>NZ_CM177835.1:2500-3302500 GCF_058242805.1 Neorhizobium sp. PAMB6716
GCTCCAATAAAGCAGACTTGTCGAACACGTCGATGGCATCTGAAATAGCCCGGTTGTAAAAGGTAACTGGGTTTGGTGAGGCAGTAGGAATTGGGCAGTAGGCAGTGGGGTTTAGATCCTATTGGCTAATGCCTATTGGCTATTGGCTTTCCATATGGATGAGCATTGGCAATGAGAACGATTAAGTGTCGTAAGGGCATTTGGTGGATGCCTTGGCATGCACAGGCGAAGAAGGACGTGATACGCTGCGAAAAGCCGTGGGGAGCTGCGAATGAGCTTTGATCCATGGATCTCCGAATGGGGCAACCCACCTTAAATGCTTGGGAAATCTGGTGCGCCGATGGCGCACAAGGCAGTAGGAATTAGGCAATAGGCAGTAGGGTTTAGATCCTATTGGCTACTGCCTATTGGCTATTGCCTGCGTCGAAGACGCTCCAGGTTTCCAAGCATTGTGATAAGGTATCTAACTCTGAATACATAGGGGTTAGAAGCGAACGCAGGGAACTGAAACATCTAAGTACCTGCAGGAAAGGACATCAACCGAGACTCCGTAAGTAGTGGCGAGCGAACGCGGACCAGGCCAGTGGCAATGTGAGCTAAAGTGGAACGATCTGGAAAGTTCGGCCGTAGCGGGTGATAGCCCCGTACACGTAAAATACGCATTGTCCTAGAGTAGGGCGGGACACGAGAAATCCTGTCTGAACATGGGGAGACCACTCTCCAAGCCTAAGTACTCGTGCATGACCGATAGCGAACAAGTACCGTGAGGGAAAGGTGAAAAGCACCCCGACAAGGGGAGTGAAATAGAACCTGAAACCGGATGCCTACAAACAGTAGGAGGGCGAAAGCCTGACTGCGTACCTTTTGTATAATGGGTCAACGACTTAGTGTATCTAGCAAGCTTAAGCCGGTAGGTGTAGGCGCAGCGAAAGCGAGTGTTAATAGCGCGTTCAGTTAGATGCATTAGACCCGAAACCGAGTGATCTAGCCATGAGCAGGCTGAAGGTTGGGTAACACCAACTGGAGGGCCGAACCCGCATCTGTTGCAATAGATTGGGATGACTTGTGGCTAGGGGTGAAAGGCCAATCAAACTCGGAAATAGCTGGTTCTCCGCGAAAACTATTTAGGTAGTGCGTCGATCGAATACCCCGGGGGGTAGAGCACTGGATGGGCTATGGGGACTCACCGTCTTACTGATCCTAACCAAACTCCGAATACCCGGGAGTACTAATCGGCAGACACACGGCGGGTGCTAACGTCCGTCGTGAAGAGGGCAACAACCCTGACCTCCAGCTAAGGTCCCCAAGTCATGGCTAAGTGGGAAAGGATGTGAGGATCCCAAAACAACCAGGATGTTGGCTTAGAAGCAGCCATCATTTAAAGAAAGCGTAACAGCTCACTGGTCTAAATAAGGGTCTTTGCGCCGAAAATGTAACGGGGCTAAAGCCATGCACCGAAGCTGAGGATGTGCAGTTTACTGCACGTGGTAGCGGAGCGTTCCGTAAGCCTGCGAAGGAGGACCCGTGAGGGCCTCTGGAGGTATCGGAAGTGCGAATGTTGACATGAGTAACGATAAAGGGGGTGAGAGACCCCCTCGCCGAAAGACCAAGGGTTCCTGCTTAAAGTTAATCTGAGCAGGGTTAGCCGGCCCCTAAGGCGAGGCAGAAATGCGTAGTCGATGGGAACCACGTTAATATTCGTGGGCCTGGTGGTAGTGACGGATTGCGTAACTTGTTCATTCTTATTGGATTGGATGGGCGAGGAAGCGGTTCCAGGAAATAGCTCCATCATTATAGACCGTACCCGAAACCGACACAGGTGGTCAGGTAGAGTATACCAAGGCGCTTGAGAGAACTATGTTGAAGGAACTCGGCAAATTGCACGCGTAACTTCGGAAGAAGCGTGACCCTGCTGTACGCAAGTATGTCAGGGTGGCACAGACCAGGGGGTAGCGACTGTTTATCAAAAACACAGGGCTCTGCGAAGTCGCAAGACGACGTATAGGGTCTGACGCCTGCCCGGTGCTGGAAGGTTAAGAGGAGAGGTGCAAGCTTTGAATCGAAGCCCCAGTAAACGGCGGCCGTAACTATAACGGTCCTAAGGTAGCGAAATTCCTTGTCGGGTAAGTTCCGACCTGCACGAATGGCGTAACGACTTCCCCGCTGTCTCCAACATAGACTCAGTGAAATTGAATTCCCCGTGAAGATGCGGGGTTCCTGCGGTCAGACGGAAAGACCCCGTGCACCTTTACTATAGCTTTACACTGGCATTCGTGTCGGCATGTGTAGGATAGGTGGTAGGCTTTGAAGCGGGGACGCCAGTTCTCGTGGAGCCATCCTTGAAATACCACCCTTATCGTCATGGATGTCTAACCGCGGTCCGTCATCCGGATCCGGGACAGTGTATGGTGGGTAGTTTGACTGGGGCGGTCGCCTCCGAAAGAGTAACGGAGGCGCGCGATGGTGGGCTCAGACCGGTCGGAAATCGGTCGTCGAGTGCAATGGCATAAGCCCGCCTGACTGCGAGACTGACAAGTCGAGCAGAGACGAAAGTCGGTCATAGTGATCCGGTGGTCCCGTGTGGAAGGGCCATCGCTCAACGGATAAAAGGTACGCCGGGGATAACAGGCTGATGACCCCCAAGAGTCCATATCGACGGGGTTGTTTGGCACCTCGATGTCGGCTCATCGCATCCTGGGGCTGGAGCAGGTCCCAAGGGTTTGGCTGTTCGCCAATTAAAGCGGTACGTGAGCTGGGTTCAGAACGTCGTGAGACAGTTCGGTCCCTATCTGCCGTGGGTGTAGGAATATTGACAGGATCTGTCCCTAGTACGAGAGGACCGGGATGGACATATCTCTGGTGGACCTGTTGTCCTGCCAAGGGCATAGCAGGGTAGCTATATATGGAAGGGATAACCGCTGAAGGCATCTAAGCGGGAAACCCACCTGAAAACGAGTATTCCCTATCAGAGCCGTGGAAGACGACCACGTTGATAGGACGGGTGTGGACGTGCAGTAATGCATGAAGCTTACCGTTACTAATAGCTCGATTGGCTTGATCGTTCTCATTGATAATGCTCATCGAAGATGAGCCATCTCTTTCAGTCTTCACGCTGTCGCATCCTTCGGATGCTACGCTGCAGACGGCGCGCCAAACGATTGGCGACGGCCAAAGGCCTGTATGGGTGACCTGCTCATACGGCCGCATGAAAGAAAAAAGACGTGTTCAAAAAAAACTATTGGCTACTGCCTATTGGCTAAGCCCTAGTTACCAGCTTCTCAACACATTGCCCTTAGCTGACCTGGTGGTCATGGCGGGGCGGCTGCACCCGTTCCCATTCCGAACACGGCCGTGAAACGCCCCTGCGCCAATGGTACTTCGTCTCAAGACGCGGGAGAGTAGGTCGCTGCCAGGTCTGCTAAAGGCAATGTTGTCACGGTTTGCACTTGCAAATCCGTCGGGTTTTGCGAAAGCAAATACCCAGGTTTTGCACTCGCAAATACCTCGCGGTTTGAACTTTGCAAATCCGCCAATCTTCTCGTCACAAACACTAACGGCCCAGCCGATAACAAAAGGGTCGCTCAAAGCGGCCTTTTTGCTGTAAGTCTCTAAAGCGTCGCAACTATCAGTGCACGCTCTTGGCGCGGGGTGGAGCAGCCCGGTAGCTCGTCAGGCTCATAACCTGAAGGCCGCAGGTTCAAATCCTGCCCCCGCAACCAAATATTCCACAAATCCCGTAGCACAAGACGCTGCGGGATTTTTGCGTTTCTGGCCTACGTCGTCGGCGGCGCAAGACGTTTTAGGGTAGCAGGTGGTGACCGCGCCCACAGTAGGCAGCAGGTGACAGGGCAAATGCCGGACCTCGCTCCAGCGTGTCGATTGCCACCTTCGACGGAGGGACTCGTGATGTCGCCCCGGAACTACCAGGCGATGACTAGGCGGGTATAATGAGACATCTGCGCGGGCATGTCTCATAAGCCGCAACAGAATGCCTATGTCGAGCGCTACAACCGAACGGTCCGGCATGAATGGCTCGATCAGAGCATCATCGAAAGTATCGAGGAGGCACAGGAGTTCGCCACGCAGTGGCTCTGGACCTACAACAATGAACGCCCCGATATGGGCATCGGTGCCATAACGCCGGCACAGTAACTGAAAATGGCCGCGTGAATTCTACGATCGAGCCCGTTAAAATGGGGGGATTACCATGCAACGGGTCTGCTGCTCCACCCCCCGCGTCGCAACCGAGGCCCTTGTCAATACTGGGTGAAATCACCGGTTTCCGATTGCAGCAGTGTCAGGGGATAGCGCAGAGGATGATGCGCCAGCGCCGTCATGTTGACCGGCCGGTTCCGGTCATCGAAGGCGATCTGATCGACGGTGAGCACGGCGGCAGGGGGCGATAGCTGTAGGAGGCGGGCCTCATTGTCGCTTGCCAGCCGGGCGCTGAGCGTCGTTTGCCCTCGCTTAGGGAAGATCTGATAGCGTTGGCGCAGTTCCTCATAAAGTGAGCGGTTGGCAACACCCCAGTCGAGGTCCAGCAGTCCAGGCACCCGCGCGGCGGGGATCCAGTCCGTCTGGATGACCGCCGGAATGTTGTCGAGCAGTCGCAGGCGCGACAAAACCACCACTTCCGCACCCGGCCCGAGAAACAGGGGGCGACTGACCTCCAGAGGCGCGCGCACAAGGCTGGCTTCGATCAACTGGTGGCCGGGATTTCTGCCATTGGCCAGCGCAATGCTGGTAAAGCTTTTGAGAACCTGCAGCTCAAAGCTTCCACCACGCTCCGTGACATAAAGCCCTTTGCCCGGCTGGCTATGCACCACACCCTGCTGGATCAGTTCGCGGATCGCATGGCGTATGGTGATGCGGCTGACGGCGTAAAGATCCACGAGTTCCCGCTCTGAAGGGAGCTTGCCCCGCAAGGGCAGCCTGCCATCGCTGATTGCCGCCAGCAACGCCTCATAAACCTGCTTGTGCAGCGGGCGTGGATCGCCACGATCAACCGCACCCTGTGTTGAAACCAATACATCGTCAGCCCCACGCGTCTTCAAATCCGGCTTTCCCCCTTGGCCTTACGTCCGCCCAGCATTCTCTCGCGAAAATCCTCCGCATCCTATGTTGACATGACTGGTCATAACCAGTCCTATTATCGCAGGGAACCGGAGAGTTCCGAAGATGTCAGATCTATCACAATCAAGGGAACTATTCATGTTTAAGAAGAGCCTTGCCGCCCTGGCGCTGTCCGCAGCTCTCTGGAGCGGAACCTCGCATGCCGAGACGATTTCCGTGTTCTGCGCGCCGACGGAGTTCGAACTTTGCACAAGCGTCGCCGATGCCTGGAAGGAAAAGACGGGCAACGAAGCAAAGATCAACAAGATGCCCGCCCTTCTGGATGACGCGATCCCGATTTATCAGCAGCTGCTGGCGGCAAAATCGACCGACATCGACGTGCTGTTTCTCGATGTCATCTGGCTCGGCATGTTCAAGAACGGTCTGCTCGACCTGAAGACGACGATCCCGCAAGCCGATCAGGACAAACACTTTGCCTCCACCCTTGCTGCCGCAAAGCTTGACGGACATCTGGTGGCAATGCCGGCCTATATGGACGTCGGGCTGATGTTCTACCGCAAGGATCTTCTGGAGAAATACGGCAAGCCGCAGCCCAAGACATGGGATGAGCTGGCCGCAACGGCCAAGGAAATCCAGGACAAGGAACGTGCTGCCGGCAAAAGCGAGATGTGGGGCTACGCCTGGCAGGCCAAGAGCTACGAAGGCCTGACCTGCGATGCCATCGAACTGATTGCATCGAACGGCGGCGGCACGATCATTTCCGACGACGGCAAGGTGACGATCGACAATCCGAAGGCGGCCGAAGCCATCGAAAAGGCCAAAGGCTGGATCGGGTCGATCAGCCCGGAGGGAACGCTGAACTACGACGAGGAAGCCTCGCGCGCCGTGTTTGAATCCGGCAATGCCGTGTTCCACCGCAACTGGCCCTATGTCTGGGGCACGTCTCACAAGGAAGGCAGCGCTGTCATCGACAAGGTTGGCGTAATGCCGCTGCCGGTCGGCAGTGCCGGCCAGAAATCCAGCGGTTGCCTCGGCCCGATGTATTACGGTGTTTCCAAATATAGCGCCAAGCCGGGCGTTGCCGCTGATTTCGTCAACTTCATCACCGGCCCAGACATGCAGAAGAAGCGCGCCCTGAAGGATGCCGTCAATCCGTCGATCCCGGCGCTCTACAGCGACCCCGAAGTGCTGGCGACCATCCCCTTCCTCAAGGATAACCAGCAGGCCTTTGCCGATAGCGCCGTGCGTCCCTCCGGCTATACCGGCACCAGCTATAACCGCGTGTCGCAGGCCTTCTATCGGACCGTCCACGACATGTTGTCAGGAAACGGCGATGTGAAATCGGGGCTGAAGACCTTGGCAGCGCGTCTGGAAAAACTGAAGGAAAGCCGCTGAACCTGGCTTGAATGCGAGAGGCGGTCTTGAAGGACCGGCTCTCGCCCTCTGTGTCGCCGCCCTGATCATGGCGCGCGCCTTCTGTTTTGACGAGCCCAGGTGAAAAATGGCATCGGTTTCCCTTCACTCCGTGTCGAAAAGTTTCGGCACCCACGCGGTTATTCAAGGTGTCGAACTGCAGATCGACGACGGTGAGTTCGTGGTTTTTGTAGGCCCTTCGGGATGCGGAAAATCGACACTTCTGCGTATCGTGGCGGGCCTTGTCGCGCCCACTGACGGCGTTGTTGCAATCGGCGGAGACGACGTGACCGACGTTCCGGCCTCGCGCCGCGGCGTTGCCTTCGTCTTTCAATCCTATGCGCTCTATCCGCATATGAGCGTTGCCCGCAATATCGGCTTTGCACTGGAAACGCTCGGCATGGCGAAAGAGGCCGTCAGCCAGAAGGTTTTGAGCGTAGCGCGCATGCTGAAGGTCGATCACCTCATGGATCGCCGGCCACGGGAATTGTCCGGCGGCCAGCGGCAGCGTGTCGCCATCGGCAGGGCGCTGGTGCGCCAGCCGGAAATTTTTCTCTTCGACGAGCCGTTGTCCAACCTCGATTCGGACCTGCGCATGGAGATGCGGCTGGAAATTGCAAGGCTTCACAACGACTTGAAGACGACGATGATCTATGTGACGCATGACCAGTCGGAAGCCATGACGCTGGCAGACCGCATCGTCGTGCTCAACCACGGTCGCATTGAGCAGGTCGGAACCCCGCAGCAGCTCTATCACGCGCCGGACAACCGTTTCGTGGCAGGCTTCATCGGCAGTCCGCGCATGAATTTCATGGGCGTATCGTCGCAAGCGAGTGACGGCCGGATTGTTGGCGCCGGTAATCTCTCGCTGGCATTGGCAAGCAGTGATCTTGAAAATCCCATTACCGAAATCGGCATTCGCCCGGAAGGCTTGCGTCTGGTTGCAGAAGGTGATGGCCGGATGGTCTGCGTCCTCGAGCGTGTCGAGGATCTCGGGCATGAGCATTTCGGTTATTGCCGCATCAGCGACGATACCGTCTGGGTGATCCGGTTGCCGGAGGCGCCTTCGCCGGACAGAATCGGGAAACCTGTGGGGCTGGATTTTGCCGATGCGGCCGTTTTTGCCTTTGCAGGCGACGGCCGGCGTATTCCACTCGCCGGCCTGCAGAAATTGGCGGAGGAGGCCCCTCTGCCATGAGCGCCAGACTTGCACGCCGCGACCACAGGGCCGCCTGGCTTTTTCTCCTTCCCGTCATCGCCGTCATCCTGCTGGTTGCCGTCTGGCCGCTCGCCCGCACCTTCTTCTTCTCCTTCACCGACGCCTATCTCGACGAGCCCTCGGTATATTCCATGGTCGGCTTCGATAATTTCATCGAGATCCTGCAGGATCGCAGCTGGTGGATTGCCGTCAAGAATACGCTGATTTTCGCCGCGATTTCGGTTGCAATCGAGACGGTGCTTGGGCTGGCGATCGCGCTGCTGCTCAACTCGGCCATTCCCGGCCGCGGGCTCGCGCGGGCTGCCATTCTGGTGCCCTGGGCCATTCCCGTTGTGGTTGCCACGAAGATGTGGGAATGGATGCTCAACGACCAGTTCGGCGTCATCAACAAGGTGCTCACCGGCCTCGGCCTCGTCGACCACGGCATTGCCTGGACTGCCAGCAGCTCGCTGATCATGGGCGTCGTGATCTTCGTCGATGTCTGGATGACGACACCGTTCATGGTGCTGCTGATCCTTGCCGGGCTGCAGCTGATTTCGCCTGAAATATTTGAAGCCGCCGACGTGGATGGCATCCCGGCGTGGAAACGCTTCTGGTCGATCACGCTGCCCATGCTGCGACCGGCCATCGGGGTTGCCGTGCTGTTTCGGGTTCTCGACGCCCTGCGCATGTTCGATCTGGCCTATGTGCTGGCAGCCAGCAACGAGAACGTCATGACCGTGTCGATCTATGCGCGCGACCGGCTGATCAGTTTTCAGGAACTCGGCGTCGGCTCTGCTGCATCGACCTGGGTCTTCTTGCTTGTCGCTTTCGTTGCAATCATCATCATCGGGGTCTTGCGCCTCGACAAGGCGGCGGGGACCTGATCCATGCAAAACACAATCGCCCAACGAACGCCCCGCAAGCCCGCTTCCTATTACCGGCTGAAACGCCAGGTCGTGCGCGGCCTGCAGATTTTTGCGCTGCTGCTCGTGCTCATCTATACGCTCTTCCCCTATTACTGGGCCTTCGTGTCCTCCACCAAACAAGGCGCCGCACTTTATCGTTCGGCGCTATTGCCGGCGCTTGATTTCACCTATTACCGGCAGCTGATCGACAATCCCATCTTCATGGGCTCGCTGGTCAACTCGGCCTATGTCGCGGTTTCCACCACTTTGCTGTCCCTCATCATCGGCATCTCGGCAGCGTATGCCCTTGGCCGGATCGATTTTCCGCAGCGGCGTGCGATGCTGATGATCGTCCTGATGATCTCGATCTTTCCGCAGGTCGTCGTCCTGTCGGGCCTCTTCGAGCTGATCAACTGGCTGGGCCTCTTCAACCGCCCAAGCGCCCTGATCCTGACCTATCTTCTCTCGACCGTGCCGTTCACCACCTGGATCCTCACCACCTTCATCCGTGAGTTTCCGCGAGAGCTGGAAGAGGCCGCCATCATCGACGGCTGCTCGCATTTCCGAATCCTGATGAAGATCCTGCTGCCCTTGATGGGTCCATCGCTTGCCAGCACCGGCATTCTTGCCTTCATTCTCGCCTGGAACGAATTCCTGTTCGCGTTGACCTTCACGCTCACGGATGAAAATCGCACCGTGCCAGTCGCCATCGGGCTGATTGCCGGCACCAGCCGTTATGAATACCCCTTCGGGCAGATCATGGCGGCCTCCGTTACCGTAACCTTGCCGCTGATTGCCGTGGTACTCGTTTTCCAGCGGCGCATCGTGGCCGGCCTCACGGCCGGTGCGGTCAAAGGCTGATATTTTTAAGGAACAGATCCATGGATATGCTCGTCAAACTGTACGAACTGAAACGCGACGCCGCCCTCGATGCCCGCATGGCAGAACTAGGGGTGGTCATCCGGCGCGTTCTGGTGCCGGAACTGCCGGCATTGACCGCGTGGATAGAGCCGCGGTTCGGGGCGGGATGGGCGGCAGAAGCGACCGTTGCGACCATGCGCCAGCCGACCACCTGCTTTATCGCGATCAAAAACGACGAGCTTCTGGGCTTTGCCTGCCACGAGGCGACCACCAAAGGCTTCTTCGGCCCGACAGGCGTTGATCAGGCAGGTCGCGGACAAGGCATCGGCCACGCGCTTCTCTTGGAAACGCTTCTCGATATGTATGCCCAGGGTTACGCCTATGGCGTGATCGGAGGGGCAGGACCGATGGAATTTTATCGCCGAAGCGTTGGCGCCATTCCGATCGAAGGATCCGTCCCCGGCATCTATCGCGGCATGCTGCCGCTGGCACATCCAACCGAGGTGTCCGGCTAAGCGACAGCACGCGCATATGGCTGCCTGCGTAGCTGCGACCGCGCAGCTGGGCAGAAATGTCGCGGCCTTCTTCCTGCGACACAAATTGCCCCCCCGCAACCAGTTCAGGCATAACTCGCTCTTTACGCTTAACCGATGTCTCCGCTTGAGGTGTTTTAGGAAATCGAGGGGTGGGCGTCTGCTTCTTTGTCGGAAGGCATTGTGTCTTGATCGTTGTGACTGAAATTTTGGATCGCGCTCATTGCGTCGTCCAAGCTTCGGTCAGCGCCCGCAAGGGAGATGTCGATTTTTACCCCTTAAAATCAAACCATCAAGCCTGCCCAATTTACCTATCGAGCGACATCATCGGAAGCGCTGTGGTTGTTTCCGAACCGTATGGATCGTCTCGATCAATCGATCCATCTGGCTCGACAAATCCTCCCGAAAGTCGATACAGTCATACGCGGTCGCTGGGAGGCGCGCCGAAACCAGTACAGCAAAATCTCGCAGTATGAATCCGCACCCGGGATCACGGGAGTGGTGCCTATGCTCTTTTGAAGGTTGTAGAGAACGCCATGACGGAACTACCCACATCGTTCACCTACAGCCCGATCCTCGTTGTCCTTTCGGTGGTGGTTGCAATCCAGGCCGGATATGTCGGCATCAGCCTCGCGCTTCTCATCCCCGGCGCTTTTGCAAACCGGCGCCGCCTGTTGATCTCGGGCTCGGCCATCACGCTCGCGGTCGGCATCTGGAGCATGCATTTCATCGGTATGCTGGCTGTCAGGACCTCCGTCGCCATCGATTACGCCGTTGTGCCCACGCTCCTCTCGTTCCTGATTTGCAGTCTCGTCACCGGCGTCGCGGTTTACCTGGCGAGCCTGCGCTCGCAGCGCATGCTGGTGATCGCCGCCGTGCTCATGGGCGTTGGCATCACCACAATGCATTATGTCGGCATGATTGCCGTGCATTCTGTCCTGCATCTCACCCACGATACCGTCTATGCATTGGCCAGCATCGCAATCGCGATTGCCGCGTCCGGCCTTGCGCTGTGGCTTGCCTTTTCCGCCGAACGGCGGCCACCGCTGTTGCTCTGTGCCCTTGTGCTCGGCTGCGCTGTATCGGGCATGCATTACATGGCGATGGCAGGAACGACATTACATCTGGCCGCAGCCAAGGCCGAAAACATCAAATCCTTGATATCCGGCGACATGCTGGCAGCCGTTGTCAGCGTGGTCGCCTGTACCATCTCCGCTGTCTTCATGCTCGCGCTCATTCCCGGGGAGGCGAAGGGCGCGCATGGCGATACCGCCTGGCGCACCACCGTCCGCCAGGCGCCGGAAACCCCGCAACCTGACACCCCGCAACCGGCCGCGCTCGCACCGCACAGCCCGCAACCGAATACGCTAGACGCCATACAGCCGGCGGCCGACATGGACAGAGCGCCCGCCGATCCCGAATGCTTGGCTACGGGCGAACTCCTTTTGCCGATCGAAAAGAACGGCAAGCGCTTCCACATTGCCGCTGACGACATCGCGTCGGTTCATTCCAACGCGCATTATACCTATATCTTTAATGGTCGTGACGACCTCTTCTGTCCTTTGTCCATCTCCGACATCGCGGCACGTTTGCCTGAAGCGCTGTTTCCCCGCATCCATCGCAGCTATATCGTCAATCTCTCCTTCGTTGTCCGCATCAAGAAGGCTGGCGATTCGGGTGTAGCCGAACTCGACACGCCCGTCAGGCGCACGGTGCCTATCAGCCGGTCAAAGCTTGCAGCCTTTCGCTCCGAACTGGCTGCCTTCAAGACATCCGAAAACGCAGGCTCCTACACCGAAAGTTAGGTCAGCTCTCCTTTCGCATTTCGTGCGCAGCCCAGTGCATTTCGTGCAAATCCGGGCGTTTGGTGTCCTTGCCGTTGTCTGGCAGGAACAATCACTGCCTGCTGTTGCACAGAACGCCTGGGCCTTGAGGATGGCCCCTGTCGTTCGACACGAAGCTTTGGGAGGAGCGACGGATGATACCAGGGACCTTCGATTACCATCGGCCGACAACGGTCGAAAGCGCTGTCGCGCTGCTGCTGCAACTCGGCGAGGATGCGCGGCCGCTTGCCGGCGGTCACAGTCTGATACCGTTGATGAAGACACGGTTGGCAGCGCCCGAGCATCTGGTCGACCTTGCCGCAATCGAGGGACTGCGTCGTATCGAAGTGGTGGGCAATGATGTCATCGTCGGGGCGATGACAACGCAGCATTCGGTCATCACCAGCAGCTTGCTCGCAGACCGCGTCCCAATCCTGCGCGAGACAGCCCTCGTCATCGCCGACCCGCAAATCCGCTACAAGGGCACGATCGGCGGCAATTGTGCCAATGGTGATCCGGGCAATGACATGCCGGCGCTGATGCAGTGTCTCGGAGCCAGCTACCAACTGACCGGCGCCAGTGGCAACCGTGAGGTGCCGGCTCGGGATTTCTATGTGGGTGCCTATGAGACCGCTTTGGAGCCCGGTGAGATCCTCGCCGAGATCCGCATTCCAATCCCACCGGCCGGTCATGGTTACGGTTATGAAAAGCTCAAGCGCAAGGTGGGAGACTACGCAACGGCGGCGGCGGCGGTGGTCATCACCATGGCGGATGGCACCTGCACCAGCGCATCCATCGGCCTGACGAATGTGTCGGAAACGCCGCTCTGGGCATCCGAGGCGGCTGGCATTCTGGTTGGCAGCACGCTCGATGCCGCAACCGTCAATGCGGCAGTTGCCGCGGCCGAGGCGATCACCAACCCAGCGTCCGACATGCGCGGTCCTGCCGAATACCGCACGAAGATGGCCGGCATCATGCTGCGCCGCGCGCTTGAGCGGGCACGCGTCCGCGCCACGGTCTGAGGGGGAAACAATGACAAAGTCACATATCAAGGTCACGATCAATGGCAAGGCTGTCGAGGCTCTCGTCGAGCCGCGCACTCTTCTGATCCATTTCCTGCGCGAGCAGCAAAACCTCACGGGTGCCCATATCGGCTGCGACACCGGCCATTGCGGCGCCTGCACGGTCGACATGGACGACATGTCGGTGAAGAGCTGCATGACTTTCGCAGTCCAGGCCGATGGCGCCAGCATCACCACGATTGAAGGTGTCGCCAATGCCGACGGTACGCTCAGCGCGCTTCAGGAAGGCTTCCGCATGATGCACGGACTGCAGTGCGGATATTGTACGCCCGGCATGATCTTGCGCGCCCATCGCCTGCTGCAGGAAAACGCCAATCCCACCGAAGAGGAAATTCGCTACGGCATTGCCGGCAATCTCTGTCGTTGCACCGGCTATGTGAACATCGTCAAGGCCATCCAGTATGCGGCGGCCAAGATCAATGGAACACCGTTTCAGGAGGCCGCGGAATGAACGAGCAAGTCAAGATTGACATCGATCGCGCCGAGCGGACCGAAAAGCTGCAGGGCATGGGGTGCAAGCGCAAGCGCGTCGAGGACATCCGTTTCACGCAAGGCAAGGGCTCCTATGTCGACGACCTGAAACTGCCGGGCATGTTGTTCGGCGATTTTGTCCGCTCGCCCCATGCGCATGCGCGCATCGTCAGCATCGACACATCGCGCGCCAAAGCCCTGCCGGGGGTGATTGCGGTCCTGACGGCGGCTGATCTGAAACCGCTTGGCCTGCATTACATGCCGACGCTTGCCGGTGACGTCCAGGCAGTTCTGGCCGAGCACAAGGTGCTGTTCCAGAACCAGGAAGTGGCCTTCGTCATTGCCGAGGACCGCTACATCGCGTCTGATGCGACCGAACTCGTGGATGTCGTTTATGAGGCGCTGCCCTGCATCGTCGATCCGTTCAAGGCCATGCTGCCGGATGCGCCGATCCTGCGCGAAGACATAAAGGACAAGATGGTCGGCGCCCATGGGCCTCGCAAACATCCCAACCACATCTTCGAATGGCAGATCGGTGACAAGCAGGCAACCGACGACGTTTTTGCCAATGCCGATGTGACGATCAAGGAAATGCTGGTCGACCACCGCACCCATCCGTCGCCGTTGGAGACGTGCCAGTCGGTTGCCTCGTTCGACAAGGTCAAGGGCGAACTGACGCTCTGGGGCACGTTCCAGGCCCCGCATGTCATCCGCACGGTTGTCTCGCTGATTTCGGGCCTGCCGGAACACAAGATCCATGTGATCGCGCCCGATATCGGCGGCGGATTCGGCAATAAGGTTGGCGCCTATGCCGGTTATGTCTGCTCCGTTGTCGGATCGATCGTTCTGGGCGTGCCGGTCAAATGGGTGGAAGACCGGATGGAGAACCTCTCCACCACATCCTTTGCCCGCGACTATCATATGACCACGGAACTTGCAGCCACAAAGGAGGGCAAGATCCTCGGCATGCGCGTGCATGTGCTGGCCGATCACGGCGCCTTCGATGCCTGCGCCGACCCGTCCAAATGGCCCGCCGGTTTCATGAATATCTGCACGGGCTCTTATGACATCCCGGTCGCGCATCTTGCTGTCGATGGTGTCTACACCAATAAGGCGTCGGGCGGGGTGGCCTATCGCTGTTCGTTCCGGGTGACGGAGGCGGTGTTTGCCATCGAGCGCGCCATCGAAGTTCTGGCACAGAAACTCGGCATGGATGCGGCCGAACTGCGGATCAAGAACTTCATCAAGGCCGAGCAGTTTCCCTATCACTCGGCGCTCGGCTGGGAATATGACAGCGGCGATTATCACACCGCCATGAAGAAGGCGATGGACGCCATCGGCTATACGGCTCTGCGTGCCGAGCAGGCAAAAAAGCGCGAGGCTTTCAAGCGTGGCGAAACACGCGAGATCATGGGCATCGGTATTTCGTTCTTCACCGAAATCGTCGGTGCCGGACCGGCCAAGAATTGCGACATTCTCGGCATTGCAATGTTTGACAGCGCCGAAATCCGCATCCATCCGACCGGCTCCGTCATTGCCCGGATGGGCACCAAAAGCCAGGGGCAGGGGCACGAAACAACCTATGCGCAGATCATCGCCACGGAACTCGGCATTCCCGCCGATGACATCATGATCGAGGAGGGCAATACCGATACCGCACCCTATGGTCTCGGTACCTATGGCTCCCGTTCGACGCCGGTCGCCGGCGCTGCAACTGCTGTCGCCGCCCGCAAGATCAAGGCCAAGGCACAGATGATCGCCGCCCATATGCTGGAAGTGCATGAGGGCGACCTGGAATGGGATATCGACCGCTTCCGCGTCAAGGGCCTGCCGGAGAAGTTCAAGACGATGAAGGAGATCGCCTGGTCGGCCTACAACGCCCCGCCGCCGAACCTCGAGCCGGGTCTGGAGGCGGTCAACTATTATGAGCCACCGAACATGACCTACCCCTTTGGCGCCTATTTCTGCATCATGGATATCGATGTCGATACGGGCGTTGCCAAGACGCGGCGCTTCTACGCGTTGGACGATTGCGGCACGCGCATCAATCCGATGATTATCGAGGGGCAGGTGCATGGAGGGCTGACGGAAGCCTTCGCCTGTGCCATGGGCCAGGAGATCCGTTACGACGAGATGGGCAATGTCATGGGGGCGTCCTTCATGGATTTCTTCCTGCCAACCGCCGTCGAGACGCCGAAGTGGGAAACGGACTTTACGGTGACGCCATCGCCGCACCATCCGATCGGTGCCAAGGGCGTCGGTGAAAGCCCGCATGTCGGCGGCGTGCCGTGTTTCTCGAATGCGGTCAACGACGCCTATGCCTTCCTCGATGCCGGTCATATCCAGATGCCCCACGATGCCTGGCGGCTGTGGAAGGTCGGCGAACGTCTCGGCTTGCACGGATAAGGCTGGATCGGTCGATGGCAGTGAAACTTCCACACGAGAGAATTGCCACGCAGATGGCCGCGGTCGGGTATGTACCCGACCGCGACCTCTCGACTGCGTTATGGCTGATGGACAGCCTGTCACGACCGCTGCTTTTGGAAGGCGAGGCAGGTGTCGGCAAGACGGAGGTTGCGCGCGCCTTGGCGCTCGCACACGAGACCAAGCTGATCCGGCTGCAATGTTATGAAGGGCTGGACCAGAGTTCGGCCCTCTATGAATGGAATTACCAGCGACAGTTGCTGGCCATCAAGGCGCGCGAGGGATCGGATGCCGATGCCGTCGAGGAGCATATATTCTCGCAGAAATATCTGCTGGAAAGGCCGCTTCTGTCCGCCATACGGCAGGCAAAGGCACCGGTTCTCCTGATCGACGAGGTCGATCGGGCTGATGAGGAGTTCGAGGCCTTTCTCTTGGAGCTTCTGTCGGATTTCCAGGTGTCGATACCGGAACTCGGGACGATCACAGCGACGACCATTCCGCGGGTTATCCTGACAAGCAATGGCACCCGTGAATTGTCCGACGCGCTCAGGCGGCGGTGCCTGTATCATTATGTCGATTTTCCCGATGTCGATCGCGAAGCGCGGATCATCCTGTCACGACTGCCTGGCATCGATGCGGCGCTGGCGCTGCAGATCGCCGGCATGGTCGGCCTCATCCGCAAGGAAGATCTGCGCAAGACGCCGGGTGTTGCCGAAACGCTCGATTGGGCAGCAACGCTTGCCGGCCTGGATATCCGGCACCTGCACGATGAGCCCGAAGCGGTACACGACACGCTGATGTGCCTGATCAAGACGGCGGAGGACAAGGCGCGCATGACGCGTCAGGTCACCGAGCGGCTGCTCGGAAAGGTGGCGTGACATGAGCGCGCTGAGAAAGGCCGAGCCTGACCTGGGCGAATTGATGCGCACAAAGCTTGCTGGCTTTGCCGCCACGCTGCGCGACAATGGCTTCATCGTCGGTTTTGCAGAATATCGTGACGCGCTGACGGTGATGAGCGGGGACAGCGCAAGCCGTCCGTCGCGGCTTCGTCCGGCACTCCGATCGCTGTTTTGCAGCCGGCATTCGGACTGGACGAAGTTCGACGAGATTTTCGATGCCTTCTGGCTGAAGCGGGGGATGAAATCGGCCACGCGGATGTCGGGCGCGCCGCAAAAGGCTCCGGACGGGGTGCAGGCTGCGACATCCGCCGCGCGCGGAGAGGGCCTCCAGGACAACGCCGATCATGTGCAGCGCGGTGAGGGGGAAAACGTGGTCGAGGCGGGTGCAAGCCGGCGCGAGGGAGCATCCCGCGCCGAATTCATGGGGAAGACCGATTTCCGGCACCTGACGCATCCGGACGATCTCGCCGAGGCGCATCACTTGGCAGAGCGCCTGGCGCTTTCGATGCGTGCGCGCATCACGCGGCGCATGCGGGCACGGCGCCAAGGCCAGCGGCTCGATCTCAGACGCACGATCCACAAGAGCATTGGAAATGGTGGCACGCCGATGCAGCTGGTGTTCCGAAAGCGCCGGGAAAAGCCGTTGCGCCTGGTCGTGCTCCTCGATGGTTCCGGCTCGATGAGCCTTTATTCGGCGGTGTTCCTGCGCTTCATGCATGGCGTGCTCGACGCATTTCGGGAGGCGGAGGCCTTTCTCTTCCACACACGTCTGGTTCATATTTCGCCGGCGCTCAAGGAACGCGATCCCGAGCGCGCCGTTCAGCGCATGGCGCTGATGGGGCAGGGCACGGGCGGCGGAACCCGCATCGGCGACAGCCTTGCAACCTTCAATAAATGGCATGCGAAACGCTGCATCCATTCGCGAACCTGCGTGATGATCGTGTCGGACGGTTATGACACGGGACCAGCAGAACGACTGGGCGAGGAGATGCGGGCGCTGCGCAGGCGGTGCCGGCGGATTGCATGGCTGAATCCGATGATCGGCTGGCAGGATTATGCCCCGGAGGCGGCAGGCATGAAGGCAGCGCTTCCTTTTATCGATCTCTTCGCCCCGGCGCATAACCTTGAGAGCCTGAAGGCGCTCGAACCCTATCTGGCGAGGATCTGAGCATGCAGGAAGCTTACGACATTCTCGATCTGGTCAGTCAGACCAAGGCGCGTGGGGAGCCCTTTGCGATTGCAACGGTTGTCCGCACCGTCTCCGTCACGGCGGCCAAGGCCGGCGCCAAGGCCGTCGTTTTGGCGGACGGAAGCATGTCGGCCGGCTGGATCGGCGGCGGTTGCGCCCGTGGCGCCGTGCTGAAGGCCGCGCGCGAAGCCATTCGCGACGGTCAGCCTCGGCTGGTGAGCATCCAGCCGGAAGATCTACTCCATGTGCAGCAGGTGAAGCCCGGAGATACCAGAGACGGCGTGTTCTACGCCCGCAACATGTGCCCGAGCCAGGGCACGATGGATGTGTTTGTTGAGCCCGTCTTGCCGCGCCCGCAGCTTACCATTCTGGGCGCCTCTCCGGTAGCCGCGGCGCTTGCCGATATTGCCCGTCGCATGGGCTTCTTTGTTACGGTCTGTGCGCCGCTGGCCGATCATACGGCTTTTGGCATCGCCGACCGGATGGTCGATGGTTTCGACCTGCCGAACGACGGCTCGCCGCATGGCTTTATCGTCATTGCGACCCAGGGGCGTGGCGACGGCGCCGCGCTGAAGGCCGTACTTGACGTACCGACGCGCTACACCGGTTTTGTCGGCTCACGCAAGAAATTTGCTTCTCTGAGACGGGATCTGGAAGCGGCCGGGCTCGATGCCAGGTCGATGGATGACATGCGCTCGCCGGCAGGTCTCGATCTTGGCTCCATCACACCGGATGAAATCGCCTTCTCGATCGTGGCGGAAATGATCGAGATCAGGCGACGTGGCCAAAGAAACTCATAAAGGGAGAACAATCATGGACATGAATGGATCACAACGCATCGAGGCGTCGCGCGAAGCAGTTTACGCGGGTCTTAACGATGTCGACATCTTGCGCCAGTGCATACCCGGTTGCGAGTCGATCGAAAAGACGTCCGAAACCGAGATGGTTGCGAAGGTCACGCTGCGCATCGGTCCGGTCAAGGCAAGCTTTGCCGGAAATGTCACCTTGTCCGATCTCGATCCGCCGAACGGTTATACGATCTCCGGCGAGGGATCGGGCGGCATGGCCGGTTTTGCCAAGGGTGGAGCCAAGGTCACGCTCGAACCGGATGGCGAGGCAACGATCCTCAACTATACGGTCACTGCCGAAATCGGCGGCAAGCTGGCACAGATGGGCAGCAGGCTGATCGACAGCACTGCGAAGAAACTTGCCGGCGATTTTTTTGCGAAATTCGGTGCGGTTGTCGGCAAGCCGCCTGCCATCGAGGAACCTGTCGTCGAGGCATCTGCGGAGGAGCCGGCCAGCAAGGGCTGGATGAGCCGCATCCTCGGCACCAGTCCAACGGCCTTTGTCATCCTCGCCCTGACGCCAGGCCTGTGCTGTATCACCGGCAATCATTCCGCCATGGCGAACGACACGATGATGTTCTCGATCTGTGCGTCTGGCGCTGTGCTGTAACGCGGTTGTTTCGCCGTTCATGGACATCGTTCTGCCGTGTGGCGGTGGAATTTCTGTTTCCATCCGCCTTTTAAGGGACGTCGAGCCGCTGGTGCATGTATTCGGAGCCTCGACGCCCGCCACCTGTCTACATTGCGTTACCCGCCGGAGCGCTGTTGCTTGCGAGAAGGGCAGTTTCTGACCGTGTATCGTCCACGCCCCCGCCTGATTATCGCAGGACAATTGATCGAAACGCGGATGGTTGCGCGACTGACCAAGGCTTCTGGCTGCAACGTCATTCAAGCCCCATCCAGGTCAAGGCGCGGCGCAGTTGCTGTCCAGCAATGATATCAGGTTGGCGAGCAGGGCCGTGCGGGGCGCCAGGCTGCTGACCAGGATATGCTCGTCGTACGTATGGGCTCCGGCACCATCGGCTCCGAGCCCGTCCAGGGTCGGCACGCCGAGCGCGGCGGTAAAATTGCCGTCTGAACCACCGCCTGTCGCCATCCCCTCCAGCATGATGTCGAGTTCGGCTGCAATCCTTGCCGCCTCGTCGAAAAGCCTGGCTCCTGCTTCGCTTTGGGCAAAGGGCGGCCGGTTGAGGTCGCCCGAAATCTCGAAGGTGATGTCGGGATCAACCGGGGTCATCGCCCGGATCTTGTCCATGATCTCGACAGCTATCGCAATATCGGGAAGCCGCAGATCCAGCTGAAGCCGGCATTCGGCCGGAATGGTGTTGCGGCCCGTGCCGCCTTGAATGGTGCCGGTGGTAACCGTGATGCCGCGCGCCGGATCGTTCAGCGCTTCAAGCTCCAGAACCAGGCGGGCTGCCGCGCGGATGGCGGAACGTCCGTCGAGGGGGCGCACGCCGGCATGCGCGGCGCGGCCACGAACCGTGATGTCGAACATGGCAACGCCCTTGCGGGCGGTAACGATCTTGCCGCCATCGCGCGCCGGCTCGACAACCAGTGCATAAGCCGCATTGCGGGCAAATTCCTCGATCATCGGGCGAGAACTTTTCGAGCCCACTTCCTCGTCGGGGACGATCAGCAGGTCGACCGGCAGGGTGTGGCCCCTCTTCGTCGCAAGCTTCATCGCCTGCAACGCCATCAGAACGCCGGCCTTCATGTCGTAGATGCCGGGGCCATACAGCCGGTCGCCGTCCTGGCGAAACGGCAGTTTGCCGCTGATGGTGCCGGTCGCATGCACGGTGTCGATATGCGCAAGGACCAGAATGCTCCGGCCGTTGTAACCCTCCGGCCGCGGTGTGCGCACAGCAAGGATGTCGCCGAAGCCAAGCGTGCCGGTTGTCCGTTCGACCGAAAAGTGTGCGTCGCGGGCCAGAAATTCGACGCGATCGGCCAGACGGTTGACGGCTGCGGCATCACTGCTCGGCGTTTCAATCTCCACCCAGAGGCGAAGTTCTTCAAGGAGCGCTGCGAGATCAATGTCATCCGTCTTGATGGAAAGGGTCATCCAACTATCACTCCTTGTCTGCGGCAGGGAAAAGCCGGATCAGGTGGGTCGTCTCCGCATCCACCCTTTCACGGCTGTAAAGCAACGGCACATAGTCTCCGCGCGACCATGGCTCGGAGAGATCGGCATAGTGCGGCGAGCGCGGATCGCCGGACTGTCCGGGTGTGTTGACGCAGACGCTGTTGTCCCAGGACCCGACGTCCATGACGAGCCGCACCGAGGCCCCGGCATTTACCCCGAAATCGCTCAAGCGATAGGCTGCGTGCATGGGGGTCGAGCGGCTGCCGCCAACGGCGAGCGGCCCGACATTCCATTCGGCTTCGGCCGCAGGCTTCACCCGGCTCGCAGCATGTTCGAAGAGCGCCCGGTGCAGGTCGCCCCAGCGCCATGCGGAGGCGTCAGGACCGAGCCGGGTGGCGCAATCCTCGAAGCCTTTCGCAAGCGTTGAGAGCATCAGCGCATCCCGCTCACCCCTGCTCCAGAGGTGTTGGGGCGTCTGGAGCAGCGTGAGAAGCCGGTCGAAATCCCCGGGAAGCAGAAGCTGGCGCACGGCCTGATCAGGCGCAAAACGGGCGAGGAGGCCGGGCCGCAGGTGCTTCATCCACCAGACCTCGAAGAGTGCTGCCGCAGCACTGCCGGCTTCGAGATGAAAATCCCAGTCATCGAACAGCTGGAGGCTATGGATCTGCATGGTATCGAGTAACGCTGAGGGCGCGATTTCTTTCAAAAGAGTAACGATGACCTCGGCGGGGCGCGAATAGACATCCGTCTGCAGCGCCATGGACGCCGCCAGCGTATGGCTGCGGTCGGCACCGAGCACGGCTTTGATGCGCCTTGCCCGGCTGCCTTCGGCCCATTCATGCCCGATCGAGGGGGCTGCGGCATCCCGATCTCCGGGCAGGTTCATCTCGTTGGCAGAGGCGACGTAACCGGCGGCGGGGTTGACTTGGCGCGGCAGTTCCTCCGGCGCCAGAAAGCCGTCCCACTCATGGCTTCCGTCGCCGGGCACGGGCAGCAGACCCTGCCAGTTATGCCGCACCGGCGTGAAGCCTGCGGTGAACCAGCCGATAGTGCCCTCGACATCGGCACTGACATGATTGACCGACGGCGTGCCCCAATGGCCAAGGCTATTCGCAAAGGCCTGCGTCGAGGCGCTGCGCATATAGGACAGGCTGCCGAGATAGGCGGCCGCCCCCGGCGAATGCCAGACGGTGCGCATCGCAACGGCACGACAGCGGTTTTGATCTTCATGCAGTACCGGCCCGTGACGGGTGAACGAGAGCGTCAGCACCTGCGCGTCATGTCCCTTGACCGCAAAGGCCTGTTCGATCCGCTCGATCTTTTCCCAGCCATTGCCGTGACGATAAAAATCCGGTTCGCCTTCCCGTGTCTCGTAGACGTAGATATCTTCCTGGTCGGCGCCGAAGATCGTCAGGCCGAAAGCGGTGCGGTCGTTGTGGCCAATCGAGACGCCCGGCGCATTCGGTTCGCCAGTTCCGATGACGTTGAGATCAGGCGCTTCCAGGTGAACGAGATAGCGGAGCGAGGGCACCGCATGAGCGCGGTGCGGATCGCTGGCGAGGATCGGCCGGCCGCTTTCGGTGCGCGAGCCATGGACGGCCCAGTTGTTGGACCCTTCCTCGGCGCTACGCTGCACGATCTCACCGAGATCCGTCACCTCCGTCCATGCCCAGACATCGGCAAGGCCGGCGGCGAGCCGAGCCTTTTCAAAGGTGACCGGCGCTGTCGCAAGCTTGAACAGCCGCACCGCTTCCAGCGGCACATCCGCAAAGGACAGCCCGTCCGCCAGCTTCGGCTCCACCGGCGGGTCCAGCTCGAACCGCAGGAGATCCGTTTGCGCATCCGCCATCGCCATCACATTGGCGCGCAGGATTTCTGAGACGCCATTGCGGGTGAGGGCATGTGAACGAATCCGCACCACATCCTCCGGCTGCCAGCGGGCGGGCTGCGTGCCGAACACGGCAAATTCCGGCGGCAAGCGCTCCCGCTCGTGGTTGCAGAGCGCGATATAGGCGTTCACCCCATTGGCAAAGGCGGTGCAGATCGCCTGCGTGTCATCGGCATAGGCGAGCCATTCGGCCGCCATGTCGCCCCGATAGAGAAAGTGCCGCGCGGCATGATCTTGCGCGAGATAGCCCGGGCCGAAATCGGCAGCCAGCAGGCCAAGGCCGCGCTTGCGCCAGAGATCGAGCTGCCACAGCCGGTCGCGCGCCGCGTTGAAGCCCTGCAGGAAAAAGAGATCCGCCTCGTTCGCCGCACGGATATGCGGGATGCCCCAGCGATCGACGCGGATCTCGGCCTCGGCCTGCAGCCCGGCAAGCCGGATGGTTTCCTCGGTGGCGCTATCGGTCATGGCATCTCTCTTCAGGCATGGTGGCAGGCGACGCGGGCGCCATCGGCGCGCGGTGTCAGTTCGGGGCGCACCTGCGAGCAGATTTCTGTCGCGAGCGGACAGCGCGTGTGAAAGGCGCAGCCGGAGGGAATATTCGCCGGGCTCGGCAGTTCGCCCTGCAGGATGAAACGCTGTCTGCTCCGCTGCACCGTCGGATCGGCCTCCGGCACCGCCGACATCAGCGCGCGGGTATAGGGATGTTTGGGATCGGCAAAAAAGGTGTCGCGGTCGGCAATTTCCACAAAGCGGCCGAGATACATCACCACCACCCGGTCGCATATATGGCGCACAACGCTCAAATCGTGAGAGACGAAGAGGTAGGAGACGCCCATGCGCTGCTGCAGCGCCACGAGCAGGTTGAGGATCTGCGCGCGCACCGAAACATCAA
Source organism: Neorhizobium sp. PAMB6716 (assembly GCF_058242805.1). NCBI lineage: Bacteria > Pseudomonadati > Pseudomonadota > Alphaproteobacteria > Hyphomicrobiales > Rhizobiaceae > Neorhizobium > Neorhizobium sp. PAMB6716. The sequence continues at coordinate 26,089 of NZ_CM177835.1, forward strand.
GCGCCGAGACCGGCTCGTCGCAGATCAGCAGGTCCGGCTCCAGCGCCAAAGCCCGCGCGATCACCACGCGCTGGCGCTGGCCGCCGGAGAACTGGTGGGGATAGCGGTCGGCATGTTCGGGCCTCAGACCGACCTGCGTCAACAGGTCCGCCACGCGCTCTTTCAGCGCCTTGCCGCGTGCAATGCCGCGAACGATCAGCGGTTCGCCAATGGTGGCGCCGATGGTCGAGCGCGGATCGAGCGACAGGGCCGGATCCTGAAAGATCATCTGCACCTTGCGCCTGATGTCGTTGAGCTTGCGACGGTCGGCGCCGACGACTTCCTCGCCGCTGATCTTGACACTTCCGGACACCGGCGCCTGCAAGCCGACAATGGTGTTGGAGAGCGTCGACTTTCCACAGCCCGATTCCCCGACAAGGGCAACCGTCTCGGCCCTCCTGATCTCGAGGTCAACGCCGTTGACGGCTTTCACCACCGCACCGGACGAGCCGAACAACCCGCCGCGGCCGCCGAAATGAACGGCGACATCCCGCAGTTCCAGAACATTGTGCAGGTTTTCGGTCATGCGGCCCTCCCATGGATCTCGGCCATGCGGTCGATGTGCCAACAGGCGGAGCGGTGACCGCCGCCGCAATCGAACAGCGGCGGCTGTTCTGCTCGGCAGCGTTCGGTTGCCAGCGGACAGCGGTCTGCAAAGCGACAGCCGGCATTAAATTCGTTCGGCGTCGGCACGCGACCCTCGATCGTCGCGAGATCCGCCTTCGGCGCATCGCTGAGTTTCGGGACGCTGGCGAGCAGGAGTGCGGTATAGGGATGCCTTGGCTTTTCGAACAGGGCATGGACCGGCGCGATCTCGGCAATGCGTCCGGCATACATCACCGCCACATCGTCAGCGATATCAGCGACGACGCCCATGTCATGGGTGATGATGACGATGGCCGTGTCGCGGTCCGCCACGAGTTTCTTCATGAGGTCCAGGATCTGGGCCTGGATGGTGACGTCGAGCGCCGTCGTCGGCTCGTCGGCCACCAGCACGCGCGGGCTGCAGATCAGCGCAATCGAGATCATGATGCGCTGGCACATGCCGCCCGACAACTCGAACGGATACTGATGCAGCCGTCGGTCGGGATCGGGAATGCCGACATCTTCAAGCATCTGGCGCGCCTTGGCGTAGGCTTCTGCGCGCGACACCTTGTGATGTGTCCGGTAGGCGGCAGCGATCTGGGCTCCGACCGTCGTCAGTGGATCGAGCGATGCGCTCGGCTCCTGGAAGATGATCGAGATTTCCTTGCCGCGCGCCTTGCGGAACGCACGCTCGGACAGGGCCGTAAGCTCCCGGTCGCCGAGGTGTATGGTTCCGCCGGACCGGCGTGCTGCCGGCGGCAGCAGGCCGAGCAGGGCATAGGACGTGAGTGACTTGCCGCAGCCGGATTCACCGACCAGCGCCATCACCTTTCCCGGTGCCACGGTAAACGATATGCCGTCGACGACATTGGCGCCGCCGATCTCGATGGTCAGGTCTTCAACCGACAGCAGCGGGCGTGGGTCCGTCTCCATACGGTAATCCCTTAACCTGCGGCTGCCGGCGAGGCCGGGTCAGGTCGTTTGTAATTGCCGATGGAATTGCCACCGTCGACACTGAAGACGGCACCGGTGATGAAGGACGCCTGCTCGGAACAGAGATAGGCAATCGCGCCGGGCGCATCTTCCGGGCCGCTGGCGCGCCCGAGCGGAATGTTTTTGAGCATGTTCTTGACGTAGTCGTCGTCGAGAGCCGAGACCTCGCTGCCCGGGGCAAAGCCGGGTTCGACGATATTGACACGGATGCCATGGTGCGCAAGCTCCATGGCAAAACCCTTGGACAGACGCTCCAGCGCCGTCTTCGAGGTGCAATAGGGCACCGAATTCTGGTTCATCTTGCGCGCGGCGCCGGATGAAATATTGATGACCGACCCCTTGCGGCCATCGGCAATCATCAGCTTTGCCATCTCGCGCGTCAGCACGAAGGGTGCCCGCAGATTGACACCGAAGACGCGGTCCCAATCGGCAAATTCCATCTCCAGCAGGCTGAAACGGGTGTAGATACCGGCATTGTTGACAAGAATGTCCGGCGCCTTCCATTCCCGGCGCACCAGATCCACCAGATCGAGCATGGAGGCATCGCTCGTCAGTTCGGTGGCATGCAGGAGCGTGGTTGCCGGATCAAGGTTGAGATCTGCCGCGACCTTTTCCAGCGCCTCCATGCGGATATCGCTGAGGCAGAGCTTTGCACCGCGCTTGGCAAAATAGGCTGCGGTCCAGCCGCCGAAAATGCCGGCAGCGCCCGTGATGACCATTGTCTTGTCGTGGAAGTCCATAAATGTCACCTCAGCGGGAACGGGAGCGCGGGTCGAGCTGGTCGCGCAGCCAGTCACCGAGCACGTTGACGGAAAAGACGAGGAGGAAAAGGCAGGCGCCGGGAACGGCGACGATCCACCAGGCACGTTCGAGATATTGGCGTCCGACGCTCATGATCGAGCCCCAGCTGGCCGATGGCGGCTGTATGCCGAGCCCGAGGAAGGAAAGACCCGATTCCATCAGGATCATCAGACCGAACTCCGCCGTTGCGACGATCAGCAGCGGACCGGCAATATTGGGGAGGATGTGGTGAAGGAGGATGCGCACGGCACCGGCCCCGGCAAGCTCGGACGCCTTGATGAACGGCAGGTTCGACACCTGCAGCGTCTGGGCATAAGCAACGCGGGTGTAGCGCGGCCAGCGGGTCAGGCCAAGAACGAGGACGAGCTTCAGGAAACCAGGACCCAGCACAGCAACCGTGAGGACCGCCAGCAGGATGGCCGGGATCGACATCATGATGTCGACGAGGCGCATGATGATGGTTTCGGTCCAGCCGCGGAACCAGCCGGCCAGCATGCCGAGCGACACGCCGACAAGGGTGGAGACGACCACCGAAAGCACGGCAACACCGAGGGAAATCCTCGCGCCATAAAGGGTGCGCGACAGAAGATCGCGGCCGAGATCATCCGTGCCCATCCAGTAGGTGATGCCGCGATAGGAAAAGCCGGGCGCCTTCAGACGGGCCAAAAGCGCCTGGCTGTTCGGATCGGCTGGCGCGAAAAAGGGCGCAAAGACGGCGAGAAGGATGATCACGCAGAGGAGAATGGAGACGACGATGACCGACAGCGGAACGCGGCGGAGGCGCTGGCGCACGGCATGGGCGCTTGCAATCACGGACATATCCTCACCTCACCAGCCGGATGCGCGGATCAACGACCACATAAACGAGATCGGCCGCCACGCTGGTCAGCACATAAACGAATGAAATCAAGAGCACGATGACCTGGACGACCAGGAAGTCGCGCGACTGGATGGACTGGATGGCAAGCTGCCCGATGCCCGGCCAGGCAAAGACAGTCTCGATGATGACAGCGCCGGCAAGCAGGTTGCCAATCTCCAGTGCGGCGATGGTGATAACCGGAATGGAGGCATTGCGCAGCACGTGGCGAAAGACGATCTGACGAAGAGACAATCCACGAGCGCGCCCGGCCCGGACATAGTCCTTGCCGAGTTCGTCGATGATCGCGATCCGCGTCATGCGCGCAAAGGTCGACATCGAAAGTGCGCCGAGCGCAATCGACGGCATGATCATTGCGGACAGCTCGCCGGCCCCTGATGTCGGCAGCCAGCGCAGCGTGACGCCAAAGATGAAGATCAGCAGAATGGCCGACAGGAAGGTCGGCACGCTCTGGCCGGTGACGACGATGGCGGCAAGGATCCGCGCGATGGCGGTGTCGCGCAGGGTGGCCATGATGATGCCGGCGGGAATGCCGATGCCGATCGCCACCAGCAGGGCGCCGGCGGCAAGCTGGATCGTATAGGGCAGCCGCGAGGCAACGATATCGAGCGCGGGCACCCGCTGGACGACGGAAATACCGAAGTCCAACTGGGTCAGCCCATAGAGATAATCGAGATACTGGATATGGATCGGCCGGTCGAAGCCGAGCTGGTGGCGCAGTTGGGCGATCATTTCGGCAGAGGCATCCTGGGGGACCAGAAGCAGCGTCGGATCCCCCGAGAGATGCATGACAACGAAGACGATCGTGAGCACGCCGAAGATGGCGATAATGGCCTGTATCAACCGCTGGACGGCGTAATTCAACACGATCGCTTCCTTGCCTTACTGCTGCCAGCTCATGTCCATGACGAACATGGCTTCGTTGGCCGTCGGCTTCCACTCCAAGTTCTTGGCTGCCCCATAGAGCGCATAGACCTGGTAGAGGCCAAGACCCGGCACGTCTTCTCGCAGGATCTCGTAGGCTTGCGCATAAAGCGCCTTGCGCTTCTGCTCGTCGAGAATGGTGCGGGCCTCATCAACCAGCGCGTCGTATTTCTCGTTCTTGTATTTTGCCCAGATGCTGCCGCTGCGGAACAGCGGAAAGATGATGCCGTCGGCATCCTGGCAGGCGCAGGACCATGCGCCGAAGGCCATGCCGCCGGCATTGTCGGCACCGCCCTGGCGACGCTTCAGGAAGGTCGCCTGATCGCTCGAGGAAATCGTCACGTTGAGGCCGACCTCGTTCACCATCTGCTGAATGGCTTCGACAAGCGCACGCGGATAGGAGGGCGAGGTCAGGAATTCGACGGTTGCCCCTTCGGCGCCGGCGTCCTTGACCAGTTGAGCTGCCTTTGCCGGATCGTAGGGGTAGCCTTTCACGTCGGCGGTATAACCGAAGATCGGCTCGGCACCGACGACGTCCACCGCTTTGCCGTAGCCCTCGAGAAGGGCATCGACCAGACCCTGCTTGTCGATGGCATAGGCGATGGCCTGACGCACGCGCAGGTCCTTCGTCGGGCCTGCCTCGGCATTGATGTAGAGATAACCAACGCGCTCGGTCTCGCCCGACAGAAGCTTCGTGCCGCTGTCGTTCTCAAGCGAGGATGCCTGATCCGGAGGCACGTCGCGGATGAGGTCGGCCTTGCCGGTTTTCAGGTCGGCGATGCGGGTGGAAACATCGGGCACTGCCCGGAAGACAACCTTCTGGAAGGGCGGCTGGCCGCGCCAGTAGTTGCCGTATGCCTCGAGATTGGTTGCGATGCCCTTTTGCCATTCCACCAGCTTATAGGGTCCGCTGCCGAGCGGCTTCAGGTTGAATTCCTGGTCGCCGACCTTCTCGACATAGGCTTTGGGCACGATCGACAGTTTCACGAGCTGGGCCAGCAAAGCCGGATAGGCCGACTTGGTCGTCACCTTCACCGTGGTGGGATCGACGGCTTCTGCCGTCTTGATCTGATCGAACTGCGACAGCTGCGGGCTCTTCAGCGCCGGATTGATGATGCGGTTGATCGAGAAGACGACATCGTCGGCTGTCAGCTTGGAGCCGTCCTGAAAGGTCACGTCATCGCGGATCTTGAAGGTGAGGGTCGTGTCGTTGTCATAGGTCCAGGCGGTTGCGATCTGCGGCACGATCTTGCCGGACGTATCGCGTGTCAGGAGATTGTCGAAGATGTTGCGATAGACCGTATAGCTGTCGGTGTTCCACTGGAGGTGCGGGTCGAGCGTTGCCGCATCGTTGGGCAGATCGATCGTCAGCGTGTCCTTGGTCTGTGCGACGGCGGTCGACGCCATCAGCATCATGACGGCGGCAGCGATGGAGGCCAGTCCTGTTTTCATGTCGTTCACCCTCTTCCCTATTGATTTTTGGTTGTCGAACCGGTTTCAGCCGGCATGCCCAGCTGCGGCCAGGCCGCACTCCTCAGCACAGTATCGGGCCAGTTCCGCATGCGTACAGAACCAGACATCGCCCTTTGCCTTTGCATGGCGAATAGTTTCCTCAAGAATGAAGATTCGGGAGCGATGGCCGACGTGATGCGGATGAAGCGTCACCTGGAAGAGGCCGCCTTCGTCCCACGCGACGTCCATCTCGCGCCGCAGGATGTCCGCCACCATGGCGGGTCCTCCATAGGGGCGCGCGCCGGTCATTCGGTCCATCGCCACGTAAGGCGCATCGTCGCGGATCCATTCGACGGGGATCTCGACCATGCCTGTCGGCTCGCCGTCTTCCAGAAGCTCGTAAGGCTCGTCGTCGGCCATCAGGGAGGAATCGTAGAGGAGGCCCATCTCGCGAGCGATCGCCAGCGTATAGGGGCTGAAATCCCATGATGCGGTGCGCATGCCGACCGGATGGACGCCGGAAAGCCTTGCCAGCATGTCGGCAGCCCGCAGCGCCAGATCCCGTTCGGTCTCAAAGTCGAGACGCGAGTTGAATTCATGGATCCAGCTGTGCATGCCAAGCTCGTGGCCACCGGCAATGACGGCCTTGACCTCGTCCGCATTGATCATCGCCGAGACGGCCGGCATGAAGAAGGATGCGGGCACGCCATATTTTTCCAAGAGCGCCAGAATGCGCGGCATGCCGCGGCGGGCGCCGTACTGGCCCTGGCTCAACCGGCTGATGGATTCACCGCCGTTTCGCAGTTCGAATGTCTCGTGGTCGCTGTCAAACGAGATCGCGACAGCCATGCGCGCGCCGTTCTTCCAGGTCGCCGGTTTCAGAGACCGTCCGGCTCTCGCCTTGCCGATCTTCTGGCGCCAGATTTCCTCGTGCCACAGCCAGGGCTTCTGCCGATCATGATCTTGCGTGGCGCTCATCGGTCACCTTCATCCTGTGGCGCTTCGCAATCCGCGTTTCGCCTCTGCTTCAAAAGTGTTACAAGCCTAAGAATTAATCAGCAATCTAGGATTTGTTCACGGATATGAACTCCGAGGTCAAAAGTGCCGGGCGTATCCTCGATCTGCTCGAATACCTCTCGCAGCGTCGGGAAGCAGTATCGCTGTCGCAGATCATCCGTGACCTGGGCTTTCCCAAGTCCAGCGCCCATGGCTTGCTCCAGACCCTGACGGCCCGCGGCCATCTCACCCAGGATGAAGCCGGGCGCTATACGCTGATTGAGTCCAGCCACGGTTTTCCCTTTCGCCCGCACGAGGAGCCGCTGGTCGTTACTGCGCGCCCTCACATGGAAAAGCTGCGCGACGAATCGGGAGAAACAGTGCTGCTTTCGACCATGAACGCAAATTGCGATATCCGCAGGCTTGCCAAGTGCGTGAGCCATCATCCACTGCGCTACGACGTTAATTTGGATGCAGCGATCGCGCCCTATTGCACGGCCACCGGACGGCTTCTGCTGGCCCATGCCCGCCCAGACGTTCTGGAAAGTTATATGTCCCGGGTGCAGTTCCTCACCTACACCCGCTATACCGTCACCGACCCGGACGAATTGCGCCGGCTGCTCCTCAAGGTGCGCCGTGACGGCTATGCGCTGAACGATCAGGAATTCGTCACCGGTTCCACCGGCATCGCCGCGCCGGTTTGGAACAGCAAGGGTGAGGTGATTGCCGCGCTCAACCTGGGCACGCTGACATCCCGTTTCCTGGAAAGGCGGGAACTGCTGATCCTGATGGTGCGGGAAGCCGCCTTCCAGCTGAGCCGGGCCATGGATTGGCGGCCCTAGGACGGAGATTTCAGGGATCTCTTGTCGCCCGCCTCGTTTTTTGCCGACACCCCCCGGGAGCGCGCCAACATGTTTTCGATGGCCGTGAGGCCGTGATAGATCAGCACGGCCAGCGCGCCGACGATGAGGCCGCCCTGCAACACGAAGGCAAGGTTGTTGGATTGTAGCCCCGCGATGATCACCTCGCCCAGCGTTTTGGCCGCAACGGTGGAGCCGATGGTTGCTGTGGCAAGGCTGATCACCACCGACAACCGGATGCCCGCGACAATGACCGGCATTGCCAGCGGCAGCTCGACCTTGAACAGGCGCTGCCGCTCCGTCATGCCGGACCCACGTGCTGCTTCCATCACCGACGCGGGGACAGTGGTGAGCCCCGTCAGCGTGTTCTCGAAGATCGGCAGCAGGCCATAAAGAAACAACGCCACCAGCGTCGGTTTTTCGCCAAACCCGAGGATCGGGACGGCCAGCGCCAGCACGGCCACGGGCGGAAACGTCTGGCCGATGTTGACCAGGCTGCGCGACAGCGGCAGGAATTCTGCCCCGAAGGGCCGGGTCACCAGAATGGCGAGCGAAAGGGCAACAACGGTCGCGCCGACTGTTGCGATTGCGACCGTGCGCAGATGCATGATGGTCAATGTCAGCAGGCTGCCCTGATTGTAGATCGCGGGGGCGTTGTCCTGCACGAGCGGCTTCAACAGCGGCTCTAACCATTGGGGTGAGACCAGGAAGGTGACAAGCACCGCCAACAACAGGCCTCGCAGAAGAGAAGGGATCCACGCCCTCATTGCGGTTTCGCTGCGCGCCGGGTGAGCGTTTCCAGCGTCACCTGCCCAAGGATCGTTCCATCGGCATCGATGACCGGCAGGGCGCTGCGGCCGCTCCAGAGCATTTCCGATAGAGCCTCTCGCAGGCTCACTCCTGCTGCGACCGGTTTTCCGCTCGCCAGGCCCGGTTCGACCGCATCTCCTGCCGTCCCGATCGACAAAAGCCGGAACGGCCGTTCACTGGCGCCGATCATGGTCTGGACGAAATCCGTCGCCGGGTTTTTGACCAGTTCGGCGGGGGTGCCGTATTGAACCAGCGCTCCCTTGTCCATGACGGCAATCCGGTCGGCAAGATGGAAGGCCTCGTCCATGTCGTGGGTCACGAGAACAATCGTGGTCTTCGTCACCTTCTGAATGTCGAGCAGATCGGCCTGCGCCTTTGCCCGGATGATCGGATCGAGCGCTCCGAACGGTTCATCCATCAACAGGATGTTTGGCTCCGCCGCCAGCGCCCGCGCCACGCCGACGCGCTGCTGCTGGCCGCCGGAAAGTTCATGCGGTAACCGCTGCGCAAACACAACGGGATCGAGCTGGAAGAGGTTCAGCAGTTCCTCGACCTTGGCATCGATCCGCGGTTTATCCCAGCCGAGCAAAGCCGGCACCGTTGCGATATTCTGCGCCACCGTGCGATGCGGGAAAAGACCGTGACCCTGGATGGCGTAGCCAATGCGACGGCGCAGGACATACCCCGGCATGGCGCGATTGTCTTCACCATCGATCCGGATCACCCCTTCCGACGGTTCGACAAGCCGGTTGATCATCCGCAGGAGCGTCGTCTTGCCGGATCCCGATGTGCCCACGATGACTGTCACCGTGCGGGGCTCGATCGTCATGGTCACAGTGTTGACGACCGTGTTGCCGTCATAACGCTTGGTGATGCCGTCGATTTCGATCATGCGGTCCTGCCTCGATTGTGCGACGGAGCATTCATTTCAATGAGGGCGTCGAGAACGATGGCCGCCGTAAAGGCCAGCACCACGGTCGGTACCGCCCCAAGCAGCACCAGATCCATCGCCGTCTGGCCGATACCCTGAAACACGAAGACACCGAAACCACCGCCGCCGATCAGCGCCGCAATCGTTGCAAGGCCGATATTCTGGACGAGAACGATGCGGATGCCGGTGAGGATGACTGGCAGCGCCAGCGGCAGTTCGATGCGCAACAGCCTCTGTCGGTTCGTCATGCCGGTGCCGCGCGCCGCCTCGTTTGTTTCGCGGGGGACGCCGGCCAACCCCACCACTGTATTGGCAACGATTGGCAGCAGCGAGTAGAGAAACAGCGCAACGAAGGCGGGCGCCGCCCCGATGCCGCGGATGCCGATGGCTGCCGCTCCCGGCACATGGATCGCGATCCAGCCGAGCGGTGCGATGAGGATGCCAAACAGCGCAATCGAGGGGATTGTCTGGATCAGGTTGAGCGTGTTCAGCACACTGTCGCGAAGCGGCGCCACCCGATGACAGAGGACACCAAGCGGAAGCCCGACGACGGCCGAGGCCAGCAGAGACCCGAGCGCCAAGGCCACATGCTGGCGGGCTTCTCTCCAGAACACGTCGGCGCGGCCCGCATATTCCTTGAGGATCGACAGCCCGTCCCACTGTCCCGACATCAGGATCGCCGCCGTACCGGCGAGCGTCAGCAAAAGCAGCACGACCCGCATGATCGGCCGTGGCCCCAGCCGCGTGATCGCGTCGGCTGCGAGCAGCGCATAGGCAAACAGCAGGACCCAGAAGCCGGATGCCGGCGAGACACGGGCATAGGTGTTTTCCGGCGGCGTCAGATGCCATGCCGCCATCCCGATGAAAAGGCTGATCGAAACAAGCGCAACGGCCGACGTCACAAGCCTGATCGATGGCGGCGTCTTCAGGAGAACGATGATGGCGGCAGCAAACATCAGCCCGAGAAGAATGAGGCCGATCCCGCTCGGCAGGGCATCAAGGATCGATTTTGCGACGCCTGGAACGATGCGGTTGGCACGGACTGTCGCAAACGGTGCAACGGCCACGCCATATGCAATCAGGAGCGTGATGACGACGCCCAGCTTATCCAATCGACCCGTCAAACCCGCGTCCCTGACCGTGTTGAAAAGGCCGGCCTCCAACAGGAAACCGGCCGTCTTGCGGAAAGCTTATTTCAAAAAGCCATTCTTTTTCAGAAAGTCTTCGGCAACCGCCTTGGCAGGTTCGCCGCCGACCTGAACGCGGCCGTTGAGGTCCTGCAGCGTCACAAGGTCGAGCTTTTCGAACACGGGCTTCAGCAGCGTCTCGATTTCCGGATGTTCCTTGAGAACAGCTTCGCGGATGATTGGTGCCGGCTGGTAGACCGGCTGCACGGCCTTGTCATCTTCCAGGACGACCAGACCCGACGGCGCGATGCCGCCATCCGTGCCATAGACCATGGCGGCATTGGCGCCGTTGGTCTGGTTTGCCGCAGCGCCGATGGTCGCGGCTGTATCGCCGCCCGACAGCGTGATCAGCTGGTCCGGTTTCAGCGTAAAACCGTAGGTCGTCTGGAAGGCCGGCAAGGCGGCCGCGGAATTGACGAACTCGGAAGAAGCCGCCAGCACGACCGTGCCGCCGCCGGCCACGTATTTTCCGAAATCGCTGAATGTCTTCAGGCCCTTGGCATCGGCTAAATCCTTGCGCACGGCAACCGCCCAGGTGTTGTTGGCCGGCGACGGCGTCAGCCAGACGATCTTGTTGGCGTCGTAGTCAAGCTTTTTTGCCGCCTCGTAACCCTTGGCGGCATCCTTCCAGACGGGATCGTCGGCCTTTTCGAAGAAGAAGGCGGCATTGCCGGTATATTCCGGATAGATGTCGATCTCGCCGGCGGTGATCGCCTTGCGCACCACCGGTGTCGCGCCAAGCTGCACGCGATCCGTCGTCTCGATATTGTTGGCCTTCAGGACCGCCAGGATGATGTTGCCGAGAACGCCGCCCTCCGTGTCGATCTTCGATGAAACGGTGACTTCAGCATTGGCGGCCGCTGCCGACATCAGCGCGGCAAAGGCGCTGGCGATAAAGAGTGTGTTGATGCGCACAGTTGGGTTTTCCCTTCAAAAAGGATGCAAGTTCTCCAAGGCCGGTCGGCGTCCATCGGAGCGTAAGCATCCATATGTGGCGCTGTTCGAAGAAAAATAGCCCAGGGCTAAGACAGAATTTGCATCGCTGGACTTCACGTCCAAAAGTTGAGGGAAAGGCCACATACACTGAGCCCGCAGGTTATGGGCCACGTCGACGCGGGTATCGAGATTATACCCGCGTATTCGACGATTGCTGCACCTGATCAGAAACTGAGGGCAGCCGGTCTCATTCTTCTACAATCGCTTCCACCTCGATTTCCACCTCATAGTCACCGATCAGGTTGCCGGCCTCGATCAGTGTATTGGCCGGAAGAATTTCGCCGAACACGCGGCCATGCGCGCGCGACACCGGCTCCCACTGGGATGCGTCCTTCAGGTAGATCCGGCTGCGCACGACGTCTTCCATCTTCGCTCCGAGTGGATTGAGAGAGGCGGCGATCTTGTCGAGGATGTAGGTCGCCTGGGCGCCGGCATCGCCCGGTGCCACGCAACGGTCGGTGCCATGGGTCGCCGTCGTGCCCGATACAAGAACCCGGTTGCCGATCCGGACTGCACGGCTGTAGCCCGCAATCGGCTCCCAGATGCTTCCGGAGGAGACACGCATGCGGCCCGGTCGACCCGGCATCGGCTCGGCCTGATAGACCGACGGGATGGCGTCGAGATGATGGCTGAGGTCGCCAGACGCGGTGAGGAAAGGGGGCTTGCGGTATTCATCGCCGCAATCGCCGGGGATGGGATTTGTCTGTGCAAAGGCTGCGTCGAGCAAGGCGTGGTCTTCCGCATCGAGAGCAAAACGGAAGACATTCAGGTTGTCGTCGCGATGTTCGCTTTCGCCAAGCCGTGCCCCGATGATGGTGGCGGCCACCGCCTGATGCTCCAGCACCCAGCGGCTTGCGACATTCGACAGCGAGACGCCGTGCTTCTTTGCAATATCGGACGCCGCGCGCAAAATGGCCTGATAGGGTTCCCAGCCGCCGGCGCTATCGATGAAGCGCTTGTATTTCGAGCGGCTCCAGTCGGGAATGGAGGCGGGCTCCGGCTGCCCGAGCCATTTTTCCGAGAGGAAGCCACCGCAGAGCGTGCCATAGGCCAGCAGTTTCACGCCGCTGCGGGCGCAGAGACCCGAAAGGGCTCCGGCCGCACGGCGGTCAATGAGCGAGAAGGAGACCTGATTGCTGGCAATCTCGATGCCGTCGGCGAGCGCCAGCGCCAGATGCGCCGCATCGACATTGGTGAGGCCGAGCGCCCCGATCAGGCCTTCCGTCTTCATCGCCTGCATTTCGTGCAGGGCATCCAGCCAGGCCGGATGTTCAAACGTCCACCAGTGGAACTGGAGAAGATCGATCTTTTCCACGCCGAGGCGCTGGAGGCGGTCTTCGACGCCGCGCCGCACGATATCGCGCGTCATCGGCCCCGGTTCCGGGCACCATTTGGTGAAGGCGCGCGGCTTTGCGTTACCCTCTGGAAAACGCTTCAGAAGGCGTCCGGTGATGATTTCCGCCGATCCGTAATGGTCGGCCATGTCGAAGGTATCGAAACCGGCACGGGCATAGGCCTCCAGCGCATCGGCGCCCTGTTCGGGATCGATGGTCGTGCCATCCTTCTCGATGTCGGCCACCTGCCAGAGGCCGCAGACGAGGCGGCTGATCTCCAGATCGGGCGCGAGAAGGGTGCGTTCGGGACGGGTGTGCATGACTTATTCCTTGGATGGGGCGCGACGCAGCGACTTCAGGTGGGTCAGCGGACTGACCTCGCCGAACAGGCCACGCGGGCGCCAGAGAAGCATGAGGCAGAGGCCGACGCCGATGGCGACGATCTGCAGCGAGGCGGCACGCGCCTGCTGTTCTGCCGGGACGAAGCTGGAGACGGCAGCGGCTGACAGCGCCCAGAGCCCCCAGACGAGGACGGCGCCTGCAATTGCGCCGCGATTGTTGCCGGATCCCCCGACGATCAGCATGGCCCAGACCTGGAAGGTGAGGATCGGCATGTAATTGTCAGGCGCGATGAAGCCGATGAAATGCGCCTGTGCTGCCCCCGCAAGCCCCATGATGGCGCCGCCCAGCGTAAAGGCCTGCAGGCGAAAGCGGATCGGCCGTTTGCCCAGCGCCTGCGCTGCCATCTCATCCTCGCGGATGGCGCGCAGCACGCGCCCCCACGGGCTTTTCGCCAGATGCTCGAGCCCGAGATAAAGGGCAAGCACCACCAGCGCCATGACGCCGCAATTGGCGAGGCTGAACAGAAGCGCATTCTCCTGCAAACCGGCGAACGGCCGCGGAATGAAGCCGATGCCGAAGGCACCGCCGGTGATGGGCTGCAGGTTCAGCATGCACAGCTGCACGGTAACGGCGATGCCGAAGGTGGCGATGGCCAGATAATCCGACCTGAGCCGGATGGTGAGCGCGCCTACCGCCCAGGAGAGAAGGCCGGAGGTGATCGCCGCACCCAGCCAGCCGACGAAGATCGGCAGATCAAAACCGCCAAAACGGTCCGGGCTCGGCGGCGTGGTCAAAAGCGCCGAGGTATAGGCCCCGACCGCGACGAAGGCGGCAATGCCGACATTGAACAGGCCGGTCATCCCCCATTGCACATTGAGGCCAAGGCAGATGATCGCATAGGTCAGCGCCATCGACAGGAAAAAGGCGGCATAGGCAAGGATATCGAGGGTCATGACGCTTTCCCGAACAGGCCGCGCGGACGCACGAGGAGGACGGCGATGAGGATGACGAAGGAGACGGCGGCGCGCCATTCGGCACCGACGGCCTGAACCGCGAGCGCCTCGCAAAGGCCGATGATAAGGCCGGCCAGCATGGCCCCCGGCACGGAGCCGATGCCGCCGAGGATGGCGGCCGCAAACAGCGGCAGCAGCAGGTCATGGCCGATATAGGGGCGGATCTGGATCAAGAGACCACTCATGATGCCGGCGACGCAAGCCAAGGCGGCGCCCAAGAACCAGGTGGTGCGGATCACGCGGCGCACATCGATGCCGGCAATGCTGGCGAGCGCCGGATTTTCGCTGACCGCCCGCATGGCGCGGCCAATATCGGTGCGTGTCATCAGGAGATGCACGGTGCCGACGGAAACCAGCGTGACGCCAAGCATCAGCAATTGATCCGGCGTGGCGCGGAGCCCACCGCCGAGCTTCATGGCGATCTGCAGCGCCTTGGTGAAATAGGCCGGGCGCGAGGTGAAGAGGAATTCGAGCAGGCTGCGCAGAGCCAGCGACGCCCCGAAGCTTGCCATCACCATGATGATGATCGCGCTGCCGCGCCGGCGGAAGCTGGAAAACAGCAGCGCATCGACCGTCAGCGCCAGAAGTCCGGTAAGCCCGATCGCGATCACCGCCGACAGCGGCAGCGCCCAGCCGAAGGAGAAGGGGGCAATCGGTTTGGTCAGTCCGGTAGACAGAGTGCCGAGCGCACCGGCGACGGCAAGCGCCAGATAGGCGCCCCAGGACAGAAGTTCGCCATGGGCGAAATTGGAAAAGCGCAGGATCGAATAGGTGAGGGTGACGCCGACAGCGCCAAGACCGATGATCGCGCCGGCAATCAGGCCGTCCATGATGAATTGCGGGTTCATGCGGGCGCCTTCTGATGATCGTTCGCGGTGCCGAGATAGATCTTTCCGACCAGCGGGTCGCTTGCCAGGTCCTGTGGCAGGCCTTCATGGGCAATGCGCCCCTCGGCAAGGATGACGGCGCGGCTGGCAATGGCAAGCGCCGCTTTTACGTTCTGCTCCACCAGCAGCACCGTCACGCCGCTTGCATTGATCGCCTTCAGCATCTCAAAAACCTCGCTGACGATTTTGGGCGAAAGGCCGGCCGAGGGTTCGTCGAGGATGATGACGGGCGGATCAAGCGCTAGCGCGCGGGCGACAGCCAGCATCTGCCGCTGCCCGCCGGAGAGCGCGCCGGCAAGACGCGAGGGCCGGGCGGCCAGATCCGGGAAACGGGCAAACAGCGCCTCAATGGCTGCAGCGCGCTTTGCCTTCGCCAGATGCGCTACGGCGATCTGCAGGTTTTCCAGAATGGTCATGGTCGCAAAGACGTTTTCCGTCTGCGGCACGAAGGCAAGACCCTCCGCCACCTTGCGGTGAGGCGCGACATGGGTGATGTCGCGCCCGTTCAGCAGCATCGTGCCGGCATGGATTGGCACCAGCCCGGCGATTGCCTTGACGAAGGTGGACTTACCGGCCCCGTTCGGGCCGAGCAGCACGACGAGTTCGCCGCTTGCCACCGAAAAATCGATGCCATGGACAATGGGAAGGTCGGCTTCGTAACCGGCGACCAGTCCGCTTGTCGAAAGGATGGAGCCTGTCATGCACCGCCTCCGAGATAGGCTTCGATCACGGTCGGGTTGGAGGTCACTTCCGAAGGCGTGCCTTCTGCCAGAAGCTTGCCAAGCGCCATGGCGACCACGCGCGTGCAGAGCCGCGAGACCATGTCCATGTTGTGTTCGATCAACAGGATCGACTTGCCCTGGTTGTTCAGCGTGATGACGCGCTCGATGATGACTTCCAGCAGCGCCGGGTTAACGCCCGCAGCCGGCTCATCGAGCAGGATCACATCCGGATCGGCCATCAACACGCGCGCAAGTTCCAGAAGCTTGCGCTGCCCGCCGGACAGAACCCGCGCCGGCTGATGTTCGAGATGGGAGAGGGTGACGAAGTCGAGAAGCCCGCGCGCTTTTTCGATCAGGGCCTTTTCCTGGGCACGCACGGCAGCCGGCTTCAGGAAGTTCGCCAGCAGGCCTTCGCCTTCCTGTCGCTGTCCGCCAACCAGCAGGTTTTCCAGCACGCTCATTTCGGCAAAGGGTTTCGGGATCTGAAAGGTACGGGCGAGCCCATGGCCGATGCGCCTGTCCGGCGTCTCCCGCGATACCTCGCGGCCGGAAATCCACAATTCGCCTGATGTCGGCTGCAGGCTTCCGGCAATCAGACTGAACATCGTGGTTTTACCGGCGCCATTCGGGCCGATGAGCCCCACCATTTCCTGACGCGCCACCGTCAGCGACATTCCATCCACCGCCGTCATGCCGAAAAAACGCTTCGTCAGCCCTCTGGCCTCGATAACAGGCGGAGGCTGGGCAGGACTGTCGGAAGCTACACGTGTGATCGTCATGAAAATTGGTCTTGATTTGATGTGTGATGTTTGATCAAACTTTAAGCCTATCCGAAAATCAACCGGAAAATTAAACGGCTGATACATGAGGCAAGGATGTCGGACTTACAGATGAACAGCGTCGAGGCGCTGACGCCGGTGGGGCGGGAAACCGTGCAGGACCGTGTCTATGGCCAGCTGCGCCAGACCTTGATCAATGGCGGCTTTGCCGCCGGTGATCCGCTGCGGATCGTGGATCTTGCCGAACGGCTGCAGACCAGCACGATGCCGGTTCGCGAAGCGCTCGGGCGGCTTGTCTCCGAACAGGCGCTGGAGGCAATGGCGAACCGCACGGTGCGCGTGCCGCTGATCACCCGCCAGCGGCTCGATGATCTGGAGCGCGCCCGCGTTCTGATCGAGGGGCGGCTGGTGCAGATGGCGCTGGAGAACCTCAGCGCCGAGGACATCGCGTTCCTGAAGCAGGTCAACCACGACTGCGACCACGCCTTCGAGGAGCATGGGCAGGACATCGGTCCCGTCACCTCGCAGTTCAACCAGCGTTTCCATTTCCACATTTACCGCGCCGCCGGCTCCCATGTGCTGATCCCGATCGTTGAAAGCCTCTGGCTGCAATCGGGGCCTGTGGTGCGTGCCGCTGCCCAGATCCACGACGAACAGGGCGGCCTTGCCGCCACCGACCATCACTGGGCGATGATCGAGGCAATCGAGACGGGTGATGCGGACGCTGCCATTGAGGCGCTTGCCAACGATATCGGCCGCTCCTTCGATCTGGTCCGCGCCCGCATCGATGCCGGCGAACAGGCCGCGTGAGGAGAGCCAATGAGCAAGGATGACGGCTTTGACCTTTTTGACCTGCACGTGGAGGTCGTCGTGCCTGAAGATGGGCCGGTCTATTGTGGTGCAAGACCCGGCGATTATTTCGAGCTGAAGGGCGAGATGCTGCATCTGCCGCCGGGGCAGGGCATTTCGATCTATTCGCTCGCCTCCGTCCTGCCGCTGCTGGCCGCCAAGCAGCGCCCTTCCCATCCGCATGACTGGATGACGACGGATGCCGACATTGCCTGCCCCGATCCGAACTGCGCAACGCGGCTGCGCATTCGCCGCACGGGGCTCCGCCGTTTCAGCCATGCCGAAACCACTGCCGTTCCCTTAGAAGAAGACTGATCCCATGCAACGCATTACGCTCGCCCCTGGTTATGAAATTTCCCGCGTCATCCGCGGCGGCTGGCAGCTTGCCGGCGGGCACGGTGCTGTTGATCCCGCCGGTGCCGTGGAGGACATGGTCGCCTTTGCCGATGCTGGCATCACCACCTTCGACTGTGCCGACATCTATACCGGCGTGGAAGACCTGATCGGCCAGTTCCGCCTGCGCTATTTTGACCTGCGCGGGCAGGAGGCATTAAGCCGCATCCGCGTGCACACCAAGTTCGTGCCTGACCTCACGGTGCTGCCAACGATCAGCAAATCATATGTGGAAAGCGTTATCGACACCTCGCTGAAGCGGCTCAACCTCGAACGGCTTGATCTCGTACAGTTCCACTGGTGGGCCTATGACATCGATGGCTGGCTGGAAACGGCCGGTTGGCTGAAAGAACTTCAGCAGGCCGGCAAGATCGACAAGGTGAGCGGCACCAATTTCGACAGCGACCATATCGCGGCGATGATTGCCGCCGGCATTCCGCTCGCCTCCCTGCAGCTGCAATATTCGCTTCTCGATCGCCGGCCGGAAAAGCGCATGGTGTCGCTGGCGGCAGAGAACAGCTTTGCGCTGTTCTGCTACGGCACGGTGGCAGGCGGCTTCCTCAGCGACAAGTGGCTGGGTCTTGCGGAGCCCGCGCATCCGCTCGAAAACCGCTCGCTCACCAAATACAAGCTGATCATCGATGATATCGGCGGATGGGACCTTTTCCAGGCTTTGCTTGCCACATTGCGGCGCATCGCTGACCGGCATCAAACAGATATCGCGACCGTTGCAAGTGCTGCCATGCTGCGGCGTCCCGGTGTGGCCGCTGTTATCGTCGGCGCGCGCAACCGCGATCATCTGATATCGAACCTCGCCATATCCGACATTGCACTGTCGGCCGAGGATCTCTCCGACATCGAGGCTGTCATGGCCGAGGCGAAGGAACTGGAGGGTGACGTCTATACGCTCGAGCGCGACCGCAACGGACGTCACGGCAGCATCATGAAGTACAATCTCAACAAAGGGGAATGAGATGAAAAAACTGGTTCTTGCATCCACCATGCTGGCAGGGCTTGCCGTATCCGCCCTTCCGGCCTTTTCCGCCGATTGTGACATCACGGTCGGCGTCGTCATGGAACTCACCGGTCCTGCCGGCGAATACGGCAAGGCGGGCGCCAAATCCCTCGAAATGGCGTTCAAGGATTTCAACGATGCCGGCGGCGTCGGCGGCTGCAAGCTTGTCATGGATACCCGCGACAGCCAGAGCCAGGGCACGGTTGCTGTCGATCAGGCCACCCAGCTCGTCAACATCAAGAAGGTGCCTGTCATCATCGGTGGCATCATTTCGTCGGTTTCGATCCCTATCCTCACCTCCGTGACGGCGCCCGCCGGCGTCGTTCAGGTGTCGCCCGCCTCGTCCTCGCCGACACTGACGGTACTCGGTCGCGACGGCAAGACGAACGGTGTCTTCTTCCGCACCATCACGTCGGATGCACTGCAGGGTACGGCATCTGCGAAATACGCGCTTGATCAGGGCCTGAAGAAGATCGCCATCATCCACGTCAACAATGATTTTGGCGTCAACATGGTGAAGGAATTTACGGCTGCCTATGCCAAGCTCGGCGGAACGATCACCTCCACGACGCCCTATAACGAAAAGCAGGCGAGTTATTCGTCAGAAGCAAGTGCTGCGATGAAGGACGAGCCGGATGCGCTCTACCTCGTCAGCACGCCGGTGGATGGTGCAACGATTGCCCGCGCCTGGCTCTCCGGTGGCGGGGCCGCCAAGTTCCTGCTGAATGACGGCATGAACTCCAAGGACTTCATCGAAAGCGTCGGCGCACAATATCTGAACGATGCCTATGGCACCTCGTCCGGCACCAGCCCGACGGCGTCCACGGAGTATTTCAACGCCAATTACGAAAAATTCTCCGGCGGCATCTCGCCGGGTGCGCCTGCCGCCGACCGTTCCTATGATGCGGGGGCTATCGTAGCGCTTGCCATCGCCAAGGCCGGCAAGGCGGACAAGGCCGCCATCAAGACCGCCATTTCCGAAGTGGTCGCCGAAGGCGGCACCCCGATCCATGCCGGCAAGGCGGAATTCGAAAAGGCGCTGAAGCTGATCAAGGACGGCAAGCCGATCAAATATGAAGGCGTCATCGGTCCCGTCTCCTTCGACAAGTACGGCGACATCACCGGCCCCTTCCGCCTCTGGAAGATCAAGGATGGCGAAGTCACCACGATCGGCCAGATGGAAGCGGATGATGTGTCGAAGCTGAAGGCCTCGCTTGCCCCGTAAAAGGTCCTGAGCGGTGCCAAACCACTGAAGTGGAATCCCAGCCGAAGGTCTGGAGTGCCCCGTTCATCCGGGCGCTCCCGATCTGATGCGAGCGCGGAAGCCGCTGCGTCAACGGTGCCTGCCTTGCAGCGCAGCCCTTGCTGCTGCACAGCAGAAGATCCTGAGCGCCCGGAAAAAGAGCGCCTTCGGTTGACTGATTGTAGGAACGCAGGGCGCGCTTCGGTCGGCGCGGATGTGTTTGCCGGCGAAGCCGCAACGCTGCGTCTCTATTATGACGGTGCTTTCGGTTCGACGACCACGTCGCAGATCTTCGGCAGCAAGTTGAGCATCAAGTTCTAGGCTGACGATTGCAGTTGGACATTTCGGCACGGCGTTCTTCAGCGCCGTGCCTTTTTTATGCGCGGCATCAGGCAGATCCGGTCGTGGTGGGGGCTGAATGGCTGCGGCTCAGATCGCCAGCAGTGCGTCCATCTGGTGAGGATTGTCCAAGAGGTCTCCCGAGGCTGCGGCAAGGGCGATGCTGCCGCGGTTGAGGACGATGGCCTCGTCCGTCAGCGGCAGGATCTTGCGGGCCTTCTGTTCCACGATGATCGCTGCCAGGCCTTCTTCGGTGACGATACGGCGCAGCGCTGCCAGAAGTTCGTCCACGATGATCGGGGCCAGCCCTTCCAGGGGTTCATCGAGAAGCAGGAGTTTGGGGTTGAGCATCAGGGCGCGGCCCACGGCCAGCATCTGCTGTTCACCGCCGGAAAGCTGGTTGCCAAGGTTTCGGCGGCGCTCCTTCAAGCGTGGAAACATGGCATAGATGGTGGAAAGGTCCCAGCGGCCGGCGCGGGCGGAGGCGGTGAGGTTTTCCTCCACCGTCAGCGACCGGAAGATGTTGCGTTCCTGCGGCACCCAGCCGATGCCGAGCGCGGCGCGCTGTTCCGGGCGAAGCCGCGTGATGTCTTCGCCGTTGAGGTGAATGCGGCCGGCGTGATGAGTGGTCACCCCGACAATGCTGTTGATCAGCGTCGTCTTGCCCGCACCGTTGCGCCCGAGCAGGGCCAGCGATTGCCCTTCGCCAAGCGAAAGGTCGATGCGGTTCAGCACCTGCGCCTCGTCATAACCGCAAACCAACTGTTCGATGCGCAGCAAGTGGGTCATGCGGCATCTCCGAGATAGATGGCCTTCACGTCGGGATTGCGCGAAATGTCGGCGACGCTGCCTTCGGCAAACAGCCGGCCGGCTGCCAGAACCGAAATGCGGTCGGCAAAGGAAAACACCAGGTCCATGTCATGCTCGATCAGCACCACCGTCACATCCGTCGGCAGGTCTCGCACAATCGTCAGCACCTCGTGGCGATCCTCCTCCGGCACGCCGGCGGCCGGTTCGTCGAGGAGAAGCACCTTCGGCTTCAGCGCGATGGCAAGGGCGATTTCGAGCAGGCGTTGCTTGCCATAGGGAAGACCGCGCGTCGGCAGGCACATCACGTCGGCAAGGCGGAAGCGCTCAAGGATATCGGCAGCTTCTGCGGCCGCTTGCCTGTCAGAGGCGAGAGGTCGCCAGAAGCGGGTGCCGTGTCCCAGCCGTTCACTCACCGCCAACGCCATCGATTCCAGTGGCGTCAGGTCGTCAAACAGCTGGTTGATCTGGAAGGTGCGGGCCATACCCTTTTTCACCCGGGCAAAGGGTGTTGCATCGGTGATGTCTTCGCCGCCGATCAGGATGCGCCCGCTGCTGGGGGTGAGCGCGCCTGTGAGGAGATTGATGATCGTGGTCTTGCCGGCGCCGTTCGGGCCGATCAGCGCATGGCGGGCACCGGGGGCGACGGACAGCGAAACATCATTGGTGACGACAAGGCCGCCGAAGCGCTTGACCAATGCGCGGGTTTCGAGAGCGGGTGTCATGCCTCCTCCTTTTGATGCTGTGCGGGACTGGAGGGAGGGCGGCCGGTTCGCGCCCGGAGCCCGGCCAGAAGCCGGGCAGGGCTGATGCGATCACGCCCGACAAGCACAAGCGTCACCAGGATCAGCCCGATCCAGAACATCCAGTATTGCGGGGTGACGACCGACAGCCAGGCGCGCAGCACGGTGAAGATCACCGCCCCGATCACGCCCCCATAGAGATAACCGACGCCACCCAGCACGAGAACGAGCAGCACGTCTGCCGAGCGGTGAAAGGCCAGCACATCGGGCGAAACAAAGCTGGTTGTCTGGGTCAGAAGCGCGCCGGAAAAGCCGGCATAGAGTGCAGACAAAGTATAGATGGCAACAATCCGGCGATTGGGCGAAATGCCCAGCATCGCCGCCCGCCGGCTGTTGCGCTTGATCGCCTTCAACGACAGGCCAAAGGGCGAATTGACGATGCGGCGCGCGACGAACATCGCGGCAAACAGCACCCCCAGGCAGTAGAGATAGCCGGTGCGCCCGAAGAGATCGAATTCGAACAGGCCAACGATGGGATCGATCACGATGCCGCTCAACCCGTCGGCACCGCCTGTCAGCCAGGCGGCCTGGTTTGCCGCTTCCGCCAGAAGCATGCTGACGCCGAACGTCGTCATCAGCTTGGTGAGATCGCTGCCACGCAAGACGAGAAAGCTGGTGGCAAGACCGGCAAGGCCGGCAATCGCGCCGGACAGGATCAGCCCCGTGACCGGTTCTGCGACAGCATGCAGGCTGATAAGCCCGGCGGCATAGGCGCCGATCCCAAAGAAGGCGGCGTGACCCAGCGACAGGATGCCGGCATAACCGACGATCAGATCGAGTGACAGGGCAAAAAGCGCCAGGATGGCGATTTCGCTCAGCAGCAATTGCTGCGAGGGAAATGCAAAGGCTGCCCCAAGTGCCGTTATCCAGAAGGCAAATTCAAGTGGTTTCCAGCGGGCCTTGCGGTGAAGGAAGGCGCTGGCGAGCGCCTGTCGGGGCAGTCGGCTCATCGTCCTCCCTCCCTGGAAAACAGCCCGTTGGGGCGCAGGATCAGGAAGGTGATCATCACCGCATAGATGATGAAGGCCCCAAGCGACGGCAGGTAATATTTACCCGCCACATCGGCAATACCCAGCAGCAGGGCAGCCAGAAACGGCCCGGTAATGGAGGATGTGCCACCGATCGTCACTACGATCATGAAATAGATGAGGTATTTCAGCGGAAAATTCGGATCGAGCCCCAGCAGTTCCACCCCGAGCGCACCGCCGAGGCCGGCGAGACCAGACCCGAGTGCAAAGGTCAGAATGAAGATCAGCGAGACATTGATGCCAAGTCCGCGCGCCACCCGTCCATCGTCAACGGCGGCCCGCAGCTGGCTGCCGATACGGGTTCTGGCAAGCGTCGTTTGAAGCGCGATGGTGAGCGCCGCACAGAGGACGATGATGAACAGCCGGTAGCGGCCGATATCGACGCCCATCAGGCTGAACCGGCCCGACAGGGCGCTTGGCAGCGAAATCAGCTGCTGCTGGCCGCCCATGACATAATCCACGCCCGCCACCGCCATGAAGACGAGGCCGATGGAAAACAGCACCTGATCGAGATGCGAGGCGTTGTAGAGACGGCGATAGAGGGTGACCTCCAGCAATGCGCCCAGCGCGCCGGAGAGGAGAAATGCCGCCGGCAGGCACCAGTAGAAGGAAATGCCATAGCGGTTCATCAGCACCACGGTCACGTAACCGCCGGCCATGGCAAAGGCGCCGTGGGCAAGGTTGACGAAGTTCATCAGGCCAAGCGTCACGGCCAGCCCGCAGGCAAGAACGAAGAGCAGCATGCCATAGGCAATGCCATCGAACAGGATTGTCAGCATCGTTCCTCCCGGAGATGGCGGGACATGATAAGACGCGGATCAGGCGCAGGGTGTGTCTGCTGCCGGAACGCTGAGGCCCCGGCACGCGCTTTGATGGCTGCATCAGCGCTCCGGATGCCGGCGACTATCGCTGCATCCAGCGTCTGGCTGGCGAAGGAGGGCGGAGAAGCTGCCGAAGAGCCGTCCCGTTCCGCGCCACCAGGGATCTGATGCGGCAGATGGATGCGCCGAAAGGTTTTAGCCTTGCCGGCGCATCCTGCCCATCAGGGCGTGTTCGGATCCCGCACCTTCGGGAAGGTGGCGAACTCGACGTTGTAAAGCTCGCCATCCACCTTCTTGACCTCTCGCATGTAGATATCCTGCACGATGTCGCGGGTTTTCGCGTCGATGGTGATCGGCCCGCGCGGGCTCGTCCAGGCCATGCCCTTCATGGCGTCGACCAGCTTGGTGCCGTCGGTATCGCCATTGGTTTTTTTGAGCGCTGCATAGGCAAGCGCCATGGCGTCATAGCCGCCGACAGACATGAAGTTCGGCCGCATGTTCTTGTTGGCCTTGCGCACTTCGGCAACGAACGCCTTGTTTTCCGGGCTGTCGTGGTTTGCGGAATAGAAATGGCCGGTGATGACGCCAAGTGCCGCATCGCCCATGCCGTTCAGCAGGTCATCGTCGGTCACGTCACCGGTTGCGATCAGCTTGATACCGGCATCGCGCAGGCCGCGTTCGACGAACTGTTTCATGAAGATGGAGCCGACGCCTGACGGAACGAACACGAAGACGGCATCCGGCTTGGTATCGCGCACGCGCTGCAGGAAGGGGGCGAAATCCGGGTTCTGCAGGGGCACGCGCACCGCTTCCAGAATCTCGCCGCCGTCCTTCTTGAACTGGTCGGTAAAGCCCTTTTCAATGTCGATGCCCGGGCCATAATCGGAGACGAGTGTGACGACGCGCTTCAGCCCGTTCTTGGCCGCCCAGGTGGCAACCGGCACGGCCGATTGCGGGCCGGCCATGCTGGTGCGCACGAAATACTCGGATTTTTGGGTGATGATCGAGGTGGTGGCCGAGGTGATGATGGCGGGAACCTTGGCTTGGCTCAGCACCGGCGCAACCGATAGCGCCAGCGGTGTCAGGCCAAAGCCCATCAGCATCGAGGCGCCGTCCTTGACCACCAGTTCCTG
Organism: Neorhizobium sp. PAMB6716; assembly: GCF_058242805.1. Lineage (NCBI taxonomy): Bacteria > Pseudomonadati > Pseudomonadota > Alphaproteobacteria > Hyphomicrobiales > Rhizobiaceae > Neorhizobium > Neorhizobium sp. PAMB6716. The sequence goes on from NZ_CM177835.1 coordinate 51,048, forward strand.
TGCGATGCGCCGGGTCTGGTCGGCGGTGCCGGCGTCGTCGCGCAGCACCACTTCCACCTTCTTGCCCGCCACCGTGTCGCCATTCAGCGCCATATAGGCCTTGACGCCGGCTTCCACCTGACGCCCGGTCGAGGCGAAGGGGCCCGTCATCGGCAATACGAGGCCGATCTTGACGGTTTCTGCGGCTTGGGCATGCGAAAACAACAGGCTGCACAGGGCAGCGCCTGTCATGAAAAGGCGTCTCGATACGGATGCCATGTATACTCCTCCCAGAGTTCAAATCCCGCGACAGGCCCACTCCCATGAACCCGATAAATGCTATGCGCATGTTTTCGCTGCGGCATTCAAGTCTCCTCCTCGAGCCGCAGGAGGCAATGTATACACCAAATCGGCGAAGGACAAGCGGCACCTTGCGGCAAGCAAGGCAGAGACGCAAGCGCTGCGGGCTGATCGCGCGGTGCTTTGGAGCTTTGCCTTTGCGTGATGCATGCAGCCTTGTTATGTGCAGGAAATTGTGTGGGGAGCGCAAACATGTCCGAACCTCTTCGGCATCAAAGACAACGGGGCCTTGGCCATGTTCTGGCGGCTGCGCGTTATTCGCTGGGCGGTGCGCGTCGCCTGTTTGGCGAAACGGCGTTTCGGCATGAATGCGCGGTATTTCTGGCCATCAGCTGTGTCTATGCGCTGATCGGCGTTGCGTTCAGCACCTATCTCGCGGCACTTGTGCTGTTCCTGGTTCTGGTTGCGGTGGAGGCGCTGAACACGGCCATCGAAGAAATCGTTGACCGCGTCTCGCCCGAGTTTTCGCTGGCCGCTCGCCATGCAAAGGATCTCGGCTCGTTTGCCGTTTTCTGCCTGCTTCTGGCCAACGGCATCCTGTTCCTGCACACGCTTTACAACGCCGCCTTACCGGGCTGAGCAAGCCAGCCTTGGCCACCATACCTGTGTTGAGGAAAGAAGATCCGGCGGGCAGCGCCTGGGTGGCTCGTGCCCACCGAAAGGGGCCTGCTGCTCAGTGAACGTTGGGCATGGCCTCGCGGCAGGCTTTTTCGCAGCGCTCGCAGGCCTTAGCGCAGATGCGGCAATGCTCGTGCATCTCGGCATGGGTGCTGCATTCCTCTGCGCACACGCGGCAGGCTTCGGCGCAGGCCTGGATTACGGCGCGCATCACTTCAATATTCGAACCGGTGCGGCGCGAGGCGATGGCGCCTGTTGCCGCGCAGATGTCGGCACAATCGAGATTGCGGCGAATGCACTGGATCAGCATGTCATGCTGTTTTTCGCCAAGGCAGGCATCGGCGCAGCTTGTACACGTCTGGGCGCAGTCGTAGCACGCTTCGATGCAGCGCAGAAGCGCGTCCTGCGGATTGCCGGCAACGTGGGGATGGCTGGCTATCATCTCGCGAACCTGCATGGATTTTCTCCTTATGGTCTTTGTTCGGGGTTAATGCTCTTCCAACCAAACGTGCCAGCCATGGTTCCACGGTGATCAGGTCCGTTCAGGCTTTCCAGTCAAATGTGCTCCAATCGGCCGCTGGTGTTCCGGCGCGCGTCCACCTTCGGTGGCAAGCTGCACCACCTGTTCCGCCTCTTCCGTCGGTTGGGTGGTAAACCCCTTGGGGCTGGAAATTTCCTCGGCGTCGCGGTCGATATTGACGGGGCTGACGGCGAAGGCCGAGACCAGCTTTGCAACGCTTGTGAGCGCATGGGTGTGGATGCGTTCATAACCATGCGAGGCATCCACGCCGAAGGTGGCAAGTGCGGTGCGGATATCGTGGCCTGCTTCCAGCGCGGAGGCTGAATCTGAGCGGTAATGACGAAAGACATCCTTCTGATAGGGAATGTCGTTTTCGATGCAGAGATCCACCAGTTTTCGCGTCAGGTGATAATCGAAAGGCCCGGTCTGGTCGGCCATGGCAATGGTCACGCCGAATTCCGAGGAATTCTGCCCCGGTGCCGTGGTGCCGTTGTCGATGGTCAGCATCGAGGCGATTTCGGCCGTCAGTACGGATGAGGCCCCGACGCCGACTTCCTCGGCAATGGTGAACAGCCAGTGCGTATCGACGGGCGTTGAGGCCCCCGTCCGCTCCAGCGCCTCGATGGCGGCAAGGGCAATGGCCACGCCCGCCTTGTCGTCCAGATGGCGGGAATTGATGAAGCCGTTGTCGAGAAATTCGGTGCCGGTATCGATGGCCACCGTATCGCCGACATCGATTCCGAGCCCGCGTGTCTGCGCGGCGGACGCGGTGATGGCATCGATGCGCAGTTCCACATGTGCCCAGCCCACAGGCGCGGTATCCACCTCGTCGTTGAACGTGTGGCCGGACGCCTTCAGCGGCAGGATCGTGCCGCGAAAGGTGCCGTGATAGCTGTAGATTGTCACCCGCGCGCCCTCGGCAAAACGGGCAGACCAATGGCCGATGGGCACCAGTTCCAGGCGGCCATTGTCCTTGATCGCCTTCACCTGCGCGCCGAGTGTGTCGACATGGGAAACGATGGCGCGTGCACCCTTGCGCCGGCTGCCCTGGCGCACGGCACGGATCGCCCCGCGCCGCGTCAGTTCCGGCGTGAGACCCAGCCGTTCCAGCTCCTGCGAGCAGTATCGCACCACTTGGTCGGTGTATCCCGTGGGGCTGTCGATCGACAGCAGCGCCTTCAGCTGGCCAAGTAGGTAATCCTCGTCGATATCGATGGTCATGCGGTCACATTTTCCCCAGGGCGTTGCGGGCGGCGCGGTGGCCCGAAAGCGGGAAGAGCAGATCGAGAAAACGAGCAGCCGTCGGTTGCGGCTCGTGGTTGGCAAGGCCCGGTCGCTCATTCGCTTCGATGAACACGTAATCCGGCTCGGTTGGCGCCTTCACCATGAAATCAATGCCGACAACGGGAATATCGATGGCGCGGGCGGCCTTGATGGCGGCGTCCACCAGGCGTGGATGCACGATGGAGGTCACGTCATGAATGGAGCCGCCGGTGTGAAGGTTTGCCGCCTTGCGCACCACCACGTCGCGACCCTCTTCCAGCACGTCATCAAGGGTGAGGTCTGACATCTGCAGGCAACGTTCGGTTTCGCCATCGATCGGAATGGTGCTTTCGCCGCCGGTCGCGGCGGCCCTTCGCCGGGACAGGGTTTCGATCAACTGGCGCACGGTCTGGCGTCCATCGCCGATCACATGCGGCGGGCGGCGGATGGCAGCGGCCACCAGCTTGAAATCGATGACCACGAGGCGCAAGTCTTCACCCTCGAAGCAGGCCTCGATCAGCACGCGGTCGCAGACTTCACGGGCAACGCCGATGGCGGATTTGATGTCCTCGATCGTGTCGAGACCGACCGCGACACCACGGCCCTGTTCGCCGCGTGCGGGTTTCACCACCACCCGGCCATGCTTTGTCAGAAAACCGGCAAGAGCCTCCTCATTGCCATCGGCGGTCATCTGTTCCGGCACCACAAGGCCGGCCCGTTCCACCACGCGCCGCGTCACCGCCTTGTCGTCGCAGATCGACATGGCAACGCCTGATGTCATTTCAGACAGGCTTTCGCGGCAGTGGACGGAGCGCCCGCCATTCGAGAGCCGGAAGAAGCCGCCTTCCGCATCGGTGATTTCCACATGCACGCCGCGCCGGCGCGCTTCATCCACGATCAGCCGCGCATAGGGGTTCAGCGCGTCGTAAGCCTCAAGCGGGCGGGCATAAAGCCGCTCATTGATGGAGTTCTTGCGCTTGACGGAAAAGGCGGGGATGCGGCGGAAGCCAAGCTTTTCGTAAAGCGCAATGGCCTGTTCGTTGTCGTGGAGCACCGAAAGGTCCATGAAGCCCGCGCCGCGTGCCTTGAAATGTTCAGCCAACCGGCGCACCAGCGTCTCGCCAATACCGGCATGGCGGGCCTGCGGATCAACCGCCAGGCACCAGAGCGAAGAACCCTGTTCGGGATCGGCAAAGGCGCGCGTATGGTCGATGCCGGTGACGGTGCCGATCACCTCGCCGGTCGTCTCGTCTTCGGCGACCAGATAGGTGATTGCCCGGTTGTCGCGGTTCGACCAGAAGAAATCCGGGCGCACCTCCACCATTCCGCGGGCGGAATAGATGCGGTTGACGGCTCGCGCATCCGCTTCCGAAGAGAGACGGCGCACGAAAAAGCCGCGCGGCTGCCGGCGTCCCGAGCGGTAGGTCGCAAGGTCGAGGCGAAACGTGTGCGACGGGTCGAGAAAGATCTCCTGCGGCGCTTGCGCCAACAGCACATGCGGATCATGCACATAGATGGCGATATCGCGGTGTTCCGGCGCTTCTTCGCGCAATGCGGAGACGAGTTCGCCGGCGTCATCGAAGGTTTGCGCGAAAATCAGTCGGCCCCAGCCGCAATCGAGAACGGCGGATGCATCGGCAGACGCCTCATCCGGATGTCCCACGCGGCCGGTGCGATGCAGGGATTCGACGCGCTTGCGTTTCAGGCGGTGCGCGACGGCCTTGTCGCTGCGCACCCTTTGCAGGCGCTCTCCCGTCTTGTTGTTCGCCATGCCTCAGATCCCCTGCGCCTGCAGCCACATTTCCAAGAGTCCCGCCTGCCAAAGCTCCGAGCCCTGCAGCGGCGTGATGTGTTCTGACGGCTTGTCGAACAGTTTTTGCAGATAGCTGTCCTGAAAAATGCCGCGCTCTCTTGCGGCCTGCGAGGTCAGCGCATCGCGCACCATGTCGAGATAGGGTCCATCGACATATTTGAGCTGTGGCACCGGGAAATAACCCTTCTTGCGGTCGATCACCTCATGTGGCACCACAAGGCGGGCGGCATCCTTCAGTACGCCCTTGCCGCCGTCGTTCAGCTTGAACTCCGGCGGGATTTTTGCCGCAAGCTCCACCAGTTCATGGTCGAGGAAGGGAACGCGCGCCTCAAGGCCCCAGGCCATGGTCATGTTGTCGACGCGCTTCACCGGATCGTCCACCAGCATCACCTGGCTGTCGAGGCGAAGGGCGGCATCGACGGGCGTGTCGGCATCGCCTTGCAGGAGATGGCGTGCCACCAGTTCGCGGCTGACATCGCTTGCCGACATCCACTCGGGGTTCACTTGCGTCTTCATCACGTCATGGCTGCGGTCAAAGAACACGCGGGCATAATCGTTGACGACATCGGTGGATGACCCGAGCGGCGGATACCAGTGATAACCGCCAAACACCTCGTCGGCGCCCTGGCCGGACTGCACGACGCGGATATGCTTGGAAACCTCCTTGGCCAAGAGATAGAAGCCGACATTGTCATAGGAGACCATCGGCTCCGACATCGAGGAGATGACGCCGGGAAGCGCATCCATCAACTGCGCCGAGGGCACGAAGATCTTGTGATGGTCGGTGCTGAAATGTTTGGCGATGAGATCCGAATAGACGAACTCGTCGCCCTTTTCGCCATTGGCTTCTTCAAAACCGACGGAGAAGGTCATGAGGTCGTTCTGACCCTGCTCGGCCAGAAGCCCGGTGATGATGCTGGAATCGACGCCGCCGGAGAGCAGCACACCAACGGGCACATCCGCCACCGTGCGGCGCTTGACGGCAAGCCTGAGCGCATCGAGCACCATGTCGCGCCAGTCGTTGCGCGAAAGGCCGGCCATGGCGGGGTCGCGCGTGTGCGGCGGGTTCCAGTAGCGCGTGTCCGTTTCGCGCCCGTCTGCCTCGATCACGCGGATGGTCGCAGGCGGCAGTTTCTTGACACCGTTGATGATGGTGCGCGGCGGCGGAACGACGGCGTGGAAACTCATGTAGTGATGCAGCGCGTCGCGGTCGATCGAGGTGTCGATTTCTCCACCCTGGACAAGGGCCGGCAGGGATGAGGCGAAACGCACGGCCTTGCCGACCTTTGCAAGGTAAAGCGGCTTGATGCCAAAACGGTCACGCGCCATCACCACGCGGTTGGTGTCGCGCTCATGGATGACGAAGGCGAACATGCCGTGGAAGCGGGAGACGCAGTCCGTGCCCCACGCGTGCCAGGCCTTCAGGATGACTTCGGTATCGCCATGGGAAAAGAAGCGGTAGCCCTTGGCTTCCAGCTCGGTGCGCAGTTCCGGGTAATTGTAGATGCAGCCGTTGAAGGCGATCGTCAGACCCAGTTCGCCATCCACCATCGGCTGGCGGGCCTTCTGGGAGAGGTCGATGATCGAAAGCCGCCTATGGGAAAGCGCTGTCGATCCGTGGATGACCATTCCGGAGCCATCCGGCCCGCGGGGCGCGATGGCCTCCATCATCCGGGCCTGAACCAGGGGGGAAGGCTGTGCGCCGTCGAACCGTATTTCTCCGCAAATCCCACACACTGTGCTGGTTTAATCCTTTCCGATCTTTCCGCGATCCGGCCCCGGGATGGGGCAAAAAACGGCATAATCCGCCCGTTGTTGCGTGCGTATGCCGTGGGCCAAACGAAAAAGTTCCAGAAAGGTTGCGATTTTTCTGCAGAAATTGGGAGGCGGCGGGAATTCAGTCGGGGCGTGTTCCGCGCACGAAAAGTGCGATTGCCTGCTCCATATGGCGTTTGCGCGCGGCAAGATCCGGCCAACCGCGCGGGCCTGGCCCAACGCCGCCAAACAACATGTCCATGAGGATGCGGGCACCGGACAGCGAATCGCTCAGCACCAGTTTTCCGGCTGCCATCTGTTTTTCAAGCCAGTCCGCCAGCTGTCTGCGTGACGTTTCCGGCCCCTCGCGAAACAGCACTTCAGCAAGGTCTGGCACCTGATGCGACTGGCGTATGACGATGTGGATGAAGGCTTCGCGCTCTCGTTCGGTGTCTTCGTCAATGTCGATCATGAAGATGCGGCCGATCGCCTCGGCCAAGGGCAGGTCCTCGTTGTCGGGCCGGGGCAGTCTCAGCATCATCTGCCTGTGCGAGGCGACGACGGCGACGAACAGGTCAACCTTGCTGGGAAACAGGCGGTACAGCGTCTGCTTGGAAATGCGGCAGCGGCTTGCCACGATATCTGTCGTGGTCCCGGCAAGGCCGAGTTCCGTGAAGGTGCGACGCGCTGTATCGATGATCATCTGCCGGCGGTCATTGTCGCTGAGGCTCTTCGGCCGACCGCGTCCCCGCTTGGTCGTCACGTCATCAGGCGTTCTGCCCTGCTCGCTGCTGCTGTCGTCCATCCGCGTCCTGAACTCGTTGCGATCAACCTATGCCATGCATGGCGCACTTTTGTTCTGGAGGCATAGCGCACTTCCCGCTGGAAAACATCACCCGGCAGGGGCTAAGCGGTTTGCCGATGGCTCCAGCGGAATGTCGCATAACCTGGATCGCAGCTTTACCGGCATCCGGCGCGACCCGCAGTATGGCAGTTGAGCCTGACGGGCAGCACGTTGCAGGCCAGTGTGATCAGAGATAGGCCTCGCGTTCACCAAACTCCGTCTTGTCGTCGAAATTGGTGGTGCCGATCCGGTCGCTTTCGCCCGAAAGCTGGGCGGGCTCTTCCGTTTCCTTAGGAGCTGTTGCGGATGACGTATCCTCACTGGCCTTGGCAGCCTTTGCCTGCTCGATCTGCTTTTCAAGCGCGGCAATGGCGTCCTGCAACTCTTCCTTTTCCGCCTCGTCGTCCGTCTCGGCAAGCTTTGCCTGCTTTGCGGCAAGCTGTGCTTCGAGCGTGGCGACATCGACGGTGCTGGATGTCGAGGAACTGGTGCTGGTGGAGGAAAGAAGTGTCGAGGCAGTACTGGAGATGGAATCGACCATGATCGAAAATCCTGTAAAGGGCCATGCCCGGCCCATGCCGGACAAATACAGGGTTAAACGCCTTGAATTAACGGTAACCTAAATTGCCGTACTGATTAGTACTAATGCGCCATCGCTAATTTTTGCCGTGCAGGCCTCACGAAAGGGCAGCCACCGGGTCCAGCCGCGAGGCATTGCGCGCCGGCAGGAAGCCGAAGACGATGCCGATGAGGCAGGAGCAGACGAAGGCGAGGATCATGGGCGTGGCGGAAAAAATGAGGCTGATGCCCGCGCCGGACAGGTTTGTCGCAAGGCCGACCGAGAGCGCCAGCGTGATGCCGAGAACGCCGCCGATGAGGCAGACGAGCACGGCCTCGATGAGGAATTGCTGCAGGATATCCTGCCGCCGTGCCCCCACCGCCATACGCACCCCGATCTCGCCAACCCGTTCCGAGACGGAGACCAGCATGATGTTCATCACGCCGATGCCGCCGACGACGAGCGAAATGACGGCAATCGCCGAGACGAGAAGCGTCATGGTCTGCGTCGTGCTGGTGATCGTCTTGCGGATGTCGTCGGTGTTGAGGATGAAGAAATCCTTGGTGCCGTGGCGACGGGTTAGGAAGTCTGTGACGGCCTGTTCGGCGGCTGCCATGTCGGCATTATCGGCGACGCGAACGGTGATGCTGCGAAGCGACGTGCTACCCAGAAACCGCGTCTGCACGCTGGTATAGGGCAGGTAGATCGACAGGTTGTCGCTGGAACCGAACCCGCCCTGCTGAGAGGAGATGACACCGACGACGCGCACCGGCACCGTACCGGCCAGAATGATCTGGCCGACGGGTTCCACGCCATTTGTGCTAAACAGGGCCTTGGCGGTGTTGTCGTCGATCACGGCATCCTGCGAGAGACCGTCCACGCTGTCCTCCTCGAAGAAGCGGCCGGAAATGAGCGTCGATCCCTTGACGGTGAAATACTGGCTGCCGACGCCATTGATCAGTGCATTGGCAACCGTCGCACCGAACCTTGCGGTGGTGCTGGTGGAAACGGTCGGCGTCACGGCACCCACATAGGTCAATTGTGCCAGGCTTTCCGCATCCGACACGACGAGCGTCTTCACGCGTCCGGAGCGGGTATCGCCAAACCCCTTGCCGGGAAAAACTTCGAGCGTGTTGGTGCCAAGGCTGCTGATATTGGCAAGGATCTGCTGCTGGCTGCCGGTGCCGAGCGCCACCACCAGCATGACCGAGGCGATGCCGATGATGATGCCGAGCATGGTGAGAAAGCTGCGCAGCCGGTGCGATTGCAACGCCTTCAGTGCCATCACGAAGGCTTCGCGAAAACGGTCCACGGCCACCGTCAGGCCGCTGGCGACCTTCCGCGGGGAACTTTCCTCTATCGCGGGTGATGGCTGCGTGGGTTGCGTCTGCCGGTCTGCAATAATCCGGCCGTCGGAGATTTCGATGATGCGTTTGGCGCGGGCTGCAACGCTCGGGTCATGGGTGACGATGATGATCGTTTTGCCGTCGCGGTTCAGGTCTTCGAGAATGCGCAGCACGTCCTCGCCGCTCTTGCTGTCGAGAGCGCCGGTCGGCTCATCGGCAAGGATCACCTCGGCATCGTTCATCAGCGCGCGGGCAATGGAGACGCGCTGCTGCTGGCCGCCGGACAATTGCCCCGGCCGGTGATGGGTGCGGTCCCCCATGCCGAGCCGCCCGAGAATGGAAGCCGCGCGCTCGCGCCGGTCGCTGCGCGAGCGTCCCGCATAGATTGCCGGAATTTCCACATTGCCGAGAGCAGACAGTTCGGCGAGCAGGTGATAACGCTGGAAGATAAAGCCGAAATGCTCGCGCCGGAGCGCCGACAACTCGTCGCTGTCGAGCGATGACGTGTCTTTGCCGGAGACGCGGTAGGTGCCTGAAGTCGGGCTGTCGAGCAGGCCGAGAAGGTTCATCAGCGTCGACTTGCCCGAGCCGGAGGCGCCGATGATGGCAACCATTTCGCCGCGCTCGATGGTGAGGTCGACATCCTTCAAAACCGTGATCGTGCCTTCGCCGGCGGGATACTCGCGGCGCAGCTTTTCGATGACGATGAGGGGGGCATGGTCGGTCTTGGTCATCACGTCAGAAGCCCATCGGGCCACCGCGGCGGCTGTCGGATTTCGAACCCGTACTCGCCTCGCTGATCACCACTTTGGCGCCTTCTTCAAGGCCGCTTTTGACCTCGACATTGATCTTATTGTTGAGCCCGGTTTCCACAGCGCGCTCAGCAACCGTGCCGTCGGCCGCCATCACGCGCACAGCGGTCTTGCCATCGGCAAGGGACTTGCCAAGGGCAGCCGAGGGGATGGTCAGCACATCCTTTGCGGCGCCGAGCACGATGTTGACCTCGGCCGACATATAGGTACGAAAGCGTCCGTCTTCGTTCGGCACATCGAACACGCCGATATAATAGATGGCCGAGGAGGAGGATGACGACGAGGTCGAGCTGCTGGTGGTGGAACTGGAGACGCTGCTGTCGCTGGTGATCGATTCCGGCGCCGGCTCTATCGAGGCCAGAGTGGCGTCATAGCTCTGCGTACGCTCGCCAATGAGGTTGAAACGCACGGCCTGTCCCGGTTTCACCTTGGTAATATCGGCTTCGGAGATTTCCGCGCGCACCGTCATGGTGGAGAGATCGCCGAGGATCACGATCGTCGGGATGGACTGCGTGGCGTTGACCGTGCGGCCTTCCTGGTTGACGATGGCCAGCACCGTGCCATCCATCGGCGCGGTGATGCGGGTATAGCCCAGTTCGGCCTTGGCCGTTTCCACGGCGATTTCCGCCGAGATGATCTGGGCATCGAGAGCGGCGATCTGCGCCTTTGTGGTGTTGACGTTGGTTTCCGCCGTCTGCAGATCCGCTTCCGAACCCGCCTGCTTGCTATAGATGGCCTGCTGGCGGGCGAGCGTCTTCTGGTAACCTTCGAGCGTGGCTTCCTTTTCCTGCTTCTGTGCCTTCATGTTGGACAGCGAGGCTTCGGATGTGCGCAGGTCGTTGTTCTGTGTGGTGGAATCGATCTCGGCGATCAGCTCGCCCTTGCGCACCGTATCGCCAAGCTTGAACTTGATCGAAGTGATGCGCCCCGACGCCTGCGAGCCGACGGCGACCAGCCGCACCGGCTTCAGCGTGCCCGTGGCCAGCACCGTTTCCTCCACATTGCCCCGTCGGACCGGGGCCGTCAGAAACGTGCTGGTGGCGGGCTTTTCGGAAAACCGCATCCAGCCGTAAGCGGCCGCTGCCGCGACGGCGATGGCAAGAAGGATGTGGCTGCGCTTGATGGCCATGTCGGGATATGCCGATCTTCTATATTATGGGAACTCTACGGTTCCGATAATCCTATCGGTAGGCCCGGGTCAATGGCTGGCATATTAAACCTTGGTAATCCAGCCCTTGTCTCAGGCTGCATCCACCGCCTTCACCGGGCGCGATTGGCCGGTGCTTCCCTTGACAGGTGCAAAGGCAAAGGCTTCCAGCGTTTCCGCCCGCATTTCAATGGAAAATCCGGGCAGCACAGGTGGCATATAGGCTGCATCCCTGATCACGCAAGGGTCAAGGAAATGCTCGTGCAGATGATCCACATATTCAATCACACGGCCGTCCTTGGTGCCGGATACCGCGACATAATCGATCATCGACAGATGCTGGACATATTCGCAAAGCCCGACGCCGCCGGCATGCGGCCAGACGGGCAGGCCGAATTTTGCCGCAACCAGCAGCACGGACAGCACCTCGTTCAGCCCGCCCATGCGGCAGCTGTCGATCTGCACCACGTCGATGGCGCCCTCGGCGATGAACTGCTTGAACATGATGCGGTTCTGGCACATCTCGCCGGTTGCGACCTTCACCGGGCCAATCGCCTGACGGATCTTGCGATGGCCGGCGACATCATCAGGGCTTGTCGGCTCCTCGATGAAGAAGGGATTGCAGAAGGAGAGCTTTTTGACCCAGTCGATGGCCTGGTCCACTTCCCAGACCTGATTGGCATCGATCATCAGGTAACGATCCGGGCCGATGACCTCGCGGGCGATGGTGAGGCGGCGGATATCGTCTTCGAGGTCACGGCCGACCTTCATCTTCACATGGTTGAAGCCGGCATCGATGGCTTCCTGGCAGAGACGGCGCAGCTTTTCGTCGTCATAACCGAGCCATCCAGCCGATGTCGTGTAGCAGGCATATCCCTCCTTCTCGAGGATGGCGATGCGTTCGGCCTTGCCGGCCTCGGCCTTCTTCAGGATGGCAACGGCTTCGTCGCGGGTCAGCACGTCGGTCAGGTAACGGTAATCGACGATATCAGCGATCTCTTCCGCCGACATGTCGGCCACCAGACGCCAGACCGGCTTTTGGGCTTCCTTGGCCAACAGATCCCAGAAGGCGTTGACGACAGCGCCGGTTGCCAGATGCATGGCACCCTTTTCCGGGCCGATCCAGCGCAACTGGCTGTCGCTCGTCAGATGCCGCCAAAATTTGCCCGGATGCGCCTTCACCACCGCAAGGTCGGTGCCGACGACGAGATGGCGCATGGCATCGATTGCCATGCAGCAGATGTCGTTGCCGCGCCCGATGGTGAAGGTGAGGCCGTGCCCGGCAAGGCCGGGCACGTCGGTTTCCAGAATGACATAGGCTGCCGAATAATCCGGGTCCGGGTTCATCGCATCCGAGCCGTCAAGGCTCTGGGATGTCGGGAACCGTAGATCGATGATCCGCATGTCGGTGATGATGGCCATGTTCGTTTCTCCGGCAGGTCTGTCAGACGAAGGTCAGGGGGATCAGTCAGGCGTCGGCGCGAAAGGTCTGCTTCTGCGTGCCAAGCCCTTCGATGCCGAGTTCCACCACGTCGCCGGCTTTGAGGAATCGCGGCGGCTTCAGGCCAAGGCCAACGCCGGGAGGCGTACCGGTGGAGATGACATCGCCGGGATGCAGCGACATGAACTGGCTCAGATAGGAGACGAGGAAGGCAACGCCGTAGACCATGGTCTGGGTGGAGCCGTTCTGCATGGTCTCGCCGTTCACCGTCAGCCACATCTTGAGGTTCTGCGGATCGGCGATCTCATCCGTCGTCACCAGCCAGGGGCCGATGGGGCCAAACGTGTCGCAGGATTTGCCCTTGGTCCACTGGCCGGAACGCTCGGTCTGGAAGGCGCGTTCGGAGACGTCGTGGGAGACGCAGTAACCGGCGACATAATCCATCGCATCGGCTTCCGAGACATATTTCGCCGTCTTGCCGATGACAACACCAAGCTCGACTTCCCAGTCGGTCTTTTCAGAGCCGCGCGGGATCAGCACGTCGTCATTCGGGCCGACGATGGCAGAGGTTGCCTTCATGAAGATGACCGGCTCCGGCGGAACGGTCGCACCGGTTTCGGCGGCATGGTCGGAATAGTTGAGGCCGATGCAGATGAACTTGCCGGTGCCGGCAACGCAGGCGCCGAGGCGTTCATTGGCGGAGACTTCCGGCAGCGAGGCAACGTCGAGCGCGGCAAGCTTGGCAAGGTTATCCGGGTTGAGTGCAGCGCCAGAGAGGTCGCTGACATGAGCGGAAATATCGCGGATCGTGCCGTTGGCGTCAAGGAGGGCCGGGCGTTCTGCGCCGGCAGCGCCGTAACGAAGCAGTTTCATGGGGTATTCCTTCCTGAAGTCTGATGTCAGATGGTCCAGCCGCCATCGATGGCGATGGCCTGGCCGGATGTATAGGTTGCGCCGGCAAGATAGACGGCAAGGTCTGCGATTTCTTCCGGAGCGCCCAGGCGCCCGATCGGCTGGCGGGCGATGAAGGCAGCACGTGCGGCCTCGTAATCGCCCTGCGCGCGCAGGCGGTCCTGCAGCGACGGGCTTTCCACAGTGCCGGGGCAGATGGCGTTGCAGCGAATGTTATGCCCGACATAATCGGCCGCCACCGCCTTGGTGAGCCCGATGACGGCAGCCTTCGTCACACCATAGGCGAAGCGGTTCGGCACACCCTTGATGGAGGAGGCGACGGAGGCCATGTTGATGATGGCGCCGTCACGGCGCTCCATCATGCCCGGCAACACGGCGCGGATGGTGCGGATCATTGCCTTGACGTTCAAATCGATGGCGAAATCCAGATCGCTGTCCTTCATCTCCAGCACCGAGCCGCCATGCACGACGCCGGCGCAGTTGAAGAGAATATCGACCTGACCGATGCCGGCGATGCAGGCCTTGACGGCTGCCTCATCCAGAACATCGAGTTTCTGCGCGTGCAGGTTGGCCAGCGCCGGCAGTTCGGAAAGCGCCTTGTCATTGATATCGGTTGCGTGGACGACAGCGCCCGCCTCAGCAAAGGCCAGCGCACTTGCCCGCCCAATGCCCTGGCCGGCGGCGGTGATCAGCACCGTCTTGCCCTCAAGGTTAGCCATTTCCGTTCCTTTCCTTAGCGCTCATTCTGTGTTCCTCGGCGACCGGCTCAATCGTCGCTCGCCAGCGCAGCCTTGAGTTTCGGCTGGGCAATTGCAAGGCCAAGATCGGCCGCGCGCGTCACCATCGGCAAAAACCTGCGACGTTTCTTTTCCGCGTGGTTGGCGGCGATATCTGAAAGCTTATGTTTCAGGAACGGGTTGAGAAACCGGTCGCGCACGGTGTCGAGATAGGCGCGTGCTTCCTCGCCCCTGCCGTCCGCCTCAAACACCGGCAGAACTTCCTGCGTCCAGACCGTTTCCAACGCGTTGCGCATCGCCGGATCGTCCATCGCTTCGCGCACGGTCTCGTCGGCGCGGCGCCCATCCTTCAGCCAGCACTCGGCAAGCACCGAATGGCCAAGGTTGAGGAGATGCAGTTTCAGCATCTCGAACCGGTCGAGATCCTCCGTCAGCGTGATGGCCGGATGCCGGCAGGGTAGAATCAGGCCCTCCTGCTGTTCGATGGCCCAGAGCGCATAAGGCTCGGCCACGGCACCAACAGGTGCAATCGGTTCGGCAACGATCCGGTCGACCAGGCTATTGGCAAAGTGGCAGGTCTCGTTCAGCCAGAGGCGGAATTCGGCCGGCAGTTCCCATTCCAGGGCCAATTGCTCGATCAGCGTGCGCAGCCGTGAGCCGTTCTGCGGCACGAGTTCGCACGGATAGAGCGACAGCGGCGCGTCCGGGTTTTGTTCGAAACGATGTGCCAGCAGCACGGCAAGCTTGGCCGGGAAACTTTTCGGCAGCCGTTCGAGATCGGTTAGAAGCGCCGTGTCGTCGGAAGGGTCGAGGTCATAACCGCGATCGCCGGTGTTGGAGATGATCACCGGAACATGGACAGCCAGCGCGCGGATCCGCTCCCAGTCGGTTGCGGCCGTCAGCGCTTCGGCAATGGCAGTGCCGACGCGCTCCTCGTCGATAATCTCTCCGTTTACCTGTCCGCGAATGCGCACCGGATAGCGGGGAGTATGTCCAAGCGCCGTAATGCGCGCTGCACTTTCCGGGCTCGACGTGGTCTGCACCACGGCAATCGGGCCCAATGCCTCGTGCGTCTCCATGGCTTCGGAGACGAAGAGGTCGGCATGGGCGAGCAGAAAACGGCTGGTGCCGAACTGCAGGATGGCAGGTTGCGGCTTCACGCGACCTCCACCATGGCCTTGACCACGCCGGCTGCCGGATCGGTGAGACCGGCAAACTGTTCCGGCACCTGCGACAGCGACATGCGGTGGGTGATCAGCGCATCCGGCACATGGCCGGCGCGCATCGCCGCCATCACATGGTGGAAATCGGCAGCGGTGGCATTGCGGCTGCCGAGAAGCGTCGTTTCGCGCTTGTGGAATTCCGGATCGGAAAAGCTGATGCTGGAGGCGACGATCGACACCAGCACATAGGTGCCGGCATGCGCGACAAAGCCGAAACCACGCTCGATGGCTTTCGAATTGCCTGTCGCATCAAACACCGTCTCGAAGAAATTGCCGTCGGTGATCTTGGACAGCTGATCCACGTCGCCTTCGCCCAGCATGACGGTGGATGTGATACCGAGATGTTTTTCGGCAAAGTCCAGCCGGTCGCGCCGGCTGTCGATCAGGGTGACATCCGCACCCTCCATTTTGGCAAAGACGGCAACCGCAAGACCGATCGGGCCGGCGCCTGCAATCAGCACTTTTTCGCCGACGCGGGTTTTCGCCCGCGCAACGGCGTGGGCGCCGATGGCCAAAAACTCCACCATGGCCGCCTGATCGAGCGAAAGCCCGTCTGCCTTCAGCAGGAATTCGGCCGCAAGGCAGAGATATTCCGTCATGCCGCCATCGCGGTGAACGCCGAGCACGCCGATGTTGCGGCAGCAATTGGTGCGGCTCTTCAGGCACGCATCGCAGTGTCCGCAGGATATGTAGGGGATGATGGCAACCGTATCGCCAGCGGAAAGAGCGCTGCCCTCCGGTGCTTCCTCCACCGTTGCCGCCAGCTCATGTCCCATCACGCGTGGATAAGAAAGATAGGGCTGGTTGCCGGTAAAAATATGCAGGTCGGTGCCGCAAACGCCGACGCGGCGGATTTTCACCAGCGCTTCACCCTTGGCAGGAACGGGTTTTTCCCGTTCGATGGCGCTCAATTGGCCGGGAGTGTCACAGATAATCGTCAGCATGTGCTTACCTATTCAGCCGGTAGAAATCGATGGCGTTGCCGCCGAAGACGGCGGTGTGGTGATTTTTTGAAACCATGTCCCGGCATTGATCGAACCAGCTTTTGTAGTCGCCGGCAAGGCGCACCACCGGCCAGTCACTGCCCCAGATCACGCCATCGGCGCCGAACAGATCAAGGATCGTTTCGCCATAGGGGCGCACGGCCTGCGGCCTCTGGTCTCCCGCTTCGGTGAGAAGCCCTGACAGCTTGCACGACACATTGGGCAGGGTGGCAAGATCAGCCATCGCCGCGCGCCATTCGACAAAGCGTCCCTCGGCGATCTCCGGCTTGGCGCCGTGGTCGATAACGATGCGCAGATCCGGGTGGCGCGCGGCAAAGGTGAGGAGATGCGGCAGATGCCGCGGCAGCACCAGCGCATCGAAAGCAAGATCATACGCTTCCATGGCGATGACCGCCGGATCGAGGGCCGGATCGGCGATCCAGTCGTCTTCGGCAATATCCTGTAACATCGGGCGCAGGCTCTTCAGCTTGTCATGTTCGGCAAGCCTTGCAATCGCCTCCGGCGCGTCGGGCGCTTTCAGATCCGTCCAGCCGACAACGCCGAGAATGAAGTCATGGCGGTCGGCGAGATCGAGCATGAACGCAGTATCGGCCGCATTTTCCATTGTCTGGACGAGAACCGTGCCGTCGATGCCGGCGTCTGCCAGCAACGGCTTCAGATCATCAGGCGCAAAGTCGCGGTAGATGGCCTCAAGTTCGGCCGGCGGCCATTGGCCCTTGCGGTCGCTCAACTGCCAGAAATGCTGGTGGGCATCGACGCGCATTCGTTTAAGCCCCTTCGCCGGGCACCGGTGCGCCTTCGGCAATCAGGCCGCGCTCCTTGAGCTTTGACCAGAAGGCCGCGGGGATCTCTTCCTCGAACCAGGCTGCATTGGCGGTCAGCTGGTCGTGGTTGCGCGCGCCTGAAACAATGGTAAGGGCGGCCGGATGCGCCAGCGGAAACTGTAGCGCCGCCGCCTGCAGGGTCACGCCTTCGGCAGCACAGGCCTCATGCAGCGCATCAACGCGGGCCAGCATCTCGGCGGGAGCGTCGGCATAGTTGAACTTGCGGTTGCCGGCGAGGATGCCGGAGTTGAAGGCGCCGGCGATCACGATCCCGACGCCCTTTTCGGCGCAGGTGTTCATGAAATCGAGGCTCTGCTGCTCCAGCAGCGTGTAACGGCCGGCGAGCATGCAGATATCGATCTCGGCGACCTCCATGGCATCACGGACGATTTCCCACTCGTTGACGCCAAGCCCGATGGCTCTGGTCGAGCCTTCCTCGCGCAGCTTTGCAAGCGCGCGAAAACCGCCGCCATCGGTCAGCTGGCTCCAGTAGTGCAGGTGTTTGTCGCCATGGGTCACGCTGCCGATGTCGTGGATGTAGAGAATGTCGGGCGCAAGCACGCCAAGCCGCTGCTGGCTTGCCTCAAAAGAGCGCATCACGCCGTCATAGCTGTAATCATAGACCGGGCGGAAGGGCAGGGGCTGCACATAGCCGTCTTCTTCGGCGCCCACCGTCGGGTCGGGCGTCATGACGCGGCCGACCTTGGTGCTGACCACATACTGGTCTCGGGCAAAATCGGTAAGCATCGTGCCCAGCCGCCGCTCCGAGCGGGTAAAACCATAAAAGGGCGCGGTATCGAAATAGCGGATGCCGGCATCCCAGGCAGCCTTGAAGGCGCCAGCGGATTCCTCATAGGGCGTCACGCGGTAAAGATTGCCCATCTGGGCGCAGCCAAGGCCCATGCCGGTCAAGGAAACGCCCGTGCGGGCGTGCGTGCGCTGATCGGTAACCTTCATGAAACATCCTGCCTTTTGCGTGGGAGAACGGACGCGCCAAGGCAGCGCGTCCGGTTTTTGCGAAAGTCGTTCAGTAAAGAACGTTCTTGGCTTCCGGCTTGTCGATATTGTCCTTGGTGACAACGACGACACCGGTATCGACGAACTTCTCAACCTTTTCCTTCTTCATCAGCTTGGACACGGTTTTTACGCCGAGTTCGCCCATCTGGAACGAGCCCTGCACGGCAATCGCCGAGAGCGTGCCGTCCTTGACGAATTCCTGCAGGTCCTGGTTTCCATCAAAACCAACGGCGACGACCTTGCCGGCCTTGCCGGCCTGCTTGATGGCGCGGCCCATGCCGATGGCGGTCGGCTCATTGGCGCCGAACATGCCCTTCAGGTCCGCATTGGCGGCCAGCACGTCGGTCGTCTGGTTAAGCGCGGTTGCCATCTGCGACTGCGAATAATACGGGCCGACGATCTGCAGCTTGGAATTGGCCTTGATGTAATCGGTAAAGCCGCCGACGCGACCGATTTCCGAACCGGCACCGGCCACATAGGACATGACGGCGATCTTGCCTTCCTTGCCGACCTTGTCGATCAGCGCCTGGGCGGCAAGCTCGCCGGCCTTGCGGTTATCGGTGGCGAGGAACGACTGGTAATATTGCTCGGCACCCTTGGCCAGCATCGAGTCGACGATGACGACCGGAATGCGGGCTTCCCAAGCCTTCTTGACGGCAGGCACCAATGCGTCCGGATCGGACGGGGCAAGCACGATGCCGGCCACGCCGCGGTTGACGGCATTTTCCACCATGTTGACCTGGTCGGCGATGGCCGATTCCGAGGCTGGGCCCTGGAAGGTCATGGTATTGCCGGAACCAACCTCCTTCATGGCGGCATCGGCCCCCTTCTGGACGTTCTGCCAGAAGGTCGAGTTGACCGTTTTCACGATAACGGCGATCTCGGCGGCCTGCACGGATGCGGCCGAAAGCATGATCACCGATGTCAGCAATGCTGTTGCAAGCTTTTTCATTTCCATCCTCCTGAAGTGAAGCGGCCGCCATGGCCTCCTCCCGAGAGCTCCCACTCTCATGTTTCTTGCGGATAAGGGTCCGCGCCCTCTCTCATCGGCGGTTGCGCAACTGGTCGATCCAGACGGTGACCAGAATGACGAGGCCGATGATGATCTGCTGTGTGAAGGCGGAAACGCCGTTCATGTTGAGGCCGTTGCGCAGGATGCCGATGACGAAGGCGCCGATGGCCGTACCGGAAATCGTGCCGACGCCGCCGATCAGCGAGGTGCCGCCGATAACGGCGCTCGCAATCGCATCCAGTTCGTACATCACGCCTTCGTTCGGCTGGGCCGTGACGAGGCGCGACATCAGCACGCAGCCGGTAAGGCCAGCCAGCGTGCCTGAGAGCACATAGGTGAAATTGGTGACGCGGGTCACATTAACGCCGGAAAGGCGCGCTGCATCCACATTCGATCCGACCGCATAGATATGTCGTCCAAGCACCGAGCGGTTCAGCATGAAGGACACGGCAAGCGCGATAACGATCATCAGGATGACCGGATAGGGAATGCCCGGGAAGACCACGTTCGGAAAGCCGTCATCGCCGATGGTGACAATGCGAAACAGCGAGCCGTTGCCCAGTTCGCCAAAGCTTTCGCCAAGGCCGGAGACGGCGCGCGCGCCGGTGATCTGCAGCGCAACGCCGCGGGCAATCAGCATCATGCCAAGCGTTGCGATGAACGGCGGCAACTTCATGCGGGTCACGAGAATGCCGTTGATCAGGCCGCAGAGCGAGCCGGTGAGGATGCCGATCAGCATGCCGATGGGCACGGGCATGCCCAGTTCCTTCACCGCAAGTGCTGCCACCACGCCGGCAAGCGCCAGCACGGAGCCGACCGAAAGATCGATACCACCGGTGATGATGACGCAGGTTGCCCCGATACCGAGCAGCGCAATCGAGGTGACCTGAAGCGCGATCGTCATGCCGTTGTTGACGGTGAAGAAGGCGTTGCTGGTGCTGGAAAACACGGCGATCAGCACGAAGAGGCTGCCAAGGGCTGCAAACTTCTGGATCACATCCTTTTGCCGGTCGCTGAGGCGGCGGCTTTTGGGTTCGCTCGGTGTGCTCATCATTGTCCTCAATTCGCCGCGCGGGCTTTGGGGCTGTGCCCATAGCCGGAGGCGTAACGCATGATTTCTTCCTGGCTGGTCTTTGCCGTCTCCAGGATGCCGGTGATGGTGCCGTTATGGAAAACCGCGACGCGGTCGGTCATGCCCAGAATTTCCGGCAGTTCCGAACTGATCAGGATGACGCCGATGCCATCGCGGGCGAGTTCATCCATGATCTTGTAGATCGCGTATTTCGCCCCGACATCGATGCCGCGCGTCGGCTCGTCGAAGAAGAGGATGCGCGACTTGCGAAAGAGCCACTTGCCGATGATGATCTTCTGCTGGTTGCCGCCCGACAGAAGTCGCACCGGCTGGCGGATCGACGGCGTCTTGATGCTGAGGAGATCGACATATTCGTTTGCCACTTCGGCATGGCGGCGAAAATCGATGAGGCCGAAGCGGTTTGACACCTCTTCCATATTGGCAAGCGTCATATTGGCATCGACCGTCATCTTGACGGCAAGCCCCTGCGCCTTGCGGTCTTCCGAGAGATAGGCAAGACCGCTTGCAATCGCGTCGCGCGGCGAGCGGATCGAAAGCACCTTGCCATCCATCGTCACCGTGCCACTATCCAGCGGATCAGCACCGAAGATGGCGCGTGCCACTTCCGTGCGCCCGGCACCCATCAGGCCGGCAAAGCCCAGAATTTCGCCGCGACGCAGCGTGAAGCTGACATTGCGGAAGACGCCGGCGCGGTTGAGGTTTTCGGCAGAGAAGATCACTTCTTCGGTGGGTGTCGAAGTGCGCTCAGGAAACTTTTCCTCGAGCGAACGGCCGACCATCTTGGCCACGATATCGTCGACGGTGGTGTCGGCAAAATCATTTGTTGCGACATACTGGCCGTCGCGCAGCACGGTCACGCGGTCGACAATCTCGGCCATTTCATCCAGACGGTGCGAGATATAGACGATGCCGACGCCGGAGGATTTGAGGTCGTGGATGACCTTGAACAGCAGCCGCGTTTCCTGCTCGGTCAGCGAGGATGTCGGCTCGTCCATGATCAGCACTTCTGCGTTCAGCGACAGTGCCTTGGCGATTTCCACCATCTGGCACTGGGCAACCGACAGTTCGCGCACCAGACGATCCGGCGAGATCGAAACGCCCAGCCTGTCGAGACAGGCCTGCGCATCCGCCTTCAGCTTCTTGCGGTCAACCAGGAAACCCCGGCGGGGCTCGCGAGCGAGATAGATGTTTTCCGCCACCGTCATGTGCGGCACCAGGTTCAGTTCCTGGTGGATGATGGCGATGCCGATGTTTTCCGCTTCGAGCGGCGAGGAGAAGCTGCGCTCGACGCCCTTGTAGATGATGCGGCCGGAGGTGGGCGTGTAAACGCCGCTGATGATTTTCATCAGCGTCGATTTGCCCGCACCGTTCTCGCCACAGACCGCGTGGACCTCGCCTCGTTGTAAGTCAAAGCTTACATCAGCAAGGGCAACCACGCTTGGAAAATGCTTGGAAATGTTCTGGAGGCTCAGCAGCGGCGCACCGTCTTCACCACGCGCATGGCTTGCAGAGGTCGAGCCTGCGCGGGGCGTCGCGTTGACGGAATGGGTCTCTGCGCTGTGCATCTAAGTCCTCCTCGCGCATCATGCGCCGTCGATCCAGCTCCACCCGTCGACTGCGGCCTATTGGTAAGTGGCCTTGCCAAACTGGTCAAGCCAATTTCTGAGTAAGGGCATTATTGTCGTGATTGTTGAATATAAGATATTGATATAGATAGATAAAATATTGGTCTTGCCAGTTTTTGACCAATTGCCTATGGTAAGGCCAATCAGAAGTGAGTGATGATGAACGGGTTCAGGACGACCGAGCGCAGGCTCTATCAGCAGGTGGCAGACCAGATCCGCGGGCTCATCCAGGCGGGCCAGTTCAAGCTTGGTCAGCGCCTGCCATCGGAGCGCGAACTTGCCCTGCAGCTGGGTGTGTCGCGTCCGTCCCTGCGCGAGGCTCTGATCGCGCTGGAGATCGATGGCACGGTCGAGATCCGCATGGGGTCGGGCATTTATCTCGTTGCGACAACTGAGCGCCGGCCATCTACATCGGCGTCGATGGGCGAAAGCCCGGTGGAGCTTATGCAGGCCCGCGCGGCCGTGGAAGGTGCGGTGATCGTGCTTGCTTCGGCCCGCATGACGGCGGAAAGCCTGAAGAACCTTCGCCAGATCCTCGATGGTATGGCATCCGAAATTTCGGCTGGCCGCAAGCCGGTCGAGCATGACCGGCAGTTTCACCTGGCTATTGCGGCGCAATCGGGCAACGATGTTCTGGCGCGTCTCGTCGGTGAACTGTTCGATGACCGCCACAGCCCGCTTTCGACGCAATTGCGCGAACATTTCGAGACGCCGGACACCTGGAGCCTGGCGCTCTGCGAACACGAACTGATCTACACGGCGCTGGAGGGGCGCGATTCATTGCTGGCACAGGCGATGATGCATGCCCATCTGGAGGAATCGAAGCGCCGTTGGCTGGACAGCGAACCGCGTTGACCGCGATGATTTTCCCAAGATGACCCTCCAGGGAGGAGGAGACATGATGACAGACACCGTTTCACCCGTGATTTTGCTCAACGCCGCAGACGATGTGGTGGTCACCCGTCGCTCGTTGCAGCCGGGCACGGCCTCCGGCTTCAATGGCATTACCGCCGGCCAGCTGATCGGACGCGGCCACAAGATGGCGATCCGGGCCATCGCCACGGGCCATGAGGTGCGCAAATACGGCCAGATCATCGGCCTTGCCACGCAGGATATTGCGCCGGGAGATCATGTCCATCTGCATAACCTTGCCATGCTCCCCTCTGAGCACGAACACCAGTTCAGCGTCGATATCGAGGAAAAGGGCATGCTGCCGCTGTCGGAGCGGCGCACCTTCATGGGTTATGACCGCGGCATCGGCGGTGCCGGCACGCGCAATTTCATCGGCATCATCTCCTCCGTCAACTGTTCGGCCACCGTCTCGCGCTACATCGCCGACTATTTCAATCGCATGGGCGGCCTCGACGGTTTTGACAATATCGATGGTGTGGTGGCGCTGACGCATGGCACGGGCTGTGCGCTCAACAATAAGTCGGAAGGTTATCGCCTGCTCATCCGCACCATCCAGGGTTATGCCCGCCATCCCAATTTCGGCGGTATCCTGATGATCGGGCTTGGCTGCGAAACCAACCAGATTGGCCCCATCCTCGAACACTACAAGATGGAGGAGGGTGACCGGCTGCGCACCATGACGATCCAGCAGCATGGCGGCACGCGCAAAACCATCGATGCGGCGATCGAGATCATCAAGGACATGCTGCCGGTGGTGGATGCAGCACGCCGCACGCCGCAGCCGCTGTCTAAGCTGAAGCTTGCGCTGGAATGCGGCGGCTCCGACGGTTACTCCGGCATTTCCGCCAATCCGGCGCTGGGTTACGCTTCAGACCTTCTCGTGCGCCATGGCGGCACCACGGTCCTTGCGGAAACACCTGAGATCTACGGCGCCGAGCATCTTTTGACCCGTCGTGCCGTAACTCCGGCCGTTGCCGAAAAGCTTCTGCAGCGCATCGACTGGTGGCGCGATTACACCGCCCGCAATGGCGACGAACTGAACAACAATCCCTCGCATGGCAACAAGCTCGGCGGTCTCACCACCATTCTGGAAAAGTCGCTGGGTGCCGTTGCCAAGGGCGGCTCCATGCCGCTGAAGGCCGTTTATGAATTTGCCGAGGCAGTGACCGAGCCGGGCTTTGTCTTCATGGATACGCCAGGCTACGATCCGGTGGCGGTGACGGGCCAGGTCGCGGGTGGCTGCAATGTGATCTGTTTCACCACGGGGCGCGGGTCCGTGTCCGGATTCAAGCCATCCCCCTGCATCAAGATCGCCACCAATACCGACATGTACGAGCACATGCGCGAAGACATGGACCTGAACTGCGGTGGCATCGTCACCGGTGACGAGACCATCGAGCAGTCCGGCGAGCGCATTTTCGAGCATGTCATAGCGGTCGCCTCCGGCCAGAAGACACTGAGCGAGATCTATGATTACGGCGACAACGAATTCGTGCCGTGGCAGGTCGGCGCTGTGACCTGACAATTATACGAGACCGCCCGCGGGTTCGTGGAACCGGCGGGCCGCAGTCCCGTTAGCGCCTCATCGTTAGGCTGGGATTGCGACAATGGCGGATGCAGACACATTATATGGCGCGGCACGGCGCAGAACCGTTCTGGATCCCGACGCCATGCGCCGCCTCGTGCGCATGGCAAAGCTTTCCCGGCTGATGGATACGGCACTGCGCGTGCCCGGCACCAATATCCGCTTCGGGGCGGATTCCGTCATGGGTCTTCTGCCGGTGGCGGGCGATGCAGCAGGGGCCGTCATTGGCCTTGTCATCGTCAACGAAGCGCGCCGTCTTGGCCTGCCGGCCTCCAAGCAGATGCAGATGCTTGCCAATATCGGCACCGATGCCGTCTTCGGCAGCCTGCCGCTGGTTGGCGACCTCTTCGACGTCTATTTCAAGCCGCACCGGCGCAATGTCCAGATGATCCTCGATCATTTCGGCCTGACGCATGAGGATCTTGCCCGTCATTGACGGGTGCTGCACGTGCAGTTTCTAGGGATCAGTCGGCGGTGACGCGGCGGCCTGGCAGGCGAAACACGATGCGGCGGTGCTTGATGAAAACGTTGAGCGGCCGTTCGATGACCTCATAACAGGCAATGCCGACCAGCGTGCCGATGACCGCGCCGCCCCAGACCACGAGCCATGTCGGAAGCCCCGCGGACATGCCAAGCTTCAGCACCACCGAGACGGCAAACGTGTGCCAGAGATAGATCGAATAGGAAGCGTCGCCGAGATAGGCAAGGCGGGGCAGTTGCGGCAGCATGTCGGCCTTTTCGAGCGCCAGAACACCGAGCACGAGGCAGATCGCAAGCGGCGCGCAGATGAAGGTGTTGAACTCGGCCCGCAGCAGATAGATTGCCGTGAAGGAAAAGATCGCGACCGCAATCAGCATCAGCCCGGTATCGGCGCGCGGCACGCGGCCGGACAGCCAAAGCCTGCCGATCACGGCGCCGGCCAGAAATTCCAGAATGAGCGGCCGCGTGTAGAAGAAAGCCGCCGTGCCGGGCGTCGTCACTGCAAAACCGATGACAGCCAGTGCGCCAAAAATGGCGGCGAGGGCGGCAAGGCGTCGGCCGGGCGCCAGCATCAGCGAGACGGCAAAGGCCAGGTAGAAAAACATCTCGTAATTCAGCGTCCAGCCCTGCACCAGAACCGGCCACAGCGCACCGCCATTGGGCGAGGCAACCGGCAGGAAAAGGTAGGAGCCGATCAGATGCGGCGCATCGAGAATGAGGTTCGGGAAGAGGCCGGCCAGCGCGCCAAACACCATGACTGTGGTTGCAAGCCAGTAACTTGGCGCGATGCGCAACAGGCGGTCCTTGAGGAAGGCGCCCGGCGTCTGGTGCCGGTTCTGGCTGATGACGATCATGATGAAGCCGCTGACGACAAAGAAGACATCGACGCCGGCAGCACCGATCGCAAAATTCTCGTCGGACCGTTCCGCGGCGTGGAAAAGGACGACCGCGAGCGCTGCAATCGCCCTCAGATATTGAATGCCGTAGAGCGTCTTCATGGCCTTTTCCCCTGCGGTCGGTCGGTCGTCTCTTGTCTGCGTCATGCAAGATGCGCCCGCCGCTCAGGCAGCACGAATGCCCGCTCGAAAGGAAGAGGCGCCGCAAGGGGCCGAAGCGTCAGCCGCCCGACGGCGAAATAAAACAGGAAGGAGCCGACATGATAGGGATGCATGACGTCGATCTCCACGAAGGAGCGCACCAGCAGCAGCGCCAGCAGGCCAAACAGCACCAGGGCGTCGGGGTTGCGGTTGTCATGCAGCAGCCGCTTCAGATGGCCGAAAAAGCCGGCCAGAAGCGTCAGCGACAAAAGTGCCGTGCCGACAATGCCGGTTTCCACCATGGTCTCGATATAGGTGTTGTGGAAATGGAAGCCGCTGCGCGAGCCGATGTAGAACTCTTCCCACAGGCGTTCGGCTTCCGGAAAACCCTGCACCCAGTAGCCCTGGTATCCGAGGCCAATGACGGGAGACTGGCGGGCCGCCTCGATGCCCTGCTGCCACAGATAGGTGCGCCCGGTCAGCGTTGAATCCTTGCCGAAAATGCCGAGCACCGCATCCATGGCACCCATGGTGAGTGCCGCATTGACGCCGATCACGGCCAAAATGATGCCGCTGGCAAAGACAATCTTGCGGGTGGTGGGTGCCAGCAGCGCAAGCACCTGCAAACCGCAGCAGGCGGCGATGATGACAAGCGTGGTCAGAACGGATGTGGCCGATTGCGACGCAAGCAGGCAATAGGCCGACAGCAGCGCGGTTGCGAGGCAGGCGATCAGCCATAGCCGGCGAAAACCCATCAGCATGATGCCGGCATAGGCGAAATAAAGGCCGAGCGAGGCATAAAACCCCAGCTGGTTTTTCGAGGCAAAGGCGCCGACGAAGCTGTAGGTGCCATCGAGCGGATCGAAATGGTAGACGCCGAACAGCATGGAATAGGCGAGCACCACGGCGCAGCCGGCAATCACGCCGCGCACCAATGTCGCCACACTCAGCGTGCGCATGGCAATGAGCGCGCAGATGATATGGGTGAGATACTGGATTGCCGTGCGCAGCGAAACGCCCGGCGCCGGTGACCAGAACACCGACAGGAAGCAGAAGCCGGAAAAGGCAAAAATCCAGAACGAACGCGCCGGGTTTCCCAGCACGCGCTTGTAGTCGAGCATCACCAGCGGCAGCCAGACGGCGTAATAGCCAAGGATCGACACCTGGCCGAACCGGCTCGAATAAGCAAAGACGAACAGGGACAGCATCACTGCCGCCGTGCCGTAAGGCGCGTTCTCGTCCGGTTCTATCAGGTTGGCCTTGGCTATCTTCATCGCGCGTTACTGCATCAGCAGTTCGGAGGTAACCTTGATCACGTCACCGGGTTGCAGCTTCATCGTTTCGTCGGCGGCAATTTCCTTCGGGCCGGCGCCCTCATCGCGCACGATCGAATAGCGGATGTTGGCGGCCGTCCCGTGCGGATCGAACTTCAACGCTTCGGCAGACTGCGCCAGCGCTTCCGCGACCAGCTGCTGGTTGGTGCCGATCTGCAGGTTCAGCTTTTCCATTTCAGCTTCGGTGTCCTGCATGTCCTTGGCGCGTTGCGCTTCCCAGTCATTGCGCAGGTTGATCTCGTCCTGGTCGGCCTGGCTGATCTGCTGCTTGGCCCGCAGCGAATTGGTGTCGATGTCGAGAAGGGTCGACTGCACCTCGGCGGCGCGCTCCTCGCTGGAGAGCATGCGGGAACTGAGCGCCAGTCCCTGATCGCTGAGGCGGCTGATCTTTTCGCGGTCCTTTTCTGCAATGTCCAGCTGGCGGGTCTGGGTCTCGGTCTTGCGCTGCAGGGATTCCACTTCGCTCTGCAACAAGGCCTTCAGGTCTGCCAGCGCCTTCAGCTGCAACTCGTACCGGTCGCGGCGCTGTTTCATCAGCGCCGTTTCGCTGCGGATCAACTCTGCAGCGTTCTGAACCTTTTCCAGTTCCGCCGGCATCTTGATCTCGTCGGCGCCGGACATTTCGGCTTCCAGCCGGGCATGGCGGGCCATCAGCCGCGCCCGCTGGCTGTCGTAGACGGCAAGATCGCCCTTGGCATTGATGAAATCGCGGGCAAAGCGCTGGCCACTGTCGGAGCGGCGCAGGCCCCCGCCAAGGCTGATCGCCTTCAGCACGGTGAGGTTTGGCGAGAACGGATATTCGCCCGGCGTCTGCACGTCTCCGGACAGGAAAACCGGGCGGAACTCGGCCACTTCCACCGATGCGGAGGGCAGGTTGCGCAGGGCAAACTGCTGTTGCAACTTGGCGCCGATTTCGGTCGCCACCTCGGCCGGCGTGCGCCCTGCGGCATCCAGGTTTCCGATGAAGGGCAAGGACAGGGCGCCCGAAGCGCCGATGCTGTAATCGCCGCTCAGCGCATCCCAGCTTTTGACGATACCTTCGGCAGGCTGCCATTCGGCAACGCGGATGCGCAGCTTGTCCATCACGCCAAGCTTGTAGGCCTCTTCGTCTGCCATGGCCCCGCCGGCCATCATCACCGTCATGCCGGCCATGAGGCAGGCGATGAGGCGTCGGGAACCGGTTTTCTGCGTCACGCGTGGTTTCACCAGCATTGAATATCCCTGGTTGATGGCGGACAAAAGACGCCGAATAAAATTCGACGTCGCCCGCCGTTCATTGGAACAGAGGAGGATACGGACCGCGTGGTTTGAACCAGACGCGGCCGGACTGTACCGGATGAGATCAGTAACTTCCGCGCGACATGCAGACGGCGGGGATGGTCTTCAGGATGATCGACATGTCGCGCATCAACGACCAGTTCTGGACATAGTGCGTATCGAAGGCGATACGGCTTTCATAAGAAACGTCATTGCGGCCGCTGATCTGCCAGAGACCGGTAAGGCCCGGGCGTGTGCGCAGATAAAAGACGGCAAAATTGTCGTAGAGCGTCAGTTCTTCATCAACGACCGGGCGCGGTCCAACGATGCTCATCTCGCCACGGATAACGTTGAACAGCTGCGGCAGTTCATCAAGGCTGAGCTTGCGCAGGACCGTGCCGACCGCCGTGACGCGCGGATCATCCTTCAGCTTGCGGGTTGCCCGCCATTCGGCGGCCGCTTCAGGGTTGTTGTGCAGGTATTTGCGCAGCACCTCGTCGCCGTTCATCACCATGGTGCGGAACTTCAGGCATTTGAAGCTGCGGCCATTGTGACCGACGCGTGTGTGGCCATAAAAAACCCGGCCGCCATCGGTGAACTTGACGAGCGCCATGATCATCAGGAAGAGCGGGCTGAACACCACCAGGGCAACCATTGCCGTGGTGAGGTCGAAAGCGCGTTTGGCGACGCCGCCTGTGGGAAAGGCGAAGTGCATGTCGTCAGGTGCGGTAAGCGGCGAAATTGCCGATCGTGTCGCGGACTTCATAGAGAGAACTCCATTGGTGGTGCGAGTGGTCGGTGCCATTGCGGCGCATCATGTGCCGTCGGATGAGACAATAATTGTGTGTTTGGAATTTGTTTCCAGTTATTTTTTTATGGCGGGCGCCGCAGGCTGTGCCATTTTGGGGTAATGCATGTCCCAAAGCGGGGCGATGCTTGGCCGATGCCGAATGAAAATTCCCCTCAATTCAAAGATCTACTGTCCTGTTTCGGGCGCCTGTAGTCTTTCCGGCTCCGCGGGAGCGGGCTATCTCAGCAGATCAGGTGAGCGACTTGGATGCCTCTGGGGGATGTTTCCTTGTCACTTCCGATTCAGCCTACGGAATAACTGTCAGGCACTCATTTTTGTGCAGCGCAATGTTTATGTTGCATCGCAATGAGGCATTCTCCGACCTGCGTTTCTGTGTAACAAATTTTGATCGGAAAAGGCGTCTCAACCGATTGAAACGAGCCTGCAGGCGCCGCTGGATGGTTTAATGCGGCAGGAATCGGGCATAAGCTCGCAAGGGCGCTCCACGAAGTCATTACCAAATATTCATGGAAGACGCCCACAGACATGTGATAACGCTTGGTCCCTGTTTTGCTATAAGTCGGACCGGACAAGCAGAAATGGTGACGCGGTTACGACGCGAAACCAAGTGCCGGGAGGTTGGTATCATGTATGGACCACGTGTCATTGCCAGCATGTCGATCGTGCTGGTCGTGTTTGCCGTTGCCACCTACTTCCTGCAGGGCTCTGCTGTTGCGACCTTGTGGCAAACAATTCTTTGCGCTATCCTTCTCCAGGCCGGTTACTTCGTGTGCATCCTGTTTCTGGTCTCGCGCGAACGCGCGGCGCGTGTGCGCAAGGCGGCGGAAAGCGGCAATGTCGCGCACAGTGGTGAAAATGGACTGTCCGGCGACATGGGCACTGCGGCCCCGCACTTGAAGGTCAGCGATCGGTAGGTTCAGGTCTCAGCCGCCGCAATTTTGCTGCAGGTGCTTCCATATCCTGGCAAATATCCTAGTTTCGTATCGAGCGATCGATCGCAACGGAGACTGCCATGACCATCAACCTCACCGACAAGGTCTGCGTCATCATCGCGGCCAAGGATGCCGCCGATACGATCGGCAAGGCGATTGCGTCTGCGCTGCGGGAGCCGGCGGTCGGCGAAGTGGTCGTGGTCGATGACGGCTCTTCGGACGGAACCGGAGAGGCAGCCCGTTCGGCCGATGATGGAAGCGGGCGGCTCGTCATTGCCCGTTTCGAGAAAAATCGCGGGCCCTCGGCCGCGCGCAACCACGCCATCGATATCTCCACCTCTCCGCTGATCAGTATTCTGGATGCGGATGATTTCTTCTTTCCCGGACGTTTTGCCGCCATGCAGGCGGAGACAGACTGGGACCTGATCGCCGACAATATCGGCTTCATCCACCACGATCCCTCGCTTTCCATCGAACCCGAGCGGTTCCAGGCGCGCACGCGACAATTGTCGCTGATCGATTTCGTCGAGGGCAATATTTCCAAACGCGGCGTCAAACGCGGCGAGATCGGCTTTTTGAAACCGGTGATCCGCCGCGAATTCATGCGCTCTCACAGCCTGCGTTATAACGAGGATCTGCGGCTTGGCGAGGATTACGATCTTTACCTGCGCGCCCTTGCCCATGGTGCCCGCTACAAGGTGATCGATCATTGCGGTTATGGAGCGGTGGTACGGGCAAACTCCTTGAGCGGCGCGCACCGCACAGACGACCTGCGCCGGCTCTACGAGGCCGAGCGGACGGTTCGCCTGAAGCCCGGTCTGTTGAAGCCTGAGGAAGCACGGGTCGTGCGCCGCCACGAGCGCCACATCAAGGCGCGTTATGATCTGCGCCACATCCTCGATCTGAAGGCGCGCGAGGGCAAGGCCTCGGCCATCCGCCATCTGCTGACGCATCCGTCTTCAGCGCCGGCCGTGATTTCAGGCGTGCTCGCCGACAAGCTCGAGGCCCGTGCCGGCAAGGGCCGGCAAAGCCAGCCGCCGGTGCCCCCAGGCAAGCTGCGTTACCTGCTGCCGGGCGTGCCCGTCGCCCAGCGCTAAGCTGCCCGGCGGCTTTCCCCAAGGATGCGCCGCCGGTGCTGGTTCATCGAACGTCTAAGCCGACAGGTAGTCGCGCCGGACGCCATCGAGGACTTGGCGAAAACGCGCCTTGCGTTCCTCCAGCCGCCCATCCGGCGAAAGCTGCGGTTCAGCCCGGCTTGCCTGCCAGAGCGCAAGCGTCGAAGGCGCGGCCAGCATCTGCTTGGCAGCCGTGCGCAGCATGGTTTTAGCGCCTTGTGGCGCAGCTGTTGCCGGCGGCTCCAGCGTTGCGGTCTCAGCCGCAGCCCGCATAGCCGTTGTCTCCTCGGAATGGCCGCCGGCCGGGAATTTCAGCCCCCAGAAGCGGGATTGCTTCTGCACCGCTTCGGCACGGGTGGAGACCGGCACGTAACGCGGCGCATAGGTAGCGCCAACCGTGTTTGCCCAATCTGTCCACTTGAAGCTGTTGATGGAACGCGAGGTGCTGACGGCAATCCACGGCACACGAAACGCATCGGCAAGGATCGCGCCATGCATGGATTCGGCCACGATCAGTTCCGACTGCGCGATTTTGGCGATCACGTCCTTGGCTTCGCCGCGCGGGTCGAGATAGGTCAGGCCCGCCGGCTCGCAGACATTCTGCCAGATGCCGAATTCCGCCGATTCCCAATGCGGGATGAAGGTTTTTTTGAACTTTTTCGGCAGGTTCTGAAACTCCGGCATGTCGGTGACCATGACGGCGGGATCGATAATGCCCATGTCTTCGGAAAGGCCGAGCTTTGCCGCCGTCAGCGGCCCGCGCACACAGCGCACGTCCCATTCGGCGGGGTTGGAGATGTCCGGCGGCGTGCCATAACCATAACCGCTGCCGATCACCAGCTTGCGGATCCCTGTCGGCAGAAGGACGGGGTTCAGCACGGTTCCGACGCCCACCAGCAACGTGTCCGGATGGGTGTCGCGCAGGCCGGGCAGCAGGAAATCCCACAGCCAGAGGTTCAGGTCATCACCGAAATTGCCGTGATGGGATTCCCAGAAGTAAGGCTTCATGTTGCGGTCCTCGGGGTCCGTTCGGGTGAAAGGGGAAGGCGGGCCATCAGCGCGCGCCTTTCAGTTTTCCGGTGCCAAGCTCCAGCACCGTCTTCAGCAGTGCCGGATCGCGCCATGCCCAGCGGGCCAGCGTCGAAAGATCCGGCACCTTGCGCTGGCGCATCAGCCCCGCCTGGCTCCAGAGAGCCTGACGGCGCGCGGTGTTCTTGTAAGAGGCGATGGAGGCGACATCACTGGGGCGCCTTGAAAAGCGCTGCTCCAGCCGGTCGAGCGCCACCCAGGTGTTGAACTGCTGGCGCAGGAACTGCGGCGACTGGTTGTCGATGCTGTGGAAGATGTTGATGCCGCGCCCGCGTCCCGCACCTGCATCGTCGCAAAGCACCGGACGTTTTGCGGCCAGAATGCAGTCGCAGAAGAACAGCACATCCTCGGCCGCCAGCCGCAGCACCGGATCGAACCGCACGGTCTCGAAAATGGGACGGCCGATGATCATGCAGGAGAGATGCAGAAAACTCCAGTTCTTCAGCATGGTGCTGGCGAGATCCGGTACTTCCAGCACCAGCGGCTTTTCCATCACCGGGTGCGCACCGGCTTCTTCCTGAAGTTTCGACATGCCGAAATGGTAATAAAAATCCTCGTCCGCCTGCATCGAGGCCCAGTAACAATCGGCGCCAAGGCCAGTGAGGGCCTTATGGGCATTTTCCAGATGGGTCGGCAGCCAGATGTCGTCGGAATCGAGGAAGGCGGCAAACTGTGTCGAGGCCGGGATGTTGTCGAGCCCGGTGTTGCGCGCGCCGCCCGGTCCGCCGTTCGGCTGTTTGATCAGCGTGATCCGCTCTCGCTCCAGAGGGCTCAAGCTTTCCAACTCCTGTTCGCCGGGATAGGGGGATTCATCATCGACCACGATGATATCGAAATCCGTATACGTCTGCGCAAAAATGGACCGCAGGGCGCGCATCAGGACGCCTGCTTCTTTCTGGTAGAACGGAATGATCACCGTGAACGTCGCCATGATTTGCCCTGCTTTCAAAAGACATGAGACAGCCCGGCTTGTGCCAGGAAGCTCCGGTTAAGCGGCGCCGCATGCGCGCTTTTCTGCCGCAACAGCCGGCAGAAGAAGACACCCGCATGATGCATCGAGCCTCTCGCGTGCCTCATCCCCGCGCCAGAAAGCCTATTCTTTCAGGCTGAAATTTGTCCGTTTTTTGCACTGCGGCAAGGGGTGCGGGAGAAGACAGCAAAGTTCGGCATTTTCAGTCCAGCCAATGTGTTTCATTTTCATTCATGCGTGTCAATTTCGGACGAGATCCGGCCACGAAAACGCTGATGCCGCGATCACGTAGCATTTTTGCCACATTTATGCCGTAATTTGCGGTGGTCTTTGAGACTTACAACGGTAATCTGTCACGAGATCGGTTTTATAACGATGCTTGTGTCGAGAAATGGAACAGGAGGAATGGTCTCAGTCCACGCCGGATTACCCTTGGATTTCAGGCTTTTTGCCGGCGCGCAGGCGTAATTTTTTAAAGGTCAACGCAGTTCACCGCCATCAGGAGGGCATTCCCGTCTTGAGTTTTTGCTGCACTGCCACATTTTCCCCGAAACTGGGCAGCATGCTTTGGTTTCGAGGGCCGACGTCTGCTCTGGTTGAAATTCGGTTGCGGGGGAGGCGCAACCCAAGAGGGGTCAACGATATGCCTGTCGATCAGAACATATCCTCCCGCATCAACCTGATGCGCATTCTCCTGATCAGCGGCATCGTGTTTGTTCACGTGCCGTATGATGCCGATGCCAGCCCGTTCGTTGAGCCGAACGGCGTCTTCGACTGGTTTCGGGTTTTCCTGGGTGAGAGCCTGTTTCGCATCGGCGTGCCGTGTCTCAGCGCCATTTCAGGTTATCTCCTGTTTCACAAGGGACTGGAAACGTTTGATTATCGCCGCACGCTGGCATCAAAGGCCCGCACCGTTCTGGTGCCCTTCCTGCTGTGGAATTTCGCAGTCCTTGCCTTCGTGCTGCTCATTCAGCGTTTCGGCATGGGCATCGGTTATTTTCCCGATCTTCAGGCGTCTTCCGCCCTGGACTGGATGGACCACGCATTGGCATTGAACGATTTTCCGATCAACCTGCCCTTGTATTTCCTGCGCGACCTGATGGTGTGTATCCTCCTGTCGCCGGTCCTTGTTTTTCTGGTCCGGCGCGCCCCGGCGATCACGCTCGGCGTGCTGTTTGTGATTGCCGTCTTTCCGGCTCTCACCTCCGGCATCGTGCTGAAGCAGTCGATTCTCTTCAGTTTTACCCTGGGGATATTTTTCGCGCTCTATCGCGTCGATCTGAAATATCTCGACCCTTACGCGCTGCCCATTGCAGCGCTGGTGCTGGTGCTTGCAGCACTCCTGGCGCTCGGTCTTTTCAACACCGGGCCGGACTATCCGGAAACGCTCAACATCCTGCGCAATGCGCTTGCAATGTTAGGCGCCATCGGCGTTTGGCTGCTGTCTGCCCCCCTTATCCGCACGCGTGCCGGCCAGCGCATGGCCAATTCCGGCAGCCTCAGTTTCTGGACATTCTGCGCCCATTATCCGCTTCTGGTGCTGTTGTGGATGGTGTGGAACCGTCATGCCGACGCTGAGCTTTATCCGATTTTTTACATAACCTCCGTCCTCGTCACCTTTGCCGCACTTATCATCAGCAACCGTCTGGCTCTTCAGTTCGTGCCGGGCCTGTATGGGGTTTTGACCGGCAGCAGAGGCCGTCGCAAGCCCCCGTCTGGTCCGGCGTCGCGCAGGGAAGGCGAGACGCTTGGGAGCCGCAATGCTGCGGCCACGCAACAACAGAGGTAGAGAATGACCCATTTTGTAGACATGTTTCGCAAGACCGTTGTGACTGCCATGGTCCTATGTGCGCCCATTGCTGCACCGGCCGCCATGGCACAGACGACCGGAGCCTCATTCGTCGAAAACTTCGACAAGCTCGATACGTCCTTCTGGTACATATCGGATGGCTGGAACAATGGCGCCCACCAGAACTGCACGTGGTCGAAGGATGCGATCACGGTGGCAAACGGCCAGCTCGTGCTCGATTTCCGCCAGAAGCAGACTGCCGACCGCGCCTACACCTGCGGCGAGATCCAGACGCGCCAGCGTTATGGTTATGGCACCTACGAAATCCGCATGAAGGCGGCCACCGGTTCCGGCCTCAACTCGGCCTTCTTCAGTTATATCGGCCCGACCGACAAGCAGCCGCATGACGAGATCGATTTCGAAGTGCTCGGCAAGAACACCAACCAGGTGCAGGTCAACCAGTATATTTCGGCCAAGGGCGATAACGAGAAGCTGATTGCGGTGCCGGGCGGTGCCGACAAGGCCTTCAACAACTATGCCTTCATCTGGGAAAAGAACCGGCTGCGCTATTTCCTCAACGGTAAGCTGGTTCACGAGGTCACCGATGCCGCGAAGATCCCCACGCATCCTCAGAAGATCTTTGCCAGCCTCTGGGGCTCCGACACCTTCAAGGACTGGATGGGCACCTTTGCCTATAACGGCCCGGTTTCGATGCAGGTGGACCGGATCGCTTTCACCGCGCCCGGCGAAAAATGCAAGTTCGAGGGCTCCGTCCTCTGCACACTGAACTGAGCCGCTTCTTCGGCTTTGCCACCATGGTTTAACGCCTTCCTTCGGGGCGACTGGAGTTGGACGACGTGACGTTGAACGTTCTTTATCTCGCCCACGATCTGTCCGATCCGGCGATCCGCAGACGGGTTATCATGCTGAAGGCCGGCGGCGCGGAAGTGACCGTTGCCGGCTTTCTGCGCGATGAAAACCGGCTGGCGGACGAGCCGGGCATTCGTCTTGTCGTGCTGGGGGAAACGGCGGATGGCCGTCTTGGTCAGCGCATGGGCGCCGTCCTCAAGGCGCGGTTTTCACTGTCGCGCCTGCTTGCCGGCATCGAGAGGCCGGATGTCATTCTGGCCCGTAATCTTGAGACCCTGGCGCTTGCCGGTGCCGCCTCCGGCCTCTTTGGCGCGAACGTTCCCGTTGTTTACGAGTGCCTCGATATTCACCGCCTGCTGCTCGACCGGGGTGCGAAGGGCATGGCGCTGCGCGCGGCCGAAGGTGTTTTCGGCCGCTCCGCGCGTCTGCTGATCACCAGTTCTCCGGCCTTCGTCGATCATTATTTCAAGCCGCTGTCGCGCCTCGACCTGCCGGTCATGCTCTTGGAAAACAAGGTGCTCGAACTTGTAACCCCGTCAAATCCTGAACCACCGCAGATGCGCCCGCCGGCACCCGGCGCGCCGTGGCGCATCGGCTGGTTCGGCGCCATCCGCTGCCAAAAATCCTTCGCTATCCTCAGCCGGTTTGCGCAGCTGATGAAGGGCAATGTCGAAATCGTCATTCGCGGCCGCGTTTCGCCCAAAGAGTTTCCGGATTTCGAGGCGATGGTGGCCGCGGCCCCGCATGTGTCTTTCCATGGCACCTATCGCAACCCGGAGGAACTGGCGGCGATCTACAACGAGGTGCAGTTCGTCTGGGCCGTGGATTTCTTCGAGGAAGGGCTGAATTCCGAATGGCTTTTGCCGAACCGGCTTTATGAGGGCGCGCTGCATGGCGCCGTGCCGATTGCGCTCTCTTCGACCGAAACGGGTCGGTTCCTTGCCCGGCGCGGACTTGGCCTGCTGCTGCAAAAGGCTGACACGGACACGCTCGAGCAGAAGTTTTTCGGGATGACGGTCGACACCTATCGCAGCCTGTTTGAAAAGCTTGCCGCCACCGACCGCAACCAATGGATCACCGGCCCTTCCGATTGCGAGGCACTGGTGCGCCAGCTTGCCTTCCTGTCCAGCAAGGCCGCGTCAGCGGTGGGCGTCGGCATGCCGTTACCCCTGCGATCGGAGGGTTGATCATGACATTGCCGATCCTGCCCGAGATGAAAGCGCTTGTCGTCATTCCCTGCCTCAACGAGGCCGCCCATATCGAACCGCTGCTGCGCCAGTTGAACACCGGGCGTGGCAATCACGACATGCTGATCGTCGTGGCAGACGGCGGCAGCACCGATGGCACACGCGCCATCGTATCCGGCCTTATCGAGGAGATCGATGATCTCGTGCTTTTGACCAACCCGCGCCGCATCCAGAGTGTTGCCATCAATCTGGCGGTTGCCGAATACGGCGATGGACGCGATTACCTGATCCGCATCGATGCCCATGGCGATTACCCCGCCGATTATTGCGCCGCCCTGTTGCAGGAGGCCGCTGATACCGGGGCCGATTCCATCGTCGTCGGCATGAAGACGGTGGGTTTTGGTACCTTCCAGAAGGCAACGGCGGTGGCGCAGAATTCCAAGCTCGGCAATGGCGGCTCCAAGCACCGCGCCGGCAGCGCCGGCCACTGGATCGATCACGGCCACCACGCGCTGATGCGCATCGAGGCGTTTCGCACCGTCGGCGGTTACGACGAGAGCTTCACCCATAACGAGGATGCGGAACTGGATTTTCGCCTGCGCAAGGCAGGTTTTCGCATCTGGATGACCGGGCGCACCTTCATGACCTATTATCCGCGCTCGCGCCCCTTGGCGCTGTTCCGGCAATATCTCGGTTATGGCCGGGGCCGGGCGCGCAATCTTCTAAAACATCGCTCGGTGCCGAAACTGCGCCAGGCGCTGCCGCTTGCCGTCATGCCGGTTGCGGTCTTTGCGCTGTTTTCCGTCTTCCACTGGCTGGCGGCCGTGCCGCTTCTGGCCTGGGCAGGCGTCTGCCTCGCCTATGGCGCCGGGATTACACTGTCCAGACGCGATCCCCTTGGACTGCTGGCTGCCGTGTCTGCCATGATCATGCACCTCGCCTGGTCCACCGGCTTCTGGCTGGAACTTTTACGCCTCCGACCGCGAAGGGCTGCCGCATGAGAGACGACCGCGATCAATCCCTCGTTTATGTCGATATCGGCATCTGCACGTTCCGTCGCCCGGAACTGGAGGCGACATTGCTGTCGCTGTTCCTGCTCGTGGTGCCCGCCGGCACCCGCGTGCGGCTGATCATTGCCGATAACGATGAAACGCCGAGTGCTTCGGCGTTGGTGGAGAGCCTGCGCCGCCGTTCGCCGTTCGATATGCTCTATGTCCACTGCCCGAAGTCCAATATTTCCATTGCCCGCAATGCCTGCCTTGCGGCGGCCGAGGGCGATTATCTCGCCTTCATCGACGATGACGAGACGGCAACGCCGGAATGGCTTGCCGATCTTCTCTCCACGGCAACGGCCACGTCGGCCGATGCCGTTCTGGGTCCGGTCCGGGCGATTTATGACGATGGTGCGCCGGCCTGGATGAAGAGCGGCGATTTCCACTCCACCCTGCCGGTCTGGGTCGGGCCGTCGATCCGCACCGGTTATACCTGCAACGTGCTGCTCGACATGCGCTCGCCGCGCATCAGGGGGCGGCGGTTTGCGCTGGCACTTGGCCAGAGCGGCGGCGAGGACACACATTTCTTCACCGAAGTCACTGATGCCGGCGGCATCATCGCCTACGCCGAAAAGGCTGTGCTTTACGAACCGGTGCCGCCCAAGCGCGCGCAGCTGGGCTGGCTGATGAAACGGCGCTTCCGCTCGGGCCAGACGCATGGCCGCATTCTTGGCGCAAAAACCTCGCTCGTCGGGCGCGTGGCGCAGGCCGGCCTTGCCGGTCTGAAGGCCGGTTTCTGTGGTGCCGCCGCCTTGGCATCACTGTTTTCACCCATCGCGCGCAACCGTTATGCGCTGCGTGCCATGCTGCATCTGGGCGCCATCAGCGGCATTTTTGGCATGCGCGAAATCCGCCAGTACGGATCGATGGAGGCTGCATGAACATCGATGCCCAGCCGCAGGACAGCTTCCCGGATGTCAGCTTCGTCATCGCCGCCTATAACGCGCGTGAAACGATCGGGCGTGCAATCGACAGTGCGCTTGCCCAGGTCGGCGTCTCCGTCGAGGTGATCGTCATCGATGACTGCTCGAGCGATGGCACGGCCGAACTGGTGCGCTATTATGGCGATCCGCGGGTCAAACTGATCGAGATGGTCAGTAACGGCGGCCCGAGTGTTGCCCGCAACACGGGCTTTGCGGCAGCGACCGGTCGCTGGATCGCCGTGCTCGATTCCGACGACGAGGTGAAGAAGAACCGCTCGGCCGCGATGATTGCCTGCGCAAGCCGCCTGGAAGCCGATATCGTGGTCGACAATCTCGACGTGGTAAAGCCGGGGGAACCTGTGGTGACCATGTTCCCGGAGCGCGAACTGCAGCACCGGCCTTCGCTGACGCTTGCCGAATTCATCGATTCCAACGTTATCTTCAAGTCCACCTTTAACTTCGGTTACATGAAACCGATGTTTTCGCGGGCGTTTTTGACGGCACATGGCCTGCGTTTCGATGAGAGCCTGCGCATCGGCGAGGATTACCTTTTGCTGGCGTCGGCCCTTGCAAGCGGCGGCCGCTGCGCCGTGGAGCCGAGCGTCGGTTATATCTATCACATCCGCGAGGGCTCGATCTCACGCGTGCTGGAGCCGCGGCATGTCAGCGCGATGATAGATGCCGACAGGGGCTTTGTCGAAACCTTTCCGCTCGATGCCAAGGCGCGGCGGGCGCAGGCGCGTCGCAGCCGCAGCCTTGTCGAAGCGGGTGCCTTTCTTTCGCTGGTATGGGAGATCAAGCGTCGCTCGCTGGCCGGCTGCCTGAAGGTTGCCATTGCCCATCCCGGCGCGTTGCGCCACCTGAAAATGCCGATTGCCGCGCGCCTGCGCCGCGTCATCGGTTCCGCCATACGTCCTGCCAAGGCGTCATCCTGATTATCTCCCTCGCGTCGAGGGACGCCAAAGGATCTTTCTGATGGACCATATCAACCTTCGTTCGAAGACGTTTCCGGGCGCAAACCGGGATCAGGACTCGTTCATCGATCTGGACCGGCTGTTTTCCGCGCTGATGCGGCGGATCCGGCTGATTGGCCTCTGCGTTATTGCCGCCATGGTGCTGGCCGGGCTTTATCTCCTGATGACGCCGCCGGCCTATACCGCCATGACGCAGATCCTGATCGACGAGAACCTGTCGCGGTATGCCGAAAACGAGACCGACATCCAGTCGGCCCAGCAGATCGACAACCGCATGTCGAGCGCGGTGGAAATCCTGAAGTCCAAGGCGCTGGCGCTTCGGGTTGCCGATGATCTGAAGCTTGCCGACAATGCGCTCTTCCTCGATCCACCGGAATCGCCTGTCGGGCTTCTGAAGGGTAGCATCAAGAGCATTGTCGGGCTGTTGAAACCATCCGATCCGCCGGTTTCGGAAGAGGCGGCCCGCAACGGGCGCCGCGAAAAGGCATCCGCCATCCTGCAGCAATCGCTTGACGTCAACCGGGTCGGGCGCAGTTCGGTGATTGCCATTGCCGTACAGTCGCCGCAGCCGCTTTTGTCGGCGCAGCTCGCCAAAGCCTATGCCACCGCCTACCTCACTGAACAGCTAAGCGCCAATTTCAACGCCACGGAACGCGCTTCGGATTGGCTGCAGGAGCGCCTGACGGACCTTAACCAGCGCTCGCAGCAGGCGGCGATGGCGGTTGAGGAATACAAGATCAAGAACGGCCTCATTTCACCGCGCGGCGAACTTCTGTCGGCCCAGCAGCTGTCGGACCTTACCAGCCAGCTGATTGTCGCGCAGGCCGATACGGCAACCGCTTCGGCCCGCTTCAACCAGTACAAGGCGATTGTCGATCAGGGGGCGGAGGCCGCCGTCAACAACGCCATCGTCTCCTCCACGGATGGTGGCAATTCTGTCATCCAGGATCTGCGCAAGCGCTACCAGTCAGCCTCGGAGCGTGAGCGCACGGTAGAAGAACAGTTCGGCGCCGATCACCCGCAGGCCAAGCTTCTGGCGACCCAGAAGGCCGACATCGCCCAGCAGATCTTTCGCGAATTGCAACAGATGACGTCGGGCTTCCGTAACGATTACGAAGTGGCAAGCTCGCGTGAAAAATCGCTGCGCGACAGCATCGATCGTCTCGCCGGCAGCAATTCGCAGGCCAATGTTTCTGTCGTGCAACTTCGCGAGCTGGAACAGAAGGCGGCGTCGCTGAAGACGATGTACCAGACCTATCTCGACCGCTTTGAACAGGCGACGCAGCAGCAGTCCTTCCCCATCGCCAAGGCCCGCGTCATTTCCGAGCCCGGCGTGCCAACCGCGCCCTCCAGCCCGAAGAAGACCATGACGATGGCGCTTTCCATCGTGCTCGGCCTCTTCGTCGGCGGTGGCCTTGCAACCGTGCTGGAACTGAAGGAACGCTCGTTCCGCCTCGGGCACGATGTGCGCAGCCGGCTGGGTCTGCGGTTCCTCGGGTATATCCCGCTGCTGCGCTCGAAAAGGGCGAGGGAGCGGGAGGCGCAGAAAGCAGAGGCCCGCAAGTCCAAGGGACCGGCTCCCGAACCGGAGAACGATCAGGCAGCCCTTGAGGATGCGGCACGTTTCGCCAAAAAGCTCACCCGCGTTGCCGTCGATCATCCGCGCTCTGCCTTTGCCGAAACGCTGCGCAATGCCAAGCTTGCTTGCGATGTGGCACTTCCCAACCGCGAATGCCGGGTCATTGCCGTCGTCTCGGCGCTGTCGGGAGAGGGCAAGTCCACGGTGGCGGCCAATCTGGCGACAATGCTCGGCGCGATGAACAAGCGCACCCTGCTTCTGGATGCCGACCCGACCGCCGGCGGATCGAGCATCGTTCTCGAGACCGAACCGGAAAACGGCCTCTTGGAAGTGCTGCGCGGCGATGCACCCTGGACGAGCGCGATCACCATCGATTCCAAGGCAAATCTCGCCGTGCTGCCGATTGCCTCAAAAAACAAAGCCCTGCCGCACACCAGCGAATTGCTGGCATCGCCGGAAATGGGGAGGTTGATGGAAACAGTCAGCAGCCGCTTCGAATATATCGTTGTCGATCTTGCACCGCTGGTGCCGACCATCGATGCCAAGGCCTTTTCGCCCTACGTCGATGCCTATCTCTTTGTCGTGGAATGGGGTGAAACGCCGGTAAAGCTGGTCGACAGCATTCTGGAAGCCGAACCCGGCATTGCGGGCAAGACGGTCGGCGTCATTTTGAACAAGACCGACATGGACGAACTGGCAAAATATTCCGATGCCGGCGCGCCGGAGCGTTTTCGCGCCCGCGGCATGGCCTATCATCCGGATGAACCCGTCGCACTCTGATCGTAGCCGGCGCCGTCACTGGCTTCCGGTGATGGCGCCGTAGAACACGATGAACAGGTAGAGACTGAAGGCCCCCACCGCAAAGATGATGAAAAACGTCACGAGGCCGCTGCCTGCGCGGCGCTTTCGGCGCTGCGTGCTCGCACTGTCTTCCGGTTGCGCGATCGGATCATTTTCTGGAGCTTTGGTCATCAACTACCGCCTTTCTGTCGATAGATAACCGGCAGCGGCAGGCGTAGTTCCGTCAACGGTTATGGATTGCGAACGTCTGTGGCCGCGGCCCGAAGGTTTTGGCACCGCACGTCATGCCGGACGCGCCGCGGCTTCAGCCCTCATGCCGGCGCTGGCGGAGAAGGTAGACGATGGCGCCGACCGACATGGCGGCAAGCGTATACCAGGTGAAGGCGTAGACCAGATGGCTGTTGCGGAAGGACACGACGGTGAGGCCACCGATCGGCAGGCCGCCCGGATTTTCGGTCGCATCCGCATCGATGAAATAGGGGGCAACCGTCTGAAGGCCTTTGGCCGTCGCAATGGCTGCCACGTCGCGGGAATACCAGCGATCCGCACCGGGATCGTTGGCGCGCAGGAAACCGCCGCCGGGCTCGGGCAGCCGCAGGAGCCCGGTCACATCCGTTTCGCCGGAAATCTCGCCCGCCTGCCGGGCTGAGGCATCAAGCCTGTCCATGGGCACGAAGCCGCGATTGACAAGCACCGTGCCGCGGTCGGCCGTGACGAGTGGCGTCATCACCCAAAAGCCAGGCCCTCGTTCGGTGACGGCCTGTACCAGCGCTTCCTTTTCGTGAAGGAAAGTGCCGCTGACGGTGACGCGGCGATATTCGTCGGCTGCCTGGTTGATCTGCGGCCATTGGTCGGGCAGGGGGGCGGGCACTGCATTTGCATGAATGCGGGCGTCGACGCGGGCGATCAGGTCGAGCTTCCAGAACAGCCGCTGCACCTGCCAGGTACCGAGCGCGAGGAAGACAAGAACAAGGCCCGCCATCACAAGGGCGAAGGCGGTGTAACGCTTGCCGGAGTGGGGACGGGCCTCGGGTTCCATTTTCATATCCTTCAGCGAGGCGGCCTTAGCGTCCAGGCCACCTTGCATGCCGGTTACGGCATGTTCTTCATCATCTCCGGGTTCATCGGCATCATGTTGGTGTTCAGATGATGCATGACCCAGAGCGAACCCGAAAGCGCGATGACGACGACAACGATGGTGAAGATCAGCGCCAGCATCGTCCAGCCGCCTTCCGACTTCGAATTCATGTGCAGGAAGTAGACCATGTGGACGACGACCTGCACGGCAGCAAATGCCAT
Source organism: Neorhizobium sp. PAMB6716 (assembly GCF_058242805.1). Lineage (NCBI taxonomy): Bacteria > Pseudomonadati > Pseudomonadota > Alphaproteobacteria > Hyphomicrobiales > Rhizobiaceae > Neorhizobium > Neorhizobium sp. PAMB6716. The sequence goes on from NZ_CM177835.1 coordinate 94,948, forward strand.
GACGATGGCAGCCGTCGCGGCCTTGCTGTCGAGCACATCGGCCATCACAAGCCAGAAGGGGATGGCGGTCAGAATAACCGCCAGCACAAACCCTGTCATGTAGCTCTTGAAGCTGCCATGGGCGGCTTCGTGGCCGTGGCTATGGCCGTGATGCGTGTTGTGCGCGCTTTCCTGCGCCGGTGCATGTGGGTGCGAACTCATCCGATCACTCCGATCAGGTAAACGAGGGAGAAAACGCCGATCCAGATCACGTCAAGGAAATGCCAGAACATCGAAAGGCACATCAGGCGGCGACGGTTAGGCTCGATCAGGCCGTGTTTTGCCACCTGCGCCATCAGCGTCACCAGCCAGATGCAGCCGAAGGTAACGTGCAGGCCATGAGTGCCGACCAGCGTGAAGAAGGCCGACAGGAAGGCCGAACGCTGCGGGCCGGCGCCTTCGTGGATCAGATGGCTGAACTCATAGAGTTCGATCCCGAGGAAGGCAAGGCCGAACAGGCCGGTGATGGCAAGCCAGATCAGCGTGCCGCTCTTGTCGCCCTTTTCCATCCGCAGCATGGCAAAGCCATAGGTGATGGAGGAAAAGAGCAGCATGGCGGTGTTGATCGCCACCAGCTGCAGGTCAAACAGGTCGGCAGGGGCGGGGCCGGCCGCATAATTGCGGCCGAGCACGGCATAGGTGGCGAAGAGGACTGCAAACATCAGGCAGTCGCTCATCAGGTAGATCCAGAAGCCCAGCATTGTGCTGTTTTCCGGATGGTGGTCTTCCGTCAGGTAGAACTGCGGATTCTCTGCCGAAACGGCGGCTTGGTTTTCACTCATGACAATCACGCCTGTTCCGCGAGCTGTTTGGTCCGGGCATTTTCCGTTTCGACAACGGTCTCTGCCGGGATGTAGTAATCGCGCTTGTAGTTGAAGGTATGGGCGATCGAGACGATCACGATACCGGCGAAGGACAGGACAGCCAGCCACCACATGTACCAGATCATGCCGACGGCAAAGGTAACGCTCAAGGCCGACAGGATGACGCCGGTGCCGGTGCCGCGCGGCATGTGGATCGGCTTAAAACCTTCCAGCGGACGCACGTAACCGCGACGCTTCATGTCGTACCAGCTGTCATGGTCATGGACGACAGGGGTGAAGGCATAGTTGTATTCCGGCGGCGGCGACGACGTCGACCATTCGAGCGTGCGGGCATTCCACGGATCGCCGGTCAGGTCGCGCAGTTCCTCGCGCTTCAGGTAGCTGACGACGAGCTGGATGAGGAAGGACGCGATGCCGAGGGCGATAAGGACGGCGCCGAAGGCAGCAATCACGAACCAGATCTGCAGCGAGGGGTCCTCGAAGTGGTTGACGCGGCGGGTCACGCCCATCAGGCCGAGCACGTAGAGCGGCATGAAGGCGAAGTAGAAGCCGACGAGCCAGAACCAGAAGGACATCTTGCCCCAGAACGGATCGAGCTTGTAACCGAAGGCCTTCGGGAACCAGAAGTTCACGCCGGCGAGCAGGCCGAACACCACGCCGCCGATAATGACGTTGTGGAAGTGGGCAATCAGGAACAGCGAGTTGTGCAGCACGAAGTCTGCCGGCGGTACGGCAAGCATCACGCCGGTCATGCCGCCGATGACGAAGGTGACCATGAAGCCGATCGTCCACAGCATCGGCACTTCATAGCGGATGCGGCCGCGATACATCGTAAACAGCCAGTTGAAGATCTTCGCCCCTGTCGGGATGGAGATGATCATCGTGGTGATGCCGAAGAAGGCGTTGACGCTGGCGCCGGAGCCCATCGTGAAGAAGTGGTGCAGCCAGACGAGATAGGACAGGATGGTGATAACGACCGTCGCGTAGACCATCGAGGCATAACCGAACAGGCGCTTGCCGGAGAAGGTCGAGACGATTTCCGAAAAGATGCCGAAGGCCGGCAGGATGAGGATGTAAACCTCCGGGTGGCCCCAGATCCAGATGAGGTTGACATACATCATCGGGTTGCCGCCGAGGTCGTTGGTGAAGAAGTTCGTGCCGGCGTAGCGGTCGAGCGTCAACAGGACGAGGGTGGCGGTCAGGATCGGGAAGGAGGCAACGATCAGCACGTTGGTGCAGAGCGAAGTCCAGGTGAAGATCGGCATCTTCATCATGGTCATGCCCGGCGCGCGCATCTTGACGATGGTGGCGATGAGGTTGATGCCCGAGAGCGTCGTGCCGACACCGGCCACCTGAAGGCCCCAGATGTAATAGTCCACGCCGACGCCTGGCGAATAATCGGCACCTGACAGCGGCGGATAGGCAAGCCATCCCGTACGGGCGAATTCACCGACGAACAGCGACAGCATGATGATGACCGCGCCCGCCGTCGTCATCCAGAACGAAAAATTGTTGAGGAAGGGGAAGGACACGTCGCGAGCGCCGATCTGCAACGGCACGACGAAGTTCATGACACCCGTCACGATCGGCATGGCGAAGAAGAAGATCATGATCACGCCATGGGCGGTGAAGATCTGGTCGTAATGGCTCGGCGGCAGATAGCCTTCATTGGCACCGAAGGCCATGGCCTGCTGCGTGCGCATCATCAAGGCGTCGGCAAAGCCGCGTAGCAGCATGACCAGCGAGAGGATGACATACATGATGCCGATCTTCTTGTGGTCGACGCTGGTGAACCATTCATTCCACAGATATCCCCAGAGGCGGAAATAGCTGATGGCGGCGACGACGGCGATGCCGCCGAGGATCACACCGATGAAGGTGACGAGAAGGATGGGTTCGTGCGTGAAAGCCAGCGAATCCCATGACAACCGCCCGAAAATGAATTCCAACAGGTTACTGTTCGTGAACATGGCAGTTTCCGATACGTCTCAAGCCGGCGATTACGGCTTCGTGTTTGTGTTCAGCTGGTCGGGAGCCACGCCCTGGCCGTCATGGCCTTCGTGGCCGGACATGCCGGGCATGGAAGCGTCGCCGCCGGTTCCGGACTGCGGTGCCGAACCGTTTTCGTTGACGCCCGTTGCGCTTTCGGGGCTTTTTGCGCCGTGACCGGTGGCCGGATAGGTCGCGCCGGGGCCAGCTTCATCGGCCCAGCGGGTATCGTATTGCAGGCGCTCGCGGTTCTCATGGCTATCGGTGCCGGCGCCGCCCATCATGTCGATATGCATCATTTCGTCCTGGCACATCTGGCCGGGACGGACGCAAAGGTTGAGGATGGCCTCATAAAGACCGTTCTCCACCTGGCCGTAGTAGGTGACCGGCGTGCGGGCGCTCGGACGCTCCAGCTTCAGGTAGGTATCGCGGTTGAGGGGAGACCCCTGGCTCTTCACCTGCGAGACCCATTGGTCAAAGCCCTCGTTGCTCACGCCATGAAACTTGAAGCGCATGCCCGAAAAGCCGTCGCCGCTATAGTTGGCGGAGAAGCCATCATAGATGCCTTCCTTGTTCATCACCGCGTGCAGCTTGGTCTGCATGCCGGGCATCGCATAGATCTGGCCGGCAAGGGCGGGGATGTAGAAGGAGTTCATCACGGTGGAACCGGTGATCTTGAACTCGATCGGCCTGTCGATCGGCGCTGCGATCTCGTTGACCGTGGCAATGCCCTGTTCCGGGTAGAGGAACAGCCATTTCCAGTCGAGCGCCACCACTTCGATGGTGATCGGCTTGGTTTCGGGCGTGACCGGACGGGCCGCATCGATGCGATCAAGCGGGCGATAGGGGTCGAGCCTGTGGGTGCTGATCCAGGTGACGGCACCAAGCGCGATGATGATCGCAAGCGGTGCAGCCCAGATGATCACTTCCAGACGTGTGGAGTGATGCCATTCGGGGTCATACTGGGCGCTGGTGTTCGAGCGTCTGTAATGCCAGGCAAAATACAGCGTCAGGCAGATCACCGGAATGATGATCAGCAACATCAGCACCACCGAAATGATGATGAGGTCACGCTGTTGCATGGCGATGTCGCCGGATGGCGACATGACGACGAGATCGCAACCCGAGAGCGCGAGGGGAAGAGCGAGGGCACTAAGCCGGCGAATGAGCTTCATCAATCGTGGCATCTTTCACTTCGAAATTTGCGTTTTGTCACTCTGCGACTAAAGCATGAGAGCAAGGCTCCCTATGAGGTCTTTCGTCGCAGTGCAAAACATTTTCATGCACCGCAACAAGAAACCCGGGAATTGCCCCGGCGATGATACCGGGCCGTGTGAGAAAAGCGTTACACGACCTCGGCATTGGCCAGGTACGGTAAACAATCTGCAACAATATACGGCACTTCAGCCGTTTGGAGCAAATTCTTTGCCATCGGAACGGTACCGGGCTTGATAACAGGCAAATATGCATCATCCTATCTTTTGGGGAGGCGACCATTCGCCGCAAAGGAGGAGACCGCATCATGAGCATTACAAGTAACCCCACATCATCAGAGTTCGAGCGCGACGCCCGTCGCATGCACGATGACAAGCCGTTGTCTCCCGGCAGCATCGCCATTGGCGTGGTCATTGGCCGCATGTCTGAATTCTTCGATTTCTTTGTCTACGGCATTGCCTCGGTTCTGGTTTTCCCGCGGCTCGTTTTTAGCTTCGCCGGCGATCCGGTGACGGCAACGCTGATGTCGTTTGCCGTTTTCTCGCTGGCTTTCCTGGCGCGTCCGGTCGGGTCGCTGTTCTTCATGTGGATCGACCGCACCTATGGGCGTGGTTCCAAGCTCACCATCGCGCTGTTTCTGCTCGGCGGTTCGACGGCTTCGCTCGCCTTCCTGCCGAGCTACGAGTCGATCGGCGTCTGGTCCGTCGGGTTGCTGGCGCTGTTTCGTCTCGGCCAGGGTTTTGCTCTCGGCGGCGCCTGGGACGGCATGGCCTCGCTTCTGGCGCTGAATGCCCCCAAGCAACATCGCGGCTGGTATGCGATGATCCCGCAGCTCGGTGCGCCGATCGGTTTTGCGCTGGCAAGCGCGCTGTTCGGTTATTTTGCCGTCAGCCTCACAGACCAGGATTTCCTCACCTGGGGCTGGCGTTATCCGTTCTTCGTGGCCTTTGCCATCAACGTCGTGGCCCTTTTTGCCCGCCTGCGCATCGTGGCCAGCCGTGAATTCGGCGAACTGTTCGAAACGCTGGAGCTGCAACCGCGCCCGGTGTTCGAAACCATCCGGGTTCATGGCCGTGACATCCTGCTCGGGGCCTTCGTGCCGCTCGCAAGCTTTGCCATGTTCCACCTCGTCACCATCTTCCCGCTGAGCTGGGTCACGCTTTATGGCGGGCAGTCGGCCGGGTCGTTCCTGTTCGTGCAGATCTTCGGTGCGATCGTCGGCATCGGTGCCATCGTTATATCGGGCCTTGCTGCCGACCGCATTGGCCGGCGCAAGCAGCTGATGATCGGGGCCGCCATCATTGCCGTGTTCAGTTTCTCGGCGCCCTTCCTTCTGGATGCAGGCGGCAAGGGGCAGGATGCCTTCATCATCATCGGTTTCGGCATTCTCGGCCTGTCCTTCGGCCAGGCATCGGGTGCCGTCTCCTCGCGTTTTGCCCTGCAGTATCGTTACACCGGCTCGGCGCTGACGTCGGATCTGTCCTGGTTGGTCGGTGCTGGCTTTGCACCTCTGGTCGCGCTCGGTCTTGCCAGCAATTTCGGCATCATCTTCATCGGCGGCTACCTGATTTCAGGCGCGATCTGTACGCTTGCGGCCCTCAGCCTCAGCCGGATTCTTGATTCCTCCGAGCATCAGGCGCCGGCCAACCGCTGACCCGAACCTTTCGGCCGCCGCTCCTCTGCGGAAAGGTTGGCCCATCACGAGAAACCCCGGTCTGCTTGAAAAGGCGGCCGGGGTTTTGTTTTGCCGGCGCGGCGGTTGCTGCCGGCTTGAAGACATGCAAGGCATGCACATCATCGGGAGATCAACGACATGACAGACATCAACGACGCCACCGGAACGAAAGACCTCGCCAACCTTCTCGCGAATGCCATGCGGGATGGCCAGACAATCGGAACCGAAGACCTTGCCGCCCCGGATGTGGCCGGCGCCTATGCCATTCAGGCCGACATCCTGAACCGGCTTGGGGTGGCCGTGCCCGAGGGCTACAAGTTTTCGCTGCGCGATGGCGGGCTCTATGGCGCGCCGCTGATCTTTGTCCGCACGGACCCGAGTGCGCCGTTCTGCACCGGCATCAAGGTGGAAATCGAACTGGCGCTGACACTTGCCAGCGACCTGCCGCCGCGCACAGAACCCTACTCGAGGCAGGATGTGGTGGACGCCATCGAAAGCGTTGCGATCGGCGTCGAACTGGTGCGCAGCCGTTATACACAAGGTCCCGGCAGTTCCCTGCCGCTGCTGTTGTCGGACATGATGAGCAATGCCGGTTATATCGTTGGCCCGGCGCTTGATCGCTCCCTGCTTGCCGAAGGGGCAGACCTTGGCACGCTGCGGCTGATCAATGGCGACACGGTTCTGTTCGAGGACGCGGTGAGGCATCCCGATGGTGATCCGCTGGCAGCCTTCATTGCTGCCGCCAATGGCGGTTTGCCGATGGGCGGCTTTTTGAAAAAGGGCCATGTGGTGACGACAGGCACGCTCTGCGGCGCCCCCCTGATCCCGGCAGCCTCCGCCTTTACCGCAAGCCTTGGCGGCCAGGAACTGACGGTGCAACTGACTGCCTGATGGAAACGGCGACGGCAGAAGGCGCCTGCAGGTGTGCGGGCGCCTTCTGCCGTTGATCGGGCGGTGGATCTGGCCGACAGGGTGTCAGGCCGCCTTGCGCTGGCGGGGCGCCGTGGTCTTGGGTGCCTTTGCGACCTTCGGCTTGGCAGTTTTTGGCTTTGCGACGGCAAGCGGCACGAGGCTGATGATTTCCTCGGCAAACTGGCGGGCGTTTTCACGCGCCTTGTCGAGATTGCTGACCCGCTCGGGTTCCATCGTATGCAGTGTGCCGCCGGTGACGAACATGTCGCGATAGGCGGCGCGTTCGATGAGGGCGGTTTCCAGCACATGCACCTGCTTTTCGGCCAGCAGCGCCTTCACCGCCGTCAGCGCACGGGTGGTGATGATGGAATTGATGCGTGTCAGCACCACGGAATGGGGAATGCGGATCTCGCACTGGATCGCCAGTTCCTGGAGGATGTTGAGAACCTGCGCGCCGCCCACGGCATCCATGGCGCAACCTTGTACCGGGATCATCACGCGATCTGACAGGCCAATCGCCTTGGCCAGCAGCGGCGAGACGCCACCGGCGACATCGATGATGACATAGTCCATCTTCTTCGACAGCGCCTTCACGTCGCGTTCGATGGTCTCCTCGGAGATATCGGAGACGACGGTGAATTTGGCCGGCGTGTCCGCCAAACCGTGCCAGCGGGTGATCCACTGTTGCGGATCGGTATCGAGAATGGCGACGCGGTGCCCGCGTTCGGCAAGTTCTGCGGCAAGAATGAGAGCGACCGTGGTCTTGCCGGCGCCTCCCTTGGTATTTGCAAATGTGATCGTAGCCATGGCTAACCTCAAGGTGGAAAAATGGGCCTCATTCTGCTGCGAGGGCGCGCTCTTCTGGCTTTTTCTGGGTGATGGACGTTCGCAGAGATGATGTGTCACATTCGCTGATAAAGCTTGCGTCACGCTGTCCTGCAGTGCCCGGAACCCCGCATTTGCGGGCTTTTTCAGAATTTTTTGCGTTGCACGCTGCGTCGTCCGTTTTCAATGCCCCTGACGGCTTTGTTTCGCGCCATCCTGGCAGATGTCGGCCACCGTGACGGGGCGGGAAACCTTTCGGGCGCCCGCGAGTTGAACAGGCAATCCCTCCCGCAGAAGGCTTTATCCGTGTCTGAATTCCTGTTCGGCCCTGTTCTTTCCCCGTCGCAAACCCGGTTTCGCTTCTGGTCTCCCAATCATGAAATCATCCGGCTGAAGATCGGTGAGCAGATGCTGGACATGGAGCCCGCAGGTGACGGCTGGCATGAACGCTCGGTCGAAGGTGCAGGTGCCGGCACGAAATATGCCTTTGTCCTGCCCGATGGTCTCGCCGTTCCAGATCCCGCATCGCGCCATCAGGCAGACGATGTCCATGGCGCAAGCGAGGTGATCGATCTCGAAACCTATGCCTGGCGCCATCCAGACTGGCGCGGCCGGCCCATCGAGGAACTGGTCATCTATGAGATGCATATCGGGGCATTTACCCCTGAAGGCACGTTCCTTTCCGCGATGAAGCGGCTGGATCATCTGGCCGATCTGGGTGTGACTGCCTTGCAGATCATGCCGATCAGCGATTTTCCGGGCACCTATGGCTGGGGTTACGACGGCGTGCTGCCCTATGCGCCCGAAAGCAGCTATGGCCGGCCGGAAGACCTGATGGCGCTGATCGATGCCGCCCATGAGCGCGGCATCTGCGTGCTGCTCGATGTCGTCTACAACCATTTCGGGCCTGACGGGAATTACCTGCCGGCCTATGCGCCGATCTTTACCGAACATCACAAGACCCCGTGGGGCAGCGGCATCAATTACGATGGCGAGGCATCCCGTGCGGTGCGCGAATTCGTCATCGAAAACGCCATCTACTGGGTGCGCAATTTCCGGTTCGATGGCCTGCGCCTCGATGCCGTCCATGCCATCAAGGACGATACGCGCGAACACCTGCTGCATGAACTGGCGCGCCGGGTGCGTGCCGAAGCAGGTGATCGCCATGTACATCTGGTCGTCGAGAACGAGGATAACAACAGCGACCTGCTGCGCCGCAACGCGCAAGGGCGGCCGGTGCATTTTTCCGCCCAGTGGAACGACGATATCCACCACGTGCTGCATATCGCGGCAACCGGCGAAGACTTTGGTTATTATCAGGATTATGCCGGTGATCCGGCAAAGATTGGCCGGGCGCTTGCCGAAGGCTTCGTTTTCCAGGGCGAACACATGGCCTATCGCGGCGAAGCGCGTGGCATGCCAAGCCGCCACCTGCCGCCCACCGCCTTCATCTCGTTCATCCAGAACCACGACCAGATCGGCAATCGCGCGCTGGGTGATCGTATGATCGTCTCGCAGCCCAAGGAGGCCATGAAGGCGGTGGCCGCCGTCTATCTGCTTTCCCCGCAACTGCCCATGCTGTTCATGGGCGAGGAATGGGGCGCGCGCGAACCCTTTCCCTTCTTCTGCGATTTTGATGAGGAATTGAACGAGAAGGTGCGCAAGGGCCGGCGTGAGGAAATGTCGCGCCTGCCGGGTTTCGACGCAGACGACCTGCCGGACCCGACGGCGCGCAAAACCTTCGAAAGCGCCAAGCTGGACTGGACAAAACTGTCAGAGCCGGACGCCGAGGAGATGCTGGGGTTTTACCGCACGCTGATCGGGCTGAGGCGCCAGCATGTCGTGCCGCTGCTCGGCGCTTCCGCCGGCGCTGCCGCCCGTTTTGAGCTGGAGAGCGATGGCCTGCTGGTTGAATGGGTCTTCGGGGGCAAGCGCCTGCAATTGCAGGCAAACCTCACGGCGCGATCCTGCCGCGTTCCGCTGCCGGCGTCCGGCGAGGTGATCTATCGTTTCGGCCATATCGATGCGGGTGAGGCAGCACCCTGGTCGCTGGTGTGGAGCTTGGCTGATGGCTAACAAGACCTCCGTTGCAAAATTCGATATCAGGGCGTCGCCGCTCGACACGCTGGCGCGCCAGCACGGCATCGAATTCACGCGGCCCGATCCCGATGGCAGCGAAGTCGCGATCTCCACCGAGACGAAGCGCAAGATCCTGTCCGCCCTCAACGTGACGGTGGAAGGCGAGACGCTCGCATCGCAGCAGCCCGTCTGCTTCCTGCCGGAAGTGTTGTCACGGGACCGCGTCTGGGGGCTGACATTGCAACTCTACGAAATGCGGTCGAAGCGCAACTGGGGGATCGGAGATTTTGCCGATCTGCGCGCCGTCTGCGGCCTTGCCGGGCGTCTCGGTGCCGATTTCATCGGGCTCAACCCTCTGCATGCGCCCTTCATGGCAGAGCCCGCCCGCTGCAGCCCTTATGAACCCTCCAGCCGCCAATGGCTGAACCCGCTTTATATCGCGGTTGATCAGGTGCCCGGCTTTGAGCCGCGCCGCGACCTCGACAAGGCGTTGCAAAAACTGCGGCAGTCAAAACTTGTCTGTTATCCCGAGGTGGCAGCGGTCAAGCTGCGTGAACTGCGGCTTTTGTGGCAGGCATGGCGGCAGGCGAATAGCATAACCGGCTCCTACACCGTCTCGGCATTTGAAAGCTTTCGGGAAAAATCCGGCGAGAGCCTGCGCCTCCACGCCCTGTTTGAGGTGATCTCGGCAGACATGGTGTCGCGTGGCCTGTCTGCGGGCTGGCGCGATTGGCCAGAGGAGATGCAGGCGCCGGATAATCCGGCCGTGACGAGCTTTGCCCAGTCGCGGCTGGACGAGGTGGAGTTTCAAATGTGGCTGCAATGGGTCGCGCATGTGCAGCTCTCCGATGTGGTGGGGGCCGCCGAACAGGCAGGCCTGCGCATCGGGCTTTATCTCGATCTTGCGGTTGGCGAAGCGCTGGATGGTTCGGCCACCTGGAGCGAACCGGAGATTTACGTCTCTTCGGCAAGCATTGGCGGTCCGCCGGATCCGTGGGCGGTTGATGGGCAGGACTGGCGTCTTGCTGCCTTCCTGCCGTCAAAAATTGCTTCAGGCGATCCGTCCCCCTACCGGCGGATGGTGGATGCGGCAATGCGTTATGCCGGTGCCGTCAGGATCGACCATGCCGCCGCGCTGGCGCGGCTGTTTCTTGTGCCCTTCGATGGCACGCCCGCCGAGGGGGCCTATGTCGCATATCCGAAAGACGATCTGCTGGAGGTGCTGGCTGATGCCTCGCATGATCATCATTGCCTGCTGATCGGCGAGGATCTTGGCAATCTTCCAGAAGGGCTGCGTGAGGATCTGACCCGCTCGGCGCTTCTCTCCTACCGCATCTTTTCCTATGAGCGGAATGAGCAGGGTTTTGTTGCCGCCGAAGATTATCCGACCCTGTCGCTTGCCTGCGTTTCCACCCATGACCACCAGACGCTGGGCGGCTGGTGGTCCGGTGCCGATATCAAGGCCCGCGCCGACCATGGCCTTGTGCCGCAGAAAACGGCAAAGCTCGATCTCAAGGCCCGCGTCACGGAAAAAGCCGATCTCGTGCGCGCGCTGGAAGCCGAGGGGCTTGCCGCTCCGGAAGCCGGCAATCGCACGCTGAAGGATGCGGACCTCGAACTGCTGGTGCTCTCGTTGCATCGGTTTCTCGCCCGCACGCCCGCCATGCTTCTTGCCGTGCGGCTGGCGGACCTGACCCGGGAAAAGCAGCCGACCAACATTCCCGGCACCAGCGAAAGCCACCCCAACTGGCGCCCGAAACTGTCGGTCGAGGTGGACGATCTCGAGGATGTCGACCTTCTCCTTTCGGTCACCGCGGCTCTCCGCGAAGAGCGGCCGAGGACGAAGACTGGAGGCCGCTAGAGCAATTCCAGCAAAAGTGCGAAGCGGTTTTGCGTTCGGAATTGCGCGAAAACAAAGAGATAGAGCATTAAAGGCAACTTTGTTTTCACCGGCAATGCTCTAACGTCTGTCAGATGGCTTGCTGAACCGGCGCTTCGGTGTCAGTCGGAGCAAGCGTGGCAAAGGCCTTCGCCTTGATAAAGGCATCGCCGATGCCGATCAGAACCGGATTTTCGTAGCCAATCTCAGCCATGGCGGAGGGCATGTCGACGAGCTTGCCGACCCAGCGCCGTTCTTCCTCACGCGCAATGGCGCTGACGATGACGGCGGGTGTTTCCTTGGCCATGCCGTTCTCGCACAGTTTCGCGGTAATGGCGGATGCCGTGCGCCCACCCATGTAAAAGACGGTGGTGACCGTGGGGTCGGCAAGTTTTGACCAGTCGAGATCGGAGGGCAGTTCGCCCTTGCGCGAGTGGCCGGTCACGAAACGCACCGATTGGGCGTGGTCGCGATGGGTGAGCGACACACCGAGCCGGGCGGCCATGGCCGTGGCGGAGGTAACGCCGGGAACGATTTCGACGGGAATGCCTTCCTTTTCGAGGCTCTCGATCTCCTCGCCGGCGCGACCGAAAATCATCGGGTCGCCGGATTTGAGCCGCACCACGCGCTTGCCGCTCTTGGCAAGGGCAATCATCGTTGCGTTGATATCTTCCTGCTTGCAGCTTTCCCGGCCGCCGCGCTTGCCCACCAGCATGCGTTTTGCCTCGCGCCGCGCCAGTTCCAGCACATCTGCGGACACCAGGTCGTCGAAGAGAATAACGTCGGCCGCCTGCAGCGCGCGCACGGCCTTCAGCGTCAGCAGTTCCGCATCGCCGGGGCCGGCGCCGACAAGCGTAACGCGGCCAACCGGCTGTTCACCGTTGCCATGGGTAATGCGCCCGGCATCGGCCACCAGCGTGGCAGCGGTTGTTTCGCTCGGGGCCTCACGAAACACCCGGTCGACAAACCCTTCCCAGAAGCTGCGCCGTTCCGTGCCGGGCTTTAGCTTTTCGTTGATCGCCTCGCGAATGTTCTGGGCAATTTCGGCCCAGGCTTTTAGCGCCGGCGGCAGAAGCGTTTCGATGCGACGGCGGATGGCCTGCGCCAGAATGGGGGCGGCGCCATCGGTGGAAATGGCAATCACCACCGGGGACCGGTTGACGATGGAGCCGAACTGGAACTGACAGAAGGCGGGCTTGTCGATAACGTTGACGGGCACGCCGGCGGCCTTGGCGGCACAATAAAACGCCTTCGCCTCCTCGTCCGTCTCGCAATCACCGAGCGCCATTGCCGCATTTTCGAAGATATTGATGTGCCAGGGATGGTCGTGAAGCACCATGCGCGGCACATCGCGTGCCGCTTGCTCGGCAATCATGCCTGAAAATGTATCGGAAAGGTCATGTCGAGGACAGAAAACATGCACTGTGGCACCGCAGGCAACCAGCAGTTCGGCTTTCCAGGCCGCGCCATCGGAGCCGCCTGCCAGCACAACGCGCTTGTCGGCAAGGTTGAAGAACACCGGCAGCTTCGCCAAGGGCTCCATGCGGGCCGGCGTCGAGCGGCGACTGTCGTTCTTCAGCGGCTGCAGGGCTTGCATCACCGTACTCCCGGTATCGTGGTTCATCCTGCCGATAATCTGCGGCAGATATCTGATCAACTATGCATGTTTCGTGCCACTTACACGGGTTCTCGCGCAAGGAATAATCCTTCAAAAAACCGGGCGGGCGTGGAAAATGCCGATTGTTCTTCGCGCTCTCAGGGCTTCGGCCTTCAATTTGGCGTTGAAGCGCCAGAATTTCCTCGACAGGGGCAGGCGTTCGCAGTAATCGCTTAAACGATTAATCATTGGCAGTTTCCCGATGCGCAGCGAAAAACCGAAATTGGCCATGATTGCTGAAACGCTGAGCGTTTCCGTCGCCACCGTGTCCAATGCGCTCTCCGGCAAGGGACGGGTGTCACCGGAACTTGCAGACCGCATCCGTGAGACGGCGCGGGATCTCTCCTATGTGCCAAGCATGGCGGGCAGGGCGCTGCGCACCGGCAGAAGCGGCGTTCTCGGGCTTGTCCTGCCCGATATCGCCAATCCGCTGTTTCCGCAGATCGCGCAGGCCATCGAACAGGCCGCTTCCACCGCCGGCTACGGGGTGCTGATCGGCGATTCACGCGGCCATACCGGCGTGCAGACCGAAGCAATCGACCGGCTGATCGACCGCGGGGTTGATGGCATGGTGGTGATCCCGCGCCGTGGCACGCGCATTTCCGATATCGGCTGCCCCGTCGCCGTCATCGATACGCCCTCGACCCCCGGCAATACCGTCTCATCCGATCATTGGGATGGCGGGCGCCAGATGGGCGCGCATCTGTGCGGGCTTGGTCATCGCAAGGTGCTGATCCTTGCCGGAAGCCCCCAGTCCACGGTGCAGAACGATCGGGTCGGCGGGTTAAAGAGTGGCCTTGGACCGGATGCCAAGGTTGAGGTGGTCTGGCTCGAAAAGCTGGCGCCGCCCGATGTGCCGGGCCGTCCGCTCGGTCTTGCCGCCTGCGTTGGCCAGGGGTTCACAGCTTTTGCGGCGTTGTCGGATCTGACGGCCGTTCGCGCGCTGACCGAATTGCAGGGTGCCGGCATTGCCGTGCCGGACCAGGCAAGCGTTGCCGGGTTTGACGATCTCATCTGGTCCTCGGTGGTGACGCCATCGCTGACCACGCTGCGTATGGACATGGCCGAGATCGCGCGGCTTGCCGTCGCAGCGCTCACAGCCGTCATAGAAGGACTGCCGCGCGGACGCGTGGCGGCCTCCGGCACGGTCACGGCCGAACGGCCGAGCGTGCCGATGATGCTGGTGGTTCGCCAATCGACCGGCCCCTGCCGCAGCCTGTTGCCCGACATGGCGGAAGGGGCGGGGCAATGACGATGGCCGTTTCGTTCAGGGCGGGCCTGCCCACCCATCGCAACATTCGTAATCCTGGCCTTGCAAAGCTGTGCGCCAGCCCCATTTCCGCCTTGCTTCAGGCGTTTGGTGAACGGGATGGACAGACGCTGATAACAGGCGTTCGCCCGGAAGCCCCAGACATGAAATTAGAGATGACCGGCCATGTTCCGATAGCGGCGGAACAGGTCCGTCAGCCGCGCGTGATGTGCCTGGTCTCAGGTCCTTTCCAGGTCGTTGCGCGCGGCGAATTTTCAAAGCCGATCCTTTCCAGCCACAGCTGCGCCTCTTCCGGCCGCGCCCTTTTCAGGAGGGCGTGATGGGCGTCTGGGTCGATACCGACATGGGTTTTGACGATATCGCCGCCATTCTGGTGGCAAACCATGGCCGTGAACCGGTCGATGGGGTGTCGCTGGTTTTCGGCAATGCCGGACTGGGGCAGGTCGAGCGCAATGCCTGCGGCGCAAGCATGGCCTTTGACTGGTCCTTTCCGCTCTTTCGGGGGCGTTCTGCTCCCGTGCTCGGCCGTCTGGAGACGGCAGAAAGCATCCTCGGCGATCACGGAATGCCAAGTGCGGGCAAGCGCCTGCCCGAGGTTTCTGTGGTCCTGCACGCCGAGGATGCCTTTTCGGCACTATGCCATTGGCTTCAGAACAAGGACGATGACGCAACGCCGCGCCGCATCCTGGCGCTCGGGCCGCTCACCAATCTGGCAGCGCTTGCTCTTGCCCGGCCGGATCTGGCCGCCCGGATCGATGACATCGTCTGGATGGGCGGCGGCGTCACCACGGGCAATCACACGGCATCGGCGGAATTTAATGCCTTTGCCGATCCCGAAGCGCTGGCCATCGTGCTCTCGCATGGCCTGCCGCTGCGCATGGTCGATCTCGATCTCTGCCGCAAGGTTCTGGCAGGTCCTGCCGATGTCGTGCCGGTGCGGGAGGCGGGCGGGCGGAATGCCAGCCTGATTGCCGATCTTCTGGCCGGTTTCATCGACATCGCCATCCAGCGCGGCCGCCCGGCCATGTCGCTTTATGATGCGGTGGCTGCCGTCGCCTTTATCCGTGACGATCTCGTCACCTGGCGCCGCGCAAGGCTCGATGTGGAGCTTTGCGGCACCCATACACGCGGCCGCACCGTGGTCGAGACCCGCGACGGACGCGCTCCGTTCAACGCCGTTTATGCCGTCGACATCGATGCGGCCGCCGCGCGAAAACTCATACTCGACATTCTTAAAAGTGAAGCATCCCGATGACCCGTCCCTTCGAACTCTTCGATCTCAACCTGCCGGAACTGCGCCGCCGCGCCGTGCAGGCCGCGCGTGGAGACGTGCCGTTCGATGTTCTCGTGAAGGGTGGAACGCTGGTGGATGTGGTGACGGGCGAACTTCGCGCCGCAGATATCGGCATTGTCGGGCCGATGATTGCAAGCGTTCATGCGCCGGGCAGCCGCACCGATGCCGCAACCCTCATCAATGCCGCCGGCGCCTTCCTGTCGCCGGGTCTCATCGATACGCATATGCACATCGAAAGCTCGATGGTGACGCCCGCCGGTTATGCGCAGGCCGTGGTGCCGCGCGGCGTAACGACCGTGGTCTGGGATCCGCATGAGTTCGGCAATGTGCTGGGTCTGGCCGGCGTTAACTGGGCAGCCGACGCGGTGATCGACCTGCCGCTGCGGGTCATCCTGCTCGCCCCGTCCTCGGTTCCCTCGGCGCCGGGTCTTGAGCTTGCCGGGGCTGATTTCGGGCCGGATGTGCTGCAGAGCCTGCTGGCGCGACCGGATATCGCCGGCATTGCGGAAATGATGAACATGCGCGGCATTATCGAAGGCGATCAGCGCATGGAGGGTATTATTCAGGCGGGGCTGGAGACCGGCAAGTTGATCTGCGGCCATGCCCGCAGCCTCTCCGGCCCCGCTCTGCAGGCCTTCATCACCGCCGGCGTCACCTCGGATCATGAGCTGGTATCCGGTGCCGATCTCCTCGAAAAGCTGCGCGCCGGCCTCACCATCGAGCTTCGCGGCAGCCATGATCACCTGCTGCCGGAATTCGTCGAGGCGCTGAATACGCTCGGCCACCTGCCGCAAACCGTAACGCTCTGCACCGACGATGTGTTTCCCGACGATCTCCACTCAGCCGGCGGTCTGGATGATGTGGTGCGCCGTCTTGTGCGTTACGGCATGAAGCCGCAATGGGCGCTGCAGGCGGCAACCATCAACGGCGCGCGCCGGCTTGGCCGGCCGGATCTCGGGTTGATCGCGCCCGGCCGTCGCGCCGATCTGGTGCTGTTTGAGGATCTGGACAGTTTCGAGGCCCGCCGCGTGCTGGTCTCCGGACGCGAAGTCGCCGCCGGTGGCGCGCTGCTGTCGCCGCCTTCTGCCACCGAAACGGTGACGCTTGGCGATACGATGAAGCTGTCAGCCCTGACTGCCGATGATTTTCGTATTCCGGCCACGGGCTCTTCCGCCCGCATCGCCACCATCGATCGGCCCCGCTTCACGCAATGGGGCGAAACATCCGCCGAGATTGCTGAGGGCCATGTGGTGGTGCCTGAGGATACGACGCTGATTGCCGTCATCCATCGTCATGGCCTTGCACCCGCCACACCGCGCATCGGTTTCCTCACCGGCTGGGGCAACTGGCGCGGCGCCTTTGCCACCACCGTCTCGCATGACAGCCACAATCTGACGGTGTTCGGCAAGGACCCGGAGGATATGGCCGCCGCTGCCAATGCGGTGATTGCCGCACGCGGCGGGCTGGCCGTTGCGGCAGGCGGCGTGGTGAAGGCGGTGCTGCCGCTGCCGCTTGCGGGCCTTGTGGCCGACGGCAGCGTTACGGAAATTGCGACAGGCTTTGCAGCCATCAAGGCAGAGATGGACCGTATCGTCGACTGGCAGCCGCCTTATCTGGTGTTCAAGGCCTGTTTTGGCGCAACGCTTGCCTGTAATGCCGGCCCCCACCAGACCGATCTCGGCATCGCCGATGTCACAACCGGAACACTTCTGGAAAGCCCCATCCTCGAAACGGCCTGACCTCATCGGACCGTTTTGGTGCGCGCAAAAGGCTCGCAGTTGATTTTGCTCAATGCGCGCGGGTCTTCGGCACGCCAGATTTTCCCATTGCAAATTGCCTGCCGATGGCAGCGCATCTGCAGGCGCAGGAAGGGGTTGCCCCTCGAAGGGAAGGTTCATGGTTTCCGGTTACCGGGTTGCCGATATCACGACATCACAAGTGGACCGCGCCTTTGCGCTGGTGCATGCCGCCGATGCGCACGCCGAACTTTCCACCTGGCGGCGCACCTGCGAGGACGTGATTGCCGCACAGCGGGAGGGCCGAGCTTTCGATCGCCTGATGGTGTGCGAAAATGCCAATGGATACCTGAAAGGCCTTTGCCTTGTGCATCGCCGTGACACGCCGGACGAGCACCTGCTCGACGTGCCTCTTTATGTGGTGATGGCGGTCGTGGACGAGGAGGGCGTTCGCCAGACCCTCTCAGAACACCTGCAGAAACTGGCCATTGAGACCGGCTGCCAGTTGATGCCGATCCCGGAATGAGCGCTTGCGCGGCCTTCAGGACGTGCTGGTTTCTGCCGTGAAAATGTAACCGACGCCGCGCACCGAACGGATCAGCACCGGATGTGTCGGGTTGGTCTCGATCTTCTTGCGCAGGCGCGCAATCTGCGCATCGATGGCACGGTCGAACGCTTCCATCTGGCGCCCGCGGGTCTGGTCCATCAGCATGTCGCGCGTCAACACCCGGCCGGCATTGCGGATCATCACCGTCAGCATGTCGAATTCGCCGGTGGTCAGATCCACTTCCTCGTCATTGGGGTTGAGCAGCCGGCGCCGGCTGATCTCCAGGCGCCAGCCGTCGAAGGCAAACACCTGTCCGATCTCGACCTGCGGCGCTTCCACCGGCCGGCGACGGCGCAGGATGCTGCGTACCCGCGCCAGCACTTCGCGCAGGTGAAAGGGTTTTGGAATGTAATCGTCGGCGCCCACTTCCAGGCCGATGATGCGGTCCACTACATCGTCGCGCCCGGTCAGCATGACGATCGGCACGTCTGACGTTGCGCGCACTTCGCGGGCCAGCGCCAGGCCATCTTCGCTATTGGGCAGCACCAGATCGAGCAGGATGAGGTCGATTGTGTAATCGGCGAGCGCCTTGCGCATCGAAACGCCGTCAGAAGCGCCGGTGACGAGAAAGCCTTCATCCTCGAAATAACGGGTCACCATCTGGCGGATACGCGGATCATCATCGACGATGAGGATACGCTCGGCCCGCCGCTCGAGTTTCGTCATGCTTTGCTCGACTGCTTTAAACGCTGTTACAGACTGTTACACATTTCAACCCACCGTAACATGCCCGGCATCCTTCTGTCACCGCTCCCCGCCATAGTTTGGCCATCAGGACAGAGGGACGCACAATGCTTTCGACGGGCTCAAACGCACATTCCAATTTCGCCGCCGTAGCGATGATGAAACCGCAGCTGGAGACGCTTGACGAACTGTTTGCCGCCGTACCGCGTGAGACGCTGGATGTCGGCGCCGGCCTGTTCTGGGAAGGGGATCGTGCCCAGCACATCTTCGAGGTGTCTGAAGGTGTCCTGAGGATTTTCAAGATCATAGGCGATGGGCGTCGTGTCATTACCGGCTTTCTTTATGCCGGTGACATGGTGGGGCTGACATTGCGTGATGTCTATCTCTACAGCGCCGAAGCGGTCACGCCGGTCAAGGTTCGTCGTCTCACCAAGAAGGCTTTTCAGGATGCCGTCGAGTATTCTCCGGAACTTCGCCCGCGGCTTTTTGCCCTGATGTGCGACGAAATGGCAGCCGCCCAGGACCAGATGGTGCTTCTGTCGCGCAAGAGCGCCGAGGAGCGGGTGTGCAGTTTTCTGATGCTGACGGTCCGGCGCATGCAGGGCGACCGGCAGCTTGGCCGCACGGTACAGTTGCCGATGAGCCGGCAGGACATGGCCGACTATCTTGGCCTCACCATCGAGACCGTCTCGCGCACCATCACCAAGCTGATTGCACGCGGTGTGATCGTCCCCAATGGCCGCCACGCGTTCGATATCGCCAAGCCCGCAAAACTGCTTGCGCTGTGCGGCGATGGCGATAGTTATGAGGAAATCGGCGAGCGTGGCGCAAAGACCAGGCAGGCCGTCTGGCCGCATTGAACGTGGCCCCGTGCAATCGCTTTGACTGTTAGGGTTTTCTATGGGTGAGAAGGTCAATGCCGGGCAGACATTCGATGTATCGAGCCTGTTGTCGCTTCTTGGTCCGATCAATGTCATCGCGCATGATGCCGAAGGGCTGATCTCCCATTGGAGTGCCGGCAGTTCCGGCCTGTTCGGCTGGAGCGCCGAGGAGGTGGAGGGGCTCGACATACTGGCGCTGTTGCAGCCTTCACCCCCGATTGTACTGGCCGATATTGTCGCCGTTATCCGCGCCGAGGGTGCCTTCAAGGGCAATCTGGAATATCGCCATAAGGACGGCCATACGATTTCGGTTCTCAGCCGCTGGGTGATGGCGGATGTGGCCGATGGCAAAGGCCCGCTGGTCGTCCAGATCAACGAGGATTTTCGCGCCGCAGCCACTATCCAGGAAAATCTTGCGGTGCGCGAGGCGCATTTCCGTTCGATCCTGCAGACCGTGCCGGAAGCCATGGTCGTCATTGACGAGGCCGGCATCATCACCTCGTTTTCCTCCACGGCGGAAGACCTGTTCGGTTATGACGCAGAGGAGGTGGAGGGACGCAATGTGTCTACCCTCATGCCATCGCCCGACAGGGATGGCCATGATGGTTACATCCGCCATTACATGACCACCGGCCAGCGCCGCATCATCGGCATCGGGCGTGTGGTCAAAGGGCTGCGCAAGGACGGCTCGACATTTCCGATGGAGCTTGCCGTTGGTGAGGCGGTATCCAATGGCAAGCGCATCTTTACCGGCTTCATACGCGACTTGACCAGCCGCCATCGCATCGAGGAAGAACTGCGCCAGGCGCAGAAGATGGAAGCCATCGGCCAGCTGACCGGCGGGCTTGCGCATGACTTCAACAATCTCCTGACGATCATCAGCGGCAATCTGGAAATGCTGGAGATGAAGCTGCAGGATCCGAAGGCGCTGACGCTTTTGAAGGAAGCGCAAGGCGCAACCGATGACGGCGCCAAGCTGACGGGGCAGCTGCTGGCCTTCGGCCGGCGCCAGCCGCTCAACCCCCGCATGACGGATCTCGGCCAGATGGTGTCGAGCTTTTCAGAGCTTATCCGCCGCACCATCGGCGACCGCATCGAGTTGCGCACGACCATTCGCGGGGGGGGCAACGAGGCGCTGGTCGACGGGTCGCAGTTGCA
The DNA here is from genome assembly GCF_058242805.1 of Neorhizobium sp. PAMB6716. Taxonomy (NCBI): domain Bacteria; kingdom Pseudomonadati; phylum Pseudomonadota; class Alphaproteobacteria; order Hyphomicrobiales; family Rhizobiaceae; genus Neorhizobium; species Neorhizobium sp. PAMB6716. The sequence goes on from NZ_CM177835.1 coordinate 115,672, forward strand.
GAATGCGCTGCTCAACCTCACGCTCAACGCCCGCGATGCCATGCCAAGGGGCGGTCAGCTCACCATCGAGGTCAGCCGCGTCCATCTCGACATGGATTATGCGCAGATGTATCCGCAGGTCCGCGCCGGCGATTATATTCTGGTTGCCGTCACCGATACGGGAACCGGCATGACCGATGAGGTGAAGCAGCGCGCTTTTGAGCCGTTTTTTACCACGAAATCGACCGGCGCCGGAACCGGGCTTGGCCTCAGCATGGTCTATGGTTTCGTGCGCCAGTCCGGTGGACATGTCCAGATCTACAGCGAACAGGGCCAGGGCACCAGCATCAGGCTTTTCCTGCCCAGCGTCGTCGATGCGTCGGCGCTACGACCGGGCGAGGAGCGTATGGCGGCTCTGGCGGATATTCCCGGCGGCAGCGAAACCATTCTGGTCGTGGAGGATGATCCGCGCGTGCGCCGGGTTGCCGTCGCGCGACTGGAAAACACAGGCTACACGGTGCATCAGGCCGGAAACGGCATCGAGGCGCTGGCCGTTCTTGACGCACATCCGGAAGTGGCGTTGCTGTTTACCGATATCGCCATGCCCGGCATGTCGGGCGATCAGCTGGCAAAAGTGGTGCGCGAGCGGCGCCCGGATATCCGCATCCTCTTCACCTCGGGTTATGCCGAACCGGACATTGCCGGCAAGCAGCTGGCGGCCGATGGAAGCTGGCTGAAAAAACCCTATACGGCGCGCGACCTTGCGGTGCAGTTGCGCCTGTTGTTGGATTGATTTCAAGCGCTATCGGCAACCGTTTATCGCCCGGAAGGCCGGTTCCCCCGCCGTTGAACGACGTGGGGAGCGGATGCGGCTTTCAGCTTGCCCGCGCAACGGGCCGGGCGGTTTGCGGCGAAAGGCGTGACAGCTGGGCCGCAATGTCCGACGGTGCCATGGAGCGGCCATAAAGATAGCCCTGGCCGCAATCGCATCCCATCATCTTCAGGGTGATTTCCTGTTCCACCGTCTCGATGCCTTCGGCAATCGTGATCACGCCGATGTCCTTGCTCAGTAAGATCAAGGCGCGCGTGATGGCGGCATCCCGCTGCTTGGTGATGAGATCGCGCACAAACCCCTTGTCGATCTTCAGCGTGGTGATCGGGTAGCGTTGCAGCGTGCCGAGAGAGGCATAGCCGGTGCCAAAATCGTCAAACGCAATGCCGACGCCCAGTTCACGCAACTCGCTGATCACCTTGAACGACTGGTCGCCATCCTGAAGCGTGGCCGTCTCGGTAATCTCAAGCTCGAGGATGGCGGGAGCGATGTCATAACGCTTGAGCAGTTCCGCCACTTCGGAGGCAAGGTTGGCGCAACGGATCTGGGACGGGAAAAGATTGACGCTCATCTTGACCAGAGGCAGGCCGCTTGCGGCCCATTCGGCCAGCTGCCGGAGAGCCTCGTTCAGCACCCACCAGCCGACATCGACGCTCAAGGCGCTCTGCTCCAGCATCGGCAGGAATTCGACAGGCGGCAGCAGGCCGCGTTCGGGATGTTGCCAGCGGATCAGGGCTTCCATGCCGCAAAGGCTGCCATCGCGCAGGTTGACCTGGGGCTGGTATTGCAGAACGAATTCGCGTTTGGTCAACGCCCGCAACAGGTCGCGCTGCACGGCGCGCCGGTTCTGCGCGACGGCCTGAAGCGAGGCATCGAAAGCCACCGCTTTATGTATATCGGAGCGCTTGGCGTGTAACAGGGCAAAATCGGCCTGGGCCACAAGCTCTTCCGGGTCGGCCTGATCTGCGACAATAGCATAACCGACACTGCCAATAACCCGCAGCCGGTGACCATTGATCATGAACGGGGTTCCCAGCGCATCCAGCAATTGCGCGGCCAACGCATCGACCGTGTCGCCGGTCACGTGTTGCGGCAGAAGGATGGCGAAGCGGTGTGTGCCAATTCGCGCCAGCGCCATATCCAGGCCAAGCGGCAGGCTGGTGCGGATGACAATGCTCTGCACGAGCGTATCGTGGATCTGTGGTCCGAGATGATCGTTGATGTCACGCAGACCCTCGATGTCGAGCATGAGGACCGCGCCGACATTCCCGTCTTCGCATTGCTCGCGCAGCAGTTCTTCAAAGCCATGGCTGTTATGGAGCCCGGTCAAGGTGTCGTGATTGGCGAGACGCAGCAGACGCGCCTGGCGGCTGTGTCGTTCGGATATATCGGCAACGGCAGCACCCAGATGCCGGCCCTCGTTGGTGTCCCACGCGGTCAGCACGACCTCGAGGGGGAATTCGTGCCCATCGCGATGGCAGGCCCGGATTTCGAAGGCCTTGCCGCTCAACTCGTCGGGGCTGAGGTTCATCATGCCCGAGAGAATGTGCTGGCATTCTTCCCGCAGGCGTTCCGGGATCAGGAGCATGGACGACAGGCCCATCAGTTCATCGCGACTGTAACCAAACAGCCGCAGGGCTGCGTCGTTGATGAAATCGACCACTCCGGTGGCGTTGATTGAGAAAAGCGGATGGTGTGTGGCATTGGCAAAGCCTGCGGCATTCGAGATCGCGGCCTCGGCCAGATCAATGTCGGCGTGCGTTTCCCGCTGCCCGTTCATCACCTTCAGCATCGTTTCCTCTGTCTCGGAACGGGGTGGGTGTTTGTCGATCGGGCCGAAGGATGACGGCAGTGACGCCTGCAGGCGGACCTCCGGAGCAGACGATGTCGCAGCCGTGGAAGCCTTCGGCTGCTCTTGTCCCATCGATGTTCCGGCCACAACCGCCGACGCAGCACATGGGCGAGCGCCCTGCACGGCGATCGTCGCACTGGGTCCCTCGCACGGCGCGAGGCCATGTCGCGGCGAGAGGGCGGAGGTGTCCACATCAAGGTTAAGTTGCATCATGGCTCCGCGGGAACGACCATGGGTGGGTCAAACGTATTGTGCTAATACTTAATGATTTATAAACGAGGTATAATCAAGCATAGTTATCGTATTTCCGACTATATTCTACACTTTAAAGAGATTGCAATGCCGAAAGGTGTACAAGTGTCGGATTTATCGCCAAAAACACCTCCGAGCGTCCAATATAGACAATTCCCGTCTGGCGGAATGTGTCCATGAGCTGGGTCAACTCCTGTTGTGCGGGCACATCAAGAAGCTCCAGTGCGTCATCCAGTACGATCCATTTCGGCTCCATCAGGCGGGCGTTGGCCAGTCTCAGCCGCGCCTGGTCTTCTTCGTCCAGCACGCGCTCCCAGCGATCCCGCACGTCAAGCCTGTCGGCCAGCCGCTCCAGGCCGACCTCCGAAAGAGCCGCCACCATTTGTTCATCGGAATAGTCGGTGGCTTTTTTCGGATAGGTCATGGCTTCGCGCAACGTGGCGTCGGGAAAATAGGCTTTCTGCGACAGGAACAGGATGTCGTCGAGCGGCGGCATGCGGATTTCGCCTTCCCCCCATTGCCAAAGGCCGGCCATCGCGAGGAAGAGAAGATGGCGGTTGGCCTTCGGATCACCGTTGATCATCACCCGCGAGCCGGGTTCTATAACGGTTTCACCGGCAAGCTGCAGTCCACGTTCGGTTGTGGATGCGGCCGGTCCGGCCTGCAGTATCACGTCTTTCAGAATGATCTGGCCAGTAGAGGAGGGCTGTATGATCGGCTTTTTCTGGCTTTCTGCCTTGTCTACTTCGATCAGCGCCCGGCGAAACACCGAGACGCGGTAAAGCGCTGCCTTCCAATCGGCGATGGGCCTGAAATTGTCGACATACCAGCGCAGGGCCGTGTTGACCTGGTTGAAGGCGCCGACTGCCATCATCAGCCCGCCGAAGGAAATACTGCCGTTGAAATAGACCGGTGCTGCAATGAGGATCGGTGCGATTGTCGTCAACCAGCCGAAACCGGAGGAGACCCAGGTCAGGTTGGTATAGGCAAGCGCAAGCTTGCGGATGACCGCCAGAACCGCCCCGATCGACAGCTGGATGCGCTGGCGCTCGCTGTCTTCGCCATTGGTCAGCGTGATGGCCATGAGGTTTTCATTGGTGTGCATCAGCGTGAAGCGCATTTCCGCTTCCTTGGAATAACGCTCCGTATTGAGGCGGGGCAGGTGGCGCCCCACCACATTGCTGATCAGCGAGGCGGTTGCCGCATAAAGCAGGGCTGCCCACACCATGTAGCCGGGAATGGCGATCTGGCGCCCGTCGATGGTGAAACTGAAATCGGCGGAAATCACCCAGAGCACGCCAATGAAGCTGACGAGAAGGATGGTCGAATTGACAAGGCCGATGCCAAGCGAAGTCGTCAATTCCGCAAGGTTTCGCGCGTCCTCATGCAGGCGCTGGTCCGGGTTGATGCCGATCTTGCCGTAGCTGGCAAGCTTCAGCGCCCGCCGCGGCTTCATCCACTGATCGACGAGATCGCGCGAAAGACCCTCGCGCATGTAAAGCGCGGTCATCTGGTTCAGGAATGCCTGCACGACATTGAGCACCAGAAGCGATCCGGCAATGATGAAAAACACTTTCAGTTGCTCGAAGAAAGCAGGCAGGTCGCGTTGCTCAAGCGCGTTGTAAAAAGGCGTGTTCCAGTGGTTCAGCCGGTACTGCCCATAGACCGTGGTCAGGATGACGGCCAGAAGCCCGATGGTCAGCAGCAGAACCCTCACGCGCACGCCGGAGGTCCAGAAGGCACTCATCATCATGCGCAACTGCGCGTCGAAGCGAAAGCCGGCATTGCCGATCTCGAAGTCGGATGGGTCTTTACCGTTTTGATCCGTCTGTGCTGCCATGGTGCTTTCCGCATGTGATCTTGCACGATCGGCCGCCGTGCTCCGCGAGGTCGGCATCGGACGGGCCTTGGAACAGAGCTATACTGTAAATCGCGCCGCTTACTATCTGCCCCGGGAACCCGGGCGGATAATTTCCGCAGCCACTGCCCAGCATCTCGCCCGCCAGCACCCTGCGCCTCCTCCGTTGCCCGAGCCTGATGCCGCAGGAATTGGCGCACCTGAGACGCCCGCGCGCCGGCCGCTCCTCAAAATTATTACAAACTTAAAATTTCTGTCTTGCCACGGGCGACCTCCGGTGCAATTCTTTCCCTCACAAGAGGCGGAAACAGCCTCAAAAGGACGACCATGCCGGAGAGGAAACCGACATCGGACGTTAGAAGACGAAGGGAACAAGAGCCATGCTGGGACCCACTGGCCATGTGGATACGTTTGCCCGCGACAATCTTCCGCCGCTGGATCAGTGGCCGGAATTGCTGCTCGAGGGCTTCGATTACCCGGAATACCTGAACGCTGCGGTGGAACTGACCGACCGCATGGTGGAAAAAGGTTTTGGCGATCACACCGCCCTCATCGGCAACGGTCGCCGGCGCACCTACAAGGAACTGTCGGACTGGACGAACCGCATCGCGCGGGCGCTGACAGAAGATTATGGCCTGAAGCCCGGCAACCGCGTGCTGATCCGTTCCGCCAACAATCCGGCCATGGTCGCCTGCTGGCTTGCCGCCACCAAGGCCGGCGCCGTTGTCATCAACACCATGCCGATGCTGCGGGCAGGCGAGCTGGCAAAAACCATCGACAAGGCGGAAATCTCCATGGCGCTGTGTGATACGCGCCTGATGGATGAACTGGTGGCGGTTGCCAAGGAGAGCCGGTTCCTCACCCAGGTGATCGGTTTTGATGGCACCGCCAACCACGATGCCGAACTGGATCGAGCAGCCCTCAACAAGCCGGTGCGTTATGAGGCGGTGAAGACCGGGCGCGACGACGTGGCGCTTTTAGGCTTCACCTCCGGCTCGACGGGCATTGCCAAGGCGACGATGCATTTCCACCGCGACCTGCTGATCATCGCCGATGCCTATGCCAAGGAAGTGCTTTCTGTCACGCCGGACGATGTCTTTGTCGGTTCGCCGCCGCTTGCCTTCACCTTCGGGCTGGGCGGGCTTGCCATCTTTCCGCTGCGCTTCGGTGCCGCGGCAACGCTTTTGGAGCACGCCACGCCGCCAAAAATGATGGAGATCATCGAGACCTATCGCGCCACCATCTGCTTTACCGCACCGACCGCCTACCGCGCCATGCTGGCTGCGATGGGTGAGGGCGTTGTGGACCTGTCTTCCCTGCGCATCGCAGTCTCCGCCGGTGAAACGCTGCCGGGGCCGGTGTTTGACGAGTGGACGCAAAAGACCGGTATCCCCGTTCTCGATGGCATCGGCGCCACCGAAATGCTGCACATCTTCATCTCCAACCGCCTGGGCGACGCAAAACCCACCTGCACCGGCAAACCGCTCACCGGCTACCGGGCGAAAGTTGTCGATGAGCAAATGAACGAGGTGGCGCGCGGCACCATCGGCCGCCTTGCCGTGCAGGGTCCCATCGGCTGCCGTTACATGGCCGACGACCGCCAGAAGGAATATGTGCGCGACGGCTGGAACCTGACGGGCGACAGCTTTTTCGAGGATGAGGACGGTTATTTCCATTTCGCCGCCCGCTCCGACGACATGATCGTGTCCGCCGGCTACAACATTGCCGGCCCTGAAGTGGAAGCAGCACTTCTGAAGCATGAGGCGGTGCTGGAATGCGCCGTGATCGGCGTGGCCGACGAGGCGCGCGGCCATATCGTCGAGGCCCATGTGGTGCTCACCGATCACGAACAGGCCTGCGATGCGCTGGCCAAGCTTTTGCAGGAGCATGTGAAGGCAATCATCGCGCCCTACAAATATCCGCGCTCCATCGTCTTCACGCAGGCACTGCCGAAAACCGAATCCGGCAAGATCCAGCGTTTCCGGTTGAAATCCGGGCATGCCGCGTGATGGTGCGCAGGGTTTTGCCACTGCATCCTGTGGATGTTTTCTTTCGACTGTGAAAGTTTGCGCTGGGGGCGTTATGGTCCCTCTCGGAATACGGTGATCACACGGGAAACCCGGGGCGCCGAAGACAAGAATAAGTGGGACATCAGACACAAACGGGAGTGCATGACATGAAGACTTTCCTCAAGGCCGCCACCCTTGCGCTTTCGCTCGGCGCCTCCACTCTTGCCATGGCCGAACCGGTGAAGATCGGCCTCATCACCACGCTGTCTGGCGGTGGTGCGGGCCTTGGCGTCGATACGCGCGATGGTTTCATGCTGGCCATCAAGCAGTCCGGCAACAAGGACGTGACTGTCATCACCGAAGACGACGCGCAGAAGCCGGAACTGGCTGTGCAGATCGCCGACAAGATGATCCAGAGCGATGAGGTGGATATCCTGACCGGCATCGTCTGGTCGAACCTTCTGATGGCGGTCGTGCCGGGTGCGGTTGCCCAGGGCAAGATCTACGTCTCCACCAATGCCGCCCCGGCAGCGCTTGCCGGCGAAAAATGCGATCCGCTCTATTTCAACGCGGCCTACCAGAACGACAATCTTCATGAAGCCATGGGCGAATATGCCAACAAGGGCTACAAGAAGATGTTCATCATGGCGCCCAACTATCCCGCCGGCAAGGATTCGCTGACCGGCTTCAAGCGCTACTTCAAGGGTGCGGTGGCAAACGAGGTCTATACCCAGGTCGGCCAGACGGATTATGCCGCTGAAATCGCCCAGATCCGTGCGTCTGGCGCCGATGGCGTGTTCGCCTTCCTGCCGGGCGGCATGGGCATCGCCTTCATGAAGCAATACGCGCAGTCCGGCGTCAAAATCCCGGTCATGGGCCCCGGCTTCTCGTTCAGCCAGGACGTGCTGCCGGCCATCGGCGATGCAGCTCTCGGCGCAAAGGCGTCTGGCCAGTGGGCGAAGGATCTGGACAACGCGGCCAACAAGAAGTTCGTGCCGGCCTTTGAAAAGGAATATGGCCGCCTGCCGTCAATCTATGCCGTGCAGGCCTATGATGCGGCTCAGCTGATCCTGTCTGCCGCCTCCAAGGCGAGCGTCAAGGATACGGCCGCCTTCACAGCCGAACTGAAAAAGGCCGACATCCAGTCGCCGCGCGGCAAGTTCAAGTTCAACACCAACCGTCACCCGATCCAGGATATCTACGTGACGGAAGTGGTGAAGGACGGCGGCGTTCTCACCAACAAGATCATCGAAAAGATCTTTACCGATCACGGCGATGCCTATGCGCAGGCCTGCAAGAAGTAAGGACGCTTCGTGACCTTTGCGCTTGCCATCGAGCAGCTGCTGAACGGGGTTCAGCTCGGCGTCATGCTCTTTCTCATGGCCGCCGGGCTGACGCTGATCTTTGGCGTCATGGGCCTGATCAATCTGGCCCATGGTTCGCTCTACATGGTGGGCGCCTTTGCCTGCGCAAGCGTGGCGGCTCTGACCGGCTCATTCTGGCTCGGCCTCGTCGCAAGTCTTGCGGCGTCGGCCGCTGCCGGCGCCCTCATCGAGGTCACCGTGATCCGTCGTCTCTATGACCGCGATCATCTCGATCAGGTGCTGGCGACGTTTGCGCTGATCCTCATTTTTTCGGAGGGCACGCGCTGGCTATTCGGCTCGTTCCCGCTTTATCTCGATATTCCGCCGCTGCTCGAAGGGGCGGTCGCTCTGCCCGGTGGCGCGCAATATCCGCTGTACCGTCTGGCGATCATTCTCGCCGGCGGTCTCGTCGCCTTCGGGCTTTATGGCCTCATCTCGAAGACGCGGCTTGGCATGCGCATCCGCGCCGGTGAAAGCGACCGCGAGATGATTGCCGCCCTCGGCGTCGATATCCGCACACTCTACACGCTGGTCTTTGCGCTGGGCGCTGCCCTTGCGGGCCTTGCCGGCGGCATGGTCGGCGCGCTGCAATCGGTGCAGGTCGGCATGGGCGAGCCGGTGCTGATCCTTGCCTTTGTCGTCATCGTCATCGGTGGCATCGGCTCGATCAAGGGCGCGCTCATCGGCGCGCTTCTGGTCGGCGTCGTCGATACGATGGGGAGGCTGCTGCTGCCGCAGGTGCTGGCGCTGCTGGTTCCACCCGCGCAGGCGGGGCTCATTGGCGGGGCGCTTGCCTCCATGCTCATCTATATCTTGATGGCGGTCATCCTTGCGGTCAAACCGCGCGGCCTGTTTCCGGCGCAGGCATGAGGGCTTTTCTGATGACCCGCGAAAACATCCTCAATCTCGTGCTGGCTTTGGCGCTTCTCGCGGTGCCGTTCATCGCGCAGGCCGCCGGCCAGCCTTTCACCATCACGCTTGCCACCCGCATCGCTATTCTGGCGCTTGCAGCAACCGGGCTCAACATCGCGCTTGGCCTTGGCGGTCTCGTCTCGTTCGGCCATGCGGCGTTTTTCGGCGTCGGCGGTTATGTGGCGGGCATCCTGTCGTCGCACGCCTTTTCGGGCGATCCGATGCTGTTCGGTCTGTCCGGCTCCAAACAGATGCTCGTCGTCTGGCTGGTCGCCATGATGACGGCCGGGGTGCTGGGCCTTGCCATCGGCGCCATCAGCCTGCGCACGTCAGGCGTCTACTTCATCATGATCACGCTCGCCTTTGCGCAGATGGTCTATTATTTCGCCATCTCCTGGCCCGCCTATGGCGGTGAGGACGGGTTGTCGATCGTCGTCAGAAACCAGTTTCCCGGCGTCAACACCATGCGGCCGATGAACTTTTTCCTGATCTGCTACGGCGTGCTTCTGGTCGGCATCCTCCTCTCGGCGCTGATCCGCTCCTCGCGCTTCGGGGCGGCGCTTCAGGCGGTGCGCCAGAACGATGTGCGGGTGGCATCCATCGGTATTTCGCCGATGCCGATCCGGCTCACGGCCTTCGTCCTCTCCGCCATGCTGACGGCGGTGGCCGGCGCGCTTTATGCCGATCTCAACCGGTTCGTCAGCCCGTCGATGCTTTCCTGGCACATGTCGGGCGAACTCATCGTGCTGATCATTCTCGGCGGCACCGGTCGGTTGATGGGGCCGGTCGCCGGCGCTGCCCTCTACGTCATCTTCGAATATCTGCTGGGCGGGCTGACCGAACGCTGGCAGTTCTTCCTCGGCCTCATCCTGCTCGCCACCGTGCTTTTTGCGCGCGGCGGTCTGATCGGGCTTCTTGCCGGAAAGGTGCGTCATGGCTGATCCGGTTCTCTCCATCCAAGATCTGCACAAGAGCTTTGGCGCGCTGAAGGCAACCGATGGCGTGACCATCGATCTTCACGCGGGCGAAATCCACGCGCTGATCGGGCCGAACGGCGCTGGTAAATCCACGCTGATCCACCAGATCTGCGGCACGCTGCGGCCGGATTCCGGCACGATCACGCTAGCCGGCCGCGACATCAGCCAGCTTGCCGTGGCAGAACGCGCGCGGCTGGGGCTCGGCCGCACATTCCAGATTTCCTCGCTCATCGGCGAGTTTTCCGCCCTGCGAAACGTCATGCTGGCGGTGCAGGCCGGCCAAGGGTCCAGCTTCCGTTTTTTCAAGCCTGTCCTGCGCGACGGCTCGCTCACGGATGCGGCGATGGCAAGGCTGGAACGGGTGGGTCTTGCGGCGCGTGCGCATGTGCCGGCCTCCGAACTCTCCCACGGCGAAAAACGCCAGCTGGAGATCGCCATTGCGCTGGCGCTCGATGTCAAAGCCTTCCTGCTCGACGAGCCGATGGCCGGCATGGGGCCGGAAGGCTCCAAAGTGCTGACCGGCTTTCTCGACACGCTACGCCAGGAAGCGCCGATCCTTCTTGTGGAGCATGACATGGATGCCGTCTTTGCGCTCGCCGACCGCGTTTCGGTTCTGGTCTATGGCCGGGTGATCGCGACAGGCACGGTGGACGAGATCCGCAACGACCCGGCCGTGCGGCAGGCCTATCTTGGAGATCACGCCTGATGCTGCTCGATATCCAGGATATTGCCACTTTCTATGGCGCCAGTCAGGCGCTGTTCGGCGTCGAATTCCAGATGGCTGAGGGCGAGGTTGTGGCGCTGATGGGGCGCAATGGCATGGGAAAATCGACCACGATCAAGTCGATCTGCAACCTCATGCCGCCGAAGTCAGGCCATGTGCTGTTTGATGGCGCCTCGACGAAGCGTTTGGCCCCGCACAAGGTCGCCCGCCTCGGCATCGGCCTTGTGCCGGAGGGGCGGCGGTGTTTTCCAAACCTCACGGTGCATGAAAATCTGGTCGCCGCCGCACGCCCCGGCCGCTGGACGCTTCAACGTGTTAACGCGCTTTTCCCCCGTCTTGAAGAACGCCACGGACAGATGGCGCGCTCGCTGTCGGGTGGAGAGCAGCAGATGCTGGCGGTCGGCAGGGCGCTGATGACCAATCCGCGCCTTCTTATCCTCGACGAGGCAACCGAAGGTCTGGCGCCTGTCATCCGCCAGGATATCTGGCGCGCCATCCGCACGCTGAAGGACGACGGCCTTTCGATCCTCGTGGTCGACAAGACCCTTTCGGAACTGCTGCCGGTGGCGGATCGCTGCGTGGTTCTGGAAAACGGAAAAACCGTCTGGACCGGCCGGCCGGATGGTCTGACGCCGGATCTGCAGGACCGTTATCTCGGCATCTGAGGAAACAGGCTCTCGCGCGGTGGGCGCGAGAACCGGTTGATCAACAGGGAGCGCGTCAGGCGCCGAGCCGTCCGTCTGCTCTTTTCTGCGCGTCCGGCAGGGCGGCGAGGCGGCTGGCAAGGTTTGCCATGCGCTTCACGGCCTCTTCCAGCACCTCATCCGGCACCGTCAGCGAAATCCGGATAAAACCGGCCGCCTGATGGCCGAAAGAGGAGCCGGGCATGACAGCGACCTTTTCGCTCTGCAGCAGTTCCAGCGCGTAATCGGCGCCGGCCAAGCCGGTTGCCGTCACATCCACCACCACGAACATGCCGCCTTCCGGCATCATCGGCTTCAACAGATTGCTGCCGGAAAGCGTATCGCGCACGATCTTGGCGCGGCGCTCGTAATTCGTCCGCATGATACCCGCGGTCTCGAAGGGTTTGGAGAGCGCCAGCGCCGTCATGTCGGAAATGAACGGCTGCACGCCAAACAGCATGGTTTCGGAAACCGGCAGCAACCTTTCGCAAAATTCTTCCGGGCCTGCCGCCCAGCCGCTGCGAAAGCCCGGCGCTGCATGCGACTTGGAGATCGAGGAAACGACGATGGTGCGCTCGGCAAGATCGGCCATATCGAAGGGCGAGGCAAAATCTTCACCGAAGATCAGCTGTTCATAAACCTCGTCGCAGACGATCCAGAGATCGTGCTTGCGGCAGATCTTTCCGATGGCGGCAATTTCCGCCTCCGTCAGTACGGCACCCGTCGGGTTGTGCGGCGTGTTCAAAAGCAGCACGCGCGCTTCCGGCGTGATCGCCCGCTCCAGATCCTCTGCCTGCATGTGAAAACGGTTTTCCGGGCGAAGCGGGACCGGAATAAAGTGTGCGCCGGTGGAGGCAATGACGCCCTCGTAGGTCGCGTAAAGCGGATCGCCAACCAGCACGCCGTCACCGGCTTCCACCAACCCTGTCATCACGGCATAAAGCGCGGTCTGCGTGCCGGGAAAACAGAGGAAATTCTTTTCCGTCACGCCCGGGCGGCGCTTTTCATATTTTTCCACCAGCGCCTTCAGGACCGGCGGCTCGCCGCGACCATTGGAATAACGGGTGCGGCCGGCATGCATGGCGCGGGCGCATTCGGCCAGAAGCTCCGGGTCCGGCGGCAGGTCCGGCTCGCCGATGGTAAGCTCGATGATCGGTTCGCCGGCAGCCTTCATGCGGCGGGCCTGCAAATGAAGGGCCCAGCGGCCGGAACCGAGATCGGCAAGGCGGTCGGTGATGGAAGCGTAACGCACGGAAAAATCTCCAGTTCAGGTACGGATGGGAGCGACGAGATCGCCGGGGTTCAGGCCCAGCAGCCGCTCGACCGAGAGGATGGCGGTATCGGCGAGTTCATGATCGTGAAACATGTCGGAAACCAGCGTTCCCTCCAGCCACAACCCGTCGATCAGGCCGTTCAATGCAATGGCGTGGTGCCGGCAGGTATCGGCAGCCAGCGGCTTTCCCTGTTCTTCGAAAAAGGCCTGCAGCAGATCTTGCAGCACCGACAGGAAGGCGACGTAATTTTCGCGGTGAATGGCGGCAAAGGCCGGCTCGACGCGAATATGGCCGATGAAGGCTGCCCAGAGCGACAGCATACGCGGATCGGTGACCGGTGGCGTGAGGTTGCCGGCGATAAAGAGGATCAGGCGTTCGCGCGCCGTGCCCTCGCTGTCGGCAGCCGCAAAGGCCGGCGCGCTCATCATGCGCATCACCTCGCGATAGGCTTCCTGCATCATCAGGTCCTTGCTCGCGAAATAATGCCGGATGAGCCCGCCGGTCACACCGGCGCGGGTGGCAATCTGGCGCACGGTGGCGCCCTGGATGCCAAGCTCGGCAATACAATCGAGCGTCGCGGTGATCAGATCCTCGCGTCGCTCGGCCTCGGGGGCCCTATGGAAGGTCCGCCTGTTCACGCAGCCTGCCGAAGGATCGGGCGGGTGAGGCATGTCGGGCCACCCTCGCAGGCGATGCAGAGCGCATCGGCCGCAAACGTGGTGACAGTGCAGCCATGCGCTTCCATGGCAGCCTTGGTGGCGGGAAAACCTTCCACCATGATCACCTGGCCGGGGCTTGTCGGCAACACGTTGAGATTGAGGCCGTTGCTTGCGGCAAAATCGGCTTCCGGCGCATGGATGAGCGTAAAGCCACGCTCCTTCAGCATCAGATAGAAGGCAGCCGGCATCAGCGGGGCATGCACGAGCGCCATGGTTTCAGTGAGCGGGCTGATGACTGACATCAGGTGCAGGCAGGCTTCCTCGCCCTGCCAGAGCGGCAGATCGTACCCGAGAACGGTGACGCCGATCGTGCCGAGAATGGCCGACAACTGCTCGATGCCGGACTGGTTGCTGCGCACGCCGCGACCGACGGCCAGCGTCTTGTCATCCACCCACACGCAATCGCCGCCTTCCACCGTGCCCGGCGCCTCGATGGTGCCGAGGATCGGAATGCCGGCGTCGCGATAGGCTTTTGCATGCAGCGCCGGTTCGTCGGCGCGCAAGGGCTTGCCCATGCGCAGGATCACGGCGCCCTTGTCGGTCATAAGTGAGGGATCATGCGTGAACATGGAATCGGCAAGCCCATCGCCCTCATCTTCCAGCCAGAGGATTTCGGCGCCGGAGGCAGCAACCAGAGCGGCGAACTCACCATGCTGGGCAATCGCCTTTTCCGCATCGAAAGTCGGGCCGTAATGCCATTGTGCGGCATCTGCGGCGCGAAGGCTTGCGCCGGGGCGGCGCATCAGCACGCGCGACAGCCGTGTTGCCATGGCCTGGCAGCCGTATCCATTCATGGGAAACCTCTATGGTGTTGGTGATCAAAACAGGGGGTTGCCCTTATTATACGCTTGAGTAATTTTTAGACAAGTGCAAAACTCCGGATCGAAACAACGGCGCCAGCACCGTCACACAATAAAAACTGCTGGGGGAATAGTCGGTAGAGAGATCGGGCGATGAACGTCCGGCAGTGAAGGTAACATGGCGGAAACGGCGCAAGCCATTGAAGTACGGGATCTTTTCAAGCGTTTTGGCCCGCTTGAGGTTCTGAAGGGTGTATCTCTGAGTGCAAAGCAGGGGGATGTGATCGCCTTGATTGGCGGCAGCGGATCGGGGAAATCCACATTCCTGCGTTGCATCAACCTGTTGGAGCTGCCCACGGCAGGCCAGGTGTCCATCCACGGCGAAACCATCGAGATGAAGAAGGATGGTCGTGGCGGATTGATGCCCGCCAATCGCCGCCAGGTGCAGCGCATCCGCACGAAACTCGGCATGGTGTTCCAGAGCTTCAACCTCTGGCAGCACATGACGGTTCTACAGAATGTCATCGAAGTGCCCGTGCATGTGCTCGGCCAGTCACGCGACGAGGCGATTGCTGCGGCCGAGACGCTTCTGCGGCGCGTCGGCCTGTACGAGAAGCGCGATGCCTATCCGGCGTTCCTTTCCGGTGGCCAGCAGCAGCGCGCCGCCATTGCCCGCGCGCTCGCCATCCAGCCGCTCGTTATGCTGTTTGATGAACCGACCTCGGCGCTCGATCCGGAACTGGTCGGCGAGGTCCTCACCGTCATCGGCGATCTCGCGCGCGAAAAGCGCACAATGATCCTCGTCACTCACGAAATGGCCTTTGCCCGCCAGGTGGCCAACCACGTGGTGTTCCTGCATGGCGGCCATATCGAGGAGCAGGGATCGCCGGAGGCCATTTTTGAAAATCCGCAGTCGGAACGACTGAAGAAGTTCATCAGCTCCATCCACTAGAATAACCAAAAACAGACAGACATTACCGAAAGGGGAAAATCATGAAGAACCTTCTCAAGTCCGCCGCAGTGGCGCTGGCCGTCAGCGTTGCCGCATTCGGCTCGGCTTCTGCCCAGGAACTCAAGATCGGCGTTGCCGCGGAACCCTATCCGCCCTTTTCCTCGCCGGACGCGAGCGGCAAGTGGGTCGGTTGGGAAATCGACTTCATCGAGGCGCTGTGCGCCGAAGCTAAGGAAAAATGCGTCGTCACCCCGGTTGCCTGGGATGGCATCATTCCGGCGCTGACCTCCAAGAAGATCGACGCCATCATCGGCTCCATGTCGATCACCGCGGAACGCGAAAAGACGATTGCCTTCTCGGACAAGTATTACAACACACCGGCCACCGTCATCGGCCCGAAGAGCGAAAAGTTCGACGCCACGCCGGAAGGCCTGAAGGGCAAGATCCTTGGCGTTCAGGTGTCCACCGTCTCGGCTGATTATGCCAAGAAGTATTTTGCCCCGGTCGTTTCCGAGATCAAGGAATACCAGACGCAGGACGAGGCAAACCAGGATCTGGCTGCCGGCCGCATCGATGCCACCCAGGCTGACCTGATCACGCTGCAGGCGTTTCTTGACAGCGAACAGGGCAAGGCCTGCTGCGAATCGAAGGGCAACGTGAAGGACGATCCGGAAATTCTCGGCACCGGCATCGGCATCGGCCTTCGCAAGGAAGACACGGCGCTGAAGGACAAGTTCAACGCCGCCATCAAGGCGATCCGTTCGAACGGCACCTACGACACCATTTCCAAGAAGTATTTCGCCTTCGACATCTACGGCAAGTAAGCCGCCAGAGACCTGACCGCCCGGCCTGTCGCCTTCCGGCGTCGGGCCGGGCGTGCCTGTCCGGCCTTGAAAGCGCCTCTTCATGGACGCCACTCTCAAACTTCTTTCGCTCTGGTCTCCGGGCTGGGGCGGCGTACTCCTGACCGGTCTTCTCCATTCGCTGCAGGTGGCGTTCGGCGGTTATCTGCTCGGCCTCGTCATCGGCACCGGTGGTGCTGCCGGCAAGCTGTGGGGCGGACCGATCCTGCGCGATCTTCTGGAGGTTTATACCACCGTCGTGCGCGGCGTGCCGGAACTCGTTCTGATTCTCATCCTCTATTATGCCGGCACCGATGCGGTGAACCAGCTGACGGCGCTTGTGGGCTTGCCGTCCATCGATATCAGCGGGCTTGCCGCCGGTATTTTTGTCATTGGCGTGGTGCAGGGGGCCTATTCGACCGAGGTGCTGCGTGGCGCGATCCTATCGGTGCCGGCCGGCCAGCTTGAGGCGGCGCGTGCCTATGGCATGTCGCCGCTGCTGTCGCTCAGGCGCATCACGCTGCCGGCCATGCTGCCTTATGCGCTGCCGGGTCTCTCCAACCTCTGGATGATTGCCACCAAGGATACAGCCCTGCTGGCCGTTGTCGGTTTTGCCGAACTGACGCTGGTCACGCGTCAGGCGGCCGGCACCACCAAGGCCTATCTGACCTTCTTTCTCGCCGCCGGCGCGCTTTATCTTGCCGTGACACTCATCTCCAACCTGCTGATCGGCCTTCTCGAAAAACGCGCCCGCCGCGGCCTTGTCCGTCAGGGAGGCGCCTGATGAGCGAGATCCAGAGCCCTGCCACCTATGTGGCACCCAAAGCGCGCAGCCTGTTTGAGCCGCATCGCCTGTTCCTGATGGCGGTGGCCGTCGTGCTGGTGTTCTGCGTGGCCTGGTTCATGCGCTGGGACTGGCTGCCGCGTTATCAGGAACGGCTGATCTACGGCATCGGCCAGACCCTGCTGATGCTGTTTTCCACTGCCATCGTCGGCTTCCTGTTTGCCGTGCCGCTCGGCCTCGTGCAGGTCACGGGACCAAAGCCGCTGGCCTGGGCGGCGCGTGGCTTCTGCACCCTGATCCGCGGCACGCCGCTTCTGCTGCAGCTCTGGCTGCTTTATTACGGGCTCGGTTCGCTGTTCGCGCAATATCCGGAAATCCGCTCGTCCTTCCTCTGGCCTTATCTGCGCCAGGCCTGGCCTTATGGTTTTGCCGCGCTGATGATTTCCTTTGCCGCCTATGAGGGCGAGGTGATGCGCGGGGCCTTTGCCGGTGTGCCCCGTGGCGAACTGGAGGCGGCCCGCGCCTATGGCATGGGGCGCTTTACGCTGTTTCGCCGCATCTGGCTGCCTCGCGCTATCCACCGCGCGCTGCCGACGCTGACCGGAGAGACGGTGCTGCAGCTGAAATCGACGCCTCTCGTGGCAACCGTGACCGTGGTCGATGTCTACGCCATCATCTCGCGCGTGCGCCAGGAAACGTTTCTGACCTATGAGCCGCTGCTGCTGCTGGCGCTGATCTATCTCTGCCTCACCGGCATGCTGGTTTATGCCTTCAAGCTTCTGGAAAACCGCATTCCGACGCGCGGCGTCTGAACCCACGCCCGGTCTCAGGCCGGGCGGGTGGCATTCCGGCGGTGAAGCCGCAGCATGGCCCAGGCTCCGAGAAACGGGCCGGGGCTCAGAAACAAAAATGTCCAGCGCCAGCTGCCGAGCCACGCGGCAAGCTGCGGCATCAGCCAGATGCTCATGCCCGTCAGCGCAAATCCCATGCCCATTTGCAGCGAAAGTGCGGTGCCGACGAGATGCCGATCGGTCAGTTCCGTGGCGGCTGCGGAAAACTGCGCGGAATCGCCGATGACGGAGATGCCCCAGATGATCACCACCAGCATCAGCGCCCAAGTCGGCCCGTCGAAGAGGAAGCCGATGGCAAGGGCTGCCGTGCCTGACACCAGCATCATGCCGGCCGTCGTCACCGCCCGGCCAAACCGGTCTGCCAGCACGCCACCGGCGATACAGCCGATGATGCCGGCGGCAAGCGCTGCAAAGGTTGCAAGCGACCCGGCGCCTGCCGCAAAACCCGCAGGCGCCGCGCTCAGGTAGGCAAGCAACCAAGCCCACATGGCATAAAGCTCCCACATGTGGCCGAAATAACCGGCATTCACCAGCATCAGGTCACGGTTTTTGAACACGTGGCCGATCTGTCGCGGATCAAACACCGTGCGGGCAAAGGGATAAGGTCCCTCGCGAACAACAAGAAGAAACAGAGCGGCGCCGATGAGCCCGCAGAACGAGGCAAGCTCCACGACAATGCGCCAGTCGAGCGATGCCGTCAGCCCGCGAAACAGGTGCGGCAGGGAAGAGCCCGCCGTCAGCGCCCCGATGACGAAACCGAGCGCCAGCCCCCGGCTTTTCCGGAACCAGGTGGCCGCGAGCTTCATGGCGGGCGGATAAACGCCGGCGAGCGCAAAGCCCGTGGCAAAGCGGCAGAACACGGCCCCGGCAAGGCCGGGCTCCAGCAGCAGCGCTGCGTTGGCGAGCGCCGCCAGTGCTGCCGAGACGGCGGCAAGCCGGTTCATGGCAACGATATCCGGCAGGTTGATGAGGCTGGCGATCAGCGCGCCGGTGACGAAACCCAGCTGGACGCCATTGGTCAGCCATGCGGCAGCCCCGGACCCAAGCGACAGCGCCTGCGTCATCTCGGGCGCCACGGCCGTTGCCGAAAACCACGCCGACAGCGACAGCACCACGGCAAGGCAGAGCCAGCCGAGCATTATTTTTCCAGGCGCGCCGCTTTCGCTGTCCGGCACTTGTGCCATGTCAGGCGTTTTTCGCACGGTAGCTGGCCGCCACGTGCCTTGCGGGAAGGCGCGGCATGCCAAACAGCTTTTGCCGCATCGGCCCTTCCGCATAGGCGGTCTTGTAGACGCCGCGCTCCTGAAGGATCGGCACGATGAGATCGATGATATCGTCAAAACATTCCGGGACGACAGTGCGCGACAGGTTGAACCCGTCGATGCCGGCGTTCTCGCTCCAGTCGATCAACTGCCCGGCAATATCCTCGGCGGCGCCCACCATCGGCGCCTGCCTGCTGCCCAGTACCATCTGTTCCAGCAGCTTGCGGCGCGTCCATTGCGGACCGGCCGAGCGCGTCATCGCCTCGACATTCGAGGTGATGGCATTGCTTTTGCCTGTTTCGATCGGCTCATCCGGATCGTATTTCGAAAAATCGATGCCCATCGAGGCGGCCGCATGCACAAGGGCGGCCTCCGAACTGACATAACGCCGGTAATCCTCAAATTTCTCCCGCGCCTCGGCATCCGTGCGCCCGGTGACGATGGTGGCGCCCATGAACACCTTGATATCGTCAGCCACGCGGCCGACCTCGACCGCCCTTGCGCGGATATCGTCGACGATCGCCTTCACGCCGTCGATCTTCTGGCCGTTGACGAAGACGCATTCGGCATGCGTTGCGGCAAATTTTCGTCCGCGCGGGGAGGAACCCGCCTGGTACAGCACCGGCGTGCGCTGCGGCGAGGGCTCGCAAAGATGCATCGCATCCAGCCGGTATTGTTTGCCCTCGTGGCGGATCCTGTGAACCTTTGCCGGATCGGCATAAAGGCCCCCGGCGCGGTCAAACACCACCGCATCGTCCTCCCAGCTTTCCTCCCACAGGCGGTACATGATTTCCATGTATTCGTCGGCGAGATCGTAGCGATCATCATGCGCCATCTGACCCTCAAGGCCATTGGCGCGGGCGGCGCTGTCGAGATAACCGGTGACGATATTCCAGCCGATGCGCCCTCCCGTCAGGTGATCGAGCGTCGACATGCGCCGGGCAAACAGGAAGGGCGGCTCGTAGGTGAGGTTTGCCGTGACGCCAAAGCCGAGATGTTTGGTGACGGCGGCCATGGCCGGCACCAGCATCATCGGGTCGTTGACGGGCACCTGAACCGCACCGCGGATTGCCGCATCCGCACTGGCGCCCAGCACGTCATAAACACCGGAGACATCGGCAAAAAAGATCCCGTCGAACAGCCCGGCCTCCAGCCGCTTTGCCGTGTCCATCCAGTAGGTGATGTCGTTATAGCGGTGCGACTGGTCGCGCGGATGCCGCCACAGGCCGTGCTGGATATGACCGACCGTGTTCATGTCGAAGGCATTGAAGCGGATTTCGCGCATTGTTCCCCTCCGGTTTTCCCGGTTAAATGGTTTGCAGCCCATTTTATGTTTCGTATAGGGTTGCTTTCGTCCACTATAAGAGACGAATTTGAGGAAATGCAAGCATGGACGGTGCGGATAATCGAGGGGCTTCCGCCCCGCAGAGCTTAAGCGGCGAAGCGATTGCCGAACGGTTGCGGCTGGAGCGGGAAAATCGCGGCTGGTCGCTGTCCGATCTCGCCGAACGGTCCGGCGTCTCCAAGGCGATGATCAGCAAGATCGAGCGCTCCGAGGCGAGCCCGACCGCAACCGTGCTTGGACGCCTGTCCGGCGCCTTTGGCCTGCCGCTTTCGGTTCTTCTGGCGCTGGCCGAGCGGGCCGGTGACCGCCTGTCGCGGGCTGGCGATCAACCGGTCTGGACCGACCCGGAAACCGGCTATAAGCGCCGCGCGGTCTCGCTGCCCAATGGCGGACTTCTGGAACTGATCGAGGTGACGCTGCCCACCGGCGTGCGCATTCCCTATCCGGCATCGGCCTTTGCCTTCCAGCGCCAGCAGATCTGGCTTCTGTCAGGGCAACTGGATTTCGATGAGGGCGGCACGCTCCATCATCTTTCGCCCGGTGACTGTCTGGAGCTTGGCCCGCCGAGCGCTTGCGTGTTCTTCAATCCGGGCAAGGAACCATCCCGGTATCTGATCGCGCTCACACGGCGGTAATCCACCGCCGTGTGAGATCGGGCTTAAGCCCCAAGCCACAGCTTGATGATCAGCCCGACGACGCCGACGCTCAACACCCCGGCAACCCAGAGCGCGACGAACCAGCCGATCTGCCGGGCCATTTTCGGTGCCATCAGTGATATCCCTCTTCCGGATCCACCTTGCCGCGAAATACCCAGTAGGCATAGGCCGTGTAGGCAAGGATGGCCGGCACCAGAACGGCAGCGCCGACCAGCAGGAAGGCAAGGCTCTTGTCGGGGGCTGCGGCATCCCAGATCGTCACGGATGTTGGCACGATATAGGGATAAAAGCTGATGCCGATGCCGATATAGGCAAACACGAAAAGCCCAAGCGCGGCAATGAACGGGCGGCTGTCATGTTTTGTCTTCAACCCGTTCAGCAGACCATAAAGGCAGCCGATCACCAGCAGCGGAACAGCCACGCTGAAGATCGCGGTTGGATAGCGGAACCAGCGGTCGAGATATTCCGGCTTGAGGAAGGGCGTCCACAGGCTGACGCTTGCCATGGCAATGACGGTCAGGATGGCCGATGCAAAGGCGAACCGGCGGGCGCGATCGGCAAGTTCTCCCGTCGTGCGCATTACCAGCCATGTCGCCCCAAGAAGCGCATAACCGACAAGAACGGCAAAGCCGGTTGCGATGGAAAACGGCGTCAGCCAGTCCCACCATCCACCGGCATAAGCGCGGTTGACCACCGGAATGCCCTGTACCAGCGCACCAAGCGCCACCCCTTGGCAGAAGGAAGCGACGATGGAGCCACCGGCAAAGGCCCGGTCCCATAGCCGTTCGGCCCGCTTCGAACGCCAGCGATATTCAAACGCCACACCGCGAAAGATCAGTGCCAGCAGCATGGCGATCAAGGGCGCATAGAGGGCCGGCAGGATGGTGGCATAGGCAAGAGGAAAGACGGCCAGCAGCCCGCCGCCGCCGAGCACCAGCCAGGTTTCGTTGCCATCCCAGACGGGCGCCACCGAATTCATCATCACGTCGCGGTCGTGCTTTTTGTCAAAGAACGGAAAGAGGATGCCGACGCCGAGGTCGAACCCGTCGAGCACGACATAGGCCAGCACGGCAAAGGCAATGATGGCGGCCCAGATGAAAGGAAGATCAAGCGCCATGACGGGCACCTCCGTGAGAGGCTGAATGGGTGATGTGCTGTTCGGCAAGGCCGGAGGCCGGCGTGATGCCGGCGGTGCGGATCGGCCCCTGGCCAAGATGGCCTTCGGGGTCCCGCGGCAGGCGGCCCATCAGGCGCAGGATGTAGAATGTGCCGGCGCCGAAAACGAGGAAATAGACGATGACAAAGGCGATAAGCGACGAGGCGACGGCCGGTGCCGAGACCGGCGAAATCGACTGCGCCGTCAAAAGCTGGCCATAGACCGTATAGGGCTGGCGGCCGACTTCCGTTGTGATCCACCCCGCCAGCACCGCCACAAAACCGGCAGGACCCATCAAGACGGCCAGCCGATGCAGCCCGCTTGCCTTGTACAGCGTGTGCCGGAAACGACAGTAAAGGCTCCAGAGCCCAAGGCCCAGCATGGCAAAACCAAGCCCCACCATGACGCGGAACGACCAGAACACCACGGTGACCGGCGGCTCCAGCTCATCCGGCACCGTATCGAGGCCCGATAGCGGTGCATTGAGATCGTGCTTCAGGATCAGGCTGGAAAGTTTCGGGATCTCGACGGCGTAATCAATGCGCTTTTCCGCGGGGTTCGGGATGCCGAACAGAACGAGCGGCGCGCCATCCGGATGGCTGTCGTAATGGCCTTCCATCGCCATGATCTTCACCGGCTGGTGCTCCAGCGTGTTGAGCCCATGTTCGTCACCGGCAAAGATCTGCAGCGGCGCGACGACCGAAATCATGCCCATCGCCATGGAAAACATCGTGCCGGCGCGAAGCGGTGCCGTGCGGCGCAGCAGGTGATAGCCGCCGACCGCGCCGACGACGAGCGCCGTGGTGAGATAGGCCGCCAGCACCATGTGGACGAAACGATAGGGAAAGGACGGGTTGAAGATCACCTCCCACCAGTCGGTCGGAACGAATTGGCCGACATCGTTGACGGCAAAGCCCGCCGGCGTCTGCATCCAGGAATTTACCGCCAGGATCCAGATGGCCGACATCAGCGTGCCGAGGGCCACCATCAGGGTCGCAAAGAAATGCAACGCCGGGCCGACGCGCTTGCGCCCGAACAGCATGACCCCGAGGAACCCGGCTTCCAGGAAAAAAGCCGAGAGCACTTCATAACCCATCAGCGGGCCGATGACCGGGCCTGCCTTGTCGGAAAACACGCTCCAGTTCGTGCCGAACTGGTAGGACATGACGATGCCGGAGACGACGCCCATGCCGAAGGCAAGCGCAAAGATCGTTTTCCAGAAATCGAACAGCTCGATGTAGACGGGTTTCTTCGTCCACAGATGCAGGCCTTCCAGCACGGCAAGGTAACTTGCAAGGCCGATGGAGAAGGCCGGAAAGATGATGTGGAAGGAAACGGTGAAGGCGAACTGTATTCGCGCCAGTATCGTGGCATCGAAATTTTCAAACATGGGGGCACTCGCTCTTTGTCCGACCCCGTGGCTATGGGGCGCTGGTAAAAGCAGTCTCGTGGCATCTGCTGCAATGCACAATGTGTGGCGTTGCCGCAGGCCAGCCTATCACGGCAGGCAAAGTGTCACACCCTCAAAGAAGAGGCGCCTTTCGGGTGAAGGCAAACGCCCCGGCGGGGAGGGTGGATTGACGCTGCCGGCGATGCCCCGCAGGCAACGGCGCCTCAACCGCAGCAGCGGGCAAAAGTTCCACAGCCTGAAGGGACATCACACCACGCAACAAATGCCGGAACCTAGCCGCGGTCGATGGGTTCGGTTGAAATATCTGAAAGGAGGACCGTCAGATGAGTGAAGCCGTTCAAACCACTGATCACGACACCATTCGCCGCTGGATCGAGGAGCGCGGTGGGCACCCCGCCCGCGTCAAGGGCGCCGGCGAGGGCGGCATTCTGCGCGTCGATTTCGGTGAGCCGGAAGACAATCTCGAAGAGATAAAATGGGAGGACTTCTTCTCGATATTTGAGGAGAACGAACTCGCCTTCCTCTATCAGGATGAAACCAAGGGCGGAAAAACCAGCCGCTTCAACAAGTTCGTGGCGCGCGACTGAGCGGGAGCAGCAAAACAAGCAAGGAGGACAATCATGTCCGGTAACCAGCATTTCAAGGCGGGCACGCCGAGTGACGCTGATTTAAAGCGTGATCCCGGCATCGGTCAATCCAAGGGGCTTGATCGCCACGTCGGCGAAGGGCCGATCAAGGGCGAAAACAGCGTCGAAGGCGATATCGACAACGATACCCGCGCTGATGGCAGCATCGATCCCGCCCAGCGTGGGCGTGCCAACCGCTAAACCTCCACAGTCGCAAGCAGCGGCAGATGGTCGGAGGCGCGCCGCGCAAGTGGCGTCGATATCGCCTCCGCCATCACGATCCGCGGGCCGCCCGAGACGAAGATGTGATCGAGCCGCAGCAGGGGAAACCGCGAGGGAAATGTCGGCCTGGCAAACCCGCCCGCATGCTTACGTACATCGTGCATCCGGGCCGCGAGCGTTTTATAGGCGCCAGAAGCCGGGATGGAGTTGAAATCACCGATCAGGATGGTGGGCTTGTCCCGTGCCTCCGCATGGCCGAGCCAGTCCGGTCCAATGAGCTCCTCCGCCTGGCGCAGCCTGTCACGGCGCAAAAGCCCGAGATGGGTGTTAAACACCTGAACAGGCTTGCCGTGAATGTCGATCTCAGCCCAGAGCGCGCCGCGGGGTTCCCCGATGGAGGCAAGCGCCCCAGCACGGCGTAGGCGCATCGGAAAGGCGGTCAGCAGTGCATCGCCATACCGTTCCTCCTCGACGCTGAGCGCCGGGTGAAACTGGAAATCCATCTTCAGCCGGCTGGCAATCGCTTCGGCCTGGTCGATGCCGCCGCTGCGTTTGCGGCCGACATCCAGTTCCTGCAGGCCGATAATGTCGGGAGAAATCTGCGCGATCATATCGGCGACGCGGCCCGGATCGAGCCTTCGGTCCGTGCCCACGCAACTGTGAACGTTGTAACTCAGAATGCGGATGGTCCGGCGCTCCGCTGCGCCCGTATCTGGTACAGGTTCAATCATGAGGCAGGGAACCCCTTTACCCCGCGTTTCGTTCCCTCGGCTTGAAACCAGTCCTTCGGCAGCCTGCCGAAATCATATCCTGAAAAGGAGCCGACGTGACGCGGCAGATCATTCGAATACTCGTTGTCGCCATCATCTGTATTGCCGCTGTCCTGGTCTATCGAAGCCTCAGCCGCTACAGCCTTGAGGACATCCGCAGTTCTCTGGCGATGATCCCGCCATGGCGACTTTTGACCGCCTCGCTGTTTGTCGCCGCCTCCTATCTCTGCCTGTCCGGCTTCGACTGGCTGGCCCTGCGTTATGTCGGCCGGCCGCAACCGTTCAGGCGGGCGGCGCTTGCCTCGTTCACGGCCCTGTCGATTGGCCACAATGTCGGAGGCGCTGCGCTTTCAAGCGGTGCGGTACGTTATCGTTTTTATACGCGCTGGGGGCTTTCGGGCGATGAGGTGGCAAAAGTCATCCTGTTTTGCGGGGCAACCGTGCTTCTCGGCCTCAGCATGCTTGCCGCCATTACCCTTCTTTTCATGCCGCCGACGGGCGAAAGCCTGCTCGATCTCGATGCGTCCGGGCGCTTCTGGGTGGGGCTGGCGTTTCTGGCCTATCCAGTGGCCTATGTGATCTGCTCCATCTGGGGCAGGCCGCCGCTCAAATTCCGCTCGTTTCGCATGGAAATGCCGACAACGCCGATGTGCCTTGCGCAGATCGTCGTCGGCACGGTCAATTTTGGTTGCGTCGCCGGTGCGCTCGACCAGTTGCTGAAGACCTTCACGGATGCAGGTTACCTGCAGGTGGCTGCATCTTATGTGACTGCGACCATCGCCGCGATGCTGAGCCACGTGCCAGGCGGGCTTGGCGTACTGGAGGCCACGATGTTGCTGCTGCTGCCGGCCAGCGCCTCAATCGGGGCGCTGGTTGCGTTCCGGGTGCTTTATTACTTCATTCCGCTGCTGATCGGCGTGCCGGTCTTCCTGATCTCCGAGGCTTATTTCCGCCGTTTGCCGGCAGCGCCCACTCCTTCAGGTGAAGCTGCGCGTCAGGCGTGACAGCGCCCAGCGGGTGCCAACCTTCAGCTGGCGGAAGGGCCAGAACGGCCGGCGCGGATCGGCAAGCGATGTGCCGATCAGCGAGTCCGTCTCGCCCTTGGCATCGATCACGAAGGGCCTGAGGCCGCGGGGCTTGCTGTTGAACTGCTCGATGGTGCGGATCAGCGATCCGGTCTCGGCAATGGCGGCGGAAATTTCGGCCGGGCTTGCATTCAGATGTTCGGCAATCAGGTCATCGCGCAGCGCCGTGATGGCGCGGCGGCCTTCCTCGCTTGTGGGTTCAAAAGCGATATCGGATTCCGTATCCAGTCCTTCCGAGCGGTTGTTGAGGTTGGACGAGCCGATGCGCACGAACCGGTCGTCGATCACCACCAGCTTGGAATGAACGATGATTTCCGTCTCCTGGCCCTCGCCATCGCGCGTCACGGCATAGAACACCCGCAGGCGATTGTAGCGGTCCTGCCGCTTCAGCCGGCGGATCAGCCGGTTGCGGTTGTGGCCCATCATCAGTTTTTCCAACAGCCCGTGCGATTCCCGCGTCACGAGAATGATGATTTCCGGGCCATCCGGTTCCTGCAGCCGGTCAGCCAGCGTGCGCGCCACGGTAAATGAAGCCAGATATTGCGATTCCAGATAGATGTGGCGGTGCGCCGCGCGCAGGGCATCATGGGTCAGTTGCACAGCGTCGCGGCGGCCGCGCCTGCCGTTCCACAGAAGCGGTTCGGTCAGTGCAAGTGCTACGGGGCAATCGGTGAGCGAAGGGGCAAGATCCTGGGGCCAGAGCAGCTCGGCATTGCCGGGATCCGCCTCCAGCGCCTCGCCGGTTGCGCGCTTCCAGCGTTTGCGGGCACCGTCGCCCACAAGCCTTGCGCCGTCGCCGGCAAGGATCGCCTGAAGGTCATGCACCGGACCGTAGCAGGTGCCATCCGGCGAGCAGCGCAGGGGATTGGGAATGGTGTGGCGGCGGTCATCCCAGCGGCGGGCGGTCAAGTCTATGCCGCCGAGGAAAGCCACGGCATCATCAACCGCCACCATCTTCTGGTGGTGGCTTGCACGGATGGGATGGCGGAAATCGAATTCGAGGCGGATGCGCGGATGGTCGTTCCAGCCGGTCTTCTGGAACAGTTTCAGGCTCTTGCCGGAATAGATCGGTCCCATGCCCCAGACGAGGATGCGCACTACAAGTCCTTCCTGCGCCTCCACCTGCGCGCGCAGGATTTCGCCAAGCGTCGGGCTGCCGTCCGTTTGCGGGTCAAGGCGGATATGCGGGTTGAAATCCCAGCCGATGATGAAGATGGATTTTTCGGCTTTCTTCAACACGTGCTCGAGGCGCTGGTAATACTCGGCACCATCCACGAGAAAGGCGGCGCGGCTGGCTGTCGCCTCGCGCCACGCATTGCGCCCGGTGCGGATGATGGAGCCGGACTTTTTCGTATGGGCCTGGTCCATCTGCGTCTGGCTCATCTGGGTATGGCTGGCGCTGCGCATGCTCACGTCCACGATCGTCACCTTCTGGATCTCTCTGTTGGTCACAGAACGCGGCTACGCCGCGCCGGTTCCAGCGTGGCGCGCGACAAGTTTCGGATCGTGATAAGCTGGCGCGTGACCGTGTCTTTTCGGGACGCCGTTCGCGCTTTGCCGAATGTCTAGAACTGCGCCGGCGGCTCGCGGCTTTCATCCGGATTGGGTACCGGGTTTTCGTCCGGCAGATGGTCCGGTTCAGGCTCCTTGATCGGCGGCTCGGGTGCCCAGACGGGGGAGGGCATCGGCGGTTGTTCGCTCGGATCGCGTGGGTCTGGCATGATGATCTCCTGATTGCTTGTCTGTTGAACCGCAAGCGAAGGAGATCGTTCCCATCTTTCGCAACGGATCTATGTCAAGGAAACGGCTGATTCAGCCGATAGGGTGAAAGCAAAGGTGGAATTCGCGCTGCCCACATGGCCGGCGCGGACCGCCACAGACAAAGGAGGTTGTTCATGGCCCATTCCCTCGACCATTTCATCGTCTGGCTTGGTGACGCGCATGCGATGGAGGTGCAGGCAACGGCCATGTTGCGCGCCCAGATCGCCCGCATCGAAAACTATCCCGAGCTGCGCGAGCGTATGCAGCAGCACCTCATGGAAACCGAGGCGCAGGCAGAAGCGCTGCGCAAACTGCTCGACCGGGTGCCGGGAAGCGGCTCGGTGCTGAAGGAAGTGGCAGGGCGCCTTTCCGTCGTTGCGCAAGGGGTGACGGGCATGCTGGCCGCTGACGAGGTGGTGAAAACCACCATGGCCATCTACACGTTCGAACATTCCGAAATTGCCACCTATCGCGTGCTGATTGCAGCCGCAGACGAGCTGGGGGATACCGAAGCCGTCGAAGTGTTCGAGAAGATTGTCAGTGAGGAGATGGCGATGGCCGCTTGGCTTGAAACCCATCTTGATGTCGTCACGCGCCTTTACCTGATGCGGGATGAACGCGATCTTCTGGCCAAGCGTTAAGGCTGATGTTTGCCGACATGATAAAGCCCGCCAACAGGTGTTGCGGCGGGCTTGAGTGCAGTGGACGCTGTTAGGTCAGCCGGCTCGTCAGTTCGCCAGGATCGCGAACGCCGGTGCGGTAAAGCTCGATGATCTCGGCAGCGAGATTATCGGCCGCCCGTCGGTCGGTGAGGGCGTTACCCTCAAGGCCACGTTCCCGGCGCAGCACATCAAAGCATGTCTGCAGAAAATCCAGTTCCTGCGGTTCAAGCGTGGTTTCAGCAGCCGATATGGTCACGTTTTCCACCTCCTTCACGGAGGGCGAAAGCTCGGTTCGTCTTCCAGCCGCCAGTGCCCTTGTCGATAACCGGCGGTGACCAAAGACTACCCCGATCACCCGTCATTGCAACCGGTTAACACTCACGATTTCCTGAACGCGCCGCCGGATGGGGATCACTCCGGTTCGAGGTGGTTTGACCGGTTGTCCTTCTATTGCGGATCGAAGGAAGGCAATCACGCTCATGCTCTTGAGTGTGGCGGAAAGATGAGGTCAACTGAAAGGGGAAAGCAGGAGGAACACAAAGGGTGGGGAAAGAAATGCTGGCAGCGCCTGCGGACGCCTTTTCGGGCGCGCTTCGGGCAAGCAACAGCCAGGGTCGCTCCCTCTCCGACGGGGCGCGGCCACGCCGGCGTTTCCTGACATCGCAAGGTGCTGTCCTCGCCATCCTGCTGATCGGCATCCTCTTCGTCATCTACGGCGGCGAGGTGATCAAGACGCGTTATCTGCGCGAGGCGGAAACACAAGGGGCAACCACGCTTCGCCTCGCCGTCTCAGCCCTTGAAGGGCATCTGCGCCGCTATGAGGCCCTGCCGGCACTTCTCGCCGACCAGCCCGCCATCGAGGCGCTGATAGAACGGCCGAACGATCCGGTGGCACGCCATGCCACCAACCGGTATCTCAGCGAAATCAACGCGCTCCTCAAATCCTCCGACATCTACATGATGACGATGGATGGCGAGACGATCGCCGCCAGCAATTTTGAACTGCCGGCAAGCTTCATCGGCCAGAATTTCAGCTACCGGCCGTATTTCCAGGAGGCGGCACAGGGTCGGCAGGCGCGGTTTTATGCGCTCGGCACCACGTCCGCCAAGCGCGGTTATTATTTTTCCTCACCCATCGAGATTGCCGGCCGCATCCTCGGCGTCCTCGTCTTCAAGGTGGATATCGATACGATCGAGGCCTCCTGGGTTGGTGGCGATGCGCGCATCTTCGTGTCGGACCCGGAGGGCATCATCTTCATGACCGGCACATCGGAATGGCTCTACAAGGCCATTCTGCCGCTGACACCGGAGCGGCTGGCGCGCACCAGTGCCTCGCGCCGGTATTCCGATGCGGTGCTGAAGCCGCTGCCGATCACTGAAACGCTGGAGGGCGGCCACCGCCTCGTGCGCATTGCCGAACAGCAGGGCACGCGCGAATATGTGGCGCTGTCGCAGCCGATGCCGGAGGCCGGCTGGACGGTGAATGTGCTGACGGACACCGCCTCGGCGCGGGCGCAGGCGCAGACCGTGGTTATCGCCGGCTTCCTGCTTCTCTGCCTTGCCGGCCTTGGCCTTGCCATCCTGTTGCAGCGGCGCGCACGGCTGGCCGAGCGCCTGTTTTTGCAAGCCGAAGCGCAGGGCGAGCTGGAGCGGCGTGTGGTGGAGCGCACCGCAGACCTTGCCCGCGTCAACGAGCGCATCGAGGAAGAAATTGCCGAACGGCGCCTGACCGAGCAGCAGTTGCGCCAGACGCAGGCCGATCTCATCCAGGCCGGCAAGCTTGCCGGTCTCGGCCAGATGTCGGCGGCGCTGTCGCACGAGTTCAACCAGCCGCTGGCGGCCGCCAAGACCTATACCGATAGTGCTGCCGTTCTCATCGAGCGTGGCCGACTGGTGGAGGCAAACGACAATATCCGCCGCATCTCGGCGCTGATCGACCGCATGGCCTCGATTTCCAGGCACCTGCGCAACTTTGCCCGCAAGCCGAATGAAAAGCTCGGCCCCGTGCTGCTCGACGAGGTGATCCGCGATACGCTGGAAATCGTTGCCGCCCGCCTGAAGGCCGCGGATGCCACGCTCGTCCTTGATCTTGGGGCGCCGGACATGGCGGTGGAGGCGGGTTTCGTGCGCCTGCAGCAGGTGCTCGTCAACATCATCACCAATGCCGCCGATGCGGTGGAGGGGCTGGACAACAGGCGCATCGAGATTTTCGCCAGACGTGACGATGGCCTTGTGGAGATCACCGTTCGGGATCATGGGCCCGGCGTGCCGGCCGCAATCCGCGAGCGTATCTTCGATCCCTTCTTCACCACCAAGGGTGTCGGCAAGGGGCTGGGACTTGGCCTTTCCATCTCCTATAACATCATCAAGGATTTCGGCGGCAGCCTGGAGGCCGGCGATCACCCCGAGGGCGGGGCGGTTTTTCGCATCCGGTTGCAATCGGCCGGGGAGCGGGCGGAAGGATAGAGAAGACGCATGCAGCGGGTTTTGCTGGTGGACGATGAAGAAGAACTGCGCCGCTCCACCGCGCAGGCGCTGGAGCTATCCGGGCTTTCGGTGCAGACGCTCTCAAGCGCCGATCATGTTCTGGAACTCATCGGTTATGCCTTCGATGGCGTCGTGGTGAGCGATATTCGCATGCCCGGCCTTGATGGCATGACGCTGATGCAGCGGATCCGTGAACTCGATGCGGAAATCCCTGTGATCCTGGTGACGGGCCACGGCGATGTTCAGCTGGCGGTGAAGGCGATGCGCGAGGGCGCCTATGATTTTATCGAAAAGCCGTTCACCACGCCGCATCTGTCGGGCGTCATTCGCCGCGCGCTCGACCGGCGGGGCCTCGTTCTGGAAAACCGCCGCTTGCGCGCCGTTGCCGGCAAGCGGGATGATCTGGAAAGCCGGCTGCCTGGGCGCACGCAAGGCATGGTTGACCTGCGTTACCAGATCCGCGCCATCGGGGCGACGGATGCCGATACGCTCGTCATCGGAGACACAGGCGCGGGCAAGGAAGTGGTGGCGCGGGCGCTGCATGATGTGAGTGCGCGCGCCAACAAACCGTTCATCGCTATCAACTGCGCCGCCCTGCCGGAAAACCTGATTGAAAGCGAACTGTTCGGCCATGAGGCCGGCGCCTTCCCCGGCGCCCTTCGTCCGCGCTTTGGAAAGTTCGAGCATGGCCGCGGCGGCACCATCCTGCTCGATGAAATCGGCTCCATGCCGTTCGACCTGCAGGCAAAATTCCTGCGGGTGCTGCAGGAGCGGGTGATCACAAGGCTCGGCTCCAACGAGACGGTGGGTCTCGACGTGCGTTTCATCGCAACGAGCAAGGTGGATCTGGAGGCGGAGGTGGCGGCCGGCCGCTTTCGGGCGGACCTGTTCTACCGGCTGAACGTCGCAACCGTGCGCGTGCCCTCGCTTGCCCAGCGCCGGCCGGATATTCCGCTTCTTTTCCTGCAGCTGGTGCGCGAGGCCTGCGCGCGTTATGGCCGTGACGACATGGAGGTGCCGCAGGAGGTGGTGGCTTCCGTTGCCCAGCGCGACTGGCCGGGCAATGTGCGTGAGTTGCGCAATGCTGCCGACCGGCTGGTGCTGGGGCTCGACATGCGCCCTGGCGATGGCGGTGCGCTGGTGAAGCCGGAAAGCGGGCGCCTTTCCGACCGCGTGTCGGCCTTCGAGCGCAACATTATCGCCAGCGCCATCGCGGCCCATGGTGGGGCGCTTCGCCCGGTCTATGAACAGCTCGGAATCAGCCGCAAGACGCTCTACGAAAAGATGCAGAAATACGGCCTCGACAAGAAGCTTCTCTCGCCGGAAAGCCTTCTGGAGCTTGGGGAAGAGTAGGCCCGGCAACCCGCATGGGTGGAAATCCACACATGAAAAACTGCTGATGTAGCGGTTTCTACCCATGACGCACTGCGATATCGCAATTTGTACGCCAGCCTCGTGTCACGCCTGATTGCGCCGGCATCTTTTGCGGGGGCAGATGGCGTCATCTGGTTGCTGGAGGAGGAGCCCCGGCAACTGATCTGATTTCATCTCGAGGAGGATGTCGATGAAAATCACCAAGGCTATCGCTTGTGCAACCGCGTTTGCCGCTCTTGCCCTGTCGTCCACCGTATCTCAGGCGGCCGGTTATCCCGAACGTTCGATCACCATGATCGTGCCGTTCTCCGCCGGTGGCCCCACGGATACGGTCTCGCGTCTGGTTGCCGAAGCCATGTCGAAGGATCTCGGCCAGCAGATCATCATCGAAAACGTCGGCGGTGCCGGCGGAACGCTCGGCGCCGGCCGCGTTGCGAGCGCCGAGGGCGATGGCTACACGCTGCTTCTGCACCACATCGGCATGGCCACCAGCGCCACGCTCTATCGCAAGCTCGCCTATGACACGCTGAACGCGTTCGAATATGTCGGCCTCGTCACCGAGGTGCCGATGACCATCGTGTCGCGCAAGGATATGGATGCCAAGGACCTGAAGGGTCTGATCGAATACGCCAAGGCCAACAAGGACACGGTAACGGTTGCCAATGCCGGCATCGGCGCTGCCTCGCATCTCTGCGGCATGCTGTTCATGAGCGCCATCCAGACGCCGCTCGTCACCGTTCCCTACAAGGGCACGGGGCCTGCAATGACCGATCTTCTCGGCGGTCAGGTCGATATCATGTGCGACCAGACCACCAACACCACCAAGCAGATCCAGGGCGGCACCATCAAGGCTTATGCGGTGACTTCGCCCAAGCGCCTCGACGTGCTGAAGGATGTGCCGACGGCGGTTGAAGGCGGCTTGGCCGGCTTTGAGGTTGGCATCTGGCACGGCATCTATGCCCCGAAGGGTACGCCGAAAGAGGCGACGGAACGTCTCTCCAAGGCGCTGCAGGTGGCCCTGAAGGACCCGAATGTGGCCGCCCGCTTCGCAGAACTCGGCACCGCACCCTCGTCGGCCAGTGACGCGACGCCCGTTGCGCTGAAGGCAAAGCTTGAAAGCGAAATCACCCGCTGGAAGCCTGTCATCGAAGGCGCCGGCCAGTACGCCGACTAAGTTTTTTCGGCACAACCGCCCACTCTCCCTTTTCTCGCGTCGCGTCTTTTCCGATCGCAGGCTGTGAAGGGGAGGCGGGCCGGCGCGCCGCCTCGCGTGGGGGCGTGAGGTGGCGCGGCAATGTCCGTCTCCCCGTTTGGGCGGGGAGACGGTGACGGCAGCCGGATGGGATATCGTCTCGCCCGCGGTTCCAATCATTGGGGACACCATGAAATCCATAAAAATCGACCGGACAAATGCGCTCTGCGGCGCAATCTTCGTGGCGCTCGGGCTGTTCTTTGCCCTGCAGTCGCTGGGGCTTCAGTTGGGAACGGCCTTCCGCATGGGGCCGGGTTATTTTCCGCTCGTTCTTGCGAGCGCCCTCATTCTGCTGGGGGCCATCATCGTCATCCAGTCGCTGCGCACGGTGCATGAAGGTGTCGGCGCCATTGCCTGGCGCGGCCTCATTTTCATCCTGCCGGCGCCAATCGTCTTCGGCTTTACGGTGCGCGGGCTCGGTTTTGTACCGGCGCTGTTCATGGCCGCCTTCATCGCTTCCTTCGCGTCATCGCGCATGAAGCCCTTGATGGCGCTTGTGCTGTCTGCCGCCATCACGGT
Organism: Neorhizobium sp. PAMB6716; assembly: GCF_058242805.1. Lineage (NCBI taxonomy): Bacteria > Pseudomonadati > Pseudomonadota > Alphaproteobacteria > Hyphomicrobiales > Rhizobiaceae > Neorhizobium > Neorhizobium sp. PAMB6716. The sequence continues at coordinate 149,924 of NZ_CM177835.1, forward strand.
GTTTTCCGTGCTCGTCTTCAGTTACGGCCTCGGACTGCCTTTCCGCAGCTTTGGTCCCTGGCTCGGTTATTAGGACGCAACGATGGAACTCTTTCACAATCTGGCGCTGGGTTTTTCCACGGCCACCTCGTTTGCCAACCTGTTCTTCTGCCTGATCGGGGTGCTGCTCGGCACGCTGATCGGCGTTCTCCCAGGTATTGGCGCCACGGCGACAATCGCCATGCTGTTGCCGATCACCTTTCAGCTGGAGCCGGTCTCCTCGCTGATCATGCTCTCCGGTATCTATTACGGCGCGCAGTATGGCGGCTCCACCACCGCCATCCTCATCAACATGCCCGGTGAAAGCTCGTCTGCGGTCACCGCCATCGATGGTTACCAGATGGCGCGCAAGGGAAGGGCAGGAGCTGCCCTTGCCATTGCAGCGCTCGGCTCGTTTTTTGCCGGCACGGTCTCGACCTTCCTCGTTGCCATCTTTGCCCCGCCGCTCACCTCGATTGCGCTGCAATTCGGCGCTGCCGAATATTTTTCGCTGATGGTGGTCGGTCTCGTCTCCTCCATCGCGCTGGCCTCCGGCTCCATCGTCAAGGCGCTCGCCATGGTCGTGCTCGGCCTGCTGCTCGGGCTTGTCGGCACCGACATCTATTCCGGCACGCCGCGCTTCACGCTCGGTATCCGTGAATATGCCGATGGGTTGAACTTCGTGGCAGTCGCCGTCGGCGTCTTCGGCATCGCCGAAATCTTGCGCAACCTGGAGAACGAAAAGACCCGCTCGGTGCTGATCTCCAAGGTCAGCGGCCTCATGCCGACGCGCGACGATTTTCGCCAGATGGTTGGCCCGGTCCTGCGCGGCACGGCGATTGGCTCGGCGCTCGGCATCCTGCCCGGCGGTGGCGCCATCCTCGCCGCCTTTGCCTCCTATACGGTGGAAAAACGCGTCTCGAAAAACCCGCAGGAATTTGGCCATGGCGCAATTGCCGGTGTTGCCGGCCCTGAATCGGCCAACAATGCCGGCGCGCAGACCTCGTTCATCCCGCTCCTGACGCTCGGCATTCCCGCCAATCCGGTCATGGCGCTGATGATCGGCGCGATGATCATTCAGGGCATCGTGCCGGGGCCGAATGTGGCGACCGAACAGCCGGCGCTGTTCTGGGGCATCATCGCCTCCATGTGGATCGGCAACCTGATGCTGGTGGTCTTGAACCTGCCGCTCATCGGGCTCTGGGTGAAGCTGCTGACGATCCCCTATTACGTGCTCTTCCCGATCATCATGGCCTTCTGCTCCATCGGGGTCTACAGCGTCAATTCCAACGTCTTCGACCTCTATGCCGTCGCCTTCTTCGGTTTCATCGGTTACGTGCTGGTAAAGCTGCGCTGCGAGCCGGCACCGCTGCTGCTCGGCTTCGTGCTGGGGCCCCTGCTGGAGGAAAACCTGCGGCGCGCCATGATCCTGTCGCGCGGCGATCCCTCCACTTTCGTCACCCGCCCGATCAGCGCCACGCTTCTGGCGCTTGCACTCGGCGTGCTGATCGTCGTGCTGTTGCCAAGCGTCAGGGCCAAGCGCGAGGTGGTGTTCCAGGACGAGGATTGAGACCATTTGAGTGTGCAGGCTCCCGTCGTCAGGCGACGGGAGCCTTTTTAAAATTCGGCGACCGTCTGCAGGTGCTGTAATTGCGTAACGGGCGTCTGGCGCAGGATGCGCTCCAGAAGCAGCGTGCCAAGCTTTGAGCCCGCCTCTGAGAGATCCTCGCGGATGGTGGGAATGCGGGGTCTCACCTGATCGAACAGGCCGGATGTCTGCTTGGCGACCACATGAACCTCCTCGCCAAGCGTCAGGTTGCGGTCATGCGCTGCCGCCATCACCGCCATGGCAATCACCTCTCCGCCGCAAATCACCCCATCGGGGCGGTCCTCTTTGCCGAATGAGGCGAAAAAACAATCGCGGATCGCATCTGAGGGGCTGTCTATGGTGATGCTTTCAGGGATTTCATAAGCAATGCCCGCCTCGCTGACGGCGGCCATGAAACCATCGCGCATATGGCGGGAAAAGGTGAACTGGCCAGGCGGCAGGATGATTGCAAGCTTACGGCACCCGGCCTCGATCAGCCGGCGGCTGGCGCTATAGGCAAAGGCATGGTTGTCGTAGTCGACAAACGGATGCGGCGTTAAAAGTTCGGTGCGGCCGTGGCAAATGAACGGGAAATCACTCTCCAGCAGCAGTTTTACCCGCTCGTCTTCGGGCTCCGTTCGGGTGAAGATGATCCCATCTGCGGTGCGGTTTCGAATGATGTGGCGCACCGGCTCGATCTGCGGCCGATCGGAAAAATGCGGGGTGATGACGAGGTGATAGGGCGTATCGCGAAAGGCCTCAGACAGCCCCCGGATCATCGACGTGGCATAGCCTAGGATTTCCTCGTGCGGATCGAGAATGAGGCTGATGACATGGGTGCGCCCCGTGCGCAGGCGCTGGGCGGCACTATCCGGCAGATACCCGATTTCTTCTGCCACCCGCGCCACCTTGAGACGCGTTTCCAGCGCAATCTGCGGCGCGCCGGCAAGGGCCCGGGAGACGGTGGTGACGGCAAGCCCTGTGAGATCGGCAATGGTGCGCAGTGTCGGTTTTGCGCCACCCTTGCCTTCTGCCCGCGCCTCTATTGGCCGTTTTGGCCACCCGGCCTCCTCAAACGTCATGATTGTCCTCCTGCTTTGGGCTCCCGACCCAAACGGGATATAAATCATACTTTTTATCCCTGCGGAACATACGGTTCCCGCCTCTTCACGCGGCGGCAAAATCATGCCTCCAGCCGATGCAACCTGCGATGCCGGGCGTGGCAGGCAGATAGTCCCGCAGTTCCGGGCGGGCTGGAACTTTCGGCATCGCTGCAGGTTGACGCTCCACCCGCAGGCAGCAACCGCTGCGCGCGAAAAGCCGACGACAGGAGGCGCGAATGCGCAAGGATATTCCCCAGGATAATGATGCGGCAACCGTTCGAGGCGATGCAAAGGGGCAGTTTGCCAAAAGCCAGGGCGACCGAAAGGCAAGCGGAGTCGATTCGGCAAAGCCCACCGTCATCACCGGTTCGGAAGATGCAACGGCGCACAAGGAGCCGCCGGGCCAGCATATCGGCAAGGAATGGTCACCTCATTATGAAGAGGGACACAGCCAGAAAAAACCTGAATAGGTCAGAAGACCCGGCGGGCCAGGGACCGCTAACGTATCCGCTCGCATCGTCGGAACGGGGGACGCCGCCGGCGGTTGCGGCAACATCCCTTGGTTCCGGCTGCGAAGTCGGCTAGAACAAGTTGAACGCGTGGAGAGCGAGCAGGGGCGGGACATATGAGGGCAGCCACAATTCATCAATCGGCGCATTCGCAGGACTGATATTGGGGATGGTCAGGCTTTCGCGGATATTTCCCACGGCTTCGATCAGTTTTTATCTTGTCGCGCTCTCAGCCGTGATCGCGTTGCCTCTGATTGCCTTCGTGGTGTTTCTGATGCTGCGGCTTGAAGCCCAGCAGCGCGATATCCTGAACAGTGATACGGAGGAGGATGCCCGCGCGATTGCCCGCTCCATCGAGCGTGAACTGCGCGATTCCGCAACCACGCTGCGGCTCATCGCAAACTCGCCGGAACTTTCGACCGGTGACCTCCGCGCTTTTCATGAAAGAACCCGCAGCAGTTTGCGCGGCAGCGCGCGTTATGTCGTGCTGGCCGATGCGGATGGTGGGCAGAAGCTGAACACCCGCACCGATTTTGGCGAAGCTCTGTTGCCAATGGCCAACAAGGAAGGCCTGCACTCCGTTCTGTCATCCCGCAAAATAGAGGTCTCCTCCGTCTTTGTGGGAGCAAACGCCAAGCGCTGGGTGTTCAACGTGCTGATGCCCCTGCCTGCGGAACTCGCCTCGGTCGGTTCTGCCCTCATCCTCACCCAGAACGCCGAGGATCTGCAGCGGCTGATCAGTACAGAAAATCTGCCGGCCGGATGGTCCGTTGCCGTTCTCGACCAGCACGACCGGGTAGTGACCTCGACGACAGCCTGGGCCGGTGAGGCGCCTGCGTTTGGAAAAACCACGCAGGCGCTGATGAGTGGTGTCAGCGGCACCATCGAGGATGTCGGAGGCGAACCGCGCCAGATGTATGGTTACGCCCGCCTGCCCGAATGGTCGTGGAAGGTGGTGGTCTGGGGGCCGATTGCCACGGCACAGGCCAGTATCATCACCACCTCCCGTTACCTTATTTTTGGAAGCCTGCTCATCCTGACCGGCGGGCTGATGGTCGCCTATTTCGTCGCTCGCCAATTGCGCATTCCCATCCGCCAGATTGCCGCGATGGCAGACCGTATCGGCCGTGGCGAAATCGTCTCGCCCGTCGATACGCGCATTACCGAAGCCAATCAGATCGCGATTGCGCTCTCCAATGCCTCCTTTGATCGCAGCGAGGCTGAAGACCGCGTTCACCTCATCATGCATGAGCTGGTGCATCGCACGAAGAACATCATGACGCTGGTGCAGGCGATGATGCGGCAGCTGGCGCGGCGCGGCACCAGCATGGAAGAGTTCCAGCGCGCCATCGCAGAACGCCTGCACGGGCTTGGAAAATCCATCGAAATGCTGGCGCAGGAGCAATGGGCGGGCGTTCCGATGACCCGCGTCGTTACGCTGCACCTGGAAACCTTTGCCGAGGCCCGCGCCCGCGTCAAAGTATCGGGAGAGGATTTTATCCTGCGCGCCGAAGCGGTGCAGAATCTTGGCCTCGTGCTGCATGAACTGGCAACCAATTCGGTCAAGTACGGCGCGCTGTCGGTGCCGGAAGGTCGCGTCGACTTGTCCTGGACGCCTGTAACAGGAGAAGCCGACGACCCTTGTCTGCAGGTTACCTGGCAGGAAAGGGGAGGGCCGCCCGTCGTGGAGCCGGCCGCAACCGGTTTTGGCACCACCATCATCAAGCGCCATGCGGCGGCCTCGTTCAACGGACAGGTGGATGTGGATTACGCCGTCACCGGCTTCCGCTGGAGCCTTGTTGGCCCGCGCCGGCTGTTTGAGCGCAGCAGTGCGGAAATCCACAAGGATACGCTCACCTGACATCGCCTTGCCTCTGCTCCAGCGGCAGGAACGAACGCCGATCTTCGGCGTTTGGCGGCTATGGATATCACCAGCACCATCAGCACAACCGATACGGCCATCGAGGCGCTTTCCAACATTGGCCTCACCTATGTCAGTGATGCGGAGCCGGGCATTCGCCGGCTGCGCAAGGGGCGCGGCTTCTGTTATGTGCTGCCGGACAAGACGGTTGTCTGCAAGGGGCCGGAAAAGCAGCGCATCCTGTCGCTCGGCCTGCCGCCGGCCTATGAAAATGTCTGGATCTGTCTGGATCCGCGTGGCCACCTGCAGGCAACGGGATATGATGCGCGCGGGCGAAAACAGTATCGGTATCACACGCAGTGGCAGCTGTTTCGCAGCGAGCTGAAATACGACCAGCTGATCCGTTTCGGCGAGGCGCTGCCGCGCATCCGCCGGCGCGTGCAGAAGGATCTCGGCACTGGGCTCGATCATCCGGAAGCGGTCATCGCAGCCCTGGTTGCGCTGATGGATGCAACGCACCTCCGCGTCGGCAACCGTGCCTATGCCAAGGAAAACAAGACCTATGGCGCAACCACCCTCCTGAAGCGCCACATGAAGCTGACGGATGACGCGGTGCTGTTGCAGTTCACCGCCAAGGGCGGCAAACGCGTGCGCCACACCATTCGCCAGCCCCGGCTTCAGCGTATTCTGGAAGAGATCGCTGATCTGCCGGGACGCCAGTTGTTTTCCTTCCCCGATGAGGACGGCTTGCCGCATGCGGTGGATTCCGGACGCCTGAACGCCTATCTCGCGGAAGCCTCCGGCCTGCCGATTTCAGCCAAGACCTTTCGCACCTGGGGCGGCAGCGTGGCAGCGTTCAGTGCGGCCCGTCAGGCGCATCAGGCCGGCGAAAAGATAAAGATCAAGCTGCTGACGACGGCAGCGTCAGAGGAATTGCAGAACACGCCTGCCGTCTGCCGCAACAGCTATATCCACCCGCTCATCCTGTCGCTTGCCGAGGACGCCAGCCCGCTCGATGCCATCGTGGAAAACCCGGTGCGCGCTGATGCCCAGCTTTCCGGCCTGCGCGTCGACGAGCAGCGGATGTTGTCCTTCCTCAAGACCGCCACCGTTATCGAACCGGCGTGAGAGCCGCCGCAGATCTTGGCGGTTCTGCATATCTGCACACACAAAAAGGCCGCCCTACAGTGCATGGCGGCCAATTTTTTACGTGATGGTGCCGATCAGGCCGCGCGGCGATCGTGGCGACCTTCGCCGATTTCCTCAACGATCTTGGCGACGAACGCCTTCAGATCCTTGGGCGAACGCGAAGTGATGATGCCGTTATCGACTACCACTTCCTTATCTTCCCAGGAGGCGCCGGCGTTCTTCAGGTCGGTCTTGATGGAGGCAAAGGATGTTGCCTTGCGGCCGCGCAGAGCGTCGGCTTCCACCAGCAGCCAAGGGCCGTGGCAGATGGCGGCCACAGTCTTGCCGCTCTTGATGAAATCACGAACAACCTTGACCGCGTTCTCATTAGCGCGAAGGATGTCCGGGTTGATCTGGCCGCCCGGAATGACAAGCGCGTGGTAATCCTCGGACTTCACGTCAGTAACGAGCAGGTCCACAGGAACGCTGTCGCCCCAGTTCTTTTCATCCCAGCTCTTGATCTCACCGGCTTCCAGCGAAGCGATCTTCACATCGGCGCCCTGCTTGCGCAGTTCTTCCAGCGGCACGCGAAGCTCGGAGCGCTCATAGCCGTCGGTGGCAAGGATCAGGATTCGTGCGGAGGTAATATCTGTCATGATGTTATCCTTTCGATGGTTTGGTGCCGGTTAAAGCCGGCCTGTCGAGAGATCGCGCCCGTTGATCGAAGCGGGAACGCGCATTTCCTCTCGCGGTGCCCTTGGAAGGGGCATATCGACACTGTCGGGCATGACGACATGAAGGTTATCTGCCCTTTGGACAGTGTCAGGTGCGGATTGTGACCTTTTGCGGCCAATCAGTTCATTCAGTCTGGCAATAACGTCGCGCATTTCACTTCCTCCAGTGATCGTTCCCGCTGAACCCGGGTTCGAGATGGTCCTTGCGGAGACGAAGTGTCTTGCCTGTCGTTGAGGCCGCTGTTTCGGCCCGTTGTGCTCTCTAAACCGCAGCCCGGGCTGGATGGTTCCTCATAAAAAACTAAGGCACGTACTGGAACAAAAGCTACCCTTCACAGTTGCCGCCCTGTTCGCTGCCGTCTTAACGCGGCAAATTTTGGGGAAGATCAGCCGCAGGGGCAAGGATGTGCGATGACCGCTTGACCGGCAGGGGCCGGCCAAATCGATCACCAGTTGGCTGTCGGCGCATGCTCGCCGTGCTTTTGCCGGGATTGTTGTTGTCGTCCTGCACGGGCGTCCAATCAGCACTCGATCCGGCGGGCTCCGAGGCTGAGGCGGTTGCCACACTATTCTGGGCCATGGTTGCCGGCGGTGGCCTGATCTGGCTGATCGTTGTCGGTGCCGTAATCTATGCCAGCCGCCTGAAGAAAAAGCCGATGTCGGATATCGGTGCCAGCCGGGTGATCTTTTTCGGCGGCGTTGCCTTCCCGGTTGTCGTGCTGGCCTTTCTGCTCGCCTATGCCGTCTGGCTGATGCCCGCCATGCGCCCCTGGTTCGGCGGCGAGGGGGAGGGTTTGCGCCGCATCGAGGTCACGGCCGAGCAATACTGGTGGCGTGTGCGTTATCTCGACAGCACCGGCGGCGTGATCCGCGAGACAGCCAATGAAGTGCATATGCCGACCGGCGAGCGTGTGCTTTTCATGCTGAAAGCGAAGGACGTCATCCATTCCTTCTGGATCCCGTCGATTGGCGGCAAGATGGACGCGATCCCCGGCCGCACCAACACTTTGCAGCTGGAAGCGACCCGGCCCGGCACCTACCGCGGCGTCTGCGCCGAATTCTGCGGCACCGCCCATGCGCTGATGGCCTTTACGGTTCAGGCGATGGAACCTCAGGCATTTGACGACTGGCTGGCTGCCCGGCCTTTGGAAAGTCCGGTCGCCGGCATCGAGCCGGTTTCCAGCGGTCAGCCGCGAGGCCTCAATCTTTTCCTGCGCCACGGCTGTGGTTCCTGCCATGCCATCGAAGGCACGCCGGCAGACGGCGCGCTCGGGCCGAACCTCACGGCGTTTGGATCACGCCCGACGGTTGCCGCGGGCACGCTTCCCAACACGCCGGAGAACCTCGCCCGCTTCATTCAATATCCCGATGCCATCAAGCCCGGCGTGCGTATGCCGGGTTTCGCCATGCTGCCCGAGGCGGATGTGGCCGCGATTGCCCTCTACCTGAAAGGACTGGAATGACCGTCGAACTGGGACCGTTGCTGCCGAAGGAGGAGCGCGCCGCGCAGGAAAAGCGCCTGCGGGATGTCTGGCGCACGCCTTCAGGCTGGCGTTACTGGACCTCGGTCAACAACAGCCAGATCGGCCTGTGGTATGGCTGTACAGCCTTCCTGTTCATGCTGTTTGCCGGCCTGCTGGCGCTTCTGATCCGCCTGCAACTGGCGGTGCCCAATAACGATCTCGTATCGGCCGAATTTTTCAATCAGGCCTTTACGCTGCATGGCACGGTGATGATGTTCCTGTTTGCCGTGCCGATCTTCGAGGCGGTGGCGATCTTTATCCTGCCCTCCATGCTCGGCTCACGCGAGCTGCCGTTTCCGCGCCTGTCGGCCTTCGGCTATTGGAGCTTTTTCATCGGCGGCGTCTTCGTCTGCGGCTCGATCTTTTTTAATGCCGCGCCCAACAGCGGCTGGTTCATGTATCCGCCGCTTGCCACCGACAAGGAACAGTCCGGCATCGGCGCCGATATCTGGCTGCTCGGCCTCTCCTTCATCGAGGTTGCTTCCATTGCGGCTGCCGTGGAACTCATCGTTGGCATCATGAAATGCCGGGCACCGGGCATGCGGATCAACATGATGCCGCTGTTTGCCTGGTATCTGCTGGTCGTGGCGGGCATGATCCTCTTTGCCTTCCCGCCGCTGATTGCCGGCGACCTGCTGTTTGAAATGCAGCGCATGTTCGACTGGCCCTTCTTCGATGCGGCCCGCGGCGGCGATCCGCTGCTCTGGCAGCACCTGTTCTGGATCTTTGGGCACCCGGAGGTCTACATCATCTTCCTGCCGGCGATTGCGCTGATGGCGATGATCGTGCCGACCTTTTCCCAGAGGCCGATCGTCGGTTATTCCTGGATCGTGCTGGCGGCCGTGGGCACCGGGTTCCTCAGTTTCGGGCTCTGGGTGCACCACATGTTCACCACCGGCCTGCCGCAGATCTCGCTTGCCTTCTTTTCTGCGGCCTCCGAGGCGGTGGTCATTCCGACGGGCGTGCAGATCTTCGTGTTCATCGCGACAATGCTGGCCGGCCGGGTGATCTTTTCAACGCCCATGCTGTTTGGCGCCGGCGGGCTTGCCATCTTCATCATCGGGGGTCTCACCGGCGTCATGGTGGCGCTGGTGCCGTTCGACTGGCAGGCGCATGACACCTATTTCATTGTCGCCCATCTGCATTACGTGCTGATCGGCGGCATGCTGTTTCCGGTGACGGCCGGCATCTATTATTTCTATCCGTTCTTTTCCGGCAAGAAACTCTCTGATCGCCTTGGCAAGATCGCCTTCTGGCTGATGTTCGTCGGCTTTAACACCGCGTTTTTCCCGATGCATTTTGCAGGCCTTCGCGGCATGCCGCGCCGTGTCTATACCTATCCGGAAGACATGGGCTGGGACTGGTTCAACCTTATCTCGACGATCGGCGCCTTCGTGTTTGCCGCAGGTTTTGCCCTTGTCGTGATCGATGTGCTGAGGCCGAAGCGCAACGTCCCCGTCTCGCCGGACAATCCATGGAATGCCGGCACGATGGAGTGGCTCAACGAAAAGGACGAGAACTGGGGGTATCGCTCCATTCCCGTCGTCAACAGCCGTTATCCCCTCTGGGATCAGCCGGATCTGCGCCAGTACATTGCCGAAGGGCGTTTCTACCTGCCGGACGCCGAAACTGGTCACCGCGAAACCCTCGTCACCTCCGTTCTCGATGGCAAGCCGCTGCAGGTGCTGCGCGTCGGAGGTTCCTCGCATGTCACGATGGTGGCCGCCTTCATGCTCGGCGGTGTGTTCATCGCGCTGACTTATGAATGGTGGTGGATCACGATCCTCTGCGCCATCGGCACGCTGATCTCCATTCTCTATTGGCTGTGGACGGGAACGGCGCAGATCCCCGAGACGGAAAACCGGCAAGCCGGCATGGGGCAGAGCTTTCCGCTTTACGTCTCCGGTCCTGCTTCCGTCGGCTGGTGGGCGATGTTCATCACCATGGTCGGAGACGGCACGGCCTTTGCGAGCCTCCTCTTCGGTTATTTCTTCTACTGGACCATTCATGACGACTTTACGGCAGGAGCCGCAGGTCCTGGTATGACATGGCCGCTCATCGCTGCTGGACTCTTCATCGCCGCCTGGCTTGCGATGATGGCGGCGCGTTTTGTAAACGACCGCGACCGGACCGCCGCCACTCGCCTTCTGCTGGTTCTGGCGCTGGCGCTGACCCTTGGTGGAACCGCCGCCGGCTTCATGGGACCATATAGCCATGCCATGGAGCCGACACGGCACGTCTATCCGGCCATTGTCTGGGTGCTCGTCTGCTGGACATCCGCCCATGCAGCCGTCGCCATCGTGATGCAGGCCTATTGCCTGGCGCGCAGTTTTGCCGGGCGCCTCACCGGCACCTACGATCAGGATCTGCGCAATGTCGTGCTCTACTGGCACTTCATGCTGGCAACGGCGGTCGGCACCTTTGCCACCATCGGCCTCTTCCCGAGCCTGAGATGAGGGTGTCATGAAAAGCGTCATCCCCCGCGAAGTCGAAACGCTCTGGACCCTGTTTACCGCCCCCATCGTCTGGGCGCTGCATTTCGTCATCTGTTATGTCGTGATGGCGATTTATTGCGCCAAACCGGGCATCTACGGCCTCAGCTTCAATGATTTCCGCTGGGGTCTCGTCGCCTTCACGCTTCTTGCGCTCGCCTTCATCGTGTTTGCCGGTTACCTCGCCTGGCGCCAATGGGGATTTGGCTCCGGCGACCCCCCGCATGACGAACCCACGGGCAAGGATCGACGCCTGTTCCAGGGCTTTGCGACGCTGCTTCTGTCCGGCCTCAGCTTCGTCGCCGTCGTCTACACCGCAATCCCGCTGATCATCCTGGCGGAGTGCCAGACATGAGCACGACAACAAAACGCGTGATGTTTGGCTGCGGCCTTCTGGTGCTGTGCGCCGCCTGGACACTTCTCGTCCTTGAAAATGCTGCCTCGTTTTCGGTCCACATGATCACCCATATGGCCGTGGTGGCCGGTGCTGCTCCGCTTCTGGCGCTTTCCATCTCCGGCTCGCGTTATGATCGTGTCGCAACAAGCCGCATCCTAACGCCGCTGACGGCCTCGCTCATCGAACTCATTGTCGTTTGGGGCTGGCACCTGCCGGCACTGCGGGCCCTGTCGGAAAGCTCGGTTGTGTTTCGCGTGGCGGAGCAGGCGTGTTTCCTAATCGCCGGTCTCATTCTCTTTCTCTCCTGTTTTGGCGGTTCGGGAGAGGCGCGGGATGAACGCCGGCTTGGCGGCACGCTCGGCCTTTTGTTCACCACCATGCACATGACCTTGCTCGGCGCGCTTCTGGCGCTGTCGCCGCGCCCGCTCTACGGCGATGGCTTTGTCACCTGTTTCGGCACGACCCTTTCGGCTGGCGAAGACCAGCAGGTCGGCGGCGTCATCATGCTGATGGTGGGCGCGGCCGTTTATCTTGCCGGCGGCGTTACGCTTCTGGCCCGAACGCTTAATGCACCATCGCCATCTGGCATAAGGGAGGGCTGATGTTTATCCGCTGGAAATACCTGATCGCAGCCCTCGTTGCTGCGCCTATCCTCGGCCTCTTCGTTGCCTGGTCCGGCCTTGTCAGCATCGGCGCGAGAAGTGGCCACTGGGCAATCACCGACTGGTTTTTGCACTGGTCGATGCAAAGTTCGGTGCGCACCGCCTCTATTTCAACGGAAGTACCGCCTTTCGACAATCCCGAAATGCTCAAACTGGCAGCCGGGCATTACGAGGCGGGCTGTGCCATGTGTCACGGTTCGCCGGCGCGCGAGCGCTCCGCCGTTGTCTTCGGCATGTTGCCGGTGCCGCCGGACCTGAAACCCCGCGTGCCCACATGGACGAATGCGGAACTGTTTCACATCGTCGAGAAGGGCGTGCGTTTCACCGGAATGCCCGCCTGGCCTGCCGAACATCGCGAGGACGAGGTCTGGTCCATGGTGGCGTTCCTGCGCAAGCTGCCGGGGATGAGCGCGGATGACTATCGCGCACTTGCCGGGCTTGCCACACAATCTGGAGAGGTGACAGCGCTCGGCTGCCAATCCTGCCATGACGAGCAACGCCTGAATGGCAGAAGCCTGATCCCGAGCCTTGCGGGACAATCGCCGGAGTATCTGAGGGAAAGTCTTAGCGCCTACCTCAAGGGCGACCGCGCAAGCGGCGTCATGCAGACGGCCGTCAACGGCCTCAACGCCGATCAGGTGGCAGGCCTTTCCGCCTATTATTCGGCGCTGCCGCGCAAGGCCATTGCGGCGGACGAGAGAAATCCGAACGGCGGCAATATCGCGGATGGGGAAAAGCTTGCGAGAGCAGGACGTCCAGAGGACCGCATTCCCGCCTGCCTCAGCTGTCACGAAAAGCCGGATGGCAATCCGCTCTATCCGAGCCTTTCGGGACAGAGCGCGCCATATCTGGCACGTCAGCTTCGCCTGTTCCGTGATGGACATCGTGGCGGCACGCAGTTTCACCATCTGATGGCGCGCGCCGCCAATGACCTGACGGACAAGGATGTGGAGGATCTGGCCGCTTATTTTGCCGCGCGCGACGTCAACCGTTGAGGCGCAGCAAACTCATGATCAGACCGGCACGATCAGCATGTAACATGTTGCAATGGCAAGTACGACACTTGCAGCTTCCAGCCATTCACGCGGCATGATGCATCTCCCTACTGTCTGTGGCTCCAGAACGGGCTTGCAGCTGACTGGTTCCACACAATTGCCACAGGTGTGAATAATGTGTGCAGAAGCTGTCAGAAAAATGACAGTCGGCAATTTCTGCCTCGCGTCATGCCATGCGGCGCTCGGCTTTTGCGCGGGCGCGGGCGGCTTCCAGAATGGAGCGGATCTCGTCGGCTGCCATATTTGCGATGGCAAAACCTTCGCCCGGAACCGCACCCGGATCCTCTTCGTGATCCTTGAAGCTTGCATCCTCAGACAGCCGCCGTGCGAATTGTTGAAGGCTCTGGTCGCCGCCGAGAAGGGCGGCGATAAAATCGATCATCAGTTCCCGATGGGCGTTGAGGCGGCCTTCCATCTCTTCTGCGGACTGCGACATCATCGTTATTTTCCTCCTGCTGATTACGGCGCACGTTCTGCGCCCTTCTTTCAAAGGGGGAACATCGACAGGCGCAAAAGGTTACCGGCATCCGTGAAATTTTTCACCGCCCGCCGTTGTCGTCAGACAGATGAGCGGGCCTGACAGACAAGGTGCCACGATGAAAATGCTGCTGCTGGCCGGATGCACCATCCTGATAGCCGCCCTGTCCTCCTGCGGCCCGGCCGAGGAACAGAACACGACACCCGCCGACACGTCGCCGCCGGCGGCAAACCAGCTTGATGGCAATACCGCTCCGGCCGATCGCGATCCGACACCGCAGAGCGGGACCGGCGGGACCGTTCCCACAGATGGGCAGAAACCGCCGCGTTGAGGCGGATTAAGACGGATCTTGTCGCAGTGCGGGAACGAAATGGTCCCTCGCGCTTTGTGTGCGCACAGCGACAGAAGGTGCGGCAATGGATATGAAAACAACTGATTTTACGGTGGAAGCGGGTTCCTGGGCGGAACTTGGCGCCACTTACGACGGCAATGGCACGAACTTTGCCATTTTCTCCGCCCATGCGGAACGCATCGAGCTTTGCCTGTTCGATCCCTCCGGCAAGACCGAGATCGCGCGCATCACGCTTCCGGAATACACCAACGAGATCTGGCACGTCTATTTGCCGGGCGTGAAACCCGGCCAGCTTTATGCCTACCGCGTGCATGGCCCGTTCGATCCCGAAAACGGCCACCGCTTCAACGCCAACAAACTGCTCATCGACCCTTATGCCCGCGAACTTGTCGGCAATTTCGACTGGAACGACGCACATTTTGCTTATGACCTCTTGGCCGAAGACAAGGACCTGACCTTCGACGAGCGCGACAGCGCGCCGTATACGCCGAAATGCCGGGTCATCGATCCCTTCGCTTTCGACTGGAGCGGCGACAGTCGGCCGAACATTTCCTGGCCCGCCACCATCGTTTATGAAACCCACGTCAAGGGCTTTACCAAGCTCAACCCAGCCATCCCGGAAAACCAGCGCGGTACATTCGAAGGCATGGGCCACAAGGCCACCGTCGATTACATCAAGAGCCTCGGCATCACCTCCGTCGAGCTGATGCCGGTCCACGAGTTCCCCGACGACCAGCACCTCCTCGACAAGGGGCTGCACAATTTCTGGGGCTATAACACCATCGGCTTTTTCGCGCCCGCCTCGCGTTATTACGGGCCAAAGGGTATTCAGGGTTTCCGCGACATGGTGCGGTCCTTCCATGATGCCGGCATCGAGGTGATCCTCGACGTGGTCTATAACCACACCGCCGAAGGCAATGAGCTTGGACCGACGCTCTCCTTCAAGGGCATCGACAATTTTTCCTATTACCGCACGCTGCCGGACAATCACCGGTATTATATCAACGATACCGGCACCGGAAATACCGTGAATACCTCCCATCCGCGCGTGTTGCAGATGGTGATGGATTCGCTGCGTTACTGGGTTGACCACATGCATGTGGACGGTTTCCGCTTCGATCTCGGAACCATTCTCGGCCGTGAACCGGAAGGTTTCGACGAGCGCGGCGGCTTCTTTGATGCCATCACCCAGTGCCCGACGCTCTCCAAGGTCAAGCTGATCGGCGAGCCCTGGGATATCGGCCCTGGCGGTTACCAGGTCGGCGGTTTCCCGCCCGGCTGGGCCGAATGGAACGACAAATACCGCGACACGACCCGCGAATACTGGAAGGGCGACCAGAATACGGCGCCGGATTTTGCCGCACGCCTGCTCGGCTCCGGCGACATCTACGACCAGCGCGGCCGTCGCCCGTGGTCCAGCGTCAACTTCCTCGCCGCCCATGACGGTTTTACGCTGAACGACATGGTGTCCTACAACGAGAAACACAACGACGATAACGGCGAAGACAATAACGACGGCCATAACGACAACCGCAGCTACAACTATGGCGCCGAAGGCCCGACCGAAGACGATGGTATCAATGCGGTGCGCGAGCGCCAGAAGCGCAACTTCCTCGCCACTCTGTTTCTGTCGCACGGCACGCCGATGCTGCTTGCCGGCGACGAGTTCGGCCGCAGCCAGATGGGCAACAATAACGGCTACTGCCAGGATAGTGAAATCTCGTGGGTTCAGTGGGAAGGCCTGCCGGAAACCAATGAGGCGCTGCGCAACTTCACCCGCCACGTTATTGCCCTTCGCCAGAAGCAGCCGCTGTTTCGCCGCGAAAACTGGCGCGACGGCATGGAAGTGAACTGGTTCAACGCCGGCGGCGGTTATCAGCAGCCGGAACAGTGGCTGGAGGGCACGACGCTTGGCCTTCATCTCGGCCGCCGTGATCTGGAGGGCCAGAAGGGCATCTGGTCGGATGCGCTGATGTTGTTCAACCCGTTCGAAGGCACGGTGCCGTTCAAGATCCCGCCGCTCAACAAGGGCCGCTGGATCCTTGAACTCACCACAGCCGATCCAACAGTGCGCGGTCAGGAGATCGACCAGGACGAGGATTTCGAACTGGAAGGCCGCAGCCTTGCGGTGTTCCGCCGGGGCTGACGGTTCAGACGACAGATAAAACGAGAAGGCCGGCAACCCGTTTGCCGGCCTTTTTGCATTGTGAAGACCGGCGCGAAGACCATGCTGTTGTTTTTTTGCTGATCGGCAACCAGACGTCATCCCCAAAAGGTAACGCCGAGCGAGCCCCCGGCCGTGGCTGAAAAAACAGTGGCTTGGCGGTGAAGCAACAGCCTTTCTCTGCCTTGGTTTCCAAAGCGGCGCCGACGCAAAAGCGGCCCGAAAGCCTATGCTTCGGGCCGCTGATTATGGATTGGAAGGAGAAGACCGGCGCGTTGGCAAGAGCGGCGAAGGGCGCGAGAAAGAGCCGGTCGCTCAAAAGCCGCGACCGGCTTCTTCTCGATCAGCCACCCATGCGGCGCAAGCCGCCATCGGCGCGTTTGCCGACGAGGTTGGCGTAGATCGCGGCATATTTTTCGGCACTGCGTTCCCAGGAAAAACGGGTCTTCATGCCCTGGTTCTGCAGGCGTGCCCAACTGCGCGTGTCGGAATAGGTGTCAAGCGCGCGACGAAGCGCCAGGCGCAGGCCATCGGTGTTGACAGGATGAAACTGGAAGCCGGTGGCCACGCGCGCAGAGACCGCCGCATCATTGGCATCGATGATGGTTTCCGACAGGCCGCCGGTGCGCGACACCACGGGCACGCAACCATAACGCAACGCGTAAAGCTGCGTCAGCCCGCATGGCTCGAAGCGAGACGGCTGCACGATCGCATCCGAACCGCCATGGATGAGGTGGGCCGTTGGCTCGTCATAACCGACATGCACGGCCATGCGTCCGGGAAAACGAGCGGCAGTTGCCCGAAGCGCGTCCTCGATCTCACGGTCGCCTTTGCCGAACACGATCAGCTTGCCGCCGTTATGGATGATTTCGTCGGCGGTATCGGCCAGCATGTCCATGCCCTTTTGCCAGGTGAGACGGGTGACGGCTGAAAAAACCGGGCCGTCGCCCTGCTCAAGGCCGAAGCGCTCCAGAAGCACCGCACGGTTCTCGCGCTTGCGCTTCAAACTCGTCGCATCGTAATTGCGCGGCAGATAGGTGTCGGTGGAGGGGTTCCACACGTCAAGATCGATGCCGTTGACAATGCCGCGAAGCGCCATGACCCGTTCGTTCAAAACGCCATCCAGCCCCATGCCGAAGCGCGGGGTGAGGATTTCCCGAGCATAGGTGGGGCTGACCGTGGTAATCGCATCCGAGGTCTGCAGTCCGCCCTTGAGGTAGCTGATATCGCCGAAATATTCGAGGCACTGCGTCGTGTAGGTGCTGCGCGGCAGGCCGATGGCCGGCAGGCGGTCGACGCCGTACTGGCCCTGGAATGCAAGGTTATGGATGGTGAGAACCACCGGCAGGGTGCAACCCATCTCGCGCATGTAGACGGAGGTCAGCGCTGCCTGCCAGTCATGGGTATGCACCAGATCGGGCTTCCAGGCGGGCAGGGCGCCATTGGCAATTTCAGCGGCTGCCCGTGACAGGGCTGCAAAGCGCTTCCAGTTGTCCGCGTGGTCCCTGCCGGCTTCATCGACATAAGGCCCGCCCGGGCGGTCAAACAGCGATGGCGCATCCAGCACGAAAAGATCGAGGTCATCGATATGAGCGTGGAGAAGACGGGCCGGTTCGCCCAGAAGATCATCGAAGGCAAAGAGCGGAACCGCACCCTCGATCTTATCCATCACGACAGGATAACCGGGTACAAGGGTCGACGTCGACACGCCGCAGGATCGCAGGGCCTTGGGAAGCGAGCCGGTCACGTCGGCCAGACCACCCGTCTTGATCAGGGGGA
The DNA here is from genome assembly GCF_058242805.1 of Neorhizobium sp. PAMB6716. NCBI lineage: Bacteria > Pseudomonadati > Pseudomonadota > Alphaproteobacteria > Hyphomicrobiales > Rhizobiaceae > Neorhizobium > Neorhizobium sp. PAMB6716. The sequence continues at coordinate 167,767 of NZ_CM177835.1, forward strand.
ATAGCTCCGATGTTACCGATAGAACGTTCATATGTGGCCTGTCCCTCTCTGGCGCGTCCGCCTCGGATGTCCGGTCCCGGCCACGCCGAACACGGCGGTCGTCAAAGCTTACGGGAGCATTCATCATGGCGAAATCCTGCGCGCGCCTGTGGTTGTGTGGTGGCAAACGCGCCGGCCACGAAGGGTGTTCCATCCGTCAGAGGAAATCAGGAGGGCGGGAAGCTCGGCCTGCATGGCATGTCCAAAAAACACGAAAAATCACGAGGCGCCGTGAAGATCTCCACGGCGCAAGGGGTGGTTCTGAGAGAGCGGGGATCGCTCGTTTGGTCTGTTGGAAGCGCGTGAGCGCATCACGCCGGGCAAAATCCGCCAGGGATCCTGTCGGCAAGCCGTGTCAGAGGCCGGTCTTTTTTGTCGAACGCTTCCTGGCCGGCGCGGCCACAGGCTTTGCGGCGGCCTTTGGCTTTGGTTTGGCCGGTGCCGTGTCGATGACCGGATCGTTCGGAGCGGGCTCAACCGCCATGGGTTTAGAGGCGTCCGCCGTGTCGGGTGTCTTGCCCGAAGCACTCAGCGCTTCATATTCCCGGCGCGCCTGTTCCCAATGCGCACTATCCTTGCCATGTGCATAACCGTCTTCTTCCCACAATGCGTAGGCGCGGTGTCTGATCCACTCTTCTGAGTCCGCCATCTTCGTCTCCATTAGCCCGAGCATCGAAACGCGCTTTGCCTCAAAAAGTTCCGGCGCAATTGGATTTTGTGCGCTGCAACGGCCGCTGGCAAGCCATGGAGTGTCGAATTTTTTTTAAACGCGCCGGGAACTTTATGATCGCCTTCCGGTTTAAACGACGGGCGAGGAGGGCCCGTTCCATGGAAAAATGTTTCGATATCATTCCCCATGCCACCGGCTGGATCTATGTGCTGGATGGAAAGCGCTCCGCTTCCTATCCGTCCTACGGTCTGGCGCTGAAAGCGGCCAAAAGCCATGCGGAGCGCGAACTGGAAACGCTGCGCCGCCCCATCTTTCGCCGGCAGGAGGTGAGCGGCGAGATGATCAAGGTGATGCCGCAGCCGCCGATGCATTCCCTCTGACGATCAGACTGCGGCGCACGCAGCGCGCCCGTCGACCCGAACCTACTAAAAAGCCCGCGAACCGTGAATGGTTGGCGGGCTTCTCGCTTTTCGCACCGTGCGAAAACTGCCATGCGGCTCACCGATCCGGCAAGCCGCATGCCGATCGTCAGGCGGCCTTCTTGGCCGCCATGTTGACCGCGCTGTCGGCAAGCGCCGTCAGCGTCTCGTCCGTCTTGCTTTCTTCGGCAAGCGTCTCTTCAAGAAGCGTAACCGCATCCTTCAGGCCCAGCTGCTTTGCCCAGGCAACGAGCGTGCCGTAGCGGCTGATCTCATAGTGCTCGACTGCCTGTGCGGCCGCCAGAAGACCAGCGTCCAGTGCCGGCGTGCCCTTGAATTCTTCAAGGATTTCCTCGCCTTCTTCGATAATGCCTTCGATGGCCGCGCAGGTCTTGCCGCGCGCGCGTTTGCCAATCAGTTCAAAGACCTGCTGAAGGCGTTCGATCTGACCGTCGGTTTCGTCCTTGTGCGTCAGGAAAGCCTGCTTCAGCTTGGCATCCTGGGCGCCGCGGGCCATTTTCGGCAGCGCCTTGGAAATCTTGCGCTCGGCATAATAAATGTCTTTCAGGGTCTCGTAAAACAGATCCTCAAGGGTCTTGGTCGCCATGGTGGGTGTCTCCTCGTCTGTGGGGGAATATCGTGGCGCTCGAGGCGCATTGGTCTAACCGCACGGCAGTGACAATGTTCCGTGCCGCAAATCTTATTCTGTGCGCGCCATCGGCTTGTCGTAGAGATCACGCGTGGCGCTCTTTTGGCGCGCCTCCTCCACGCGGCTGAGCCGGCGCCGGCGCATCATCGCATAAACGATGGCAGCACCGAGCAGGACCGGTCCCAAGGCCACGGCAAAAAACCAGATATTGTCGATCATGGACGCTTCGCCTCCATCTCCTGTTTTGCCCGTTCCTCGTCGGCGAGGTCGTCTTCAGGATAATCATCGGCATTGCGTTTTTTGTCGGCCACCGGGTCGTCGGCAAAGATATTGGCCTCGCCTTGTTCATAGCCGCTCGGGCGCGTTTCAGCCGGGCCCTCCCAGCGGGGTTTTTGAGAAATTTCGCCGGGTTTGCCGGAGCTTGTCGGTTCATGGCGCATCGCAGTCTCCTCCGTTTCATGGTGTGACACCTTGCTCATGGAGAACAACCGGCAGCAAAAAGGTTTGTTCCGGTTTGCGGCTGTATGCCGGCCTGCCGGCGATAGTTCATCGCCACCAGGCCAGAATCTCGTCCGTCGTCATCAGGTTGAGCTGTACGGAAAAGCGCGAGGCATAGAGTTCCAGGGAATCGTTGTGGGTGCGGTCCGACGTACTGCAGATCGCATCCTTTACCAGCACAACGCGGTAACCGAGATCGACTGCACCCAGCACCGCTGCCAGTACGCAGACATCGGTTTCTCCGCCGGAAATAACCAGTGTGGTTGCCTTCTTGTCGCTGAGGTAATGGTTCAGCCGTCCATCGAGCCAAGGCGAATAGATCGGCTTGTCGAACACCACCGCTGGCGGCACCAGCACCTTCAGTTCCGGTAGGATGTCGATCAGTTCCTCGCCAAGCGCATTGCGAGTCATGTTAGACCATTTGTCGAAATAGGCTCGCCATTGACCACTGGCCTCGTTTGGTGTGTGCGGCGGCACGAAGCGGGTAAAGATCGTGCGCTCGGGGTGGGCCTGCGCAAGCCGTGCTACCGGCTCGCGCACCTTTTCCATCCATTCGATATGCCAGGGCGTATCTTCTGCAAACAGCCGCTGCATGTCGACACACAGATGATAACAGTTGCCGCGATCTTGCATCATGTCCTCCTGTCTTGGGCATGCGACTGCCGCAACCGCACGGCGCTGCCAAAGTTCCGGCCGCAGAGGGCCGGAACGAAGGAAAGGCGAGGACGTTTTGTGGGTTAGAAAACCAAGGAGGAATTCCCATGTCGCAGGCGATGAAAATCTATCGGCTGGTGCCAAGCGCCCCCCTCGATGATCCACAATGGATGGGACGTCCGCCGCAAGGGGAAGTGGTGGTGCGCGCACTGACCGTCGGCGATGCCCGGCTGGTGGCAACGGATGCAGAGCTTGATTTTACGGAAATCGATGCGAGCCCGGCTGAAGGAAATTCAACGAACATGGCAAGCGCATTTCGCAATGAGAAGCTTTATACGGTGATCGAGGATCTGTCGGGGCGGTTTTCGCCCGAGGGTCCGCGCGAAGTTGTCGATGGCGTTGTGCGTGTCGATACCATCCTGCCTGTCCAGGTCGACTGAAAAGGCGCGCGCCCGCAGATAAGGCGTCGATCAGTCCTGGGCGTCAAGCTTGTCGTTCAGGGCTTTTTGTAGCTGACGCGCCAGATCAAGCAGCCGGTCCGGCACAGGTTCCTTTTCGATCTCGACGAGGAGATCGGCAACCTTGTCGCTGACTTTGGTTCCCAGAACTGTTTTTCCGCCGGCCATCTTACCCGAATTTCTCGTCATCCCGACCTCTCGGCGGAGCCTTTGCCTGTCCCAATCGGCTGCTGCGCACGTTCCCGTCTTACGGCAGCACCTTCTAAACTACTGGAAAGCGCGGAAAGGTCCCGCTTGTCAATGGGCACGGCACGCAAAGCAACGCCCGGCTGCACGATCTGCAGCCGGGCGTGACTTATCGATCAGTTTTTTATTCAGCTGCGGCCGGGGATCGAGGTGATGGTGGCCGAGACCGGATCGCTTGCCGGAAAGCTGTCTTCAAGCCCTTCATTCAGCTGCTTTTCGATGTCCTGCCCGTTGTGGCGATCGGATTCCAGCGGCCGCTGCGTGCCAGGGCGGGCTGCTTCCTGTGCCGGTGCCGCCTCCACCATCTCATCCGACAGTTCGCCCTGCGAGACAATACGGCCGAGAAATTCCTTTGCCTTTACAATGGCATTGCCGCGCGTCAGCTCGGATGTGTTCGAGCGCAGGCTGACGGACACCACATTACCATCCTCTTCGACGAATTCGACGGTATAACCGGCCTTGCCGCCACCTTCTGCAATCACCTGCGTGCCAACGATGCTCATGATGTAACCCTTTCCGGTTTCGTTTGTTGGGCAAAGAACGAAAACTGTCCTGAGTTTGTTCCGCAACGCGGCGGATCGCACCCCCTGGGAGGACAACTGCAGATCGACATATTCAAGCGGAACCAAATAGACGTAACCGACGTTTGCCACCTCGATCCCACCACCGATACTGGAGAGGTTTGCAACGGTGTCCGAATCACAGTTGAGTCGCGATCCTGCCCGCGCAGACATTGTCAGACTCATCCCCGCTCTCCGCGCGTTTGCCCGCACCTTTTGCCGCAATTCGTCCGATGCGGATGATCTGGTGCAGGAAACCCTGATGAAGGCCTTGGGGAACCTCGACAAGTTCGAGCCGGGAACCAAGTTGAAGTCCTGGCTCTTCACGATCATGCGCAACACATTTTATACCCGCGCCAAGGTGCTCGGCCGCGAAGCGCCGGGGCTGGAGGAATGCGTGTCTGGCGATACGCCGATGGAGGCGACGCAGGAAATCCAGGCAAGGGCTCGCGAGGTGCAAAAGGCACTGGCAAAGCTTCCGCCGCATTACCGTGAGGTCCTGACGCTCGTGGCCATCCTTGGCGAAAGTTATGAATCGGCCGCAGAAATCTGTGACTGCGCGATCGGAACGGTCAAAAGCCGCCTCAACCGCGCCCGTCACCAGATCCTGCAGGAGCTGGGCGAGGACTGACCGTCCCGTTCAGCCGGCGGCGGCGCAAATCCCATTATGGCAAGTTTCGGGCAAAACCTGGAACCTTTTTGTCCGTGTGCAGTTGTCCGGGCGGTTACGGCTTTGCGCCGTACTCCCTGCACACGATTTTTTTGGGATTTTCGATATGTCCGTTACGATCACAGCGGTCCTGTTCTCTTTGATCGGGATTGCTTTGGCGGCCGGTGGCGCCCAGCTTTTGATGCTGGGCGGAAGCGCCTATTACCTCATCACCGGCATTGCTTTTCTCCTCACCGCCATCCTGCTGTTCCTGCGCCGCGCGGCAGCGCTCTGGCTTTATTCGCTGATCATTCTCGGATCGCTCGGCTGGTCGCTGTGGGAGGTTGGCTTCGACTGGTGGCAGCTTGGGCCGCGGGGCGGCGTCATCATCGTGCTCGGCATCTGGTTGCTGATGCCGTGGATCCGCAGGCCGCTTGGCTTCAGGAGCCCGACAACCGGCTTCCGTTATGGCGCAAGTGCGGGACCGCTTGCCGCGTCGGTGACGCTGGCGATCGTCATTGCCGTCCTTTCGATGGTGATCGATACAACGGACACACATGGAAATCTGCCGGAAGAGCAGGTGGCTGCCGCGCCAAACCTCGGGGGCGATGTGCCGCCAGGCGAATGGCACCAGTATGGCCGCACGCCTTATGGCCAGCGTTATTCGCCGCTCGATCAGGTGAATGTCGAAAACGTTTCCAATCTGCAGGAAGTCTGGCGTTTCCAGACGGGCGACGTCAAACTTCCGCAGGATGTGGGTGAAACCACCTATCAGGTGACGCCGCTCAAGGTTGGAAACTCGCTTTTTGTCTGCACGCCGCACAATTGGGCAATCGCCATCGACGCGACCACAGGCAAGCAGCAGTGGAAGTATGACAGCAATTCCGGTCTCAACCCTGACCGCCAGCACCAGACATGCCGCGGCGTGACCTATTATGCGGATCCGGCCGCAGCGCCGGATGCTGCCTGCGCCACGCGCGTCTACCTGCCGACATCGGATGCCCGCCTCATCGCTCTCGATGCGAAGAATGGCGAAGTGTGCACGGATTTTGCAGACCAGGGTACGCTGCATCTGCAGGCCGGCATGCAATATAATCCGGCTGGCTATTATTATTCGACCTCACCGCCGGTCATCGTCGGCGGCAAGATCATCATCGGCGGTGCCGTCAACGACAACTACTCCACCCATTCGCAGTCCGGCGTCATCCGAGCCTTCGACGTGAAGACCGGTGCCCTGGTGTGGAACTGGGATTCGGGCAACCCGACGCAGACGGCGCCTTTGCCGGACGGTCAGAGCTATACGACCAATTCGCCCAACAGCTGGTCCGTCTTCAGCTATGACGAGGCTCTTGGGCTCGTCTATATTCCGCTCGGCAACCAGGTGCCCGACCAGCTCGGCATGAACCGCTCGGAAAGCGTCGAGAAATACTCCTCCTCCATCGTCGCACTCGATATCAACACCGGTGCCGATCGCTGGGTGCGCCAGACCGTGCATCATGACCTCTGGGACATGGACGTGCCGGCCCAGCCGGTGCTGATGGACCTGACCAAGGCGGACGGAACCCAGGTTCCGGCCCTGATCGGCCCGACCAAGCAGGGCGACATCTATGTACTCGACCGTCGCACCGGCGAGCCGATCATCGATGTCACCGAACAGCCGGCCCCCGGCGGTGCGATCCCTGAAGACCGCACATCGCCGACGCAGCCGATCTCGGCGCTCAACTTCCGCCCGCGTCCGCTGGAAGGCCGCGACATGTGGGGCGTCACCATGTTCGACCAGATGGTGTGCCGCATCCGCCTGAAGCAGCTGAAATACGAAGGCCAGTACACGCCGCCGTCGCTTCAGGGCTCGATCGTTTATCCCGGCAATTTCGGTACGTTCAACTGGGGCTCGGTTGCTGTCGATCCGGAGCGCATGGTCATGTTCGGCATGCCGACCTACCTTGCCTTCACCTCGCAGCTCGTTCCGCGCTCGGAAGTCCCGCCGAAGGGGTCTGACGAGAAAGGGTCCGAACAGGGGCTGAACCGTAATGAAGGCGCACCTTATGCCGTGCGCATGGGACCCTTCCTCGGCCCGCTGCAGATCCCCTGCCAGGCACCGCCTTGGGGTTATGTCTCCGGCACGAACCTGCGCACCGGTGATATCGCCTACAAGCTGAAGAACGGCACCGTCTACGACATGACGCCACTGCCGCTGCCCTTCAAGCTTGGCGTTCCCGGCATCGGTGGCCCGATGATCACCAAGGGCGGCGTCGCCTTCCTTGGGGCTGCCGTCGACAACTATCTGCGCGCCTACAACCTCACCAATGGCGAGCAGCTGTGGGAGGCACGGCTTCCGGCCGGTGGCCAGTCGACCCCGATGACCTATTCGGTGGAAGATGGCCGTCAGTTCGTGGTGATGGTGGCCGGCGGTCACGGCTCGGTCGGGACCAAGCCAGGTGACTATGTCATCGCCTACGCGCTTCCGCGCTAAGCGTCAGGTTCGGACAAAATAGAAAGCCCGGCGCGTGAACCTCACGCGCCGGGCTTTTGTCGTTCAAAAAGAGGATATCAGAGGGGTTGCTGCGCAGTGATGCTGTTGACGACCGATCGGATGCCCGGCACGGAGAGGGCAACTTCCTCGGCGCGGGCGACCTCTTGCGGGCGCAGCACCGTTCCGGCAAGGTTTGCCTGCGATCCCTTGACGACAACGGTCACGTCCGTCGCATCAAGTCCGCCGGCTCCCGCAAGCGCTGCTGCAACGTCGGTCTCAAGCACGGCTTGCGGCGGAACCTCGCGCTCCACCGTCGGCTCCTGTTCATGAAAGGTCTGTGGTTTGAAAACCATGGGGCATCCTCCTGAGGTTGCGGTCTGCTTCAACGCTTCAGGACGATGTTGGTTCAGCCTGCCTGCAGTGCAGAAACGATGGAGGCCTTCAGCTGCTGCTGGGAAAACGGTTTTGGCAGGCGGGGCAGCTGGATGGTTTCACCGGAGGGCAATTCCGCATAGCCGGTTGCCAGCACGATCGGCAACTGCGGCTGCGTTGCACGAATGCGGTGAGCAAGCTCGGCCCCCGTCATCTTCGGCATCGAATGGTCGGTGATCACCATATCCACCACCTGGCCGGATTCCAGAACCTTCAGCGCTTCTTCGCCATTATAGGCCTCGATCACCGTATGGCCGAGGTCTTCCAGCATCAGCGTCGTGTTCATGAGAACCAGCGCATCGTCATCGACGGCCAGAATGGTCAGCGCGCGGTGGAGATGGGGCATGTCGTTCATGGGGGTCACCTCTTCCTTCGGCAACAGGTGTACGGCATCCTCTGCGACGACCGCAGGCAGCAGCATCGTAACGGTGGTGCCGAGACCCTTTTCGCTTTCCAGCAGCAATTGCCCGCCGGATTGTTCCGTCAGGCCTTGCACCATTGATAGACCAAGTCCGGTGCCTTTGCCTATTCCCTTGGTGGTGAAGAACGGGCTCGTTGCGCGCGCCCGTGTCTCTTCATCCATGCCTTCGCCGGTATCGCTGACCGAAATGGCGACATGGGTGCCGGCTGCCAGCAGGCCCCGCGGTTTCGGAACCTCTCTGCTGGCTGCCGATATACGGATGGTGCCGCCCGACGGCATGGCATCGCGTGCATTGACGACAAGGTTGATCAGCGCCGTCTCGAACTGGTTGGCATCGGTCAGAATGCGCGGCAGGCCCGGTTCGCAGGCCACGTCGATCACCGTATTGGCGTCCAGCGAGCGGCGCACCAGTTCCAGCATGCCGTGAATCAGCTCCTCCACATCGACGGCGCGCACGTCGAGTTCCTGGCGGCGTGAAAAGGCCAGCAGCCGCTGCGTCAGCGCGGCACCTCGCTCGGCGCCGCGAATGGCATTGGTCACAAGCGGCATCAGCTGCGGATCATCGGGCATACGTTTTTGCAGGATCTGCAGGCTGCCGAGTACGGCCATCAGCAAATTGTTGAAATCATGCGCAATGCCGCCGGTCAGCTGGCCGATGGCTTCCAGCTTCTGTGCCTGGAACAGGTCTTCACGCGCCTTGGCCAGTGCCAGCTGCGTGTCGCGCTTTTCGCTGATGTCGCGGGTGATCTTGGCAAAGCCGAGAAGCGTGCCGGTGTCGTTGCGGATGGCGTCGATGACAACATTCGCCCAGAAGCGGCTGCCATCCTTGCGGATGCGCCAGCCTTCCTTTTCGAAGCGGCCCGTGCCGCGAGCAATCGCCAGCCCCCGTGCCGGTTCGCCGGCAGCCAGATCCTCCTCGGTATAGAAGCGTGAAAAATGCGCGCCGATGATTTCGGACGCGGCATAACCCTTCACCCTCTGCGCTCCGGGGTTCCAGCTCGCCACATAACCCTCGGGGTCGATCATGTAGATGGCATAATCGCTAATGGAATTGATCAGCAGCCGGTAGTGATCCCGCGTCTCCAGCTGCCCTTGGAGGCCATCGGCCATTGCACCCCTCATTCTCGCATGGGTTATGCGACCGCAGATAACGGCTGGCGTCTGAAATGGTTCCAAAAAATTGTGGGCCTGAACATTCAGATTGACAAAAAAGAGAGAAATGATACGACTGACGAAAATGTAAATTCGTCAGTCGTTATCTGAAAGCTTTCATGAACGATCAGCCCGCTCCGACCCAGGACACCACACGCAAGGACAACGTCCAGCGAATCCTTGATACGGCCGAGCGCCTGTTCATGCATTACGGCTATGCCAAGACGAATGTTGCGGATGTGGCGCGCGAACTGTCCATGTCGCCGGCCAATATCTACCGGTTCTTTTCTTCGAAGGCAGAGATCCACCAGGCGATAGCCCGGCGCATGCTGGAACATCAGTATGCCGTCCTGTCCGCCAATGCGCGCGCAAGTGCGTCTGCGGCGGAACGGCTGACAAATCACCTTCTTCTTCAGCATCGCGTCACGGTCGAGACCATGCTGGACGAGGAAAAGGTGCATGAAATGGTGCTGGTCGCCATGGAGCAGCAATGGCAGGTGATCCAGGAACATATTACGCGTCTGCGCGACCTGATCCGCTCGATCATCGAGGATGGTATTGCGGCGGGCGAATTCCGTGCGCAGGACAGTCTGTTGTCGGCCGAATGCTTCATGCAGGCGGCAACGGCTCTCTGTCATCCGCAAATAGTCTCGAAGAAAATGGCACAGGATGAAGTGGCCGAGCCGGCGGATCTGGCGGCCTTCATCCTGCGCGCCCTCAGATAAAACCTAAAAAGGCAGTGGATCCGCAGCGATCCCTCTTCGTATTTCGGTAGGAGCCGTCAATGTTGGCGCTAAAGACGATGTCATGGACCAAAATCGCGCTGGCTGTTTCGCTTGCAGCGCTTGTGGGTTGCAGCGAGGAAAAACAGGCGAGTGCGCCGGATGTGCGGCCGGTCAAGGTCGTGACGGTGACAGCGCCTGACGAGGGGCGCCTTCTGCAATATTCCGGTGCCGTCAAGGCGCGCCGTGAAATCGCACTCGGCTTCCGGGTGGACGGCAAGATCACCGAGCGCCTGGTCGATGTCGGTCAACGGGTAAAGTCCGACGACCTGCTCGCACGCCTCGACCCTGTCGATTACGAATTGTCCGTGCGCCAGGCGGAGGCCGAATTGGCGTCTGCCCAGAAACAGGTGGATATCACCCGGCTTGCGCTACGCCGCGCCGAGATCCTGCAGGAAAAGAACGTCACCTCGCAATCTTCGCTTGAGCAGAGCCAGCTGTCGCAGGATCAGGCTGTTGCCGCGCGCGATGCCGCCGTCTCGGCACTCGAACAGGCCCGCAACAAGGTGGCCTATGCCAGCCTCAACGCCGGTGTCGATGGCATTGTGACCGCCGTCAACGCGGAAGCGGGCCAAGTGGTTGCTGCCGGCTCTTCCGTCGTCACCGTTGCAGCCGATGGTGCAAAGGAAGTCGAAATCGCCGTTCCCGAAGTCGATATCGCGCAATTTTCCCCGGGCAAGGGGGTGAAGGTCACCTTCTGGTCCACAAGCGGCCTGACACTCGATGGCAAGGTGCGCGAAATCGCCGGCAGCGCCAGCAGCCAGTCCCGCACCTTTGCCGTGCGCGTCAGCCTTCCTGATGATCCGCAGGTGCGCCTTGGCATGACCGCAACGGTGAAAGCAAACACCGATGGTGCCACCCCCGCCTATGTTCTGCCGCTCCCGGCGCTTGCCAAACAGGATGGCAAGCCCGTCGTCTGGGTCTTCGACCAGACCACAGGCACGGTCCATATGCGCCCGATCACCGTTGGCGGTTTCTCCGATGACGGTGTGCGCGTGACCGAGGGCATTGCCGAGGGTGATGTCGTGGTGGCCGCCGGTACGCAGTTCATGCGCGAGGACATGAAGATCCGCCTTTATCAGCAGGCGCCCGAAACCGCAGGCGAGGCTCAGCCCACGCCTCCGGCCCGTTCTTGAACCCGCGGTTGAGGCCAGGAAAACAGCCATGACATCCTCCCGCAAAGACACATCCGGCAAACAGCCGTTCAACCTGTCGCGATGGGCGATTGCCCATCCAAGCATCGGCCGTTTCCTGTTCGGCATCATCATCGTCATCGGTGGCCTTGCCATCATGAACATGGGCCAGAAGGAAGATCCCGATTTTACCTTCCGCGTCATGGTGGTGCAGGCCGTCTGGCCGGGCGCTTCCATTGAGGAAATGCAGGATCAGGTGGTCAACAAGATCGAGCGCAAGCTGCAGGAAACCCCGCATCTCGACTGGGTGAAATCCTATACGCGCGCCGGCACCTCGATCACCACGCTGCAGATCAAGGGTGACACCAGCTCGGCCCAGGTGGCGGACGCCTTCTATCAGGTGCGCAAGAAGATCGGCGATATCGAGCAGGATCTGCCAAGCGGGCTTCTCGGCCCCTATTTCAACGACGAATTCGGCGATACCTATATCACGCTGCATGCGCTGACCGGTGAAGGCTACAGCTATCCCGAGCTGAAGACCTTTGCGACCGAAGCCCGCGATATGCTGCTTGCCACCAAGGGCGTCGAAAAAGTCTCGATCCTCGGGGCGCAGGACGAGAAGATCTATATCGACGTTTCGTCGAAGACACTTGCCGAACGCAATCTTACCTTTACCGATATCCAGAATGCGCTGGCCGGCCAGAACACTGTCGATCCCGCCGGCACCGTCCAGACCGCAACCCGTTCGGTGCGCATTTCGGTCGAAGGCGGCGTGCGCACACCTGAGGACATCCGCGAACTGCGCATCAAAAGCGGTAACCAGGTGTTTCGCCTCGGCGACATCGCGACCGTCAGCAACGGGCTGATCGAACCTTACGATCGCAAATTCCGCTTCAATGGCAAGGATGCTGTGGAAGTCGGCGTGGTCATGCAGAACGGTTACAAGGTCACCGATGTCGGCCAGTGGGTCGAGGAAACCTACAAGCGCTTCGAAGACGCGCTTCCGGTCGGCGTGGCCGTGGAGCAGATCTCCAACCAGCCGGAAGTGGTGCATGAGGCCGTCGGCGAGTTTTCGCAGGCGCTTCTCGAAGCGCTGGTCATCGTGCTTGTCGTATCGCTGCTGTCCATCGGCTGGCGTTCGGGCATCGTCATTGCCATCTCCATTCCGCTGGTGCTCGCCGCAACCCTTGCCATCATGTACGAGCTTGGCATCGAGCTGCAGCGTATCTCGCTTGGCGCCCTCATCATCGCGCTTGGCCTTCTGGTCGATGATGCGATGATCGTGGTGGAACTGATGGAGCGCAAGCTGGAGGAGGGGCTCGAAAAGCTCGACGCCGCCACGTTTGCCTATTCCTCAACCGCATTTCCGATGCTGACCGGCACGCTGATCACCACGGCCGGCTTCATCCCCGTCGGCTTTGCCGCCTCGACGGCCGGCGAATACGTGCGCTCGCTGTTTTTCGTCGTCGGCATCGCGTTGGTCACCTCCTGGTTCGTGGCGGTCTATTTCACGCCCTGGCTGGGTTATATGATCCTGAAGCAACGGGCCCATGCCGGCACCCATCACGACAGCTATGACACGCGCTTCTATCGCGGCTTGCGCGCGACGGTCGGCTGGGCGGTGAAACACCGTTTCCTCGTCATTCTGATGACGTTGATGGTGTTTGCGGGCTCCCTCTACAGTTTCAAGTTCATTCCGCAGAGCTTCTTCCCGCAGTCCTCGCGCCCGGAAATCCTGGTCGACATGTGGTTGCCAGAGGGCACTGCGATCGCGGAAGTCGAACGCCAGGCCAAGGCGCTCGAAGCAAAGATCATGGACGATCCGGACAAGAAGTTCGTCGCAACCTTCATCGGTGAAGGCGCGCCGCGTTTCTTCCTGCCGCTCGATCAGCAGCTGCGCAATCCGAATTTTGCCCAGCTTCTCATCATGTCGAACGGGCTTGAAGAGCGCGAGCGGATGATCGTCAAGCTGCGCAAGATCCTTGCTGACGATTTCCCGACGGTGCGCGGCAAAGTGGATCGCCTCTTCCTCGGTCCGCCGGTTGGCTGGGCCGTACAGATGCGCGTGACCGGTCCCGATCGTGCCGAAGTGCGCCGCATTGCCGATGAGGTGAAGGAACGTTTCCATCAGAACCCGGTTCTTGGCACCGTGCATGACGACTGGCTGGAGCCGGTCACCGCCATGAAACTCGTCATCGATCAGGATCGCGCTCGCGCGCTTGGTGTTACCTCCCAGCGTGTACGCCAGATGCTTTATGCCACGATGAGCGGCGCCTCGCTCGACCAGTTCCGCAATGGCGAGGAAACCGTCTCCATCGTCGTTCGCGAACCGGATGCGACCCGCAACCTGCTGACGGCGGTGGATTCGGTTTATATTCCGACTGACAGTGGAGGCTTCGTACCGCTCTCTCAGGTGGCCCGCGTGGAACCTGTGCAGGAAAACGGTATCGAGTGGCGCCGTGATCGCCTGCCGGCGGTCTCCGTCAAGGCAACCGTGCCGGATGGCGTGGAACCCAATGATCTGGCGCTGAAGATGTATGCCGGCATGGCCGATCTGCGCAGCGCTCTTCCGGCGGGTTACAAGGTCGAGATCCAGGGCGGTGCCGAAGATGCGGCGGAAAGCCAGATGTCGATTGCCGCCAAGGCGCCCGTCATGCTGTTCGTCATCGTCGCGCTTTTGATGATCCAGCTGCAGCATTTTGGCAAATCCATGCTGGTGCTGGCGACTGGTCCGCTGGCCATCATCGGGGCATCCGCCGCGCTGCTCATCACCGGGGCACCCTTCGGCTTCGTGGCGATCCTCGGCGTTATCGCGCTGCTTGGCATCATCATCCGCAACTCGATCATCCTTGTTGACCAGATCGACCAGGATATCGCGTCGGGCATGGCAAGGGCCGAAGCCATCGTTGGTGCTGCCGTACGCCGTTTCCGCCCGATCATGCTGACGGCGCTTGTGGCGGTTCTGGCGCTCATCCCCATCTCGCGCGGCCTGTTCTGGGGGCCGCTTGCCTATGCCATGATGGGCGGCATTCTTGTCGGCACGGTTCTGACCATTCTGGTTCTGCCGGCCGCCTATGCGCTGTTCTTCGTCCGCGAGCCGAAATCCAAACATACCACTGGCGAAAATGACGATCGCCGTACGGACCCATCGTCGCTCACTCTTCCCACCGCCGCGGAATGAGCGACAGGCGGGAAGCGGTACCCCTGCTGCTTCCCGCCACCCCTTTTGGCCTCCTTTCAGGAAGGAGTAAGGGCCATTGGAATGACTATCGCCGTTCGACCTCCGATTGAGTGGAAAATTCCCGAACGGTCGGCACCCGCAGGTGAGCGGTTTCTCGCGTTCCAACAGCCCAGACCGTAAGTTCCGCTCAATTGCAGTTGACCGGAGATTTCCATGAACCGCCTCCTTATTCTTGGCACAGCGCTTGCGGCACTTTTTGCAGCACCTGCCTTTGCCGATGGCCCGAACAAGCTTCTCAACGCTTCCTACGATGTCGCCCGTGAAGTGTTCGCCGCCGAAAACGAGGCTTTCATCAAAAGCCATCCGGGCATCACCATTGACCAGTCCCATGCCGGCACCTCCAAGCAGGCGCGCGCCATCGTCGAAGGTCTGGAAGCCGACGTGGTGACCTTCAACCAGATCACCGACATCGATTTCCTGGTGAAGCAGGGTTTTGTCTCCGCTGACTGGCAGAAGGATTTTCCGAACAACGCCTCACCCTTCTATTCCTTCCCGTCCTTTCTGGTGCGCGCCGGAAACCCGAAGAATATCAAGGATTGGAACGACCTTGCCCGCGACGACGTGAAGGTGATCTTCCCCAATCCGAAGACGTCAGGCAATGCCCGCTACACCTATCTGGCCGCCACCGCCTATGCCAAGGAAGCCTTCGGCGGCGACGAGGAAAAGGTGGAAGCCTTCCTGAAGAAGATCTTTGACAACGTGCCGGTCTTCGACACCGGAGGCCGTGCTGCCACCACCACTTTCGTGGAGCGTGAAACCGGCGACGTGCTGATCACGTTCGAGGCGGAAACGCGCGGCATTGCCAAGCAATACGGCGCCGACAAGGTCGAAGGTGTCATTCCTTCCGTCAGCCTGCTGGCCGAATTCCCGGTCGCCGTGGTCGACAAGGTTGCCAAGAAGCACGGCACGGAACAGCTGGCCAAGACCTATCTCGATTTCCTCTACAGCGAGGAAGGCCAGCGGGTTGCGGCTGAGTTCGGCCATCGCGTTCACAATGAAAAAGTATCTGCCGAGTTCAAGGACCAGTTCCCGGCCATCCGCCTCGTTAATGTCAATTATGTCTTCGGCGGCTGGGACAAGATCCAGAAGGAACAGTTTGCCTCCGGCGGCACGCTCGACAAGCTCTACGGCAGCCGTTAACGCCATCATCGGCAATCGATGCAAAGCCCGGCGGGATCTGTTCCGCCGGGCTTTGCCATGACGATAAGGAAAGACCATGATCCACGAAAGAGGCGCATCGTGAGACGCAATGTCCTGCCCGGACTGCATCTGTCGCTCGGCATCACCCTGTTTTATGTCGGCCTGATCGTGGTTCTGCCGCTGGCAGCGCTGATCTTCAAGGCATCCAGCCTGGGGTTTGCCGAATACTGGACGATCGTCTCGTCGCCGCGCTCGATTGCCAGCTACCGCGTCACGGCCTTGGCAGCTCTTGCCGCCACCGTCTTCAACCTGTTCTTTGGCCTGGCGCTCGCCTGGGTGCTGACGCGCTATCGTTTTCCCGGTCGCAGGCTCGTCGATGCCATGGTCGACCTGCCGTTTGCGCTGCCAACGGCGGTTGCCGGCATTTCGCTGACGGCGCTGTTTTCCGCCAATGGCTGGTTCGGGTCAGTTCTCTCGGATTTCGGCATAAAGGTTGCCTACACGCCTCTCGGCATCATGATTGCCATGTGTTTCACCAGCCTGCCGTTTATCGTGCGCACCGTGCAGCCGGTGCTGGAAGATCTCGATCCGGCGCTGGAAGAGGCGGCGCAGTCGCTCGGCGGTTCCGACTGGACGATCTTTCGCAAGGTCATCCTGCCGCTTCTGGCGCCGGCGCTTCTTGCCGGCACCTCGCTCTCCTTCGCCCGCTCGCTCGGCGAATTCGGCGCCATCATCTTCATCGCCGGCAACCAGCCGATGTCGACGGAGATCACCGCACTGCTGATCTTCATCCGGCTGGAGGAATATGATTATCAGGCGGCGGCTGCCATCGCCTCGGTGCTTCTGCTGACGGCTTTTGCGATGCTGGCCGTCACCAACTGGCTGCAGGCCCGCGCGCTGCGCTACACGGTGAAAGGATAACCGGATGAGCACCCTGCGCAGAAAACCGCCGCGCGTCGGCGACAATCCGCTCTTTCGCCGCCTGCTGATCGGCATCGTGCTGATCCTTGGCGCTTTGCTCATCCTTGCGCCGCTGATCGTCATCGGCGTCGAAGCGTTTCGCCAGGGCTGGAAGGTCTATGTCGCGACGCTCACCAATTCCGATACGCGCCATGCTATCCTACTGACGGTCATCACCGCGCTGATTGCCGTGCCGCTCAACACCATTTTTGGCGTGGCCGCCGCCTGGGCCATCACCAAGTTTGACTTTCGCGGCAAGCGGCTGCTGCTCGTCGTGACGGAAATACCCTTCTCCGTATCGCCCATCGTCGCCGGTGTCGCCTATCTCTTCGTTTATGGCCTGCAGGGCATTTTTGGCCCGCTGCTCGATGCCTATGACGTGAAAATACTGTTTGCGCTGCCGGGCATCGTTCTTGCCTCGATGTTCGTCACGGCGCCCTTCGTGGCGCGCGAACTGATCCCGTTGATGCAGGCGCAGGGGCGTGATCTGGAAGAGGCCGCCACTTCGCTTGGCGCATCCGGCTGGCGCACCTTCTTCTCCGTCACGCTGCCCAATGTGAAATGGGCGATGCTTTATGGCGTCGTGCTCTGCAACGCCCGTGTGATGGGCGAGTTCGGTGCCGTCTCCATCGTGTCGGGCAATATTCGCGGCCAGACCAACACGCTGCCGCTGCGTATCGAACTGCTGTACCATGATTATCAGGCCGCCGGCGCCTTTGCCTCGGCGTCGATCCTCGCGGTCATCGCCGTCTTTACCATCATCGCCAAGGTGGCGCTGGAAGGCCGGGGCGCCGGCCGCCGCGTCAAGCCTGCCGCCATTCTCGCCACGCCGGAAACACGCCCATGAAAATCCGCCTCGACACCGTCATCAAGACATTCGAGACCTTTCGCGCCGTGCATGGCGTCTCACTGGAGATTGAAAGCGGCGAGCTTGTCGCGCTGCTCGGCCCGTCCGGCTCCGGCAAGACAACCATTCTGCGCATGGTCGCCGGCCTCGAATATGCCGATGAGGGCCACATCTATTTTGGCGATCAGGATGCGACGGATATTCCCGTGCGCGACCGCGGCGTCGGCTTCGTCTTCCAGCATTACGCGCTTTTCCCGCATATGACGGTGGCTGAAAACATCGGCTTCGGCATGAAAGTGTCGAAGGTGAAACGCGACAGATCGGAGATCGCCGCCCGCGTCGCCGATCTTCTGCGCCTCGTGCGGCTCGAAGGCCTCGGCGACCGGTTCCCCGGCCAGATCTCCGGCGGCCAGCGGCAGCGTGTGGCGCTCGCCCGCGCGCTTGCCGTCGATCCGAAGGTGCTGCTGCTCGATGAACCTTTTGGCGCGCTGGATGCCAATGTGCGCCACGACCTGCGCCGCTGGCTGCGCGAGATCCATCAGGAGCTGGGCATCACGACCATCTTCGTCACCCACGATCAGGAAGAGGCGCTGGATCTCGCCGACCGCGTCGTGATCCTGAGAGAAGGCAAGATCGTCCAGCAGGGCACGCCGCAGCAGGTCTGCCGCGATCCGAAGGATGCGTTCGTCATGAAGTTTTTAGGGGATGCCAACCGGCTGACCGGCGCGGTAAGGGCAGGAATTGCCCATGTCGGCGATGCGCAGGTGGATGCCCAAGGCATCGCCGATGGCCCCGCCGAAATTTTCGCCCGCCCGCGCGATCTCGACTGGTCGAAAAGCGGGCCGGGCGTTGCGGCGACGGTTGATCGCGTGCTGGATCGTCCGGGGGAGCGCCGGGTCATTGCCACGGCTTCGACTGGCGAGACGCTGGAATTTGATGTGGAGCCGGAACAGGCTGTTGCGACGGGTGAGGCGGGTTTCGTCACCTTGCGCCGCGCAAAGGTGTTTGCGGTCTCCTGACCGTCAAAACACCAGTTCGAACTGCGCCGTGGCAAGAACGGCGCCGTTTACCATCAGGTCTACCCGGTGTGTGCCCGCATAATGCGTGCGTGTCGTGAAGTCGCGCATGGCGCGCCGGATGGATAGCGACAACGGGGCATCGGGCCCAAGCGTCAGTTCTTTCCATTTGAAAACCTTGGCGGAGGTCCCGCCGGATTTTTTCACATAGTGGACGACGTAATCCACCACCAATCGCTGCTCCCGCGTGCTCAAGGAAACGATATCCGCCGCGATTTCGACCGCGCTTCCGAGACTGACCTTTTCTGGGGTGGCGGTAAACCTGACGATGTCGATCTCCGCCGCCTGCCCGGCGCCCAATTGGGCCAGGGCGCGCGGAGTGCCTTTCTTCACGAGGCTCCGCAACGCCTGCCGGATGATCCACACCGTCTGCGGATTGCCTGACGGCCAAGCGGCCATCTTGTCCAGCACCCAGTCTGGATGGTCCTTGGTGATGTCGTTCAGGTGGTTTGCCACGGATTTTCGCACATAAAGGCTCGCATCGGCACGCAAGGTGTCAAGGATCGGCCAGACAGGATCGGGGTTGGCGATCAGGTCTTTCAACTGGAAGGACCACGGCAGTCGCGGGCGGCATCCCTCGCTTGCCAGCCGGCGCACATGTTCGTTTTCATCCGTGGCCCAGCGCTGCATGACGGCAAGTGTGCCCGTCATATCCTGCTGCAGGAAAGGCCGGACGGAAAATTCCGAGGAACCGAAACGCGTAAAAAAACGCAGGGCGTCCAGCGATATCTCGGGATGGTGCAGCCCATGCAACGCCACATATTCCGACAGCGTGATCGACGCAAAGCCGTGATTGATGCGCGGCGCAAGTGCCTTCAGGATCTCGAGATTTTCGAGATAACCACCGGGCAGGACCGCATGGAAACTCTGTGCGATCTGCCGCAATCTCTGCATGATCGAGAGGTCGGCGAGATTGTCGGACGCCAGTTCGATAAACCGCGTCTCGTCAAAGCCTTCATAAACAGCGCGTGTTTCGCGCGCGAAATGCGCAAGGCGATCACGGTTGAAAATCTCCTTCAGCAGGGGAGGTGAATCCGTTTCGCCTTCGACCATCTTGCCACCTTCGTGTTCACGATTTGTTTCGTAGCCTGTTCAAGGATTTTCGGCAAGAGGATATGAAAAAACCGGCCGACATGGGTCGGCCGGTTTCGTGGTCACGATAATGCGGGGATCGTATCAGCTCATCTGGCTGACGAAGCGGGTTTCCATGTAGGCTTCCACCGCTTCCGAGCCGCCTTCCGTGCCGTAGCCGGAATCCTTGATGCCGCCGAAAGGCACTTCCGGGATGGCAAAGCCATTGTGGTTGATGGTGAGCATGCCGGCTTCCATCTGGCGGCCAAGCGCGTGTGCGGTCTTGACCGAGCCGGTGAAGGCGTAAGATGCAAGACCGAACGGCAGGCGGTTGGCTTCTGCCATGGCATCATCGATCGTCGAGAAGCGGTTGACGATGGCGATCGGGCCAAAAGGCTCTTCGTTCATCATCTTGGCTGTCGTCGGCACGTCGACGAGAACCGTCGGCTCGAAGAAGTGTCCCTTGTTGCCGATGCGCTTGCCACCGGTCTTCAGGATGGCGCCCTTCGACACGGCATCATTGATCATGTCTTCCATGGCCGGGATGCGGCGCTCGTTGGCGAGCGGACCCATGGTCACATCACCTTCGAGGCCGTTGCCGACCTTCAGGCCCTCGGCATATTTCACGATGCCGTCGATGAACTGGTCGGCCACGCCGTCCTGGATGAGGAAGCGCGTCGGGGCAACGCAGACCTGGCCGGCATTGCGGAACTTGGCCGAGGCCGACACTTCGATGGCCTTTGCCAGATCGGCATCGTCGAAGACGACAACAGGCGCATGGCCGCCGAGTTCCATCGTTGCACGCTTCATGTGCTTGCCGGCAAGTGCCGCCAGATGTTTGCCAACCGGCGTGGAGCCGGTGAACGAGATCTTGCGGATAACCGGATGCGGAATGAGGTATTCCGAGATTTCGGCGGGAACGCCATAAACGAGGTTGACGACACCTGCGGGAATGCCGGCATCGGCAAAGGCGCGGATGAGTTCGGCCGGCGATGCCGGGGTTTCCTCAGGGGCCTTGATGATGATGGAGCAGCCGGTGGCAACGGCGGCCGAAAGCTTGCGCACGATCTGGTTGATCGGGAAGTTCCACGGTGTAAAGGCAGCAACCGGGCCGATCGGGAATTTGACCGCCATGTTCGACACGCCGCCGAAGCGGGCCGGGATGATCTGGCCATAGGTGCGGCGGGCTTCTTCGGCAAACCAGTCGATCGTGTCGGCGGCATTGATGATTTCAGCCTTGGACTGGCCAAGCGGCTTGCCCTGTTCGCGCGTCATCAGCCAGGCGATGTAATCGATGCGCTCGCGCAGAATGTCGGCGGCCTTGCGCATCATCTTGGAGCGTTCGAAGGCGGACGTGTCACGCCAGATCTTAAAACCCTTGTCGGCAGCCTCAAGCGCCAGGTCCAGATCGGCCTTTTCCGCATGGGCAATCTTGCCGATGATTTCCTGCGTTGCAGGGTCTTCCACGGTAATGGTCTTGCCGCTGATGGCATCGCGCCATTCGCCGTTGATGAAAAGCTTTACGTCAGGATAGCTATGCATGGAGGGGCCTCAATTCTTAGTCTTTTAAAACGGATGGTGTGGGAGGCAGGGCGTGGGAGGAGCGCCGCCTGTTCTGGAAGGTTCACCCCTCAGTTAGGACAAAAAGGCGCGACATTCAACGGCAGAGGCGAAAAGTATGACTAATAAAAAGGACCGGGAGAGGCATCTCCCGGTCCTTTTCAACTGTGTGCGGCGCTGTCTGAACGGATCAGAAAAACGCCTGGATGCCGGTCTGCGCGCGCCCGAGGATGAGCGCATGAACGTCATGCGTGCCCTCGTAGGTGTTGACGGTTTCGAGGTTCTGCGCGTGGCGCATGACATGGTATTCAATCTGGATGCCGTTGCCGCCATGCATGTCGCGGGCCTGGCGGGCAATATCGAGCGCCTTGCCGCAATTGTTGCGCTTCATGATGGAGATCATCTCCGGCGCCATCTTGTGTTCGTCCATCAGGCGGCCGACGCGAAGAGAGCCCTGCAGGCCAAGGGCGATCTCGGTCTGCATGTCGGCAAGCTTCTTCTGGTAAAGCTGCGTGCCGGCAAGCGGCTTTCCGAACTGCTTGCGATCGAGACCGTATTGACGCGCGCGCAGCCAGCAATCTTCGGCAGCGCCCATCACGCCCCAGGAAATGCCGTAGCGGGCACGGTTGAGGCAGCCGAACGGGCCTTTCAGGCCAGAGACGTTGGGCAGCAATGCATCTTCACCCACTTCGACGCTATCCATGACGATTTCGCCGGTGATCGAGGCGCGCAGCGACAGCTTGCCGCCGATTTTCGGCGCCGAAAGTCCCTTCATGCCCTTTTCCAGCACGAAGCCGCGGATCTCGTTATTGTGCGCTTCCGACTTTGCCCAGACGACGAAGACGTCGGCGATCGGCGCGTTGGAAATCCACATTTTGGAGCCGCGCAACCGGTAGCCGCCCTCGATCTTTTCGGCGCGCGTTTTCATGCCGCCGGGATCGGAGCCGGCATCCGGCTCGGTGAGGCCGAAACAGCCGATGAGTTCGCCAGACACGAGGCCCGGCAGATATTTCTGTTTCTGCTCGTCCGAGCCATAGGCAAAGATCGGGTAGATAACGAGGGAGGACTGCACGCTCATCATCGAGCGGTAACCGCTGTCGATGCGCTCCACTTCGCGGGCAACGAGGCCGTAAGCCACATAACCGGCATCGGCCGCGCCATATTCTTCCGGCAGGGTAACGCCCAATAGCCCGGCCTTGCCCATCAGCCGAAAAAGTTCCGGCTCGGTGGTTTCGGACAAATAGGCTTCCTGAATGCGGGGCAGAAGCTCGGCCTTGCCGAAGGCGGCGGCCGCATCGCGAATCATCCGCTCGTCTTCGCTCAACTGCTCATCGAGAAGAAAGGGATCTTCCCAGGAAAATGCTGCACGGTCGCTCAATGGAACCTCCACTTTCAAACTGTGGGGGAGTTATCGGCCATGCGCGCCTTAGCGTCCAGCGCCGTTTACTCACGATGACATGAGCTATAGGAATGCGGTATGTCCAATGTCAGCCGCAAGCTTTTACCCTCCACCAGCGCTCTCGCCGCCTTCGAATCCGTCGCGCGGCTCGGCAGCTTTTCCAATGCCGCCGACGAGCTTTCGTTGACGCAAGGGGCGATAAGCCGCCAGATTTCCGGCCTTGAGGACCAGCTCGGTATCCTGCTCTTTGATCGCTCCAGCCGGGGCGTGGCGCTGACGGAAGCCGGCCGCGCCTATGCCCGCGCCATCGGCGGCGCCCTGTCACAGATCCGTGCCGCCTCGCTGCAGGCCATGACCAAACGGCATGGCGATACGCTGAACCTTGCAATGTTGCCGACCTTTGGCACGCGATGGCTTTTGCCGCGCATTCCCCGTTTTGTCGCCGCCCATCCGGAGATTACGCTGAACTTTGCCACCCGCATCGGCATGTTCGATTTCGAGCAGGATGGGCTGGATGTCGCGATCCATATCGGCCAGCCCAACTGGCCGGGCGCCGATTGCACCTTCCTGATGGACGAGATGGTGGCGCCGGTGTGCAGCCCGGCATTCCTCGCAAAAAATCCGATTTCGCAGCCGGCCGATCTCCTGCCGCTGCCGCTTCTGCACATGGCGTCGCGCCCCGGCGCCTGGACGCATTTTTTCGAAAGCCTTGCAGTCTCAGGCACGCCGGCGCCGGGTATGCGGTTTGAACAGTTTTCAAGCGTGGCGCAGGCCTGTAGCGCTGGCCTTGGCGTGGCGCTGATGCCGCTGTTTCTCATCGAATCCGAACTTGCGGCGGGAGATCTGGTGCAGGCACTGCCGCAGCAGGTGCGCAGCCCCAGTTCCTATTATGTCGTTGCCCCCATCACCCGCGTCGAGTTCCGTCCGGTCAAGCTGTTTCGCGCCTGGCTGATCGAGGAAGTCGGCCGCTGGCGCGATGAGCCCTATTATGCCTGATCCGGAGTTTTTGATGCAGCCCCACGAGTTCTGGCAGGAGGTTCATCCCCCCGCAAGTTTTCCTGACGACGGCCCGTTCGAGACCTTTTATCCCGCAGGCTTTGCCGATGGCCGCCAGCTTCGCCTGCCGATCCGGCCGCTGCCGGATGGTCGCCATGCACTGGCCTCCCTTATCATCAACCAGGCCAGTTTTGCCGTGGTGGAGGCGCTCGCCGCAGATCTTGCAAACCGCATCGCGCCGCTGAAGCCGGATGTGGTCGTGGGGCTTCCGACACTGGGTCTGACGCTTGCCGCAGCCCTTGCCCGCCATCTTGGCCATCAGCGTTATGTGCCGCTCGGGACCTCTCGAAAATTCTGGTACGAGGAAGGTCTTTCCGTGCCGCTCTCTTCCATCACCACGCCCGAGCAGGTGAAGCGGCTTTATGTCGATCCGCGTATGCTGCCGCTGATGGAGGGCAGGCGCGTTGTCCTGGTCGATGACGTGATTTCGAGCGGCAGTTCGATTGTCGCGGGCCTCGGCCTCATGCAGGCGGTGGGCGTTGCACCGGTCGCCATAGGCGCCGCCATGCTGCAGTCGGAACGGTGGCATGCCACGCTTGATACCTCTGGGGCCGGGTGGCGGCCGCTGGTGCAGGGTGTGCTCAAAACGCCGATGCTGACGAAACTTGCAGACGGGCGCTGGCAGTAATCGCCGGCAGTAGTTGTGCGTTGCGGCACTTTCCTCCTTGCCGACAGTTTGTAGATAGGCCTAGGATCAACATCTGATCGAGTGCTTTTGTATGACAATTCGGAATTCTGTAATGGAACCTGTGTTCGACGGCCACAATGATGTTCTCCTGCGGCTGTGGCGCAACAAGCGCAATGGCGCCGATCCGGTGGCGGAATTCGTCAAGGGAACACGCGAGGGCCATATCGATGGGCCGCGCGCCCGCGCCGGCGGTCTGGTGGGCGGTCTTTGCGCCATCTACATTCCCTCCGGCGACCTCATCCTCAAGGAACCCGACGTCAACGGGCACTATTATACGCCGCTGGCCGCCCCGCTGGAACGCGCTGCTTCCTTGGATATTGCGCTCGAAAAATTTGCCATTGCGCTGAAGCTGCACGAAGCGGGCGCCTGGCGGATCTGCCGCTCCGTGTCGGAGATCCGCGAGGCCATCGGCGAAGGGCAGTTTGCCGCTGTCATCCATATGGAAGGCTGTGAGGCAATCGATCACGATCTGTCTGTGCTTGAGGTCTTTCATGCGGCCGGCCTGCGTTCGCTAGGCCCCGTCTGGAGCCGCCACAATGCCTTTGGCCATGGCGTGCCCTTTGCCTATCCGTTGTCGCCGGATACAGGGCCCGGCCTGACCGATCTCGGGTTTGAACTGGTGAAAGCCTGCGACCGGCTGGGCATCCTCATCGATCTCGCCCACATCACTGAAAAAGGTTTCTGGGATGTCGCAAACACATCGACCCAGCCGCTGGTGGCCAGCCATTCCAATGTCCATGCGCTAACGGCGGTGGCGCGCAATCTTACCGATCGGCAGATGGATGCGATCCGCGAACGCAAGGGCATTGTCGGTCTCAACTATGCCGTCACCATGTTGCGAGCCGATGCGCGCGATGACGCCAATACCAGCCTCGACCTGATGGTGCGCCACATTGATTATATGGTGGAGCGTATGGGCATCGATTGCGTCGGCCTGGGTTCCGACTTCGATGGCGCCACCGTTCCTGCTGATATCCGCGACGCCAGCGGCAACCAGAAACTGGTTGCGGCCCTGAAAGCTGCGGGCTACGCTTCCGAGGATCTTCAAAAACTGTGCCGCGAAAACTGGCTGCGGGTTCTGGCAACCGCCTGGCACGAGGCCGACTGAACGCTTTCCGACGTGTTTAAAAACCTATAAAAACAGGGGACCATCATGACTGTCATGCACCGCAACCTTAGCCTTCTGGCAACCAGCGCGCTGCTTTCGCTTGCCGTTCTGTCGGCGCCGCAGGCCTTTGCCGCAACACCCGCCGATACGCTGGTCGAAGGTTTTGCCATCGACGATATCATCACGCTCGATCCCGGCGAGGCGTTCGAGCTTTCGGCAGCGGAAGTCACCGCCAACACCTATAGCAAGCTCGTCATGCTCGATCCCAAGGACACGTCCAAGGTGATCGGCGAACTCGCCGACAGCTGGACGATTTCCGATGATGGCCTGACCTATACGTTCAAGATGAAGCCGGGCCTGAAGTTTGCCTCCGGCAACCCGATCACCGCAGCCGATGTGGCCTATTCCTTCGAGCGCGCCGTCAAGCTCGACAAGTCGCCGGCTTTCCTGCTGACGCAGTTCGGTCTCACCGGCGACAACATCACCGACAAGGCGAAAGCCGTCGATGACCTCACCTTCGCGTTCACCGTCGACAAGCCCTATGCGCCGAGCTTCGTGCTGAACGTGCTGACCGCAACGGTCGCCTCCGTCGTCGACAAGCAGTTTGTCGTCTCCAAGGCAAAGCCGGTGACGCCGACAGCCGAATACAAATACGACAACGATTTCGGCAACGAGTTCCTGAAAACCGGTTTTGCCGGTTCCGGCGCCTACAAGATCGTCACCTGGCGCGCCAACGAAGCCGTCGTGCTGGAAGCCAACCCGAACTTCTTCGGCGAAAAGGCCAAGATCAAGCGCGTCATCTATCGCCACATGAAGGAAAGCTCGGGCCAGCGTCTGGCGCTGGAAAATGGCGATATCGATATCGCCCGCAACCTCGAGCCGAACGACCTTGCTGCCATCTCGGGCAAGAAGGATCTCGCCACGATTTCCGCGCCGAAGGGCACGCTCTATTATTTCAGCCTCAACCAGAAGAACCCCAACCTTGCGAAGCCTGAAGTGCGCGAGGCATTCAAGTATCTGGTCGATTACGATGCCATCGGCGAAACGCTGATCAAGGGCATCGGCAAGATCCACCAGTCCTTCCTGCCGGAGGGACAGCTCGGCGCCTCCAGCGAAAACCCTTACAAGCTGGATGTGGCAAAGGCCAAGGAACTGCTGGCGAAGGCCGGCCTGAAGGACGGCTTCACCGTCACCATGGACGTGCGCAACACGCAGCCGGTGACGGGCATTGCCGAAGCCGTACAGCAGACGCTCGGGCAGGCTGGCATCAAGCTGGAAATCATCCCCGGCGATGGCAAGCAGACGCTGACGAAGTTCCGTGCCCGCACGCATGATATCTATATCGGTCAGTGGGGTTCGGACTATTTCGACCCGAACTCGAACGCGGAAACCTTCACCAGCAACTATGACAATTCCGACCAGGGCAAGACCAAGACGCTCGCCTGGCGCAATGCCTGGGACGTGCCGGAACTGACAAAGAAGTCGCAGTCGGCGCTTCTGGAAAAGGATTCCGCCAAACGCGCGGCGATCTATCAGGACCTGCAGAAGGAAGTTCTGCAGACGAGCCCCTTCGTCGTCATCTTCCAGCAGGTGGAAGTTGCCGGTTATTCGGCCAAGCTGAAGGATTTCAAGCTGGGTCCGAGCTTTGATACCAACTTCGTCTACACGATCTCGAAGTGATCCGCGGAAAGGTCTGATCCCTTGACGCTTCCTGAAACAACGGGTGCGGTGCGGCCACGTCGCCGCACCGCAAGCCCGGCCTGGGGCCTGCTGCGCTTTGCCGTCACTGTCGTGACGACATTCCTCGGCCTTCTCGCTGTGACCTTTTTCATCGGCCGGGTCATCCCCATCGATCCGGCGCTTGCCATCGTTGGCGATCGCGCGCCGGCCCATGTGGTGGAACGGGTGCGCGAGCAGCTGGGCCTCAATCTGCCGCTCTGGCACCAGTTCCTGCTGTATCTGAAGCAGGTTCTGTCTGGCGATTTCGGTATCTCGGTGCTGTCGTCCAATCCGGTCATGGAGGATATCCGCCGGGTCTTTCCGGCAACGCTGGAGCTTGCGACACTCGGCACGTTGATCGGTGCCGTCTTCGGCATTCCGCTTGGGGTGCTTGCAGCCGTGCGCCGGGGTAGTCTGGTGGACCAGGTAGTGCGTGTCATCGGCCTCATCGGTTATTCCGTGCCGGTGTTCTGGCTGGCGCTTCTGGCGCTGCTGTTCTTTTACGCCAAGCTCAACTGGGTCGCTTATCCCGGCCGCATCGATGTCGTTTACGAATACACGTTCACGCCGATCACCGGCCTTTTCATGCTCGATGCGATCATCCAGCGGCAATGGGATGTGCTGTGGGATCTCTTCCGCCACATCATCCTGCCAGCCTCGCTGCTCGGATATTTCTCGCTCGCCTATATCAGCCGCATGACGCGCTCCTTCATGCTGAACGAACTGGCGCAGGAATATATCGTTGCCGCCCGGGCCAAGGGTCTGTCTGAAACCCGCATCATCTGGTTCCACGCGCTGCGCAATGCCGCCGTGCCGCTGCTGACCGTGATTGCACTTTCCTATGCCGGCCTGCTCGAAGGCTCTGTGCTGACGGAGACGATCTTTGCCTGGCCGGGCATCGGGCTTTACATCACCAATTCGCTGCAGAACGCCGATATCAATGCCGTGCTCGGCGGCACCATCGTCATCGGTGCGGTCTTCATCACCATCAATCTTCTGTCCGATCTTCTCTACCGGACGCTCGATCCGAGGACGCGCAGACGATGAGCATGCCGGACACCACCTTGAAACCCTATAGCCGCGAATGGCTGCTGTCGGACCGTCCCACCTCGCGCCGTCAGGCAAAGCTCGGCCGTGCCTATGTGATCTGGCGGCGGTTTTCGGAAAACCGGCTGGCACTGCTCGGCCTGATGATCATCCTCGCGCTGATCGTCATTGCCGGCCTGGCCGATCTCATCTCGCCGTATAATCCTGTCATCGGTGATCTGCGCAATGCGCGCCTTCTGCCGCCGGGCGCCGATGGTTATATCCTCGGCACCGACGATCAGGGCCGCGACATTCTCTCGCGCCTCATCCACGGCTCGCGCCTCACGTTGCTCGTCGTGGTGCTGGTGGCCATCATTGCAGCCCCCATCGGCCTTATCGTCGGCACTGTCGCCGGTTATGCCGGCGGCTGGATCGATGCGGTGCTGATGCGCATTACCGACATTTTTCTGGCGTTTCCGAAGCTGGTGCTGGCGCTGGCGCTGGTGGCAGCGCTTGGTCCCGGCATTGAAAACGCCATTCTCGCCATCGCCGTCACCTCCTGGCCGCCCTATGCGCGTATTGCCCGGGCGGAAACGCTGACCTTCCGCAATTCGGAATTCATTGCCGCCGTGCAGTTGATGGGCGCCTCGCCGTTTCGCATCGTGTTGCGCCACGTCATTCCGCTCTGCACGTCCTCGCTCATCGTGCGCGTCACGCTCGACATGGCGGGCATCATTCTCACGGCGGCGGGCCTCGGTTTTCTCGGCCTCGGTGCGCAGCCGCCGCTTCCCGAATGGGGTGCGATGATTGCGTCTGGCCGCCGTTTCATTCTCGATCAATGGTGGGTCGCGGCCATGCCCGGTTTTGCCATCCTCATCGTCAGCCTCGGTTTCAACCTGCTCGGCGATGGCCTGCGCGATGCGCTCGATCCGAAGGAGGCCGGCCAATGAACCCGCTTCTGACGGTGGATGATCTGCGCGTGTCCTTCCCAACCCGCACGGGGCAGGTGGATGCGGTGCGCGGCGTGTCCTTCACGCTTGGCAAGGAACGATTGGGCATCGTCGGCGAATCCGGCTCCGGCAAGTCGCAGACCGGCCGCGCCATCATGGGCCTGACGCCCGGCCACGCAAAGATCAGCGCAAAAACGCTGTCCTTCGATGGCATCGATCTTCTCTCTGCGTCCGCCAAACAGCGCCGCAGCCTGCGCGGCAAGCGCGTTGCGATGATCCTGCAGGATCCGAAATATTCGCTGAACCCGGTCATGACCATCGGGCGCCAGATCATCGAGACCCTGCGCACCCACGAGCGGGTGTCGTTTAATGAGGGCAGGGCGCGTGCGCTTGCCATGCTGGAAGCGGTACAGATCAACGATCCCGAGCGCGTCTTCGAGCTTTATCCGCATGAAGTTTCCGGCGGCATGGGCCAGCGGGTGATGATCGCCATGATGCTGGTCTGCGGCCCCGAGCTTCTGATCGCCGACGAACCGACCTCTGCGCTCGACGTGACGGTGCAGCTGGAAGTGCTCGCCATCCTCGACAAGCTCGTCTCCGAACGCGGCATGGGCCTCATCTTCATCAGCCATGATCTGCGGCTGGTTTCGTCCTTCTGCGACCGCGTCATCGTCATGTATGCGGGACGCGTGGTGGAGGAACTGCCATCGGCCAATCTCTCCGAGGCGAAACACCCCTATACGCAAGGTCTTCTGAATTGCCTGCCGACGATTGGAACGCACCGCCATCCGCTTCCCGTTCTGGAACGCAAGCCGGAGTGGGCCTTATGAGCGCGTCAGCCCTTTCCGTCCGCAACATGGTGGTGGCCTTTGATGATTTCCTGGCGCTCGATGGCGTCAGCATTGATGTGCGCGAAGGCGAATCCTTCGGCATCGTTGGGGAATCGGGGTCTGGAAAATCGACGCTTCTGCGCGCCGTGGCCGGCTTGAACAGCTTTGAAAGCGGCAGCCTGACGGTTGCCGGCCAGAGCTACAAGGGCCAGAAGCGGACGAAGGAATTTTACCGCACCGTGCAGATGGTGTTTCAGGATCCCTATGGCTCGCTGCATCCGCGCCAGACGGTGGACCGGCTGCTGCTGGAACCGCTTGCTATCCACGGTTTTACCGATGTCGATGTCCGCATTGCCCGCGCGCTGGACGAAGTGGGCCTCGGCAGCGGTTTCCGCTTTCGTTATTCGCACCAGTTGTCCGGCGGCCAGCGCCAGCGTATCGCCATTGCCCGCGCGCTGATCCTGGAGCCGAAAATCCTGCTGCTCGATGAGCCGACCTCGGCGCTCGATGCCTCCATCCAGGCGGAAATCCTCAATCTTCTGGAACAGGCGCGCAGAGACCGCGGTCTCACCTTCGTCATGGTCAGCCACGACCTCGGCGTCATCAGCCACATGTGCGAACGCCTGACGGTGATGCGCAAGGGCGAGGTGGTGGAAACCGTGTCGGTCGAAGCGCTGGAAAAACGGGAATTTTCAGAGGATTATACCCGTGCGCTGCTGGTGGCGAGCGAAGGGTTTCGCCGGGATTGATGCGGCTTGGCGATGGCGCCACAGGATTAAGCGATGCAGCTTCGGGCCCTCATGTATTTCGACGAACTGGTGCGCACCAATTCGATGCGCGCGGCCGCCGAAAACCTCAATGTCGCGGCAACCGCCGTCAGCCGGCAGATCGAGAACCTTGAGCATTATTTTGGCACGGCGCTGGTGGAGCGCTCCAATCGCGGCATCAAGCTGACCGCTGCCGGCGAGCTTCTGGCGGCGCGTGCCGGGCGCACGCTGCGGGAACTCGAACATGTTCACCAGCTGATCGATGACCTCAAGGGCCTGCAACGCGGCAAGGTCACCATCTTTGCCAATGGCGCGACGGTTGCCAATCTGATTGCGCCTGTGCTGGCGGAATTCAGCCTGCGCTTTCCAAAGCTACGGTTCGAAGTGGCGATCACGAGCGCCAGACAGGCGCTCGATGCGCTGGCCTCTGCCGAAGCAGACCTCGTCGTCACCCTCTTTGCGCCAAAACTGTCGGGTGTTAAAGTGAGGCTGCGCTCCGAAATTACCTATGATCTGATCACTTCCGCCAATCATCCGGTGGCATTGCAGCCGGAGATTTCGCTGCGCGACATCGCCGCTCTGCCGCTGGCGCTGCCGGACAAGAGCTTTGGCGCACGGCAGGCTTTCGAGGAGCAGTTCTTGAAGATCGGCGTCGAACTCGATCCGGTTTTCGTGACCGGCTCACTGGAAATGCTGAAGGAACTGGTGCTGCGCGAGGCGGCAGTGACGCTTCTGCCGGCGCTTGCCGTCCACCGCGAAGTGCGCTCCGGCCAGCTGGCCGCCATCCCCATTTCTGCCGGCAAGGGCGTGCGCACGTCCATCGATCTCTGTGTGGCGCCGGATCGCCAATTGTCTTTTGCGGCCTCCAAGCTCGTCGATTTCATCGAAGCCTTCATGCGCGGCGCCGACCGGCCAAAACCCTCCGCGCGGGCGAAGAAATCGGTGTAGCGATTTCCGCTACACAGGGCACACAAAAATGCTAATTGTGTGTGCGCCTGCGAAGTGCCACTCTCTTCGCATAACCACGTTCCCCTTCGGCTTTACGCAAAGCAAAGGGCAGAGCGAGAACAAGGGGAAGTTCGAGAATGGGAAGCACATTCCTTCGTGCATCGACAGCGCTTTCGCGCCGCGCCGTGCTGGGGCTGGCACTGGCGGGAAGCCTCGTTGCCGGCCTCCACGGCACGGCCGAGGCAGCGGCAAAAACCACGCTGACGCTTGGCATGTCTGTCGAGCCGCCGGGACTTGATCCGACGGTTGCAGCCCCGGTCGCCGTGGGCCAGGTCACCTGGCAGAATGTCTTCGAAGGCCTCGTCACCATCAATGAAAAGGGCGAGATCAAGCCGCAGCTCGCCGAGAGCTGGGTGATTTCCGAGGATGGCCTCACCTATACGTTCAAGCTGCGCCAAGGCGTGACCTTCCACGATGGCGAGGCCTTCGATTCCGCCGTCGCGAAATTCACGCTCGACCGCGCCCGCGGGCCGGACAGCACCAATGGCCAGAAGCGCTTCTTCCAGGCAATCGATACGGTGGAGACGCCGGATGCCACGACGTTGGTCCTGAAGCTCAAGGCGCGTAACAGCAGCCTTCTCTACTGGCTCGGCTGGCCGGCCTCCGTCATGGTGGCGCCAAAAAATGCCGCAGATGCCAAGACCAACCCGATCGGCACCGGTCCGTTCAAATTCGTCAGCTGGACGAAGGGCGACCGCGTGGAGCTTGCCGCCAACCCGAACTATTGGGACAAGTCGGTCAAGGTGAAGCTGGAAAAGGTTGTCTTCCGCTTTGTCGCGGATGCGCAGGCTCAAGCGGCGGCCCTTAAATCCGGCGATATCGACGCCATCCCGGAATTTGCAGCCCCCGAACTCATCGAAGACCTGAAGGCCGACGACAAGCTCGCAACCGTCATCGGCAATACCGAGCTGAAGGTCGTGGCCGGCATGAACAGTGCCAAAAAGCCGTTCGATGACAAGCGTGTGCGCCAGGCGCTGATGATGGCGGTGGATCGCAAGACGCTGGTGGAAGGCGCTTGGTCCGGCTTCGGCACGCCCATCGGCAGCCATTATACGCCGAACGACCGCGGTTATGTGGACCTCACCGGCACGCATCCCTACGATCCGGAAAAGGCAAAGGCGCTACTGGCCGAAGCCGGTTATGGCAGCGGGCTCACCTTCACCATCAAGGCGCCGCAGATGGCCTATGCCCAGCGCTCCTCGCAGATGCTGCAGGCGATGTTTGCCGAAATTGGCGTGACGCTCAACATCGAAACCACCGAATTTCCGGCGAAATGGGTGGCGGATGTGTTCAAGGGCTCCAATTACGACATGACCATCGTTGCCCATGCCGAACCCATGGACATCGATATCTATGCGCGTGATCCCTATTACTTCAACTACAAGAACCCTGCTTTCAACGACGTGCTGAAGAAGGTGGAAGAAACCACCGATCCGGCAGCACAGGAAAAGCTCTATGGCGACGCGCAGAAGATCCTGGCCGACGATGTGCCGGCGCTTTATCTTTTCGTGATGCCGAAACTTGGCGTGTGGAACAAGAACCTCACCGGTCTCTGGGAACACGAGCCGATCCCCTCCAACGTGCTGACCAACGTCTCCTGGACGCAGTGATGCACGCCGGTCCCGGCGCCTGTTGCTCCGCCGGGACCCTTTTCCTCATCCACGAGACGGTTATGATCAGTTCAGGTGCTTGGCCCTTCTGCCACCATGCAGACGGGAAGGGGGATTTTGCGCACGGATTTCAGCCGTGCAGGCAAAGGCCCCGCTGCGGAGAAATGCGATGATCCTGTTGCTGGTCGCGCGGCGTTTTGCCGGGCTTTTGCTGACGCTCCTGATCGTGTCCGTGCTGATCTTCGTCATCATGGATCTTCTGCCGGGTGATCCTGCCTCCGTCATGCTCGGCACGTCGGCCACGCCGGAAACGCTGGCGGCGCTTCAGCGCCAGCTGGGGCTCGATCAGCCGCTGGCGCTTCGTTATCTTACCTGGATTGCGGCGGCCTTCCGGGGCGATCTCGGCACGTCCTATACCTATAGTGTGCCGGTGGCCGGCCTCATCGCCGAGCGGCTTGCGGTCACCGTGCCGCTGTCGCTGCTGGCGGTCGCGCTTTCCATGGCGATTGCCATTCCGCTCGGCGTCATCTCGGCAGGGCGGCGCAACAGCCTTGTCGATTACGGTGCAAGCGTCCTGTCGCAGGTGTTTATCGCGGTGCCCGGCTTCTGGGTCGGCCTGCTGCTGGTGCTGCTGTTTTCGGTCACGCTCGGCTGGATGCCGGCGGGCGGTTTCCCCGGCTGGGATAACGGTGTCTGGCCGGCGCTGAAGGCGCTGATCCTGCCGGCGGTGGCGCTGGCGCTGCCGCAGGCGGGCGTTCTCACCCGCGTTACCCGCACCGCCGTTCTGGAGGTGATGAACGAGGATTTCGTGCGCACCGCCCGCTCCAAGGGGCTTTCGGAAAAGACCGCGCTCTGGCTGCATGCGGTGCCCAATGCGCTGGTGCCGGTCGTCACCATTCTCGGGCTGCAATTCACCTTCCTGATTGCCGGTGCGGTGCTGGTGGAAAACGTCTTCAACCTGCCGGGCCTCGGGCGGCTTGCCTATCAGGCGCTGACACAGCGCGATATCATCGTCATGCAGAACGTCATCCTGTTTTTTTCCGGCCTCGTCATCATCATGAATTTCCTCGTGGATCTCGCCTATCTCGCGATCGATCCAAGGCTTCGGGCGGGAGTGCGCTGATGCGGTATCTGTTGCGCCGCCCGATCCTGCTCTCGGGTCTCGTCATCACCATCTTCCTCTTTGCCGTGGCACTTCTCTCGCTGGTCTGGACGCCGCTGCCGCCGACAAAGATGCAGATCATCCACAAGCTGAAGCCGCCGCTCGATGTCGGCCTTCTCGGCACCGATCATTTCGGCCGGGATATCGCCTCGATGTTGATGGTCGGCGCGTGGAATTCGCTGTCCACCTCGCTTCTGGCCGTCGCGATTGGGGCAACGCTCGGCACGCTGGTCGGCGTGTTTGTGGCGGCCGTGCGCGGTTTTACCGAAACTCTGGTCATGCGCGGCTGCGATATCATCTTTGCCGTGCCACCCATCCTGTCGGCGATGATGCTCGGCGCCTTCATGGGGTCGGGCCGGTTTACTGCAATCATCGCCATTGCCGTTTTCATGGTGCCGGTTTTTGCCCGCGTGACCCTTGGGGCGGCCAACCAGATCTGGACCCGGGATTACGTGACGGCCGCCATCGGCATGGGCCGCAACCGGGCAAAGATTACCATCACCCATATCCTGCCCAATATTTCAAACCAGATCATCGTGCAGGTGACGATCCAGCTCGGCCTTGCCATCCTCACCGAAGCCGGCCTCAGTTTTCTCGGGCTCGGCATGCCGCCGCCGACGCCCACATGGGGGCGCATGCTGTCTGATGCGCAGACCTATCTTGGCCAGGCGCCGTGGATGGCGCTGATGCCGGGCATGGCCATCGCGCTTGCGGTGCTCGGCCTCAATATGCTGGGCGATGGCCTGCGCGACCTTTTAGACCCTCGTGACCAATCCTGATTTCAGATCGAAGACATCACCATGAATGAATTGCTGACACTGACCATCCGGCAGGTCCGGACCCTCTTTGCCGAAAAAAACCTGTCGCCGCTCGAATACTGGCAGGCGGTGGAAGAGCGGATTGCCGCGTTCGAGCCGCATATCGCAGCCCTTTACCTCTATGCCCCCGAAAGCGCCCGCGCCCAGGCAAAAGCCTCCGGCGAGCGCTGGATGAAGGGCGAAACGCTCGGGCCCCTCGATGGCATTCCGGTGACGCTGAAGGAGCTGATTGCGACGAAGGGCGATCCGGTGCCGCTCGGCACCAAGGCCGTCGAACTGGTGCCGGCGCTTGCCGATGCGCCAATTGCCGCCCGCTGCCGGGAAGATGGCGCGGTGATCTTTGCCAAGACCACATGCCCTGATTACGGCATGTTGTCATCGGGCCTGTCGAGCTTCCACAAGCTGAGCCGCAACCCGTGGAATGTCAGCCAGAACCCCGGCGGATCGAGTGCGGGGGCGTCTGCGGCCGCCGCCGCCGGCTTCGGCCCTCTGCATGTCGGCACCGATATCGGCGGCTCCGTGCGGCTTCCGGCCGGCTGGACCGGCATTTTCGGCTTCAAGCCCAGCCAGGGGCGTATCCCGGTCGATCCCTATTATGTCGGGCGCTGCGCCGGGCCGATGACCCGAACGGTGGAAGACGCCGCCTTTTCCATGGAAACGCTGTCGCGGCCCGACTGGCGTGATGGCACGTCGCTGCCGCCCAACGCATTCGACTGGCTGGACCTCGATATGGATGTCCGTGGCCTGAAGATCGGCCTGATGCTGGATGCCGGAACCGGCCTTGCGCTGGAAGAAGAGGTCCGCGACGCGGTGGTGGCGGCAGCACGGATTTTCGAACAGGCCGGTGCTGAAATCGTGCCCGTCGGGCCGGTTATCACCCGTGCCATGCTGGATGGTCTCGACAATTTCTGGCGCTCCCGGTTCTGGGGCGATATCGAGGCGATGCCGGAGAGCCGTCGCGAAACGATCCTGCCCTATATCTATGACTGGGCAAGGGGCGGCGCCGATGTCTCTGGCGTCGATGCCGTGCGCGGCTTTAACCAGACCATCGAGATGCGAAAAACCTGCGGAAAGCTGTTCACCACCGTGGATGCAGTGATTTCGCCGACCAATCCCATTGTCTCCTATCCCGCCGAATGGGCCTCTCCCACCAATGATCCCGCCGCCCCCTTCGAACATATCGCCTTTACCGTGCCGTGGAACATGTCGGAACAGCCGGCCTCCTCGATCAATTGCGGTTTTTCGCGCTCGGGCATGCCGATCGGCCTGCAGATCGTCGGGCCGCGTTATGCAGATCAGTTCGTGCTGAAACTGTCAAAACTGTTCGAAACCCTGTCGGGCGGCATGCCGCGCTGGCCGGAACCGCCTGTGGGCTGACGCTTCCTCACGGCCGTGGTTGATCTCGCTCAAGGCTTCTTCGCGTGCGCGTCTTTAGAACGCAAGAAGCCTTCCAGCTTGTGTGCATCGAGGTTCAACCGGGGCGCCGACATCCTTTGGAACAAAACGACGGCATCGTCGTTGACGGGCGAACCATTGCAGCGCCGGGCATTTGTGAACAATGCGGGAAGGCTGTCTGTAACGCAGTCAGGAGCTTGTCTCGCACGAGGTAGATGCGGGCCAGGCCGTGTCGTCACGTTTCAAGGAGAACCGAATGTCCATGAACTCGCCGAATGAATTTCCGCGCACCGGCTCGCAGGCCGATATCGAATTGCAGCTTCAGCAGCTGCGCGAAGATATTGCAGCGCTTGCCCGCACCGTCGCCGCTGCCGGCTCCAACAAGGCGGAAGATCTGAAGGGCCGCGCCAAGCGCGCTTCGCATGATGCCATGGATGCTTCCGCCCAGATGATGGACGCAGCAAAGGCCCAGGCGATGTCGATGGAACGCGATCTTGAGCGCCAGATCCGCACCAAGCCGTTGCAGTCGGTAGCCATTGCCGCCGGTGTCGGCTTCCTGTTCGCGCTCCTGTCGCGCCGCTGATCATGGGCGGTCTTGCGCCTCTCCTGATGTCGCTGGTGTCGATGGACGTCAGCGCCACCGTCAGCCGGCTTCGACGCAACACGGTTCTTTATGTCATCGCGGCTCTGTTCGTGCTGACGGCCTATGGGGCTGCGGTTGCAGCCTTTGCCGTCTATCTTGCGACCATGATGAGTATTGCCGCAGCGCTCGGCATCGTTGCCGTTCTGGCGCTCGCTTTTGCGCTGATCGTGTTTTCCGTGGTTCTCCTCAAGAACAAGGCCGATGAAAGGCGAAGGCGGGAACAGGCGTCCAGCAACCGTGCGCTGATGATCACGGCCGCACTCTCGGCATTGCCGATCCTCATGAAATCGCGGCCGCTCGCGGCTGCAACCATCCTGGGCGGCATCACGCTCTTTGCGATGCGCGCAATGGGTGGCAACCCTGATGATCCTGCGCAGCCGGACCCGTAACGCCGGCTGCCCTTCCAAATGCTTGATACTTCCCGAAGAAGGAGACGTCCCATGGCGACTGCATCCGCTGTCCTGAAACACAAGTCCCACGACGAGAACATCAATATCGGTCTCGAAAAGGCCTACCGGGATTCCATCGCAGAAAGCCTGTCGCAGATCCTTGCGGCCACCTATCGGCTGACGATCAAGAGCCACATCTACCATTGGAACGTTGTCGGCCCGCTGTTCAAGCCATTGCATGAACTCACCGAGGAGCATTACGGAAAGCTGTTTGCCGCCGTCGACATCATTGCCGAGCGCATCCGCGCCCTTGGTCATCTGGCCCCGGCAACCCTCGGCGAAGCGGCCGATTTCGCCCCAAAATCAGGCGATGTCGGCAAACTGACGGCGCTTGCCATGGTCGAGGACCTGATTTCCGACCATGAAACGGCAGTCAAGGCCATGCGCAAGGCGGCCGAAGACGCGGATGAAGCCGGTGACGTGGTGACGGCAGACATGCTGACCGATCGCCTAGCCTTCCATGAAAAGGCGCTGTGGATGCTGCGCGCCATCGTGTCGGAATAGTCAGCCTCACCGGACACTGGATACGGTTTGTTTCCTCGGGCCAGCGCTCCTCAGATAAAGGGGCGCTGGCCTTCTTCCGTCGGCCGCCAGCCGGCAATGTCGAACAGCTTTTCGCGCTCCAGCACTTCCGAGCCGCGATCGAGCCAGCGCAACACATGGGCGTCTGAAAGGCGGCGTAGCGTCTTGTTGGTGTGAACCAGCGACAGGCCAAGCGTATCGGCCACATGCTGCTGGGTCAGCGGCAGGATCTTTGGGCCTTCCTCGTTGAAGATGCCGGTCACATGGGCGCGGTGATCGAGGAAGGCAAGAAGATAGGCCGCCCGTTCCAGCGCCGTGCGCCGCCCGATGCTCAAGAGGTGCTCGTCCAGCATGGATTCCTCGCGCGAGGCAATCCACGTCAGGTCGTAACCGAGCGACGGATGCTGGCGAAACAGCGAGGTCAGCCGATCGCGTTCGAAGATGCACAGCGTCATCCGCGTCAGGGCTTCCACGGAATGCAGCATTTCGCGCATCAGGTTGCCCTGCAGGCCGACGAGATCGCCGGGCAGGATGTAATTGAGGATCTGCCGACGACCATCCTCCAGGATCTTGTAGCGAAACCCCCAGCCGGCCATCACCGTATAAAGCTGCGGATGCATCTCACCCTCGACGATGATCGTGGCGCCTGGATCGGCGGCCAGTTCGCCGATCTTGAAGCTGGAGACGAAGCCCAGTTCATCCTGCGTGAAATCGCGAAAGTTTTCGCGGCGCCGCAGCGGGCAGAGATTGCAGGGGATGCGGGGAGGACTGAATGGTTTCATTTGAGCCATGAACGGACCGGAGGCGAAAGATTGAACCATTCTAACCCAAGAATGCGACACAGCATGTGTCTTTTTTAAATGACCCCCTGCGATGGGAGTGGTCTACGGCATTGCTCACGTCATCAACCGGGAAACACCGTGTGCATGTCCTCGTTATCGATGTCGAATATCTCGTGGCTCTCGAGGCTGAACAGGTCTTGACCGAACGACTGGGGTGTATGGTGGATATCGCTGTCCCCCGCGAGATCCCGCAATCCCTGGAAAGCCGCCGGTTCGACGTTCTTTTCCTGAACACATTCCTGTTGTCGCCAGCAGTGGAAGACACCGTCCGGCGTCTGCAGGCATCTGGCGTTGGTGTGGTATTCTCATCGATCGATCGCATGCATCAGCGCGGGATGCCGGCTTTTCCCGGCATCCGCGTGATTAAACGTCCATTTGATGATCAGGAGCTTGTGGAAAGCGTGAGCGATGCAGCCGGCGTTCGTGACGCCGTGCGCAGATCAGCTGCCGAAGGCGCGTGAGGTAATTGCCGCATCGCCTGGATCCGGGCCGAAATCGCTTTCGCCGGAAACACCGAGAATTTCCTGCAGTCTTGAGCGGGCGCGGGAGACGCGGCTCTTGATCGTGCCGACGGCACATCCGCAGATCGTCGCGGCTTCCTCATAGGCAAAGCCGGCAGCACCGACCAGAATGATGGCCTCGCGCTGATCGTCAGGCAGCGTGTCGAGCGCCTTGCGGAAATCCTGCAGATCGAGACGGCCATATTGTTCGGGGTGAACGGAAAACCGCTCGCTGAACAGGCCATCGGTATCTTGCACTTCGCGGCCGCGCTTGCGCATCTGGCTGTAGAATTCGTTGCGCAGGATGGTAAAAAGCCAGGCGCGCATGTTCGTGCCCGCCGTGAAGCTGCCCTGGTTTGCCCAGGCCTTCATGATCGTGTCCTGCACCAGATCGTCCGCCTTATCGTGGCGTCCTGTCAGGGACACGGCGAAGGCGCGAAGATTGGGCAAAGATGCCAATAGGTCGCGCTTGAAGGCGCGATCGACGTCCTCGTCCTTGGTGGTCATTTTGATTTTACCGCCTTGGCGTTTTTTTCCGCCTCGTCCAGACGCTCGAGAAGTTCCAGAAACCGATCCGGAATGCCTTCCTCTTGCACAGCGTCGTAGAATTCCCGCAATTTTCGGGATATCGACGCGTTCGGCTGCATTGCGCCCGGCCGGAAGTTGTTCGATTGTGCTGTTGTCATCTTATCTTTGTTTCTGGTCTCGTCGTCACTCATCACAGGCGCCTGTTGCGATATCGTTCCGTTAAATGCGTAGCTCGAAAAAAAGTTCCGCGTGTTTGGAACTTTTTTTTGCCGCATCCGTTGATACCACGTTAATTGCCCGCTGGGCATCAGGGGAGATTCTGAATGTCACTTACCTCACGCGTTGCGTCCCACCTTCCTTACCTGCGCCGCTACGCCCGCGCAGTCACAGGATCGCAGACCTCGGGGGACGCATATGTTGCTGCGGTCTTGGAGGCATTGATTGCAGATGTTTCCATTTTTCCGGAAACGTCCAAGGACCGCGTTTCGCTTTACAAACTCTTTGTCGCCATTTTTGGTTCCACGTCGATCGAGATCCGTCCGATCGAGTCTCCCTTTGCCTGGGAGCAGCGGGCCGTGGCCAATCTTGCCAATTTGCCCTCGCAGGCACGCCATGCCTTCCTGCTGATTTCGGTGGAAGGTTTCACCATCGAGGAAACGGCAGAAATTCTGGGCGCGGAAGTCGAAGAGGCCACGCGCCTGCTCGATGAGGCCTCGCGCGAGATTTCCCGCCAGGTCGCAACGGACATCATGATCATCGAGGACGAGCCGTTGATCGCGCTCGACATCGAGCAGATGGTGCAGGATCTCGGCCATCGCGTCACCGGCATTGCCCGCACGCATAAGGAAGCGGTTGCTCTCTTCCAGACATCGCAGCCCAAGATGGTTCTGGCCGATATTCAGCTCGCCGACGGAAGTTCGGGCATCGATGCGGTGAACGAAATCCTGAAATCCTCCAGCGTGCCGGTGATCTTCATCACCGCCTTCCCGGAACGTCTTCTGACCGGCGAACGTCCGGAACCGGCTTTCCTGGTCACCAAGCCTTTTAACCCTGATATGGTCAAGGCGCTGATCAGCCAGGCGCTGTTCTTCAATGATACGGTGAAGGCTGCGGCCTGATCTGTGTCAAAACATTTCGACGCCCATGATGGCATGACGGTTTTTCGGGAACATTCGTTAGAGCGATGCGTTCAGTCGCAGCTAACAATCATCGGAAGTCGCTCTGTCATCATGGTGTCGAGTGCTTCCCATCAAGAAAAGAAGACAGTTACGGCCGTTGCGCATCTGGCGCGGTTTTAAGATGACGCGTGCCGATAAGGGCATCGGCACCTGTCTTCATTGTGGTTTATTCATGGCCGGTTGGGTTGTCCCTCCCTGGCTTAGGGCCTATAAAGGCGTTTCATTGGCCGGGTTGCGGCGTTTGCAACCTGCATGTTTTTAAGGCCAATAGGAAAGGGCGGAGTAGAATTGTTGTCGCATCAGCTGACATGGCAACAGGCTGGTGAAAGTGACGACAAGCTGCGTGAGTTCTTCATGCCTGCCCTTGTCGATCTGGGTGCCAGCGTGATCATCCAGGATCTCGATCGCAATTACCTGTTTGTGACCAATCTCCCGTCCGTATGGACCGCCGGTTTGACCGAATCCCCGAGCGACAGAAGTCTTTTCGGTGACGATATCGCTGAAAAGCTCAGAATGCTGAAGGATGGCATTACCGAAGCGGGCGTGAAGAAACATCTGGAGATTTCCGTCAATTCCGATGAGATCTACGAGTTTCGGGTCCAGGCCGTCGCCTTGTCGGCAGGCGGCCTTCATCTTGTCACAACCATCGTCGACCGATCGGAGGAGCGCCATCGCGAGCGGCTGCTGCGTGCACTTCTGCGCGAGGTCAGCCACCGCTCGAAGAACCTTTTGGCGATCATCCAGAGCATTGCCCTGCAAACGGCGCGATATTCCGTCTCGCTCGACATGTTTCTCAACAAGTTCCGCGGCCGGCTTTATTCGCTGTCGCAGTCGCAGGATCTGATCACCGATTCCAGCTGGCGCGGCGCCTATTTCTTTGAACTGGTGCGTCAGCAGACGGACAAGTACCTGCCGGAAAACCAGCAGCAGGTGAAGGTGAGCGGTGATGACGTTCTTCTGTCGCCGAATGCGTCGCTTCATCTGGGGCTTGCCCTTCACGAACTGATCGTCAACGCCGTCAGCCATGGTTCACTCGTCAAGAGCGGGCGTGCCATCGGCATCAGCTGTAACCGTGTCCAGGCAAACGGTCAGGATTCGCTGGAAGTGCGCTGGGACGAGGGGCTTGCGCCGATGGCGAACCGCACCGATCCGCGTGAAGAGGAAAACCTCAAGGCGCATTTCGGCAGCACTGTGCTGGAACGTGTTGTGCCGGCGTCCGTCAATGGCAAGGCCCATTACGTGATCACGCCTGAGCGTATCAGCTACAGTCTGGTCTTCCCGCTGGAACACGCATCCGAATAATTGTTTAGCGCGGTCGCTCATGGGCGGCCCATGTCCTCCCGAGTTTTCCCGAAAGTTGCAAGGAACATTTCTGCATAAAAAAACGGTCTCGATTTCCGGGGAAATCGAGACCGTTGGTCTCTTCGAGGGGGATGAAGAGGCATCTGGAAGCTTTGAAGGGCGGGGGACGGGGGCGCTTCCAGATGTACTAAGAACGAGCGGCCCGCTTCTTGGTTCCGCAGTTTCTCAAAAAAATCATTATTTTTTTCGAACCCCGATGCGGCGACCTTACGCCATGGAAAAGGCGCCCCCGAGAGGGCGCCTTACCAGGTGGTTTGTATGGTCTCAGTTGGTGACGGTGCGGGGATCGAGCGCGTCGCGCACGGCATCGCCGACATAGTTGATGCTCAACACCGTCAGCGAGATTGCAAGCCCCGG
Source organism: Neorhizobium sp. PAMB6716 (assembly GCF_058242805.1). Lineage (NCBI taxonomy): Bacteria > Pseudomonadati > Pseudomonadota > Alphaproteobacteria > Hyphomicrobiales > Rhizobiaceae > Neorhizobium > Neorhizobium sp. PAMB6716. The sequence goes on from NZ_CM177835.1 coordinate 210,814, forward strand.
CCACATGACACGCGAGGGCGTGATCTGCAGAAAGTTCGTGCCGTCAAACAACAGGCGCCCCCAGGTCGGGAAGTCGGAGGGAAAACCGAGCCCGAGGAAAGACAGCGCCGATTCGGTGATGATGGCGGAGGCAATGCCAAGCGTTGCCGAGACCATGATCGATGAGAGCACGTTCGGCAGGATATGCCGGAGCACGATGCGATATTCCCGCATGCCGCTGCTTTTGGCCGCCAGGATGAATTCCTGGCTTTTGACCGCCAGCACATCGCCGCGCACGATGCGGGCAGTGTGCATCCAGCTCGTAATGCCGATGACGAAGACGATCAGGATGAAGATGCCGGTTTCCGGGCCGAAGGCTGTGCGCAGCGTATCGCGAAACAGCAGGATGATCACCAGCAGGAGCGGCAGGAGCGGCAGCGCCAGAAAGAGGTCGGTCAGCCGCATCAGAGGCCCGTCCAGCCGGCGGAAATAACCGGAGAGCACGCCGACCAGTGTGCCGAGCAGCAGCGACAGCAGCATGGCGGTCATGCCCACGGCAAGCGAGATCTGGCCGCCCGCCATCACCTGCGCCAGCATGTCGTGCCCCAGATTGTCGGTGCCGAACGGATGCAGCAGCGATGGCCCCTGGTTCTTGGCGCGGATATCGATCTTGTTCGGGTCGATCGTGTGGATGAACGGCCCGACATAAACGATGAGCAGGATGGCGATGAACACGATGAGGCCGGCAACACCGCCCTTATGAGCGGCAAATTTGCGCCGGAACAGCGCCATCGGCGTCTCATTGGCGGCGCGGGTATCGGCGAGAATTGCGGCGGCTGTGTCAGTCATAGCGGATCCTCGGATCAAGGATGCCGTAGAGCACATCGGCAATCAGATTGAACAAAACGATGAGGACGGCAAAGATGAAGGTCAGCGTCTGCACCAGCGGAATATCGGCGCCCTGCACGGCGGTGATGAGCAATTGTCCAAGCCCGTTCACGCGAAAGATCTGCTCGGTGATGATGGCGCCGGAAAAGATCGTGGGCACGCCAAGCGCAATGACGGTGACGACAGGGATCAGGCTGTTGCGCAGCACATGCACCAGAAGCACGGCCTTTTCCTTGACACCCTTGGCACGCGCCGTGCGCACATAATCCTGGCTGAGATTATCCAGCATGGAGGCGCGCACGAACCGGGTGATCTGCGATGCATTGTAGAGCGACAGCACAAGAACCGGCAGGAACATCTGGCGCATCTGCGCAATCAGGCTCGACCAGTCGTTGACGACGAGATTGGTGTCGTAGATCGACGGAAACCACTGCAGCCAGGACGAAAAGATCACGATCAGCAGCACGCCGGTGAAGAAGGTCGGAACCGAATAACCGACCATGGTGACGAAGGTGCCAACCTGATCGAAGATCGAATATTGCCGATAGGCGGAGATGACGCCGACAGGAATGGCAAGCAGGATGCCAAACACATAGGCCATGCCAACAACCCAGAGCGTTTGCGGCATGCGCTGGACAATGAGGTCCACCACGGGGCTGCGGGTGGCCCAGGAGAGCACGCGCATGCGGTTGCCATCGCCGAACTGCCAACCGGTCATCTGTTCGATGATGTTAAGCGGTTCATTAACGAAGAACTGCTGCAGCCATTTCAGATAGCGGAAAATGAAGGGCTGATCGAGGCCCATGGCGGCACGGATCTGTTCGCGCACTTCCGGCGGAATGGTCAGCGGCAGGTCGCCGAGCGGGTCGTTCGGCGCCAGATCGAGCAGCGCGAAGATGACGAAACTTATGACAAGCAGCGTCGGTACGGCAAACATCAGTCGCCGGATCGTGTAGGTAAACATTCATTGGTCTCCAGACGTCCGCGGAGAAGCAAATGCCGGTTCCGCAGAGAGCGGAACCGGCGTTCAGTGTGTTACTTCTTGCGGGACCAGTCTGCGACGTTCCACAGTTCGGAATCCCAGGCATTCATCTTGACGCCCTGAAGCGTCACGGCCGTTGCCGAAATCTGGCCGCGGTGAATGAGGGGAATGTGGGCGCCTTCGGCCGTCAGCATGTCATTGGCCTTCTTGGCCAGTTCCGCGCGCTGCTTCAGGTCGGCCGTCTTGGACAGCTCGGCGACGATCTTGTCATAGGCCGGGTTGCAGTAACGCGGCATGTTCTGGCCCTGCCAGCCGTTGGCCGGGGCCGGGATTTTGTTGCACAGCCATTCGGTCAGGTATTTTTCCGGGTCTGTGCCATCGAAGTTGTTGGTGTACATTTCAACGTCGGCATAGAACTTCTGGAATGTGTCAGGGCTTGCCGGGTCACCGCCGAAGAAGACGGAGGCCGAGATGTTGCGCAGCTCGCTGGCCACGCCGATCTGCTGCCACCAATCCTTGACGAGAGCCTGGGTGCCCTGGCGAACCGAATTGGTCGAGGTCTGGTAGAGGTAGGAAAGCTTGACGCCATCCTTGGCGCGGATGCCATCGCCACCCTTTTTCCAGCCGGCATCGTCGAGCAGTTTGTTGGCACCTTCGATATCCTGCTTCAGGCACCAGTCATTGGCCGTCGAAATGTAGATATCCGGGGCCGGTACGATGTTGCAGGTGGGCTTGCCGGCTGCGCCATACCCGGCTTCGTTGATGATGTCGCGGTCGATGGCCATCGACAGCGCCTTGCGCACGGCCGGATCCGACAGCGACGGATGTTTGCCGCCTTCGACGGTCGAACGCTTGTCGCCAAGCGCCGGATCGGGGTTCGTCCAGTTGAGGTTGATACGCTCGACCTGCGTACCGAACGCCGTGACGAGCGTGCCCTTGCCGGCCTTCATCATGGTTTCGAGCACTTCCGGCTCGACCTGCATGTTCCAGCCATAATCGAATTCGCCGGTTTCCAGAACCGCACGCGCCGCCGAGGCCGCATCGCCACCGCCCTTCAGGGTGACGGAGGCAAAGGCCGGCTTTGCCGCATCCCGAAAATTCGGGTTGGCGGTAAAGGTGATCACGTCGTTCGGCTTGAATTCCTTGACGACGAAGGGACCAGTACCGATCGGGCCGAAATTGGCGGACGTGCAGCCGGGAGCCTTGGCGCCGACGCAATCCTTGAACTGCGCCTTCTGGATGACAGGAGACTGGGCGCCGACAAAAGCACCGTAGGGATAATATTTCGGCTCGGCGAAGGACACTTTGACCGTCTGCGGATCGACGGCTTCGACCTTCGTGATGCCTTCATACTGGGCCTTCTGGGCGCAACCGCCATCGGGTGCCGTGCAATACTGCCAGGTGAAGACGACGTCGTCAGCCGTAAACGCACTGCCGTCCGACCACTTGACGCCCGGCTTGATCTTCCAGGTGATGCTCTTCATGTCGGAGGCGACGCCGCCATTGGCAACCGTCGGGATTTCGCTTACCAGCCATGGCACCAGCGTTCCGGTTTCGTCGTAACGCGCCAGCGGTTCGATGACCATGGAAGAGCTGTAGACTTCTTTTGTGCCGCCGGAGAGATACGGGTTGAGGGTGGAGACCGCCTGCCAGAACAGGATTTTCAGGTCGCCATCGGTGCCCCGCGCCTGCGCTGCGCCGCCAAGCGCCAGTGCGGCCACGGTGCCGGCCAGCAGGATTTTCAAGCTCTTCATTCTTTTCCCCTTGAAGATATATTTTTGAGATGTCTTGGCCGCGCCTCGGCCCTGGTCGTTTCAGACCTATTCCTGCCCCGCTGTTTCCTCCCAGCCGGGCAGTGAATTGCTTTCCTCGTCTCCTTGCGTGACGGTATCCCGCTGCCGGCCTTTCCGGCTCGTGCAGAGGACTTTGACCAAAATTTAAGCTATCTAAGCACAAGCCTATTTTACGTTCAAGGACGAAAATTGAAGCTTGCAAAATGCGCGAAGGACGTCGCAATATCCCCGTCATCTGAGGGAAACAGCTTAAAAGACAAACGAGGTTGCATCAATGCCAGTTCTCAATCGCGCTGCCGAAATGCAGGACGAAGTCGCCGGGTGGAGACGTCATCTGCATGAAAACCCGGAGCTTTTGTATGATGTCATCCACACCTCCTCGTTTGTTGCGCAAAAACTGAAGGCCTTCGGCTGCGATGTGGTGGAGACCGGCATCGGCCGCACCGGCGTGGTCGGCCTCATCAAGGGAACGCTGGGAGATGGCCCGGTCATCGGCATGCGCGCCGATATGGATGCCCTGCCGATCCTCGAAGACACCGGCGTTCCGTGGGCCTCGAAGACCCCCGGCAAGGCCCATTCCTGCGGCCATGACGGGCACACCGCCATGCTGCTCGGAGCGGCCCAGTATCTCTGCGAGACCCGCCGTTTCGCAGGCTCGGTCGCTGTCATCTTCCAGCCGGCCGAAGAAGGTGGCGCTGGCGGCCTTGCGATGGTCGAGGACGGCATGATGGAGAAGTTTGCCATCAAGGAAGTGTATGGCATGCACAATTCTCCCGGCCTGCCGCTGGGCGACTTTTCGCTGCGCAAGGGTGGCCTGATGGCGGCTGCCGATTCCTTCGATATCGTCGTGAAGGGCAAGGGCAGCCATGCCGCCCAGCCGCATGTCTCCGTCGACCCGGTGCTGACATCCGCCCACATCATCATTGCGTTGCAGTCGATTGCGTCGCGCGGCGTCGATCCCCTGAAATCGGTTGTCGTCTCCGTCACCACGACCCATGGCGGCGATGCCTATAATGTCATTCCGATGGAAGTGAAGCTCACCGGCACGGTGCGCACGCTGGACCCTGACGTGCGCGAGTTTGCCGCAAAACGCCTCGTCGAAGTGGCAGAGGGCACAGCCCTTGCCCATGGTGCGGTGGCCGAAGTCACCTATCACCGCGGTTACCCGGTGACCGTCAACCATCCCGACCAGACGGATTTTGCAGCCTCTGTCGCGGCAAATGTGTCCGGCGAAAAGCGGGTGGAAACCAATGCGGCGCCGAAAATGGGCGCGGAAGATTTTTCCTACATGCTGGAAGCGCGCCCGGGTGCCTTCATTTTCCTCGGCGTCGGCGAAACGGCAAACCTGCACCACCCGGCCTATGACTTCAATGACGAGGCGATCCCTTATGGCATCAGCTACTGGGTCACGCTTGCCGAAACGGCGCTTGCGGCCTGAACCGTCAGCCAGATTAAGGGGAATTTCGTGCTTCTGTCAGACACATTTTCAGCAGGCGCCGGCGGAGCGGTAACACCCGTTCTCTCCGTCGAAAATCTCACCACGTCCTTCCGGGTCAACGGCCACTGGCGCTCGGTGGTGCGAGATATGAGCTTTTCCATTGCCCCGCGCGAGACGGTGGCCATCGTCGGCGAATCCGGCTCCGGCAAGAGCGTCACCTCGCTCTCCCTGATGCGGCTTTTGCCAAAATCGTCCAGCAAGATCGAAGGCAAGGTCATGCTCGGCGGCCGCGATCTTCTGTCGCTGCCGGAAGAGGAGATGCGCAAGGTTCGCGGCAACGACATCTCCATGATCTTCCAAGAGCCGATGACCTCGCTCAACCCGATCTTCCCGATCGGCAAGCAGATCGCCGAAGCGCTCACCGTCCATCAGAACATTTCCTTTGCTGATGCCAAGACGGAAGTGCTGCGGCTGCTCGACAAGGTGCGCATCCCCAATGCCAAGGGGCGCTTTGACGAATATCCGCACCAGTTTTCCGGCGGCATGCGCCAGCGCGTGATGATTGCCATGGCGCTTGCCTCGCGTCCGAAACTGCTGATCGCCGATGAGCCGACGACGGCGCTCGACGTCACCATCCAGGGCCAGATCCTCGATCTCATCAAGGATCTGCAGGAAGAGGAGGGCATGGCGGTTCTCTTCATCACCCATGACATGGGCGTTGTGGCCGAGATTGCCGACCGCACCATCGTGATGTTCCGCGGCGATACGGTGGAAACCGGCGCCACTGACGACATTTTCCATCGCGGCCGGCATCCTTATACCCGCGCGCTGCTGGCAGCTGTGCCGCGCCTCGGCTCGATGCAGGATCGTACGCTGCCGGCGCGGTTCCCGATTATCGATATCCAGTCCGGCGATGCCATGCCGCTCATCGACGTCACCGATACGGTCGCCAAGGGCAAGACGCCGATCCTCGAAGTGAAGGATCTGACGACGCGTTTTGCCATCCGCTCGGGCATTTTCGGGCGCCAGACCGGCGCGGTCCATGCCGTGGAGAAAGTGTCCTTCGATCTCTACGAGGGCGAAACCCTGTCGCTGGTCGGCGAATCCGGCTGTGGAAAATCGACCACCGGCCGCTCGGTCACGCGCCTTGTGGAACCGACCAGCGGGCAGGTGACGCTCGACGGCTATAATGTGATGAACCTCGACCGCACGACGCTGCGCACCATGCGCCGCTCCGTGCAGATGGTTTTTCAGGATCCCTTCGCCAGCCTCAATCCGCGCATGAGTGTCGGGTCTGCGGTCATGGAGCCGTTCATCGAGCACAATCTCGGCTCGAAATCCGACGCACGCGACAAGGCGGCCGATCTCCTCAAAAAGGTCGGTCTGTCGCCGGACATGATGCGGCGTTACCCGCATGAATTTTCCGGCGGCCAGCGCCAGCGCATCGCCATTGCCCGCTCGCTGATGCTCGATCCGAAGGTGATCGTGGCCGACGAGGCGGTGTCTGCGCTCGACGTGTCGATCAAGGCGCAGGTGTGCAACCTGCTTCTCGATCTGCAGCAGAGCCTCAACCTCGCCTACCTGTTCATTTCTCATGATATGGCGGTGGTCGAGCGGGTCAGCCACCGCGTGGCGGTGATGTATCTCGGCGAAATCGTCGAAATCGGCCCACGCGCCGCCGTCTTCGACAATCCGCAGCATCCCTATACGAAAAAGCTGATGGCCGCCGTGCCGGTGCCGGATCCCGCCCGCCGCAGGATCAAGCGCAACTTGTCGACGGACGAGATCAAGAGCCCGGTGCGTGCCGCCGGTTACGTGCCGCCGGTGCGCGAATATCGGCAGGTGTCGGAGGGGCATCTGGTGCAGGTGGAATAGGCTACGGCACAGTAGAAACCGGGCCACACGGCTTGGGCCTTGGCGGTAGTTTGCACGTCCGCGCCGGGCAGGGCGCGGGCATACTGCCCATTTGACAGGGCCGGCACAATCATGCCAGCAACTGAGGCGGGGTTGTTTGCAAGGGTTACCAGATGGCGAGACGGTCGGACACGCAAGGCAGGCTGGACGATGCGGCGCGCGCCGGATGGCTCTATTATGTCGCCGGCCGCACGCAGGATGAGATTGCCGCGGCCATGGGTATCTCGCGCCAGTCGGCGCAACGCCTCGTGTCGCTGGCTGTTGCCGAACGGCTGATCAAGGTCCGGGTCGATCATCCGATTGCTGCCTGCCTTGAACTGTCTGCCGCCTTGAAGGCAAAATTCGATCTCTCTTACGTCGAGGTGGTGCCGTCCGATCCGGCAGGAACCTCCTCGACCGTCGGGATCGCCGAGGCTGCCGCTGCCGAAATCGAGCGCTGGCTGAAAAACCCCGAACCCATCGTGCTCGCCATCGGCACCGGACGCACGCTGAAGGCCGCCGTCGACCAGTTGCCGCCGATGGAATGCCCGCAGCATCGTATCGTCTCGCTCACCGGCAATATCGGGCCGGATGGGTCTGCGGCCTATTACAACGTCATCTTTTCCATGGCCGATGCCATCAAGGCCAGGCATTTTCCAATGCCGCTGCCGGTTCTGTGCTCGTCTGCCGATGAACGCGACCTCCTGCATCTCCAGCCGATCGTGCAATCCACGCTGAAGCTCGGGGCCATGGCCAATGTCACCTTTGTCGGCATCGGCGAACTGGGTATCGATGCGCCGCTCTGTGTCGATGGCTTTCTGGCACCGGAGGAAATGGCGGACCTGATGGCATCGGGTGCGTCCGGCGAGATCTGCGGCTGGATGTTCGATCAGGCCGGGCACCTGCTGGATGATCCGATCAATGATCGCGTCGCCAGTGTGCCCATCCCGCCGCGCGAGAGTGGAACGGTGATTGGCGTGGCGCTTGGAAAACGCAAGGAAAACGCCCTTGCTGCGGCCCTGAAGGGCCGGTTGATCAATGGTCTGATCACCGACGAGGCGACTGCCGGGCATATGCTCGCTCTCTGAGCAAAATTTATTCACTGGAAAATCAAAGGCATGAGCGCTTCGCGCTGCATCGCAGCGATGAATCATGCTTGACATTTGTTGGAGTAAAATGAGTAATTGCCCATGAGCAAAGCGAATGCTCGCAATATTCTTCTGGGAGGAAGATATGACATTGAAGACAATTCTGCTCGGCGCCGTTTCCGCGCTGGCATTTTCCGGCCTTGCCTCGGCCGAAACCCTGACCATCGCCACCGTCAACAACGGCGATATGATCCGCATGCAGAAGCTGACGGATGACTTCAAGGCAAAGAACCCCGGCATCGATCTGGAATGGGTAACGCTGGAAGAAAACGTTCTTCGCCAGCGCGTGACCACTGATATCGCCACCAAAAGCGGCCAGTACGACATCATGACTATCGGCACCTATGAGGTTCCGATCTGGGCCAAGCAGGGCTGGCTGCTGCCGCTCGACAATCTCGGCGCCAAATATGACCAGGCAGACCTTCTGCCAGCGATCAAGGATGCCGTCTCTGTCGATGGTAAGCTTTATGCGGCCCCGTTTTATGGCGAAAGCGCCATGATCATGTACCGCAAGGACCTCTTCGATAAGGCCGGCCTGAAAATGCCGGAAAACCCCAAGTGGGATTTTATTGCCGATGCGGCCCGCAAGATCACCGACAAGGGCTCGGAAACCTACGGCATCTGCCTGCGCGGCAAGGCCGGCTGGGGTGAAAACATGGCTTTCATCACGGCGCTTGCCAATTCCTTTGGCGGCCGCTGGTTCGATGAGAGCTGGAAGGCGCAGTTCGACCAGCCCGAGTGGAAACAGGCGCTGTCCTTCTACGTCAACCTGATGAAGGATGCCGGACCTCCCGGCGCGTCGTCGAACGGCTTCAATGAAAACCTCGCGCTCTTCCAGACCGGCAAGTGCGGCATGTGGATCGATGCGACGGTTGCTGCTTCCTTCGTGTCGAACCCGAAGGAATCCAAGGTTGCCGACAAGGTGGGTTATGCGCTCTTCCCGACCTCGGGTGAACTGACCAACCATGGCAACTGGCTCTGGGCTTGGAACCTCGGCGTTCCCGCCGGCACCAAGAAGGCGGAAGCGGCACAGAAGTTCATCTCCTGGGCAACCGACAAGGCCTATACGGAACTGGTGGCATCGAAGGATGGCTGGGCAAACGTTCCCCCGGGCACGCGCACCTCGCTCTACACCAACCCGGAATACCAGAAGGCCGCACCGTTTGCCGCGATGACTGAGAAGGCGATGACGGCTGCCAATACGGCAAAGCCAACCGTGAAGCCGGTTCCCTATACGGGCGGCCAGTTCGTGGCGATCCCGGAATTCCAGGGCATCGGCACGGCCGTCGGCCAGCAGTTTTCGGCAGCTCTTGCAGGCCAGATGACGGTGGATCAGGCCCTGCAGGGCGCCCAGCAGCTGACCAGCCGCGAAATGGCCAAGGCCGGTTATCCGAAGAAGTAAGAGGCAATAAGCCCTCTCTGCCCTGCCGGGCATCTCCCCCACAAGGGGGGAGAAACCGGGCTGACGCCTTTTGGCCTGCGTCACTGTTCCCAAGGGAACGCCGTGATGCGCCGGTCTTGTCCGGCACGGGTTGCGGCACGTGTCTCCCCCTTGTGGGGGAGATGGCGGCAGCCAGAGAGGGCTTTTTTCCAGTTTCACACTCCAGACAGTAAGCCGGGGCTCCCATGGCAACGACCCACACCCATTCCGCAGCACGGCTGATGATGGCGCCATCGGTCATCCTGCTTTTCGCCTGGATGGCCGTGCCGCTCGGCATGACGATCTACTTCTCCTTCCTGCGCTACAATCTTCTGATGCCGGGCATGGAGGAATATACGGGCTTCCTCAACTACCAGTATTTCCTCACCGATCCCGCCTTCTTGGCAGCGCTCACCAACACGCTTCTGCTGGTCGGCGGGGTGTTGGCCATTACGATTGTCGGCGGCATTGCCTTTGCGCTTCTGCTCGATCAGCCGATTTTTGGCCAAGGCGTCGTGCGCATTCTGGTGATTGCGCCGTTCTTCGTCATGCCGACGGTGTCAGCGCTGGTCTGGAAGAACATGTTTATGAACCCGGTGAACGGGTTGTTTGCCTGGATTGCGCGCAGCCTCGGCTTTGCGCCGGTGGATTTTCTGGCTTCCATCCCGCTGTTGTCGATCATCATCATCGTTGCCTGGCAGTGGCTGCCGTTTGCCACGCTGATCATGCTGACCGCACTTCAGTCTCTCGATGAGGAACAGAAGGATGCCGCTGAAATGGATGGGGCAGGGGCCGTCTCGCGCTTCATCTATATCGTGCTGCCGCACATGGCGCGCGCCATTACCGTCGTCATCCTGATCGAGACGATCTTCCTCCTTTCGGTGTTTGCCGAAATCCTTGTCACCACCAATGGCGGACCGGGCACGGCCAGCACCAATCTCACCTACCTCGTTTATGCGCAGGCACTCCTGCAGTTCGATATCGGCGGAGCATCGGCAGGCGGTATCGTCGCCGTCATCCTCGCCAATATCGTCGCCATCTTCCTCGTGCGCCTTATCGGCAAGAATCTGGAGGCCTGATCCATGGCACGCAAGGTTTCCACCCGCCGCAAACTGGTGATGAGCGCCATCGCCTGGACGCTCGGCATCCTCATCTTCTTCCCCATCCTCTGGACCGTCCTCACCAGCTTCAAGACGGAAGCGGAAGCCGTGGCCTCGCCGCCGTCGTTTCTGTTCTTCCACTGGACGACGGAAAACTATGCGCAGGTTCAGGAGCGTTCGGATTACTTCCTGCACTTCATGAACTCGGTCGTGGTGTCGCTCGGCTCCACCTTCCTCGGTCTCCTCATCGCAATTCCGGCCGCCTGGGCCATGGCGTTTTCGCCAACCAAGCGCACCAAGGACGTGCTGATGTGGATGCTGTCGACAAAAATGATGCCGCCGGTCGGCGCGCTGATCCCGATCTACCTGATCTTCCGCGATGGCGGCCTGCTCGATACCCGCACCGGCCTCGTTATCGTGCTGACGCTGATCAACCTGCCGATCATCGTGTGGATGCTCTACACCTATTTCAAGGAAATCCCCGGCGAGATCCTGGAAGCGGCGCGCATGGATGGTGCCTCGCTGATCAAGGAGATCATCTATGTGCTAACGCCGATGGCGATCCCCGGCATTGCCTCGACGCTTCTGCTCAACATCATCCTCTCCTGGAACGAAGCTTTCTGGACGCTGAACCTAAGCGCCTCGAAAGCCGCACCGCTCACGGCCTTCATCGCCTCCTATTCGAGCCCGGAAGGCCTGTTTTACGCCAAGCTTTCGGCGGCATCGACCATGGCGATTGCGCCGATCCTCATCATGGGCTGGTTCAGCCAGAAACAACTCGTTCGCGGCCTCACCTTCGGTGCGGTCAAGTAGGCGGCGCGGTCAACAAGGAATAAAGACGATGGGCAGTATCACCCTCCGCAATGTCTCCAAGATCTTCGGCGAAGCAAAAGTCATTCCGTCGATCGACCTCGATATCGAAGATGGCGAATTCGTCGTTTTCGTCGGCCCCTCCGGCTGCGGCAAGTCCACGCTGCTGCGCCTGATCGCGGGTCTCGAGGATGTCTCCGGCGGCGAGATCGTCATTGACGGCAAGCCGGCCACCGATGCGCCGCCGGCACGGCGCGGCCTTGCCATGGTCTTCCAGTCCTATGCGCTTTATCCGCATATGAGCGTGCGCTCCAACATCGCCTTTCCGCTGAAAATGGCGGGCATGGACAAGGCCGAGATCGACCGCAAGGTGGCCGATGCCGCCAAGGTGCTGAACCTTACCGATTATCTGGAGCGCAAGCCGCGCCAGCTTTCGGGCGGTCAGCGCCAGCGTGTGGCCATCGGCCGCGCCATCGTGCGCCAGCCGAAGGCGTTCCTGTTCGATGAGCCGCTGTCCAATCTCGATGCGGCACTGCGCGTCAACATGCGGCTGGAAATCAGCGAGCTGCACCAGCAATTGCAGACCACGATGATCTACGTCACCCACGATCAGGTGGAAGCCATGACGATGGCCGACAAGATCGTCGTCCTGAACAAGGGCCGGATTGAGCAGGTCGGCTCGCCGCTCGATCTTTACCGCAAGCCGGCAAACCTTTTTGTTGCGGGCTTCATCGGCTCGCCGAAGATGAACCTCATCGAAGGTGCCTACGCGCAAGCGAATGGCGCCAAAACCGTGGGCATCCGGCCGGAGCACATGGCGCTCTCGCATGATAGCGGCAGCTGGACCGGCACGGTTACCATCGCCGAACATCTGGGTTCCGACACTTTTATGCATATCGATGTCGATGGCATCGGCACGGTGACGGCCCGCGCCGACGGCGATTTCGCCTGCCGCCACGGCGACCGGGTGTACATGACGCCGGACCAGAACCGGCTCTATCGCTTTGACGAGAAAGGACTTGCCCTATGAGCGGAAGACTTCACGGCAAATCCGCCATCATCACCGGCTCGGCCCGTGGCATCGGCCGGGCGTTTGCGGAAGCCTATGTGCGCGAAGGTGCAACCGTTGCCATTGCCGATATCAATCTGGACCGGGCACGGGCCACGGCTTCTGAAATCGGCGCAAATGCCTATGCGGTGGAACTTGATGTGACACAGCAGGCCTCCATTGATGCCGCCGCCAAGGCCGTCGAGGAAAAGGCCGGCGGCGTCGATATCCTCATCAACAATGCCGCGCTGTTTGATCTCGCGCCCATCGTGGAGATTACCCGCGAAAGCTATCAAAAACTGTTTTCGATCAATGTCGAAGGCTCCCTCTTCATGCTGCAGGCGGTGGCGAAATCGATGATCGCCAAGGGCAAGGGTGGCAAGATCATCAACATGGCAAGCCAGGCAGGACGGCGCGGCGAAGCGCTGGTGGCGGTCTACTGCGCCACCAAGGCTGCGATGATTTCGCTGACGCAATCGGCAGGGCTCGATCTCATCCGCCACGGCATCAACGTCAATGCCATTGCGCCTGGTGTCGTGGATGGCGAACACTGGGACGGCGTCGATGCGCTGTTTGCCCGCCACGAAAACCTGCCGCCCGGCGAAAAGAAACGTCAGGTGGGTGCGGCCGTGCCCTTCGGCCGCATGGGCCGCGCCGAGGACCTGACCGGCATGGCCGTGTTTCTTGCCTCGCCGGACGCCGATTACATCGTTGCCCAGACCTACAATGTCGACGGCGGCAACTGGATGAGCTGATCGCCCGCAACCGGGCGTCCGCACTCTGACCTTACAATATGGGACCCTTCGAGGACCGCGCCATGACTGTCAAAATCTCGCTTTCCACCCTTTCCGATGCGGCGGCAACGGCCGCCATTCCCGCCTATGACCGGGCGGCTCTTTCCGCCGGCATCCTGCATTTCGGCGTCGGCAATTTTCACCGGGCGCATCAGGCGGTTTATCTGGATGACCTGTTTAATGAGGGGCAGGATCACGACTGGGCCATTGTCGGCGCCGGCGTTTTACCGTCCGATCAAGCGATGCGCGAAAAGCTGGCGGCGCAGGATTTCCTGACCACCGTGGTGGAGCAGGACAACAACCGGACGGCGGCCCGCGTCACCGCCCCGATGGTCGATATCCTGCCGGTCGGCGACCGCGCAGCCATCATCGAAGCCTTGGCCGATCCCAAAATCCGTATCGTCTCGATGACCATTACCGAGGGTGGTTATTTCATCGATGCCAATGGCGACTTCAATCCGGCGCATCCGTCCATCGTCGCCGATGCGGAAAATCCTGACGCGCCGAGCACCGTCTTCGGCCTCATCATCGCCGGGCTGAAGGCGCGCCGGGAGAAGGGGCTTTCGCCCTTCACCGTGATGTCCTGCGACAACATTCCCGGCAATGGCCATGTGACGGCAAACACCGTCTGCGGGCTGGCAAAACTGTCGGATCCGGATTTTGCTGCCTGGATCCATGACAATGTCGCTTTTCCGAATTCCATGGTCGACCGCATCACGCCGGCAACCGGCGCCCGCGAGATCGACTTCCTGAAAGACACCTTCAACATTGACGACAACTGGCCGGTGTTCTGCGAAGAGTTCAAGCAATGGGTGATGGAGGATCATTTCCCCGCGGGCCGTCCGGCGCTGGAAAAGGTCGGCGTGCAGTTTGTCGAGGACGTGGCGCCCTACGAGTTGATGAAGATCCGTATCCTCAACGGTGGCCATGCTACGATTGCTTATCCGGCAGCGCTACTCGATATCCATTTCGTCCATGAGGCGATGGAGCATCCGCTGATCCGCGCGTTCCTGGCCAAGCTCGAAAAAGAGGAAATCATCCCCATCGTGCCGCCGGTGCCGGATACCAGCCTCGATGCCTATTACGACCTCATCGAGCGACGGTTCCTCAACCCTAAGATCGGCGACACCATTCCGCGCCTCGCGCAGGATGGCTCCAACCGCCAGCCGAAATTTATCCTGCCCTCGACCGTTGATCGTTTGCAGCGCGGCGAGGACATCATTGGCCTGTCACTGGTCTCGGCCCTGTGGTGCCGTTATTTCGCGGGCACGTCCGATAGCGGCAAGACGATTGTCTTTAATGATGCGAGCGCCGAAAAACTGCAGGCCGCAGCGCTTGCCGCCAAAACCGATCCAATGGCCTTCCTTGCGTTTGACGAAATCTTCGGCGCGGTTTCGGGCTCTGACCATTTCCGCGAGCGTTTTGCCCATGCGCTTCAGACATTGTGGACAAAAGGCACCGCTGCCACGCTTCAGCTCTATCTCGACGGCCAGCTGGTGAGCTAGAGTGCTTTCATGATGGAACGGGCGCCGCTGATAATCTTCGACTGTGATGGGGTGCTGGTGGATAGCGAGCCGCTGTCGATCCGTGTTCTCGTGGATACGGTAAAGGCCCACGGCGGCGAACTGGATGAGGCGGAAGCCTACCGGCGGTTTCTCGGGCGAAGCCTCGCCACCATGGTCTCCGTGCTGGACGAGACGTTTGGCGTCGAGGCCGACCAGGCCTTTCTGGACCGGATGCGGGCGGATCTCTACGCCCGGTTCGAGCAGGAACTGCAACCCATCGCCGGTATTGCTGCAGTGCTTCAGACGCTGGACTGGCGGTTCTGCGTGGCCTCTTCCAGCCAGCCGGAACGTATCCGCCTGTCGCTGGGGCTGACCGGCCTTGTCGATTTCTTCGAGCCGCATATATTCAGCGCCACCATGGTGAAGAACGGCAAGCCGGCGCCGGATCTTTTCCTTTACGCGGCAGAGCAGATGGGCGTGGCCCCGCAAAACTGCATTGTGATCGAAGATAGTCCCGCCGGCATTCTGGCGGCACAGAGGGCCGGAATGGCGGTTTTTGCCTTCACCGGCGGCTCGCATGCGGACCGGGAGGAATATCGGGCAGACATCAAGGCGCTGGCACCCGATGTCGAGTTTGACGCCATGTCCGATTTGATCCACCTTGTTCAACACTATATTGAAGGTTGCAACCGGTAGAAGCCAGCCGGCGCACCTTAAGCGCCAGATCTGCAAGTCGTTAGCTTTCCGGGGAAGATGGGGAATATGACCTGATGCGTGCGCACCTGGTGGCGGTCGATGTGGGAACGACCAGCGCGCGGGCCGGCATTTTCGACCGCGACGGCAGGCTTCTTGCCAAGGCGCGGCATCCGATCCTGATGCGGCGCGACGGCGAAATCTTTGCAGAGCACGATTCGGAAAACATCTGGCAGGCCGTGTGCCATGCGGTGCGCGCTGCCATCGCTGAAGCGGGTCTTGCCGCCACCGACATTGCCGCCATCGGCTTCGATGCCACCTGTTCGCTGGTGGTGCGCGACCGCGACGGCGCGCCGCTCACAGTCTCCAACAGTGGCGAGGACCGGTTCGATACCGTCGTCTGGCTCGATCATCGCGCCGTCTTTGAGGCCGAGCAGCTGAGCGCCACTCACCATCCGGTGCTGCGATTTTCAGGCGGCTCGCTGTCGCCGGAAATGCAGATCCCCAAGCTGATGTGGCTGAAGGCGCATCTGCCTGACAGTTGGCAGCGGGCCGGCTATTTTTTCGATCTCGCCGATTTTCTCACCTGGCGCGCCACCGGATCGAGCGCCCGCTCGCGCTCGACGCTGACGGCCAAGTGGAATTACCTTTCGCATGAACCGAGCGGCTGGAACGCGGATTTTCTCGCCACCGCAGGGCTTGCAGACCTCCTCAAAAAAGGCGCGCTGCCGCAGGAAACACTGGCGGTCGGGGCCGCCGTCGGCAGGCTGTCCGCCTCGGCTTCCGCAGACCTCGGCCTTGATGAGCATTGTATCGTGGCCGCCGGTCAGATCGATGCCTATGCCGGTGCGCTCGGTGCTCTGGGGGCAGTGGCCGGCCGGGCGGATCTGCCACGCAATCTCGCGCTGATCGGCGGCACATCGAGCTGCCTGGTTGCGCTGTCGCGCCAGCCGCTGCCGGGACATAGCCTCTGGGGGCCGTATTTTGAGGCGCTGTTATCCGGTCACTGGCTTATCGAAGGCAGCCAATCGGCCACAGGCGCGCTTCTCGACCATATGGTGCGCATGCATGCGGCCGGTGGTGAACCAACGGCAGCCCTGCACCAGCGCATCATTGATCGCATTGCCGAGCTGCGTGCCATTGAAGGCCATCGCCTTGGGGAGGGGATCTTCATCCTGCCGGATTTCCACGGCAACCGTTCGCCGCTTGCCGATCCGCGTGCCACCGGCGTTATCAGCGGCCTGACGCTCGATGCGTCCTTCGACGGGCTTTGCCGGCTTTACTGGCGAACCTGCGTGGCGCTGGTGCTCGCCATCCGCCACATCCTCGAAACCATGGCCGCGTTCGGTTACGGTTTCGACATGCTGCATGTCGCCGGCGGCCATGTGCAAAACCCGCTTCTGGTGGAGCTGTATGCTGATATCACCGGTCACCCGGTGCGTGTGCCGGCAGCGCCCGATGCGGTTTTATCCGGCACGGCGATGGCGACAGCGGTTGCCGGCGGTTTTTATCCGGGTCTTGCCGAAGCGGGGCTCGCCATGGACCGGGGTGGCGCAATCCGCCAACCGAATGAAGCGATGCGCGCCGCCTATGGCCGGGATTACCGCCGGTTCCTCGCCATGTATCGCCATCGCGCCGAGCTTGAAGCGATCACCTGATCCGCTCCTTATTGTTCCTGTTGTGCGGGGCACCTACATTGCGGACAAGAACGGAGACCGCCTGCATGATCCTACAGTCCGCCCGATTGTCCCTCTTGAACCTTTTTGCGCTTGAAACGCGCTCGGCCTTCTGGAAAGTGCTGGGGCTGACGATCCTCGTTCTGATCGGCCTATGGTTTGCGCTGCGCGGCGTGTTCATCGGTTATATCTGGCCTTATGTCGCCGATCTTCTGCCGAGCGTACCGGATTGGGCGGGCTGGCTGACCTTCATCTTCGCTATTCTTGCCGGCATCGGGCTGGCGCTTGGCCTTGCGCTGCTGATCGCCCCGGTGACGGCGCTGATTGCCGGCCTGTTTCTCGATGACGTCGCCGAAGTGGTGGAAAAGCGCGATTACCCGGATGATCCCGCCGGCACGGAAATGCCGCTTGGCCGGGCCATGATCGAATCCGTGCAGTTTTTAGGCGTCGTCATCCTCGGCAACATCATCGCGCTGTTTCTGCTTTTCCTGCCCGGCATCAATCTTATCGCCTTCTTCCTTGTGAACGGCTATCTGCTGGGGCGCGAGTTCTTCGAATTTGCCGCCATGCGCTTTCGCCCGCCGCATCAGGCAAAGGCGTTTCGCCGCAAGCACCAGGGCACGGTGTTTCTGGCCGGTCTGTTGATTGCCGGATTTCTGGCAATCCCGATCCTCAACCTCTTGACGCCGCTCTTTGCCGCCGGCCTGATGGTGCATTTGCACAAGGCGTTGAGCGTGCGCGATCCCTCATTCGCCGTCGTGGAGGGCGCCCGCGCTCAACATCTGCGCGGGTAGTTCTGCAAGCGGCGCCGGCACGTCGCAGGTCTTGGCCGGATAGCGACAGAGATCGGCCACCACGCAGGCCTCGCATTCCGGCCTTCGCGCCTTGCAGGTGTAACGTCCATGCAGGATCAGCCAGTGATGCGCGTGGAAGAGATAGGCTTTCGGGATGACCCGCAGGAGGTTTTCCTCCACCGCATCCGGCGTCGTGCCCGGGGCAAGCTTCATGCGGTTCGCCAGCCGGAAGACGTGCGTATCGACGGCAAGCGTCGGGATTCCGAACGCCATCGACATCACCACATTGGCGGTCTTTCGCCCGACACCCGGCAGGCGCATAAGCTCTTCGCGCGTTTTCGGTACTTCGCTTCCGAACTCCTCGATCAGCATGCGAGAGAGCGCAATGACGTTCTTGGCCTTGTTGCGGTAAAGCCCGATGGTCTTGATATGCTGGATGACACCCTCTTGGCCGAGCGCCAGCATCTTTTCCGGCGTATCGGCGATCTCGAACAGCTTTCTTGTGGCGCGGTTGACGCCGATATCGGTTGCCTGCGCTGAGAGCGCCACGGCAACGACGAGGGTGAACGGGTTCACATGCTCCAGTTCGCCCTTCGGCTCCGGCCGCTGGATGCTGAGGCGGCGGAAGATTTCTTCGATCTCCGCCTTGCTGTAGGCGGAGCGGGCATGCCTGCGGCTTCTCGCCGCGCCATTTGACTTTTGCAAGGTTTGCCTATGGGATTGTCACTTCGAAATTGCCATCATAGCTTCTATGACAAGGCACGCGAGGGAAGGCAACGTGGACAGGCTGGACGATAACCCGGTTTTTGCAGCGGAGTTGACGCCTTATCGCTCGCTCGGGCGAAAAGGTTTTCGTGTGTTACTCGCCATCAGCGGCGGCTTTTGCCTGCTGCACGGGCTGTTTTTCATGGCAACCGGCGCCTGGCCCATCGGAATTTTCTTCGGGCTGGATTTCCTGCTGCTCTACGGCGCTTTCTGGCTGAACTACCGCGCCGGCCGCGCCCGCGAGGAAGTGACGGTGTCGCGCACCAATGTCTCCATCCGCAAATTCTCGCCGGCAGGCCGCATGGTGGAGCATCGGTTCAATCCGTTCTGGGCCCGCTTTCGCGTGCGCCGTCACCAGGAATACGGCATCACCTCGATGCATGTGACGGGCGAGGGCCGCCTGACCGATGTCGGCTCCTTCCTCAACCCGGATGACCGGGAAAGCTTTGCCAAGGCGTTTCGCGGAGCGCTGGCGACGGTCAAGCAGCGGATTTGAGAGCGGGCAACAAAGCTGGCTTTGCGCAAGAAACGGGTGGCGTCTTCCACCTGCCCGTGCTGAATTCATCCTCGAAATGAGGACCTTTCCGATGAACGCCTTTTCGCCCGCACCCGCCACAGACATCACGCCAGAGGGCGAGGATTATGCTGTCGTCAAGCAGGTGATCGAACTCATCACGCTCGATTATCGCGACCAGCCCTCGCTGGAAAGGATTGCCGCCGAACTCAACCGTTCGCCGACGCAGTTGCAAAAGGTATTCACCCGCTGGGCGGGCCTCAGCCCCAAGGCGTTTTTGCAGGCGGTAACGCTCGACCATGCCAAGCGTCTGCTGGGGCATGAGCAATTGCCGCTTATGGAAACCTCCTATGAGGTTGGCCTGTCCGGACCCGGCCGCCTTCACGATCTCTTTGTCACCCATGAGGCGATGAGCCCGGGCGAATGGAAAGCGAAAGGTGGCGGCATCACGATCTCCTACGGCTTCCATCCGTCGCCCTTCGGTCTGGCGCTGGTCATGGCAACCGAGCGCGGCCTTGCCGGCCTTGCCTTTGCCGATGACGAGGGCGGACGCGATGCCTGCTTCGCGGATATGGCAAAACGCTGGCCGAATGCCGCCTATGTGGAAGATCAGGCTGCCACCGCACCCTACATCGCCCGCGCCTTCGAGCCCGGCCGCTGGTGTGCCGAAGAACCGCTGCGCGTCGTCCTCATCGGCTCGGATTTTCAGGTCCGCGTCTGGCAGAGCCTCCTAAAAATCCCTTTCGGCAAGGCCGTCACCTATTCCGATGTCGCCCGCGACATTGGCCAACCTACAGCCAGCCGTGCGGTCGGCGCTGCCATCGGCCGTAACCCGATTTCCTTCGTCGTGCCTTGCCATCGCGCTCTCGGCAAAAGCGGTGCGCTGACCGGCTATCACTGGGGGCTCACACGCAAGCGGGCCATTTTGGGCTGGGAGGCGGGGAAGGTGTGAGGGGATTTTCTTTGCGGAGATAGCCTTGATATGAGAGACTGAACGCATGAAAAACGCCGTCGACCTCCCGGATGACATCTCTCGCCGCATCGACCGTCTGGCCGAGCGTACGAGCCTGACGCGCAGCCGGATTGTCGAGGATGCGCTTTCCCACGGCCGATCTCTCGCGTGGCAGGAAAAATGGATCGCCGGTGTTCAGGCCGGTATCGCGGACGCCGACGAGGGCGAATTTGCCTCGCCGGCTGAAATCGATGCGCTGCTGACCCGATACGATCAGGCCTGACCGGATGCATGTCGTCTGGACGCGGCGGTCTCTCCGGGAACTCGCAGCCATCGGCGATTATATTGCTGAGCATAACCCACCGGCCGCAGCCAGGGTTGTCAGGGACATCCACCGCAGAACCGCCCAGCTTTTATCAGCCAATCCGTTCATCGGTCGCAGCGGCGAGATCGAGGGGACGCGTGAATTGGTGCTGCCGAACCTGCCCTATATCGTTGCCTACCGTGTGCGGGATGAGCAGGTCGAAGTGCTCTTCGTGCAGCACGCGGCACGCGAATGGCCGGACGAGTTCTGAAGCAGGCGTTGCCTACACCTCCGCCAACGCCAACAGTTCCCGCGCTGCTGCCTCGTCGGTGATCAGCGTGTTGCAGCCGATGCGGCGGATGGTGGCGCGGATGGCGAGGGCCCGGTGGGCGCCGCCCGATGACAGCACGATGTGCCGCGCCTTCTTCAGCGTATCAAGATCGACCGACATCACCCGTTCGTTGATCGGGTGGTCGATGGTTTTGCCATCCGCATCGAGAAAATTGAACATGGTGTCGCAGACGCAGCCGGCCGCCACCAGTTCCTCAAGTGCGGCGTGGCTGATGAAGCCTTCCGACAGCGAGGTGGAATGCGGGCCGATATCGCCGCAGGAGACGATGGCGAGGTCGAGGTTTTCGGCGAGATCGTAGAGCGTCTTCAGCCCGCATTCCTCGATCAGCGCCCGCTTGGTCGCAACCGAATCGACCAGAAGCGGCGCCAGAAACATGTAGCATTCGGCGCCGAGCTGGCTTGCCAGCCGCCAAGTATAGTCGATCGGGTTCGTCTGGTGGACAGCAACGATGCCGCCGAGGAGCGAGACGACCTTGCAGTTTTCCCGCCTTGGCGGACGAAAGCCTGAGAGCGATGCCGTCATGGTGCGGCCCCAGCCGACGCCGATGGTGAGATTGTCGGTGACGACTTCCGTCAGAAACTGGCCAAGCGCCAGGCCAACGGCTTTTGCAATCGCACCCGCTTCCGTGCTTTCAGGGGAGGGCACGACCACAGCCTCATCCAAGCCATAGGTCTTTTCCAGCTTCACCGCGAGGTCGACGCAATCGTCGATGCCTTCGCTGATCCAGATCTGCACTTCCGAGCGTTTCAGCGCCTCGTCCAGCAACCGGATGACGGTGGAGCGGCTGACGCCGAGCTTTTCCGCCACATCCTTCTGCGTCAGGCCCTGGTTGTAATAGAGCCAGGCAGCGCGCAACCGGAGCGACGCGGCTTCCGAATAGGCAATATGCGTGTCGCGTCTGAGTTTCGCCACGGCGATCCGGCATCCTTGTTCTGTCGTGAGGCAGATTTCACTATCAGGCGGCATGAAACAAATGTCAAATACACTAGGCAAATGTCTTGACTTTCAGGCGTGTGACCGCAGATACTAAGGATAACGGGAGATGGATTTTCTCCCTCGTTTTTCGATCCAACTTTCAAGGATATTTCGGATGGCGTCCAAGCTCGAACAACTCCGTTCCATGACCACGGTCGTCGCCGATACCGGCGATATCGAGGCTGTGGCGCGCCTGAAGCCGGTGGATTGCACCACCAACCCCACCATCGTGCTGAAGGCGCTCGGCACGCCGATGTTTGCCGACGATGTGAAGGAAGCCGTGTCCTGGGGCAAAAAGCAGGGCGGCAATGAGGACGCGGTGATTTCCGCCGTGTCCGATCGTCTGGCAATTTCCGTTGGTGCGGCGCTCTCCAAGCTCGTTCCCGGCCGCGTGTCGACCGAAGTCGATGCCGATCTTTCTTTCGATACGGAAGCCTCCATCAAGAAGGCGTATGGCATTATCGCCGCCTACAAGGAGCGCGGCATCGAGCGTGACCGCATCCTGATCAAGCTTGCCTCCACCTGGGAAGGCATCAAGGCCGCCGAAGTGCTGCAGACGGAAGGCATCGACTGCAACCTGACGCTTCTCTTCTCGAAGGCTCAGGCGATTGCCTGCGCGGATGCAAAAGCCTTCCTCATCTCGCCCTTCGTCGGGCGCATTCTCGACTGGTACAAGAAGTCCACCGGTGAAGACTACACGTCGGAAACCGATCCGGGCGTCGTTTCCGTGCGCCAGATCTACAACTACTACAAGGCGAACGGCATTGAGACCATCGTCATGGGCGCTTCCTTCCGTAACGCCGGCGAAATCGAAGCGCTGGCCGGCTGCGACCGCCTGACCATCAGCCCGGCGCTGCTGGACGAGCTGGACAAGGCCGAGGGCACGCTGGAGCGCAAGCTGTCTCCCGACAACATCACCGAGGATGCCTTCTTCCCGATTGACGAGAAGAAGTTCCGCTGGATGCTGAACGAGGATGCGATGGCAACTGAAAAGCTGTCGGAAGGCATCCGCTCGTTTGCCAAGGACCTGATCGGCCTGCGCACCATGGTGAAGAAGGAACTGGCTGCGGCCTGACCGCACCCACCTCAAGAAAATCGAAAACGGCTCGCCTCTGGCGGGCCGTTTTTCGTTGTGGTCAGGGTTTCGCCACAATCCGTCGGGCGCGGATCGAGGTGCGGATGAAGGCGGCAATGAAGGCAGCGCTCATCAGCAGCACGATGGTCGGGGCCGGGGCGCTGTCGATGAAGAAGCTCAAATAGATGCCGAGGAAGGATGAGGTCAGCGCAATAGCCACCGCCACCAGCATCATCGTGTGAAAGCGGCGCGTCAGCAGGAAGGCAATGGCGCCGGGGGCAACGAGGATTGCGACGGAGAGGATGATGCCGACCGCCGTCAGTGCGCCGACGACGGTGAGCGACAGCACCGTTAGCAACCCGTAATGCAACAGTTTTACCGGTAGGCCTATGGCCTGCGCATGCTGGGGATCGAAGGCATGCACCAGCAGATCCTTGCGCAGCACGCCGAGAAAGATCACGCAGGCAAGCGCAATCAGGCCCGTCTCGATGAGATCGGACGGTGCGATGCCGAGCATGTCGCCAAACAGGATGTGGTCGAGATGCACGTCGCTCTGGACGGCGACGAACATCACGAGGCCGAGGCCGAACATGCCGGAAAACACGATGCCGAGAACCGTATCCTCCTTGATGCGGCTGTTATCCTTGAGATAACCGGTCGCGAGCGCGCAAACGAGGCCTGCCACAAAGGCGCCGAGCGACAGCGGCAGCGACAGCATGTAGGCAATGACCACACCCGGCAGCACGGCATGGGAGACGGCATCGCCCATCAGCGACCAGCCCTTCAGCACCAGAAAGCAGGAGAGCATCGCCATCGGCACGGCAATCATCATGGTCACGATGAAGGCGTTCTGCATGAAGGGCAGTTGGAACGGCAGGATGGCCAGTTGCATTGTCTCGCTCATGCTGGCTCCTCCAGTGCATGAGCGCGACGGCGGCGGGCGGCGATCAGGCCGTGCTTCGGGGCAAAAACGAAGGCGGACAGAAAGATCAGCGTCTGCAGCACCACGATGATGCCGCCGGTCGCGCCGTTGAGGAAATAGCTGGCATAGGCGCCGACAAAGCTGGTGACGGCACCGATGCCGGCTGCCAGCACGATCAGCCGCTGGAACCGGTCGGTGATGAGGTAGGCGGTGGCACCCGGCGTCACCACCATGGCAACGACCAGGAAGGCGCCGACCGTTTGCAGGGCGGCAACCGTGGAGGCAGCCAGCAGCGTAAAGAACAGCGCCTTCAAAAAGTCCGGGCGCAGGCCAATGGTGCGCGCATGGTTTTCATCGAAGAAGGCCACCATCAGGTCCTTCCACTTCAAAAGAAGGATGACGAGGCTGATGCCGCCAATCAGCACCAGTTGCACCGTATCTTGCGGCGTGATGGCCAGGATATTGCCGAGCACAATGGTCTGGATGTTGACCGAGGTGGGCGACAGCGACACCATGAAGAGGCCAAGGCCGAAAAAGGCGGTGAATATCAGGCCAATTATCGCGTCTTCCTTCAGCTTGGTGCGCTGGTTGAGGAAAAGCATGGCAACCGCCGCAAGCCCGCCGGAGAGGAAGGCGCCGAGCGCAAACGGCAGGCCCAGCATATAGGCGCCGGCAACGCCGGGAACGATGGCATGCGACAGCGCATCGCCGATCAGCGACCAGCCTTTCAGCATCAGATAGGCGGAGAGAAAACCGCAGACGCCGCCGACCAGAGCGCTTACCCAGATGGCGTTCAGCATATAGCCATAGGTGAAGGGCTCAAGAAGCGTCTGGAGCATCCGTCGCCTCCTTCGGCTTCTGGATCGCCGTCTTGCGGGTGCCATTGCCATAGGTCACGTAGGGGCGCTCGTCGTCGGTGATAACGCGCACATGGCGGGCATCCTCGTCATCATGCAGGTCGCGGCCGCCGAGAACGAAATGGCGCAGCACGCCACCAAACGCCTTTTCGAGGTTTTCCTCGTTGAACGTGTCTTCCGTTTTGCCATAGGCGGTCACGGTGCCCTTCACGAAAACGGTGCGGTCGCAGAAGTCAGGCACGCTGCCGAGATTGTGGGTGGAGACCAGCATCACGCGGCCTTCGTCGCGCAGGGATTTCAGCAGCGTGATGATCTGTTCTTCGGTGCCGACGTCAACGCCGGTAAACGGCTCGTCAAGCAGGATCACCTGGCCTTCCTGGGCAAG
The DNA here is from genome assembly GCF_058242805.1 of Neorhizobium sp. PAMB6716. Classification (NCBI taxonomy): domain Bacteria; kingdom Pseudomonadati; phylum Pseudomonadota; class Alphaproteobacteria; order Hyphomicrobiales; family Rhizobiaceae; genus Neorhizobium; species Neorhizobium sp. PAMB6716. Next base: position 235,876 of record NZ_CM177835.1, read on the forward strand.
TGCGCGAGCAAGAAACACCCGCTTGCGCTGGCCGCCGGACAACTCGCCGATCTGGCGCTTGCGAAACTCCACCATGTTGACGCGCTGAAGCGCCTCACTCACCATCTCATGGTCGCGTCGGGTGGGGATGCGCAGGAAATTCATGTGGCCGTAGCGGCCCATCATCACCACGTCTTCGACGAGAACAGGAAAATTCCAGTCCACCTCTTCCGATTGAGGCACATAGGCGATGAGGTTTTTCTTGAGCGCCTGGGCAGCGCTCATGCCGAGGATTTCGACTGTGCCGCCCGAGAGAGGCACGAAACCCATGATGGCCTTGAAGAGGGTGGACTTGCCGGCGCCGTTGACGCCGACCAGAGCGGTGATGGTGCCCTTGGGAACCGTGAAGCTTGCATGCCGCAGGGCTGTGTGCCCGTTGCGGTAGGAGACTGTGACGTCATCGACTCGGATGCCTGAAGGCTGCTGCTTCACCTTTCCCATCATCATTGCGAAAGACCTTTCGCAATCGTGCCCGTCGTGACCTTCAGAAGATCCAGATAGGTGGGAACGGGGCCATCCGGATCACTGAGACTGTCGACATAAAGCACTCCGCCATATTTCGCCCCCGTCTCGCGCGCTACCTGCTGGGCTGGATTGGGGGAAACCGTGCTTTCGGAAAAGATCACCCCGATCTTGTCGGCCCGCATGGCATCGATCACGGCTTTTACCTGCTGGGGCGTGCCCTGGCTGTCAGCATTGACCGGCCAGAGATAAAGCTCCTTCAGGCCGAAATCTCGGGCGAGATAGGAAAAGGCGCCTTCGCTCGTAACCAGAAATCGATGATTTTCCGGAAGCGCATTCAGCGTATCGCGAATGGGCTGTACGGTGGCGCGGATCTTGTCAGAATAGGCCTTGGCGTTTGCGGCGTAGAGATCGGCATGGGGCGGATCGATTTGAGCCAGCGCCTTGCGGATGTTTTCCACATAGATCAGCGCGTTTTCCGGCGACATCCAGGCGTGCGGGTTGGGGCGGCCCTGATAGGCGCCGCCAGCGATCGCCATGGGCACCACCCCGTCAGACACCGTGACACTGGGGACATCGCCGAGGTTCACGAGGAATTTTTCAAACCACTGTTCGAGGTTCAGCCCGTTGCGCAAAACCAGGTTGGCATTGCGGGCACGCAGGATGTCGCGCGGCGTCGGCTGGTAGTTGTGAATCTCCGCACCGGGTTTGGTAATACTTTCGACGTCGGCGGCATCGCCGGCCACGTTCTTCGCCATGTCGGCGATAATGGTGAAGGTGGTAACCACCTTGGGCTTTTCCGCGGCGTTCGAAACAGCCGGCGATAGGCTAAGAACGGTCGCAAGACCGGCAGCGAGCATGCGCAGTAGCACGGAATTCATCCTCTAATGCAACTCATTTGCAATCTAACTTAGCCTCGCTTTTCCACATGTCAATGCTATTGCAAATCATTCGCAACTTCGTGAAGCCTGATTTAACGCGATGTCGTTGTGCCGGGACGGTGCAGGAGGGATCACCCGAAAGCCATCGTCGGTTAAAGCATTCTTCAATGCTCATGGATAAAGATGGCGGCTCGGCCCTGTTGGCCTCAGTTTTGCGTTGAGTGGAGTTGTGCATGCCGGAGTTGCGGGCGTGAAGGGCGTAAAGATACGGCTGTCACGCACCCTCGTGCTGGTTCTCGGTGGCGTCGTGCTTCTCGGCGGCGGCAGCGGCGCCTTGGCGCTTTACATCGGCGCCGACAAGCTCCTTGGCCCCTCCTATCTGGAGATCAACGGGCTGGAATGCACCACGGTGCAGCTGGTGAAGATCAAGCGCGACCACCGCTACTGGGTGCGCAAATATGTCGTCACGGAACCGGGTGATGGTTCGGCGCGGCTCAAAACTGCGCTGCGCGTCGCAAAATCCGTGCAGGCGGCGGAAAAGGCTGATCTGGTGCAGGTCAGCATCCTCGATAAATCCGGGCCGACGCAACGGGCGGGCATGCGTGGGCGCGCCATCGGTGCGCAGGTGGTGTACATTCCGGAGCCTTCGAAAGAGGCGGATGCCTCCGATCCCGTTTACTCCGCCTTCTATTATGATGGTCCTGTTGCGCCGAACGGCGAATATTTCGGATTGCGCATCGATCCGCCGCTGGAGGATATCGAAAAGCTGGCGGCAAGCCTGACCGATAGCGCCGATTGCGTCTCGCCGGTGTCTGAAAGCGATGCCAAGGGCGATGGCCATGGCGCGGCCAAGGGCAAGGACGCCCATGGCGGTGGTCATGAAGCAGCCCCGCCGGCGCATGGTGCAGAGGCAGGCGCCGATGCCGGCCACGGCGGAAAGACCGATGAGCATGGCGCTCCACCTGCTGCGGCAGGCGGCCATGGCGGAGAAGCCGCGCCAGAACCTGAAAGCGGCGGCCTGATCAGTTCGCTGAAAAACATGGTGTTTGGCAAGTCTGAGGAGACGGCTGACGCCAAGGCGCCGGTGGATGCGCATGGCGCAACGGACAAGCCTACTGACACGGCGGATGCCGCCGCGCATGCCGAGCCCAACGTCCAGCCCAGCCCCGAGCATACGGCCGTTGCCGCCGAGCCCGGCCTGTTTTCCCGCATGAAGGCGATGGTGTTTGGCGCGGATGCGCCGAAAACCGTTGTCGAACAGGTGCCGCCAGCACCGACAACCGGCGAACCGCCGCAATCCCATGCCGCAGCGCCAGCGCATGATGGCATTGACCCGATGAAGGTTGCTGCCCCGACGGATGCGAAAGACGCACCGCCAGAACCTGCCGCGCGCCAAGCGGAGCCGGCCGCCAAGGCGGCCACTGTCTCACACTGAGTTTTCCCGACAGCGTCAAACAGAAACGGCCCGCCTGAAGCGAGCCGTTTGATTGTTCTTGCCTGTCGGCTTCTCAGTCTGCCTTGTTGCGGCGGGCCGGGAAGAGGATGATGTCGCGGATCGACGGAGAATTGGTGAGCAGCATGATCAACCGGTCGACGCCAATGCCGAGGCCACCGGCGGGCGGCATGCCCTGGTCGATGGCATCCAGAAACTCGTCGTCGAGCTGCTTGTCCTTTTCGCCGCGGGCATGGGCCTGTTCCAGCTGCTCGACCATGCGCTTGCGCTGTTCTTCCGGATCGTTCAGTTCGGAAAACGCATTGCCCACTTCCCAGGCGTTGCAATAGGTCTCGAAGCGTTCAACAAGACGCGGCTCGCCCGGCACTTCCTTGGCAAAGGGCGAGATGTCTTTTGGAAAATGCGTGACATGGCTCGGCTGGATCAGCGTGCCCTCGACCTTTTCCTCAAAGATGAAGGCGAGGCATTCACCCCAGGTCCAGTCCTTTTCAACCGCAAAACCGGCAGCCTTGGCAGCAGTGCGGGCTTCCTCGTCGGTCTTCATCGCGAGGAAATCGATGCCGGTTGCGTCCTTGACCGCATCCGGCATCGGAACGCGCTTGAACGGGCCCTTGAAGGACAAAGTCTTGTCGGCAAATTCCACATCCGTCGTGCCATGGATCGACAGTGCCAGCGTTTCGAACAGGCGTTCGACCAGCCCCATCATGTCCTCGTAATCGGCATAGGCCCAGTAGCACTCCATCATGGTGAATTCTGGGTTGTGCCGTGTGGAGACGCCTTCGTTGCGGAAGTTGCGGTTGATCTCGAACACCTTGTCGGAGAGACCGGAGACCAGCGTGCGCTTCAAGAACAGTTCCGGCGCAATGCGCAGGTACATGTCCATCTTCAGCGTGTTGTGGAAGGTCTTGAACGGATCGGCCGTCGCGCCGCCATAGACGGTCTGCAGCATCGGCGTTTCGACTTCGAGAAAGCCTTCGTTCTCCAGGAAGCGGCGGAAGCCGGACACGATCTTCGAGCGCTGCTGGAAACGCAGCTTGCTCTCGTCATTGCTCAGGATGTCGAGGTGGCGCTTGCGGTAGCGAATTTCGACGTCAGCAATGCCGTTCCACTTTTCCGGCATCGGCAGTAGCGACTTTGTGAGCATGGTGATTTCATGCGCGTTGATCGTCAGCTCGCCGCGTTTGGTGCGGCGCACGACACCGGTGACGCCGATGATGTCGCCGATATCGATGAGGGCCAGCATCTCGCGGGCAGCTTCCGGCGTGGTGTCCTTGTGGGAAAAGATCTGCACCTTGCCCGAGGCATCGCGCAGATCCATGAACATGCCGGAATTGCGCGAGGAATAAACGCGGCCGGCAACGGTGACGATATCGCCGGTCTCGACGTCGGCCTCGAGGCTCTCGTATTTTTCCGCCAGTTCCGCATTGGTCAACGTGCGGTGGAAATGCGCCGGATAAACGTCGCCCACCTTTTCGCGCAGCAGCGCCAGTTTCTGGCGGCGCACTTGCGTGGCGTCGGAGGAGAGGGCGGTTTCGGTCTTCTGTTCGGTCATCGGTTTTCGCCTTCGAGGCTGGTTGTTCTGGTTCACCGGTGCGGCGGGCTCGGCCAACCCTCCCCCTTGTGGGGAGGGTCGGAGCGTAGCGACGGGGAGGGGTAACCCGGATTGAGAAAGAAAAGGCCCCTCCCTAACCCTCCCCACAAGGGGGAGGGAACCCGTCGCCGCTGGGAATTACTTTTCTGCACCCACCATGGATGCCACCACGGTTGCGGCAATTTTGAGCCGCTGGCGCACGACCGAGCGGCCGAGCAGCGCCATCGAGTCAAACAGGGGCAGCGAGCGCGACGAACCGGACATGGCAACGAACAGCGGCGGCGTCACCACGCGCAGCTTTTTGCCGAGCTTGTCGGCGATGGTGCGCAGTTCCTGGTCGATGCTCTCCACCGACCATTCCGGCATCTTTTCGAAATCGGCCTGTACGGTGTTGATGATCTCAAGCGTATCGGCAGGCGTCGTCTTCAGCCCGGCAAACGAGGCAGGCGTCAGGCCAACGTCGTTGGACAGCAGGAAGCCGGCGAGCTGCGGCAGTTCGCCGAGCTTGGAAATGCGGCTCTGCGAAAGCTTCAGGCCTTCCGTCAGGCGCTGGTTTTCAGAGGCCCATTCGAAGGTGCGCGCAATGAACTCTTCCGGTGTCAGCTTTTCGCGCAGCCAGCGGCCGTTCAGCCAGTCCAGCTTCTGGATGTCGAAGATGGCGCCGGCCTTGGAAAGATTGTCCGGATCGAACTTTTCCGTCAGCTCGTCCATCGTCAGCAGTTCCTCGCCTTCGGCGATCTGCACGAAGAACAGGCCGAGGAAGTTCATCAGTGCTTCCGGCAGGTAACCGAGCGCCGAATAATACGAGATCGAGGTCGGGTTCTTGCGCTTCGACAGTTTTGACTTGTCGGCATTGCGCATCAGCGAGAGATGCATGAACTTCGGCTCATCCCAGCCGAAATACCGATAAAGCAGGATGTGCTTCGGCACAGACGCCAGCCACTCTTCGCCGCGCGCCACATGGGTGATCTTCATCAGATGGTCGTCGATGACGTTTGCCATATGATAGGTCGGCATGCCGTCGGCCTTGATCAGCACCTGCATGTCGACCGAATTCCACGGGATCGAGACGTCGCCATAAACGCCGTCGTTGAATTCGCAGGCACCTTCGGTCGGGATCTTCATGCGCACGACGGATGCTTCGCCGGCCTCCATCTTGGCGGTGACTTCTTCGGCCGAATAGCGCAGGCAGAGGCCATCATAGCCCGGCGCCTTGCCGGCGGCGCGCTGGTCTTCGCGCATCTTGTCCAGCCGCTCGGGCGTGCAGAAACAGCGAAACGCATGGCCCTTGTCGAGAAGGTCCTGCGCGTAGGGCCAGTACATGTCCTTGCGGTCGGACTGGCGATAGGGGCCGTAGGGGCCGCCGACATCGGGGCCTTCGCTCCACTCAAGGCCTGCCCAGCGCAGCGCGTCGAGCACTTTCTGCTCGTATTCCGGCGTCGAGCGCGAGGCATCGGTGTCCTCGATGCGCAAAATGAACTCGCCGCCCATCTTCTTGGCGAAGAGATAGTTGAAAAGCGCGATATAGACCGTGCCGACATGCGGCTCGCCGGTCGGGGAAGGTGCGATACGGACGCGGACGCCGGAAGTGGTCATGGGTGCCTGCTCGAACTGGAAAAGCGCCCGGAAGGGCGCGATTTTTGTTTTCGGGATTGGCAGGCCTTAGCGCATATTCTGCGGGAAGCGTCAAGATTTATGCGGCAGTCCGTCAGTTCACCGGCCAGAACCACATCAGCGCGGGTACGCTCACCAGCACGATCAGAAGCGACAGCGGCAGGCCAAGGCGCGGGTAATCCGAGAACTTGTAGCCGCCCGGTCCCATCACCAGTGTGTTGCACTGGTGGCCGACGGGGGTGAGGAAATCCGAACCGGCACCGATGGCAACCGCCATCAGAAACGCTTCCGGCCGAAAGTGGAGCGTCGTTGCGAAGGAAACGGCAATCGGGCCCATCACCAGCACGGTCGCGGCGTTGTTGAGGAAGGGCGTCACGGCCATGGCAGTGACGAGAATGAGGGTGAGCGCCCCCCAGGGCGGCAGGCTGTGGGCGACCGTTCCAAGCCAGCCGGCAATCAACTCGCTGCCGCCGGACGTTCGCAGCGAATCCGACACCGGGATCAGCGCCCCGAGCATCACAAGGATCGGGCCATCGACGGCCTTGTAGATGTCGCTGATCGGCACGGCCCGGAAAACGGCCATGCCGAGTGCGGCGGCAAAGAAGGCAACGGCGACCGGCGCATAACCGAGCGCCGTGGTGATCATGGCAAGCGCCAGGATGGCGAGCGGGATCAGGGCGCGTCGTTGCGTGCCGAGCATGATTTCCTGCTGCGCCAGCGGCAGAAGCGCCAGATCCTGAAGCACGGTCGGCAGCGTCTTTCGCCCGCCCTGCAGCACGATCACGTCCCCTTCGCGCAGCACAAGGTCACGCAGGCGGTCGCGTACCCGTTCACCACGCCGGCTGACGGCGAGAAGATTGACACCACGCGTATAAGAGAGCGCAAGCTCGCGCGCCGAAAGTCCCGCCAGCGCCGATTGCCGTGAGATCACGCATTCGATGGAAACCAGATCCTGCAGCGGCTGGCCGCTTTCACGCAGCACTTTTCCGGAAAGCTGTAGTTTGGCCCGGGAAATCGCCCGTTCCAGCGCAGAGGACCGGCCCTCCAGCAGGATGGAATCATCCTCGCGCAGGATGAGATCGGGAAACGGCGACATGCGGGCTGAGCCGCGCAGCACCGCGGTTGCCACCACTTCATTGTCGCCGAGTTTCAACAGATCGCCCAGTGGCCTGCCCATCACCGTCGACTGGCCGGTGACCACGGCCTCCGAAGCGTAATTGGAGATTTCGACGGCGTCCTCGATGGAATTGTTCTGCTTGGTACGTTCCGGCACCAGCCAGTAGAAAAACAAGAGGAAGGTGACGCCGACCAGCGTCAGGAGGCCGCCAACGGGGGTGAAATCGAACATGGTGAAGGGCGTGCCGGTCATTTCGCCGCGCAGGCGTGACACGACGATATTCGGCGAGGTGCCGATCTGCGTCATCAGCCCGCCGAGCAATGCCGAAAACGCCATCGGCATCAGGTAACGCGAGGGGGAAACACCGGCCCGGCGCGAAAACTGGAAGGCGACGGGGATCATGATCGCCAGCGCGCCGATATTCTTGATGAAGGCCGACAGGATCGCCACGACGATCATCAGGAGCGCGATCTGTGCGCGCACCGAACTGAGGTTCGGGAAAAATTTCTTGATGGCGATTTCCACAACGCCGGAGCGGGCAACGCCGGCACTGACGACAAGCGCGCTGCCGACGATGATGACGATATCATCGGAAAAACCGGAAAAGGCCTGGTTTGCCGGCACCACGCCGAGAATGACCGCCACCACCAGTGCCGTGCAGGCAACGACGTCGTAGCGAAAGCGATCCCAGATAAACACCGCCATCATGGCGCCGATTACGGAGAAGGCGAGGATCTGTTGCGTGGTCATGCCGCTCCGGGGGAGGGGCGGCGAAGGGCTGCCGCCGGGATAGGAACTTTGGGTGCCACCTCAAATACAGCGGCGCGATAAAAGTTCCAAGCCCGGCGAGAGCCTTGTCGTCAGATCTTCGGCGTCAGTGTGCCGTATCGTGCTTGATGTCACCGTGTTTGCGCTTGCGGGCATTACGCGAGAACATGTTCAGTACCTCCACAAGCGCCGAAAACGCCATCGCGGCATAGACGTAGCCCTTCGGCACATGGAAGCCCATGCCTTCGGCAATCAGCGTCGTACCGATCATCAGCAGGAAAGCCAGCGCCAGCATGACGATGGTGGGGTTCCTCTCGATGAAATTGGCAAGAGGCGTTGCAGCCACCAGCATTACGGTGACGGCGGCGACCACGGCAATGACCATGATCGGCACATGCGGCGTCATGCCGACAGCGGTGATGATGCTGTCGATGGAGAAAACGAGGTCGAGAAGCAGGATCTGACCGATAGCTGCGGCAAAACTGGTTGCCACCTGACCGCCGACCATGTCTTCCTTGTGGTCTTCCGGATCGACGCTGTGGTGGATTTCCTTGGTTGCCTTCCACACAAGGAACAGGCCGCCGGCGATGAGGATGATGTCCTTCCACGAAAAGCCCTGGCCGAATACTTCAAAGACCGGCGTGGTCAGCTGGACGATCCAGGCCACGGTGCCGAGCAGGCCGAGGCGCATCACAAGGGCAAGACCGATGCCGATCTTGCGGGCCTTTTCACGATTTTCGGGCGGCAGCTTGTTGGTGAGGATGGAGATGAAGATCAGGTTGTCGATGCCGAGCACGATCTCCATCACCACCAGGGTGACGAGTGCGACCCAGGCGGCCGGATCCTGGACGAGTATCATCAGGTTTTGCATGTGTGGTGCCCCTTGGCGCCGCAGGAGTGCTGGCGTTCGAAATGTAGACGGGATGTCCGACGAATCAAGCTTCAGCAGCGGGATAAATTTTAGCTATCTGGCTTCTGCGGCGTAAAAAAATGATCAATGAATTTGATGGCTTACGGCGCCTCTTTGTGGTCGAGACGCACGCAATCCCTCCGTTGCGCAAACGGTATACGCAACCTGTGCCCGATTTATTGCATGGACGGGTCAGATTTTTTTACGCCGTAGCCCGCCATGAACAGCTTCATGGCGCCTGTTACCACACGCTCGATCTCTGACGTCGATGGCGGCGTCCGGGCAACGCCGAACAGACAGAGCTTGAAGAAGGTGCCCGTACACAGCTCGATATATTGGCGGGCAGCAAGCGGGATGTCATCGACGCGCAGCGTGCCCCGCGCCACCTGCTGTTCAAGGAAATGTTCCAGCACCGTGCGCACGTTGAGCGTCTCCTGCTGGAAAAACTGCCCGGAGAGCTGCGGCATGCGCGAGGCAACGGCGATCATCGTGCGCATCGCCGACACGGTGCCAACGGCGGTGACCTGCTGGGCAAAGCCGACGCCATAGCGAAACAGCCCTTCTTCCACATCCTCGACACCGGACAGGATATCCAAGAGGGATTGCGCAAGCTGCATCCGCTCGCGCTCCATGATGGCGGCGAACAGTTCGTCCTTGTTGGCGAAATAGACGTAGATCGTGCTTTTCGAGACGCCGGCCTCGCGCGTGATGTCGTTCATGCTGGCCGCGTCGAAGCCCACCGACATGAAGACGCGCTTTGCCCCGTCGAGGATCTGCTCGCGCTTGACCGGATCTTCCCCGGCAGCAAACCGGCCGGCTTGCGCCGCCGTATCGCAGGAGACGGATCTCTCGTCAGACATTTGTGATCCTGAAAGTTAACCTTTTCGAACCGAGTGGTTCGATTGCACTTGATATGTCGGATGGAACTGTCTATGTCAACCTCAATTGAACCGATCGGTTCGATCCGATCGTTCTCCCTGATCAATGGTGCTCCCCCATGAACGCATCCACGAACTCTGGCTCTCTGCGCGTCGTTTCCACAGACGCCGAGGGCGCCGAAAAGGCTGAACTGCGCCAGGAAGCGCCTGTTGGCGAAAAGTCGGCAACGGCCAAGCCCGCAGGTCCGGATGGCAGCCCGGGTGCCGACGCGCCCAAGAAAAAGAGACGCAGCTTTGTCCTGCCGATCCTGGCGGTGGCACTTGTTGGTGCAGGCGGCTGGTATGGCTATAACTGGTGGACCGATGGCCGTTTCCTGGTCTCGACTGATGATGCCTATATCTCCGGCGATATCGCGGTCATTTCGCCAAAAGTGTCCGGTTATGTTGAAAAGGTCAACGTGGTCGAGAACCAGACGGTGAAGGCCGGCGATCCTCTTGTCACGCTCGATCAGGGTGACTACCGCATCGCGCTGGAACAGGCGCAGGCTAATGTCGAAAGCGCCAATCTCGCCGTTTCGCGCATGGATGCGCAGATCGCTGTCGGCGAGGCGAGCCTGAAGCAGTCGCAGGCGCAGCTGGGCGCCCTTCAGGCGGTTCTTCGCGGGGCTGAAATCACCCTGAAGCGCCAGACCGAACTGGCCGCAAAGTCCGTTGGCACCACGGCCGATCTCGACAATGCCCAGATTGCACTGGAGCAGGCGCAGGCAAACCTTGCCGCAGGCGATGCCGCCGTCACCTCCGCCAGCGCCAATATCGATCTTCTGCGCGCCCAGCGCACGGAAGCCGTCAACACTGTTCGCGTGCAGGAACTGGCCGTCGAGCAGGCCAAGCGCGACCTCGATTTTACCGTGCTGAAGGCGCCTTATGACGGCACGATCGGCAATCTCTCCGTCCAGACCGGTGATCTCGTTTCCAGCGGCAAGCGGCTGGCTTCGCTGGTGCCGCTCGATGCGCTTTATATCGACGCCAATTACAAGGAAACGCAGCTTGGCCATATCGTGCCGGGCGCCAAGGTTCGCGTCCATGTCGATGCATTCGACGAGGACACCATTGAGGGGACGGTCGAATCCATCGCGCCGGCCTCGGGTGCCGTCTTCTCGCTGCTGCCGCCTGAAAATGCCACGGGCAATTTCACCAAGGTTGTCCAGCGCGTGCCGGTCCGCATCGCGATCCCACAGGATGTTCTGAACGAGCGCCGGTTGCGCGCGGGCATGAGCGTCGTTGCCGATGTCGACATGCGCACCGGTCCGTCTGCAACCGCTGCCGCCAAGTAACAGCCTCGGTTCGGGCAAAGGAGAACCATCATGGCCGCCACCACAGCGACTGCGGGCGCCATGCCTGTCGATCCCCCCATGGATAAAAGAAAGCTGATTGCTTTCTTTGCCATGGTGGTCGGCATGTTCATGTCCATCCTCGATATCCAGATCGTCTCGGCATCCCTGTCGGAAATCCAGGCGGGTCTTTCGGCAGGCTCGGACGAGGTCGCCTGGGTGCAGACCTCCTACCTGATCGCGGAAGTCATCATGATCCCGCTATCGGGCACGCTGGCGCGTATTCTCTCGACGCGGGTACTGTTTACCGTTTGTGCGGCAGGCTTCACGATGTCGAGCGCGCTCTGCGCCACGGCCACCAACATCGACCAGATGATCATCTACCGCGCCATCCAGGGTTTTATCGGCGGTGGCATGATCCCGTCGGTGTTTGCAGCCGCCTTCACCATCTTCCCGCCCTCCAAGCGCGCCGTGGTCTCCCCGATCATCGGTCTCATCGCCACGCTTGCCCCCACCATCGGGCCGACGGTGGGCGGTTATCTCAGCAACGCGTTTTCCTGGCACTGGCTGTTTCTCGTCAATATCGTGCCGGGCATCATCGTCACGCTGATGGCCTGGACCTTCATCGATTTCGACAAGCCCAACCATGCCCTGATGAAACGGTTCGACTGGTGGGGACTGCTCTCCATGGCCGTCTTCCTCGGCTCGCTCGAATACGTGCTGGAAGAGGGCAACAGCAAGGACTGGTTCAGCGACGAGCATATCGTGCTCGGCACCGTCGCCATGGTCATCGGCGCTGTGGTGTTCTTCTGGCGTGCCTTCAAGGTGGATTTTCCGGTGGTGGATCTCAAAGCCTTCACCAACCGCAATTTTGCCTTCGGTTCGCTGTTTTCCTTCGTCATGGGGGTCGGTCTCTATGGCCTCACCTATATCTACCCGCTCTATCTGGCGCGCATTCGCGGTTACGATGCGCTGATGATCGGCGAGACCATGTTTGTGTCCGGCCTTGCGATGTTCATGACGGCGCCGATTGCCGGCATGCTGTCCACCAAGATGGACCCGCGTGCGATGATGGCGATCGGCTTTTTCGGTTTTGCCTGCGGCACCTATCTGATGACCGGCCTGACAGCCGACTGGGATTTTTACGAATTGCTGGTGCCGCAGATCCTGCGCGGTTGCTCGCTGATGCTGTGCATGGTGCCGATCAACAACGTGGCGCTCGGCACGCTGCCGCCGCAGCGCATCCAGAATGCCTCGGGTCTTTATAACCTGACGCGAAACCTCGGCGGTGCCGTGGGCCTTGCCGTGATCAACACCATGCTGACGCAACGCTCGGACGAACATTATGCACGGCTGTCCGAGCATGTGAATTACGGAAACCCGGCAGCTCTCGAATGGCTGGACAGCGTTGGTGCCAATTTCAACGCCTATGGCATCGATGGCTCCAGTGCCGCCCTTTCCAAGCTCTCCGGTATCGTCACACAGCAGGCAACGGTCATGTCCTTCATAGATGTGTTCATGGGGCTGACCGGCTTGTTTGCCAGCCTCATCCTGCTTGTCATGATGATTTCCAAACCGAAGGCTGCCCCGCCACCCGGCGCCGGCCACTAGGCTTTCAACCTTTTAAGAGATCCACCGCCGACGAAGGGTCGCCGCTTATGCGGCGGCCTTTCTCGCTTATGGGTGCGGTCGTTCCCGAAATTTTGATTTACGTACCTCAAATCTGGCGTTATGTGTTCTCGCGGAGGAAACATGAAGCCAACGGTTCACGATATCGCAGCCCATGCAGGCGTCAGCCTTGCCACCGTCGACCGTGTGTTGAACGGAAGAGCGGGCGTGCGCGAGGTGACGCGGCTGCGCGTGGAGGAGGCGGTAACGGCCCTTGGTTTCGTGCGCGATGTGGCCGCCGCCAATCTTGCCAAGGGCCGGGTCTACACGTTCACCTTCATTCTGCCGGCCAATGACAATTCCTTCATGATCGGCCTTCGCGCCGAAGTGGAGCAGGCGGCGCGGCGCGCATCGGGCGAGCGGATGGCAATCCGCATTGTCGATGTTCCCGCTTTCGATACGGGCGCGCTGGTGGCCACGCTTAACGAAGCGCGTGGCGAGATGCCTGATGGGGTCGCCTTTGTCGCGATCGATGCAGCCGAAGTGCGCGCGGCCGCCGAAAGCCTGCTCGCGGCGGGAATTGCAGTCGTCACGCTCGTCTCCGATTTGGGCGGCACGGCCCGCACACATTATGCCGGCATCGACAATATCGCCGCCGGGCGCACCGCCGGCATGCTGACCGGGCGGTTCCTGTCCGGGCGAGCAGGGCCGGTTCTGCCGCTTGCGGGATCGCTGATGGTGCGCGACCACCGCGAACGTCTGCAGGGGTTTTCCGCCGTCATGGCCGAGCGGTTTCCCGAGCGGGCGATCCTTGCTCCGGTCGAAGGGCGCGATGATCCGGCGACCGCCGAACGGCTGGTTGAAGAAGCGCTTGCCGCCCATGACGGGCTCTCCGGCATCTACAGTTTTGGCGCGGGCAATCGCGGCCTGATCCGCGCCATCGAGCGGCTGCCTGCGCAGATGCGGCCGGTCGTCATCCTGCACGAACTCACCGATGTCACACGTTTGGCACTTGTGGCTGATCAGATCGATGCCGTGCTCAATCAGGATGCCGGCCATGAGGTGCGCAGCGCCATTCGGGTTCTGAAGGCGGCAGCGGATGGTTCAAAAGTGGTGGAGGCGCAGGAGCGCATCCGCATCGACATTTTTTTGAAAGATAACCTGCCCTGAGCGGCAGGCATGAGGAGGACAGGCACCATGTATCTCGGTCTCGATCTCGGCACGTCCGGCGTCAAAGCCATGTTGATCGATGCGGACCAGCGCGTCATCGGCTCGGCCACGGCTGCCATCGATGTCTCGCGGCCCCATCCCGGCTGGTCGGAGCAGAACCCGGCCGACTGGATCCGTGCGACGGAAGAAGCCGTGGCCGGCCTGAAGGCCACCCATGGTGAAGCGCTGGCTTCCGTAAAGGGCATCGGCCTCTCCGGCCATATGCATGGTGCAACGCTGATCGATGTGGACGACAAGGTGCTGCGTCCCTGCATCCTGTGGAACGACACCCGCTCATTTGCGGAGGCTGCAAGCCTCGATGCCGATCCGCGTTTTCGCGCCTTGACCGGCAATATCGTATTTCCCGGCTTCACCGCGCCAAAACTCGTCTGGGTCAAAAACAACGAGCCGGAGATTTTTGCCAAGGTGGCAAAGGTGCTGCTGCCGAAGGATTTTCTGCGCCTCTGGCTGTCGGGTGAGCATATCTCCGAAATGTCGGATTCGGCCGGCACGTCCTGGCTCGATACGGGCAAGCGCGCCTGGTCCGATGAGCTTCTGGAGGCAACGGACCTGACGCGGGCGCAGATGCCGGCGCTGGTGGAAGGCACCGCCGAGGCCGGCCGTCTTCGTCCCGAGCTTGCCGCATCCTGGGGCATGACGCAAAGCGTCGTGATAGCTGGTGGCGCCGGCGATAATGCCGCCTCTGCCTGCGGCATGGGAACGGTTGCGGAAGGCCATGCCTTCGTATCGCTTGGCACATCCGGCGTGCTGTTTGCCGCAAACGGCTCCTATCTGCCAAAGCCGGAAAGCGCGGTGCATGCCTTCTGCCACGCGCTGCCCAACACCTGGCATCAGATGGGCGTCATCCTGTCGGCCACCGATGCGCTGAACTGGCACGCAAAAGTGACGGCTAAGACCGCCGGCGAACTGGCCGCCGAAGTGGGCGACACGCTGCATGCCCCGACCGGCGTCACCTTCCTGCCCTATCTCTCGGGCGAACGCACGCCGCACAATGACGCAAAGATCCGCGGCGCCTTCATCGGCCTTGGCCATGAGACAGACCGTGCAGCACTCACCCAGGCGGTGATGGAAGGCGTGACCTTCGCCATCCGCGACAGCCTCGAAGCCTTGAAATCCGCCGGCACCCGCATTGACCGCGTCACCGCCATCGGCGGCGGTTCGCGCTCGCGCTACTGGCTGGCCTCGATTGCAACGGCGCTCAACGTTCCCGTCGATATCCCAGCCGACGGCGATTTCGGTGCAGCCTTCGGGGCCGCCCGCCTTGGGCTGATTGCTGCGACCGGTGCCGATCCGCTTTCCGTCTGCACCGCGCCGGTCACGGCCGAGACGGTGGAGCCGGTTTCTGCGCTGACGGGCGCCTATGATGCGGCTTACGGGCGCTACCGGGCGCTTTATCCGGCGATCCGGTCGCTTGGCGGCTGAGATCCCCCTCATCCGCCTGCCGGCACCTTCTCCCCGAGGGGAGAAGGGGCAAGCGGCACGCACCGACTTCCCCTCTCCCCCGCGGGGAGAGGGCAGGGTGAGGGGGCCTCACCCGCAACGCTTTTGACCATTCAATGACCCACCACCAAGGAGGAACTACCCATGTCGACAGGCTTTTTCGGCGATATCGCCAAAATCCAGTATGAAGGTCCAGACAGCACCAACCCGCTGGCCTTCCGTCACTACCAGCCCGATGAAATCGTACTCGGCAAACGCATGGAAGATCACCTGCGTTTTGCCGTTGCCTATTGGCACACGTTCGTGTGGCCGGGCACCGATCCCTTCGGCGGCAACACGTTCGAGCGTCCGTGGTTCAAGGACACGATGGATGCGGCAAAACTCAAGGCCGATGTGGCCTTTGAATTCTTCCAGCTGCTCGGCGCCCCCTATTATTGCTTCCACGATGCAGACGTGCGCCCGGAAGGCAGCAATTTTGCCGAAAACACCAAGAACCTCAACGAAATCGTCGATCACTTCGAAAAGAAGCAGGCCGAAACCGGCGTGAAGCTTCTCTGGGGCACGGCGAACATGTTCTCGCATCGCCGTTACATGTCGGGTGCTGCGACCAACCCGGATCCGGAAGTCTTTGCTTTTGCGGCTGCAACGGTGAAGACCTGCATGGATGCCACGCAGCGTCTCGGCGGCGAGAACTATGTGCTGTGGGGCGGCCGCGAAGGCTATGAAACGCTCCTCAATACGGATCTCAAGAAGGAACTGGACCAGATGGGCCGCTTCCTCAACCTCGTTGTGGAATACAAGCACAAGATCGGTTTCAAGGGCGCCATCCTCATCGAGCCGAAGCCGCAGGAGCCTTCCAAGCACCAGTACGACTATGACGTCGCCACCGTTTACGGCTTCCTGAAGAAGTACGGCCTTGAAAACGAGGTGAAGGTGAACATCGAGCAGGGCCACGCGATCCTCGCCGGCCACACGTTCGAGCACGAGCTGGCGCTGGCCAATGCGCTTGGCATCTTCGGTTCCATCGACATGAACCGCAACGACTACCAGTCCGGCTGGGATACCGACCAGTTCCCCAACAACGTGCCGGAAATGGCGCTCGCCTATTACCAGGTTTTGGCCGGCGGCGGCTTCACCTCTGGTGGCACCAACTTCGATGCCAAGCTGCGTCGCCAGTCGATCGATCCGGCAGATCTGCTGATCGGCCATATCGGCGGCATGGATTGCTGCGCCCGCGGTCTGAAGGCGGCAGCCAAGATGATCGAGGACAAGGCCCTGTCGGGACCGCTCGACACGCGTTATGCCGGCTGGGCTTCCAGCGAAAGCCAGAAGATGCTGCGTGGCGAGCTGTCGCTCGACGAGATCGCAGCGCATGTCGAAGCCAAGGACATCAACCCGCAGCCGAAATCCGGCCAGCAGGAGTTTTTGGAAAACGTCGTCAACCGTTACGTCTGATCCAGCGTTTCATGTCTGAAGCTGAGCCGGGGCGCCAAGGTGCCCCGGCTTTTTTGTATTCGCCAATCAGGCGTCGCCGGAGGGCATGCGGGCGATGACCTTGATCTCAAAATCGAAACCGGCAAGCCATGTCACGCCGACCGCCGTCCAGGTGGGGTAGGGCGGCGTACCGAGAAACTGTTGCTTGACGGCCATCATCGTCTCCAGCTGGTTTTCTGGGTCGGTGTGGAAGGTCGTCACATCGATGATGTCGTCAAACGTGCAGCCGGCGGCGGCAAGCGTTGCCTTCAGGTTCTCGAAGGCCTGGGTGATCTGGCCGGCCAGATCCGGCACGGGGGAACCGTCGGTCCTGCTGCCGACCTGTCCGGAGACGAACAGGAGCCCGCCCGCCGGAACGGCTGCCGAATAGCCGTGCTTCTCGTAGAGTGCATGGCGGCCTTCCGGAAAAATTGCCTGGCGCTTTGTCATCTGTCACTTCTCCTGTCTGGTGTGCATGAGGTGTTGCCGCACTTCAAAATCGATGCGGCATCTGATATACGCTGCGTATGTTTAATCCGGATACGGCGCGTATGTCAAATTATATACGCCGCGTATCTGAATGGGGTTGCGATGGCCAGACGACGTGCGGAGACAATGGAGGAAAACCGGGCAAAGCTGATCGCGGCAGCGCGGAAGGCCTTCGCCGAGAAGGGTTATGCTTCAGCCTCGATGGACGACCTGACGGCCGAGGTCGGCCTGACGCGGGGCGCCCTTTACCACAATTTTGGCGACAAGCGGGGGCTACTGGCGGCGGTCGTCCACCAGATCGATTCGGACATGGCCTCCCGAGCCCAAGCCATCGGTGCCCTCCAAAGCAATGAGTGGGATGCGTTGCTGGCCGAGGGGCGCGCCTATATCGAGATGGCGCTTGATCAGGAGGTGCAACGGATCGTCCTTCTCGATGGCCCCGCCGTGCTCGGCGATCCCTCGCAGTGGCCGAGCCAGAGTGATTGCCTGAAGGCAACGCAGCGGGCGATCGAGCATCTTATCGCCGATGGGATCTGCAAACCGCTCGATGCGGAAGCGGCAGCAAGGCTTGTCGGCGGTGCAGCGCTCAATGCTGCGCTGTGGGTGGCGGCGAGCGATCATCCGCAGGCGGTTCTGCCCAAGGCCATCGCGGCGTTTCATGCTTTGGCGGAAGGGCTTTTGGTCAAGCCTCGCTAAACCCCCGGGCTTAACGTCTTCCCGGTTCCGTCACTGATCCGCGCACGATAAGATCCGGCAGAATGAGGATTTCGCGGTGCTCGGGGGCCGTCTGGCCCAGATTTTCGAGCAGCAGTGCCATGGCCTGGCGGCCGATGGCCGAGCGCGGCTGGCGGATGGTGGTGAGCGCCGGCTTCACATAGGTCGCCTGCGGCACGTCATCAAAGCCGATGACCGAGAAATCGCGCGGCAGGTCATAGCCGCGTGCCGATAGCCCACTGATGACGCCAAGTGCCGTCGCATCGTTGACGCAGCAAAAAGCCGTCGGCAGCGTATCGCGCATGAACAGTTGTTCGACGGCAAGCCGTCCGCTTTCAATCGTGCCGTCGCCATCCAGCACCATGCGCTGGTCGGGTGGAATGCGCGCGGCATCCATGGCGAGATCATAACCCTTGCGGCGGCGCTGGTGGCCAAGTCGCGTCCGGCTGTCGCCGATAAAGGCAATGCGGCGGTGGCCGGAGGAGAGAAGGTGTTCCGCCGCCTTTCGCCCGCCCGCCTGATCGTCCACGCCCACATAGGGCGTCGCGCTGCCGAAGACCGGTTCGAACACGGCAACAGACGGCGGCAACCGTTCCGTCATCACCTGATGGCCAAACGGCTGGTGGCCGGTAAACAGCACCATGCCGGCGGCCTGACTGGAGCTTAGAAACTTCAGGTACTCCAACCCGCGCTCCGGGTCGTTCTGCGTGTGGCCGATCAGCACGCCATAACCGTGGGCGCGTGCCTCGTTTTCCAGCCCGATCAGGATCGAGGAAAAATTGGGGTCGCCGATATCGGGCGCCAGCACCAAAATCATGTTGGAGCGGCCCATGCGCAGCGAACGCGCCATGGCATTGGTGGTGTAGCCGGTGATCGCGATGGCCTGGTTGACGCGCTGGCGGGTGGATTTCGCCACCTTGTCCGGCATGTGGATGGCGCGGCTGACCGTTGCAATCGACACCTCGGCGAGGCGTGCAACATCTTCGATTGTGGCTGGCGCGGAACTGGACAAGGCTTGGGCGACCATCTGCTGGAGGTATCCGGCCTTGGACGCCCGGATAGCCGGAGACGTTAGCGGTGCAAACACACAAGAGGAAGCCAGTCGAAGCCGGTAATCCCCTGATTTCGGACAATGTAAACCTTTACATTTGGCGTGTAAAGGTTTACACAGGATCCGGCGGTTGAGGAGCTGCCGGGGAGAGTTTGCATGATATCGGGCAGGGACGAAGCGCGGTTACCCGTGCTCGTGGGGGAGCGTATCTCCAAATCTTTTGGCGAGGTGCAGGTGCTGTTCAGCGTCGATTTCGACGTGGCGCCGGGCGAAATCCATGCGCTGATGGGTGAAAACGGCGCCGGTAAATCCACGCTCGTCAAAATCCTCTCCGGCTTCGAGCAGCCGACCTCGGGCCGCATCCTTCTCGATGGCGAGCCGGTGGTGCTGCCGCGCAATGGTGCGGCCGAAAGCCTCGGTATCGTCATCATCCACCAGGAATTTAATCTGGCCGAACATCTGACGGTGGCGGAAAGTCTTTATCTCGGCCGTGAAGTCAGCCGTTTCGGCATTCTGGACCGGCGTTTCATGCGTCGTGAAACCCGCCGCGTGCTGGACGAGCTGGGCTCGCATATCGATGAAAACGCGCTGATCGGATCGCTCGCCGTCGCCGACAAGCAGATGGTGGAAATTGCCAAGGCGATCAGCCGCGATGCCCGCATCATCTTCATGGACGAGCCGACGGCGGTTCTGTCGCGCGACGAAACGGCGATCCTGTTTCGCGAGGTGCGCAAGCTGCGCGAAAAGGGCACGAGCTTCGTTTTCGTCTCCCACAAGCTGGACGAGGTGATGGAACTGACCGACCGCGTCACCGTGCTGCGCGATGGTCAATGGGTCAAAACCGCGCCGACCACGGCGCTCGATGGTGAAGCGATTGCCCAGCTGATGGTCGGGCGCGAGCTATCGAGCCTTTATCCGGCAAAACACGAGCCTGATGTCGATGAAGAGGTGGTGCTCTCGGTCAAGGGCTTGTCCACCGGTTACGTGCGCGATGCGTCTTTTGATCTGCGCAAGGGTGAGGTTCTAGGCTTTTCCGGCCTGATCGGCTCCGGCCGCACCGAACTCATGGAGGCGGTGGCCGGCCTTCGCCCGCGCGCATCCGGCGAGGTGGCGATTCGTGGGAAGCGTCTCGTGCCGGGGGATTTTCGCGCGGCAAACGCCGAAGGTCTCGCCTACATGACGAAGGACCGCAAGGGGCGGGGCCTGCTGCTCGGCGAGGGCATGACGGTCAACCTCACGCTGCAGGCCATCGACCAGCACCTGCGCCACGGTTATCTCGACCCGAAAAGCGAAGCAAAGGCGATGCTGCGGGCGAAGCGGCGCTTCGATATCCGCGTGCGCGACGATCATGTGCGGGCCGGTCGCATGTCCGGCGGCAACCAGCAGAAGCTGTTGCTCGCCAAGATCATGGAAATCGAGCCGAACATCATCATCATCGATGAGCCGACGCGCGGCATCGATGTCGGCACCAAGCAGCAGATCTATCATTTCATTGCAGCGCTTGCCCGCGAGGGCCGCTCGATCGTCGTGGTGTCCTCGGAAATGCCCGAGGTAATCGGCCTTTGCACCCGCGTTGCGGTCATGCGTGAGGGGCGGATCGTCGGCATGCTGGAGGGCGAGGAAATTTCCGAGCAGCAGATCATGCGCTATGCGGCGGGCCTGCGGCGGCAGCTGGCAAGCTGAGAAAATAAGCCTGTCCAGAGGGCAGGAAAGAACAAGACGACGAGAGGCAGACCGCCGGATGCGGGATCTGCCGGGGAGCCAGAGAACACATGACGAGCGACACTCAAGAGGACGTAAAGCTGCGCCGGGCCAGAACCTGGCGCGATATCGATCTTCGGGCCGTGGCCCCGTTTGCAGCGCTGTTTTTGCTGCTCATCGTCGGCGCCATGGTCAACCCGAACTTCATCGGGCTGAACAACCTCTCCAATGTCGCGACCCGCTCGGCCTTTATTGCCATCATCGCGGTCGGCGCCACCTTCGTCATATCCTCGGGCGATCTCGATCTCTCGGTCGGCTCCATGGTGGCGTTTGTCGCGAGCATCATGATCCTGTTCATGAATTCCGGCGTGATTGCCGATCCGGGGCTGATGCTGCTGGCCGCCATGGTGCTGACGCTCGTCATCGGCTCGCTTTGCGGGCTGGTGAACGGCCTCATCACCACACTCGGCCGCATCGAACCGTTTATCGCAACGCTTGGCACCATGGGTATCTATCGCGGCTTGACCACCTGGCTGAGCCAAGGCGGTGCCATTACGCTGCGCTCGGCCGAACAGCAGGCGCTTTATCGGCCCGCCTATTTCGGTTCGGTGCTGGGGCTTCCGGTGCCGATCCTCGTCATCCTCATCGTCACCGCAATTGCAGCCTTCATCCTCTATCGCACCCGTTATGGCCGCCACGTGACGGCCGTGGGGTCCAGCCGGGATGTCGCGCGTTATTCCGGCATTGCGGTCGACCGGGTGCGCACGATGGCCTTCATCATCCAGGGGCTCTGTGTGGCGATTGCCGTGCTGCTTTACGTGCCACGCCTCGGCTCCACATCGGCGACCACGGGCATGCTTTGGGAATTGCAGGCAATTACCGCCGTCGTTGTCGGCGGTACGGCGCTGAAGGGCGGCGCGGGCCGCGTCTGGGGCACCATCTGCGGCGCCTTCATTCTCGAGCTTGTCGGCAACATCATGCTTCTGTCGAATTTTATCTCGGAATACCTGATCGGCGCCATTCAGGGCACGATCATCATCATCGCAATGCTCGTCCAGCGCTCGCTGGCGCGCAAAACGTGACCTGACCGGGCCTTCGGGGTCGCCCGGTCTCTGTCGAGAACCAAGATCCTGGACACAATGGGAGGAGAACAGGCAATGAAGAAAAGTATTTTGGGACTGGCCTTGGCCATGTCGACGGTGTTCGGCGCCGCGCACGCGGCGGATACCAAAACCATCGGCGTTTCCATTCCGGCCGCCGACCACGGCTGGACGGCCGGCGTCGTCTACCATGCCAATCGCGTGGCAGAGCTGCTGATGAAGGAACATCCGGGTCTCAAGGTCGTCGTCAAGACCTCGCCGGATCCTGCAACGCAGGCAAACGCCCTGCAGGATCTGGAAATCCAGGGCATCGATGCGCTCGTCATCCTGCCGACCGATCCGGATCCGCTGGTCAACGCCATCAAGGAAGTGAAGGGCAAGGGCACGTTCGTCTCCATCGTCGACCGCGCCCCGTCCGTCAACGACAACTCGGTGCGCGATCTCTATGTCGCCGGCAACAACCCGGCGCTTGGCCAGGTGGCTGGCGAATATATCAAGGCCAACACGCCGGAAGCACAGGTTGTCATCATCCGCGGCCTGCCGATCCCGATCGACCAGCAGCGCCAGGACGGTTTCGACAAGGGCATTGCCGGCTCTAAGGTCAAGGTGCTCGACCGCCAGTTCGGCAACTGGAACCGCGACGATGCCTTCAAGGTCATGCAGGATTACCTGACCAAATACCCGAAGATCGACGTGGTCTGGTGCCAGGATGACGACATGGCTGTCGGCGTGCTGCAGGCCATCGAACAGGCCAAGCGCACCGATATCAAATATGTGGTCGGCGGTGCCGGCTCCAAGGACATGATCAAGAAGGTCATGGACGGTGACAAGATGATCCCGGTCGACGTTCTCTATCCGCCGTCGATGGTGGGCACGGCGATGGAACTGACGGCGGCTGCCATCTACGACCAGGTTCCCGTTCACGGCACCTATACGCTGGATGCGACGCTGATCACCAAGGACAACGCGAAGAACTACTATTTCCCCGATTCGCCGTTCTGATCCAAAAACCTTTCCGCTGACTGCGCTGCCCGGGTTTTTCCCGGGCAGATGTTTGCCGCCTTCACATTGCGGTTGTGTCGAAATTCCATCTCCTGTAATCGTTTACGGAAACGTTGCAGGAAGACTCTAGGGAGGAGAATTCATGAAGACGATCAAGGGCCCCGCCATCTTTCTCGGCCAGTTCGCGGGCGATGCCGCACCGTTCAATTCCTGGGATGCGATCACCAAATGGGCCGCCGACAAGGGGTATGCCGGCGTGCAGGTGCCGACCTGGGCCGGCCAGCTGATCGACCTCAAAAAGGCATCGGACTCCAAGGATTATTGCGACGAGTTCGCCGGTGTCGCGCGTGAAAACGGCATCGAGATCACCGAGCTTTCGACCCATCTGCAGGGCCAGCTTGTTGCCGTGCATCCGGCCTATGACGAGGCGTTTGACGGTTTTGCAGCGCCGGAAGTGCGCGGCAATCCTAGGGCACGGCAGGAATGGGCAGTCGAGCAAGTGAAGATGGCGCTGAAGGCGTCGCATCATCTCGGCATCAAGGCGCATGCCACCTTTTCCGGCGCGCTTGCCTGGCCCTACATCTATCCGTGGCCGCAGCGCCCGGCAGGTCTTGTCGAAACTGCCTTCGATGAGCTGGCCCGCCGCTGGAAACCCATCCTCGATTTCGCCGACGAGCAGGGCGTCGACGTCTGTTATGAAATCCATCCCGGCGAAGACCTGCATGATGGCGTGACGTTCGAGATGTTCCTTGAGCGCGTCGGCAACCATGCCCGCGCCAACATGCTCTACGATCCCTCGCATTACGTGCTGCAATGCCTGGATTATCTCGACAATATCGACATCTACAAAGACCGCATCAAGATGTTCCACGTCAAGGATGCGGAGTTCAACCCGACGGGCCGGCAGGGCGTTTATGGCGGTTATCAGGGCTGGGTGGGCCGTGCCGGCCGCTTCCGCTCGCTGGGTGACGGTCAGGTGGATTTCGGCGCGGTGTTTTCCAAGCTGACGGCCAATGATTTCGACGGCTGGGCCGTGGTCGAATGGGAATGCGCGCTGAAAAACTCCGAGGATGGTGCGCGCGAAGGCGCCGAATTCGTCAAGGCGCACATCATCAAGGTCACCGACAAGGCATTTGACGATTTCGCTGCCGGTGGCACTGATGACGCCGCTAACCGGCGCATGCTGGGGCTTTGATCCAAAGACTGCCCAACCCTCTCTCCGTAAGCGGGGAGAGGCAACGCAGAACACGACACTGCCGATGCATCGAATGTCGATGCAGGCAGGAGACGGCGCGGCATATCCCTTCTCCCCGTCCTGACGGGGAGAAGGGTCCGCAGGACGCAGCCGGATGAGGGGCCGTCTGATCGGAACAAGGAGGACACCCATGACCATTAAGGCAGGCAGACCGCGAGCGCCTATCGCAAAAGCGCACCGTGTCCTTACGGGTGCCTGACGCATGTCAGCACACGGCCTCCAGCGCATCGATGTCACCCCGTTCCAGAAGCGGCAGATGAGCCTCGACCTTGTCCAGCGGCCAATCCCACCAGGCGATCTGCAGCAATCGGGCAATAACATCGTCGGGATAACGCATGCGGATCAGCCGTGCCGGATTTCCGCCGACGATGGCGTATGGAGGCACATCGCGCGTCACCACCGATTCCGCCGCCACGATCGCACCATGACCGATGGTGACGCCGGACATGATCGTGGCATTGTGGCAGATCCAGACATCGTGCCCGACGATGGTATCGCGGTACGGCAGGTCGGCATAACCAAAAGTTTCCGGCCTGAAGATGCGGAACGGATAGGTCGTGACGCCCCCCATGGGATGGTTTGCATCGGCACTGATGAAGTAACTGCCGCGGGCGATCTGGGCATAGCGCCCGATGACCAACTTTTCCCGGCTGGTGGGGAAGAGGTAAGGCGCAAGAATGCCCGCCGTTTCCTCAACCGTTCCCGAATGAGTGAAATAGCTGAAGTCGCCGATCTCCATCCGGGGATGGGTAACCGCATGTTTAAGGTGGACGGTATCTTTATAGATGGTGCCGTCGGGAAGCGTGATGGGATGCACGGCATCCGTGTTCAGAAGGGGCATGACAGACCTTTTGTCCTGAGTTTTTCAGCGCGCCGCAGACTGTTGCCGGCGCGCGATGGAGCGGTTCAGGAGCCTCAGCGGAGGCGGGTCTTCGTGTTCATTGCCGTTCTTCCTTCTGCAGGCTGCAAGACTAACCGAGATCGGGCCCGAAGGCTACTTTAGGCTTTTAAAAAAATCCAAGGAGGAGAAAAATCATGACCATCGAAGCCAGCAAATCCGAACAACGTGCGGCAAAAATCCGTCTCGGCATGGTCGGTGGTGGGCAGGGGGCGTTTATTGGCGCCGTGCATCGCATGGCAGCGCGGCTGGACGATCATTATGATCTGGTGGCCGGTGCGCTGTCTTCCACGCCTGAAAAATCGCTCGCCTCGGGCCGTGATCTCGGGCTTGACCCAGAGCGTTGCTACGGCTCGTTCGAGGAGATGGCTGAGAAGGAAGCGGCCCGCGAAGACGGCATCGAGGCTGTCTCCATCGTGACGCCGAACCACGTGCATTTTGCCGCCGCCAAGGCCTTTCTGGAACGCGGCATCCACGTGATCTGCGACAAGCCGCTCACCTCCAATCTGGAAGACGCCAAGGCGCTGAAGGACGTGGCAGACAAGGCAAGCGCGCTTTTCATCCTCACCCATAATTATACCGGTTATCCCATGGTGCGCCACGCGCGCGAACTGGTCGCAAGCGGCGAACTCGGCGATATCCGTCTGGTGCAGATGGAATATCCGCAGGATTGGCTGGCCGAACCGGTGGAACAGACCGGCGCGAAACAGGCCGTCTGGCGCACCGATCCGGCGCAATCGGGCGTCGGCGGCTCCACCGGCGATATCGGCACGCATGCCTATAATCTCGGTTGCTTCATCTCCGGGCTGGAGCTGGATGAACTGGCAGCCGACGTTCACACGTTTGTCGAGGGACGCCGGCTGGATGACAATGCCCATGTGATGTTGCGTTTCAAGGGTGGGGCCAAGGGTCTGCTCTGGTGCAGCCAGGTGGCGACCGGCAATGAAAATGGCCTTAAAGTTCGCATCTATGGCACGAAGGCTGGCATCGAGTGGACGCAGGCCGATCCGAACTATCTCTGGTTCACACGGCTGGGGGAACCCAAGCAGTTGATCACTCGCGGTGGTGCCGGCGCCGGTTCATCTGCTGCCCGCGTCACCCGCATTCCGAGCGGCCACCCGGAAGGTTATCTCGAAGCTTTTGCGACGATCTATTCGGAGGCCGCCGTCGCCATCCAGGCGGCGAGATCCGGTGCGGCGGTTGATCCGGCGGTGATCTATCCGACCGTGGATGACGGTGTGAAGGGCGTCGCCTTCGTCACGGCCTGCATCGAAAGCGGCAAAAAGAATGGCGGCTGGGTGAAGGTGTAAGGCGGGTGTTCGCGTGATCTTAATCAGGGGCGTCGGGCTGAAGGTTGAAGGCAGCCCCTCACCCTGTCCTTTACCGGTAAAGGATGAGGGAACTGCGTCTCCAGGCAGGGAATTGTGAATGAAAACTGCAACGTTGCAGTTTTTAATATCACCCTGTCTTCCCGCGCAAATGCGATTGGTCTAAACCTCAGCGGGAGTTTCAAGGGCGCGCTCCAGCGCCTGTCGCCTGAAATGTGAAGGGAAATCTGCATGATCGATGCAAAAACGCTGGCCGCCCGGTTTCCCGGAGATTTCCTCTTTGGTGTGGCAACCGCTGCCTACCAGATCGAGGGCGCGACCAAGGCCGATGGCCGCAAGCCGTGCATCTGGGATGCCTTTTCCAACATGCCGGGCCGGGTGTTCAACCGCGATAATGGTGATATCGCCTGCGATCATTACAACCGGCTGGATGAGGATCTCGATCTCATCAAGGAGATGGGCGTCGAGGCCTACCGGTTTTCCATCGCCTGGCCGCGGGTGATCCCTGAGGGTGTCGGGCGCATCAACGAGCCGGGGCTTGATTTCTATGACCGGCTGGTTGATGGCTGCAAGGCGCGCGGCATCAAGACCTATGCAACGCTTTATCACTGGGACCTGCCGCTGGCGCTGATGGGCGATGGCGGCTGGACGGCGCGCGCCACATCTTATGCCTTCCAGCGTTATGCCAAGGTGGTGATGGCGCGGCTCGGTGATCGGCTGGATGCGGTCGCAACCTTCAACGAACCCTGGTGCTCCGTGTGGCTGAGCCACCTCTACGGCGTGCATGCGCCGGGCGAAAAGAATATGGAAGCGGCACTTCACGCGCTGCATTACACCAATCTCGCCCATGGCCTGGCCGTCGAGGCGATCCGCCATGTCAGCCCCACTGTGCCGGTGGGCCTTGTGCTGAACGCCCATTCGGTCGTTGCCGGTTCAGAAGCTAAGGCCGATACGGCCGCCGCCGCGCGCGCCTTCGATTTCCACAACGGCGCCTTTTTTGATCCGGTCTTTAAGGGCCACTATCCCGAAAGCCTTGTGGCAGCACTCGGAGACAAGATGCCTGTCATCGAGGATGGCGATCTGGCCGTCATCAGCCAGAAGCTCGATTGGTGGGGCCTCAACTATTATACGCCGATGCGCGTTGCCGATGATGCAACTGTTGGCGCCGAATTTCCGGCAACCGTGCCGGCCCCCTTCGTCAACGAGGAAAAGACCGATATCGGCTGGGAGATCTTTCCGTCTGCGATGACCGACATGGTGGCGGATCTTTATCGTCGTTACGATCTGCCCGACATGTACATTACCGAAAACGGCGCCGCCTATAACACGGGCGTGGTGGATGGCGAGGTGGATGACCAGCCGCGGCTGGATTATTACGCCGCACATCTTTCGGCCGCTGCCGATCTCGTGCGTGATGGTTTTCCGCTGAAGGGCTATTTCGCCTGGAGCCTCATGGATAATTTCGAGTGGGCGGAAGGGTATCGCATGCGCTTCGGCCTCGTGCATGTGGATTACGAGACGCAGGTGCGCACAGTGAAAAAGAGCGGCAAGTGGTACCGCGATCTGGCCGAACATTTCCCGAAAGGTAACCATAAGTTGCCATAACGGGTAAGGGCGGCTGGAACTTCGCGCATGTGCCCTCGTTTCGCCAGCGACAGCAGGGAGAGCGATAATGGCGACAGGATGTGTGGCGTGCAGGGATGGCAAGGCGTTTGACCAGCCGTTTTCCATGGCCTTCCAACCGATCCTTGATCTGACGAGCGGCAACGTTTTTGCGCAGGAAGCCCTTGTGCGCGGCCCCGCCGGGGAAGGGGCGGGCCATGTTCTGTCTGCCGTCACCGATACCAACCGTTATGCTTTCGATCAGCAATGCCGGGTGCGCGCACTGGAGCTTGCCGCCCGCCTGTCGCCGCAAACATCATCGCCGCAGAGGCTGTCGATCAATTTCATGCCGAATGCCGTCTATGAGCCGCGCGCCTGCATCCGGCTGACGCTGGAAACGGCCGAGCGTGTCGGCTTTCCGCCGGATCGGATCATTTTCGAATTCACCGAAAGCGAACGCGTCGATACCGATCATCTCCTCGCCATCCTCACCACCTATCGCTCGATCGGATTCATGACGGCAATCGATGATTTCGGCGCCGGCCATTCGGGTCTCAATCTCCTGGCACGTTTCCAGCCGGATATCGTCAAGCTGGACATGGATCTGATCCGCGCCATTGACCGGGAACCGGCCAAGCGCACCGTGGTGCGTCACACGCTGGCGATGCTTGCCGATTTCGGCATAACACCGGTTTGCGAAGGCGTGGAAACAGTCGGCGAACTGTCTGTCCTGCGCGATATGGGGGTTGAACTCGTGCAGGGTTATCTTCTGGCAAAGCCCGCCTTCGAACATTTCGTCATGCCAGCGGTCCCGGCGGTCTGACGCCGCCTCGCCCTCTTTTGCCTCCCCCTTTTGACCGGCTCCGGGTGGTTTTCAAAAGCGGCCCCCCTTGCGTGGAACATTGGCGTCTTTATCTAGGCCTTGGCCCCCATGTCCTCCCGCAGGGGCCAATACATTTCAAGGAAAGCCCGCTTCATGCTGCTCGAAAAGCTCAACTGGCGTTACGCCGCAAAGAAAATGGACCCCTCCAAGGCGGTCTCCGAAGACAAGGTGGCGCGCATCGTCGAAGCCGCCCGTCTGGCGCCGACCTCCAGCGGCCTGCAACCGTTCGAAGTCATCGTCGTCACCAATCCGGATGTGCGTGCAAAAATCCAGGCGGTCGCCTGGAACCAGGCGCAGATTACCGATGGTTCGCATCTGCTCGTGTTTGCCGCCTGGGACAATTACACCGCCGAGCGCATCAACACGATGTTCGACCTTGTCAACAAGGAGCGTAACGTCACCAACGAAGGTTGGGAAAACTACCGCAAGATGCTGCTCGACACCTATCCGCCGCGCGATGCGGAGGTCAATTTTGAGCACGCCGCGCGCCAGGCCTATATCGCCTTCGGGCTTGCCACGGCCCAGGCTGCCTTTGAAGGCGTCGACGCCACGCCCATGGAAGGTTTTGAACCTGCCAAGGTCGATGAAATCCTCGGCCTTCGCGCGCGTGGCCTGCGCTCGGTCACCCTCCTGCCGCTCGGTTATCGCCAGGCCGATGGCGATTGGCTGGTCAACCTGAAGAAGGTCCGCCGCCCAACGGACGAGTTCGTTTCCTACGTGAAGTGAAACCGGCGGCGCCGCGGAGAAATTCACGGCGCCAATGCACCAGGCGCGCATTTATATTCTCTCCGTTGCGCCTTTCGGGAAAAAGCATCCCTCGGATTCTCCAGCGCCGGATGTCATAAGCTGTCTCACGGTTTGCACCACAGGCAGACCACCCCATCAAAGTGCGTTTTCGAAAGAGGTTCAGGGATGTTGGAGCGACGTCTGATGCGTCGAATGTGTTGCCGGCTTTAAAGCCGGCTGACGCCCCCATCCCGATGGGCCGTAGCGCCTTGCCTTTCTGCGGAAAGCCTCATCTCCCCCAAGAGTTTTGCATGCACACTGTTTCAAATCCGCCGGCGCCCGGGCGCGCCGTTTTACCCTCCGGCGCCGAGATGGCCCCGCCTGTCGCCGCAAGCCCCATGGTTTCCTTCCGTGGCGTCACCAAGCGTTTTGCCGATCGCGGCAGCAAGGGGGAGTTTATCGCTCTCGCCGGCGTCGATCTTGAAGTGCCGAAAGGTGCCATCACCGGCATAATCGGCCGCTCGGGGGCGGGAAAATCGACGCTGATCCGGTTGGTCAACGGGTTGGAAATCCCGACATCCGGCAGTGTGCTGGTCGATGGCGTTGATGTCGGCGGGCTTGACGAGACGAACCTGCGCGGGCTTCGCCGTCAGGTCGGCATGATTTTTCAGCACTTCAACCTGCTGTCGTCGCGCACCGTTTATGGCAATATCGCGCTGCCGCTTGAAATCGCCGGCCTGTCGCGCGCAGCGATCAAGGCGCGCGTGGCGCCGCTCATCGATCTCGTCGGCCTCTCCGACAAGGCGGGCCGTTATCCGGCGGAACTGTCCGGCGGCCAGAAGCAGCGCGTCGGCATTGCACGCGCGTTGGCCACAGAGCCGAAGCTGCTTTTGTCGGATGAGGCAACGTCGGCGCTCGATCCGGAAACCACCCAGTCGATCCTTGATCTCCTGAAAACCATCAACCGCGATCTTGGCCTGACGGTTCTGTTGATCACCCACGAGATGGAGGTGGTCAAATCCATCGCCTCCGAAGTGGCCGTCATCGACAAGGGGCTGATCGTCGAAAGCGGGCGCACCTTCGATGTGTTCACCCGGCCGCGCCACGAAACAACGCGGGCTCTGCTGTCGGGGCTTCCCGGCACAAAACTTCCCGATGCCATCACTCGGAGATTGAAGGCGGACGGCGGCACTGGTGACCGGATCTACACGCGCCTCACCTTCTTTGGTGCAACGGCCGAACAGCCGCTGATCGCGCGCCTGATGAGCGAGCTTGGCGCCGAGGTCAACATCATCACCGGCACGATCGATGAGATTGCCGGCGAACCTTATGGGTCGCTGGTCGTCTCCTATAGCGCCGACCCTGCGGTGCTTTCGCGCGCCGAAGCGTTTTATGCCCAGACGGGCCTGTCGACGGAGGTTTTAGGTTATGGCGCCTGACATGCTTCTTGCCCTTCTCTGGAAGGCGCTCGTCCAGACGGTTCACATGGTTGCCGTCGCTGGCCTCATCGGCACGCTGGTCGGACTTCCGATCGGCGTTTTCCTCGCCAATAGCGGCAGGGGCGAACTGTTTGCCGCCCCCATGGTCAACCGCATCGTTGGCCTCATCGTTAATGCGACGCGCTCGACGCCCTTCATCATTCTGGTCGTGGCGATCATTCCCTTTACCCGGCTGGTTGCCGGCACCTCGATCGGCACCAGTGCCGCCATCGTGCCGCTGACGCTGGCCACCATTCCCTTTGTCGCCCGCCTCATCGAAGCGGCCATCCGTGAGGTGGACCGGGGCCTGATCGAGGCAGCCCGTGCCATGGGTGCAAGCCGCTGGCAGATCGTCACCAAGGTGCTGATTGCCGAGGCCCGTCCCGGCATCACGCTTGCGCTCACCCTGACGCTGGTCAGCCTCATCGGTTATTCGGCCATGGTCGGCGCCGTCGGCGGCGGCGGGCTTGGCGATCTCGGCATCCGTTACGGCTATCAGCGCTTCATGCCGGAGGTGATGGCAGCCGTGGTGGTGGTGCTGATCCTTCTCGTCCAGGCGGTGCAGAGTGCTGGCGACGCGCTGGCGCGCCGTTTTGACAAGCGCAACCGCCAGACCTGATTTTCCAGAACAAGACCAAGACTTTCAAATCGTCCCAAGGAGAACACCATGAAGACGCTCATTCTCGCGGCCTCCCTTGCCGCTCTCATTTCCGCCGGCTCGGCGCTCGCCGAAACCATCAAGATCGGCGTCACCCCCGGTCCGCACGCGCAGATCATGGAACAGGTCAAGAAGGTCGCTGCCGAAAAGGGGCTGGACCTCGAGATCCTCGAGTTTTCCGATTATGTCGTTCCCAATCAGGCACTGGCCGATGGCGACCTGCAGGCCAATTCCTTCCAGCACCAGCCCTATCTCGACAACCAGGTGAAGGATCGCGGTTTTGATCTGGTCAGCGTCGGCCAGACGGTCAACTTCCCGATGGGCATCTATTCCAAGAAAGTAAAGAACCTGGATGAGTTGAAGGACGGCGCCTCGGTCGCCATTCCGAACGATCCCACCAATGGTGGCCGCGCGCTTCTGATCCTTGCCGACAAGGGCCTGATCAAGATCCGCGATGGCGCGGGCCTCAAGGTCTCGCCGGCCGATGTGGTCGAAAATCCGAAGAACATCACCTTTGCCGAACTGGATGCCGCCCAGCTGCCGCGTGCGCTCGATGATGTCGATGCCTCTGTCATCAACACCAATTATGCGCTGGAAGCAGGGCTTGACCCGGCCAAGGATCCGATTGCCCGCGAAGGCGAAAAGGCCCCTTACATCAACGTCATCGCGGTGCAGGCAAAGAACAAGGATGCCGCCTGGGTGAAGACGCTGGTGGAATCCTATCACAGCGCGCCGGTGAAGCAGTTCGTCGCCACCCAGTTCAAGGGCGCCGTCCTCGCCGCCTGGTAAGACAAAGACGTCAAAGTTTGGGAGATAGCTCTTTCCCTTTGCCGGGAAGGAGCTATTTTGCATTTGGCATGCGGCCGGCATCTGGTATTAAGCAAAAGCGAATACATGATCGGCATTGTTCGCATAAGTGCCAGGGCTGACGAATGCGGTTTGTGCCGATTACGTTGAAACACTCCGCTGCCAAGGTCGACCGCCGCTCCGCGGTGCGCTCGATGCTGCTTATTTTTGCAGCGGTGGTGATAGCGGTAACAGGGATGGTTTTTACCGCCCTCGATCGTGTCGGCCATTACGCCAACCAGTTGGACGAGGAACGCTCGCGCGAATCCGTCAGCGGCGCGCTGCAGACATTCCAGCGTCAGCTTGCCGCCACCCTGCATGATTACGCCGCCTGGGACGATGCCGCCGATCACGTCTACCGCTCCTCTGGCCTTGTCTGGGCAAAGCGCAATTTCGGCGCCATGACTGACAACAATGAGCTGTTCGACGTGGCAATCATCGTCGATCACACCGGCCGTATCGTGCTCGGTTATTCCGAAGGAGAGCCGGTCACCGGCAGCCTTGAGGACTATATCACGCCGGAAGTCTGGTCTCTGCTCGACAAGATCCGCTCCGTTCGCGAAGGCGTACTTCCCGAAGAAACCAGCTTTACACGCACGTCCCGTGGTGCGGCGGCTTTCGGCGTTGCCCTCATCCGGATGAAATCCGGCCAGCTGGTGGCGCCACAGGGCGAAGGGCGTTACGTGATCTTCATGCGCCATCTGACGGAGGCGACTGTCGATCGGCTGGCCAACGCCTATGTGCTGCCGGGCCTTCGCATCGAACAGCCGCTGGAGCAGAAGTCGCACCGGGTCCTTATCCTGTCGCCCGCGGGCAAGCCGATCGCGTCGCTGCGCTGGGAGCCGCGTTCGCCGGGCAATATCAGCCTTGCGCAGGTGCGCCCGCTTGTCTGGTGCGCCGTTGCTATGGTGGCGATCTATTTCGTGCTGCTTTTCGTCAGCGGCAGCCAGGCGCTGGCGCGGCTTTCAGCCGACGAGGAAGCGGCGATCAAGCTGTCGCTGACGGACCGGCTGAGCGGCCTTCCCAACCGCACCGGCCTGTTTGCCGATCTTTCCGAACTGGTGGGCACAGCGCAAAGGTCGGGCCTCGATGTGGCCTTGCTTTATCTCGACCTCGACGGTTTCAAGGAGGTCAACGACGCCTATGGTCACGCCACCGGCGACCAGCTGATCCGCGCCGTCTCTGCAGGCCTTGCCGTGCTGGTGGGCGAGGGGGCCGTGCTGGCAAGGCTTGGCGGTGATGAGTTTGCCATCGGTTTCCTCAGCAAGAATGCCGAGGCGGACGCGGCAGCGCTTGCCGAGCGCGTGATGGAATTTCTCGGCGAGCCGCTCACCATGGGCGATCGCATCGCGGTCATCGGCTGCAGCATCGGCATTGCCTGTTCGCCCCTTGGCGCTGTGGCTGGCGAGGAAGTTCTGCGGCGGGCCGACATGGCCATGTACCGCGCCAAGGAAGAAGGCCGCGGCCGCTGGTCGGCCTACGATCCGGCGATGGACGCCGAACGCGAGGAGCGCAACCGGCTGGAGCTGGATCTGCGGCAGGCCATCGAGCGCGAGGAAATTTCCGTCGCCTTCCAGCCGGTCGTGGATGCCCAGCATATGCGCCTTTCCGGCGTCGAGGCTTTGGCGCGCTGGACACGCCAAGGTCATGGGCCGGTGCCGCCGGATGTGTTCATTCCGATTGCCGAAAGCACAGGGCTGATCGACCAGTTGGGCCTTTGCGTCTTGCGCACCGCCTGCGAGGCCCTGCGCGACTGGCCGGAACTGACGCTTGCCGTCAATGTTTCGCCGGGCCAGTTCCGCGATCCCGCCTTTGCTGAGCGGGTGGCGCTGGTTTTTCAGGAAACCGAGATGGATCCGGCCCGCATTACGCTGGAAATGACGGAAACCTATTTCATCCAGAACCCGGCCCGCGCCCGCGATACCCTCAACCGGCTGAAGAAGACCGGGGTGCATATCGCACTCGATGATTTTGGCGCCGGCTTCTCCAGCGTCGGTTATCTGCGCCAGTTCGGCTTTGACCGGATGAAGATCGACCGCTCGCTGGTGGCCGCTGCCGATCTGGGCGGGCGTGCGGTGGATATGCTGCAGGCAACGGTCGCGCTTGCCCGCTCGCTCGATATTCCGGTGACGGCAGAGGGGGTGGAAACCAATGCGCAGGCCGTGGCGCTGCGCATTGCCGGCTGCGATCAGCTGCAGGGTTTCCTGTTTGGAAAGCCGATGCCGATTGCCGAGATCGCAAGGCTTCGCCAGCGTGAAGAACCCCTGTTCAGGCTTTCAGGCCTCGCCTGACCTCCCGACCTTGCGGGATGAACGTCAGCTGCCGAGATGTTTTGCGCCGCGCTTGCGGGCAAGCTCGATCTGCAATTGCCGCTGGCGATAACGGTCCCGATCGGCTTCGCTGCGTGTGTCATAACAATGCGGGCAGGAGACACCTTCCTCGAATTTCGGCGACAGGCGTACATCCGGCGTGATCGGCTCGCGGCAGGCGTGGCAGAGCTTGTGGTCACCTTCCTTCAGGCCGTGCGTCACCGACACCCGCTCGTCGAACACGAAACAGGCGCCTTCCCACAGGCTTTCTTCTTCCGGCACGGTTTCGAGATATTTGAGAATGCCGCCCTTCAGGTGGTAGACCTCGTCAAAACCTTGCTCCTTCATGAAGGCGGTCGCCTTCTCGCAGCGAATGCCGCCGGTGCAGTACATGGCGATCTTCGGCTTGTTGTGCAGGCCGGTATTGTTCTTCACCCAGTCGGGAAACTCGCGGAAGGTTTTCGTCTGGGGATCGACCGCGCCCTTGAAAATGCCGATGGCCGTTTCGTAATCGTTGCGGGTATCGATGAGGATCGTTTCGGGATCGGAGATGAGGTCGTTCCAGTCCTTCGGCTCTACATAGGTGCCGACGATCTTGTTGGGGTCGATATCCTCGACGCCCATGGTAACGATCTCTTTCTTTAGCCGCACTTTCATGCGCAGAAACGGCATCTTGGAGGCCCGGCTTTCCTTGTGCTCGAGGTTTGCAAACTCGGGCAACGATCGCAGGTAGGAGAGCACGCGCGCAATGCCGTCATCGGTGCCGGCAATCGTGCCGTTGATGCCCTCGTGGGCCACAAGCAGTGTGCCCTTCACGCCGTTTTCCTCGCACAGCGCCTGAAGCGGTGCGCGCAGCGCCTCGCAGCGCTCGAACCGCGCAAAATGATAGAGCGCGGCAACAAGGAAAGAGCCGGAAACGCTGCCGGCGGCGGTGGCTTGAATATCGGTCATGATGTCCGCGAAATACTGCCTCTGGCGGCCGGACGCAATGGATTTTAGCTTTCGCGCCGCACTTTGCCTTTTGTCAATCCGCCGATGCTTCGACATGGCAACGGCCCCTGCCGTGGGCGGAAGGGGCCGTTCGGTGTGCCATCGGACGGCAGCAGATCAGGCGGCGCGCGAAGATCGTGGCCGCATTGCTTGGTGTTCAAGCGTGAACTGCACCATCAGGTCACGCAGCCGTGCCGATTCCGCGGCAAGCGCTGCGGAGGCCGCCGAGGTTTCCTCCACCATGGCCGCGTTCTTCTGCGTGCTCTGGTCCATGTGGTTGACGGCGGTATTGATCTCGGCAAGGCCGGTTGACTGTTCGCGGGCAGAGGTTGCGATGGCACCGACATGTTCGTTGATCGTCACGATCAACTGGCCGATGCCGGTGAGGGCCGAGCCGGTGTTGGAGACGAGCTTGACGCCGGCTTCCACTTCGCTTGTCGAGTTCTGGATGAGCATCTTGATCTCGCGGGCGGCATTTGCTGAGCGCTGCGCCAGTTCCCGCACTTCCTGCGCCACCACGGCAAAGCCCTTTCCGGCTTCTCCGGCGCGTGCCGCCTCGACGCCGGCGTTCAGCGCAAGCAGGTTCGTCTGGAAGGCGATCTCGTCGATCACGCTGATGATGGAGGAGATCTGCGAGGCGCTTGCTTCGATCCGGCTCATGGCCTCCACTGCCTGGGCCACCACCT
Organism: Neorhizobium sp. PAMB6716; assembly: GCF_058242805.1. Taxonomy (NCBI): domain Bacteria; kingdom Pseudomonadati; phylum Pseudomonadota; class Alphaproteobacteria; order Hyphomicrobiales; family Rhizobiaceae; genus Neorhizobium; species Neorhizobium sp. PAMB6716. The sequence goes on from NZ_CM177835.1 coordinate 272,387, forward strand.
GACCGGACTTGACGGCGCTGTGATTGGCCTCGGTTGCCACCCGGCGTGCTTCTTCCGTCAGATGCAGGGAGGAGGAGACATTGGTGGTGATTTCATCCAGTGCTGCGGCCGTTTCCTCCAGCGATGCCGCCTGTTGCTCCGTGCGGCGCGACAGATCGTTGGTGTTGTCGGCAATGTCGCGGGTTCCGGCATCGATGTTCATCGCGGCCGTCACGACAACCGAAAGCGTCTTGCGCAACTGGCTGACTGCATCGTTGAAATTGGTGCGCAGTTCCTCGTAGTCGGGGGCGAACCGGTCTTCGATCTGCACCGTCAGATCCCCGAGCGAAAGCGCCCGCAGGCCGTCCGCCAGCCCGTTCGTCGCTTTCATCATGCCATTGAGGCGCCGGTTGTCTGCCTCTTCCTGTGCGGCGCGCTGCTGTTCCAGCAGGTCCCGGCTGGTATCGGCGTCGCGCCGCAGCGTCTGGGCCTGATGCACGCTGTCCTTGAAATACTGGACGGCACGCGACATTTCGCCGATTTCATCGACGCGGTTCTGGTTCGGCACCTCCGTATCCAGCGCGCCGGAGGACAGCTTGTTCATCACCTGCGCCAGCGAAATCAGCGGCCGGGTGATCGAACGCAGCAAGGCCATCAGCGCAAGTGCCGAGGCCAGAAGCGTCAGGCCGGCAATGGCTGCAAGCCCGAGCAGCGAACTCCACGTGTTGCGCATGATCGACTGGGCGTCAAACACCAGAACCATGGTGCCGATACCCATGTCCTTGCCTTCTTCGGCATGGCGCAAGGGCACGACGGAGAAACGCAGGTCTGCCGCGTTGTCGCGTGTCTCGCCCGATGTGGAGCGAAGGCCGGCTGCCACCGCATCGGCCTCACCGGAAGAGAAGAACGCCTTGCCGGTGGCATCGAGCACAAGGGCGGCGCGGAAGTCGGGATCGGTGGTCACAGGGTCGAAGGTCGCCTGGGCAAGGCCCTTGTCGAATTGCCACATGGCCAGACTGGCTCCCGCTGCCGTCATGGAGGCGGTGAGTTTCACCTTCCGGTCGAACATGTCACGCGCGGTTTCAGCCTGTGACCAGCCGGAATAAAGGCTGAGCGCCACGCAGCCCGACAGAATAAGCGCAAGCGATGGCAACATCACCTGCATGCGAATGGACTTGCTCTTGAACATGATCAAATTCCTTAAAAATAAGGGAGAACGGCGATGTTTGGACAGGGCATCCGGAAGGCAGTCGGCGCGCGGTGCGGCCCCGTCACTCCTGCGGGTCGAACCAGTATTGTGCGTCCATCGCGAGGATGTCGTCCGGCAGGTTGGGGTTATCGACCTTGATGATCCTGCGTGTCTTCAGGTTGCCCTTGTCCAGGGCAAGCCGGATATCGGGATAGGAAAGGAAGACCTCCTCGAAGGAACCGTCCTGCCACGCCGCCTGCAGACCGCGCATGAGATCGTCGCGCAGGTCAGGTTTGGATTTCGACACATAAAAGATCGAAGCGGACGGATATTGCAGAACCAGCGTCTTCTCCACGGCAAGGCCGGGCGCATCGGGTGCCTGCTTGATCTGTTCGCTGAGAGCCTCGTTGACGCCGCGCGGAAAATAGTCGCCACGCTTTCCGATGGTCATGCGGTAGAGGTTTTTTTGCGGGCCGGTGCGCACGGTGAGGCCCGCCTTGCGCAGCACGTCCACATCGGCCCAGCCGGTGCCCTGCAGCGCTATGAAAGCCTTGAGCGCCTGGAGGTTCTGAACGCGTGCAAATTCATCCTGGCGGGCCGCATCGATGAGGAACAGGCGATAACCGCCAAGCCCCCTGTCGACGGGGAAGGGAACCGAAAGAAGCTTTGCCGAAACCGCCTTTGATGCATTGACCCAGGCAATGTCGATCTGCGCGCCATTGGCGATGGCGTCCACCATGCCGGCATTGGAACTGTAGCCGGCCGGTGATGGCTTCAGCACATACGGTTTTCCGGATTTTTCGATTGCGAGTTGAAGAACCTGGAAACCCAGCGTGTTTTCCTTGTTGCCCGCCGAATTGTAGTAGATCTCGTGCTGTTCGGCACTGTGTGCAACGCATGCCAGAAAGCTCGTTGCCAAAACCAGAGCGCGCAGAAATGTCCGCTGTAACACCACTCAATCTCCCCTGCCGATTGTGAGGAAGACTCCGCTTTTCGGTTTAACAAGACCTGAAAGCCGGACTGCAAGATTTGCAGTCGCAGCGCTGCGAAAGGGCGGCTTGTCAAAGGCAGAGGTGGCTCTGGCGAATGACGCTCACGACAGCGCGTCCGCCGCTTCCAGCCAGAGCCTGCCGATGATGCGGGCTTCGCGCCTGGGCTGGTCTGGAAAGACGACCGCGGCAAGGGACAGCGCTTCGGCGCGGATTGCCTGCTGGCGCGTGATGATGGCGCCGATCAGAAGCGCCAGCGTGTCGCTGTCACCAAACAGTTCCGGGCTCTCGTTGATCGTCTGCGTCAGCACGCTCAGATCATGCTCATGGCCGAGCAGGTCGACCAATTGTTTTGTCTCGCGCTTCTGGGCGGCCATGGCCGATGGCCAGAGATCGGAAAACAGCGTCAGGTACATCCAGCTGGTCTGCCCGCATTTGCGCAGGTCATGGAAGGCTTCGGCGGAATGATCTTCATTGCAGGTGGCAAGTGCTGCAGCCGCCTTCAGACCCTGTTTGCGAAAGGCCTTGACGACACGTCGTGCCGTGCGTGCATTGCCGCGCGGCAGGTTCAACCCGTGAAGCGCTTCCAATGCGTCTTCACAGGCGGCGATCGCTGTCTCGATCGTGTCTGCAAGGTCGCCTTGTGTCGAGGCGATCCGGTCGCGTCGTTCAATCAGCGCGCGGGAAGCAAAGCCGAGCGCTGTAAGCTCTTCGGCGGATACGGCAAGGCCGGCCAGATAGTCGACGGTTTCGACAAGGGCTGTTGCGTCGCGCGCGCCGGACAGGCTTTGGGCTACGGTGCGGATACGAGCGTTTTCCGTGCGCCGGAACTCCTTTGCATCCGGTTCAACCAGTCGGTAGAGGGCGCGCAGCCGCTTGAAGCGTTTGCGCGCCGCATGGATCGCCTGATGCTCTCCTTCGGGGCGTTCGCGCAATACCTCGATGGCACGCCGCAACTGGCTTTCGGCAATGCGGCAAAATTCAGCGGCAAAAGGTTCAGAGGGCCGAATGCGAAATGCCATGCACCAACTCCCCGGCCAGGTCTTCGGTCGCCAGGACCATGTTGGAATAACGGCGGTCGCTGGTCACTTCGCGGCCGATCCAGGACGGCAGCGGCGGGTTTTCCGCCTCGCTCTCCAGTTCCACCTCGGCCACGACAAGGCCGCTGTAGAAGCCGGTGAACACGTCCACTTCCCAGGTGAAGCCGGCGTGCGGCACAAGATAGCGGGTCTTTTCGATGACGGTGCCGATGGCGGCGCGCACCAGTTCCTCGGCATCCTCGACCGGAATGGCGTATTCATATTCGTTGCGAGACAACATGCCGTGGCCGATCTTGATGGTGAGGCGTGCGCTTTCACCATCGATCAGCCGCACCCGGACATTGCGGTCTTCACCAACGGCCACATAGGCCTGCATGTAGGATGCGCCGGGGCTTGCAGTGTCGCGCCACGCCTCGCTTGAAACGAGAAACTTGCGTTCGATTTCCTTGGCCATGCCCATTCCCGTTTTCATCACGAACCTGATACAAACTATTGCAAAGGCTTGGCGGCGACCAGAGCCGAATGCCTGGCAGTGGTCCGTTTTTTCTCGACACTGCCTTTGCCCCGCGCTATCTCAGCGTGGAGTTTCAATCGTTTCAATCCGTCCTGTCCGGGAGGTTCCTCATGAACGCCAAGAGCCAAGCCCTGCTTGCCATCCTGAAGCTGCAACCGGTCGTGCCGGTTCTGATCGTCGATGATGCGGCCTCTGCCGTGCATCTGGCCCGCGCGCTGGTTGCCGGCGGCTTGAAGGCGATCGAGATCACCATGCGCACGCCGGCAGCCCTTGATGCGGTGAAGGCCGTTGCTGCGGAAGTGGAAGGCGCCCATGTCGGTGCTGGCACCATCCTCAACGCGCGGGATTTCGATGCAGCCGTCAAGGCCGGCTCGACGTTCATCGTCAGCCCGGGCGTGGCACCGGGCGTGCTGTCGGCGGCCAAGGATTCCGACGTGCCGCTTCTGCCGGGTGCTGCCACCGCGAGCGAAGTGATGACGCTGCGCGAAGCTGGGTATGACGTCCTCAAATTCTTCCCCGCCGAACAGGCCGGCGGTGCCGCCTATCTCAAGGCGCTGTCCTCCCCGCTCGCCGGCACTGTCTTTTGCCCGACCGGCGGCATTTCGCTGAAGAACGCCCGCGATTACCTGTCGCTGCCCAATGTTGTCTGCGTCGGCGGCTCCTGGGTTGCGCCGAAGGAACTGGTGGCTGCCGGCGATTGGGCGGGCATCACGGCATTGGCATCGGAAGCCTCTGCCCTCAAGGGCTGATTACCCCCTCTATCGTTTGTAAAATGACTTTGGCGTCCTATCTCTCCCTGTGACACAACAGGGAGAGTTTGTTTATGTTCGACGCCAAGAAGCTTCTGGACCAGTTCCTCGGATCCAAGGTTCCCGGTCTTTCGGGAACCTTGCAGGGGAAGGCAGGCCAGGTCACAGACCTTGCGCGCAACAACCCGATGAAGGCCGGCGCGCTGGCGGCCGCCCTTCTCGGCACCAAGACCGGCCGCAAGCTTGCCGGCAATGTCGCAGCCGTCGGCGGCGTGGCCGCCATTGCCGGCCTTGGTTATCTCGCCTACCGAAACTATCAGTCGGGCAAGGCACCAGCCGGCGTCGCCCCTGATGCGCCGGTCATCGAGCCGCCGGTCGATTCACCCTTCAGCCTCCATTCGCCAAGCCTCAGCAATGATTTTGCGCTGACCCTGTTGCGCGCGATGATTGCCGCGGCAAAGGCCGATGGCCATATCGATGCGAACGAGCGCCAGCGCATCATGGAAAAGGTGCATGCCGTGGATCTGGGCGCCGAGGCCGAAGCCTTCATCGCAAAGGAACTCGCCGATCCGATCGATCTCGATGCGCTGGTGGCAGCCGGTCGCACGGAAGAGCAGCGGGTGGAGATCTACACGGCCTCCAGGCTTGCCATCGACCCCGATACCCGCGCCGAACGCGGTTATCTCGATCTTCTCGCCGGCCGGCTGAAACTGCCCGATCCGCTGATCGATCATATCGAGGCGACCGTCTCCTCGGCGAAGGTTTCGCTCTGATCCGTTGTCGGTGTTTTGCCGTGTCCGACGGCAAAGCAGCGATTGCGTTTGGGCGCGCCCTCGCTTAATTCTCTTGGCAGGTGAGGGGATGTTTCATGCGTGATCTCAAGAATTTCAGTGGTTGCCCGGCGCCTCGGCCGGTGCGGCTCGAGGGCCATTATGTCATTGCCGAGCCCTATGAACGGGCGGTGCATATTCAGACGCTGTGGGAGGCACTGGGTGGCGATGAGGGGCTGAACGACCTCATCCATTATTTCCCCAACAAGCTCTACAGCGCGCCGGCAGAATTTGCCGACTGGCTGGAGGGCATGAACAAGGCCGGCAACCTCATCACGCTTGTCTTTCGCGACAAGGAGGATGGCGAGGTTGTGGGCATGGCAAGTTATATGCGGCCGGACCCCGCCAATGGCGTGATCGAGGTGGGCTCGGTGGCGCATGGTGCTGCCATGAAGCGCTCGCCGCTGTCGACCGAAGCGCATTACCTGATGGCCCGCCACGTGTTCGAGGATCTGGGTTACCGTCGTTACGAGTGGAAGTGCCACAACGAAAACGAGCCGAGCAAGAAGACCGCAACGCGTTACGGCTTTACCTTCGAAGGCGTGTTTCGCCAGCACATGGTGTCCAAGGGCGCCAACCGCGATACCGCCTGGTTTTCGATGATCGACGGTGAATGGCCGCTCATCGCCAAGGCCTTCGAAACATGGCTGCAGCCGGAGAATTTTGACGATCACGGCCACCAGAAAGAACGGCTGGAAGATATCCGCGCCGGGCTTCAGGCGGTGGCAGCGTGAGCGGCGGCAAGACACGTTCACCGGCCATTGCGGCCGCCATCATCTTTTTCGGCTTCACACTGCTGTTTCTGGTCATGCCCAGCATCGTTCTGTGGCTGGCGCAGTTTTCGCCGTGGCTGGCGGCAGGTTTCGGCGTTCTGGCTGTCCTGTCGTTTTTCCTGATCTTCTGGCTGCGGGCCCGCCATCAAAGGCGAGACGGTCACTGACTCCTCGGGCTACGCCTGAAGGGCAGCGCCGAGCAGCGAAACGCCCATCAGGATGATGAACAGCGCGCCTGCGATCTCGATGCCGTTGGTAATGCGGCCTGCCGTGCGTGATCCCTTGCCGGCAAAACGCACGGCCAGGTCCTTGGCCGAGACTGCCATCAGCGCCAGCAGTGATACGGTGATCGCGGTGCCCAGCGACATGAACAGCACCGACAGCGCGCCCCCGAGATAAAGCCCGTTGAGGATGGAAAAGCTCATCACCAGGATGGCGCCGGAACAGGGGCGAAGGCCAACGGCAACGATCGCCGACCATGCCTCGTGCAGGCTGAAATCGCGCCCGCCGATGGCCTGCGGGTCGGGAAGGTGCATTTGCCCGCAATCCATGCAGTAGTCACCGGCTGCAAGCTGATCGTGATCATGGCCCACTTCGGTTGCGCGAAACGAAAGGCCCGTCGGACCCGAGGCGGGACTGGCGCTGGCAAAGATCGGTAGCGAAGAGCGGTGCGGGCGAAGCGCATAAAGCTTGCGGGCCAGAAGCCAGCCGCCGAACAGGGCGATCATGGCAAAACTTGCCACCTCCATCGCCTGCGTGGCGCGCGTCATGGTGATGCCGGTGCCGCGCAGAACGATATAGGCCGCAGCGACAAGCCCGATGGCAACGATCCCCTGCAACAGTGCCGAGACGAGCGAAATGACGATGCCGCGCTTCAGTGCGGTCTCGTTGGCGATCATGTAGGAGGAGATGACCGCCTTGCCGTGGCCGGGACCGGCGGCATGAAAGACACCATAGGCAAAGGACAGTGTCACCAGCCCCTTCACCGCCCACGGATCTTCCCGCATGGCTTTCAGCGAGCCGGTCAGCGCCCGATAAAAACTCTGCTGGTAGGCATTGATGAAACCGAAGAAGGGGCCGAGAAATCCGCCGGTGCTGAACGAAGGTTCCGCCGAGCCGACGCCGAGCGGGGATTGCGCATGGGCAAGCGCAAAGGCCCCGAGTGTCATCACGAGGGCAAGGGGAAGGCTGCGTCTCAGCATGTCACCTCCAGGCGCGTCGCAAACAGTTTGGTCATGTCGGTGCCGGTGGGATCATTGAAGAAGGCATCCGTCAGGCTGGTCTTGTTCTGCGCGATCACCTCGTCCGGATCAGGCCTGACGACCTGGTGTTTGCAGGCGGCAAAGGCCTTGCCTTCCGGCACCAGATCGGCATCCGAGGGAAAATCGATCGCGGTATAAAGCGAGGGATCGTAGATGCCGAATGTCATGCGGCCCTTGAGGTGGACCGGCTCCGTTGGCCTCACTGCAAAGAACACCAACACCTGCCCGTCCTTGTAGCTCACATGGATCACATCCGGCTGGGCAATCGGGATCGTCTTGCCGTTCTGGGTGATCGTGGTGAAATAGTGAAAATCCTTGAGCGAGGTGCGCATGACTTCGCCGAGATCGGCCAGTTCGTGCTCGTCGAGCTTCAGGTCGGTGTTCTTGTCGAAGTCGAGAAGCACGCTGGAGGAAAACAATTCGTCGAAGCGCCAGACATTACGCAGTTCGGCAATGGTGCCGTCATCGGCGGCCAGCACTTCCAGCCGCGCATCGACAAAGATGTGCGGATGCGCGAAGGCCGGAAACGGCGCCAGAAGAAAGAGAGTGGCAGAAAGCCACTTTTTGAAAAACATGACCAGATCCCGTCGCGCGTTGTTGCTGCGGTGTGTCGTGCAAATGGGACGGAATTTCGGCTAGCGTCAATCGGGGGGTGAGATCACGAAGCCCTTAACTCTGCTGACGGAACCACGCGGAGAGAAAATCGACGAAACTCCTGACCTTTGCCGGCAGGTAACGGCGGTGCGGGTAGACCGCATAGATGCCGCGATCGGTCGGGATATAGTCATCAAACAGCGAGACCAGTTCGCCCGTCTTCAGGTAAGGCAGCGCGATGAAATCCGGCACCATGGCAACGCCAAGCCCGGCGCGGGCGGCTCTGACCGTGCCCTGCGGGCTGTTGACCTCGATGGAGCCCGCGACGGGAACCGAAAAGAAAGCGCCATCGGGCGCCTGGAAGCGGATGCTGTTGTGCGAGCGAAGGTTCGTATCGATGATGACGGGTTTGCCGGCAAGATCCTGCGGGTGGGCGAAGGGACCGTACTGCGCCACATAAGCGGCCGTCGCGCAGGCATACACGCGAAAATCGGAGAGCTTGCGGGCAATCATGCCCGAATCCTCAAGCTTGGTGATTCGGATGGCGAGATCGAAGCTTTCTTCGATGAGGTCGACGAATCGGTCTTCCGCGACGATATCGAGCGAGACATCCGGGTGTTCGGTGGCAAAATCGATGACAGACTGGCCGACATCGGCATCCATGAAGGTGCGCGGCACCGAGATTCGCAGGCGCCCCTTCAGGTCGGCATTGTTCTCGCGCACGAGGTCGGCGAGATTGTCGATCTCCTTCAGGATATCGGCGGCGGTGCGGAAATAGGTATGGCCCGCTTCCGTCAGCGAAAACTGCCGTGTCGTGCGGTTCAAGAGCAGCGCGCCCAGATCGTCTTCCAGTTCGCGCACATATTTGGAAAGCAGCGCTTTCGAACGTCCGGTGCGACGGGCGGCGGCGGAAAACCCTTCGGCTTCCACCACATCGATGAATGCGCGCATGCGCGTCAGAGTATCCACACCATCATCCTTTTTTCCTGACCTTCTAGGTGGAGTTCGAGCTTTCGTCCTGCAATGTGAAATTTGCGAGGCAGCCAAAAAAATCTCTTGATTATGAAGGCGAATGTTCTTATCTCCCGGTCAGCCCAAAGTCGCACGTGCCCGTGGGTGTCCGCCGACCCTCTATTTGGTGAGGTCATCGGTAAGGTACCTGGAATTAACCCCTCCAGTCGCTATTCCGGCCATCCGGGAAATGCGAGGACATCTGAAGCAACGACGGTGCGGGCCTTTTTGTTCTCTCCCGGCTTTCCAACAGCCGGGGTTACTGAAGAGGCACACCATCATTGCCGGAAGTGCGGTAGGGTTCTCCCTCCAATCCATGGCAGACAAAGCCGGATCATCGTTCTTGGCAGAGCGTTGTTCCACTTACCGCGCGTTTGAGCGTGTCAGGGAATCGGTGTCTCCACCGACTGGTTCCCGGCGCATGTTCATTCGTCCTTTGTCCTCCGGTTCGCAAGCCGGAGCCTTGAGACCTGGAAGGGATTGACCATGACCACTGCTCGCATCCGCGACTTCCTGCGCACCGAACGTCCGGAAGGCCCTTGCCTTGTCGTTGACCTCGATGTCGTGCGCGACAATTTCAAAGCCTTCCGTCATGCCCTGCCGGACAGCGCCATCTATTACGCCGTCAAGGCAAACCCGGAACCGGAAATCCTGAAGCTGCTCGCCTCCATGGGCTCGAGCTTCGACTGCGCTTCCGTTGCCGAAATCCAGATGGCGCTTGCCGCCGGTGCCACGGCTGACCGTATCTCGTTTGGCAATACCATCAAGAAGGAACGCGATGTTGCGCGCGCCTTCGAACTGGGCGTCGGCCTGTTTGCCGTCGACAGCCATGAGGAAGTCGAAAAGGTTGCCCGTGCAGCCCCCGGCGCCCGCGTGTTCTGCCGCGTTCTCACCGATGGCGAAGGTGCCGAATGGCCGCTGTCGCGCAAGTTCGGCTGCGTTCCGCAGATGGCCGTCGACGTGCTTGTTTATGCCCACCAGCTGGGTCTCGAATCCTACGGCGTTTCGTTCCATGTCGGTTCGCAGATGACCAAGGTCGATGCCTGGGATGCAGCCCTTTCCGATGCAAAGCGTGTTTTCGCGCAGCTCGCCAAGCAGGGCATCGTCCTGCAGATGGTCAACATGGGCGGTGGTTTTCCGACCAAGTACCTGCGTGACGTGCCTTCGGCCGAAGCTTATGGCCAGGCGATCTTTGCCGCCCTGCGCAAGCATTTCGGCAACAGCCTGCCCAAGACCATCATCGAGCCGGGCCGCGGCATGGTTGGCAATGCCGGTGTGATCAAGGCGGAAGTCATCCTCGTCTCGCGCAAGTCGGACAATGACACGCATCGCTGGGTCTTCCTCGACATCGGCAAGTTCGGTGGTCTGGCTGAAACCATGGACGAAGCCATTCGTTATCCGATCCGCACCGAGCGTGACGGCGACGACATGGAGCCCTGCGTTCTGGCCGGCCCGACCTGCGATTCGGCCGACGTGATGTACGAGAAGAACATGTATCCGCTGCCGATCACGCTTTCGATCGGCGACGAGGTTCTGATCGAGGGCACCGGTGCCTATACCACGACCTATTCGGCGGTTGCCTTTAATGGCTTTGATCCGCTGAAGGCCTATGTGATCTGATTTCGCAGGCTCCGGCCGTTTCGCCGGAGCCGCACTCACCCTTTGATTTTTGTGCCGCTTAGACCGGTTTTGAGCTTCGGAGGCCAAGATGGCCGCTGTTCTTGACGCTGTGCGCGCGTTCCTCGCGCCAAATGCTTTTGTCATCACGGAAGAAAACCCCGCAGACGTGGTTGCTCGCGAAAACCTGCTCGATCGCGCCATGGGCCGCGACCGCCGCAAGAAGTCGTCGGAAAAGCTGCGCCGGGGCCGCGTGCCGGCGCAGGGGCTGGCCCTTGTCGCGCGTGACCGCGATGGTCACGTGATCGGCACCGTGCGGCTGTGGAACGTCGAAGCCGGCGTTGGCCGCCACGGCGGGCCTGTGGATGCGCTGTTGCTGGGCCCCCTGGCCGTCGATGCGGCCCATGAGGGCAAGGGAATCGGCGCTGCCCTGATGCGGGCCGCCATTGCCGAGGCGCATGGCCGTGGCCACGGCGCTATCCTGCTGGTCGGCGATGCGCCCTACTATGAGCGATTCGGCTTCTTTGCTGAAAAGGCCCAGCATCTCGTCATGCCGGGTCCGTTTGCGCGCCACCGGTTCCTGGCGCTTGAGCTGAAGTCCGGCTGGCTCGATGGCGCCGCCGGCATGCTGACCGCCAGCGGCCGCAAGTTGTCGCAGCAGGTTGAGCGTCGCGCCGCCTGATCGCTTGAAAGTTCAAGTTCTCCAGTCTGCCCCTTCCCGGATCCACCCGGGGAGGGGCATTTTCGTTTGAGACGACAGGTTCGACGGACACTTTTTGCCGCAAAAGCGCTACGGACTTGACCGCCGTCAAGTCGGGTTGATCGAGATCAACGGCCTGCCCTGGCGGGGTTGATAGCCATGCGACATCAAAAGACGATGTCGCAAGGAGAATGACATGATCAGGAACGCAGCCGCCATCGCAGCCCTTCTGGGAACTGCAACGGTCGTTCTTTCAGGCGCGGTACAGGCCGCCGATATGGCGCCGCAAGCCCCGGCACCGGTTGCCGCAGATGCGGTCTCGGCCAAAAGCCCCTGGCAGGTTCGCGTGCGCGCCCTTGGCGTCATCCCAAATGACAAGGGTTCGGTCAACGGGGTTGCAGGCTCTGACCTCAACTACTCGAACTCGGTCACGCCGGAACTCGATATCAGCTATTTCTTCACCGACAACATTGCGGCCGAACTCATTCTCGGCACGACCAGTTCGAAGATTTCCGGTGCCGGTTCGCTTGCCGGCGTCAATGTCGGCAAGACCTGGCTCCTGCCGCCGACGCTCACCCTGCAGTATCATTTCACCGATTTTGGTCCCTTCAAGCCTTATGTCGGCGCAGGCGTGAACTACACCTTCTTCTATAACGAAAGCACGCAACCCGGCTTCAGCAACCTGAAGGTCGATTCGCATGTCGGCGCCGCCCTGCAGGTCGGTTTCGACTATATGCTCAACGAACACTGGGGCCTGAACGTCGACGCGAAGAAGCTGTTTCTCGAAACCAATTGGAGCGCCGACATGGGTGGCACGCCGATTTCCGGCAAGGCCAAGCTTGATCCCTGGCTGATCGGCGCCGGCGTGACCTACCGCTTCTAATCCTACGCGGAGCCACCCAGGCTGAAGCATCGTCCGGATGGGGGCATCCGGCACCGTGGCAGGTAGCTTCAGCCTTGAGGGGAAGGGACGGGAACTGGTGCGATTTTCGCACCGGTTCCCGTTTCCGTTATGGAGGCCGCAGTTGTCGCTGTCGTCACAAGCGTGTGAAACAGCACGCCCTGCCATGGTTCTTGCCCCAAAGCGCGCTATCTTTGAGTCCATGCTGGACAGACGCCGTTTCATTGCCGCACTGCCTCTTCTCTTTGCCGGGATTGGCGCGCGTGCCGAGGAGCAGCCCTCCCCGGAAGCGTTGCAATCTTCCGGCAGTCCTCCCACGAACGGTTCGCTCTCCGACGTGCTGGCGCGCGCCGAAGAGTTGGCGCCGCTGAAGGCGGTTCTGGTGTCGCGACAGGGGGAGCAGCTGGCGGCCCGCGGTTATCATGGTTATTCGCCGGACAGCTCGACCAATATCAAGTCCGCCTCCAAGTCGATCCTGTCGGCCATGGTCGGCATTGCCATCGGCAAGGGCCTCCTGGACGGAGCGGACCAGACTATCGCCCCAATCCTCAAGGCGGATCTTCCCGCAGATCCCGATCCGCGACTGGCAACCGTAACAATCGGCAATCTTCTCTCCATGCAATCGGGTCTCGATCCCTTGTCCGGCCCGAATTACGGACGGTTTGTTGCAAGCCGAAACTGGGTGCGTTTCGCGCTTGCGCAGGATTTCGTCCAGGATCCCGGCGGGCCGATGCTGTATTCCACCGCCTCCACCCATCTTCTGTCCGCCATTCTCACCCGCGTCGGCGGGCAGTCGACGCTTGCACTTGCACGCGCGTGGTTTGCGCCGATCAACGGTTTTCGCATCGGCTCCTGGGATCGCGACCGCCAGGGCATCTATCTCGGCGGCAACCAGATGGCCATGACGTCACGGTCACTTCATGCTTTTGGCGAGGTCTATCGACGCGGCGGGCGCACGGCAGACGGCGTGCAGGTGGTGCCGGAAGACTGGGTGGCCACCTCTTTCGAGCCGCGCACAAATTCGCGGTATTCCGGTGATGGTTATGGCTACGGCTGGTTCTTGAAGAGCATTGGCGGTGAGGATGTGCGCTTCGCCTGGGGTTACGGCGGGCAGATGCTGTATATAGTGCCGTCGCGCGGGCTCACCGTCACCATGACGTCAGAAGCCGATTCGCCTTCAGCCGCCAATGGTTACCGCGACCGTCTTCACGATCTTCTGGCCGCAATCATCGGGGCCACCGCCTGACGCCGGGCGGGATTTCCGCACACGTTTTGTTAAACGCTCTCCGTTCTAACGGCGGCTCCTGATGCAGACGCCAAAGGTTTGCGAACCGCATCCCTGCAGACTTTCGATAAAGAAAGACCATCGATATGAGATTGATCCGCCTTGTCCTGATCCTTGCCATCGGCTTTGCAGGCGTTATCGGCAGCCGCTGGTACAGCTATGTCACCAATACGGAGAGCCCCTATAACGAGACCGGCATCGAGATCAACAGCCGCATGCCCGGCCCTTTGCGCAAATGGGGATGCGACAAGCTGCACGTGACTTTCGGCACTATGCTGCCGCCCTATGGTTGCCAGGCCGGGTCAGAAGGTCGCGACTGGCTTTGAATTTTCCCTTTCGTCCAGTGCGTCGATAGACGGGCTGGACGAACCCCCGGCACGGTCCTATCTGCTTGCCCATGAAAAAAGCCATCATCACAGGCGGTGCCGGCCTTATCGGCACAGGGATCTGCCGGCTTCTCGTTGAGGCCGGGTGGGACGTTGCCTCCTTCGACATGAAGGATACGAGCCAGGACCTGCAGGAGAAGGGTGTCATCCACGTCTTCTGCGATGTCTCGGACGAGGCCTCGGTTGCCGGTGCCTTTGCCGAGCTTGGCTGGGAAAGCCTTGATCTCCTCGTTAACAATGCCGGCATTGCAGCCCCGGTAACCGGGCCGATCGAGGCCTTGTCGCTTGAGGACTGGCGGCGGGTGACCGACAGTCACCTGACGGCTGCCTTCCTGATGACGCGCGCGGCAGTTCCCCTGATGAACGAGGGCGCCAGCATTATCAACATGGCGTCGACCCGCGCCGTCATGTCGGAACCGCAGACGGAAGCCTATGCGGCGTCAAAGGGCGGGTTGGTGGCGCTGAGCCATGCGCTTGCGGTAAGCCTTGGCCCTAAAATCCGCGTTAATGCCATCGCGCCGGGCTGGATTTCCGGCGACGAGGATCTGCGGCGGGAAGACCATGCGCAGCATCCGGCTGGCCGTGTCGGACACGCGCAGGATATTGCCGACGCCGTCCTTTACCTGACGGGCGCCGATTTCATGACGGGTGAGGTGCTGACACTGGACGGCGGCATGACGCGCAAGATGATCTACGCGCCCTGACAGGGCCTGTCCTTGAGGCAGACGAACCGGTTATGCGGAAATGTCGATAATGCCGCAATCGCCGGCTTCCGAGCCGAAGGCGATCAGTTTGCCATTGCCGCTCCAGCTCATGGCGGTGATGGCGCCCTTGCCGGGACGCCGCAGCAGAGCCTCTTTGCCGTCACCGATCCGGACGCCCAATATCATGCCATCGATGAAACCGATGGCCAGCACCTCTTCGACCGGATGGAAGGCGACGCAGGTGGCCATGATATTGGCGCGGGTGCCAAGCTCCAGCGGTGCCTTGCCCATCGGACCGTCCTTGCCGGAAAACGGCCAGACAATGGCCGCCGGCGCGCCGGAGGAGGCAAGCCACTTGCCCTTGGCCGACCAGGACAGCGATTTCACCTTGGCCGGATAACCTGTCATGCGCATGTGACGGGCTTCGCCGGGCTTTCCGTCCAGCTTCCAGCCATGCAGGGCGTTTTCCTGCATCTGGGTCACGACGAACTTGCCGTCCGGCGAGAAGGTGACGCCGTTATGGGCGCCCTTCCACTCCAGATCGACAGCCGCAGAGGTCGTGGCCACCCAATGCAGCGAAACGCCATTGTAGCGGGCCGCGGCAATCCGCAGGCCCTTCGGTGCAAAGGCCAGCGCCTCTACCGTGCGTTCCTCGGCAAATTCCTTCACCGTGCCATCAGCCAGCACAACCGTGCTCGCCTTGCCATAGGCATAAGCGACAGCCCCCTGCGGGCCACCGGCCACCACCGTCACCCACTTGCGCGGCGCTTCGGCGACAAGCGTTGCGCTGCCATCGGCTGCAATGCGCATGACCTTGCCATCCTCGCCGCCGGTGATCAGGCTGACGCTGAACGGATCGCGGATGCAGGTCAGAAGGCCGTTATGGGCCTCCGTCACCTTTTCGCCCCCGTCCAGCCGGCGGATTTCGCCGGCAGCGGTTGCAAAGAAAGGGACATCGCCGAGAAAATGCGTGGCGATGACATGGCCATCGAGATCGAGCGGGGCAACGGTGGGCATCAGGCAGTCTTTCTGGTGGACATCTTGCTTTCCGGGCAAAGCGGCCCGAAGACCGCTTCACCCGGCAGGGGGTCAGGCCGTTGCCTGGCAGGCAAAGAAGCTCTGTTCGATCTTTGCGCGGTCGAGATCACGGCCGATGAAGACCAACCGGCTTTCGCGCTTTTCGCCATCCTTCCAGGCCCGCTGGTGATCGCCCTCGATGATCATGTGGACGCCCTGAACCACATACCGTTCCTCGTCGCCCTTGAAGGCGATGATGCCCTTGAGGCGCAGGATGTTCGGCCCGTCCGTCTGGGTGATCTTCTGGATCCAGGGGAAAAAGCGGTCCGGGTTCATCTCGCCGCCGCGCAGCGAGATGGACTTCACCGTCACGTCATGAATGGCGGATGCCACGGCATGGCCGTGATCGTGACCATGATGATGGTCGTGTCCATGATCATGCCCGTGGTCGTGCCCATGGTCGTGATGATGATCGTGGTCATGTCCATGGTGTCCGTGATCATGGTCATGATGATCGCAGTCGGGGCCGCACACATGGTCTTCGTGGCCGTGCTCAAGGAAATGCGGATCGTTTTCCAGCGCCCGTTCCAGGTTGAACGCCCCCTGATCCAGCACGCGGGAAAGATCGACGCCCGAGCGGGTCGTCTTGTAGATGCGGGCCGTCGGGTTGATGGCGCGAACAATATCCTCGATCACGGCCAGTTCTTCCGGCGTCACGAGATCGGTCTTGTTGACGACGACGACATCGGCAAAGGCGATCTGGTCTTCAGCTTCGCGGCTGTCTTTCAGGCGAAGCGGCAGGTGTTTCGCATCGACCAGCGCCACCACGGCATCAAGCTCAGTCTTGGCGCGCACGTCCTCGTCCATGAAGAAGGTCTGGGCCACCGGAACCGGATCGGCAAGGCCGGTGGTTTCCACGATAATTCCGTCGAAACGGCCGGGGCGGCGCATCAGGCCTTCCACCACGCGGATCAGGTCTCCACGCACGGTGCAGCAGATGCAGCCATTGTTCATTTCATAGATTTCTTCGTCCGACTCGACGATCAGGTCGTTGTCGATGCCGATTTCGCCGAACTCGTTGACGATGACGGCGTATTTTTTGCCGTGGCTTTCGGTGAGGATGCGGTTGAGCAGTGTCGTTTTTCCGGCGCCGAGATAGCCGGTGAGAACGGTGACGGGAATGGGCTTTGCGATTGCAGTATCGGCCATAAAAACCTCCGGGGATGGGCGCTCGCAAGATGGAGCGGCAGCGGTTGGGGACCATATAAGGCCTTGGGTCCGGCAGTTCAAAGGCTTTTGTATGTTATAAGATCACATCAGGCTTTCGCCCGCGCCGCGGCGATATCGGTCAGCGCAAAATCATCGCCGATATAAAGCAGCGGGCAGGAAAGCTCACGCGCCAGCCCATAGGCAAAGCAGTCACCGAAATTAAGGCTTGCGGGGTGAAAGCCCTTGCCGAAGCGACGGTAGGCGGAGGCGGCCGCATCGGCGCGGGCGGCGGTGACGTCGATGATGTCAGTGACCACCAGAGCGATGAGATCGACCATTTCCAATTGGAAATCGCGTCGCGCTGAAACAATCAATGCTTCCGTCAGGGTGCCGGTGGACATTGCAACGCCCTTTGCGTGGCGTAGAGCTTCAAAGCAGGATTTTGCTTCCGGTTCGTCCTTCAGGATGGCGATGAGCGCAGACGTATCAACCACGATCACCGGGGCAAGCCATCATCGTCGTAGAGAAAGTCCTGGCTATTTTCGGCCCGTTCTTCTGGAAAAGGATCTGCCTTCCGGCGAACACGTTCCTGTAGGGCGGCTATGTCCTGAAGCCTTTTCTCTGGCGACGCTTTTTCGGACCGGTTTTGCGAACTGAGCATCGTTGCTGCTGGCTGCCGCTGTTCCAGATTGACAGATACGAGACGTGCAACCGCTCGACCGTCTCTCGTCAGATAAATGTCTTCGCCCTGCTCGGCGCGATCCAGAAGATCGCCGAGACTATTTTGGGCATCTCTGACAGAAATCTGCATGCGATAATCCTCGCTGGCATCTTTCTGCAAGATAAGGGCCTTTTGAACGTCAATCAACTCTTGTCGAAACCCGACACATCAAACCGCTTCACATCGTCCAGCAGCTCCAGAATGCCGCGCACCGCGTGCGTCATCAGCGCCTCGCCACGTTCTGCCGTGGCGGCCGCCGCATTGCCGGCGACGCCCTCTTGGTTGAGGTCGGACATCTTCCAGCCGAAGGCGTGCGGTCCGTAAGCGCGCAGGTGGCGGAAGTCTTTGGCAAATTCCGTCTGGCGGGAGGGAAAGGCGGCAGCCTTTGTCATGTCCACGCGCTCCGGGTAGAGCGCCAGCATGACGGAGGTTTCGATATCGCCGCCATGGATGTCGATGGCCTTGTCCTGCGGTGTAATCCAGCCGTCCGGCTGTCCGAAGCGCGTCCAGCTGGTGGCGACCGCCAGCATGTTCAGCCGCACCCGCGCCTCGGTTGCCACCACCGTCATCAGCGCGGAATTGCCGCCATGGGCGTTCAGCATCACCAGCTTGCGGATGCCGATATCGCTGAGACTTTCGGCAATCGTCAGCCAGCGGTTGATCACCTGGCCAAAGGTCAGCGTGCGGGTGCCCGCGACATCCATATGCTCGACGGAATAACCGATGCGCTCGACGGGCAGGAAGGTGAGCGGCAGGTCGGCTGGCTTTTGTGCGATGAGGCGCTCGACAATTCCGCGAGCAATCAGGCTGTCGGTGTCGAAGGGCAGGTGCGGGCCGTGCTGTTCATGCGCCCCAAGCGGCAGCACGGCGATCCAGTCCGCGCGCTCTGTCGGGGAAAGGCTGCGGTCATTGTCGTCAAAGCGGGGTGTGGGCAGCGGCATCTGGCGGTAACCTCCTGCTTTCGCTATGGATGGTCGCGCACCGTCTATAGCGGGTGTGATCGAGGCGGGAAACCCGGACGGAGCCAATGGCGAAAAAGAAGGGCGATAAAAAGGACGAAAAGAAGGAAAAGGGGACCCGCAAGAAGGACCTCTCGTCACTTGGTGATCTGGCGCCGGTCCTCACGCAGGCAGCGCGCTCGCTGCGCACGGCATTGTCGCATCATCTCGCCGATGCCGGCCTTTATGCCGGTCAGGATGGCGTGATCCTGCTTCTGTCCGACGAGCCGGGTCTGACACCGGGGCAATTGGCGCAGCGCCTTGCCGTGAAGGCGCCGACGATGACGCGCACCATCGGACGCATGGAGGTGCAAGGCTTCGTGGAGCGCAAGGCCGATGGCGCCGATGGCCGGCTGATCAAGGTTTTCCTCACCGAAACGGGCCAGAAGAGCGTGCAGGCGATCCAGTCCGCCATTGCCGAAAGCGGCGCGGCGGCCATCCGAGGCTTTTCGGACAAGGAGGTCCGCACATTGGTCAAGCTCCTGAAAGCGCTCGACCGCAACCTCAATGGCGTGGCCGTGGAGGAAGACGAGGATTGAATTGAAACGTCATTGTGACAAACGATTGCCTACCGGAATTAAAATGTTTAAATAATTTAAATTCGGTAGGGCGAATCCGCCAGGGGAGGGGTTGTGGTTCAAAAGATAAAGCTGTCCACCATTGCAGAAAGTCTCGGGCTTTCGACGGCAACCATATCGCTGGCGCTGAGAGATAGCCCGCTGGTGGCCATAGACACGCGTGAAAAGATCAAGGATCAGGCCCGCGCGCTGGGTTACATCTACAACCGTCGTGCCGCCAGCCTGCGCACCTCGCGCTCCGGCATTATCGGGGTCGTCGTGCATGACATCATGAACCCGTTCTACGGCGAAATTCTCAAAGCCATCGAGAGCGAGCTGGATCGCAGCCGCCACACCTTCATCCTGTCCAACCATTATGACTCGGTGGAAAAGCAGCGCACCTTCATCGAGACGCTGCTGCAGCTTGGCGGCGACGGCGTCATAATGTCGCCGGCCATCGGCACGCCGATCGAGGACGTAAAACTTGCCGAAGCCAATGGCATGCCGGCCATTCTGGTCGCCCGTTCCATGGATGGCGTCGATCTGCCGACCTATCGCGGCGATGACAGCTATGGCATTTCGCTGGCCACCAACCACCTGATCGGCCTTGGCCACCGCACCATCGCCATGATCGGCGGCACCGACCAGACATCGACCGGCCGCGACCGTTATCAGGGGTATGTCAACGCGCTGCGCAAGGCCAATATCGAGGTCGATCCGAACCTGCGTATTCCAGGGCCTCGCTCCAAGCAGGGCGGCTTTGAGGCGGCGGTGCATTTTCTGTCGCTGCCGCAAAAGCCGACGGCTGCCGTCTGCTGGAACGATCTGGTTGCCATCGGGTTGATGAACGGCATTGCGCGTGCCGGGCTTGTGCCGGGCCAAGATATTTCGGTGACCGGTTATGACGATCTGGAGGAAGCCTCCATTGCAACGCCGGCGCTCACCACCGTGTGGAACGGCCAGACGGAAGTGGGCCGGCTTGCCGCCCGCGCGCTGCTCGACCGTCTCTCCGGAAGTCATGATCCGGATGGCATTCACCTCATCAAGCCGGAAATGCGCATCCGGCAATCCACCAGTCCACACCACCCTCGTGCCTGACACAAACAGGATTTAAGCCGATGACCGAACAGAAGACCACCGTGCTCATTCCGGGCCGCATGCATCCCCGCGCACTGGAGCGCCTTCAGGCAGCCTTTGAGGTTGTGCAGACCGCGCCCGGTGCCGAACTCGACCTGCCGGCCGAAACGGTGTCAAAAATCCGCGGCGTTGCGACGCTGAACGGCATGCGCGCCGCGTGGATCGACGCATTGCCGAACCTCGAAATCATCTCGAATTTCGGCGTGGGTTATGACGGCGTCGATGCCAAACATGCCGCGACCAAGGGCGTTCTCGTCACCAACACGCCCGACGTGCTGAACGACGAAGTGGCCGATACCACGATTGGCCTCCTGATCAACACCGTGCGTCGCCTGCCGGTAGCGGAAAATTATCTGCGGGCCGGCCGTTGGGAAAAGGAGGGCCCGTTCGCGCTGACGCCGCTGTCGCTCAAGAACCGCCATGTCGGCCTTCTCGGCCTTGGCCGTATCGGCCTTGAAATCGCCAAGCGGCTGGAGCCGTTCAAGGTGAAGATCAGCTATCACACCCGCACCGAGCGCAAGGATGTGCCCTACACCTATGCAGCCTCGTTGATGGAGCTTGCAACATCGGTCGACACGCTGATCTCGATCATTCCGGCAACGCCTGAAACCCACAAGATCATCAATGCCGATGTGCTGGCAGCGCTTGGCGAACACGGCGTGTTCATCAATGTCGGTCGTGGCACGAGCGTGGACGAGGAGGCGCTGATCGCAGCCCTCAAGAACAAGGTGATTGCGGCTGCCGGTCTCGATGTCTTCTATGATGAACCGCGTGTGCCGGCAGGCCTTTTCGACCTCGAAAACGCCTGCCTGCTTCCGCATGTCGCCTCGGCCTCGGTGCCGACGCGCAATGACATGGCTGATCTCGTCGTCGACAACCTCATCGGCTGGTTCACCGAGCGCAAGGTGCTGACGCCGGTGCCGGAAACTCCCGTCAAGGGATAAGGCTTGTTCAGCAGTTGCGGGCGTAGGTCCGCACCGCCTCGCCGAAGGCTTCGAACAGGGCGCGAGACGGGCTGTCCGTCTCCGCCCAGTATTCCGGATGCCACTGCACGCCGACCGCAAAACCCTTGGCATTGATGACCGAGACCGCCTCGATGGTTCCGTCCTCGGCGGTCGCTTCCACCTGCAACGAAGGGGCAGTTTGTGCAATCGCCTGCCGGTGCAGCGAATTGACCTCTACCGCACCCGACAGGCCAAGGTGATTGGCAATGCACGATCCCTCGCGCACGAACACCGGCTGGCGGATGGCATACATCTCGTCACGGCTTTCCACCGGCGGCTTGCGGTGATCCCAGATGCCCGGCTGTTCCTGGATTTCGCTGGCGAGCGTGCCGCCCAGCGCGACATTCAGCTCCTGAATGCCGCGGCAGATGGCAAGCAGCGGAATACCGCGCTCGATGGCGCGGCGGATGAGCGGAAGCGAGGTCGCATCGCGCGCTGGGTCGAATGGCCCGTCAGCCTCGGTTGCCTCGCGGCCGTAAAGCGACGGATGCACATTGCTTGCCGAGCCAGAAATCAGCACGCCGTCTACCCGGTCGAGAACACCGTCGATGTCATGGCCATCTTCGAGCGCCGGGATGAGCATCGGAATGGCACCGGACACTTTGACGGCCGCATCGACATATTGCCGCTGCACGCCATGCCAGATGGTGTTGTCAAAGCTGCGGATGTCGGCGGGAATGGCGATGAACGGCATGGGGTCTGTCTCCGGCGGGATTATCGCCCGCGTTCTTGATCCGCCGCATCGCCCAAGTCAAGCACGTGCGCGTGGCGCCCCTGAGTGCTTCCGAGGTGTGTCGGCCACGCTATGGTTCTGTCGGACAAGCCTTATTAGACGAAAGTCTCGTGCGTTTGGACACCTTGCGACGCATGAATATTAGCTGGCGCCTTGCCAGCCTTTGCCTGCCATGGTTACTTTCGCAAAGGGCCGGGAGATGGGGGAGAATGGACCTCTCGCGGGCCATCAACAAACGGGAGGGTATTCATGGATCGTCGTTCATTTTTCAAGAAAGCGGCTGTGACCGGTGTCGGCGCTGCCGGTGCGGTGGGCCTTGCGGCTCCGGCCATTGCGCAATCGATGCCGAAGATCACCTGGCGTCTCACCTCATCGTTTCCGAAGTCGCTGGACACGATCTATGGCGGCGCTGAAGATATCGCAAAGCATGTCGCCGCCGCAACCGACGGCAATTTCACCATCCAGACCTTTGCCGGTGGCGAAATCGTGCCGGGCCTGCAGGCCGCCGATGCGGTATCGGCCGGCACCGTCGAAATGTGCCATACCTGCTCTTATTATTACGTCGGCAAGGATCCGACCTTCGCGATCGGCACGGCCATTCCCTTCGGCCTCAACGCCCGCCTCACCAACAGCTGGTTCTATCAGGGTAATGGCAACAAGCTGCTGAACGAATTTTATGCGACGCATGGCCTCGTTGGTTATATCGCCGGCAATACGGGCGCGCAGATGGGTGGCTGGTTCCGCAAGGAGATCAACACGGTCGACGATTTCAAGGGCGTCAAGATGCGCATCGCCGGTCTTGCTGGCCGCGTGGTCGAGAAGCTTGGTGTCGTGCCGCAGCAGATCGCCGGCGGTGATATCTATGCGTCGCTCGAAAAAGGCACCATCGATGCCGCCGAATGGGTCGGTCCCTATGACGACCAGAAGCTCGGTTTCTACAAGGTTGCCAAATATTATTATTACCCGGCCTTCTGGGAAGGCGGCCCGGTTATCCACGCTTTCATGAACAAGGCCAAGTTCGAAGCTCTGCCGAAATCCTATCAGGCCATCCTGCAGGATGCCTGCGCCTTCGCCAACACCAACATGATGGCGAAATACGATATCAAGAACCCGATTGCCATCAAGGAACTGGTTTCGCAGGGCACCGTTCTTCGCCCCTTCAGCCAGGAAATCCTCGAGGCCTGCTTTAATGCCTCCAAGGAAGTTTATGCCGATATCAGCGGCAAGAACGAGTGGTTCAAGAAGATCTACGAAGACCAGGTGGCCTTCAAGAAGGAAGGTTATCTGTGGATGCAGCTGTCTGAATACACCTATGACACGTTCATGATGATCCAGCAGCGCAACGGCAAGCTCTGACAGTCCATCCCAGAATTCCCGCTGGCGGGCTGCAAATGGCAATTTCTGCTTGTCCGGTGCTCACGTGCGTTAAGTACGCTCCGCTCCGGTTCTCGAAATCACCATTTTCGCCACGCCAACGGAAATTCTTGAACAGTCTGTGAGCCAACGCCTGCTTCAATGCTTTCGGCATTAAAACCCCGGCGCAAGATTTGCGCCGGGGTTTTTCATTGTATCCCGAAAACCTCATCCTCGGCGAAAACTGTCTCTGGCTTTGCCCAGAAACGACAAAGGCCCCACGCGGGTGCCTCTGCCTTGTTTCTGTGTCGTCCGTCAAAACTTTGGCGGCTGGCTGAGATCCGGCTGTGCCGGCTTGGCAACTGCCGCTGCCGGAGGCTGCTGGCCGGGCAGCCCGTCCAGCGGTGGCAGGCCGAAGGCTGGCGGGGCGGATGTCGCGGGTGCCGTTGCCGGCGCATCATTGCCGAAGTTGAGTGGCGGCAGGCCCATCTGCGGGGCTGAACCACCGGCACCGCCAGCCGGCTGGAGCGGCGGCAGGCCGAAGGCCGGCATCGTGCCATTGCCCGAGGACGAGCCCTGGTTTCCAAGACCCTGAAGCTGGATCTGCACATCGGCCGGGCTCAGGGTCGTCTGCTCGCTCTTGTAGTGCATGACGAGCCCCGGCACGAAGATCACCACCATGATCATGATGAACTGGATGATGATGAAGGGAACGACACCAAGATAGATCTCACTGGTGCGGACCCCCGGCATGGTCTTGCCCGTCACCTTGTCCACCCAATTGCCGGCCGGCGCGATGGAGCGCAGGAAGAACAGCGAGAAGCCGAAGGGCGGCGTCAGGAACGAGGTCTGCAGGTTGATGCCGAGGATAACGCCGAACCAGACAAGATCGATGCCCAGCTTGTCTGCGACCGGTGCCAGAAGCGGCACCATGATAAAGGCGATCTCGAAGAAATCGAGGAAGCAGCCGAGGATGAAGACGATGATGGTGACGACGATGAGGAAGCCGTATTCGCCGCCGGGAAGCGCCAGCAGCAGTTCTTCGATCCACACATTGCCGTTGATGCCATAGAAGGTGAGGCCGAAGACGCGCGCCCCGATGAGGATCATCATGACGAAGGCGGAAAGGCGCGTGGTCGCGTCAAGCGCGGTCTTGATGGAGGTGAGGGTCAACCGCCCCTTGGCAAGCGCCAGCAGCAGCGCGCCGGTGGCACCCATGGCGCCGCCTTCCGTTGGCGTGGCGATGCCGAGGAAGATGGTGCCAAGCACGAGAAAGATCAGCGCCAGCGGCGGCACCAGCACGATGATCACCTGTTCGGCGAGCCGCGAGATGATCTTTTTGTCCACGCGGCTGTTGAAAATGGCAACGCCATAGGTGGCAAGCACTGCAAAGGCCATAGCGGCCACCAGACGCCATTCCTCGCTGCCGATGCCGGTAAACAGGATGTGGATGCCGAGGAAATAGAGGCCAACCGCAATGGCGATCATCACGATGAGGGACGTGACGCCGTTGCCGAGCGTACGCGCCTCCTTCGGCAGTGCCGGCGCCCATTCCGGTTTGATCAGCGAAACGGCAAAGACGTAGAGGCAGTAGGCGAAAACGATCAGGATGGCCGGATAAAGCGCGCCGACATACATGTCGCCCACGGACCGGCCGAGCTGGTCGGCCATGACGATCAGCACCAGCGAGGGCGGCACGATCTGCGCCAGCGTGCCGGAGGCGGCAATCGTGCCGGCAACGAACGGCCGATTATAGCCATAGCGCATCATGATTGGCATCGAGATGAGGCCCATGGCCATGACGGAAGCGGCAACGACGCCGGTGGTGGCGCCGAGAAGCGCGCCGACCAGGATGACCGCATAGGCAAGGCCGCCGCGCACCGGGCCGAACAGCTGGCCGATCGTGTCCAGCAGGTCTTCGGCCATGCGCGACCGCTCCAGGATGATGCCCATGAAGGTGAAGAACGGGATCGCCAGCAGCGTGTCATTATACATGATCCCGTAGATACGCTCGGGATGCGATTGCAGCAGCGGCCAGAACAGGCGGATATCCGGCGAGATCGTCGACAGTTCCACACCGAAGACGAAGAAGATGAGGCCACCCGCGGCCAGCGTGAAGGCCACGGGATAACCGAGCAGCAGCATGGCCATGACCGTCGTGAACATCACGAGCGGCAGGTTATGCGCGATGATATGGATGATTTCCGCCAGCATCTCAGACCTCCGAAGCCGGGTTTGCCGGGACGGCGTGCTTGTCTTCGCGCGGATCGTCAATGCGGCCCGTCACCACGGCAAAACGCTTGATGATTTCGGAGAAGGCCTGCGCCAGAAGCAGCATGAAGCCGGCCAGCACGACGAATTTCGCCGGCCAGATCGGCAGGCCGCCGGCATTGGAAGAGATTTCGCCGGAGGAATAGGATAGCCAGAACCACGACCAGGAGAGGTAGCTCATCAAGCCGGCGAAGGGCAGGAGGAAGATGATGTGCAGAACGAGATCCATGAGGTCACGGGTGCGCTTGGACCAGCTGCCCGACAGGATGTCGATGCGCACATGCTCGTTCTTCAACAGCGCATAGGCGGCCGCCAGCATGAAGACGGTGCCGTAGAGATACCACTGCACTTCCAGCCAGGCATTGGACGAGATATCGAATGCCTTGCGCATGATGGCATTGCCGGCGCTGATCAGCACGGCGGCAAGCAGCAGCCAGGAAACCCAGCGGCCGATAAAGCTCGTCACCGCATCAATGATGCGGCTGACGGCAAGCAGGATGCTCATATTTTCCCCCAACCCATTTAGTCTTGTTTTATCTTTTCTATGTCTAAAACGCATACCGGCGCAACGCTACGAACGTCGCGAAGACCGCTATTCCCGCACTTCGTTTCGCAAAACCCTCTATGCGCGCAAGCAATGAAAAGCAATCATGGGCAATTGCGCATTCGGCTGTCCGCCGGGCCGCCTCAACACCCATTGCAACACATTGCTCTTTCTGGCCATTTTGTGTAAGGCCTTTACTTGGTAGGTAGGAAATGAGCTTCGCATCGGATGTGTTTTCCGGCGCGGTGCCTGTGTGGGAGAGACGCAATATGGATGATCATCACGGCGGAACGGTCGAAACCGGCGCACCCATGGATTACCGGGAGCACGAAAAGACCTATTCCATGTTCCTCGCCGGTGCCAAGTGGGGCACGATGATGGTGGTCGTGCTGATGCTGGCCATGGTCGGTGGTTTTTATGCCGGCGGCGGCCTGTTTGGCGGCCTCATTCTTTTCATCATCCTGAACGCGGCCGGCTTTTACCTGCTGCGTTGATGCATGCTTTCAGCGGTGGCGTCTGAACGGCCCGTTGCGGCCGAGCGATGGCGCATGGCCGCATTATCCATGAGCGGAAGGGACGGATTTGACAAAGCTGATTTTTGTCGGCCGGGAGGCCGGAGAGGAGAGCCGTGTCGCCGCATCGCCGGAAACGGTGAAGCGGTTGATCGGGCTTGGATTTGAGATCATCGTTGAAAGCGGCGCGGGTCTGCGCTCCGGCGTTCCGGATGCGGATTTTGCCGCAGCCGGCGCCACGGTCGGAACCGCCGCCGATGCCGGCCGCGCCGATATCCTCCTGCAGGTTATCTGCCCGCCAGACGCGGTGATCACTGCTGCAAAACCCGGCGCGCTGCTGCTGGCCACGCTCAACCCTTACGATTCCGCCGAGACGCTGAACCGCCTTGCCGATGCCGGCATCACCGCCCTTGCGATGGAATTGATGCCGCGCATCACGCGCGCCCAGTCCATGGACGTGCTGTCCAGCCAGGCAAACCTTGCCGGCTACCGGGCAGTGATCGATGCCGCCCATGAATATGGCCGCGCCATGCCGATGATGATGACGGCAGCCGGCACCGTTCCGGCCGCAAAGGTCTTCGTCATGGGCGCCGGCGTTGCCGGTCTCCAGGCGATTGCCACGGCCCGCCGTCTGGGCGCTGTCGTGACCGCAACCGATGTGCGCCCCGCCGCCAAGGAACAGGTCGCCTCGCTCGGCGCAAAATTCATCGCGGTGGAGGACGAGGAATTCAAGGCAGCCGAAACCGCTGCCGGTTATGCCAAGCCGATGTCGGAGGCCTATCAGGCCAAGCAGGCGGCGCTTGTTGCCGAGCATATCGCCAAGCAGGATATCGTCATCACGACAGCGCTCATCCCCGGCCGCGCCGCGCCACGGCTTGTGACCCGCGCGATGCTTTCCG
Organism: Neorhizobium sp. PAMB6716; assembly: GCF_058242805.1. Lineage (NCBI taxonomy): Bacteria > Pseudomonadati > Pseudomonadota > Alphaproteobacteria > Hyphomicrobiales > Rhizobiaceae > Neorhizobium > Neorhizobium sp. PAMB6716. Next base: position 299,865 of record NZ_CM177835.1, read on the forward strand.
CCATGAAGCCCGGCTCCATCGCGGTGGATCTCGCCGTGGAGCGCGGTGGCAATATCGAGGGCTCGGTTGCCGGCACTATTGCCGATGTCGATGGGGTGAAGGTCATCGGTTACGCCAATGTGCCCGGCCGCGTTGCCGCCTCGGCTTCTGCGCTTTATGCGCGCAACCTCTATGCCTTCCTTGAGACTATGGTCGACAAGGCATCGAAGGAATTTTCGTTCAACCCGGACGAGGAACTGGTGAAGGCGACCATGCTGACGCATGAAGGTGCCGTGGTTCACCCGAGTTTTCGCGAGGCCGCCGACGCCGCCCGTCTGGCTGCACCCGCCGTCGTGACACCGCCAACGGAACTGCCAAGCGCGCCAAAACCGCGCGCCCGCCGCAAGGCGGCAGAGAAGATCGAAACACCTGAAGCACCGATGGACATCCTGGACAAGAAGGAGGAGCTGTGATGGCGAACGAAACCATGAACACGGCGCTGAACGCCCTTGATCAGGCCGTCGCTGCCGTCAAATCTGCCGCCGAACAGGCACCCGATGCGGTGAGCCTTGCGGCCCACGGCGTTTCCGGCGGTGCCATCGATCCCTTCGTCTTTCAGCTTGCGATCTTCGTGCTGTCGATCTTCGTCGGTTATTACGTTGTCTGGTCGGTTACGCCGGCACTGCACACGCCGCTGATGGCCGTCACCAATGCCATTTCCTCGGTCATCGTCGTTGGCGCTCTGCTGGCAGTCGGTGTGTCGCTGAGCGGCCTTGCCACCGGTTTTGGTTTTGTGGCGCTGGTGCTGGTCTCGGTCAACATCTTCGGTGGTTTCCTCGTCACCAGCCGGATGCTCGCCATGTACAAGAAAAAAGATCGCTGAGGTCGGCCGGATGTCCCAGAATATTGCAGCCTTCCTCTACCTCGTCTCCGGTGTCATGTTCATCATGGCGCTGCGCGGGCTTTCGCATCCGACGACCAGCCGCAAGGGCAATATCTACGGCATGGCGGGCATGGCAATCGCCATCGTCACGACGCTTCTGCTGGCCACGCCGAATTTCGGCGGCTTCGTGCTGATCGTGCTGGCCATTGCCATCGGCGGTGGCGGCGGTGCCTATATCGCCCGCACCATTCCGATGACCTCCATGCCGCAGCTGATTGCCGGCTTTCACTCGCTGGTCGGTTTTGCCGCCATCATGGTGGCCGCGGCAGCGCTGTATTCTCCAGCCGCCTTCGGCATTGGCGAAATCGGCTCCATCCACGGCCAGGCGCTGGTCGAAATGGCGCTGGGGGCAGCCATCGGCGCGGTCACCTTTACCGGCTCCATCATCGCTTACCTGAAGCTTGACGGGCGCATGTCCGGCAAGCCGATCCTCTTGCCCTACCGCCATGTCATCAACGCCACGCTTCTGGTGCTGACGGTTCTGGCGATTGCAAGCCTTGCCACGAGCGAAAGCCACCTGGCCTTCTGGCTGATCGTTGTGCTGGCGCTGGTGCTGGGCGTGCTCATCATCGCGCCGATCGGTGGCGCCGATATGCCGGTCGTGGTGTCGATGCTGAATTCCTATTCCGGTTGGGCGGCTGCCGGTATCGGCTTTACGCTCGGCAATCTCGCGCTCATCATCACCGGCGCGCTGGTGGGGTCCTCGGGCGCCATCCTCTCCTACATCATGTGCAAGGGCATGAACCGCTCGTTCATATCCGTCATCCTCGGCGGTTTCGGCGGTGAAACGGCAGCCGCCAGCGCCGACGATGGCGTGCAGCGCACGGTGAAGCAGGGCTCTGCCGATGATGCCGCCTTCCTCATGCAGAACGCCACCAAGGTCATCATCGTGCCCGGTTACGGCATGGCGGTTGCCCAGGCGCAGCATGCGCTGCGGGAGCTTGCCGATACGCTGAAGGAACACGGCGTCGAGGTGAAATATGCTATCCACCCAGTGGCTGGCCGCATGCCCGGCCACATGAACGTGCTGCTTGCCGAAGCAAACGTGCCTTATGACGAGGTGTTCGAGCTGGAAGACATCAACGCCGAATTCGCCCAGGCCGACGTCGCCTATGTGATCGGCGCCAATGACGTGACCAACCCGGCCGCCCGCGACGACAAGACCTCGCCGATCTATGGCATGCCGATCCTCGACGTCGACAAGGCCAAGACCTGCCTCTTCGTCAAACGCTCGCTCGGTTCCGGTTATGCCGGCATCGACAACACGCTGTTCTACAAGGACGGCACGATGATGCTGCTCGGCGATGCCAAGAAGATGACCGAGGACATCGTGAAAGCGATGAAACACTGACACTGAAAGAGGCCCGGAGCGATCCGGGCTTTTTCATGCCTGTCGCGCAACGACTTTAATCACAGCAACAGGCCGAGCCGCGTGAGCGTCTGGCGCGATTGACGGCACAAGGCCTCGTTCTTGCCGCCGCGGTAATAGCTGAGGGCGATGACGGCGCCGTAGAGTGCCCAGGCCTTGGCGCGGTGCCAGTCGCCATCCTCGATCGCGCAGTGCGTGCGAAAGACGTCGCGCGCGGACGGGGCTACCCAGGACCAGGCGCTGGCGTAATCGGCGGCGGGATCTCCAACCGCTGCCAGACCCCAGTCGAGGACGCCGGCAAGCGCGCTGCGTCTCGCAATCAGGTTGTCGGCCTTCAGGTCCCCATGCAGCCAGACGCCGGGGCCGGCATAAGGTGCGCCGAGCCCCTCGTGCCAGATGGCTTTTGCTGCGGACACGTCGATCTCATCGCAAAGGGTGTCGATGGAGGACAGCGTGACGTCGTTGAGGTCTTGGAGCGGCACGCCGCGGCGGCTGTTGCGCGGCCCGGCTCTTGGTGCGTCGAGCGTGCTTTTTGCCTGCAGTGACAGGAGAAACCGGGCAAGCGCCTGCGCCGCATCGGCCCAGTTTGTGATGGCATCGGTGGACGCGATGTCGCCGTCCATCCAGTCGAAAATGCCGAATTCGCAAAGGGTGCCAAGATCGGCATGGCCGCGGAAACGAAGATGCGGGACATCGAGGGACAGGCCCTGAAGATGCGGCAGCCAGTCAAGCTCCTTTGCCATCAGGGCGATGGCGGATGGCCGACGTGGCAACCGCAGGACCTGCGCGTCGCCAAGGCGAAAGAGCCAGTTGTCCGTACCCGTCGATGCAAGCGGAGACAGGGCAAGGCCAGCCCATTCGGGCGCCTGCACAGCTATGAGACGGGAAACCGCCTCCTCATCCGCAATGAGTTCATCGACATGCATCATACGGCCGATCTATCAGGCGCGAATGAACCCTCGGTGACAGGCGGATTGCTGTCGGCCCTCAGCCGGCGACGCCACCTGCGCGGGTGCGGGCAACACCGTCCTGCGCGGGCTTGTACTTGGGGTCGAGGCGGGCGGCGTGGTTGTAGGACTTGAAGGCGCGGGCCATGTCGCCCTTGCGTTCATAGACCAGCGCCTGATTGACCCAGGATTCCGCCAGCTTGTTGTTGAGATCGATGGCGTGGTTGAAATCGGCGAAGGCATTTTCGTCGTCGTTCAGCGCCAGATAGGAAACGCCACGGCCGTTATAGGGCTCAGGCGAGGAGGGCGACAGCGAGATGGCCTTGGAAAAATCTTCGATCGCCTGCGCATGCTGGTTGCGCAACTGGTAGATCAGGCCGCGATTGTGGAAGGCGCGTCCATCGGTCGTGTCGAGCTGGATGGCGCGGTTGAAATCGTTGAACGCTTCGTTGGTGCGTCCGGCCTGGCGATAGATATTGCCACGACCGATCAGCGCCACGTCGTAATTCGGATTGATCTGAATGGCCGCGTTGTAATCGTTCACCGCCTCGTTCGGCTTGCCCATGTTGCGATAGACGAGCGCACGGTTCGCATAGGCCTGATAATAGCGCGGGTTCAGTTGCAGGGCGCGGTTGAAATCGTCGAGCGCGTTGCGGAAATCGCCGGCGCGACCATAGGCCGTGCCGCGCACGTTATAACCTTCCGGATCCTGCGGATTGGACTGGATGACGGAGGAGAGCGAGGCGATGTTCTGCTCGGAGCCCTGCGCACGATCCAGACGGATAAGGTCTGTGCTTGTATTGGTCTGGCAGCCGGCAAGGGCCAAGCCTGCCAGAAGAAGAGCTGCTCCCGGCAGGCCACCGCGCGAAATGCGCTTTCTGCGAGTCGGTTCAAAGGACGGGCAGGCAGCATGCGAATTTGCGGCGGTCTTGGCAGCCATCAGGCGCAGATCCTCGTGTCATTCAAGGGAATGGGGCGGTGCGGATAAACCGAAAAAGCGGTGGCGAAAAGATTCGCCCCCGCCCTTAAATCACGGAAAAACGTCGAAAAAACGGCCGATTAACGGGCGACGGGACGCGGTGCAGCAATCAGGCCTTCGCGCTGCATGCGCTTGCGGGCCAGCTTGCGAACGCGGCGAACGGCTTCGGCCTTTTCGCGAGCGCGCTTCTGCGAGGGCTTCTCGTAGTAGTCGCGCATCTTCATTTCACGGAAAATGCCTTCGCGCTGCATCTTCTTCTTGAGAGCGCGGAGAGCCTGATCGACATTATTGTCGCGGACAAGTACCTGCACGTGAATCCCGTTCCTTTGGTTTTGTAAAATCGACCGCCCCGAAACTGCCCAGTCCGGAACAAAACAAATGTGTCGCGCGGCAAAGGCCGTGCAATTCGGGAAGGCACATAACAGAAGGTTTTTTCAAAGTCTAGCGGCCTTCAGCCACGCCAAACGAAATTCTCACGAAATCCCCGCATCCCTTATGCCATAGGGCCTGCACGCCGTTTCAACGCGCCTCGAAACGGGATTTGCGGTTTGCAATCCGGGCCCCCGGCACCATGTTGAGCCCCTGGCCTCGGTTGAGTCTCCCCTTCACGCTTTAAGGAGTTTTCCATGCACAGTTTATCCTATTCCCGTTTCGGCAAGCCCGCCGATGTGCTTGAGCTTTCGGATCAGCCCCAGCCCCAGCCGGGTGCCGGTGAGGTGCGGCTGAAGATGCATCTGTCGCCGATCCACAACCATGATCTGCTGACGATCAGCGGCCAATATGGCTACAAGCCGGACCTGCCGGCGCTTTCGGGCAGCGAAGGCATGGGTGTGGTGGATGCGCTGGGCGAGGGCGTCGAGGGTATTTCCATCGGCCAGCGCGTGGCCGCAAGCGGTCTCAAGGGCGCATGGAGCAATTTTGCCATTACGCGTGCCGCCTCCGTCGTGCCGTTGCCGGATGCAATTTCCGATGAGGTCGGCGCGCAGCTGATCGCGATGCCGCTCAGCGCGCTGACGCTTCTGGACTTCACGGGCATCAAGCAAGGTGAGTGGCTGATCCAGAACGCTGCAAACGGCGCGGTCGCCAAGGTCGTCTCGCAGCTTGCCCGCACCCGCGGCATCCACGTGGTCAATCTCGTTCGCCGTGCCGAAGCCGTTGCGGAACTGAAAGACCTTGGCATCGACAATGTCGTGGCAACCTCCGAGGACGGCTGGAAGGATCGTATGGCCGAGATGACCGGTGGCGCACCGATTGCGGTCGGCGTTGATGGCGTTGGCGGCACGGCCTCCGGTGACCTGCTGTCGCTTCTCGGCGAGGGCGGGCAGCTGATTTCATTTGGCCTGATGTCCGGCCAGCCGATGCAGATTTCGTCCGGTGACCTCATCTTCAAGCAGGCGGTGGTGAAAGGCTTTTGGCTCGCCAAGCTGATGACGGTGATGGAGCCGGAACGCATGCGCCGGCTGCTGTCTGAACTGGTGACGCGGGCGGCAAGCGGCGAGATGCGGCTTCAGGTGGATGGCATTTATACGATGAAGGACGCTGCTGCCGCGATGACCGCCGCCACCGAGCCCGGCCGCAAGGGCAAGGTTCTGCTCAGCCTTCAGGATTGATGGGGGCGGCACGCACAAGCGTGTCGTTATTTCCGCCCGTGTCGAAACAAGAGACAAAATGCGTCGCAAAGCAGCCATTGCGACGCCGGTTGATTTGCGATCAGTATGGCTCTACCCAAGGCTTGGGGTGGCGAAGGAGCTATAGGCGAACATGCGCAAATATTCGGTCTTTGCTGTGGCCCGCGAGGCCATGCGCAGCCACAAGGGTTGGGAACCGCAATGGGTCTCCCCGGAGCCGCGAGCGAGTTATGATGTCATCATCATCGGCGGCGGTGGCCATGGCCTGGGCGCTGCCTATTACCTCGCCAAGGAACACGGCATCACCAATGTCGCGGTCATCGAAAAAGGCTGGCTCGGCGGCGGCAATACCGGCCGCAACACCACCATCATCCGCTCCAACTATCTCTATGAAGAGAGCATGGATATGTACGAGCACTCCCTGAAACTGTGGGAGGGCTTGAGCCAGGAGCTGAACTACAACGTCATGTATTCGCCGCGCGGCGTGATGATGCTGTCGCACAACACCCATGACCAGCAGAGCTTCAAGCGCCATATCAATGCCAACCGCCTCTATGGCATCGACAATGAATGGCTGACGCCGGAACAGGCAAAGGCCTTCTGTCCGCCGCTCGATATTGCAAAGACCGCGCGTTATCCGATCAATGGCGCAGCGCTGCAGAAGCGCGGCGGCACGGCCCGTCACGATGCGGTCGCGTGGGGTTATGCGCGTGCGGCCTCCGACATGGGCGTCCACATCATCCAGAATTGCGAAGTCACCGGCATCCGCCGTGGGCCGAATGGCGAAGTGACGGGCGTTGAAACCGCACGCGGCTTCATCGGCGCAAAAAAGATTGGCGTCTCGGCATCGGGCCATTCGTCCATGCTGATGCAGATGGCCGATGTGCGCGTGCCCTTGACCAGCAATCCCCTGCAGGCGCTGGTTTCCGAACCGCTGAAACCGATCTTCCCCTGCGTCGTCATGTCGAACACAGTACATGCCTATATCTCGCAGTCCGACAAGGGAGAACTGGTGATCGGTGCTGGCACCGACCAGTATCATTCCTACAGCCAGACCGGCGGTTTGCAGATCATCACCCATACGCTGGATGCCATCTGCGAACTGTTCCCGATCTTCCGGCGCGTCAAGATGATGCGTCAGTGGGGCGGCATTACCGACAACACGCCGGATCGTTCGGCCATTCAGAGCGTGACGCCGGTCAAGAACCTGTTCGTCAACTGCGGATGGGGCACCGGCGGCTTCAAGGCAACGCCCGGCTCGGCCAACCTGTTTGCACATCTCATTGCCCGCGGCGAACCGCATCGTCTGGCGTCGGGCCTGACGCTCGACCGTTTCCGCACCGGCCGGCTTATCGACGAAGCGGCTGCCGCCGCCGTCGCGCATTGAGGGGAGGGACACCATGTTTCTGATCAAATGCCCCTATTGCGGCGAGAACCGCTCCGAACTGGAATTCCGCTGGGCCGGCGAGGCGCATATTGCGCGGCCGGAAAACATCGCGGCGATTTCCAATGAGGAATTTGCCGAGTATTTTTTCCTGCGCGACAATACCAAGGGTGTGGCTTACGAGCGCTGGCGCCATATCCATGGCTGCGGCCGCTTCTTTAATGCCATCCGCGATACCGTGAGCGATAATTTCCTCCTGACCTACAAGGCCGGCCTGCCGCGCCAGCCGGTGCCCGGCAGCGCCCCGGTTTCTCCTGATGCCCCTGAAGGCGGTGCCGCATGACGAAAAAATCCTTCCGCATCAAGGGTGCCGGTCGCCTGACGCCGGCCCGCACCGCCCGCTTCACCTTCGATGGCAAGACCTATACGGCCTATGAGGGCGACACGGTGGCGTCCGCACTTCTTGCGAGCGGCATCCACCTGATGGGCCGCTCGTTCAAGTATCACCGCGCCCGTGGTGTGCTGTCGGCCGGTGCCGAGGAGCCGAACGCGCTGATCGACGTGGCGCGCGATGCTGCCCGTCGCCAGCCGAATGTGCGCGCAAGCGTGCAGGAAGTGTTCGACGGCGCCATCATCCAGTCGCAGAACCGCTGGCCGACGCTGGCCTTCGATACGGGCGCGATCAACAATCTTCTGTCGCCCTTCTTCGCCGCCGGTTTCTACTACAAGACCTTCATGTGGCCGAAGGAGGCCTGGGCCAAGCTTTATGAGCCGATCATCCGCCGCGCGGCAGGCCTTGGCGTTGCGCCGAAGGAAGAAGATCCCGATCATTATGCCAACCGATTTGCCCATTGCGATGTGCTGGTGGCCGGTGCCGGTGTTGCCGGTCTGACGGCGGCGCTCTCTGCGGCTGAAACCGGCGCCGAGGTGATCCTTGTCGACGAGCGTGCCGATGTCGGCGGCGCACTGCTGTTTGATACGTCCACGATGATCGACGGCAGACCCGGTTATGACTGGGCGCAGGACGTGCTGGCCCGGCTGAAGGCCATGGCGAACGTCACGGTGCTCACCCGCACCACGGCCTTCGGTTATTACACCCACAATTTTATCGGCCTTGCCGAGCGCGTTACCGACCATCTGCCGCGCCCCAGCAAAAACCTGCCGCGCGAGCGGTTGTGGCAGGTGCGGGCGAAAAAGGTGATCATGGCAACCGGCGCCATCGAACGCCACATGGTGTTTGCCAACAATGATCGCCCCGGCATCATGCTCGCCTCTGCCGCGCGCACCTATCTCAACCATTATGGCGTGGCCGTTGGTGAAAAGATCGGTGTCTACACCGCCCATGACAGCGCCTATGAGGCGGCCATCGACCTGAAACACGCAGGCGTCGAGATTGCCGCCATCGTGGATTGCCGTGCCAATCCCGGCGAGGCCGTGATGTCTGCCGCCCGCGCGCTCGGCATCGAGGTTCTGACGGGCCATTGCGTGCTCGATACCAGCGGGCGCCTGCGCGTCTCCTCCATGACCGTCTCGCCCAATGGTGGTGATGCCAAGCGCCGCATCACTATTGATGCGCTGTTGATGTCCGGCGGCTGGACACCTTCCGTGCATCTCTTCTCGCAATCGCGCGGCAAGCTGAAATTCGACAAGGCCAATGACCGCTTCCTGCCCGATATTCATGTGCAGCAGGGTGTTTCCATCGGCGCCTGCAACGGCACCGACGACCTCTCGGCCCTGCTTGCCGAGGCGGCGGCTGCCGGCGGCGGGCCGCTGTCCGTCTCCGGCAGTTCTGCCTATGGCTGGACAGGCGGCATGATCGGTGCCGCCGAGGGGGCTGGCAAGGACACGGTGGTCAAAGCCTTCGTCGATTTCCAGCACGACGTGACGGCAAAGGACATCCGCCTTGCGGTGCGCGAGGGCATGCATTCCATCGAGCATATCAAGCGCTTCACCACGAACGGCATGGCGTCGGACCAGGGCAAGCTATCCAACATGCACGGTCTGGCGATTGCCGCCGAAGTGCTGGGCAAGGAGATCCCGCAGGTCGGCCTCACCACCTTCCGTGCGCCCTATACGCCCGTGAGCTACGGCACGCTGATTGCGCATTCGCGCGGTGATCTGTTCGATCCCGCCCGCAAGACGCCGCTGCATGGCGAACTGGTGAAGGAAGGCGCCGAGTTCGAGGATGTCGGCAACTGGAAACGCGCCTGGTATTTTCCCCGTCGCGGTGAAGACATGCATCAGGCCGTCAACCGCGAATGCCGCACGGCGCGCGAGACGGCCGGCATTTTTGATGCCTCGACGCTTGGCAAGATCGAGGTTGTCGGGCCGGATGCGGCAAAGTTCCTGAACCTCCTCTATACCAATGCCTGGGATACGCTGAAGCCCGGCAAATGCCGTTATGGCATCATGACCCGCGAAGACGGTTTCATCTATGACGATGGCGTCGTCGGGCGCCTGTCGGACGATCGTTTCCATGTGACGACGACAACGGGCGGCGCACCGCGCGTGCTCGCCCATATGGAAGATTATCTGCAGACGGAATTCCCGGACCTCAAGGTCTGGCTGACATCGACCACCGAACAATGGGCGGTGATTGCCGTTCAGGGCCCGAAAGCGCGAGACATCATCGCGCCACTGGTCGAGGGGCTGGACCTGTCGACCGAGGCCTTCCCGCACATGAGCGTGGCCGAATGCACGGTTATGGGCGTGCCTGCACGCCTCTTCCGCGTGTCGTTCACCGGCGAGATCGGTTTTGAAATCAACGTGCCTGCCGATTATGGCGCGTCGGTGTGGAAAGCGATCTGGGAGCGTGGGCAAGCGCTCGGCGCCTGCCTTTACGGTACCGAGACCATGCACGTGCTGCGCGCCGAAAAGGGCTATCTCATCGTCGGCCAGGATACCGACGGCACGGTCACGCCTGATGATGCCGGTTATGGCTGGGCCGTGTCGAAGAAGAAGCCGGATTTCGTCGGCATCCGTGGCCTGAAGCGCCCTGATCTTATCCGCGATAACCGCAAGCAGCTCGTTGGCCTTTTGACAAAGGATCCGACCGAGGTGCTGGAAGAGGGTGGCCAGATCGTTGCCGATCCGAACCAGCCGAAACCGATGACTATGCTCGGCCATGTCACATCGGCCTACTGGTCGGAAAATCTCGGTCGCTCCATCGCCATTGCCCTGGTGGCCGGCGGTCGCGCGAAGATGGGCGAGACGCTCTACGTGCCGATGAAGGACAAGACGATTGCCGTCGAAGTCACCGACATGGTGTTCTTCGACAAGGACGGAGGCCGCATCCATGGTTGAGTTTGCTACCCGCACCCTGCCGCTGACCGGCTTTCACGGCGGCTCCTCTGTCGCAAGCCTCACGCCCGCCGCCGCCGCACAGCGGGTGTCGCTGCGCGCCCGGCCGGAGGATGTGGCAGCCCTTTCGGCAGCCCTTGGCCTCCCGCTTCCCACCAGCGCGAAAACCTCAGCGTCCGCCGGCCAGCGCACGGCGCTTTGGCTCGGCCCCGACGAATGGCTGGTGATTGATGAGGGTGAGGGCGGTCTGATGGCGGCGCTTGAAACATCGGGCGCGCTCCATTCGGCAACCGATGTCTCCCACCGCAACACGGCAGTTCTCATCTCCGGCGCTGGCGCTTCAAAAACGCTGAACGGCGGATGCCCGCTCGACCTGTCGCTGAAGGCAATCCCCGTTGGCGCCTGCGCGCGCACGCTGTTTGGCAAGATCGAGGTGGTGGTGTTGCGCACCGGCGAAACAGAATTCCGCCTGGAGTTCTGGCGGTCCTTCTCCGATTACGCCTTCGGCCTGCTTGCCGAAGCCGCGGAAGATGCCGCGATCTGATTTTTCCTCTACGTTTACAAGACATAAAGGCGCCGCACGAAATATCCGGGCGGCGCCTTTTTGTTTGGATCAGAAATCCGACCATTCCTTGGTGGCTGCACCGCCTGATGTGGCCATGCGGCGTGCCGGCCGGGCAGACGATGCCTGGCTTGTGCCGGCCGCCATGGAGCGGGAGACATCGCGCAGGGCGCGGGCATCACCAGCGCCATTGTCCAGCTGGAACTGTTCCACAAGGTCGCGCAGTTTTGCCGCTTCCAGGGCAAGCGACGAGGATGCCGCTGTCGATTGCTCCACCATCGCGGCGTTCTGCTGGGTGGTCTGGTCCATGGAATTGACCGCCGAGTTGACCTCCATCAGACCGGTGGACTGCTCCCGCGATGAGGTCGCGATGGAATCCATGTGGCCGTTGATCTCCACGATAAAGCCGCTGATCGTCTTCAGCGCACCGCCGGCATTACGCACCAAGCGCACGCCAGTCTCAACCTCGTTGGAGGAGTTCTGGATGAGCCCCTTGATCTCGCGCGCCGCGTTTGCCGCACGCTGAGCCAATTCGCGCACCTCCTGCGCCACCACGGCAAACCCCTTGCCGGCTTCTCCGGCGCGGGCGGCCTCAACGCCTGCATTGAGCGCGAGCAGGTTGGTCTGGAAAGAGATTTCGTCGATGACGCCGATAATGTTGGAGATCTGCTGTGACGATTCCTCGATCTTGGTCATGGCAAGTTCCGCTTGAGAAACCACCTCGGCTGATTTCGTGGCGGCACTGGTTGCCTGCAGGGCGACGCCACGCGCCTCTTGCGTGCGTTTGCTGGAATTGGTCACGTTGACGGTGATCTCGTCCAGCGCTGCGGCGGTTTCTTCAAGTGCTGCGGCCTGCTGTTCTGTCCGTCGTGACAGGTCGTTGGCGCCCTGGCTCAGTTCTCGCGAACCGCTGTCGATGGCCGCTGTCGTGACGGCAACAGAGTTCATCGCATCGCGTAGCTGCTCCACGGCAGCGTTGAAGTCGCTGCGCAGCCCCTCGAAATCGCTGGCGAAGGGGTCGCGGAAACTGAAGGTCAGGTCACCGGCAGCAATCTGCTTCAATCCGTTCGCAAGGCTGGCGGTGGCGTGCTGCATCTCAACGGAGCGCTTGCGGTCAAGGGTTGACGTGCGGTTGCGTTCTTCTTCACTGATCTGGCGATTGTGATTGGCCTCTTCTTCCAGCCTTCTGGCCTTCAGGCCGTTTTCCTTGAAGATCTGCACGGCCTCGGCCATGCTGCCGATCTCATCCGGGCGGCCGGTTCCGGGAACGTCGACTTGCAGTTCTCCGTTTGCCAGACGTTTCATGGCGCTGGTCATGGCGGCAATCGGCTGCGAGATGGAGCGCGACACCAGCCACATGGCGGCAATGCCGGCGAGAAGCACGGCAAGACCGACGGCTGTCTGCGTCCAGGCGGCGGTCGTGTTGCGGCCTGCAAGAGCCGTGTCGAGTGCGGTCGCCTGGGCAAGCGCCACATCCGCCGGCACCTGAATGAGAACGGACCAAGGGGTTGTTGTTCGGCCAAGCTTGATCGGCGCCAGCGCCCGGAAGGTCCGGTTGCTTTCTGCTGCATCCGGCTTTCCGGCCTGAATGGTCGGCAGCAGGTCTTTCAGCGACGGATCGAGCTTTTCAACGGCGGCGCCAACAAGATCCGGCCGCTCGCTGGAGGCGACCACGAGGCCCTTGTAGCTGATGATGCTGACGGAGGCTTTTCCATCAAACAGGCCGGCCTTGACCTCACCTGCCAGGCGCTGGACGAAGGACAGGTCGAAGTCAGCACCGGCAACGCCGGCAAATTTGCCGTTGACGGTGACCGGCACGGACATGGTGGCGAGAAAGACGTTCTTGCCCTGCACGATATAGGGCAGCGGATCGAGAATGCTTTCGCCCTTGCCGCTCTTCGGGCCAAGATACCAGCCGCCCTTCATCACGCCGTTTGGATGAAGGTCAGCGCTGTCATATTCCACCAGCGGCTGGATGGCGATCTTGCCATCGGCGCCGCGGGTCCAGTAGGGCAGGAAACGGCCGGTCGCATCGGACCCGACCTTGGCATTGTTGCGGTAGGTGTCATCCTGCCCGTCCAGCGCATTCGGCTCCCAAGCGCTATAGGTGCCATTGAACTGCGGATTGTCCTTGAGCAGGTTCAGGAGAACCGCGTTGAACTGCGCGCGCCGCTCGGCGGTCGGAATGGCTGTATTGCCGGCCATCGCCTCAAAGCTGCGGGCGGTGTTGCGGGCGGCATCGAAGGCCTCGTTCAACGTTCCCTGGATCGTTCCGGCCTGCGTGGAAGCGATCGTGCTCAAGCTCTTGATCGTCATTTCTTGTGTCAGCTTCGAAAGATTTTCGCTGACATAGTGCTGGTTGCTGAGGCCGCCAGAATGCCATAACCCAATAACCCGCCCACCGCCGAGAGGACGCAGAAGCCGGAAAGAACGGCGATTTTCATTTTTAGTGATCGGAATTGCATGTGTATCGTCCCCAAGCATTTGTCCGGGAACGGTGCGTATATTATATTTTAGAAATCATTAATTGACAAAGGGCAGGGAAATATTCAGATTTAGACGTAAAGAGCAATCGTCTCAACAGCTTGCAGAGGCCACAGGGTTTGTTCCGAGCCGACGTCGTACGACTTCAGTATAAGAAATAATTTTCATGGAGACGTGCAAAGAGACTATAGTTGCAGGTCTGGATTGTTTTATCGTTGGCACCACCTTAGAGATCCGGCCGGTCCTTCGGATCGAACTGGATAATGGTGCTCCAGGAGGCGGAAAGCGCCGGTTTCTTTTCCTCTTCGATCTCCACCGTCACGTCATAGGTGACCATCAGCATGTGGGCGCCGCGAAAGCGGGCCTCGGTCAGCGTGAAATGCCCGCGCACCCGCCGTCCGGCGCGCACCGGCGAGCCGAAGCGGATCTTGTCAAACCCGTAATTGAGCCCCATCGTCTGTTCGCGGATCGTGGGCACGGCGGAATAGTTCATGGCCGACAGCAGCGAGAGCGTCAGGAAACCGTGCGCGATCGTGCCGCCAAACGGGCTTTCGGCCGCCGCCCGCTCCGGATCGGTATGGATGAACTGGTGGTCATGAGTGGCATCGGCGAAAGTATCGATCATCGTCTGGTCCACGGTGATCCAGTCGGAGACACCGATTTCCTGTCCGACCAGATCCTTCACATCGCTCAGCGAAATCTCGCGCGGCATGGCATTTCCTGTCGTTGATGAACCTGCGGGAAAGTCTTACAGCAAATCGAAGGCTTCGATAGGGTGCAGTGCACACATCAGCATCTGCTTGCCCAGACCACGCTGCGGGGCGGCAATTCGGGCTGGGAGAATCTGTCGCCCGTGACAAGATCCTGCCACTCGCCGTCGGGAAGGCTGATCTTGAGGGGCGCCCCCCCACGGTTAAACAGCACGGCCAGATACGTTTCGCCGCCGGCCTGCCGGTCGTGCGTCTTCAAAACCATCGTCAACTGCGCACAGTCCGGCGTTTCCCAATCGGCAATGGTCATGGGCTGGCCGAGCGCGTTCAGCCAGGCGATATCGCCGGTATCCCCCTTGAAGAAACCGGTTTCAGAAAACACGGAAAATCGCCGGCGCATCGCTGCAAGCTGCGCCGTATGTGTCACCAGCGTGTCATCGAGCAAGGCCCAATTCAGCCAGGTGAGGGCATTGTCCTGCGCATAGGCATTGTTGTTGCCCTTTTGCGAACGCCCGCCTTCATCTCCGGCGGTCAGCATGATGGTGCCGCGCGTGGCAAAGAGCGTGGCCAGCAGCGCTTTTATATCGTCCCGCCGCGCGTCCTGCACGCCACGATCATGGCTTTCACCTTCCACGCCGTTGTTCCATGAATGGTTTTCGTTGTGGCCGTCGCGGTTGTCCTCGCCGTTCGCCTTATTGTGCTTGTGTTCGTGGGAGACGAGATCCATCAGCGTGAACCCGTCATGGGCGGCGAGAAAATTCACACTGCGCGTCGCCGTCTGCCCATGGGCTGAAAACAGCTGCGAGGAGCCGGCAAGGGCAGAGGCGAGTGTTCCGGTCTTGCCCGCATCGCCGCGCCAGAAACACCTGATATCGTCGCGTGCCCGGTCGTTCCATTCGAGGAACGGCGCCGGGAATTGACCGAGCTGGTACCCTCCGGGGCCGATGTCCCAGGGTTCGGCAATCATCACCCGATCCGCCAGCACCTCGTCGTGAAGAATGGCGGCCAAAGTTTCGCTGTCGCGGGAAAAGCCCTGCATGCTGCGCCCGAGAATGGTCGCGAGATCGAAACGGAAGCCGTCTATGCCGGCATGGATCACGAAATGGCGCAAGGTATCGACAATCAGCTGGCGCACCACCGGATGATCGCAGGCCACCGTATTGCCGGTGCCGGTATCGTTGACGAGAACGCCGGGATCATCCGGCATGTGATGGTAATAGGTGAGATTATCGAGCCCGCGCAGCGACAGCGTCGCGCCGAACCGGTCGCTTTCGCCGGTATGGTTGAAGACAAGATCGAGGATCACGCCGATGCCGTTGTCGTGCAGGGTTTTGACGGTTGCCGCAAGCTCGGCCATTCCACCAGGCACGAGGCGCGGATCGAGCGCCATGAAGGCGACGGGATTATAGCCCCAACCGTTGGTGAGACCGAGTGTCGGCAGGTGCCGTTCATCAATCCAGGCGGTGATCGGCATCAGTTCCACCGCATCGACGCCGAGGCGTTTCAGATGCGCGATGATGGCGGGATGGGCAAGGGCTGCCACCGTGCCACGCTGGTTTTCCGGCACATCCGGATGCAGCATGGTGAAGGGCCGCACGGCAACTTCATAGATGAGGCCGCCCGTCTGAAAGCGTGGTTTTTCGCGCTGAACCGGGGCGTGCTGCCGCACCACGGCCTTCGGCACCAGCGGTGCCGTATCGATGCCGACTTGCGAAAGGCTGGGATCGTGCCGGTAGGGGCGATCCAGCTCCGTCGCATAAGGATCGGTCAGCAGCTTGGAGGGATCAAACCACAGGCCGCGGTCGGGATCGTAGACCCCGTCGGCGCGAAAACCGTAGCACGTGCCCGGCTCGATGCCGGCAACGTGAAGGCTGAACAGGCCTTCACCGTCAGGTGAAAGGGGAAGGCGGGTCGTTTCCCGCTCGCCGTCGAACAGGCAGAGGTCGATTTTTTGGGCATGGGCGGAGAAGACGGTAAACCGGATGCCGTCATCCTGAAGAACGGCGCCGAGCGGGCGATGGGTCATGAACACTCCGGCTTTGTTTTCAAGCGGTGCCTTAAAAAAAACGCCGCCCGGCAGGGAAATGTGGCGCGTGCGCCCTAACTTTTCGAACCATAACCTGTGGCGCTTAACGAGGAGGAAAAGCCATGCCTTTCACCATTCGCCTGCACCGTGTTTTCAAAGCCCCGGTCGAACGTGTCTTTCGTGCCTTTACCGATGCGGATGCCATGGTGAAATGGAACCCGCCGCATGGTTTCACCGCCCACATGCATGAGTGTAATCCGGTGGTGGGCGGCAAATTCCGCATGTCCTTCACCAACTTTTCGAGCCGGCAAAGCCATTCCTTCGGCGGAACCTATCTGGAAATCGTCACTGATCGCAAGATCAGCTATTCCGACCAGTTCGACGATCCGGCGCTGCCCGGCGAGATGATCACCACCGTCGAATTTAAATCGGTCACCGTCGGCACGGAAATCCACATCATGCAGGCGGGGATCCCGGACATGATCCCGGAATCCGCCTGTTATCTCGGCTGGCAGGAATCGCTTCGGCAGCTGGCATTTCTGGTGGAGCCGGAGATTTCCGAAGCCTGAGTGCTTCCCTTCGCTTGAAGGCAAAGGGATGCACGCAAGCTACGGATCAGGTGATCACCGTCGGTGCGTCGCGGCCGGTGCGGGTCTTGATCTCGGCGATCTCGTCGGCAACTGCGATGAGGTCGGCCAGTGCTGCCTGCGTCTCGATGCCGTGGCGCGACGCGTCCGGCTCATAACGTTCCACGTAAAGGCGAAGCGTCGCACCTGACGTGCCGGTGCCCGACAGGCGGAAGACGATGCGGCTGCCGCCGGCAAACAGGATGCGGATGCCCTGGTTCTTCGACACCGAGCCATCGACCGGATCGAGATAAGCGAAGTCGTCGGCGCTTTCGACGGTGAGTGCGCCGAACGTCGTGCCGGGCAGGCTTGCCAGCTTGTCGCGCAGGTTGGCAACAAGGCCGTTTGCCGCGTCGGTATCCACTTCTTCATAGTCGTGGCGCGAATAGTAGTTGCGGCCGTATTCGGCCCAATGGCTTTCCACGATTTGGCTGACGCTCTCCTTGCGGGCCGCAACGATGTTCAGCCAGAACAGCACGGCCCAGAGACCGTCCTTTTCACGCACATGGCTCGATCCGGTGCCGAAGCTTTCCTCGCCGCAGACGGTGACCTTGCCGGCATCCATCAAGTTGCCAAAATATTTCCAGCCGGTCGGCGTTTCATACATGCCGATGCCGAGCTTTTCGGCCACGCGGTCGGCGGCAGCACTTGTGGGCATAGAGCGGGCGATGCCGGCAATGCCGGCCTTGTAGCCGGGGGCGCAGGTGGCATTGGCGGCAATCACCGCAAGGCTGTCGGAAGGCGTCACGAACATGCCCTTGCCAACCACCATGTTGCGGTCGCCGTCGCCATCGGAAGCGGCGCCGAAATCGGGGCCTTCGGCGCTCATCACATCGTCATAGAGTTCCTTGGCGTGAACGAGGTTCGGGTCCGGGTGGTGGTGGCCGAAATCGGGCAGCGGAATTTCGTTGCGCACCGAGCCCTTGGCGGCGCCGAGACGCTTTTCGAGGATTTCGACGGCATAGGGGCCGGTCACCGCGCTCATGGAATCGATGACAACGCGGAAACCGGAACCGATCAGGTCGCGGATGGCTGCAAAATCGAACAGCGTTTCCATGAGGTCGGCATAATCGGTCACGGGATCGATGACCTCGACCACCATGCCGGCGAGATCGAAACTGCCGACCGTATCGAGATCGATATCGGCAACATCAACCGTCTTGTAGCTGTCGATCACCTTGGTGCGGGCAAAGATCGCGTCGGTAATCTTTTCCGGCGCCGGTCCGCCATTGCCGATATTGTACTTGATGCCGAAATCTTCGGTGGGGCCGCCGGGATTATGGCTGGCAGACAGAACGATGCCGCCGAAGGCGCCGTATTTGCGGATGACGTGGGAGGCCGCCGGCGTCGACAAAATGCCGCCCTGGCCGACCATGACCTTGCCGAAGCCGGCAGCGGCCGCCATTTTCAGCGCCTTCTGGATGACTTCGCGGTTGTAATACCGGCCGTCGCCGCCGATCACCAGCGTCTTGCCCTCAAAACCTTCCAGGCTGTCGAAAATCGACTGGATGAAGTTTTCGGCATAGTTTTCCTGGGCGAAAACCGGAACCTTCTTGCGAAGGCCAGACGTGCCGGGCTTCTGGTCCTGATAGGGCGTGGTGGAAACGGTCTTGATCATCAATGCGAACCTTTCGGTAGAAGACTGGAATACAGTTTGGCGTAAAGGGCAGCGCTCTTGTCCCAGGAGACATCGCTGGCCATGCCTTGTGTCTGGAGGGAGGCCCAGGTGTCGGGCTCCCGGTAAAGCCGGATGCTGCGGCGGATGGCGCGCTTCAACCCGTCGAGCGTGACGGGGCCGAAGGAGATACCGGTGGCGCTGCCACTGGCAAGCGCTGCCGGATTGGCGTCGATGACGGTATCGTTCAAGCCGCCGGTCCGTGACACCACGGGCACGCAGCCGTAACGCAGGCCGTAAAGCTGGGTGAGGCCGCAGGGCTCGAAGCGTGAGGGAATGAGAATGGCGTCGGAACCGGCCTGCATCAGGTGTGACAGCGGTTCGTTATAGCCGACGGTGATCGCCACCCGGCCAGGATGGCGCGCGGCGGCGTCACGAAGGGCAGCCACCAGCGCCTCGTCGCCGGAGCCGAGCACGGCAAGTTTGCCACCAAGCGCCACCAGATCATCGACGGCGTCCGCCACCAGATCCATGCCTTTTTGCCAGGTGAGACGCGAGATGACGCAAAACAGCGGCGCGTCATCCTGATCAAGGCCGAACTGCGCCTCCATCGCCCGCTTGTTGGCACGTCTTGCCGAGGTGTCGGCGGCCGAATAATCGCGCTCGATCAGAGGATCGATGGCAGGGTTCCACACATCCGTGTCGATGCCGTTGACGATGCCGTGAAGGTCGAGCGTGCGCCGGTTGAGCAGGCCCTCCAGCCCCATGCCGAATTCGGGCGTCAGGATCTCCTCGGCATAGGAGGGGCTGACGGTGCTGATGGCCCAGGCGGTCTGGAGGCCGGCCTTCAGATAACCGACCATGCCGTAATATTCGACGCCTTCCATGGCAAGGGCATGCGCCGGCAACCCAAGCTCGGGGAAGATGGCGGCGGAAAAATTGCCCTGGAACGCGATGTTGTGAATGGTCATCACGCTGGGGATAGCCGGCTTCTCGCCGTACAGCATGTAGGCGGGCAAAAGCCCGGTCTGCCAGTCATGCACATGCACCAGATCCGGCTGCCAGCCGGCAAGCGCGCCGCCGGCAATCTCGGCGCCAGCCTTGGAAAGGGCCGCAAAGCGGCGCCAGTTGTCGGGATAATCTTTACCATCGGTGCCGAGATAGGGCCCGCCCGGCCGATCGAAAAGGGCAGGCGCGTCAAGAACCAGCAGGTCGAGCCCGCCAACACTGGCTTCCAGCACATCGGCGGGCGATCCCAGAAGGTCCTCGAACCGCAGAATGGATTGCGCGGCGCCAATCGCTGCCATCACGGCCGGATAACCCGGCACCAGCGTTTTCGTCTCCACCCCTTGCGCCTTCAGCGCAAGCGGCAGGGCGCCCGCCACGTCGGCGAGCCCCCCGGTTTTGACCAGCGGAAAAATTTCGGAAGCAACCGAAAGAACCTTCATCGTGTCTCCGTGATCCGCCCTAGAGGTCCAGCTTGTCGATCATCGCCTGCGTGATCAGGCAGATGCCATTTTCGCTGCGGCGAAAGCGCTTTGCATCCATGTCCACATCTTCACCGACCACCAATCCTTCGGGAATGGTTACACCGGCATCGATGACGACATTGCGAAGCTGGGCATGACGGCCGATGCGCACGTTCGGCAGGATGACCGCTCCCTCCAGGCGCGAATAGGAATTGGCCCGGACCCCGGTAAACAGCAGGGAGTTGTAAAGCGAGCAGCCGGAAATGATGCAATCGCCTGAAACAACCGAGGAGACGGCCGAGCCACGACGGTTTTCGTCGTCATGGACGAATTTGGCTGGCGGGGTGATTTCCGCATAGGTCCAGATCGGCCAGGACTTGTCGTAGATATCAAGCTCGGGAACGATGCCGGTCAGGTCGATATTGGCCTGCCAGTAGGCGTCGATCGTGCCCACATCGCGCCAGTAGGCCTGCTTTTCGAAATCCGAACGCACGCAGGATTCGTTGAAGCGATGCGCCACCGCCTTGCCGTTCGCCACAATCCACGGAATGATGTCCTTGCCGAAATCGCGGCTGGAATTGGGGTCGGCCGCATCGCGGCGCAGGCATTCCATCAAAAATTTCGTGTGGAAGACGTAGATGCCCATGGAGGCCAGCGCAAAATCCGGCTTGTCGGGCATGCCCGGCGGATCGGCGGGTTTTTCCACGAAGGCGATGATCCGGTCCTTGTCATCCACATGCATGACGCCGAAGCCGGTTGCTTCCATGCGCGGCACTTCCAGGCAGCCGATGGTCACGTCGGCGCCGGAGTCCACGTGCTGCTGCAGCATCAGCTCGTAGTCCATCTTGTAGATGTGGTCACCGGCGAGGATCACCATGTATTCCGGGTTATAGGGCTCGATGATGTCGATGTTCTGGAACACCGCATCGGCCGTGCCTTCATACCACTGCGTTTCGGAAACGCGCTGCGAGGCCGGCAGGATGTCAAAGCTCTCATTCCGCTCCGGGCGAAAAAAGTCCCAGCCGCGTTGCAGGTGGCGGATCAGCGAATGGGCTTTGTACTGGGTGGCAACGCCAATGCGGCGGATACCGGAATTCAGGGCGTTGGAGAGGGCAAAATCGATGATGCGGGCCTTGCCGCCAAAATAGACGGCCGGCTTGGCGCGCCGGTCTGTCAGTTCCTTCAGGCGGCTCCCCCGGCCGCCGGCCAACACATAGGCCATGGCATCGCGTGCCAGCGGCTGTACTCGTTTTGTTGTCATTGATATCCCTCCCTATAGTTTTTGGTGCTCAGATTTCCGGTTCCAGCATGATGGTGGCAAGCGGCGGCAATGTGACCTCCGCATGGATGACGCCGCCGGCAGACACCGCCTGCACCTTGCCGCCATTGCCCTTGCCGCTGCCGCCATAGATTTCCGCATCGGTGTTTAAAACCTCGCGCCAGCGGCCGGCGCTCGGCAGCGGCACGCGGTAGTTCTCACGCAGGACCGGGGTGAAGTTGGTGATGACAGCCACCGGCTTTTCACCCGGCGCCTTGCGCAGCCACGCATAAACAGAGTTTTCCGAATCGTCGGCAATCAGCCACTCGAACCCTTCCGGTTCGCAGTCGCGCTGGTGCAGCGCCTTCTTGGAGCGGTAGGTGAAGTTGAGATCGCGCACCAGCCGGCGCATGCCCTCGTGCGGGTTGTAATGCAGAAGGTTCCAGTCGAGCGACCGCGCCTCGCTCCATTCGCTCCACTGGGCAAACTCCTGCCCCATGAACAGCAGTTTCTTGCCGGGATAACCCCACATGAAACCGTAATAGGCGCGCAGATTGGCAAACTTCTGCCAGTCGTCGCCGGCCATTTTGGCAATCAGTGAACCCTTGCCGTGGACCACCTCATCGTGGCTCAGCGGCAGCACGAAGTTTTCCGAAAAACCGTAGAGCAGGCCGAAGGTCAGCTCGTTATGATGGTGCTTGCGATGCACCGGCTCCCGCTTCAGGTAGCTCAGCGTGTCATGCATGAAGCCCATGTTCCACTTGAAGCCGAAGCCCAGCCCGCCTTCATGCACCGGATGCGACACCTTTGGCCAGGACGTGCTTTCCTCGGCAATGGTCATGACGCCGGGATGGGTGGAATAGCTCACGGTATTGAGCTTCTGGAGGAAACGCACCGTCTCGAGATTTTCGCGCCCGCCATATTCGTTGGGCACCCACTCGCCATCCTTGCGCGAATAATCAAGGTAAAGCATCGAGGCGACCGCATCGACCCGCAGCCCGTCGAGGTGGAATTTCTCCGACCAGTAGAGCGCATTGTTGACGAGGTAGGCGAGCACTTCCAGCCGGCCGAAATTGTAGATCGCCGTATTCCAGTCCGGGTGAAAACCCTGGCGGGGATCGGCATGTTCGTAAAGGGCGGTGCCGTCAAACTCGCGAAGCCCGTGGGCATCGGTCGGGAAATGCGCCGGCACCCAGTCGAGGATCACGCCGACGCCAACCTTGTGACAGCCGTTGACGAAGCGGGCAAACCCTTCCGGCTCGCCGAACCGGGCGCTCGGGGCATAAAGCCCGGTCGTCTGGTAACCCCACGAGGGATCATAGGGATGTTCGGTGATGGGCAGGAATTCGATATGGGTAAAACCCATGTCGACCACGTAAGGGATGAGATCGGTCGCCAGTTCGTCCCAGCTCATGAAGGTGCCGTCAGCGCGGCGTTTCCACGATCCGGCATGCACTTCGTAGATGGAAATCGGCTGGCGGCGATGATCGGCCTTGGCCCAGAACTCGCGGTGGGCGGCATCCTCCCATTTCTGCACCAGTTCCGGCGTAGCGACGGAGGCGGTCTGCGGGCGAAGCTCGGCACGGCGCGCATAAGGATCGGCCTTCAGCGGCAACACTTCACCGGTTTTGCCGACGATCTCGAATTTGTAGGTCGCACCGGGGCGCACATCCGGCGCAAAGATTTCCCAGATACCGGTATCGACGCGCAACCGCATCACGTGGCGACGCCCGTCCCAGGCATTGAAATCGCCGACCACCGAAACGCGTGCGGCATTGGGCGCCCAGACGGCAAAGTGGAACCCGTCCACGCCCTCATGTTTTAGCGGATGCGCGCCCATCTTGTCGAACAGCCGCAGATGCGACCCCTCGCGCAAGAAATAGTCGTCCATCGGGCCGAGCACCGGGCCAAAACTATAGGGGTCGGTCAGCGCCCATTCCACGTCACCACGCCTTGCGCGGTAACGGATGCCGCGGGGTGCGGCAAGCGACACCACGCCTTCGAAAAAACCGTCGGCGTGGCGCAGTGTCAGTTCGCCAATCTCGGCTCCATCGAGCGAAAGCGCGGTGACGGCTTCCGCGCCTGGAATGAAACAGCGGGCAATAACCCCGCTGCCGGCTTTGTGGGTGCCGAGAACTGCGAAGGGATTGCCGTGTGAACCGCGGATGATCGCCTCGATCTCGGGAAGGGAAAGTTCAGTCGTGCCTGGTGCGTCCTTGCCGAGGTGTGTGGGCGTCTGGTTCATCAGGCTCTCCAGATCTCCGTCGCATACTGGCGGATGGTGCGGTCGGAAGAGAACCAGCCCATGCGCGCGGTGTTGCGGATCGTCTTGCCGTACCAGGACGTCTGGTCGGCCCAGATCTGGTCTACCTCGCGCTGCGCGTTGGCATAGGCGTCGAAATCACCTGCCACGAGGAACCAGTCGCTGGTGTAGATGCCGTCGATCAGTTCGGCAAAACGCGAGCGGTCGTCGGGCGAAAACACGCCGGAGGCAATCGCAGCCAGCGCCTGCGAAAGTTCGCGCGAGCCTTCGATGATGGCGCGGGGATCATACCCTTCGGTCCGCACACGCGACACTTCTTCTGCCGTCATGCCGAAGATCACGATGTTTTCGGCCCCAACATGGTCGCGCATTTCGACATTGGCCCCGTCGAGCGTGCCGATGGTGAGCGCGCCGTTCAGCGCAAACTTCATGTTGCCGGTGCCGGACGCTTCCATGCCCGCCGTTGAGATCTGTTCGGAGAGATCGGCTGCCGGCACAATGGTTTCCGCCAGCGTGACATTGTAGTTCGGGATGAACACGACCTTCAACAGGCCACGTACGGCCGGATCGTTGTTGATCACGCGGGCCACGTCATTGGCGAGCTTGATGATCAGCTTGGCATTGTGATAGCTCGGCGCCGCCTTGCCGGCGAACAGTTTTACGCGCGGCACCCAGTCGAGTTCCGGATGCGAGCGGATCTGGTCGTAGAGCGCTACGGCTTCGACGATATTGAGGAGCTGGCGTTTGTATTCATGGATGCGCTTGATCTGGATGTCGAACATGGCCGACGGATCAAGCCTGATGCCCATGCGGCTGCCAACAAGGTTGGCAAGCTTCACCTTGTTTGCCCGCTTCACGGCGGCGAACTTTTCCTGGAAAGTCTTGTCATCGGCAAAGGCATCGAGCGCCTTCAGCGCGTCGGTGTCATCCTCGAAACTGTCGCCGATCGTCTCGCGCAGGAGCCCGGTAAGCCCCGGATTGCACTGCATCAGCCAGCGGCGCGGCGTAATGCCGTTGGTCTTGTTGTTGATGCGCGCCGGGTAAAGCGCATGAAGGTCGGCAAACACCGTTTCCTTCATCAACTCAGTGTGCAGCGCCGAGACGCCGTTGATGGAGTGCGAGCCGACAAAGGCAAGGTTGCCCATGCGCACGCGCCGGTCGCCGTTTTCGTCGATCAGCGAGATCGAGCGGATCTGCCCGTCGCTGAACTTCTTGCCCTTGCGCGCATCGAGCAGGATCTTGGTGTTGATCGCATAAACGATCTGCATCAGGCGCGGTAAAAGGCGCTCGAACAGCGGCACGGGCCAGCTTTCCAGCGCTTCGGGCAAAAGCGTGTGGTTGGTGTAGGAGAAGGTCTTGCGGGTGATTTCCCAGGCCTCTTCCATGTCCATGCCATGCACGTCAACGAGAAGGCGGATGAGTTCGGCAATCGAAATGGCCGGGTGGGTGTCGTTGAGCTGGATCGCCACCTTGTCGTGCAGGTTGGTGAAATCGGGATATTGTTGCAGGTGGCGGCGCAGGATGTCCTGCAGTGACGCTGACGAGAAGAAATATTCCTGGCGCAGGCGCAGTTCCTGACCTGCCGGATTGGCGTCTGCCGGATAAAGAACGCGGGTCAGGGCTTCGGCCTTGTTGCTTTCACGCAGCGCCCCGATGTGGTCGCCGGCATTAAAGGCATCGAGTAGGATCGGGTCGATCGGCTGCGCCGACCAGAGGCGCAGCGTATTGACGCGTTTGCCGCGCCAGCCGACGATCGGCGTATCATAGGCCATGGCGATGACACGCTCGGCCGGCTTCCACACATAACGCGGCACATCGTCGTAACCGCCGACGCTTTCCACCGATCCGCCGTAACCGATCTCGTAGGAGCTTTCACGGCGCTCGAATTCCCAGGGGTTGCCGTGGGCAAGCCAGGTTTCCGGCAGTTCCACCTGCCAGCCGTCAGCCATCTGCTGGCGAAACAGGCCGTGGACATAACGAATGCCGTAGCCGTAGGCGGGAATTTCGACGGTGGCCATGCTCTCCATGAAACAGGCAGCCAGTCGGCCGAGACCACCATTGCCGAGCGCTGCATCAGGCTCAAGCCCGGAAATCACGTTGATATCGACGCCGAGCGAGGTCAGCGCATCGGTGATTTCTTCCATCAGGCCGAGATTGCTCACGGCATCGCGCATCAGGCGGCCGATGAGGAACTCCAGCGACAGATAATAGACGCGCTTGTCGCCGGTCGCATAGACCTTGCGGGTCGATTCCATCCAGCGATCGATGATGCGGTCGCGCACCACCAGGATCGTTGCCGTCAACCAGTCGTGCGGTTTTGCGACCTTGGCATCCTTGCCGATGCGGTAGGTCAGGCGCTCGATGATTTCTTCGGCCATGATCTCCGGGTTCGAGCTGCGGGGTGCCGGCTGCGGGATATCGACCGGGGAAACGCTGTTGTTCATGAGATCACCCAACTTTGCTTTCTGAAACGAGGAGGGACGGTTCTCAACGAACAATCCGCCATGGTGTCGGAACACAGTTTATGCATCGTTGGCAGGCACTTGCAATCATCCTCTGCAATGTTCTTGGCGTTCATCGTGTCGTGCGCTGGAAACCCCTCAACATCCTGAGAAAAAACGACAAGCCGCAGGCTGTCTGATCGGCTGCCGCAGCAAGCTGCATTGCCGCAAGAGCTTAGTTGGTCAGCCGCACCGCTGTCCTTGCGGCCTTGCGGCCGATATCGCCGAACGCCGTCACCAGGTCGCTCATGTCGGAAGAGGCATAATAATTGTCGGGGCCGCTGGCGCAGGCCTGCAGCAGCGCCTTGCCGCGATCAGGCGCCATGAAGGCCACGGTAAAGATGGTGATCTTGTCGTCCTTGGCCTGCTGGCAGGCGGCGCGCACCTTGTCATCGATCGAGCGGTTCCAGGCGTTGCTGTAGCCGGTCATTTCACCATCGGTCATCAGCACGATGAAACGGGCAAAATTGTCATTACCCTTGGCCTTGTGGGCCCTGGCTTCGGCAGGATTGGCCGATTTCAGGTCGGAGAAGGCAACGGCCATCGCGCCGCTTGCATCCGTGCCGCCGGCCGGCACTGCCGGCAGGGCGGTCACGTATGCGGCAGCCGCCGTCGTGCCCCAGGCCGGTTCCTGCGGCGTCTGTGTTTCGTGGGTATAGGAGACGGCACCGATGCGCATGAGGGTGCGGGCAGCCGTCTCCTGCGCGCTGGCATTTGTCGTGTCCGGGGCTGACGCCTTTTTCAACTCGGCAAACATCACGGCTGCGGCGGATTTGAGGGCTGAAATCTTCGTGACGTAATTGGCAACGGTTGCTGTGCCCGGCCGCGTGCAGGTCCGCCAGCCGCAGGAATACTGTTCCTGCACGCTGACTGTCTTTGTCGGGTTGACGGGATCGAGCGTCGTGGTGTCCTCTGCCATGGAGCCGGATTCGTCGAGCACAAGCAACATCGATAGCGCATTACCCTCGCGTGCGCTCTCAGCCGTGCTGGTCACGTTGACCGGCATGGTCTCAAATCCGAGAACGCGGGTCAGGGCGCTCAGCGGCACAAGGGTGCCGGTTGAAAGCGTGACCTCGAAAGCCTTTGAGGAGCCACCGGTGGCGGTGGTCGTGGCGGCAATCTCCGTTTTTGCTACCAGCGCCTCGCGTGCGGCATCCAGTTCAGCCTTCGATGCGCCCGACTGCTCGAGATCGGCCAGGTACTGGCTCGTGAGATAGTTCCGCGCCATCGCCATGGCACTCTCTTCGCTCAAATCTTCATTCGACATGCGGGACGCTGCCGCCAGCGTTGCGGCGTCGGCAATCGATTGCAGGTTTGACTTCTGCTGCATGACATGGGTGACATCGACGGCAATGCCTGTGCCGCCGATCAGCACCGGCAGGAGAATGGCGGTCATCAGAGCGAAATTGCCGCTTCGGTCGCAAAGCAGCCCGTGAAGGGAAAACCTCGCCATTATCGCCTCCATCAACCCATCAATCAGAACCGATGGACTGGATAGGCGCCGAGGCCTCTGAAAATCCCTAATATATTCGGTTGTATTTGATCAAGCCGCACCAGAACCGGGCGTCTCAGGCCTTGACCGGGATGACGTCGACGGCCTGTTCGGTCTTGTGTTTGCCATAGCTTTTCACCACGCCAATCACCGGCGCGACATCGGAATAATCGCGGCCGTAACCGACAACGATATGATCGCAGCTGGCGGCAATATTGTTGGTCGGGTCAAGCTCGATATAACCGGCGGCCTTGCCGCACCAGATCCTGACCCAGGCATGCATGGCATCGGCGCCCTCCAGCCGCTCCTTGCCGGGCGGCGGCAGCGTGCGCAGGAAACCGCTGACATACCCGGCGGGAATGCCCAGGCTGCGAAGGGCGACAATCATGATATGGGAAAAATCCTGGCAGACGCCCCGCTTCAGCCGGAACCCGTCGCGCGGGGTCGTATCGACGGTGGTGGCATCGGGATCGTATTTGAAGTCCTTGTGGATGCGGGCGCAGAGCGCCGTGGCGATTTCGCGCACCGTCTGGCCCGGCTTTAACCCCTCGCGGGCATAGGCGGCAATTTCGGCCACATCCGGCAAAAGCGGGCTGGCGCCCGACAGGTGGTGCGGCGAGGTGGCATCGACCGAAAGAAGGTTCTGCAGCTCCTGGCGCAGTTTTGGGAGTTCCGGCGAAAGGTCGGCCGTTAGGGCCACGCTTTCCACCTGCACGCGCGCCTGCATGCGGATATCCAGCCGGTCATGCAGGGCACGAAACAGGATGGATGTCGTCTGCTGGCCAAAGAAATCGGTAAATGTGCTGCGCTCGTCGGCCGTTGGCGAGACGGTCAGCGATCCCGCAATCAGTCTTTGCCGGTCGGGAAGCGACAGCGGCATGAGACGCAGCATATGCCGCGCGCCGGAGGCGGCCGCCTCGTAGTGATAACCCATGTGCAGCGACAGATCGTAAAGCATGGATTATCCGAAATAGGTCTGGCCGATGAGATCGGAAAGCTTTTCCATCTCCATCTCCAGCTTGCTGTAAATGTCGGTGCTCATGCCTTCCGGCGTCATCACCGCAAGGCTGGAATGCAGGCGCATGGCTTCACGGTCCAGCGCCGACATCTGCCCGTTGCCGAACGGATGCGGCAATTGCTCCACTTCCGTGCGGATCTCGTTCAGCTGGAACAGCACCGAGCGCGGGTTGAGCGGATCGAGCGCCAGAAGATCGGTGACGGTGAGGCGCGCCGTGTTGACATTGTAGCGGCGGCGATGGGTCATCACGCTGTCGCCGATTTCCAAGAGCATATCGAGCGATCCATCGGGCGCATCGGGGCCTGACATATGGCCGAGAAGCCGCGTCATGTGCAGCCCGCGTTCCAGATAACGGCCGATGGAGAGAAAACGCCAGCCGGTGAAGCGATACATGTTTTCATGCACGAGACCGGCAAAACCCGCAAGCTTGCGCAACAGCACGGTCATCGCATGGGCGGCGTCATCGCCACCCTGCACGGCCTCATGGAAGCGGCGGGCGGTCTTTGCCAGATCGTTCAACGCCAGCCAGCCATCGGGCGAAAACCGGTCGCGGATGTTGCTGGCGGAATAGATGGCGCTGTCGATGTTACGGATCAAAGGCTCCGGCACGGCCTTGACCATCTCCATGTCGGTGCCTTCGAGGTAGCGCGCCACGTCGGCTAGCAGCGGCTGCTCGGGATCGGCGGATTCGGCGTAGCGCATGTGCCAGGCGCGCAGAATGCGCAGCGCCCCTTCCGCCCGCTCGATGTAACGGCCAAGCCAGAACAGGTTGTCGGCAGCCCGGCTCGGCAGGCTGCCGGGCATGTTGCGTGAAAAACTTTCCTCCGGTGGCAAAAGCGTCTGGCGCTCCACCGGCTTGTCGGAGACGATCCAGACGTCGGCGGCGGTACCGCCCGCCTGCATGGCAATGGCTGCCACATCGGCGCCGGAGCCGATACGGGCAAAACCGCCGGGCATGATCTGCCAGCCGTTTTCGGTGCGGGCGGCAAAAACGCGCAGCGACATCGGCCGCGGCGTCAGCTTGCCATCGACATAGGCCGGTGTGGTGGAGAGGGTGACGACTTCCTGACCCACGAGCTGACTGCCTTCGGCGGTCAGCCATTCCTCGACCGATTGTTTTGCGTTCTTACGGGGTGCTCCCAGAACGGACTGGCCGCCGTCATCAAAGAAGGGCAGGCGCGAATAGGCGGGGCCGATGACCATGCGGCCAATATTGTCGGCCACGTGCTGGCGCTCGGCCTTTTGCCCGCACCACCATGTGGCGATGGAGGGCAGGATCAGCTCTTCGTTCAGCAGATGATGACAGATGGTGGGCGTGAAGGCGAGCAGTGCCCGCGTTTCAAGGATGCCGGACCCCAGTGCATTGACGATGGAAACCGAACCGGCGCGCAGCGCCTGCACCATGCCGGGTGTTCCGATATGCGAGCTTTGGTTGAGTTCCAGCGGATCGGCATAGGCGGCATCGAGACGGCGCCAGAGAACGCCGACGGGCTTGAGGCCCGCCACCGTGCGCACCATCACCTTGTCGTTGACAACAGTCAGATCCTCGCCCTCGAGCAGCATGAAGCCGAGGTAACGGGCGATATAGGCGTGTTCGAAATAGGTTTCGTTGGCGGGGCCGGGCGTCAGAACCGCGATACGATCATCAGGGCTTTTTTTGTGCGCCTGCAGAGCATTGCGAAACGCGCCAAAGAAGGAGGCGAGCCGATGGACATGGGTTTCGCCATAAATGTCGGAGAAGGCGCGCGTGGTCGCCACGCGGTTTTCGAGCGCAAAACCGGCACCGGAGGGCGCCTGCGTGCGGTCGGCCAGCACCCACCAGTTGCCATCGGGACCGCGGCCGATCTCGAACGAACAGAAATGCAGGTAATGTCCATTGGCCGGTTTGACGCCGACGAGCGGGCGCAAAAATTCCGGATTGTTGGCGACAAGCGCCGGCGGCAGGATGCCCTCCTGCACCAGCGTGTTGTCACCGTAGATATCGGCGACGATCTTTTCCAGAAGATCGGCGCGCTGGATAAGGCCCGCGGAGACCTTTTCCCACTCCTTGCCGTCGATCAGAACCGGAACGTGCGAGATCGGCCAGCTGCGTTCGCCGCTGCCCTTGGGGCCATAGGCCCGGTAGAACACGCCGGCATCGCGCAGATAACGATCGGCGCGGGCAAAACGTTCGTGCAGTTCGGCCTCCGACAGGCGACTGAGCGCATCGATCATGGTCTGCCAGACCGGCCGGATCTCACCGTCGCGGTCGAGCATTTCGTCGGAAACGCCGGGCAGCGCGCGATAACCGAGGATGGGATCCTCGCCAATCGCCTCGCTTTGCGCCTTCAGGTCGCCCGCCCGGATCACTGCCACATCACACTCCTATCGGCCGGCGCATGTCGAGCGTCAGCGGAAACTCCGGCGAGACCCGTTCTGGCGTCACGTCGTAACGGCCAGCCGTATGCCCCCAAGGTTCAAAGCGCGCAAGCCTGCGGGCCTCCGCCTCGTTACCATTGACGGGGAAAGTCTCGTAATTGCGTCCGCCCGGATGCGCCACATGATAAACGCAACCGCCGATGGAGCGGCTGGACCAGGTGTCATAGATATCGAAGGTGAGCGGCGTGTTGACCGGGAGAACCGGATGCAGGCCGGCCGCCGGCTGCCAGGCCTTGAAGCGCACGCCGGCAACCGAAACGCCGGATGTGCCTGTCGGCGCAAGCGGCACGGCACGGCCATTGCAGGTAACCCGGTAACGCTGAGGATTATCCGTCTGCAGCGTGACCTGCAGGCGTTCCACGGAGGAATCCACATAACGTACGGTGCCACCAATGGCGCCCTGTTCGCCCATCACGTTCCACGGTTCCAGCGCCTGGCGCAGTTCCAGCTTCACGCCCTCGTATTCCACCTCGCCGAAGAAGGGGAAGCGGAATTCCAGCTGTGCGGCAAACCATTCCGGGCGGAAATCGAAACCGTTCTGCCTCAAGTCCGCGAGCACGTCCATGAAATCCGCCCAGACGTAATGCGGTAGCATGAAACGGTCGGCGAGCGCCGTGCCCCAGCGCACGAAGGAGCCCTGCAGCGGGTTTTTCCAGAAGCGGGCGATGAGCGCGCGCACCAGAAGTTGCTGGGCCAGCGACATGCGGGCGTTCGGCGGCATTTCGAAACCACGGAATTCCACAAGGCCAAGCCGGCCTGTCGGCCCATCCGGCGAAAACAGCTTGTCGATGCAGATTTCCGAGCGGTGGGTATTGCCGGTGACGTCGGTCAGAAGATTGCGGAACAGGCGGTCCACCAGCCAGGGCAGGGGGGCTGGCCCCGTGCCGGGCAGGGGCACCTGCGCCATGGCGATTTCGAGTTCGTAGAGGCTGTCGTGGCGGGCCTCATCGATGCGCGGGGCCTGACTGGTCGGGCCGATGAACAGGCCGGAGAACAGATAGGACAGCGCCGGATGGCGCTGCCAGTGCAGGACAAGGCTTTTCAGGAGATCTGGACGGCGCAGGAACGGGCTGTCATTCGGATTGGCACCGCCGACCACCACATGGTTGCCACCGCCGGTGCCGGTATGGCGCCCGTCGATCATGAACTTGTCGGCCCCGAGCCTGCTCTGGCGGGCTTCCTCATAGATGGCCGTCGTGATGTCGACGCAGTCCTGCCAGTTGGAGGCGGGGTGAATGTTGACCTCGATGACGCCGGGATCGGGAGCGACGCGGATAACGTTCAGCCGCTCGTCCTGCGGCGGCGCATAACCTTCGATGTGGACGGCAAGGCCAAGCTGGGTCGCGGCGCGTTCAGCAGACGCGATCAGATCGAGATATTCCTCGATGCTGACGGTCGGCGGCATGAAGACGCAAAGGCGCCCGTCACGCGCTTCCACGCTGATGGCCGTGCGCACAAAACCGATGATTTCTTCGCTCACCCGCTGTTGCGGCTGCGCATTTTCGGCGGTCGGCTCGAAATGTGCCGCCGAAAGCTTGCGCTCCTTCTTGCCCTCGGCCGTCGGTTCCTCGTGGAAATCCGGCAGCGGTGTGCGCTCGATGCTCGGGTCCATCGGGTTGATATAGGGATATTGCGAGGGCGGGATATAGGGCAGCGCGTTCAGCGGCAGGCGATAGCCGACGGGGCTGTCGCCCGGCACCAGAAAGACGCGGCCGCGCCGCGTGCGCCATTTTTCGCTGACCCAGCGCGGCCCGGAGGCGCGGCTGTTCCACGCCTGCACCGGCAGCACATACCCGGAGGGGCGGGTGAGGCCGCGTTCGAACACGCGGGCGAGGCGATTGCGCTCTTCCGGGTCCTTCAGCTTGGAATTGGCCGGATCGACATTGTCGGGCAGGTTTGCCTCACGCAAAATCCATTCGCCCGGATCCTCGAAGGCCGGCACCACCATGTCAGGCGTAATGTCGAGTTCGCTGGCAATGGCAGACAGAAGGCGCCCGGCATCCTCTTCGGTCACCTCGTAGTCCTGGCCTTCCTCGGCAATCAGGCTGGGATCGCGCCAGATCGGCTTTTCGTCACGGCGCCAATAAAGCGAAAAGGTCCAGCGCGGCAGGCTTTCGCCCGGATACCACTTGCCCTGGCCGTAATGCAGGAAACCGCCCGGCGCAAAACGTTCGCGCAGCTTGCGGATGAGGATATCGGCCTTGTCGCGTTTGGTCGGGCCAACGGCTGCCGTATTCCATTCCTCCGACTGGAAATCGTCGATGGAGACGAAAGTCGGTTCGCCACCCATGGTAAGCCGCACATCTTCAGCCGCCAGCACCTGATCCACCTTGCGGCCGAGCGTGTCGAGCGCCTGCCAGCTTTCCTCGGAAAACGGCTTGGTGATGCGCGGATGTTCGGCGACGCGCGTGACGCGCATGTCGAATTCGAACGCGGTCTCGGCTTCACCGAAATAACCGCCGGAAATCGGCGCGGCATTGCGGAAATGCGGGGTGGCGGCGAGCGGAATGTGGCTTTCGCCGGTCAAAAGCCCGGAGGTCGGGTCAAGGCCGATCCAGCCGGCGCCGGGAAGATAGACTTCCGCCCAGGCATGCAAGTCGGTGAAATCCACTTCCGTGCCGGAGGGGCCGTCAAGCGCCTTCAGGTCCGGCGTCAGCTGGATGAGGTAACCGGAGACGAAACGAGCGGCAAGACCGAGATGGCGCAGCACCTGCACCAGCAGCCAGCTTGTATCGCGGCACGATCCGAGCGCCGTCTCC
Source organism: Neorhizobium sp. PAMB6716 (assembly GCF_058242805.1). Taxonomy (NCBI): domain Bacteria; kingdom Pseudomonadati; phylum Pseudomonadota; class Alphaproteobacteria; order Hyphomicrobiales; family Rhizobiaceae; genus Neorhizobium; species Neorhizobium sp. PAMB6716. Next base: position 333,595 of record NZ_CM177835.1, read on the forward strand.
AGCGTCTTTTCCGGCGTCTGCACGCCGGGCTCCATGCGGATGACATAACCGATATCGCGCTGCAGGCGGGCGTTGAGGCCAACCACCATATCAACGGTCGGCTGATCCGGTGACCAGTCCACCGTTTTCATGAAGGCCGAGAGCAGCGGGCCTGCCGGTTCCGGCTTGCGGTAGATGGAGAGATCCTCGACGAGATCTTCCGGATAATCGAAGGGCCAGCGGCTGGCCTCTTCTTCTACGAAGAAATCGAACGGATTGTAGACCGTCATGTCGGCAACGAGATCGACTTCGATCTTCAGTTCCGTCACCGGTTCTGGAAAAACGTAGCGGGCAAGATAATTGCCGTAAGGGTCCTGCTGAAGATTGACGAAATGGTTCGCCGGCGAAACCTTGAGCGAGTGACTGATCACGCGCGTTCTGGAATGCGCGGCCGGTTTCAAGCGAATGATCTGCGGCCCGAGGCGGACCGGCCTGTCATATTTATAATGCGTCAGGTGATAAATGCTGGCCTTGATCGACATGGAACTCCTAGTCGGGCCCCTTCAGATGGACCCGGCGCGCATGAAGGGCCGGAGTTTGTGCAATGCAGGAGAAGAAAGCAAGGCACTTCGGCGCTTATCCCGCAAAGCGGGCGCGCCTTGCCAAAGCAAAGTGCAAGATGATTCCGAAACGGCAGGCCATAATGGTTGTTTTCACACCAAGGCCTTTCACAAGATCCCGGCTGTATGGTGCGAAGATCTTGATTTCCTGCCCTTTTATGTTTCTGGCTGCCCTAATATCAGGCGCTTGTGGGAGCGACCCGGAACCGTGGAAGCGGGCATTGCGTGCGAAATGCCCAATCAAAAGGCTTTCGCACAATATTTGCGCTCAAGTGCCTGTCGGATGTGCAAATGTGCTCAGCTGAGCTTGCCGGTCGGAGGGGTCGGGCCAGAGATGGCTTCTTCATGATACCAGCAACCGCCGAACGCGAGATCCGTGTGGTGGGCAGCCTCAGCCTCGAGCTTGACCTCGGGACGCTGGTTGCGCTCACGCAGTCGGCGGACGCCGCCAACGGGGAAGGGAATGATCTGCGCAGTGGTGGGTTCGATTGCCGTGGCCATGGTCTTATCCTTTGTACATTCTTCCATTCCAAAAGGCGATTATGCCTAAATTTCGATCACGATGCATTATTTTGCATCTTTTTGGTGGTCTAATTTTATGCATTATGCCTAGAATCTGGACATTTGGCAACTGTGATAAGTGAGGACTGAGGAATGAGGGCGGAGCGGCTGTTGCGCGCACCCCGACCCTTTCCCTTCAACACGGCGCAGTGCCTGCGGTTCCCCGGAGCGGGGGCAGAAAGCCCCTGTCGCCTACCAGGATCGCGCCGGCAATCGGCATGGTGCGGGCCTCGAAAACCGCAAAACGCGGCCGATGCCGTCAACTGGCACGCAATATGCATTTCCTCTGACAGTCCCGGCGGTGGCGCCCATGATGTGGTGCCCTGGCGCGGGATGTGCTCACACCTCGCAGCATAGAAACGAGAGATGACTATGACGAAATACAAGCTCGAGTATATTTGGCTCGATGGTTACAAGCCGGTCGCCAATCTTCGTGGCAAGACGCAGATCAAGGAATTCGACGAATTCCCGACGCTGGAGCAGCTGCCGCTCTGGGGTTTTGACGGTTCGTCCACCATGCAGGCCGAAGGTCATAGCTCCGATTGCGTCCTGAAGCCCGTCGCCATCTATCCCGATCCGGCCCGCACCAACGGTGCGCTGGTCATGTGCGAAGTCATGATGCCCGATGGCGTCACGCCGCATGCAACCAACAGCCGCGCCACGATCCTTGACGACGAAGGCGCCTGGTTCGGTTTCGAACAGGAATATTTCTTCTACGAAAACGGTCGTCCGCTCGGCTTCCCGGAACAGGGTTATCCCGCTCCGCAGGGTCCGTATTACACGGGCGTCGGCTACAAGAACGTCGGTTCGGTTGCCCGCGAAATCGTTGAAGAGCACCTGGATCTGTGCCTTGCTGCCGGCATCAACCACGAAGGCATCAATGCCGAAGTGGCCAAGGGCCAGTGGGAATTCCAGATTTTCGGCAAGGGCTCCAAGCGCGCCGCCGACCAGATCTGGATCGCCCGTTACCTGCTGCTGCGCCTTTGCGAACAGTACGGCATCGACGTCGAATTCCATTGCAAGCCGCTCGGCGATACCGACTGGAACGGCTCGGGCATGCACTGCAACTTCTCCACCACCTTCCTGCGCGAAGTTGGCGGCAAGGAGTATTTCGAAGCCCTCATGGCCGCTTTTGCCAAGAACTGGGAAGAGCATATCGCCGTCTACGGTCCGGACAACCACCTGCGCCTGACCGGCAAGCACGAAACCGCTCCGTGGAACAAGTTCTCCTACGGCGTTGCTGACCGTGGTGCCTCGATCCGCGTTCCGCATTCCTTCGTCAACAACGGTTACAAGGGTTACCTGGAAGACCGCCGCCCGAATTCGCAGGGCTGCCCTTACCAGATCGCTTCGGTCGTTCTGAAGACGATCGCCGAAGTACCGACTGCCGATTACGCCAAGAACGCTGCATAAGCTTTCTTACCCCAAGACTTTTCATGACGAACGGGCACCGGAGCAATCCGGTGCCTTTTTTCATGGGCGTGGCGGAATGAGAGACAATGTGGCGGTCGGCGCGCCGAAGTTTCAGACCTCGCCCACGGCCTCGCGGCGGCGGCGGTCCAGTTCTTCGCTGTAGCGGCGCAGGGTATGGGCTTCGCTGAGCTGGCCGAGAACCCGCCGCTCGATGAGGTTGTTGATCACAGGCAGCGCTTCGGCGCGGGCCTGGTCGAAGATTTCGGCGGCCTGTTTGGCATTCATCTGCGGCAGCAGGAAATCGTTCTTGTGGCTGATGAAATCCGCGACATCGGTGCGTGGCTGGGCAACATCGGCCTCATCGGCATAGATATCCGGCAGCGAGATCAGGCCGGCATAACGATCCTGGTCGTCGAGCAGGATGACGCGCTTGGCCGAGCCCAGCGGAAACGCCTCGCGAAATTCCGCAAGCGAGGTGCCGAGTTTTGCGCATTTCACATCCGCGCGCATCAACTTGTCCACCGTGAGGTTGCGGATCCAGCCGACGTCATGGGCGCTGCGGATGCTTTCGCCGCGCAGGTGAAAACGCCAGGTGGCAAAGGAATAACCGAATGTGTTGCGAACGACGAGCGACGAGGTGATGACGGCCGCCAGAACCAGCGCCGTGATCGGAAAATCGGCGGTGATTTCGAGCGCCAGAAACGTCATGGTGAGCGGCCCGCCGATGATGGCAACGGCCAGCGAACTCATGCCGACGACGGCAAGGACGGTGGGCGTCAGCGTGCCGGTGGTGATAAAATCGGCCGGCGTGCCAAAGATCTTGCCGATCAGCGAACCCATGAACAGCGACGCAAAAAACAGGCCGCCGCGAAAGCCGGAGCCGATGGAGACGGCAGAGGCCAGCGATTTCAAGAGCAGGATGCCAATGAGGATTTTTGCCGGGGCCTCGCTGTCGAGGTTGAGGTGCAGCGCGCCATGGCCGGCAGACAGAACCTGTGGCGTGATCATCGCCAGAAGCCCGACGACAATGCCGCCGAGCGCCGGACGCACGTAAGGTGGCAACGAGCTTTTGCGCGCCATCTCCTCGACCAGGGCAACGCCCTGCATGATGAGGATGCCGACGCCGGCGCAGATGGCGCCGAGTGCAATGGCCGGCACGTAGTCTGCCGGTGTGATGATGCCGATCTCACCGACTTCGATGATAAAGCTGTTGCCGGAAAAGGCACGCGCCGCAAAGGTTGCGATAATGGCGGCCACCACGACGGGCGCCAGCGCCACCATGCTGTAGGTGCCGATGATCAGCTCGAAGGCGTAGAAGGCGCCGGTCAGCGGCGCATTGAAGGCAGCGGCAATGGCGCCGGCTGCCCCGCAGCCAACGAGGATGCGCATGTCCTCGCGCCGCAGATTGAGTTTGGTGCCGAGCTTGGAGGCAATGCCCGCGGAAAGCTGCGTATAACCGGCCTCCAGCCCCACAGAGGCGCCAAAGCCGTTGGAGATGAGGTTCTGGCCGGCAACGATAATGCTGTCGGTCAGCGAAATGCGCCCGCCATAAAGCGCGTTTGCCTCGATGGGGTCGATGATGGCGCGCTTGCGCCGTTTGGCGAGGATAAAGAGGACGATGCCGAGAAGCACACCGCCGGCAATGGGGGCGGCGAGCACGATCAGCTTGTTTTCGATGGTCGAGGAACTCAGCCAATCCCCCATTGTGATGCCGAAGATCAGGCTGTGCAGGCTGCGTGAAATCCAGCTCATGCCACTGACGGCGGCACCCGCGGCAAGCCCGATCACCATGGCGGACAGCACCAGGCCGATTTCGCTGCCGCGGGCAAAGGCCTTTTTCTTGGCAAGTTTTGTCCAGGTCTGGACCAGACGGATAAACGATGCGGTGGAGAGCGTCTTCATCGGGCTGTTCGCCCTCCTGCATGGGTCTTCTGCCTGATGGCAATCAGTTGCGGCTGTGTCGCCGGTTTTCCGCCACGCTTCGCGGGCGGGTCAAAGCACAAGTCCTGTCCGGGTTTCAAGCTCTTCTCGCGGTTCCAGTCATAGCTAGGCGATTTCCGTCGAATTCGAGGCCGCCATAAACGTTTTTCATGAAAATCATACGTTGGCCGCCAGTTTTCCGCCCGTTTGTAACATCTGCAGGCCCGATGAAGGATGAATGGAGGATTCAGCGAAGGTTCAGGCGGCCGGCTCAATTCTCTGCCCGTCGACTGACACGAGGTAGATGACCATGAAGGCCCTTATTCTTGCTGCCGCACTTGCCACCGTACCGGCCCTGACGGGCACGGGCACGAGCTTTGCCCAGCCCCTGCCGTCTTCGTTTTCCTTCACGCAACAGCAGGCTTTTGAGCCCGGTCTGGTCCAGAAGGTGGATTATGCCTGCGGTCGCGGCTGGCGCCTGACCCGCTGGGGCGAATGTGTGCCGCGTCGCGGTCCGCCGCCGCCGCGCTACTACCGCCCGCCACCGCCCGACTGGGGCTGGGGACCGCCGCCACCCCGTCATCGCCCGCGTGGCGATTGGGGCCCACCGCCACGGGGCGATTGGGGCCCGCCACCGCGGCACTGGGGTGGTGACCGCTGGTAATGTCTCCAGGATAGCCTCTCAAGGCATGAGGAGAGTAACAATCGACAAGGGCGAGCCTGAGATCCGGCCCGCCCTTGTTCTTTAGTGTATGCCTTCAAGCTGTTGCGGATCAGCGCGACGCTGTCTGGCGTAGCAGGCGACAGAGATTGACCAGTGCCGCATCATAGCTTGATGCGTTGATGGTGGCGCAGCGCACCATCATCTGCCGGCGCTCGTCGCCCGACATATTGCGCAGCGTCTGCATCTGGGCGGGCGTCAGGCTTCCGGGGCTACCGTTGCCCGGAGTGCCATTCCCTGGATTGGCGCCCGGGTTGCCGCCGGGATTACCGCCCGGGTTGCCGCCGCCGGGCCGCGTGCCTCCGATCCCGACATTTGCATCCACGTCAACGCCGCGTCCGCCACCGACACCGACGCCAACATCGGCATTAACGCCGCGGCTGCCGCCGATGGAGGCTGTGGCGCCCGCGTCAATGCCGCTTCCGCCGCCAACATTGGCATCGGCCCCGGCGTTCACGCCATTGCTGCCGCCAACCGAGGCGTTGACATCGGCGCCGGCAACGCTTCCGCCGCCGACATTTGCATCCGCGCTGGCGTTAACGCCATTGCTGCCGCCAGCAGACACGTCGGCTCCAACACCCACGCCATTGCTCGTGTTCACATCAACGCCGGCGCTGATGCCGCCAACGGAGACGCCGATATCCTGTGCGAAAGACTGGTATGGCAAAGGTGCAGCAAAAGCGGCACTGACCAACAGTACACTCATGAATTTTTGCATTTTCTCCTCCACTTTTTAAAGTTGTACAGTGGTAGAACGACACGAATGACGAGTCTGTTTCCGAGTGGAGGAGGTGTTAACGCAATTGTGAAGAGAAGTTCTCAAGCAGTCTCGGAACACGGCCGGACTTTTACCTGGGAACGCGTGCGCCCCGATCAGGCAATAGGGCTTGAAGGGGAGGGCGGAGCCGGTGAAGCCATTTAACGGCAGACGCCGGTGGCAAGCGCCCGCTGGATACCGCGCACGTTGCTTCCCTTGCCAAGCGTCCGCTGGATCGGGGTCGCACTTCCCGAGACCCAGATCCGCAGTTCCGATTCGAGATCAAACGTGCCGGCGGTTTCCACCGAAAAGCGTGTGATGGCGCGGTAGGGCACGCTGGTATACTCGACCTTGCTGCCGGTCATGCCCTGGATATCCACAAGGATCAGCCGGTGCTGGGTGAAGACGAAAAAATCCCGCACGATGCGAAATGCCAGTTGCGGCGCCTCGCCATCGATCAGCACGCCATCGAGGCGTTTGGCAAGATCGGCAGGATCGACCTTGGATCCATGTCCCATCAGGCTATCAAAAAGTCCCATCGTCTCGCTCCCATGGCAGGTGGTTGATGAGCAAGAGATAGGCAGCCGATGGAAAAATGCATCCCCGGCATTCTCGCAGCGGATGTGAAAGGTGGGGCTTCACCCTGTGGATAAGTTTCAAAGACGGTGCTGAAGGGCAAGCGGCGGCACCGAGCAGCGGTGCTTTTTTGCCGACAGGGCGGCCGGCTAACAGGCGGAGAAAGAAGGCGATGAAAATCCGTCGAGAGCCCTAAAACGGAGAAATCCGCCGAAGCGGATTTCTCAACGTTTAGAATGGAATGGTGGGCGTGACAGGGATTGAACCTGTGACCCCTACGATGTCAACGTAGTGCTCTCCCGCTGAGCTACACGCCCTTCCGTGACGCGGCATAGACCATAACAGGCTCTGTCCGTCAACCGCTTTTTTCGCCGGTCATGACTGTTTTTTGACAGTCGCTTCCGGAAGCCCGGAATCCCGGCTCAGGCGGCCAGAAGCTTGTTCACTTCGTCCACAAGATCGCGCAGGTGGAAGGGCTTGGACAGCACCTTGGCATCCTTCGGGGCCTTCGAATCGGAATTCAGCGCCACGGCGGCAAAGCCGGTGATGAACATCACCTTGAGGTCCGGATCGAGTTCGGTGGCGCGGCGTGCCAGTTCGATGCCGTCCATCTCGGGCATGACGATGTCGGTGAGCAGCAGCGAAAACGGTTCTTCGCGCAGCCGGTCATAGGCGCTTGCGCCATTGTCGAAGGACGCCACCTTGTAGCCGGCCTTTTCCAGCGCCTTAACCAGGAAGCGGCGCATATCGTTATCATCTTCGGCAAGAAGGATTTTTTGCATCATCAGGACCGTTTATGGTTTCTCATGGTTCGGAGGTTCTGCACCTTACGGATCCGCAGTAAAAAACCTGTGAATGCGCGCGGCGACAACGTCCATGGGCGTGGTTGTAGATAGTATGGACTTCACTGCTGGCAACTGGCAACATGGGGTTAAGACAAGTTCACGGCATGGTAAAGGGCAGATGGATTGGGTGACGGGCGATTTTGACCCCTTCGAGGTACGCGAGCCTGACACGCAGACAATTCCCTTCGTGTTCAACTCTCCCCATAGCGGGCGCCAGTATCCGGCAGAGTTTCTGAAGGCTTCACGTCTCGACCAGATCGGCATCCGCCGCTCGGAAGATCATTATGTCGATGAGCTGTTTGCCGATGCGACCATGCTGGGTGCGCCGTTTCTTGTGGCAAATTTTCCCCGCGCCTATCTCGATGTCAATCGCGAGCCCTATGAACTCGACCCGCGCATGTTTGATGGCGCGCTGCCATCCTATGCCAATATCGGTTCCATGCGGGTGGCGGGCGGCCTTGGCACCGTGCCGCGCATCGTTGCCGAAAACATGGAGATCTATGCGCGCCGGCTTTCGGTGGATGAGGCGCTGTCACGCATCGAAACCATCTACAAACCCTACCACGCCTGCCTTCGCCGGCTGATTGCGCGCACCCATGCGCGTTTTGGTCTGGCGATCCTCATCGATTGCCATTCCATGCCGGGCACGATCCGGCTTGCGGGCTCGGATGTGCGCCCGGATTTCATCATCGGGGACCGTTACGGCACCAGCGCATCGGCCGAACTGTCACGCGCGGCGCTGCATTTTCTCGAAGACATGGGCTTTAACGCCGTGCGCAACAAACCCTATGCGGGCGGTTTCATCACCGAACATTACGGGCGCCCGGTGCGCGGCCTGCATGCGCTGCAGATCGAGGTCAACCGTGCGCTTTACGTGGATGAGGTGACATTGCAGCGGCGGCCGGATTTTGATCTGATTGCCGGCGCGCTCTCCACCTTCATGCGCCAGATGGTGGAATTTTCCGTCGGTTTCAGCGTCGATGCGGCGCTGGCGGCCGAATAGGCCTCGCTTTTCCTACTTCTTTTTCCGCAACCCCTGCGCTGTTCCTTCAGGCCTTTGCACGCCTGCGGCTAACGTGTGGCCAAAAAAAACCGCGCCTACGGGCGCGGCTAAGTCTAGGGAGGAAACACCCAAGGAGGGTATTTACAGTCCGAAGACTGCGAGAGTGACTTTGCCGCGATACTGCTCAATTGTCAAGCATTTATTGTTCGTGATTAATTGTAAGGCAGGTGCCTTTTGACAGATCAGCCTTGCCCGGCAGCAACGTTCGGCTAGAAAGGATGGATCGCTTCAAGAACGGGATGTCCCATGCTGCCTGACCGCGCCTTTTTCGATGCCCTTGCCGATGCCGCACGCCGCGAAACCCTGCCGCGCTTTCGCACTGGAACGCTTGTTGCAAACAAGCTCTCAGGCGGGTTCGATCCGGTGACGGAGGCGGATCGCGCCGCTGAAACCGCCATCCGTGATCTCATCACCGCGAGTTTTCCAGATCACGGCGTGCTGGGCGAAGAGCACGAATCGGTTGGGCTCGACCGCGAGCATGTCTGGGTCATCGATCCGATCGACGGCACCCGCGCCTTCATTTCCGGCGTTCCCTCCTGGGGCACGCTGATCGGGTTTTATTCAAACGGTCGCAGCGTGATGGGCTTGATGGATCAGCCGTTTACCGGCGAGCGTTATTTCGCCGATGGCAACAACGCCTGGTATCGCGGCCCCGATGGCGAGCGGCAGATCCGCACGCGCGATTGCGCGACACTTGCCAATGCGACGCTGTTTACCACCTCGCCGCACATCTTCGAGGGCGATGACCTCAAGCGCTACCGTGCCGTTGAGGAAAAGGTGCAACTGTTCCGCTACGGGATGGATTGTTATGCCTACACGCTGCTGGCGGCTGGCCACATCGATCTCGTCATCGAAAACAACCTGAAGCCTTATGACGTCGGTGCGCTGATTGCGATCATCGAGCAGGCCGGCGGCATCATCACCACCTGGGAGGGCGGCCGGCCGGAAGCGGGCGGTAGCATTATCGCCGCAGGTAGCCGCGCCGTTTATGAAGAGGCGATCGCCTATCTGACGTAAGCGGGCAGATCAGGCGGCCGATTCGGAAAACTCCGGCATCGGTTCGCTGCCGGGCATAAAGGCCTGGATGGCCGCCAGAGCCTGAGCGCGAAAAATGTCGCGCTCCTGAAAGATCTCGTGGCGGGCGCCGGTGATGGTGATCAATTGTCCGGCGCGAAAATTGCGCGACAGCCGCTCCTGCGCCAGATAGGGCACGACGCCATCCAGCATCGGCGCGATCAGCAGTGTCGGTATGGTGATTTTTGTTAAGTGCGCCTGGGCCGAGACGCGGCCTGCCGTTTTCAGCGTCTCGTACAGCCAGCGGGCCGTCGGTGGGCCGATGGTCAGATCCGGCCGTGCGGCAATCATTTCGGCATTGCGGTCAAAGCGCTGCCGGTCCGATGTCAGCGGGTTGTTTTGAAACGGGCGTCGGCTGCGGTCCGCGCCGAGCGTCCTTGCTCCGAAGCCAAGGGTGGAGAGGAGCGTCGAAAGCCGCCGGATCCAGGGCTCGGGAAGCGATTGGCCGGTCAGCGCCACATAAGGGGCGGCCAGCGCCATGCGGTCGATGCGGTTCTGCAGGCGAGGGGCCGCCGAAAGTGCAATCAGCGCGCCGGTGGAATGGGCGATCAGGAAGAAGGGTAGGCGGGCATCCGGCAGCACGATCTTTTCGAGAAACAGTTCCAGATCCCGCTCATAATCGGCAAAGCGGCGCACATGGCCCTTGCGAACCTCTTTCAGCAGCCGCTCCGAACCGCCCTGGCCACGTAGATCGTAGGTCGCCACCCACAGCCCTTGCGCGTTGAGATCGCGGATCGTCTCGTAATATTTCTCGATGAACTCGTTGCGGCCCTGAACCAGCACCACGGTGCCGCGTGCCGGCGAGACATCCGAGCGAAACAGGGCGTAACGCAGTCGCGTGCCGCGATGGCCTTCGAAAAAACCGGCTGTGTGGTTTTCCGGAACGGGATTGCCGGGTGTGGAAAAGAGGATGTCGTCCATCGGGTGTCGCCTTGCTATGCGACGCGCGCCGGCACGGACGCGGCAAGGGTCGCTTGTCTGCTTCAACCGGCTGCCGGATGTCTGTGCGTGCAAACCACCGGGCTTGCGAACCATCGGGCAGGCTGCATGAGCAAGCGATAGGATCTTGCGCTGCGCGCGTCAAAGAAAAAAGCCGGAGCCGGATCGCCGGCCCCGACCAAATGACACTGAAGAGAAGGGACGTGACTTCAGTGGCCGGAGGCAGATCCGTCCGGTTGCCGCCTTTATGCAAGACTGCGCCTGAACGCTGCCGGAACCGGTCGTTCACCCGCCATTCAGGGACAAATCCGGCGGCCGGGGCCTCTCCCATTTTTTCAAACGCGAAGGTCTTGAAGCGGAATTTTGCAACTCCCATCTGTCTGTCACGGACGCCAAACGGGTCCGTAACCCAAGGGTGGCACCGCCAGAACGGGGTGCCGCCTCCAGACAAAACTTCGCAAACGTCGCTTCAAGGAGGACATCATGCGTCACGTCGATTTTTCGCCGCTCTATCGCTCCACCGTCGGTTTCGACCGTCTCTTTTCCATGCTCGATGGCGTGAGCCAGCCTGAGCAGGCCCAGACCTATCCGCCCTACAACATCGAACGCACCGGTGAGACCACCTACCGCGTGACCATGGCCGTGGCCGGTTTCGATGAAACCGAACTTAGCATCGAGGCCCATGCCAATGTGCTGACCGTGAAGGGTGAAAAGTCCGAGGAAGAGGGTGCGGAAAAGAGCGAATATCTCTATCGCGGCATTGCCAAGCGCGCCTTCGAGCGTCGCTTCCAGCTGGCAGACCATGTGGAAGTGCAGGCCGCCTCGCTGAAGAACGGTCTTCTGCACATCGATCTTCTGCGCAATATTCCGGAAACGCTAAAGCCCCGTCGCATCGCGATTGCCGCCGACGTGGTGGATGCCCCGAAGACCATCGAGGCCCAGCCGGCTCCGCAGCAGGTCAACTGATCCACACGTTCCCGATTAGTGGATTTTGTGAGGGCCTCTCCCAGACGGGAGGGGCCTTTTTGCTATGGGCGTAACATAGCTGCGAAAGTCCGGCCGACGGTCACACCTTGGCGGGATCGACGGCCATGTCGACGCTCACGGCTTTCTGTCTTGTTGCGTATTTCTGGGCAATGACGGCGCAGACCATCAGCTGGATCTGGTGGAACAGCATCAGCGGCAAAACGATGGCGCCGATGCTCTGGCCGGCAAAGATGGCGCCGGCCATCGGAACGCCGGAGGCAAGGCTTTTCTTCGAGCCGCAGAAGGTGATGGTGATCTCATCCTGCTTGTTGAAGCCCAGAAGCCGGCTGCCGAACATGGTGATGGAAAGAACAATGGCGAGCAGCACTGCATCAAGCGCGATCACCACGCCGATATCGGTGATGGAAAAGGTCTGCCACAGACCTTCGTTCACCGATTCGGAAAAGGCGAGATAAACCACCATCAGGATCGAGCCACGATCGACAGGCATCAGCAGTTTTTTGCGCGCCCGGATCCATTTGCCGATCCACGGCTCCAGCAGCTGGCCGAGGATGAACGGGGCGAGAAGCTGGAGAAGGATGGTTTCCAGCGCATCCAGCGAAAAGCCGGAGGTGCCGCTTGTCGTCATCAGCAGGCCGACGAGCAGCGGCGTCAAAAACATGCCGAACAGGTTGGAGGCGGATGCCGAGCAGATCGCGGCCGGCACATTGCCGCCAGCAATTGAAGTAAAGGCGATCGACGACTGCACGGTGGATGGCAGCACGCAGAGAAAGAGGATGCCGACATAAAGCTCCGGCTTCAGGATTTCGCCGGGAATAAAGCCGGCGGCAAGCCCGAGCAGCGGAAAGATCGCATAGGTGACGGCGAGAATGGTGAGGTGCAGGCGCCAGTGCAGCACGCCGGCCACCACCACATCCCGCGACAGGCGCGCGCCATGCAGGAAAAACAGAAGAGCGATGGCGCAATCGGTGGCGACACCGAAATATTCGGCGAAATCACCCTTTGCCGGCAGAAGCGAAGCGATGATGACCGTCGTCACCAGCATCAGGGTGAAACGATCCGGCAGAAAACGGCTCATGGGGCATCCTATCGTGCAATGAGGATTTACGTCTCGCTCATCATGAAGCAAGATGCAAACACTAACAGTTATCACGGATCGCGATAAATGCTGAACCTCACCCACCTCTCGAGCTTCGTCATGCTGCAGCAGACCGGCAGTTTTACGCTGGCGGCCGAGCGTCTCGGGCTTGGCCAGTCCACCATCAGCCAGCATATCCAGCGATTGGAAAAGGCGCTCGGGCGCCAGTTGATCGACCGTACGACGCATCAGGTGAAGCTGACGGCGGAGGGGGAGGCGCTGATCGGTTATGCGCGCGGCATGCTGGATATGAACCGAAGGGTGATGTCGCTGTTTTCGCAAACCCGGCTGCGCGGGCGCCTGCGGCTCGGCGTTTCCGAGGATGTGGTGGCAAACCGGCTCACCGGCATTTTGGAGGATTTCATCCGGCTTTATCCGCTGGTCGATCTGGAGCTGACGGTGGCGCTCAGCGCAACGCTGACCCAGATGCAGGAGGTGGGCGATCTCGACCTCGTGCTTGCCAAGCGCCATCCGGGGGAAACCCATGGGCGGTTTCTCTACCGCGAACCGCTGGTCTGGCTGGCGCGCGATCCGGATCTGGTGCGCCTGCAGGAGGATAAGCCGCTGCCGCTCATCGCCTTTCCGCCGCCGAGCATTACCCGCAAGGCAGCCCAAGATGCGCTGGACCGGGAAAAAATCCCGTGGCGGATCGTCTGTACCTGCGCGAGCCTCAGCGGGCTTACGGCAGCGGCCCGCGCCGGCATGGGCGTGCTGGTGCAGCCGCGCAGCATGGCGCCCTCAGGCCTTCGCGAGGTGACCGGCGCGCGCCTTCCGGTTCTGGAAGATGTGGAATTTGTCGCGGTGGCCCGACGCGGCGCCGATCAGGCGCTGGTGGAGGCGCTGTCGAGCCTCATCGTGCAGCACATCACCCCGCAGGCGGCGGCGTGATGGCGGGTTTTAACTGCCTCAGCCGGCGGCGATCACGTCGAGGAAGGCGTCGACGTCTTCCTTTTCTGTGGCAAAGCTGGTGACGAGGCGGATCAGCATTTCGCCGTCCTGCACCGGTTCGGCCATGTCGCGTGGCTCCAGCCAGTCGTAGAATTTCGCGCCCTTGGCGTCCGCGGCCTTGGCGGTCTCCTTCGGAATGACGGCAAAAACCTCATTGGACGTGGTGTCCCAGGCAAGGCGAGCGCTGTTTGAAGCGGAAAGGCCGGCGCGCAGGCGGTCGGCCATGGCATTGGCGTGGCGGGCAAGGCCAAGCCAGAGGTCGTCCTGCAGATAGGCCTCGAACTGGGCGGCGATGAAGCGCGACTTGGAAAACAACTGCGCCGAGCGCTTGCGGATGAAGGGCAGTTCCTTCGCCGTATCAGGATTAAAGAACACGATGGCTTCGGCGCACCAGCAGCCGTTCTTCGTGCCACCGAAGGACAGGACGTCGACACCGCGCTTCCAGGTCATTTCGGCCGGGCTCACGTCCAGCTGCACCAGCGCATTGGCAAAACGGGCGCCATCCATATGCAGCGGCAGGCCGTTTGCCTTGGCGACGCGGGAAATCTCCTCGATTTCGGCAAGCGTGTAGATCGTGCCGACTTCAGTCGCCTGCGTCATGGTAACGGCCGTGGCCCGGCCGTGATGCACGGCATCCTGCGGATAACGCGCGATGCGGCTTGCGAGGATCTTGGGGTCCATCTTGCCGCCAGAACCTTCGACAGGGGACATGCGCATGCCGCTGAAGAAATCCGGCGCGCCGCATTCGTCCTCGATCACATGCGCCTCGGAATGGCAGAAGGTCACGCCGCCGGGCTTGGCAAGGCTTGCCAGCGACAGCGAATTGGCTGCCGTGCCGGTCGCGACGAAAAACACCGATACCTCGCGCTCAAAAATCTCGTTGAAACGTTGCTCGATGGCCTGGTCGAGCGCGCTGGTGCCATAGGCGGCGGCAAAGCGGGTCGATTCCTTCATCAGCCGCTCGTTGATGGCATGATGGGCGCCAGCCCAGTTGTCCGAAGCAAAAAACATGGGATTTGAGACTTTCAAAGAAGCATGGGATCGGGCGTGGAGACGACAACGCGACGGCAGCCGTTCGTGCCCGGAGATTAGGCCGATCCTGACTGCGATCAATAGGTTTTGGCCGTGTTGGAGGTGCGGTCCTGTTTCTGAGGTATGAAAGATGATAAAGATCCTCACCTACGCGTAATATTATTGCTTGCGTGTGTGCGATCCGGAAATTTTCGGGCGAAATGGCGCTCAGAATTTTGTGGCGGCCACCTTGCGCGATCACCGTATTTCTGTCATAGAAAATGAGAATTAGGGCAGTCTTGCTGTCCTAATTTGCCAGATGAGGGCGCAGAATTCCGTTAACCTTTGTTTTTGAAGGGTTGCTGTCTTCTGCGCTACGCGTGTGGCCTCTATGATGACGGTGGGCTCGGGGGTACGGGTTCATCAATCCGGTCAACCTTGTCCGCTTGTGCGGCCTGTAGGAGGAAAGACGATGACGAAGGTTCATGCACCAGAAGGTTCTGCGGTCGGCTCGGCCGAAACCGTGAAAGCCGCCATGCCTTTCCGCCGCCTGTCCGCCTCCGGCGTGCCGCTGGCGCAGGGTCTTTACGACCCGAAGAACGAACACGATGCCTGCGGCGTCGGTTTCATCGCCCATATGAAGGGCGTCAAGTCGCACCAGATCGTCAAGGACGGCCTGTTCATCCTGGAAAACCTGACGCACCGCGGTGCCGTCGGTGCCGATCCGCTGATGGGCGATGGCGCCGGCATTCTGGTGCAGATCCCCGACCGCTTTTTCCGCGAGGAAATGGCAAAGCAGGGCGTCACCCTGCCGAAGGCTGGCGAATATGCCGTCGGCCACATCTTCATGCCGGCAGAGCCTGAGCAGATCGAACACTTCAAGAAGGTGATGATCGATGTCATCGCCGAAGAAGGCCAGCAGTTCCTCGGCTTCCGCGATGTGCCCGTTGACAATTCCTCGCTGTCGAAGGCGCCGGATATTGCCGCGACCGAACCCTATCACTGTCAGGTCTTCATCGGCGCTGGCCGCGATGCCGCGACGAACCATGATTTCGAGCGCAAGCTGTTTTTGCTGCGCAAGGTGATTTCCAACCGCATCTACGATGCCTTCGGCGGCCAGGAAACCGGCTTCTATCCGGTCTCGCTGTCGTCCTCCACCATCGTCTACAAGGGCATGTTCCTCGCCTATCAGGTGGGCGCCTATTACAAGGATCTCTCCGATCCGCGTTTTGAAAGCGCCGTTGCCCTCGTGCATCAGCGTTTTTCCACCAACACCTTCCCGTCGTGGAAGCTCGCGCACCCCTATCGCATGGTCGCCCATAACGGCGAAATCAACACGCTGCGCGGCAACGTCAACTGGATGGCGGCGCGTCAGGCATCGGTCTCCTCGCCCTTCTTCGGCGATGATATCTCCAAGCTCTGGCCGATCTCCTACGAGGGCCAGTCGGATACGGCCTGCTTTGACAACGCGCTCGAATTCCTCGTGCGCGGTGGTTATTCGCTCGCCCATGCGGTGATGATGCTGATCCCCGAGGCCTGGGCCGGCAACCAGTCGATGTCGCCTGAGCGCAAGGCATTTTACGAATATCATGCCGCCCTGATGGAGCCGTGGGACGGACCCGCTGCCGTTGCCTTCACCGATGGCCGCCAGATCGGCGCAACGCTTGACCGTAACGGCCTGCGTCCCGCCCGGTATGTCGTGACGGACGACGACCGCATCATCATGGCATCTGAAGCCGGCGTTCTCCCGGTGCCGGAAGAAACCATCATCAAGAAGTGGCGCCTGCAGCCGGGCAAGATGCTGCTCATCGACATGGAAAAGGGCCGCATCGTTTCCGACGAGGAAGTGAAGCTGGAGCTTGCCACCAAGCATCCCTATCGCACCTGGCTCGACCGTACCCAGCTGATCCTGGAAGAGCTGAAGCCCGTGGAGCCGCGCGCGCTGCGCCGCGACGTGTCGCTGCTCGATCGCCAGCAGGCTTTTGGCTACACCTCGGAAGACACCCGCATCCTGATGTCGCCGATGGCAACCACGGGCCAGGAAGCCATCGGCTCCATGGGCACCGATACGCCGATCTCGGCCATGTCGTCGAAGTCAAAACTGCTTTACACCTATTTCAAGCAGAACTTCGCCCAGGTCACCAACCCGCCGATCGATCCGATCCGCGAGGAACTGGTGATGAGCCTTGTTTCCTTCATCGGTCCGCGCCCGAACATTCTCGATCATGAAGGGGCAGCCAAGGCCAAGCGCCTGGAAGTGCGCCAGCCGATCCTCACCAACGGCGATCTTGAAAAGATCCGCTCCATCGGCCACACGGAAGACCGTTTCGACACGAAGACGCTCGACTTCACCTATGATGTGGAGCGCGGCGCCGAAGGCATGCCGGAAATGCTCGATCGCCTCTGCGAGCGGGCGGAAGCGGCCGTCAAGGGCGGCTATAACATCATCGTGCTCTCGGACCGCCAGATCGGGCCTGATCGTATTGCGATCCCGGCACTTCTCGCGACTGCCGCCGTTCACCATCACCTGATCCGCAAGGGGCTTCGCACCTCCGTTGGCCTCGTGGTCGAATCGGGCGAGCCGCGCGAGATCCATCATTTCTGCTGTCTCGCCGGTTTCGGCGCCGAAGCCATCAACCCCTATCTCGCCTTCGATACGCTGACCGATATGCATGCACGCGGCGAATTTCCGAAGGAAGTCGATGCGAGCGAGGTCGTCTATCGCTACATCAAGGCGGTCGGCAAGGGCATCCTCAAGGTCATGTCCAAGATGGGCATTTCCACCTACCAGTCCTATTGTGGCGCGCAGATCTTTGATGCGATCGGCCTGTCATCGGAACTGGTGGAGAAGTATTTCTTCGGCACCGCCACCTCCATCGAAGGCATCGGCCTCAATGAAATCGCCGAGGAAACGGTCACCCGCCACACATCGGCCTTCGGCAAGGACCCGATCCTTGCCACCACGCTGGATATAGGCGGCGAATATGCCTATCGCATGCGCGGCGAAAGCCATGCCTGGACGCCGGATGCGGTTGCCTCGCTTCAGCATGCCGTGCGCGGCAACAGCCAGGATCGTTACCGCGAATTTGCCGCGATGATGAACGAGACGGCGCTGCGGATGAACACCATTCGCGGCCTGTTCAAGGTGAAGAGCGCCGAACAGCTCGGCCGCACGCCGATCTCCGTCGATGAGGTCGAGCCGGCGGTCGATATCGTCAAGCGCTTTTCCACGGGCGCCATGTCCTTCGGCTCGATTTCCCGCGAGGCGCATACGACGCTTGCGATTGCCATGAACCGCATCGGCGGCAAGTCGAACACCGGTGAGGGTGGCGAGGAAAGCGATCGTTACCTGCCGCTCGCCAACGGCAACCAGAACCCGGAACGCTCGGCCATCAAGCAGATCGCCTCCGGCCGTTTCGGCGTGACCACGGAATATCTCGTCAATGCCGACATGCTGCAGATCAAGGTGGCGCAGGGTGCAAAGCCCGGCGAAGGCGGCCAGCTGCCCGGCCACAAGGTGGATGCGACGGTTGCCAAGACCCGCCATTCCACGCCGGGTGTCGGCCTCATCTCGCCGCCGCCGCACCATGACATCTATTCGATCGAGGATCTGGCGCAGCTGATCTTCGACCTGAAAAACGTCAACCCGACAGCCGATATCTCGGTGAAGCTGGTGTCTGAAGTCGGTGTCGGCACGGTGGCGGCAGGCGTTGCAAAGGCGCGCGCCGATCATATCACGGTGGCCGGTTTCGACGGTGGCACCGGCGCGTCGCCGCTCACCTCGCTGAAGCATGCCGGTTCCCCCTGGGAAATCGGCCTTGCCGAAACGCAGCAGACGCTGGTGCTGAACGGCCTTCGTTCGCGCATCGCGCTGCAGGTGGATGGCGGCCTGAAGACCGGCCGCGATGTCATCATCGGCGCGCTTCTGGGGGCTGACGAGTTCGGCTTTGCGACGGCTCCCCTGATTGCCGCCGGCTGCATCATGATGCGCAAGTGCCATCTGAACACCTGCCCCGTTGGCGTTGCCACCCAGGACCCGGTTCTGCGCAAGCGCTTCAAGGGCACGCCCGAGCATGTCATCAACTACTTCTTCTTCGTCGCTGAAGAAGTGCGTGAAATGCTGGCATCGCTCGGCTACAGCCGTCTCGATGAGATCATCGGCGCTTCCGAGCTTCTGGAAAAGGACGAGATGATCGCCCACTGGAAGTCGAAGGGTCTGGACTTCTCAAAGATCTTCCACAAGGTCGACGCGCCGAAGGCGGCAACCTTCTGGACGGAACGCCAGAAGCACCCGATCGACGATGTGCTCGATCGCAAGCTGATCGAAAAGTCGCTGCCGGCGCTGGAATCCAAGGAGCCGGTTGTCTTCGAAGTGCCGATCAAGAACGTCGACCGTTCCGCCGGTGCCATGCTGTCTGGCGCACTTGCCAAGCGCTGGGGTCACAAGGGCCTGAAGGACGATACGATCCATGTCACGCTGCGTGGCACGGCCGGCCAGTCGTTTGGCGCCTTCCTCGCGCGCGGCATCACGTTCGATCTCGTGGGTGACGGCAACGACTATGTCGGCAAGGGGCTCTCGGGTGGCCGCATCATCGTGCGCCCGCCGGAAAATTCACGGCTTGCCGCCGAGCATTCGATCATCGTCGGCAACACGGTGCTCTATGGTGCGATCACCGGCGAGTGCTATTTCCGCGGCGTCGCCGGCGAACGCTTTGCCGTGCGCAACTCCGGTGCGATTGCCGTTGTCGAAGGCGTGGGTGACCACGGCTGCGAATACATGACGGGCGGCATCGTGGTGGTCCTCGGCGAAACCGGCCGCAACTTTGCAGCCGGCATGTCCGGCGGCGTCGCCTATGTTCTCGATGAAACCGGCGATTTCGCCAAGCGCTGCAACATGGCGATGGTGGAACTTGAGCCGGTGCCGGAAGAGGACGACATGCTGGAGAAGCTGCACCATCACGGCGGCGACCTCATGCACAAGGGCCGCGTTGACGTGTCGGAAGACATGACGCGCCACGACGAGGAACGCCTTTACCAGATGATTTCCAACCATCTCCACTACACCGGCTCCAACCGGGCCAAGGAGATCCTGGACCGCTGGACGGAATACCGCCCGAAATTCCGCAAGGTCATGCCGGTGGAATACCGTCGTGCGCTTGAGGAAATGGAACGCATGCGCATGGGCGTTGCGGCGGAATAGTTCAACTGTGGGCGCCTTGTGTTATGAGCTTAAGCTCATGATGGAGGCGCCCATGGGACCACTACCAAAAGAACGCGAAAGCGAAATCATCAGAGAGGGTAAGCGTCGTCTCGTTGCTATTCCCGATGACTTCTTCCTTGAGGGGGACAAGATCATCATCCGACAGGAGAAGGACGGAATAATATCTGTCCATCCTGCGGAGCAGACAGCACGTGAGGCTATGAGTTCCAGGTTCAGCCCATTCGGTGATTGGGAAGATGATACCGGGCCCGAGACGGCGAGACCTGTTGAGTAAATGGCTGCGCTAGCGGCGAAGATTGAGGGATGAAACATGGGCAAGGTTACGGGTTTCATGGAAATCGACCGGCAGGTGGCAAAGTACCAGCCGGCGTCTGACCGCATTCGCCATTTTCGCGAGTTCACGATCCCCATGTCGGAACCGGAAGTGCAAAAGCAGGCCGCGCGCTGCATGGACTGTGGCATTCCCTATTGCCATGGCCCGACCGGATGTCCTGTTCATAACCAGATCCCGGACTGGAATGATCTCGTTTATAACAACAAGTGGGAGGAGGCGATCCGCAACCTCCATTCCACCAACAATTTTCCGGAATTCACCGGCCGCGTCTGCCCGGCGCCGTGCGAGGAAGCCTGCACGCTGAACCTGGAAGATGCGCCCGTCGCCATCAAGACGGTCGAGCAGGCGATTGCCGACAAGGCTTATGAGCTTGGTTTCATCGCGCCGCAGCCGGCCACCATCCACACCGGCAAGAAGGTTGCTGTCATCGGCTCGGGTCCTGCAGGACTTGCCGCTGCCCAGCAGCTTGGCCGCGCCGGCCATGAAGTGCATGTCTATGAGCGCGAGTCCAAGCCCGGCGGGCTGCTGCGCTACGGCATTCCGGACTTCAAGATGGAGAAGAATTTCATCGATCGCCGCGTCGAGCAGATCAAGGGCGAGGGCGTAACCTTCCATTGCGGCGTCAATATCGGCGTCGACCTGCCCATGCAGCAGCTCATCGACGAGCATGACGCCGTGGTTTATTGCGGCGGATCGGAAACCCCGCGTCCGGCCGGCATTCCAGGCGTCGACCTGCACGGCGTCTACGATGCGATGCCCTATCTCGTGCAGCAGAACCGCCGCGTTGGCCGCGAAAACATCGACAGCGTCGGTTGGCCGTCGGAGCCGATCCTTGCCGGTGCAAAACATGTCGTCGTCGTCGGCGGTGGCGATACGGCGTCGGACTGCGTCGGCACGGCGTTTCGCCAGGGCGCCGTGAAGGTCACCCAGCTCGACATCCGCCCGATGCCGCCGGAAAAGGAAGACAAGCTTGCCGTCTGGCCGTTCTGGGCCACGAAGATGCGCACCTCGTCTTCGCAGGCCGAAGGCGCAAACCGCGAGTTTCAGGTGGCAACGCTGGAATTCGTCGGTGAGGACGGTCAGCTGACCGGCGTGCGCTGCTGCCAGGTGGACGAGCGCCGCAAGCCGATTGCCGGCACCGATTTCATCATCAAGGCCGATCTTGCCTTCATCGCCATCGGTTTCTCCGGCCCGGCAACGGACGGCGTGCTCTCCGAAATGGAAGGCAAGCTGGCGCTGAATGTCGACCGTCGCGGCTCGACCAACGTCATCGCCAATGAGCGCGACTACAAAACCTCCGTCGATAAGCTCTGGGCGGCAGGCGACGTGCGCCGCGGCCAGTCGCTGGTCGTCTGGGCCATCCGCGAGGGTCGTCAGGTGGCACGCGCCATTGACGAGGCGCTGATGGGCGCCTCCGTCCTGCCGGCCTGAACCATTTCCCCGCCTGTCAGCCCGGTTCGCCGGGCTGACCCTTTTTAAAAACCATCCTTTTCCAAACCCTTCTTTTTGCCGGATACCGGTTCCATGATTTTGAAGCTTTACCTTGCCGGGCCGGAGGTTTTTCTGCCCAACGCCCGCGAAACTCTGGATGCCAAGGCCGCGATGACGCGTGCCTATGGTTTTGAGCCGATCTGCCCCGGCGATGTGAGCATCGAGCCGGCACCCACGCGACACGGTTTTGGACTGAAGATCAGCGGCGTCGATGAGGACATGATGAACCGCGCCGATGGCGTGATCGCCAATCTCACGCCGTTTCGTGGCATTGCAGCCGATGTCGGCACGGCTTTTGAGCTGGGTTACATGTGCGCGCAGGGCAAGCTGGTGGCCGCCTACACGAACATGACCGCCAACCATTTCGCTCGCACCCGCGATTTTTATGCGGGCGATATCCGCGAAGGCGCAGATGGGCGCAAGCGCGGCCCGGACGGTCTGTCGCTCGAGGATTTCGACATGATCGAGAACCTCATGCTGCATGGCGGCATTGAGCGGCGCGGCGGCCATATTGCCGTGCATGATGCCGCAGCTGATGCGCTTTACACGGATCTTACAGCGTTCGAGGAATGTCTGGCGGTTCTGGTAAAAAGCCAGATGGTAAAAGCTGCCATCACGGCATGATCGTCATTGGGTCGCGCCGGTGACCTCGGTGCGATAATAATCAACGCGGCCGATGGGGGCGTCCTTCACTTCCCCCTTGGTCACCAGCAGGTCGCGAGGACTATCGGTTGTCGCTGTTTTCGGTGGGCTGGCGCTTGCGCCCAAAAGTGTTTCACCGCCGTCGAGGGCGGGATCGGAGAGGCTGATCGGCTGGGTCTTCACCGGTATCTCGGCCTGCGGCGGCAGGCTGGATAGAAGCGGCAGGTCACCGGCATCGAGGCGGATCAGATCAGAAATGCTGAGGTCGCCGAGATGGCGGCGGGCGAGCTTTTCCACGTAGAAGGCCAGCTTGCGTTTGCCTGCATCGGTAAAACCGATCCCATCCTGGGAACGCAGGCGCACCGGCTGACCGTTGACATCTGAGCCGCTGACGATGAACTGGCCGCCTTCGCTGACGAACCCATCCCAGATGTCGACGAATTCGCCGCCCGCCGTCTCCACCTGCTTCTGGTAGATGCTGTTGAGCGTCACCGCATCGGCCGTCAGCGAGGGCGACTGGAAGGGCGGCAGGCCCACCCAGAGCAATGGCAGCTTGTGCGCGGTGACGATGCCGGCGAGCTGCGACACGCGGGCTTCATATTCACTGAGCCACTTGTCCGTGCGAAAACGTTCGCGTCCGCCGTCGACCTGCAATGTCTGGCGGTCATTGGCGCCGATCATCACGACGACCAGCTTCGGTTTTTCAGCGGCAATCAGCCGTTCCAGTTCCTGTGGCCAGTTGAAGTGGTCGTCCCGCACCAGGCCGGAGGCGACCGATCCCTGTTCGGCGACCACCACAGACGGATCTTCCGCAAAGGCTTCCGTCAGTCCCTTGCCAAGACCCATGGCGGTGAAATCGCCGACGACGAGGATCTTGCGGGCGTTTTCCATTTTTTCGACCACAGGGGTGGCGGTCACGGCCGGTGTGGCGGTGGCACTGGCGCCTGCTGCCGGAGCGCGCTCGGGCCGGGGCGCACTTGTTCTTGCCGGCTGGCGCCGGCGCTGCGGCTGGCTGTTGAGATTGATGATCGAACGTTCCTGCACCTGCCGGCGATTGCCGAAAAACAGGTCCATCAGCGTGCGCCGCTCCTGCGCGGAGGCCTCAGGCAGGCCGAGCGGAAACGCCAGCACGGTGCATAAAAGCACGCGTCGCCACCGCCGCCCGTTGCTGCCGTTCTTCCTCGTCACCACGCGCCTTTCCGTGTTGGCGGCTTTTCGCTTCACGTCACGTCTTCACGTTATTTGCGGATACGCTTCAGCAATGTCTGCGACGGCTCGCCGTCCGCATCCATGCCAAGGCGTGATTGCAGGGCGCTGATCGCAGCCTTCGAGCCGGAGCCGAAATTGCCGTCGATCTCGCCATTGTAATAACCAAGCTCCTTCAGGCGGCTCTGCAACTCGAATTTCTCCTTCATGTCGAGCGCACCGGTCGGGCGTGGCCAGGACTGCGCCACCCCGCCGTAACCGGCAATTTCGTCAGCCAGAAGGCCAACCGCCAGCGCATAGCTGTCGGCCGCGTTATAACGCTTGATGACGAAGAAGTTCTTGACCATCAGGAAGGCCGGGCCATTGGCGCCGGCCATCAGCTTCAGTTCGGCCCGATCGCTGTGGCGGGGAAAGCCCTTGCCGTTCGGGCGGGTGAAGCCGAGTGCTTCCCATTGGGCTAGCGTTTTCGTCTGGCCCTCGTAACGGGCCGCGCCGCGCGGCAGAACTGCCTCATATCCCCAGGTCTTGCCCCCTTGCCAGCCGTTCTTCGCGAGAAGATTGGCAGAGCTTGCCAGCGCATCGGGAATGGAATTCCAGATGTCGCGGCGGCCATCGCCATCGGCATCCACCGCATAAAGCAGGTAGCTTGTCGGGATGAACTGCGTGTGGCCCATGGCGCCGGCCCAGGAGCCGGTGAGGTGGCGCGGCGTGATGTCGCCCGATTGCAGGATCTTCAACGCTGCCACAAGCTGCGTGCGGGCAAATTTCGAGCGCTTGGGGTCGGCCCAGCCAAGCGTTGCTAAGGCCTGCGGCACATGGTGCAGGCGATCGGGCTTTTCGAGAACAGAGCCATAATTGGATTCCATAGACCAGATGGCAAGCAGGATATGCTTGTCGACGCCGAAATGGTTCTCAAGACCCGCCAGCAGACGTCCATGTTTTGCAAGCATCTCGCGGCCGATACGCACGGTAAACGGATTGACGCGCGAATCCAGATACTGCCAGATTTCGGATTTGAACTCCGGCTGGTAGCCTGCTTTCTGCAAAACGTCTTCGTCAGGGCCTGTTATGCCGGCGAAAGCTTTGTTATAGGTCGCGCGGGTGATGCCGCTGGCAGCAGCGGTCTGATAGAAATTGGAAACCCAGGACTTGAAACCCTGATCCGCTCTGGCATCTATTGCGGTGCCCGAAAACGTGATCGCGGCGATCACGGAGAGGGCCAACCCAGCGAAACGATGTTTGGAGAAAATGCTCATCGGCAGTCGCGTTCCTTCTGTCCGGTCTGAAAATCGCCAGGATCGGGAACCACGCCCTGGCATTGACCGGAGGTTAGACGGACAATGTCAATAAATTCTTTACCATGTGAACACGGATCTGTCATTGTTTGTGATTATGTGATGATTATCCGCTAGCAGTTTTTTGCGTCGCACCACAATGAATGTAAGTGCTTTAGGAGGCATGATTGGCACAACAGAAAATTCGTAAAGCCGTATTCCCCGTCGCAGGACTGGGAACTCGCTTCCTTCCGGCCACCAAGGCTGTTCCGAAAGAAATGCTGACTGTCGTCGACAAACCGGTCATCCAGTATGTCGTCGATGAAGCGGCAGAAGCCGGCATCGAGCATTTCGTTTTTGTCACCGGTCGTGGCAAGGGTGTCATCGAAGACTATTTCGACATTCAGTTCGAACTCGAGCAGATGCTGCGCGAGCGCAACAAGAATGCCGAACTGACGCTGCTGTCGGATCTACTGCCGGTTGCCGGCACTGCAAGCTTTACCCGCCAGCAGGTTCCGCTCGGTCTCGGCCACGCCGTCTGGTGCGCCCGCGATATCGTCGGTGACGAGCCGTTTGCGGTTCTCCTGCCCGACATGATCATGTCGTCGGAAAAGAGCTGCCTGAAGGGCATGGTCGAGCTTTATGACAAGACCGGCGGCAATGTTCTCGCCGTCGAGGAATGCGCTCCCGACCAGGCCCACAAATATGGCATCGTCGGCGTTGGCGACAAGGTTGGCGACGAAGGCTTCAAGATCACCGAGATGGTCGAAAAGCCTGCCAAGGGCACCGCGCCTTCGAACTTCTTCATCAACGGCCGTTACATCCTGCAGCCGGAAATCTTCAAGATCCTCGAAACCCAGGAACGTGGCGCCGGCAACGAAATCCAGCTGACCGATGGCATGCTGGCGCTTGCCAAGGCACAGGAATTCGCTGGTTACCACTTCAAGGGCGAAACCTATGACTGCGGCGCCAAGGATGGTTTCATCCTGGCAAACCTTGCCTTCGCCCTGAAGCGCGGCGACATCCGCCCGCTGATCGAAGGCCCGCTCAAGGACATGGTCTCCAAGATCTGATTTTTTATCATCTAAGTGAAAAGGCCCTGCGGATACCTGCGGGGCCTTTTTCATATCCGGACCCGGTCAGCGCTTGAGGCTGAGGCCTAAGCCGACGCGCCAGAGATTGCTGTCGGTCCCGCCGGCATTGGCGGTGTGCTCGTAACCGAAATTGGCCGTCGCGTCGAAATAGCGGTTGACGCTCCAGATGAGACCGGCGCCGGCCTGCCAGTCAGTTTCATCCGTTGCCGAGGGGAAATCGCGCCGCGTGGCAGAGGCAGTCAAACGGCCGGTGAGGTTGTTGAGGATCTGGTGCGACAGGCCGGCGGTGAGGAGATATTCGCTCCAGCCGCTGGCGCCCGCCGTTGCGGCATCCTGAAGGGTCGTGCGAAGCCCCAGATCCACATCCGTGCCCCGGCGCGGCGACCAGAACACGGTGCCATCGAGTGTCAGGGCATTGAGGCTTGCCAGACGGGAATCCTCGTAATCCACCGTCGCATAACCGATGCCGAGTTCGCCACGCAGCTTCTCACTGAAATCGAACTGCAGCCCACCGCGCCCACTATGGCTCATCGATGAGCGCTCGTAGCCGGAGGCATCGCGTCTGGCGTCATAGACGGCGCGGCCAAGGTTTGCCTCGATGAACGGGATCAGCGCCGGCGACAGCTCGTAGCCGAGGCGAACACGGCCTTCGACGGCGGTACGGTCGCGGTCGCTTAAGGAAAGGCTGCTGCCATCGGCGAGACGGGCCGTGCCATAGGTGGTGCGCGTCGCATCGATGGCGGCGGTGGCGCGCAACACGCCAAAATCCCGCTCCAGCGAGGCGCCGCCGGTGTAGCGGTTGACGCCGGCCTGCGTCGTGGCCCCACTGACCGCATTCGGATCGCCGGTATCCTCGCGCTCGAAGGCGTAACCGCCAGTGATGTGGCCTGTTGTATTGCCGGAGAGATCGAGACGCAGATCGGCATCCAGCCGCCCCTCCGGATCTGTGCTGCCGCGCCCGCTGACATTGCGCTCATAGGTGCCTTCTCCTGATACTGTCAGCTGGTGGCGGCCCCAGTCGGAGGTCAGTGTGCCGTTTGCGGTGGTAGCGAGATAGCTGCGGGTGGTTTTTATCCCGCCGCTTTTCGTCGTTTCGCTGTTGATGCTCTGGTTGATCGTCGGGCGAAGGGTGAACGTGCCAAGCCGGATGCCGCTGCCATCATCCGCCCGGGCGGATCCTTCGCCGGCATCGATGCCGGGTTCCGGCTGGTTCTCCGGTCCTTCGATCAACTGGTTGATATCGTCGGCATCTGTCCCATCGGCCCCTGCGAGCGGAACACCCTGCACCATGCCGCCACGCAATTGCGTCTCGCCCGGAGCCTCGGCGCTGACCTCGGCCGCAGCGGGAGCAAAGGGTTGCGCCACATCCGCCGTCTGCGCCAGTGCTCCCGAGGACAGAGCAAGTATGCCTGTGGACAGAGCAAGCACCGCCGTCGCCATCATCCGCGCAGCCGGCATCCGGTGCCGGGCAACAAGAGCGGCGAGGTGAGGGGAGAGGGTCATTACGCTGCCTGACGGGGGAACGGGCATGGAACGGGAACAGAGTTAGCCAAAGCTAAAGCAGCGTGGTTAACGTTTGGTTGCCCAGGGGTTGCGCCCTGTCGCGCGCTGAGGCCTTACCGGCCTTTATCCCTTGCGTTGCGCGACGTTCGGCGCATGGACTTCGCCAAAAAACAGCGTTATGGCATCGCTCATGAACACGAACGCCTTGCTTTCCGAAGGTTTCGACGCCGTGGCTTCGGCGTTGCGAACCATTGCCACCGAAAAACGCGGCCTTGCGGCGCTGGAGACGGCGCTTACCGATGGCCTTGGCGCGCCCATGCGCGAGGCGATCACGCGCATCTCCGGCATCACCGGCCGCGTCATCGTGACGGGTGTGGGCAAGAGCGGACATATCGGCGCCAAGATCGCCGCGACCCTTGCCTCGACAGGCACGCCGGCCTCTTTCGTCCATGCGGCGGAAGCCAATCACGGCGACCTCGGCATGATTGCCGGCAACGATCTGGTGCTGGCGATTTCCAAGGGCGGCGAAAGTGCCGAGCTGAAAAGCATCATCGCCTATACGCGCCGTTTTTCCATTCCACTGGTGTCGCTCACCTGCGCGCCGTCCTCGTCGCTGGCGCGTGAAAGCGATGTCGTGCTACTTCTGCCGGCCGAGCAGGAAGCCTGCCCGCATGGCTTGGCACCCACTACTTCGACGCTGATGCAGCTTGCCATCGGCGATGCGCTGGCGGTGGCGCTTCTGGAAGCACGCGGTTTTACGCCGACCGATTTCCACGTCTTCCATCCCGGCGGCAAACTGGGCGCGAGCCTCACCCATGTGCGCGACATCATGCACACCGGCGATCGCCTGCCGCTGGTGGCTGAGGGAACGCCGATGGTGGAGGCGGTGCGCACGCTGTCGCACAAGCACTTCGGCTGCGTCATCGTGCTCGATGGCGACGGCCGGCTGGCCGGCATCGTCACCGAAGGCGACATGGCGCGCAACCTCACCCGCAATCTCGGCGAACTCTGCGTCGATGATGTGATGACGAGGACCCCGAAGACGATTGCGCCGAATACGCTTGCAACGGCAGCGCTTGGCCTCATCAACAAGCACAATATCGGCGCCTTGATCGTTCTCGACGACGAGCGCCATCCGGTCGGCCTCGTGCATTTCCACGATCTGCTGCGGATCGGCGTCGCCTGACGACAGATTAGGCCACCGGCTCCACGATCAGCTCTCTTCCCGTCCAGTCGGCCACGCGCACGCGCATGCCGGCGGGAAGATCAGGCCCCGTCACCGACCACCAGGTATCGTCAAGACGGATGCGGCCGCGGCCTTCACGGATGGGCTCCACCAGCGTTGATGTGCGCCCGACAAGGCTGTCGCCGCGCCGGTTCAGCAACGGCTGATCGCTTTCGCTGTCCTTGCGGGCAAAGTAGCTGCGGCCGGCAAGGGTCAGTGCCACCGAAAGAGCGGCAAACAGCACCAGTTGCAGCTGCCAGCTCCACCAGACCTCACCCCAGAGCGCCAGCGAGGCCGCGCCGACCACCATCGCCGCAAGCCCGATCCAGATCAGGAAAACGCCGGGGGCCGCCAGTTCGGCGGCCAGCAGAACCATGCCGAGGATCCACCAGCTCCACGGCCCAAGGCTTGCAACGAGGTTGATCAGCATGACCTCAGGTCTCGGTTCTGGGCTGGTTGAACGGGTTTATCGCAGGCGTGGTGCGCGCCGAGGCCTGCTGCGGCTGTGCTGGCACGGTCTGAGCTGGAACACGCTTCGGTTGCGGTGCATTCGGCGTCTCGCCAAACACCTCGCGGGCAATGGCGCCGATACCGGCGAGCGACCCGATCAGCGAAGAGGCCTCCATCGGCATCAGCACGATCTTGGAGTTCGGCGCCGTACCGATGGCGGCCATGGCTTCGGTGTATTTCTGCGCGACGAAATAGTTGATGGCGTTGACGTCGCCGGCGGCAATCGCTTCGGAAACGACGCGGGTGGCCTTGGCTTCGGCTTCGGCCAGACGCTCGCGGGCTTCTGCTTCGCGGAAAGCGGCTTCCCGGTCGCCTTCGGCCTTCAGAACGGCGGCCTGCTTGGCACCTTCGGCGCGCAGGATCTGCGCGTTGCGCGAGCCTTCGGCCTCAAGAACCTGCGCGCGCTTTTCACGCTCGGCCTTCATCTGCCGGCCCATGGATTCCACGAGATCGCGTGGCGGCTGGATATCCTTGATTTCGACGCGGGTGACCTTGATGCCCCAGGGGCCGACGGCATCATCCACCACACGCAGCAGCCGTTCGTTGATGACCTCGCGGTTCGACAGAAGTTCATCGAGATCCATCGAGCCCATGACCGAGCGGATATTGGTCATGGTGAGGTTCTGGATGGCGTTTTCGAGGTTGGAGATCTGGTAGGCGGCCTGCGCGGGGTTAAGGATCTGGTAGAAGGCTACGGCATCGGCGGACACGCTGGCATTGTCCTTGGTGATCACTTCCTGCGTCGGCACATCCAGCACCTGTTCCATCACGTTCATCTTGGCGCCGAGGCGATCAATGAAGGGGATGATGAGGTTGAGGCCGGGATCGAGCGTGCGCGTATAACGCCCAAAACGCTCCACCGTGTAGCGATAGCCCTGCGGCACGGTCTTGATGCCGGCAATCAGCACCAGCACGACGAAGGCCACAAGGGCGATGACGACGATATCGAAGCCGGAGAAATTCATGGAGCCCCTCCAAAGGGTTTAATCGGTATCCCTCATGTAGGCCATGCACCCCTGCTAAGCCAGAGGCGAACCGGATGTGGGGCATGATTTGCGCTCGCTCGTCTTTTGCTGTATCCGCCGTGCGCAGAAATATCCGGTCGCAGCCTACCCGGTTAAAACAAGGACCCTGACCTATGAAGACACTCGTCGTCTGCTCCGGCGGACTCGATTCCGTTTCGCTTGCCCACAAGGTGGCGAAAGAACACACCCTGATCGGCCTCATCTCCTTCGATTATGGCCAGCGCCACAAAAAAGAGCTGGAGTTTGCCGCGCGTGCCGCCACCCGTCTCGGGGTGCCGCACGATATCATCGACATCTCCGGCATCGGCCGCCATCTCTCCGGCTCGGCGCTGACGGATAATCTCGATGTGCCCGACGGCCATTATGCCGAAGAGAC
Organism: Neorhizobium sp. PAMB6716; assembly: GCF_058242805.1. Lineage (NCBI taxonomy): Bacteria > Pseudomonadati > Pseudomonadota > Alphaproteobacteria > Hyphomicrobiales > Rhizobiaceae > Neorhizobium > Neorhizobium sp. PAMB6716. The sequence continues at coordinate 364,048 of NZ_CM177835.1, forward strand.
CATGAAGGTGACGGTGGTGCCGAACCGCAATGCCATCATGCTCGCCATCGCCTTTGGTCTGGCCGCTGCCCGCAAGGCGGATGCGGTGGCTGTTGCCGTCCATGGCGGCGATCATTTCATCTATCCCGATTGCCGCCCGGGCTTCATCGAAAGCTTTCAGGCGATGCAGAAAGAGGCTCTGGACGGTTATGCCGACGTGACGCTGATGGCGCCGTTCGTCAACGGGTCCAAAGCCGATATCGTCACCGAAGGGGCGCGCCACGGCACGCCGTTCGCCGAAACCTGGTCCTGCTACAAGGGCGGCGAAAAGCATTGTGGCCGTTGCGGCACCTGCGTCGAGCGGCGCGAAGCGTTTTTCCTCGCCGGCATCGAAGACCCCACAGACTACACGGACCCGGATTTCTGGAAGGCCGCGACATCAGGCTTCAAGGCCGAGGAGGTGTAACGCCGATGTTTCGCATCACCAAGGAATTCCACTTTTCCGCCTCCCACCAGCTGACCCACCTGCCGGCCGACCACCAGTGTGCGAGGCTTCACGGCCACAACTACATCGTGGTGGTGGAGCTTGCCGGCGAAACCTTGAACGCCGATGGCTTTGTGCGCGATTACCATGAGCTGAAGGTGCTGAAGGCCTATATCGATGAGGAATTCGACCACCGTCACCTCAACGAGGTCATGGGTACGTCGATGTCGACGGCGGAAAACCTCGCCCGGCATTTTTATGAGTGGTGCAAGGCGCGCTTTCCGGAAACGTCTGCGGTGAAAGTCAGCGAAACCCCAAAGACCTGGGCGGAGTATCGGCCGTGACGGTGGCCGAAACCGCGCTGATCCGCATCGCCGAAATCTTTGGGCCGACCATTCAGGGCGAGGGTGTGCTGATCGGCCAGCCAACGGTGTTCGTGCGCACCGGCGGCTGCGATTACCGCTGCTCCTGGTGCGACAGCCTTCATGCGGTGGAAAGCCGTTTTCGCGCCGACTGGCAGCCGATGACGGTGGAGGCGATCTGGCGCGAGGTGTCCATGCTTTCCGGCGGGCGGCCGCTGATGGTGTCGCTGTCCGGCGGCAATCCGGCGATCCAGCCGCTCGGGCCGCTGATTGCCCATGGCCACGGGCTCGGTTATCGTTTTGCGCTGGAAACGCAAGGGTCCGTCGTAAAACCGTGGTTTGCCGATCTCGATGTGCTGGTTCTCTCGCCAAAGCCGCCGTCGAGCGGCATGGAAACGGATTTTCCAGCCCTTGCCGACTGTCTGGAGAAGGCGGGAGACAAGCCGCGCACGGTGCTGAAATTCGTCATCTTCGACGATGCCGATTATGCCTTTGCCCGCGATGTCGCCGCCCGTCATCCCGATTTGCCGGTCTATCTCCAGCCCGGCAACCACACGCCGCCACCGCCCGAAGTAGACGATGCGGTGATCGATCTCGACGGCATCATGGCGCGCATGCATTGGCTGGTGGACAAGGTGGTGGAAGACCACTGGTTTTCCGCAACCGTTTTGCCGCAGCTGCATGTGCTGTTGTGGGGTAACCGGCGCGGGGTGTGATGCCCGCTCCCATTCCATCTCTTGATTGGTGCATCATCGCGTTCTGTCGCAGTCTGGCGCCATGCCGGAACCTGCGCCATGACAAACGATGTGTTGACCTATCTGAGCCGCCAGCCGCTCAGGACGATTTCCCTTTCAAAATATCTGCATGCCTGCCCGCAGGACACCCAAGCTTTTCATGTGCGGGGACAATCCGGCGAGGCGGTTCTGGTTCTCCTGCGCGTGAACGCCAGTGCCTATGATCGCGAGACCTATCCCGAGGCCCGGTTCGTCTGCTTCATCGCCAGCGACGGCCCGGAACTGACGACCCGGTTGCTTGCCCATATCCCCCGTGATGTCAGCCTCGTGTTCAAGCTTGGCGAAGAGGCGGATCGCGCGGTGGTGGCAGAGGAGTTTGATCTTCAGCGCACGACAAGCTTCCTGTCTTTTACAGGTCACGGTCCGGTTCGATCGGCCGAACCTGATCTGCTGGCACCGATAACCGGCGATCTTTCGCCGGACGCGTGGTCGCTGTTTGAAGCCAGGGGTTATGAACGCGACTGGCTGATGCCGCTTCTCAAAACCGGTTGCGCCTTCGTGGTGGAGGCTTGCCACGAAGGTTCTGCCGTTTCGGTCTGTTTCGCCTTCCAGAATAGTGGCGACCTCTGGGAAGTCGGCGGCCTCTCCACCCGTCCCGATGCGCGCCGCAAGGGCCATGCCGCCCGCGTGGTGCGCGCAGCCTTTGCCGAACTGGAGAGGCGCAGCCTGCAGGGCCGCTATGTCGTGGAAGAGACGAACCTTGCATCCTTGCAGCTTGCCCGGTCGATCGGCTTGCAGCACAAGCTGACGCTGACGCATTTTTTCGCCCTTGCGCCGGATGCCTGCGGCCTCGTCACGGAGAGTGCCTGATGAAACTGCAGCTGATCCGCAATGCGACGCTGAAACTTGTCTATGGCGGGCGCACGATCCTGATCGATCCGTATCTCGCCCCGCGCCACAGCCTGCCCTCCTTCATGGGCAAGTCGCCGAACCCGCTGGTCGAGCTGCCGTGTTCCATCGAGGATATTCTCGACGGCGTCGAACTGGTGATCGTCTCGCATCTTCATTCGGATCACTTCGACAGCGTTGCCAAGGCACGGTTGCCAAAGAAGCTGCCGATCCTTTGCCAGCCCGGCGATGAGGAGACGATCCGGGCGGCAGGCTTTCGCGACGTCACGCCGCTGGACGACAGCGTTCAGTGGCAGGGCATCACCATCACCCGCCAACAGGGCAGCCATGGCCTGGGGCCGGTGCGTGCAAAGATGGGCTCCGTCATGGGTCTTTCGCTCAAAGCACCCGGCGAGCCTCAAATCTACTGGGCGGGCGATACGGTGCTTTATCCGCCCGTTCTCGATCAGGTGGCGATGATACGCCCGGATGTGATCGTCACGCATTCCTGCGGAGCGCTCTGGGATGGCGACCTGATTGTCATGGATGCGGTTCAGACGGTCGAACTTTGCAAGGCCGCACCCTTCTCAACCGTGATTGCCACCCATATGGAAGCGCTCGATCACGCCACCACCAGCCGTGCCGATCTGCGGACGGCCGCCGATGCCGCAGGAATTTTGGCCGTGCGCCTGCTCATCCCTGATGATGGTGACGAGATCAGTCTCGACGCCTGAGACCGGATCAATCGGCGCCGGTTGGGCCGGCCGCCGCCTGTCTTTGCCCTTACACCCAGCCTTTAAGCTCGTTGCGCACCACATGCTCGATCACGCGCATGCCATCGGGGCTGTCGTTGAGACAGGGGATATGGGTGAATTTCTCGCCGCCATTGTGCAGAAAGATCTCGCCGGCTTCCTCGGCAATTTCTTCCAGCGTTTCCAGGCAGTCGGAGACGAAGCCGGGGTTCAGCACGGCAATGCGCTTGACGCCGTCCTTGGCGAGCTGTTCCACCGTCTTGTCCGTATAGGGCTGCAGCCATTCTTCCGGCCCGAAGCGCGACTGAAAGGTCAGCATCAGCTTTTCCTTCGGCCAGCCGAGACGGTCACGCAGCAGGCGCGTCGTCTTGTAGCACTGGCAGTGATAGGGATCGCCCTTCTTGAAGTATGACATCGGAATGCCGTGATAGGAGGTGATCACCAGTTCCGGTTCCCAGTCGAGCTTGGCCAGATGCTGCTCGATGGAGTTGGCGAGCGCGTCGACATAAACGGCATCGTCATGGTACCGGGGCACGGTGCGCAGCGCCGGTTGCCAGCGCATTTTGAGAAGCGCCTTGAAGGCCTCGTCATTGACGGTTGCAGTCGTTGCCGCCGCATATTGCGGATAGAGCGGATAGAGCAGGATCTTTTCGCATCCCGCCTTCTGCATCTCGTCCATCTTTGCCTGGATCGCGGGCTGTCCGTAGCGCATGGCCCAATCGACATGTACATGCGGCAGATCTTTCAGCGATTCGGCGAGTTTTTCGGCCTGACTGCGGGTGTAGGTGCGCAGGTAACTTTCGTCGAGATCGTTGTTCCAGATGCTCTTGTAGGCCTCGCCGACCTTTTGTGGGCGCTTGTTCAAAACGATACCGTAGAGGATCGGATACCAGAGCAGCCGCGACCATTCGATGACGCGCCGGTCTGTCAGGAATTCCGCGAGATAACGCCGCATCGACTTGTAATCGGTGCCGTCAGGCGTGCCAAGATTGACCAGGAGAACGCCAACCTTGCCGAAGCGAACCGGAGGGTGATCGGACGGAAGGTGATTTTCAGCGGCGTTCATCATCGAAAGTTTTCCCGGACATGTCGTGTGGATGCACCGATGGTTACGCAGATCGGATGCAATCGGTTCTATCTAGAAATAAAAAACGGCCCGGGGAAGCCCCGGACCGGTTTCTTGCGCGTGGCAATTGGTCCTTAAAGACCTGCGGTTACTTCGCCGGCAGTTCCAGTTCAGCGCCGATGGCGATGATGTTGGGGTTGCGCAGCGTGTTGGCCTTGGCAATCTTCGACCATGCCTCGCCATCGCCATAGGTGCTTTCAGCAATCTTCCAGAGCGAATCGCCCTTGACGACCGTGTATGTCTTCGGTGCCGAAGCGGCAGCCGGTGCCGGTGCAGCCGGAGCGGCAGCAGCCGGAGCAGGGGCTGGAGCCGCTGCGGGGGCAGCAACAGGGGCAGCCGGAGCAGCCGGAGCAGGCGTTGCCGGAGCGGGGGCAGCAGCAGCAGGAGCCTTGGCAGGCGCGACATAACCGGCCGGCGTCAGGTCGGTGATGCGGCCGTCCGTATAAGGCTTGTAGGGCGAGTTGGCGGCAATGTAGTCAGCCACGGCCTGTTCGAGGTTCGGCCCGAAGTCGTAAGGGTTGACCGCGTTGGTTGCGAACATCTTGAAGCCATCGCCGCCGCCGCGCACATAGTTGTTGGTAACGACGCCGTAGGTCTTGGCCGGATCGATGGCAACAAAGGCATCGCCTTCCTTGACCATCACCGCGCTGACGCGGCTGCCGACCGGCTTGGAGCGGTCGAACGAATATTTCATGCCGCCGACTTGCGCAAAACGTCCAGCGCCATCTTCCATCTGGCTCGTGCCGTTTTCAAGCGCTGCCACCAGGTCTGCACCCTTGATCTGGAAGGTTGCGATGGTGTTCTGGAACGGCAGAACCGTCAGCACTTCGCCCATCGTCACATCGCCCTGGTCGATGGAGGCGCGAAGACCACCACCGTTGACGATAGCAATCGTGATCCCCTGTTCCTTGACCTTGGCAAGCGACGCATCCGCCACGAGATTGCCCATCGAGCACTCGACGGCGCGGCAGGACTTGCGGTCGCCATCGATCAGCCCTTCGGACGTGCCGACAACCTTCTTCTTCAGCTCTTCCAGCGGTGCGCCAAGCTCCTTGACCTTGGCGGTATAGGCTTCATCCGGGGTGACGGACGCGTCGAGCAGCTTTGGCGCACCGGTTGCGGATTTCACCACGCCCTTGTCGTCGAAGGTCACCTTCAGTTCGCCGAGATATTTCGAATAGGCATAAGCCGTCACGACAGGGATTTCGGCGCCAGACGGGTTCTTGACGAGCGTCGGATAGGGGCCGGAGGATTTCGGGTCGGTGGAGGACAGGTAGGTATGGCTGTGGCCGCCAACCACCACGTCGATACCGTCAACGGCAGCGGCAATTTCCTTGTCCTTGTTGTAGCCGACATGGGTGAGCGCAATGATCTTGTTGACGCCCTGGCCCTGCAGGTCGGCAACGGCGCTCTTCAGGTAGGTGATTTCATCTTCGAACGAGATATCCGGGCCGGGCGAGGAGGTTTCGCCGCTATCGGTTGCCAGAACCGAGACGACGGCGACCTTCTGGCCGCCGATGTCCTTCACCACATAACCCTTGTATTTGCCGTCGAGCAGCGAGCCCTTCTTGGCGATGGTATTGCCGGAGATGATCGGGAATTTCAGCGCGCCGATAAATTTGTTAAGCTCTTCCGGGCCGTCGTCGAATTCGTGGTTGCCGATTGCCATGGCGTCAAAGCCGATGCCGTTCATGAAATCGGCAACCGGGGCGCTCTTGAAGGTGGAGTAATAGAGCGAGCCCTGGAACTGGTCACCGGCATCGAGAACGATGATGTTTGCGCCCGCATTGTCCTTGCGGAAACCATCGATGGCGCTTTTGACGCGCGCAATGCCGCCGAAGCATTCCTTGGCGTCGGCTTCCTTCTGCGAGCAGGTGGCGTCGGACTTGTTGATCGCCTCGATGCGCGAGTGCAGATCGTTGATGTGCAGGATATCGAGCTGGTAATCGGCAAAGGCCACCCCGGAGGACAGAGCGAGCACCGTCGCTGCGATTACACTGAAACCTATACGTCTGATCATCCTGGTCTGCTCCTGTTGCAAGGCGCGGTGTCGACGCGCTGTTCCGCCTGATTGTAGTTTTGGTTTGTGACACCCGTTTCGCTTTTCATGTTTCCATCAAGGGAAAGCGACTTCAAGCGAAATATGACAATGGTGCAGGAGGCGTGGCGTACAATCAAAACACGAAACCCCGCCGAAGCGGGGTTTTGCGAAATGAGACGGCTGTGGATAACGGTGGCGTCAGCCGCGACGGGTCAGCGAGAACTGCGAGCCGGTATCGGCGGTGCAGTTGAGCTGGCTTGGCGAAACAAGCGCGCAGTTCACACGCGACTGGGTCTGGCGCACGATGGAGGTCATGTTGATCTCCACCAGCGTCGGCGACACATTGGTGTAGGTGCCGCTGGCCAGAAGCGCGTTGTTGTCCGTCGAGCGTGTGCTGAATGTGCCGCCCTGGAAGGTGGATACGATGCCGTTCGGATCGACCCAGCTGCCGTCTACGCCCTGCGGCTGTGCAACAGGGGGAAGCGCACGTTGCGTCGGCTGCGATACGCAGGCGCTCAGCATCAGGGCGGCGGACACGAGCACGAGGCTCTGTTTGATCTTCATAACGTGGTCTCCCGCGATTCGGATGCATCGTGCGGTCGGCCACGATGCTGCGAACCCTTAATCTAATGCAAGGCGGGCGGTTGCACAGTCCGCCTTGCAAGGTTTTGACCTGTTTTCCCCGGCTGACTGCCGGGGAGGGTTCAAGGATCAGGTGCGAACCAGGATGTTCTTGAACTGCCAGGCGTCTTTCTCGTCGAGATCTTCCGGGAAGAGACCCGGGCGACCGTCAAGCGGGGTCCAGTCGGTATAGTGGCCTTCAACCGGGCCGAGATAAGGCGACTGCACTTCAAGGCAACGCTTGTAATCGACTTCGTCGGCTTCAACGATGCCGGCGTTCGGGTTTTCCAGCGCCCAGACCATGCCGGCGAGAACCGCAGACGTTACCTGCAGGCCGGTTGCGTTCTGGTAAGGGGCAATGCGGCGGGTTTCTTCCAGCGACAGGCGCGAGCCGAACCAGTAGGCATTCTTCTCGTGGCCGTAGAGCAGCACGCCGAGTTCGTCGATGCCTTCCTCCAGCTCGTCCTCGTCGAGAACGTGCAGGACAGGCTGCTGGTGACCGCCATTGCCGAACATTTCGTGCAAGGAGAGAACCGCGTCATTGGCCGGGTGATAGGCATAATGGCAGGTGGGGCGATAAACGACTTCGCCGTCCTTCTCGACCGTGAAATAATCGGCAATCGAGATGGATTCGTTGTGGGTGACGAGGAAGCCGTATTGCGGGCCAGGCGTCGGGCACCAGGTGCGCACGCGGGTGTTGGCGCCGGGCTGTTCCAGATAGATGGCGGCCTTGCAGCCCTTCTTGTGCTTCTTGGCGTTCTTCGGCATCCAGTTTTCGTGCGTGCCCCAGCCGAGTTCTGCCGGCTGCAGACCTTCCGAGATGAAGCCTTCGACCGACCAGGTGTTCCAGAAGACGTTCAGCGGCTTCGGATGTTTGGTCAGCTGCGTGTCGCGTTCGGCAATGTGAATGCCCTTGACGCCGAGCTTCTTCATCAGCTTGGCCCAACCTTCGCGGTCGTTCTGGTCCGGCTCGTCGAACTTCAGGCCGGTATCGTTGGCAAGGTTGACCAGCGCCTGCTTGACGAACCAGGAGACCATGCCCGGATTTGCGCCGCAGGTGGAAACGGCGGTCGTGCCACCGGGGTTCTTGCGCTTTTCGGTGCGCACGGTTTCGCGCAGCGCATAATTGGTGCGCTCGGAATTCTTCATGTTCTTGTCGAAGTAGAAACCGAGCCAGGGCTCAACGACGGTATCGATGTAGAGCACGTCTAGCTTGCGGCACAGCTTCATCAGGTCGAGCGAGCCGGTATCGACCGACAGGTTGACGCAAAAGCCCTGGCCTTCGCCTTCGGTCAGGAGCGGCTTCAGCAGTTCCTTGTAGTTTTCCTTGGTCACATGCGCCTTGATGTGGCGCACGCCGTGCTTTTCAAGGATCGCCATGTCGGACGGTTCTTCGCGCGGGTCGATGACGACCATCCGGCTCTTGTCGAACTTGAAGTGACGCTCGATGAGCGGCAGGGTGCCGCGGCCGATGGAGCCGAAGCCGATCATGACGATGGGCCCGGTGATTTCGGCATAAACCGGATGGGTAGTTTCAGTCATCTGTTGCTCCTTCGGCCCGCGGCTTGGTGCCGCTGAGGACCGTGTTTCCTACGCAAGTTTCGCATGCGCTGATTGGCGGCGGTCTAGATCATAAAACGCCTTCACAATAAAGAGGGCGAACACAACAAGCCTATGGCAGAAGCGGCGAATAATCACCGGTTTCCGCGGCTTTCTGCAAAAGCGCGATCATCGCCGGGCGTTTGTGCGACAGCCCCTTGTAGGCGGCCTGTTCCGGGGTCATTGCCGCAAGTTGTGCCGCAAGCGATGTCATGAGCCGGGCCGCATCCGGCTCGCGGGCCAGCTGTGCCAGCGGATCGAGATAGATGCGGATGGTGAAAACGATATCGCCCGAGCCTGGCAGCTTGCGGAGCGTCTGACGCTCGACGCGCAAAAAATGCGCATGAGGGGCCACATCGGCCATGACCCGCTGGCTCTTGGATTTCGGAAGGAAAAGGTCATGGGTGGCATTCACCGACCAGTTCATCCGGCTGACCAACCGGTCGCCGGGCAGCTTGTCGAACATGCGGTTGATCAGCTCGGCATTGCGACTGCCACCTTCAAAATCCGGCACGTCGGCATGGACTTCATCCATCACCCGCCCGAATTTTTCCTCCAGCGACCAGGAGGAGGGGAAGGCAACAAAGGCGGCGGCAATACGCCAGCCGTTTTCGCCACGCCGCATCAGAACGAGATCATCGGCCACCAGCAGGCCCGCTCGGATGAGTGCGGGCATCGCCTCATTGGCAATGTCCACATCCTGCGCACCGGCAATCTCCATCCGTTTATCGGCAAGGCGATAAATCTCGGGATAGCGCGCCGGCAGATAATTAGAGAGCAGTGCCAACAATTCCTGCTGCGCCTCTTGCGTCCCCGGCTCGGCACGAAAGATGGCCTCGCGGTGCTCACCCAGCAGGCGCGCCTTTTCCTGGAGAGCGGCGCCGAGCCGCTCATCCGGCTCAATCCAGTTCTCCGCCTCAAGCTGCGAAAGCCCGATGGAGAAGGGTTGCGACGAGCCGTCATAGGGGGTGTAGGGCAGAGAGGACATGAAACACTCAATCTTCATTTGCTGCCCAGCATCGGTATTGCTAATCTTGTCGTCAAGCAAACGGGATGCTGATCAATGAAACAAACCGCTGATGTTGAGATCCCTGCCGATGTTCTCCGTCGCCTCGATGCCCTCTCGCGCCGGACGCAACGCCCGATGTCGGATATCGCGACTGAGGCGCTGAGCGATTATCTCGATGCGCGAGACGCAGTTGTTCAGGAGCCAGAACTTTTCGTCTCCAACGCAACCGTTCTTGGTTGGCTGAAGACTTGGGGCACAGCCGATGAAACCGATGCACCGGTGGCTGACATCCGAAAACCATCCTGACCATGCCCGTCCTCTGGGCTAGGCTTGCAGTTCAGGATCTGGTCTCGATCCGAAACTATATTGGTGTTCACCATCCGCCGGCCGCCCGGCGTTTCGCAGCCGAGATGGTCGAGACGGCGGAACTGCTGGCGGCAAATCCTCACCTGGGCACAGCTCTTGCGAGGCCTGGATACAGACGACTTGTCGTTGGCGGTTCGGTCTATGTCCTGATTTACAGGATCACCCCGGAGGCAACCGAAATTCTAGAGGTTTTCGATGCGCGACGCAGAAAGCCGAGAACCGTCTTGACCTGACAGTCGCCCCGCCTCAGCTTTCCGTCACCAGTTCCGCTGCCATCAGCCCCCGTAGCGAATTGCCGACAAAGATCCGGCGACCTTTCAGATCCGCCGGCCGCAACGTCTCTGAACGGGCCTTGCGTTCGCGGATGAGGTCGGCGCGCAGGATGCCGGGCAAGAGGCCGCTGTTAAGCGGGGGGGTCAGCAGCTGCCCGTCTTCGGCTTCGACAAACAGATTGGTGATGGTGCCCTCGCAAAGCTCGCCGCGCTCGTTGAGCAGCAGAACCTCGTCGGCTTCGTCGCTCGAAAATTCCGCCCGTGCCGCCTCATAAGGCTCGCGCCGTGTCGTCTTGTGGCGGTAGAGTGTATCGTCGGAGGACAGCCGCTGGCGGGCGATGCGCAGGCGCCAGATTTTTTCCGGCGGTTCCGCGACAAAAGGTGTCGCGGTAATCTCGATTTTGCCGCGATAGGTCATGGTGAGGCGCACCCGCAAGGGGGTGTCGCCGCTGACGGCGTCTGCAAGCAGTGCCGGCGCATCCTGCGGCTGGCGAAATCCCAGCGCATCGGCCGAGCGGGCAAGCCGGCGCAGGTGCTGGTCGAGTCGCAGGAAGCCCGCGTCTGGTTCCCAGCGCAGGGTCTCGATCAGCGAGAAATCGGCTGATGGCTTACTGCGAAGCGCGCTTTTAGCAGACATTCTTCATATTCCGTCTCGGCCTTCGAATCGTAGACAATGCCGCCGCCGACATTGAAGACGGCATTTCCGGTGTTGAAAAGGGTCAGTGTGCGGATGGCCACTGAAAAACGCATTGGCCCCTTCGGATCGCACCAGCCGATCGCCCCGCAATAGATGTCGCGCGGCCCCTCTTCCAGCCCGGCCAGAATCTGCATTGCCCACATCTTGGGCGCACCGGTGATCGAGCCGCAGGGAAAGAGGGCGGCAAGAATGTCCGGCAGGCCGATGCCCTCAAGGAGTTTTGCCCTGACATGGCTCACCATCTGGTGGACCGTCGGATAGGTTTCGATGTCGAACAGCTTTGGCACGGTGAGCGTGCCCACCTCAGAAATCGCCGAGACGTCGTTGCGCAGGAGATCGACGATCATGCGGTTTTCGGCCTGCGTTTTTTCGTCCGACAGCATCGCGGCAATGATGGCCTTGTCCTCCTCGGCCGTCTTTCCCCGCGCGGCCGTGCCCTTCATCGGATGCGTTTCAATAAAACCGTCTTCATCCACCTTGAAGAACAGTTCCGGCGAGCGCGACAGGATCTTTGGGCCGCCGAAATCGATCAGCGCGCCATAACGCACCGGCTGGCGGGCCACGAGCGACCAGAAGGCGGCGACGGGATCGCCGCTCCAGCGGGCCGTGATCGGCATGGTGAGGTTTGCCTGGTAACAATCGCCCCGGCGGATATGGGCGTGCAGCGCCTCGAAGCGTTCGCGATACGTCGCAAGATCCCATGCAGCGTGCGGATCGGTGATGAAGGGCGCTTCGGCCTCGTCGTCGGACACGATGTTATCAGGCGGGCGCGACAGCGGATGCGCCTCGTCGGCGGGGCCTTCAAAAATGCCCATGGCAATCAGCGGCGTGTCCCGGTTCGCCACGATCAGCGGCGCAAGCTTTTCCTCGAACACATGGCCGGCTTCATAGGAGAGATAGCCGGCAAGCCACTGCCCGTCCTGTCGTGCCGCTTCCAGACGCGCCAGTGCCGGCCGGATCTCCTCGGCCGTGCGGGCCGTGATGATCTCCAGCGGCCGGTCAAAGACGAGGCTTTTTCCGGCGCGGTCGTCGCGGAAAAGGGCAAAGGGGGTTTTGGTCTGCATTGTCCTGATGGGGCGGGATCTCGGTCCCGGCTGGTTGCGGCTTTTGCCTTGTTATCGCAGCGGGACAGGAGAAAACAGGGGGCACCATGCGCCCCTTGCAAGGGCAGGGGCGCATGGTTTTTGCTCGTCAGGCCTGTCGGTCTGCCTGCAACTGCTTGTCAAGCGCCTCCAGCTCGTCGATCAGGCCCTCGATCATCGACAGGCCCTTCGACCAGAAGGTCGGGTCCGTGGCGTCGAGGCCGAAGGGGGCGAGAAGTTCGGAATGGTGCTTGGTGCCGCCGGCCTTCAGGAGATCGAAGTACTTTTGCTGAAAACCCTCCTCGGCGTTCTGGTAGACGGCATAAAGCGAGTTCACCAGGCAGTCGCCAAAGGCATAGGCATAAACGTAGAAGGGCGAATGGATGAAGTGGGGGATATAGGTCCACCAGGTCTCGTAACCCTCGGAAATGCGGATGGCCGGGCCGAGGCTTTCTTGCTGCACGGACAGCCACAGTTCGCCTATCTGCTCGGAGGTGAGTTCACCCTCCTTGCGGGCCGTGTGCAGCTTGCGCTCGAAATCATAAAAGGCGATCTGGCGCACGACCGTGTTGATCATGTCCTCCACCTTCTGCGCAAGCATCGCTTTTCGCTCGCGCGGATCGGTGGTCTTTTCCAGGAGCGCGCGAAATGTCAGCATTTCGCCGAACACGGAAGCGGTTTCCGCAAGCGTCAGCGGCGTCTGGCACATCAGCGCGCCCTGTCCACCGGCCAGCACCTGATGCACGCCATGGCCAAGCTCGTGGGCAAGCGTCATCACGTCCCGCGGTTTGCCGAGATAATTGACCAGCACGTAAGGGTGCGCGGAGGGCACAACGGGATGGGCAAAGGCGCCGGGTGCCTTGCCGGGACGGGCCGGCGCATCGATCCACTGCTCGTCGAAGAAACGGCGGGCAATGCCGGCCATGTCGAGCGAGAACTGGCCGTAGGCGGAAAGCACCATCTCCTGCGCATCGCTCCAGGGGATCAGCGCCTTCGGTGTTTCCGGCAGCGGGGCGTTGCGATCCCAGAAATTCATCTGCTCCATGCCCAGCCATTTGGCCTTCATCGCATAATAACGATGCGACAGGCGCGGATAGGCCTCCTTGACGGCAGCGGCCAGCGCATCGACCACCTCGCGCTCGACCCTGTTCGACAAATGGCGCGAATCAGCAATGTCCTCAAAGCCGCGCCAGCGGTCGGCAATTTCCTTGTCCTTGGCGAGCGTATTGGTGATGAGGGTGAAGACGCGCAGGTTTTCCCCAAAAGTTTTGGAAAGGGCGGCAGCTGCCTTGGCGCGGCTTTCGCCATCCGGTTCCTGCAGGAGGTTCAGCGTGCGCTCCAGCGGCAGCATCTCGCCGTCGATCTCGAAGCGCAGTTCCGCCATCGTCTCGTCGAAGAGGCGGTTGAAAGCGGCCGCACTCGTCATGGATTTTTCGAGAAACAGCTGTTCCAGCCGGTCCTCCAGTTGGAACGGCTTGTCCTTGCGAAGATCGAGCAGCCACGGTGCGTAATGGGCGGCTTGCGGGTCACGACCAAGGCAGGTCTCGACAACATCATCCGCGATTCGGTTCAGTTCCAGCGCGAAGAACAGCAGATGCGCGGACAGATCGGTCAGTTTCGACTGGATGTCGCCGTAGAATTTGCCATTGGCGGGATTGGACGTATCGGAAAAATAGGTGAGGCCGGCAAAGGAGCCGATCTTGCCCACAAGGTCGTCAATCGCTTCATATTCGGCGATTGCGGCCCCCAGTCCCTCGGTGCCAGTCTTGGCCGCAGCATCGGCAAGTTTGCCTTTCCACTTTATTTCGAATGCAAGGGCCATTGCATCCGCACGCGAAACATCGTTAACAAATACTGCGCTATCGCGGGACGGATAGAGATCTTCCAGCCGCCAGGTGGGCAAGTTACCTAGGGCGGCATCGGCCGTGATCGAGGAAACAGCGTCTGCTGCTGCGAAACGCATGTGTCGGAGGAGGTTTTTGTGGTGGGTGAAAGTGGTGGATGTCACGTTCTGGCTCCCTGTTCTCTCTCGTCTGTCTTTAATTTGGTTGTTTTCACGGGCGGCAGGTAAAATGCAAGCATTTCTCAAAACGGGATGTTTAAGCCCGCGTGACACAACCTTGCATACAGGGTCCCGCTGTGGGACAAGGACATGATTTTGGAGCGAGCATGACGGCCCATATTCTTGTTGTCGACGATGATCCGGTTCAGCGGCGCCTCTTGAAGAACGCGGTCGAGCGGTATGGCCATGCGGCGCATCTTGCCGAGAACGGCCGCATCGCTCTTGAGTTCCTCAAGAGAAACCCAACACAGTTCAACGTCATCGTGCTGGATCTGATGATGCCGGAGCTGGATGGCCTCGGTTTCCTTCAGGCCACCGGCGAAATGGGTATCGATATTCCCGTCATCGTCCAGACGGGGCAGGGCGGTATCGAGACCGTGGTGCAGGCCATGCGGGCCGGCGCTTTTGATTTCGTGGTGAAGCCGGTTTCGCCGGAACGCATCGCTGCCTCCATTTCCAATGCGCTGAAGCTCGATCACCGCGAGGCAAAGGTGCGCGCGGTGCGCGGCGTAAAGCCCGCCAATGTCAGTTTCGGCGATATCGTCTCGGCAAGCCCGGACATGCTGCGGGTGATCGATCTGGCGCAGCGCGCGTCGCATTCCAACATTCCGGTCGTGCTTGAGGGCGAATCGGGCGTTGGCAAGGAAATGATCGCACGCGCCATCCAGGCCAGCGGCGAGCGGGCCTCAAAACCGTTCATCACGGTCAATTGCGGCGCCATTCCCTCCAATCTCGTCGAAAGCATCCTGTTCGGGCATGAGAAGGGCGCCTTCACCGGCGCGACCGAACGCCACACCGGCAAGTTCATGGAAGCCGATGGCGGCACCCTGTTCCTGGATGAAATCGGTGATCTGCCGCTGGATGTGCAGGTGAAACTTCTGCGCGCGGTGCAGCAGGGCGAGATTGAAACCGTCGGTGCCGCCAAGGTGCAGAAGGTGGATGTGCGGCTGATTTCAGCGACCAACCGGGATCTGATCGAAGAGGTTCGCGCCGGACGCTTCCGCGAGGATCTCTATTATCGCCTGAACGTCTTCCCGATCACCATTCCGGCGCTGCGCCGTCGCAAGGAAGACATTCCGCATCTGGCGCGGGTGTTTACCCAGCGCTTTTCGAGCGAACAGAAGCTGGAGCACGTGCTGCAGGTGGGGGCCGGCGCCATGGCGCTTCTGACCGCCTATGACTGGCCCGGCAATATCCGCCAGCTGGAAAACGCCATCTTCCGCGCCGTGGTGCTGGCCGAAGGGCCGGAACTGACGGAAAAGGATTTTCCGCAGATTGCTGCCCAGATTCCGGATTTCCAGAGCCCGGAACTGCGCGCAACGGCGATTGCGAACGATATCACAATAGACAACGACCCGGCCGAAGCGGCCATGTCGGAGGCCTTGCGCCTTGCCCGCGCCGAATCGGCGCTGACGCAGATGTTCGGGGGACCCGAGAACATCATCGTGAGCACCGATGACGCCGGCGAAGTGCGAAAGCTTGCCGATGTGGAAGAGGAGTTGATCCGCTTTGCGCTGAAATTCTATCGCGGGCAGATGAGCCAGGTGGCGCGCAAGCTCGGCATCGGCCGCTCGACGCTCTACCGCAAGCTCAAGGATTACGGGATAGACCCTGACGACCCTTTGAAGGAGGCGGCGTAAACCCCACGTCGCCTCAACCGGACGATCCATGACAAACAGACCGGACGCGGCATGCCGCGTTCGCTTGGTCCCCTGGGGCAGATGCGGGTCTGTTAATTTTCAGGCAAGTATGTTTTGTTACACCTCGTCAACCTTTCGGTAGTCATTTATTGACTAAGAAAGTAGCGCGTGTGCATGTGTGGCACATTTGCCATCGTGTAAACGCAATTCACGGTCATGTGAGGCAGCACCGGATGCTGTCAATCAGACGGGGAACGACTTGCCGTATCAGTATGCACATTCAACGCCTACGGGTGACAACGGACGGCGTCCCCTGGCGCGCATGGTCCGGTCTTTCGTCAAGCGTATAACCGCTGTTTTCATGTCGCTGGCACTCATCGTGTCGGCGGTCGCCGTTCCGGCATCCACGGCGGCAGCGGCCGGCGAAACACGCACGTTGAAGCTTTATTTCGTCCACACCGGCGAACGGGCTGAGATCACCTTCAAGCGCAACGGGCGGTATGACCCGAAGGGCCTGCAGGAAATCAACCGCTTCCTGCGTGACTGGCGCCGCAACGAGCCGACACGCATGGATCCGCGCCTCTTCGATCTCGTCTGGGAAGTCTATCGCCGTTCCGGTGCCACCGATTACATCCACGTCGTTTCCGCGTATCGCTCGCCGGCCACCAACGGCATGTTGCGCTCGCGCACCAAGGGCGTTGCAAAAAGCAGCCAGCACATGCTGGGCAAGGCGATGGACTTTTTCATTCCCGGCGTGAAGCTGGCCACCCTGCGCGGCATTGCCATGCAGATGCAGGTGGGCGGCGTTGGTTATTATCCGACCTCCGGTTCGCCTTTTGTGCATCTGGATGTGGGAGGCGTGCGCGCCTGGCCGCGCATGTCGCGCCAGGAACTGGTGCAGCTTTTCCCCAAGGGCAATACCATGCACCTGCCGGCCGATGGCAATCCGTTGCCGGGTTATGAGCAGGCGGTTGCAGATTACAAACGCCGCGTTTCCTCCGATTCCATCCAGCTGGCCAGCACGGCAGGCGGTTCGACGGCGACGCGCGCAAAACGCCAGAACACGCTGGCGGCAATGCTGTTTGGCGGTGGTGCCGACGAGGAGGAAGATTCCGAATCGGTTGCAGCACCCGTCGCCAGGGCCCAACGCAATATACCGCCAGCTCCGGTTGCTGCCGAACCCGACGAAGAGGCGCCCGTTGCCGTGGCGTCTGCAGCACCCGCCATGCCGAATGTTGCAGCCCCCGTTCCGGTTTCGCGCCCGGATCTCCAGCAATTGCAGGCAGGCCCGCAATCGCAGGGCGCTTTGGCGACTGCACTTTACCAGCCACCGCGCAATGCCGCCCAGGATGCGCTGCAGGCGGCTCTGCCGGCCACCCCGGTTCTGCCGATGGCGCGCCCGGACGCGCCGGGTGAAACCTTCGTCGATCTGGCCAGCATGAGTATTCCCGTTCCGACCCTGCTCGGCCCGCGTGGCCTCAAGGGGGATGCGGAGGCAACCGGCCTGATGACCGCTTCTGCCGGTCCGGGCGAAGGCGATCCGATGTTGATGGCAGCCATTCCGGTGCCGGCCCACCGGCCGGAGATCGCAGCCCCGGCAGCAGCCCGGACCGCCAGCCTGTCTGCTGCGCCACCTGCGCCGCCGCCAGCCGTGGCATCCGCCTCCGAACAGCGTGAATTGACGCCGGAACTGGTGGCAAGCCTTGCGGCAAGCGCCGACTATTCGAGAACCCCGGCAGTGCCTGTTGAAAAACCTGCCCGGCTTGAAAAACCGATGCAGATGGCGTCGGCTTCGCCAAGCCCTGCGGCAAGTGGTGCCATGGTGTTCAACGACGGTTTTGATACGCCGAAGCCCGCTGCAAAACCCGGCCCGACCAAGGTGGTGAAGGGCGGCGCGGTCACCAAACTTGGCGGCAATCCGGCAACGCCCGGGCCGAAGGTGCTGACTGGCCATATGCTGGCCCAATGGGCAAGCGCCAACAATCGCACCGAAGCCGTCGCCTCCATGAAGGCGCCGCGCCTGATCACCCGCGCCCTGAACAGCGAATATTCCGCAGCCTATAGCGGTGGTTTCCGGCCGGTCTCGGCGGCCGTGGCGGTAGACCCCAACCGTTTCAGCGGCGCAAACCAGGTGAAGCCGTAAGGCTCGTATCTGCCGGATACAACAGAAAAGGCCCGCCGTTTCAGATGTGAACGGCGGGCCTTTTCGTATGCGCAGAGTTTTAAAAGACGATTATGCGGCTTCTTCTTCAGGCGCCAGCACCATGCCGAGAGCGGCGAGATAGGTGTCGAGGATCAAGTCCTCTTCCATCCGCTCCTGCTCGTCCTTCTTGCGAAGCGCGATGACCTTTTTCAGGATCTTGGTGTCGAAGCCCATCGATTTGGCTTCGCCATAGACGTCCTTGATGTCGTCGGCGATGGTCTTCTTTTCTTCTTCCAGCCGTTCGATGCGCTCGACAAAGGCGCGGAGTTGGTCACGGGCGACGCCGTGGGCAGCATCAGACATCGGGGTCTCCTGTTTCTAAAAGGGCGATCTGTGTGAGTGGTGTCACCTGCCGTGAAGTCCCGGCAAGGTCAAGGCGTTTCGCAAACACCGTGGTTTATTTGTGCGGGGTGTTGAGGGCAAATGCCGCTTTTTGTGTGGCGTCGGCCTCGCCCTGGTGCAGGTTTTTCCAGTCCTCGTAGGGCATGCCATAGACCATTTCGCGCGAGGCGTCCTTGCTGACGGGAAGGCCTTTTTCCTCGGCCGCCTCCCGGTACCAGTTGGACAGGCAGTTGCGGCAGAAGCCGGCGAGATTCATCATGTCGATGTTCTGCACGTCGGTACGGTCGCGAAGGTGTTGCACCAACCGGCGAAAGGCTGCCGCCTCCAGTTCCATGCGCTGCTGTTCGCTCAAGTCTGTCATCGAAATCTCCTTCTGCCGCGTCTGTCAGGCATAAGGCCCGGTGCGCGAGGCAAAGAGTTGCGTTTGGTGAAGGCGAGGATCCGCGTTCAATTCGGCAAAGATCGGCGCGAGGCGGTCTGACCAGGCCGAAATCCCGTCTGCGTCGCCGATCAGATCCTGGCGCACTTCCAGAAGCGCATGCGCCCGACCTTTTTCCATGCAGTGACGATACATCGTATCGCCCTTCAGCGCACCATCATAAGGTTCGTTATCTCCCACAAGGATATCACCGGGGCGGCGCAGAAGATCAAGAAGCGGCAGAACAGCCCGGTCATCCGTGTCCCACAGAACCGCCGCATGCCAGGGGCGGGGGATGCCCTTCCAGGCCGGCGTATAGGAATGCAGCGACAGCACCAGCGGTGCCTTGCCGCTTGCCTGCGCCACCGCCTGCAATTCCTCTTCCACGGCATGGTGATAGGGCCGGTGATAGGTGTCCAGCCGGTGCTGCCATTCGTCCGGCGTTATCCGATGATTGCCGGGGATGATCGCGCCGTCGGAGATCTTCATGATCAGCGTCGGGTCATCCTCGCCGCGGTTCGGATCGATCAACAGGCGCGAAAAGCAGGAGATGACGGCTGGAACGCCAAGACGCGCCGCAAGCTCGCGCGTCAGCCCCTCGACGCCGATATCGTAGGCGATGTGACGCTCGAAGGCGCTCGCATCAAGCCCGAGCGTGCCATAGCGAGGTGGCAGCCGGTTCATCGCATGGTCACCCAGAAGCACCATGCCGCTGTCACGATTGCCGTGTATCACTTCATGCGAACTGAAAGTCTGCATCGCCATCCGCTTGCCTGATTTAAGATGTCTCTAACCCATGCTGTTCGCATGCCAGAGGCCCCCCGCGCAAGCGCGTGTCTGATGAAGTCAACCGGTAACCACGCACTTATAATCGATTAGATTTCATTGACTTTCCACCGACGGCAGGCGAAGACAGTGCATATGATCTCTCATGGAGTCCCAGCGGAAGCCGTGTCGAAAAGTCTATTGTCCCAGATATCGCTGAAATTGCTGCCCTCGCTTGCGTTTGCTTTTGTCAGTGTTCCCGCCGTCATGATTGCCGATGTCGCGCATGCTGATTTTCGTGTGTGCAACGGCACGCAGAACCTTGTCGGGGTGGCGATTGGCTACCGCGCCGGCGAGGGATGGATTTCGGAAGGCTGGTGGCAGGTTCCCGCCTCCAGCTGCGCCACACTGATCGAGGGCGAGTTGCAGTCTCGCTATTATTATCTCTACGCGGAGGATGCCGCACGCGGCGGCCGCTGGACCGGCGACGTCAACATGTGCGTCGCCGAAAACGAGTTCAAGATCACCGGCGTCGGGGACTGCTTTGCCCGCGGTTTCCAGCGCATGGGTTTCAAGGAATATGACACCGGTCGTCAGGGAAGCTGGATGGTCCAGCTGTCTGATACACCGGGTACGCAAGAAGGCCAGAATTGATGAAGCGCAACCGCAAAGTAAAGATCCTCGCAACCCTCGGACCGGCGTCTTCCGAAGAGGCGATGATCGAGAAGTTGCATCAGGCCGGCGCCGATCTGTTCCGCATCAACATGAGCCATGCCAGCCATGACGTGATGCGCACATTGATCGCCCGTATCCGGTCTGTCGAAGCCCGCTGTGGCCGCCCGATCGGCATTTTGGCCGACCTTCAGGGCCCGAAACTGCGCGTCGGCAAATTTGCCGAAACGAAGGTCACGCTGGTTGCCGGCCAGACCTTTACGCTCGACAATAACGAAGCGCCGGGTGATACCAACCGCGTGTTCCTGCCGCATCCGGAAATTCTGGAATCGGTGAAGCCGGGCGATCGCCTGCTGATCGACGATGGCAAGCTGCACCTGCGCGCTGAAAAATGCGATGGCAAGAGCATTGTCACCACGGTTGTTTCCGGCACCTCGATCTCCGACCGCAAGGGCGTGAGCCTTCCCGATACGCTGCTCGCCGTCGGCGTGTTGACCGACAAGGACCGTCTGGACCTCGACGCCGTGCTTGCCACCAACGAGGTGGATTGGGTTGCTCTCTCCTTCGTGCAGCGTCCTGAGGATTTGGCGGAAGTGCGCAAGATCTCGCGCGGCCGCGTCGGCCTGATGTCGAAGATCGAAAAGCCGCAGGCCATCGAGCGTATCGAGGAAATCATCGAGCTGTCGGATGCACTGATGGTCGCCCGTGGCGATCTCGGCGTCGAAATGCCGCTGGAAGCGGTTCCCGGCCTGCAGAAGCAGTTGACCCGCGCATGTCGTCGTGCCGGCAAGCCTGTGGTCGTTGCCACGCAGATGCTGGAATCGATGATCACCGCCGCCGTTCCGACGCGCGCCGAAGTCTCCGACGTTGCAACGGCCGTCTTCGAAGGCGCCGATGCGATCATGCTGTCTGCCGAATCGGCGTCCGGCCAGTATCCGGTCGAAGCCGTCTCGACCATGGCCTCGATTGCCAGCACGGTCGAAAAAGACCCGTATTATTCCAACATCATCTACGCGCAGCGCCCGCAGCCGGAAGCAACCGGCGCCGATGCGATTTCGCTCGCCGCCCGCCAAATTGCCGAAACGCTGAAACTGTCGGCCATCGTCACCTATACCTCTTCAGGCACGACCGGTCTTCGCGCCGCCCGCGAGCGCCCGCAGGTGCCGATCATCGCGCTGTCGCCCATCGTCCAGACGGCCCGTCGCCTGTCGGTCGTCTGGGGCCTGCACTGCGTGGTGGCCGAAGAGCCGGCTGACATGGACGACATGGTCAACAAGGCCTGCCGCATCGTCGCCTCCGAAGGGTTCGGCAAGCCGGGCGACCGCGTCATCATTTCGGCTGGCGTGCCGCTTGGCACGCCCGGTGCAACCAACATGCTGCGCATCGCCTATATCGGCCCCGACGGCCAGTCGGGCGTCTGACACCGGATTAAAAGAAGGGGGCTCCGTTTTCGCCCCCTTTTTTGTTGTCTGCTGACGCGGCCTCGGCTGATCCTCGACGCTCAGGAGGCTTTGGCACGCGATCCATTCCAGAGAAACTTTCGGCACAGCCATGGCAAAACAATTCCAGCAGTTGAATGATCATCATGTTCGGTTCATTGCCGATCAGCATCTGTTTTTTACGGCATCGGCTGCACCCGTTGGCCATGTGAATGTGTCTCCGCGCAGCACGGACATGTTCCGGGTCCTGTCGGACACCACCGTGATGTATCTCGACAGAACGGGAAGCAGCAATGAGACCGCAGCGCACCTGAAGGAAGACGGTCGCCTGACGATCATGTTCTGTGCCGTGGATGGCCCTCCGTTGATCATGCGCCTTTACGGAACGGGCCGGGTCATTCACCGGGAGGATCCTGAGTTTGCCGCAAGGCTTGCGCAGCATTTCAACGGCAATGCGCCGCTTGGCGCGCGCCAGATGGTCCATCTCGATATCCACATGGTCCAGACATCCTGTGGTTATGGGGTGCCGCTCTTTGACTACCGGGAAGAACGTCCGCAGATGGATGCCTGGGCCCGATCCAAAGGCACCGATGGCATCGAGCAGTACTGGCGGGAAAAGAATCGCATCAGCCTCGACGGGTTGCCGACCGGACTGTTTGACGAGGACGAGTGAGCGACACGGACAGGCAGGTCCTCAGGGGCGCCTTTCTTATCTCGATGATTAATTTCGTGTTGCGATAGCGGCGGCTGCCCCGCCCAGAGTGACGGCTCCAATCCGGTTGGCAATCCGTGTGGCACGAGGGGTTCGCAACAGAAGCCGCGCCTTGTGGGCAAGGAAGGTCCAGGTCAGATCGATCGCAGCCAGCGTCATCAGCGTGACGGCGGCGAGGATCGCCCATTCCCGAACTCCCGTCTCCGAAAGGTCGACCAGGGACGGCAGAAGGGCAAGGTAGAACACCATGATCTTTGGGTTGCCCAGGGTGAGCGCCATGCCCGCACCGAACATGGACAAGGGCGAAGCCCGTCGAGGAAGATCGTCAGCAGCCTCGCCCACCGGCTTGCGCCACATCTTGAACGCCAGCCAGCAGAGATAGGCGACGCCGAGCCACTTCAGGACATGAAAACCGAACTGAAATGTCTGCGCCAGCGCGGTGAGTCCAGCCATCGCCATCGTGAGCCAGATCACCTCGCCAATCCACATGGCAGCGACAAAAGGAATAACGTCGCGCCAACCGCTGGTGATCACACGCGACACCAGTGCGGCGATGCTCGGGCCTGGCGTTCCCGCATTCAGAAGCAGGGCACCGGCAAAGATGGCAACAGACATGAATTCCATGGCTTCCTCGGGTTAGTTTGACCTAGAAAACAAATCATAGCCCATCAATGACCGCTCTTCTATGCAGTCGCAAATAACCCAATGACAGCGCCGGTTTGCGATTGAAATTTTTAAGGTCGAAAAAGCCAGCATGGCGCGGCAGGTGAGGGCGCAGAATGCTTCAAGACGAAATTTCCCGCAAGATAAACCGCCCCAAACACCTATTCTACAAGGGGCTGGCACCCGTACCCACTTGGACATCTCGGTTAGGGGCGCCGATTTCGCCCCCTTTTTTTCTTTGGTGACCGTTGCCGCCGCGCCGTTGCGTCGCTTACTCGGCCTGCGCCTGCGTCAGGTTTTCCGCGGCAAGGCGCTTTTCATCAAGCGCGGCAATTGCCTGCAGGTCGCGGTCCTTGCCCGCCAGCTTTTCAATCGCGGCGATGGCGAGATCTGTCACGACGTAATCCGGCTTGTGGCCAAGGCCTTTTACCCAGATCAGTTCCGAATGCTCCAGATCACGCTTCAGGCCGGTTGAGTGGATATTGGCGAGCACGATGGGATCGCTGTCGCCGGTGATGATCACCGCCGGGCTTTTGATCTCCGTGTAGCGCGGCGCAACGCGCGTCACGTAGGAGAGCAGGTTTGCGACATCCGTAGCGTTGTTGCGAAAGGTTTCCGGGCGCAGCACAAGGGCAGGGGCGCCGTCTTCGAGATAATTTTCGCGGGGGCGGTTGGGGCGGAAGACGCCGCGCGTGGCGGGGTCCAGCATCATCATGCCCGCCGGCATCACCAGCGTGTGGCTGAACAGCCAGCCGATGACCGGCGTTGCCGTCAGCCGGTAATGCCAGTCTATGCCGCCCGGCCAGGGGTGGGTGGCGGCTGAGAGAAACACCGTGCCGATCACCTTGTCGGGGTGGGTGAGCGCAAAACTTGCGGCAATCGCACCGCCGAAGGAATGCGCAACGATGATCGCCTTGGCGATGCCGCGCTTTTCCATGAGGCGCGCAATGGCATCCGCCTGGCCATCGGGAAAATCATTTTCCGGCCCGCCGCGCTCGGAATAACCGTGGCCTGGGCGGTCAACGAACAGCATCTCGGCACGGCCTTCCAGAGGCGCGCGAAACGCCGCCTCCTGATCCCGCAGGTTGCCGCTGGCGCCGTGGATGAAGACGATGGGCGGAAGGTCAGGATTTGGCCCCGGCGCCACGGAGAGCGCGTTGAGGCTATAGCCGCCGATATCGGTCAGCGTGCCGGTATTGGGAAATTCGCGCTCGATTTTGGCCGATTCGAAGGCTGTAAAGCCGAAGGCCGCGGCAAGCAGCATGGCGAGAATGGCAAGGGAAATCAGGATATAAGACAGGGGATGCGCCTCAGGTGCGGCTGCCGGCGAGCTTGTCGGAGAGTTTCAGCATATTCTCCTGGGCATCGCGGTCGGCGGGATAAATCGCGAGATAACGCTCCCATGCCTTCAGGGCAAGCGCGTCCTCGCCCGAATCGGTGAGGATCGTCGCCATGCCGGCAATGGCTGGAAAATAGCGCGGATCCTTGCGCAGAACCTGATTGATGTCGGCCATGGATTTGCGCAAGTCGCCCATCGTGTAATGCAGTGTGGCGCGCCGGTTCCAGGCTTCCGCATAATCCGGCTGCAGCACCGTCACCTGATCGAGAAAATCGAGCGCTGCACCATTGTTCTTGTCGTTGACGGATTTGGACGCCCACTGCATCAGGAGATCGACCGTGGCGCTGCCGGACTGTCGCCAGTTGGAGACGATCTGCTGGGCGATGCTGCGGGCCTTGTCGGCATCGCGCTCGCGCTTCAGGGCGTCAAACAGCGTCTGCTGCGTGGCATGGGCGGAAGGCGCGTTGGCGGCAGCCTGTGCTTCTGTAGGCGCCGGCTTGGCGCTTTCAGAACCTTGAGGCATGCTCTCCTGCGCAAGGGCAGGGGCCAAGGCCGCAAGGCTGGTCAGAAGAATCGCGAGGGACAAACGGAAAAAGCGCATGCAGATAAGGTAATCCGCATGCGCTCTAGTGGAAACCGAAATTTCGAAGGTTTTCGAGAAAGTGATCTTCAGGAGCCGGCGATAACAAGATCATGCCGGTTCGACCGCCGATCAGCCCTGACGAGCCTTGAAACGCGGGTTAGCCTTGTTGATGATGTAAACGCGACCCTTGCGGCGAACCAGGCGGTTATCGCGGTGACGGGCCTTAAGCGCTTTAAGCGAGTTCTTGATCTTCATTGTTCTGATCCGCGGTATCGAGGGCGCTTGGGCCACTCATGTCTCTGACAAACAAAGGATGCCATGGGCACCCCCTTTAGGATGGGAGGCTGATACAGGTTCACCACCTGCCTGTCAACCGCGCCTGCCTTGGCAGCCAAGGCATTTCACCGCAAAAGCTGTGTGACATGGCCCATCTTGCGGCCGGGGCGCGCCTCGCTCTTGCCGTAGAGATGGACGAGCACATCGGGCTTTGCCAGCCATTGCGGCACGTCGTTCATGTCGCCGCCAATGAGATTGGTCATCACGCAATCGGAATGACGGGCGGGATCGCCGAGCGAAAGCCCCATCACGGCGCGAATATGCTGCTCGAACTGCGAGACCACGCAGGCCGCTTCCGTCCAGTGGCCGGAATTGTGAACGCGCGGCGCAATCTCGTTGGCAATCAAGGTCCCATCCGGCATCACGAAAAATTCCATGCCGATGACGCCGACATAATCGAGCGCCGACAGCAGCCGTTCGGCAGCTGTTCTGGCCATCTCCTGCGTCTCGGCAGTGATTCTCGCCGGAAGCGTGGAGGTATGGAGAATGCCGTTGCGGTGGACATTTTCGGCCACGTCGTAGCTTTTGACCGTGCCGTCGATGGCGCGGGCGGCAATCACGGACACTTCGCGCTCGAAGGCGACGAAACTTTCGAGAATCAGCGGCACGCCACCCATCGCGGCAAAGACGCCGTCGGCGCTGTCGCCGGGGCCGCGAAACACGCGCTGACCCTTGCCGTCATAACCCATGCGGCGTGTCTTCAGCACGCCTTGGCCGCCGAAATCGGCAAGTGCGGCGACAAGATCCGAATCGCTGTCGACGGCGTGAAAACGTGCCGTCTCGATGCCGCAGCCGTTGAGAAAACGCTTTTCGCTCAATCGGTCCTGCGCCACATCAAGCGCCTTGGCCGGCGGATAGACCGGGCGCGAGGCTGAGAGATGCATGGCGGCCGAGACCGGCACGTTTTCGAATTCGTAGGTGATCACGTCGCAGGCAGCGGCGAGCTCATCGAGGGCTGCCGGATCGTCATAGGCGGCAACGATCTGGCTGTTCGCCACCTGCGCTGCCGGACAATCCGGCTGCGGTTCGAGAATCACTGTCTGGAAATTGAGCCTGGCTGCGGCCATCGCCAGCATGCGGCCCAGCTGGCCGCCGCCGATGATACCAAGGGTCTTGAGCGTCATGGCGCCTCGTCGATGGGATAGTCTGCAATAGCGGCCGTCTGGCGGGCGCGGTAATCGTCCAGCCGGTCGGCCAGGTCGTCATCGGACAGGGCAAGAACGGCCGCAGCGATCAACGCGGCATTCACCGCGCCGGCGCGGCCGATGGCAAGCGTTCCCACGGGAATGCCGGCCGGCATCTGCACGATGGAATAAAGACTGTCGAGGCCGGACATGGATTTCGACTGCACGGGAACGCCAAACACCGGAAGCGGCGTCAGTGCCGCTACCATGCCGGGCAGGTGGGCAGCACCGCCGGCTCCGGCAATGATGATCTGGAACCCTTCTGCGCGTGCGCCCTTGGCAAAGGCCACCATGCGCTCCGGTGTGCGGTGGGCGGATATGATCCGCGCCTCATAACCGACATCGAGAGCATCCAGCGTGTCGGCGGCGTTCTTCATGGTCTCCCAGTCCGACTGGCTTCCCATGATGATGGCAACGGGCGGTCTCTCTTGCAGCAAGCTCACGTCCTCTGTCGTCACGCGATGATGTCTGGAATGATCTGGTCTTCGAGCTGCGTCATCTTGTCCTTGATGGCGAGCTTCTTTTTCTTCATGCGCTGGATACGCAGCGCCTCGCAGCCTGTCTGGATCATGGCATTGATGGCGGCGTCATAGTCTTCGTGTTCCTGGCGCAGCCGCGCCAGCGTCAGCCTGATGTCCGCCTGTTCCTGATCAGCCATGGATCCCGTGTCCCCTTGTCTTCATTCCGGTCTTTGTCTCGCCGGGGAATGCCCGCAAGCTCCTACCATCAAACCGTGTGAACGACTAGAGCGATGGGCGGCAAATCTCCGCCCCATTCGAGCCAGAGACGCGCCGATTAATCAACGCCTAATGTCGCTTTGGGTAAATGCTTCGCAGTGTTCTCAAGCGAGGCAGGGCAGGCGAAGAGTTTTCCAAGCCTTCATCTGTCTTTAAACACGCGCACCGATTTGCCCCGGAGATGTCACGATTTCGCCTTCGACAAAGCCATCGGATCGTGTCACAATTCCTTTGCAAACCTGAAGCCACGGGCTCACGGAGAGCCGGTGGCAGGAAAAAAGGGAAGGACGTGCCACATGACCATACAGGCTCATATCGCATCGCTCGAAAAGAAGCATGGTGCTCTTGAGGAGGAGCTTCAGACTATTCTTGCGTCCCCATCCTCCGATGACAAGGAAATCGCTGACCTGAAGCGCCGCAAATTGCGCATCAAGGATCAGATGGAGCGGTTGAGGAGCGACACACGCCACTGACCTTTCGACGAGAGCCTATGAGTTCTTGCATGCGTTATTGACAAAACCCAGCCGCCGCCCGCTCAAGGCGAGACGCCATACGAGGCGGCGGTTTTATTTTTTGGAAGTTTCGTGCGTTCCGGCGCGCGTATGATTTGAAGGCTGGCCGGCGCGACAATGCTTTCAGCCCCCACGCGCCCACGTCCCAACAATCCTTCAGGACCAGAACTGATCGAGCCAGAGGTTGAGCTTCTGGAAGCCCTTGCTGTTTAACGCATAGATGCGCTTCGTGCCCTCGGCCGTCACCGTGACCAGGTTGCTGTCGAGCAGCGCCTTCAGGTGCTGCGATACTGCGGGCCGACTGATCGGCAGGCCTTCTGCCAGCTGGTTGACCGTGCGCGGGGCACGCCTCAACTCCTCCAGCAAGTAACGCCGGTTCGGATCAGCAATAGCGGAAAATGGATCGATTGTCGTCATGGCATGCAACTTACGCGAGGAAGTCTAGCGCGGCAAGACTATTCTTGTGCGCCGCAGCATCCAAAGCAAAATTAGTTGTATTTTTTAGAAAGGCATCACATCCCAAAGTAATTTGAGCGCGGCCAGCAGTCCTAATCCATACGCCAGCGGGTAAAACACCTCCGGCTTCAATCGCCGCACGATCACTGCGCCGGCCATGGTTGCTACAAGGGCGACCGGCAGGAGCGTCAGCGAAATCGACAGGTTTTTCGTGTCGAGCGCGCCAAGCGCCACATAGGGAATGACCTTGATGGCGTTGACCAGCGCGAAAAAGCGGACGCTCGCGCCCGTATACGCCTTGGGGTCAAGCCGCAGCGGCAGCGCATAGATCTGGAACGGCGGGCCGCCGGCATGGGCCACGAAACTGCCATAGCCGCACAGCGTGCCCCAGAACAGCGCAGGCCCGGTGCGATGGCCGGCAGGGGCGGGCAGTTCGCCCTTGCTCGGGCCGTAGACCTGATAGAAATAACGCAGGGCAAACAGGATCATCAAGACGGCGATGACGAAACGCAGGACATCCGGTGGCACATAGGCCGATGTCGCCCAGCCGAGCGCCACGCCCACCATGCCACCGGGCAGGAAGGCCAGCAGCAGCTTGCGGTCGTTATGCTTGCGCCAGGCGTAGAGCGCCACCATGTCCATCACGATGAGGATCGGCAGGAAGATGGCGGCCGCATCGACGGGGCTGACGACGAGCGCCATCAGCGGCACGCCGATCAGCGCGAACGCACCGCCAAGGCCGCCCTTGGAAAGGCCGACCAACGCAACAGCCGGGACGGCTGCGGCAAAAAAGGTGAGACTGGGGAGAGCAAAGCCGAGCATGGAGCGCCAGGGGGCAAGTCTAGGGTGTTGATCGGAAGGCCGGACCGGTCTATCGGACTTAGGACGGGATGACGAGCCCCAAACCGGATCGAGCCTGCATTTTAAGACATGCAGTCGGTCAAGGCGCCGCAGACCCATAGACACAGACATGATATTGGCCAGATCCCCGGCCAGAGACCTGCCAGATTGGACACGCCATGACACTTCCGGAAGACCGCTGCCGCCTCGTGCTGATCGTGCCCGATGCTGAAGACGATGCAGCTCTTTCCGAAAAGCTGGAGCATGCCTTGCGCGGCGGCGACGTGGCCTCGGTCATCGTGCCGCAATACGGCCTGGACGAGGTGTCCTTCCAGAAGCGCGCGGAAAAGCTGGTGGCCATCGTCCAGGAAGCTGGCGCTGCTGCCCTTGTTGCCGGCGACAGCCGGGTTGCCGGCCGCGCCAAGGCGGACGGTCTCCACATTGTCGGCAAGGTCGAGGAGCTGGCAGAGGCGATTGAAAAATTCACGCCGAAGATGATCGTCGGCGCGGGCTCCGCCGCCGACCGTCACACGGCGCTGGAAGTGGGCGAGGCGCGTCCCGATTACATCTTTTTCGGCAAGCTCGACGGCGACATCAAGCCGGATGCGCATCCGAAGAACCTGGCGCTTGGCGAATGGTGGGCCTCGATGGTGGAGATCCCCTGCATCGTGATGGGCGGCACCGATATCGCCTCCGTGCTGCAGGTGGCCGAAACCGGCGCCGAGTTCGTCGCCCTTCGCCTGGCCGTTTTCGATCATCCGGCGGGGACTGCGGCCGCAATCTCTGAAATCAACGCCCTGTTGGACGAAAAAGCGCCACGGTTTGGCGCTTGAAGATCGGCATGCGCCTCAGATCTCGCCTGCTCATCGCCCCCGCCCTTTTTCTCTCCTGCCTGGCCGGCGGGAAGGAAGGGGTGCGCCCGGCGCAGGCGCAAGGATCAGAGCGCGCCGTTACCCGACCCGTGCCCGAAGGCGCCGATCTTCTGCGCAAGGCGCCGGCTGCGGCCGGTGATGCCGCAAAGGAGAAGGATACCGGCAATGGTGCCGCAGCCGGTGCGACCGGTGACAAGGCTGCCCGCCCCGGCGATGACCCTTACCCGTCCTCCGGCGTGACGCTTTATGAGCGTATGGGCACGGCCCTTCCTCCGGTTCCTCCGGAAAAACCCTACAAGGGCCCAATTGACGAGGCCTACGGCGCCTATCAGCGCGGCCTTTACGTGACAGCTCTCAACAAGGCGCTGCCGCGCGCCGAGGCCGGCGATGCCGCCGCCCAGACGCTGGTGGCGGAAATGATGACCCGCGGCCTTGGCATCGTTCATGATCCCAAGGGCGCTGCCTTCTGGTACAGCGAGGCGGCGAAACGCGGCGATCCCGCCGCCATGTTCCAGTATGCGCTTCTCCTGATGGAGGGCCGCAATGTCGAGCGCGACAAGACAAAGGCCGATGATTACATGCGCCGCGCCGCAGATGCCGGCAACGCATCGGCCCAGTTCAACTGGGGCCAGATCCTGGTGGCCGACAATCCCGGCGAAAAAGGCCTGAAGCTGGCTCTGCCGTTTTACGAAAAGTCCGGTGAGCAGGGCGTCGCCGATGCGCAATATGCGGTGTCCCAGCTTTATGAGGCGATCAAGGACATTGCGCCGGAAAAAAAGGCAAAGGCCCGCGAATGGCTGATCCGCGCCGCAAAAGCCGGGTATGACACCGCCCAGCTCGATGCCGGCATCTGGTTCGTCAACGGTATTGCTGGCCCGCGCGATTATGATCAGGGTTTCGAATGGCTGCGGATTGCTGCCACCCGCGGCAATGTGGTGGCGCAGAACAAGCTGGCGCATCTCTACATCAACGCGCTCGGCACCCGCCCCAATCCGGTTGAAGCGGCCAAATGGTATGTGCTGTCCCGCCGCGCCGGCCTTGCCGATCCCGTTCTCGAGGATTTCTATCTCGGCATCAACGAGGACCAGCAGAAGCAGGCGATCGATGCCGCAAACCGTTTCCGGCGCGGCTGAACCGGCGCCTTTGCTGCCGGCCGTTCACCGTAATGCCATCCATTGCGGCCTTATCCGGTCGCGTCACTTGAATTATCCCCGGTTTTGTGGTTCTGAACGCGCCTATTCATAAAAGTTCAGATCGACGTTCGTTCCTGTTCGACAGGGACACCCGCCCTATACCCGCAAGGAACCCCCAATGGCTCGTTCAGCCCTTCTCAATGTCATGGTTCAGTCCGCCATCAAGGCCGGCAAGTCATTGTCTCGCGATTTCGGCGAAGTGCAGAACCTCCAGGTATCGGTAAAGGGGCCGGGTGATTTCGTTTCGCAGGCGGATATGAAGGCCGAAAAGATCGTCCATGACGAGCTGATGAAATCGCGCCCCACCTATGGTTTCCTCGGCGAAGAGGGCGAAGAGGAAAAGGGCACCGACGGCGCGCATCGCTGGATTGTCGATCCGCTCGATGGCACGACCAACTTCCTGCACGGCATTCCGCAGTTTGCCGTCTCCATCGCGCTGGAGCGCAATGGCGAAGTGGTGGCCGGCGTGATCTTCAACCCGGCAACCGATGAGCTGTTTACCGCTGAAAAGGGCGGCGGCGCATTTCTGAACGATCGCCGCATCCGCGTTGGCGCCCGCCGCGTGCTGTCCGATTGCGTCATCGGCTGCGGCGTGCCGAATCTCGGCCGCGGCAACCACGGCAAGTTCCTGGTGGAACTGCGCCATGTGATGGGCGAAGTGGCCGGCGTTCGCCGCTTCGGTGCGCCCTCGCTCGATCTTGCCTATGTGGCGGCCGGTCGTCTCGATGGTTTCTGGGAAGTCGGCCTTGCCCCCTGGGACATGGCAGCCGGCCTTATCCTCATTCGCGAAGCCGGCGGCTTCATCAGCGATTTCAAGGGCGGCAACGATATGATGGACGAGGGAAGCGTGGTGGCCGGCAACGAGCTGATCCAGAAGCAGCTTCTCGAGGTCAGCAACCGCCCGGTGCCGACCCGCTGATCGCGTATTCATCCGTTACAGGGTGAATGAAAGATGAAAGCCGTGGGCATTGCGTCGATTTCCGAGTGCCCATCACTTCAATTCGTCTCATTTTTGCACTAGCTTCCGCCGCGTTGTAATGCGGAGAGGTTGCGTGCACCATGGCGAATGAGACCCTCGGGGATGTGAACGGTTCGGAATTGGCACCCCGCTCACAGGGCTACAAGCTTTCAAACCCGGTGCCGTTTCTTTGGACCATGATGATCTTCCTGATCATCATTGGCTTCATTGTGGCCATCCTCTACCGGCAGGCCCATACGGCCTTCATGACCAATCCGGGCCTGAACGGCCTGATCCTCGGCGTTCTCGCCATCGGCGTGATCCTGATCTTCGTGCAGGTCGCGAGCCTTATTCCGGAAGTGCGCTGGTTCAACTCGTTCCGCGCCGCCGGAAGCGCCGACCGCGTCGGGCGCGATCCGCGGCTTCTGGCGCCGATGCGCTCGCTTCTCGGGCGAAGCCAGCGGCTGGCGCTTTCCACCAACATGCTGCGCTCCATCCTTGATTCGATCGGAACCCGGCTCGACGAATCACGCGATATCTCGCGTTATCTGATTGGACTTCTCGTCTTTCTTGGCCTGCTCGGCACTTTCTGGGGCTTGATCGGCACGATTGGCTCGATCAGCGAGGTCATCCAGAGCCTCGATCCCAGCTCCGGCAACAATAACGACATCCTGACGGCGCTGAAAAGCGGGCTGACAGCACCGCTTTCCGGCATGGGCACGGCGTTTTCCTCCTCGCTGCTCGGCCTCTCCGGTTCGCTGATTCTCGGTTTTCTCGATCTGCAGGCCGGCCGCGCCCAGAACCGGTTTTACACGGAACTGGAAAACTGGCTGTCATCGGTCACCGAAGTCGGTGGCGAACTGCCGGTTACCGGCGTGCCCGCCGCCGATGGCTCGGCCGAAGAGCTGCGTCGCGTTGCGGACCAGTTGCGCAAACTGATCGCTGCACAGTCCAAGACCGAAACGGCCCAGAACGAACGGTCGCTCGCCGCCATGAACAGCCTTGCCGAGGGCATTCAGGGTCTCGTCAAGAACATGCGCAACGAACAGCAGATGCTGCGCGACTGGATCGAGGCGCAGCAGGAAGAATCAAAAGCCATGCGCCGCACGCTCGACCGCCTGTCCGACAAGATCGGGGGGAAATAAGCGATGGCCCTTGGCCGCAACCGCCGGCGGGAACGCGGCGTCGATTACTGGCCCGGTTTCGTCGATGCCCTGTCGACGCTGCTTCTGGCCATCATGTTCCTGCTCACGGTGTTCGTGCTGGCGCAGTTCATTCTCGGCCGCGAGATTTCCGGTCGCGATACGGTGCTAAACCAGTTGAACAGCCAGATCGCGGAACTCACCCAGCTTCTGGCGCTGGAAAAAAGCGGCAAGCAGGATGTCGAGGATACGCTCGCCAACCTGCAGGCCTCGCTGTCGCAATCGGAAAGCGAACGCTCGCGTCTCCAGGCGCTTCTGGAACGTGGTGCCGGCTCCAGCGATGCCGCCAATGCCCGCGTTGGTGCGCTCACCGACCAGCTTTCCAAGGAACAGCAGGCCAGCGCCCGCGCCATGAGCCAGGTGGAATTGCTCAACCAGCAGATCGCCGCGCTGCGGGCCCAGATCGCCGCTGTGGAGCAGGCTCTGCAGGCGTCTGAGGCCAAGGACCAGTCGTCGCAGGCGCGTATCTCCGATCTCGGTCGGCGCCTCAACGTAGCCCTTGCCCAGCGGGTGCAGGAACTGAACCGCTACCGGTCCGATTTCTTCGGCCGCCTGCGCGAAATCCTCTCCGACCGGCAGAATATCCGCATCGTCGGAGATCGTTTCGTTTTCCAGTCGGAAGTGCTGTTTCCTGTCGGCGGCGCCGATCTGGATGATGCCGGCCGCGCCGAAATGGATAAGCTCGCCACGGCGATCCTCGAACTTGCGCAGGAAATCCCGCCTGAGATCAACTGGGTGCTGCGCGTCGACGGACATACGGACAACGCGCCTCTGTCAGGCTCCGGCCGTTACCGAGACAACTGGGAGCTTTCGTCTGCCCGCGCGACTTCGGTGGTCAAGTATCTGATTTCCAAAGGTGTTGCTGCCAACCGGCTGGTCGCCGCAGGTTTTGGTGAATACCAGCCGATTGCAGAGGGTGATACGCCTGATGTCCGTTCCCAGAACCGGCGTATCGAGCTGAAGCTGACGGAGCGGTAATCCGCTCCGTCTCTTTGCACGATCAAGGACAGATCAATCCATCTGCACGTTGGCGTTTTTCACCACGGGCGTCCATTTGGCGATTTCGACCTTCACATGCGTGGCAAGCTCTTCCGGAGAGGAGGCGACGATGGTGGCGCTGAAGTCCTTCATGCGTTCCGCCACGGCAGGATCGGCCATCGCCGCCTTGGCGGCGGCATTCAGCCGGGCAACGATCGCCTGCGGCGTCTTGGCCGGAGCAAAGAGCGCGTTCCACGTATAGGTCTCGTAGCCGGGAATGCCGGATTCAGCGATGGTCGGCACATCCGGGAAGGATGGCGCGCGCTGTGGCGTGGTGACGGCAAGAGCCCTCAGCGTGCCCGCCTTGATATGGCCGGAGGAGGAGGGAAGGTTGTCGAACATGATCGGCACCTGGTTGCCGATGACATCGTTCAGCGCCGGGCCGGAGCCCTTGTAGGGCACGTGCTGCATGCTGACGCCGGCCATGATCTTGAACAATTCGCCCGACAGATGCAGTGGCGTACCATTGCCGGATGAGGCATAGGCATATTTATCCGGATTGGCCTTCAACAGCGCCAGTAGTTCCGCCACCGTCTTTGCCGGCAATTGCGGATTGACCACCAGCACATTGGGCACGACGACAAGCAGCGAAACGGGGGAAAAGTCCGTTTCCGCGTCATAGGGCTTCTGCTTCAGGATCAGCGGATTGAGCGCGTGGGTGGCAACGGTGCCCATGAGGATCGTATAGCCATCAGCTTGCGCATTCGCGACGTTTCCGGCCCCCAGGCTGCCGCCGGCGCCGGCGACATTCTGCACGACGACCTGCTGGCCAAGATCCGTGGACATGCGCTGTGCGATGATGCGCGCCACGACATCGGTGGACCCGCCCGCCGCAAAGGGCACGACGAGGGTAATCACACGCTCGGGATATTCCGCGCGTGCAGAGCCGGCTGCCAGCAGCCCGGCGAAAACGGCGGCTGCGGCGATGGATTTAAACAGTGACATGGAAACTCCTCCCAGAGATGACGACATGCTGTCATCTCACAATGAAGGTAAAACGCGCTGCGCACAACGTCCCGGTGCAGGGACGCGCAGAATGTCTGTTTCGGTCGGTCCGGGGGCCGTGCCGACCCCCGTCATCGAGCCATGGTCTTATTGTGCGGCGATAAAACCTTCCATGCCGGCATCGAATTGCAGCCGGGCAAGGCTTGCATAAAGCCCGCCACGGGCCACTAGCTGGCTGTGGGTGCCTTCCTCGACAATGCGCCCGCCGTCCATCACCAGAATGCGGTCGGCCTTCAGCACGGTTGCCAGGCGGTGGGCGATGACGATGGTGGTGCGGTCCTGCATCAACCCGTCGAGCGCCTTCTGCACCAGCGTTTCGCTTTCGGCATCGAGTGCGGAGGTCGCCTCATCAAGGAGCAGAACCGGTGCATCCTTGAGGATCGCGCGGGCAATGGCGATGCGCTGGCGCTGGCCGCCGGAGAGCGTCACGCCGCGTTCACCGGTCATGGTGTCATAACCGTTGTCGAGGCGGGTGATGAACTCGTCTGCCTGCGCGGCAATGGCGGCCTCACGCACTGCCTCGCGGCTGGCATTCGGCAGGCCAAACGCGATGTTGTCGTGGATCGTGGCGGCAAAGATGGTGACATCCTGCGGTACGATGGCAAGGCGGGCGCGCAGATCGGCAAGTTTTGCCTGGCGAAGGTCGACGCCATCAAGCCGGATTGCGCCGCCCGTCGGGTCGTAGAACCGCATGAGGAGCGACAGAACCGTGCTTTTGCCGGCGCCGGACGGGCCGACGATGGCAACCGTTTCGCCGGCGCGAACCCTGAAGGACAGATGTTCCAGCGTTACGCCGTTCACGCGAGACGGATAGGTAAAGGAGAGGTCGTCGAAGTCCACCTCGCCGCGCACCGGCATCGGCAGGCTGACGGGGTTTGCCGGATCGCGGATCGCCGGTTCCTCGCGCAGCAGTTCGGTCAGCCGTTCGGCAGCACCACCGGCTTGCGAAAGCTCGCCCCAGACTTCCGACAGCTGGCCGAGAGAGCTTGCGGCAATCACCGAATAGAGCACGAACTGGCCAAGCGTGCCGGCGCTCATCGTGCCGGCAAGCACGCTCTGAGCGCCATACCAGAGAACGCCGACAATGCTGCCGAAGATGAGGAGAATGGCAAAACCCGTCAGCAGCGCGCGGGAGCGTATAGCCGAGCGGGCGGCCTGATAGGCCTGTTCGACAGCGCTCTCATAGCGGGCAGAGGAGGCCTTTTCAGCGCCGAAGGCCTGCACGGTGCGGGTTGCGGCAATGGTTTCGGAGGCAAAGGCCGAGGTTGCGGCGAGCGTATCCTGTGCGGCGCGCGAGCGGCCCCGGACGGAGCGGCCAAAACCGACCAGCGGAAACACGATGAGCGGAATAGCGCCCAGCACCAGCGCCGACAGTTTTGGGCTGGTAAGGATCATCATGCCCATGGCGCCGAGACAGAGAATGGTGTTGCGCAGCGCCTGCGAGGCAGCCGATCCGAAGGCGGATTTGATCTGCGTCGTATCCGCCGTCAGCCGCGAGACGATCTCGCCGGACTGGTTGACGTCGAAGAAGGACGGCGACAAAGCCGTGACGCGCGAAAACACCTCGTTGCGCAGATCCGCCACCACGCGCTCGCCGATGGTGATGACATAATAATAGCGCATGGCGCTGGAGATCGCGAGCAGCGCCGCAAGCCCCAGCAGCATGCCGAAATAGCTGTTGATGAAGGTGCCGTCGGAGGCTGCAAAACCGTGGTCGATCATGCGCCGCACGGCAAGCGGCAAAGCAAGCGTGGTCGCGGCCGCAAGCGTCAGGAAGGCGCAGGCCGCCAGCACCATCGGCTTGTAACGGAGCACGTATGGGGCGAGCCGCAGAAGAGGTTGCGGCGAACGGCGTTTCTTGTCGGTGGTGGTCTGACTATCGCTCACGATGGCCCCGTATTTTGGCCCGTTAACTCTCGGGCGCGGGTACTTGTGCTTTTGGAGACCTTCCTGTATAGGCTCCGCATCGAATTGGGAAGCCGTGGCCGGATCGGTCTACGGCTTCATTTATGGGATAGGGTCTCTCGCTGCAATTGCGACATATAGACCCCGCACACAGGAAGAGTGTCATGAAGGCCAACATCCATCCGGAATACCACAAGATCAAGGTCGTCATGACTGACGGCGAAGAATACGAAACGTTCTCCACGTGGGGTTCGGAAGGTCAGGTCATGAACCTCGAAATCGATTCGAAGTCGCACCCGGCCTGGACCGGCGGCAACCAGCAGCTGATGGACCGCGGTGGCCGCGTTTCCAAGTTCAACAAGCGCTTCGGCGGCCTCGGCCTCTGATCCTCTCATCGGGCCTTGTCCCGGTGCGGTTGACGTGATGTATTTGAAACCGTCCGGGGACAGTTCTTCGGGCGGTTTTTCACGTTTTATCCCTCACTCTTCTGTGGCTGTCTTCACCGGCAGCCGGCTTTTTCGTGTTTCGAGGTTCTGATGTTGCCCTTTTCCCGTCTTGTTGCATGCGCCTTCCTGTCCGCCGGTCTTCTCTCCGCCGGCACATCCTCTGCTATCAGCGGTCAGGCGCGGTTTCTCATGGATGCTCAGACGGGAAAGGTGCTTGAATCGGATCACGCCGACGAGCTGAACTATCCGGCCTCGCTCACCAAGATGATGACGCTTTACCTCACCTTCGAGGCCCTGCATCAGGGCCGTCTCGCCTGGGATCAGAAGGTGGTGATGTCGGAAAACGCCAATAACAAGGAGCCGTTCAAGTTTGCCGTCGGCGCCGGCCGCACGATTACCGTGCGCGAGGCGGTGCTGGGCATGGTGGTGCTCTCGGCCAATGATGCGGCCGTCCTGATGGGCGAAACGCTCGGTGGCTCCGAGGCAGGCTTTGGCGTGCTGATGACGCAGAAGGCACATCAGCTGGGCATGTCGAAAACCGTGTTCCGCAATCCGGCCGGCCTTCCGGATCCCGAGCAGGTGACGACGGCGGAAGACATGGCCAAGCTCGGACTGGCGCTGATGCGCGATTATCCGGAAGAGTTCAAGCTGTTCTCCAACCGCACCATCACCTTTCGCGGCATGAAGCTGCGCGGCCATAACGGCGTGTTGAACGCCTATCCCGGCGCAAGCGGCATCAAGACGGGTTATACGGATGCCTCCGGTTATAACCTCGTCACGTCAGTGGACCGCGCTGGCCATCATCTGGTTGGCGTCGTGCTGGGCGGCAAGAGCGCGCATGAGCGCGATGCGGACATGATGGCGATGATGGACCGGCACCTGCCGGCCGTTCTTCCGGCGGCTCCGGTTGCCACCAAGGCGCCGTCCAACAAGACGGTGGCGGTCGATACGACAAAACCGAAGACCTGAGAGGGGAGGGCAGCGTCCCTCTAACCTTTGATCGGCAGAATCAAAAAAAGCGGGCCAAACCCGCTTCAGTTTGTTGACAAACCTGTCTCCCACCGCGACGTCATCCTCGGCCTTGTGCCGAGGATCTACTAAGATCCAATAAAATCAACGTTTGTAGATGCTCGGGACAGGCCCGAGCATGACGGAAGCAAGCTGAAAGCCCTTCGTGAGCAGTATGAAGGGGCAAAGCCCGCTTTTTTCGTCTGTCGTGTAGGTCCGGCGATGGATCAGCTGGTGAACGCGGTGCGCAACAGATCGAGCTGGGCGCGGACGCTGTTTTCGTTGTCGGGAACGATCGTGTCGTTCGGACGGTAGATTTCGCGGTCGAGCAGGGCGACGCGGTTCTGAAGACGCAGCGAGCGTTCGACGAGATCGCGGAAGGATTCCGGCAGGTCACCCCAGCCCGGTGCCATGCGGTCGACGTTGAAGCCGTCGAGGCGCACCTTGCTCTTTTCCGACAGAACCTGGTCATGGCTCATTTCGCCATTGTTGACGGCGCGCTGCAGGAGCAGCCACGATGCCATCTGCATCAGGCGGGTCGTCAGGCGCATCGACTCGGCAGCGTAAAGAACTGTGGCAAGGCGCGGTAGCACTTTTGAAGCAGCGCGGCCGGGGCCATCGAGATAGGCCGCGGTTTCTTCCACCAGCGACATGCCCTCGGCATACAGAGCTTTGAACTGCGACGAGTTAGCGGCGCGGCCTGCGAAACTGACGGTATTCAATACCTGTTCTGACATCGAGATTATCCTGCTAACGCATTCACTTGTTCAGGCAATGACGGAAGCGGGCAAAAAGTTCCGCGCCCCGTCGTTCATGCCGTGAAGATGATACCACTAGCCGAAATCCGCAAGCCAATTCTTAAGGAAGGGTTAATTCCCACAGTTTACACAGGCTCACAAAAAAAAGAGCCGCAAAAGCGGCTCTCAAGGTAAAACAGGGAGAAATCAGACCAATTCACCGACTGGAGAAACCGTCTGCGTCCGGCAGAACCGAACATGCCGATCATCAACGAAAATGCTTAATATACATTTAAACTTCGCTCTGGTTGAACGTCCGCGGTAACACTTCCCGCGAGTGGCATTCACTTGCGAAACAGGTCTTCGGCGGCCTTCAGCCCGGTTTCCTTCGCAGCCCTTGCTGTCTTCAGACGTTCGATTTCCGCGTGAAGAAGGGCCACCCGCTCATCCAGTTCCTGAACCGACAGCCGCGAAAGGTCCGAGCCGATCTCGTGTTTCGAGGGCTTTTTGGGGCGGTCGTCGTCAAACAGGCTCATGCAAAACCTCGCGTCAGCGCCAGAACTCCGGAATGGTCTCTGAAAGCCGCGGCCCGATGCGCAGCGGCGCGATCTTTTCCGCAAGGCCCGTCGTATCGGATATCTCGACGCCGACACCGCAGATGGTCGCCGGTCCGCTTGCCGCCTCGAAACGGCCCTTTGGCATTTTCGAGATGAAGCGGTTGAGCGGTTCTTCCTTTTCCATGCCAAGCGAGGAATCGTAGTCGCCGCACATGCCGGCATCCGACATATAGGCGGTGCCGCCATTCAGGATCTGGTGGTCGGCGGTCGGCACATGGGTGTGTGTGCCCACCACGAAGCTTGCGCGGCCATCGACGAAATGGCCGAAACACTGCTTTTCGCTGGTCGCTTCCGCGTGGAAATCGAAGATGATTGCATCGGCCTGTTCCTTCAGCGGGCAGGCGGCGAGGATCGCTTCGGCGCTCTTGAAGGGGTCGTCCAGTTCCGGATGCATGAAGACGCGGCCCATGACGTTTGCCACCAGCACGCGCGCGCCGTTTCGCGCATAAAAGATACCGGAGCCGCGGCCGGGCGTGCCGGCGGGATAGTTGGCCGGGCGCAAGAACTGGTCGTGGCGGCCGGCAAAGCTGACGGCTTCCTTCTGGTCCCAGACGTGGTTGCCGGTGGTGACGACGTCTGCGCCGGAATTCACGGTTTCCAGAAAGATGTCCTCGGTAATGCCAAAGCCGCCGGCGGCATTTTCACCGTTGACGATGACAAAATCGAGTTTGAGGTCGGAGACGAGGCCGGGCAGGCGATCCCATACGGCCGTGCGGCCCGTCTTGCCTACCATGTCACCGAGAAAAAGAAGTCGCATGCCGATCCGATCAAGTGTTGAAACGCCGAAGGCCGCTTTCGGTCAAAACCGCGTGCAGCCGGACGTCATGAGGTTCTGCCGGCACAGATGCCACTTCCTGACAATCGAAGGCAATGCCGATGAGGCGGGGATTTAAGCCTTTTCTGTGCAAACGATCGATGGCGCGGTCGTAATAACCGCCTCCATAACCAATCCGCTGGCCCGTGGCGTCAAAGGCAGCGAGCGGCACCAGCATCAGGTCGGGATCGAGCACGGCTGCCTCCGGCCCCGGCCCATAGGTGCCAAAGCCCATGGACACCAGTTCGGCACCGGGCACCAGCTCCCGAAACACGATGGTCTGCTTGTCGAGAATGACGGGAAGTGTGATGCGGGCGCCTGTCTGTCTGAGCGCCGAGAGGAGCGGGCGGATATCGGCCTCGGAGCGGATCGGCAGAAAGCCGGAGACGACGAAAAATGGCGTCTCGGCGCGAAACGCTGCCTCGCCGTGGTCTGCAATGGACAGGCTTTTTTCGATGCGCTCGGCTTCGGCAAGGGCATCGCGTGCAAGAAGCCGCTCCTTGCGCAGCACAACCTTTTCCTGGACCTTATCCGTCATGCGTCGGCCAGCTTGCGCACCAGAAGCTTGTCGATACGCCTTCCGTCGAGGTCGATCACCTCGAAGGACCAGCCGTTCCAGACAAAACTTTCGCCGAGCTGCGGCAGGTGCTTCAACTCATCAATCACAAAGCCGGCGACGGTCTCGTAATCGGGGTCATCCTTCATGGGAAAGCCCATCTGGTGGGCAAACTCGTCAACCGGCATCCAGCCGGCCACGAGATAGGAACCGTCCTCGCGCAGCACGACGGCCGGCTCATCGACATTGTCTTCCTCAAAGACGCCGGTAATGGCTTCCAGAATGTCGCCGGAGGTGACGATGCCTTCGAAATGACCGTATTCGTCATAAACCAGCACCATCTGTGCAGACGTGCGGCGCAGGCCCTGGATTACGTCGATGGCGCCGGTGAGGTCGGACACGACGGGGGCCTCGCGCATGCGATTGCGGATGTCGAGGTCGACCCCCTGCACGATCGCTTCATAGGCATCTTTCACGAACAGGACGCCCAAAATTTCGTCGGACGAGCCGTTGCGCACGGGAAGGCGCGAGCGCGGTGTGTTGCGCAACTGTTCGCGGATTTCGGACAGATCGTCCTCGATGTCGATCACCTCGACGTCGCGGCGCGGGGTCATCAGGCCGCGGGCGGTGCGGTCGGCAAGCCGCATGACGCCTGATATCATCGCGGATTCCTCCGATTCGATCACGCCGGCGCTATGGGCTTCGGCAAGCACGCTGCGGATTTCCTCGTCTGTCACCCGGTCGTTCGATTGGCCCTGCTGGCCGAGAAGCTTCAGAACCGCGCGGCCGGACGCATCCAGCAGCCAGACGAGGGGAAGCGAGATCTTTGACAGGACCACCATGGCGGGCGCCACGCGGGCTGCGACATTTTCCGGGGCGCGAAGCGCAATCTGCTTGGGCACCAGCTCGCCGACGATTAGCGACAGATAGGTGATGGCAACAACCACCGTGCCGACGCCAAGGCCATCGGACAGGGCCGGCGACAGCCCCTGTTCCTGTAGCCAGCCGGCCAGACGTGCACCCAGCGTTGCACCCGAAAAGGCGCCGGAGAGCACGCCGACCAGCGTGATGCCGATCTGCACGGTGGAGAGGAAGCGGCCGGGGTTTTCCGCAAGGCGCATGGCCATGGTGGCGCTTTTATTGCCCTGTTCGGCCATCATTTTCAAACGGATGGTGCGCGAAGAGACAACCGCCAGTTCCGACATGGCAAGAACGCCGTTCAGAATGGTAAGGCAGACGACAATCAGAATTTCGGTAAACAAGAGACACTCTTCGGTTATCGCCAGGGATCTTGGCCGCACAATACACGGCGATCCCGGATCGGCACGCTAACCGGCCAATCCTGCCGGCCGAAACCCGCACAAAAATCTTGCGGAGTGGCAGGCTGACGTTGCGGCAATCTTAGCGGCGCAGCCTTTGCATTGCAACAGGATCAGCCGGGATTGGCCGCCAGTTCAAGGCTGAGTTCGGCGCGTGTGCCGACGGCGCAGGGCACATAACGGATGGCAGAACCCAGCGTGGTGGCCATGGAGCGCACGATGCGGCTGCCAAGACCGGTGCCCTTCGGGCTCGATCCTTCCTCCAGCCCGACGCCATCGTCTTCGACGGCCAGCAGCGCCTCGTTTTCGCCCTGGCGTGTGAGCGTTACCCGCACTTCGCCCTCGACACCTGCCGGATAGGCATATTTGATGGCATTGGTCAGAAGTTCAGTAACAATCATGCCGACGGAAACGGCGCGGTCCGAGGTGAGCGAGACGGGCTCCGCCGAGAGCCGGATCGATGGCCCCTGGCTTTCCACATTGACGGAGCTTTGCACCTCCTGCACCAGCGTGCCGAGATATTTGTCCATCTCCACATGGCGCACGTCGTCGGACGTGTAGAGGCTGCGATGCATGCCGGCGATGGCGGAAATGCGCGCCTGCGTTTCCGACAGCGCCTCGCGCACCGTCTCGTCGCGGCTGTTGGTGGCCTGCAGGCGGATGAGGGCGGCAACCAGCGCCAGACTGTTGGCCACGCGATGGTTGACCTCTGCCAAGAGAACCTCGGCGCGCTCCTTGCCCAGGCGTATTTCCTGTTCGGCGCGCTCTTTTGCGCGGCGAAGCTCGGCAGTGGCAATCGCATGCGTCAGCGCGCTGTCCATCAGCGACCAGAATTCGTCGCCGACGGTCTTGATCACATAGTCCGAGGCGCCGCTCTTTAAGGCATCGACGGCAATCGTCGCTTCGCTGGAGCCGGTGACATAGATCGTCGGCACCGTGATCCCGCGGTTGTGGAAGGTTCGGAGAATATCGAGGCCGGTCTCCGTGCGCAGATAATGGTCGAGCACGACGGCATCGAATTTCTCCGCGCCCAGCGCTGCAAGGCAGCTTTCCCCGTCGAGGACATGGCTAACAGAGTAGCCGACGCGACCGAGAGACCGTTGCGCGAGACGCCCGAGCGCCACGTCGTCGTCAACATAAAGGATGGTCTTCTGCGGCATCGGCTCCACGGGATGTTCAGGGTATTTGCATGACGGAGAAGAACAGGCCCAACTGCCGGATGGCATTTGCAAAGCTGTCGTAATCCACCGGCTTGGTGATGTAAACATTGGCGCCCATATCATAACAGCGCTGGATTTCGCGCTCGTCATCCGTCGTCGTCAGGATCACCACCGGCAGGCGCTTGGCATGCACGTTGGATTTCACCTTTTCCAGAATGTCGAGGCCCGACATATCCGGCAGGTTGAGATCGAGCAGGATCAGCATGTAGCGGTTCTGGATATTGTCGCCGGTTCGGTCTGTGCCGAGAATATAGTCGAGCGCTTCGTTGCCATTGGTGAACGGCACGATCTCGTTATTGACGCCGGCGCGGCGCACGTTCTTTTCGATGAGGCGCGCATGGCCCTCATCATCCTCGACCATCACGATGGTGACTTCGCGGCCTGCTGCCTTCATGACCCGTTACTCCTGACATACTGGGATAAATCCATCGGCAGGCGGATGATGAAAGTCGATCCGCCGCCAAGCGTCGATGTCACCGTAATTTCCCCGCCTAAATTTCTGACTAACGATCGGACATGTGCAAGGCCAATGCCTTCGCCTGGGCTGTTCTGCAGGCCCGACCGGCGGAAAAGCTCGAATACACGCTCATGATCTTCCGGTGCGATGCCGCGCCCATTGTCGGAAACTTCGATGCGCAGCGCGTTTCTCCCCACAGTAAAGGCGCGCACAATGAGATTGAGTGCGCGGGAAGGGTCCTTGTATTTGACGGCAT
Organism: Neorhizobium sp. PAMB6716; assembly: GCF_058242805.1. Lineage (NCBI taxonomy): Bacteria > Pseudomonadati > Pseudomonadota > Alphaproteobacteria > Hyphomicrobiales > Rhizobiaceae > Neorhizobium > Neorhizobium sp. PAMB6716. The sequence continues at coordinate 408,566 of NZ_CM177835.1, forward strand.
TGTCAAACAGGTTGCCGAAAATCTGCTCCAGCGAAAACCGGTCGGTGACCAGCGCGCGCGCCGCAGACACCGAAATCGACACCTCGCCGCCGCCTTCGGTCACCTGATGATTGATGCTGTCGGCGGTCGCTTCCAGCAGAGACTGCAGGTCGACGCGTTCCGGCTTCAGATCACGGCGCCCATCGCGGGAAATCTTCAGGATGGCGTTGATCAGGCCGTCCATCTTTTTGGTCGAGGAGCGAATGAACGAAATCGCTTCCGGTAGATCCTCCTCCACCGCAAGACGCGCCTCGCGCACCTCGTCGTCACGAAGCGTCGCGGCGTTTTCCGACAGCACATAGGTGCGGATGGATTTCAGCGTCTGTTCCAGCTCGCTGGTAAAACCCATGATATTGACGAGCGGCGCACGCAGATCGTGCGAAACGATATAGGCATAACGCTGGATTTCGCGATTGGCCTGAATGAGGTCTTCGGTGCGCTCATTGACGCGCTCCTCAAGGCCGGCATTCAGTTCCTCCACCTCGCTATGGGCGCGCGAAAGCTCGCGCACATGCTGCATGACGACGAAGATCGCACCGCCGACCACCGCCATGATCACCAGGCCGCCGCCGATGGTGAACCATTGCAGCATGGTGGCGACGTCGCGCAGTTCCTGCACGCCGGAGGTCAGCTTGCGGTCGAGATCGCCGGTCAGCGTCGCAAGCTGCGCACTGATATCGTCCATCATTTGCCGGCCCGCGGCGTTGCGCACGATGTCGATCGCGGCATCGAAGCGGCCGGCGGTGGCCAGATCCACCGTGGATTTCATCTCGTTGAGCTTGGCCACCAGCAGCGCATCGAACTGCTGCATGGAAAAGGTCACGGCCGTCTGGTTGGCATAAGTCCTCTCCAGCCGCTGCCGCTGGTCCGCCATGCCCTGGATGGCCGCCGTGTAAGGCTTCAGGAAGCTCTCGTCGCCGGTGATGAGGTAGCCGCGCTGGCCGGCTTCCGCCGAGCGCAGGTAAAGCATCGTATCGGCGGCAGCGCTTCTGAGCGCGCGCAGGCGAACGACGTCATCAAAATAGCTCTGTGTCATGCGGGAAAGAACGACGGAGGCAATGACAATGGCTGCGAGAACCGCAGCGCCGATGAACAGCATCAGCAGCGATGAGCGTGCAAACTTGGTATTTGTAAATGGCATGGTACGCGAAAAACCTGTCCCCTGGTTGCGGGACATGGTTCACCACTCGCGTATTTCAAGAGGGTCTTCGACACCGCACCGCCATTTACCCCTTAAATTCGAAGGGTTGGCGTCGACATCTTGGCAACGGATACCAAGTGCTGCGTCTTGTGTGCCCGCCTCGACGGGCAAAGCCTTTAAATACAGTCGAAAGTCGAAAAAGGTGCGATCCACGGCGACCGATGGATTTTTACGATCCTGGGTGCCTACAAACGTAGGTGGGCGCCATATGTCCAAGCCCACGGGCCTGGTCAGGGACAGCTCCCTTTGGATCGAGTATGGCCCCAGGGATTGTGGTTCCTGTCGGGAAGCGCAGACCGCATCAGCAATATAGGTGAGGATTGACGTCGCCGCCAGTGGCTGTCGCGTTAATTCGACGGCGCCTGCGGGCGGGCATTCAACTTGGCGGTGATGCCGTTCAGCCGGGCAGCCAATTCCCCGATGGCCGCCGCAATGGCCTCTTCGCTGCGCTGCTGCTGTTCGGCGGCACCTTCACGGGTGTTGCGCAGGCCAGCAAGTTCGTTTTCAAGTGCTGCGATCCGCCGCTCGGCTTCGGAGAGTTCGTCCATCACCATGATGCCGGCCATGACGGTGACGCGCAGGTCGCCAATTTCGCCGAACTGGCTTTTCAGGTGCCCGACATAGCGGTCGAAACGCGCGGCGAGATCTTCCAGATGGCCCTGCTGGCCTTCCTCGCAGGCCATGCGGTAGGCCTTGCCGTCGATCATCACTGTGACTTGCGCCATGCGCTTAACTCTACCTTCTGCTGGCTATCGGTCGAGAACGGCGCGGATGGTTTCCATCGCCGTCACCAGCCGGCGGGACACCTCGCGGTTGACTTCCTCCAGCCGGTTTGCGCGAAATTCCGACTGGTCGAGTTCCTGGGCAAGGCGGGCGCGATCGGCATGGACGCGGCGCACCTCGTTTTCCACGTCGGAAGCTTCGCGCTGGCGTTCAACGCGCATATCGATGGCGTTTTCCAGGCCGTTCACGGCGTTGCGAAGCTCGGATAGGGCTGTATTCAACGTTTTTTCCACCGGCATCCTGCTGGTACTCAAAGCCCGCCAGGGCAATCACGAATCGTGATGACCCGCTGTGTCGTCGTCCACGCACACTAGGCGTGGCAAAGGAGGCGGTCAATAAAGCCGGGGCTGGTGAGCCCTCGCTTAGCTGTGGATCGCGTTGTTTTACACCGTTTTTCCGGCGAGCGCGCAAAAGCTGGCACGGCGGGCGCGGGGCCATTCTCGCCCTGCACCATTTGTCGCGGGAACACATTGTGGAACGTGCCGTTTGTTGACTTGGCCGTTGCACCTGATAAGGATCGACCGCGCCTCATTTGGTCCTTTCGAAGGGCCGTGATTGACACTGCGAACCAGCGGACTAGCCATGACCTCTCCAGAAAAACATAACCGGATGGCAAACGCGATCCGTTTCCTTGCCATGGATGCTGTCGAGAAGGCCAATTCCGGCCATCCGGGCCTTCCGATGGGTGCGGCCGACGTCGCCACGGTCCTGTTCAGCCGTTACCTGAAGTTTGATCCGAAGAACCCGCTCTGGCCCGACCGCGACCGCTTCGTGCTGTCGGCCGGCCACGGCTCGATGCTGCTCTATTCGCTCCTCTATCTCACGGGATACGAGGACATGACGATCGAGGACATCAAGCAGTTCCGCCAGCTGGGCTCCAAGACCGCCGGCCATCCGGAATACGGTCACGCCTCGGGCATCGAGACGACCACCGGCCCGCTCGGCCAGGGTATCGCCAATGCCGTGGGCATGGCGATTGCCGAACGCAAGCTTGGCGCCGAATTCGGCACCGACCTGCAGAACCACCACACCTATGTTCTTGTGGGTGACGGTTGCCTCATGGAAGGCATCAGCCAGGAAGCCATCGCGCTTGCCGGTCACCTCAAGCTGAACAAGCTCGTGGTGTTCTGGGATGACAACAAGATCACCATCGACGGTGCCGTGTCGCTGTCGGATTCGACCGACCAGATTGCCCGCTTCAAGTCGGTCAACTGGAACACGATCGAAGTTGATGGCCATAACCAGGACGAGATTGCCGCTGCCATCGAGGCGGCTCAGAAGTCCGACCGCCCGACCTTCATTGCCTGCAGAACCATTATCGGTTTTGGTGCGCCCAACAAGCAGGGCACCCACAAGGTCCACGGCAATCCGCTGGGTGCGGAAGAAATCGCAGCGGCCCGCAAGTCGCTGAACTGGGAATCGGAAGCTTTTGCCATTCCAGCCGACGTGCTGGATGCCTGGCGCCTGGCCGGCCTGCGCTCCACCAAGGCGCGCAAGGAATGGGAAGAGCGTCTGGCTGCAACGGCTTCCGAAAAACGCGCCGAGTTCGTGCGTCGTTTCGCCGGCGATCTGCCCGGTGGTTTCGACAGCGCCATCGATGCCTTCAAGAAGAAGGTCGCCGCCAACAACCCGACGGTTGCCACCCGCAAGGCCTCCGAAGACGTGCTGGAAGTGATCAACGGCCTGTTGCCGGAAACGTTTGGCGGCTCGGCCGACCTGACGCCCTCCAACAACACCAAGACCAGCCAGATGACGTCGATCACGCCGACGGACTTTTCCGGCCGCTACATGCACTGGGGCATTCGCGAACATGCGACGGCTGCTGCCATGAACGGTATTGCGCTGCATGGCGGCCTGATCCCGTATTCCGGCGGCTTCCTGATCTTCTCCGATTATTGCCGCCCGTCGGTGCGCCTCGCGGCCCTCATGGGCATCCGCGTCGTGCATGTATGGACGCATGATTCGATCGGCGTTGGCGAAGACGGCCCGACGCACCAGCCGGTCGAGCATGTGGCTGCCCTTCGCGCCATCCCGAACCTCATGCTCTTCCGCCCGGCCGACGAGACCGAGACGGCAGAGTGCTGGCAGATCGCGCTCAACGAAAAGCATCGCCCCTCGGGCCTGGCGCTCACCCGCCAGAACCTGATGCCGGTTCGCCTCGAATACGAGGAAAAGAACCTTTGCGCCCAGGGCGCTTACGAGCTGGTCTCGTCGAGCGACGCCAAGGTGTCGATCTTTGCCTCCGGTTCGGAAGTCGAGATTGCGGTGAAGGCAGCTCAGGCTCTCGAAGCCAAGGGTGTTGCCACCCGCGTCGTGTCGGTTCCGTGCGTGGAACTGTTCTTCGAGCAGTCCGACGACTACCGCGAAGCGATCATCGGCCATTCCCCGGTGAAGATTGCCGTGGAAGCAGCCGTGCGCGAAGGCTGGGATGCCTTCATCGGCAATGACGGCGCCTTTATCGGCATGAAGTCCTTCGGGGCCTCCGGTCCGGCCAAGGAGTTGTACAAGCATTTTGGCATCACGGTCGAGGCCGTCGTCGCCGCAGCCGAAGCCAAGCTCTGAGTTGATCTAGGTTCAGGCAGGAGCGCCGTCGGCGCTCTAAAGTCCAGGTGACGGCGTCGCCGCCGCATCCATCAGGCGAGGTGCCGCCGGCGCCTCGCAGTTTCGATAAAAGCCCATTTTCGAGGGAGTGAATGCATATGACTGTCAAGGTTGCCATCAATGGTTTCGGCCGCATCGGCCGCAATGTCCTGCGCGCCATCGTCGAATCCGGTCGCACGGATATCGAAGTGGTTGCCATCAACGATCTCGGCCCGGTCGAGACGAATGCACACCTGCTGCGTTACGATTCGATCCACGGCAAGTTCCCGGCCTCGGTCGAAGTGTCTGGTGATACCATCATCGTGGGCGGCGGCAAGCCGATCAAGGTCACGGCTGTGCGCAACCCGGCCGAACTGCCGCATGGCGAACTCGGTGTCGATATCGCTCTGGAATGCACCGGCATCTTCACCTCGCGCGACAAGGCTGCTGCCCACCTGACGGCTGGCGCCAAGCGCGTCATCGTTTCGGCACCGGCCGATGGCGCTGACCTGACTGTCGTCTTTGGTGTCAACGACGACCAGTTGACCAGCGAACACCTGGTCATCTCCAACGCGTCCTGCACCACGAATTGCCTGGTTCCGGTCGTCAAGGTTCTCGACGACGCCATCGGCATCGATCATGGTTTCATGACCACGATCCACTCCTACACGGGTGACCAGCCGACGCTCGACACCATGCACAAGGATCTCTACCGCGCCCGCGCGGCAGCGCTTTCCATGATCCCGACCTCGACCGGTGCTGCCAAGGCAGTTGGTCTCGTTCTGCCGCACCTCAAGGGTAAGCTGGACGGCACCTCGATCCGCGTGCCGACCCCGAACGTCTCGGTCGTCGACTTCAAGTTCGTTGCCAAGAAGACCACCACCGTTCAGGAAGTCAACGACGCCATCATCGCTGCCTCCAATGGCGCGCTGAAGGGCATCCTCGGCTTCACCGACGAGCCGCTGGTATCGCGCGACTTCAACCACGACAGCCATTCCTCGATCTTCGCCCTTGACCAGACGAAGGTTCTCGAAGGCAATTTCGTGCGTATCCTCACCTGGTACGACAACGAATGGGGTTTCTCCAACCGCATGTCCGATACGGCTGTGGCGCTCGCCAAGACCATCTGATTGCGCAGTGTCTGTTGATTTTGGGGGCGGCCGACCTGTTCGGCCGCCCTTTTTCGTTTTTGCGGCAATGTCCGCGGTTTCATCTGGCACCGGTAGACGGTGAAGCCGACGTTCGGTGCGGCCCTGTTCCAGACCGCATCTCCGGGGGGACGGAAAACTGTCGCGAGCCGCAAGGTTTTTGCCGCTTCGCCCTTCTCTTGCCGGATTTGATCATGCCTAATTGGTCATTGCCTGATTCCTGCCGGTTTATGCCGGACCTGCATCCTTTTTCTGTTCCGCTTCTCGTCGAGGCGGTTGCGCGGCACGCATGATGCGAATGCCGTGACGATGAAGCCGTCTCTAAAAGGGGAGGGGTGCGACAGGGGGCACACATGAGCAAGAGTGTTGCCGCGCCACCTTCGAGAGCTGCGGTCACCTGAAGAACGGAAGAGGGGAGCGCAAGCCTTGGAGGCCTTTTACATCATCCTGCTGGTGGGAACGATCCTGGTGCTGGCGGCCGCCTTCTCCAGTCTTCTCGCCTTCCGGTTCGGCGCTCCGCTGCTGCTCGTCTTCCTGCTGATCGGGCTTGTGGCCGGGGTCGATGGCATCGGCATCGAGTTCAGCAATTATCCCGTTGCCTACATGATGGGGTCTCTGGCGCTCGCCGTCATCCTGTTCGATAGCGGTTTCGGCACGTCTCTCCATTCGTTCCGCATCGCCGCCATGCCCGCCATCACCATGGCCTCGCTCGGCGTGGTGCTGACCGCCTCCATCTTTGCCTTCGCCGCCTCGCTGTTTCTGGGGCTGAGCTGGCTGGAAGGCCTGCTCCTCGGCTCCATCGTTGCCTCCACCGATGCGGCGGCCGTGTTCTTCCTGCTGCGCATCGGCGGCATTCATATCCGCGACAAGGTGCGCTCCTCGCTCGAGGTGGAATCGGGCACCAACGATCCGATGGCGGTGTTTCTCACCATCGCGCTGGTGGAACTGATCAGTTCCGGCCATGGCGCCTCCGGCTTCAACCTTGATCTCCTGACGATGTTCGTGAAGCAGATGGGCCTTGGCGGCGCGCTTGGCCTTCTCGGCGGCATCATGATCGTGGCGGTGCTCAACCGCCTGCCTGTCGACCGGGGGCTGGCGCCGATTTTTGTTCTCGCGCTGTCGCTGCTGGTGTTTTCCTTCACCGGTGCCGTTGGCGGCAGCGGCTTCCTCGCCGTTTATGTCGCGGGCATCTTTGCCGGAAACCGCAAGATCTTTGCCAAGGAAGCCATTACCCGCTTTCAGGACGGGCTGACCTGGCTTGCCCAGATCATCATGTTCCTGCTGCTCGGCCTGCTTGCCACGCCCTCGCAGTTTCCCGCTATCCTGCTGCCGGCCATCGGCCTTGCGCTGTTCCTCATCTTCGTCGCGCGTCCGATTGCGGTGTGGCTGAGCCTTCTGCCGTTCGATTTCACCCAGCAGGAAATCGGCTTCGTCGCCTGGGTCGGGCTTCGCGGTGCCGTTTCCATCCTGCTCGGCATCATGCCGATCCTTGGCGGCATCGATGACGGCCATGTCTATTTCAATACCGCCTTCATCATCGTATTGGTGTCGCTTCTGGTGCAGGGCTGGACGATTAAGCCGGTGGCCGAACGGCTCGGCCTCATCATACCCAAGCGCATGGGCGAGGTGGACAAGGTGGAACTGGACCTGCCGGGCCGTGCCACGCACGAACTGATTTCCTACCGTGTGATCAGGGATAGCCCGGTGCTGCGCGGCGAGCGGATCCCGCGCTGGGCAACGCCCTCGCTCGTCGTGCGCGATGGCCGCAGCATGCGCTATCAGTATGCCGGGCGTCTCCGGGAAAAGGATTATGTCTACCTCTTCATCGCGCCCGGTTATTCGCGCCTGCTCGACCGGCTGTTTGCCAGCCGCGCGCCTGTCGATGAAGACGATGCGGATTTCTTCGGCGCCTTTGCCATTTCCGCAAGCCGCCCCTCGCGCGAACTCGATGCCGCCTATGGTCCGGGCCTGCTGACCGTTGCCGAACAGGCAATGACCATCGGCGATCTCATGACCTACCGTCTCGGCGGCAATGCCGAATATGCCGACCGCGTGCGGCTCGGCTCGATCATCCTCATCGTGCGCGAACTCGATGAGAACGACCACATCCGTTCCGTCGGCATTTCGCTCGAACCGGTGGAGCCGGCCATCTCGCTGCCGATCTTCATCAACTTTCGCGAAATCGCCCATCGCGTGCGCGATACGCTGCGTCGCTACCGGGGCAAACCAACGCCTGCCGCAGCCGTTGTGCCGGCCGCACCGACTGTTGCGGAGCCTTTCGAAACGGACCTTCCGCCGTCTGCCGGGCCCGGCGAAAATCAGCCCTGATTGCCGCCCGTCCCGGGCTTGCGTCATCGGTCAGGTGGGGTATGGTCCGCATCGAAATCACAACCCTAAAAAACGGATGCAGACCATGGCGGCCTTCAAGACCCTCGACGACCTTTCCGATATTGCCGGCAAGCGCGTTCTCGTGCGCGTCGATCTCAACGTGCCCGTATCGGACGGCAAGGTGAGCGATGTCACGCGCATCGAACGCGTGGCCCCCACCATTCTGGAATTGTCGGGCAAGGGCGCCAAGGTCATCCTGCTCGCCCATTTCGGCCGCCCGAAGGGTGCGCCGGTCGCCGACATGTCGCTGAAGCTGATCGCCCCGGCCGTCGAGGCCGTGCTGGATCATGCGGTTCTCTTTGCCGCCGATTGCATCGGTGCGCCCGCATCCGAGGCCGTATCGGGCATGGCAAACGGCGATATCCTGCTTCTCGAAAACACCCGCTTCCACGCCGGCGAGGAAAAGAACGATCCGGCCTTTACCAAGGCGCTCGCCGAAAACGGCGACATCTACATCAACGACGCGTTTTCCGCCGCCCACCGTGCGCATTCCTCGACGGAGGGCCTTGCGCACCTTCTGCCCGCCTATGCCGGCCGCACCATGCAGCAGGAACTGGAAGCGCTGGAAAAGGGCCTTGGCAACCCCACCCGTCCGGTCGTTGCCATCGTCGGCGGCGCCAAAGTGTCCACCAAGATCGATCTCCTAATGAACCTTGTGAAGCGCGTCGATGCGCTGGTCATCGGCGGCGGCATGGCCAACACGTTTATCGCAGCGCGCGGCACCAATGTCGGCAAGTCGCTCTGCGAACATGATCTGGCCGATCTTGCCAAGAAGATCATGATCGAGGCGGCAAACGCCAATTGCGCCATCGTGCTGCCGGTCGACGGCGTCGTCGCCCGCGAGTTCAAGGCCGGTGCAGCCAATGAAGTGGTCGATATCGAGGCGATCCCGGCCGATGCGATGATGCTGGATGTCGGCCCCAAAACCATCGAATTGATCGGCGGCTGGATCGAAAAGGCGCAGACGCTGGTCTGGAACGGCCCGCTCGGCGCCTTTGAAATCGAGCCCTTCGATAAGGCAACGGTGGCGGCTGCAAAGCTTGCGGCTGAAGAAACAAAGGCCGGCAAGCTCGTCTCCGTCGCCGGTGGTGGCGATACGGTGTCGGCCCTCAACCATGCGGGCGTTGCCGACGATTTCTCCTATGTCTCCACAGCCGGCGGCGCCTTCCTGGAATGGATGGAAGGCAAGGAACTGCCCGGCGTTGCCGTTCTGCAGAAGAGCGCATAAGCGCGACATGTTAGCGCAGGCGAGGTCTTTTCCAAGCACCTCGCCTGCGGATACAAACAGATTTAAATTATTTTAGATATTTTAAACGATTGAAATAAATTCAATCGTTTCAACTCCTAAGCATAGGATTTCCCTGCATAAAAACTTCTGTTATCCGCGGATGGTATCTTGCGAGATATGAACGCATAGTGCGCCGACTTTAGGGACAGGAGTGTAAGCATGGGGTACGCCAAGATGTTGGACAGGATGAGTTCCGCGCCGGGATTTATTGCGGCGCTGGATCAGAGTGGTGGTTCAACACCCGGAGCGTTGCGTCTTTATGGCGTGTCCGACAGCGATTACAGCAGTGAAGAGGACATGTTCCGCCTGATGCACGCCATGCGCGTGCGCATCATGACCGCCCCTGCATTCTCGAGCGACAAGGTCATTGGTGCCATCCTGTTCGAGCGCACCATGGATGGTGATGTGGATGGCCAGCCGGTTCCCTCCTATCTCTGGGAAAATCGCGGCGTGGTGCCCTTCCTCAAGGTCGACAAGGGCCTGAATGCGGAAGAAAACGGCGTTCAGACCATGAAGCCGATGCCCGATCTCGACGCGCTCCTCATCCGTGGCCGCGAAAAGGGGATTTTCGGCACCAAGATGCGTTCCGTCATTGCCCATGCGGATAAGGTCGGCATTGCCGCCGTCGTCAAGCAGCAGTTCGAAGTGGCCCGCCAGATCATCGGCCAGGGCCTGATGCCGATCATCGAACCTGAAGTTTCCATCAAGAGCACGACCAAGGCCGAAGCAGAAGCCATTCTGCGCGACGAGATCATCGCCGAACTCGACAAGCTGCCTTCTGGCGTCACCGTCATGCTGAAGCTGACGATCCCCAGTGTTGCCGATTTTTATGCGCCGCTCGTTGCCCATCCGTCGGTCGTGCGCCTCGTGGCGCTGTCGGGCGGCTATAGCACAGTGGATGCCTGCGAGAAGCTCAGCCACAACCATGGCATGATCGCCAGCTTCTCGCGTGGCCTGACGGAAGGCCTGCGCGTTTCGATGAGCGACGAAGAGTTCAATACGAGCCTTGCCGGCACGATCGATCAGATCTGCGCGGCGAGCGTCAACAAAGTCTGATTCCTCGCCTTTCTGGAGGAGGAGAAGGGTCGCTCCCGAGAGGGGGCGGCCCTTCACATTTTCTGATGGATTGCGTCAAAAGCTTTGGCTGGTGAAGCGGCAGCCGCTGCGATAGCCATGCGGCTCAACATCAGGAGCGGCAGGCATGGGCACAGCAGGCATGGGCACAGCAGGAATGGGCACAGCAGTATTCGTTACTACCGACGTCTTCACCACGGAGCGTTTCGCCGGAAATCCGTTGGCGGTATTTCCCGATGCTCGCGGCATCAGCGATGCGGCCATGCAGAAGATTGCCGCCGAGTTCGGTTATTCGGAAATCACCTTCGTGCTGCCGCCGGAAGATCCCGCAAACGATGCGCGGGTGCGGATTTTTACGCCAACCGCCGAAATTCCCTTCGCCGGCCACCCCAATGTCGGAACCGCCTTCGTCCTTGGTCAGGAGAGCCATCTCTTCGGCCGCGCCATCGGCGATGTGTTGAGGTTTGAAGAAAAGGCAGGCCTGGTCGAGGTCGTTCTGAAGCGAGACGGCGCTATCGTGGTGGGGGCCACCATCCGCGCGCCGCAACCGCTCGTCATCGGTAATGCGGTGCCGGCAGACGTCATCCTCGCCTGCGCCAGCCTGCCGGAGGGTGCTTTACGGCTGGACCGTCATCCGCCGCGCCATGTCTCCGTCGGTCTGCCTTTCGTGGTGGCCGAAGTCTGCGATCTCCAAGCGCTTGGCCGCGCCCGCCCGAACCTTGCAGCCTTTGGCGATGCCGCCGCAAGCCATGGCCCGTCGCCGCATGATTTCTCGCTGTTTCTCTATGTAAGAGATGGCAACGATCCGTGGCATCTGCGGGCCCGCATGTTTGCGCCGCTCGACAATGTCATCGAAGATCCGGCCACCGGCAGCGCGTCCGGCGCCCTGTCGGCGTTTCTGGCAAGTCTCGACGACAGAGCCGACGCCGAGTTTCAGATCACTATCGAGCAGGGCGTCGAGATGGGGCGCCGCAGCTTGATCGAGGTTGCCGTGACAAAGGAGGCGGGCACTGTGCGCAATGTGCGGATCAGCGGCCGCTGCGTCAGCGTCATGGAAGGCCGCATCGCCTTCTGACGGCCTTAAGCCGGCTCCCTTTCCAGGGCTGCGCAAATGGAGCGGGCCACGCCTTGCGCCTGCACGCGAATATCCGGCACGGCGGTGATTTCCCAGAACCGCCCGGCTGTCAGCGCGCCCACAACGTAGATGTGGGCATGCGTATCTCCACCGGGTGCGACCAGTTGCGACTGGCCGTTGACCACGATGCCAAGCCCGAGCGGATCGCCCTGCAACTGGCCTCGTGCCGCCATCGCCTGCAACAGCGGCGAATGGCGGATGCCGGCGCGCTCCATGCCGGTGCAGTTGACAATCCAGTCGGCGCTGAGGCGCTCCAGTCCGCTTGATCCGCGTTTGCGATAGGTGAGAGTGACACCCGGATCGGTTGCCTCGATGCGCTGCAGGAAACCGGCATGCACGGACACGGTGCCATCGGCCACCAGCCGCTTCAGTTCCACGCCGACATCGGGTGCCAGCCGGTGGCGGTGGATGGTCCACCAGGCCAGGGCATGGCGAAGAAACCGTGCCTTCTGCTCTTCGTTCAGCTGTTGCCAGAGGTTTTGGGTGTGCGGCCGAAGCCCATCCATCACCGACCGCCAGGGGGCGCCCGCGCGCACCTTGCGGCGCAGGTGAGACAGAAGCGTACTGATCTGCCGGTTCGTTTCGGGAAGGTCCAAGGGAACGGGCGTGCCGTGATGCACGTCATGGGCGTGCGGCAACAGCCCGCGCCGGGAGAGAACATGGATCTGGCCGCGATGGCCGGTGGCGCGCAGCGCCAGCACCTGATCCACCATGGTCAGGCCGGAGCCCAGCATAGCCACCCGCTCATGACGGCCGACCTTCGACAGCCAGCTCAGCCGCCATGGATTTTCAACGATGACGGTGCGCGCGGCGGGGGCGATGGCATCGTGGCCTAAGGGAAGCGGCGCGCTGCCGACACCGAGACAGAGCACGGTTGCCTTCACCGCCAGCCCATCGCCATTATCCAGCCGGATCAGCGTCGTCTCCGGCCCGATATCCAGGCAGCCGACGGCCTTTGCCTTGATGAAATCCACCTTGGCGCGGCTATCGCGCTCGCGCAGCAGGGCTGCCAGCCGGTCGCGCAGGTAAAGACCGAAATCGCTGCGCGGGGCAAAGTCGCTGCCGGAAATCGGACGCTCGTGGTCACGCAGCCAGTCGAGAAAATCCTCCGGCGCATCCGGGTCGATCGACATGCGTGCGGCGGGAACGTTGAGGCGGTGCAGGTGGAATTCGCTGCGATAGGCCGTGCCGCGCCCAAATCCGGGATCATCTCCGACGACGGCAATGCGGGCGGATGCGGGCAGGTGCCGCATCAGGTTGATGGTGACTGCGATGGCCGAAAATCCGGCCCCGACGACGGCGACATCATACTTCATGCGCGCTCCTGGTTGCCCGCCGGTCATCATGAACCGGTGGTTCCGCTTGCCAAGAGTTTAATCTCTATCGATCAGGTAGAGATTTCAAGGGCGCAGGATCGGGAAAATTTATCGTCGGTTTTCAGGTGAAATCGCGCAGCAGCAGCGTCACGGCCCACAGCGCAAAAGCCAGAACCGCGATCCGCCAGAAATCGCTGCGGCGCTTCAGGAAGGGCAGGCCGAGCGGCTTGATGAGATGCACGATCATGGCCAGGATGAGCAGGAGGCCGATCAGTTTCGTCATGATTTTTCCGGCTCATGCGAGGTCAGCCACAGGCTGGACATTTTTGGTCTGCACGCACAGATAGGCGTGGGGAGAGAGATTCGATACCAATTCTTTTGTGGTTGGAAGCCGGCTCGCTGTCCTTTGCGCCGCCAATCGTCCTTTCATGCGGAAATAACTGCTGCATCAGGGGCGTTTGGCACTGCAAGTTTAACCATTGCCGTGCTTTGTTGCAGGGCAGAAACTGAACCGAACGCCAACGGTCTCTCTCAATGCCTCGCAATATCCTGCCTGTTCTCAGTCTTCTTATCGGTACGCTTTTCCTGTTTCTGGGCAATGGTCTGCAGGGCCTGCTTTTGCCGGTGCGCGGAACGCATGAAGGATATTCCAACGAGGTGCTGGGTCTCCTCGGCACCACCTGGGCCGGCGGCTTTGTGCTCGGGTGTTTCGTTGCGCCGCAACTTGTCCGCCGCATCGGCCATGTCCGCGCCTTTTCCGGCTTCGGCGCCATCATCTGCCTTAACGTTCTCGTCACCGGCATGGTCGTGCATGACGGCGCCTGGCTGACACTGCGGGCCGTCACCGGTTTCTGCACCGCCGGCACCTCGATGATCATCGAAAGCTGGCTGAACGAGCGGGCGACCAATGAAAGCCGTGGCGCGATCTTCTCGCTCTACATTTCCATCACCCTGATGGGCGTGGTTGGTGGGCAGCTTCTGGTCGGACTGGCGGATGTCACGACACCGTTCCTGTTCATGGTCTGCGGCATTCTCTATTGCCTCGCCATCCTGCCGACGACGCTGTCGACGGCCGCCTCGCCACAACCGTTGAAACGGGTCAGTCTGGATCTTCCAGCACTCTACCGAAATTCGCCCGTGTCGTTTGTCGGCATCCTGATGATCGGCATCGCCAATGGCGCTTATGGTACGCTGGTGGCCGTTTTTGCCTCCCAGGCCGGCATGCACCAGTCCACCATCGCCATCATGGTCAGCATCACCATCTTTGCCGGCGCCGTGATGCAGTTTCCGGCAGGCCGCCTGTCCGACCGCATGGACCGGCGTTTCGTGCTGGCGGGGCTTTCAGGCCTTTCGGCTGTGGCCGGTGCGCTGCTCTTCGTGTTCCAGCCGATGCATGTCTACGTCATCATTCCGCTTGTGGCGATTTATGGGGCGGCGGCCAATGCGCTTTATCCCATTGCCGTTGCCCACGCCAACGACTTCGCCTCCTCGGAAGATTTCGTAAAAGTGTCCGGCGGTCTGCTGCTGCTGTTTGGCATCGGCACGATCATTGGTCCGACACTGGGCGGCCCGGTCATGACGCATTTCGGCCCGCATGCCCTCTTTGCCGTCACCGCCTGCGCGCATATTGCCGTTGTCGCCCATGCGATTTTCCGCAGCCGGCAGAGGGCCGCCTTGCCGCGGGCGGAAAAGGACAATTACGCAACGGCGCCCGCCGCCAATGCGCCGCTTGCCACGCCTGAGAGCTTGATGCTCGATCCGCGCGCGCCCGCCGATGGCGAAGCGCGCTGATCAGGCGACGGGATGACACAATGACACGATTGTGAGCCGGGGTTAAAACTTCCGGCTGGACGCTGTTCAAGACATGCCGCATCTTTTCTCAACCGGACCGGACGAGGGAGTGGCATGATGCTGCGGACTGTCGCATTCGCTCTGCTGTCGATGACGGCGCTTATTGCCACGGCGCACGCCCAGTCATCTCTTCCATCGCCGCGGCCATCCCCTTCGCAAGTGCCCGTCAGCCAGTGCCAGGCTATTGCGCAGGCGGTGCCCAGAGCCACGTTTGCAAGCTTTTCCCCTTATGAGATCGCGCAGGCCAAGGTGAACCGCGAAGACGTGAAGATCACCTTCATCGGCCATTCCACCTATCAGATCGAAAGCCCTGAAGGCGTGGTGATCGCCACCGATTATAGCGGTTATCACCGCCCGACCGTGACGCCCGACGTGGTGACAATGAACAAGGCGCATTCCACCCATTTTACCCTGTCGCCCGATCCCGCCATCGAACACGTATTGCCCGGCTGGAGCGACGTGCCTGGCGAAAAGGCCGAACACCACGTGATGGTGGGCGACAGCTATATCCGCAATGTCTCCACCGATATCCGTGCCTATGGCGGTTTCGAGGAAAACGGCAATTCCATCTTCATCTTCGAAATGGCGGGCCTTTGCATTGGTCATCTCGGCCATCTCCATCATGAATTGACGGATACGCACTATGCCGAAATCGGCCGTCTCGACGTGCTGATGGTGCCCACAGATGGCGGGTTGACGATGGGGGCGGATAGCATGAGCCGTGTCGTGCAGCGCCTGCGCTCCTCGCTGATCCTGCCGATGCATCGCGGCGGACCATCGCTCGAGCGGTTTCTTGCGATGTTCGATAGCCGCTTTGACATCGTCTACGCCGATCGCCCCACCCTGACTGTGTCCATGCGCAACCTGCCCCGCAAGCCGCAGATCATCGTGCCGCAGGGGCTATAAGAAACGCCGCGTATCCCTGTTGGATACGCGGCGCAAAATGCCTGATGGATATTCAGAGTTTTCAGGCGAATGTCAGGTGCTGCTTCACACCGACGTCAGGCATCTTTTCCTCGTTCATGTTGGCCTTGGCGATTTCCCAGCCGAATTTCAGGCTGCTGTCCGTCGAGGCCCAGATTTCGGCATCATCGACATGCAGGGCCAGCATTGTGAGGGCAGGGTCGTCCTTGCCGTGTTCGAACCAGGCGGCGGTAACGGCGCTCCAGTATTCGTCGATCTTGGCCATGTCCTTGCGCAATTCGATGACGCCTGCAAGGCACGCATGATAATCGTGGTTCTTGCCGGTGACGCAGAAATGCGCGCGCGTGCCGGGGCGGATCGCCTTGGCAAGATCGGTATCGTTGCGGGTGAAGAACCAGACCGTGTTGGTCTTGGGGTCCCCATGGGGTGCCATCGGCTGCATGTGCATGGAGGAGCCTTCAAGGCCCAGCATGCCGGCATGGATTGCGTTGATCTCTTCCCAGAGCTGGCGCGCAGGCTGCTCGCGCGCTTCCGTCAGACTTACCATAGCCGATCCTTTCGTGATGTGGAGGTCGGGTCAAGAACGTTGCCCGCCGTGCTTTGTTCCGATGGCAAAGAGTGCGGTCGCGGGCCGGAAGGCAGTCTCAAGGGGCGGCGGCAAAGCTGTGGTGAACCGCTTTTTCCTTGAACAGCAGGGCCATTCGTGCCTATAAGCCGGCCATTCTGGACATTTTTACGCATGAAGGGGTGCCATGGCTGGCCATTCACAGTTCAAGAACATCATGCACCGCAAGGGCCGTCAGGATTCCATCCGGTCCAAGATGTTCTCCAAGCTTGCACGTGAAATCACCGTTGCTGCAAAAACCGGTCTGCCCGATCCGAGCATGAACGCGGCATTGCGTCTGGCGATCCAGAACGCCAAGGCCCAGTCCATGCCGAAGGACAATATCGACCGCGCCATCAAGAAGGCCTCCGGTGCCGATGCCGAGACCTATGATGCGATCCGCTACGAAGGCTATGGCCCGGGCGGCACGGCCATCATCGTGGAAGCGCTGACCGACAACCGCAACCGCACCGCGTCCAACGTGCGCTCCATCTTCACCAAGGCCGGCGGCGCATTGGGCGAAACCGGCTCGGTGTCCTTCTCCTTCGATCACGTCGGCGAAATCGTCTACAAGACCTCGGCCGGCGATGCCGACACGATCATGGAAGCCGCGATCGAGGCCGGCGCCGACGACGTGATTTCCGATGAGGACGGCCACACCATCATCTGCGCGTTCGAGAGCATGGGCGAAGTATCGAAGGCACTCGAAGCCGTGCTTGGCGAAGCCCAGACGGTCAAGTCCGCCTGGAAGCCGCAGAACACCGTTCCGGTGGATGAGGAAAAGGCCCAGTCGCTGATGAAGCTCATCGATAATCTGGAAGATGATGACGACGTGCAGACCGTCTATTCCAACTTTGAGGTGTCCGACGAGGTTATGGCCAAGCTTTCGGCCTGATCAACATCGATCTTATAAAAACGCCGGCCCTGTCATTCACGGGCCGGCGTTTTCGTTTGGGCATCGATGTCAAGGGCGCTGTGGATAGAGGCCGGTTACCGCGATACACAGGGTCAGGCCGAGACCGGGAGACTGGGTGCTGACGGCGGCTGTGGCTGAGACCGGCTGGTTTGGTGAAACCGTAACGGTGCCGCCCGTGATACCGGTTGGCACATTGAAGTTGATCTTTGGGCTGCCCGGCGTTCCCGTCAGTTGCACGTCAAGCCCACCCAGTTCGGCACTGCCTGCCGTTGTTGACGCTGGCACATAGATCGGGGCCTGCGTTGCGCCGCCCGCGGATCCCTGGCCGAGAAATGCACCGGTGACGGCATTCGGACCGCCTTGTATCTGTTTTGCGACCAGCTTTGCGCTGACGGCAAGGGTTCCGGCCTGTGCCGGCACCTCCACGGCTTGCGTTCCGGTGCCGGTGCCGGTGAAGGTCGCGGGATGCGTATGCGGCACCAGGGGAACTTGCGTGGCGGTAAGAACGGTTTGCTGCGCGCCAACCTTTGCACCCAGGTCAATCGCAACGAGGCCTGGTCCTGCGCCAGAGCCGATGGGACTGCGCCCGCGCAGGTCAGGCATGACGAATGAAGATTGGGGCGTCTGGCCATAGATGCCGTAGATGAGCGAGAACAGGGCCTGGTTTTCATTGGTTTGAATCGTCTGTCCGTTGGCGGCGACATAGCCGTATGGGCAGAAATTGGTCGCCATGATGCAGACTGAGCCGATGTAGGGTTCGGATGAGCAAGCCGCCGCGGGCGATGCCGTGGTCATCGATATCACACTGCCGCTTGCGACAAGTGTGGCCATCGTCCCGGTGGTGGCGAGGCCTCTACCCAGGAAATGGGCGATTTTCTGCACGTCGATCATGGTGTTCTCCCTTTGCTCATGGGCCTGCGCTCAACGCTGCGGCGAAAGCCATGGCAAATATACACCTAAAAAGTGTATCGTAAATACGATGCATCAAAAAAGAGTATAGGCATTGCTGCAGACGGAAGGCCGCTGTCGCTGGGGAGGACGCTCAGGCAGCGGGAGGAAACGCGGATGATCCTCGGTTGCCATCTTTGTCGGTTAAAAATTTCCTCTTCAGGTTGTATTCGTGTGAGAATGTCAAAAAACCATCCCAGATTGCAATTGTGTTGCATATTTCGCGCAACCAAAAAGTTCTTGGTTGTGAATTGGCCGCTCTGCATCTTAAATTTGAGTTTGGTGTTTCCTGCTGCCCGAAAATCGAAGTAAGCATCAGACAGCTGTTCTTTAAGCCTTATAATGGTCTTTTTCGAAAACGGCGCCTTTCGGCAGAGAATTTACATGGTTCTATTCTTGAAGTTACTGTCGTTTTTCTGCGGCCGCGCAGGTTTGGCGATGGCGCACTTTTGCCTTCGGGCTTTGACGCCTGGCTTTTGGCGAAAAATTGTCGGTCTTCTTGTTCTCGCATTGGCTGCGGGCGTGATGGGCTCGCCTGCTGAGGCTGCTGATCCATCTTCAGCATGTACGAGTTTGAATGCGGACTGGAGCGGTTCGGGGCGGACGCTGACCACCACCACCTTACCCCCCGGCGTGTTGTCAAATGATTACAAGGACTACAACGGTTTTTCGGTGGGAGAGACGGTTTCATGGTCTGTCAATGGTAACGTGTCTTTGAATGTCTCCGGTTCAACCCTTGTTAACTATTATGCCGGCGATTATGACAAGGAAGAAAATTCCGGCAGTTCGACGGGAACAGGGCCTTATTCCGCGACTGGATCCTATACATTCGACGGAACGATTACCTATTTTGCCCTGGAAACGGCCGTGAGTTTCGCCGCAGCATCGGACGTTGCCTCTGTCACCATGGTGGCGACCTGTACTCCGGCAGGTGCTGCTTCCACGAATGCCGATCTCGCTGCGCTCTCCCTGTCGTCTGGCACGCTGTCGCCAACATTTGCCACGGGCACCACGAGTTATACGGCCTCAGTTCCCAACGCGACCACATCAGTGACTGCAACGCCGACGTTGAGCGATGCCACGGCCACGGTGACGGTCAACGGTGTCACGACCACGTCCGGCAATGCATCGGGTGCGATTGCGCTCAATGTCGGGTCCAACACGATCACCACAGTGGTGACGGCGCAGGACGGCACGACGACAAAAACCTATACGGTCACGGTAACGCGGGCGGCTCCGGCTTCCACCGATGCCGATCTCGCTGCACTCTCGCTGTCTTCAGGCACGCTGTCGCCAACATTTACCGCGGGCACCACGAGTTATACGGCCTCAGTTCCCAATGCGACCACATCAGTGACTGCAACGCCGACAGTGAGCGACGCCACTGCGACGGTGACGGTGAACGGTGTCACCGTGACCTCCGGAAATGCTTCAGGCGCAATTGCGCTGAATGTCGGCTCCAACACGATCACCACAGTGGTGACGGCGCAGGACGGCACGACGACAAAAACCTATACGGTCACGGTAACGCGGGCGGCCCCGGCCTCGACAGATGCCGATCTCGCTGCGCTCTCCCTGTCGTCTGGCACGCTGTCGCCAACATTTGCCACGGGCACCACGAGTTATACGGCCTCAGTTCCCAACGCGACCACATCAGTGACTGCAACGCCGACGGTGAGCGACGCCACTGCGACGGTGACGGTGAACGGTGTCACGACCACGTCCGGCAGCGCCTCCGGGGCGATAGCCCTTGCCGTCGGCTCCAACACGATCACCACAGTGGTGACGGCGCAGGACGGCACGACGACAAAAACCTATACGGTGACGGTGACGCGGGCGGCCCCGGCCTCCACCGATGCCGATCTCGCTGCACTCTCGCTTTCGTCCGGCACGCTGTCGCCAACATTTACCGCGGGCACCACGAGTTATACGGCCTCGGTTGCCAACGCCACCACGTCGCTGACGGCAACGCCAACGGTGAGCGACGCCACTGCGACGGTCACGGTGAACGGTGTCACCGTGACCTCCGGGAATGCTTCAGGCGCAATTGCGCTGAATGTCGGCTCCAACACGATCACCACGGTGGTGACAGCGCCGGATGGCACGACGACGAAAACTTATACGGTGACGGTGACACGGGCGGCTCCGGCTTCCACAGATGCCGATCTCGCTGCACTCTCGCTGTCTTCAGGCACGCTCACGCCAACATTTGCCGCGGGCACCACGAGTTATACGGCCTCAGTTCCCAACGCGACCACGTCGCTGACGGCAACGCCGACGGTGAGCGACGCCACTGCGACGGTCACGGTGAACGGTGTCACGACCACTTCCGGCAGTGCCTCCGGGGCGATAGCCCTTGCCGTCGGCTCCAATACGATCGCCACGGTGGTGACGGCACAGGATGGCACGACGACAAAAACCTATACGGTGACGGTGACGCGAGCGGCCCCGGCTTCCACAGATGCCGATCTGGCTGCGCTGTCGCTGTCTTCAGGCACGTTGTCGCCAACATTTGCCACGGGCACCACGAGTTATACGGTGTCGGTTCCCAATGCGACGACATCAGTGACTGCAACGCCGACAGTGAGCGACGCCACTGCGACAGTGACGGTGAACGGTGTCACCGTGACCTCCGGGAATGCTTCAGGCGCAATTGCGCTGAATGTCGGCTCCAACACGATCACCACGGTGGTGACGGCGCAGGATGGCACGACGACAAAAACCTATACGGTGACGGTGACGCGGGCGGCCCCGGCTTCCACAGATGCCGATCTCGCTGCGCTCTCCCTGTCGTCCGGCACGCTCACGCCAACATTTGCCGCGGGCACCACGAGCTACACGGCCTCCGTTGCCAACGCCACCACGTCGCTGACGGCAACGCCGACGGTGAGCGACGCCACTGCGACGGTCACGGTGAACGGTGTCACAGTGACCTCGGGGACTGCTTCGGGCGCAATTGCGCTGAATGTCGGCTCCAACACGATCACCACCGTGGTCACGGCACAGGATGGCACGACGACAAAAACCTATACGGTGACAGTGACGCGGGCGGCTCCGGCTTCCACCGATGCCGATCTCGCTGCACTCTCGCTGTCTTCAGGCACGCTGTCGCCAACATTTGCCGCGGGCACCACGAGTTATACGGCCTCAGTTCCCAACGCGACCACGTCGCTGACGGCAACGCCGACGGTGAGCGACGCCACTGCGACGGTCACGGTGAACGGTGTCACCGTGACCTCTGGCAGCGCCTCCGGGTCGATAGCCCTTGCCGTCGGGTCCAACACGATCACCACGGTGGTGACGGCACAGGATGGCACGACGACAAAAACCTATACGGTGACGGTGACGCGAGCGGCCCCGGCTTCCACAGATGCCGATCTGGCTGCGCTGTCGCTGTCTTCAGGCACGTTGTCGCCAACATTTGCCACGGGCACCACGAGTTATACGGTGTCGGTTCCCAATGCGACGACATCAGTGACTGCAACGCCGACAGTGAGCGACGCCACTGCGACAGTGACGGTGAACGGTGTCACCGTGACCTCCGGGAATGCTTCAGGCGCAATTGCGCTGAATGTCGGCTCCAACACGATCACCACGGTGGTGACGGCGCAGGATGGCACGACGACAAAAACCTATACGGTGACGGTGACGCGGGCGGCCCCGGCTTCCACAGATGCCGATCTCGCTGCGCTCTCCCTGTCGTCCGGCACGCTCACGCCAACATTTGCCGCGGGCACCACGAGTTATGCGGTATCGGTCCCCAATGCGACGACGTCGTTGACGCTGAAGCCGACGGTGAGTGATGCCACAGCGACGGTGACCGTTGCCGCAACAGCGGTCACTTCCGGCACCGCCTCGGGTGCGCAGTCGCTGTCTGTTGGGTCAAACGGCATCGATGTCGTGGTCACCGCGCAGGATGGCACGACGACAAAAACCTATACGGTCATGGTCACGCGGGCGGCACCGGCTTCCTTTGGCTTCTCGCCTGCGTCCGGTGCCTTGCCGGAGGCCATGGCGGGAGAGGCATATAGTCAGGACATCAGTGTCAGCGGTGGCATCGCACCCCTGGTGTTCAGCCTGTCGGCCGGTGCCCTGCCGGATGGTATGGTGCTTAACGTGTCCACCGGCGCGCTCACCGGACCGCTCGAAAATGACAGCGAAGGTGATTACAGCTTTACGCTAACGGTGCGCGACGGCAATGGCGACACGGCGACGGCAAGTTATACGCTGAAGGTGGTGGCGCGGGCGGTGACGGTGTCGGACAAGGTTGTCGATGTGGCACCCGGCGCCACACCTGCCGATGTCTATCTCAACCGCGGCGCCACCGGCGGGCCGTTCGTTGCTGCGGACCTCACCTTCATGGAACCCGCCAATGCGGGAACAGCGACGCTGATCCAGGGACAAGTGGCGCAGGCCGGGCCGGTCACGCCGGTCGGCTGGTATTTGCAGTTCACGCCCAATCCGGCCTATTCCGGGCAGGTGCGGGTGGGTTTCCGGCTGACAAGCGCGCTTGGCATTTCCAACGCCGGCACCGTCACCTATAATCTCGGCTACGATCCCGATGAGGTGGTGCAGGATATCGATGTGCTGGTGCGCGGTTTTGTGCGCAGCCGACAGAACCTCATCGCCTCGACCCTGAAGGTGCCGGGCCTTCTGGAGCGCCGGCGCATGGCGGCCTCGACCGACCCTGTCACGATGCGCATGACCCCCTCGCAGGATGGCATGACGCTCGGCTTCTCGACGAGCCTTGCGCAGATCGAGGCGGCCCGCGATAACGCCGATGGTGCCACGGGCGATCTCCTGCCGTTCAACCTGTGGATTGACGGCACATTCATGGCCCACAATCGCGAGGACAACGGCGATCGGTGGGGGCAGTTCGCCATGATTTCCGCCGGCGGCGATTATCTGCTGACGGAAAAGGCGCTGATTGGCGTGTCCTTCCATTACGACCGGATGACCGACCCGAGCGATGAGGATGCCGAACTGACCGGCAATGGCTGGCTTGCCGGTCCCTATGCCTCGCTGGAACTTGGGCGGGGCGTGTTCTTCGACGCCAGTGTTCTCTATGGCGGGTCTTCGAATGATATCGACACGGCCTTCTGGGATGGCACGTTCGACACGACGCGCTTTGCGTTTGACACGGCGCTGAAGGGCGAATGGCAGCTTGGAGACGATGTCATCCTCAGCCCGAAGGCAAGGCTCCTCTATCTCTCCGAAACGGTGGACAGCTATACGATCTCGAACGACGGGGGCGATGAGATCGAGCTGAACGAATTTACCACGGAGCAGTTGCGGGCAAGCCTCGGTGCGGAAATCTCGCGCAATTTCCTCCTGGAAAACGGGACGCAGATGACGCCTGTTCTGGGCGCAAACCTGGGTTTTTCAGGCCTCGACGGCTCCGGTGTTTTTGCCACGGTGTCTGCCGGCCTTTCCATCGAAACCACCTCGAAACTCGCCATCAATGCCCGCCTGCTGTTTAACATCGAAGGCGATGGAGATATCGGGCTTGGCGTCAGGGTGGGGGCTGCCAGTCGGTTCTGATCCGGGGTGCGCGGGTGCGGTCTCTCGAAAGCTGGTCGCACCGCCGCAGGCCTGCATCCCGGCGTGAGGGTGGGAGTCACGGCTGCGGCGGAACGGCGTGTCATTTCGTGATGCTTTTGGCGCGCGGATAGAGTCTTCGGCGCATCTGGCCCTTGCGTATCCGGATAATCTGAGGCGGCATCATGTTGATAACAGGTCACATTCTCCAGCCTGGAGCAGGGTTGCCGTGCAAGGTCGTCATCCTGGCGATTGGTCTTTTGACCGATCGCGGCAACGAGGTGACAGCCATGGTTTCGTCCATTGATACGGTGCGCATCTGGTCGATGCAGGCAGCGATCAGAGTTTTTAAGGAAACATCGCCGGAGACCGATGCGGGTCAGGGCAGTCTCGCAAGCCGGATCATCTCCAGTTACGGCATGGACAGCGATGATGGGGAGGATGCCACGACCTATAGCCTGGCTGACATCCTGAGCGGTGGCACCCAGTCGGGCTCGCAAGCGGCTGTTGAAGAGCCTCAGATGTCCACTGATATCGAAACCGAGTCTTTCATGACGGGGCTGAAGGCGAAGCTCAAGGATCTGGAAGCTGCCCCGGACACAAGCGCGCAGGCGGCAGCCATGCTCAAGGCACTAGACGCCGGCACGTTGACGGTGACCGATGCCGTAAACGGCCGCGAGGTCACGGCCTGGGACGTGGAGGCGCAGAATGCGGTGCCGCAGACGGCCACATCCACAGACACCGATGACTGGAGCACGTTCTTGAAAGAGCATCTGGCGCGCGCCAGTGGCGGCACCTATCAGCGCAATGCCGATCAGAGCCATATCGATCGTGCAACAGGCAAGAGTGCCTATTTCGGCATGATTGGCGACCAGTATTATTACCTGACCTGGACTGCGGCCTCCGGTTCTTCGCAGTCCGCCCAGGCGTAAAGGCATAAGAAGGGGTGCCCGCAGCGACGGGCACCGAGCCCGATGCTGCGCGCCATCATGCATCGGACGAGGACAGTCAGGCCGCCGCTTCTGCCAGCACCGGCTGCATCAGCGGCAGGCCGGCAAACAGTTCAGCCGAGCTCAGCCGTTTTTCGATGTCGTGGATCGGCATGGAAATGATCAGTTCGTCGGCACCGGTGTCTGCCAGAAATTCGGTCAGCTGCCGTTCGATGGTGGCGGGAGAGCCGACGGCTGCAAAACGCAGCGTATGCTCGACATTGATCCGCTCCATCTCGGACCAGAAGCCCTCCATGCTGGCAACCGGACGCGGAAAACGGCCGCGCACATTGCGGCGCAGGTTGACGAACTGCTGTTGTGCAGAGGTGAAGAGGTGGGCTGCTTCCTCATCCGTGTGCGCCGCCACGCCCATCACGCCCACCATCACATAAGGCTTCGAAAGCGTTGCCGAGGGCTGAAACCGCTCGCGGTAGATGGCAATCGCATCAAACAGCATGTCCGGGGCAAAATGCGAGGCAAACGCATAGGGCAGGCCGAGTGCTGCGGCCAGATGCGCGCTGTAGAGGCTGGAGCCGAGCAGCCAGAGCGGCACATGGGCATCGGTTCCGGGAACCGCGAGAATGGACTGGTCTTCAGCGGGAGTGCCAAGCAGCCTTTGAAGTTCAACGATGTCATGCGGGAAATTTTCCGCACCCGCATCCAGATTGCGGCGCAGTGCGCGGGCGGTGCGCATGTCCGTGCCCGGCGCACGGCCGAGACCAAGATCGACACGGCCGGGAAACAGCGCTTCCAGCGTGCCGAACTGTTCGGCAATGACGAGCGGCGAATGGTTTGGCAGCATCACGCCGCCGGAGCCGATGCGGATGCGCGTGGTGGCCGCGCCGACATGGCCGATGACAATAGAGGTGGCAGCGCTTGCGATGCCCGGCATGCCGTGGTGTTCGGCAAGCCAGAGACGGTTGTAACCGAGCGCCTCTGCCTTCTGCGCCAGACGGCTGGACTGCTGAAGCGCATCACGCACCGTTGAGCCTTCCGGGACCGGCGACAGATCGAGAATGGAAAAGGGGATCATGGAATTTCTCTGCAAATGGTGGATCATGCTTTCCTCTCATGTAGGCAGAGGGGAGGCCGTTTCTAACCACCTGTGGAGGAATTCTCTGGAGAGGATGTGAAACTGGAGGGAGTTCTTTCCCGGATACCCCTCACCACCTTAAGGCGGTGAGGGGTATATGCTGGACCTCAGGACACGCTGCGTCCTGTCGTCAGGTGACGCAGCGCAGGTTCGGCCGCATGCCGCCGAACTGGCCCTGGCCGCTTGCCTCGTCGCCCGGTGTATCGAGCGAAAACAGCGAAAGCCGTGTATCGGCCGTGCCGGCCTCGCTCATGATGCGGATCAGGGCGTTTTCCGTCGCCTCGGCCATGTCCCGTGCCCGTGAGAGAACGGTTTCGCTTTCGCCCACCGCAAGGTGCGCAAGCGACAGCCGCTGGCCTTCCAGGTCGACATTACGCGACAGGCGTTCGGCAGGGGGGACAAGGTTCGACAAGGCCTCGCCCATCACCTGTGTTTCGCTCTGCAGCGTTGCAAGGCCCCGGTGAGCTTCGTCGAGATCATGGCCGGCGTCGCGGGCGTGCAGCATCAGGCCACGGGCGGTGCCGGTGCAGTCTTCGGCGAACCTGCGCACGGTGAGCGCCAGCATCGCCTGCTCGGATGGAGTGCCGGAACCGGTATCCGTCGCGCCCGGCCGCGCGTCGAGATCGGCGGCAAGGGTTTCGGCCCGGATGGCAAGCGTGGCAACCTGGTCCACCAGCTCATTTAGCCTGGCAAAGGAGACATGCGCCGCAGCAGTGGCCGCGTGGCCGCGTGCAAAAGCTTTCTGCAGGCGGGCATTGCTGTTGGCAGCCTCCGTGGCATGACGCGAAACGCTTGCGGCATCTTCGCCACGAAGCCGCGTTGCCTTTTGCATGATCTCGATGGAGCCGAGCGCCTTCTGCACGGTTGGCAGCACGTTTGCCAGCCGCTCGGCAATGACCGCCATGTCGGCCTGGCTGGAACGGGTCTGCTCGCGAATGGACCGAACGCTGCGTGCCACCACCGAAAGGTTGAGGTTCAGCATCGAGGCCAGACGGTTGAAACGAACGCGAAGGCCGTCCAGCGCATCCGGAAACGGCTGCTGCAGAGCACCGCCGAGATCGCCGTTCGACAGCCGGCGCAGGCTGTCTTCCAGACGCGCAAGCGGGGCAGACTGCTGCGCATCGTTTTCGCGGATCATCGTTTTCATTTGCGCCATGCCACGCGCAACCGTGCCGAGATGGTCCTTGCGGGCCTGGTCGGCAAGGTCAGCCTGGCTTTCGCCGGCGTTCCAGTCGGTTGCGTGGCGTGCAAGCCGCGTCAGCGGATCGCCAAATTTATAGGCAAGCGTGACAATCGCTGCGCCCGCGGCCAGTGCCGCGGCAATGCTGAAGCCCAGTATCTCTGGCGAGACGTGAAGCGCCTTGATGGCGATCAGGTTTACCGCAACGAGATTGAACGTGACGAAAAGAAGGATCGTCTCGATCGGCCTGTTCTTCAAGCGGGTGAACATCATCATGATGGACCTCCAATCTTGTTGTGAGCAATCACCTAATGTGATTCGGCCGATACTGTTGCCGAACTTGCCGCTCTTGTGTGCGGAATGAATTGTTATCTTTAACGTACAGTTAAGGTCCGTATATTACCTGTTCTGTTTTTGTTCGATTTGTCGCTGGCAAGATGCCGGTGTGGCGCGATAGGATACAGGTCATGACACAGACGATTCGTATTATCGGCATTGACCCCGGCCTTCGTCGCACCGGCTGGGGTGTAATCGAGACGCTGGGCAACAGCCTGCGCTTCGTGGCCTCCGGCACCGTGACCTCCGATGGCGACATGGATCTCGCCTCACGGCTCTGCCAGCTGCACGATGGCCTTGCCGAAGTGGTCCATGCCTACCAGCCCAATGAGGCGGCCGTGGAGCAGACCTTCGTCAACAAGGATGCGGTGGCGACGCTGAAGCTTGGTCAGGCGCGCGGCATCGCCATGCTGGTGCCGGCCCGTGCCGGCTTGCAGGTTGCCGAATATGCGCCGAACGCCGTCAAGAAGGCGGTGATCGGCGTCGGCCACGGCGAAAAGCAGCAGATCCACATGATGCTGAAGATCCTGATGCCGAAGGCGGAATTCAAGGGCAACGACGCCGCCGATGCGCTGGCCATCGCCATCTGCCATGCGCATAACCGCGGCGGCCATCGCATGCGCCAGATCCTGGCCTCGGCCTGAGTACGTGAGGCGCCTGCCATGGCCGGGCAGATTGCGAGTTTGTTCTTGACTTGTTCCGGTTCCAGCTCTAGCGCTTGAGGACGAGGCGGGGCGGCGCCTTCTCCCGAAATCCTGCGCGGCGGACTTTTCCATGATCGGCAAGCTCAAAGGCACCATTGACGAAATTGGCGACGATCATGTGCTCGTGGATGTGCATGGCGTCTGTTACGTCGCCCATTGTTCGTCCCGCACACTCTCGCGCATCGGCTCGCCCGGGGAAGCCGTCGTGCTGTTCATCGAAACCTATGTGCGCGAGGACCAGCTGAAACTCTTCGGTTTCATGACAGCGCTGGAGCGGGAGTGGTTCAACCTGTTGCAGAGCGTGCAGGGTGTGGGCGCGAAGGTAGCGCTTGCCGTGCTCTCGACGCTGACGCCCTCCGAGCTTGCCAATGCCATTGCGCTGCAGGACAAGGTGGCGATTTCGCGCGCGCCGGGCGTCGGGCCGAAGGTTGCCATCCGGATCGTGACGGAGCTGAAGAACAAGGCGCCCGCCTTTGCCGGAGATGCCGGCTCCAATATCGGCCTGAAGCAGGAACTGGGGGAGGGCGTTGCGTCTGCTCCGGTCTCTGATGCGGTTTCGGCGCTGACCAATCTCGGTTATTCGCGTGATCAGGCGGCCAATGCGGTGGCAGCGGCCCTGAAGAACGGCGGCGAGGGCGCCGACAGCGCCAAGCTGATCCGGCTCGGATTGAAGGAGCTTTCGCGGTAATTGCCTTGCTTCCAGGCTGGTTCCTTACTATTTTGATAATGTAAGGGGAGCGATATGGATGATCCGATGAATACCAATGTCACCATCACCGCCAAGGGCCAGATGACTGTTCCGAAGGTGCTTCGCGACCAGCTTCAGATCAAGCCGGGAGACAAGTGTTATGCCTGGGTTCGTGGCGGTGAATTGATTATCATTCCGCGCAACAAGCCGCTCGGGGATCTCGCGGGGTTTCTCGGAAGCCCACCTGTCGAAAAGGCGATTGCACCGGAAGAGCCACATCAGGCCATGGCGGAAGGTGCGGTTGACCGTTATCTTGGAGCACAGTCTTCGGCAGACGATGCATGACGAGACGGCTGGGCATCGATGCCAACATTCTCGTGCGTCTCGCCGTTGCAGATGATGCGCATCAGGTGAATGTGGTTGCTGCCTTGCTGGCCAGACTTCAGGGTGAAGAGACGCTTTACGTCAACATATCCGTGCTACTGGAAACCAACTGGGTGCTGCGCCGGCTATATGGTTACGATCGTGCAGCAGTTCTCGGCTTTTTACAGGCGGTTCTGGAACGTCGTGAGTTCGAGATTGCCGATTATGAGGCCGTGGGGAATGCGCTCTATCTTTGCCGAACCGCCAATGTGGATTTCGCGGACGCCTTGCTGAGTGAAATGAACAGGCTTGCAGGCTGCTCTGCAACGCTCACCTTCGACCAGAAAGCCGCAGCCCGCGTGCCCGGTATGGAACTGCTTGCATGACTTTACCCAATTCCATCCTCTCGCCCGAAAAAAAGGGGGAAGACCTGGATGTGGCGCTGCGCCCGCAGACGCTGGACGAGTTTACCGGCCAGGCGGAGGCCCGTGCCAACCTGAAGATTTTTATCGAGGCGGCAAAGAACCGTGGCGAGGCGCTAGACCATGTGCTGTTCGTCGGGCCGCCGGGGCTTGGCAAGACCACGCTCGCCCAGATCATGGCCAAGGAGCTTGGCGTCAATTTCCGATCCACCTCCGGCCCTGTTATTGCCAAGGCAGGAGATCTGGCAGCGCTCCTCACCAATCTCGAAGACCGCGACGTGCTGTTCATCGATGAAATCCATCGCCTGAACCCTGCCGTCGAGGAAATCCTCTATCCGGCCATGGAAGATTTCCAGCTCGACCTCATCATCGGGGAGGGGCCATCGGCGCGCTCGGTGAAGATCGACCTGTCGAAGTTCACGCTGGTGGCGGCCACTACCCGCTTAGGCCTGCTCACAACGCCGCTGCGCGACCGTTTCGGCATTCCGGTGCGCCTCAATTTTTATACAGTGGAAGAGCTGGAACTCATTGTCCGGCGCGGTGCGCGGCTGATGGGGCTTGGCATTACCGAGGACGGCGCGCGCGAAATTGCCCGCCGCGCGCGGGGCACGCCGCGTATTGCCGGTCGTCTTCTGCGCCGCGTGCGCGATTTCGCCGAGGTGGCGCGGGCTGAAGCGGTGACGAAGCAGATCGCCGACGAGGCGCTGACGCGGCTCAACGTCGACAATATGGGGCTCGACCAGCTGGACAAACGTTATCTCTCGATGATCGCCGTCAATTTTGGCGGTGGCCCTGTCGGCATCGAAACGATTGCGGCGGGCCTTTCCGAGCCGCGCGATGCCATCGAGGATATCATCGAGCCCTACATGATCCAGCAGGGTTTTATCCAGCGCACACCCCGCGGCCGGGTGCTGACGGCAACCGCCTGGAAACATCTCGGCCTGCAGCCGCCAAAAGATCTGGAAGCTGCGCAGTTTCGCCTCAGCCTGGACGACGAGTAACCGCCATGACCCGTGTTCGCATCAAGACTAAACCGAAGCGCACGTTTCAGATGCGGGTGGCCGGCCTCGGGTTTCGCAATGGCCATGTGCTCGTCCATCGTGCGACCCACGAAAAATTCTGGACCTTTCCCGGCGGCGGTGTCGAAATCGGCGAAACCTCGGAAGAGACGCTGAAGCGCGAGATGGTTGAGGAGATCGGCGTTCACGTCACCATCGAGCGCCTGCTCTGGGTGGTCGAAAATTTCTTTCATTATGAAGGCCGCGACTGGCACGAGCTTGGCATCTATTACCTGATGAGCGTGCCGGAGAGCTTTCCGTTTGCGCCTGAAGGCATCGTCCATAGCATCCGCGATGGCGATAACGATCTGGAATTCAAATGGGTGGAGGCAACAGCCAGTGCCCTGAAGGCGCTGGACATTCCGCCCTATTTCATCGCCGACGAGATCGAAAACCTGCCCGCCGCACCGCGTCATCTGGTGTGGGATGACCGCAATCTCGACGCAAAACCCTGATGTCTGCGCGGCCTTGCGCACTGGTCATGGCCCGGCACTGCCGTTAGAAGGGCCGCGACCAATACGATATCGATGGGGATTTTCGGATGGACCAGATAACCGTCTCGCTTGCCGGAGAACTGATCGACGGCGCGCATCGCCTCGTGCAGCGGGTCTATTACGAGGATACGGATTTTTCCGGTCTCGTTTATCACGCCCGCTACCTGCATTTTCTGGAAAGAGGCCGCACGGATTACCTGCGCTGCCTGGGTTGCGAGCAGAGCGCGCTTCTGTCGGTCGATGAGGAAGGGCTGGTTTTTGTGGTGCACCGCATGGAGATCGACTTCAAGGCGCCGGCCCGGATGGACGATGTGCTAACCATCGACACGCGCACCGAAAAAGCCGGCGGCGCCAAGATGGTGCTCGTGCAGGAGATCCGCCGTGGAGAAACGCTGCTGATTGCCGCGCGCGTGATCATCGCCGTCATTAACCGCGTGGGCCGCCCGCGACGCCTGCCTGACAGCATTGCCGAGGCTTTCCGTCCGGGGTGATGGGTTCAACTGCGCAGCGCTGTAACACATTCTTAACGATAATATTGTCTTACTGGCGCTCATGGAAATTGTGCGCTGCACGCCTTCGTTTAACCAAAATTGAAGGCGAGAAGGCCAGTGAAACCTTCAGGTAAACGGGCATTTCAGCGCGTGCGCGCATTCAAAGACTGCGCTTGCGAACCGGCTCGTATTTTGCGTGCCGGGCGATTGGATTCGGGGATAGTGGATAGATGGAACACGCGGATTTGGCGGCGGCCGCAGGCTCGGTAAGCCTCTTGTCGCTCTTCATGCAGGCCGGCCTGATCGTCAAGCTGGTCATGCTCGGTCTTGCCGGCGCATCGGTCTGGACCTGGGCGATCGTTATCGACAAATACATGAGCTTCACCAAGGCCAAACGTCAGTTCGACCAGTTCGAACAGGTGTTCTGGTCGGGACAGTCGCTGGAAGAACTCTATCGCACCCTTGCGGAACGCCAGAACACCGGTCTTGCGGCAATCTTCGTGGCGGCCATGCGCGAGTGGAAAAAAAGCTTTGAGCGCGGCGCCCGTTCGCCGATCGGCCTCCAGATGCGCATCGACCGCGCCATGGACGTGACGATTGCCCGCGAGGGCGAAGTGTTTGAAGCGCGTCTCGGCTCGCTTGCCACCATCGGCTCGGCCGGCCCCTTCATCGGCCTGTTCGGCACCGTCGTTGGTATCATGACATCGTTCCAGGCCATTGCCGGATCGAAGTCGACCAATCTTGCCGTTGTCGCACCCGGTATCGCTGAAGCGCTTCTGGCAACCGCCATCGGCCTTGTCGCCGCTATTCCCGCCGTCATGGCCTACAACAAGTTCATGGGCGATGCCGGCAAGCTGTCGTCGCGCATGGAAGGTTTTGCGGATGAGTTTTCGGCCATCCTTTCGCGCCAGATCGATGAAAAACTGCAGCCGCGTCAGGCTGCCCAATAAGCGTGACGCGCAGGAGTAGATGATATGGGTATGTCGGCAGGCGGAGGCAAAGGCGGAGGCGGTGGTCGTGGCGGTCGTCGCCGGGGCGGTCGCGGTCGCGGCGGCGCCATCAGCGAGATCAACGTCACGCCGCTCGTCGACGTCATGCTGGTGTTGCTGATCATCTTCATGGTGGCAGCCCCGATGATGACGGTCGGCGTGCCGATCGACCTGCCGGAAACGCAGGCGAAGGCGATGAATTCCGATACGCAGCCGATCACCATCTCGGTCAACCCGGCTGGCGAGATCTATCTGCAGGAAAGTGCCATCCCGCTTGAAGAAGTGGTGCCGAAGCTCGAGGCAATCGCCACGACCGGTTACAACGAACGGATTTATGTGCGCGGCGATACGGCCGCCGCCTATGGCGTGGTCATGAAGGTCATGGCGCGCATTTCTGCAGCTGGTTTCAAGAATATCGGTCTTGTGACGCTGCAGGAACAGGAGAAGTGATCGTTTTTCGATGAAGACGAGCCTTGGTACATCGCTGGTTCTGCATACGCTGGTTCTCACCTGGGCGCTCTTTTCGCTCAGCCCGCCGGCGGCGTTGAACGTTGCCGATGTGGAGGCGCTGCCGGTGGATATCGTGCCGGTGGAATCGATCACGCAGATCCAGCAGGGCGACAAGAAGGCCCCGATGGCGGAGAAATCCGCGCCGACGCCGACCAAGCGCCCTGACATCGTGGAAAACGCCGAAAATGCCGGCGACAACGATGTCGACCTGAAGAACCCGCCGACGCCGGTCAAGAAGCCCGTTGCAACGGAAACAGCGGCCGCTCCTGAAAAGGCCGAAAAGCCCCTGCCGAAGCCGACGCCCGAAACCAACAAGGTGAAGGACGTCGTGCCGGAGGAGACCGCGCCAAAACCGCAGGAAGTGGCAGCCCTGCCGCAGCCCAAGCCCGAGCCGACGCCGCCCACACCCGAACCGACGCCGCAGCCAGCCCCAAAGCCCGCCGAACAGCAGGCCGAGGAAATTCCGCTGCCGGACAGCGTGCCTGTGCCGGCAGCCCGCCCGCGCCCGGAACTGCCCAAGCCCGAAGAGGCAAAGCCGGTTGAAAAGCCGGAGCCGAAGAAGACCGAAACCGCAAAGCCGGCTGAAAAGACGCCCGACAAGAAGGTGGCGGACAAGAAGCAGGAAACGGCGAAATCCGCGTCGTCCAAGCAGAGCGATTTTAATGCTGACGAGATTGCCTCGCTCTTGAACAAGCAGGATGCGGCCGGCGGCGGTGCCAAGCGTTCGGCCCAGCCGGCAGCCCTTGGCGGCAAGAAAACCACCAGCGGCTCCACGCTCAGCCAGAGCGAGATGGATGCCCTGAAAGGGCAGATCCAGAACAACTGGTCGGTGATCGCCGGTATCGAGGGCGCGCAGGGCATGGTGATCACCGTGACCATGAAGCTCGACGAGACCGGTGCGATCATTGGCCGCCCGGAAGTCAGCACCACCGGCGGATCGGACAGCGCACGTCGCATGCTGGAAGGCAGCGCGCTTCGCGCCGTCATGCGCTCTTCCCCGTTCAAAAACCTTCCCGCCGACAAATACGACTCCTGGAGCGAAGTCGTCGTGAACTTCGATCCAAGCGAACTGCTTTGAAAGGCTATGTTATCATGATGAAACGTTCTTTCATCCGCGTGCTTGCGGCGTTTGCCGCAATGGCCGTGATGTATACGGCACCGGCGCAGGCGCGCGTGGAAATCAACATCAACCGGGGCAATGTCGAGCCGCTGCCGATTGCTGTGACCGATTTCCTCTCCGGCAACGAACTGGGTGCGCAGATTTCGGCGGTCATTGCCGCCGATCTTCAGCGCTCCGGTCTGTTTGCGCCGGTCAACAGAAGCGCCTTCATCGAAAAAATCAGCGATCCCAACAAGGCGCCGCGCTTTGAAGACTGGAAGGTCATCAATGCGCAGGCGCTCGTCACCGGCCGCGTGACGCGCGAAAACGATGGCCGTCTGCGCGCCGAATTTCGCCTGTGGGATACGTTTGCCGGATCGCAGCTGACCGGCCAGCAGTTCTTCACCCAGCCGGAAAACTGGCGCCGCGTCGCCCATATCATTGCCGATGCGATCTATAAGCAGATCACCGGTGAAGATGGCTATTTCGATACGCGCGTTGTGTTCGTTTCCGAAAGCGGTCCAAAAACTGCCCGTCAGCGTCAGCTGGCGATCATGGACCAGGACGGCTTTAACGTCCGCATGCTGACCAATGCCAAGGACATCGTGCTGACGCCGCGCTTTTCGCCGAGCCGTCAGGAAGTCACTTACATGTCCTTCGAGGGCAACCAGCCGCGCGTTTACCTGCTGCAGCTGGAAACCGGGCAGCGGGAAGTGGTCGGCAATTTTCCGGGCATGACCTTTGCCCCGCGCTTCTCGCCGGATGGCCAGAAGGTCATCATGAGCCTTCAGCAGGATGGCAATGCCAACATCTACACGATGGACCTGCGCTCGCGCACCACAACCCGTCTCACCAACACGGCCGCCATCGACACATCGCCATCCTATTCGCCTGACGGTGCCCGCATCGTGTTCGAAAGTGATCGCGGCGGACGCCAGCAGCTTTACGTCATGAACACCGATGGTTCGGGACAGACCCGCATCTCCTTCGGCGACGGTTCCTATTCGACGCCGGTCTGGTCGCCGCGCGGTGATTTGATCGCCTTCACCAAGCAGTCGGGCGGAAAATTCTCGATTGGTGTGATGAAGCCGGATGGTTCGGGCGAGCGTATTCTGACGACGGGCTTCCACAATGAAGGCCCGACATGGGCGCCGAATGGCCGCGTGTTGATGTTCTTCCGCCAGGCAGCCGGCGCCGGTGGTCCGCAGCTCTATTCGATCGACTTGACAGGTTATAACGAGCAGCTGGTCAAGACCCCGAGCTACGGTTCCGATCCCGCCTGGTCGCCACTTCTCGAATAGCTTTATCCATGGCCGCGCGTCTTTCAGATGTGCGGCCATTTGTCGTTCAGCCTGCGGTTAGGCGGGTTTGACGGCCGGTATGCTGACGTGCACGGCCGGGATCTTGTTCCCCTCTGCCACGGTGTCGCCGCAATCGGCTGAAATTGCGAAGAAATGTAGTTTGGTAGCGGATCGTTAACCATAATTGTTGAACTAGGGTTAACCAGAAACAGTTACGGTCTGGCAACGCTGAAATCTTGATCAAGGAGAGCCCGGCCATGAGCCGCACGATGACCCCGGCGATGAGCCGCATGCAGAAACTCGCACGCAACCCCGCCGTCCTTGCGCTGACGCTTGCGCTGGCACTGGCCGGTTGCGCCAACAAGAAGAATATGCCGAACAGCGCTGGCGAGCTTGGCCTCGGCGCTGGTGGTGCAGGGGCTGCAACGCCCGGCTCCAGCCAGGACTTCACGGTCAACGTTGGCGACCGCATCTTCTTCGACACCGATTCCACCTCGATCCGCGCCGATGCCCAGCAGACGCTCGACCGTCAGGCGCAGTGGCTGTCGCGTTATCCGCGTTACGCCATCACGGTTGAAGGCCATGCCGACGAACGCGGCACACGCGAATACAACCTGGCACTCGGCGCTCGCCGTGCCGCTGCGACCCGCGATTACCTCGCATCGCGCGGCGTACCGGCCAACCGCATGAAGACCATTTCCTACGGCAAGGAACGTCCGGTCGCCGTCTGCGACGACATTTCCTGCTGGTCGCAGAACCGTCGCGCCGTGACGGTTCTCGGCGGCGCCGGCTCCTGATCCGGCCGCGCGGGCAGATAAGAAGGGCGGTCGTTTGGCCGCCCTTTTCTTTTCTTGCTTTCGTTCATAGTTTGGCCGAACTTGCGTTCTCATTTACAGTTAACGCGATTGCTTTTTGCCGATATTTGGAAAACTCTGCTGATGCCTTGAAGGGCGCAGCGTCAGATAACGCAGGACGAACGATATGAAGAAACTTGTCTTGGCAGCAATGCTGGGGCTTGCGGCAACGAGCGGGCAGGCCGGTGCATTTTCGATGTCCGAACTGGTTCCCGGTTCGGCACGCGTTGCGCCGTCTTCACGCCAGGCCGCCGAACGGCCGGTCATTCTTGCCCAGAGCAGTGGTGATGCCGTGCGCATCCAGCAGCTCGAAGAGGTCGTGCGCCAGCTGAACGGTCGCGTCGAGGAAATGAGCTTCCAGCTGCTGCAGATGCAGGAGCAGATGCGTAAGACGCAGGAAGACAACGAGTTCCGCTTCCAGGAGCTTGAGAAAAGCTCCGGTGGCGGCTCTGCTGCTCCCTCTGTTGCTGCCGCGCCGGCAGCCGGCTCAAAAAAAAACGATGAAATCGGGCGGCTGATCGAGCCATCACCGTCTGGCGCGCCTGCCGGCGCGTCAAACGGTGCCGGTTCATCCACGCCGTCCACGGCCCCGGCCGAAACCACGCTCGGTTCCATCGAGATGGACAGCCGCGGCGCGCCCGTGCGTGCCACAGCCAATAATGCCGGGCGCAATTCGTCGGCTCTTCCGGGCGTCGATCTCGGCTCTCGGCCGGCGACGGCCGATCCGACGAAAACGGCATCGCTTGGCACTGAAAGCGATGCCTATCGCGCCGCCTATAATCACGTGCTCTCTGGCGATTATCCGCTCGCCGAAACCGAATTCACCAGCTACCTGCAGGCCTATCCAAGCAGTGCGCGGGCAGCCGACGCCAATTTCTGGCTCGGCGAATCGCAGTTCTCGCAGGGCAAGTACAACGAGAGCGCCAAGACATTCCTCAATGCGCATCAGGCCTATGGCACCTCCGCCAAGGCGCCGGAAATGCTGCTGAAGCTTGGCATGTCGCTGGCCGCTCTCGACAACCGCGAAACCGCCTGTGCCACCCTTCGCGAGGTTCCCAAGCGTTATCCGAATGCCGCCCGCGCCGTACTTGGCAAGGTGACGAGCGAGCAGAAGCGCCTGTCCTGCGGGCCGTGACGACACCTGCCACCGCAAATGCCGATCTCCTGTCGCCGCAAGCGGCGATCACGCATTTTCTGGCCGATCTGCCAAAACCTGCCCGCCTGCTCGTCGCGATTTCCGGCGGCAGCGATTCGACCGGCCTAATTGTCGCGCTCCGCAACAGCGTCCTCAGCGCGGACACCTCCCGCCACATCGAACTTCTGGCCGTGACCGTCGATCACGCCCTGCGGCCGCAATCGGCCGGTGAAGCGCAGGCCGTCGCAAGGCTCTGCCAGCAGCTTGCCGTTCCCCATTTTATCCGCCGCTGGGAAGGCGAAAAGCCGGCCACCGGCCTCTCCGCTGCCGCCCGGGCCGCCCGATACCGGCTTCTGTGCCAGACGGCAGACGCGGTTGGGGCGACCGCCATCCTCACCGGCCACACGCGTGACGACCAGATCGAGACGCTTGTCATGCGAAAAGCCCGCGTGCGTGACGAGGGCGGCTCTTTGGTTGAAGACGCGACCCCTGACCTCCATGCGTTATCTGCGGAAAACCTGTCCAATCTGGGTCTGGCCGGCATGGCGCCCGCTGTGCTTGTGGAGCGCCGGCATTGGTTGCTGCGGCCTTTTCTCAATGTGCGGCGCGCAGAGATCCGCGCGCTCCTTCAGGAATCCGGCATTGGTTGGATCGATGACCCCTCGAATGTCGATCCGCGCTCGGAAAGGGCCCGCACGCGGCGGGTTCTTACGGATCGACCAGAGGCCGGAGCCGCGCTCATTCAAGCCGCGGCAGGTGTGGGTGCCGAAAGGGTTCGCCTCGGCATAGCGGCAGCAGACCTGTTTGCCCGGCATCTCACGATCGAACGCGGCGTGCTGGCGCGCCTTGAGGTGCCGGCGCTTTTAGCCGAACCCGCCATCCTTGCATATGCGCTCGCAAGTCTCACCGCCGTTTTAGGCGGGCGTGCGCATCTGCCGGGGCGGGAGAGCCTGAGACGGATTGTCGCGTTTGTCGGGGAGGGGGCGCCAGGCCGGCTGACGGCTGGCCGGGTGCTGTTTCAGCGGCAGAAGAACGCACTTTTCATGGCCCGCGAAAGCCGGGACCTTCCAGAATCCCCCCTCGGGCACGCGCAAGACATGCTCTGGGACGGCCGTTTTCGTGTGCGATTGCCTGCCGGTTACTGCGGGCCTGTGAAGCCCGGTACGGCGGACCGGACGGCAGCGCAGGCGCTGTTTCCACAGGCGCCGCCAGCGCTTTCGCTCGCGGCGTTTCGAAGTCTGCCCAACTCGTATGATGGAATTCAGGCACCGGATGGTGTGCTCATCGAGCCTGTCCTCCAGCCTTACCATGCATTTCTGCCGGCCTTTGACGTGGATATTGCCAATTCTTTGGCCGCTCTGATGGGATTACGTGCATTTGCGGCATTACCATTTAACGTTTTCGACCGTAAAAGGTGATCGACGGGTCGTGTTGCCTTGGCAAGGCCCTGCGGCAATCCTATGTTAAGCGACAAGTAAGGCGGCTGCCGATGAGCGAGCCGTCATTGTCCGGGGAGTTCGATGAACCCAAACTTTCGTAATTTCGCCCTTTGGGCGATAATCGCCCTCTTGCTGATCGCTCTGTTCAGCATGTTCCAGACGGCGCCGACGCAGACGAGCTCACGGGAAGTTCCCTATTCGCAGTTCCTGCGCGATGTGGATGCTGGACGTGTGCGCGATGTGGTGGTGACCGGCAACCGCGTTCTCGGCACCTATGCCGAAAACGGCACGGGTTTTCAGACCTATTCGCCCGTCATCGATGATTCGCTGATGTCGCGTCTCCAGGCGAAGAACGTCACCATCGTGGCACGGCCCGAATCAGACGGATCCTCGGGTTTTTTGAGCTATCTCGGCACGCTGTTGCCGATGCTGCTCATTCTCGGTGTCTGGCTGTTCTTCATGCGCCAGATGCAGGGCGGTTCGCGTGGCGCGATGGGCTTTGGCAAATCCAAAGCCAAGCTTTTGACCGAAGCGCATGGTCGCGTGACGTTTGACGACGTCGCTGGCGTCGATGAAGCCAAGGCAGACCTTGAGGAAATCGTTGAATTCCTGCGCGACCCGCAGAAATTCCAGCGTCTCGGCGGTCGTATTCCGCGCGGCGTTCTTCTGGTTGGTCCTCCGGGCACCGGTAAGACGCTTTTGGCGCGTTCTGTGGCGGGTGAAGCAAACGTTCCCTTCTTCACGATTTCCGGTTCGGACTTCGTCGAAATGTTCGTCGGCGTCGGCGCAAGCCGCGTGCGCGACATGTTCGAGCAGGCCAAGAAGAACGCGCCTTGCATCATCTTCATCGACGAAATCGACGCCGTCGGCCGTCACCGTGGCGCAGGCCTTGGCGGTGGTAACGATGAGCGCGAACAGACGCT
Organism: Neorhizobium sp. PAMB6716; assembly: GCF_058242805.1. NCBI lineage: Bacteria > Pseudomonadati > Pseudomonadota > Alphaproteobacteria > Hyphomicrobiales > Rhizobiaceae > Neorhizobium > Neorhizobium sp. PAMB6716. The sequence continues at coordinate 448,367 of NZ_CM177835.1, forward strand.
GAACCAGCTTCTGGTCGAGATGGACGGCTTTGAGGCGAACGAAGGCATCATCCTGATTGCCGCGACCAACCGTCCTGACGTGCTTGACCCGGCGTTGCTGCGTCCCGGCCGTTTCGACCGCCAGGTCGTCGTGCCGAACCCCGATATCGTCGGTCGCGAGCGTATCCTGAAGGTTCATGCCCGCAACGTGCCGCTGGCACCGAATGTCGATCTGAAGGTTCTCGCCCGTGGTACGCCCGGTTTCTCCGGTGCCGACCTCATGAACCTCGTCAACGAAGCAGCCTTGATGGCGGCACGTCGCAACAAGCGTGTTGTCACCATGGCGGAATTCGAAGACGCCAAGGACAAGATCATGATGGGCGCCGAACGTCGTTCGTCCGCCATGACCGAGGCCGAAAAGAAGCTGACCGCCTACCACGAAGCGGGTCACGCAATTACCGCGCTTGAAGTGCCGGTCGCCGATCCCCTGCACAAGGCCACCATCATTCCGCGCGGCCGTGCGCTCGGCATGGTCATGCAGCTGCCGGAAGGCGACCGCTATTCCATGAGCTACAAGTGGATGGTGTCGCGTCTCGTCATCATGATGGGCGGCCGTGTTGCCGAAGAACTGACGTTCGGCAAGGAGAACATCACCTCCGGTGCGTCTTCCGATATCGAGCAGGCCACCAAGCTTGCCCGCGCCATGGTCACGCAATGGGGCTTTTCCGATATTCTCGGACAGGTTTCCTATGGCGAAAACCAGCAGGAAGTGTTTCTGGGTCATTCGGTGTCGCAGTCGAAGAACGTCTCTGAGGCCACTGCCCAGAAGATTGACAATGAAGTGCGCCGCCTGATCGACGAGGCCTATACCGAAGCCCGCCGCATCCTCACCGAAAAGCACGACGCATTCGTCATCCTGGCCGAAGGCCTGCTGGAATACGAAACGCTGTCCGGCGAGGAAATCAAGGCGCTGATCAAGGGCCAGAAGCCCTCGCGTGATCTCGGCGACGATGCGCCGCCCGCGCGTGGCTCTGCTGTCCCGAAGGCCGGTGCCAAGAAGGACGAGCCGAAAGGTGACGGCGAGCCGGAAAGCGGACTGGAACCCCAGCCGCACTAAAGGTCTGGTTGTTGACGTTCAAAAAAGACCGTCCGGTTCGCCCGGGCGGTCTTTTCCTGTTTAAGTCCGGCGATACTTACCGTTTCGGTAACGAGATATAATCGATTTTGACGGTAATTTATGTGCCTGGTGCCGGGTTCTATGGCATGAGGCAGCATCGGCGCCGCGCGCGAAACACGCAAAACCGGCCGCCAGTTCAGAATGAGACGCGCGACACAAGGCGCGCAAACTCCAAGGAGCATGCATGGCACGCCGCTATTTTGGCACTGATGGCATTCGCGGACAGTCGAACGTTTTTCCGATGACACCCGATCTGGCCATGCGCGTCGGAATTGCCGTCGGCACCATCTTCCGGCGCGGCAACCATCGCCACCGGGTGGTGATCGGCAAGGACACGCGCCTGTCAGGTTATATGCTCGAAAACGCGCTGGTCGCGGGTTTTACGGCCGCCGGCCTCGATGTCTTCCTGCTCGGCCCCATCCCTACACCCGCCGTTGCCATGCTGACGCGCTCGCTGCGCGCCGATATCGGCGTGATGATCTCGGCCTCGCACAATCCCTTTGCCGATAACGGCATCAAGCTGTTCGGCCCGGATGGCTACAAGCTGTCGGATGAGCTGGAACAGGAAATCGAGGACCTGCTCGACAAGGATCTTTATTCGCAGCTGGCAAAGCCGGAAGAAATCGGCCGTGCCAAACGCGTCGATGGCGACATCTATCGTTATATCGAATTCGTCAAACGCACGCTGCCGCGCGATGTGACACTGTCGGGCCTGCGGATCGCCATCGACTGCGCAAATGGCGCTGCCTACAAGGTGGCACCGACAGCGCTCTGGGAACTCGGCGCCGATGTCGTGACCATCGGCAACACGCCGAACGGCACCAATATCAACCTCGATTGCGGCTCCACCAGCCCGGATGCGCTGCGCAAGAAGGTGCATGAAGTGCGTGCCGATATCGGCATTGCCCTCGATGGTGATGCCGACCGCGTCATCATCGTCGACGAGCGCGGCGAGATCATCGACGGCGACCAGTTGATGGCCGTCATTGCCGAAAGCTGGGCGGATGACGAAAAACTGCGCGGCGGCGGCATTGTCGCCACCATCATGTCCAATCTCGGCCTTGAACGTTTTCTCGGCGACAAGGGCCTGACCCTTGCCCGCACAAAGGTTGGCGACCGTTATGTGGTCGAGCATATGCGCCACCATGATTTCAACGTCGGCGGCGAACAGTCCGGCCATATCGTGCTGTCGGATTTCGGCACGACCGGCGATGGGCTGGTGGCAGCGCTTCAGGTGCTGGCCCGCGTCAAGCGTCTCGGCCAGCCGGTGAGCGAAGTCTGCCGCCGTTTTGAACCGGTGCCGCAGCTTCTGCGCAATGTCCGCTTTGCCGGCGGCAAGCCGCTGGAGGATATCATCGTGCGTCAGGCGATCGATAGCGCCGAGGCGGAACTGGGTGGCAAGGGCCGCCTCGTCATCCGCCCCTCCGGCACGGAGCCGCTGATTCGCGTCATGGCGGAAGGCGATGACCGCAGCCAGATCGAACGTATCGTTGGCGATCTCGTGGGCGTGATCGCCAACGTCCGCACCGCCGCCTGAGCTTTTACCTTTCCGACCGCATTTGATAACCCGCAAGGCCTGTCCTTGCGGGTTTTTTTGATGGCAAAGACACACCGGTTAACCGGAGGTAAACGATAAAAGGCTTGAATTCGCAAGCGTTTATATGTTGTTAGGCTTAATTGCTCCTTTACCTTTTTGGTTAATGATCGCTCCAGATTTGAAGAACGACGCCACCTTGCGCGCTTTACGATTTTGGAATGCGGAGCCTGATTCCATGAGAAGAACCCTGTCCGGCGCTTTTGCGCTGATGCTTGCCGCGGGCGTGTCCCAGGCCGCCGATGTCGCTCAGCCCGAAATGGATCCGATGCTGATGAATGCACCTGAGGTCACCGTGCAGGAGGCCGCGACCGGCTGGTATCTGCGCGGCGATGCCGGTTATGCCTTCAAGGATCTGAAGGGCGCCGAGTTCTATCAGGGTGGTTCTTCCGCCTCGAAGACAGATTTTTCGAGCACCGACCTGAAAGACAGCTTCCTGCTCGGGGCAGGGGTCGGCTACCAGATCAACAGCGCGCTGCGCACCGATCTCACCTTCGATTACCTCTCCAAGAGCAAGTTCGAGGGCTCCACCAAGGGCAGTGGTGCTGCCTTCGGCGCCTGCGTTGGTCCCTGCACCTCCAGCGATATCTCGCACATGCGGGCCTATAGCCTTCTCGCCAACGCCTATGTCGATCTCGGCACCTTCGGTTATGTCACGCCTTACGTCGGCGGTGGCCTCGGCGGCACTTATGTGAAGTGGGATAAGCTGCGCAATACGTCCTGCGCCGATGATGGCAGCGGCTGCGACAGCACCGTGGAACATGGCGGCAAGGGCAACTGGCGTTTCACCTATGCGCTGATGGCCGGCGCCACGATCGATGTCACCTGCAACCTCAAGGCCGACGTTGGCTATCGTTATCGCCACGTCGAAGGCGGCGACATGTTCGGTTTTGCCTCGAACGGCGGCCCCGGCAACGACAAGGGTTTTGACGTGCACGAAGCCCGCGTCGGCGCCCGTTACCTGTTCGGCAGCTGCGCCCAGCCCACCGTGCAGGAAGAAGTTCCGCCGCAGCCGCTCATCTACAAATAAGCCTGCCGTACGCGTCCAGACAGCAAAAGCCGCCCCGGTTGCCCGAGGCGGCTTTTTGATTTGGAAACCGTGTTTAGAACTCGCGCTTCAGAACCTGCCGGTCGAGCGACCACGAGCCGGCGCCGCAGGCGGCAAACAGGAAGGCGCCGCCGGTCCAGAACAGCGAGGCAAGTTCGGCCTTGGTCTGCACCTGTTCGAGGAATTTCGTGCCGCCATCCATCAGACGCACAGTGGCCGTCGGCGTGAAGAGATCGCTGCCGGCCTTCAAGGCGGCAATGCCGCCATCCGTCAGAAGCGCGTGGCCATAGGGGTGGGCGTAATGGAACCACAGGGTGATCGCCAGCATCACGCCATTGGCAAGCGCGATCGGCCGGGTGAAAAGTCCGAGCGCGATCATCAGGCCGCCGAAGAACTGCATGGCGGCCAGCGTCGGCGACCACAACCAGCCGGGATAAAAGCCGAGATTTTCAACAAAACCGATCTGCGCCATCGGCGCCATGATCTTCGGGTAACCCTCCACCATCAGCATGCCGCCGATGGCAACCCGGAATGCCGTCCAGGCGAAGGGCTGGGCGAAGCTTTCGTAGAAGCCGGCGAGGAAGGGCAGGTAATAACGGGTTTTCTGCTGTTCAGGGGCAAATGCGGTTGTCTGCAGTGTCATGGCGAACCTCTTTGATTTTTAAATGAATGCGTCAGGAAACGATTGGTCTTCAGGTGGTCGGCTGCGGCTTTGCTGAAGCTGTGCTCGACTTCGGCGCGCGTCGTTTCACGGTCCCGATGAAGAGACTGTAGGCCTGTCGATGGGAAAACATGTTGATTCAAATCAAGTTTGAAAATCGCCGACATCCGGCGCGGAAAAGACAGCGGCCGTTTCGAATGCGACTTGACGAGGAAAGCGGCTTCCACTAACACCAGCGGCGGGACACCCTTCCCCAACGAAGGGCTTTCTATCTGGAAGGATAGCCAAGATGGCGAACATCGCGAAGCCGGACACCCGTCCGAATAATACCCATTTTTCTTCTGGCCCTTGTTCGAAGCGCCCCGGTTGGTCGCTCGATGCTCTCTCCGATGCCCCGCTCGGTCGTTCGCACCGCGCCAAGGTCGGCAAGACGAAGCTCAAGCAGGCCATTGATCTCACCCGCGAAATTCTAAACGTGCCGGCGGATTACCGCATCGGCATCGTGCCGGCTTCCGATACCGGCGCTGTCGAGATGGCCATGTGGTCGCTGCTCGGCGAGCGCGGCGTCGACATGCTGTCCTGGGAAAGCTTTGGCGCCGGCTGGGTCACCGATGTGGTGAAGCAGCTGAAGCTTGCCGATGTGCGCAAGTTCAATGCCGATTACGGCCTGCTTCCGAACCTTGCAGACGTTGATTTCGACCGTGACGTCGTCTTCACCTGGAACGGCACCACCTCTGGCGTGCGCGTTGCCAATGCCGATTTCATTCCGGCAGACCGCAAGGGCCTGACGATCTGCGACGCCACGTCTGCGGCGTTTGCGCAGGATCTCGATTTTGCCAAGCTCGATGTCACCACCTTTTCCTGGCAGAAGGTTCTGGGCGGCGAGGGCGGTCATGGCATGATCATCCTCAGCCCCCGCGCCGTCGAGCGCCTGACTACCTATGTTCCGGCCTGGCCGCTGCCAAAAATTTTCCGCATGACGTCGGGCGGCAAGCTGATCGAAGGCATTTTTGTCGGCGAAACCATCAACACGCCCTCCATGCTCTGCGTCGAAGATTATATCGATGCGCTGAACTGGGCAAAGTCGCTCGGCGGCCTGAAGTCGCTCATCGCCCGTGCCGATGCAAACGCCAAGGTCATCTTCGATTTCGTCGACGCCAATGACTGGATTGCAAATCTCGCCGTCGATCCCGCCACCCGCTCCAACACGTCGGTGTGCCTGAAGATCGTTGATCCAGAAGTCGCAGCCCTCGACGCCGACCAGCAGGCAGCCTTTGCCAAGGGTGTCGTGGCGCTTCTCGAAAAGGAAAACGTCGCGCTTGATATCGGCGCCTACCGCGATGCGCCGCCCGGCCTTCGCATCTGGGCCGGTGCGACCATCGAGACCGCCGACATGCAGGCTGTCATGCCGTGGCTGACCTGGGCCTATGAGACCCAGAAGGCAGCGCTCGCCAAGGCTGCCGCCTAAAGCTTTGAAGTGCTTTCGGCTTCGCCATTGGGGCGAAGCCGATTTTCCCATACAGATTGAACCCTTCTGAAGGAGGCCTCTCATGGCACCTCGCGTTCTCGTATCCGACGAACTGTCGGAAACCGCCGTCCAGATTTTCCGTGATCGCGGCGTTGAAGTCGATTTCCAGCCGAAGCTCGGCAAGGACAAGGACAAGCTTGCTGAAATCATCGGCAATTATGATGGTCTTGCCATCCGTTCCGCCACCAAGGCAACGGAAAAGCTGATTGCCGCTGCGACCAATCTCAAGGTCATCGGCCGCGCCGGTATCGGCGTCGACAATGTCGATATCCCCGCTGCCTCGCGCCGCGGTATCATCGTCATGAACACGCCGTTCGGCAACTCGATCACGACGGCTGAACACGCTATCGCACTGATGTTTGCCGTTGCCCGCCAGCTGCCGCAGGCCGATGCCTCCACCCAGGCCGGCAAGTGGGAAAAGTCGAAATTCATGGGTGTCGAAATCACCGGCAAGACGCTCGGCGTCATCGGCGCTGGCAATATCGGCTCCATCGTCTGCTCGCGGGCGCTGGGTCTGAAGATGCACGTGCTCGCTTACGACCCCTTCCTCTCGGCTGAACGGGCGCAGGAAATGGGCGTCACCAAGGTCGAGCTGGACGAGCTGCTCGCCAAGGCTGATTTCATCACACTGCACGTGCCGATGACCGATAAGACGCGCGGCATCCTCAACAAGGAAGCGCTTGCCAAGACCAAGCCCGGCGTTCGCATCATCAACTGCGCACGTGGTGGCCTCGTGGATGAAGCAGCGCTGGCCGATGCCATCAAGGCTGGCCATGTTGCCGGTGCCGGTTTTGACGTGTTCGAAGTGGAGCCCGCGACGGAAAGCCCGCTGTTTGGCCTGCCGAACGTCGTCTGCACGCCGCATCTCGGAGCCTCCACCACGGAAGCCCAGGAAAATGTGGCGCTTCAGGTGGCCGAGCAGATGTCGGACTATCTGGTGAAGGGTGCGGTTTCCAACGCCATCAACATGCCCTCGATTACGGCGGAAGAAGCCCCGATCCTGAAGCCGTTCATCCGTCTTTCCGACGTGCTCGGCTCGTTTGCCGGCCAGGTCACCGAAAGCCCGATCAAGGCCATCGAGATCCTTTATGACGGCATCACCGCCGGCATGAACACCAAGGCGCTGACCTCAGCACTTCTCGCCGGCCTCATCCGCAATCAGGTGGCCGATGTGAACATGGTTTCGGCCCCGATCATGATCAAGGAAAAGGGCATTGTGCTCTCCGAGGTCAAGCGCGACAAGACCGGCGTTTATGACGGCTACATCAAGCTGACGGTCACCACCGAAAAGCAGACGCGTTCGGTTGCCGGCACTGTCTTCTCCGATGGCAAGCCGCGCTTCATCCAGATCAAGGGCATCAACATGGATGCGGATGTCGGCACCAACATGATCTACATCTCCAACACCGACGTTCCCGGCATGATCGGCTTCATGGGCACGACGCTCGGCAATGCCGGCGTCAACATCGCCAACTTCCAGCTCGGCCGCGAGAAGGAAAATGGCGATGCCATCGCGCTGCTTTATGTCGATGGTCCCGTGGCTCAGGCGGTGCTCGACCAGCTGACCGCCAATCCGGCGATCAAGCAGGCAAAGCCGCTGACGTTCAACGTCGAATAAGCCTTTCCACATCTTCAAAGACAAAAACCCGGCCGGATGTTTTCGCGCCGGGTTTTTGTTCGGCGGATCAAGGGGATCTGGCGGGGAAAAGCCGATCAACACTGATCACGATTTCGAAAAATCGCACTGCCTCCCTAACAGCTGCAACTTACGCTCTCTATATAGATGGCACGCTCTTAAAAGCGGATCTATGAGGAGAGAGAGATGTTTTCAACGCTTCGACGCTTCAAGCACGTTCTGTCCGTGCTGGCGCTCGGAATGGTGGTGTCGCTGGCGGCGGTTGATTTCGCCGAGGCGCGTCGCGCCGGTGGCGGCAGCAGTTTCGGCAGCCGCGGCACACGCACCTATTCCGCCCCGCCTTCCACCAGCACCGCACCGACGACGGCTGCGCCGATCCAGCGTTCCATGACGCCGAATAACCAGGCAACCAATCCTTCCGCAGCAGCCGGTGCGCAGGCAACTCAGCCGCGCCGTGGCCTGTTCGGCGGTTTCGGCGGCGGCATTCTCGGCGGCCTGCTCCTTGGCGGCATGTTCGGCATGCTGATGGGCAACGGCTTTGGCGGTATGGCCGGCATGTTCGGCATGTTGTTCCAGATGCTGCTGATCGGTGGCCTGATCTTCCTTGCCATGCGCTTCTTTGCGCGTCGCCAGCAGCCGGCCGCGAGCGGCCCGGCCGGCGGTCTCGATCGCTATAATTCGCAGGCGCCGCAGGGCAATAATTTTGGTGGCTTCAAGATTCCGCAGATGGGTTCGCTCGGTGGCGGTTCCGCATCGGCTGCGCAAAAGCCGCGTGTCGCGTCAGCCCGCACGGATGAGATCGGCATCACCAATCGCGATTTCGATCAGTTCGAAAAGCGTTTGACCGAGGTGCAGAGCGCCTATGGTGCCGAGGATTACGGCCGCCTGCGCGCCCTGACCACTCCGGAGGCCATGTCCTATCTCGCCGAGGAACTGGGCGAAAACGCCACGAACGGCCATCGCAACGAGGTGAAGGACGTGCAGCTTCTGCAGGGCGACCTGTCGGAAGCCTGGCGCGAAAACGGCCTCGAATACGCAACGGTTGCCATGCGCTATCAGAGCATTGACGTGATGGTGGACCGTGATACCGGCAAGGTTGTCTCCGGTGATCCGGCGCACCCGACGGAGGCCACAGAAATCTGGACTTTCGTGCGCAAGGGCGGCGAAGACTGGAAGCTCTCGGCCATCCAGGGCGTCGACTAAGTTCAGAGCCGGGCAAGCGTCGCTTCGTCCGGCCTGCCATCATAAAATGTCAGAAGGGCTTGGCCGAAAGGCGAGCCCTTTTTGCCGTCTGCTTCCGACATGGCGTCAAACAGCGTCATGGACGAGTGGAACTTCATATCATCCGGTGAGCCCAGGATGGCGTGGGCCGATTTTTCCGGGTGCATCAGCATGGCCTGCGTCGACTCGACAAGCCGGCTGCCGAGGAGCGGGTGGGCAAGATAGGCTTTCGCCTCCGCCCGGTTGGCAATGGCGTAAAATCTTGCAGTGGGTGAATGTCCAAGGCCGGCAATCTGCGGAAAGATGAACCACATCCAGTGGGACCGCTTGGCGCCTTGTTGCAACTCGTCAAGCGCCTGCGCGTAAACGGGCGCCTGCGCCTCGATGAACCGCCGCAAAGATCCCTGATCCGCCATTTTTAAGCCTCTTAAATCGCACTCTTGGTACCGAACACCGAACGCTGCGGCCGCCATTGTGTTTCAAAGGGGCGGATGCGCCGGCCTCACGGGAATGTCAGCCCTTCTCCCTTTCCTCTGCTGCACTGCACCCTAAGTGCCTTGAGATGGAACAGCGTCTCGAAGAATATTTCTATATCGTCATCGCCTGGCTGCCCAACTGGCTTCTGGCAATGATCGTGCTCATTCTGGCGGTGCTGGTGGGCTCCCTCATTCATCGCTTCGTATTTCGCCTTCTCACCCGTATCGTCAAGGATCGCGATCTTTTCCTGCGCTCGCTCGTCTCGCGCACGGAAAGGCCGATGCGGCTTGCCATCGTCGCCTGGGTCATGGTGCCGGCCATCGGCATTGCGCCGCTCACCGATCAGCAGACGGGCCTTCTCCGCCACGGACTGCTGCTCTGCTTCATCGTTCTGATTGGCTGGATGGCGCGCACGACGCTGCATATCTGGACGACCGTTTATCTGCGTCGCTTCAAACTCGATGCGGAAGACAATCTTCTGGCGCGAAAACACGTCACGCAGTCGCGCATCATGGAGCGTGTGGCAGCGACACTCATCATTGCCTTCACGCTCGCGTTTGCCTTGATGACCTTTCCGGCGGTGCGCCAGTATGGTGTGTCGCTGATGGCATCGGCCGGTGTGGCCGGTATCGTGCTCGGTCTTGCTTTGCAGCCGGTGCTGAAAAACCTGTTTGCCGGCATCCAGCTTGCCATCACCCAGCCAATCCGCATTGATGATGCGCTTCTGGTGGAGGGAGAGTGGGGCAAGGTTGAGGAAATCACCGCCACCTATGTCGTGGTCAAACTCTGGGACTGGCGCCGGATGATCCTGCCGCTTGGCTATTTCATCGAAAACCCCTTCCAGAACTGGACGCGGGAAGGGGCAGCCCTCATCGGCACTGTCATGATCTATCTGGATTATACCGTGCCCGTCTCTATTCTGCGCCAGAAGGTGGAGGAGATCGCTGCTGCCTCCAAGGTCTGGGACCGTCAGGTGGTGAATGTCGCGGTGACCGATTTCAAGCAGAATGTCATGGAGGTCCGAATTCTGGTTTCCGCAGCCGATGCCGGCAAGGCGTTCGACCTGCGCTGTGAAGTGCGTGAAAAGCTGGTCGATTTCATCCAGCGCGAGTATCCACATGCGCTGCCGAAGGTGCGCGCGTCTGGCTCCGGTGGCGAAGACCTGCGCACCGCAGGTGTTGCCGCCGGCACTGAAGGCCGCATGATGCAGCAGTAACGGCTGCTCGCCAATCGCCTGCAATTGCGACGAACCTTGCGTTTTTGCAGCGTCCTTTCTATATCCACACTCTAAATGCGTGGCACCGAGATGGGCCGTGGCAGCGGGGCGCGATGTTATCGTGCAGGCAACCCGGCGAGATGACGAAGAGAGTTCCTGTGAATACGCTGGATTTTGACAAGAGGCCGGAGGATACGCGCGTCGTCGTGGCGATGTCGGGTGGCGTGGATTCCTCCGTGGTCGCCGGTCTTCTGAAACGCCAGGGTTATGACGTGCTCGGCATCACGCTGCAGCTTTACGATCATGGTGCTGCCGTCCACCGCGCCGGCTCCTGCTGTGCCGGCCAGGATATCGACGATGCGCGCCGTGTCTCGGAAACGCTCGGCATTCCCCATTACGTGCTGGATTATGAAAAGCGCTTTCGCGAAACGGTGATCAATCCGTTTGCCGAAGCCTATGCCATGGGCGAAACGCCGATCCCTTGCGTTGCCTGCAACCAGACCGTCAAGTTCGCCGATCTTCTGGCAACGGCAAAGGATCTCGGCGCCGATGCGCTGGCGACCGGCCATTACATCCGCTCCAGCCTAAATCCCTCTGCTGAAAATCCGAACCGCCGCGCGCTGTTCCGTCCCATCGATGCGGATCGCGACCAGAGCTGGTTCCTGTTTGCAACCACGCAGGAGCAGATCGATTATCTGCGCTTTCCGCTCGGCGGCATGTCGAAGGCCGATGTGAGGCTTTTGGCTGAAGACATGGGGCTCGTCGTTGCCAAAAAGGCCGACAGCCAGGATATCTGCTTCGTGCCGCAGGGCAAATATGCCGATATCATCAACAAGGTGAAGCCGAACGCAGCGCTCGCGGGCGAGATCGTCCATATCGATGGCCGCGTGCTGGGACGCCACGAAGGCATCCTGCATTACACCATCGGCCAGCGGAAGGGTCTGGGCGTCGCCACAGGCGAGCCGCTCTACGTGGTTTACCTCGATGCCCGTGGTCGCCGTGTGATCGTCGGCCCGAAGGAAGCGCTGGAAACCCGCCGCGTCTACCTGCGCGACGTCAACTGGATCGGCGATTCCGCGCTGTTTGACGACGCGCGCGATGGCTTTGACTGTTTTGCCAAGGTGCGCTCCACGCGCCCGCCAACGCCTGCCACGCTGCACGCGGATGAAATCGGCATCTATGTCGATCTCGCCATCGGTGAAGCCGGTGTCGCCCCTGGCCAGGCCTGCGTGCTCTATTCGGCAGAAGGTGCGGATGCGCGGGTGTATGGCGGCGGTTTTATCGATCGGTCCGAACGGGATGCGGCAGCGGAAGCCTCGTTGAAGGCTCTTCTCCTGACACCGGCGGCGGCATAAGCTGCGTTTCAAAAATCGCTGTTGCAAAGCCTTGGCTTTTTGCCGCAAGCGCGCTTGACTTTGGTCGGAGCATCCCTTTATAAGCCCCCCAGCACGCCGGACGGGTCACGAAACAGACACACGGCAGTCGCTCTTGGCGGGGTAGCTCAGTTGGTGAGAGCGCAGGATTCATAACCCTGAGGTCGGCGGTTCAATTCCGCCCCCCGCTACCAAACTCTCCAGTTTATCAAGATGTTCGTGAAGCCTTGCGGCTAGCAGGGCGTATGAGAGCGGGCTTTTGGCCCGCTCTGCGATAGGCGGCTGATCAGATGGTCAGTGTCTGCAATTGCAGCGCCGCGGCGACGCGGCGGACATGGGCGGGATCCTGATCCGCGCCGGCTTCGATGGCTTCCAGTTCTTCAACCGTCAGGCCACAGGTAATGGCGAGGTCTTCCAGGCTGTAACCGGACGCGCGGCGGCCTTCGGCAATCGTGTCGGCGATGGATACAGGCTGGCTTTCATCAAAATTTGTTTGGGACATGGTCATTATCAACTCCTTTGGTAGTGCCGACCGAAGTCGGAAAATTTGGGCATCAGCTCAAAGGACGCTGCGCGATACGCTGTGAACTTGCTGCAGCGCAACATAGATAGTCTTTTCTGCCGCAGAGTCCAAGGTTTTGCGCAGGCGGCAGGGCCGCACACGTGCATATTTTGTTCCGCGTTCGGGAATGGTTGCCCGTCATCCTTGTATACACGGCGCCAGTTAGCGAGATGCTTGCCGATTAGTGTAAATTAGAAATATCTTGCATAATGGACAAATCCCGGGCGGGACATGGCCGTGCTCACGTGGCAATCGCCGGCCGGACAACGCCGTCTCAACGCGTTGCCTGCACCGGCGAAGTCCGGAAAAATGCCGGCTCTCGGATGCGCTGGATCAAACCATTTTGCCTTGTGCGTGTTAGCGCTGTGAAGCCTTGCGCGCCATTGATCATGGTTGCGCCCGTTGATCCCGCTCAGGAGCCCCGCCGATGCCCCCATTGATGTCCCCGCCAATGTCATCGACCGCCATTCTCTGCATCACCCTCAATCCGACGCTTGATCTCTCCAATGATGTCACGCGCATCGTGCCGACCCACAAGATGCGCGTGCGCAATCAGCGCCAGGAGGTGGGGGGAGGCGGGGTTAATGTGGCGCGGGTGATTGCCGAAATGGGGGGCGAGGCGGATGTGGCGGTGCTGTCCGGCGGCGCAACGGGCGCCATTCTTGTCGAAGCGCTGAAAGCGCTTCCGCTTGGGCTGCACATTTTTCCGATCAAGGGCTCGGTGCGCATCGCCTTCATGGTGCATGAGGACGAAAGCGGGCTGGAATATCGTTTCGTTCCGGAAGGCCCTGTGGTCTCTGCCTTGGAGATCGAACCGGTCATGCACCTCATAGACCGGCAGAAAGCCGCCTATGTCGTGGCAAGCGGCAGTCTGCCGCGCGGCGTGTCCACCGATACCTATGCCCACATGGCACGCCGCACGGCCGAAACCGGTGGCCGCTTCGTGCTGGATGCGTCCGGCGAGGCGCTTTCGGCAGCGATTGCCGAGGGCGGCATCTTTCTCTTCAAGCCAAGCCTCAGCGAGTTGGAACGGCTCGTCGGCCACGGGCTGGATATCGAGACGGCAGGTGCGTTTGCCGCAGACCTCGTCGCGCGTGGCGTCACCCGTTACGTGGCGCTGACGCTGGGCGAGGACGGTGCCATGCTGGTTGGGCCGGAAGGGCGCCTGCTGATGCCGGCGATCAAGGTCGAGGTGCGCTCGGCAGTCGGCGCCGGAGACAGCTTTGTCGGTGCCATCGTCTGGGCGCTGTCGAAGGGGCAGGATATCCGGGAAGCCTTCCGCTTCGGCCTTGCTGCGGGCGCCGCTGCGGTGATGACGGAGGGGACGCAGCTTTGCCGCCGGGCCGATATCCTGAAGCTCTACGCAGACGCCTGCGCTGCCCGCCACGAGGAACAGGCGGCCGCCTGGCTGGCAAGCGCCTGAGACCTTCGGTCAACGCAACTGACAAAGCCCGGGGTTAATGCCGTGGGTTTCTGCGAACGGTTTGACGGAGATCATATTGGTGCGGGGAGGATGCTCCTAAGCTCAGTCTCAACAAGGCCGATGCGGCCTTGGCCAAGGGAAAGGGAGCATCATCATGTTGTTCAAGACAGTTCTGGCCATTATCGGCAGCCATGAAGAGGCGGCCGACATCAACCGCGCCACGGATCTCGCCGCGCAGCTTGGCGCGCATCTCTCACTGCTGGTGGTCGATATTGCCGTGTCGCCCACGGTTGGCGATTATCCGGTCGGCACCGCCTGGCTCGATCAGCGCGTCGAGGACCTGAAGCGGCTTCACGCTGTCGCCGACATGGCGCGTGCGCATTGCGAAACGGCGGAAATTCCCTTCGACATCGACCGTTATTACACCGAGCGGACTTTTCTGGCCGACACGATCTTCCAGCGCGCGCTTTACGCCGATCTCGTCGTGGTGGGCCAGAAACTGCGGGCACAATCCGGTCTTATCAATGCGGTGGTGGATGGCGCCGTGTTCGAGGCAGGACGCCCCCTGCTGCTGCTGCCGGCCGGCGATGCGCCGGTCAAGGTCAAGACGGTGCTGCTCGCCTGGAATTCCCGCGCTGAAGCCGGCCGCGCCGCACGCGAAGCCATCGATATCCTGTCTCAGGCCGAAAGCGTGCATGTGACGCTGATCGATCCCGATGCCTCCTACAGTGCCAATGGTGGCGAACCGGGGGCGGATGTGGCAGCGTTTCTGGCGCGCCACGGCGTTAATGTGGTGGTCGACCAGCTGCCGAGCGGCGGGCGTCCCGTCGAGGATGTGCTGAAAAGCCATGCGGGCGAAATCGGCGCCGATCTCATCGTGATGGGAGCCTATGGCCATTCACGCTTGCGCGAGCGGGTTTTTGGCGGCGTCACTCAGGCGCTTCTGGAGGCGGCACCCGTGCCGGTTCTGATCGCCCGCTGATCAACCAAGCTCCAGCGTCGTCACGCCAAAAACAAGGCGCTCCTCATAATGAGGGGGAGCGCCGTGGATCATGCGGCGGGTTTCAAAACCCCTCGTAAAGCCAAGGCCCGAGAGGTGGGCCGAGAACACGGTTCGGTTTTCCGGCACGTCGATATGCAGGGTTTCTGATCCGGCCGCCATGGCAAGCGCCGAAAACAGACCTTTCGCATCACCATCGGTTTCGGCAAACAGCGGCCCGATCTTGAACCCGTCATGACAGCGGCGCGCGACACCGTAGCCGGCGAGCTGACCGTCCCGAAAAAGGGCGTGGGCGATATGCGGCGGCTGAATCCACTGCTTGAGAAACGCCGGACGGGGCGCCGGAAAGGCACGGGCGTCAAACGCCTCGATGTCCTTGAAATGGTCTGGTGTCACCGCGACGACGTCGGGATGGCTTGCCGGCAGCGCCGGAGTGTGACCGCTCCAGCGCACGGTGCCATAGGTCGGCACAAAACCCATGCGGGCATAATTTGCCTGCTGCGCCGGCACGCCATCAAGCCCGATGCTACGGCCGGAAAGAGTGTGCATGGCATGATCCCACACCTTCAGCCCATAGCCTTTGCCGCGGTGATCGGGGTGAGAGATGTAAAGCCCGATGAAACCGAAATTTTCGCCATAAGCGACGGCGGAGATGCCGGCGACCATCTGCCCTTCGACAAAACAGCCGAAGAAGCCGGAGGGATCGGCGGCGTGAAAGGCCAGGGCATCATAAAGGCCGGGGTTCCAGCCTTCCGCCTCTGCCCAACCGAGCAACTGGCCGAGTTCCGCGGGCGTCAGTATCCGGATCTCGGCCGTCGTCATGCGGTCATCGCCTTCGGTTGAAACCCTTCCAGGATCCCAGTGTAGGGCTTTTCGACCGGAAAGGCATAGGCGCCGCGCTTTGCGGTGGAAAGCTTGAGCGCCACCAGCGCCTCGGCCTGCTTGACGGCGGCGGCCACGCCGTCCACGACCGGCACGCCGAATTCACGCGACAGTTCGGCCGTGAGATCCGCCATGCCGGCGCAGCCGAGCACGATGGCATCTGCCCGGTCCTCGCGAAGGGCGGCCGTGATTTCGGCGCGCAACCGTTCGCCGGCGTTGGAGGAGGGGTCTTCCAGCGAGAGCACCGGAATATCGGCGGCGCGCACCTTCACCCGGCCCCCCATGCCATAGCGATGCACCAGATGTTCGATGGGCAGGCGCGAGCGTTCCATGGTGGTAACGATGGTGGTGCGCTGGGAAATGAAGGACACGCAGGCAAGTGCGGCCTCGCAGATGCCGATGACGGGAATGCCGGCAAGGGCGCGTGCGGCATCAAGCCCGGTATCGTCGAAACAGGCGATGATGGCGGCATCGGCGCCAGCCTTTTCGCCCTTCGCCAGTTCCACCAGCAGGCCGGGCACGGCGAGCGCCTCGTCATAATAACCTTCGATGGAAACCGGCCCCATCGTGGAGGTGACGGGCATGATTTCCGTGCCGGTGGCAGCCACACGGCGTGCAGCATCTGCCGCCGTTGCCGTCATGCTGGCAGTCGTGTTCGGATTGATCAGGAGAATGCGCATTAATCAGCCTTTGGACCGGCGGCGGTTCATGGCGATGATGAGCCCGAGCGTGCCGGCAATGACGAGGAAGGAAAAGACGGTGGTGACGGTGCCGAGCGCATAAAGCACCGGCGTCGTGACATTGGTCGTCATGCCGTAAATTTCGAGCGGCAGCGTGTTGTAGGTGCCAGATGTCATCAGCGTGCGGGCAAATTCGTCATAGGAGAGCGTGAAGCCGAAGAGGCCGACACCGATGAGGGAGGGCGCAATCATCGGCAGCACGACGTAGCGAAACGTCTGCCAGGATGTGGCGCCAAGGTCGCGCGCGGCTTCCTCGTAGGACGGCGAAAAGCGGTTGAACACGGCAAACATGATCAGCACGCCAAACGGCAGCGTCCAGGTGAGGTGGGCGCCGAAGGCCGACGAATACCAGGCCGGCTGAAAACCGAACTGCTGGAAGACGACACCGATGCCGAGCGAGATGATGATCGAGGGCACGACAAGGCTTGCGACCGACAGGTAAAACAGCACGGTTGCGCCAAAGAACTTGCGCCGGAAGGCAAGGCCGGCCAGCAGCGACACGGTAACGGTAACCAGCATCACCATGATGCCGAGCATCAGCGAGCGCCGGAACGAGCCGCCGAAATCCCCCACCGCCTGCGTTTCCAGAAGATTGGCAAACCAGCGCAGCGACACGCCGTTCAGCGGAAAGGTCAGCCCCCCGTTCGGCCCCTGGAAGGAGAGGATAACGATGGCAGACAGCGGGCCGTAGAGAAACAGCACGAAGAGGGCGAAGAAGATGGCGAGGATATAAAATTCGCGGGAGCGTTTGTCGGCATACATCGGTTAAAGCTCCTTGCGGATATCGACGATGCGCAGGATGCCCGCGACCATCAGGAGAACGAGGACGAGCAGCACCACGGCATTGGCGGCAGCGGCCGGATATTGCAGCAGCGACATCTGGTTCTTCATCATCAGGGCAACAGACGCGCTCTGGCCGCCGGACATCACCTGCACGGTCGAAAAATCAGCCATGACGAGTGTGACGACAAAAATGGTTCCGATCGCCATGCCGGGTTTTGCCAGCGGCAGGATGACGTTTGTCAGCACCTGAAGGCTGGAGGCGCCGGCATCGCGCGCGGCTTCCACCAGGCTTTTATCGATGCGCATCAGCGTGTTGAAGATCGGCGTCACCATGAACAGCGTGTAGAGATGCACCATGGCGAGCACGACGGCAAAATCCGAATAGAGCAGCCATTCCACCGGTTCCGACACGAGGCCGGAATTGACGAGGCCGGAATTGATGAGGCCATTTCGCCCGAGAACCGGGATCCACGAGATCATGCGAATGATGTTGGAGGTCAGGAACGGCACGGTGCAGACCAGAAACAGCACCATCTGCATGGCGGCGGTGCGGATGTGGAAGGCAAGGAAATAGGCGACCCAGAAGCCGATGAAGAGGGTGATCACCCAGACCAGGAAGGCAAATTTCAGCGTGTTGAGATAAGTCTTCCAGGTCACCCACGAGCCCAGCGTCTCGGTATAGTTGAAGGTGACGAAATCGGGATACATCTGGGCAAAGTCATAATCCCAGAAGCTGACGGTGACGATCATCAGCAGCGGCAAAAGCAGGAATGCCGCAAGAATGAGGGTCAGCGGCGTTGCCTGCATGTAGGAGACAAGCTTGAGCGGCAGCCGGATGCTGCGTTTCGGCTTCGGTTCGCCGACACCGAGAAAGCGTACTGTGGTCATGTCGTCTCCTGTCGGGAAAGATCCCCCTCTGGCCTGCCGGCCATCTCCCCCACAACGGGGGAGACTGCAAGTGGCCAAGTCCTGCCCTCCTTGGAGGGAATACTCCGCAGCGGGCTGCGGAGCGCGTTAGTCATCCGTCGCGTCCTCTTGTCCGGACGCCGCTTCAAGAACGAAGCCGTTCCGCAGGTCTCCCTCCCCCTTGTGGGGAGGGCTATCGCATATGAGACAAGTCCCCTCCCAAACCCTCCCCACAAGGGGGAGGGCTTAACCCGGCCGCACCCTCTGATGCGGGAACGGGACGCTTGCCGCATCGTATCTCCCCCCCTTGTGGGGGAGATGCCCGGCAGGGCAGAGAGGGTCTTATTTCAATTGCGATAGCCGTACCCTTGTGGGGAGGGTGGCCGGCAGGGGTATGTCTGGAGAGGAGGAGCAGGAATATTCCCCGAGCCTCCCCTGCAGGGATATCCGGCCTTAAGCTGCGATGAACTCGTTCCAGCGGCGGACCATGTAGCGGTCTTCGTCCATCACAGAGTTCCAGCAGGCAACCTTGCCCATGCGGTCTTCGAAGGAGCCGCCATCGCGCACGGCGCCGGCCTTTTCCATGACCTTGCCTTCCGGGGAGAGAATGTCGCCCTGGGCAGCCTTGCCTTCGATCCAGTAGCCCCACTCGTCAGCCGACATATGGCCCTTTGCCGTTTCCATGGCGGCCGAATAATAACCCTGGCGGTTGAGGTAAGCGCCGACCCAGCCGGATGTGTACCAGTTGATATATTCGTAAGCGGCTTCCAGCTGCGCGCCCTTGAGGTGCGAGGCCAGACCCAGACCGCCGCCCCAGGAACGATAACCTTCCTTCAGCGGCTGGTATTTGCAGGCAATGCCCTTGGAGCGCACGGCAGCCACGGCCGGCGACCACATGGACTGGATGACGACTTCGCCCGATGCCATGAGGTTGACCGATTCGTCGAAGGACTTCCAGAAGGCGCGGAACTGGCCGGCCTGCTTGGCCTTGATGAGGAAGTCGATCGTCTTGTCGATCTCCTCCTTCGTCATGTTGCCCTTGTCCTTGTACTTGATGTTGCCCATCGCCTCCATGATCATGGCAGCGTCCATGATGCCGATCGAGGGGATGTTGAGGATGGAGGTCTTGCCCTTGAAGGCAGGGTCCATGATATCGGCCCAGGAGGTGATCTCGCGGCCGACGAGGTCGGGGCGGATGCCGAGCGTATCGGCATTGTAGATCGTCGGCATCATGGTGAACCACTGGGTCTCACCCTTGGCGAACTTCTTGTCGCCGGGCTTTTCGACAAAGCCAACCGTGTGCGGCGCTGTCCCTTGCGCAATCACGCTGTCCGGCTTCAGCTTGCCGTTCTTGAACAGCGGAACGACCTTGTCGTAATATTTCAGCTTCTTCACATCCATCGGCTGGATGACGCCGGCGGCAAAGACCTTCTTCAGGATCCAGTATTCGATATCAGCGATGTCGTAGGAATTCGGCTGGGTGACGGCGCGCTGGGCGGCCGCATCCGAATCGGTTGCCGTCATTTCCAGCGTGATGCCGAGGTCTGCCTTGCACTTTTCGGCAATGGCATTGATGTTCGACACGCCGGTGCCGAACTGGCGAAGCGTGATCGGGTTCTGCGCCCAGATGGTCGGGAAGCCGGTGATGGCGCCCGAGCCGGCGGCGAGGCCTGCTGCGGCAGAAGCCGTTTTCAGCAGGCTGCGGCGGCTGATGCCCGTGGGCTTGATGGGAGTGTTCGTCATGCCATGTCTCCTCTGAAGGTTTTTGATTGGACTTGTTGTGGTGGTTAGTGCGGGCGCCCGAGAACGATCACGTCCTCGGCGTTCCAGGACAGCTGGATGGCTTCGCCAACCTTGACGGGCTGGGCAAAGAACACCTTGTCGCTGAGGATCGCCGTGAAATCCTCGATGCCGGCGCCGCTGACGGCGAGCTTCACGGAGGAGCCACGGTATTCGATATTGCTGATCGTGCCGGTAAAGCCGTAACCGGCAGCCGTCTCAGCGCCAACAGTGACGCGATCGGTGCGGATGGCGATATCGGCGGGCTGGCCGATTTCGGCCTTGTCCGCAGGTGCCGAAAAACTGGCGCCGGCCGCCACTGATAGCGTCAGGCTCGTGTCGTCCTTGTCGGTCACGCGGCCGGAAATCACGTTGTGATCGCCCATGAAACGGGCAACGAAGGCGGTCGCCGGACGCTCGAACACCGTGCGCGGCGGCGCTGCCTGCTCGATGCGGCCGTCATTCATCACGACGACGATGTCTGCGAGCGCCATCGCCTCTTCCTGGCTGTGGGTCACGTGCACGAAGGTGATGCCGAGCGAGGTCTGCAGCTTCTTCAACTCGGCGCGCATGCGCACCTTGAGGAAAGGATCGAGCGCCGACAGCGGCTCGTCGAGCAACAGCGCTTCCGGATCGGTAATCAGGGCGCGGGCCAGCGCCACGCGCTGCTGCTGGCCGCCGGAGAGTTGGGCGGGGCGGCGCGATGCATAGGCTTCAAGCTGCATCAGCTTCAGCATCTCCATCGCCTTGGCGCGGCGGGTTTCCTTGTCGATGCCCTTCATCTTCAGCGAAAAGGCGACATTGTCGACAAGGTCAAGATGCGGAAACAGCGCGTAGGACTGGAACATCATCGCCGTGCCGCGTTCGGCCGGCGCCAGATCCGTGACGTTCTTGTTGCCGAGCAGCACGTCGCCGGTCGTAATCGTTTCGTGGCCGGCAATCATGCGCAGCGTCGTTGTCTTGCCGCAGCCGGAGGGCCCGAGAAGGCAGCAATAACTGCCAGCGGGGATCTTCAGGCTGATGGAATGAACGGCCGTGGTGGTGCCGTAGACCTTCGAGACCGAAGCGATGTCTATTTCTGCGGCTTTTGTCATGGGAACTCCCTTGTCTTGGCCAACAGCAATGCATGCGCCGTGCCAGTTGCCGCTTTATCTGCAATCTCGGGCACTTAATCGGTGTCGACGTGCGGCGCGCCAATTGGATGCACACAGACTGGGCTATGTCTGCGTAAAAAATAGACGATTGTGTACGATACGGTAGGCCGATTGTATTCAACGCGCGAATGAGCCGCGCTTCCCGCTTTGCACTGACGGCTGTTCGCGTTACAAAAGGGCAAAACGGGAACTCGCAATGCAGATCAGCGACAAAATCAGCCCCTTCGACCTGGTGCCGGATGATCGGGCGCTCGCCATCAGAGAGGCCCTGCGCAACGCCATTGTCGACCGGCGCCTCGTGCCGGGCACCAAACTGTCGGAAAGCGAAGTCGGCGCGCTGTTTGATGCCAGCCGCACCGTGGTGCGTGCAGCGCTGCAGATGCTGGCATTCGAAGGGCTGGTGCGGGCGGAGCGAAATCGCGGCGCGTTTGTCTCCAATCCGACGCCGGAGGAAGCCCGCCAGGTTTTCTCGTCGCGCCGTCTGATCGAGCCCGGCATCGTCGCCGCCGCCATCGAACGCATTACCAGCGCCGATCTCGATACGTTCCGCCACCAGCTGCAGGAAGAGGCGCGTTACATGAGCGAGCACGGCCCGGCTGCCCGCCGCGCCGAAATCAAGGCATCCGGCGATTTTCACCTGATGCTGGCAAGCGTTGCCGGGAACGCCATCCTGCAGCGTTTCATGGATGAGCTTGTGGCGCGCTCCTCGCTGGTCATCGCGCTTTATGGCAGCACCGGCGTATCCCGCTGCGGCCACGGTGAACATGGCGAGATCCTCGATGCGCTGGAACGCCGGGATGCCGCCCGTGCGTCGGCTCTCATGCTGCACCATATCGACCACATCGAGGCCGATCTTGATCTGCGCGTACGCGAAGGCCTTGCGCTGAAGGATGCGCTGGATGTGTGACGCGGCGGCTTAAGGGGCAGGGTGACCTTGACCCTTCAGCCGGCTTTCCTCCCGCTTCAAAAGAGCCGCCAGCCGCTCGATCACGGTGCGCATTTCCGGCCGGTGACGGTCGTCGTCATTGGCAACGATGTGCAGCGTGTGGGTGAGATCTGCGATGACGGGGCCGGCGCGGTGCAGATCCGGCAAGGCATCGCCGACAAAACAGGGCAGCACGCCGCGTCCGTTTCCGGACAGAAGAAGCCGCAGCAAAAGCTGCGGTGCGTTCGTCCAGGTGGTGATATCCGCCTCGAAATTCTGAAAGACCCATTTATCCGAGGGCGTGACGGCGCTTTCGGTTCCAATGGAGGTCCAGGGCAGCCGCTCCGGATCCTCGTGAATGGTGGCGTAATAGACGGCATAGGTGACGTCGACGGAACGACGGACAGCAAGGTTACCCGATTGCGGCCGCCGCGCCACCACCCCGACATCCGTTGCGCGAAAGGCCAGATCCCCCACGTCGTTTGCCGTCTTGCAGCACAGCCGAAACGGATCGGAGGGGTGCCTGATCTCTGCAATGCGGTCGGCAATGAAACCGGATAACCAGCCGTCGCTGCCAATCGAGACAATCGGCAGGGTAAAGGCGCGCTGGTGCCATTGCGTGATGTTTTCGGCGGCCTCCTGCATAGCGCGCACTTGGCCGAGCAGGATCTCGCCATCGGGGGCCAGACGATAACCCTGCTGGCTGCGGATAAACAGCGTGCGCCCCATCTGGCGCTCCAGCGCCTGCATACGCCGGCCGATCGTGGGTGCGCTGAAGCCAGTGCGTTCGG
This sequence comes from Neorhizobium sp. PAMB6716, assembly GCF_058242805.1. Lineage (NCBI taxonomy): Bacteria > Pseudomonadati > Pseudomonadota > Alphaproteobacteria > Hyphomicrobiales > Rhizobiaceae > Neorhizobium > Neorhizobium sp. PAMB6716. The sequence goes on from NZ_CM177835.1 coordinate 471,222, forward strand.
CAGCACCCGAAAGGCCACCCTCGCGGGCCACATGGAAAAAGAGTTTGAGGTCGTCCCAGTCGGTGTGCTGCATCGGGTCAGTCTATCCGCGCCTTTATGGCGGGTCCATCGTGCATGGATGAAAGAGCCGTTGCAAACATGGGTCTACATCGCGCGGTCTGCCTCGGTGTCTTATCGGTCTCCTCAGCGCCACATATTGTGCAAGGAGAACGAAAATGCTGCTTGAAGGGGTGGTCATATGGCTTGAATTGAAGCGTGCGAGGCCGGGCAGCCGCGGCGTCAGGCATCCGCTGTCAGATCCGCTGGATCAGGCGGAATGGCAGGGGCTTCTGTTCATCCTGCCGCTGTTGAGCTGGCTTGTCGGATGTCGCAAGCGGTCCATGAAAAAGGCTCCGGAATGACCCGGAGCCTTTTTATCGATTTGAAGATAATGCCTGAAACGCTCAGGCCGCGCGGCCGTACTGGTTGGAGCGCTGGGCTTCGGCAAGGCGGAACTGGCCGAGCAGGCGCGTCAGGGTTTCGGCTTCGCCGGAAAGCTGGTGAGCCGTGGCGGTTGCCTCTTCCACCATGGCGGCGTTCTGCTGGGTGCCCTGGTCCATCGTGTTGACGGCGGTGTTGATCTCCTGCAGGCCGAGCGACTGTTCGCGGTAGGCATCGGCAATCGCCTGCACATGGCCGGTGATGTGCTGCACCTGGCTGACAATGCCTTCCAGCGCCTTGCCGGTATTGCCAACCAGCGTCACGCCATTGGCGACCTGGCTGCTGGACGTGTTGATCAAGCCCTTGATTTCTTTTGCAGCCTGTGCGGAACGCTGCGCCAGTTCACGCACTTCCTGGGCAACGACGGCAAAACCCTTGCCCGCTTCGCCCGCACGTGCCGCTTCCACGCCGGCATTCAGCGCCAGGAGGTTCGTCTGGAAGGCGATTTCATCGATGACGCCGATAATGTTGGAAATCTCGCCGGAGGATTTCTCGATGGCGTGCATGGCGTCAACCGCCGAGCGCACCACGGTGCCGGAATTGCGAGCATCCTCGCCGGTTGCCACCACCAGCTTGCGGGCTTCTTCGGCACGTTTTGCGCCATCGCGCACGGTGGTGGTGATCTCTTCCAGGGCCGCTGCTGTCTGCTCGACGGAAGCCGCCTGCTGCTCGGTGCGGCGCGAAAGATCGTCGCTCGAGGTGCGGATTTCGTTGGCCCCGGCCGTGATCGCATGGGCATTGGTGCCGACCAGCTGCATGGCCTGGTTCAGCTTTTCCACCGAATGGTTAAAGTCGGTGCGCAGGGTGTCGAGCTTTGCCGTGAACGGACGCTCGATGCGGTGTGACAGGTCGCCGTCGGCCAGGGCCTTCAGACCGGTGGCCAATGCCTGCACCACATCCGCCAGCGTTCCGGCTTCTTCCGTGCGGATTGCCTCGTGTGAGGCGCGCTCTGCATCCGCCTGGCGGCGGGTTGCCTCGGTTGCGGCCGAAAGGCGCGCCTGCTCCTTGGCATTGCTGCGGAACACTTCCACCGTCTGGGCCATGGCGCCGATCTCGTCACGGCGATCGGTGCCGGAAACAGCAGCCTCCGTTTCGCCGCCGGCAAGCGTTGCCATGCGCTGGCGAAGCGCCTCCATCGGGCGGGTGATGCCGGCGCTTGCGACATAATAGGCAAGGCCGATCGTGGCGATTACGGCAAGCCCAAGCGCCACCATGCTGGTGAAGATGATCGAGGACGTATCACTGGAAATGGTCTTGCCACCATTGGCCACCATTTCGTTCAGCGCGGCGTTGTTGGCTCCGGATTTGGTGGAGAAGGCTGGCGCCAGTTGATCGAGCGAACGCACCAGGGCCACCGCCTCGTCATTGCGTCCGGCCTGCTTGGCGACCACGATCTTTTCGTAGACAGCGCCGAACTGGTCCATCAGGCCCATCAGTTCATCCGACGGCGGCTTCAGCGCCGGCACCATGCGGCCGATATCGACCATCTTTGCCTTTGCGCCATCAAGGTTGCGCACGAAGGCGGCCTTGCCTTCCTCGTAAGCCGGCGAGCCGGTCTCGTTCAGCGCAACGCGGGTAATGGCGTTGACGGCCGTCCACATGCCCGCCGACGAGCGCGCGCCAAGAACGGCGGCGGCGGCGTTATTGGCGATGAAATCCGCATAACGATCGTTGACGCCATCAAAACGGCTGCTGAGGTAAGACAAACCGGCCAGCGAGACCAGCCCGAGAAACAGGATGACGGATAGGATTTTTGTCCGAATCGACAGGTGTCGTAACATCTTTGACCTACGTGAAAACGCAAAGGCTGAAGCAAGGCGACGTCCTGTCTCCTCCTTCCTGCCGGGAAAAGGCAGCAAATCGCTCGATCAAAGAAATTTTTCCATCCTGCCCGTCATGGACACTCGGGCAAATTGGTTAAGCCTGCGTATAACAATCATGACAGACTATAATAATCGCGGCGGCATTTGCGGGTGTTTGTGTTGTTTTTCTCCACTTTGTCTCGTCATTACAGTTGAGGGAGGTATTGGAACAAATGAGCCGGCACCGCGTTTTGGGCTGGCTAAATAACAGGGCCGCCGACATCAGGCGTGCAGCAAGGAGACTATCATGCTGAAGGTGATCCAGACGGCGGGGCTTGCTCTTGCCATGGCGGCTGCGGGCGTCTGTGCCGGCACGTCGGCGCAGGCGCAACAGATGGAATTGCGGGTCGGGCCAGATGGCATCCGTCCGGTGATCCGTGAACACGATCGCGATCGTCGTGGACCGCCGCCGCGCCGGGGTTGCAGCGAGCGCGAAGCCCGCTCTGCTGCCCGCGATGCGGGCCTGCGCGATCCGGAAGTTGTGCGCGTAACGCCCGGCCGCGTTGTCGTGCAGGGCTTTACCCGCCGCGGCCCGAGCCGCATCACGTTTGCCAATGAACGCGGCTGCCCGGAAATCTGATCGCCAGCGCGCAATCGGCTCATGCCTCGAAAACCCGCCCGTCCGGCGGGTTTTTTCATATTTTCAGCCGGTGCTCCGGGCGTTCCAGGCACGCTCGGTGGCCGGAGCCTCGTCCGTTGTCACCTGATCGGGGTGTAACGCCATGAGGGCGGAAAACTGCGCCCATTCGGCCTCGCTGAACCCCATGTCGGGGTTTTTCAGGTTAAAGGTCCAGGCATCCACCTTGCAGCCGTTCTCATGGCAAAGGCCGATGAGATCGAGATCGCGCGCGGCGGCCTCCAGAACCAGCGGCCAGGAGAGATAGACCGTGTCCGGCGCGGTTTCTCCATTGATATCAGACAGAAGGTCCTGCCGTGCCGCGTCCGGTCCCTGTTCGGCAAGGATGACCATCAGCTTGTCTGTGGGGTCTATGCCGCGCGCAAGGTTGGGCAGGTGGTTGCGGATCGCGACGATGAGGTCGAGATCGCCGGCGCTGACGATGATCGAGCGCCCGGCGGCGCCAAAAAACTCCACCAGATGCGCAAGTCCCGCACTGCCGATCGTTGCCAGATCGTCCTTCATGTCGAACTGCAAAAGAGCGTCCGGATGTGCCGTCGTCAGCATTTGCGCCAAGTCTTCGCTGAGGATCGGCGGCGTGCCGCCGGCCTTTATGGTCAGTCCACGCAGATCCTGCGCAGAGGCTTTTCGCACCGGGCCGTAGCCATCGGTTTCGCCGTCGAGATCTGAATCATGCAGCACCACGAAACCGCCATCGCCGCGCACCCGAAGATCCAGCTCCATCGAAGCGCCCGCTTCAAACCCCAGCGCCATCGTCTCGGCCGAAAAAAGCGGTGCCGAAAGGCCAAGGCGCAGCCGGTGCCATTTGAGCCTTGTGCGGTGCCCGGCGTGGATGATTTCGAGACCGGGCGGAGAGTGGAGAAGCATTGCGATACCTTCAACTGTAACAAGCGCCCTGTGTCGAACGGCAAGCGCGCAGGATTGTGGCCCGTAGCACGGATGGATGACAGAATTTTTATGGCGAGTTTCAAGATGGCAGACGTGCCGTGCCGATCTCGCGCCTGTCCACGCCAATGACAGGCAGGCGAAAGGCAGGGCGCGAGATGTGGCCATCCACCACGCGGCCGGGGAGGGTGGTTTGCCTTGCCTGCACGCCGGACACAGGCCGATTTCTGTTGGAACATCCACCCCTTGGGATGAGTTGGACCCGCGAACCCCAACAATCAAAGTGAGGTTGACCCATGTCACAGCAATATCCCACGCCGCCCTTTTCCCAGCCGAAGATCCCGATGCCGGGTTTGACCAGCCAGATGCAGCCGGTGCCGGATCACGGCGAAAGCTCCTACAAGGGCTCCGGCCGCCTTGCCGGCAAGAAGGCCGTCATCACCGGTGGCGATAGTGGCATCGGCCGCGCCGTCGCCATTGCTTTTGCCCGCGAAGGTGCCGACGTGCTGATTTCCTATCTCGACGAAGACCAGGATGCGGCGGAAACGAAACGCCATGTGGAAGAGGCTGGCCGCAAGGCCGTGCTGGTGCCGGGCGATCTTCAATCGGCCGCCCATTGCCGCAAGGTGATCGATACGGCCGTCGAACAGCTCGGCGGGATCGATATTCTCGTCAACAATGCCGCCCACCAGGCCTCGTTTCCGACGATTGGGGAGATCAGCGATGAGGAGTGGGAACTGACCTTCAAGGTGAACATCCACGCCATGTTCTACCTCACCAAGGCAGCCGTTGCGCACATGAAGCCAGGCGCCTCCATCATCAACACCGCCTCGATCAATTCCGACAGCCCCAACCCGTCGCTGCTCGCCTATGCCACCACCAAGGGCGCGATCCAGAACTTTACCGCAGGATTGGCGCAGCTGCTGGCGGAGAAGGACATCCGCGCCAATGCGGTTGCACCCGGCCCGATCTGGACGCCGCTCATTCCCTCCACGCTGCCGGAGGATTCGGTTAAATCGTTCGGTCAGCAGGTGCCGATGAAACGGCCGGGACAGCCGGCGGAACTGGCCACCGCCTATGTGATGCTGGCCGATCCGCTCTCCAGCTACGTCTCCGGTGCAACGATTGCGGTGACCGGCGGCAAGCCGATCATCTGATAGATGTCAAAATGTGCAAAGGGCGGCGGGGGATACCCGTCGCCCTTTTTCGTCAGCCCGAAAACGTGTCAGTTGTTGCGGCCAACTTGTCGGGCGAGAACGTCGAAATTCGCTTCCTCACCGCGTTCGGCCGCCTCATCGGCCAGCACCAGAAGACGGATCGGGAAGGCAACGGCCTTGCGGTGAGCACTGGAAACATCCGGCTCCTCTGCCTTCATCACGCCAGCCTCCACCTCGCGCAGCGTTTCGCGTATTTCCTCATGCGTCAGCAGCTGTTTTTCCACCAGCAGGCGGTTGATGGCGGCAAGTGCCAGATAAAGGCCTTCCAGCTGCGGATTGGCGGTGTTCATGGCTCCCTCCCGGGGTTGATGGATCGGGTTACATTTTCGTCGATCAGGCGCGCGCCGCGCTGGCGGGTAAGATAACGCCAGATCCACTGGATCGTCACCAGCAGCCGCTTTTCAAAATTGACCAGCAGGTAGACATGGACGAGCGCCCAGAGCAGCCATGCGAGCCGCCCCTTCAGCCGCCATTTGCCGAAATCGAAGATGGCGGCGTTCCGCCCGATGACGGCGGTATTGCCGCGATTGTTGAAATGGAAGGGTTTTGATGGGGTAGCATCGAGCAGTTCGTGGCGGAGCGCCTTGCCCAGATACTGGCCCTGTTGCTTGGCCACTTGCGCCAGGGCCGGCAGCGGTTTTCCCGCCTCGTCGACACCAAGCGCCGTATCGCCGAGCGCAAACACGTCAGTGAAACCGGTGACCCTCAGATCACCATCGACAGGAATGCGCCCGCCCGCCTTGCCCTCGATGCCGAGCCAGCCGGCCGCCGGCGATGCCTTGACGCCGGCACCCCAGATGACGTTTGCGGTGCGGATCGTCTCGCCATTGGCAATCACAACCCCGTCTGAAATGTCCTCGACCATGCGGCCGGTCATCACCTCCACGCCCATTTGGTCCAGCTCGCGCGTGGCATAGGTGGTCAACTCCTCGGGGAAGGCGGCCAGAATACGCGGCCCTGCCTCCAGCAGCAGCACGCGGAAATGTTCGGGCGCAAGCCTGCGGAAATCCCGGGTGATCATGAAGCGGCCAAGCTCGGCAATCGCGCCGGCCATTTCCACGCCCGTCGGTCCGCCGCCGATGATGACGCTGGTGAGCAGCGCCTTCTTTTCCTCATGGTCCTGCGAAACCTCGGCGCGCTCGAAGGCCAGCAGCAGCCGGTGGCGGATCTGGCGTGCCTCATGGATGGTTTTGAGACCCGGCGCCAGCGCCCGCCATTCGTCATGACCGAAATAATTATATTCCGAACCGGTGGCGATGATCAGCCGGTCATAGGGAACGGACGGCGCCGTGGCGAACTGCACGGTCTTGGTCACGGTATCGATCCCTGTCACCTCGGCCAGCATCACCTTGATATTGTGATAGCGGCCAAGCGTGCGGCGGATCGGCTCGGAAATATCGGCAGGCGAGAGCGCTGCCGTTGCCACCTGATAGAGCAACGGCTGGAAAAGATTGTGGTTGCGCCGGTCGATGACCGTCACGTCGAGCACGGTATTGCCAAGCTCGCGGGCAACGGCAAGCCCGCCAAAGCCGGCGCCGATGATCACCACCCGCTGCGGTCTTTTTAAGTCCGTTCCACTGGTGGCCGGCATCGGCTGATCGCTTTGCAGCGTGGCGGTATAGGGGTGAAAGCTCATCGGCATTCCTCTCGTGTCCGGTTGCGACAAAGCCCGGACGCCGCGCCCGAACCCGTTGTTGCGCCAAAGGTTCCTGCTACCGGCGATGGAACCTTTGGCGTGCTCTGTCGTTGATGGAGCGAAACAAAATGGAGCTTGGGTATGAACAGCATCGTCTGGCTTGTTGGAGCCGTTGTCATCGTAATTGCGGTCCTCAATCTGGTCGGGTTCGCCTGATCTCGAACCTCAAGAGCTGCCGGCAGTGGCGGCAATCTGATCAAAGGAGAGAAACATGAACAGCATCGTATGGCTCGTTGGCGCCGTGGTTATCGTGATCGCAATCCTGTCTTTCGTCGGTCTTGCCTGACCTCGACGACTGACTTTGGAACGTTGTTTAAAAGGTGCTGTCCTCCTCGGGCGGCACCTTTTTTCGTGGGCACATTCAAGCCCGCACCAGCGCCCAGCGCAGGAGGGAGCTGTCCTCCCTGCGCTGGGTGAAGATCAGGCCGAAAGCAGCACGCAGAACGGCCGCGTGGCCAGAAGTTCGCCAAGGGCAAGTTCGGACGTCGGCTGAATGATGTCCTCCGACAGGAGGTCCCGGTAGCTATGGTGGGCAAGGCCCGCATCAAGCTTCAGGACGGCATCCGTCCAGAGATCGGCAGAAGGCAGATGCACTGCCTCGCTCAGCAGATGCTGGAGCATCAGGCGCGGGGCGACGACGATCACGGCCTTGTCCTGGAACTTGCGTGCGAAAGCGACGAGATGGCTGGACTGTTCGCCGGCAATCTCCAGCGCCAGATAATCGCCTTCGAGAAACAGTGCCAGCTCGCGCGCCCGCAAGGGCAGAACGGCCTCGATCACCCGCTGCTTCAGCCGCCCATCCAGCCAGGCTTCCGGATCGGCCGGATCCCAGGCACAATCGAGCCCGGCCATCAACGCTTCGAAATCCGGCGCGCGTCGGTTATCCGGATCGACAAGGCTGAGATCGGTGCCTTCGCTGCCCTGGTAGATGTCGGGAATGCCGGGTGCGGCAAGCTTGATCAGCGTCTGGGTGATGCTGTTTAAACCGCCGGCGGCAAACACCGGCTGCATGCTGGAGATAAAATCCTGCCGGAAACCTCCGCCATCAGGCCCCAGCAGATTGCGGGCATAACCGGTCACAGCCTCTTCATAGGCGCTGTCGGGGTCGTTCCATCCGGTTTTCAGCTTGGCTTCGCGCAGCGACTTTTCGAGATAAACGACAAACCGCTCCTCCAGTGCCTTCAGGCCCTGCGTGTCGTCTGCGCCAAGATTGTGCGGCCACACACCGACAAGTGCCTGGTAGATCAGCCATTCCACCTCCGGCTCCGGCGCTGTTCCGTTATCAAGCTCCACCACAAGATCCCGGTTCATCTGGCGCCAGCGATCAAATGCCGCGCGCCAGAGATCGGGCGCTTCCGACAGCGCATAAAGCCTGGCGCGGGCATCCTCGCCGCGTTTGGTGTCATGGGTGGAGCTGGCCGAAAGCCCCTGCGGCTGGTCTTTCAGCCTTGCCTGCATTTCAGCATGAAACTGGCTGACGCCGTTAAGCGGCGGCAGCGGTTCTCCGCCCACTTCGTTCAGCGCAATCAGCGGGTTGATGCGGAAAAACAGCGTATCTTCCAGCGATTTCGCCATCAACGGGCCGGTGAGCTGCTGGAAGCGCGTGCGGAATTCACCCGCCTGAGTATCAAATTCTTCACTGACATCGCCGACGATGATGCGGGCGAGGAAACCGAGCGGCTGCGATTGCGGCGGATCTTTTCGCGACCGCACCTCCGAGAGCACGTCGCTCAGGCGCTGCCGGTCTGCCGGCTCAAGGCCAAGGGTGTTGCCATAGGTGCGGTAGACGGGAAAGGCGATCAGCAGTGCGCGCAGCGCATCCCGCATCGCATCCTCGTCAAAGCGGCCACTATCCTGATGGCCGGCGGCAATCTCAAGTGCGATCGACAGGAGGGTGCTGACTTCGCCGGCGAAATTGACATCGACCATCAGCCCCTTGGCCTTTTGCATTTCCGCATCCAGATCGAGCGGACGGCCGGTGACCTCGCTATACTGGCTGTGGAAGGCGGCAAGGTTTTCCGGCTCTGCCAGAACATCAGACAGGCTTGCAATGAACTCGTAACCGGTGGTGCCGGAGACCGGCCAGTCGGACGGCAGGCGCTCACCGTGCCCGAGGATCTTTTCGACCACCAGATAACAATCCGGACCGACCGCCTCGCGCAACCGCTGCAGATAGGCGCGCGGATCGGCCAGACCATCCACATGGTCGATGCGCAAGCCATCCACCTTGCCGGACAGCACCAGATCGAGGATCAGGCGATGGCTTTCGAGGAAAACTTCCTCCGTCTCGACGCGCAAGCCGGCAAGGCCGGTGATTTCGAAGAAACGGCGATAACTCAGCTCGCTCGGTGCCTTGCGCCAGTTCATCAGGCAGTATGGCTGCGCTGCGTGGAGGGCGGTGATCTGCTCCTGGTTGAGTGTGCGATCGCTAAGCTTTTGCGCAAGCCGTGAGGCTTCGGGATCGGCGGCAAACGCGCGCATCGCGTCATGAAATGCCTCTTCTTCGGCCGGCGTGGCAGAGGCGGCTGCGGCGCGGATCTTGTCTGCGAGCGCAAGGTCGATGCCGTCCAGCGCCTGCCCATAACTTGCCGGGGAGAGCGGATAGTGGTTGTCGAAATAGGACAGCGTCAGGCAGGCGGCCTTTGTATCGAAGCCGACGGAAAGATCACCTTTTTCCGCCACAGCATCAAAATCTTCACCCAGGACCGGAAGTGTCAGGCGGCGTTGCCAGTTGACGTCGAAGAAATGGCTGAAGGGGCTCTCCTGTCCCCATTCGATGATGCTGCGCCACCAACGGTTTTCCAGCGCCGCTGCCATATGGTTCGGCACGATATCGAGGATGAGGCCAAGGCCGTTTTCCTTAAGCGCGGCACTCATGCGCTCGAACCCCTCGCGGCCGCCAAGCTCCTCCGCAATTTCGTTGGCATCGGCCACGTCATACCCGTGGGTGGAGCCTTCCGCGGCGGTAAAAATCGGCGAGGCATAAAGGTGGCTGATGCCCAGGCGCTTCAGGTAAGGCACGAGCGCCGCCGCGCGGTCGAAGGTCATGCCGTTGCGGAACTGGATACGGTAGGTCGATGTGGGGATCGTCAAGCTCGTGCGCCTCCGACGCTTGTGGTCTATCTCTGGGAGAGAGTTCAAGCCTGCCCAACGTGGAGAGGGCATGCCGGTTCCGCAACGCCACGCTGACGCCGGAAAAATTAGACGCGCCATGCACCGTTTCCGGTGCATGGCGCAATCAGATGTCAGTCGAATGAAGCGCTCAGCGCTCCGGATTGTCGGCATTTGCCATCGGGCTCGGGCGGCCATCGGGCTGGTCTTCGCCAAGCCGCTCATCCTGGTCTTCAAGGTCGCTCTTGACCAGATAGGTATCACCGCCGCCAAGGCGCGAGGCCTCCTGCTGGGCCTTGAGGTTGGTCTGGTCGATCTGTCCATGCAGCGCGTCTTCCACGCGTTCGCGGCCATCTTCGGTAAAACGGCGCGAACCTTCGTCGGTCATCTTGTCCCTGGCGTCCTGATTTTCCTTGGCAGTCATGATGTCTCATCCTTTCAGGGGAATTTCCGGGAAACTCCGGTTCTTGAGAGAAACCCGCAGGCATGGCCTGCGGTTCCCTCAAGCGCGGTCACGGCGATGGAACCACCGCGCCGGCCGCCGGTTTGGCTTTTGAAGCGGGCAAAACACAGGAGAGAACTATGCCGGCCAAATCCAAGGCACAGCAGAAGGCGGCGGGTGCTGCCCTTGCCGCCAAGCGCGGCGATATCAAGAAGAGCGAACTTCAAGGCGCTTCCAAAAGCATGGAGAAATCCATGTCGGAAAAGGAGTTGCATGACATGGCGGCCACCAGCCGCGAGGGAAAACCGCAACACGCATCGAAATCATGATTGATCTGCCTGTCGCCGAAGAAGAGCTTGCCGCCCTCTCGCAGGCGCTAAAATCGCTTCCCCTGCGCATCGGTGTCTACGTGCCCGATGACCTGCTGGAAGACTGGTTTGCGCCGGGAACCGGCATGGACCCGGTGAGTCCCGAGGCGCTTGATGCGGCTGAAGGGTTCGCCCGTCGCCATGACTGCGAATTCAAGCATTATGCCGAGCGCAAGGAGGCGGTGATGTGGAAATGGGTGCCGGCACTTTGATCGGCATCATCATCTTGAACCGCCGCTGGCGATCACCATCTAGAGGCTCGACCCGATGGTCCGGGCCCCTCTGGTGAAAGAAATCGACGCTTTCACGATGTCGGACCTTTTTGCGACATCACCGTCGATTTGAAGGCCAGACATGCTCTCGGAAATGACCGCGTGGTTCATCACCATGTTCGTAATCACCCCCATCCATTCGGAAGTGCAGACGCATCTGCAGAACGCCAACGCCTCTGCCGAGACCGCACGGCAGGTTCAGCAATGTATTTCCACCCACGGTCCCCAGCTGATCGAGCGGGCGGGACAGGAGCCGATGTGGGCGGTAACCACCGCCATCGGCGTCACGATCGGCTGGACCGCGCCGGCGCAGATTCTCGACCAGAGCGATCCGAACTGCGCCGTGCTTGCCAATCTGCTGCAGAATGGCGAACAGGAAAATCAGGGCTCGTAAGCGCCTTAATGTGCCGGAGCGGATTGCCCACTCCGGCACTCATTATTCAGGCCTTGGCATAAATGTCGCGCAGCGCCTCGAACTTTGCGAGCTGTTCGCCGATCAGTTCGCGGGCCGCATCACGCTTGACGAAAACCTTGAACATGGCCGCACCCTTCTGGTTCATGAACCAGACGGAACAGGAGCGGCGACCGTGAAAAGCGCGGTCGACAAAGGAGATTCCAGCGCAGTTCTTTCGCGCGATATGGCCGCCGATGGGGCTATCGCCATGGATGTTGAACCAGCCATGACCTTCGGACCCGGCGGGCAGTGAGCCCTCGGCCTCCAGCACGATATCATCGGTGTGGACGATAAAAAGAACCTCACCCCAGCCGGTCATCTCGGCCCAGATCGCCTCGAACGCGTTTTCCGGTGCCGATGTCGCGGCACCATCCGGCAGCAGCGCCAGAATTTCGGCCGGCGTCACCTCGGCTTTTGCGGCAATCGCTTCCACCACGCCGTCCGGCTTTTCGCCAAGTGCTGCAACCGCTCGCGCCCGGCGCGCCTCATCGTCGCTTGAGGAAATCGAGAGCGCCGCGCTCATGCGGCCTCCGCCGAATTGCCGTCGCGGCCTTCGTGGATGATGACTTCAAACCCTTCGAAATGCGGGCCGGAGAGATATTCCACCTTGCCGCGGTTTTCGCCGGCGCGCGCATGGGCGGCGCGGAACTGCTCGGATTTCGTCCAGGCGGTGAAATGCTCCTGGGTTTCCCACAGCGTATGCGAGGCATAAAGCGAATGATCCTCGTGCTTCGGCCCCTTCAGCATGTGAAATTCCATATAGCCCGGAACCGTCGACAGGTGGCGCTGGCGGCTGCGCCACATTTCTTCGAACGCTTCTTCAAAGCCCGGGACGACGCGAAAACGGTTCATGGCAATATACATGGCAGATCCTCATTTAAAGTGGTGGTGATGGCTCAAGATATCTGTTGCTCCGTCGCTTGAAAAGCCCTAAATCTTGTCGCCATTACTCATGTTATATCGGGCAGCGACAGTCGGATCGACCGGTGAGCGCGCCCGCCTTTTCTGGATGATAAGACGATGCAGGCTTTTCTCAAGACGGGTTTTCTGGCGCTTCTGGTCGCATGGCCGCTTTCCGGCACCGCCGCATTTGCCTCGGAAGCACAAAATCCCAAGGCGCAACGCATCGTGTCCATCGGCGGCACCGTCACCGAAATTCTCTATGCGTTGGGGGCACAGGATCGCATCGTCGCGGTTGATTCCACCAGCAGCTATCCGCCGGAGGCCAAGGGCAAGGCCGATGTCGGTTATATGCGCGCGCTCTCGGCCGAAGGCATTCTCGGCAAGACGCCTGATCTCATCCTCACCGAAGACGGTGCTGGCCCGCCGGATGCACTTGCCATTCTGAAAGCCAGCGAAATTGCCGTCGTCACCATCGACACACCGCCTGAAGGGGCAGCCATCGGCAAGAAGATCCGCGATGTCGGCCATGCCGTTGGCCTCGATGACAAGGCGGCCGTGCTTGCCGAAAAGACCGACGCGGATCTGAAGGCGCTCTCCGCAGCGGTGGCAAAACTGCCGGAAAAGCGCAAGCGCGTGCTGTTCGTGCTGTCTCTCTCCGGTGGTCGCATCATGGCCGGCGGCAAGGATACGGAGGCGGCCGCCATCATCGAAATGGCCGGTGGCATCAATGCCGCAGACGGCATTTCGGGCTACAAGCCGCTGACCGACGAAGCGGTGATCGGTGCAAGACCCGATGTCATCCTCGTCATGCAATCGGGCAATCACGGCGTAAAACCCGATGAGGTATTTGCGCTTCCTGCCTTCCAGTCGACGCCGGCAGCCGAGACGAAATCGCTGATCCAGATGGACGGCCTGCTGCTCCTAGGCTTTGGCCCGCGCACGCCGGAAGCGGGCCGGACGCTCGCCGCCCATCTTTACCCGGAAGCCTTTCCGGGATGAAAAGCCTGACGCTCTCCTTCCATTTCGGCGAGGATAACGGCGACCGCTCGCGCCAGGGCATGATCATGCTCGTTGTGTTGACGCTGCTTCTGGTGGTCGCCTGCCTCATCTCGCTGGGCAGCGGCCCGACCGGGGCTGATCTTGGCCATCTCTGGCTGTACCTCACCGGGCGAAGTGCCGAACTTGCGGTGCAGGAGCGGGTGGTGCTGGAGGCGGTGCGCCTGCCGCGTACCGCACTTGGCGTTCTCGTTGGCGCGGGCCTTGGCGTATCCGGCGCGATGATGCAGGGGCTGTTTCGCAATCCGCTTGCCGATCCCGGTATTGTCGGGGTCACCTCCGGGGCGGCGCTTTTTGCAGTGGCCGGCATCGTGCTCGGCTCCACCGTGCTTGCACCGGTGTCAATGCTGCTCGGCAGCCACTTTTTGCCGCTGATGGCCTTTCTCGGCGGGCTTTTGAACACCTGGGTTCTTTATCTCATCGCCACCCGCGATGGCGAAACCTCCACGTCAAAGCTCATCCTCTCCGGCATCGCCGTCGGGGCCCTCAGTCTTGCTGCCATGGGCCTCCTGATCTTCATGGCCGATGACCGGCAGCTGCGCGACATCACCTTTTGGAACCTCGGTTCCCTCGGCGGTGCCACCTTTACCCGGGTCATCTCCATCCTGCCGTTCGTTGTTGTCGTCACCGGCATCATTCCGTTTGTGGCACGCGGGCTCGATGCGCTGATTCTGGGGGATGCGGCCGCCTTTCACATGGGCATTCCCGTGCAGCGCCTGAAGCGGCTGGTGATCCTGGCGGTCGCTGCCGCCTGTGGTGCAACGGTTGCCGTTGCCGGCTCCATCGGCTTTGTCGGCATCGTCGTGCCGCATCTGCTGCGGCTCGTCATCGGCCCGTCGCACCGGTTCCTGCTGCCGGGTTCGGCGATTGGCGGCGCGGCGTTGCTTCTCATCGCAGACAGCGTGGCGCGCACCATCGTTTCGCCCGCCGAACTGCCGATCGGCATCATCACCGCTCTGTTCGGTGCGCCGGTTTTCCTGATGTTGCTGCTGGGCCGCAAAGGCGGCGCCGGCATGGGAGGTTTGTGATGATCCGTGCCCATTCTCTGACAATCGAACGCGCTGGCCGGCGCCTGGTCGACACCGTGTCGCTCACCCTTCGCCCCGGCGAGGTGACTGTTGTCATCGGCCCGAACGGCGCGGGCAAATCGACGCTGATGAAGGCGCTCTCCGGCGAGATTGCACTCACCGCCGGCCATGTCCGTTACGATGGCATCGACGTGTCGCTGCTCGATCCGAAAAAGCTTGCCGCTTGCCGCGCCGTGCTGCCGCAGGCAAGCGAGCTTGCCTTTCCCTTTTCAGCGCTTGAAATCGTGCGCATGGGGGCGGTAGCGAGAGGTGCGCTCGATCCCGCCGGTGAAGCGCGCCGGGCGCTTGCGCGTGTGGGTCTCTCCGGTTTCGAGGGGCGACCTTATCCGTCGCTATCGGGCGGCGAACAGCAGCGGGTGCAGTTTGCCCGCGCGCTGGCGCAGGTGCCGAACCCGGTGGAAGGGGGCCGGCCGCGCGCACTGTTCCTTGATGAGCCGACGGCAAGCCTCGACCTCGGCCACCAGATTTCGGTGCTGGAAATCGCCGCCGGTTTTGCCCGCGGCGGCGGGGCGGTGCTTGCCATTCTGCACGACCTCAACCTTGCCGCCGAATTTGCCGATCAGGTGGTGGTGCTGTCACGCGGAAAAGTGGTGGCGGAGGGGCCGGCCGCAGACACGCTGAGCGATACGGTCGTTGCCGATGTCTATGGCATTGCCGGCGCCGTCGGGCGCATGCCGGCAGCCCACATTCCCTTCGTGCTGCCGCAATCGCGCCACCGCGCATCGCTTTAAAAACTCAAGCCGCATCCGGCCGCGTCAGGATGAACAGCGACGAGCCGGCCATGACTGCCGCGACCAGCAGCGCCCGCCAGAGCGGCGGCGCTGTGCCGAAGAAGAATATGCCGTAGCTGACGCTCATCAGCGAAACGGCGGCGATCTTCGCTCTGCGTGAAATCGCGCCACTGCTGCGCCAGTCGCGCAACAGTTTTCCAAAGCGCGGATGGTTCAAAAGCCACGCTTCCAGCCGCGGCGAGGACCGCGTGAAACAGGCAACTGCCAGCAGTAGAAACGGCGTCGTCGGCATGACCGGCAGGAAAGCGCCCACCACGCCAAGCGCCACGAACAGCCAGCCGAGGCCCAGAAACAACCAACGCATTGATGAGAAATCCTGAGAGATATGTGGAGACGATGATAGCGGAAAGCCGGTGATTGGGAAACCTGCCTTTCGTAATCATGTTCTTTGTCAACGATTGTGCGCGGGTGGCAGTTCCAAGGTGAAGATCGTCGAACTTCCGCGCTGGTAATCCTGTTTTCGCCGTTTATATTGCCGCGCAACATCAATGGAGTTGCAGTTCCCCATGTCGCAGAAGAAGGTTCTTGTTGTCGGTGGTGCCGGTTATATCGGCTCGCATAATTGCCTTCTTCTGGCAGAGCGTGGTTATCAGCCCATCGTTTTCGACAACCTGTCGAACGGGCATGCCGAATTTGCCAAATGGGGTCCGCTGGAAGAAGGCGACATCCGTGACCGGGCGCGTCTGGACGAGGTGTTTGCCAAGTATCAGCCGGACGCGGTCTTGCACTTTGCTGCCCTCATCGAGGTCGGCGAATCGGTGAAGAACCCGGTCGCCTTCTACGACAACAATGTCATCGGCGCGCTCACACTTCTGTCGGCTGCCATGGATGCCGACGTGAAGGCTTTCGTTTTCTCCTCCACCTGCGCCACCTATGGTCTGCCGGTGCAGGTGCCGATGGATGAAAGCCATCCGCAGGCGCCCATCAACCCCTATGGCCGCACAAAATTCATCATCGAGCAGGCGCTGAAGGATTACGGCACCTATAAGGGCCTGCGTTCGGTGATGCTGCGTTATTTCAACGCCGCCGGCGCCGATTTCGAAGGCCGCATCGGCGAATGGCACACGCCGGAGACCCATGCCATTCCGCTTGCCATCGAGGCAGCGCTTGGCCGCCGCCAGGGTTTTAAGGTGTTCGGCGATGATTATGACACACGCGACGGCACCTGCGTGCGCGATTATATCCACGTTCTCGATCTGGCCGACGCCCATGTGCGCGCCGTCGATTATCTGCTGGCCGGCGGCGAAACGGTGGAATTGAACCTCGGCACCGGCACCGGCACAACGGTGAAGGAACTCTTGGCGACGATCTCCGAAGTCTCCGGCAAGCCGTTCCCGGTAGACTATGTCGGCCGTCGCGATGGCGATTCCACCACGCTGGTCGCCAACAATGACAAGGCAAAGGCCGTGCTGGGCTGGGAGCCGCAATATTCCCTGCACGATATCATCCGCTCTGCCTGGGACTGGCATTCCAAGGCAAATTTCCACCTGAACTGATAAAGGGTAGCGTGATGGCGGAGACGGGCGTCAAACTGGAGGAGAGCTGGAAAAAGGCCTTGGCGCCTGAATTTTCAGAGCCTTACATGGGCGCTCTCCGGTCTTTCCTGCTCTCGGAGAAAGAGGCGGGAAAACACATCTTTCCGAAGGGGCCGGAATATTTTCGCGCCCTTGACCTGACGCCTTTACCTCAGGTGAAGGTGGTGATTCTCGGGCAGGATCCTTATCATGGGGCAGGGCAGGCGCATGGCCTGTGTTTCAGCGTGCGCCCCGGCGTGCGTGTGCCGCCCTCGCTCGTCAACATCTACAAGGAAATGCGCACGGATCTTCAAATTGAACAGCCGGCGCATGGCTTTCTGGAACATTGGGCGCGTCAGGGCGTGCTTCTCTTGAACAGCGTTTTGACGGTAGAGGAGGGGCGCGCCGCCGCCCACCAGGGCAAGGGTTGGGAGCGGTTTACCGATGCGGTCATCCGCGTGGTGAACGAAGAATGCGCCCATGTCGTCTTCATGCTCTGGGGCGCCTATGCGCAGAAGAAGGCGGGGTTTGTCGATCAGCGCCGGCATCTGGTGCTAAAGGCGCCGCATCCGTCGCCGCTGTCGGCCCATAACGGTTTTTTCGGCTCGGGGCATTTTTCCAAGGCCAATGCCTATCTGATCTCCAATGGGCGTGATCCCATTGATTGGCAATTGCCCGCTACGCCGGTTCAGGATGTATGAGGACGTCCAGTTCTATTTTGTGAACGATCCGTTCTGATCGTTCACTCTATGCAATTTGGCAGAACAGGGCCATCTTCACCCCAGACAAGCGGACCGGTTGACGGATCGCTGGAAACAAGGGGTTTTTCACATGATCGACCAGATCAAGGGCCTGCATCACGTAACGTCCATGGCCGCCAGCGCCCGCGGCAACAACAAGTTCTTCACCGATACGCTCGGCCTTCGCCGCGTCAAGCAGACCGTCAATTTCGACGCGCCTGATGTCTATCATCTCTATTACGGCGATGAGCAGGGCACGCCGGGTTCCGTCATGACCTATTTCCCGTTCCCGCACATCGCCAAGGGCCGTCCCGGCACCGGTGAAGTGGGCACCACGGTGTTTGCCGTGCCGGATGGTTCGCTTGGTTACTGGGCCAACCGCCTTGCCGCCAAGGGCAGCCTGGAGATGAAGGCCGACGAAGCCTTCGGCGAAAAGCGCCTCAACTTCTTTGGCCCCGATGGCGATGGTTTTGCACTCGCCGAAGTCAAGGACGATGCCCGCGCCGGCTGGACCGGAAACGGTGTCGATGCCGATCATGCCATCCGCGGCTTTCACTCGGCCTCCATGCGCCTGCGCGATGAAGGAGCAACCGTCGAACTGTTGAAGTTCATGGGTTATCAGGAAGTCGACCGCAAGGATGGCGTCACACGCTTGGCCATTCCCGGCGGCAATGGCGCCGATACGATCGATATCGAGACCATGCCGAACATTGCGCGTGCCCAGCAGGGGGCAGGCTCGGTGCATCACATTGCCTTTGCCGTTGAAAACCGCGCAAAGCAGTTGGAAGTGCGCAAGGCGCTGATGGACACCGGGTATCAGGTCACGCCTGTCATCGACCGCGATTATTTCTGGGCAATCTATTTCCGCACGCCAGGCGGCGTTCTTTTCGAAATCGCCACCAACGAACCGGGCTTTGATCGTGACGAGGATACAGCCCATCTCGGTCAGGCGCTGCAGCTTCCGGCCCAGCACCGCCACCTGCGCTCTTATCTCGAAGAGCATCTGGAAAAGCTGGAAGGCTAAGGAGGGGCATCATGAGCACGGAAAGTTATCTGCACCGCGTGCGCTCGGGAAAGCCGGGCGCGCTCATCCTCTTCGTGTTTCACGGCACGGGCGGCGATGAGAACCAGTTTTTTGATTTCGGCAGCCGGCTTTTGCCGGAGGCAACGGTGATCTCCCCGCGCGGCGACGTGGCCGAACATGGTGCCGCCCGCTTCTTCCGCCGCAAGGCCGAAGGCATCTATGATCTCGACGATCTGGCGCGGGCAACCGGGCGGATGGCGGATTTTGTTGCCGCCAACCGCGACAAATACCAGGCGGGGCCGGTTCTCGGCCTCGGCTTTTCCAACGGCGCCAATATTCTCGCAAATGTCGTGATCGAACAGCCGGATCTGTTTGCAGCGTCCGTACTCATGCATCCGCTGATCCCGTTTGCGCCAGAACCGCGTCCGGGATCTGGCAAGGTGCTGATCACCGCCGGCGAACGCGATCCAATCTGCCCGGTCCCGCTCACCCAGGCGCTCGCCGATTATTTCGTGGCGCAAGGCGATGACGTGACGCTCGACTGGCACCCCGGCGGCCACGAAATCCGTCCCAACGAAATCGAGGCGCTCAAGGCTTTCCTTCAGCCCTACGGCGCCTGATCGAGACGGCAAGATTGTCTGGTCCCATCGGGCGGCCGCATGCCCCATCTCCCGGTCCGATCCAGGACAATCGCATATGACGCAAGTCCCCTCCCAAACCCTCCCCACAAGGGGGAGGGCTTAACCCCGCCGCGCCCCTTTTTGCAGAATGGGACGATTGCCACGTCGTATCTCCCCCCTTGCGGGGGAGATGCCCGGCAGGGCAGAGAGGGTCTTATTTCAAATACGGTAGCCCTACTGTCAAAACGGGGAGAAGGTCGCGGCAACGGGATGAGGGGCACCTTGCGGCAAGCGGCCGGCCTTCACCTCGTCGTTTGCCCATATTCCCACTTGCACGGACAAAACCCCTGGCCGATAGTCTCTCCATCCGCCGTGCAGGCAGCCATTCCGGAGAGTTTTCTTGGACAAACAGGCCTTCAATCCGCCCTCGGTCAGAAAGCCGTTCGGGCAGTATAACCATGGGCTTCTGGTGCCGCCGGGCGCTTCGCTTCTGGTGACGTCAGGGCAGCTTGGGATCGCGCAAGACGACAGCATTCCTGCCGATGTGACGGGTCAGGCAGAACTGTGTTTTCAGGCGATAGAGGCAATTCTTGCCGAGGCCGGCATGAGTTTTGCCGATGTCATCCGCATCTCCGGTTTCGTCACGAAACGCGAGGATTTTGCGCCCTATATGGCCGTGCGCGACCGCTATACGCTGGAGCCGAAGCCGGTCTCCACGCTGATTATCGTTGGCGGCTTTACCCGGCCGGAATTTCTGGTCGAGGTGGAAGTCACCGCCGCCAGAGTTTTCTGACGGCGGCTTGGGGTTGGCTCAGTCGGGCCAGCTCTTTAATGCCCGCAGCATCGGCGTTTTCTTCATCATGTGGCCGTCCATGCGCGAAAGCAGATGGTCAAGCAGCGAGACGGCCTCGGCCACGGCCGGGCCCTTGTTCAGCATCACGCATTCGGCGCGCGCGGCCATGGCCGCATCGGTCATTTCGCCGCGCGAGGGAAGGCCGGTCTTCACCAGATCTTCCAGCACCTGGGTCGCCCAGATGGTGGGAACGGCGGCGGCCTCGCAGATCCACAGGATCTCCTCCTGCATTTCCGCCACCCGTTCAAAGCCGATTTCGGCCGCCAGATCGCCGCGCGCGATCATCACGCCAAACGGTCGCCGATGGCGCAGTGCTGTTGCGATGAGGGCGGGCAGGTTGCGCACGGCATCCGGATGTTCGATCTTGGCAACGAGGCCAAGTTTGCCTTTTCGCATGGCGGCCCTCTCTGCTCCGCCGGGTGTGGTGCCATCGTGGCGGGCAAGGGCTGCCTCCAGAAGATCGATATCTTCCGGTCGGCTGACGAAGGAATAACCGATTATGTCGGCGCATTCGACAACGCTCATGAGGTCTGCTTCGTCCTTGGCGGTGAGCGGCGACAGGCCAAGCGCCGTATCGGGCAGGTTGAGGCCCTTTTCCGGCTTGATCTTGGCGCCGCCGGTCTTGCAGCGGGTGACGCGCACCAGGGCGGCCGTTTCCGAAAGGGCCTCCACCACGCCTTCCAGCTTTCCATCGTCATAGCGGATGCGGTCGCCGAGCGAGAGGCGGGTCACGATCTGCGGCAGCGACACGGACGCGCAGACCCTTGCTCCGCCGGAAAGGCCGGGTTCTCCCTCGGCCACAAGCCGAAACAGGTCGCCCACCTGCAGCTTGGCGCCCTTTGCCGGCACCACGGTTTCCGTGCGGATTTTGGGGCCGGCAATGTCCATCAGCACCTTTACCGGGCGTGCCAGCCTTTGGCCGGCTTCGCGCACATGAGCTGCCATGGCAAGCCAGGCATCACGATCGTCATGGGCGCAGTTGATACGGGCAATCGTCATGCCGCGCTTGACGAGATCGGCCACCATGTCGGGCGCGTCGGCGGCCTCGCTCGGTAGCGTGACCATGATGCGGCAGCGGCGATGGGACGGCGCGGCCCCCAGCAGATCGCCTGCCGCTGCGGCAAGGGCCTGCTCCCCGTGAAAGAACGTTTCTTCCGTCGGGCGTGAAAAGGGTGGCGCAGAAGCCGTTGCGGCCGCAAGGCTTGCCAGAACGGCATCGAGCGTGGGCAGAACGCGGCTCTCAAGCCGTCCGAGCGAGGAAAAGCCAAGGCGCATCAGCTGGCGTTGCAATGGCCGGATGTCGCGCCGGCGCAGCGTGAGATAGTGGGACAGATTGGCAAGACGCGCGGCATCTGTGGCAAGCAGGGGCGTTGCGCCGAAAAGCTCGTCGGCCAGCGGCTGAGATGCATCGGCAATCGCTGAACGCAGCGCCGCAACCTCGTCAAACACGGCTTTCATCTCACCGGCATCGGCCGTATCTCCGCCGAGAGCCTCGATGGCCTTGGCGGCCGCCGCTTCCGCAGCGTCATCCGCGATTTCGTTATGGGTCTGTGTCTGAAGCATGTTGGTCTCCGCATTGTCTGGCGCCAAGGCTGCGCTGCGGAGTTGACGATGGCATGACAGAAAAGGGGCGCGCCTTGCGTTTGCGCAAATGGAGCCGGCAAGAGTTGAGGCTGCGACGTCTTGGCGCAAGGACGACGCTGCGGCAGCGTCGCCCGGGAGGTCTTTCGTCCTCAGTATCCGCAGGCGCGCAACTGGTTTTCGTAACGGCTTGCCATGCTGGCCGAACGCTGTGCTGCCTGACGGGTGCCGGAGGAAAACGCGCCGCGCTCATAACCGCTATGGCCGGAATAATAGGCGAGATACAGACGGTAGCCGTCTTCGAGCGGAATGCCGTTACGGTCATGGCTCTTGCGGTGATACCAGCCGACGAAATCGATGGCATCGCCAAAGTCGGAGCGGCTGGCGCCCCAGCGCCCGGTTTCGCGGCGATAGCTTTCCCAGGTGCCATCAAGCGCCTGCGCATAACCATAGGCAGACGACGCGCGTGTCCAGGGAATAAAGCCCAAGAGCTTGGTGCGGGGCGGCCGTGCGCGGGCGCGGAAACCGGATTCCGTATAGATCGTCGCCATCAGAACCGGCACCGGCACACCGTATCGTTGTGAAGCATTTTTGGCTTCGCGGGCCCAGTTGTTAAACAGTCCATCACGTTGTGCGAATATGGCGCAGGCATTGTCGATCCTGCTGGGGGCGGTACCGCACCCAACGAGCATCAGAAGGGCGATTAGTAGGACAATGCGCATCGCTTAACCTCTTGTTCCAAGAGATTTATAGCGATGAAAATTTAATTATGTCTTTAAACGATACAACTTTAGAAGCGTGCCATTTCGGTCTTTACACGCTGAAGGAATGCGGCGCGCGTGGCCTCGGTACAGTTGTTCATGTCGTAATGGGCGAGGAATTTCACCGGCGCACCGATGGCGATCTGTGCCCGGATGACACGTTTGATGACCTTTTTCGGCGGGTTTCCAACGAGAAAAGCCCGCATCGGTGTGCCGCCATAGGTCATCACCGCAGCCAGCTTGCGGATGTGGCGAAGCGTCGGCGTCAGCTTGCCGTTTTCGAGCGCGAAGGACACGCCCGGCAGCCAGACCCGGTCGAAATAACCCTTCAGCATCGCAGGAAAGCCGAAATTCCACACGGGCGTGCAGATCACCAGACCCTCGGCTTGTTTCAGCCGTTCCACATAGGGTTCAAGCCCCGCCATGTTCTCGGGATAATCGTGGTAGATGCGCCGACTGTGGGCCGAGAGTACCGGATCGAACCCTTCCGCATAAAGATCGCAGGCGTCAACGACATGACCTGCCTGCGCCAGACTTTCACAGGTCTGGCGAAACAGCGCCTTGCCATAACTTTCCTCAACGGGATGGGAATGCAGAACGAGTACGCGCATGAGAAAAGCTCCAAATCTTTGCCCGATGCAATCGCACTCGGGCTTCAGGTCAAAACTTCCGCGCCGTTTGTCCCAGCACCTTTATCCACCGCCGCCAGGCCGGGGATCAAAGCTGCCATGCCGGAAATCCTGCATGGGCCGGAAAGACCGGCCGGGAGTACCTTCGGAGTGAGTAAAGTGGCGGTGATTGTTAAATAAGGTCCTTCGTGTGATGCGATGTTGAGAGCGGGGCGGCCCCCTCATCCGCCTGCCGGCACCTTCTCCCCGAGGGGAGAAGGGCGTGAGCCGCACCGTTTGTGGCTCTCCTCTCCCCTTGGGGAGAGGGTGGCCGAGCGAAGCGGAGGGCGGGTGAGGGGTAGGCCCAGCCACAAACTTACATGATCGTTATTCCCCCGCTTCGGAAAAGGCCTGCAGGCCTGGAAACAGGTAGTTCTGGCCGGCTTTGAAATCGAAATCCGGATTGTCCCAGGCGATCATCTTGCCGGGGTTGAGAAGCCCCTGCGGATCGGTTTCCTTCTTGAAGGCAAGCTGGACTTCGTCCGTCTGCTTCATGCCGCCTTCTTCCAGCGTGTAGCGGTGCGGGTTAAACACCGGGCAGCCATTCTCCTCGTGGATGCGGATGATCTCTTCCAGCCGCTCCCGAGTGGTGTAGCGCACCAGCGGCAGGCCGGAGCATTGCATGCGCCCGTCGAACTTGATGAATTCCAGGTGCCCGGGCACCTCGTCGCCAAAGATCTCCGTCATCTTGGCAACCTTTGCCACATGGTCCGGCCCCGGATATTGCACTTGCAGATAGGTGAAGCTCGGATCGACCTTCAGTGCCCGCAGCGTCGTGTGGTTCCAGCCCAGTTCGTAGGCATGTGGAATGCCCTTCATGCTCTCCACGGTATCGGAGCGGAACAGCACTTCGCCCTTCATCTTGTCCGTCAGCGCCAGGAACGGCTCCATGGAATGCGGCGCCACCATCAGGACCACGATGGACTGGTCGCGGTGGCGGATGAACGGCTTGTGGCGGGGGAAGAAATCGTAAGGGATCGGCGCTGCAATCGGCGCGACTTCCTTTAAGAGAATGCCGTTCTTGTGGGCGAGCGCATCGGCAAGACGGACGGCATCCATGTAGTCGTCGTAACCGACCAGCACATCCACCCAGTCATAGGCCGGCGCCAGCGGCATTTCCACCTGCGTGATAATGCCATTGGTGCCATAGGCATGGGTGACCTTCTGCAGGTCCCAGGCCTTGAGATCCAGCACGCGCGGTTCCGCCTCCATGGTGACGACGCGCAGCGACAGGATATTGCCGAGATCGCGAAGCCCGCCCCAATGAATGGAGCCGACGCCGCCGGAGCCGCCGGCCACGAACCCGCCGATGGTGGCCGATTGCGCGGTAGAGGGGTGGAAGCGAAGTTCCTGCCCGGAATGGGCTTTCGTCTGGCGATCCAGTTCGGCAATCACGATGCCGGGTTCGCAGATGACGCGGCCGGGATGGATTTCCTTCACCTTGTTCATGTTGATGAGGTTGAGGACAATGCCGCCGGCAAGCGGCATGGCCTGCCCGTAATTGCCGGTGCCGGCACCGCGCGGCGTGACCGGCACGCCATGCGCATAAGCCACTTTCAGCGTGCGGATCACCTCTTCTTCCGAGGTGGGCGATACAACGAGATCGGCCGTCACATGGTCAAGCTCGGCTTTGAGAATGGGGGAGTACCAGTAGAAATCGCGGCTTTTCTGGCGTACCAGTGCCGGATTGTCTTCGACCGCAATGCCGTCGAGGTCTTTCTTGATCTGCGCGTAATCGGCCATGTTATCGGTCCAGAATGGGGTCAAGGTCACGGTAATCCGGCAGGCGGCGGTCGATGCCCATGCCATTCCGCATCACGATGCGGTCCGCCTGCGGACGGGAAAGAAATTCGCTCCAGCGGCGCGCCGAAAACAGCACGAGATCGGCGGCAAGGCCCGCCTTGATGCGGCCGATATCGGAGCGACCGAGACTGTCTGCAGGGGTCGTCGTCACCACGCGCGCGGCCTCATCGAGCGGATGGTCGAGATGCAGGATACGCACCGATTCGCGAAACACTTCCACAGCATCGAGATCGCCATAGGCGTAGAAGGGATCGCGGGTGTTGTCGGAGGAGACGGAGGTTTTGACCCCGGCCGCCGTCAGTTCATGAAACAGTGTGACGCCGCGCCAGCGCGGTGTGCGGCCCGCATGGCGATCCTGCAGATACATGTTGCACATGGGAAGCGACACGACCGAAAGGCCGGCCTCTGCCACCAGATCCACCGTCCGCTTGGCCAGTTCCTCGTCCTGACGCGCCAGCGAGCAGCAATGACCGACGGTGACAGCGCCCTCAAAGCCGAGCCGCAGCTTGGTTTCGGCAATCGTCTTCAGCGTCAGAACCTGCCGGTCTTCGGTTTCATCCACATGTAGATCGATGTCGAGACCGTTGTCGGCGGCAGCACGAAACAGCGTTTCGAGGATCTTTTCGAAGTCTGGCAGGATGCGGGTGGCGCCGCCCAACAGGCCGCCATGGCGTTTCGTGACCGCCACGATATCGGCAAACACCGGTTCGTTCAGCACCTGCTCCAGCGGCAGAAGCGCCACGGCCTGCAGGGCGATGCGGTCCTGCCATTCCGCGCGGAGTTCGGAAAAGACCTCAAACGAAATGCCGTGCTGCGGTGGAATGCTGTCGAGATGGGTGCGGATGAGTTTTGTGCCGTGGGCATAGGCTGTCTTCAGCGAAAATTCCATGCGGGCGCGCACGTCTTCCGCCGACCAGTTTTCCGTGCGGTCGGCACTGACATTTTCGAGTGCGCCGAGGAAAGTGCCGTCCGGATTGCGCCGGCGCTCCCAGATGTGGCCCTTGTCGAGATGGGTGTGCATGTCGACAAAACAGGGAAATACCATGCCATCGCGAAGGTCGGCGCGGGGAAGGGCGGCCGGGGCCGTGCCGGGCGAAACGATGCTTTCGATTTTGCCGCCGGCAATGATCAGGTCGGCCGAGACGAGGCCTTCGGTTGCCGGGGCGTCATACCCTTCCACGGTGATGGCCGGCAGGGTGGCATTGGCCAGAACGAAATGGTCGGCCTTTGGAAGATCGAGAAAGGACATCAGTTTTCTCTCCTTATGCTGCTCTCGTGCCAGCGGTGAAGCCCGAGCCAGGCGATGAAGGAGGTGATGGCAAAGATCACCACGCCGAGCGCCGACAAGAGGATGAGGGCCGCAAACAGGCGCGGAATGTTGAGGCGGTACTGGGCTTCGAGAAGCCGGAAGGCGAGACCGGAGCCGGCGCCCGCCGAGCCCGCGGCAAATTCGGCCACCACGGCTGCAATCAGCGACAGGCCGCCGCCGATGCGAAGCCCGGTCATGAAATAGGGAAGCGACGCCGGAAGTTTCAGATAAATCAACGTCTGCCAGCGCGAGGCGCCGTAGAGGTCAAACAGGTTCAAGAGGTTATGATCGACGCTCTTTAGCCCCTGCACCATGTTTGACAGGATCGGAAAGAAGGCAACGAGGAAGGCGCAGATGAGAAGCGCCACCTGCGTCGTCGGGGCATAGATGAGGATCAGCGGTGCAATGGCAACGATGGGCGTCACCTGCAGGATGACGGCAATCGGATAAAACGCCGTCTCGATCCATTTCGACTGCACGAGAAACACCGCAATGCCAACGCCGCCGACCAGCGCCAGCGCCAGGGCCGACAGCGTGATCTTTGTCGTGACCCAGAGCGCCGGCGACAGCGTGCCCCAATCCTTGACGAGCGCAACCGCCACCGCACCGGGGCCGGGCAGGATATATTGCGGCACGCCGGTTGCCGTGACGAGGATCTGCCAGAGGAGGATAAGGCAGACGACGACGAGGATTGGAATGGCGATGCGCAGCAGGGTTTCGCGGTTGCGGGCGAGGAAGGATGGAGGCATGGCGGTCTGGCTCATCAATGCATCTCCATGCCGTCGGCGAGCGGAAAGCCGATCGCTTCCATCAGCGAATGCGACACCTTTTCGCAGGTGGCGCGATATTCTTCCGAGGTGCGGTAAAGCGGGCCGCGGTCGAGGCTGGTCACCAGCGGAAAATCCGCATGGACGCGGCCGGGCCGCGCCTTCATCACCACGATGCGGTTGGAGAGATAGGCGCTTTCGAACACGGAATGGGTGACGAAGATGACGGTGATGCCCGTTTCGCGCCAGAGGCGCAGCACGTCGTCGTTGAGTTTTTGGCGGGTGATCTCGTCAAGGGCTGCAAACGGTTCGTCCATCAGAAGCAGCTTCGGTCTGGTCACCAGCGCTCGGGCAATCGAGACACGCATCTTCATGCCGCCTGAGAGTTCGCGCGGATAGGCGTCGGCGAAATCTTTCAGGCCGACCATGTCGAGACAGGCCATGATGTTTTCGCGCGCAGCAGCTTTGGATATGCCGGTGAGGCGCAGCGGCAGGTAGACATTGCCAAACACCGTCTGCCACGGCATCAGCGTCGGTTCCTGGAAAACGAAGGAAATATCGCCCTCGGGCAGGCCCTTGGAATTGATACGCGAGCTTGGCCAGTCGATCTCGCCGGTGGTGACATCGCCAAGGCCCGCAATGATGCGCAGTGCCGTCGACTTGCCGCAGCCGGAGGGGCCGAGCAGGCTGACAAACTCGCCGCCCTGCACGGTCAGCGACATCTGCGACAACGCCAGCGTGCCGCTCGAAAAACTCTTGGACACATTGCGCATCGCCACCAGCGGACGCTTGTGGGAGGCGGTGGGCGGTGTGGCTTCAGTCTCGGTCATGAAAGGCCTTGTTCGATTGGCATGTGTGTGGGGCGGGGGGCTGGAAAGCCGGCGAGCGTCTGGTTGGTTAGCCGTCAGCATTTCCAGAAAGATCGCCTTTGCGGGTATTCAAAAAAGCGGCCCCTCACCCTGGCCCTCTCCCCCGTCAGGACGGGGAAGGGACTTTGCCGCCTACTTCTTCAGCGCCATGCCGACGCCCTTGCAGACGAACTTGGTGGAATAGGCTTTTTTATAATCGAGGTCGGCCGGCTGAACGCCGATCTGCACCATCTCTTCGAAGAACTTCTTGTAGCGCTCGTCGGTGATGCAGCCGATGCCCTTGGTCAGCGCATCGCCGGATTCCACGATGCCGTATTCCTTCATCTTTTCGATGGAATAGGCGATCTGGCCATCCGTCATTTCCGGATTGTCCTTTTTGATCAGCGCGTTTGCCTTGGAATTGTCACCGTAGAGATAGGTGTACCAGCCCTCGATCGTGGCATCTACGAAACGCTGCACCACGTCCGATTTGGCGTCGATCATCGTCTGCGTGGTGGTGATCATCGTCGAATAGGGGCTGTAGCCGGCGTCAGCCAGCAGGAACACCTTTGGCGTCCAGCCTGCCTGCTTGCCGATCTCGTAGGGCTCGGAGGTGAGATAACCCTGCTGGGCGGATTTCTTGTCGGCGATGAAGGGGGCCGGATTGAACGTGTAGGGCTTGTATTGCTCTTCCTTGAAACCCGCAAAATTCTTCTTCATCCACTCGAAATAGGTGACGTAACCTTCCTTGCCCATAAAGATGGTATCGAGCTTGGCAAGGTCACCGAATTTTTCGACGCCGGCATCCGGATGCGCCAGCAGCACCTGCGGATCCTTCTGGAAAATCGAGGCAACCGAGACGAGCGGGATGCCCTGCTTGACGGCATCCATGTCGCCGAGCGGCCCGCCCATGTAGAAATCCACCTTGCCGGCAATCAGCAGCGAGCGGTTGGCCGCATTCGGACCGCCCTGCACGATGGTCACCTTCAGGCCATGCTTCTCATAGGTGCCATCGGCCACGGCCTGGTAAAAACCGCCATGTTCGGCCTGCGCCAGCCAGTTGGTGCCATAGGTCACTTCATCCAGCGCAAAAGCCTGCCCGCCCAGCGCGATGCCGGTGCAAAGAGCCATGCCGGCCAGAGTGGTCTTCAAATTTCGCAGCGTGTCCATTCGACCTGTTCCCTTTTTCGGTGCCGGGATGCTCTTTGCGGCTTCCCTTTGAAACATTTCAGCCATTGCTTTCGCGCTTTGAAAAGCATCAAAATTCGCACGGATTGATGCCTTTATGGCAGCGGTGGTCTAGCCGCTGCACAAATTGTGCGTCATGATCAAAACTTAAGCAATGGGACCTGTCATGCTGCACTCGCGAAAACTCCAGTACATCGATGAAATCGCCCGCTGCGGCTCCATTCGCAAGGCGGCAGCGCGGCTCAATGTCGCCTCGTCCGCCATCAACCGTCAGATCCTGGCGCTCGAGGAGGAGCTTGGCGCGCAGATCTTCGAACGCCTGCCGCGCGGCCTGCGGCTGACGGCTGCGGGGGAATTGTGCATCGAACATATCCGCGAGGTGCTGAAGGCTTATGACAAGCTGGAAACGCGGGTGCGCGGCCTCAAAATGCCGCAGGTGGGCCGTGTTTCGATGATTTCCACGGTCGGGCTTGCGGCCGGCCCGCTGCCGGAAATCATCGCCCGGTTCGTCGAAAAACATCCGCGCATGCGCATCCAGCTTGCCATTGACGGGGCGACCACCACCGCCAATCCGGTGCTCTCAGGCGAGGTCGATCTCGGCATCGGCTTTAATATACCCGCAACACCGGGGCTACGCACGCTTGCCACCTTCGATATCCCGATCGGTGTCGTAATGCCGCCCGATCATCCGCTGGCAGGCGAGGAGGGGCCGGTGGATCTGGCGAAAGTGCTGCAGGAACCGTTGGTTCTGGCGCAGCCGGGCATGAGCCTTCGCACCATGATCAACCTCATCCTGTCGCCGCTGCCGATGTCGGTGGAGCCGGTGGTGGAAACCGGCGCGCCGGAAACGCTGCGCCATCTGGTAAAGCGCGGAACCGGCCTCACCTTCCTCAATCCGCTTGATGTGATCGGCGATTGCAGCCGCGGCGAACTGGTGTTTCGCCCGCTTGCCGAATCGCAGCGTCGCCACCAGCCGATGAAGCTGTTTGCCCGCTCGCGCGCCACGCTCGACACGGCAACCAGCCTGTTTGTCGAATTCCTGCTCGCCGAACTGGGCACACAGGTGGCCGAACTGGAGGCCAAGGGCCATGTGCCGCCGCAGCACGGCCGCGAGGCGAGCGCGCGCGATTGAGGATCACGGCGTGTAGAGGTTGGAGAGCGGGTAGTGTGTGAGATCCCGCAGCAGTTCGATAAAGCCGGCCACCTGATGGCGGCAGATGGCAGCACCTTTTTCCGCCGTGCCGGCCGCCGCATTGCCGACCACGCCTGCCGGGTTAAGGTCATGGGCGATCCAGGCCAGCGCATGCGGCGGCAGCGGCTGTAGGAAGCGCGAGCTTTTTTTCATCTCTTCGGCGCGCGAGGCAAAATTCTCCGCCTTGTCCATCCGCACCAGTTCGGGGCGGAAGTGCAGCATCAGCGATGTCTCCACCTCGCCGCCATGGATGCCGAATTTCTGCTCGTGTTCGCTGATCATACCCTCCGGCTGGCCAAAACGTGCCCATTGCGTGGCAACTGCGGCCATGCCGAAACGCACCCGCATCTCGCGCGAAACAATGCTCATGATGTCGAGATTGCCGCCGTGCGAATTGACCATCACCAGTTTGCGGATACCTGCCTCGGCCACCTTGCCGCCGATGGCCGTCCAGGCGGGAATGAGGATATCGGCGCCGAGCGACAGCGTGCCGGGGCCATGGACATGTTCGTTTGCCTTACCGATTTCCTGCGTCGGCAGAACCAGAATGTCGAGATCGTCAGGGCGCTGGGTCTTCAGCTCCGCCAGCATGCCATTGGCAATCGCAACGTCGGTTGCGATGGGCAGGTGCGGCCCGTGCTGTTCGGTGGAGGCAAGCGGCAGGATGGCAATGGTTCGGTCGGGCGAAAGGCCGGCAAAATCATGGGTGTTCAGTTCATTCCAGTAAAACGGCTTGGCCATCGCATATCCTCTCGCGCTCTTATTCTCTTGGATACGGCAATCGCAGCGGGTCCGAAAAGCGCCAAATTCCGTGCGGCTTGATGCCTTTTTGCGCGCACGTCAGCTGGTTCTTTTTGAACCAATCCCGTTTCGGGAAAAAATTGCGTTTCGCTAAAATTGTCGAAACTGGCTTAAGCGGCCAGCAAAAGCAGCGGTTTATAACGGGGTCATTCTCGGAACAGATGTCCGGGCGGTGCCGCAAGCGGGGCCGGTGAACCGAAACGGGACGGCGCCTCCACGCAGTCCGAAACGACAGGGCAGACGACATGTCGAAAACCATTGTAGCCGTAGCGACCCTTCTCTCGGTCCTCACCTGCGGTGCTGCCGAAGCAGCCGGTCCCGGTGGTTTTGCCCGCAGCGCTTTCATTGGCCTGTCGCAGCACCACGAACTTGCGACAGCCGAGGTGGCGCCGGCAGCACCGTACGAGACGGATTACCAGGCGGTGCAGGTGCTGAACATCGCCGTCAACGAGACCATCGGAACGCTGGACGGTTATTTTGACAGCCTTGCGGCCGATGCCACCGGCAAGCCGGCCGGTCCCGGCCTTTGCACCGATTGCGCCCGCATCAAGCAGGAGGCGCTGGTTGAGCGCGGCCAGCCGGCGGACGAGTTGCACATCGGCTTTCTGATGACGCCGGCCGGAACGGTCGAGCGTGTGCTGATCGTGTCCACCGGCAATGGCGACCTCGTGCTCGACAACCGCGTGCCGCAGATCTGATTTTCTGCTCTCACAGTCTGTTTAAGAATTCTCTCTGGTGTAGAGAAAATGCCATTTGCAGACCGCCAGAGAGAATTATGGGACGGACTGGGCCGGCTTCCACCGCTCGGCAATGGCTATGCCGCCAAGGGCGAGCACCAGCGCCAGCACATGAAACAGCTGCAGCTGTTCGCCGATCACAAGCACCGACAACAGCGTGCCGAACACCGGCACCAGGTTGATGAACAGGCCGGCGCGGTTGGCGCCGATATGGCCGATGCCCTGGATATAAAAGATCTGCGCCACCAGCGAGGCAAACAGGCCCGTATAGAGCGCCGCCGTCCAGCCGGATGCATCCGGCCACATCATGGTTCCGGCCGAATATTCCCACAAGACCAGCGGAAACGTGCAGATGAGCGCGACCAGTGCCGGGATTGCCATCAGCGTGCGCCAGTCCACCGGCGGGCGCCAGCGCAGCACGATCGTATAGGCGGCATAGGCGATGACCGCGATCACCATCAGCGCATCGCCGAAATTCACCGTCAACGACAGAAGTGTCGTGAGGTCCCCATGCGAGACGGTCAGCGCCACACCGATCAGCGTCAGCGAAAATCCGAGAATCTGTGCCAGCGACACGCGGATGCGGAAAAACACGAAATTGGCAAGGAAGATCAGGAACGGAATGCCGGCCTGTTCGATGGCGACATTGATCGCCGTCGTATAATGCACGGCGTTGTACAAAAGCACGTTGAACAGCGTGTAGCCGACAGCGCCTAAAAAGATCATCAGCGGCAGATGTTTGCGGGCCACCGGCCAGTCGCGCTTCAGCTGCGGCAGCGAAATGGCAAAAATGATGGCGCAGGCAAAGATCCAGCGCCACATGGTCAGCATCATCGGGCTGACATGGCCGACCGCGAGCTTTCCCACGACGGCATTGCCGCCCCAGCAGAGCGTGGCGATGATGAGGTAGGCATAGGCTTTGATATGCAAGGGTGCTCTCCCGGGCGAGACCCCGGAAAGAACATGGCTTTCCGGTTGTTTTATCGTGGGAATAACCGCTTGAACGCCAGCCTGTCACCTAAAAACAGGCGAAAAGGTCATAAACGGGTCGCTTTCCCGGAAATCACACAGTATAGATGCGCCGGTTTGGGCAGGGCGTTGAAGCCTGGCGACAGAGCAGGAAAGCTTTAAGATGACGAATGTCGTGGTAATCGGTTCGCAATGGGGTGACGAGGGCAAGGGCAAGATCGTCGATTGGCTCTCGGAACGGGCCGATATCGTCGTGCGTTTCCAGGGCGGCCACAATGCCGGCCATACGTTGGTGATCGATGGCGTCAGCTATAAGCTGTCGCTTCTCCCCTCGGGCGTCGTGCGCCCCGGCAAGATGGCCGTCATCGGCAATGGCGTTGTGGTCGATCCGCATGCGCTGATCGCTGAAATCGGCCGCCTGAAGGCGCAGAACGTTGAAGTGACGCCGGAAAACCTGCGCATTGCGGAAAACGCCACGCTCATTCTCTCTCTCCACCGCGAACTGGACGGCATGCGCGAAGACGCCGCCTCCAACAGCGGCACGAAGATCGGCACCACCCGCCGCGGCATCGGCCCGGCTTACGAGGACAAGGTCGGCCGTCGTGCCATCCGCGTCATGGATCTGGCCGATCTCGATGCGCTGGAAGCCAAGGTGGAACGCATCCTCACCCATCACAACGCGCTGCGCCGCGGTTTTGGCGCGCCGGAAGTCGAGCATTCCACGATCATGGAAGAGCTGACCTCGATTGCCGATCGCGTGCTGCCCTTCATGGATTCGGTCTGGCGCCTGCTCGACAAGGAACGCCGCAAGGGTTCGCGCATCCTGTTTGAAGGTGCGCAAGGCTCGCTGCTCGATATCGACCACGGCACCTATCCGTTCGTCACCTCGTCGAACACGGTGGCCGGCCAGGCTGCTGCCGGTTCCGGCATGGGTCCCGGCTCGCTCGGTTATATCCTCGGCATCACCAAGGCCTATACGACGCGCGTCGGCGAAGGCCCGTTCCCGACGGAACTGACCGACGAAATCGGCCAGTTCCTGGGTGAAAAGGGTCATGAATTCGGCACCGTCACCGGGCGCAAGCGTCGTTGCGGCTGGTTTGATGCGGCACTCGTGCGCCAGTCGGTTGCCACCAACGGCATCACCGGCATCGCGCTCACCAAGCTCGACGTGCTCGATGGCCTGGATGAGCTGAAGATCTGCGTCGGCTACACGCTCGACGGACAGGAAATCGATTACCTGCCGGCCGCCCAGGCGGCGCAGGCGCGTGTCGAACCGATTTACATCACGCTGGAAGGCTGGAAGGGTTCAACCGTCGGTGCCCGCAAGTGGGCGGATCTGCCGGCTCAGGCAATCAAGTATGTCCGTCAGGTGGAGGAGTTGATCGGCGCGCCGGTGGCGCTTCTGTCCACCAGCCCCGAGCGGGATGACACGATACTTGTGACAGACCCTTTTGAAGATTAAAGTCCAGCGCTATCTACCTTTTCACTCGGCGCGCTGCCGGTGATCAAGAGAAAGTATCAATGGCTGATTTTGTAGCGGTTATTCGCCGGGCCGTGGATGGCCTGGCGAACAATAATCCCGAAATGCGTATTCGGGTTTACGAGAAGGCTCGCGGCGCCGTTCAACGGCAGCTGGAGAACATGAAGCCGCGCCCCTCCGATGAGATGCTGCGCCGCCAGATGGACAAGCTGGAAGCCGCGATCCGCGAGGTCGAGGCCGAGCATCGGGAAGCTGCGCCTGCCGCTGACACGCCGGATGTTCCTTTTGAGGATGCAGCGCCGGCAGTCATGGCGGCGGCTCCGGCCGTTGCGGCCTGGCAGGAGCCAGCGGCTGAAGAGCATGCCCCTGAAGAGGTTGTAGAACAGCCGGTTGCGGAACAGGCTGCCTATGAACCCGCGCCCGTTGCGGAGCCTGTGCAGGAAGAGCAATACCCTGCAGACGCTGAGGCTCACGCCGAAGTGGCACCGGAAGAGGTGGAGCCGGCCTATTCGGCGCCTGAGCCCATGGCCGAGCCGGAACCTGCGTCGCATTACGCAGAAGAGCCCGTTGCCCCGCTGCCGGTTGAGCCGGAAGCTGCACCTTATATTGAAGAGCCTGCCTCCTATGCAAAGGCACCGCAGGCGCTGGAAGAACACCAGGATCTGACGGATCTGCCGGCCGATGCGCCGCAAACTTATGCGCCGCGCGACGAAAACCCCTTTGCTGACGACGAGCCGCTCGCGACATCGCAGGATGTGGGCGAGCCCGTTGCAGCCGTCGAGGAACCGCGCTTTCCTGCCTATGATGAGCCGCCGCGCAGCCGCTCTCAGATGGCGCCGGCCTGGCCGGATGCGCCATCGACGGCCCCTTCGCTCGAAACGGCCGATCCCTTTGCCTCCGATCTCGACGATCCCCATGAGCGTCCCGCAGAGGCTGGCCTGCATGAGCAGGCGAGCGATCCATGGTCTGTGACGCCGGCCTCTTCGCAGGAGCTGGACCGTGCTGCCGAGCCGGTTGCCGAGCGTAGCCAGCATGTTGCCGATCCGGCCCCGTCTTCCGGCTGGAACACCACGACCGAGTGGAATGCCAGTGCTGATTGGCAGGCACTGGACGAAAAGCTGCCGGACGAAAAGCTGCCGGACGAAAAGCTGAATGACGAACCGGTTGCGCCGGCATCGAACTTCGATGATCGTCAGGCCGCCGATCTTTTTGATGCGCATTTCGACCGGGAAGCCCATGCGAGGGCAAGTGTCGAGATGCCGGCTGTCGCCGATCTGCCGGACTATCCGGCAACCGACAAGGCGGTGCCACCGGAAAACGATCCGCTTGCCACCTATCTGCAGCCGGTTCAGACGCCGGCAAGGGTTGAAGCGCCTGCCAAGCCAAACGATCCGTGGAACGATCTGGAACAGCTGATCGGATACGACAAGCCGGCATCCGAGACGGGTGGGCGCGGGGAAGGCCTGCCGCCGGAAGAACCCGATCTTGCGGATGCCGCGCCAGCGCGTGCCTACCGCGTCCAGTCCAAGCCGAAGCGCAATTACGGCGTTCTGGTGCTGGCCGTGCTCGGCCTTGCCGTGCTGGGCGGCGGTGGTTACGCCATCTGGCAGAACCGCGATGCGCTGGATAACATTGTCGGCAACGTGACGGGTGAGACTGCGGCACCGCAGACGGCATCTGCACCGCCGGCTGCCCAGACGGGCACGGCACCGGCGACCACGCCGCAAACCGGGACGAACGCCGCGACCGGCGCCGCCGGCAAGCCGGCAAACGGCACGGCCGCCGGCGCTGCAAGCGCAGTCACGCCAGAGGCTGCCGGACCCAGTAAGTTCACGCAGCGCCTTCTGGCAAACGGAACGGAAGTCGATGAAGGCGTCGGCGGCCCGGCAGTGGGCAGCACCAGCCAGTCGATTGCCCAGCTGAACGCCCCGGCTGCAGCGCCGGAAGCTGGCGCTAACACCAATGCGGCGACCGCACCGGCCGCGCCGAGCAGCAGTGCCCCGGCTGCAAACCCTGCCGCAACGCCTGCCGTTTCCGGTGAAAAGATCTTCCTTTACGAAGAGCGCATCGGCCAGTCGTCGCCGACCGCCATCGAAGGCAGCGTGTCGTGGTCGCTGCAGAGCGAAACGGGCGAAAACGGCAAACCTGAGCCTGTGGTGCAGGGACGCATCAACCTGCCGGAACGCGGACTGACGGCGCTCGTCACCTTCAAGCGCAATGCGGATGCCTCGCTTCCGGCAAGCCATCTGGTCGAGTTTGTCTTCTCGCTTCCGGCTGATTTCGAGGGCGGCGCCATCGAAAGCGTGCAGCGCATTTCGATGAAGGCCACCGAGCAGGATCGTGGCGATCCCTTGATTGCGGTTCCGGCCAAGATCACGCCGGACTTCCACATGATCGCGCTCAATGATTTCCCCGATGCACGTGCCCGCAACATGGAACTTCTGAAAAGCCGCAACTGGCTGGACGTGCCGATCATCTACGGCACAGGCCGCCGCGCGCTTCTGACATTGCAGAAGGGTCCGGAAGGCGTGAAGGCGTTCGATCAGGCCATCAGCGAATGGGCAGCCCTTGCCCCGAGCGGCCAATAAGGTCTCGCTCCAAAGCTTGAAACTCTTTCAAAAATCCGCCGGGTTTGCCCGGCGGATTTTTTCGTGTGCGGTGTTCCAAAACGTCATCCTGCCGCCATCATCGCGGCGAAGGTGGAAGGAACCGTCGCTGTTGCAAGGGGCGGTTCTGGCAGGCGGGAGAGCAGCAATGGCGTACGGTTTGAGCCACATCACCTTCGTGACTAAGAACCTCGACCGTATGGAGGAAATCCTCACGACGGTGCTGAAGGCGCGCAAGGTCTATGACGGTAGCGCACAGCAGTTCTCCCTGTCGAAGGAGCGGTTTTTCCTCGTCGGCGAGGGGAGTGCGCAGGTGTGGATTGCCATCATGGAAGGTGCCACTGTGACGGCCCGAAGCTATAACCACGTCGCATTCAAGATCCGCGACGATGAAGTGGCGGATCGTCTCTCGGCCATCGAGGCGCTGGGTCTTGACCTGCGCGATGGGCGCGCCCGCGTCGAAGGCGAGGGGCACTCGATCTATTTCTACGACGACGACAACCACATGTTCGAGCTGCATACCGGCACGCTCGAGGAGCGCCTGCGCCGCTACGCCGAAGGCAAGGATGTGACGGTGGCCTGACGGACCGACCGGCAGAAACGGAAAAGCCCGGCGCGGGCCGGGCTTTGATGGCTATCGATTGGAAGCGAGGCATGCCGCTCGCTGGACACCTGGATCAGGCGTCAACCACTCTCAGTGCCTTGGCCTGGGCCAGCGCTTCCCGCTGCACCGCTTCCTGCACCTTTTCAAACGCACGCACTTCGATCTGGCGCACGCGCTCGCGGCTGATGTCGAACTCGGTGGACAATTCCTCCAGCGTCACCGGATCTTCCGACAGGCGGCGGGCCTCGAAGATGCGGCGCTCGCGTTCGTTGAGCACGCTGAGTGCCTTGTCCAGCATGCGCCGACGGGTTTCCAGCTCGTCCTGCTCGATGAGAACGGCTTCCTGGCTTTCGTGCTCGTCCACCAGCCAATCCTGCCACTGGCCGGCCTCGCCTTCGGCAGCGCGGATCGGTGCGTTCAGCGAGGCGTCACCGGACAGGCGGCGGTTCATCGAGACGACTTCTTCCTCGGAGACCCGCAGCTTGGTAGCAATTTCCGTCACCTGGTCGGGCTTCAGATCACCTTCGTCGATGGCCTGGATGCGACCTTTAAGGCGGCGCAGGTTGAAAAACAGGCGTTTCTGGTTGGCGGTCGTGCCCATCTTTACGAGTGACCACGAGCGCAGGATGTATTCCTGGATCGAGGCCTTGATCCACCACATGGCATAGGTCGCCAGGCGGAACCCGCGCTCCGGATCGAATTTCTTGACCGCCTGCATCAGGCCGACATTGCCCTCCGACACGACTTCGCCGATCGGCAGACCGTAACCGCGATAGCCCATGGCGATCTTGGCAACGAGGCGCAAATGGCTGGTGACGAGTTGATGTGCGGCGTCGCGATCCCCATGTTCGGAGTAACGCTTGGCAAGCATGTATTCCTTCTGGGGCTCCAGCATCGGAAACTTGCGGATTTCATCGAGATAACGATTAAGGCCAGCTTCGCCGGCAGTAATCGAAGGCAGAGAATTGCGGGCCATAAAGCACCCCCTTCTGATCGTGTTCCGGCTCCCTCGGCTGTTATAAGCCGCTCGGCGAGCCGTATGATGCGGGTCTTTCCCTCGACCCCGCACCCATCAAGCTAACAGATAAGTGCAGCCAAAGGGTGATTCAAGCGCTGGCGCCGGTCACGTCCCCGTTATGATGTTACGGTTTCGTAAGGTCTTGGGATCACCGCTTACCGGTAGGCGCGCTCGGAAAATGCCCGCATTCCGGATCGGCACATCAATTCGTAGAGCATACGCCGACCGATCGGGTTGTGAAGGCGAATGACGCGCGATCCGAGGAAATCGGTATCGGTCTGTTCGAAGGCGGCAAGGCCAGCGGCTGACGCGATGATATCGTTGTAGAAGGCGCGATGGGCTGTGCGGCAGACATAGGTCTTGTATTTCGTCATGCAGAAGCAGGAAAAGCGATCCTGGTGCGTGCGCAGGAAATCCGCAACGCCCACTGTAACCTCCGGCCATGCCGGGTTGAACGTATCGTCGAAAACGATGACGCCGTGATCGGCAAGGGTCGCCATGGCAAGCGCACTGTCGGCTGCCACGTGGTGCAGGCGGTGGCCGCCGTCGATGCTGAAAAAGCGCACTTCGCCCACACGGTCGGTAATGTCGCTTGCCCGCAACTGCGTGCTGTCGCCCTTAATGACGAGATTTTCATCGACCGAGAGCCCCAGCCGCCGGCCGTTTTCCAGAAAACGCTGATATTGCTGCGGCTGTCCGTCGGCACCCGCCTCCTGATCGAAGAGGTCTATGGCGAGGATCGGACTATCGTTGCCGGCGATCTTGCGCATGAGATAATAGGAGCGGCCGTAATAGACGCCGATTTCAGCCAGCGCGCCGGCCATGTTCTGACGCGTCTGGGCGTGCAGGAGAGTGGAAAACACCAGCGCATCCGGTGGGTCGATATATCCTTCGATGCTTTGCAGCGCGTCGAAAATGAATTTTCGATCCTGACCATCCATCCTGAATACCCTCGGTTGCAATTTCATCTCGCAATGAAGACGGTGTATCCGACGGCGCTCTGCAATTTTTAGACTGCAGAGCGTGTCGGATCTTGCCTGTTGTTGCGCTTGCTGAAGAGGATGGAACAATAAAGCGAAATTGCGGCGCCTATGATCGCCGAACTGGGGACAGATCGTTCAGTGTAAAATTCGCGCAATGGTTGTTATTTCACGATCTTTCAAGGATTTTTGACGGCCAGGACCTCGCCCACGTTGAGTGAGCGATCCGTCACAAAGGCGCGTCGCTTAGGCGCGAAGCGCCATCAGCAGTTCTTCCATATCCTCGGGCACCGGTGCCCTGAACTCCATCACCTCGCCGGTGCGCGGATGTTCGAAGGCGAGAAGGAAGGCGTGCAGCGCCTGTCGGTGGAAGCGGTTGACCACATCTTTTGCGTCATCCGGCAGAAGGTTGGCTTTGGTCTTGAAGGCCGCGCCATATTCGGGATCGCCGATCAGCGGATGGCCGATATGGGCCATGTGGACGCGGATCTGGTGGGTGCGCCCGGTTTCCAGCCGGCATTCCACCAGCGAGGCAAGGCAGGTCGAATCGGGCTTTTCATGAAAGCGCTCGGTCACTTCGTAATGCGTCACCGCCTCGCGCGCATCGTCGGTATCCTCGCGTTTGACCGAGCGCTTGGTGCGGTCCGCACCCGAGCGGCCAAGCGGCGCATCGATGGTGCCGCGCAACTGGCGGGGGCGGCCCCAGACGAGCGCGACATAGGCCCGCTCCAGATCGCCGGTGCGGCCGTGGTCGGCAAATTGCGCCGCCAGATGCCGATGGGCGATGTCGTTTTTCGCCACCACCATCACGCCGCTGGTCTCCTTGTCGAGCCGGTGTACGATGCCCGGACGCTTGACGCCACCGATGCCCGACAGGCTGCCGGCGCAATGGTGGATGAGGGCGTTGACCAGCGTGCCCGTCCAGTTGCCGGCGCCGGGATGCACGACAAGGCCGGCGGGCTTCACCAGCACGATCAGGTCTTCGTCCTCGTAGAGAACCTCGATCGGAATGTTTTCACCTTTCGGTTCCGGGTCTTCCGGTTCCGGCATGTCGATGGTGATCGTGTCGCCGACGGCGATCTTTTTCTTCGGCTCGGTGCAGGTCTGGCCGTTCAGCGTGATCGCCCCTTGTTCGATCAGCGCCTTCAGGCGACTGCGGGAAAACTCGCCCTCCAGCATCGATGTCAGCCATGCATCCAGCCGTCCTGTCGCGTCCTCGCCGGCAGTCAGCACTTTCCTTGGCGTCGCGCCTTGGTTAAAGGGGTCGTTCATATGTTCATCCCGATGACAGTTAGAGCGAAGGACTTCTGCCCGATGGCCAATCTCGAACCCGAGCAACAGGAAGAGCCGCCGCTCGATCCGGTGATGGATAACGTCCGCCGCAAGATGGTGCGCCTGCAGATCGTGTCCGGTGGCATCATGTTCGTCAGCCTTATGGCGGTGTTGATGGCGGTTGTCTACAAGGTGCGCCATTCCTCGGAAACGCAGGCGCCGCTGGCCACTGCCGCCGGTTTTGCCGTGCCTGCCGACCAGCCGCTCCCGGTCACCGCGCATCTGCCGCCGGGCTTTCAGGTGCAGTCGGTTTCCAATTCCGGCAGCCAGATCCTGTTTTACGGCGTGGTGGACGGTGTTCGCAAGGCGCTGATCTTCGATCTCGCGGTCGGACGAATCGTCGCCGACGTGACGGTTGGCGAACGCTGACCGTGACAGAGGCCCGCCCGCTCATCCGCATCACCGATCCCGCCGATCCGCGTATTGCGGAATTTCGCGATATCCGGGAACGCGATCTCGTCGGGCGCGGCGGCGGCTTTATTGCGGAAGGCACGGTGGTGC
This sequence comes from Neorhizobium sp. PAMB6716, assembly GCF_058242805.1. NCBI lineage: Bacteria > Pseudomonadati > Pseudomonadota > Alphaproteobacteria > Hyphomicrobiales > Rhizobiaceae > Neorhizobium > Neorhizobium sp. PAMB6716. The sequence goes on from NZ_CM177835.1 coordinate 512,380, forward strand.
TGCGCATGCTGGCAAGGGCGCATAGGCTGGCTCATGACCGGCAGAGTGGGATCCGTGCAGAAAAGATCCTGCTGCTGGAAAACCGGGTGGCGGGCCTTGCCGATCTCCTGGCGGAATTTGCGCCAGAAGTCCCGGTCTACGTTGCCGATGCCGGTGTGCTGGATGCGATTGCCGGCTTTCACCTGCACCGGGGCGTGCTGGCGCTCGGCAGGCGGGCCGATCCGCCATCGGCCGGCCAATTGCTGGACAGGGCAGAAGAGCCGGCGCTGGTGATCGTCGCCTGCGGCATTTCCAACCACGATAATATCGGCTCGATCTTTCGCAATGCCGCAGCCTTCGGGGCTCAGGCGGTGCTGCTGGATGAAACCTGCTGCGATCCGCTCTATCGCAAGGCGCTGCGCGTCTCCGTCGGTTCGGTGCTCTCGGTGCCCTATGCGCGCGGCGGCAGCGCGCTGTCGCTTCTCGAAGCCGTTGATGCAAAAGGTTTTGCCGTCTGGGGCCTGTCCCCGCAGGGGGAAAGCGATATCCGACATATCCCGGCCGACCGGCGCATTGCGCTGGTGACGGGCACCGAAGGCGAGGGGCTGCCGGCCGAAGTTCTCGCTCGTTTCCGCAACGCCCGCATTCCGCAGATGCCCGGCCTCGACAGCCTGAATGCCGCAACGGCAACCGGCATCGCGCTCTACGAGATTTCAAGGCTTCAAGGCATCATCTGAAGCGGCGACACTGGTGCGTTCGGTCAATCAGGCGTCGGACGCCTGCATCCTCTCCAGAGACTGGCGGGCGCGGGCGGCAAGGCTTTTTGCATCAACCGCTTCAGGATCCTGCGTGCGGTCGTCCTCGCCGGCCGCTGCATCCTGATCCAGAATGGCGATGATCGGCGAGGTCGGACCTTCGGCAACCGCCGTCAGCGCCACCATGTCGGCGGCAATTGTTGCCAGTTCCCGCCGCAGCGCTTCATCCGCCTCGGGCGGGGCAGGGCGGGAAAGCTCGGCGCCCAAGGCTGCACTGCGGGCGCGGATATCGTCTTCAAACGGGCTGAGGTCGGGCATGGATGGGTCGCTCCGATCGGCGGTGGATGCAGGCGTGCTGTCTTCAGGGCTCTGTTTGCCGGTGCGGCGCTTGCGCGCCGTCAGCGCGTGTTTTTCGACGGCTGCTATCTTCTTGCGGGGCAGGGGATAACTGCCGGTCACCGGCTCGCGCCATTCGCCGTCGTCCGCGCCACTGCGGCCGCGCAATTGCTCGATTTCCTGCAGCCGGCGATCGAGCGCCTCCTGCGTGTCGGCCTTCTGGGCGATTTCGCGCATCAGCTTTTCCTCAAGCCGCACGGCGCGGGCTTCCTCCTGCGCCAGGCGTTGCTCAGCATCCCTGGCGCGGGTGGTCATCAGCTTCAGGTCGTTGCGCAGCACTTCGCGCTCTTCACGCAGTGCCGCCGCGCGCTGCTTCAGGCTGTCGGCGGTACTGTCGCGGGTGGAGAGATCGATGTTCAGGTGGTCGAGATCGCCGGTCAGCTTCTGGATGCGCTTGCGCAGCGTGTCGATTTCAGCGTTCTTGGTCGCCACCGTCATTTCCACGGTCGCCAGCGACTGCTTCAACTGCTGGATCAGGCCTTCCTCGCGCCGGAGCCTGGAGCGCAGGTCGGCGGCTTCCACGCTCATGTCGCTCACCTGGATCTGCATGTCGTGATGGCTGGCATGCAGGTGTGCTGCCTCGCCGCTCAGCCGGTCGAAGCGCAGTTGCAGCGAGACATTGCGATCGCGCTCCTCGGTCAACTCCTGCCGTGTGCGGGCATTTTCGGCAGCATAAACGGCCCGCGCCATGTCGCGCTGGGCGCGCACTTCCGCCGGGCTGATCGGCATCGTCGCCTTCAGGCGGTTTTCCGTGTAGCGCACGACGCGGCGATGGACGGCGGGCGCCAGCACCAAGACCAGGAGTGTGGCGCTGAGAAAGCCCAGTCCATAGAGAAGCGCGAACTGGATCACGTGCGGTCCACCCTGCGGTCGGTTATTTCAGAACAATCTAAATTCAGCTACAGCTAGAATATCGATAGGAGATAGGCAACAGGAACGTCAGGCCGGGCACGATTTGACATCATGCCGATGGGGCCTGGCGGGCGAAACCGGATCAGAAGGGGTTCCAGGTCGGCGCCTGGGTAAATTTCAGATAACCGACATTCACGCCGAGGCGGGCGCCGACGCCGGTGCGGATCGGTACGACCAGCACGTCGTTGTTGCGCAGCGCCGTCATGCCGACGCCGGCCACCACGAAGGCCGAGCCGCTAACACCGCCGTAGCGCGCATAGAGGTTCTGGACGGCCGGCAGGTTATAAACCAGCATCATGGCGCGGGCGCCCTGGCCACCGTAATCGATGCCGAGCGAAGGGCCCTGCCAGAAGACCGGATGATTGCCGGCATTCTTGGTATAAAGCTCGCCTTCGCCATAGGTGAGGCCGGCAATGAAGGCACCGGAGCCTTCCTGGCCGAGCACATAGCCGTTCGGCAGGCCGTATTGCTGGAAGGCCTTTTCGACAACCTTGGCCAACCCGCCGGTGGTGTTGCCGAAGAAGCCGTGACCGGCATCGACGATCTCTTGCAGCGTATATTGTTCACCGGATCGCTGCTGTGCCTGTGCTGGCGCAGCGGCCGTGACAGCCAGAATTGGCAGGATGAGCAGTCGAGCGAGGGCAAAGATTGTGTCGAAGCGCATGGGGCCTGTCCGTTTTTTTAATCAATTGGTGCCTCAGATTGCGGCTGAGCCATCTTGAGACCATCCCGTTAACAACCGGTTTACCAAAAATGGTGTCTTTATGGCGGCGACAGAAGGTGAATTCAAGAAAGAGCCACCTTCACGCAACATTGTCGTGAGACATAGCCGATCAACATCGTGGCTACACCCGGGAAAATCAGATGCCGAAGAATCCGAACCTTATCCTCACCGGTCCCGATCTGGCAGCGCTCCTGTGCAGTCGCGTCTGCCATGATGTGATTTCGCCGGTCGGTGCGATCTGCAATGGCCTTGAACTGCTGGACGAGGGCGGTGCCGACGAGGACGCGCTGGACCTCATCCGCACCTCGGCGCAGAACGCCTCCGTGCGTCTCAAATTTGCCCGTCTCGCCTTCGGTGCCTCCGGCTCCGTCGGGGCCTCCATCGATACGGGCGAGGCCGAAAAGGCCGCCAAGGATTTTGCCGCTGCCGAAAAGAAGACGGAAGTCTCCTGGAGTGGCCCGCGTGCGATCATCCCAAAAAACCGCGTCAAGCTGCTGCTCAATCTGTTCATGGTCGCCTATAGCGCCATTCCGCGTGGCGGCAGCATCGATGTGGTTCTGGAAAAGCCGGAGACTGACGCGAAATTTTCGCTGACGGTTAAGGGACGCATGCTGCGCCTGCCGCCGAAATTCGTCGAGCTGTGCAATGGCACCGCCGAGGAACTGGCCGACGCCCACACCATCCAGCCTTATTACACCGTGCTTCTTTCGGAAGAATGCGGCATGGAGCTGCGCCATGTGGTGAATGACGACAACATCGTCTTCATCGCCGAAATTCCGACGGCCTGACAGATTACACGCCGCGCCCCTCGCGTCCGGTAACAGTTCCTTAGCGAGCTGCTCCTATCGTTACGGGAAGCCCTCCATGGCGGGGGCTTTCCGTTATCGTTCTGGGAGGGAACGCGATGCAGCGCCTGATGATTGCCGACAGTTCCGATATCGTTCGCACGGTTGCCAAGCGCATTCTGTCCGAGCTGGGTTTCCTCGTGACGGAAGCCTCCGGTGACCGGGAGGCGCTGATGCGTTGCCAGGCCGAACTGCCGGCGATCCTGATCGTCGATGCGGGTCTTGAGGGCGCGCTCGAACTCATCACGCAGGTCAAATCCCTGCCGGGCGCCAACCGCGTGCGCATCTATTACTGCGTCATCGAGGCAGACCTCAAAAAGATGATGATGGGCAAGCGCGCCGGCGCCGACGATTTCCTGCTGAAGCCGTTCGACCGCAAGATCCTGTCTGCGGTGTTTTCCGGCTTTTCCGCAGCCGCCTGAGGCCCTGCTTTGATACCCCGGCCTTTGACGCCATCCGGCGCTCGCGCTTTTGCGTGCGGCCTTGGCCGCCGGCCGTCATCCTCCTGACAAGACGCCAGCCACAACGAAAAACGTCCGAGATGAAAATCTCGGACGTTTGACTGATCGCGGATCCAGTGGGGTAGAAAGATCAGGCCGTTTCGGCGTATTCGCCGCCATCCGGTTCGCGCAGCACGTAGCCGCGGCCCCAGACGGTTTCGATGTAGTTCGCGCCGCCTGCGGCGTTTGCCAGCTTCTTGCGAAGCTTGCAGATGAACACGTCGATGATTTTCAGTTCCGGTTCGTCCATCCCACCATAGAGGTGGTTGAGGAACATTTCCTTGGTCAGAGTGGTGCCCTTGCGCAGCGAGAGCAGTTCCAGCATCTGATATTCCTTGCCGGTCAGGTGAACCCGCTGGCCGCCCACTTCGACGGTTTTCGCGTCGAGGTTCACGATCAGCTCGCCCGTGATGATGATCGACTGGGCATGGCCCTTCGAACGACGGACGATGGCATGGATGCGTGCAACAAGCTCGTCCTTGTGGAACGGCTTGGTCATGTAGTCGTCTGCGCCGAAGCCGAGACCCCGAACCTTATCCTCGATGCCGGCCATGCCGGACAGGATCAGGATCGGTGTTTTGACCTTGGACAGACGCAGTGTGCGCAGAACCTCGTAGCCGGACATGTCCGGCAGGTTGAGGTCAAGCAGAATGATATCGTAATCGTACAGCTTGCCGAGGTCGACGCCCTCTTCCCCGAGATCCGTCGTATACACATTGAAGCTTTCCGACTTCAGCATCAGCTCGATGCTCTGGGCAGTCGCGCTGTCATCTTCGATGAGTAGAACCCGCATAATTTTCCCCTTTACCGCCGCGAAGGTGTGAATGGCCCCCTAACGCGAGACGGATCCAGACGTTGCCTGATTTGGAAGCTGACACCAATTGGTTAACAAACTCTGACTCCCTTTGGCAAGGCACAGGAATTCGTTAAACAAACTTGGTATTCGCCTGATTTATCATGTGAATCTGCCAGCGCCATACCTGATTCATTTTGTGAGGAATTCCTCCCAAGTGATTCATACGACTCATCATTGTCGTCGGTCGAAATCGACCATGGCATTTACGGACCCTTAAACGATCGTCCCTATCATTAACGATGCCCGTAAATGAAAGGTTACCGCGGCGCCCAATTTATTAACGGCGCGGCAATTTTTCAGTCCGAACTGTTGCAGGTCGGACTCAGGGGGAAATGGGAACATAGCCGGGGTCTCGCTATCCACGGGAGTATTGCGTATGAAGACGCGTGACAGCCTTGTGCGCCTGAAAGAATTTCAGGTGAATGAAAAGCGCCGCCAGTTGCAGCAGTTACAGCTGATGATGGCGGAATTCGAACGTATGTCGAAAGAGCTGGAACACCAGATCTCGCTCGAAGAAAAGAAATCGGGAATCACAGACCCGAATCATTTCGCTTATCCGACTTTTGCCAAGGCGGCCCGTCAGCGGGCAGACAATCTGCAGGTTTCGATCCGCGAATTGCGCGTCCAGCAGGAAAGTGCCGACCTGGCGCTCGAAGAGGCGCAAGCCGAACTTTCCAAGGCAACGGCCTTGGAAGAACGTGACGGCGGCATGCGCGCCCGCGCCTGACGCGGGGTCTCGCACGTCCGTTTTCTAAACCCGTTGCGTGGACGCTTTTTGAGCGTGCGCGCGACGAAGGCGCACCTGCGCCCGCCGCTCAGCGGTTGATCACATCCTGCCAGTCAGGGTGACGCTCCAGCTGTGCCTTGAAGAAAGGGCACAGCGGAATGATCTTCCAGCCCCCCGCCCGTGCAGCCTCCACCGCATGCACCGCCAGCGCCTGCCCGACGCCCTTGCCGCGAAGGGCATCGTCCACCTGCGTGTGATCGATGATGATCAGATGTGGCGAGGCGCGCGAAAACGTCATTTCCGCCTTGGCCCCATCCAGATCGGCGCGGTAGGCGCCACCGGTGGAATGCGTGTCTTCGGTAATCTTCATAACGCTGCCCCTTGTTTTGTCCGTCATCCTCATGATGTAGGACAAAAGCGCCATTATGCCAGCCGCATGTCCGGCAGGGTGTGCCGGAGGGCAGGTGGCTGAACGACAGCCCGGGCAAGACGACAGAGAAGAGGAGGGGGCATGGTCAAGCTGCGCCTGGGGCTGCTGCTGGTGTCGGCCGTTTTTCTTCTGCTTGGGATTTCTCTGCCGATCCTTCAGATCGACCGGCTTTTCCTGTTCAGCCAGACGCCGTCGCTGATCGATCTGGTCTCAGGGCTTGTTGAAGAGGGCGACTGGGGGCTGGCGCTGCTGATTGCGCTTTTTTCCATCGCATTTCCCGCAGCCAAGCTTGTGCTCGTGCTTTCAACGGAGGCGGGGCTCCTCCGGCAAGGTCGGGATCGGTTGGGGATTTTCGGCCGCGCGCTGCCGCATCTGTCTAAGTGGTCTATGATGGACGTGATGCTGGTGGCGATCGCGATCTTCGCGGCCAAGAAGAGTGGGCTGGCGACAGCCGTCGCCCAGCCGGGTCTGTGGTTCTATGCAGGTTCAGCCATCATGACCGGGGTCTTGTCACCCTTTGCATCGATGGCCGCTGAGAACCGGTCAGAGACCGACATGCGCTAAGCCCCCTCGGGAGACGGGCTCCGGAGGACAGCAAAGACGGTCGGTGGCGGTATGCGAACGGCCTGAACTAGTGGCGGTACTGCTGGATCCGCGTTGTTCTCAAGCCTGCAAGGCCGTGGTCGTTGATCGACGACTGCCAGGACAGGAATTCTTCCACCGTCAGGGTGTAACGCTCGCAAGCTTCCTCGAGGCTCAACAGGCCACCGCGCACCGCTGCAACCACCTCCGCCTTGCGACGGATCACCCAGCGGCGCGTATTGGCCGGCGGAAGGTCCGCAATCGTCAGGGGGCTGCCATCGGGGCCGATGACATATTTAACTCGAGGCCGGATCATTTCGGTCATTGGACTCTCTACACTACACAAGACCACATGGGCGACCGTAGCCCCGCAGTTTTAACATTTGACTAAATGGAAACCTCGTTTTGCAGGAAACCGCATTGCGAACACAATTCTTTCGCGTTTTTTTCGCAATTCATCGCCGCCATTGTGTGTTTCGTAAGATTAGAATGTTCTTTCGAACGGTTTGACTGCGGCGCAGCAAGGTTTATGCTGCATTTTAACAGTGGTTTTCAAGGAACGATGATCTGCCGCCCCGGCCGGATTTGGCGGTGGAAAACCCGGCCGGGTCTGCATTTTTTAAGACGATGTGGCGCTGTCAGATCATCTGCAGCGACAGTTCCGTGCGTCCGGCACCCTCATCCAGAACCGCAGTGCCTGCGTGCAGGAAGGTGAGGGTATCGCCTTGCGTCAACGAAGCGAGCGTTGACGCGCAGACGGTGAGGGGGGCGGCCGAGGGAAGGCTGAGGCTGATGAGCGTTGTCGAGGCATTGCGCCGGAGGCTTGCGGTGTGGCCGGAAGACGAGGTGACGGACACCATCATCGTCAGTTTGTAGATCCCGCTTGCAGGCACCACCAGCGTATTGCCGCCGCCGGTCACGGCAGCGCCAAGCGTGACGCCGCCCTGCTCGAGCGCAAGCGTGGTAAAGCCGGTGGAGGCGCCGGAGGCGGGACTTGATGTGCCGGTGGCGCGATGGGCGCGGGCAAGCGGCCGGTTGGGAAAACTCGGCCGGCCGGCGCCATCAAAGCTTATGCCGGTTTTCCAGCTGCCGCCGTCGGCGCTCACCTTCACGGCAAACTGGTCATTGCCGGCAAGGCCCATTTCCGCCCGGCCCGACCAGCCGCTCTGGAAAAGCAGCGAGGCGGTATCGCCAACCGCTGCCTTGTTGATCTTCAACTGGTGCCCGGCACCGGCATTGTTGAAAAGCGAGGCGGCAGAGGAGACCGACAGCCGGTTGCTGTCATCCGGCGTCGCGCTGATGCCAAGCCGTGCGGGTGTGAGGATGTCGGGCAGGCCGGGGGTGACCCAGGTGCTCCCCGAAAAGGCCCGGATTGCTGAAAGCGACTTAAACCAAGCGAGAAAACCGGTGTTTGGCTGCAGAAAGCTCCAGGCGCCATCCTGATAGGTGGCGATGGTGCCCTGGCGGCCGCTCCAGGCCCCGGTTGCGCCTGTTGTCACGGCGTAATGCAGTCCTTCGACCGGTGTCGCCGGAGGGCTCGTTCCATCATATTCGATTGCAAGCTGCACCAGTGTGTCGAGCCGAAGCAGCGCCTCGTTGTGCGTGACGTGTTTTTGCGCCTGCGAGGGCAGGATATAGGGCAGTCTGAGGTTCGGTGTCGTGTCGGCCATGGCGTGATCTCCCCGTGTGTCGCGGCCATTCTAAGGGCTCAGTCCCCTGTGGGGACGCAGACGCAGTCAAGCGGTTGAAACTGTTGGCGCAGCCTTCGAGTTCATGCCCGTCGACGGATAACAAGGGGCATTCAGGCTAAGTGGAATCGCGCGTGCGCGCATGGCCAGCCTGGAACATCGGTCGTGGACGGCGCGCAAGGGCCTTGCGAATGCCCTTGTCCTTTGTATTGCATATGCGAAGGTGGCGACGATATTCGAGACAGGACCCCGCATGCGTTACTCCGCCCTAGACATCGTCCGGCACGCCTTTTCCGGCAACCGCCACTGGAAACCGGCCTGGCGCGAGCCGCAGCCGAAGGCGCATTATGATGTGATCATCGTCGGCGGCGGCGGGCATGGCCTGTCCACCGCCTATTATCTCGCCAAGGAATTCGGCATCACCAATATCGCGGTCTTGGAAAAGGGATATATCGGCTCCGGCAATGTCGGGCGAAACACCACCATCATCCGCTCGAATTACCTGCTGGAAGGCAATGAGCCCTTCTACGAGTTTTCCATGAAGCTGTGGGAAGGGCTGGAGCAGGATTTCAACTATAATGCCATGGTCTCCCAACGCGGCGTGATCAACCTCTTCCACTCCGATGGCCAGCGTGATGCCTATGCGAGGCGTGGCAATGCCATGATGATGCATGGCGTGCATGCAGAGCTTCTGGATCGCGACGCGGTGAAGAAGTCGATGCCCTATCTCAATTTCGACCACGCGCGTTTTCCGATCATGGGTGGCCTGCTGCAAAAGCGCGGCGGTACCGCCCGCCACGATGCGGTCGCCTGGGGGTATGCACGCGGCGCAGATCAGCGCGGCGTCGACCTGATCCAGCACTGCGAGGTAAGCGGCATCCGCCGCGACGAGACGGGCAGGGTTCTCGGCGTCGAGACGTCAAAGGGCTTCATCGGCTGCAACAAGCTGGCGCTGGCCACCGCCGGCCACACCTCGGTGACCGGCCAGATGGCCGGGCTTCGGCTTCCTATCGAAACGCATGTGCTGCAGGCTTTCGTGTCGGAAGGCCTGAAGCCGGTCATCCACAATGTCATCACCTATGGCGCCGGACACTTCTATATCTCGCAGTCGGACAAGGGCGGCTTGGTCTTCGGGGCCGACATCGATTATTATTCCTCCTATGCGCAGCGCGGCAATCTGGCGATGGTGGAAAGCACCATCGAGGAGGGCGTGTCGCTAATTCCCGGCCTCTCGCGCGTCAAAGTGCTGCGTGCCTGGGGTGGCGTCATGGACATGTCGATGGATGGATCGCCGATCATCGACAAGACGCCGATCGACAATCTCTATCTGAACTGCGGCTGGTGTTACGGCGGCTTCAAGGCGACGCCCGCCTCCGGCTTCTGTTTTGCCCATCTGATCGCAAGGGACGAGCCGCATTATACGGCGCGATTCCTGCGGCTCGACCGCTTCGAGCGCGGCCTTGCCATCGACGAAGGCGGCAAGGGGCCGCAACCGAATCTGCATTAGGCGAACCTGCATTAGCCGAACCCGCACGACCCTGCATTGACGAGTTTTTACCATGGCAAGCCTGATCACCTGTCCCCATTGCGGGGTTCGTCCCAAGGAAGAATTCACCGTTCGCGGTGATGCCTTGCCTCAGCGTCCAGCCTCCCATGCGCCGGATGAAGCCTGGCATGCCTATGTCTATCTGCGCGACAATGTGAAGGGCGTCATCTTCGAGCACTGGCACCATGTCGGCGGTTGCCGGCGCTTTCTGGTGGTGGAGCGGGATAATGTCAGCCATGCCGTTCTGTCGGTCACGGATGCCGCCGTGTTCAGGCGTCCCGCTGTCCCTGGAGAGGACGCCCAGGCTTCCGCTGGAAAGGGCCTCGCATGACCCCCCATCGTCTGTCTTCCGGCGGGCTCGTCAACCGTGCGGTGCCGCTGCGCTTTACCTTCGATGGCAAGCCGCTCAAGGGTTTTGCCGGTGATACGCTGTCGTCTGCGCTTCTGGCCAATGGCCAGATGCTGATGGGCCGCAGTTTCAAATATCATCGCCCGCGCGGCCCCGTGACGGCCGGTTCCGCCGAGCCGAACGCATTGGTGACGGTGGGCTCCGGTGCCCGCAGCGAGCCCAATGCGCGTGCCACCGTTGCCGAGCTTTACGATGGGATGACGGCTGCCAGCCAGAACCGCTGGCCCTCGCTTGCCTATGATATCGGTTCGGTCAACAGCCTGTTGTCGCCCTTCCTGTCGGCCGGCTTCTACTACAAGACCTTCATGTGGCCGGCATCCTTCTGGGAAAAGGTGTATGAGCCGCTGATCCGCCGCGCCGCAGGCCTTGGCCGGGCGGTGATGGAGCCCGATCCCGACCGTTATGAAAAGGCCTGGGCGCATTGCGACCTGCTGGTCATCGGTGCCGGCCCGACCGGGTTGATGGCCGCTCTTGCCGCAGCGCGCGCCGGTCTTCGCGTCATTCTGGCCGACGAGGATTTTCAGCTGGGCGGGCAGCTTTTGTCGGAAACCGCCGTGGTGGGTGGCCTGCCGGCGGCAGATTTTGCCGCAGCCATCATCGCCGAACTGGCAAGCCTTGCCAATGTCACGCTGATGGCGCGCACCACCGTGTTCGGCTGGTATGACGACATGGTGTTCGGCGCGGTCGAAAAGGTCCAAAAACATGTGGCGCTGCCCGATCCGGACCTGCCGGTGGAGCGGGTCTGGCGGATGGTCGCCAAGCGCGCGCTTCTGGCGACCGGTGCCGAGGAACGCCCGCTGGTGTTTGGCGGCAATGACCGGCCCGGCATCCTGACGGCGGGTGCCGCGCGCACCTATCTCAACCGTTATGGCGTGGGCGTCGGGCGCAAGGTGGCCGTGTTTACCAATGGCGGCTCCGGCTATCGCACGGCAGCCGATCTGACGGCAGCCGGCGTCGAAGTCACAGCCATTATCGATCCACGCAAGGATGCAGGCCCCGCGCAGGCGGATCTGGCGAGAGAAGGCCTGCGCATCCTGTCCGGCGCTTCTGTCACGGCAACGCGCGGGCGGCTCGGGCTCACCGGCCTCGTGGCGGAGCGTTCCGGCCACGAAGAGGTGATCGATTGCGATGCGCTTCTGATGTCCGGCGGCTGGTCTCCCATCGTGCATCTTCTGTGCCAGCGCGGCGCAAAGCCGGTGTGGAGCGAGGCCCATCAGGCATTTCTGCCGCCCGATGTCGGCGCTGGCTTTGTCGCTGCGGGCGCTGCGGCCGGCCTTGATCGCCTGTCGGCCTGCCTGAGAGATGGCGCGGAGAAGGCCATGGCGCTTGCCCGCGATCTGGGCTTTGCCGCTTATGACGCTGACATTCCTGAAGTCGAAGGTGAGTATGATCCGGCCTTTTCGCCGCTCTGGTACGTGCAGGGCTCGAAGGGCAAGGCCTTTGTCGATTTCCAGAATGACGTGACGGTGGCCGACTTGAGCCTGTCGCAGCGCGAAGCTTTTGGCCATATCGAACACACCAAGCGTTATACCACCGCCGGAATGGCGACCGATCAGGGCAAGCTTGGCAATATCAACACGGTAGGGCTTGTCGCCGGCATGCGCGGTGTCTCACCGGCCGTCGTCGGCACCACCACCTTCCGGCCCTTCTACACACCGGTCTCCTTCGGGGCTCTGGCGGGCACGGCGCGCGCCGAGCAATCGCGCCCCACCCGCCGCTCGCCGCTGCATGGCTGGGCGGCGAGACACGGTGCGATCTTTGTCGAGGCCGGCCTCTGGCATCGCTCCGCCTGGTTTCCGCGCCTCGGCGAAAAGACCTGGCGCGAAGCCGTTGACCGCGAAGTGCTGACCGTGCGCGAAAACGCCGGCCTCTGCGATGTCTCGACGCTCGGCAAGATCGAGATTTTTGGCACGCAGGCGGCGGAATTTCTGAACCGCGTCTACAGCAATGCCTTCCTGAAGCTTCCCATCGGCAAGGCCCGTTATGGCCTGATGCTGCGCGAGGACGGCATCGTTTTCGATGACGGCACGGTGAGCCGGCTTTCGGAAAACCATTACGTGATGACCACCACGACCGCCTATGCGGCCGAGGTCATGGCGCATCTGGACTATTGCGCGCAGGTTCTGTTCGCCGATCTCGATGTGCGTTTTGCCTCCACCACCGACCATTGGGCGCAGATGTCGCTCGCCGGACCAAAAGCCCGCATCATCCTGCAGCGTCTGGTGGAGGATGATTTGTCCGATGCCGCATTCCCGTTCCTTGCCGCCCGCGCGATCACGCTGAAGGGCGGGCTTGCCGCGCGCCTCTTCCGCATCTCGTTTTCCGGTGAACTCGCCTATGAACTGGCCGTGCCCGCAGGTTATGGCGAGGCGGTGGCCGATCACCTGATGGAAGCCGGCCGCGAGGATGGCATCTGCGCCTATGGGGTGGAAGCGCTGAACGTGCTGCGCATCGAAAAAGGCCATGTCACGCACAGCGAACTCGACGGCCGCACCACCGCAGACGATGTCGGCCTTGGGCGCATGATGGCGATGCAGAAGCCGGATTTCATCGGCAAGCGCCTCTCCACCCGTTTTGGCCTGACGGCCGCCGACCGGCTGCAGATGGTCGGCCTCAAGCCGGTGGAGCCCGATGCCGAGATCAAGGCCGGTGCGCATATCCTGAAGGAAAACGCCAAGCCGTCGACCACCAACGATCAGGGTTTTGTGTCCTCCGCCTGTTATTCGCCGACGCTTGGCCGCTATATCGCGCTTGCCCTGCTCAAATCCGGGCGCGAACGTCTTGGCGAAAAGGTCCTTGTCTGGGACCGGTTGCGCGAAAGCGAGGTGCTGGCAGAGGTGTGTTCGCCGGTCTTTGTCGATCCCGACAATCTGAAACTGCAGGTTTGAGGGGATTTTCGAAGATGTCGATCACCTACACCCACCGGCATGTGCTGGAAGACCATATCACCGGCTTTGAAACCAGGCCCAACGCCAACCATCTCTCTGTCTTCCGCCGTCCGGCCATTGCCTGTGTGCTGGCCCATGCCGGCCACGAAAGCGATGTGGATCTGGCGCTGGACATGATGGATGGCGTTTCCAAGCGGGTCTGCGGCCCCGGCGAATGGCTGGCCGTCTCGCAGGAGATGGCGCCGGAGAGCCTGATGCGCACACTTCACGCCATCCCCGGCGCCGCCATCCTCGATGACAGCGACGGGCGCGTGCTGCTGCGCCTCGACGGCCCGCATGCTCGAAAGATCCTTGCCAAATGCGTGGCGGTCGATCTCCATCCGGACGCTTTTGCGCTGAATATGTCCGCGCCCATGCTGATCGCCCACGTTTCCGGCAATCTTGCCCGCACCGCAGATGATGCCTTCGAGATTATCGTGCCGCGCTCTTATTCAGGCACCGTATTCGAAGAGATCAAGGAGATGGGCCGCGAGTTTGCACTCACGGCCGGGTTCGCCTGAAGAGGCATCAGGCCGTCGCTTCGTGCGTCATCTCGGAGGAACCGAAGGTCAGAACGGCAACCGCGGCCGTTGCGACAGCGCAGGTCGTCATGACAAAGATCAACGGCAACGCGGTTCCGTCGTCGAGGATACCGATGGCAAAACTGCCGAGTGCGCCCGCGCCAAAACCCAGCGCCCCGAGCAATGCCGCGGCTGTTCCCGATATCGCGCCCTGCGCCTCCATTGCCAGAATGTTGCAGGTCGGCATGATGCTTCCGATCGCCATGACCATGACAAACAAAAGACTGCAGACAGAGAGCAGACTGTCGGCACCGGCAATCAGCATCGTCAAGAGGATGATGCCGGTTCCGGCATAAAGGAGAGAGCCCAGTTTCACCGTCGCCCGGATGCCGATGCGCGAGGCGACCTTGGAGGCGCCCTGTGCGCCAATTCCGATGCCGATTGCGTTGAGGCTGAAGATGAACGCATAGGCCATGGGCGTCAGGCCATAGACATTGATCAGCACAAAGGATGACCCGGCGATATAGGCAAAGAAGCCGCCCTGTGCCAAGGCAAGCGCTCCCGCATAGGGAATGAAGTTGCGCGCAACCAGCAGCCTTGCATACCAGCGAAGTGCGGCGCTGGGCCGGCTGATGACGCGCAGTTCCGGCATGCGGGTTTCCGGAAGCATCGTGGCGGTGACAAGCGCCACCAGGGCGCCGAACACCGCCAGCACCGCAAAAATGTTGCGCCAACTGCCCCATTGCAGAAGCACGCCACCCATCAGTGGCGCAAGCACGGGAGCAATGCTGAGGACCAGCATGACCACAGACATCAGCTTGGCGGCTGCCTGACCGGTATGGACATCCCGGATCGATGCGGTTGCAATCACCATGCCGATCGAGCCGCCAATCCCCTGCAGGAAACGCAAGCCCAGCAACTGGTTGGCTGTCATGCTGAACATGCAGCCTATCGAGGCTAGGATGAAGATGGAAAGCGCAAGATAGATCATCGGCTTTCGCCCGGTCCTGTCCGACACCGGGCCGTAAAACAGCTGGCCGATCGTGAAGCCGATGAAATAGGTCATCATGCTGAGCTGGATATGGGCGCCAGTCGTCGCCAGATCTTGCGCCATGCGTGGCATGCCCGCCACATACATGTCGGTCGCGAAGGGACCGAGGGCGCAGACGGCGCCCAGGGACACCGCAAGGGAAGTGTTTTTCTGTTGCATGAGTTCGTCCGTCGAGCCAGGTATAGGATGAAATCCGACATGGAAACGATTGCGTTTCCTTTGGTTCGAAGGAAACGCTATCGTTTCCTTTTGTCAACCGATTTTTCCAGGGATGAGTCGATGGTATCTTCAGCCTCACAGGCAGGACGGCCGCCCAGCCTTGCGGACGATGATCGCAAGTCGTTGATCTTGCAGGGTGCTGAGCGCGTATTCGAACAGTTCGGTTATGGCGATGCAACAATGGAAGAGGTGGCCCGCGCCTGTGGCATGGCTAAAAAGACGGTCTACAAATTCTATCCGGACAAGGCTGCCCTTTTCAGCGCCCTGGTGCAAAGCCATGATGTGGTGCCCGTGAGCGAGGGGATCTCGCAGCCGGGGCGCGCCACCGATACGCTCGCCCGGATGCTGCGGGAGCTTGCGACGATCATTCTGTCGCCCCGGCAGATCACGCTGACGCGGCTGGTTATCGCAGAATCGCTGAAATATCCGGAACTGGCCGGACAATTCTATCGCGATTGCATTGAAAAAACGGTCAATCAGGTCACGCAGGTGCTCGCCAGTGATCCGTCCCTCAAACTGCCGACGGATGTCGATCCCCGTATTCTCGCGGATATGGTCATCTCGACTGTTCTCGGCGGTGTTCATCTGCGTGCGCTGATGCTGAACCTTGAGAAATCAGCGCTTGAGGCGGAGTTGCGCCTGCGCATCGACATTGCCACGCACCTGATTTCCCGTATCTTTCCCGGAACGAGATGATTATCCTTCTGCCGTGCAGATATCCGGATCAGACAGGTCCGCACACACCTACGCTGATGCCGATACGATCCTTGTCGAATAGATGCGATGTGTCCTGAACAAGGTTCTTGGACGTCGCATATCCGCCCGAGCCTGATCCAACTATTTCTGTTCGCAGAGGGAGTCTCCATTCATGAAAAGCCATGCCAGAGTCGTCGTCATCGGGGGGGGGGTCGTCGGCTGTTCGGTGCTTTATCACCTGACGAAATTCGGCTGGACCGATGTGGTGCTGGTGGAACGGGCCGAGCTGACGGCGGGCTCAACCTGGCATGCGGCCGGCGGCATGCACACGATCAACGGCGATCCGAACGTTGCCAAGCTGCAGAAATACACGGTCGAGCTTTACAAGGAGATCGAAGAGTATTCCGGTCAGGATATCGGTCTGCACATGACCTCCGGCCTGATGCTGGCGGCAACGCCTGAACGTTTCGACTGGATGAAATCGCTGCTCGCCAAGGGCAAATATGCCGGCGGCGAGGCGCGGCTGATTTCTGCCGAAGAAGCCTATGAGATGATGCCGCTGCTGGACCCCAAGCAGTTCGTCGGTGCCGTCTTTGATCCACATGAAGGCCATCTCGATCCCTATGGCACCACCCATGCCTATGCGAAATCGGCCAAAAAGAACGGTGCCGAGATCTACCTGCACACCAAGGTCGAAAACCTCATTCCGCTGGAAGACGGCAGCTGGCGGGTGATTACCGACAAGGGTGATATCTATGCCGAGCATGTGGTGAACGCCGCCGGCCTCTGGGCGCGCGAAGTGGGCCGCATGGTGGGTGTGGAACTGCCGGTTCTCGCCATGGAGCATATGTATCTCATCACCGAGGATATGCCCGAGGTGATCGAGTTCAACCGCTCCACCGGCCGTGAACTGATGCATTGCGTCGATTTCGACGGCGAGATCTATATCCGCCAGGAGCGCAACGGCATGCTGATGGGGACCTATGAAAAGGATTGCCGCCCCTGGTCGCCGCTGGAAACCCCCTGGGATTTTGGCCCTGAACTTTTGCCCGAAGATCTGGAGCGGATCAGCGGCGAGCTGGAAGTGGGCTTTCGCCATTTCCCTGCCTTCAACAATGCCGGCATCAAAAAGATCGTCAACGGCCCCTTCACCTTCTCGCCGGATGGCAATCCGCTGGTAGGCCCGGTGCGCGGGCTCACCAATTACTGGTCGGCCTGCGCGGTCATGGCCGGCTTCAGCCAGGGCGGCGGAGTCGGGCTGGCGCTTGCCAACTGGATCATCGAGGGCGATCCGGGCTTTGACGTGTTTGCCATGGATGTCTGCCGTTTCGGCGATTACGCAACGCCCGCCTATACCAATGCCAAGGTGCGCGAAAACTATTCGCGCCGCTTTTCCATCCGTTATCCGAACGAAGAACTGCCCGCCGCCCGCCCGCTGCTGACGACGCCGATCTATGACCGGCTGAAGGCGGAAGGGGCGGTATTCGGCGCTTATGCCGGGCTTGAAACGCCGCTGTGGTTTGCGCCAGAGGGTGTCGAGGACAAGTTCTCGTGGCGCCGCTCCAGCGATTTCGAAACGGTGGGGGCGGAAGCCAAGGCTGTGCGCGACAGCGTCGGCCTGATGGAAACCTCGGGCTTTGCCAAATATTCGGTGAGCGGCGAGGGGGCCGCCCAATGGCTGGATATCATGCTCGCCGGTCGGCTTCCCTCCGTCGGCAGCATGGCACTCGCCCCGATGCTGAACGAGGCGGGCAAGCTGATCGGCGATTTTACCATCGCCAACATGGATGGCGACGAATTTTTGCTGATCGGCTCCGGCATTGCCGAGGATTACCACATGCGCTGGTTCGAGGAGCATCTGCCGGAGGACGGTTCGGTGGTGCTCGGCGCGCTGGGCCTTGGTCTCGTCGGGCTGTCGGTTGCCGGCCCCAAGGCGCGCGCCGTGCTGCAGAAACTCACCCATCTCGATCTCTCCAACGAGGCCTTTCCCTTCATGTCGATCCGCGAGATGGAGCTGGGCATGGTGCCGGCAATCGTTGGACGCGTGAGCTATACCGGTGATCTCGGCTACGAGATCTGGCTGCGGCCGGAATACCAGCGCAGCCTGTTTGAGGTTCTCATGCAGGCCGGGGAAGAGTTCAACATCCGTCTGTTTGGCCTCAGGGCGCTGAATGCGCTCAGGCTGGAAAAGGGTTTTGGCAGCTGGTCGCGTGAATATCGCCCGCTTTATGGCCCGATGGAAGCAGGCCTTGGCCGGTTCATTGCCTTGAAAAAAGACGTGAATTTTATTGGGAAGATGGGGGCGATAGAGGAAAAGCTGGCCGGCGGCACCTTGCGGCTGATTACCCTTGGCGTGGAAGCGCACGATGCAGACGTGCTCGGTGATGAGCCGATCTCGATCCATGGTTCGGTTGTCGGCTGGGTCACATCCGGCGGTTTTGCCCATGCCTCCGGCGTGTCCGTTGCCATGGGGTATGTGCCGAAGGAGTTTGCGACGACGCGTGAGGGCTGGCAGATCGAGGTGCTCGGCGAAATGCTGCCGGCCCGCCTGATCACGCAGGCCCTGTTTGATCCGGATGGTCAGCGGATGCGGGGCTGAAGCGCTGCCAAAATGATCAGCAGATGCCGTTTTTATGGCGCTGATGATTTTATTTGCGGCATTGCACGGGAAAGTGCGGGGAAACTGTGGCGGTTGTGGCTTTTTGACTTCACATTTCAAGTGAAAGCGGTATCAATTCGACAAAACCTAAGAACCCGTAAGGGCCACACAGACTAGAGGCACGATCGAATTTAACGAATCGCGCCCGGGGGAAAAATATGGAGTATTTTATCCAGCAGCTCTTAAACGGGCTGACTCTTGGATCGATCTATGGCCTCGTGGCAATTGGCTACACGATGGTTTACGGCATCATCGGCATGATCAACTTTGCCCATGGTGATATCTTCATGCTCGGCGGCTTTGCCGCCCTTATCGTTTTCCTGATCCTCACCTCGTTTTTTGCCGGTATTCCCGTGGCGCTGGCGCTGCTGGTCATGCTGGTCGTTGCCATGCTGGTGACGAGCCTGTGGAACTGGACGATCGAGCGTGTCGCCTACCGTCCCTTGCGCGGTTCCTTCCGCCTTGCGCCGCTGATCACCGCGATCGGCATGTCGATCGTGCTGTCGAACTTCATCCAGGTCACGCAGGGCCCGCGCAACAAGCCGGTTCCGCCGCTGGTCAATGATGTCTACCACTTCGGCACGATCACCGTGTCGCTGAAGCAGATCCTCATCGTCATCGTCACCAGCGTGCTGCTCGCCGCCTTCTGGTATATCGTCAACAAGACGCCGCTCGGCCGCGCCCAGCGTGCGACGGAACAGGACCGCAAGATGGCAGCCCTGCTCGGCGTCGACGTGGATCGCACCATCTCGA
This sequence comes from Neorhizobium sp. PAMB6716, assembly GCF_058242805.1. Classification (NCBI taxonomy): domain Bacteria; kingdom Pseudomonadati; phylum Pseudomonadota; class Alphaproteobacteria; order Hyphomicrobiales; family Rhizobiaceae; genus Neorhizobium; species Neorhizobium sp. PAMB6716. The sequence goes on from NZ_CM177835.1 coordinate 531,555, forward strand.
TCACCTTCGTCATGGGCGCCGCGCTCGCGGCCGTCGCCGGCACCATGTACCTCATGTATTACGGCGTCGCCTCGTTCAACGATGGCTTCATTCCGGGCGTCAAGGCCTTCACCGCAGCCGTTCTCGGTGGCATCGGCTCGCTGCCGGGTGCTGTTCTCGGCGGCCTTCTGATCGGCCTCATCGAATCCCTGTGGTCGGCCTATTTCTCCATTGCCTACAAGGACGTGGCGACCTTTGCCATTCTCGCTTTCGTTCTGATCTTCAAGCCGACCGGCATTCTGGGCCGACCTGAAGTGGAGAAGGTGTAACATCATGAGCAATGCAAATTCTCCGGCGACCGATGCGGCGCCGGGCCTCATGGCGAAGGCGCTCCGCGAGGGCCTCTTTGCCGGCCTGCTGGCGTTCGGCATGTTCCTTCTTTATGTCGGCGTTGAAACCTACCAGAACATCGACAATGCGCTGGTCTGGCGCATGCGCTGGGGCCTTCTGGCCGTATTCGTGGCGATTGCGGCCGTCGGCCGCTTCCTCGTCGTCGGTTTCATCCGCCCCAACATTGATCGGCGCAAGCTGAGCAAGGCCAAGTCCGGCCTTCTGGAAGTGTCCGAGGACAAGGGTTTCTTTCACCGGCATTTCCTCAAGATCGCGATGATCGCGCTCGTGCTCTATCCGCCTGTTATCGTCACCCTCTATGGCGTGCAGGGCTCGCTGAAATTCGTCGACAATTTCGGCATCCAGATCCTCATCTACGTGATGCTGGCCTGGGGTCTGAACGTGGTCGTTGGCCTCGCCGGCCTGCTCGATCTCGGTTATGTCGCCTTTTATGCGGTGGGCGCCTATTCCTACGCGCTTCTGTCGGACCATTTTGGCCTGTCCTTCTGGGTGCTTCTGCCGATGGCGGGCATTCTGGCGGCCTTCTGGGGCATCATTCTCGGCTTCCCGGTGCTGCGCCTGCGCGGCGACTATCTGGCGATTGTCACGCTCGCCTTCGGTGAAATCATCCGCCTCGTGCTGATGAACTGGTCGGAAGTCACCGGCGGTACGGCGGGAATTTCCGGCGTCGCCAAGGCTTCGATCTTCGGAATCTATTCCTTCGATGTCGGTGCCCCCAACAACTTCGCCAAGGTGTTTGCCCTGCCGATGTCCTCGGCCTATTACAAGATCTTCCTGTTCTACGTGATCCTGGCGCTTTGCATGGTCACCGCTTACGTCACGATCCGGCTGCGCCGCATGCCGATCGGCCGGGCCTGGGAAGCGCTGCGCGAGGACGAGATCGCCTGCCGTTCGCTCGGCATCGATACGGTCAAGACCAAGCTGACGGCCTTTGCCATCGGCGCGATGTTCGGCGGCTTTGCCGGGTCGTTCTTTGCTGCCCGCCAGGGTTTCGTGTCGCCGGAAAGCTTCGTTTTCCTGGAATCGGCGGTCATTCTGGCCATCGTCGTTCTCGGCGGCATGGGCTCGCTCACCGGCATTGCCATTGCAGCCGTCGTCATGATCGGCGGCACCGAGGCGCTGCGCGAGATGGAATTCCTGAAACACATTTTTGGGCCGGATTTCACGCCGGAACTTTACCGCATGCTGCTCTTCGGTCTGGCCATGGTGGTGGTCATGCTGTTCAAGCCACGCGGTTTCGTCGGCTCGCGTGAACCCACGGCCTTCCTCAAGGAGCGCAAGTCCGTATCCGGCAGCTTCACCAAGGAAGGTCACGGCTGATGACATCCGCAAATGAGACCATGACTTCGGATACCATTCTCAAGGTAGAGCATCTGTCGATGCGCTTCGGCGGCCTGATGGCGATCAACGACCTCTCGCTGGAGGTCAAGCGCGGCGAAATCACCGCGCTGATCGGCCCGAACGGCGCCGGCAAGACGACCGTCTTCAACTGCATCACCGGCTTCTACAAGCCGACGATGGGCATGATCACCCTGCGCCAGAAAGCCGGCAAGGAGTTCCTGCTGGAACGCCTCACCGATTTCGAGATCACCAAACATGCCAAGGTGGCGCGCACCTTCCAGAACATCCGGCTGTTTTCAGGCCTCACGGTTCTTGAAAACCTGCTGGTCGCCCAGCACAACAAGCTGATGAAGGCGTCTGGCTACACGGTAATGGGCCTCATCGGCCTCGGTTCCTACAAGCGCGAGGCGGAAGCCTCGATCGAGCTTGCCCGCCACTGGCTGGAACGGGCAGACCTCACCGACCGCGCCGATGACCCCGCCGGCGACCTTCCTTACGGTGCCCAGCGCCGTCTGGAAATTGCCCGCGCCATGTGTACCGGCCCGGAGCTTTTATGCCTCGACGAGCCGGCCGCGGGCCTTAACCCGCGCGAATCGCTGGCGCTCAACACGCTTTTGAACGGTATCCGCGATGAGACCGGAACCTCCATCCTGCTCATCGAACATGACATGTCGGTGGTGATGGAAATTTCCGATCATGTGGTGGTGCTGGAATACGGGCAGAAGATTTCTGACGGCAACCCGGATCACGTCAAGAACGATCCGAAGGTGATTGCCGCCTATCTCGGCGTTGAGGACGACGAGGTGGAAGAAGTCATTGCCGAAGAACTCGACGGGGGCACGCTGTGATGGCCGTCAACACGATCAAAGCCGAACCTCTCCTGAAGGTCAGCGGCGTCGAAACCTATTACGGCAATATCCGTGCGCTCTCCGGTGTCGATATCGAGGTCAACAAGGGTGAAATCGTCAGCCTGATCGGCGCCAACGGCGCCGGCAAGTCAACGCTGATGATGACGATCTGCGGCAGTCCGCAGGCGCGCACCGGGACCGTCGTCTTCGACGGAACCGACATCACCCGCACGCCGACGCATCTGATCGCCCGCCAGCGCATTGCCCAGTCTCCCGAGGGACGGCGCATCTTTCCGCGCATGACGGTCTATGAGAACCTGCAGATGGGCGCCGGTCTCGACCAGTTGAAATATTTCAACGAGGACGTGGAAAAGATTTTCACGCTGTTTCCGCGTCTCAAGGAAAGACAGTCCCAGCGCGGCGGAACGCTGTCGGGTGGCGAGCAGCAGATGCTCTCCATCGGTCGCGCGCTGATGGCCCGCCCAAAGCTTCTGCTGCTGGATGAGCCGTCGCTGGGCCTTGCACCGCTGATCGTCAAGCAAATCTTCGAGGCGATCAAGGTGCTGAACGAGAAGGAGGGGCTGACCGTCTTCCTCGTGGAGCAGAACGCCTTTGCGGCGCTGAAACTGTCGCACCGCGCCTATGTGATGGTGAACGGCAAGGTGACCATGAGCGGATCGGGCCGGGAACTGCTGGCCAACCCGGAAGTGCGGGCCGCCTATCTGGAAGGTGGACGGCATTGATCGCGCACATCTCCATCCGGGCCGGGGCAACAAACCCCGTCCTGCCGTCTTTCCGTCAAGCGTCAGGGAGAGCTTGAGATGCAGGGACTTTTTTTCGAAAGCGATACCGGCGCGCGGTATGTCCTGCGGTTCATCGTCTTGATGATCGGACTGTGGACGGCCTGGCGCACCGGCAAGGCGGTTGCCGAAAGCTGGAAGGATTATCCGATGGTGATCGGTTACGTGCTTCTGCTCGGCGTCCTCCTGCGGTTCCTGCATTTCTCGCTGTTCCAGGGACCTTTCCTCAGCATCGGTTTCTACGCGCTCGATGTCGTGCTGCTGCTGATCGTGGCAACAGCAGGTTTCCGTCATCGCCGCACCCGCCAGATGGTGGAAAACTACTACTGGCTTTACGAAAAAAGCTCTGCTTTTTCGTGGCATAAGAAGAATTGACAGGCTGAGGCTTTCGGCTTCAGACTGCGATAAACAGGGAACACGTTTCCGGCGCGAGAGTGTGGTGGGTCTCGCGCAGGTTTTAATTCAAACCCGCTCAAAAACTGGGAGTAACACAATGAAGAAGTCTCTTCTTTCGGCCGTGGCACTGACAGCCGTCATGGCATTCAGTGGTTCGGCCTGGGCCGATGTCCTCGTCGGCATCGGTGGCCCGCTGACGGGTCCGAACGCAGCCTTCGGCGCACAGCTCCAGAAGGGTGCCGAACAGGCCGCAGCCGACATCAATGCTGCCGGCGGCATCAACGGCGAAAAGATCAAGATCGTGCTCGGCGACGACGTGTCGGACCCGAAGCAGGGCGTTTCGGTTGCCAACAAGTTTGTAGCCGATGGCGTGAAGTTCGTCGTCGGTCACTTCAACTCGTCGGTTTCGATCCCGGCCTCTGAAGTCTATGCCGAAAACGGCATCGTGCAGATCACACCGGCCTCGACCAACCCGAAGTTCACCGAACGGGGCCTGTGGAACACCTTCCGCACCTGCGGTCGTGACGACCAGCAGGGTGCCGTTGCCGGCGAATATATCGCTTCAAAGTTCAAGACCGCCAAGGTTGCCGTCGTGCATGACAAGACCACTTATGGTCAGGGTCTTGCCGACGAAACCAAGAAGGCCATGAACAAGCTTGGCATCAAGGAAGTCATCTACGAAGGCATCACCGTCGGCGACAAGGACTTCTCCGCCCTCGTGTCGAAGATGAAGGAAGCCGGCGTCGGCATCGTTTATTTCGGCGGCCTGCACACCGAAGCCGGTCTCCTGATGCGCCAGATGGCGGACCAGGGCCTCAAGGCTCCGCTGATGTCGGGTGATGGCATCACCTCCAACGAACTGGCCTCGATCGCCGGCGACGCCGTCAACGGCACGCTGATGACCTTCCCGCCGGATCCGCGCACGAACCCGAACGCCAAGGACATCGTGGCCAAGTTCCGCGCTGCAAACTTCGAGCCGGAAGCCTACACGCTCTATTCCTACGCTGCCCTGCAGATCTTTGCTGACGCCGCCAAGGCTGCTGGCAGCAATGATCCGACCAAGGTTGCTGAAGCGATGAAGGCCAAGGGTCCGTTCAAGACCGCCATCGGCGACATCGGCTTCGACGCCAAGGGCGACATCACCCGTCCTGACTATGTCATGTACGAGTGGAAGAAGGGCGCTGACGGCAAGTACAGCTACTTCCAGATGTAAGATTTTTGGCAGGCGGGAAACCGCTGCCAATATCAACGGAAAGCCCGGCTCGCGCCGGGCTTTTTCATGTCCGGCCGTGGCTGGCGATGCGCCGGATCAGTTCGCGAGATGGGCGAGCACGAAATCAGCACGCTGCGAAACCGAGGTCCTGGGCAGGATGACGGGCTCGTAGCCGAGCGTGGGATAGACGGCGCATAGCCGCTCATATTCCGCCACCGCCTCTTCAAACCCGTGCTGACGTTCCCCGTCGGTCACATAGATTTCCGGCCAGGGCGGCGTGAGGAAAACCCGACCGTGGTAACGATGCTGGCGGCAGAGGTCGAACATCACCCGGTCATCGCCTGTCGCATGGGCAAGGGCTGACGCCGCATCCACCAGCCCGCGATCAAAGAACACCCAGCCGGTTTTGTCGGCCATCGCCGCCCGATCCGCAATCGAGAGCGTGATGGCGCGCCGCGCAAAGGCCGGAAGATCGCTCCAGGGGAGGGCCGTGCCTCCGGATGCCAGTTCCCGCACCACGACACGGCGCCCGGGCTCCGGCACGGTTGCAAAGCCGCGACGCTGCAGTTCCTCAAGAAGCGTTGACTTTCCGCCGCCCGAGCAGCCGGAGAGAATAACGAACCCAGACATGAACGGTCTCCTCTGTACCATTTTCAGGTTGCAAGGTCGGACATCGAATGCCGTTTCCCCGCGTGATAAGTGTGTTGACTGTTATGAGGCATAGCAATAATTTGACACTTGCCTGAAATGCGAGCGTTGCGAAAACGTGCTGCCGCACAGGGCCGTGCCTTGGAGGAGGTGCGATGGGATTGGCCGGCGAACCCAGTTGGATGAGGGGTCGACGGCACTGGAGGTGGCGGCCGCTCCAAGCCTGCCCGAGGATGGGAGAATTTCACGATGACGAACACCATTGCGCTCCGCACCCGCGGAGGGCGAGCGCTGACGCTTGCCTTCCTGGCGGCCATAATCGAGGGATTTGACTTGCAGGCCGCAGGCGTCGCGGTGCCGAAACTTGTACCGGCCTTCGGCCTGACGCCGCCGCAGATCGGGCTTTTTTTATCTTCGGCAACATTCGGGCTGATTTTTGGCGCCCTGTCCGGAGGCTGGATTGCCGACCGATGGGGGCGCCGGACGGGGCTTGTGCTCTCGCTTTTGACCTTCGGCATCTTTTCGGTGGCAACCATTTTCGCCACCAGTTTCGATCAGTTGCTGGTGCTGCGGATCCTGACCGGTGTCGGCCTCGGTGGCGCCTTGCCCAATCTCATCAATATCGCCGCGGAATCGGTGGAGCCCGGCCGTCGCGGCTGGGCAGTTTCCATCATGTATGCCGGCGTGCCGCTCGGTGGCGCCATTGCCAGTGGCGTTGCAACGCTTGGCCTGCATGGCGACGACTGGCACAGCATCTTTCTGGTGGGCGGGCTGATGCCGCTGCTGCTCGCACCCTTCGTACAGGTCATGTTGCCACCGCTGGCCGTGGTGCGCCAGAAGGCGTCTGCCGCGACCGTGCGTCTTCGCACCCTGTTCCAGCCGGAAACGCTTGTGGGGACGTTGCTTCTGTGGCTTTCCTTCTTCCTCGGCCTCATGGTCGTTTATGTGCTTCTCAACTGGATGCCGCAACTGCTCGTCGCCCGCGGCCTGACCAAAAACGAGGCATCCCTCGTGCAGTTGCTGTTTAATGTCGGCGGCGTGGCGGGCAGCCTGATCGGCGGTCGCATCTTTGACAGCCCACGGCCGGTGATCCCGGTGCTTCTTGCCTTTGCTGCCTCGGCTGCAGCGCTCATCATGCTCGGCATTCTGCCGGCTGAACTGGTGCTGATGCTGGTGGGGGGCGTACTCGTGGGAGGCGCGATCCTCTGCATGCAGGCTATTCTTTATGCCACGGCGCCGCAATGTTATCCCTTCGAGATCCGCGGCACCGGCGTCGGCATCGCGATTGCCGTCGGGCGCCTCGGCTCCATCGCCGGACCGCTGTTCACCGGCCTTCTGGTGGCGGCCGGGGCAACGCCGACGCAGGTGATGTTTGCGCTGGTTCCTTTGACGGTGCTGACCGGCACGTTCACTGTCGTACTTCTGTTTCGCCGCACCCGCCGCCCGGCTTTCGCCTGAAGCCCGGCCGCCTGCGGCCCTTCATAGTCCACATCAGGTCCGCAGCACTATCGCGGGCCTGATCGCATCTCGGGCGCTCGCGGTTTAGACTTCGTGCAGCACATGGGCGGCCTTTACTGCCGCAGACGCCCGGTTTTCAACACCGAGCTTCACATAGATCTGTTCCAGATGTTTGTTCACGGTGCGCGCCGAAAGCCCGAGGATATCGCCGATATCCTTGTTGGACTTGCCCTTGGCAATCCACAGCAGCACTTCGGATTCGCGTGTCGTCAGCGGAAAATGCTCGCGCAGCACCGCATCGTCGGCGCGGTTGTTCTGGCCGGTCACACGAAACAGATATTCGTCGGCCCCGATGGCGCCGAGGAAGGCAAATTGCAGGCTGGCTTCGCCGGCCTTTGTGAAGGCAAACGAGGCATCGCGGGAAAAGCCCGGTTTTTCACGGCCGCCCATCCAGGCTGCAATATGCTGCACGACGATATCAAGCCCGTCATCGCTGCCGGTTGCCGCGTTGATGAGGCGCGTTGCCTGCGGGGTGGACCAGTGCAGCTGGCCATTTCCCTTCACCGCCAGCAGGTGCCGGCCGGCGGCATCCAGTGCCACACGCGCGCTCTGGGCGGAGCGGGCGTTCGACAGATGCACGCGGATGCGCGCGCGCAACTCGTCGATATTGATCGGCTTGGTGAGGTAATCCACACCGCCGCAATCGAGCGCATTGACCACATGTTCGGTTTCGGTCAGCCCCGTCATGAAGATCACCGGCACCTGTGACACGGCCGGATTGGCCTTCAGCCGCCGGCAGGTGGCAAAACCGTCCATGGCCGGCATCACGGCATCGAGCAGGATGAGGTCGGGCGTGATACGCTCGACAATGTTGAGCGCCGATTGGCCGGATGTGGCGATCAGCACGGAAAAGCCGGATTGCTCCAGCGCTTCGGTCAAGAAACCCAGCGCCTCGGGACTGTCATCCACCAGAAGCACGATGTCGCGGGGCTGCTCGCTCTTCATGTCAGGCATCGTCGGCGACCCTTTCCTCGCGGAACCGGTTGAGGAAGCTGAGATATCCCGCCAGATCGAAGGACTGGATATAGGCCCCGGCCGCCGTGGTAAAGGGCTGGTTTTCCGGCAGTTTGTCGAGATCGGCCAGTTTTGCCTCGATGCCGCGGACATAACCGATTTCGCCGAGCTGGATCAGGTCCTGCAGATGCGTTTCGCCGGGGCTTTTGAGCACCGGAACCGGCGGCGGCGGTTCGGGTTCAACGTCGCCCTCGTAGATCCAGGTGAGGCCAAGATGCAGCGCCAGCTTGTCGGAGAGCTGGCGGATATCGACGGGTTTTGCAATCGTATCGCTATGGCCATCGCCGTCGCGGATGGTGCTCGCGCCATCGCCGATATTGGCTGACAGCATCAGGATCGGCGCCGTCTGGCCGCTTTCGCGCAAGCGCTCCACCAGCTGCCAGCCGTTCATGCCGGGCATCAGGATGTCGACGAGGAAAAGATCCGGCTTCACGCCTTCGATCAGTGTGAGGCATTCGGTGGCGCCATTGGCCGTCAGCACGACGAAATCGAGCGGCGACAGCACTTCGCGCATCAGGTCGCGGTGGTCCTCGTTATCGTCAACCACAACAAGCGTGCGGCGCGGGCCGGTATAGGAGACGATCTTCTTTTCCGGCGCGGGCATCGTGCTTGGCCGGTCGATGGCCGAGAGCATCAGGCGGACGCGAAAGGTTGAGCCTTCGTCTTTTTTGCTTTTTACCGAAATCTCGCCGCCCAGCGTATTGGTCAGAAGCTGGGTGATGGTGAGGCCAAGGCCAAGCCCCGGCATTGGCCGAATGTTTTCCGCCTCGCCCCGCTGGAACGGCTCGTAGATGCGCGGCAGGTCCTTTTCGGCAATGCCGCGCCCGGTATCGGACACGGTAAAAGTAGCGACCTGACTGCGATAGGCGACCTCGAAGGTGACGGTGCCCTGGTCGGTAAACTTGATGGCGTTGGAGAGGAGATTGACGAGGATCTGGCGCAGGCGCTTTTCGTCGCTTCGCACATAATGCGGCAGGCTGCGGGCGCGGATATGGGTGAAGGTCAGGCCCTTCGCCTGCGCCTGCGGGCGAAACATCTCGACGATCTGGTCGAGAAACTCCTGGATGTTGATCTCGTTCGAATAGACCTGCAACCGGCCGGCCTCAATCTTGGAAATATCCAGCAGCCCGTCGATGAGGCCGGAGAGGTGGTCGGCCGAGCGCTTGATCACCTTGATGGCGGATTGGCGCGGGGCAGGGATGCTCTCGTCGCGCTCAAGAATCTGCGCATAACCCATGACGGCGTTGAGCGGCGTGCGCAGCTCGTGGCTGAGGCCGACAACATAGCGGCTTTTGGCGCGGTTGGCGGCTTCTGCCGTTTCCTTGGCCTTCTGCAGGGCGGCATCGGTTTTCTTGTGGGCTGCGATTTCTTTGAGCAGCAGCGTGTTCTGGCGCGAGGATTCTTCTTCCGCCACCACCCGGCTGTCATGGGCCAGCACATAAAACCACGAGACGATGCCGGCGATGATGGCAAAGACGAAAAAGACGATGAGAATGGTGCCGTAAACCACCTCGGCATTGGCCGGCGTCGCCTCGCTCACCTGATAGGAGATCATCGCCATGATGCCGCCGATCAGCGAAATCGAGAGGATGGCGGTCATGGCGTAGCGGCCAAGCCGCGTCATCAGCCTCTCGACGATGTGATCGGAGAGGAAGGAACGCGCCACGCTGCCGATCTGCGCCTTCATCTGGGCTTTCGGCTTGCACATGTCGTGGCAGCGGCTGTCGAGCGAGCAGCAGAGCGAACAGATCGGCGCCGCATAGGCGGGACACCAGGCCATGTCCTCCGGCTCGAACGGGTGTTCGCAGATCGAGCAGGTGATGGCGGTGAGGTTCTTCCAGGCATGGCGCGGTTTGCGTGCGAGATAGAAACGTCCGCGCGTGCCCCAGGCAATCAAGGGCGAAAGCAGGAAGGCTGACAAGGTGAGGAAGGTGGAGAGCGAGGCGGCGAGTGGCCCGAAGGTGCCGAAATGGGCAGACAGCGCAATCGCCGTTGATCCCAGCATGGCGCCGAGGCCGACCGGGTTCAGGTCATACAGATGCGCCCGCTTGAACTCGATGCCCGGCGGCGACAGGCCGAGCGGCTTGTTGACGAAGAGATCGGCGGAAATCGTGCAGAGCCAGGCCATGGCGATGATGGAAAAGATGCCAAGCGTCGCCTCCAGCAGCCGGTAGATGCCAAGTTCCATCAGTAAAAGCGCGATCGCCACGTTGAAGATCAGCCAGACAACGCGGCCGGGATGGCTGTGGGTGAGGCGGGAAAAGAAGTTCGACCAGGCAAGCGATCCCGCATAGGCGTTCATCACGTTGATCTTCAGCTGTGAGACCACGACGAAGGCCGCCATCAGCAAAAGCGCAGCCGTTTCGTTCGGAAACATGTAGCCGAAGGCGGTGAGATACATATGGGCGGGATCGCCGGATTCGCGCACCGGCACGCCGGTGGAAAGCGTCAGCACCGCCAGAAACGAGCCGGCCAGAAGTTTTGGCACGCCGACCACCACCCAGCCGGGGCCGGCGAGAAAGATCGCCAGCCGGTGGCGCCATTTCTGCTGGCCCTCCGCCGGCAGGAAGCGCAAAAAATCCACCTGCTCGCCGATCTGCGGCATGAGCGCCAGGATCACCGCGGAGGCGGCACCGAATTCCAGAAGGTTAAACGGGGCTGCCCCGCCCACCTGCGCGTTGGAATGATTGATGCCGGCAAAAGCCCGCCACAGATCGAACTTCTCCCAGTCCATGGTGGCGATGAAGATGAAGGGCAGGATGTTGAGCACGATCCAGAACGGCTGGGTGATCAGCTGGAAACGCGAGATCAGTTGCACGCCATAGATGACGAGCGGGATCACCACGGCTGCACTGATGATGTAGCCGATGGCGGGCGGTATGCCGAGCGCAAGCTCCAGCGCGCCGGTCATGATCGAGGCTTCGATGGCAAAGAGCATGAAGGTGAAGCTGGCATAGATCAGCGAGGTGATGGTGGAGCCGATATAACCAAAACTAGCGCCGCGCGTAAGAAGATCGATATCGACGCCGTGGCGAATGGCATAACGACTGATCGGCAGGCCGACCACCAGCATGACGGCGGCGGCTACCAGAATGGCAAAAAAGGCATTCGTCGTGCCGTAGGACAGCGTGATCGCGCCGCCGATGGCCTCCAGCGCCAGAAAGGAAATCGCACCGATGGCGGTCTGGGCAATGCGGGTGGAGGAGAAGCGACGGGCGCTCTTGGCGGTAAAGCGCAGCGCGTAATCTTCCAGCGTCTGATCGGCGACCCAGCGGTTATATTCGCGCCGGACGGGAATGATGCGTTGCCGCGCGGTCATGCGTGCTCTGGCGTCCTTTTGGGCATGGCGAGTGTTTAGGCACTTTTATGCGTTCAGCCTGCTTTTGCAAGCGCAAACGCCGCTGCCACAAGTCTGCCACAGGTCCTTGTAACGGATGGGACACGCGCCTTTTTGCCCCGGCGTGCAGAATGCCCTGAAGGGTGAATTTCCAAGACTGCCCGGCAGGTCCCGTCAACCGTGTTCGATGGCCATCCCATGACAACAGCGCTCGATTCCGCCGCATCGCATGCCGAACAGACATTTGGAACCCAGGGCCTCCAGCCGATGGATCGCCCCAGCCGCATCACCCGCTTTTTCATGGGCATCGTCGCCTGGGCCGAGCGGTTGAATTTTAAATATGCAAGGCTCGGCAATCCGCCGGTTTATGACACCGCGACCTTTCCATGGGCGGTGGAAATCGAGAAGGCGGCACCGGCCATTCGCGCCGAACTGGACCGCATTCTGGTGCGCCAGGATGAACTGCCGTCCTTTCAGGATATTTCCGCCGACGTGAAGACGATCTCCACCGACAACCGCTGGAAGACGTTTTTTCTCCTCGGCTTCGGCGTGAAATCGGAACAGAACATAGCAGCATGCCCTGCGACATGGGAGGCCATGCAGAAGATTCCCGGCCTCACCACGGTGATGTTTTCCATCTTCGAGCCGGGAAAACATCTTCCGGCCCATCGCGGCCCTTATAACGGCGTGCTGCGCCTGCATCTCGGCCTCATCGTCCCGGAACCGCGTGAAAAACTTGCGATCCGCGTGCGCGACGAGATCTGCCACTGGGAAGAGGGCAAGGTGCTGATCTTTGACGACGCCTATGAACACGAGGCCTGGAACCACACGGACAAGACCCGCGTGGTGCTGTTCGTGGATTTCGTCAAACCGCTGAAATTTCCCTCCCGCCTCGTCAACTGGCTGCTGATGCACATGGCCGTCTTCACCCCGTTCATCCACGAGGGGCTGGATAACCACAAGGAATGGGAGAAGAAGTTTTATGCCGAAGCGGAAAAACTGAGGAACCGGCCGAACTGACGAGCCGCATCACCTCGTTTGAGCAAAATGCGTTTGGGACAGGCGCTTGTGAAAGCACCGCCACAAAGGCACTTCGGATCCGCACGGTGGCCAGCACGATGACCACCGGTGTCGCCGATCCGGTGTCATCGGTCCCGAGAGCGCGAGCGCGCGATCCAGTTTCGGATGTTATCGCAGAAGCGGCCAGAGGGTCGCAACGAGCAGCAGGCCCATGGCGATATTGAACCATTTCAATCGTGACGGCTGTGTGAGGAACTGGCGAAGCGCCACGCCGAAGCCGGCCCAGACCGCGACGCTCGGCAGGTTGACAATGGCGATCACGACCGTGATCAGCAAGATCGACGCAAAGGGACTGTCGGCCTTGGCATAGGCCGCCATGGCGGTCACCGCCGCAATCCAGGCCTTCGGGTTTACCCATTGGAATGCCGCCGATTCCACTAGGGTCAGCGGTCGGGCAGCGTCCGTATCACCGTTGGAGATTGTCCGGGACATGCCGATCCGCCAGGCGAGATAGAGGAGATAGGCGCCGCCGGCGATCTTCAGCGCCAGACCGATCGGCGGCCAGGCCGTGATCAGGGCGCCGAGCCCGAAACCGACGGCCAGAAGCACGGTGGAAAAACCCACGGTAATGCCGAGGATCTGCGGCACCGTGCGCCAGAAGCCGAAATTGGTTCCTGAGGCAAGCAGCATGAAATTGCTTGGCCCGGGCGACACCGAGCCGACCAAGGCAAAAAGGGCGACGGCGAGAACAGTCTCATATGGCATGACGTGGCACTCCCCTGCGGGGAGGCGGCCTCCCGGCGGCGTTCAAGATTGGGTCGGAACAGGAAACCAGGGTGGCGGAGCCTGAAGCCTGCCGCCCCATTGGTCGCTCAGCGCGTCGCAAGCGGGCAGCCAGTGTCAGCCGTGTGGCCTGTCATGCGGCTTCTCATGCGACCGGATGAGACAGGCTGCATCGAGTTGTTCCATTTCCCGGTGGTTTGTCGTGATCACCGCAGTCGGCACAGGCGAGACGCCCTGTCGACTGCCGGCATTCCGGATCACTAAGGAATGAATCGAGATGAGCGGGCAAGGTAAAGCCCGCGGCCCGTGCAACGGTGTTTGCCGATCGTCGTCACATCATGGCCCTGCGCATTCCTGTTGCCACGTCCCAATCATGGCGGAGGTTGCTGTGATCTGCTATTGTCAATATTGACAGTCTTGATAGGAATATTGCCATGAAAGTGCAGGTGCTGGCCCTTGATGGCGTCTTCGACACCGGTCTCTCGTCCATCCTCGATGTCCTCACTACCGCCAATGAACTCGCCATGATGCGCGCGCTCGATGTGCCGCCTTTCGAGGTCTCGGTCGTCGGTATGCGACGCGAGGTAAAAACGGCGCAAGGGTTTGGCGTTCCGATCTCGGCCATGCCGGCTCCGGCGGGAGGCGACTGGCTTGTGGTTCCGGCGATTGGCTACAAGATGCCGGACCTGCTTGTGCCGGCGCTGGCGCGGCCGGATGTCCAGGATGCAGCCGCCGCACTCAGGGAAGCAAGGGCCGGTGGCATCAATCTTGCCGCCGCCTGTATCGGAACCTTCGTGCTTGCCGAATCCGGACTGCTTGATCGGGAAAGGGCAACAACCACCTGGTGGCTTGCGCCGCTCTTTCGCCAGCGTTATCCGTCCGTTCGGCTGGAGGATGGGCGGATGGTGGTGAAGTCCGGTGCGCTGGTCACGGCCGGCGCGGCCCTTGGCCATGTGGACATGGCGCTCTGGCTGGTGCGCCAGGCGAGCCCGGAACTGGCAAACCTCGTGGCACGTTACCTCATTGTCGACAGCCGGCCGGCGCAATCGGCCTATGTCATTGCGGATCATCTCGCGCATACCGATCCTGTGGTCGAGAAGTTCGAACGCTGGGCGCGGGGCCGGCTGTCTGAAGGTTTTTCGCTTGACGATGCGGCCGATGCCGTCGGCGCCGGCAAGCGCACGCTGGCGCGCCGTCTGCAGCAGGTGCTTGGCAAGACACCGCTTTCCTATTTTCAGGATCTGCGCGTCGAGCGTGCCGTTCATCTGCTGAAGACCAGCGACAAAAGCCCTGATGAGATCGCCGGCATGGTCGGGTATGCCGATGGCGCAACGTTGCGGACCCTGTTGCGCCGCAGGCTCGGCCGCGGTGTGCGGGACGTGCGGGCGCGCGGCTGAGTAAGTCCCGCGGGAGCATCGAAACGCCGGGAACGGCTAAAGCGCGGATACGATGCCGCGAGCCAGACTTGGCGGATGAAGCGCTGCTGTCCGGCAGCTTGCAGTGATCTTCCCGTTTCGCCCCCTGCCTTACGTCATATGACGTATGTGGTTTTGCACTGCAGCGAACCATAGTTCCTGAAGCAACGACAAACGGCCGGTTCCAAGGCCCGTTGCCACCGAACAAGAAGAGGGGTTCGAACCATGAATTTCAAAGCCAGGCTTTCCGGCGCGATGCTCGCTGCCATCATGTCCACCACGTCCTTCCACGGCGCCTTTGCCGCAGACGACACCATCAAGATCGGCGTTCTCCATTCGCTGTCGGGCACGATGGCGATCTCGGAAACGACGCTGAAAGACGTCATGCTGATGCTCGTTGCCGAGCAGAACAAGAAGGGCGGCGTTCTCGGCAAGAAGCTTGAAGCCGTCGTTGTCGATCCGGCCTCCGACTGGCCGCTGTTTGCCGAAAAGGCCCGCCAGCTGATCTCCCAGGACAAGGTTGCTGCCGTCTTCGGTTGCTGGACCTCGTCCTCGCGCAAATCCGTTCTGCCGGTTTTCGAAGAGCTGAACTCCATCCTCTTCTACCCCGTGCAGTACGAGGGTGAAGAATCCTCGCGCAACATCTTCTACACCGGTGCCGCGCCGAACCAGCAGGCCATCCCGGCTGTCGATTATCTGGCTGAAAACGAAGGCGTGCAGCGCTGGGTTCTCGCCGGCACCGACTACGTCTATCCGCAGACGACCAACAAGATCCTGAAGGCCTACCTGATGTCGAAGGGCGTCAAGGAAGAGGACATCATGATCAACTACACGCCGTTCGGTCATTCCGACTGGCAGACGATCGTGACCGACATCAAGAAGTTCGGCTCGGCCGGTAAAAAGACCGCCGTTGTCTCCACCATCAACGGTGATGCCAACGTTCCCTTCTACAAGGAACTGGCAAACCAGGGCATCAAGGCCGAAGACATTCCGGTCGTCGCTTTCTCGGTCGGTGAAGAGGAACTGGCCGGTCTCGACACCACGCCGCTGGTCGGCCATCTCGCTGCCTGGAACTACTTCCAGTCCGTCGATGCACCCGTCAATGCCGAGTTCATCAAGGAATGGCATGCGTTCACCAAGAACGACAAGCGCGTCACCAACGACCCGATGGAAGCCGCCTATATCGGCTTCAACGCCTGGGTAAAGGCTGTGGAAGCCGCCGGCACCACCGATACGGACAAGGTTCTCGACAGCATCATCGGCGTTTCCGTGCCGAACCTGTCGGGCGGCACCTCCACCGTCATGCCGAACCACCACATCACCAAGCCGGTCCTGATCGGCGAAATCCAGTCCAACGGTCAGTTCGAAATCGTCCAGCAGACCCCGTCCGTGGTCGGCGACGAATGGTCGGATTACCTGCCGGATTCGAAGAACCTGATCTCCGATTGGCGCAAGCCCATGTCCTGCGGCAACTTCAACGTTGCAACGGGCAAGTGCGGTGGCAAGGGCAGCTGATCGGCCTGCTTCCGGTCCAGTGCCTGACACCTTGAGCGCGTCCCTCTCCCCGTCCGCCGGGGGGAGGGAGTTAGAACGTTGCCGGCCCCCGGCAGATGCCTTTTCGGCCCGGGGTGCTGCGCGACGAGAGGGGGCGATCTGATGTTACATCAATTTTTTCGGTTAATTTTGACGGTGCTTGCCGTGTGCGCGGTGTCTTTTACTGCCGCCGCCCAGAGCGACCCGAAAACGCTGTTCAACGAGCTGGGCAAGGCGGATTTCAAGCAGGCGGAAGTGCTGATCGGCCAGCTGGCGGCCAGCGGCGATCCGCGTGTCGTGCCGGCGCTTGAAGCCTTTAGCGAAGGCGATCTTTATGCCCGCAAATCCGATGGCGCCGTGTTCATCACCAAGGCCTCCGGCGCCAATCTGGCGCTGATCGATCCGCTGTCGGGAGAGACCGCCGGCGAGGCGCCGAAGGGCGCCATGAACAAGTTGAAGATCAATAACAGCCTTCGCCGCGTCATCCGCTCGGCGCTCGGTGGCCTCACGCTTCTGAGCCCCGACCGCAATGTGCGCCTGGAAGCTGCCGATGCGGTGCTGCGCTCGCCCAGCGCCGAAAACCTCGATCTGGTCGAGGCAGCCCTTGCCAAGGAAACCGACCGTGAGGTGAAGGCGCGCATGGAAGAGGCGCGTGCCGCCTCCGTTCTGTCGTCTGACCGCTCGCTCGACGAAAAACGCGCCGCGATCGAAACCGTCGCAAGCCTTGGCGGTCGCGGTGCTGTCAGCATCCTGATGACCGCCTCCGGTGCGCTCGATCCGGCCCTGAAGCCGGATGTCGATCGCGCCATCGGCAAGATCGAAAGCACGCTCGCCTTCTGGGATATGGGCCAGAACATCTGGTACGGCATTTCGCTCGGTTCCGTGCTGCTGCTGGCCGCCATCGGCCTTGCCATCACCTTCGGCGTGATGGGCATCATCAACATGGCGCATGGCGAGATGGTGATGATCGGCGCTTACGCCACTTTCATGGTGCAGGAGGTGATCCGCACGTCTGCGCCGCATTTGTTCGACTGGTCGTTGGCGATTGCCGTGCCCGTCGCCTTCCTCATCACCGGTGCCATCGGCCTTGTCATCGAACGCGGTGTCATCCGTTTTCTTTATGGCCGGCCGCTGGAAACGCTGCTGGCGACCTGGGGCATTTCGCTCATTCTGCAGCAGTTGATCCGCACCATCTTTGGCCCGACCAACCGCGAGGTCGGCAATCCCTCCTGGATGTCCGGCTCGTTTCCGCTGGGTGGCCTGTCGATCACCTGGAACCGGCTGTGGATCGTTGCCTTCTCGCTGTCGATCTTCTTTGGCCTGCTGCTCCTCATGAAGCGCTCCGCTTTCGGCCTGCAGATGCGCGCCGTCACCCAGAACCGCCGCATGGCCTCCTCCATGGGCATCCGCACCGCCTGGGTTGACGCTTTCACCTTTGCGCTTGGCTCAGGCATTGCCGGCATCGCCGGCGTGGCGCTGTCCCAGATCGATAACGTCTCGCCCAATCTCGGCCAGTCCTACATCATTGACAGTTTCATGGTCGTGGTCTTCGGTGGCGTTGGCAATCTCTGGGGAACGCTGGTCGGGGCCTTGTCGCTCGGCGTCCTCAACAAGTTCCTGGAGCCCTCGGTCGGTGCCGTGCTCGGCAAGATCCTGGTGCTCGTCCTCATCATCCTTTTCATCCAGAAGCGGCCGCGCGGTCTCTTCGCACTCAAGGGAAGGGCGATCGAAGCATGATCACGAGCTTTATCCTGCGTGCCCTCGAAGGCCGTATCGTTGTTGCCGTCGCCGTGCTTCTGGCGGTCGCCGTGCTGGTGCCAGCCGCCAATCTGCTGACACCGCCCGACAGCGCGCTGCATATCCCGACCTATGCCGTCTCGCTGATGGGCAAATATCTCTGCTACGCGCTTCTGGCGCTCGCACTCGATCTCGTCTGGGGTTATTGCGGCATTCTCTCGCTCGGCCACGGCGCGTTTTTCGCGCTCGGCGGTTATGCCATGGGCATGTATCTGATGCGCCAGATCGGCTCGCGCGGCGTTTATGGCAATCCGGAACTGCCCGACTTTATGGTCTTCCTCAACTGGAAGGAACTGCCATGGTTCTGGCATGGCATGGACATGTTCTGGTTTGCCATGCTGATGGTGCTGGTCGTGCCGGGCCTGCTCGCCTTCATCTTCGGCTGGTTTGCCTTCCGCTCCCGCGTCAACGGCGTCTATCTGTCGATCATCACCCAGGCGATGACCTATGCGCTGCTGCTTGCCTTCTTCCGCAACGACATGGGGTTCGGCGGCAATAACGGTCTCACAGACTATAAGGAAATCCTCGGCTTTTCCGTGCAGGCGGATGGCACGCGCGCCGTGCTTTTTGCACTCTCGGCCATCATGCTTTCGCTCTGCCTGATCATATCGTCGGGAATCGTGCGCTCGAAATTCGGCAAGGTGCTGGTCGGCGTGCGCGATGCCGAAAGCCGGGTGCGCTTCCTCGGGTTTCGCGTCGAAAACATCAAACTCTTCACCTTCGTCGTGTCTGCCATGATGGCGGGCATTGCCGGTGCGCTTTTCGTGCCGCAGGTCGGTATCATCAATCCCGGTGAATTTGCACCGGCCAATTCCATCGAAGTGGTGGTGTGGACGGCGGTTGGCGGGCGCGGCACGCTGATTGGCCCGATCATCGGCGCGATCCTTGTCAATGGCGGCAAGAGCTTCTTCACCGGCGCCTTCCCGGAAGCCTGGCTTTATGCGCTCGGTGCCCTTTTCATCGGCGTCACGCTGTTTTTGCCAAAGGGCATCGTCGGCACCATCCAGGCGCGGAAATCAGGTCGCAAAGCGATGAAGGCGGCAGTGGAGGCCGAAAAGGGTCGTACCGAAACACCGGCAGTAAATCCCATCCAGGCGGCGGAGTGATCCCATGAACCAGATCGTCAGCGAAACCCGCCCGCAATCGCTTCTTTATCTCGATGGCGTTTCCGTCTCCTTTGATGGTTTCAAGGCGCTGAATTCCCTGTCCTTCGTGGTGGAGCCGGGCGAATTGCGCGCCATCATCGGCCCGAATGGTGCGGGCAAGACAACGATGATGGACATCATCACCGGCAAGACAAGGCCCGACAGTGGCCGGGTTTTGTTCGAAGACACGATCGACCTCACCCGCAAGGACGAGGCCGACATTGCCCAGCTCGGCATCGGCCGCAAGTTCCAGAAGCCGACGGTGTTTGAAAGCCACACCGTCTGGGACAATCTGGAACTGGCGCTGAACCGCAAGCGCGGCGTCTTCGCCACGCTGTTCTATCGCCTGACGCCGGAGGACAAGGCGCGCATCGAGGAGATCATGACGACGATCCGCCTGACGCACCGCCGCGATGAACTGGCCGCCAATCTGAGCCACGGCCAGAAGCAGTGGCTGGAAATCGGCATGCTTCTGGCGCAGGAGCCGAAGTTGCTGCTGGTGGATGAACCCGTCGCCGGCATGACCGACGCCGAAACCGCCGAAACCGCCATCCTGCTGCGCGAAATCGCTAAGACCCGCTCGGTCGTGGTGGTGGAGCACGACATGGGTTTTATCCGCGATCTCGGGGTGAAGGTGACATGTCTGGCGGAAGGATCGGTGCTGGCTGAGGGGTCGATCGATTTTGTGTCGAGCGATCCGAAGGTCATTGAGAATTATCTGGGGCGGTGAGGTTATGCAAACCTGCGCATCCCCAAAAATCCCCTCCCCACCCTCCCCACAAGGGGGAGGGCTTAACCTAGCTCGACCTTTCTCCCGTATGGCAAGGCGGTGCCGCGAGTTTTCTCCCCCCGTGTGGGGGAGATGGCCGGCAGGCCAGAGGGGGTTTTATCCTGTACTGAATTCACGGAGGCCCCCATGCTGACAGTCGACAACATCAACCTGCATTACGGCGCCGCCCAGGCTCTACGGGGCGTTTCCATCACCGCGCCGATGGGCAAGATCACCTGTGTGCTCGGGCGAAACGGCGTTGGAAAAAGTTCGCTGCTGCGCGCCATCACCGGTCAGCAGTCCGTCAGCGCCGGTTCGATTGCATTCAACGGCGCTGCCCTCAACGGCCTTGCGCCTTATGCCCGCGCCAAGCATGGCATCGGATATGTGCCGCAGGGGCGGGAAATCTTTCCGCTGCTGACGGTGAAGGAGAACCTCGAAACCGGGTTTGCACCGCTTGGCCGCAAGGAAAAGTTCATCCCGGATGATATTTTCGCGCTGTTTCCGGTGCTGAATTCCATGCTGTCGCGCCGTGGCGGCGATTTGTCAGGGGGCCAGCAGCAGCAGCTGGCGATTGGCCGCGCCATGGTCACACGGCCAAAAATTCTGGTGCTGGATGAACCGACGGAGGGCATCCAGCCGTCGATCATCAAGGATATCGGCCGCGCCATCCGTTACCTGCGCGACAGCACGGGCATGGCTATCCTTCTTGTGGAACAGTATCTCGACTTCTGCCGGGAGCTTGCAGACCATGTCTACATCATGGATCGTGGCGAAATCGTGCATGAAGGGGCGGCAGAAACGCTGGATACGGCAGAAGCAAGGCGCCACCTGACCGTGTGATGCTATTTTATCGCATAGCTGCTCTTCCACTCCTGGGGAGTTTCCGAGTGATTTCTAATATGTTAACCAGAGCGCAGTTTAATCCAATACACACTCCGTTTTCACGCACTCCCGTTTGACGAGGCGCTTGATGGCATCTGGACTTCGCTCCGGCATCTTCCTTTCCCGTGCTCTTGGCGGCCTTGCGGCTGCAGGGGCATTTTTCATGGCCGCAACGGCTGCCAGTGCCGGTTGCGGCGTGGCGGTGGATGCGGGATATCACGACATCAGCCTCACCGTTGGGGGTGTTGAGCGTCATGCCGTGTCCTACGTGCCCTCAGCCTATAACGGCACGGAAAAGCTCGCCGTCGTGTTCGATTTCCATGGCAGCAACAGCTATCCGCGGGCCCAGATGCGCCGCAGTTCCTGGGACAAGGTGGCCGAGCGCGAAGGTTTTATCGTGCTTGCCCCGCAGGGCAGCCTGGATGGCAAGCCGCCCGGCACCCATGCCTGGAACGTTCCGGGTGTGACCAGCCAAGCCGGCGGGCTGGATGAGATCGCCTATATCAAATCCGCCATCG
Source organism: Neorhizobium sp. PAMB6716 (assembly GCF_058242805.1). Lineage (NCBI taxonomy): Bacteria > Pseudomonadati > Pseudomonadota > Alphaproteobacteria > Hyphomicrobiales > Rhizobiaceae > Neorhizobium > Neorhizobium sp. PAMB6716. The sequence goes on from NZ_CM177835.1 coordinate 552,925, forward strand.
AGACGGTGAAGCAGGATTACTGCGTTGACCCCACCCGCATCTATGCCTCGGGTTATTCCGGCGGCGGGCGTATGCTGTCGGCCTATATCTGCTCCGGCGCCGATGATTTTGCGGCCGCCGGTTTTGTGAATTCCCTGCGTGTGGGCTTGCCGGTCGAACGTCGCGATGGCAAGTGGGGCCCTGATCCGGCCAGCTGCAAGCCTTCGCGTCCCGTCTCCATCATGGCCTTTGCCGGCGTGAAGGATGAGGCAAACCCCTATGCCGGCGGCGGAAAGCCCTATTGGCAATATGGTTTCAAGACCGCGCTGCAGCGCTGGGCGGAACTGGATGGCTGCAAGGGCAACGGCACTTCCGCCAGCATCGATGGCGTCACGTTCAGCCTGTTTGACACCTGCATGAGCGGTGCCCGCATCGCCACTTACGAATTTGCCGAGGGCAGCCACGACTGGCCGCGACCCAGCGCCAAGGCCAATGTGATTGCAGCGGCGACTGAGAGCCAGGCGGGTGTCGTCAAGGTTTCTGCGGGCAAGAAGCAAAGCTTCGATCCCAATGTTGATCCGGCGTCGCGGATGTGGGACTTCTTTGCCAAGGCCAATATGACCAATGTTGTCGCAACCGCCGCCCAGCCGATCGGCAAGGCAAAGGCTGTTGCGGTCTGCGCCGGCGTTGCGGCTTCCGTTTCGGGCAATGCCGAGGGAATGTCGGCCGAGGGAATGACGTGCAGCAACAGCCAGCCAACAGACCAGCGCCGCAGCGGGCTCGGGGCGAAGGGCGCCTTGTAACAAAACGGCTGGCAGGTCGCTCGCGGCTTGCCGAGCTTTATCAGGACGGCTGTGCGAAAATTCGCCTGCCGGAAAGTTTTACCCCCGCGCTGGAGGCTGTCCTCATCAACAGCTCCGGCGGCCTGACCGGCGGCGACCGCCTGTCGTGGTCCTTGCGCGCCGGCCCCGGCACCGATGTGACGGTGACCACCCAGGCCAATGAAAAGATCTACAAGGCCGCCGCCGATACCGCCCTTCTGTCAAGCCGCATCGAGGCGGGCGAGGGCGCCCGCGTCGCCTGGCTGCCGCAGGAAAGCATTCTCTTCGACCGCGCTTCCCTGACGCGTGAACTGGAGGTGGATCTTGCCCATGACGCGGAATTTCTGGCCGTCGAAGCCATCATTCTCGGGCGCACCGCCATGGGCGAAAGCGCCGATAACGGCCTGTTTCGCGATCGCTGGCGCATTCGCCGCGAGGGGCGCCTGATCCATGCCGAGGATGTGCGGCTGTCGGGAGAAATCAAGGCTCTCGGGCAAAGACCGGCGGTGCTCTCCGGCCGTGTCGCTTTTGCCACGGTGTTTTATTCCGGCCCACAGGCCGAGGCATTTTTACCGCGCCTGCGCGATAGTCTGGACGCCGGATATTCCGGCGCAAGCCATTGGCAGGACAAGCTTGTGGTGCGTATTGCCGCCGCTGATGGCTTTGCCTTGAGAAAAATTCTGGTTCCTGTCATTTCGCTCTTGCGAAACGGCGCGCCAGTGCCGAAAGTCTGGAACATCTGAGCATAAAAATCGGGGAACCCATGAACCTCAGCCCAAGAGAAAAAGACAAGCTCCTGATTTCGATGGCGGCAATGGTTGCCCGCCGCCGGCTGGAGCGCGGCGTGAAGCTGAACCATCCCGAAGCGATCGCGCTCATTACCGATTTCGTCGTGGAAGGCGCGCGCGACGGCCGCGCCGTGGCAGACCTGATGGAAGCCGGCGCCCACGTCATCACCCGTGACCAGGTGATGGAGGGGATTGCCGAGATGATCCACGATATCCAGGTGGAAGCAACCTTTCCCGATGGCACCAAGCTGGTGACCGTCCACGAACCGATCCGGTAGCCCCATGCTGGAACTTCGCCCCAATTGCGAATGCTGCGACCGGGATCTGGCACCTGACAGCCGGGACGCCATGATGTGCAGCTTCGAATGCACCTATTGCGCCGATTGCGCCACGAACACGCTGTCCGGCATCTGCCCCAATTGCGGCGGGGAACTGGTGCGCCGGCCGGTGCGGCCGGCGGGAAAGCTCATCAACAATCCAGCTTCCACGAAACGCGTGCTGAAGGCTGAAGGCTGCCAGCCGGTCAAAGCGGCGTAAACGTCGGCCTTATGAGAGGGACACCATCATGATACCCGGAGAAATCATTGCCGCAGAGGGCGATATCATCCTCAATGCCGGCCAGCCGACGGTGACGATCGAAGTGTCGAACACCGGCGACCGGCCGGTGCAGGTGGGAAGCCATTACCACTTTTTCGAAACCAATGCCGGGCTCTCCTTCGAGCGTGACACGGCGCGCGGCATGCGGCTGGATATCCCGGCCGGCACGGCGGTGCGTTTCGAACCGGGCCAGACGCGCGAGGTGACGCTGATCCCGCTGTCTGGCAAGCGCGAGGTCTATGGTTTTCGCCAGCAGGTCATGGGCAAGCTGTGATGCCCGCCGTGCCCCGCCTTCTCCTGTCGTGCTGGCTTGGCCTTGGCGGCGCCCTTCTTGCGGGTGCCGTAATGGCCGAGGACGCGCCGAAGGTGGATTGCGACAAGGCCGAGACGCAGGCGGATATGAACATCTGCGCGGGGCGTGATTTCACTGCTGCCGATGCCGATCTCAATGCCCAGTGGAAGATCACCCGCCAAGTCATGATCGATTGGGACAAGCAATTGTCTGCCGATCAGCGCGGCGCCGAAAAGGCACTGCTGAAAGGCCAGCGCGCCTGGATCGATTATCGCGACGGGCAGTGCGAATCGGAAGGTTTTTCTGCCCGCGGCGGCACGCTGGAACCGATGCTGGTCCTGTCGTGCAAGGCGGAACTGACCAAGGTCCGCACCGAAGAACTGAAAACACTCGCCGAAACAATCGGCCAACAATAACGCGGCGGACCGGCGCGAGGGGCGCCGCCTGCCAGCAGACACGTTCTGGAGCCAGAAAACCCATGCCTTACAAGATGTCCCGCGCCGCCTATGCCTCAATGTTCGGCCCGACCATCGGCGACAAGGTGCGCCTTGCCGATACCGAATTGTTCATCGAGGTGGAGAAGGATTTCACCACCTATGGCGAGGAGGTAAAATTCGGCGGCGGCAAGGTGATCCGTGACGGCATGGGCCAGAGCCAGGTGACGCGCGCCGATGGCGCCGTCGATACCGTCATCACCAATGCGGTGATCATCGACCATTCCGGCATCATCAAGGCCGATATCGGCCTGAAAGACGGGCGGATCGTCGCCATCGGCAAGGCGGGCAACCCGGATACGCAGCCGGGCGTCAACATCATCGTCGGGCCCGGCACGGAAGCGATTGCAGCCGAAGGCAAGATCATCACCGCCGGCGGCATGGATGCGCATATCCACTTCATCTGCCCGCAGCAGATCGAGGAGGCGCTGATGTCGGGCCTCACCTGCATGCTGGGCGGCGGCACCGGCCCGGCCCACGGCACGCTTGCCACCACCTGCACGCCGGGACCCTGGCATCTCGCCCGCATGATCGAGGCCGCCGATGCGTTTCCGATGAACCTCGCCTTTGCCGGCAAGGGCAATGCCTCGCTTCCCGGCGCGCTCGAAGAAATGGTGCTCGGCGGCGCCACCTCGCTCAAACTGCACGAGGACTGGGGAACGACCCCCGGCGCCATCGATTGCTGCCTGTCGGTTGCCGATGCATACGACGTGCAGGTGATGATCCACACGGATACGCTGAACGAAAGTGGCTTCGTGGAAGACACGATCGGCGCCATCAAGGGCCGCACCATCCACGCCTTCCACACCGAAGGTGCCGGCGGCGGCCACGCACCCGATATTATCAAGATCTGCGGCCAGATGAACGTCATCCCGTCGTCGACAAACCCGACGCGGCCGTACACGATCAACACGCTGGCTGAACATCTGGACATGCTGATGGTCTGCCATCACCTGTCGCCGTCGATCCCTGAGGACATTGCGTTCGCTGAAAGCCGCATCCGCAAGGAAACCATTGCGGCCGAAGACATTTTGCATGACATCGGTGCTTTTTCGATCATTTCGTCCGACAGCCAGGCCATGGGCCGCGTCGGCGAAGTCGCCATCCGCACCTGGCAGACCGCCGACAAGATGAAGCGCCAGCGCGGCCGTCTGGCGCAGGAGACCGGCGAAAACGACAATTTCCGCGTCAAGCGTTACATCGCCAAATACACCATCAACCCCGCCATCGCCCACGGCCTCAGCCACGAGATCGGCTCGGTGGAAGTGGGCAAGCGCGCCGACCTCGTGATGTGGAGCCCGGCCTTCTTTGGCGTGAAGCCGGACATGGTTCTGCTCGGCGGCATGATTGCGGCAGCCCCGATGGGCGATCCCAATGCCTCCATCCCGACGCCGCAGCCGGTGCATTACCGCCCGATGTTCGGCGCCTTCGGCAAGGCCCGCACCAATTCCTCCGTCACTTTCGTGTCCCAGGCCTCGCTCGATGCCGGTCTCGCAAACCGTCTCGGTGTTGCAAAACAACTGGTGGCGGTCAAAAACACCCGCGGCGGCATTTCCAAGAAGTCGATGATCCACAACGACCTGACGCCGCATATCGAGGTGGACCCAGAAACCTACGAAGTGCGCGCCGATGGCGAGCTTTTGACTTGTGAGCCGGCGACGGTTCTGCCGATGGCGCAGCGGTACTTCTTGTTCTGAGCGAGGACGAAATGCCCAGGCAAATCCGCAGGATGCAGATGGGCGATATCGATGAATGGGCCCGCATGCGTGCGTGCCTGTGGAGCAGCCTGGATTTCAACGGCCACAAGGCCGATGTGATGGACCAGCTTGGCAAGGACCATCACCGGGCCTATCTCGCGCTTGCAGACGATGGGCGCGCGCAAGGGTTTGCCGAAATGTCCATCCGCGAATACGCCAATGGCTGCACCGCCACGCCGGTGCCTTTTCTCGAGGGCATATGGGTTGAGCCGGAGGCGCGCCGGTCTGGGGTTGGCGGCGCGCTTCTGTCGCATATCTCTGCGGTGCTTCGGGAAGAGGGTTATGCGGAGCTTTGCTCCGACGCGGAAATCGACAATATCACGTCCCATCAGGCCCATGCCGCCTGGGGTTTTGCGGAAACAAAGCGGGTGGTCTACTTTCGAAAACCGCTCTGATTGCGAGGACCAGCATTTGGTGTAGACTGATGCTCCGACGTGTCAGGGTGATGCCATGGCTGACGATATCAACAATTTTGTCCATGATCATCTGCGTGCTGTCTCTGCTGACATGCGCGACATGCATGAAATCCTTCGCGAGCAGGGCAGTCGTTTGACGCGCATCGAGGTGGGGCTTGCGGGTCTTCGACGGGACCAGGGAGCAGATGCAGAAGGCGTGGCAGAGATGGGCCTGAGGCTGGTCCGGCTGGCCGACAAGGTGCAACGGATCGAACACCGGCTTGATCTTGCCGATTGATCTTGTGTTCATGCCGGGCACTGTGGTGTGCCGAAACAGCCGGACAGGACGAGTGGCATGACCAGGTTCGTCCGCGCGCTTTTGATCATTCCGCTTGTTGTTTTGCTGCTGCTGATCCTCGGCACGCTCGTCCCACGGCCGCTCTCCTCTTCCTCCGTTGGCGATGGCAATCCGCCAATCCGCGAAATCCTCCTTCTGCACAATCCCATTCACACCGATATCGCGTTGCGGCTGGATGATGATCTGCGCGCTGAGTTTGCAGAGCTTGCCAATGAAGGCTTTGCCATCGGCCGGTCGGATGCGGTTTATCTGGTGCTCGGCTGGGGTGGACGGTCATTTTATATCGAGACGCCGACCTGGGGTGACCTGAAGCCGATGCCGGTGTTTCGGGCACTCACGGTGGATCGCTCTGTGATGCATGTGGATCTGACCGGAGATATTCCCCGCGACCTGCCGCAGGTGCGCAGCCTTTTGTTGTCAGAGGCCGGTTACCGGCAGATGGTGCAGGCGATCAAGGTGAGTTTTGCGGGCGAGCAGGGCAGGGTGAAGTCCGTTCCCGGCGCCTCCTATGGCGACAACGACATGTTCTTCGAAGCCAACGGCCGCTTCAATGCACTTGTCGGCTGCAACACCTGGACGGCGGCCATGCTGCGCGCCGGCGGGTTGCGCACCGGTATCTGGACGCCCCTCCCGCAATTGCTGGATTGGTCGCTCGACATTCATGGTTCAGTATCCAGCCAGCCATGAGCTTGGCGCATAGCGGCCATGCCCGGCTGTTGAAATCGGCCTTCCATGCTGCGCTGCACGCAAAAATCCGTTACCCTGTCGCCTTTAGTTTTGCCCCCAGTGTGTATCGCACAAGCCGGGGCACCATGACTTAGACAGGAGACGAATTATGTTGATTGGCCGCAAGGTACCCGATGTTACCTTCCGCACGCGCGTGCGCGACGAAGCGATCGGTGGCCCCAACCCCTTCCGCTGGCAGGACAAGACGTCGGGCGATTATTTTGCTGGAAAACGCGTCGTGCTGTTTTCGCTGCCGGGCGCTTTCACGCCGACCTGCTCGACCTTCCAGCTGCCCGATTTTGAAAAGCTGCATGGCGAATTCCAGTCGGAAGGCATCGATGCCATCTATTGCATTTCGGTGAACGACGCCTTCGTGATGAATGCCTGGGGCAAGACGCAGGCCCTTGAAAACGTGCAGCTTATCCCCGACGGTTCCGGCGAATTCACCCGCAAGATGGGCATGCTGGTTGCCAAGGACAATCTCGGTTTCGGCATGCGCTCCTGGCGTTACGCTGCCATCATCAACGATGGCGTTGTCGAGCAGTGGTTCGAGGAAGACGGCTTTTCCGACAATTGCGACAGCGACCCCTACGGCGTTTCCTCGCCGCAGAACATTTTGGAAAACCTTCGCCGCAAGATCGCGGCCTGAGGTTTTTTGGGGGGGGCGGCTAAGGCCTGTGCCAGCCGCCCCCTCATCCGGCTGCCGCCACCTTCTCCCCGTGGGGGAGAAGGGATATGCCGTGACGATTGCCGTCAACCTTGATCCGGGTGAGACAGCAAAGATTTTCCCCTTCTCCCCAGCGGGGAGAGCGACTGTCTTTGCAGTCAAGCGTTTTGCCATGGTTTTTGGTCCCGGATGATGGCGTTGAGCATGGTGAGGAGTTTGCGCATTGTTGCGACGATGGCGACGATCTTGGGTTTGCCGGCTGCGACGAGACGGTCACGAAAGGCTTTGAGCACGGGGTTGTGCCGGCTGGCGACGAGGGCTGCCATGAACAGCACGGCCCGCACTTTGCCCCTGCCGCCGCCAATGAAGCTCTTGCCTTTCCACGTGCCCGATTGTCGGGTAAAGGGTGCCAGACCCGCCAGCGATGCGATCTGACGTCGATCGAGACTGCCCAGTTCCGGCATCTCGGCGAGCAGCGTGCGAGCGGTGGCGGCCCCCACCCCCGGCACCGATGTCAGCAGCTGCTCGCGCACCCGCCACAGCGGCGACCTGCGGATATGTTCATCGAGATCGGCGTCGAGACTTTCCAGCTCGCGCTTGAGGGCTTTCAGCAACCGCGTAATGCTCTTCTGGGCCTCTTTCGCCAGAACCATGCGCGCCCGGTTTTCCTCGGCCACGATCATCTGGACGATCTGCCGCCTGCGGGCCACAAGTGCCGACAAAGCCTGGGTTTCCAAGTCTTTGAGCGGTCTCAGCTCTGGCTGGGTCGCAATCACGAAAGCGGCAATCACTGCCGCATCGATCGGATCTGTCTTGGCGCGACGGCCGATCGCATTGGCATAAGAACGCACCTGCGCCGGATTGACCACGAGGACGGCAAAGCCCGCCGAAGACAGCGCCGCCACCGCCAGCATCTCAAACCCGCCGGTTGCTTCCATGGCAACGGCATCGGCTTTGATCGATTGCAGTCGCGAGACCAGATCTTCGACGCCCGCATGCGTATTTTCCACCGCAAACGTCACACCGGATGGCGCCACGGCGATATCCAGACGATCCTTCGAAACATCGATCCCAACAACGATATCCATCTTTTCCCATCCTTGCCTAAACGGACTTTGCCTGCGCAAGCGGTCCTGGCGACTGTTCGGGTTCGATGGAACGGCGGACGGAGACCCTTGCTCTCCCACGGGCTTGGTGTCCCAAAGGTTTGTCGGTCTCCCATCCGCCACCGCATCGGGCAGTACACACCCAAATGCGGCTATTGGGAAGTTACAAGGGTGCCGGCAGGCGGATGAGGGGGCCACTTGCGCGACCTCAGCCTCAAAATCCATTCCATGTAAAATCCCGCTTGTCACGAGCACCAGCCTTGGCAATGATGCCGGCCACCATCACAGGAAGATTTTCATGCAGCATGTCCATTCCTATCGCCCGGCCGGCGAGATTTCCGATCCGCCCGTCGATACCGTCACCCTCCCGCACGATCTGCGCCACCTGCGCCGCAAGCTTCTGCATCTGTCGAACGGCGATATGGTGATGCTCGATCTCAAGGATGCCGTGCTGTTTCACGATGGCGACCGGCTGGTGCTGGATAATGGTGACACGGTGGAAGTGAAGTCGGCGGCTGAAAAGCTGTTCGAGATACGCGCCAAAAACCGGCTGCACCTCATCGAACTCGCCTGGCATCTCGGCAACCGGCATCTGGCGGCGCAGATCGAGGAAGACCGCATTCTGATCCTGCGTGATCACGTCATCCGCTCCATGCTGCAGGGGCTCGGCGCCACGGTGCTGGATGTGGAAGAAGCTTTTCAGCCGGCCCGCGGCGCTTATCACGCGCATGGAAGCCATGATCATCATGACCATGGTGCGCACGACCATGGGTCTCACGATCATCACGGCCACGATCACAGCCATGACTAACCGCTGATGCAGGCGCCACTGGAAACGCAGGCGCTGCTGCGGCTGATGGCATGGCTGTCTCCGGCCTTTCCCGTCGGCGGTTTTGCCTATTCCGGCGGGCTGGAACGGGCGGCTCACGATGGGCTGGTGCTGGATGCGAAAGGCCTGCACCTCTGGCTCGAAACGCTTCTGTGCCACGGCACCTGGTGGAACGATGCGGTGCTGTTTTCAGCAAGCCACCGCGCCTTTGAGGAGGCCGATCCGGCGGCGCCTGCGCTTTCGGAACTGTCCGAACTAGGGCTGGCGCTTGCCGGTTCTGCGGAACGGCATCTGGAAACACTGTCGCTCGGCCGTGCCTTCCTCGCCGCCGCCACTGCCTGGCCGCATCCGGTGTTTGAAACGCTACCGCGGGATTGTCCTTATCCGGTGGCCGTCGGCGCTGTCTCGGCAGCCCACGGGATCGCTTGCGTGCCGGCACTTGCCGCCTTTCTCCATGCGGGCCTCTCGCAAGGCGTGTCGGCCGGCATTCGCCTTGGCGTCACCGGCCAGCACCAGGGCGTTGCCATCCTTGCGGCCCTTGAAGGTGAAATGTCAGGCATTGCCGAAAAGGCGGAAAAAACCACGCTCGATGATCTCGGCACGGCCACCGTGCAGGCCGATATCGCCTCGCTCCGGCATGAGACGCAGGCCTCTCGGCTCTTCCGCTCGTGATGCGAACTTGGCTTGCGCCAGGGGCACCGCGCGTTATTCTGGCTTTTGAAATTGAAGGGAACGACATCAGATGAAATCGGCGAATGGACCCTTGCGGGTTGGCATCGGCGGGCCGGTCGGCTCGGGCAAGACGGCGCTCACGGAAAAGCTCTGCAAGGCGATGCGCGACAAATATTCGGTCGCCGTCGTCACCAACGATATCTACACCAAGGAAGATGCCGAAGCGCTGGTGCGCATGCAGGCGCTCTCCTCGGATCGCATCGTCGGCGTCGAAACCGGCGGCTGCCCGCACACGGCCATTCGCGAGGATGCCACGATCAACTTGCAGGCCATTGCAGGGCTCAACGAAAAATTTCCGGATCTCGACCTGATCTTCATCGAATCCGGCGGCGATAATCTGGCCGCGACCTTCTCGCCGGATCTGGCCGATATCACCATCTACGTGATTTCCACCTGCCAGGGCGAGGAAATCCCCCGCAAGGGCGGGCCGGGCATTACCCGCTCGGATATGCTGGTCATCAACAAGAAGGATCTGGCGCCGTATGTCGGCGCCGATCTCGACGTGATGGACCGCGACGCCAGCAAACAGCGCGCCGGCATGCCCTTTGTCTTTACCGATCTGAAGCGCGGCGAGGGCGTCGATCACCTCGTGCGGTTTCTGGAAACCCATGGCGGATTGCAACATGCCTGAGATGAGGCGTTTCGGTTCCTACGCGGTGACGGCACTGATCGACGGCGTATACAAGGCGCCGATCGAGCACCTTGCCCATGCCAGCAGCGACGCGGCGCGCGATGCGGCAGTTGCCTCCTGGGGCGCGCCGACGGTGGATATGGACGTCAACCTGTTTCTACTCAGGGGGCCAGACGGTGTCACCTTGGTCGATGCGGGCACGGGTCCGTTCTGGGGACCGCAACTCGGCCTTGGCCGGGCAGAGCTGGCGGCGGCGGGCGTTGAGCCGCAGGATGTGGTCCGCGTGCTTGTCACGCATCTGCACGGCGACCATGTGCTGGGGCTGTTTGACGATGTCGGGCCCTATTTTCCGAACGCGGACATCTACGCGCCGAAACCCGACCTCGACTTCTTCGGCAATGCTGCCCTGAAGGAAACGGTGCCCGCCTATCGGCGTGGCGGCTTCGATATCGCTCCGCGCCTGCTGGAAAGTTATGGCGGGCGGGTGAGGCCGTTGGAAGAAGGCCCCGTTTTGCCGGAGATCGAGGCCATCGCCATGCCGGGCCACACGCCCGGCCAATTCGGTTATCTCATCGGCACGGAGGGCGAGCAGCTTCTGCTTTGGGGTGATCTGGTGCACGCGCCAGCCCTGCAGCTCAACGATCCCGACTTCTGCTTCATCTATGATGCCGATGCAGCCATGGGTGCCGCGAGCCGCCGGTCGATTTTCTCGCGTGCCAGCCGGGAGCATTGGGTGGCATCCGGCGGGCACGTTTCCGGCTTCGTGCGTGTTGAAAAGTCCGGTGACGTCTGGCGGTTTACGCCTGCCTGACCGACCCCGGCCGCCCTATGTCCGTCGGCCGGGAAACCTCACACATCCTTCAAAGCCGAGACATCGCCGATCTGGATCACGCGTCCGCGCACGGTCACCCCGATGCGGCGCAGCGATGAGAAGGCGCGGGACAGCGCTTCCGGCGCAAGACCCAACATGCCGGCCAGAAGATTTTTCTGGAAGGGCAGGCGGATGGAGGCAGCGCCGGTGGCCGCCCCGCAGCGGTTGATCAGGTAATCGGCAACCCGCTGCGGCGCCGTGTGCAGGCGGTCGTTTACCACGCAGTCCATGGTGGAGAGAAGGTGGGTCGAGAGTGCTGTCATGATGGCCTTGGCGACCTGTGTATCCTGCACGGCGAGTTCGCGCACGTCCTGTATGTCGAAACGGGCAAGGCTGACGTTTTCCGCCGCCTGGGCGCTAAACCGGTATTTTTCGCCGCCGAAGATCAGGCATTCGGCAAACACGTCGCCGGGGGCGCAGATGCGGATATCGGCCTGGCGTCCATCGCGGCTGACGCGGTAAAGCCTGACATAACCTGAGAGCACGCAGTAAAAGGCCAGTGCCGGTTCGCCCTCGCGAAACACATTGGCCCGGGCGGCCATGCTGTAAACATGCGCCGAATCCAGCAGCCTTGCCAGCGCCGCGCCTGAGAGCGCGCTGAGGAAAGGCGTCTTCGTCAGAAGACCACGTTCACGGATATTGGCTTTGTGGCTCTTGTCCAACATGTCATGCCCCCTTCGCATGTCCGGTACGGTTTTGCGTGCATCCGGGGGATTTTCTAGCATTGCGTGGAAAAGCCCGATTTGACATCGATCAAACCGGGCTTTGTTTCAGGCACTGTTTCAACGGGCAGGGCGGCTTTGCCGCCAAAGCCCATGCTTTATTCGGCCGCAAGCGGCGGCAGGCGCAGCACGTTGTTGGCAGCCGGCGTGTCCGTCCGGCCGGGACCTGCGTCCTTGCGCTGTTCGCCGGCAAGGCGGTTTTCGAGGGCCGCAAGGCGCGCCGCGTTGCGACGGCTGGCCTCGCTCAGTTCCTCGGCGGAAAGAACCGCCTCCTCTTTTTCCTTCTTGCCGACGAAGCGGCCGAAGATGCGGCCGAGCAGGCGTGAAAGGTCATCCATGATGAGGAAGAAGGCCGGCACCACGAGAAGGCTCAAGACCGTGGAGACGATGATGCCGCCGATCACGGCAATTGCCATGGGCGAGCGGAAGGAGCCGCCTTCGCCCACACCAAGTGCTGAAGGCAGCATGCCCGCCGACATGGCAATCGAGGTCATGATGATCGGGCGCGCCCGTTTGCGGCCGGCTTCCACCATGGCATCGACACGCTGCATGCCGTGCCGTTTCATTTCGATGGCAAAATCGACGAGCAGGATGGCGTTTTTCGTCACAATGCCCATCAGCATCAGGATGCCGATCAGCACCGGCATGGAGAGCGCATTGTTGGTGACGATCAAGCCCACCGCCACGCCGCCGATGGCAAGCGGCAGCGAGAAGAGAATGGTGAAGGGCTGGATCACGTCCTTGAACAGCAGGATGAGCACCACGAGCACCAGAAGCAGGCCCAGCAGCATGGCATTGGCAAAACCCTGCACCATTTCGCCCTGCACCTTGGCATCGCCGCTTTCAGCGAGCCGCACCGTTGCCGGCAGGTTGGTTTCCTCAACGATGCGCTTGAACTCGGCTGTTGCCGTATCGAGCGCCGTGCCCTGCGGCACGTCGGAACCGATGGCAACGACGCGCTGGCGCGAATGGCGCTTGATGGAGCTTGGGCCTTCCGAATAATCGACATCCGCAACGCTCGACAGCGGAACGCTTGTGCCGTTTGCCGTTGCAATGCGCAGCGCGCGGATGGCCTGCAGGTCGCGCCGGAGATCAAGCGAGGCCTGCACCCGGATGGGGATCAGCCGATCATCCAGCGAGATCTTTGGCAGCGCCGAATCGATATCGCCGATGGTGGCGACCCGCACGGTCTCTGAAATCTGTTGCGGGGTGATGCCGAGGCGTGCGGCTTCATCCTTGCGCGGACGGATCTGCAGTTCGGGGCGCGGCAGTGCGCCTTCGGAGGAGACATTGGCAAGGATGGGCGAGGCGCGCAGACGGCTTTCCAGCTTGTCGACGGCCGCGTTCAGGTCCTCGTTGTTGCTGGCGAGGAAGTTGAAGGACAGTTCCCGTTCGCCGCGGTCGTTGAGCTTGGTGATGCGCACGTCCGGAATGCCGCGTACCTTGGCAAACAGCTCCTTCTCAATCTCCCATTGCGGCCGGGTTCGGCCATTTTCGGGCAGTTTCGGCAAATGTGTGCCGATGAACGGCAGCGAGCCCAGCCCCTTGTTGACCAGCGTCTTTACCAGCGAATGTTCGATGGTGCCGAGAATGACGCGCACGGTGGCGCGGCGCCGTTCCAGGTCACCCTTCGGCGAGGCGCCGCCGAGCACGAAGACGCTTTCAACGCCGTCGAGACCCTTGATCGTGTCGTAAATCACCGTTGATGTGGCAGAGGTTTCCTCCAGCGTTGCGTTCGGCGGCAGTTCCACCGAGAGCACGATGCGCGAGGAATCTTCCGGCGGAAGAAAGCTGCCAGGTACCTGCATCAAGAGCATGATGGAGCCGATGAGGAAGGCAATGGCGCCAACGAGCGTCGCATACCGCATGTACCAGCGACGCGTGGTGCCGGACACAAGCCGCGTATAGGCCTTCATCAGGCGGCCGTCATTGTCGTGATGGTCGTCCATCGCGTCTTCCGCCCGCATCAGGTAGGCGGCCATCAGCGGTGTTATGAGGCGCGCCACAAGCAGCGAGAAGAGGACGGAGAAGGCAACCGTCAGGCCGAACTGGATGAAATACTGGCCGGGAATGCCCGGCATGAACGACACGGGCACGAAGACGGCAATGATGGTGAAGCTTGTGGCAATCACCGCAAGGCCAATTTCGTCGGCCGCTTCCAGTGCTGCCCGATAAGGCGTCTTGCCCATCTTGATATGCCGGGCGATGTTTTCCACCTCAACGATGGCATCGTCAACGAGAATGCCGGTGGCCAGCGTCAGCGCGAGGAAGCTCACGAGGTTGAGCGAAAAGCCCATGAGGTCCATCACCCAGAAGGTGGGGATGGCTGAAAGCGGTAGCGCAACGGCTGAAATCAGCGTGGCGCGCCAATTGCGCAGAAAGAGCATGACGACGATGACGGCAAGGATCGCGCCCTCGATCAGCGTGTGGATGGCGGCTTCGTAATTGCCATAGGTGAAGTAGACGCTATCATCGACCATCTGGATCGAGACGTTCGGATGGTCCTTGCGGATGCCATCCAGCTGCTCCGCCACGGTTTCGGCCACCGAGACTTCGCTGGCGCCCTTGGCGCGGAACACGGCAAAAGTGACGGTCGGTTCGCCATTGAAGCGCGAAAACGACTTCGGCTCCTCATAGGTATCCTTGACGGTGCCGAGATCGGTGAGCTTGACGAAATTGCCGTTCGGCAGTGCAATCGTCGTGTTGGCAAGCTGCGTCACATCACGCGAATCGCCAAGCGTGCGGATGGTCTGCTCGTTTTCGCCCACCTGCCCACGGCCGGAACCGAGATCGACATTGGTGCCGCGCAGCTGCTGGTTCACCTGGGGTGCGGTGATGCCGAAGGCGTTCAGCTTGTTCTGGTCAAGCGCGATGTTGATCTCGCGGTCGGCGCCGCCGTACCGATCGATGCGGCCGATGCCGGGCTGGCCCTGCAGCGAGCGGGTGATCGTATCGTCCACGAACCAGGACAGCTCTTCCAGCGTCATGTTGGGCGAGGAAACGGCAAAGGTCTGGATCGCCTGTCCTTCCACGTCAACCTTGGTGACGATCGGCTCTTCGACAGAGGCCGGAAGATCACCCCGGATGCGGTCGATGGCGTCCTTGGTGTCCTGCACCGCTTCTTCCGTCGGCTTTTCGATGCGAAACAGCACGACGGTCTGCGACTGGCCATCGGTGACGGTGGAGGAGATTTCATCGACGCCGCTGATCGAGGCAACCGCGTCCTCGATCTCCTTCGTCACCTGCATTTCAAGCTCGGCCGGCGAGGCGCCGCTCTGCGTGACGGTGATGGAAACCACCGGCACATCGATATTCGGGAATCGCGTGATCGGCAGCTTGTTGAAGGCCTGAATGCCCATGAACATCAGGAGGGCGAAGGCAAGAAGCGGCGCGATGGGGTTTCGGATCGACCAGGCGGAAAAGTTCATCTTGTGCGCTCTCAGTTCGAAACGACGGGGGCGGCCCGCACCGGTGTGATGCGGTCGCCATCGCGCACAAAGGCGCCGGCCTTGGCCACCACCACATCACCGGCGGCAAGACCGCTCAGGATCTCAACATACCCGTCATGCTGGATGCCGGTTTCGATCTTGACCTGCTTCACCACATTGTTCTCCACCCGCCGGGCGATGGAGCCGTGGCGATCCGTTGTCACCGCCGATTGCGGCAGCGACAGCGCCGTGGTCTCGGTGACTATGATGTTGGCTGATCCGTACATGCCGGCTTTTGCGCCGCTGTTCTCGTCCAATGCGATATGCACCGCGCCAAGGCGGGTGACCGGATCGACGGTGGGCGACACGAGGCGCACGGTGCCCGACAGCGGCTGATCGGCGCCATTGATCATCACGCGTGCGGACAAACCCTGTTTGATGCGGCGGATATCGCCTTCGGCAACATCGGCCACAAGCTCGATATCGCCGTCGCGGATGAGCGTGAAGAGGGGAGAGCCGGAGCCCGCGGCAATCGCGCCGATCTTGGCGTTGCGCACCGACACCACGCCATCCACTGGCGCCTTGATGGCGGTGCGTTCCAGACGAAGGTCGATATCGTCGATCTGGGCATCGACCACCTTGATGTCGGCCCTGCCGACATTAACCGCCTGACGGGCCGCATTAAGGCGCGCTTCGGCAGCCGATGCCGTCGCTGTCAGCTGTTCAACCTGCGAGGCCGACACCGTGCCGTTGCGGCTCAGCGTCTGCGCCCGGTTGCGCTGGCGGACCGCATCATCCAGATTGGCTTCCGCCTCGATAACCTGCGCCTGGTACTGGGCAAGGGCTGCTTCTGCCTTGGCCTTGTTGGCCTGCTGCTGGCTCTTTTGCAGGAGAAGCGTGTCTTCGTTGAGCGTGGCGACCACATCGCCGGCCTTGACCCGGTCTCCCACATCGGCCCCGAGCGACTTGATCGAAAGCCCGTCCACCAGCGGCTGGACGTAAACCTCCTGCACAGCGCGGATCGTGCCGCTTGCAACGACGCTGTCGGTCAAGGGCCTGTCCACCGCTTCTGTCACCACGATTGCCGGAAGCGCCACCTGGCCAGCGGCAGGGGCCGGTGCAGAGACTGGTGATGGCGTTGCGCCCGGCGCGGCCGCCTGCTGCGCGCCTGCCGGAAAGGCAAGCACTGCTGCAAACAGGCCGGCGGCGGTTGTCAGTATGGCAGCGGGCATCTTCTGGGCAATCATGAGCTTTCCGAC
This sequence comes from Neorhizobium sp. PAMB6716, assembly GCF_058242805.1. Lineage (NCBI taxonomy): Bacteria > Pseudomonadati > Pseudomonadota > Alphaproteobacteria > Hyphomicrobiales > Rhizobiaceae > Neorhizobium > Neorhizobium sp. PAMB6716. The sequence continues at coordinate 569,377 of NZ_CM177835.1, forward strand.
CTGTTCCTGCATGCGGGCGCTGCCTCCAGGGGAAAGCGCGCCGAAATTTCAGAGGATCTTTTTAAACGGCGTTGCGCGCCGCACAGCCTCCTCCTGCTGTTTGGCGGGCCAAAAAATGGCAGCTGGCGTCGGTCTAATAGTTATCGACGCATAGGTGGTTACGTCGGAATTTTCCCGCAAGATCAGCGTACAAGAAAACGTGACCAGTTCAACCGTATCAGCCGCGTTGATCAATTCTGTGGCAGAGAGACCACAATTTCGCGTGGTGCAATAAAAAACGCGCGGCAGAGGCCGCGCGTCAGTATAACTCAAGTAGATCAGGCGGATGTTTTTACTTCAGTGCCGCCGCCGTGATCTCGGTCGTGTAGGCGCCCTTTGGTTCCTTGGTGATGACAGGATCCGAACCGCCACCGAGCAGGGTTTTGACCGTGCGGTCGTAGTCCGCCTTGTCCAGTGCGCCGTTGGAGCCGGCCGTCAGCTTTGCCACTTCGCCCATCATGCGCTTCTGGTGCTTTTCGGTCTGCGCGCCTGAGGCGTCGTTTTCCAGAACGATGCCGGCTGCTTCATCCGGGTTCTTCTCGGCCCACTTCCAGCCCTTCATCGAAGCGCGCACGAACTTGACCATCTTTTCCTTGAAAGCCGGGTCCTTCAGCTTGTCTTCCAGAACGTAAAGCCCGTCTTCCAGCGTCGCCACGCCTTCCTTTTCATACTGGAAGGTGACCAGCTGCTCCGGCTTGATGCCGGCATCGATGACCTGCCAGTATTCATTGTAGGTCATGGTGGAGATGCAGGCGGCCTGCTTCTGCAAGAGCGGATCGACGTTAAAACCCTGCTTCAGAACCTTGACGCCATCGGCGGAGCCATCCGTCTTGATGCCGAGCGTCGCCATCCAGGAGAGGAACGGATATTCGTTGCCGAAGAACCAGACGCCGAGCGTCTTGCCCTTGAAATCGGCGGGCTTGGTGATGCCGGTTTCCTTGAGGCACGTCAGCATCATGCCCGACGACTTGAAGGGCTGGGCGATGTTGACGAGCGGAACGCCTTTTTCGCGCGTTGCAAGGGCAGACGGCATCCAGTCGACGATCACATCAGCGCCACCACCGGCCAGAACCTGCGGCGGGGCAATGTCCGGGCCGCCCGGCTTGATGTCGACGTCGAGGCCTTCTTCCTTGTAAAAGCCCTTGTCCTTGGCGACGTAATAACCGGCGAACTGCGCCTGCGTCACCCATTTCAGCTGCAGCGTCACCTTATCGGCGGCGGCAGCCTGCATGGCCGTCAGCGAAACTGCTGCGGCCAGCAGCAGGGAGGCTAGTTTGATTGTCATGGTTCAGTTCCCTCTTGTTGTTGTTTGCGATTTTACCCTTACGCCCGCCCACCACGGACGGACGGATGCCAGAAGGTGACGGCCCGCTCACTGAGCGCCACCAGACCGTAAAAGACCGAACCTGCGAGCGCGGCCACCGCGATCTCGGCCCAGACCATGTCGACATTGCTGCGCCCCACTTCCGTGGAGATGCGAAAGCCCATGCCGACGATGGGCGTGCCGAAGAATTCCGCCACGATGGCACCGATCAGCGCCAGCGTCGAATTGATCTTCAGCGCATTGAAGATGAACGGCCAGGCGGCCGGAAGCCGGAGCTTGATGAGCGTCTGGCCCCAGCCGGCGGCATAGGTGCGCATCAGGTCGCGCTCCATGTGGCTGGATGCCGAAAGCCCCTGCACCGTGTTCACCAGCATCGGAAAGAAGGTCATGATCACGACGACGGCGACCTTGGAGGGCCAGTCAAAGCCGAACCACATGACCATGATCGGGGCGACGCCGACCACCGGAAGCGCGGAAACGAAATTGCCGATGGGCAGCAGGCCCTTTTGCAAAAACGGCGAGCGGTCGATGAGGATCGCGACGATAAAGCCAAGGCCGCAGCCGGCGACATAACCCGTGATGACTGATTTCAAAAACGTCTGCTGGAAATCCGCCCAGAGGATCGGCGTCGAGGAGAGGATGCGTGTCCAGATCATCGAGGGCGGCGGCAGAAGGATGGAGGGGATGGCAAAGCCGCGCACCACACATTCCCAGATGACGAGCAGCGTCACCCCGAACAGCACCGGCACGACAATGCCGATCAGCCGCGCAAAATTCCGGTTTTTCGGCCTGAGCTTCACCAGCCAGGCATTCAGCCCCCAGGCAAAAATCCAGAAGACGAGGGCAAAGACAAGAAAACCGCTCATGGCTTTACCCCCATGCGCTTCAGCACCCGTTGATGGGCAAAACCGACGATGGAGACAAGCACGGCGGCAAGCCCGGCGGCCATGAAGAGGGCAGCCCAGATCTGGATCGTCTGGCCGTAATAGGAACCGGACAGCAGACGCGCCCCAAGCCCCGCCACCGCACCCGTCGGAAGTTCCCCGACAATCGCCCCAACCAGCGAAATGGCGATGGCCACCTTCAGCGAGGTGAAGAGATAAGGCATGGAGGCCGGCCAGCGCAGCTTCCAGAAGGTTTGGGCCTGGCTTGCGTGATAGGTGTGCATGAGATCGATCAGCAGCACCTCGGGGCTGCGCAGGCCCTTCACCATGCCAACGACGATGGGGAAAAACGACAGATAGGTGGAAATCAGCGCCTTGGGCATCAGCCCGGATATGCCCACGGAATTCAAAACAACGATGATCATCGGCGCGATGGCAAGGATCGGAATGGTCTGGCTCGCAATCACCCAGGGCAGCAGCGAGCGATCCATCGCCCGGCTGTGAACGATGCCGATGGCAAGCGCGATGCCGAGCGCCGTCCCCATGCCAAAGCCCGCAAGCGTCGCCGAAAGCGTGATCCAGGCATGGTAGACGAGGCTGCGCTTGGAGGTGACCGCCTTGTTGACGGTGGTATCCCAAAGCTCGGCGACGATCTGGTGCGGCGCGGGCAGCACCGGCCGCTCCTGCGCAAACGTGCGCTCCACGATCTGCGACAGCGTGATCGCCTCGCCGGCGCGGGCCGCCTGATCGCGCACGAAGGGGGCGTTGAGGTAAACGACGGCGACATGCCAGAGGACGAGGATGGCGGCAATGACGGTGAGAACCGGCAGGATGCGGTCACGCAGGTAGGCGCTCATGGCGTTCCCCCTTGCGCTAAAAAGGCCGTTTGCAAAACACTATTCGTCATAGCTATGCCCCGCCTTCAGGCCCTGGCGCACGCGGTGGGCAATCTCCAGAAATTCCGGTGTCTCGCGGATATCGAGCGGGCGCTCCCGAGGCAGTGTCGATGTGATGATATCGGTGACGCGGCCGGGGCGGGGGCTCATGACGACGATCTTGGTGGAGAGATAAACCGCTTCAGGAATGGAATGGGTGACGAAACAGATGGTCTTTTTCGTTGCCGCCCAAAGCTTCAACAGCTGTTCGTTGAGGTGATCGCGCACGATTTCGTCAAGCGCCCCAAAGGGTTCGTCCATCAGCAGCAGGTCGGCATCGAAAGCGAGCGCGCGGGCAATCGAGGCGCGCTGCTGCATGCCGCCGGAGAGCTGCCAGGGGTATTTTTTGCCAAAGCCACTGAGATTAACGAGATCGAGCATGGCAGCGACCCGCTTGTCCTGCTCGGATTTCGCATAACCCATGATTTCGAGCGGCAGCGCGATGTTTTTCTCGATGCTGCGCCAGGGATAAAGGGCGGCTGCCTGGAAGACGTAACCGTAGGAGCGGTTCTTGCGCGCCTCCTCCGGCGTCATGCCGTTGACGGTGATGGTGCCGGCCGTGTGTTTTTCGAGATCCGCGATGACGCGCAAAAATGTCGTCTTGCCACAGCCGGACGGGCCGATGAAAGAGACGAAATCACCCTTGTTGATCTCGAGATCGACATTCGACAGCGCATGCACAGGCCCATCATTGGTCTCGAAGGTGAGGCCAAGATTTTGGGCGGAAACGACGGAAAGAGGCGAGGGGTTCATGAAAAAGCCTTGTCGGAAATGATGCGTGCGCAAAGGCCCGGATGGGCCTTTGGCTGAAAATATCGCCGCTTGATGTACCGCGTCATGCGCCTCTCACACGCCCGATGCTGGAATGCCCGAGCGTTCCACCTTGCGTGGGGCCGTCAGTTCCTTCCAGGTGGACAGCGCCTTGGAGACGGCCGGATAGGGCTCGCGCGCCACGAACTGGCCGTGGCCCTCGCGGGTCTTGATCGCACCCTCTTCGATGGCAACGACGCCGCGGGTCAGCGTGTAGCGCGGCAGACCTTTGACGGCCTTGCCCTCGAAGACATTGTAATCGATCGCGGATTGCTGGGCCTTGGCACTGATGGTCTTGGTCAGCGTCGGATCCCAGACGACGAGATCGGCATCGGCGCCGACGAGGATGGCGCCCTTCCTCGGATAGACGTTGAGGATTTTGGCGATGTTGGTGGAGGTGACGGCGACGAATTCGTTCATGGTGATGCGGCCGGTCGCCACGCCATGGGTCCAGAGCATCGGCATGCGATCTTCCAGTCCGCCGGTGCCGTTCGGGATCTTTCGGAAATCGCCCACGCCATAACGCTTCTGGTCGGTGGTGAAGGCGCAGTGGTCGGTTGCGACGACCTGCAGGGAGCCGCTCGCAAGCCCCGCCCAGAGACTATCCTGATGCTGCTTGTTGCGGAAAGGTGGGCTCATCACGCGGCGTGCGGCATGGTCCCAGTCGGGATTTGAATATTCGCTTTCATCCAGCGTCAGGTGCTGGATCAGCGGTTCACCATAAACCCGCATGCCGTTCTGGCGCGCGCGGCGGATGGCTTCATGCGCCTGTTCGCAGGAGGTATGGACAACATAAAGCGGCGCGCCCGCCATATCGGCAATAATGATGGCGCGGTTGGTGGCCTCGCCCTCGACGCTGGCGGGCCGCGAATAGGCATGCGCCTCCGGGCCGTTATTGCCCTCTGCCATCAGCTTTTCCTGCATGGCGGCAACGATATCGCCGTTTTCGGCATGCACCAGCGGCAGCGCGCCCAACTCGGCGCAGCGCGAAAACGAGGCGAACATCTCGTCATCGTTCACCATCAGCGCGCCCTTGTAGGCCATGAAATGCTTGAAGGTGTTGATGCCTTTCTCTTCAACGACCGTCTTCATGTCGTTGAACACCTGCTCGCCCCACCAGGTGACGGCCATGTGGAAGGAATAATCGCAATTGGCCCGCGTCGCCTTGTTGTCCCAGCGCTTCAGCGCATCGAGAAGCGACTGACCGGGATCGGGCAGACAGAAATCCACCACCATGGTTGTGCCGCCGGCCAAGGCAGCACGGGTGCCGCTTTCAAAATCATCGGCGGAATAGGTGCCCATGAACGGCATTTCCAGATGCACATGCGGATCGATACCGCCGGGCATGACATAACAGCCGGTGGCGTCCAGCACGGTATCGCCGGAGAGGTTTTCGCCGATCTCGATGATCCGCCCACCGTCCACCTTCACATCCGCCTTGTAGGTGAGATCGGCGGTGACGATCGTGCCGTTTTTGATGACTGTTGTCATGGTGGATTGACCCTCTAATCTAGCTCAATGACGAGGCTCGAGTTAAGAATAGCTGTTTTCTCGCCCTTGCCAGTTCCAACTGCTGACACCCTGATTCCCGCACCAGGGTTGCTAATAAGGTACATTGCAGCGTCTTCGATTTTGGCGAATTTGGTTGAATGAATATCTTCGTTCGACAACCGACCCTTGGGGAAGCATTTATAGACTGGCAGCGGATCGGTTGGGCCCTTGGTAGGCTTTGCTTCCCTCCCTGAAACTTTCCAGAAAATTCTCACCCCACAATCTCCGCAGTTTCCACCACCGCGTGAAACAGCACGTCGCAGCCGGCTGCTGCCCACTCCTTGGAAATCTCTTCCGCCTCGTTGTGGCTGACGCCGTTAACGCAGGGGCACATGATCATGGTGGAGGGGGCAAGCCTTGCCGCCCAGCAGGCATCGTGGCCGGCGCCGGAGATGATGTCCATGTGGCTGTAGCCGAGTTTTTCGGCAGCCGAGCGTACGCGTTCCACCAGCACCGGATCGAACGTCACCGGATCGAAATGGCCGACCGCTTCCACCGAGCAGCCGACGCCGAGCGGTTCGCAGATCTTTGCGGCCTCCGCCTCGATCTTTGCCCGCATGCGGTCGAGCTTTTCCTGGCTTGGCGTGCGCATGTCGACGGTGAAGACAATCTTGCCGGGCAGTACATTGCGCGAATTGGGGGAGAAGAAGGCCTGTCCGACGCCGGCAACGGCCCCCGGCTGCTCTTCCATGGCAACCGCCTGCACCATTTCCAGGATGCGGCCGAAGGCGAGGCCGGCATTGACGCGCATGGTCATCGGCGTCGAGCCGGTATGCGCCTCGCGTCCGACTAGCGTAAATTCAAGCCACCACAGCCCCTGGCAGTGGGTGACCACGCCAATCTGCTTCTCCTCGGCTTCAAGGATCGGGCCCTGCTCGATGTGATATTCGAAATAGGCGTGCATCTTTCGCGCGCCGACCTCTTCATCACCCAGCCAGCCGATGCGCTTCAGTTCCTCGCCATAGGTCTTGCCGTCGGGGTCTTTTCGTCCGTAGGCGTAATCGAGACTGTGGATGCCAGCAAACACGCCAGATGCCAGCATGGCCGGCGCAAAACGGGCGCCTTCCTCGTTTGCCCAGTTTGTCACGACGATCGGATGTTTTGTCTGGATGTTGAGATCGTTCAGCGTGCGGATGACTTCGAGCCCGGCGAGCACGCCCAGCACGCCGTCATATTTACCGCCCGTTGGCTGCGTATCGAGATGGCTGCCGACATAGACGGGAAGCGCATCCGGATCGGTGCCGGGGCGCGTTGCAAACATCGTGCCCATCTGGTCGACGCCGAGGATAAGTCCCGCCTCATCGCACCAGCGCTTGAACAGGTGGCGCCCTTCGCTGTCTTCATCCGTCAGGGTCTGGCGATTGTTGCCGCCGGCAATGCCGGGGCCGATCTTCGCCATCTCCATCAGCATGTCCCACAGCCGATCGCCGTTCACACGCAAGTTCTCGCCTGGTGCCGCCACCATTCGCTCATTCCTTCAACTGTTTCAGCCCTTGGGGGTCTGATGCCCGGCTGCTGTTCCCATGCGGTCGTGGCGCGCGTCCTTCTTGTGATGCAGCAAGCTATGGCTTGCCTTTGTCGGGTGCGTCGCCGATAAATTGACCGGTTGGTAAAACCTTACAATTTCCGTGGTTGCACTCAAGTCGAAAAACGCCGCCGGGATGAAAAAATGAACAGAAATCCGGCAACGGGCTTTCTGGGGTAATTTTTGTGCATCTGCGTCTTGTCGTGCGCAGTGCAAGAGGGGATAACGGGTCCATGATTCCACGAGCGGCGAAAACGCAGCGGCGCACCCGCATTCAAGAGGAGAAAGAGGAAAAGATCCTCGAAGCGGCGCTGGACGTGTTTTCCGCCTATGGCTTTCGCGGCGCAACGATCGACCAGATCGCAGACGCTGCGGGCATGTCAAAACCCAATCTGCTCTATTATTTCCGCACCAAGGAGGCCGTGCATCGCACGCTTCTCGACCGCATGCTGTTTACCTGGCTGGAGCCTCTGAAGGCCTTTGATGCGGACGGCGATCCCGAGTCTGAAATCCGCTCCTATATTCGCCGCAAGCTGGAAATGTCGCGGGATTTTCCGCGCGAAAGCCGGCTGTTTGCCAACGAAATCCTGCAGGGTGCGCCGCATATCGAGGACGAGTTGACCGGCCCCCTGAAGGCACTGGTGGACGAGAAGGCGCAGGTCATCCGCACCTGGGCAAAGGCCGGCAAGATCGCCAAATGCGATCCCTACCACCTCATCTTCTCGATCTGGTCGACCACGCAGCATTATGCCGATTTTGACGTGCAGGTGCGCGCTGTCCTTGGCAACAAGGCCGGAGAAGGCCGTTTCGAGGATGCCGCCCGCTATCTGGAAGAGCTTTTTCTGCGCGGGCTGAAGGTGGAAAAGGCTGTCAGCTGACGTGGGCTCAAAAGCCGGTCAGCTTCACCATCATATAACCGAAACCCGAGATGAACAGCCAGCCGAAGGCGCCAAGCGCCAGCGGCCGCAGGCCGCGGGCCGCAAGCTGGCGCACCTGCGTCTGCAGGCCCATCGCTGCAAGGCCTGTTGCAAGCAGAAAGGTCGCCGCCTGGCTGGCGATCTGGCGGAATTCAGACGGCAGGCTTGCGGCGCTGTTGAACGCCACCATCAGCAGAAAGCCGATGACGAACCACGGGAAGGGTGAGCCCGCCGCTTTCTCGCCCGCCGGTCTTTTAAACACGGTCAGCGCCAGCGTCAGAACCAGCGGTGCCAGCAGCATGACGCGGGCAAGCTTGCCGATCGTGCCATACTGGCCGGCAAGATCGCCGGCCTGGAAGGTGGCGGCCACGACCTGCGCCACCTCGTGAATGGTGGCGCCCGACCACAGGCCATAGGCCGTCGTATCCAGATGCAGAGGCACCATCAGCAGCGGATAAGCGAGCATGGAGATGGAGCCGAAAATGGTGACGCAGGCCACCGCATAGGCCACATCTTCGTCGCGTCCACGCACCGCCGCATTGGCGGCAATCACGGCCGATGCGCCACAGACGGAGGTGCCGGCGGCGATCAGCCCGGTCAACTGCCGGTCGACGCCGAGTACACGGCCCCCAGCCATGATGGCGAGGAAACTGACGGCCAGCGTCAGCGTCACGGTGATCAGGCCGCCAAGACCCAGTGAGAGGACCTGCGACAACGTGATCTGCAACCCGAGCAGAATGATGCCGAAGCGCAGCAGCCGTTTGAGCGAAAATGCCATGCCGGGGCGGCAGGCGGCTGGCGGCTGGGTGAAATTGCCGATCACCATGCCGATGATGATCGAAAGAATGAGCGGTGACAGCGCGCCGATGCCGGAATAGGCGCGAAACAGCATGGCGGACGCGGCAATGGTGCCGGTCAGGGCAAGGCCCGGCAGCAGGTCAAGGCCTGGCATGGCCGGGGTCTTGGCGCGATCAGCGGGGAGAGTTTGGTTCGGCATGACAGGCGCATCATTCTGAAAAATTTGATGCCCGCAGTGTGCGCCGGCCCCTTTCATCGGTCCAACAAATCGATATTGTCAGTTTAATCGAAAATAACGATGATTGCTGATGACCCTTGAACAGTTGCGGATCTTTCTGGCGGTGGCTGTGGAAAGCCATGTCACGCGGGCTGCCGAACAGCTCAATCTCACGCAATCGACCGTCAGCGCCGCCGTTGCCGCGCTGGAAACACGCCACGGCATAAAATTGTTCAACCGCGTCGGGCGCGGCATCGAACTGACCGAGGCGGGCCGGCTGTTTCTGCCGCAGGCGCGTGCCGTGCTGGAGCAGGCGGATGAGGCCGCGCGCCTGTTGAAGGATCTGTCTGGCGCGCCCTCCGGCACGCTGTCGATCCACGCCAGCCAGACGGTGGCAAGCTATTGGCTGCCCTCGCGGCTGATGGTCTACCGCGAGCGTCATCCGCCGGTGCTGCTGGCCATCAGCGTCGGCAATACGCGACAGGCAGCCGAGGCGGTGCTGGCGGGGCGCGCCGATCTTGCCGTGGTCGAGGGGCAGGTGGATGCGCCGGCGCTCTCGGTCACGCGGGTGGGAGAGGACCGGCTGGTGCTGGTTGTTGGCCGGCGCCACCGCTGGGCCAAAGGCGAGGGGCTTGCCCCGACCGATCTTCTGACCACAAGCTGGATCCACCGTGAACCGGGATCTGGCACGCGCGCTGGCCTTGAACAGGAGTTGCAACGGCTGGGCATCGCGCCCGCGGCCCTTCAGGTGGCGCTGGAACTGCCCTCCAATGAAGCCGTTATCGCGGCCGTCGAAGCCGGCACGGGCGCTGCCGTCCTCTCCTTTCGCGCGGTAGAGGCGCATCTGGCGCAAGGTCGGCTGGTCATGCCGGATTTCCCCATGCCGACGCGGCCGTTCTTTCTCCTGCGCCACCGCGAACGGCATGAAACGCGCGCCATGCGGGCGATGGTGGCGGTGCTGGGCGAGGGGCCGCCCGACGGGGCATAACCGGACCGGCTCGCCCTCGGGAAAGGCGGTGCCGCAGCATTGTCTTCCATCACAAGCGTTGCGAATGGCGCGCAAGCGAAAAAAGCCATTCGAGGCAGGCGCCTGTTGTCTGTCGCCCGCTCGGCCTGGAGCGTCGCATGAGACAAAATGGCTCCCGGTTTTTTGTTTCCTCGGCGGTTTTTACGAAATCCGATGTCTGTTATCCGGTGCGGAGCGCGGGGGAGAAGCCTGTCGTCATGGCTGCAGATCAAGGTTGAAGGCGGCCTTGCCGCAGGCCTTGGCGCGGTAAAGCGCCCGGTCTGCCCGCAGGAAAATTTCCTCCGGCGTGCTGGTCGGGCTGATCGCCGCCGCGCCGATCGAGGCGCTCACCGTCAGGCCGTGGAGGCTGAGGGATACGTCATCATCCAGCACCTCGGCGATCTGCCGGGTCAGCATGATCAGGTCTTGCTGCGTCTCGAAAGCCTGGATGATGGCGAATTCGTCGCCGCCGATCCGCGCCCGCATCACGGCCGTGGGTGCTGCCTCGATCAGGCGGCGCGCCGTCAACCGCAGGAATTCATCGCCGGCCTGATGCCCGAGCCGGTCATTGACCGCCTTGAAGCCATCGAGATCGATCAGCAGCAGGGCGTGGGGCAAGGCCTGCTTTTCCGTCCAGATCGTGCGAAACAGGTCCTCGAACCGTGCGCGCGACGCAAGGCCGGTCAGGCTGTCCACCTCTGTCATGCGGCGGATCTGCTCGAACATCAGCTTTTCCGAGGTGATATCCTGCTTCATGCCGAAAATGCGGACCGGACGCCCGTCGATCCGGTCGACGATTGCGGTGATCCGGATCCAGCGAAGATTGCCCTTGGCCGTCGTGATGCGGGCATCGAGCGTGAAGCCCGTGCCGTCTTCGATTGCCTTGTCGCGCACGGCCTTCAGCTCAAGACGCGATTGCGGACAATAAAGCGAGACGATGTAATCGCGGCTGATCGCCGATTGCGGCTCGATGTCGAACAGCTCAAACACCGTGTCTGTCCAGCGCAGCGTCTCATCCGGCAGGCTGCATTCCCAGATGCCGACGCGCGCCGCCTTGAACGAGCGGTCGATCAACGTGCCCAGATCGCCAAAATTGCCCGGAGGCGCACCGCTCTTCAGAATGGGGCTCGATCCATCCAAGTCCCGGCCTGGCGTTTCCAGCCAGGACCTCAGAATATCCGGTATCGATTCCACCATTGCAGATCCAATGCATGCGAAGATATGGCACGAAAGTTCAAGCGACAATTATGCCTTTCACCGGCTGATTTGGCCAGATGCTTCGCCTGCCTTTTGGTCCTCACGCCCGGTGCGACTGTCACGTTCGATTGACCTTGAGGGTGTTTGGATGGCCGGGTCCTTGGGTCTTGCCGCCGCTGCACGCGACACCGGCAAGTGAGGCCGCGGCGCGCGCAGCTTACGTCCGGCGCGCTTCCAGCCGTCGCCTGTCGCGCTCCAGATGCTGGACGCCAAGCGCCGTCAGGCGCATCTGTCGCTTCTGGAACTCGCCGCGCACCTCGACAAACCCCTGCTCTTCGGCTTCACCGAGCGTCTTCAGGCTGGTGCCCTTCGGGGGAGACTGCCAGTCCACGCCAACCGCGCTGTGCAGCAAAACCATGATCTTGATAATGTTTCTATCTCCGGAATGGGTGCGAAAAGGTGTCTGCCGACCAGTTGTCGCCGGTTGGGGAGGCAGAGAAGGTCTGCTCTTATCGCATCGCGAATGATTTGTAATGTGGGGGATGGTGAAGGCAATGTTCTCGTGCATTCAACTGACGATAGTGGTCGGTGTATGAAGCCGTGCGCCCACCTTTTGAGCCGCAGCGGTAAGCCTTTTGTCTCTGGTCCATAAGGCATATCTGCGATCGAACAGAGTCGATGCGAGCAAATGTGCGTCTGTATAGCCGATGCCCAAGCTGAATATGGAATCACGTGCGATCATCAGCATGACTTCCTCGTGTGTGGCTACCAAGGCTTGTTGCTGTGCCTCAAGCAACGCAATGACCGCATCACGATTTCGCAGACTGCCAAGCGCCAGTTCCCCAATCACGAAGGGGTGGCACAACAGACGGTCCTCTTCGAGGATCCTACGGAGTTCATCGTCGCCATGCCGAAAATGATCGATCCAGATGGAGGTATCGACCAAGATCATGCGCCGCTGTCGCTGCGGTGGCGCGGTGCTGCTTCTGCGTCAGGCATGGAGGCACCAAGGGCTGCGAGGCGCCTGCCGGATTCGATACGCACAAGCGTCTCCAACGCTTGGCGAACAAGCGCTGCCGTTTCCTTCGTACCGGTGAGGGCTCGTGCCTGCTCAAGAAGCTGGTCGTCGAGTTTTATTGTTGAGCGCATGACTTAGGCTCCTCTGCTGCTGCCAAATTAGCACCATCTGGTGCTAAACGCCAAGCTTATCGAAGGCGCGGTTGCACCGGCGCGCATGGTCTCAGACCCTTGGCACAGTCTCCTCGGTTGCATGAGGCGCAACGGAGGCGGGGGCGACGCAGCAGAAATAGCTTCCCCAATTGGCGGGGCGCTGCTCGGACGCGCCGCTGATGGCGCTACTTCTTTTTCTCCTGATCGCGATGCCATTTGATGGCGTAGAACATGCCCACGCCCAACACGAGAATCTTGAGCGGAAAGAAGACGATAGGGAACCAGTCCCACATATCGGATGTTTGCATGTTATGACTGGGCACTGTTGATCGTCAGGGACCTCTACCGCAAAACGACCGCATCCTAAATCAGCCATGTTGACGCAGAAGGGATCGTAACAGTCCCATCCGGGGCATGAGCGGGCTTGTTCCTGTTTCTGGAGAGGCTTTTGACCTTACAAGCTGGCGACTGCTTCCGGCGCAAGGCTGCAATCCCTTCCACCCCCACATCCCGCAAGCGGGGCATCACACCCCGCCCGCCTCGTGCCCCTTACTCCGCCGCAACCCTTGCCATCGGGTTGTTCGGATGCTGCGTCCAGTTCGCGTAAGCCGGATCCACGCGCTTGCCGGTGCGTTTGTCCAGGTCTCCGGCCGGCAGTGCCTCCAGCGTGATGCAGTTTTCCACCGGGCAGACGTTGACGCAGAGATTGCAGCCGACGCATTCCTCCTCGATCACCTCGAAGTGGCGCACGCCATCGACCATCTGGGTGATCGCCTGGTGCGAGGTATCCTCGCAGGCGATATGGCAGCGGCCGCATTTGATGCAGGCGTCCTGGTCGATATGGGCTTTGGCGACATAGTTGAGGTTGAGAAACTGCCAGTCGGTGACATTGCCGACGGCGCGGCCGGTGATGTCATCGAGCGTTTTGTGGCCCTTTTCGTCCATCCAGTCGGAGAGACCGGAAATCATTTCCTCAACGATCTTGAAGCCATAGGTCATGGCGGCGGTGCAGACCTGCACATTGCCGGCGCCGAGTGCTAAAAATTCCGCCGCATCGCGCCAGGTGGTGACGCCGCCGATGCCGGAGATCGGCATGCGGTAGGTTTCCGCATCGCGGGCAATTTCGGCGACCATGTTGAGCGCAATGGGTTTCACCGCCGGGCCGCAATAACCGCCATGGCTGCCCTTTCCGCCGATCGAGGGATTGGGCGAAAACGTATCGAGATCGACCGAGACGATGGAGGAAATGGTGTTGATGAGCGAGACGGCATCGGTGCCGCCGCGTTTTGCCGCGCGTGCCGGGTGGCGGATGTCGGAAATGTTCGGCGTCAGTTTGGTGATGACGGGCATGCGGGTATATTGCTTGCACCAGCGCACCACCATCTCGATATATTCCGGCACCTGTCCGACGGCCGATCCCATGCCGCGCTCGGACATGCCGTGAGGACAGCCGAAGTTCAGCTCGATGCCATCGACGCCGGTTTCTTCGACCAGCGGCAGGATGGCGCGCCACTCTTCTTCCACGCAAGGCACCATGATCGAGGCGACGAGCGCCCGGTCCGGCCAGTTCATCTTGACCTGTTTCATTTCGCGCAGGTTCGTCTGCAGGTCGCGGTCGGTGATCAGTTCGATATTGTTCAAGCCGAGCAGCCTGCGGTCGGCGCCCCAGATCGCGCCGTAACGCGGACCGTTGACGTTGACGACCGGCGGGCCTTCCGAGCCGAGCGTCTTCCACACGACACCGCCCCAGCCCGCCTTGAAGGCGCGCTCGACGTTATAGGCCTTGTCGGTGGGTGGCGCAGACGCCAGCCAGAAGGGGTTGGGCGATTTGATGCCGACGAAATTATTCCTGAGATCAGCCATGGTTCATCCTCCCCCTGTTCACGCGACAGCCACAGCCGGTTGACCGGCTGAGACAAGATGAAGATGAATGGCCTCTGCCGCATCGCGACCATGAGCGACCGCCTGCACCGTCAGGTCCTCGCCGCGGCTGGTGCAATCACCCCCGGCATAAACCTTCGGGAGGGAGGTTCGACAGTGTTCGTCGATGAGGATTTTGCCGCGTTCCATCGCAAGCGCGCCAAGGCCGCTTGTCGTGAAAGACTGGCCGATGGCCTTCAGAACCTGGTCGCAGGCAATCACGCCCGTCTCGCCTGTTAGGGTCAGGTGGCCGTCGCTAAGTGCGGTATAGTCGAGTTCGATGCCGGCAACCGTTCCGTCGCGGCCGAGGATACGTTTGGGCGACAGCCAGTGGCGGATCAGCACGCCCTTGGAGGCGGCAAGATCCTGTTCGTATTCGGAGGCGTTCATCTGCTCCTTGCCGCGCCGGTAACAGATGGTGACTTCGTCCGCGCCCAGCAGCTTTGCCTGGATGGCCGCATCGATCGCGGTCATCCCGCCGCCGAGCACGACGACGCGCCGACCGATCGGCACCTCTGCCCTGTTTTTGGCTTGGCGAAGGGCTGCAATGAAATCCACCGCGTCATCGACGCCGGCAAGATCCTCGCCCTCGAGCCCGAGCGCATTGACGCCAGCAAGACCGAGCCCAAGGAAGACGGCATCGTAATCGCGAACAAGGTCCGACAGCGAGAAATCGCGGCCGAGCGCCTGTCCGGTGCGGATCTCAATGCCGCCGATGGCGAGAACGTAATCCACCTCGCGCTGGGCAAACTCGTCGGTCGCCTTATAGGTGGCGATGCCATATTCGTTGAGACCGCCGGGTTTTTCGCGGGCATCGAAGATGATGGCGGTGTGGCCGTGCATGGCAGCCCGGTGTGCGCACGCCAAGCCCGCCGGGCCGGCGCCGATCACGGCGATGGTTTTGCCGGTTTCTGCCGCGCGGACAAAAAACTGCCGGCCGGTCTCCATGGCAATGTCGGTGGCATAACGTTGCAGGCGACCGATCTCCACGGGGCGATCTTCTGCCGTGTGGCGCACGCAAGCTTCCTCGCACAGCGTTTCGGTGGGACAGACGCGGGCGCACAAGCCGCCGAGAATGTTTTGCGAGAGAATGGTGCGGGCCGAACCCAGCGGATTGCCGGTTGATATCTGCCGGATGAACAGCGGAATATCGATGGCGGTGGGACAGGCCGTCATGCACGGCGCGTCGTGGCAGAAGTAACAGCGATCGGCGGCAACGAGCGCCTCGTGCCGGTCTAACCGTGGATGAAGGTCGGAAAAGTTCTTGTCATAGTCTGCGGGCGCCAGCCGGCCTCCCGCGATGCCGCTTCCCAGTCTGTCCATGTTGCATCCCTCTTTTATCATGGAATTCTTACGCAACTGCGGGAGCGTAACACGGCCAAAATTTTTATCAAACGGTAAAAGTTTGCCCGTGCGAATCGTCAAATCCTGCAGCGGTTCAGGCGGGCGCACATAATCATGATACAAACACTCAAGTTTATTCTTTACTCGATTTGTCATGTTATCTATGGTGCCCGCCAAGCACCCTTGCGAGGGGGAAATGACTCGGATGATGAAGAGGAAGACGAGCCGTGGCGAAGAAAGACAAGCGCAAGGCTGACAGCAGGGCGCGGGGCGAGGAAACACCGTCGAAGGCGCAGGACAGTCGCAGCGTCAAAAGCTTTCTCTATGTCGGCGGGCGTGATTGCCAGGTGGCGCATCTGCGCCAGATCGCCAGCAATTTCGGCGCCGAGCTGATCCACCACGATGGTGGCTTGCGCGAAGCCGTGTCGCGCATCGATACGCTTCTGCCTTCCGTCGACTGTGTGTTCTGCCCCATCGACTGTATCAGCCATGATGCGTGTCTGCGGGTAAAGACCGGCTGCAAGAAGTTTTCCAAGGCCTTCATTCCCTTGCGCAATGGCTCAAAATCCTCGCTGGAGCGGGCGCTTCAGACGATGCATGAGCGCAGTGAACAGAGATTGAGTGAGACGAGATGAGTGAAGATCGCCGCGACCCGACCCTTTTGATCGGCCTGCACAAGCTTGCCCAGCAGAATGGCGATGGCCTGGTGCCGGAGCTTTACGATCTCCTGACCCGCCGCCCCGACGAGTTGGAGGAGGACGAGTGCATCATGCGTTTTCCCATCGGCCGCACCCGCCTTCCCGGCGTTTCCCTGTCCGGAAACGAGGCAGCGCAACCGGCTCGAATCATTCCGCTTCGACGGGCATAATCACCAGCGCAAGAGCGTAGCTGCCACAGGGGGCATCGTTTCTGCCATGATATGGTTAACATTTTAGAGGGGTGAAAAGTAGCAATTGTGAAAAATCCTGCTGAGCGTAATTTCATCATCAGGAGGGCAGCTCATGTTGCGCATTACAATTCTTCTGGCATCTCTGGTTTTTTCAACGGCGGCAGCGGCAGATCAGGCGCGCGGCGATCCCATGAAGGTGTTTGAAACCTATGCGGTTTTCGTCGTGGCAAACACCAATTGCCTCGGCTTGAACTTCAACGTCGACAATCTTCAGGTCGAGCTGTTCAACCTCGGTGGAAAGATGAACTGGTCGTCCACCCGCAGGCGCCAGCAGACGGAGGCGCAGGTGGCAGCCAGCACCCTCCAGTATGGTCAAAATCCGCAGGCATTCTGCACCATGGCCCGCTCGCTGGTCACCCATCACGGCGCACGCCAGCTGCAAAGCGCCGGCCTGCTGTATCGCTCCTGAACTCGGCCCACAGACAGGCGAGGGCTTTTCCTGAAGCCCTTCGTGTAATCTGATCCGACCATAACGGCGTAAGGGACTATAGATCCCCAGTTTGACCAGCCGCCGGTTCATGACACGCAATCTCATCTTCATTCTCGGCGACCAGCTGTCGCCCGACCTTTCAAGCCTTCGCGATGCCGACCCGGCCCGCGACGTCATCCTCATGTGCGAGGTGATGGCGGAAGCGACCTATGTGCGCCATCACAAACGCAAGATCGCCTTCATCCTGTCGGGCATGCGCCATCATGCGCAAAGCCTGCGCGAGGCGGGATTTGAAGTCCGTTATACGTTCCTGGACGCCCCTGAAAACGCCGGTTCGTTTCGCGCCGAGCTTTTGCGTGCCGTGGCGGATCTGGCGCCGGACCGCGTCATCGTCACCGAGCCCGGTGAGTGGCGTGTGCTGGACGACATGCGCGGCTGGCAGCAGGCGGCAGGCTGTCCGGTGGACATCCGCCCCGACGACCGCTTTCTGGCCAGCCATGAAGAATTTGCCGCCTGGGCTGCGGGTCGCAAGCAGCTGACCATGGAGTTTTTCTACCGCGACATGCGCCGCAAGACCGGCCTTCTGATGGAAGGGGACGTGCCTTCAGGCGGGCGCTGGAATTTCGATGCGGAAAACCGCAAGCCCGCAAAACCGGATCTGCTGCGCCCGCGCCGCCGGCAGTTTGCGCCGGATGCGATCACGCGCGACGTTTTGGCGCTGGTGGCGGAACGGTTCAGCGATCATATCGGCCGTCTCGATGGATTCGGCCTTGCCGTCACCGCAGCCGATGCGCAAGCGCTTCAGGACGATTTTATCGCGGATTTCTTGAGCCAGTTCGGCGAAACGCAGGATGTGATGCTGGCATCCGACCCCACCCTCAACCACGCGCTTTTATCGTTTTACATCAATATCGGCTTTCTCGATCCGCTGTCCGTCTGTCGTGCGGCCGAACGCGCCTATCTGGAAGGCCACGCGCCGCTCAATGCCGTTGAAGGTTTCATTCGCCAAATTATCGGCTGGCGCGAATATATGCGCGGCATCTACTGGCTGAAGATGCCCGACTACGCCGCGAGCAATTTTCTGGAAGCTTCGCGCCCGCTGCCGGATTTTTTCTGGACGGCCGAGACGGACATGGCCTGCCTTGCCACCGTTATCGGCGAGACCATCGACAACGCCTATGCCCATCACATCCAGCGGCTGATGATCACGGGTAACTTTGCGCTCCTTTCAGGCATCGCGCCCTTAGCCGTTCACGAATGGTATCTGGAGGTTTATGCGGATGCCTATGAATGGGTGGAAATGCCCAATGTGATCGGCATGAGCCAGTTTGCCGATGGCGGGCTCCTGGGCTCCAAACCCTATGCCGCAAGCGGCAATTATATCTCAAAGATGTCGGACTACTGCACGGGCTGTCGGTACGACGTGAAGAAAAAGACGGGTGAGGGCGCCTGTCCGTTCAACGCGCTCTACTGGGATTTTCTCGACCGAAACCGGGAACTGCTGTCCGCCAATCACCGCCTTGCCCAGCCTTATGCCACATGGGCGCGCATGGCCGAGGCGCAGCGGCAGGATTATCGCGCAAGCGCGCAGCGGTTTCTGGAAAAGCTTGATGCAAAAGAACGGGTGTGAGGCAAAGAACCGGTCTTTCAGCGCTTGCGTATAAAGGAACTAACGACAACCCCGGAGACGATGATGACAGACGCCCTGATGACATCCCTGCCGCAGGATTACCGGGCGCTGGTGATCGGCGCGAGCGGCGGCATTGGTGAGGCGCTGTGCGCCGTCATTGCCGCTGATCCGCGCTCTGGCGAGCTGGTGCGCCTGTCGCGCAGCGAAAACGGACTTGATGTCACCGACGAAGAGAGCGTTCAACGGGTGGCCGCGACGTTGTCGGGTGAATTCCAGCTGATCTTCTGCGCAACCGGTGGCCTCACCATCGATGGGGTCGGCCCGGAAAAATCGATCCGCCAGATTTCCGCAGACGCGATGATGCGGCAGTTTGCCCTGAACGCGGTGGGAACAGCACTGCTGATCCGGTATTTTTCGCCGCTTCTCTCAAAACGCGACCGGGCGCTGATGGCGTTTCTGTCCGCCCGCGTCGGCTCCATCGGCGATAACCAGCTGGGCGGCTGGATGTCTTATCGCGCCTCCAAGGCGGCGCTGAACCAGATCGTGCGCACCGCCTCCATCGAGCTTGCACGCACCCATCCCGCCACCGTTCTGGTGCCGCTTCACCCGGGAACGGTTGCCACGTCCTTGTCGGAAAAATATTCGGGCGGCCACCAGCGCAGCGACCCGCAGGTGAGCGCAAGGGCGATGCTATCCGTGCTCGACGGACTTTCGCCGGAAGAAAGCGGCCGCTTTTTCGCCTATGACGGCCAGCCGATCGACTGGTAAAGCGGGTAGATGGCTGTCAGTCAAACGTGATGAGCGCCAATCCATAAGCAAACAGCACCAGCAGCGTGACAGAGAGGCGCAGGGTAAAATACCAGCGCTTTTCGAGCGCGCCCGACGCCAGATACCGGTCTCCGGCCAGAAGCCCGACAAACGATGCGGCCTGAAGCACCAGCGCCAGACGGCCTGCCGGCATCAGAACCGTGCCCCAGGCGATAAGCGCCAGCACATTGCTGATCACAAGCATGGATATCACAATCGACGACCGTTCAGCACTTTGCACCAGCCCCCACAACGTCCCCGCCATGAAGGCTGCTATGACCGCGCCATAGGCGATAAAGGCAAAAAGCCGGGCGCCCTCATCGAACACGGGCAGTTGCAGCAGGTAAAACGGCAGGGCGCCGGCGCATGTCAAAAGCACGGTGAGGCGTTGCGGCGAGACCATCACGCTTCCCTCTTTCGTGTTGTCCGGGCAGGTAAACTGTCGCAAAACATCTCTCTGAGCGTCACGCCCAGACCATGGCCGCTCAGAAACGCCGCTTCCACGCGGTTGCCGATGCACCAGTCGCCGCAGGCGCCGATCTGCTTGTCCCGGTCGAGGATGAAAGGCTGCCCGAGTGGCGTTTCCACATTGGCATAACGCCAGCGGTGCAGCTTCACACCGGTTGCGGCATCAAAGGCAAGGGTGGGAAAGAGATCCCGACAGGCGGCAAGCATATGCTCACGTACCGTGTCCGGCTCATCCTCGAGATGAGCATCGGACCAGGCGCTGCCGGCATGGATGACAAGCGTGTGGTCGGGCACTGAGCCTTGGGAAACGTCTGTGGCCGCCTCCCGCTCCGGCTTGCTGCTGTTGGCGGCAATCCAGCTGATCACAGGCAAACCCTCCGCCGCATCGGTCAAAGCCGACACCTGGCAGGCCTCGAACGGCAGCGGCTCATCACCCGGCAGTTGCAGCATCAGCGTGAAACAGCCGTTCATGCGTACCGTTGAAAGCGCTGCCTTATCCGCCTCGCCAAGTGGCAGGAGGTTTAAGCTTTGTGGCGCGGGTGCCGTCGAGATCACCCAGTCGAACGGGCCGTAAGGCTGATCGTCCGTCACCAGATACCAGCGCCCGGGATCGCCAACGATCGAGAAAACGTGTCGGTCGACCTTCACCTCGAAGGGAGCAGCCATTGCCTTGGCAAGCGAGGTCATTGCCGGCACGCCGACGAAGCGCGGCGCCCGTTCGACAAGCCGTTCCAGCGACCGATCCGCATTGAGGCGCATCAGCGGCGCATTCCACGCCTCGACATGGCCGGCCTCCAGAAGCGGCTCGAGTGCGCTGTGGAAGCGGGCATCGCGCACGGTAAAATATTGCGCGCCATGATCAAACCCGGTCTCGCCCACACGGCGTGTGGCAAGCCTGCCGCCGACGCCACGGCTCTTGTCGAATAGGGTCACCTGCGCATGCGCGGAAAGTTCTGCCGCAAGCGCAAGGCCTGCCATACCGGCGCCGATAATGGCGATGGACGGCTGTTTCATCTGGTCTCTCCCCTGGCTTTGCGGCACCGCTTAGAACAAAACTTGACCGCCGGCCAATCCCGCACCCACTTGCGCCGCCACGAAAACGGCCGGCTGCAGCAAACGCAGGTCTTCTGCGGCAACTCGCTTTTCTTCACCTGCTTCGGCATAAGGCAGCCCAATCACTTTTTTATGATTACGCGGTGATGAGCGACCCGGATCAGGGTTAGGGCTATCGTATTTGAAATAAGACCTTCTCTGGTCTGCCGGGCGACCGGGGCGAGCCATGGGGCTCGCTCCGTCCTTCGGACCCCCCACAAGGGGGGAGATACGAGGCAGTAAACGTCCCTTTCCAGAAACGGACGGCGCGGCCGGGTTAAGCCCTCCCCCTTGTGGGGAGGGTTGGGGAGGGGACTTGTCTCATATGCAATAGCCCTGGGACCAGAGACGGGCGGAAATGGTGCGCCGGATGGCCGTCTGCGGACGTTAATAGGCTTCCTGAAAGCGGCATTGAAGTGTGGCAACAGATGGCCTGTGGTTCTCGGCGATGCCGGGCGTCGGCAGGGCTGGTTCTACCCGTCGATCATCTCGACCACGTCTCGTGTTACACTATTGGCTGGAAGCGACAGAACACGGGGCAGTTCACGGGCAGCAGGTCACCGGCAGCGCCCTGTCCCGCGACAGAGTTTTTGCATACGCGAAAAGCGCTTGCAAACTCCCAGAGGGGCTCTAACATACCGGTATATTGGGTTTATCCCATCTCGTCGGTTCACGGGAGTTCCGTCCTTGACCAACACCCCCTATCTGCTTCTGACTGGTGCAAGCCGTGGCATTGGGCACGCGACGGTCAAGCTATTCATGGAGCATGGCTGGCGAATTCTGACGGTGTCGCGCCAGCCGTTTTCCGAGGAATGCCGTTGGCCGTCTGCGCAGGAAAGCCACATCCAGGCCGATCTGGCGGATCTTTCCGGCATCGATGCGCTGGCCGAGACGGTACGCCAGCGCCTGCCGGATGGCAAGCTGGCGGCTTTGGTCAACAATGCGGGCATTTCGCCGAAAGGGCCGGGCGGCAGCCGTATGGGGGTGGCGGAGACGGATGCCGAGGTCTGGATGAAGGTGCTGAACGTCAACCTCGTATCGACGGCGCTTCTGGTGCGGGCATTGCTGCCGGAACTCGAGGCGGCCCGCGGTTCCATCGTCAACGTCACATCGATTGCGGGGTCGCGCGTGCATCCCTTCGCGGGCGTGGCTTATGCGGCGTCCAAAGCCGGCCTTGCGGCGTTGACGCGGGAACTGGCGGGGGAATTCGGTCCCCGCGGCATTCGTGCCAATGCAATCGCTCCGGGCGAAATCGCAACGGCCATCCTCTCGCCGGGGACGGACGCATTGGTCAAGGCCGAGGTGCCGATGGGACGTTTCGGCACCACTGACGAAGTTGCAAGGACGATCTATTTCCTCTGCACCGACCAGTCTTCCTACATCAATGGCGCAGAGATCCATATCAACGGCGGGCAGCACGTCTGACGGTCTTTGTCTCCGAGATCTGGGATATTGTCTTGCAAACTGCGCCGAAGCGGCTAGGGACAGGCCGCGATATATCGGCATGACCGGTTGAAGATACGCGTGGCGGGGAGGTGGCTCAGAATGAACAACAATTTGAAACGTTCCGACCTGTTTCCGGATCATGGTGCCGCAAGCGCCGCCGGGCAGCCGAAGGCCCTTGCCGCCTATAATTTCATCCGCCACGCGATCATCACCATGCGCATGCAGCCGGGGACAACGATCAGCGAGAAGGAAACCTGCGCGCAACTGGGCGTGTCGCGCACGCCAATGCGCGAGGCTGTGCTGCGTCTGGCGCAGGAAGGCCTGGTGAATGTGGTGCCCAGCGGCGGCACCTTCGTCAACAATATTTCGCTCCGCGGCGTCATCGAGGGACACCTCGTTCGCTCCAGCCTCGAATTGCGGATGGTGCGGCTTGCCGCGCGTTGTTACGATCCGATCCATGACCGGGATTTCGATCTGCTGATGTTTCTGCAGGCGGATGCGGCCAAGCGTGAGGATTACGACCGGTTCCTCGCCGTCGACAATGACTTTCATCGCCTGATCTGCCGCATGGCGGGTTTTCCGGATATCTGGCAGACCATTCACAATGCGACCGGCCAGCTCGACAGGGTGCGGCGGACCGCCATTCCCCGGTCCGGTTATTTCGATGAGGTCGAGCAGGAACATCGCGCCATCTATGACGCGATCAGGGCTGGTGACGCCAGACGTGCCCACGATCTCTTGCGCCAGCATCTCGATGATATCGCCGCAGTCGTGGAATATGTCGTGACCGATCAGCCGGGCCTGATCGTGCAGGAACCGGGCTTTGACCTGTCCAAGCTGGATCTGATGCTGGCGCCGCCCGCTCAGTAACCGCGGCTTCGGCTCCCTGCATTCAGCGGGGCCTGTCCGGCGAGGACCCGCGTGGTGTTCTCGAAAATCTGCGCGACGACGTCCTGCGAATTTGGCATCGATGCGATGTGCGGCGTGGTGAAGATCTTCGGATGGCTCCACAATGGGCTTTCTTCGGGAAGCGGTTCCTGAAGGAAGACATCAAGGACCGCGCCCCGCAGATGCCCGCTGTCGATCGCATCCAGAAGGTCCGCCTCGACCAGATGTTCGCCGCGGCCCATGTTGATGATGCCGGCACCTTGCGGCAGCATGGCAAAGAGGTCCGCATTCAGGATGCCGCGCGTCGCCTGCGTCAGCGGAAGCAGGCAGATCAGGGCGCTGCAGCCGGACATGAAGTCTTCCAACTGCTCATCGCCGTGATAACTGGCGATGCCAGCCTCCTGCTTGGGGGAGCGTGCCCAGGCACGAACAGTGTAATCGAGGGCGCGCAGACGCTGCCCGACAATGCGCCCTATCGCGCCAAAACCCAGTATGCCGACCGTGTAATCTTTCGCGGCCGTCTGTTCGGGACGCTCCCAGCGTTTATGAACCGCGTTTTGCAGATGCAGATCCATCCTTCGATGAAACAGCAGAACCGACCAGATGGCATATTCCGCCATGCCGAACGCGTGCTGGCTATCGACGACACGACACACGGGAACGTCGGGCAGATGCGGATCGGCAAAGATGTTGTCGAGGCCGGCAGCAATGCTGTGGATGAGCTTCAGGTTCGGCATGGTTGAAACCAGGCCAGGGGGCGGGTTCCAGCACACGGCCACATCGGCCGCCTCAAAACCCTCTTGCGGATAGAGGCTCAGCCGGACATCGAGGCCTCTCGTTTTGAACGCATCCTTCAGGAAGGTGAGATCGAGCGTCGCGCTGATCAACGCGATGTGAGGAGCCTTTGCATCCCGCTGTGCCATCGATGCCATCGTCAGAGGCCTTTCTCTGCTGTCTGCATTTTTTCCGGATCCTGTCTCGTCCTGAATTTTCGCAGTTGATCAATTTTTGTGCGGCGCATGGTGGAGTTCAAGTTTTATGCAAAAATTCACCGGCCTTGCTTGACAGCTGCCGATGGCGGGAGTCAAGATGAGGCATCGATATATCGGTATATTGTTGCTCTGATATGATCGCGAAGTGACGTCTGCACGCAAACGAAAATCCTAAGGGGAACCTCATGCGACGACTGCTTTCTGCTTCATTGGCTCTTTTTCTCTCCACGACAGCGGCCTTTTCCCAGGCCGTTCCCGGCGGCAAGCTGAACCTGATCGTTCAGCCGGAACCGCCGAGCATCATGATTGGCACCACCACGAACGGCCCGGCTTTGCTGGTCGGCGGCAATATCTACGAGGGGTTGCTGCGCTACGACGAGGCCCTGAAGCCGATGCCGTCGCTCGCCAAATCCTGGACGGTTTCCGAGGATGGCCTGACCTATACCTTCGCTCTGCAGGAGGGCGTGAAATGGCATGACGGCAAGCCGATGACGTCAGCGGACGTGCTGTTTTCGGCCAACGACTACCTTTTGAAGATGCAGCCGCGCCATCGCAACCTGATGAGCCATGTGGCAAGCGTCACCGCGCCGGATGACAAGACGGTGGTGTTCAAGCTGAAGGAGCCCTTCGAAGCCTTCATGCGTGGCCTGTCGTTTTATACGATGCCGATCATCCCCAAACACATCTACGAAGGCACCGATTACGCCACCAATCCCGCGAACGACAAACCGATCGGAACCGGTCCCTTCAAGTTCGACGAATGGAAGCGCGGCAGCTACATCCACCTCGTCAAGAACCCGGACTATTATGTGAAGGGCAAGCCCTATCTGGATGAACTTTATTACCAGGTCATTCCCGATGGCGCCTCGCGCTCCGTCGCTTTCGAGACCGGCAAGGTCGATATTCTCCCGGGCGGTTCGATCGAAAACTTCGACATTCCGCGACTAAAAGATCTGCCCAATACCTGCACGACGGAAAAGGGCTGGGAATATTTCGCGCCGCTCTCCTGGCTGTGGCTCAACAACCGCAAGCCGCCGATGGACAATGTGAAGTTCCGCCAGGCGGTGATGTATGCGCTCGACCGCGAATTTGCGAAAGACGTGTTGTGGAACGGCTATGGCAAGGTAGCGACCGGCGCGCTGTCGTCAAAACTGCCTTTCTACAAGGATGTCGAGCCGCACTACGCGCACGATCCCGCCAAGGCCAAGGCGCTTCTGAAGGAGATGGGTTATGACGGCAAGGCGTTGAAGCTGCTGCCGCTGCCTTATGGTGAAACCTGGCAGCGCTGGGCGGAAGCCGTCAAGCAGAACCTCGAAGAGGTCGGCATCCCCATCGAAATCGAATCGGCCGACGTTGCCGGGTGGAACCAGCGCACGTCCAACTGGGACTATGACATCGCCTTCACCTATCTCTACCAGAACGGTGACCCGGCCATCGGCGTCGACCGCAATTACAAGACCTCGCAGATTGCCAAGGGCAATCCGTTCAACAATGTCGAAGGTTATTCGAACCCCGAACTCGACAAGCTGTTCGACGAGGCTGCCGTCGCCTATCCGGTGGCAAAGCGTCAGGAACTGTATGATCGGGCCCAGAAGATCCTCCAGGAAGACGTCCCGGTCGCCTGGCTGCTCGAACTCGGCTTCCCGACAATTTACAACTGCAAGGTTCAGGATCTGGTGACGACCGCCTCCGGCCTGCCGGAATCCATGCGCGACGCCTGGATCAAGAATTAAGTCGATACCGGGTGGAAGACCATCTCCACCCGGTTCATCCTGCACCTGGAAAATCGAGTCGGAGCCGTGCTCATGCTGAGATTCATCTCAGGCCGACTGCTGAAGGCCGTCGTCATCCTGATCTGTATCACCGTGCTCAACTTCTTCCTTATCCATGCGGCGCCGGGTGATCCGGCGTCCGTCATGGCGGGGGAGGCCGGTGATGCCGATCCTGCCTTCCTGCAACAGCTGCGAGAACGCTTCGGCCTCGACCAGCCGCTTTATGTGCAGCTGTGGATCTATGTCTCCTCCGTGGTCCAGCTCGACCTCGGTTATTCCTACCGCCAGCAGTTGCCCGTGCTCCAGTTGATCGGCGAGCGCCTGCCGGCGACCCTGCTTTTGTCTCTCTCGGCTTTTGTCATCTCGCTGGGCCTTGGCGTCACGGCGGGAGCCTTTGCGTCAGCCCGACAGGGGAAATGGGCCGATACGGTCATCTCGCTGGTGGCGCTGATCTTTTATGCGACGCCGCTGTTCTGGCTGGCGCTGATGGGGGTGCTTCTGTTTTCCGTACAGCTCGGCTGGTTGCCAGGCTTCGGCTATGAGACGGTTGGGGCCAACTATACCGGTCTCAGTCGCTCCCTCGATATTCTCCTGCATCTCATCTTGCCGGCCATGACGCTCGGGCTGTTTTTCATGGCGGTCTATGCGCGCATGACCCGTGCTGCGATGCTCGAAGTCGGCCAGCTCGATTTCGTCAAGACGGCCAAGGCCAAGGGCCTGCGTCCAGGCATCATCCAGCGGCGTCATGTGCTGCGCAATGCGCTTTTGCCGGTCGTCACACTTGCCGGCCTGCAGGCGGGGCAACTTGTCGGCGGCGCCGTGTTGATCGAGACGGTGTTTGCCTGGCCGGGAATCGGCCGGTTGATGTTCGATGCCCTGTCGCAGCGTGACTACAATCTGCTGCTCGGCGTCTTCGTCGTCTCGGCTGCCATGGTCCTGTTCTTCAACCTCATCACCGACGTGCTTTACCGCCTCGTTGATCCGCGCATCCGGGTGGCGTCATGAAGGATTTCTGGAAACGTTTTTCGCAAAACCGCGGCGCTGTCATCGGGCTCGTCATCCTGCTGCTTGTCGTCGTCCTGTCGATCGTTGCTCCCTTCATCTTCACCAAGTCGCCCTGGGCCATGGTGCAGCGGCCGTTCATTCCGCCGTTTACTATGGATGCCTTCGTGCTTGGCACAGATCCGATGGGGCGTGACCTTGCTGCGGGGCTTGCGCATGGGGCGCGGGTTTCGCTGCTGGTCGGCCTTGTCTCGACGGTGGTTTCGCTTCTCATCGGCATTCCGATCGGCGCCATTGCCGGTTATTTCGGCGGCTGGGTGGATGACGTGCTGATGCGGTTCACCGAATTTTTCCAGAGCGTGCCAAGCTTTGCGCTGGCGGTGGTTCTGGTGGCGATCTTTCAGCCCAGTATCACCTCGATCATCATCGCGATCGCTGTCGTCTCCTGGCCGCCCGTTGCGCGCCTGCTGCGCGGCGAGGTGATGTCGCTGAGGTCGCGGGAATTCGTCGAAGCCGCCGTCCTCTCGGGCCAGACGCATGCGACGATCATCTGGCGGCAGATCCTGCCGAACACGCTCTCGCCAATCATCGTGCTGGCCTCGATGATGGTGGCGGCGGCAATCCTCATCGAAAGCTCGCTGTCCTTCCTCGGCCTTGGCGACCGCAACATCATGTCCTGGGGGTATATCATCGGGGCCGGCCGCACGGTGATCCGGCAGGCCTGGTGGGTCAGTTTCTTTCCCGGTCTCGCGATCCTCCTGACTGTTCTGGCGCTTAATCTTGTCGGCGAGGGGCTGAACGATGCCCTCAACCCGCGTCTTGCGCGCAAAGGAAAGTAATCATGGCAGACACTCCTGCAATGGATGCCGTCATTCATCCGGGTGCGCTGAAGGAAGAGGGACGCGGCGAGCCGGTCGTCTTCATCGACAAGCTCAGCATAGCACTGCCTGATGGTGCCGACCGGGCCTTTGCCGTCGACCGCGTCAGCTTCAAGCTGTTTCCCGGCGAAATGCTCTGTGTGGTCGGAGAAAGCGGCTCGGGAAAGTCGATGTCGGCCAATGCGCTGATGGGACTTTTGCCCGATACGGTCAGGATCGCACAGGGTCGCATCCTGTTGGATGGCGAAGACCTGGTCCGGATGCCGGCGGATGCGCTTTACGCCATCCGGGGGCGTCGGGTGGCCATGGTATTCCAGGAACCGATGTCGGCGCTCAACCCGCTGATGAAGGTCTCGGCGCAGATCGAGGAGGTGTTCGAGGCGCATGGCCTTCTGACACCCCGCGAGCGCCGACAAAAAGCGCTCTCCCTGCTGACGGAAGTTGGTCTGCCCGATCCGGCGCGGGCCGCCGAAAGCTATCCGTTCCAGTTGTCCGGCGGGCAGCGCCAGCGTGTGATGATCGCCATGGCGCTTGCGCTCGAACCGGACGTGCTTGTTGCCGATGAACCGACAACCGCGCTTGACGTGACAACGCAGGCGCAGATCCTCACACTCATCGCCAAGCTTCAGAAAGAGCGCAACATGGCGGTGATGTTCATCACCCACGATTTCGGTGTCGTGGCCGAAATCGCCGACTATGTCACGGTCATGCAGTTCGGCCGCATCGTGGAGCAGGGGACTGTCGAAGAGGTGCTGTTTTCGCCGCAGCATCCCTATACGAAAAAGCTGATCGCGGCGATCCCGCGGCCGGGTCAGGCGGCCCCAAGCGTTGAAATCCGCGAACCGCTGCTTGCGGTGGAGAAACTCTCAAAAATCTACCGGATGGGCGGCGGGCTGTTTTCAAAGGCCCGCGACGTTCATGCCGTCAAGGATGTGTCCTTCACGCTCGGACGCGGCGAAACGCTCGGTATCGTCGGCGAAAGCGGCTCGGGCAAATCCTCGGTGGGGCGCTGCCTTGTGCGGCTGCAGGACCCCGATGGTGGACGTGTCCTGCTCGGCGGCCAGGACATGGCGCATCTGAAAGGTGCTGAACTCAGGGCCATGCGCCGACGCATGCAGATGATCTTCCAGGATCCCTATTCGTCGCTTAATCCGCGTGAGAAGGTGGGGCGCATCATTGCCTCGGGGCCGATTGCCTATGGGCAGGATACGAAACAGGCTTTGGCGCGGGCGGCAGAACTGATGGAAATGGTGGGGCTCGATCCGAGAGGCACTGATCGCTTTCCGCACGAATTTTCGGGCGGCCAGCGGCAGCGCATCGGCATTGCCCGGGCCTTGGCGCTGGAACCGGAGATCATCATCGCCGACGAGGCAGTTTCCGCGCTCGACGTGTCGATCCAGGCGCAGGTTCTGGAACTGCTTGCCCAGTTGAAAAAGGATCTCAACCTGTCCCTCGTTTTCATCACGCATGATCTGCGTGTCGCAGCCAAGATCTGCGACCGGGTGATGGTGATGCGGCAGGGAGAGGTTGTCGAACTCGGGACGGGGAGCGAGATCTTCGAGACCCCCCGGCACGCCTACACGAAAAGCCTGATCGAGGCCATTCCCGGTCGGGCAAAGGAAGCGCTGATGACGGCCTGATGCCGTCTCACGTCACCATCAATTGGGCCGATGACAGCCCGAACCGCTCAATGGAGAAAAACCGATGACGATCATGCCGAATTCGATGGAAGGTCGCGACATGGCCTACCAGCTGCACCCGAACGTGAACCTGCGCAAATATGAGAAGCAGGGCGGCTTGGTGATCGAGAGCGGTGACGGCATCTATGTGACCGACAGCCATGGCAAGCGCTATATCGAGGGCATGGCCGGCCTGTGGTCGGTGGCGCTCGGTTTTGGCGAAAAGCGGCTGGTGGACGTTGCCACGGCCCAGATGGCGAAGCTGCCCTATTACCACACCTTCTCCTACAAGACCCATGGCCCGTCGATTGATCTGGCCGAAATGCTGATCAAGATCGCGCCCGTGCCGATGTCCAAGGTGCATTTCACCTCGTCCGGCTCGGAGGCCAATGATCTCGCGGTCAAGATGGTTTGGTATCGTTCCAACGCGCTCGGCAAGAAAGACAAGAAAAAGATCATCAGCCGCATCAAGGGTTATCATGGCGTCACCATCGCCTCCGGATCGCTCACCGGCCTGCCGCGCAACCATGAGAGTTTCGACCTGCCGCTCGACCGCATGCTCCACACGTCCTGCCCGTCCTACGTCCATTTTGGTCTTGAGGGCGAAAGCGAAGCGGAGTTCACCAAACGTATTCTTCAGGATCTCGAGGATCTGATCCTGAAGGAGGGCCCGGAGACGATCGCCGCCTTCTGGGGCGAGCCGGTGATCGGCGCGGGTGGCGTTCTTGTGCCCCCGGATGGCTACTGGGCCGGCGTTCAGGCGATCCTGAAAAAATACGACATCCTGCTCGTCTCCGACGAGGTGATCTGCGGCTTCGGGCGCACCGGCAAGATGTTCGCCTGCGAGACGCTCGGCATTACGCCGGATGTGCTCGTCGTGTCGAAGCAGATCTCGTCCTCCTACATGCCGCTGTCGGCAATCATCATGAACGACCATTTTTACCAGCCGATCGCCGATGAATCGGATCGTATCGGCGTGTTCGGCCATGGTTACACGGCGTCCGGCCATCCGGTTGCAACCGCGGTCGGGCTGGAAAACCTGAAGATCATCCAGGAGCGTGATCTCGTGGGCAATGTCGCCCGCCTGGAAGCGCAGTTTCTCGCCGGTCTGGAAGAGCTTGCGAAACATCCGGTGTCGCATTCTGCGCGGGGCATCGGCCTGCTCGGCGCGCTTGAAATCAAGCCTTTTGCCGATGGCAAGGCCGGTGATGCGGCTGCCGCCGTGTCCGCCGCCTGCGAGGAGGAAGGCCTGATCGTGCGCAACATTGCCGAGGCCATCTGCTTCTGCCCGCCGATGATCATCACCGCCGAGCAGATCGACGAGATGTTTGCAGCCGTCAGCCGTGCGCTCGACAAGGTTCAGGCTGCACGCGCGTAATTCATTTCGAGGAAATGACATGAGCATGATGGAAAAAACGGATCTCGGCGAGATGACCGCAGCCCAGCTGTCCGAGCTGTTTGCCGCGCGCAAGGCGTCTCCGGTCGAAGCGGCAAAGGCGTCGCTTGCGCGGATCGAGAGGTTCAATCCGAGCGTCAACGCGTTTGCCTATGTGGTGCCGGAGCTGGCGCTCACAGAAGCGAAAGCCTCCGAAGCGCGCTGGAAGAAGGGCGAGCCGCTTTCGCCCATCGACGGCGCGCCGACCACGATCAAGGAACTGACGCCGGTCAAGGGCATTCCGTGGCGCCGGGGTTCAGCGCTGGGCGCCACGACCCCGTCGGACAAGGAGTTCCTGATCATGGAACGCCTGCGCGGCGCCGGTGTCACCATTCTCGGCACAACAACATCGCCCGAATTCGGCTGGAAGGGTGTGACGCACGGTCCGGCCTTCGGCAATACGCTGAACCCCTGGCGCACCGACCGCGCATCGGGCGGCTCGTCCGGCGGGGCAGCGGTTGCCGCGGCGCTTAACATGGGCGTGCTGCACGAGGGCTCCGACGGTGCGGGTTCGATCCGTATTCCCGCCTCCTTCTCCGGCACGTTCGGGATCAAGCCGACCTATGGCTGGATACCCTCCGACACACCAACGGCGCTTTTCGAACTTGCCCATCGCGGTCCGCTCACCCGCACCGTCGAGGATGCCGCATTGTTCATGAATGCAACGACCGGGCCGACGCCGAGGGCGATGTACGGTTATTGCCCGACACCGGTGCCGGATTGGCGCGCGGCGATCAAGGCCGCCAGCGTCAAGGGGTTGAAGATCGGCTATAGCCGCAATCTCGGTTATGCGCAGGTTCAGCCGGATGTTGCCGCCGCCGTCGAGCGCGCCGCACAGCGTCTGGCCGATATGGGGGCGATCATCGAAGAGGTCGATCCCGGTTTCTCCAATCCGCAGGACGCGCTGCTGGCGCTCTGGTATGCGGCAGAGGCGAGAACCGTCGAGTTGGTCAATCCGACTGACGAGCAGAGGCGGCTGATGGATCCGGGTCTTATCCGGATCTACGAGAAGGGCTGCGCCTACACCGCCCGCGATTATGTGGCGGCCGAACAGGTGCGTGCCGATCTCAAGGTGACGATGGCGCTGTTCCATGAAAAGTATGACGCCCTGATGCTGCCGACCATGCCGGTGACGGCGATCGAGGCGGGCGTCGATTTTCCAGGCGGCATCGAGGGCAAGGACTGGTCCGACTGGTCGCCCTTCACCTATCCGTTCAACATGACCGGCCAGCCGGCCGTCTCGGTGCCCTGCGGTTTCGATGCTGGCGGTCTGCCGATCGGCCTGCAGTTCGTCGGGCCGCGTTACCGCGACGATATCGTGCTGACGTTGGCTGCTGCCTACCAGGCGGCCTATCCGGAAGACCTTCTCAACGCACCGCGGGTCGCCTGAACCAAACCAAGATGCGGAGGCTTTCTGCCGTCGCATCCCCATCATTTTAAGCAGCACCGGGATAAAACAGATGGCCTCCATGGCAAGCCAAGAGGTGGCAGGCGGGCTTGGCGCAGAGCTGGAAACGGGCGTGACAGCCGTGCCGCCTGACCAGGCCGAGCGTATCGCGCGGGAAAAATACGGGCTCGTCGGCAAGGCCGAATGGCTCTGGGGCGAGAAGGACAGCAATTACCGGCTGACGCTCGACAACGGCACGCACTATCTCTTCAAGGTGCTCAACCCGGCCGAGCCCCCGGCGATGACCAGCATGCACAGCCAGGCACTGTTGCATGTGGAAGCCGCCGACCCCGGCATTCCGATCCAGAGGATCATCCGCACGCTGGACGGCGAGGCGGACTTCCGCATGACCGATGACGACGGTGGCACGCGCGGCGTGCGCATGGTCACCTTTGTGCCCGGTGTCTCCCAGAAATCGCAGCCGCAGTCGGCGCTCCAGCGTTTTCGCGTTGGTGTGCTGCTCGGCCGCATGCAGAAGGCACTGGCAGGTTTTTCGCATGAGGCGGCAGGCCACCGCATCACCTGGGACATGAAACACGCCGCGGGCATTCGTGACCTTTTCGGCGCCTTCGATGATGCAGGCCAGCGTGCCCGGCTCGAGCGCGGCATGGATGACTTCCAACACCTAATCGCGCCGCGCATGGCGGACCTGCCGGCGCAGGTCGTTCATAACGATTTCAACATGGAAAACATCCTCGTCAGCGCGGACGATCCGGACACGATCAGCGGCATCATCGATTTCGGCGACATGGTGCATGCGCCGGTTCTGTTCGATGTCGCCGTGGGGGCCGCCTATCAGATGGGCGATGCGAAAGACCCCATTGAGGCGATGTGTGATTTTCTGCGCGGTTACAGCACGGAAAAGACGCTGTCCGACCACGAGATTTCGCTGCTTTATCCGGCTGTCGTCACACGCATGGTGATGCGGCTTGCGATACCCGAATGGCGCAGCAAACTGTTTCCGGACCATCGGGAACTCTACACACGCAATAGCCCGACCGTCTGGCAACAGTTCGCCCGGCTGGACGCAATTTCAAAAGACGATGCCATGGCGCGCCTTGCCGCCGCCTGCCGCCTTCCCAGGGGATGAGAACCATGACCAAGCCCGCCACCACAATGATCAACGGCTTTGATGCCGCGCGTCTCGGCAGCCTGCCGGAGCGGGAGCGCTTGATGATCGAGCGGCGCCAGGCGATGCTTGGGCCATCCTATCGGCTGTTTTACGAAAACCCGCTGCATCTGGTGCGCGCGCAAGGTGTTTGGCTCTACGATCCCGATGGCAATGCCTATCTCGACGCCTATAACAACGTGCCCTCGGTTGGCCATTGCCATCCGCGCGTGGTCGCAGCGATGACCGAACAGGCGGCAGTGCTGAACACGCACACGCGCTATCTTGACGAAAAGATCCTCGACTATTCCGAAAAGCTGCTCGCGACCTTTCCCGATGACCTCGACCGCGTGATGTATTGCTGCACCGGCAGCGAGGCGGTGGATCTCGCGATCCGGCTTGCCTGTTATTATACCGGCGGCACCGGCATCATCATCACCGAAAATGCCTATCACGGCACAACGAGCGTGACCGCGTCGCTCTCGCCATCGCTTGGCCCGAATATGCCGCTCGGCATGCATGTCATCACCGTGCCGGCACCGGATGCCTATCGCGCCGACGGTCGGGATGTCGGCGAGGCCTTTGCCGAAGAGGTGTCCAAGGCGATCGCCTTCATGGTGCGTCGTGGCATCAAGCCCGCCGCCTTCATCGCCGACAGCATTTTTTCGACCGACGGGATTTTTTCGGAGCCGGCCGGCTTTCTGAAACAGACGCTGGACGTCGTACATCAGGCCGGTGCGCTTTATATCGCAGACGAGGTGCAGCCGGGATTTGGCCGTACGGGATCGCATATGTGGGGTTTCATGCGCCACGGCATCGTTCCCGATATCGCCGTGATGGGCAAGCCCATGGGCAACGGCCTGCCGATTGCAGCTGTGGTGATGAAGGGCGAGGTGCAGGAGCGTTTCGGCCGGGACATCCGTTATTTCAACACTTTTGGCGCCAACCACGTCTCCATTGCCGCCGCCAATGCCGTTCTCGACATCATCCGCGACGAGGACCTGATGCGCAATGCAGACACGACCGGCACCTATATGCTGGAGGGGATGCGCAAGCTGCAGCAGACATTTGACGTCATTGGTGATGTGCGCGGTGCCGGCCTTTTCCTTGGCCTCGAGTTCGTCAAGGATCGTGAAAGCCGCGAACCCGATGGCGCGCTGTCGCTTGCCGTCGTCAACCGTATGCGCGAGCGCCGTGTGCTGATCAGCGCTGCCGGCATCCATGGCAACACGCTGAAGATCCGCCCGCCGCTGCCTTTCGGCAAGGAGCATGCCGATATCTTCCTGAAGACATTGGAAGACGTGCTGCACGAGACGACCTGATCTCACCCGCTGCTGCTGCCCCGGATTGTGAAAGGACAAGTCCATGACTGCATCGCCTGAGATCGACACTGACCGCCTCTGGGCCGATATCATGACCATCGGAGCGATCGGCGCAACGCCCGGCGGCGGCAGTTATCGTCCGGCGCTGTCCGATGCGGATCGCGAGGCGCGCAACCTGTTTCGCCACTTTGCGCAGGAGGCCGGCCTGCTGGTCACCGTCGATGCGATTGGCAACATGTTTGCGCGGCGGGAAGGGAGCGATCCGTCTTTGCCGCCATTGATGATCGGCAGCCATCTCGACACCCAGACGCCGGGCGGCAAGTTCGACGGCGTCTTGGGCGTGCTGGCCGGGATTGCTGTGGCTCGCGCACTGAACGAAGCCGGGGTGACCACGAGACGGGCGATCGAGATCGCCAATTTCACCAATGAGGAGGGCGCACGTTTCCAGCCGGGGGTGATGGGCTCGGGCGTGTTTGCGGGACTTCTGCCGCTCGATCAGGCCTTGCAGTGCCGGGATGAAGCCGGAACGCTGCTTGGCGATGAACTGGCGCGCATCGGTTATGCAGGCGCGCTGCCGGTCGGCGGTCGCCCAGTACACACCTATCTCGAACTGCATATCGAGCAGGGACCGGAGATGGAAAAGGCAGGCGCGATGATTGCCGCCGTTTCCAACAGTTCCTGGGGATGCAGCGGCTTTATCGACATCAACGGCGAGAACGGTCATTCCCAGACGGCTGCGATGTCGAAGCGCCGAAATTCCCTGGTTGGCGCGGCAAAACTCATTCTCGAGATTGAAGCGATCGGGGCGGACAACGAGCCGGAAGGCATGGTGAGCGCCACCGTGATCCGCAACTGGCCGAACAACCGCGTCAACATTCCCCACCTGTCCAAGCTCTCTTACGTTGCCGTCCATGCGACGGAAGAGGGGCGCGCAAAGATCATCGCACGGATCGAGGCGGCGGCACGACGGATTGCCGAGGAAACAGGCCTTACCATCGACGCGACAACCGCTCACTACCGCCAGCGGATCGATCTCTCGCCGGAACTTTCCGGCCAGGTGATCGATACCGCTCGGCAACTCGGCTACACGTCGATGATGCTGCCGACACTGACCTCGCATGATGCCTTGTCGATGCATCATCTCTGCCCGACGGCCATCATCTTCGTGCCCTGCAAGGACGGCATCTCCCACAGCGAAAAGGAATGGTGCGACCCGGATCAGGTCACGGCCGGTGCGAAGGTCCTGCTCGACATGGCAGTCAGAATTGCCAATGAAGGCTGACCGCACCTGATATCGGCGGCAATGGGCGGCATTTTGCTCGCTGCGCCGGGCGAAGAAGAGAGCTATGTCTACGCGATAGCCCTCTTCTGATCGAAGCGCTTATGGCCAAGGTTAGCCATCGCCCTCTCTTCAGCTGAAGGCTTGATGAATGCCGGGCAGGATGCGTGCGAGATGGTTGAACTCCGTCATGTCGTGAACCGACATTTCATAGGCCGTCATTTCCGCAACCTGTTCGTTGAAGCCGATATGCTGCAGCATGGCCGGCGCCTTCTCCGCATTGGCAAAACGTGCCATGTCCGCATGGGCTCCGATCCAGTATCGGCTGAAGAGTTCCATGCCGGCGCTTGTATCGCGGGCGATATGGACCATCAGCGTGAACGGGATATCGGGTGCCGGCGTTGCGTAGCAGACGGCGCTGGCGCTTGCGGTAAAACCTTCCCGTGCCAGGGCCTGGGCGTCGAAGCCGAGCGTCGCCGGCTCGGCAAAATGGATGATGGCGTCGAGGCGGCTCGGGCCGATCCATTCCTGGATCCGATTGGGATTGTTGAAGAGCCGCTTCTCGTAGCTGAGCGAGGTATCCTTCAGGCGCGCCGGGTCCGCAACGCTGGTATCGATATGCGCCTGCGGAAACCACAGCATGTAGCGCTCTTTTTCGACGGGATGCCAGGTAAACCACCACTTGAACATGTCGGTGGTTACGCCGGGCATAACGATGCGGCTTTGCGCATAGGCCATCTGGCCACCAAGAACGGCATAACCGTTGTCTTTCGTCTTGAAGGACGGATCGATGAGGCGGTTGAGGTTCTGCGCGCTCGGCGAAGGCACCTCGCTGGGGTTAAGCTGTCCGAACTGGATGGCCTGCGTAGCCGCCGAGGGGACCGAGAGATCCGTATCGAGAAAGGCCGCATAAGGGGTGATGCGCACGGCCTCCTCATTCGCAGTGCGCTGCTTCTGGCACTCCAGGGAAAGGTATGTGACGGCGCTCCAGTCCCCGTACGCGTCGCGGTTCGAGCTGGGGTGGGCAACCGACGCCGCCTGCGCCGCACCCGGACGGCTCAGGAGGGCAGCGGACGTGGTTCCGACCACGGCGGCCGGGGCAGTTTTGAGAAGGCTGCGACGGGATATTGAGTGGGTCATGAGCGATTTCCTCCGGAAAAATTCGTTGCTTGACCCCAAAAATACGCCATGCTCATCATCAATCAAATCGATCTAGATGATGGGCGGAATTGACATGGTTGATATTTCCAAAATCGATCTCAACCTGCTGGTGGCGATGGAGGCCCTTCTGGAGGAAAAGAACGTGTCGCGCGCGGCGCGGCGGCTTTCTCTTGGCCAGCCCGCCATGAGCCATAATCTGGCGCGTCTTCGAGGCCTGCTGGGGGATGAATTGCTGGTGCGAAGTGCGGGCGGCATGGTGCCGACGGCAAAAGCCATCAGTCTCGAAGTCGAGCTTCGCGCCACCATGCGCAAGATCCGCATGCTGTTTGAAGAGCAAATGCCCTTTGATCCTTCAACAGCGCAAATGTCCTTTCGACTGGGCGTCACCGACAGCGCCGAAGCCATCCTCGTTCCAGCCGTCTCGGCCTTGCTGCTGGAAAAGGCGCCCGGCGTTTCACTCAAATTGATCCCCATAGACGGGGTCGATGTCGCCGATGGTCTGGAGATGGGGGGCTTTGATCTTGTCATCGGCACCTTTGCCGGGGGACGAAGCTACCATAAGCAACGGGTGATCTATCACGAAGGGTATCATACGGTTTTTAATGCGGCCCTGGTCGCAATCGGCGATGTGATGACGCTGGACGACTACAGGCGTTATCCGATGCTGGTGGTCGAGGGGGCAGATGGAGACGCCGTGCTGAACGCTTTGGAACGTCTGGATGTGTGGCCGCAGATTGCGCTGCGAACGCCCCACCTGCTGGCGGTGCCCTCTATCGTGTCTCAAGCCCCGATGATCGCCACAGTCCACACCCAGGTGGCGGAACGTTTCGCCGAGCATTTCAACCTGTCCGTCAGGCCGCTTCCCGAAGAGATCTGCCTTGCACCCGCAAAACTGATGCTGATGTGGCACGCCGCCAGCGACAAGGCCCCGGCGCACCAGTTTACGCGCGATCTCGTTGCCGAAGCGCTCAGATGTCTGCGTACGGGGAAATTTTAGACTTCCTTTGCGAAAGCGTCTGCGGTTCGCGGTTGTTTGTTGAAATGGCGCACCCGACTGGATTCGAACCAGTGACCTTTGCCTTCGGAGGGCAACACTCTATCCAGCTGAGCTACGGGTGCTTCTGCGAACCGATGCGTGACGCACTGTTCGTGCCGGTGCAGGGTTCATAACAAAGGTCGCGGGCGTCAGCAATCGGCAAAAGGCAGAAAACTTTGCATGGGGTTGAAAGATTGGCGGATTGTCGGGGCCGTATAGGCAGTAGGCAGTAGGCATTAGCAGGCGGGGAGGGGTGTGGTGCTCTGGCTGCGTGCGGTAGATATTTGCGTCAGCGCAGCGTGGCAAGGTGCAGCGCCCGGTCGATCAGCATGTTGGCGAGCATCATGCGGGTGTTGGCCTTGTCGCGAAACACGGCGTCGACGCTGTCGGGGTGGTTGTGGCGGGCAAAGGTGCGGCGGCGTTCGGCAAGGGTTTCGGGGCTGTCGGTCGGCAAGATGCCGAGGTCTTCCGCCACCTCCTCTTCGCCAAGGCGTGCAAGATGCGGGGGCATGACGGGTGGTTCGTGGGTTTTTGATGCTGGCTGGCGCTCTGGCATTGCCGGCGGCTCTTTTGCGCCAGCGTCGAACTGGTCGAGCATGGCGCGGTACGGATCGTCAAATCCCGAGATATCGCTGGCTTCAGCGGCGCCTGAGGGCATGACGAAGCCGCTGGTGAGGCCCGCCACGCGGTAGGATGGCGGCGTGGCTGGGATCTCGTCCGGCGCCTCCACGTCAAGTCGGGTGAGTATGGTCTGGAAAACCGATCGTCCGAACAGCATTGCGTGATCCCGATTGCCTGTCTCGCCTTGTCCATGCGTGCCGGACATAAAAACACAGGGGCATGGCGCGGAGCTTATGGATCCCGGCACCGGCGAGATCCAATAGGTGAAAATCGAAAATCTGCGCTTTGTCTCAGGCAAGGCCCTGCACCATGCATTAAGCAAGGCAAAACGAAGGCCATGGGGCCTGCCTTAAGCCAAGCCTGCCGGACGGCGAAAAACCCGGCACGGCTGCTACGGAAGGGTCAGGGGGCGTCGTCGTCGAAAAGAAAAAACCGGTGCTGAGGGGCACCGGTCTCTCATCATGGTCTGTCTACAATCGTGTCAAAAACTCAGGCTTGCGCCTGATCCTCTTGTGCCGGTGCTGGCCCAGAACTTTGGCTTTGCATCTGCCCGTCTGCGGGTTTTACGGTGAGCGAAACGGTGAGGTTCTCGCCGTGCGTGCCGGGGCCGATGCGCATGCCCGAGACCGGGGCGCAGTCCTGATAGCAGAGGCCGGTTGCCACGCGCACATAGCGGTCATCCGGGCAGATCTTGTTGGCAGCATCAAAGCCCACCCAGCCAAGCCCCGGAATATGGGCTTCCGCCCAGGCATGTGTTGCCACCTGTTCGGTCTGTCCTTCCATCAAAAGATAACCGGAGACATAACGGGCCGGCAGTTTGGCCACGCGGGCGGCGGCGATGAAGATGTGGGCGTGATCCTGGCAGACGCCGGATTTTGCCTCCAGCGCCTCCTCGGCCGTGGTTTGTGCATCCGTTGAGCCGGGCAGGTAAGCCACCGTCTCGTGGATGGTCTCCATCAGCGTGTGCATCTGTGCAAGTTCGCTGTCGCCCTTCAGCGAGCGGGCAAGCTCGCGGATCAGCTTGCCGGGTTTTGTGAGCGGCGTATCGCGCAGATAAAGCCAGAGTGGCACGAAGCCGGTATGGGGACCGAGCACGCCCGCTTTGTCCATCGTCTCGACCTCACCCGATGCGGTGATGCGGATGGTGTGCGCCCCGCCTTCGATGGAAACCAGTTCGACGCGGTTGCCGAACTGGTCGGCATAACCGGCTTCCACCTTGGCGCCATCCACGGTGATTGCCCAGTCGATGACCTTTTGCGTCGAGCCACCAAGCGGCGTCAGGCGCAACCGCTGCAGCGCATAGGCCACCGGCTCGTCGTAACGATATTCTGTCGTGTGAGAAATTTTCAAACGCATGACCGTACCCCCGCTCCGCTTATTGATAGAAGCGGTAGCCTTCTGAAATTTCGGCGCTCAACTTGTTGTTCCGGTTGATGAAATCTTCCAGAAACTCATGCAGGCCCTGGTCCATCACATCCGCAATCGAGCCACGTTTCAGCATGGTCTTGATCGAGGCGGCGGTATCATGCGCCGTGTGGCGCTCACCGTAATCCTCTTCCAGATAATGCAGATTGCTGACGATCTTTTCGTAGCAATAGGCCAGCGAGCGCGGCATGCGCACGTTGAGGATGAGGAAATCGGCAATGCTCGACGGCTTGTATTCGCCGTCATAGACCCAGCCATAGGAGCGATGCGCCGAAACCGAGCGCAGGATGGATTCCCACTGGAAATTGTCGAGCGACGAGCCAACCTGGCTGATCGCCGGCAGCAGCACGTAATATTTCACGTCAAGAATGCGGCTGGTATTGTCCGCCCGCTCGATAAACGTGCCGATGCGCGAGAAATTATAGAGATCGTTGCGCAGCATCGAGCCGTGGAAGGCCCCGCGGATGAGGCCGGCGCGCCGCTTGATCACGTCGATCGCTTCCGGCAGATCGGCAGGTTTCACCTTGCGGGACAAAAGCTGCTTCAACTCGATCCAGCATTCGTTGGTCGCTTCCCAGGTTTCCCGCGTCAGCGCCGTGCGCACCATGCGGGCATTGTTGCGGCCTGAATCGATGCAGGACATGACGCTCGACGGGTTGGACGTATCGCGCAGCAGGTAATCGATGGCGTTGGCCGCCGTCATCGTATCATGCACGGTCGCATAGGCATCGCGCACGCCGGCACTTTGCAGCACGCCGTCCCAATCCTCGTCGGAGGAGCCGGCCCGCGTCAGCGAGACCCGAAGGCCCGCATCGATGAGGCGGGCGATGTTTTCGGCACGCTCGATGTAACGGAACATCCAGTAGAGGCCGTTGGCAGTTCTTCCCAGCATTTTACGCCCTCAATCTTCCAGTACCCAGGTGTCCTTGGTGCCGCCGCCCTGGCTGGAGTTTACCACCAGCGAGCCCTGCTTCAGCGCCACGCGGGTCAGGCCCCCCGGAATGATCTTCACCTTGTCCGACACCAGTACGTAAGGGCGCAGATCCACATGGCGCGGCGCAATGCCCTTGTTGACGAGGATCGGCACGGTCGACAACGACAGTGTCGGCTGGGCGATGTAATTGGACGGGCGCGCCTTCAGCTTTTCGGCAAAATCGGCACGTTCCTTTTTGGAGGCGGTCGGGCCGACCAGCATGCCGTAACCGCCGGAGCCATGCACTTCCTTCACCACCAGCTCTTCCAGATGCTCCAGCACGTATTTCAGGCTGTCGGCCTCCGAACAGCGCCAGGTGGGCACGTTTTCCAGAAGCGCCTTGCGGCCGGTATAGAACTCGACGATTTCAGGCATGTAGGAATAGATCGCCTTGTCATCGCAGATGCCGGTGCCCGGCGCATTGGCAATGGTGATATTGCCGGAGCGATAAACATCCATGATGCCGGGAATGCCGAGCGCCGAATCTGGCCGGAAGGTCAGGGGATCGAGATAATCGTCATCGACGCGGCGATAAAGTACGTCGATGGCTTCATAACCGCGGGTGGTGCGCATCTTCACCTTGCCGTCGATGACGCGCAGGTCCGATCCCTCCACCAGTTCCACGCCCATGGTGTCGGCGAGGAACGAGTGTTCGTAATAGGCGGAATTGTAGATGCCGGGCGTGAGGACGGCCACGCGCGGGCGGCCCTTGCAGCCGGGAGGCGCCAGTGACGCCAGCGACTGGCGCAGAAGATAGGGATAGTCCTCGACCCGCTGCACCTTGTTTTGCGAAAACAGTTCGGGAAACATCTGCATCATGGTTTCCCGGTTCTCCAGCATGTAGGAGACGCCGGAAGGCGTGCGGGCATTGTCTTCCAGCACGTAGAACTGGTCTTCGCCGGTGCGCACGATATCGGTGCCGACGATATGGGTATAGACGCCGCCGGGCGGCTTGAAGCCGATCATTTCCGGCAGGAAGGTAACGTTCTTCTCGATCAGTTCGCGCGGAATGCGCCCGGCCCGGATGATTTCCTGCTTGTGGTAGATGTCATCGAGGAAGGCGTTGAGCGCCAGCACGCGCTGCTCGATGCCCTGCGCCAGCTTGCGCCATTCGCGGGCGGCGATGATGCGCGGAATGATATCGAAGGGGATCAGCTTCTCGGACGAATCCGCATGTCCATAGACTGCAAAGGTAATGCCGGTCTTGCGGAAGATGTTTTCCGCGTCTCTCGATTTCTGGATGAGATGAGCCGGATCCTGGCTTGCATACCACTCCTGGTAAGTCTGGTAAGGCGGTCGCGGATTGTTATCCGCAGTCAACATTTCATCGAATGCCAATGGTGCGTCCCCGGTTTTTGACCATAAGAGTACAACGCCGATGGCAATGCAAGAACCATGCACAGTCCGCGTTGATTTAATTCAAATGGACGAAGACGGGCGATGAAAGATGCGCCAGGCCGCCGCGCAAGGGTCGGGTTCCCCAATGATGCCGTCCATGCAAGGATCCGCTAAAATGCGTTGAGCGGAATGTCCGCTGGCAGACCAACGCTGGCAAGTCTTTCAAAAGATTGCAGTTGGCCAGAAAATGCACAGGCCTTTTCGTACCCCTGCACAAGTTAACGGCACTCAAGAAAGTCCGCATATAAGCCCGCAGAATGGTCACGACGCTTCAGGGAGATTCATCCTCCGGTGGAAGACCAGTCCAGACCAGCCTTGCTGGAACGGCAGCGCCAGCAAGGTGCAGCGTTGAATGTGTCCTGCCGTTTGCGCCGAG
Organism: Neorhizobium sp. PAMB6716; assembly: GCF_058242805.1. NCBI lineage: Bacteria > Pseudomonadati > Pseudomonadota > Alphaproteobacteria > Hyphomicrobiales > Rhizobiaceae > Neorhizobium > Neorhizobium sp. PAMB6716. The sequence continues at coordinate 612,628 of NZ_CM177835.1, forward strand.
ATCAACGCTTTCACGAAACAAAAAAGCCCGCCCCTTCTTAGAGAAAGGGGCGGGCCGAGGTCATTGGAGCTGTGCCAGAGGCAGATTAGGCGCGGTCACGCGTGCGGCCACCCTGGCCACCCGTGCGACCTTCGCCGCCGAACTTGACCGGGCCGCCGTTGCCGGCCGGCTTCTGGCCGGGACGGCCCTGGCCGGTGCGGGCCGTGCGCTGGGTTGCCGGCTCATGGGCGCCGTGGGCGGCATGGCCACCCTTGCGTTCGCCGTTGCGGGCCGGGCGACCATCGGGACGGCCACCGGCCGGCTTCTTCGTCGCGCGGAAATCCGAGGTCGAGGCAAGATCATTGTCGGCTTCGAAACGCGGAGCTTCCTCGTTGCGGCGCTGGCCACGGAAGGAGCGTTCGCCCAGTTCCTCGCCACGGGCCGAAAGGGCAGCGCCTTCCGGCGTGCGCGGACGGCGCGACGGACGGTTTTCGGCGCGGCCACGGCTCGGGCCTTCACCACGTCCGCCTTCAGGACGACCACCTTCAGGACGGCCACGACCGGCGCCGTTGCGGGCAGGGCCGCTGCGGGCGGGCTTGCCGCTGGAGCGGGCAGGGCTTGCCAGCACCGTCGGGCGTTCGCCGGAGGCAACGGTGATCTCGATGTTCATCAGGCGCTCAATGTCGCGCAGCAGACGCGTTTCATCCGGTGCGCAGAAGGCAATCGCAATGCCATCACGGCCGGCACGGGCGGTACGGCCGATGCGGTGGACATAGGCGTCGGCGACTTCCGGCAAGTCGTAGTTGAACACATGCGTCACGCCCGGGATATCGATGCCGCGGGCGGCAACGTCGGTTGCGACGAGAATGCGGATTTCGCCGTCACGGAAAGCCTTCAGTGCGCGTTCGCGCTGGCCCTGGCTCTTGTTGCCGTGAATGGAGGCAACCTTGAACTGCAGGTGTTCGAGGTACTTGAACAGCTTTTCAGCGCCATGCTTGGTGCGCAGGAACACCATGGCGCGGCCATCCGGGTTCTTTTCCAGCGAAGCCTTCAGAAGCTCGGTCTTGTCGTTCTTGCCGTTGACGAAGTGAACATACTGTTCAACCTTGTCGGCAGCCTTGCCCGGAGGGCTGACTTCGACCTTGACCGGATCTTTCAGGAAGTCGCCGGCGAGGTCGGCGATTGCCTTCGGCATGGTGGCCGAAAACAGCAGGGTCTGGCGACGGGCCGGCACCATCTTGGAAATCTTGCGCAGGTCATGCACAAAACCGAGATCCAGCATCTGGTCGGCTTCGTCGAGCACCAGGTAACGCACGGCGGTCAAGCCGATGGCGCGGCGGCTGATCAGGTCGAGCAGGCGGCCGGGGGTGGCAACCAGAATGTCGGTGCCCTTTTCCAGCTGCATCTGCTGCTTGTTGATCGAGGCGCCGCCAACGACGGAATTGATCTTCAGCGGCGTATTGCGTACGTAGCTCTTCAGGTTGGCAGCGATCTGGTTCACCAGTTCGCGCGTCGGGGCAAGGATCAGCGTGCGGGTGGTGCGGTTATCAGGACGCTTCTGTTCCTTAAGCAGCATTTCAATAAGGGGAAGGCCGAAAGCTGCGGTTTTGCCGGTGCCGGTCTGGGCAAGGCCGATCATGTCGCGGCCTTCGAGCAGAAGCGGAATGGCCTGCGCCTGGATCGGCGTCGGGGTCTCGTAGCCAAGGCTGATAACGGCGGCAACGAGCTGCTTGGTCAAACCAAGCTCGTGGAAATTCGTCAAGTCGAATACCTTTTCGGGGCGCCAAAAACGTATGCCGGTGCGGCACCATGCCGTCCGGTCTGTTTCTGGCGTCAAGAACCCCGCGTGAAGTGGGAACTTGTCAGTGGAAATTGCTTCCCAGCGCTGGCCTCTTGGGCCTGATAAGAGCGCCTTGTTCCTTCTTCGCGAATATTCTCGTCGCAGGGCCAGCTCACGCGGCGGCCGGAAGGTGAAAGCTGATGCTGCATGTGCGTCTTTTACGCTTTAAAGTCAAGAGCCCGCGTCGAGATCGACGCGGGCTCCTTGATTTTATCGGCTGATGAGGGTCAGCCGCGACCGCCCGCCCACATGCCGCCGTTGCCGACTGCTGTCAGTAAGCCGGGCAGACGCGGACCCGGTAGGCATCGCCCCATTCGTTTTCCTGCCATTCGAAATGGCAGCGCGGACGCGGCGCTTCGCGATAATAGGTCCGCTCATAAACCACCTGGCGCGGCGGAGGCGGGGGAGGTGCATCATAGATGCGTTCTTCATAGACGGGTCCGCGCGGCTGCGAAGCGATCGCGCCACCGATGAGGCCGCCCACGGTGCCGGCAGCAACGCCTGCCCAGAAATGATCCCGCGCTTCGGCAGCAGGGGCAGTTGCGATCAGCGCGCTGGTCAGCGAGAGCGCGACAAGACCCGCAGTAAAACTCTTCTTCAGAACTGACATGGCTTTGTTCCTTTCACCCGTTTGATCCTTATCGGGTACATCCTCAAGATCATCCCAGATCGCGGCAAATTAAAGGAAAAACAAAAGGATAAGTCTGAACATCCGTTCATCTGGCGAAAGCCGGAAGTTGAACATGTGGGCGGCTTCGGCGCGGTCAGCGGGTACTGTGGCGAAACGGTGGCGGATTGGTGGCTCTAAGTGGGCGGCTTGTTTCCGGTGTTGTCGGGCCCTCAGGATCGCATCAGCCTTTCCGTTGCTGCTCCATGCCGGCCCAGAAACAGTTTGTTAACCATAGTGGTGCTCAAGTTCCGGTTTGATGCATCATGGTGCGAATCATGGGCGGTGGTGTCAGTGTGGCGGTTCGTTGGGGGATCGGGTGAGTAGCGATAGTGAACTTCTGCAGCGGGCCTGCGAAAGGATCAACGATCTCGACGTACCGGCCTTCATCAAGGACGGGATGCTGCGTTATGTAGCCGTCAACGATGCCTATGCGCACCTGTGCGGTGCCGAGCGGGCGGATTTTCCGGGTCTTGTCACGTCCGATCTTGCGCTGTCGCTCGAAGATGAGGCGGGTCTGGACAAAGAGCGTCGGGCGCTGGTCTTCGGCAGTGACGAGGTGGCGTTGTGCCGGGATGCCGCCGGGACGCTGCGCCATGAACTGCGCATCGAACGTTTCGTCACCGATGATGACCAAGCCTATCTGTTTGGGATTTTCGAGCCTGTGGCCTCTGCTGTTTTCCCGGTGGGAGCAGAGCCGGCCTTGCCGCAAGGCGCGGTCGATGACGAAGGTGGCCTGGCGCGCGGACAGGTGAGCCTTGACATGCTCGGCACGGCGCTGGACCTGCTGGATGCCGGTATCGGCATTTTCAGCGAAACCGACGAGCTTCTCTATCATAACACGCCGCTGGCGCAGTATTTTGAAAGCCTGGGCGCCACTCTCTCGCCCCGCCAGACGCTCGATCGGCTGATCGAGCAGGTTTATGATCATACGGCTGAGGTGGCAGACGACGCCGCGGTTGCCAGCGACCGGCGCCGCGAATGGCTTGAAGAGCGCAGGCGCATCCTGCATCTTCAGAGCTGGCAGGCGATGGAGCCGCTGGCCGACGGGCGCTGGATGCGTAGCGTCAACCGCCGGCTGGACAATGGCTGGCTGATCATGCTGCGGCTGGATGTTACCGAATACAAGGTGCAGGAAATCCGCCTCGGCAAGAAGATCGAGGAGGCCGAGATCTTTCGTGCCGCCTTCGAAGACCTGCCGGTGGCCGTGTTCCTGCGCGACAGCCAGCGCCGCTTGATCTATGCCAATGCCGCCTATGAGGCGATGCTTGGCAAGGAGCGCGCCGACCTGATCGGCCTCACGGAAGAAGAAATGTTTCCGGGCGCTGCCGACCGTTTCCGCCGGGAGAATGACCAGCTTCTGGCTGAAGGCGGTTCGATCGAAAAGACGGAGGATATTCCGCTTGCGCAAGGAACGACGATTGCAGCCATCACCCGGCTTGCACGGATTTCGTCACCGGCAGGCGAGCCTTACGTGGTTGGCTCCATCACCGATGTCTCTCTGGTGCGCAAGGCCCAGCAGGAGGCCGAGCGGCTGCATCTTGAAGTGCAGGCCATTCTGGATTCGCTGCCGGTCGGCGTTGCCATCCTCGATCGCAATCACGCCTTCGAATATGCAAACCGCACCTTTCACGAACTGCTCGGCGGCGATGGGGCGGCCGGAGGTGGCCTGACAGGCCAGTCATACCGGGATTTCCTGCGCGGCAGTTACGACGCGGGTATCTATGGCCAGGGCGATGAAAGTTTCGATGCTTTCTACGATGCGCGCATTGCGGTGCTGACCAGCCCGGACGATTTTTCGCCGATCGAGCTGCGCACCGCCCAGGGCCGCACGCTTCTCATGTCGCGCGAGCATCTGTCTGACGACAAGATGCTGCTGAGCTATATTGATACCACCGCCATGCGCCGGCGCGAGCAGGAAGTGCAGGAGGCGCGCGCGGCCCTCGAACAGCACGGCGCCATGATGCAGGATGCGACCAGCGTGATGTCGCAAGGCCTGCTGATCCTGCGCGAAGGCAAAGTGGTGTTTTCCAACGAGGCACTGGCTGCGATCCTGCAGGTGCCGGCGGGTCTCGTGCAGGCGGGAAAACCCTGGCGGGCCGTTTTTGCCTATATGGCAGCCCGCGGCGATTTCGGCTCGCCGGAACAGGCGGAAGATACCTTTCGCTACTGGCAGACGATGGAGACGGAGGGCAAGGGCTTTTCCGCCTCGCTCTGCATCGAGGATATCTGCTGGATCGACGTGGAGATGAACCTCAGCGGCAATGGCAACTGGCTTGCCGTGTTTAATGACGTCACCGATGTGCGCCAGCGCGAACGTGAACTGGAACGGCTGCTGGACCGCGCCGAATCCGCCGACCGGGCAAAATCCGAGTTTCTGGCCAATATGAGCCACGAGATCCGTACCCCGATGAACGGCGTGCTGGGCATGGCCGAACTTCTGGCCAAATCCAATCTCGATACGCGCCAGAAGACGTTTACCGATATCATCGTCAAATCCGGCAATGCGCTTTTGACCATCATCAACGACATCCTGGATTTCTCCAAGATCGATGCCGGGCAGATGACGCTGCGCAAGGCAAGTTTCGATCCGGTGGACGCCATCGAGGATGTGGCGACGCTGCTATCGTCTTCGGCAGCCGACAAGGACATCGAGCTTCTCGTGCGGGGGGCCTCCAACCATTATACGGTTGTGGGCGATCCTGGCCGGTTTCGCCAGATTGTGACCAATCTCGTCGGCAATGCGGTGAAATTCACGGAAAAGGGCCATATCCTCATCGAGGTGGTGTCCGATGTGGTCGATGAGGCGACTGTATCGCTGACGATCCGCATCGAGGATACCGGCCTTGGCATTCCCGATGACAAGCTGAAGACGATTTTCGACAAGTTTTCGCAGGTCGATACATCCTCCACCCGCCGTTACGAGGGAACCGGGCTTGGCCTTGCCATCACGGCAGGGCTGGTCAAGCTGTTCGGCGGCACGATCGGCGTCGAAAGTGTCCATGGCAAGGGATCGGTGTTTACCGTCACCCTGCCGTTGGCCATCGGCGCCCGGCGCATCCTCCCGGAGGCCTCGACAGCCAGCATTCGTGGCGCGCGCATCCTCGTGATCGACGACAACCGGGTCAACCGCCAGATTCTCTCTGAGCAGCTGTCTCTCTGGGAGTTCGATGCCGTTGCCGTGGAAAACGGCATGGAAGGACTGGCCGTGCTGCGGGGCGCCGCTGCCATGGGCGTCACCGTCGATGCCGTCATTCTCGATTATCATATGCCGGAAATGAGCGGGCTCGATGTGGCCGCCGAAATCCGCAACGATCCGGCGCTTCGTGATCTTGCCATCATCTTTCTGACCTCGATGGATACGGCAAGCAGCGAACAGGCCTTCCAGACGCTGAACATCCAGGCGCATCTGATGAAGCCGGCGCGCGCGCATCTTCTGCGCTCAACCATTGCCGAAGTGGTGCGCACCGGCCGCCAGGAGCGCCGGCTGGCCGAGACGCAGCAGGGAGAGACGCCGCGGAGAGAGACATCCCCGGCGCCGGTCAAAGCCGTTGCATCGGCGGCACCCGGCGTGATGTCGCGCATGATCATCGACATGCCGGCCGAGCGCGAGGGCCTGCTCGACGTGCTGGTGGCCGAAGACAATGACGTCAACCAGATCGTCTTCACCCAGATCCTGCAGGCCACGGGCCTGCGTTTTCGCATCGTCGGCAATGGCGCCGAGGCGGTGGAGGCCTGGAAGGCGCAAAAGCCGGCGCTCATCCTGATGGATGTGTCGATGCCTGTGATGAACGGCCATCAGGCGAGCCGCCGCATCCGTGAAATCGAGGCGGAAGAGGGTGGCCATGTGCCGATCGTCGGTGTCACGGCCCATGCGCTGGAAAGCGACCGGGATCTCTGCCTTGCCGCCGGCATGGACGATTACCTGTCAAAGCCGATCAGCCCGGAGATCCTGGAAGCCAAGATCGGCCGATGGCGCATCAACCGCCATGGCAGCGAGGCCTCGCGCGGCTGACGATAACTGTTCAGGCGGGGCGGGTGCCTGAGAGCATTTCGCGCTTGCCGGCAAAACCCGGTGAGCGGTTGACGATAAAACCGGCGGCCTGCAGGTTGCGGCGCACGAAGCCGGCAGCCGCATAGGTGGCAAAGCTTCCGCCGGGCCTTGTCTTGTCAAACACCGCCTGCATCAGGTGCGGTGACCACATGGCCGGATTGCGCGACGGCGCAAAGCCATCGAGAAACCAGGCATCGACATCGGCCGCCATCAGGGGCACCGTGCTTTCCGCCGCACCGCAGATCACCGTGAGGGAAACATTGTCTGCAGGTTGCAGCGTGATGCTGCCTTGGCAGACATCCGGCCACCGGGCAATGAGCGCCTTTCGCTCCTCATCGATCTGTGGCCAGTGGGCAAGCGCCCGGTCGATGTCGCAGCCGGCCATCGGGTATAGCTCGAACGAGGTGAAATGCAGGCTGGCGCTTTCGGGAGCCAAGAGCTTCCATTGCCGAAAAGTATCGCAAAAATTTAAGCCGGTGCCGAAACCCAGCTCGCCGATGCGAAATGTCTGCGCCTCTGCCCAGCGCTCCGGCAGGCCGTTTCCGGCCAGAAACACATGGCCGCATTCCAGCCGGCCATCGGTCTGGCAATAAAAATGATCGCCAAACTGGCTTGAATAGGGCATATCGCCCTCGCGCCATTGAAGCGCCAAGTCCACATGTGTGTCTGTCATCTCGGCATCTGACGCAGGATCTGCAAGGGGCCAGTCTTTCATGACAAAAGCCGATAGTCCCGTCTTCATCCCCGGTCAATCCGCAAACCCGGCCACCACAACGCCTGGACATGTCGATCTCTTGATCGTCGGCGCAGGTATCATGGGGCTCTGGGCGGCGGTGAAGGCCGAGCGGCTGGGCATAAGGGCGCTGCTGATCGATCAGGATCACCCCGCATCGGGTGCAAGCGGCGGCCTTCTCGGCGCGCTGATGCCGCATATGCCGGATCGTTTCAACGAGAAGAAACAGTTCCAGTTCGATGCGCTGCTGGCGTTGGAAGACGAAATTTTCCGTCTGGAAGCCGAGACGGGCTTGTCCTGCGGTTATGCGCGCTGCGGCCGGCTGATCCCGCTGCCGAAACCGCATCTGCGCAGCCTTGCCGAAGGCCATTCGAAAATGGCCGAAACCCATTGGCAGGCACCCGACCGGCAGTTTTTCTGGAACGTGCTGGACCGGCCGCCGCAGCCGGACTGGCTGTCGCCGGATGCCGCCCCCTGCGGCGTAGTCGAGGATACATTTGCCGCGCGCATTTCGCCGCGCCGGCTGACGGCAGCGCTCGTCAATTCTGTTGATGCCGGGCGGCATGTGCGCCGGCTCGATGGCGTTCGAGTCGAGCGGCTGGAGGGGCGGCTGGCGCAGCTTTCCACCGGTGAAACGATCGCTTTTGGCCATGCCATCATCGCCGCCGGGCCGGGCTCCTTTCCGCTCCTGCAGCAACTGGGCACAAGGCGCCAGCCTCTTATTCGTCCGCTCGGCAGCGCGGTGAAAGGGCAGGCGGCACTCCTGAAGGCGGATATCGATCCGGGTCTGCCGGTGCTCTTCCTCAACGGCCTTTATGTCGTGGCCCACGAGGGAGGACATGTGGCGGTTGGCAGTACCAGCGAGGAAATGTTCGACGACCCCCACTCCACCGATGTGCTGCTGGACCAGCTGATCGAAAAGGCGCGGGCGCTGTCGCCAAAACTTCATGATGCGCAGGTTGTGGAACGCTGGGCGGGCCTTCGCCCCAAGGCCATCGACCGTGATCCGATGGTCGGACCCCATCCTGATTTTGCCCATGTCATTGCTTTGACGGGCGGCTTCAAGGTGAGTTTTGGCCTTGCCCATCGGCTGGCCGATGCAGCGCTTGCGTTTGTGGGTGGCATGCCTTGCCCGCTGCCGGCTTCTTTTTCCCTGTCACATCATCTTGAAGTTGCGCAAAGGCAAAAATAACCCCTATGCCGCGTCGTCAATCTGTCACGCAAATCACCTAGATCCTACCTCAGAGAGAGGGGCCTGGCGGGTGCGAGGTGAGGTGACGTATGCGATATGCCATCAATTTTACGCCGCCGGCCAGTGATCCGCTGACGCTTGCTGCTGCGCAATGGCTGGGGCGAAATGCCTTTTCCGGGGAGGCGACGGAGCCGCCGGCCATTCGCGGCCTTGGCATTCACGAGATTGCCTTCAACACGGCCGTGCCGCGCCGCTACGGGTTTCATGGCACGCTGAAGCCGCCTTTCCGGCTGGCGGACGGCATGACCGAGGCGCTGCTTTTGCGCAATCTCATGCATTTTTCCGGCCAGCACCCGCCATTTCGCCTGCCAAAGCTGGAAGTGGTGCGGATTGGCAACCGCTTTGCGCTGGCGCCAGTGTTGCCATCGGAACCGCTGCATCATCTGGCGGGCGCTGTCGTGCAGCATTTCGATGTGTTTCGCGCAAGCCTCACCGAGGCGGAACTGGAACGCGCCGATCCCGGCCATCTGTCGGCCACGCAGTTTTCCAATCTCTACCGCTTCGGCCATCCGCATGTGATGGATGAATTCCGCTTCCACATGACGCTGACGGGGCCGGTGGGAGCATCGGAAATCCCCCGCTTCGACGCGATGTTGCGCCGTTATTTCGAGCCGTTTCTCGAACGGCCGCCGGAAGTGTTGAACCTTGCGCTGTTTGTCGAAAGCGAACCGGGCGCGCCTTTCGTCGTCCATTCGCTGCATCCGCTCGGCAGCGTGTCTGCACGCCGGAGCGCCTGACATCTCCTTGCGTGCAATGCAACATTGCGTCTCGACTTTCGCCACGCGGATGTTACCGTCAGGCCTTTGCTTCAAAAGGTGATTTGATGGTGGCAGAGACTGATTATCCGCGCGATCTCGTTGGTTATGGACGCCAAGTGCCGCATCCGCACTGGCCGGGAGAGGCCCGCGTGGCCGTGCAATTCGTCATCAATTACGAGGAGGGCGGCGAAAGCTGCATTCTCGATGGCGATCCGGCCTCTGAAAACCTGCTGTCGGAAATCGTCGGTGCGGCAGCATGGCCTGGCCAGCGCAATCTCAACATGGAAAGCATCTACGAATACGGCTCGCGCGCCGGCTTCTGGCGCCTGCACCGGCTGTTTACCGGGCTGAACGTGCCCTGCACGGTTTATGGCGTCACGCTTGCCATGCTGCGCAACCCGGAAGCCGTGGCTGCCATGAACGAGGCCGGCTGGGAGATTGCCAGCCACGGTTATCGCTGGCACGAATACAAGGATTACCCGGAAGACCTCGAGCGCCAGCACATTCTGGACGCCGTGCGCCTGCACACCGAGATTGCCGGCGAGCGGCCCTACGGCATGTACCAGGGTAAGCCCTCGGACAATACGCTGCGGTTGGTGCAGGAGGAGGGCGGTTTTCTCTATTCCTCCGACAGCTATGCCGATGACCTGCCGTTCTGGGTGAGGGGCGTGGACGGCAAGCCGTTCCTCATCATTCCCTACACGCTCGATGCCAACGACATGCGTTTTGCAACGCCGCAGGGTTTCAATTCCGGCGACCAGTTCTATTCTTACCTGAAGGATACGTTCGATACGCTTTATCAGGAAGGCCTGGAAGGCGCGCCGAAAATGATGTCCATCGGCCTGCATTGCCGCCTTGTCGGCCGTCCGGGTCGTATCGCCGCGCTCAAACGCTTCATGGAATATGTGCTCTCCCACGAAAAGGTGTGGATCCCGAAACGCATCGAGATTGCCCGCCACTGGCACGAGCACCACAAACCGGAAACGATCTGATGATCACGCGAGAAGATTTTGTCGACCGCTTCGGCGGCATCTTCGAACATTCGCCGTTCATTGCCGAGCGCGCCTATGACGACGGCATGGTGCTCGGTGACCATCTGAACGTCGATCGCGTCCATGCTGCGATGGTGGCCGTGTTTCGAACGGCGGATGCCGAGGAAAAGCTTTCCGTTCTCAGCGCGCATCCGGATCTTGCCGGCAAGCTTGCGGTGGCAGGCGGACTGACCGAGGACAGCGCCAAGGAACAGGCCGGTGCCGGCCTTGATCGCTTAAGCCCGCAAGAGCATGCGCGCTTTACCGAACTGAATACCGCCTATGTCGAAAAATTCGGCTTTCCCTTCATCATCGCCGTGAAGGGGCTGAACAGACACGATATTCTGGCGGCCTTCGAGGCCCGTATCGGCAACAGCCGCGCAGACGAGTTCGAGACCGCGTGCGGCCAGGTGGAGCGCATCGCGCTGCTGCGGCTCGAAAGCCTGCTGCCGGATCCGTGAAGATCGCTTTGCCGCCAAGGCAACGTCGCTTATAGTCACCGGTGCAGAAGGAGTGTTTCCATGCGCCCATCGGAAGTGCTGGAGAGGAACCGCGACGTCATTCGTCGCCTTGTGGCAAAGCGCAAGGCTGAAAACCCGCGCGTCTTCGGCTCCGTTGCGCGCGGCGAAGACCGCGAGGGCAGCGATCTCGATATTCTGGTCGACCCACTGGAGGATACGACGCTGTTTGATCTCGGCGGACTGCTGGTCGATTTGCAGAATGCCTTGCAGGGCGCCGAAATCCATCTTCTGACACCCGGAGATTTCCCACAGCGCATCCGTGCGCAGGTGCTGCAGGAAGCAAGGCCCGTATGACGCGCCCGCGCCTGATCGTGTATCTGGAGGAAATGACGCGGGCGTGCAACGAGATTGGCCAGTTTATCGCCAGCATGTCCAAGGACGGGTTTCTTCAGGACGTTCTGACGCAACGCGCGGTGGGGATGAATCTTCTCATCATCGGCGAGGCGGCCACGCAACTGGCCGATCTCTATCCGGATTTCGCCGCAGACCATCACGATATGGCGTGGGTGGAAATGCGCGGCATGCGCAATCGCATCGCCCACGGATACCTCAGTATCAATCTCGATACGGTGTGGATGACGGCGACTAAGGCCGTCCCCGACCTTCTTTTCCAACTGCGCATGCTGCGCCAGATCCATGCCCAGGGTGAATGATTTTAGATGCCGACGATGCTTCCTGTCCGTGCGCTGACGCGCGATGCCTTCCTGCCCTTTGGGGATGTGATCGAGGCCGATCCGGCCACCATGAGACACATCAATGGCGGCAATACCGAGCGGTTTCATGCGCTGGGGGCCGCGGAAGCACTGGGCGAGGGTGCTCGCGTCATCCTCAACATCTTTCGCGGCCAGCCGCGCAGCTTACCCTATGCCATCTCCATGATGGAGCGCCATCCCTTTGGCAGTCAGAGCTTTTCGCCGCTTTCTGGCCGGCCTTATCTCGTTGTGGTGTCAGAGGATGAGGGCGGGCGGCCGGGCGTGCCGCAGGTTTTTCTGGCACGCGGCGATCAGGGCGTGAACTACCGGGCCAATGTCTGGCACCATCCCCTGATGACGATCGGGGCCGCCAGCGACTTTCTGGTTGTCGACCGCGACGGGCCCGGCAACAATCTGGAAGAATTCTTTTTCGATCAGCCTTTTTTCATCAGCGAGCCACACTCATGACCGGATTGACCACGCATGTTCTCGACACGGCCCTCGGCACCCCGGCGGAAGGGCTGCGTATCGACCTCTTCCGATTGAACGGCGAAAGCCGCTCGCTTCTGAAGACGGTCGTGACAAACGGCGATGGCCGGGTGGAGGGCGGACCCATTCTGATCGGCGAAGATTTCAAGGCCGGCATTTACGAGCTGGTGTTTTATGCCGGCGATTACCTGCGCAAGGTGCAGGCGCCGCTGGCCGAGCCCGCCTTTCTCGATGTTATCCCGATCCGTTTCGGCATTGCCGATGAGGCCGGGCACTATCATGTGCCGCTTCTCATCTCGCCCTATGGCTATTCCACCTATCGCGGGAGCTGACCAGTGATGCGTTTTGCCGCCATCGCCGATATTCATGGCAATTGTGCAGCCCTTGAGGCCGTGCTGCTTGATATCGGCGCACAGGGAATTGCCACCAATGCCATCGTCAACCTGGGCGACTGTTTTTCCGGGCCGCTGGAAGCGGATCGTGTGGCCGACCTCTTGATGTCGCTCGATCTTCCCACAGTGCGCGGCAACCATGATCGATACCTGATCGAGCAGCCGCGGGCTGATATGCATGCCTCGGATGCTGCAGCCTACGATCTTCTGGATCCGCTGCATCTGGAATGGCTGACAACCCTTACCCCCACGCTTGTCTGGCATCGCGATGTCTATCTCTGCCATGCAACGCCTGAGGACGATAACACCTATTGGCTGGAGACGGTCTCGCCGGACGGCGCGGTGCATCTGCGCCCGCGCGCCGGTATCGAGGCGCGCGCGGAGGGCATTGCGCAGTCGCTGATCCTTTGCGGCCATTCGCATCTTGCGCGCGCGGTCCAGCTTTCGGATGGCCGGTTGATCGTCAATCCCGGCAGCGTCGGCTGTCCGGCCTATGAAGACGATGCGCCCGTCTACCACCGCGTCGAGGCCGGCACGCCGATGGCCTCCTATGCTATCTGTGAAACGGGCGATGCCGGCTGGACCGTCAGTTTTCGCCTGGTGCGTTATGACAACATGGCGCAGTCGCGTGTCGCAGACGAAAACGGCCGCCCCGATTGGGCAGCCGGTCTGGCAACGGGGTGGCTGGCGTAAGCTTCGATGGTTGCGAATCGGCAATTGATAGCCTAACGTACGTCATAGGGCCCAGGACGTGCTGATTTTATTCAGCCGGACTACGCTCATGAAAGATTATAAATTCCCCATTCCAATTGGCGAAGTTGCTTTGGTGTTAGTCGAAAGACTGGCTCTTCAGAGAAAACAATGCTGTTGCCAAGAAGTGTCTGCGGAACACTGCAAGCAAGTTCATCCGCAAACACTTGATGGCTCATCGGAAGCCAAAGCCCTCAATACGGCGAGTGCGCAATAATCCCCTTGTCCACGGCCTTGATGTCGCGTTTGCCGCAGAGCGCCATGGTGATATCCATCTCCTTGGCGATGATGGAAAGCGCAAGTTCGACGCCTTCTTTCCCCATGGCGCCAAGGCCGTAGAGGAAGGGGCGGCCGATATAGGTGCCTTTGGCGCCAAGCGCGACGGCCTTCAGCACGTCCTGGCCGGAGCGGATGCCGCTGTCGAGATGCACCTCGATGCGGTCGCCAACGGCTTCCACGATTTTCGGCAGCATGCTGATGGCAGACGGTGCGCCATCGAGCTGGCGGCCGCCGTGGTTGGAGACGATGATGGCGTCTGCGCCGGTATCGGCGGCAGCGCGCGCATCTTCCTCGTCTAGAATGCCCTTGATGATCAGCTTGCCCTGCCAGCGCTCCTTGATCCAGGCGATATCGGCCCAGGAGAGGCGCGGGTCGAACTGTTCCGCCGTCCAGACGCTGAGCGAGGAAAGGTCGGAAACATTTTTGGCGTGGCCGACGATATTGCCAAAGCCGTGGCGTTTGGTGCGCGCCATGTCGAGGCACCACTTGGGCCGCGTCGCCATCTGCCAGATGTGTTTTGGCGTGAATTTCGGCGGGGCGGAAAGTCCGTTGCGCAAATCCTTGTGGCGCTGGCCAAGGATCTGCAGGTCGGCCGTGACGACAAGCGCCGAGCAACCGGCAGCCTTGGCCCGCTCGATGAGGTTTTCGATGAAGGCGCGGTCCTTCATCACATAAAGCTGGAACCAGAACGGTTTTGTGGTGACCGAGGCGACATCCTCGATCGAGCAGATGCTCATGGTCGACAGTGTGAAGGGCACGCCAAACTCTTCCGCAGCCTTGGCTGCCAGCATTTCGCCATCGGCATGCTGCATGCCGGTCAGACCCGTCGGCGACAGCGCCACTGGCATGGAAACCGGCTGGCCGATCATCTCGCTCTTCAAGGAGCGGTCCGTCATGTCCACCAGCACGCGCTGGCGAAGCTTGATCGCCGCAAAATCCTGCTCGTTCGCCCGGTACGTCCCCTCCGTCCACGAGCCGCTGTCGGCATAGTCGAAGAACATTTTTGGCACGCGGCGGCGAGCGAGGTTTTTGAGGTCGGCGATGGTCAGCGGCTTGGACATGGGCGCGGTATTCTCCTCTGAAGGGCTTGCTAGATCACTACCATATGGGGCGGGTGAGGAAAGTGAATTCCGCAGACAACAATCAAGGGTAGGCTGCTGTGATAACGGGCCTTGGTGTGATATATGGTGCGAAAAATCAGCTTAAAAAAGGTGACGAATGCAGCGTGTCGAAGCAGAGATGGCCGTCAGTGTCTCCGATGTGAAGAAGAACCCAACCGCTGTCGTGGACGGGGCAAACGGGCAGGCGGTTGCCGTCCTCAACCATAACCGGGTGATCGCCTACATGGTGCCTGCCCGGACCTATGAAGCGCTGATGGACGCGCTTGATGACCAGACGCTTGCCGAGATTGCGCGGGCGCGGGCAGGGGATAAGGGTGTTCCGGTCGAACTCGATGACCTATAGACTCGAGTTTCTGCCCGCCGCGCTCAAGGAGTGGGAAAAACTCGGGGATACGCTGCGCGCGCAGTTCAAGCGCAAACTGGCTGAGCGGCTGGAGCATCCGCGCGTTGCGGCCGATCTCCTGCGTGGCATGCCCGATCACTACAAGATCAAGCTGCGTGCCGCCGGATACCGGCTGGTCTACCGGGTGGAAGACAGCCGCATCACCGTGGTTGTCGTTGCCGTCGGCAAGCGGGAGCGTTCGGCCGTCTACAAGGCCAGTCAAACGCGATCATAGCCCGCTCTTCATCGCCCGTCCCGCCACATAAGTCTCCACCACGCTGCGGTCGTCCCCCAGCGTCTGCAGCAGGAAAAGCTCTTCCGGCAGCGTGCTGATCGTTTCCATCCGCAGCTTCATGGCGGGGGTCGCTGCGGCATTCAGCACCACGAGGTCGGCGTCGGTGCCGTCTTCCAGCGTGCCGATGCGGTCGGCCAGTGACAGCGCCTCGGCATTGCCGCGGGTCATGTGATAAAAACTGTCGAGCGGGTTCAGGCGCTCACCGAGCAGCTGCTGGATCTTGTAGGCCTCGTCCAGCGTCTTCAGCATGGAATAGCTCGATCCGCCGCCGATATCGGTAGCTACGCCGATGCGCACCGGCTTGTCCCGCCGTGCGAGCGCTTTCAGCGGAAACAGGCCTGAGCCGAGAAAGAGGTTCGAGGTGGGGCAATGCACCGCCACCGAGCCGGTGTCTGCCAGCACGTCTGCCTCGCGCTCCGACAGGTGGATGGCATGGCCAAGAAGGGTCTTTTTGCCGAGAAGACCGTAGCGGGCATAGATGTCGGTGTAGTCGGTCGCGTCGGGATACAGTTCGCAGGTGTAGCGGATCTCGTCGTGGTTTTCCGACAGATGCGTCTGGATATGCAGGTCTGGAAATTCTTGCGCCAGCGCCTGCGCGGCGCTCATCTGCTCCGGCGTGGAGGTGATGGCAAAACGCGGCGTGATCGCCACGTGGTTTCGGCCCTTGCCGTGCCATTCCTCGATCACCGCGCGGGTTTCGTCATAACCGAGCTGGGCGGTGTCGAGCAGGCCCTGCGGGGCGTTGCGGTCCATCATCACCTTGCCGCCCACCATCAGCATGTTGCGGCGCATGGCCTCGGCAAAAAAGGCGTCGGCGGAGGTCTTGTGAACGGAGCAATAGGCAACGGCGGTCGTGGTGCCCTGGCGCAGGAATTCGTCATAAAAATGCGTGGCGATGCGCGCCGCATGGGCGGTCTCCACGAAGCGGCATTCCTCCGGGAATGTATAGGTGTTCAGCCACTCGAGCAGGTTTGCGGCATAAGAGGCAATCACCTGCATCTGCGGAAAATGCACATGGGTGTCGATCAAGCCGGGCAGGATGAGGTGCGGGCGGTGGTCCACCTCCTCGGCGGTCTCAGGAGCCTGCGCCTTCACGTCGCGATAGGTGCCGGCCTTCACGATCCGGCCATCCTCGATCAGCAGTCCGCCATCCTCCTCATAGAGGTAGCTTGCGGTATCGGAGAGGCTTTCGGGCGCGCGGTGGAAGGACAAAAGGCGGCCGCGCAGGAGAAGGCATGTCATTAGCGTGTGGCTCCGGTGGCGCCCGTGGCGCTTTCATACCACGCGGTCAGAAGCTTGCGCTCCTCCGGCGTGATGGCTGTGATATTGCCGGGCGGCATGGCATGGCTGCGGCCGGCCTGGATATAGATTTCATGGGCATGGGCGGCAATCTCGCCATCCGTTTCGAACTTTACGCCCTTTGGTGCAAAGCTGATGCCTTCCCAGGCCGGTTCTGCCGCATGGCACATGGCGCAGCGGCCCTGCACCACATCGCGGGCGGAGGCGAAATGCACGTCGCTCGCAAACTTTTGCTGGATGGGCGACAGGGAAACCTCCGTTTCACCCGTCAGAACTTTTGGCACGGTCGACAGCCACATGATCAGGATAAACAGGATCACCGTGACGAGCCATGTCCAGGTCGGTTTTCCCTTGCGCGCATGCGTGGTGTTGAACCAGTGGCGGATGGTGACGCCCATCAGAAACACCAGTGCTGCAATCATCCAGTTAAACTGCGTGCCAAAGGCCAGCGGATAATGGTTCGACAGCATGAAGAAGATGACGGGCAGCGTGAGATAATTGTTGTGCAGCGAACGCTGCTTGGCGATGCGTCCGTATTTCGGATCGGGCGTGCGCCCGGCAATCAAGTCGGCAACGACGATCTTCTGGTTGGGAATGATGATGAAGAAGACATTGGCCGACATGATGGTGGCGGTGAAGGCACCCAGATGCAGGAAGGCGGCGCGGCCGGTAAAGACCTGCGTATAACCCCAGGCCATGGCGACCAGCACGACATAAAGCAGCGCCATCAGGCCCCAGGTATTGTTGCCGATGGGCGATTTGCAGAGCTGGTCATAGATGATCCAACCAACCGACAGCGAGGCGATGGAGAGACAGATCGCCTGCCAGGGAGCCAATTCCAGAAGGCTGTGGTCGATGAGGAAGAGATCTGCGCCGCCATAATAAACGATGGCGAGCATCAGGAAACCGGACATCCAGGTGGCATAACTTTCCCACTTGAACCAGGTCAGGTGCTCCGGCATCGAGGCGGGCGCCACGAGATATTTCTGGATGTGGTAGAAGCCACCGCCATGCACCTGCCATTCCTCGCCATAGGCGCCGGCGGGCAGATGTGCGCGTTTGACCAGCCCGAGATCGAGCGCGATGAAATAGAAGGACGAGCCGATCCAGGCAATGGCCGTGATCACATGCAGCCAGCGCGCGGCAAAGCTCAGCCATTCCCAGGCGATGGCATATTCGTACATTCCAGAATCCCTTCCTGTTCCCCGGCCAGATACTGTGCGAAAATTTTGTGCCGAAGGGAAGGGGAAAGGGTGCGCTGCAACAGGTGCTTCCCACGCAAAGTCGCAATCAGCGGGGCTGGTGCCAGGCTGTCGGCGACTGTGAATTGTGCATTGCGATAAATGCGGATTAGCCGATGCATGCTTATGCGCTAATATGATGCTTGCAAGGCAGCCGGTGAAGGCAACCGTGGCGCGTTCACCGACGATGACATGCACACATCAACGGAGACTAAGCTCATGCGAAGCATTCCGATACTGGTGGTGGTTGCGTCTGCGTTCCCGTCCAGCCTGCTCGCCCACGAGGCGCTGACCGGTTGGAAATATGAAGCCTTCTGTTGCAATGGCAACGAGCACAATGGCGATTGCCAGATGATCTCGACGAAGAACGTCCGGGTTACCCCCCAAGGTTATGAGATTTCGCTGCGTCCCGGCGAACACCGGCTGGTGACAAGGCGCCACGATTTCAGTGTGCCGCAGAGCCAGACCCGCCGCAGCGGAGACGAGGAGTATCATCTCTGTCTTTATCCCGACGAGGATACGCTGCGCTGTTTTTATGCCCCCGACATGGCCTATTGACCTGATGACAACCAGGACGGCAGGGTGCCTGTCATCCACTGGCGAAAGGCCACGACCTTGGCCGATCTGCGCCGGCTTTTCGGCGAGATGAGCCAGTAGGTTCTGTCGTCCTTCTTGAAGATGTCGAAGGGCATGATCAGGCGGCCGGCCTCCAGTTCCTCGCGGTGAAGAAACGGGCTCAGCAGCGCCACGCCGTGACCGGCAATGGCGGCGCTGCCTTCCAGATCCAGCGCGCCGTCGGCATCGATCGTGATCGTGCCGGGCAGGGGGGTGTCGATGCCGTTCGACCGGAACCAGATCCCCCACCATTTGCTGCTGCCGCCGATCAGCGGCAGTTTCAGAAGATCCGCCGCGGTTGTCACGCCGCCGATTGTTTCGGCCAGCTTCGGGCTCAGCATGGGTGCATAGTTCAATCGGAACAGTTCATGCGCCTCCACATCCGCCGACGGCCGCTCGCCCCGCCAGATGACGACATCGGCATTGTCGGTACCAAAATCGACCGGCTTGTCCACCCTGAGGATGCGCACCGCAAGCCCCGGATGCTGGAGCTGGAAAGCGCCGATATGGCGGGCGAGCCAGTGGGAGGCAAAGGTTGGCGTGGAGCGGATTTCCAGAATACCGTCTGCCTGTTCCCGCGCGTCGGCCAAAGCATCGGTCAACAGTCCGAAGGCTTCCGAGATTTTCGGCAGCATGCGCTCGCCGGTTGCCGTGAGGATGCTGCGCCGCGCCTGGCGGATAAACAGCATCTCGCCGACATGGTCTTCCAGAAGCCTGATCTGGTAGCTGACCGCCGTTTGCGTCATGCCCAGTTCTTCGCCCGCTTTGGTGAAGCTGCCGAGCCGTGCCACGGCCTCGAACACCCTGACTGCGTTGAGCGGCACCTTGCGCGACAGTTTCACCGATAAGCTCTCTTTCTGTCTTGGCTGTTCGTTTGAATTGGTATGGCGCAGGAAACGGGTGGTATGTGACTGAATAGAGGCTCATCTGTCGAGCCAGACATCAAATAATTCTTAAAATTTGGAGACGATCATGGCGGTCTGGACCAGAGGTTCTGCCGGGTGGAGAGGCGCGTTCTTGGCTTGGCTGAAACGGCACTTGCCGTGCCGCAGCCGGCGCGCACTACCGAATGTCAGCCATCTCACGAATGCCCTGCGCCTCGACGTGTCGGCGCCGCCGCAACTGCTCCCGTCACGAGAGGACGATCTGTGGGAGCGCATCCGCACGGCAAAGCTGCCGCCGCTTTAACCTCAACACCGGCTCACGTCCTGCTTTCAGAAGGGTTGGCATCAAAACCCGGCAGCGCCTTTTTGAGGAACGCGCGGAACGCACGCACCTTGCCGGAATTGCGGCGCGCTTCGGGATAGACCAGCCAGTAATGCGATCCATCCTCGCAGGTGAGATCGAACGGCTGGATCAGGCGCCCCATCGCCACTTCCTCCGGATAAAATTCCGGGCGCAGAATGGCAACGCCATGGCCGGCAACGGCGGCCGCCGCCTCGAAGGATTGTGCACCGAGCTTGCTGCGCGGATACCGTGCCAGATCCGCATCCGGATAACCGGCGGCATTAAACCAGATCCGCCACCACGGGTCGCTCGGATCGATGATCCTGAGTTTCAACAGGTCCAGCGGCTCACGGATGCCGCCGATACTGTCGGCCAGCTGTGGGCTCAGCATGGGAGTGAAATGATTGCGCATGGCAAAATGCGCCGTCAGGCCGGGCCAGTGCCCCTTGCCGGTGCGGATGGCAAGGTCGGCTTGCGTCTTTGAAAAATCGATGACCTCCTGCGATGTTT
The DNA here is from genome assembly GCF_058242805.1 of Neorhizobium sp. PAMB6716. NCBI lineage: Bacteria > Pseudomonadati > Pseudomonadota > Alphaproteobacteria > Hyphomicrobiales > Rhizobiaceae > Neorhizobium > Neorhizobium sp. PAMB6716. The sequence continues at coordinate 632,755 of NZ_CM177835.1, forward strand.
CCAAGCGCACGGCGATGCCCGGATTTTGCAGCTGGAACACCCCGAGATGGCGTGCCAGCCACTGCGAGGCAAAGGTTGCCGTGGCATGGATGGTGAGCGTGCCCTCGGCCGTCTGGCTGAGATCGTTCATCGCCTCACGCAGAAGCTCGAAACTCTCCGACACCTTGGGCGCCAGCCGTTTTCCGGCATCCGTCAGCTGGATCCGGCGCGGCTGGCGCAGGAACAGCACCTCGCCCAGCGTATCCTCCAGCAGTTTTACCTGATAGCTCACCGCCGTCTGTGTCAGGCCGAGTTCTTCGCCGGCCTTGGTAAAGCTCAGGTGGCGCGCCACAGCCTCGAACACCCGCAAGGCATTCAGCGGGAACTGTTTTGACATCTTCAATGCATCAACTCTCTTGATCCATGCAGACGAAGCTTCGATTGGATCCTCGCCCTCTTTTCCCGCATCCTAAAGACAATTCGCTCGACAGGATAGAGGGAGCAAGCCCATGAGTTTACACGAAATTAGAGGTATCGTCCGCCCGGCACTGCTGCTTGATATCTGGCGCCAGATCGGTGTGTGGCTTGGCGGAAAAAGCAGGCCACGCAGCAATGCGCTTCATCTGGAGGAGATGCCGGGATCGCAGTTGCAGGACATCGGGTTTTGCGATGGGCGCCAGACGCGTCACGGTTTGCCTCACAAGACCGCCTTCGACGCTGCCCGCGATGCCATGCTGCGCCGGTCGTTATGAAGGTGCGCCGGGGAGGCTGGCATAAACGGTGAGCAGTTCGGCGGCCACCAGCGCTGCGATGACGGTCGGGCGCTTGTCACGCACCGTTGTGCCGCCGATGGGCAGGATGAGCCGATCGGCGGAGAGGGCACCGTCCGTTTCCCGCGCCAGCCAGTTTCGGAATGTGGCGCGTTTTGTGGCCGAACCGATCATGCCGACATAAGGCAGGTCGGCGCGCGACAGCGCCTCGCGGGCGATCAGGAAATCCAGCGCGTGATCGTGAGTGAGGATGAGGACGGCGCTGCCGGGGGCAAGATCGCGCACCAGCGCTTCCGGCATGGCGACATGGCGGGCTTTTACGCCCTCGGGCAGATCCTCCAGCGCCTCGGCCCGCGTCTCCACCACCGTAACCGAAAAGGGCAGGGGCTGGAGCGCGCGCGCCAGCGCCTGTCCGACATGGCCGGCGCCGAACAGCATGACTCCGGGGAAGGCGGCAGACTCTGCGGCAGCGCGTGCCCTGAGGTCAGCGGCCATCTGTGGCGTTACCGTCTCGAAACTCAGCAATGTGCGCCCGCCGCAGCACTGGCCGATGTCTGGGCCAAGCGGAATGTCCATCTCGCCCAGACCTTCGCCATCGATGAGGCGACGCGCATTGTCGATTGCCATGAATTCCAGCTGCCCACCGCCGATCGTGCCCCAGCTTGCGGTGGCGGCAACCAGCATGATGGCGCCTGCCTCACGCGGCGTCGATCCCTTGGCCTGGCGGATCGTCACGCAGACACAAGCGGCATGCCTGTTGAGAAACAGTTCTAGCCCGGCTTCAGACATCGTCGCCCTGGCGGAAGACGCCAACCAGTTCGAACCTCAGCCCGTCCGGGTCGTAGGTCGTCGCGCCGGTTCCGGAAAAATAGTTGGCGACGATCTGGTCGGTGAGGCGTGAGCCGAAGCCGCGACGTGTGGGGGCAGAAACCGGCGGTCCACCGCTTTCGTGCCAGGTAAAGCGAAAGGCATTGTCCGTCCCGGCCGACCAGATGATATCGATGGTTCCGCTGCCATTGGACAGAGCGCCATATTTCAGCGCATTGGTTGCGAGTTCATAGACGGCAAGAGACAGGCCCACGGCCTGCTGCGGCGAAACGCGAACTTCCGGACCGGAGATGCGGATGCGTGCGGGATCATCCACATGGGCTGCCATGCTTTCGGTCACAACCGCGTCGATCAGCGCATCGTTTTCCGATTGGTGGATGAGGCTTTGCGCCTTGCCAAGGGCTGCGACACGGTTTCCAAGCGTCAGGCGTGCTTCCTCCAGCGTCTGGGCATGGCGCATGGTGGCGCTGACAACGGCGGTGGTGACCGCCATGGTGTTCTTCACTCGATGCACCAGTTCCCGCCGCAGCATTTCCTGCTCGCGTTGGCTCTTGATCAGCGGTGTGGTGTCGACCGCCACGTTGATCAATCCACGAACAATCCCGTCGTCATCGTAAAGTGGGCTATAGGAAAAGGTCCAGAAGGTTTCCTCCAGATAGCCGTTGCGCGTCATCATGAGGCGCATGTTTTCCATATAGGTGCTCTTGCCGGCGAGCGCCTGATCCACCAGCGGTTTTACGTCGTCCCAGACGTCGGCCCAGATGGTGTGAAACGGCTGGCCAAGGGCGCCCGCCTCCTTCGCGCCGAGAAACGGCCGATAGGCATCGTTGTAGAGCATGTTGAGGTCAGGACCCCAGAACAGGCAGATCGCATGGCCCTGCTGCACCATCATCTGCACGATGGCGCGCAGCGACTGAGGCCAGGTGTCAATTCCATCCATCCCTGTGCGGGACCAGTCGAACACGCGGATCGCCTGTCCCATCTGCCCACCGTCTTTGGGAAATTCCTTCACTGCGTCTTGTCTCCGGCCGCATCTCATCACGGTTATATATTATCGATTGCAGCAGCTATCCGATAGGGCGCTTGTTCGGCCGGGGTCACACTCTACAACGACTTCAGCCTCTCCACCGCCATCAGCACGCGCTCGGGCGTCGCGGGGGCATCGAGTCTGGGGCAGACGCTGTAATCGGCCACGGAAGCCACCGCCATGGAAATCGCTTCCAACACCGAGATCGCCAGCATGAAGGGCGGTTCGCCGACGGCCTTGGAGCGGCCGATGGTGGGTTCGCGGTTTTCCGACCATTCGGCAAGCTTGACGTTGAAGATCTTTGGCCGGTCGGAAGCGAGCGGGATCTTGTAGGTGGAAGGGGCGTGCGTGCGAAGCCTGCCCTTGGCATCCCACCACAGTTCCTCCGTCGTCAGCCAGCCCATGCCCTGCACGAAGGCGCCTTCCACCTGGCCGATATCGATGATCGGGTTCAACGAGCGACCGACGTCGTGCAGGATGTCGGTACGCTCCACCATGTATTCGCCGGTCAACGTGTCGATGGAGACTTCCGAGCAGGCGGCGCCATAGGCGTAATAATAGAAGGGGCGGCCGCGGCCGGCGGCGCGGTCCCAGTGGATTTTGGGCGTCTTGTAAAAGCCTGCGGCAGAGAGTTGCACGCGGTCGAAATAGGCGGCCTTCACCAGTTGATCGAAGGACAGCGTTTCGGTGCCCACCCGCACGCGGTTGGGCAGGAATTCCACGTCCGCCACCGTCACCTGCCATTTGCGGCAGGCGAAATCGACAAGCCGTTCCCTGATCTGGCGTGCGGCATCATAGGCCGCCATGCCGTTCAAGTCCGAGCCGGAGGAGGCGGCGGTGGCAGACGTGTTCGGCACCTTGCCCGTCGTCGTCGCGGTGATTTTTACCCGCTCGATATCGACATTGAAGGCATCCGCCACCACCTGCGCCACCTTGGTATAAAGCCCCTGGCCCATTTCCGTGCCGCCGTGGTTCAGATGGATCGAACCATCGGAATAGACATGCACGAGGGCTCCCGCCTGGTTGAAGGCGGTCATGGTGAAGGAAATGCCGAATTTGACCGGTGTGAGCGCGATGCCCTTGCGGATAACAGGGCTTGTTGCGTTGAAATCGATGATTGCCTGACGCCGCGCGCGGTAATCGCTGGAGGCTTCGAGTTCCTCCACCACGCGCAGGATCACATTGTCCTCCACCTCCTGGTGATAGGGGGTGAGCGTGCGCCCGGAGCCGGGCTGCCCATAAAAATTCAGCTTGCGCACATCAAGCGGGTCTTTGCCCACCGCATAGGCGATTTCCTCGATGAAACGCTCGCCGCCCAAAAGCCCCTGCGGCCCGCCGAAACCGCGAAAGGCGGTGTTGGAACAGGTATGCGTCTTCAAAGGCTTCGAGGTCAGATGCACATGCGGATAGAAATAGCTGGAATCGGTGTGGAACAATGCGCGGTCGGTGACGGGGCCGGAGAGATCCGAGGAAAACCCGCAGCGTGCTGCAAACGTCGCATCCACCGCATGGATACGGCCTTCCTCGTCAAAGGCGAGATCGTAATCGACGCGGAAATCATGGCGCTTGCCGGTGACGGCCATGTCCTCGTCGCGGTCGGGGCGAAATTTGACGGCGCGGTTGAGCTTCTTGGCGGCGACGGCAGCCAGACAGGCAAAATGATTGCCCTGCGTTTCCTTGCCGCCGAACCCGCCGCCCATGCGCCGCGTGTTGACGGTGACGGCATGGTTGGCGCAGGCGAGCACATGCGCCACCATATGCTGTACTTCCGTCGGGTGCTGGGTGGACGACCAGACGGTCACATCCTCGTCTTCGCCGGGAATGGCGAGCGCAATCTGGCCTTCGAGATAAAAATGCTCCTGCCCGCCAATCACCATATGGCTCTGGATACGCAGCGGCGGTGTGTTGATCTCGGTTTCCGGCTCGCCGCGCTTCAGCGTCATGGGTGAGACGACCATCGGTGCGCCATTGGCCAGCGCGCCTTCGATGTCGGTCCAGTGCGGCAGATCGCGGTATTCGATCTTGGCAAGCCGTGCCGCACGACGCGCCGCATCCCGGCTTTCGCCGATCACCACGAAGATCGGCTGGCCGTGGAACTCGACCTTGTCGGTGGCGAGCAGCGGCTCGTCATGGCTACCGTTGGAGGAGACGTCGTTGACGCCTGGAATGTCGTCTGCCGTCAGCACCGCCACCACGCCGGGGGCGGATCTGACTGAGGAGAGATCGATGGAGAGGATATCCGCATGCGCCCGGTCCGCCATGCCAAGTGCCGCATGCAGCGTGCCCGCGGGCTCCGGCATGTCGTCGATATATTCGGCCGTTCCCGTCACATGCTTGTGGGCGGAATCGTGCCGCAGCGAGGCGTGCATCGGGCCGTTGATGGTGGTTTTTGCTTCGAAGGTGGTGTTGTCCATCAGCGGGTTCCTTCGATGACGCTATATTTCGCAATTGCTGGGTGGCGTTGCCGCCCCCTCATCCGCCCTTCGGGCACCTTCTCCCCGAGGGGAGAAGGGAGGTGCCGCAACGCTGCCGTTCCCCTCTCCCCTCGGGGAGAGGTCCGCCGAGCGAAGCGGAGGCGGGGTGAGGGGGCCGCATGGGCAGAGGTCAGAAAATATGCGCCCATCCTCACACCTCCTCCACCACGTCGAACCGCTTCAACTCCTGCGGCTGGCCGGCGGTTTCCAGGAAAAAGCGGGTGAGCAGGTTTTTCGCCGTCAGCGCCCGATATTCGGCGCTGGCGCGCCAGTCCGACAGCGGCTGATAATCCTCGGCAAAGGCGTCCTGCGCTGATGCCACCGTATTCCAGCTCCAGGGTTTGCCGAGAAGCGCGTCCTCGACAGCCTTGGCGCGTTTCGGCGTGCCCGCCATGCCGCCGAAGGCGATGCGGCAGGTTTCCACGCAGCCTTCGCCGTCAAGGGTGATGGTGAAAGCGCCGCAGAGCGCCGAGATATCCTCGTCACGGCGCTTGGAGATCTTGTAGACGGCGTAGAACGCATCCTCATGCAGGGTCGGCACAAAGATTTTTTCCACGAATTCGCCGGGCTGGCGATCCTGCCGGCCGTATTCGATAAAATAATCCTCAAGCGGCAGTGTGCGCGAGGCCGTGGCCGAGCGCAACGTGACGGCGGCGCCAAGCGCAATCAGCGCCGGCGGCATGTCGCCAATGGGCGAACCGTTGGCGATATTGCCGCCAATCGTGCCCATGTTGCGCACCTGCGCGCCGCCGATGCGGTCGATCAGCCGGCCAAGGGCGGGATAGGCAAGGTCAAGAGCGTTCAGCGCATGGGCATAGGTGACGCCGGCGCCGAGCGTGATGCCGGCCTCGTCCTCGGTGATCGTCTGCAGATCGGTCAGCTGGTTGATGAAGACGACCGGATCGAGCTTGCGCATCTGCTTAGTGACCCAGAGCCCGACATCGGTGCCACCGGCCACCACAGTCGCCTGCGGCTCGCGGGCCAGCGTATCGGCGAGGCTCGCAAGCGTGCCGGGAATGATGGCGCGATCATTGCCCTTTGTGACAATAATGGTGTCGGAGGTGGCGCGGATGGTCCAGAGTTTTGCCATCACTTCGGCGCGGTCACGCTCGATCGGGTCAAACAGCGCGCTCGGGCGTTCCGCCGCCACCTGTTCGGCGGCCTTCACAATGGGCTCATAGCCCGTGCAGCGACAGAGATTGCCCTGCAGCGCCTGCTCGATTTCTTCGCGGTTCGGCTCGCCGTTGGCCATCCAGAGGCCATAGAGCGACATCACGAAGCCCGGCGTGCAGAAACCGCATTGCGAGCCATGACAGTCCACCATCGCCTGCTGCACCGGGTGCAGTTTGCCGTCCTTGCCGGCCAGGTGCTCCACCGTCACCACATGGGTTCCGTGCAGGGAGCCGAGGAACCGGATGCAGGAATTGACGCTTTCATAACGCAGGGCGCCGCCGATGAGGCGCCCGACAAGCACCGTGCAGGCGCCGCAATCGCCTTCCGCGCAGCCTTCCTTGGTGCCGGTCAGCCGCTTTCTGAGACGAAGATAATCGAGCAGCGTCTCGGTGGGGTGAAAATCCCCCAGCACAATCTCGTCGCCGTTCAGAATGAAGCGGATGGCTGATGTCATGCGTGCCCCTGCGGTCGTTACTGGGCGGTCCAGCCGCCATCGATGGAAATGTGGGTTCCGGTGATCTGTCGTGCGGCGTCGCTGGCGAGATAGAGGGCGGTGGCCGCAACCTCTTCAATGCTGACGAATTGCTTCGTCGCCTGCAAACGGAGCATGACGTCCGTCTTGACCGCCTCTTCCGAGATACCACGTTCGCGCGCCGTATCGGGGATCTGTTTCTCCACGAGGGGCGTCAGCACGTAGCCGGGGCAGATGGCGTTCACTGTAATGCCGAATTCGGCCAATTCCAGTGCGGCGGTCTTGGTGAGGCCAAGAATGCCGTGCTTGGCAGCCACATAAGCAGATTTGTACGGCGATGCAACAAGCGCGTGCGCCGAGGCGACATTGATGATGCGGCCCTTGCCGGCCGATTTCATCAGCGGAATGGTGCTGCGCAGGGTGTGGAAGGCCGAGGATAGCAGGATGGCGATCAGCTGATCCCATTTCTCCACCGGGAAATCCTCGATTTTTGCCACATGCTGGATGCCGGCATTGTTGACGAGGACATCGACGCCGCCAAAGGCATCTTTGGCCGTGGCGATGAGGTCGGCAATCTCGTCCGGCTTCGTCATATCGGCGCCGTGATAGAGGGCGCGGCCGGACCCCAGTGTTTCGAGTTCGGCACGCGCCGCCTCGATCTCATTGGCCTTGCCGAAACCGTTGATCACCACATTCGCGCCGTCGCTTGCAAAGGCGCGGGCAATGCCAAGCCCGATGCCGCTGGTCGATCCGGTGATGACGACGGTTCTTTCCATGCCTGCTCTCCCCCATGCGCGTGTTCTGTTGCACCGCAAGAGGCAAGGTATGCGCAAACGGGGAGGGCTGGCAACGGCTGTTTCAACCGGGTGGTGCCTTGCGCAGGACCACCCGGTTGTCTTGATTTACCGGCAGCGGCTGACTTCGTTGAGCGCTGCCGTGATGCCGCGCAAGGAATAGGTATAGGTGGTGTTGGTGCCGCGGGCAGACACCGCCTTCAACGTCATGTCGCTGCCGCCGCGCATGGCGCGAACCAGCACCGGTTCGCGCGCCGGGTCACGCACCCATGCGGCATTTTCCTTTGGCACAAGGGTGAAATTTTCCGAACCGACCGATAGCGAAACGCGCGAATCCGCCTTCAGTCCATAGCCCATGATCGCCTGCGGCATCAGGTTGGAGGCGCCCGCCTGTGGTGCGACCAGGAAAAAGTTTTCGCCATGATTGACGCTGGCCGGCTGCTGCGATGTCGGAACGGATAGCGCGTAGCATCGCTTCGCATTGCCGCTACCATAGGAATACACACCCCATGCATCGAATTGCTTGACCCTGGTCGGCTGGGCGCTGGCGGCCAGCGCGGACATCAGGACGGCGGAAACGGCAAGGGCGTATGTCTTGCTGGACATCGGATACTCCTCAAAAATGGCAGAATGGAACATCCCGGACGGGAAATTTCGTCGGGCGTAACAGCGTGCGATTGAAAGCGAGGAGGATTAGCGAAAGGTTAATGCAGGGATCAACCCTTGTGAGCAGAACCTCACAAAGGGTTGATGACAGGTGTTCGGGTTTTGCCTCTGCGGCGGATGCGCCGCCGCAGAGATGAGCGAGAGGGCGTCCGTTGCGGATCAGGGGCGCGCGGGAATTTCGACGCCGCGCTGCACGGCAGGCCGCGCCATGACCCGTTCAAACCAGGCGGGCAAGGCGGTGAGGGTATCGAAACCGACGAGGTCGCCGGCGCCGTAAAAGCCCGTCAGCGCCCGGATCCAGCCGACGATCGCGATATCTGCAATCGTATAATCGTCGCCCATGATGAAGTCGCGGCCGGTGAGGCGCTGTTCGAGAACACCCAGCAGCCGCTTGGTTTCGTTGAGGTAACGGTCATGCGGGCGCTTGTCTTCATAATCCTTGCCGGCAAACTTGTGGAAAAAGCCGAGCTGGCCGAACATCGGGCCGATGCCGCCCATCTGGAACATCACCCACTGGATGGTTTCATAACGGGCAGCGGCATCCGTCGGCAGGAACTGGCCGGTCTTTTCCGCCAAGTAGATGAGGATGGCGCCCGATTCGAACAGCGCCAGCGGCTTGCCATCGGGACCGTTCGGATCGAGGATCGCCGGGATCTTGCCGTTCGGGTTGAGTGACAGGAATTCCTCGCCCCAAGTCTCGTTCTGGCCGATATTGATGAAATGCGGCTCATAGGGGAGGGCGGTCTCCTCCAGCATGATCGAGACCTTGACGCCGTTTGGCGTCGGCGTCGAATAAAGCTGCAGGATATCAGGGTTCTGTGCCGGCCAGCGGCGGGTGATGGGGAAGCTGGAAAGATCGGCCATGGGAGGTCCTTCTCGAGGGGCTTTGATATCGTGACTATATCCCCACGCCATCACAATGCCAGCCATCCGGTCCAGCCATCCGGCACGGGCATCGGTTGACACAGTGTTTCACAGGTCGACGCCGCTTGGTCAGTCGCGACTTTCTTTATCTTTTCAGCAGGATGCCGCCGCGTGTTGGTGCAGTGCTTTCGAATGCCTTGATTTTTCTCGGCTTTTTGAGATTTTCCGGTAAAGAGCTTTGGAAGTTGAGTCCGTCTCTTGCGCCAAGTGCCTGAGCGAAGAGTCTTTTCCTTCTGCCTGCCATCCAGATTTTAGACGCCCGCCGTCGAAACTTTCGCCTTTGAGTTTAGCGGCCGCCTTTCTATCTAGGGTTCAAACGCAAATCATGGATATCACGATGGAACTTGGCCTTTACACCTTCGCGGACGTCGATCCGGCTATTGCAAGCGGCAGCCGTGGCGCAGACGCCGCCGTGCGCCTCAAACATCTGCTGGAGGAAATCGAGCTTGCCGATCAGGTGGGCCTCGACGTTTTTGGCCTCGGTGAACATCACCGTCCCGATTATGCCGTGTCCTCGCCCTCGACCGTTCTGGCCGCCGCTGCCGTAAAGACGAAGAACATCCGCCTGACGAGTGCGGTCTCCGTTCTGAGTTCCGACGATCCGATCCGGGTTTTCCAGCAGTTTGCGACCGTCGATCTTCTCTCGAATGGCCGCGCAGAGATCATGGCGGGGCGCGGATCCTTCATCGAATCCTATCCGCTGTTCGGTTATGACCTCAACGATTACGACCGGCTGTTTACCGAAAAGCTCGACCTGCTTTTGACGCTGCGTGACAACGAGATCGTGGAATGGGCGGGCGAGCTGCGTGCGCCGATCAACCGGCGCGGCGTTTATCCGCGCCCGCTGCAGGAAAAGCTGCCGGTGTGGATCGCCGTGGGCGGCACGCCGCAATCGGTGGCGCGCGCCGGCGCCATGGGCCTGCCGCTCGCCATCGCCATCATCGGCGGCGAATATGCGCGTTTTGCGCCCTTCTTCGAGCTTTACCGCGAATCGGCCCGCCGCGCCGGTCAGGATGCCACAAAGCTGAAGACCAGCATCAACGTGCATGGCTTCATTGCCGATACGACTGAAGCGGCCGCCGACCAGTTCTACGGTCCGCAGGCTGCCGTGATGGACCGCATCGGCCGCGAGCGTGGCTGGGGCCCCACCAACCGTGCCCAGTATGACCGCGCCCGCTCCGCGCCCGGCAATCTCTTCGTCGGCGATCCGGAATCCGTGGCGGAAAAGATCGTGGCTGCCCACAAGGTTTTCGGCAATGATCGCCTGCTGATCCAGATGGCCATCGGCCTTATGCCGCATGAGCAGATCATGCGCGGCATCGAGCTGTTTGGCACCAAGGTGGCGCCTCTGGTCAGAAAAGCGTTGACGCCTGCGCAGGATGGCGCGAAACCGGCGGCCTGAAAAAGCTGCCCGGGAAAACATGGCATGATCGTTTCTAATGAGACCGAACTCGACAAGCTGAAAGCGATCGGCCGTCTTTGCGCACACACCGTCAACACGATGGCGAAAGCGCTGGAACCGGGCATCACCACGGCCGAACTCGATCTCATCGGGCGAAAGGTGCTGGAGGATGCCGGCGCGCAGTCAGCGCCGGAATTCTGCTACCAGTTTCCCGGCGCCACCTGCATCAGCGTTAACGAGGAAGTGGCGCACGGCATTCCGGGAGATCGGGTCATCCGTGCCGGCGATCTCGTCAATATCGATGTGTCGGCCGTCAAGGACGGGTTTTTCGGCGATACCGGCTCCTCCTTTGCCGTGCCGCCGGTCAGCCGCGACATCGAACGGCTGGTGCGCGATGGCCGTCGCGCCTTGTGGACCGGCCTTCAGCAGGTGAAGACCGGCAAGCCGATTGCCAGCATCGGCAATGCCATCGGCACCTTTGCCGCCAAGAACCGCTATACGCTGATCACCAACCTCGCCAGCCACGGCGTTGGCCGCTCCCTGCACGAGGAGCCGACGGAAGTGCCGACCTGGCCCGATGCCGACGAAAGCCGCGTGATGGAGGAGGGAATGGTGTTTACCGTCGAACCCTTCCTGTCGCTGGGTGCCAACTGGGCCGAAGACGCCGGCAATGGCGACCCCTGGACGCTTTACGGCGATCCGAAGGCGCCAACCGTGCAGTTCGAACACACCCTCGTCGTCACCCGCAACGGGCCGCTGATCCTGACGCTTGCTGATTGAGCGTGTCGATTGCGGCAGGCCGCACCACCTTTGTCGCCCAAGCCAGCTCGACCGGCATGAGCGGCCGGTGCTTCAGGGCCATCAGCAAAACTGATTGATGCGATGCAAAATGCGCGTTTGTCGCAACGCATCAATGCTGCGATAGAGGCTTGATGTTGGCAGAAGACAAGAACGTCAATCCCGTCATGGCCGGTCTTGCCGGCGGCCTTGCCATGGCCGCCGCCATGGGGTTTGGCCGATTTTTCTATACGCCAGTGCTTCCGGGCATGATGAGCGGCCTGCCGTTGTCGGCCGCCGATGCCGGGCTGATCGCGGCCGGCAATTTTGCCGGTTACCTCGTCGGCGCCATGCTGTCGGCCTATGGCTGGGCGGCAGGGCGTGAACGCGCAGTTGCTCTTGCAGGGCTGTTTTCGACAGCACTTCTGCTGGCGGCGATGGCTGTTACGTCATCGGTGCAGCTGTTTATGCTGATCCGATTCCTGGCAGGCATGGCCAGCGCACTTGCGATGATTTTCACATCCTCGGTCGTGCTGCCCTATGCGGCAGGCAGGGTGGAAGTGCAGGCCCTGCATTTCGGCGGTGTAGGCGTTGGCATTGCATCTTCGGCTCTCGTCGCTTTCCTGATCAATGGGCTTGCCGGTGATGGCGCGCATGGCTGGCGCTGGAACTGGCTCGCCGGCGCGTTGTTGGTGGCTACGGCCACTCTTATGATCGCCCGTTTCCTGCCGCGCCCTGTTGCGGGCCATGGTGCGGTTGCGGAACCGCCGATCGCCTGGACACGGCCGCTGGTCCTGCTGACGGCATCCTATGGCCTTTTCGGTTTTGGTTACGTGGTGACCGCAACCTTCCTCGTTACAATTGCCCGACTTGCGGCAGCGGGCCCGGTGGTGGAATTTTCCGCTTGGTTCGTCACGGGAACGGCGGCGGCCTTGTCGCTCTTCGTCTGGCGCGGCGGGGTTGCGCGGTTTGGAATGGCCTGGATCTATCTGGCCTGTCTTTGCATCGAAGCGATCGGCGTGTTTGCCTCTGTCGGCCTTGCCCCGATGACGGGAACGCTGATCGGCGGGCTGCTGCTCGGCCTGACCTTCATGACGGTGACGGCCTATGGCCTGCAGATTGCAAGACAACTTGCGCCACAGAGCCCGCGCCGGGCGCTTGCCTTCATGACGGTCGCCTTTGGTATCGGGCAGACCGTTGGGCCCCTGGCGGCCGGCTGGGCGGCTGAGTGGAGCGGCAGTTTTACGCTGGCATCCGTGATTGCGGCCCTGGTGCTGCTGCTCTCCGGGTTGCTGGCGCTGCCGGTGGCCATCGATCCGGCTTTGCGCGCCGGTCGGTGAATTGCTAAAAATTAAGGGACGCGAGCCTTTGCCGCGTCCCCTTTGGTTTATCTCTTAACGGTCCGCTCGATGCCAGGCCGGTCAGTTATCCGCCGGTCTGGCAAGGGTGTCGGAACGATCAGAACTCGGTCCAGCTTTCCTGCGACACTGCAATGGCGGCATTGCCGGAAAATGCGCCGGCAAGCTTGCGGCCAAGGGCGCGCGCCGGCGAGGGAGCCGGCGCATGGCTTGCGCGTGCTGGCGCGGGCGTTGCCACGGCATTTGCCATGCCGGCGCCCTGCAGCTTGAACTGCGTCAGCAACTGGTTGAGCGAGGATACTTCGCGCGCCAAGCTGTGGCTGGCGGCAGTGGATTCTTCCACCATCGCGGCATTCTTCTGCGTGTCCTGGTCCATCTGGTTGACGGCCGTATTGATCTGCTGGAGACCGGACGACTGTTCCTGCGCCGAATCGACGATGGCGCTCACATGCTGGTTGATCTCCTGCACCTCCGCAACAATCGTCTGCAGGGCCTTGCCGGTCTCACCGACGAGGTTCACACCTTCGGCCACTTGCGTGTTCGATGTGTTGATCAGCGCCTTGATCTCCTTGGCTGCCTTTGCCGAGCGCTGCGCCAGTTCACGCACTTCCTGGGCAACCACGGCAAAGCCCTTGCCGGCTTCGCCAGCGCGGGCCGCTTCGACACCGGCATTCAGCGCAAGCAGGTTCGTCTGGAAGGCGATTTCGTCGATGACGCCGATGATGTTGGAAATCTCGCTGGACGAGGTTTCGATCTTGCCCATGGCAATCACCGCACGGCGCACGATTTCGCCTGACGTTTCAGCCCCTGTGCGGGTACGCGCCACAAGCTGGCCGGCCTCCTGCGCGCGACGGGTGGAATCGCGAACCGTGGTGGTGATCTGCTCGAGAGCTGCGGCTGTTTCCTCCACAGAGGCTGCCTGCTGTTCGGTGCGTTTTGCCAGATCGTCGGCTGCCGCCTTGATCTCGTTGGCACCGGCATCGATGCCGCGGGCATTTTCCGCGACCTGTACCAGCGTCGATTGCAGCTTGTCTGCCGAGCGGTTGAAATCGTGCCGGACCTGGTCCAGCGTTTCGGCAAAGCCGTCATGGATGCGGTAGGTCACATCGCCATCGGACAGGTGCGAAAGACCGGCTGCCAGGTTGTCTACGGCAAACTTCACCTCGGCGGCTTCCTTGGCGCGCTCGGCATCGCGTTCGATGCGCTCCTTTTCAGACAGGCTGCGCGTGGAATCCGCTTCCTGCGCCAGACGATGGCGCTCGATCGCATTGTCGCGGAATATGGCAACGGCGGCGGCCATCTGGCCCACTTCGTCGCGCCGGTCGAGACCATCGATCGCCTCATCCGTCTTGCCATCGGCAAGCGTTATCATCCGGGCGCGAAGCCGGCTTATCGGCTGGATGATGCCGCGGGAGGCCACCAGCAGCGATACGGAAAAAATGGCGGTAAACAGCAGGCCGATGGCAAGAAGCGTCGTCAGAATTGTCGATTGGGTGCGGCTCGACAGATCGGCGGAGGCGTCGTTCAGCGACTTCAGAGTGGCATTGTTGGAATCGCGCAAATTATTGCGCCAGGACCGGATGTCGGGGTTGATATTGACGAGAACGGCTTTTGCTTCCGCCTGTTTGCCTTGGTTTGCAAGGGTGACGGCCTTGTGCAGCTCGAGGTAGATTGCGCGGGCGCTGCCGGCAAAGCGATCGATATCCGTCGCATTCTCAGGCGTCAGCGACTTGGCCCGCTCCAGACGGCGAAAAAGCGTGGCCTCACCCTCGCTGAAATCGTCCATCGGATTGAGGCGCGACACCGTCTCGGCGTCCAGCGAGGCCATCTGGTAGGCGGCATTGGTGGAGGCGACGAGCGAGGTGGTCGACCGGAACATCTCCATGGCCGAGACCATGTCTTCGGTCATAAACGCAGAATACTGCACGTCGCTGTCATGGTAACTATTTGCCATCAGGCCGATGCCGGCGATGCCGACAATGCCGATCGAGGCGACCAGTGACAAGATTTTGGTTCGAATGGGAGTATTCTTCAAGAAAGACAAATCAACACCTCATGGGAGGGGGCGATCCGTTTCTTCCCCGCGTCGGAAGTGGTCGGACATATCAAATGAGCGAAGCCATGGCGCGGAAAAAGCCTGATCATCAGGCCCGTGAATGCGTCACAGTGTCATGTTTTGCGATTGCTATAGCGTTAATTTTTATCTTCAGAACCCATAATTCCGACCACTATGTCGGTTTACAATTTTCGGTTGCTCCACTCGTGTGACGCGCCACAGCAAGGTTTGTCGCCTCAACTCTTACATTTCCTCCACATTCCACGGGCGCCATTGCCGCCCCTTGTGAACTGGCCTAGTTTCGCCGTCCACAGCTGGCAGCATCAGTGCCAGATCCGCATCAAGGGAAGTTCGTTTCCGTGTTCCATTCCTTCTTTCCAAAACCGAAATTGTTTTTCACCTCGGCCGCGCTCTGGACGCTGGTCTGTATCCTCGTCTGGTATACGGTCGGTCCGCAGGTCGGTGCCGCCATCGGCCTGCCGCCTTTGGCTGAAGGGCAGACCCCGCCGGTGGGTCTCGGGTTCTTCTTCACCTCCGACAATCTGTGGTTTTATCTCTATTTCACCATCTTCGTCGGCCTGTTCGGTCTCACCTGGCAGGTGATCGCCCGCGGCCACCCCTGGCTTAACTGGTCGGTCTGGGGCTCGGCCTTCATCATCTTCATCGCCTATTTCAGCGTGCAGATGTCGGTTGCCGTGAACAACTGGCGCGGACCGTTCTTCGACCTGTTCCAGAAGGCGCTGAATGGCGATGGCACGGTGACGACAGGCCAACTCTATGAGCTGCAGCTGCGGTTTCTGGAAATAGGGCTGGTCGGCGTGACGCTTTCAGTCGTGACGGCGTTTTTTACCAGCCACTACGTCTTTCGCTGGCGCCAGGCGATGAACGATTTTTACCTGTCGAAGTGGGACAAGTTGCGTCACATCGAAGGCGCCTCGCAGCGTGTGCAGGAAGACACGATGCGGTTTGCCAATATCCTGGAAGGGCTCGGCGTCGCGCTGATCAACTCCGTGATGACGCTGGTCGTCTTTTTGCCGATCCTGTTTCGCATGTCTGAACATGTCAGCGAATTGCCGATCCTCGGCGTCGTGCCGCATGCGCTGTTCTGGCTGGCCATCGGCTGGTCGCTGTTCGGAACAGCACTTCTGATGATCGCCGGGATCAAGCTTCCAGGCTTGAATTTCCGCAACCAGCGTGTCGAGGCAGCCTTCCGAAAAGAGCTGGTCTATGGCGAAGACCATGCCGACCGTGCCCAGCCCGTTACCGTGCGCGAACTCTTCACGAATGTGCGGAAAAACTATTTCCGCATGTACTGGCACTATACGTATTTCAACATCGCGCGCTTCGGTTACGGCCAGCTCGATGCAATCTTCCTGACTGTGATCCTCATCCCGACGGTCGTTGCCGGCCGGATCACCATGGGCCTCTGGCAGCAGATCGCCACGGCATTTGGCGAAGTCACCAACAGCTTCCAGTATCTTGTCAGCTACTGGTCAACCATCATCGAGCTTCTGTCCATCCACAAGCGCCTGAAAGCCTTCGAAGCCGCCATCGATGACAAGCCGCTGCCGGAAATCGATCAGCGTTACCTGAAGCGTGAGGCCGAAGGTGGCGAGATCGAGGCCGACCGTCCTTATTGACGGGCAAGTCTTTGACGGCATAACAACCCTTTAAACCGCATCGGGAAACCGGTGCGGTTTTTTCTGGGCGTTAGAGCCCCGATGCATCCCGTTCGGCGTGTCCGGGGGCCGGCGCCGCATCTGCCTTCTGAAGCGCTTCCATCGCCTCGCCATAGGTGACGCAGGCGACATCTTGCATGGAGCAGATTTCCGCGGCGAGCCGGTCGAGCGCCCGCCAGTACGCGCCACCATTCATCAGCACGAAGTGAAAGCCGAGTTGCAGAGGAACCCGCTCGCCGGTGTACTGCGCATCAAACGCCTTGCGAAAAGCCTGGTAGGCGCGCTCCTCGAACTCCGCCGAGCGGCTCGGGTTTTCGACACCGGCGGAATGACGGATGAAGAGGTTATAGTCCATGGCGATGATGTTGCGCTGTTCGGGTCCTTCCGGAATGAGCGGCAGGCCAAAATTGATGACGCCGTTTTCACGGCGCGGCATCATGGGCCCCTTGGTCACGCCGCTGGCATCATAAGCAAAACCTTGGGCTTGTTCCGCTTCGTTCAGCGGCTCACTGGTCGATAGATAAGGTGCGCGAAACCCTTTTATGCCGGCAATGAACGGCCGCCAGCCTTCCGGTTCGCGGTCGCAGGCATCCAGATCGGCCCAAGCGGAGGTGAGCACCGAGCGGAAATTTGTCATTTCCTCCCGCCACTCCGCGCTCGACCACTGCCGCCCGTCAAAATGGCCGCAGGTGTGGCTGGCGATTTCATGGCCTTCCAGATGGGCGTTCCAGATGTGGTCGAGCCGCGTGCGCGCCTCGTCCGCCGTCTGGGCAAAGCCGATATTGGAGCGCCCCGGTTTCTGCCCCGGCCCCTGATAGGTTTTGGCCCGGGCGCGATCGATGACCAGCGTGCAGGAGAGAAAATAGGTGAAATGCGCGTTCACCCGTTTTGCCATCGCCCGGCTTCTCTCCCAGAGCGCATTGTTGCCGGCGCCATCGAAGGAAATCATCACCAGCTGCTTCGGCTTTTCTCCGGCGAAAACGAGCGAGACCGAAAGAAGCAGGCTGGCAAGCGTTGCAACGGGACGAAGGCATGGACTGGCTTTGGGGCGGTCAGAAATTGGCAAGATGAAAACCTGTCTGGCAATGCAAATTGCGTCTTCTGCTGAGCGAATGCGGCAATCGTTGGAAGAAAGAGGCATCAACTCTGCGCGTGACGTTGCAATCCACCCCTTACATCCCGGGAAAAATAGGTTAGAAGGCAGGCTTTCGAGTTGAAGGGCCGCCGTTCGGCCGGAGTTTGGCATGGTACAGGACAACGACAGCTTTATCCGCGAAGTCAACGACGAGCTGCGTTCAGAGCAGTTCAGCGGTGCCTGGAAGCGGTTCCGTTATGTCATCATGGGCGTGGCTGTTCTGATCGTGGTCGGCACGGCCGGATATCGCGGTTATGAATACTGGCACAGCCACAATTCCTCGCAGTATGGCGATCAGTTCCTGGCAGCGCTGAACCTTGCCAAGGCCAACAAGCCGGACGAGGCGATTGCAGCCTTTGCGGCGCTGGAAAAAGACGGCAGCGGTTCTTATCCGGTGCTGGCGCGCCTGCGCTCGGCAACGCTTCTGTCTGAAAAAGGCGATGTGGCCGGTGCCGTTGCCGCCTTCGATGCGGTTGCCAAGGATAATGGCGTACCTGAAGTCATCCGCGATGTGGCGCGCGTGCGCGCCGGCTGGCTGCTGATCGATGGCGGAACCTATGATCAGGTCTCGGCACAGGTGGAAGTCATGGCAACACCCGGCCACGCGCTGCGCCACTCGGCGCGCGAGGCGCTGGGACTTGCCGCTTACAAGGCCGGCGATATGGCGAAAGCCAAGGAATGGTTCCAGCAGATTGCTGGCGACGCGCAATCGCCGCGCAATATTGCCAACCGCGCCCAGATCATGCTCGATACGATTGCGGCAACCGGCAAGGCTGCCTGAACCAACACGACACGATTTTACGACAAAACAACAAGACAAAGCCCGGAAAGGGATCCACCCATGAGCTTCACAGTCGCCATCGTCGGGCGCCCGAATGTCGGCAAGTCCACGCTGTTCAACCGGCTGGTGGGAAAGAAGCTTGCACTGGTGGATGATACGCCGGGCGTTACCCGTGACCGTCGTCCGGGTGATGCAAAGCTGATCGACCTGCGTTTCACCATCATCGATACCGCGGGCCTTGAAGAGGCCGGCCCCGAGACGTTGCAGGGCCGCATGCGCGCCCAGACGGAAGCAGCCATCGATGAGGCGGATCTGTCGCTCTTCGTGGTCGATGCCAAATCCGGCCTCACACAGATTGACCAGACGCTGGGCGAGATGCTGCGCCGTCGCGGCAAGCCTGTCGTGCTCGTGGCCAACAAATCCGAAGCGCGCGGCTCCGATGGCGGTTTCTACGATGCCTTCACGCTCGGCCTTGGCGATCCGGTGCCGATCTCGGCCGAACACGGCCAGGGCATGATCGACTTGCGCGATGCCATCGTCGAGGCCATTGGTCCGGAAATGGCGTTTGGCGACGAAGATGACGAAGCCGAAACCAATGTCGATCTGCGCGGCCTGTCCGCCGATGGTGAAGACATCGACGACGAGTTCGAACCGGCCTATGACGAAACCAAGCCGCTGCGCGTGGCGATCGTCGGGCGCCCGAATGCCGGAAAATCGACGCTGATCAACCGTTTCCTCGGCGAAGACCGGCTGCTGACCGGCCCGGAAGCCGGCATTACCCGCGACAGCATTTCCGTCGAATGGGACTGGCGCGGCCGCACCATCAAGATGTTCGACACCGCCGGCATGCGCCGCAAGGCCCGTGTGCAGGAAAAGCTCGAAAAGCTGTCGGTGGCCGATGCGCTGCGCGCCATCCGTTTTGCCGAAACTGTTGTGATCGTTTTTGACGCCACAATCCCGTTCGAAAAGCAGGACCTGCAGATCGTCGATCTCGTGCTGCGCGAAGGCCGCGCCGCCGTGCTCGCCTTCAACAAGTGGGATCTGGTGGAAGACACGCAGGCGCTGCTGGCCGAGCTTCGCGAAAAAACCGAGCGGCTTCTGCCGCAGGCGCGTGGCATCCGCGCCGTGCCGATGTCCGGCCAGACCGGTTACGGCCTCGAAAAGCTGATGCAGAACATCATCGACACCGACATGGTATGGAACAAGCGCATCTCCACCGCCAAGCTCAACCGCTGGCTGGATACGGTGCAGGTTCAGCATCCGCCACCGGCCGTGTCGGGCCGTCGCCTGAAGCTCAAATACATGACGCAGGTAAAGGCCCGCCCGCCGGCCTTCATGATTTCCTGCACGCGTCCTGATTCGGTGCCGGAATCCTATCTGCGTTATCTCACGAACGGCCTGCGCGCCGATTTCGCCATGCCGGGCGTTCCGATCCGCATTCACCTGCGCGCTTCGGAAAACCCGTTCGAGAACAAGCGCAAGAAGCGCTGATTTCTTCTGGCTCAGGAGGGCAGGGCGCGAAACCCGTTGCGTGGCAGCGGCAGGCGCTTGCGCCCTTGCGCGATCAGCACATTGTTGAGGAACTGTTTTGACGCGGCTTCCCAGGTGAAATCGCGGGCCAGGCGCCGTGCGTTTTCACGCGGGCATTCGAGCGCCTCCAGGCAGGCGAGACGCAGGTCGTCGTTGAGAGCACCGGCGCCGCTTCCCTCAGTGATGATGTCGATCGGCCCCGTCACCGGAAAGGCTGCCACCGGCACACCGCTGGCGAGCGCCTCGAGGATCGTATTACCAAACGTGTCGGTCTTTGAGGAAAACACAAAAACATCCGCCTGCGCATAGGCTTGCGCCAAGTCCTCGCCGGTCTTCATGCCGGTAAACAGCACATGCGGATAACGCCGCTGCAACTCCTCGCGCTCCGGCCCGTCACCCACCACAACCTTGGAACCCGGCAGGTCGAGATCGAGGAAGGCCGGCAGGTTCTTTTCCACCGCGATGCGGCTGACCGTCATGAAGATCGGGCGGGGCAGGCCAAACGGGGTTGCTTCCTGCGGCATCGGGTGAAACTGCGTCTGGTCAATGCCGCGGCTCCAGCGCAAGAGGTTCTTCAGGCCGAGCTTTGACAGTTCCCGCTCAAGGCTTGCGGTGGCCACCATGCAGCCATTGCCGGCATTGTGGAACCAGCGCACGAAGGCGCGCAGCCAGCGGATCGGCACGGGAAAACGTGCCGCCACATATTCAGGAAAACGGGTGTGGTAGCTGGTGGAAAACGGCAGGTTGTTTTTGAGGCACCAGCGGCGGGCGAGAAGTCCAAGCGGCCCCTCGGTTGCGATATGCACCGATGTCGGCCCGAACTTTTCAATCGCGCGGGCAACGGCGGCATAACTTGCGACCGACAGCCGGATTTCCGGATAGGTGGGGCAGGGAACGCTTGTAAACTCCTGCGGCGTGATCATCGACACTTCGATGCCCATGCGCGTCAGTTCGCGATTGGTGTTTTCGATGGAGCGCACAACGCCGTTTACCTGCGGATACCAGGCGTCCGTGACGATGGTGATCTTGGTCATGTCCTGCGCAGGCCCCTTGTGCCGATGCGCGATCAGACTCGCGCGTTGCGGGCGTCTCTGCGGTTTCTATCGACCAGATTTGTTACAGGGGAATGTCAGGTCACTCCGGCAGGAGTGCGTGGTCGATCAGTGCGCCGTGGTGGCCGATGACGACGGAGGCGATGGCGGCGCCGTGGGCGGCTGATTCGGCGCTGGATGTGCCGGTCATCAGTTTTGCCAGGAAACCGGCGTTGAAACTGTCGCCGGCGCTTGTTGTGTCCACCAGCTTTTCCGGGGTGATGGCTGGCACGAACACCGTCTGCTCGCCTTCCGCCACCGTTGCGCCCTGTGCGCCGTTCTTCACCACGATGGTTTCGGCGCCGAGAGAGCGGTAGCGCTCGATGGTCGCTGCCACATTCGCATCGTCGAAATGGGCCGCTTCATCGTCAAAGCTCGGCAGCACGATGGAGGCGGCGCGGGCGCCGGCGCTGATCGTGTCGAGCATGCGAAGGCGGTCGCTCCAGAGACGCGGGCGGATGTTCGGGTCGAATGCCACCGTTTTTCCGGCAGCGCGTGCGCGGCGCAGTTCCGAAAGCAGGGTTTCAGCCCCAGATGCCCCGAGGATCGCAAGCGTGATGCCGGAGAAATAAACAAGGTCGGCACTTTCGATTGCCTGCCTCAGGTGGTCGGCGTCATCGGCCAGAAGTTTTGCCGCCGACGTATCGCGCCAGTAGCTGAACGTCCGTTCGCCGTCCTTCAGCGTGATCAGGTAAAGGCCGGGCGTGCGCCCCGGTATCCGGCGAATGGCCCCGGTTCCGATGTTTGCCTTTTCCATGAAGGCGAGCATTTCATCCGACAGCGGGTCGTCGCCAAGGCCGGTGAGGTAATCCACCTGCCAGTCCTCAGGAAGGGCGGCGCGCAGGTACCAGGCGGTGTTGAACGTGTCGCCGGCAAAGCCCTTGCGCAAAAGTCCCTGGCCGGCCTGGGCCAGTTCCACCATGCATTCGCCGATCGAAAGAACCCGCTTTGCCATCCCAATTCCTCCATGACACCGTTCGGCAATAGGCTGAAGAGGCGACCAAGGCAAGAGCCGGGCGTGTGCGAAGCCACGGGTTTGACACGGTTCTTTGTCTTTCTGAGGCGCGTCGCCCTTTGTCTTTTCAAATAAGGCGACTAGGTTGTCGGTGAACAGGACATCGAAGGAGTGAAAGACGCAAATGGCGATGCTAACGGCACAGAAGGGCGATGCGAACTGGTGGCGCGGCGCGGTGATCTATCAGGTCTACCCGCGCTCCTTCCAGGATACGACGGGCGACGGCATCGGGGATATCAAGGGTATCACGGCGCGGCTGCCGCATATCGCCTCGCTCGGTGTCGACGGGATCTGGCTGTCGCCTTTCTTCACCTCGCCCATGGCCGACATGGGCTATGACGTGGCCGATTATTGCAATGTCGATCCGATGTTCGGAACGCTTGCCGATTTCGATGCGATGATGGCCGAATGCGAACGCCTCGGGCTCAAGGTCATCATCGACCAGGTCATTTCCCACACGTCCGACCAGCATCCCTGGTTTGTCGAGAGCCGGTCGAGCCGCAGCAACCCGCACGCCGACTGGTACATCTGGGCTGATCCGAAGCCGGATGGTACGGCACCCAACAACTGGCTTTCCATCTTCGGCGGTCCCGGCTGGGAGTGGGATGGCGTGCGCAAGCAATATTACATGCACAATTTTCTCGGCTCGCAGCCGGATCTCAATTTTCACAATCCGGATGTGCAGGATGCCATGCTCGGCACGGTGAAATTCTGGCTGGACCGCGGCGTCCACGGGTTTCGCCTCGATACCGTCAACTACTATTTCCACGACCAACAGCTGCGCGACAATCCGCCAATGGTCTACGATCCGCATTCGACGGGGCTCGAAACCGATACCAATCCTTATTCGATGCAGCACCACCTCTATGACAAGAGCCAGCCGGAAAACATCGAGTTCCTGAAGCGCCTGCGCGCGCTGCTGGATGAATATGATTGCCGCACGACGGTCGGTGAAGTCGGCGATGGCGATCGGTCGCTGACGACACTTGCCATCTATACCAGCGGCAATGACAAGCTGCACATGTGCTACACGTTCGACCTGCTCAGCCCACGGTTCACTGCCGAGCATATTCGCGGCGTGGTGTCGAAGTGCCAGGAAATCGTCACCAACGGCTGGGTCTGCTGGGCGTTTTCCAACCATGACGTGGTGCGCCATGTGACGCGTTTCATGGAAAATGCCGGCGAGCGGGAGGCCGTGGCAAAGCTGGCTATCAGCGTGCTGTCCACGCTGCGCGGCTCCATCTGCCTCTATCAGGGCGAGGAACTGGGCCTGCCGGAAGCCGAGCTTGCCTTCGAGGACCTGCGCGACCCCTATGGCATCCGCTTCTGGCCGGCCTTCAAGGGCCGCGACGGATGCCGCACGCCGATGGTCTGGGATGTCGACAAGCCGCTCGCCGGTTTCAGTGAGGGCAACAAGGCCTGGCTGCCGGTGCCTTCAGAGCATCAGACGCTTGCCGTCAACGGACAGGAGAATGACGAAAACTCCGTGCTGAACCACTATCGCCGCACGCTCGCCTTCCGCAAGCAACATCCGGTGCTGCTGGATGGTGACATGACCTTCCTCGAAACCAATGCCGATCTTCTGGCCTTTGTGCGTGAAAAGGCCGGCGAGCGGTTGCTCTTCGTGTTCAATCTCACACGCAGTCCCCAGGATTTCTCGCTGCCGGCGGCAATGGCGGGCGCCACGCCGGAGCCGATGCCCGGTTACGATCCGCCGGTCGAGGACAAGGTGGTGAAGCTTGGCGCGCTCGACGTGTTCTGCGCAAGGCTCTGACGTTCACTCACGCGGAGGCCGGCGCATAACGCGCCGGCTCCGTCTTGAGGCGTGACACATCCTGGATGGGCGGTGCGCCGAACAGGCGGCGATATTCGCGGCTGAACTGCGAGGGGCTGTCATAACCGACGCGGTGGGCAGCACTTGCCGCATCCAGCGCTTCCGAGAGAATCAGCCGACGCGCCTCCTGAAGCCGAAGCTGTTTCTGGTATTGCAGCGGGCTCATGGCGGTTACTTCGCGAAAATGCTCGTGGAGCGAGGACGTGCTCATGCGCGCCTCTTCCGCCACCCGTTCGACGCTGAACGGCTTGTCGAAATTCAGGCGGATCCAGGCGATGGCGCGGTTGACCTGAGACAGCCGGCTTTCCGGCATCAGCATGCGCCGCAGTTTCTCGCCCTGGTCACCGCGCATCAGCCGGTAGAGCAGTTCGCGCTCCGCAAGCGGCGCCAGAAACGGGATATCCTCCGGCGTATCGAGCAAACGCACCAGCCGAACGGCGGCATCGAGAAGCTGCGGATCGCTGCGCCCAAGGCAGAGCGCCTTGCCGCAGCTTTTTGTATAGGGCGGGAAGGCCTGGCCGACAGGGGCTTTCGGCATCACCTCCATCATCATGGCGCTGAGGGCGGTCAGATCCAGGTCAAGCCGCAGACTGAGATAGGGCTTTTCCGCTGTCGCCTCGATCACCTGTCCGGTAATCGGCAGCTCGGCAGAGGCGATCAGGTGGCGCGCCGGGCCGTATTCGAACACTTCTTCGGCCAGCAGAACCTGTTTTGTGCCCTGCGCGATGATGCAGAGCGATGGTTGTTGCACGCCGGGTGCCGGTTCGGTTTCCCTGGAGAGTCGCACCAGCGACAGGCGCGGGATGGCTGTCGCCACCATGCCTTCGCTATCGGTGTGTTGTGCAATAAGGGCTGCCAGATCGTTCAGTCGGTGCATCATCTTCTTATCCGATAATCCCGCAATTCCCGCGCCTTGCAGCGCGTTCTGTGATTTCACACCTACCAGCCGGCTCGTTTTCCTGAAAGAGCCTTCGGTGAACTTCCGGATTTTTGTGCAATGATGGCGGAGTCCTGATCTACCGCCCCGGGCTCTGTCTCCGCCATATTCGGTCCTGCAAGACACGAACAAACGGTTATCCCGAAGAAAGGAGACGGAAATGCGAAATTTCCAGCGGCTGCTTGAAAGCCCGATGACATGGTTGATGGATTGGCTGGATCGGTCGAGGCAGACCTATCGCAGATCCGTCGCACGGCGGCGGGATCAGGACCTGCGTCGCAGATATATGAACGGCTGAGCCCGTTTCAAAGCGCCGGCGGCAATTTGGGTCGCCGGCCGCCCCTTTTCATACAATCCGACAAGGAGATCACCATGGCGTCTCACCGATATACGGGCCTCTGGGTCACCCAGGATGGCCATGTTCGCCATGCACTTTTGCCGAACGGGCGTTATGTGGAGGCCCGCGGCAATCGTGAAGGGGCCTATCAGGGCCGTTACGAAATCAACGGCGACCACATTGCCTACAAGGACGATACGGGCTTCACCGCCGATGGCGAGTTCCGCAAGGACGTTCTCTACCATGCCGGCATGGTTTTGATACGCGACTGAAGTCTGCCCGATGCCTGCTTTGCCTGTTGGCAGCGGCACGTAAAATCTGCCGCGACACATTTTCGCCATGGAACCTGATAACGTCGCGTCACGGGTTTCACGAGGGCATTGGCGAATGGCGGTCTCGGCACTGCGCGCATCGACGCAGGCGGATGGGTTTGGTGTCATCCATCCCGCGCATACCGTCATCCGGTTTTCGTTTGTCAGCCATTGGCGCATCACGCTGGCGCTTGTGCTGCTGGCCGTCGCGTCCATCTTCCTGCTCGGCGAATGTATGGTCTTTGCCACGGCAAGTGCTGCTTTCCCGCCGAAATCGGTCGTCTGGAGGGCGCCGCGCCGCCAGCCGGTCAGTACGCCGAAACAGGGCAGGGTGTGGATGCCGGTTTTGGCCGAGACGCCGAAGCTCGACCTCATCGAGCGGATGAGCGACGGCTCCTTTGCCCGCTCGGCCTATTTCGATGTGTCGCTCGATCTTGCCGAAGACGCGGATCAGGCCAAAGCAGGTCCGCTTCAGGCCTATCAGGAGCAGCCTTCCCACGCCGATCCGTTCGATCTGGTGATACGGCCGTCGGCAGGTGAGACCGCGCTGGTTGCGGCGCCTGCGCCAAAATCGACACGGGTTGCCAAGTCGGCCCGGCCTGTTCCGGTGCGCGGTGAACCGATCAATGTCAGCATTGCCGCGCCGTTGAAGCCAGCCTCGAAAATCCGCCGGCTGGTATCGCTGCCGGCGCGCGAAGAGCCGCTGCGCAATATCGAAGGCGCCGTTGACGTGCCGGAGGCCGAGTTTGCAAGCCTTGCCCGCGAGCTTGGCACTGACAGCGTCAAGCCTGGCGAGGAGCTTGATATGCTCGTCGAGGATACCGCCACCGGGGATACGCAGATCGTTTTTGCCCGCCATGTCTCGCCCCGCAAGGGCGAAAGGCTGCTTGCCCGCCTCGATAGCGGTCATTTCCGCACGACGGCCGAACGCCATCTCTATGACCGGCTGGTGGCCGAGGCTGCGGCGGGTGAAGCCCCCGCCGCCACAAAACCTGCGCCGCATCCGCAGGAGGCGCGGGATCTTGGCCGGGCCGCGTCGGCTTATCCAAAGCTTGCCGACCATCTGGCGCGCGGCAAGGTGCCCTCAACCGTCGGCCTGCAGGTGGTGGAACTGTTGAAGGCCAACAATATCCGCTGGTCGAAATCCGATGACATGCCCGTCCTCGACGTGGTGTTCCGCAAGGGTGAGGACGGTGGCGATGAACTGGTTTCGATCACCCTGCATGAGGGCGAGACGGAGCGGCATTTCTATCGTTATCAATCCACTGAGGACGGACAGACCGAGTTTTTCGATCATGAAGGCCGCTCCGTCTCCAAAAGCCTGATGCACAAGCCGGTCTCTGCCGGCCAGCAGGGCGATGGTTTTGGCTGGCGCGTTCATCCCATCCTGCAGGTGAAGAAGTTTCACAACGGCGTGGATTTCAGGGCGCCCAAGGGGTCCCCCATCGTTGCCGCCGGCGATGGCGTGGTGGAGAAGATTTCCTGGGAAGACGGGTATGGCAAGTTCGTGCGCATCCGCCACGATGGCGGTTATGAAACCACCTATGCCCATATCGATGGAACGCCGAAGGACCTGAAGGTCGGCCAGCGTGTCGCCCAGGGCCAGGTGATTGCTTATGTCGGTTCAACCGGTCTCTCCACCGGCCCGCATCTTTATTACGAACTGCGCGTCGGCAATACCTATGAGGACCCGACCAAGGCGCAGATGCCGGCCGGCACCGTTCTGCGCGGCCGCGCTCTGGATGAGTTTCACCGGCAGGTGGCGCATGTGGAAGCCATTACCCAGGCGATCAAGACGACGGCCACATCCGCGGCCGAAGCCGTGGCCCATGCGCTGACGCCGGATAGGGAACGCGGGCCGCAATAAGCGACCCGCCGTGACGGTCGCGGCCTATGCCAGAAGCATGAACTTGTCGACGTCGACCATGCCCTTGTCGGAAATCTTCAGGTGCGGAATGACCGGCAGCGGCAGGAAAGCCACCTGCAGAAACGGTTCTGCAAGCGTGGTGCCGAGCGCGTAAGCCGCCTTGCGCAGGTCCGTCAGTGTGTCGCGCACGCTCTCATAAGGCTCAAGGCTCATCAGGCCGGCAAGCGGAAGCGCGATCTCGCCGGTGACCTTGCCATCCTCGACCACGACGAAGCCACCGCGGATGTCTGACAGCCGGTTGGCCGCCAGCGCCATGTCGTCTTCGCTGACGCCGACGACGCAGATATTGTGGCTGTCATGGCCGACCGTGGAGGCGATGGCGCCCTTCTTCAACCCGAACCCCTGCACGAAGCCGTTGGCATGGTTACCGTTCTTGCCATGCCGCTCGATGACGGCGACCTTGATGATGTCGTTGGCAAGATCCACGGTCGTCTGGTTGCCGGAGGAGGGCAGGCGGTAACGGCGATGTTCGGTGATGATCTTTCCCGGCAGCACGCCGATGACAGGCTGTTCTTCGGTCTTGACCGGCACGGAGAAATCCGCCGCCTTGACGATGCGTGCCTTGACGCTGTCGAGCCCGACCGGTTCGACGGGCAGGCGGGTCGCAAACAGTTCAGCCGTGACACGGCGGCCGGCTGAAAACACCATCTCGGCGTTGCAGTTTTCAAGACTGTCCACCACCACCAGATCCGCCCGCCAGCCGGGGGCCACAAGGCCGCGGTCGCGAAGACCGAAGGCGCGGGCGGCGGAAATGGAGGCGGCGCGGTAAATCGCCAACGGCTCCACACCATGGGCGATGGCCGTGCGGATCATGAAATCCAGATGGCCTTCCTCAGCGATATCGAGCGGGTTTCGGTCATCGGTACAGAGTGCCAGATAAGGCGACAGGCGCTCGGTGATGATCGGCATCAGCGCGTGCAGGTCTTTCGACACGGAACCCTCGCGCACCAGAATATGCATGCCCTTGCGGATCTTTTCCATCGCCTCTTCGGCGCTTGTGGCCTCATGTTCGGTGCGGATGCCCGCGGAGAGGTAGCCGTTCAGGCCATGGCCGAGAAGCAGCGGTGCGTGCCCGTCGATATGCCCGCCCTGGAAGGCTTCGAGTTTGGCCATGCAGATCGGATCCTTGTGGATCACGCCTGGGAAATTCATGAACTCGGCAAGGCCGATGACTTTTGGATGGTCGCGAAACGGCAACAGGCGTTCGATCGGCAGATCGGCGCCGGCGGTTTCCAGATGCGTGGCCGGCACGCAGGAGGAAAGCTGCACGCGGATATCCATGATCGTCTGCTCGGCCGAATCGAGGAAGAACTGGATGCCCTCCGTGCCGATGACATTGGCGATCTCGTGCGGATCGCAGATCACGGTCGTTACGCCATAGGGCAGCACGCAGCGGTCGAACTCGTGCGGCGTCACCAGCGAGCTTTCGATATGCAGATGCGTATCGATGAAGCCGGGCACGACGATTTTGCCGGAAATGTCGATTTCCTCGACGCCTTCGTAAGCCTCGCAGGTGCCAACGATGGTATCGCCGCAAAGCGCGATATCGGAAGCCACCAGTTCGCCGGTCACCAGATCGAAGAAACGGCCGCCTTTCAGGACGATATCGGCCTTCACCCGTCCGGTGCCCTGATCGATGCGGTTTTCCAGATGGCTCATGGCTTTCGAACTCCGATTGCGCTGTTCCAGCCAGTCTATCCGGCCTTGGCCCGCATTGGAACGCAAAAGCCCGAACAGTCCCCAGACGCTGTCTTTGACGGATGGTGGACGGCGCTGCAAGGCCATGATCCGAAATGATGTTTGGCCCTTTTCGCTCGGGGGTTCCCTACTCGAAAACCTTCGTCTCATTTAGGCTTGACGCACTGCAAAAACGGGGCCATGGGAAAGGTGTGATGAGCAATTCATCCCATCCAAGGACCCCGATCATGGACCCCGACAGTCGATTGTCGACATCAAAGACTGAGACCCGCCGGTAAGGATGCTGCGTCCGCTCCGGAACGGGTTTTTAAAAGCCCCGAAGGAGCCACTCATGCTGCGTATCTATGGACGCGATGCTGACCGCCTGATCCTGCGCGATGCAAACCCTGCAATCCCATCCGACATCACGCCCCCGGACGCTGTCCCGGCACCTCAGCCTGTGTGGTTCGACCTGATTTCCCCGTCGCTGGAGGAAACCGCACGGGTGCAGGCCGAGCTTGGCATTCTCCTGCCGACACGCGACGAGATGGAGGAAATCGAGCTTTCCGCCCGCCTGTATCAGGAGGACGGGGCCGAGTTCATGACCATGACGGCGCTGACCAAGCTGGATGGCGAGGAGCCAATGAAAACGCCGGTGACCTTCGTGCTGAAGGGGCCGACGCTGGTGACGGTGCGCCATGCCGAACCAAAACCCTTCACGATCTTCTGCAACCGGGCCCTGCGCTCCAACGGCCAGACCTATGGCGGCGGCGACGAGATCATGCTGGGCCTGATCGAGGCGATCATCGACCGGCTGGCGGATGTGCTGGAGCGGATCGGCAACGAGATCGACGGCATTTCACGCGAAGTGTTCCGCGGAAAATCCGGCACTGTCAGCAAGAAGACACAGGATCTGCAATCGCTGATCGATCAGCTCGGCCAGAAGGGCGATTTTCTGAGCAGCGTGCGTGAAAGCCTCGTCAGCATCTCAAGGCTTGTGGCCTATCACGCCGCGCTGGAAAGCCCGCAGCGCAAGCCCTCCAAGGAAACGCGCCAGATGGTGAAGCTTCTGCAGCGCGATGCCCTGTCGCTTGGTGACCACGCGACCTTTTTGAACGGCAAGATCAATTTCCTGCTGGATGCGACGCTTGGCCTGATCAATCTCGAACAGAACCAGATCATCAAGATCTTCACCGTCGCCTCGGTGGTCTTCCTGCCGCCGACGCTGGTCGCTTCCGTCTACGGCATGAACTTTGCCATGATGCCGGAGCTGAACTGGTCTCTGGGATACCCTTGGGCTGTTCTTCTGATGGTCGCCTCCGCCGCGTTGCCGTTTTATTACTTCAAGCGTCGCGGCTGGCTCTGACAGCCTGTCTTGTCTCACAACGAAAACGCCGCGTGAAAAATCACGCGGCGTTCTGCATTGAGGCCAAGCCTCAGATATTGTTGTTGATGATCTCGCGCAGCTTGCCGAAAATCTCGTCGATATGATGTTTTTCGACGATCAGCGGCGGCGACATGGCGATGATGTCGCCGGTGGTGCGGATCAGCAGGCCATCGTCATAGGCCTTCAGGAAGGCGTTAAAGGCGCGTTTGGTCGGCTCGCCGGCGATCGGATCGAGTTCGATGGCGCCGATCAGGCCTAGATTGCGGATGTCGATGACGTTCTTGCAATCTTTGAGCGAATGCAGGCCGTCTTCCCAATAAGACGCGATGTCGGCGGCGCGCTCGAACAGGCCTTCTTCCTTGTAGGTGTCGAGCGTGGCAAGCGCTGCAGCGGACGCGATCGGGTTGCCGGAATAGGTATAGCCGTGGAAGAACTCGATCATGTGTTCCGGGCCGTTCATGAAGGCATCATGGATTTCGGCGGTGACGAACACGGCGCCCATCGGGATGACGCCATTGGTCAGGCCCTTGGCAGTGACCATGATATCCGGCTTCACACCGAAATACTGTGAGGCAAACGGCGTGCCGAGGCGGCCGTAACCGGTGATGACTTCATCGAAGATCAACAGGATGCCATGCTTGGTGCAGATGTCGCGCAGCTTCTGCAGATAGCCCTTCGGCGGAATGAGAACGCCTGTAGAGCCGGCAACCGGTTCCACGATGACGGCGGCAACGGTGGAGGCGTCATGCAGGGTGACGATGCGCTCCAGTTCGGTTGCCAGATCGCCGCCCACTTCAGGCTCGCCGCGGGTAAACGTATTCTGGCCGGGCAGGTGCGTATGCGGCATGTGATCGACGCCGGTCAAAAGCGTGCCGAACATTTTTCGGTTCGAGACGATGCCGCCCACCGAAATGCCGCCGAAATTGACGCCGTGATAACCGCGCTCGCGGCCGATCAGCCGGAATTTTGCGCCGTTACCCTTGGCGCGGTGATAGGCAATCGCAACCTTCAGTGCCGTATCGACCGATTCGGAACCGGAATTGGTGTAGAGGACATGATCGAGACCTTCAGGCGCGATATCGACCAGACGGTTTGCCAGTTCGAAAGCCTTGGGATGGCCAAGCTGGAAGGCCGGCGCATAATCGAGTTCACCGGCCTGTTCGCGGATGGCCTCGGTGATTTTCGGGCGGCAGTGACCGGCGTTGACGCACCACAGGCCCGCCGTCGCGTCCAGCACCTGGCGACCGTCATGCGTCGTGTAATGCATGTCCTTGGCGCCGACGAACAGGCGCGGTTCTTTCTTGAACTGGCGGTTCGCCGTAAAAGGCATCCAGAACGCCCGCAAGTCATTTGGGGCGGTATTCAGGCGGTTCGACATCATGATCTCCATGGCCTGTCAGAGCGGGGGCCAGTACCCGGCCGGCAGCCCTCTGGCCACTGGCGACACTGCGCCCAAGTTACCAAGCGCGTCACCGCCGTCAAGCCGCGTTTACAGGCGCAAGCTTGGCATCCCACGGCATAAATTTGATGGTCTGTCGTCGGTCACGGAAAGACGGCGCGATGGCCGAAACTCTATCATCGAGGTGAAAGAGCGCGGCCGATAAAACGCGCGCAACAACGGCAGGGGAGCAAAATTTTTGCCCGGCTCCCCGCCTTTTTTGATCTTTTTCAGCCGGATGTCAGCGCTGTCATCAGGCCGCAGATTTAGCCGGCTCGGGCTCGCAATAAAGGGTCTCGAGCGTTTCGAGAACTTTCATCACCGATTCGGCCGAGCTGGAATAATAGATCGTCTGCGCATCACGGCGCGTGTTGACCAGCTTCTGCGCGCGCAGTTTGGAAAGATGCTGCGACAGGGCGGACTGGCTGAGACCGACCTTCGTCGCCAGCGCCCCCACGGCAACCTCGCCCTTGACCAGGCAGCATAAAATCATAAGCCGTTTCGGATTGGCCATTGCAGACAACAAATTTGCTGCTGCAGCCGAATGCTCAGTGAGTGGCATCATCTCTTTGTTCCTCAGTCGTCCCCTAGCAATCGTAACCGGCCTTGGCTGGTAACAATGTGTCAGAAATCTAGCAAGTTTTTGGCAGGATTGTATATCCCTAAATTTTACGTAGTCGTTATACAGCTTTAAGTATTATACGAATTTCGCCATCCGCTTCCGTAACGGTACGGCAGAGGGACGAAAATTCGTAACGCAGACCATTCCCGGCGCCGATCAGGTCAAAACCGGCCGGATCCACGCCGCAAAGGCGATATTTTGCCTGTTCTCGCCCTCCTGCCGCGGCGGCGAGCCGACTCACATCGCTATGTTCCATTATAATATTTTCCTGAAGAACAAGCCAGTCCGTCATGTCCCCCGCCATATCCTGCGGGGGAGCGAGGAACAGCGACGTGCCCTTGATCGCATAGGCGCGTCCGAAGCCGCCATTGAGCGAAGCCGTCTGCGGCACGAGGCGGAA
Source organism: Neorhizobium sp. PAMB6716 (assembly GCF_058242805.1). NCBI lineage: Bacteria > Pseudomonadati > Pseudomonadota > Alphaproteobacteria > Hyphomicrobiales > Rhizobiaceae > Neorhizobium > Neorhizobium sp. PAMB6716. The sequence goes on from NZ_CM177835.1 coordinate 665,556, forward strand.
AAACAGGAAATCGGGAAAGTCGATATAAAGTGCCGCCTTCGGATGCCGGTGGAGAAAGCGGGTGCGCAGGAGGCGATGATGGTCACTGTCGCGCGCCACCGCCTCTGCCCGGCACATCACGGTGATGCGCGGATGGGCAAGCGGATCACCCTTGCCGGGTTCGCCGGCGAGAAGCGAGCAGCGCTGGTCGGACAAAAGGCTTTTTGTGTGGCTTGAGAGTTGCGAGACGAGGATGATCGGCACGCAGTCGAAATCGGTTGCCACCAGCGCTCGGCTGACGGCCGGGAAACCGGTTTCCGGATCCAGCACGCCAAGCGACACGGTACGCGCTGCCCGGATGAGGCAGCGCGCCTGGTGAAGCGCTGCCTCGTCTGTTTCGCGCAAGACCGAAGGCTTGTCCGCCACGCCCTAGACCTCGCGGCGCCGGTGGCGGGTGAGGCCGGCAATCACGTCGTCTGCCCCGATGGTGCCGATGACAGTGCCGTTGTCGACGATGCCAACGACGCCCGGCTGACGGGTCATGGCGTCGAGGATATCGACAAGCGGCGTTTCGGCGCGCGCCGTGGCCGTGACGGGTGACTGAGTGGCGGCGGCGCCCGCGCGCATGATGTCGCCGGCCGTCAGCATGTTGATCGGGTTCATGTTCTGCACGAAATCCGCGACATACTGGTCGGCCGGCGCCTGCACGATCTGCTGCGGCGTGCCGCACTGGATGATGCGCCCGCCTTCCATGATGGCGATGCGGTTGCCGATGCGGAAGGCCTCATCCAGATCGTGGCTGACGAAGAGGATGGTCTTTTTCAGCCGGCTCTGGAATTCCAGGAGTTCATCCTGCAGCCTTGTGCGGATCAGCGGATCGAGCGCCGAAAACGGCTCGTCCATCAAGAGGATCGGTGCGCCCGTGGCAAAGGCGCGGGCAAGGCCGACACGCTGCTGCATGCCGCCGGAGAGTTCGCCCACCTTGCGCTCGCCCCAGCTCGAGAGGTTCACCAGTTCCAGCTGCTCGGCCACACGTTTTTTGCGCTCCCCCTCGGGCACGCCGGCAAGCTCCAGCCCAAAGCCGACATTGTCGGAAACGGTGCGCCAGGGCAAAAGCCCGAACTGCTGGAAGACCATGGAGACGGTGTGCATTCGAAGATCGCGCAGGGTTTTTGCCGAGGCCCGGTAAGGATCGATCGGGCCCTTGGCACTTTGTACCGTGACACTGCCGCGCACGACGGGGGCGAGCCCGTTGACGGCGCGCAGAAGGGTGGACTTGCCGGACCCCGAAAGCCCCATCAGAACAAGGATCTCGCCCTGCTTGATCGTCAGCGAGGCATTGGAGACGCCCAGCACCAGTCCCGTTTCTGCACTCACTTCATCACGCGAACGACCCTGGTCCATCAGGGTGAGCGCCCGTTCGGGCCGGTCGCCGAATACGATATCGACTCCGCCAAATATGATCGCGTCGCTCATGCGCCTTCTCCTGCGTCGGTGCGGAACATCCGGTCGAGAATGATTGCGAGGATAACGATGCAGAGGCCCGCCTCGAAACCGCGAGCAATGTTGACGGTGTTGAGCGCGCGCACGACGGGAACGCCAAGGCCGGAGGCGCCGACAAGCGCTGCAATCACCACCATCGACAGTGACAGCATGATCGTCTGGGTCAGCCCCGCCATGATCTGCGGCATGGCAAACGGCAGTTCCACCTTGCGCAGAACCTGCGAGGGCGTCGCGCCAAAGGCCATCGCCGCTTCCGTCAGCGCATCCGGTGTCGAGACAATGCCGAGCCGGGTAAGGCGGATGGGAGCCGGGATGGCAAAGATCACGGTGGCGATCAGGCCGGGCACCATGCCGAGACCGAAGAGGATCAAGGCGGGGATGAGATAGACGAAGGTCGGGATGGTCTGCATGAGGTCGAGCACCGGGCGCATGACCTCGTAAAGCCAGGGGCGTCTGGCAGCGGCGATGCCGAGCGGCACGCCGATTGCCATGCTGACGGCGGCGGAAGCGACGACGAGCGCCAGCGTTTCCGTGGTTTCCTTCCAGTATCCCTGGTTAATGATGAGGAGGAGCCCGAGACAGGTAAAGAGGGCAATGCCAACAGAGCGGCGCAAAAACCAGGAGAGGGCGGTGAAGGCAAAAACAACGGCCAGCGGATGGGGCCATTGCAGCACGAACAGCAGGCCGTCGATCACGCTCGACAGGACGGAGGAGAGCCAGTCGAAGAACCAGGCGCCATTCAGCGTCAGCCAGTCCACGGCGTTTTTGGCCCACATCCCAATCGGAATACGGTGGTCGGTCAGAATTTCCAAGGGCTTCTTCCAGTGCGGGTCAGGTTTCGGCGGGAAGGGCGGGCCGCAGGGTCAAGGCGGCCTGCCTTTCGGCGAACTCCGTTCCCGGATGGTCTCCGGGCAACGGATGAACACATCGGAATTGCCGCCCGGGCCTTGGTCTGCGGCAGTTTTGGCCACCGCTTGGAAAGGCTTTTGCCGGGCGGAGAGAAAGCCTCAGAGGCCGAGCTTGCTTTTGACTGCCGCAAGGCCGTCCTTGCCGTCAAGCGTGGTGACATTGGCAAGCCAGGGTGTCACGGCGGCCGGATTGGCCTTCAGCCATGCGGCTGCCGCCTTCTGCGGATCCTCGCCATCGTTCAGGATCTTGCCCATGATCTCGTTTTCCATCGGCAACGAGAACTTGAGATTGGTGATGAAGGTGCCGGCGTTCGGGCAATCCTTGGTGAAGCCGGCGCGCACATTGGTGAACACGCTGGCGCCACCGAAATTCGGTCCGAAGATGTCGTCGCCGCCGGTGAGGTAAGTCAGCTTGAAATTGCTGTTCATCGGGTGCGGTTCCCAGCCGAGGAACACGACCGGCTTGCCGGCGCGGTCGGCGCGGGCGACCTGCGCCAGCATGCCCTGCTCGGAGGATTCAACCACCTCAAAGCCCTTTAGGCCAAAGGTGTCCTTGTCCACCATGTCGAGGATCAGGCGGTTGCCGTCATTGCCCGGCTCGATGCCGTAGATCTTGCCGTCGAGATCCTTGGAATGGGCGGCGAGATCCTTGAAGTCCTTGATGCCAAGTTCGGCGCCCTTGGCATTGGTTGCCAGCGTATATTTGGCGCCAACGAGGTTCGGACCAAAAGATTCCACCGACTTGTCGTCGAGGAAAGGACGCACGTCATTTTCCTGCGTCGGCATCCAGTTGCCGAGGAAAACATCTATATCCTTGTTCTTCAGCGACTGGTAGGTGACCGGCACCGACAGGACCTGCACCTGCGGCTTGTAGCCGAGCGCCTCCAGCACGACCGAAGCCGTCGCCGTGGTGGCGGTAATGTCGGTCCAGCCGACATCCGAGAAGCGGACGGCGCTACAGCTTGCCGGATCGGCAGCCAAGGCCTGGCTCGAGACGATCGCGGCAATCGAGGCGGCGAGCGTGAATTTCAGCGATGTTGCGCGCATGGTGGCTCCTTCTTTTTTGTTCCCCGCCATTATCAATATCCCTGTTGCGCAAGCAAGCGCGCCGGATCGCGGCGCGCAATAGGGGCTATTTGCGACAAAATGGCAGAAATGTGTTTTGACCTCGGTCAAATCCCGGCCCGGCGCAAGGGCGTATGAGCAGGTCCGCAATGAACACAGGATGCGGCATGGGCCTTGCGAAAGGTCGCACGGCGCGCCAAGGAGATTTAACGATGAAAACCTTCCTCACCAGAACGGGCTTTGCAGCGCTCGGTCTTGCTCTTTTGTCTTCGGCAGCGCTTGCCGCCGACATTGAAGTCAAAATGCTGAACAAGGGTGCCGATGGCGAAGCCATGGTGTTCGAGCCCGCAGCCGTCAAGGTGGCCGTTGGTGACACGGTCCACTTCGTGCCTGTCGACAAGGGGCATGATGCGGCAGCCGTCAAGGAACTGCTGCCGGAAGGTGTTGCCGAGTTCAAGGGCAAGATGAACCAGGAACTTGTCGTGACCATCGAGAAGGAAGGCGCCTATGTGGTGAAATGCACACCGCATTGGGGCATGGGCATGGTGGCGCTGATCGTGGCCGGTGATGGCACGCCCGCCAACCTCGAGGCCATCAAGACGGCGAAGATGGCCAAGAAGACCCGCGACCGGCTGGATGCCGAGATTGCCAAGCTCGGCCTCTGATCAGGGCAGGGCTGCTGCCGTTATAGCCGGCGTGATTGCCCGTCGCGGCGTTGTCGCGGCGGCCAGCCAGCATCCATTTTACCACGCCTATCTCACAGGGACTGCGGCGTTTTTCAAAATCGGCTGTTAATTCATGGCATGATCGCGTGTATGCGTGATGGCGTGCCGGGACGCTGAAGCAAGAGATGCGCCCGGTGGCACGGCTCGGGAGTGGCAGCATGACGGATGGAGCACAGGGACGTCACGGTGACGATACAGGGTCTGCGATGGGCGAGATCCGCGACGCGCTGACCGCGATGATGGCCGATCTCCAGGCCCCTGCGGGAAAACCAGCACTGATCGACCGCGCCCGGCTTGACGGGCTGGAGGAGAGGCTGGCAGCGCTTGGCGTGCGTTTTCGGGTGGCTGAGGGGCAGGCGGCTCATCGGCTGGCCGATCTTGCAATCGCCATCCGGCGTCTGTCTGCACCTTATCTCATGCCGGTGGCCAAGCCGCGCCGTGCGCCACTTTTGCGTCTTTTCAGTCGTCGCAGCGAGGCCTTGCAGGAGCCTGTGGCGCCGCTCATCTTTGCCACGCAGGCATGGCAGCTCGCGGGCGATATTGCGGGTCTCCTCTGCGTTCTCCAGGCGCAAAAGCTTTTCCTCGATGATGCCCTGCCGCCTTGCGAGGCGTTTGCCGATACCCTCAAAGACGCCGGCGACAAGAAGGCGGCGACGAAACGGGATCCCGTGCTCTTTGCCGGCTGGCAGGAACTGACGCATGATCTGATCGATCTCGTCATCGACATGACGGCCAGCTGCAACATCCTGCGCAACCTGCTGACGGTCGAGACTGAGGCTTTCGTTCTCCTGGTCGCCGGCGTCGATGGCACGCTTCTCGCAGACATCGAACGCGATCTGCCGGCTCTCGAACCCTATCTACAGCAGTGGAAGGCCAGCCGTCTCTCGGCAAGAAGCATCGATGCTCGTCGGGCGCTTCTCGCCGAGGTTTATCATCATCGCTTCGGTGGTGCTCGACAAGCGACGGCCGCGTCACTACCTGAAGGCCGATAAAGGAGATCCATGCATGATCGCTGCGTTTTTGAGCCGGTTCCTCGATGCCCTGAAGCGCAGCTTCCGGCTACTGTTTGCCTGGATGGCATGGCCCTTCATGGCGGCGCATGGCTGGTACGGCGGCCGTAGCCTGATGATCAAGGCGCCGCTTGGCGTGTTTCTTCTGGGGCTTGTTGCCCTCTATGGTTATTTCATCTGGCAGACGCAGGTGTGGACCGGCTTTGATCCGAACTTCGTCGACCGCTACCATCTGGCGGAGCGCCAGCGTTCTGCCGGACAGGAACTGCCGGCCGCCGTTCCGGCCGCAAGCCCTTCGCCTGCCACGGCAGGCGCCACTACGACAACGCCTGTGGCCGCACCGCGCCAGTGCCAGACCTCGGCCATCGTTGAGGTTGCGGCTGACCTCACCGACATGAATGTCAACGAAAACGCCTGGATTTCCTCCATGCTGCTCTATCGGGCGGGCTTTTTCGGCATGGACTGGGACAACACGCCTTTCCTCGACAACAAGGCAAGTTTTCAGCGCGGCGTGAACCAGGCGGTGCGGCGCACCTCGGCAGAACTGGTCGATTCGCTCGGGCGCGTGCGCGGCACATCGGGCATCAACGGCGATCTCCAGGATGCGCGCGGCAACCTGCAATTTGATGAATTCTCGTGGTATTTCGGCCTTAACCCGTTCGGCTTCAAAACGCCGACCCCGAGTTATTACCGCTCGGCCATCAAGAGCCTGCGCCAGTTCAACACAGATCTGGCGGCCTGCAACGCGATTTTCGATACCCGCGCCGATAACCTCGTGCAGTTTGTCGATCGCATCGCAAACGATCTTGGTTCCACCTCGGCGATCCTCCGGGAACGTTCGGAAAACCACAATGGCGGCTGGTTCGATACGCGCGCCGACGACCGTTTCTGGTTCGCCTATGGCCAGCTCTATGGTTATTATGCCGTGCTTGCGGCTGCCCGCGCCGATTTCGACCAGGTGGTGCGCGAGCGCAATCTGGCGCCGCTCTGGGCCGATACTCTGTCGCAGTTCCAGTCGGCGCTGCGGATCCAGCCGGCTATCATCTCCAATGGCCGGGAAGATGGCTGGATCATGCCGACCCATCTCGCGACCATGGGCTTTTACATCCTGCGCACCCGCTCGAACCTCGTGGAAATCCGCGCCGTTCTCGATCGGTAACGCAAGGACAAGGGGCAGAGCCGTGAAGCGCTGCTCCTTGTTTGCAACACGTGTCGCACGGGGCGGGCCGTACCGCTGGGGCTTTGCAGCCGGAGGCGCACGGTGCCTATCGAGGGTCGGAGGCAGCAATCATGCGAAGGTCGCCATAAGTGGGTGGCATCTCGAAGGTGATGCCGACGATATCCCCGCCGCTGCCTTCCTTTGCGCGAAAACGGCCAACGGAGCAGCATAACTTGTAGTTGTTGCCCTGCGAAACCACCCGATAGGTCTTGTGGATGGCGACACGGCGGGCGGCTGCCGCTTCATGACCCTCCATCGCCACGGCCAGATCGTCCGGATGGATGCGTGCGGTAAGCGCCACCACGTCAAGCGGACCATCGGTGGCGGCCATGCCGAAAATGGCACTCGCCTGGCTGCAGCCAAACAGGTGCCCGGTGTCGATCTCGAACCGCCAGAAGCCGGTCCGGTTGAATTGCATGAAAAGGTGCAGGGTGTCTTGCGCGCTGAGACCAAAAGTCTCCTCACCGAAGGCAGGAATGTCATTCGCGACAATAGGTTGAAGCAAACTGTCAGACTCCATGAATGCGACGGTTCCGCGATCTAGCTGATCAGCCGCAGGCGTATGGCCTTGGCAACCAGCTGGGTCCGGTTAACGCAATCGAGTTTCTTGATCGCCTTGTTGAGATAGGCGTTGATCGTGTGATCGGACAAAGACAGGATACTCGCGATTTCGGAGGATGTCTTGCCTTGTGATGTCCAACGCAACACTTCCAGTTCGCGCACCGTCAGCAGTTTTATCGTCGCCGGCTCCTGCCGACGCAGCCGGTCATAGATCGTGAAGGCCTGCAGAAGCAGCATACCCACTTCGTTGAGTTCGGGGAGCGTCAGAAGCGGGCGGGAGCCCTCCAGTTGGATGATATAGCTGGAGCCGTCGCCCGAGTGCAGTGGCATGACAACGCCCGCGCACGTGTCATGGGCCTTCAGAAGATGCCGCAGCGTATCCGGAATCTCGGGCCTACAGCCCTCCGCAGGAACGGGCTCGCAATTCCAACAGAGTGGCAGGATCATGGTCTTCAGCAGCGGCACCAATGGAGAGCTTTGCAGAAAGCGATTCTGGTCAAAGGCGCGAATATAGGCCTGTGGAAGCGTGCTTTCGACGATCAGCGGTTCTAACAGCATGTCCGTGGAAACGGGTGCATTGGCCAGCGTAAAGTAGCGGAAACCGAACTGTCTGGTGATGTGCGACAATGCTGTGACCACTTCGGCGCGAGTATCGGCCGAGGATAAAGCCATGCTGATATGCGATTGGCGTTCAAGGGTGATCATTCATTTTGCGATTTTTAAGTGCGACAATATTTCTGTCGGATTGACAAGTATTACAATTCAAGTCCCGGAGCCAGAGCCGTTTTCGAATATTAGAATTTACAACTAAAAGTGCTTACGATCGTCTTAAATACCCTTTTGAAGGCGTGCGGTCTTTGTTGAACGGCTGTGCAGCGTTTAGTGCGCTCGCTAGGTTTTGCCAGTGAATTTTCCGGCCCCGTCCTGGAAATTCTGAGCTTGTGTCGGAATTGACACGATTTGATCAACTAAAACATGATACACAGAGTCATGTTTAATGTTGACAAACAGGATCATGTTTTTTATTCGGCATGGATAAGGCGCTTCTGCGTCGCCGGTCTATTCATCTTCAGTATTGAACGTCGCTCCTTGCGCGGCCGCGATTTTGTGCGCGCTGTTGCTTGGGGGCTGGGAAAGGTTTTCATGCTAAACCGCTTGCGCGTTTCTCTTCTTGCCTGCACAGGTCTGTCGCTCCTTGCGCTGGCTCTTCCAGCCATCGCACAGGAGGCCGCCGTTTCTGCGGAAAATGCTGCCTCCGATACCACCGTGCTTCAAAGGGTCTCGGTGAAGGGCGAGCGGGCCGCGGCGGCGGCCAAGGGCAGTGCGACCGACAGCCCACTCACCACAGAGACCACAAGTGCCGAGCTTGAAGACAAGCAGATCACCAATCTGGAAGATCTCGGTCGTGTTGCCGAACCGGGCGTGACGTTCAACCGCACGACCGGTGCCGTCAACATCCGCGGCCTTGAGGGCAACCGCGTGCTTTCCACCATCGACGGTATCCCGATCCCCTATTTCAACGATCCAACCCGCAGCGCGACCGGTGGCGTCGATACGTTCAGTTTCTCGTCGCTGTCAGCCGTGGATGTCATGCTTGGGGCTGATTCCAGCCGTGCCGGCGCGGGCGCGCTGGGCGGTGTTATCGCCTACCGCACGCTTGAGCCGCAGGATCTGATCGGCGAGGGGCGTGACTGGGGCGTGCTCTTGAAGTCCACCTATGACAGCACGGATAAGAGCTGGGAAGGATCGGCTGCCGTCGCCAAGAGGATCGACAATACCTCGATGCTGTTCCAGGGCAGCTACCGCAAGGGCCATGAGCGCGAAACGAACGGCTCGACCGGTGGCACCTATACGAATCGCACGGAGGCGAACCCCTCCGATTTCGACCAGTATAATTTTCTGGTCAAGCTGCGCCAGGAGCTGGAAGGCGGCCACACGATCGGCATCACGGGCGAACGCTATCGCAAGGACCGCGATACCGACATGAGGTCCACCCAGGCGACGGCCGCCCAGTCGTCGACCAGCAATTATTTTCCCGGCGACTATACCAACAACAAGGAAAACGAGCGCGACCGCGTCTCGCTGGACTACAAGTTCGAAAGCGAGAGCGATGACAGCATCATCGACAATGCCTGGGCCTCGCTCTACTGGATGAAGACCCGCACGGTGGATGGCTATACCGGCTACCGCTCTTATTCCGTCATCGGGCCCATTGGGCGCGCCAATTCCAACGAGGAAAGCACGTTCGGTCTGATTGGCGCGGTGCAGAAGGATGTGGATCTCGGGGCGACCAAGCACCTCTTCACCTTCGGCTTCGATCTCGCCACGAGCACGATCGAACAATATTCGGCTGGTTATGACAATTGCCCCGCGCCCCTTTCTAGTGGCAGCTATCCGACCGGCTTTACCGCCTGCAGCAATCTGCACACCAATCAGGCCGATACGCCGAAGGTGGATAGCAACCGCATTGGCCTCTACCTTGATGACGAGATTTCCATCGGTGACAGTGGCGTCAAGCTCACCCCCGGCGTGCGTTTCGACTGGGTAAAGCATGAGCCGAAGATGACGCAAGCCTACGATGACAATGCCAGCAACCCGACGCTGCCGGCAGGCTTCGAGGATGCCGGCCTATCGCCGAAGTTGCGGCTTGCCTATGACCTTGCGCCCAAGGTCGAGCTGTTTGGCCAATGGGCGATGGGTTTCCGGGCACCGTCTGCCGGCGAGTTGTATAGCTCGTTCGGTGGTCCGGGCACCTATCTGCGTCTCGGCAATGCCGATCTGGAAACCGAGACCAGCCATGGTTTCGAAGTGGGGGCAAACCTGGGCGACGAGGAATTCGGCGGCCGCATCAACCTGTTCTATAACCGCTACAAGAATTTCATCGACATGCGCGCCCTGAATGATGCCGAAGCCGCCGCCCTTGGCCTGTCCCGGGCCGATTATCGGCAAGGCGGCATCTCCCAATACATGAACGTTGCCCGCGCCGAGATCTACGGCCTGGAACTTTCCGCCCACAAGACCTTCGACAGCGGCCTGCGCCTTGGCGGTGGCCTTACGGCATCCACCGGCAAAAACCTCGACAGCTACAAGAACCTTGCCTCCGTTGCGCCGATGAAGGTGGTGGCAAGCATCGGTTACGATACGAGCTTCTGGGGTGTCGGCGTCGATCTGACCGGCGTTGCGGGATCGCATGACAATGGCAAGGTCGACCAGACCACCTATTCGCGCGCTGCCGGTTACGGCCTTGTCGATTTGACTGCCTGGTGGGAGCCGGAACAGGTGAAGGGTCTGCGCTTTAACGCCGGTGTCTACAACGTGTTCGACCGTACCTATTACGACTACACCACCATCCGCCAGACCAGCGGTGCGACCAACAATGCCTTCTATTCTGAGCCCGGCCGCAGCTTCAAGATTTCGCTGACGCAGCGTTTCTGACCTCCAGTCCCCTGCATCAGCTGAGGCGGCGCGACACTGTTCGCGCCGCCTTTTCTGTTCGTCACCTTCGATCACCAGGTTCTGGCCATTCCAGCCGGCATCGCGATGCGCTAATGAAGGCGCCATCCTGCAAGGTGTAAGAGCGAGGAATGAATGGGAACCGTGCCGTCCGATATCGATATCGCCAGAGCCGCCACCAAGAAGCCGATCTTCGAGATCGGCGCCAAGCTTGGCATTCCGGCGGAGGATCTGGTTCCCTACGGCCATGACAAGGCAAAGCTTTCCGCCTCTTTCATTGCCGCGCAGGCCGGCAGGCCGGATGGCAAGCTGATCCTCGTCACCGCCATCAACCCGACGCCGGCGGGCGAAGGCAAGACGACCACCACCGTCGGCCTTGGCGATGGCCTCAACCGCATCGGCAAACGCGCCATCATCTGCGTGCGCGAACCCTCGCTCGGCCCCTGTTTCGGGGTAAAGGGTGGCGCGGCCGGCGGCGGTTATGCGCAGGTCGTGCCGATGGAGGATATCAATCTCCATTTCACCGGCGATTTCCACGCCATCACCTCGGCGCATAACCTGCTTGCCGCGATGCTCGACAACCACATCTACTGGGGCAATGCGCTGGATCTTGATCTGCGCCGCATCACCTGGCGGCGCGTGATGGATATGAACGACCGGGCGCTGCGCCAGATCGTTGGCCCGCTCGGCGGTGTCTCCAACGGCTTTCCGCGCGAAAGCGGTTTTGACATCACCGTTGCCTCGGAAATCATGGCGATCCTCTGCTTAGCCTCGGACCTGCATGATCTGGAACAGCGTCTTGGTGCCATCATCGTCGGGTATCGCCGCGACCGCACACCGGTGTTTGCCCGCGACCTGAAGGCCGATGGCGCCATGGCGGTGCTGCTGAAGGACGCCATGCAGCCGAACCTCGTGCAGACGCTCGAAAACAATCCGGCATTCGTGCATGGCGGCCCATTTGCCAACATCGCCCATGGCTGCAATTCGGTGGTGGCGACGCGCACCGCGCTGAAACTTGCCGATTACGTGGTGACGGAAGCCGGCTTCGGTGCCGATCTCGGGGCGGAAAAATTCTTCGACATCAAGTGCCGCAAGGCAGGCCTTCAACCCGCTGCTGCCGTCATCGTCGCAACCGTGCGGGCCTTGAAAATGAACGGCGGTGTCGCAAAGGCGGATCTCGGTGCCGAAAATGTCGAGGCCTTGCAGCGCGGCTGCGTCAACCTTGGCCGCCATATTGAAAACATCAAGAAATTCGGCGTGCCTGTGGTTGTCGCCATCAACCATTTCTCCTCCGACAGCGAGAGCGAAGTGGCCGCCGTTAAGGCCTATGCCGCCACGCATGGGGTGGAAGCCATCCTCTGCCGCCACTGGGCCGATGGTTCTGCCGGCATCGAGGATCTCGCCCGGCGTGTGGTGGACATCGCCGATGCCGGCACGGCCGATTTCAAGCCGCTCTACGCCGACGCACTGCCGCTGATGGACAAGATCGAAACGGTGGCAAGCGAAATCTATCGCGCCGGCGACGTGACCGCAGAACCTGCCGTGCGCGAACAATTGCGCCGCTTCGAGGAAGAAGGTTACGGCCACCTGCCGGTCTGCATCGCCAAGACGCAATATTCCTTCTCCACCGATCCCGAACGTCTTGGCGCCCCAACAGGCCACACGGTCAGCGTACGTGAAGTGCGTCTCTCGGCAGGCGCCGGTTTCGTGGTGGCCATCACCGGCGAAATCCGCACCATGCCCGGCCTGCCGCGCTCACCGTCTGCCGAGCGTATTGCGCTGAATGAGGCAGGCTATATCGAGGGGCTGTTCTAGCCCCCGCACTTACCGGCAGTAGCGATAGCCACCCTTGCGCTCCATCACATCGAGATGCAGGTGGTCCTGATGGGTGGCATCGCTGCCGGGAGAGAGGACGGTGGTGAAGTAAAGGCAGGCGCCGGCGGTTGCCGTGCGCTGGAAGGCGCCGGTCATCGTGGAATCCTCCTCCTTTGGCGTCATGGCAATGGTTTCGTCATTGTCCAGCTTGAAGCCGGCGATATCGATGGCGTTGCCGCGGGCATGCTCGGAAATCTTGCCAGTTTCAGCGTGGTTGCGCAGCCGGCAGACATAGCTCGATGCGTTGCTGATCCCGACAATACGCCGCTCCGGCAGCGCGGTCTTGAGGCTGGGTTCCACCAGATCCTTCATCCAGCGGGCAAGCGACAGGGCAGCCTCGCAGCGCATCGGCGTTTTGTCGGAAAGCGGAATGCCCGGCAGCACCTGCGATAGCGCAATCGGCTTTTCGATGCCGCAGCCGTTCTGCTCGTCGGTGACCGGGGGCAAGCTTTCGAACTCCGCCCCCAGTGCCTTCAGGTCTCTCAGGCAGGCCTCGAGCTTTTGCGGATCTTCCTTGACGATAGGCGGCGGGGCAGGGGATGCCTCGTCCTTCTTGTCGTCTTGCTTCTTCTCGTCTTCCTTGGCGTCGTCCCGCGCGTCGTCCTTGGCCGTGCCGGATGCATCATCCGGCTTCCCCGCTGCGGGCTTGTCAGTATCGGGTTTGCCAGTATCGGATCTGGAGGGGGCGGCGTCGCTTTCGGGCTGGTCGCCTTTGATCTCATCGGGCTTTGCCGCTGGAACGGGAATGTCCGAGGGCTGGCTGGGTGTTTCCACCGCCGTCTTTGGTGTGTCGGCGGTCGGATTTTTCGCCTGAACGTCTGTCTGTTCGGACACGAGCGGCTTCACATCGGGGCGCGGACCGTTTTCCGGCAGGTCCATGCCCATCAGGATCAGGCTTGCTGCCGCCAGGACCAGTATTCGCTGTATCATTCCACCCGCTCCTCGTGCCGTTCTGGCAACGACAACGCACGAGCGGGCTTTTGGTCTCATCGCCTGTCGAGGCGGTCACGCATCCCAGCCTCCGGCAGGCTTCAGGCGGCACGGCTGGTTTCTGATCCCTGCCTGTCATTGCGGACGAACTGGCCGACCAGATGCACCATGTCCCCCACTTCCTCGGTGAGCGAATGGGTGGCAGCATTCATTTCCTCCACCATGGCGGCATTCTGCTGGGTGATCTGGTCCATCTGGTTGACGGAGGAATTGATCGCCTGCAGCACGTCGGCCTGCTCGAATGCCCCTTGCGCGATGGTATCGACATCGCCCGCGATCGAGGCGATGTCGCTCTGGATTTCGGTCAGTGCCTCGCCGGTGCGGCTGACGAGATCGACGCCGCCGGCAACGGCGGTGGCCGAACGGGCAATCAGACTGTTGATCTCATGGGCTGCCGCAGCCGAGCGTTGCGCCAGCGCGCGCACTTCCTGCGCCACCACGGCAAAGCCCTTTCCGGCCTCGCCGGCGCGTGCGGCTTCCACCCCGGCATTCAGCGCCAGAAGATTGGTCTGGAAAGCGATCTCGTCGATCACGCCGGTAATCGAAGCGATCTGCTGCGAGGCATCCTCGATACGCTCCATGGCGGCAATCGCCTCGCGCACGATCTGTGAGGATCGCTCGACGTTCTCGCGTGCATGGGTGCTCTTGACCAGCGTGTTGCGAGTGAGGCTGCTGGAGGTGGCAACCTTGCTGGTGATCTGGTCCAGCGCTGCGGCGGTTTCCTCGAGTGCGGCCGCCTGCTGTTCCGTGCGGCGTGCGAGATCGTCGGCGGAGCCATCGAGGCTTTCGGAATTGGCGCGGATCTCGTCGGCCTTGCCGAGCACCCGCTTCATGGTCTGCTGGAAAACGGCCAGCGAGCGGTTGAAGTTTTCGCGCAGCACCTCGAATTCGGCATGGAAGGGGTCGTCGAGCGTCACATGGATATTGAACTTCGACAGCCGGTCGAGACCGGCGCCGAGATCATCGATCACCTTCTTCAACGTTGCGGCCCGTTCCACTTCGCTTGCCAGTTGCTGGGCGCGCTCGGTTGCGGCGCGGTTTGATTGCAGGCTTGCCTCAGCCTCCAGCGCCTGCTTGTCCAGCGCGGCCGTGCGGAAATGTGCTACCGCCTTGGCCATTTCGCCCACTTCGTCCTGACGATTGCTGTGCGGCACCGGGCTCTGGTAGTCGCCAGCAGCAAGCGCCGTCATGAAACGGCCGATATCGCGCATCGGGCTGACGGCCATCCGCCGGAACAGCGTCAGCCCCCCGAAAAGCGAGGTGATGGCAAACAGACAGGCACCGTAGGCGAGCATGCGAAAGGTGGTGTCCTGCGATTTCGAGTGGCTTGCAACCGTGGCCATATAGGTCTCCGACAGGCCCACCAGCGTCACGACAGCCGCCCGTTGCTCGAGGAACAGCCGGCGAAGGGGCACAAGGTTGATGTCGCGTCCGTCCGCTTTTGCCAGGTTGAACTGCGGCACCATACGGCGAAACAGCATGTCCCAGAACGCGTCTGTGGCCGGCTTCAGCTTCGTTTCGATCTGTGTGCGGATCTCGGCGGGCAAGTCCTTGCCAGCCCAGACGGCAAGACGCGTCTCGCTGTCCTGGCGCAACTTTTGCAGGACGACAATATTGGCATCGGTCTCTTCCGGGTGCCGGGCGGTCTCGATGGCGGTGAGATAGGCCTCCACCAGAAACATCGGCGGCGGAAGAATATCGGCGACCAGATCCTTGGCGTCGACGATCCGCTCATACTGCGGCCCCTCGATCTTCAACTGTTGCAGAGAATACAACAGGATGCCGACAGCAAGGCAAAAGCTTGCCATCAGCGTGCAGCCGAAGACGACAAGAAACCGAGAGATTGTTATCTTCATCCGTAAGACCCCGAACATGCTGATAATCCGGCCGCGACGCCCCCGTGGCAACCGTTTAATTTCGGAGTAACTAAAACACGGATTTATTATTTAAACGCTAATCTGGTGTGCCTGCTGCGGTGCAACCGGTCTGGCCTGAAAGCGCGCGGGGGGCTTGCGGGACGCGGGATGACGCGGTATCACCATGCTCATGAAAACGTCGATGATCATGGCTATCTGGTGGTGGGCTCGCTAAAACGCGGCCTTGACCACTCATGTTCTGAGACAAGACAAAGCCGCCCGAACCTCGAGGCGGCTTTTTTTGTCTTAAGAGCGCCTTCCAGGTCCGGATCAGAGGATAATGGAGAGGTGTTGCATGGTAACGATTATCGAAGACGATGGCTCCGAGGTTTATGAGACCCGCGGTGGCATCACGGTCAGCCGCAAACGCCGGCCGGCGCCTTATGCCGATGCGATTTCCAGCTATGTCGACAAGCTGGACGAGCGGCGCGGGGCAGTGTTTTCCTCCAATTACGAATATCCGGGCCGTTATACCCGCTGGGATACGGCCATTGTCGATCCGCCGCTCGGGCTCTCCTCCTTCGGCCGCAAGGTGTGGATCGAAGCCTATAACGGGCGCGGCGAAGTTCTCCTCGATTTCATTGCCGAACGGCTGGCGACCGAAAGCGAACTGACGCTGGGTGAGCGTTCCCTTCGCCGGCTGGATCTGACCGTAAACCCGCCGACGCGCGCCTTCACCGAGGAAGAGCGCTCGAAAATGCCGACGGTGTTTACCGTCTTGCGCGCCGTGGTCGATCTTTTCCATTCGGATGCGGATTCGGCCATCGGCCTGTTCGGTGCCTTCGGTTACGATCTTGCCTTCCAGTTCGACAGTATCGACCTGAAGCTTGCCCGCCCGGACGACCAGCGAGACATGGTGCTGTTCCTGCCCGACGAAATCCTTGTTGTGGACCATCATGCCGCCAAGGCCTGGATCGACCGCTACGATTTTTCGCGCGGGGAGGTGACGACCGTCGGCAAGGATCAGGAGATCGCGCCCGATCCCTTCCGCACCACCGATAAAATTCCGCCAAAGGGCGATCACCGTCCCGGCGAATATGCCGAACTGGTGGTGAAGGCCAAGGAAAGCTTTCGCCGCGGCGACCTTTTTGAAGTCGTGCCCGGCCAAAAATTCATGGAGCGCTGCGACAGCAAACCCTCGCAGATTTCCAATCGCCTGAAGGCCATCAATCCGTCGCCCTATTCCTTTTTCATCAATCTTGGCCATCAGGAATATCTGGTTGGCGCCTCGCCGGAAATGTTCGTGCGTGTGTCTGGCCGGCGCATCGAGACCTGCCCGATATCAGGCACCATCCGTCGCGGCGAGGATGCGATCTCCGATTCGGAGCAGATCCTGAAGCTCCTGAATTCCAAGAAGGACGAGAGCGAGCTGACGATGTGCTCGGACGTCGACCGCAATGACAAGAGCCGTGTGTGCGAGCCGGGTTCGGTAAAGGTCATCGGCCGGCGCCAGATCGAGATGTATTCGCGCCTCATCCACACGGTCGACCATATCGAGGGCCGGCTGCGTCCGGATATGGATGCGTTTGACGCGTTCCTCAGCCACGCCTGGGCCGTCACCGTCACCGGTGCGCCAAAACTCTGGGCGATGCGTTTTGTCGAAAGCCACGAAAAAAGCCCGCGCGCCTGGTATGGCGGGGCCATCGGCATGGTCGGTTTCGATGGCAACATGAACACGGGGCTGACGCTGCGCACCATCCGTATCAAGGATGGCATTGCCGAAGTGCGCGCCGGCGCGACGCTTCTGAACGACAGCGACCCGCAGGAAGAAGAAGCCGAAACCGAACTGAAGGCATCCGCCATGATTTCCGCCATCCGCGATGCGCGTGCCGGCAATACGGCCAAGGTCGGACGTGATGTCCAGAAGGTCGGGCAGGGGGTGAAGATCCTTCTGGTCGATCATGAGGACAGTTTTGTCCACACGCTCGCCAACTATTTCCGCCAGACGGGAGCGGAAGTGTCCACCGTGCGCTCGCCGGTGGCAGCCGAAATCTATGACCGCATCAAGCCGGATCTGGTGGTTCTGTCGCCCGGACCGGGAAGCCCGAAGGATTTTGACTGCAAGGCCACCATCAAGGCCGCGCGGGCGAAAAACCTGCCGATCTTCGGTGTGTGCCTTGGCCTTCAGGCGCTCGCCGAAGCCTATGGCGGCGAGTTGCGCCAGCTTGCCGTGCCCATGCACGGAAAACCCTCGCGCATCCGCGTGCTGGAAGCCGGGACCGTGTTTGCGGGGCTTGGCCGTGAGGTCACCGTCGGCCGTTACCACTCGATCTTTGCCGATCCCAAAACGCTGCCGCAGGATTTTATCATCACCGCCGAAAGCGAGGATGGCACAATCATGGGCATCGAACACGCGAAAGAACCGGTGGCGGCGGTGCAGTTTCACCCGGAATCGATCATGACGCTCGGCGGTGACGCCGGCATGCGGATGATCGAGAACGTGGTGGAAAAACTCGCCAAGCGGGTGAAGGAAAAGGCGGCCTGAGTGCCGGTGGCGCGATGTAAAAGCGCGCCACTTTCTCCTAAGCTTTAACTCGGCAATCCGATCAGCTTTTCGAACGCTTCCCAGGTGTCGTCCATGGCGTAGACGCCGGTGAAGGGAATGTTCACGTGGCCGTAAAGCGGCGTCAGCTGCCATTCGGCCGTCTCTTCATCGACGCCGGCTACCTGCTGCAGATACATCACGGAGGCAAGGCCGGTGCGGTCGGCACCGCTCTTGCAGTGAACGAGGAGAGGGCCTTGCGCTGCCCTGAGCGCCGCCACCAGTGCATAACTCTCCTCAGGCGTCAGGCGCTTGCTGGCCGACATCGGAAAATCGACATGCGTCACGCCATGGGCCTCAGCCACGGCCAGTTCATCGTCGTACCAGCGGGTGCCGGGTTTTGCACCGCGCAGGTTGATGATGGTCTTGATGTGATATTTCTCGATATCGGTGGCAAGGGTCGTCGCCGAAAGCTGGGCGGACCGATAATAGCGCCCCGGCAGGACTTCGTGGAAATTGCCGCTCCATTGCAGGCAAAGGAGATAAACCCCAAGCTCTGCACAAAGCCCGAGCAGGGTAAGCCCCGACCGCGTCAACACCCGTTTCATGTTCATCGAATGCCCCCTGATGGCCGTGAGGCCGCGCCCTGCCGTCTTCAAGCAGAACGGCGGACGGATGGCAAATTTAAGGCTGGTTTTGGTGATCCGCCAGCGCGTCTGGCGAGGCAGAAGGGCAGTCCGGGCAAAAGGTGCTTTGACATTCGCTGCAATCTTCGTCATAGACGCCACGAATTCGAAACCGCCGGGCGCTATGTTGCGCTCCGGCGGTTTCGCCGTTTCAGGGCACTTGCAACTCATTCGCAGACGCATGGAAAGACGATGACCGACACGAAGAACGCACTGGTTCAGCGCCTGGCGCTGTGGGGGATCCCGCTCGCTATCGGCGTCATGGGCCTGAAGATGCTGGCCTGGTGGGTCACCGGGTCGGTGGCGCTTTTGTCGGACGGGCTGGAAAGCTCGGTCAATGTCACTGCGGCCTTCATCGCCTATTTCGTCATCCGCTACGCGCAACGCCCGGCCGATGATGATCACCAGTTTGGCCACCACAAGGCAGAATATATTTCAGCGGTCATCGAGGGCGTGCTGATTATCGTTGCCGCCCTTCTGATCGTCAAAGAGGCCTGGGGCGGGCTGGTCGAGCCGCGTCTTCCGGATGCCCCGGTGCTGGGGCTTGCCATCAACGGATTGGCCGGCGTCATCAACGCGGCCTGGGCAACGCTTCTCATCCGCATCGGCACCAGCCACCGATCGCCGGCATTGAAGGCGGATGGCCATCACATCATGTCGGATGTGGTCACTTCCATCGGCGTTCTGATCGGTCTGGTTCTGGCCATCCTCACGGGCTATGCGATCCTTGATCCGCTGCTTGCCATCATCGTCGGCATCAACATTCTCTACCAGGGCGGCAAGGTCATTTCCCATTCGGTCGGCGGGCTGATGGACCGGGCTGTGGAGCCGGAAGAGGAAGCGGCGATCAAGGCGGCCATCACCGCCCATTCGGCCGGCGTGCTCGACGTGCATGACCTGCGCACCCGCCGCGCCGGCGCGGTCGCCTTCATCGATTTCCATCTGGTGGTGCCGGCTGCGATGACGGTCATCGAGGCGCATGCAATCTGCGACCGCTTGGAAGATGCGATCAAAGAGGCTATTCCCGGCGCCTCTCTCGCCATCCACGTGGAGCCCGAAGGCGAGCGGGCACATGGTTTGAAAGTTCAGGTAGAAGGTCACGAACAATGAGCATGACGGATGTCAGCGGGCTGTCGCAGCTCGGCCAGAAGGTGGATGCACCGCAAAGCCCGGAACAGGCTGTTCTGGAAAAAGTGCCCAACAGCAATGCCGGCACCGATTATGTCGTGCGCTTTACGGCGCCGGAATTTACCTCGCTCTGCCCGATGACCGGCCAGCCGGATTTCGCCCATATCGTCATCGATTACATTCCGAATGGCTTTCTGGTCGAATCGAAATCGCTAAAACTGTTCCTGCAGTCCTTCCGCAACCACGGTGCCTTCCATGAGGATTGCTCGGTCTATATCGCGCGCCGCATCGTGGAGCTTCTCGATCCGAAATGGCTGCGCATCGGCGCCTACTGGTATCCGCGCGGCGGCATCCCGATCGATGTGTTCTGGCAGACCGGCGACCTGCCGCAAGGTGTGTGGCTCCCCGATCAGGGCGTCCCCACCTATCGCGGACGTGGGTGAGCTGCGACGGCGAAGCCGGCAAATCGCTCCAGTGGAGCGATTTGAGCAGCGAACGCCCTTAAGCTAAAGCGAAGGGCCGGGGCGACAGCCAGCTGCGACGGGTGTCTAAAAGTTGCCCCCCACCCTGGCTTGCCGGGGGGGAGCCACGCATCTCCGCCCTTCCTTCTCCCCACAGGCGGGGCGAAGGGTCAGAAGGACGCAGCCGGATGAGGGGCTTTTGCTTGGCGCTGTCCGTAGCATCAAAAAATTACGCGAAATCGCTGTCGTCGCTTGTGTCGAAGTCGCTGTCGTCGTTACTCCAACTGCTATCGGCCTGCTGGATGTTGTCGTCGGCGGTAGTGTCCGGCACGTCGCTGGCGTCGATGGGGGCTGACGGGGCATCGCCATAATAGTTGTTGATGACGGTTTCCTCGACCGGGGCGCCGGCCAGACCTTCGGCGGCGGGATTGCCAAGGCCAAGGCCCGACATGTGGTTGCTGAAAATGCCGCTCAGCGAATTGGCAAGCAGCATGCCGCCGGCAACGCCAGCCGCCGTGCCAAGTGCGCCGGTCAAAAACCCGCCTCCCATGCCCGTCCGCGCGCCGGATGACCAGGGGCCGGCCGGCTGCTGCGGTTGATAACCCTGCTGCGGTGCATATCCCTGTTGCGGCTGATTAGCGGGTGCCTGTGCATAACCGCCCTGCTGGCCAAACGGCGTAGGCTGCTGGGCAGGGCCTGCCGACGGGGCGCTGCCCCAGGGGCCGGCAGCCGGCGCTGGACGTGCGGCTTGCTGCGGCGCGCGGCCGGAGCCGAAGATCGAATCGAGAAACCCACCACGGCCCTGTGGCGGCTCCTGCGCAGGTGCAGCTTCAAGCTGGCGAATGCGTACCTCAAGCTCGGTAATATGCGCGGAGGCCGCTTCAAGCCCCTTTTCCTGCACGATGACGGCCTGCGCCAGGTAATAGGGCGCGGCGGGCTCTGCTCTCAGCGCATCAGCAATGAGGCGTTCCGCTTCGGGGTCGCGCGGCGTGGCGGTGGCAGTGCGGATGCGGTCGAACAATGCGCTCAGCAGTTGGCGTTCTTCCGGTGACATGGTCGTCTCCTCGTGTGGCGGGCCAAGCGGCAGCCCATGAGGAGGAAATGGGGCTGGATTCGGGCTTTTTCAGCAGCGGCGATTGTTAAATCGCCGTAAGTTTCGGGGGACTTGTGCTCCCCCGAACGCAGGGAATTGAACGGGCTCTCAGCCAAACACCAGCGACAGGCCGGCAAGGGCGGTGAGGCCGCCGGCAATCCGTGTCAGCACCGGCGCTGCCCGCCCGGCTGCAAGGCCGATGGCAATGCCGGCCGCATGCAGGAAAGCGGTGGAAATGACAAAACCGACGCCGAATTTCCACGCGCCGGCAGCCCCCAGTTCCGCCCCGTGGGCATGGCCGTGGAACAGTGCAAACACGGCAACGATGGCCGCCGACATGGCCACCGGAAGACGCACGGCCATGGCAACAAGCAGGCCAAGCCCGATGACCGAGGCCAAGATGCCCGGCTCGACAAAGGGAAGCTGGACGCCTGCGAGCGCCAGCGCAAAACCGGCCGCCATGGTGGCAACGAAGGTTGCGGGCACGATGGCGAGGGCTGCCTTGCGGCCCGGCAGGGAAGCAATCTGCGCTGCCCACAGACCAACCGCCACCATGGCCAGCACATGGTCTGCGCCAAACAGCGGATGCGACAGCCCGGCGGCAATAGATCCATGCGCCAGCGGATCGAGATGGGCGAAGGCAGGTGCGGCGGCGGCAAAAGCACCTGCGGTCACCGTGAGACGTTTAAACATGACAAGTTCCCCTTGAACGGATTTTGGCAGCGACGACGGTGGGAGCCCGCCGCGATGCCATCGCGACAAGATTAGGCAGTGCCTAAAAATCTGTCCATCCGCAAAATGACGAAGACCGGATTCACCTTACGATGCGCTCCTGGCGTTTGGCGCATTGTTTTGTGACGACGAACGCATTATGTCCGGGGTTAGGAAATCCACACTGGAGACTGCTCGATGCTTGATGAGAACGACGACGACAAGACGAAGGAATTGGCGCTCGGCAAGGAAACGGAGGCGAACCTTTTCAAGTCGCGTTCGATCTTCATCTATGGCGGCATTACCCAGGAACTGGCGCAGAAGGTGTGCACGCAGCTTGTGGCGCTGGCCGCCGCCAGCGACGAGGACATCCGCATCTATGTGAACTCCCCCGGCGGCCACGTCGAATCGGGTGATTCCATCCATGACATGATCAAGTTCATCAAGCCGAAGGTCTGGATCATCGGCACCGGCTGGGTCGCCTCCGCCGGCGCGCTGATCTATGTGTCGGTTCCGAGAGAACGCCGCATCTGCCTGCCCAACACCCGCTTCCTGCTGCACCAACCCTCTGGCGGCACCCGCGGCATGGCGTCCGACATCGAGATCCAGGCGCGCGAAATCATCAAGATGAACCATCGCCTGATCAAGATCTTCTCCAAGGCCACGGGCCAGACGGAAGAAAAGATCGCCAAGGACATCGACCGTGATTACTGGCTGTCTGCCGAAGACGCCGTAAGCTACGGCCTGGTGTCGAAGATCGTCGAAAGCCAGTCGGAAATCGGCTGAGGTTTTCTCGCCGTTGTCTGAAAAACAAAACCCGCCGGTGTGATGCCGGCGGGTTTTGTCGTTCCGGTGCAAGGCCGTGCGGCCCTTGAAGGCTCAGCGCACGATGGGTTCGCCGTGATAGCGACGTCGTGAGGGTTTGGAGATCCCAAAGCCCACTTCCATCATCAGCCGCGGTTTTGTCTTGGCCAGTGTGCCCATGTGAAAGCCGAAGGGATCTTCGACAAAGCCGAAGCCGGCCGGGCCGGTCAGCGTTGTGGCACTGTCTTGACCATAAAAGGACAGCACCTCTTCGGAGGGATGCCCGACCAGGAGGGTCAACTGGTGTTTCAGCCGGCGCCTGCGGTGGCTTGTGCGCACGAAGACATGCGGGCCTGCCTCATCGTCCACATCGGACAGGTAGAAGAAGAATTTCAGCATGCGCCAGTCATCGAGATCGAAATGAAACTTGAAGGAGGCCTTGTTGAGATCCGCCTCCGAGGCCGCCTTGGTGGGAAAACTCCACCAGGTGCGGGTGGTGATCAATTTTGCCTCGCCGCCGAGATAATGGCGCGCAATGGCAATCAGCAGCGGATCCTGCTGCACGGCAAGGGCGGCCGGGCATTGCAGGATACGCTCGAAATGGTGGCCGCTCAGCAGCGAACGGCCAAACCGTGCCTCCGCCTTGTCATGCTCCGGTGCCAGAAACTCAAGCTTTCGGTCGAAATTGCCAAAGCAGGGCGTGGTCGTGGCGAATTGGGCGATCTCGTTGGTCATTTCCGCCGGAAGCGTCAGCCCGGTAAAGATGCCATCGCGCCTGAGTGCCTCGGCTGCCATGCGCGGCGAAATATCGCCGAACATCGATGGCTGGGGGGCGGTATCGGCCACTTTTCTTGCCGTCAGCCAGTGGGCACGCCGGGCCGGCATGGTGCGGGCCAGAAGAAACATCGCAAGCCAGGCGGGATTTTCCCGGAGATCGGCAAGGTAGGTCGGAACGCGCGCCGCCATGCGCCGCCAAACGCCGCCGCTGCGGGCAATGGTTTCAAGATCCTTCGGTTGTTTGCGAGAGGTCGGTGAAGGTCCAAGAGTTGGTGTCTGATCCATCTGCAATCCTCGATCTGGCATGGATGCTCCATGCGCGCCTTGATCCGCAGCCCCGAGGAAAAACTAGGCCATTTCGGCCTTTGCTGCAATGCAGCGTAAAAGCTGCATCGCTTGGTAATGGGTTGTAATGTGAAACGTATTCAAGGACTTGCGCATGTATCGTCGGCGGCAATCGAGGACTATGACCGGCAAACGCGCCGCAGGTCTGCCCAGGACAGGTCCAGCCGAGGCCACTCACCTCTTTCCAATCTGCCCTCCAGATGGCAGAAAACAGCCCGATGCGCGACGCTGTGTACGCCCGGGCTTGCCCACAGAAAAGCGCGTCCTTTTCAGAAATTTGCCGCCGTTTCCCGCCCTTTTTGTCTTGTGGCCGGCGGCATTTCGCGAAACAACCGCATCCATGAGCATCCCGACAGTCCATCCCTTCGCCTTTGATCCCACCTACGGCCTTTCGCTGGAAGAGCTTCTTGCTTTGAAGGCTCCGCAAGCGCCTGCCGGTTTTGATGCCTTCTGGCAGGCCCGGTATGCGCGCGCGCTGGCCGTGCAGGCAGCGCCAAGGCGTCGTCCAAGCCCGCTGTCCCATCCGGACTTTCGTGTGGAAGAACTGTTCTACACCTCGACGGATGGCGTGCGGATCGGCGGCTGGATTTTGACGCCGGCGCGTGAAAAAGTCCGCCGTGGTATCGTCGTCGGCCATGGTTATGGCGGGCGCGAGGCGCCGGATTTCGATTTTCCGGTGCGGGATGCGGTACTGGTCTTTCCCTGCTTTCGTGGTCTGTCGAAAAGCCCGCATCCGCCGATCTCGCCGCAATCGCACTGGCATGTGCTGCACGATATCGACAAGCCGGAAAAATACGTGATCGGCGGCTGCGTCGAGGATTTGTGGATTGCCGTCTCGGCGCTGCTCGCGCTGCATCCGGATCTTGCCGGCCGCCTCGGTTATAGCGGCATCAGTTTTGGCGGCGGCCTTGGTGCGCTTGCCATGCCGTTCGATTCGCGCATCGACCGCGG
Organism: Neorhizobium sp. PAMB6716; assembly: GCF_058242805.1. Taxonomy (NCBI): domain Bacteria; kingdom Pseudomonadati; phylum Pseudomonadota; class Alphaproteobacteria; order Hyphomicrobiales; family Rhizobiaceae; genus Neorhizobium; species Neorhizobium sp. PAMB6716. The sequence continues at coordinate 690,198 of NZ_CM177835.1, forward strand.
CTTTCTGGAAGTGCCGACCTTTGGCAACAGGCCGCTTTGGCTGACGCTGCCGACGACGGGCAGCGCGGCGGCCGTGCAGATCTATCGCAAGCGGCATCCGCAGGTGGATGCCACGCTGCGGCTTTTCGATGCCGCAACCGCTGCCACCCGCATCACCGCGCCGGTGCTGGTGGCGGTGGCACGGTTTGATCCGGCCGTTGCCCCGCCGTGCCAGTTCTCCGTCGCCAATGCCCTTCCGCCATCAAAATTTAACGAAACTTTCATTCTCGACGCGGGCCACTTCGATTATCCTGATTCTGCAGCGCAACATGCTCTGCTGTCACAGAAGATCCGGCGGTTTTTCGAGGTTCCATGAACAGGGAATATGTGCGCTGGTACAGTCCAAGGCTCCACCGGGATATGGAGCTTCTCGTTTTCGGCCATGCCGGCGCAAAGGTTCTGATGTTTCCGACCCGCGAGGGTCGGTTTTTCGAATATGAGCAACTGGGCGTGGTCGAAAGCCTGGGGGACAAGGTGAGGGCAGGGCAGTTGCAGCTGTTCTGCATCGAGGGGCTGGCGAGTGAAAGCTTCTACGACCCGCGCCGCCATCCAGCCGAGCGCATTCGCCGCCACGCAGCCTTTGAAGATTATGTGCTGAACGAGGTCATGCCGCTGATGGCGGCGAAAAACCCGCATGATTGCACGATTGCGCACGGCTGCAGTCTTGGCGCCTATCAGGCCACAAGCCTTGCGCTGCGCCACCCGCATCTGTTTCGCAAGCTGGTGGCCTTTTCCGGTCGTTATGACCTGACGCTGAAGGTCGACTGCTTTGGCGATCTCATGGACGGCTATTACGACGAAGACGTGTATTTCCACACGCCGACCCATTTCCTGCCCGGCCTTGGCAGCGACTGGCGCCTGGAGCGGCTGCGCCAGATGGAGATCGTGCTCACCATCGGCGACGCCGACCCCTTCCTCGACAACAATTTTCACCTGAGCCGCCTGCTTGCCGAAAAAGGCATCGACCACCGCCTCCACCTCTGGACCGGCCGCGCCCACCGCGCCGGCGCCTGGCGCCGGATGGCGCCGATTTATATTTGAGGGGAGTGACTTTGCCTTCGGCGCAAGGGTTACGGGTCTGCCTGTTCTTCCGTCATGCTCGGCCTTGTGCCGAGCATCTGCCGTGGCTTGATAACGTGTGACGTCGCTGGCAATCGTGGCGACAGCAGACCCTTGGGACAAGCCCGAGGGTGACGGCTTGTATTGATCCCAAACAAAAACCCGCCGGATCTCTCCAGCGGGTTCATGATTTTCATCGGGCCAAAATTTGGCTTAAAACTCCACAGCCCGATCGCCGTCTTCGTCCTGGATGCGCGTCGGCAGGCCGATCTTGTTCAACAGGTTGATGAACGGCTTCGGTGGCAGTTCTTCGACGTTGGCCATCTTCTTCACGTCCCATTCGCCTGTTGCGACCAGCATGGCGGCAGCAACCGGGGGAACGCCGGCGGTGTAGGAAATACCCTGCGAGCCCACTTCGTTATAGGCTTCCTTGTGGTCGGCGACGTTATAGATGAAGACGGTCTTTTCCTTGCCGTCCTTAAAACCCTTCACGTAATCGCCGATGCAGGTCTTGCCTTCGTATTCGGGGGCAAGCGAAGAGGGGTCGGGCAGGCAGGCTTTGACGACCTTCAGCGGCACGACTTCGGAGCCATCGGCAAGCTTGACCGGCTGTTCGGAGAGAAGGCCGATCGATTTGAGCACGGTGAACACGTTGATGTAGTGATCGCCAAAGCCCATCCAGAAGCGCACGTCGGCGCCGTCCATGTTTTTCGCCAGCGAATGCACCTCATCATGGCCGCAGAGATAGGCGCGGCGCGTGCCGACGACCGGCAGGTCATAGTCCTTGCCGATCTCGAACATCTTGTTGACCTTCCATTCGCCACCCTGCCAGGAATAGACGACGCCGGTGAACTCGCGGAAATTGATTTCCGGGTCAAAATTCGTGGCGAAATATTTGCCATGGCTGCCGGCATTGATGTCGACGATATCGACGTCGGTGACCTTGTCGAGATATTCATCCTTGGCAAGGCGCGCATAGGCGTTGACGACGCCCGGATCGAAACCGGCGCCGAGGATGGCGGTAATGCCCTTTTCCGCGCATTCTTCGGCGCGCTTCCACTCGTAGTTTCCGTACCACGGTGGTGTTTCGCAGATCTTGTTCGGCTCTTCATGGATGGCCGTATCGATATAGGCGACGCCCGTATCCATGCAGGCGCGCAGCACCGACATGTTCAAAAAGGCGGTGCCGACATTGATGACGATTTCCACGCCGAGCTTTTCGATCAGTGCCTTGGTAGCCTCGATGTCGAGCGCGTCGAGCGCGTGTGCTTCCAGCACGCCCGCCTGCTTCATCGCCTTCTTTTCGTGAACCGAAGCGATGATGGCGTCGCATTTGGATTTGGTGCGCGAGGCGATGTGGATATCGCTCAGCACGTCGTTATTCTGCGCGCATTTATGCGCAACGACCTGGGCGACGCCACCGGCGCCGATGATGAGAACGTTCTTTTTCATGATGAGGACTAACTCCTTCGTGTCCAATCGTCAGAAGCCTTAGGAAAGGCTGTGTTCGTAGTCCGTGTAGTCAAACTCACGGACCGTCCTGATGCTGCCATCCAGTTCGCGGATGGCGATTGACGGCATTTGCACGCCGTTAAACCAGTTCTTCTTGACCATGGTATAACCGGCGGCGTCCTGGATCGAAATCCGGTCGCCAACCTTCAGGTCATGGTCGAAATTGAATTCGCCAAAGATATCTCCGGCGAGGCACGACTTGCCGCAGATCATGATGCGGTGCGGGCCGTCATTGGGGCTCATCTTGGCGCTTTCGCGGTAGATGAGGAGGTCGAGCATATGAGCCTCGACGGATGAATCGACGATGGCCAGCTTCTTGCCGTTATAGAGCGTGTCGAGCACGGAGACTTCGAGCGTCGTCGATTTGGTGATCGAGGCCTCGCCCGGCTCCAGATAGACCTGCACGCCATATTCGCCCGAAAAGCGCTTCAGCCGCTCGGCAAATTTTGCGAGCGGATATTCCTCGCCGGTGAAGTGAATGCCTCCGCCGAGGCTCACCCATTCGGCCTTCTTCAGAAGCGGGGAAAATTTTTCCTCGATCTCACCCAGCATGCGGTCAAACAGATCGAAATCGCCATTTTCGCAATTGTTGTGGATCATGAAGCCCGAGACGAGATCCATCACCGGCTCGACCTGCTTCAGGTCCCATTCGCCAAGCCGTGAGAAGGGGCGGGCGGGATCGGCAAGATCGAAGGTGGAGGAAGAAACGCCGGGATTGAGGCGCAGGCCGCGCGTGATGCCCGCCGCCTTGTCCGCATACCGCGTCAACTGGCCTATCGAGTTGAAGATGATCTTGTCGGCATGCGAAATCACGTCGTCGATCTCGTAATCGGCATAGGCGACGGAATAGGCGTGCGTTTCCTTGCCAAAACGCTCATGGCCAAGGCGCACTTCGTTGAGCGAGGAGGACGTCGTGCCATCCATGTGTTCGCGCATGAAATCGAACACGCCCCAGGTGGCAAAGCACTTGAGCGCAAGCAGCGCCTTGGCGCCGGACAGTTCGCGCAGGGTCGCGATCTTCTCCATGTTGCGCAGAAGCTTCGACTTGTCGATCAGATAATAAGGCGTCTGGATCACGGCCTGTTCCTCACGCGTTCATAAAACCAAGGTCCGCGAGGTAGGCAAAACCGTTGTCATAGGCAAGCGGCAAGGGGAAAACTCCGCCACAATTTACCGTTTTTCCGCAGCAGGAAGGTAAGACTGGCGGCAATTCGGTCCCGTCGAGCGCATGGCGGGTGGTCCGCGGAGGTTTTGCCGGGGCAGGGCAAGAACCGATTTGCCGGCGTTTCGGCTTGCCAAGCCAGCGTCATTCTGGTTCTCAAACGGCAGGCATTTTCGCCTCCTATCCGGGTTTCCAGCATGCTGAAAGATTTTTCCGTCCAGGCTCTGATCATGGGGCTTCTGGTCGCATTTGTCGGTTTCATCAGTTCCTTTGCCGTCATCATGCAGGGGCTGACGGCCATGGGGGCCACGCCGCCGGAAGTGGCGTCTGCCCTTCTGGCGCTGTCGCTGCTGATGGGCTTGCTCGGCATCATCCTGCCAATCTGGAAACGCATGCCGATCAGCATTGCCTGGTCGACGCCGGGGGCTGCCCTTCTGACCGGCATCGGCGTCATCGAGGGCGGGTTTCCGGCAGCCGTCGGCGCCTTTGTCATGGCAGCGGGCCTCATCGTGCTCTCAGGGCTGTTTTCGCCGCTCGGCAAGGCCGTGCGGATGATCCCGGCGCCGCTTGCCAATGCCATGCTTGCCGGAATTCTCGTCAATCTCTGTCTTGCCCCGGTCAAGGCCATCGCCTTTAACCCGCTGCTCGGCCTGCCGATCGTGGCGGCCTGGATGATCGTGGTGATCTGGAAACGTCTCTGGGCGGTGCCGGCGGCGCTTGCGGCCTTCGTCGGCGTGCTGGTTTTTGGCGTGGACCTTCCGCCGGATGTGTTTGCACGGCTCGGCGGCGCCATTCATCCGGACCTGATCTTGGTGGCACCGGTGTTTGGCCTGCATGCCTTCATCTCCGTCGCTGTGCCGCTGTTCATCGTCACCATGGCCTCGCAGAACATTCCGGGCATCGCCATCCTGAAGGTCAATGGCTATGAGCCTGCGCCGAGCCATCTGTTTGTCTCCACCGGCCTGTTTTCGGCCGTGGCAGCGCTGTTCGGTGCGGTGCCGGTCAACCTTGCTGCCATCACGGCGGCCATGTGCGCTGGCGAAGAATCGCATGCCGATCCGAAGCGGCGTTACTGGTCGGCGCTGATCGGCGGTGTCGGTTATATCCTTCTCGGGCTTCTGGCGTCTGCCATCATCGCCTTCGTTGCGCTGTCGCCGCCAATCCTGTTGCAGGCAGTGGCCGGCCTTGCCCTCATCGGCGCCTTTTCCAATTCCGCCCAGGCCGCCTTTCGCGATGCCGAAACCCGCGAGGCCGCCGCCATCACCTTCCTCGTCACCGCCTCCGGCCTTGCCTTCGCCGGCGTCTCCGGCGCTTTCTGGGGGCTGATCGCCGGGGCTGTGATGCTGGGGTTGAAGCGGGTAGCGACCAAGGGGTAACGCGCTCGATTTCTTCGCCAGGTTGTGATCTCATGGCCAGATGGAGTTCGAATTCGATCCGGCAAAGAGTGCAGCAAACAAGGCCAAGCACGGAATCGATTTCGTGGAGGCGCAATCTTTGTGGTATGATGATTTTCGTGTTGATGCCGATGCAAGCCGTGATCTTGAGTTGCGGCGGATCACCGTTGGCCGCATCGGCGAGAAACTTTGGACCGGTGTCTACACGATGCGCGGGGATGCCGTCCGGATCATATCGGTGAGGCGCGCCAGATTGGCGGAAAGGCTTCGTTATGCAGAAAATAACCGCTGAGGAATTTGACCGGAAGTTCGACGATGGCGAGGATGTCAGTGCCTATGTCGACTGGAGCAAGGCGACGCGCCCCAATCTGGAGCCGGTGGAGATGACGGTTGCCGTGAAGCGCGGAACACTGCTGCGGCTGGAGAGGCGTGCCAAAGAGCTTGGGCTTTCGCGCGACGCTCTTGTGGAAAGCTGGCTGACGGAAAAGCTGGAAGACCAGCGGAAAGATGCCGCCGAATAACCCGCTTGCACTCCCCTAATTCCCGCGCTATCAAGTTCCCATGACGAACAACGGCACATCCATTGCTGCGACTGAAATGACGGCCCGCGCTGCGGCCGGCTTTGTCGCGTCGGTGCCAAACTCGCTTCTTCTCCTCGGCCTTATCCGCGGTTGCCGGGTCCGTTGAGGAGCGCCCGGCGGCCGTAAGCGCCCGTCGGCTCAAAGCTCCTCGCAGAAATTCCCCGATTTGTAGACCAAAAGCCTCTGAGGAGGCCTTGATCCATCGTCACGGCGCTGTAACAGCCTTGAGGCACAAGCGCCGACGCTGGACGCGAAGGAGAAGAACCATGGACGCCAAGAATTCCGCCGCCACTGTCACCGCTTCCGGCATCAAGGGCATGCCCGACGCATCGCGCAAATACCGCGCCTATCCGCAGATCCAGATCCCCGATCGTACCTGGCCGTCGAAGGTCATCGACAAGGCGCCGATCTGGTGTTCGGTGGATCTGCGCGACGGCAACCAGTCGCTGGTCAACCCGATGGGCCATGATCGCAAGGCCCGCATGTTCAAGCTGCTCCTGGACATGGGCTTCAAGGAAATCGAGATCGGCTTTCCGTCGGCGTCGCAGACCGATTTCGACTTTGCCCGCTGGTGCGTGGAAGAAGGCGGCGTGCCTGAGGACGTGTCTTTGCAGGTGTTGGTGCAGTGCCGCCCCGAACTGATCACCCGCACGTTCGAGGCGCTGGACGGCGCCCATAAGCCGATCATCCATTTCTACAACTCCACCTCCGAATTGCAGCGCCGCGTGGTGTTTGCGAAAGACGTGCCCGGCATCAAGCAGATCGCGGTGGATGCGGCCAAGATGATCATGGACATGGCTGAAAAGGCCGGCGGCGGTTATCGCTTTGAATATTCGCCGGAGAGCTTCACCGGCACGGAACTCGAGGTTGCGCTGGAAATCTGCAATGCCGTGACGGCCGAAATCCGCCCGACGGCCGAAAACAAGCTGATCCTCAACCTGCCCTCCACCGTCGAAATGGCAACGCCGAACGTCTATGCCGACCAGATCGAGTGGATGTGCCGCAACCTCGACAACCGCGAAAACATCATCGTATCGCTGCATCCGCACAACGACCGCGGCACCGGCATCGCCGCGACCGAACTCGGCCTGATGGCCGGCGCTGACCGTGTCGAAGGCACGCTGTTTGGCAATGGCGAGCGCACCGGCAATGTCGATGTCGTCACGCTGGCGCTCAACATGTTCACGCAAGGGGTCGATCCGGAACTGGATTGCTCGGATATCGAGCGCATCAAGGCCGTCTACGAATATTCCAACGAGATGGTCATTCCCGAGCGCCATCCTTACGTTGGCGAACTGGTCTACACCGCCTTTTCCGGCTCGCATCAGGATGCCATCAACAAGGGCATGAAGTCGATCAAGACGGCCAATTCGCCGGTCTGGGAAGTGCCTTACCTGCCGATTGATCCGCAGGATGTGGGCCGCACCTATGAGGCGATCATCCGCATCAACTCGCAGTCCGGCAAGGGTGGCATCGCTTATATCCTGTCCCAGGATTACGGCATCAACCTGCCGCGCAACCTGCAGGTGGAGTTCCGCGAGGAAATCCAGCGCATCACCGACGAAGAGGGTGTGGAGCTGCCGTCAAAGCGCATCCACGAACGTTTCCTCCAGCATTATGTCGAGCAGCCGGCTGCCCGCATCAAGTTCGTTGACCACCAGACATACCCGGCCGGCATGGAGCACAAGGGCGTGCGGGTCGTCTCCGCCGAGATCACTGACAATGGTGAGATAAAGCGTATCGAGGGCAAGGGGACAGGCCCGATCGATGGCTTCATCAATGCGCTCTCCACTTATCTCGGCGTCGACCTGTCCGTTGCCGATTATTCCGAGCATTCGCTGCAGCACGGCTCGAATGCATCCGCCATCGCCTATGTCGAGGTGGAGCATGCCGGCGGAAAGCTGTTCGGTGTCGGCATCAACACCAATATCGTTGCAGCCTCGCTGGAGGCCATCGTGTCTGCGGCAAATCGGGTGATTGCCAGCCGGTAATCGCGGTCATCATTTCCGATAACAGAACGCCCGGTGCGCAAGCCCGGGCGTTTTTGCGTGGCGCGGGCAGGCGGCATCCTTCGAAAAGCGCCTTCAGCAAGCCTGTGCCAAGGCCTCCGCCAGCACCTGGTCGATGCGCGGGTCCTGCATCTGCGCCACATTAAAGCGCATCCTATCGCCTGCCGCCTGGCTGAGGCTGAACACATTGCCCGGGGCCAGAACGACGCCTGACGCCAGCGCCTTTTGCGCAAGGCTTGCAGAGTCTGCGCCATCCGGCAAACGGCACCAGAGGTAAAAACCGCCGCGTGGGGTCAGAACAGGTTCGATACCGAGCCGCGCCAGACGTTCGCTCACATCGCGCCGCGCATGGGAAAGCTTTCGGCGCAATTCCTCCATGTGCTTGCGGTAGCTGCCGCCGGATAGAACATGAGCGACGATCTCTGCCGAAACCGGGCTTGGTCCACCGAAATTGGTGGCAACCTGAAGATCGGCCAGCCCCTCGATCCAGTCGGGCCGGGCAAAGATATAACCGCAGCGGATGGAGGCCGAGAGCGTCTTTGAAAAGCTGCCGATGCGGATGACCTGTTTCAAGCCATCCAGCGCTGCAAGCGTGGCACCGGCCTCCGGCTGGAAATCGCCAAAGATATCGTCTTCGATGACAGTGATGCCATGCTGGCCGGCAAGGTTCAGCAGGCGGTGGGCTGTCTGTGGGGAAACGGTCGCGCCTGTCGGGTTGTGAAGCCCGGAATTGGTGATGTAGAGGCGCGGCTTTTCCGCAGAAAGCACCGCCTCGAAGGCCGCAAGATCCGGCCCGTCGGCAAGGTAAGGCACGCTCGCCACTTTGACCTGATGCACCTGCAACAGGGCGCGGAAATTGAAATAACAGGGATCGTCGATCAGCACCGTATCGCCGGGGCGCAGCAGGAAACGGCAGACCAGATCTAGCGCCTGCGTGCCGGTTGCCGTGAGCAGAACCTGATCAAGGCCGGCGGCAATGCCCTGGTCGGCCAGCCGCGACAACAGCAGGCGGCGCAGCGTGGCGGAGCCGCGCGTCTCGCCATAGTCGAACAGCAGGGCAGGATCGGCGCGGGCAAGATGGCGCATGGCGCGGGAAATGGCCTCCTGCGGCATCCAATGGGCGGGAAGCCAGCCGCAGCCGGGCTTTGCCACGTCGCCCGCTGCATCGAGCGATTGCCGCGACACCCAGAACGGATCGATGGCGCGTGCCTGCGGCGTTGCGGTGCGGGAAAGCGCAAGCGGCAGCGTGGTGTTTTCCGCCACGAAAAACCCTGCGCCACGCCGAGCCCGGATCAGGCCTTCGGCCACCAGCCGGTCATAGGCTTCCACCACCGTGGTTGCCGACACCTTCATCGTCTCCGCAAGCGCGCGCACCGAAGGCAGGCGGTCGCCGGGCAGAAGCGCCCGGCTGCCGATCCGCGAGCGGATGGACGTCATGACGTCCTTTGTGCGTGTGCCGGCGGGGTTTCGGGTCATTGATGTCTCGCCTGTATTTCCATTGTCATCAGTACAGTTTGGATAAATTGTATGCCTCTGTTGCTGTCTCTGGCAAGTGCAGTGGCGTAAAGCGGCTCTGGCATATGGTAGCCGTGGAAACGGGAAACGACCTGCTTTGCAAAGTCAGACAAGCGAGGGACAATGAAAGCGTCAGTGGATGGATGGATGTGCGGCCTTGCCGGGGTGGTGATCTTCAGCGGATCGCTTCCGGCAACGCGCGTTGCGGTGGCGGATATGTCTCCTTTGTTTCTCACCTCGGCGCGCGCCGTCATTGCCGCTGTTTTGGCAGCACTCCTCTTGAAGGGCCTGCGCGAGGCACGCCCAGCGCGCGCCGATCTTCTTTCGCTTGCCGTGATTGCCGCCGGCGTTGTGGTGGGGTTTCCGCTCCTGACGGCGCTTGCGCTGAAAACCATCACGTCTGCCCACTCGATCGTCTTCATCGGTCTTCTGCCGCTGGCAACCGCGCTATTTGGCGTGCTGCGCGGGGGTGAGCGGCCAAAACCGCTGTTCTGGCTGTTTTCAGGGCTCGGAAGTGCCGCCGTTGCCGGCTTTGCGCTGGTGTCAGGCGGGGCCGGCACACTTGCCGGCGACCTGCTGATGCTGGCGGCCATCCTCGTTTGCGGGCTTGGTTATGCGGAAGGCGCGCGGCTCTCGCGGCGGCTCGGCGGCTGGCAGGTCATTTCCTGGGCGCTGGTGCTTGCACTGCCGCTGATGCTGGCAATCACGCTGACGAGCCTTCCGGCGGACTGGTCTGCCGTGAGCGCCAGTGCCTGGGCCGGACTTGCCTATGTTTCGGTGTTCAGCATGCTGATCGGTTTTGTCTTCTGGTATCGCGGACTGGCACTTGGCGGCATTGCCGCTGTCGGTCAGCTGCAGCTTCTGCAGCCATTCTTCGGCCTGCTTCTCGCCGGCCTGCTGCTGCATGAGCCGGTGAGCCCGATGATGCTGGTCGTGACACTCGGTGTCGTGCTCTGCGTGGCCGGCGCCCGGCGTTTTGCCCGGTAGATTCTGGGCACGTCGAGTGCGTGAGCGTCTCAGATGATCCCGGCGATCTTCGCCGCAAGCGTGTCGAGTTCGGCGTCGGAGGAGGGGCCGGTCACGACGTAGCTTGCCTGCAGGCCCTGCCAGGTGACGAGGCCGATGTCGTCGCGGATGGTCTGGTGAAGCGGTGGGGCATCTGGCTGCTGGCTCTGCGGCGCAATCAGCTTGGTAAAGGACACCGCAATGACCTCGCCCTCGCGGTTGCGATAGACCAATTGCCCAACCGGACGGCCGCCGGCTGAAAACAGGCGGGCACCGACGAATTCCAGATTATCCGAGGCAAGGTTCGGGATACGGAAGGAGACGCCGGTCGTTGCCATCAGCCAATCAACGATATGAGCCGATTCGCTTGCCGGCACTTCCACCAGATGCCGGGTCTGGCGGGAATAGAGCCGGTAATAGGAGGCGACATCGTCCAGCCATGCGCGCACGGGATCGCCGGCCATGTCGCCATAGGTCACCATATGCGGGCGCCCGGCCACCATGTATCCGGCAGCGGTGCCAAAGCCGAACATCAGCATCGAGGCGGCGCAGACGAGGCTGAAGGAGGGGCGCAGGTGCCAGCGGGGGCGGCGCGCCTGCGGCAGGCGCACGGCACGTCGCGGCGGTGTTGCAGTCTTGATGGAGCGCACCAGATCAAGCGACACCGGTTCCTTCAGCATGGTTTTGAATGCAAGGCGGGCTTCGTCATCGGCTTTGCGCAGCATGTCGTTCAGCGCGCGGGCCTGCGGATCGGCGGCCAATAGCGCCTCCAGTTCAATCCGTTCGGGCTCGCTGATCTCGTTGTCGAGAAGGGCGGAAATGCGCATGTCGAGTGGGGCGTTGCGAAGGCTTTCCATCCATCAGGCCCTGCGTTCGCTGGCATGGGATTTCTGTGCCGCCAGCTCCCGGCGGGATAACAGCATGCGCACGGCGACCGCATCCGGCGTGATACCCATGACGGCGGCCGTCTCTGCGTAACTCAAACCTTCTACCGCGCAGAGCAGGTAAACAGGCGCGCTGGTGTGCGGCAGGCTGTCGAGCACGGGATGGCTGGAAAAACCCACTTCGGGAAGACCTTCGGCCTGCGGCTTGTCGCCATTGCCGGGCCCTTGCGCAAAGGCGCCGTTGTTCCACAGCACGCGCATCAGTGTGAATACCCAGAGATCCAGCCGCTGGTCGCCGCGCCAGAGATGCGATTTGGCCACCGCCTCTTCACAGGCCTTCACCACCAGCTGGTCGATGCCGGAGGCATCCCCGGTCAGCGCCATGGCAAAGCGACGGATCTGCGGGAGAAAGCCCACCAGGTCGCGTCTGATATCCGTCTTTGGGTTTTTATCGCTCATGAGAACCGCTGGCTTGAATGCTGGATGGTAAGATCTTTCATTAGGCGACTGGAACAAATCAGATCGGGCTTTCCCCAGGCTGTCTCAGAATTGTGCCTCAATTGCGGGAGACTGCGAAAGGTCCGGCGGATTTCCGTAGAAAATATGGCGCTTTTCCAGCGCAATGGCATCGGCGGCCTGGTTAAGGCCATAGCGATCGCAGGAAAGATTCCACGCACCGGGCTCGCCGGAGAGCGAAAACAGGTTATAGGCGGCCGGCGGTTTGTGGCCGCCCGGCCCCTGCGATGCCGACGCGATGCCGACCACAGGCACAGAACCATGATGCGTTTTCAGCTGGTAGACCGTGTTGAGATGGGTGTGGCCATGCAACACCAGTTCTGCCCCGCCAACGGACAGCGCTGCGGCAAACCGGCGGATGCCGATCATGCGCTTGTGCGAGGGAGCGGCCCCCCGCACCGGCGGGTGATGGATCATCACGACGCGAAACAGGCCTTCATCCTTGGCGCGGTTCAGAAGGTTTGCCGTCTCGCGGGCCTGACGCGCACTGAAAAAGCCGCCGGCCGAAAACGGCAGCGTGGCATTGGAGGTGGAGCAGCCGATGATGGCGATGGGGCCGCGCTGGCGATAGGTCGGAAACACATGCTCCTCGTCCGGCCAGTCTTCCGGCGCGCCATCACCGGCAATGAACGGATACCATTCACGCACCGAACGATCATGGGCGCCGGGCACATAGGCATCGTGATTGCCGGGCACCACGGTGGTTTCCAGCGGCTCGCCGATACTGCGCAGCCATTCGCCGGCCAGCCGGATTTCGATGGATGTCGCAAGATTGACCAGATCGCCGGTGATCATCAGGTGATCGGGCTGCTTCAGGCGCATATCGGACAGCAGCAGATCCAGTGTGTTGACCAGAAGGTGCTTGCGACGATTGCGGTGCCAGTTCACAAAGCCGGTGATGCGTTTCGATGCCAGTTCACGCAGCGTCAGACGCGGAAGCGGTCCCAGATGAATGTCGGAGATATGCGCAAACTTGAACATGGGTCGAGACATAGAGCCAAGGACCCCTGCGGGCAAGGCATGTCGGCAGGAAGGTGGCAATGAGCGGTAAAGGCATTCCGGAAATTTCAAATTTCGGCACCAGGATGATGGTGTTCATGATGCACAAGGTGTTTGCCGTGACGCGCGGCATGACGCTTGGCGTCAGAGCCGCCTGTTTCGATGAAGAGGGCCGCGTTTTTCTGGTGCGCCATTCCTATGTGCCCGGCTGGTATATGCCGGGTGGCGGCGTGGAGCGGGGCGAAACGGTGCCGGCAGCACTTGCCAAGGAATTGCGCGAGGAAGGCAACCTGGAAATTCTGGGGGCGCCGGAGCTTTTCCACGTCTACCAGAACCGTGGCGCAAGCCGGCGCGACCATGTGGTGTTCTACCGGGTCAATGTGCGCCAGACGGCGCCGCGCCCGGCGGACCGGGAAATTGTCGAATGCGGTTTCTTCGCGCTCGACGCGCTCCCGGACAAGGTGACGACGGCGACGCTTGCGCGGCTTCGTGAACTCAGCGGCGAGGCGCAGAAGGCGGACATCTGGTAGGATGCCGCCTCCCATTCGGGTGATCAGCCTGCAACGCCGAGCGTTTCGCGCCCGTGCGGTGCATCCAGATCAAGCTCCGGGCCAACGGGCACGATGCCGGTCGGGTTGATCGTCGCGTGGCTGCGGTAATAGTGGTTCTTGATGTGCGAGAAATTCACCGTCTCGCGCACGCCCTTGTGCTGGTAGAGGTCGCGCAGGTAAGCCGACAGGTTCGGGTAATCGGCAATGCGGCGGATGTTGCACTTGAAGTGGCCGGCATAGACGGCATCGAAGCGCACGAGCGTGGTGAAGAGCCTGACATCGGCCTCCGTCAGCCGATTGCCGACGAGATACCGTTGCGTTGACAGCCGTGTTTCCAGCTCGTCCAGCGTGGCAAACAGCGCCGTTACCGCGCCTTCGTAAGCCTCCTGCGTGGTGGCAAAACCGGCCTTGTAGACGCCGTTGTTGACGGTGTCGTAGACGACGGCATTGAGCGCATCGATCTCTTGGCGAAGCTCTTGCGGATAAAAATCGTCCGTGGAGCCGGTGAGGCCGTCGAAGGCTGAGTTCATCATGCGGATGATGTCGGCGGATTCGTTGGAGACCACCGTCTGCTGCGCTTTGTCGAAGAGCACCGGCACCGTGACGCGACCGCTGTAATGCGGATCGGCCTTCAGATAGACCTGATACAGCGCGTCCGAGCCGAAGAGGTGGTCTGGCGTTGCCGCCGCATCGTCGTCAGGGTTGAATTCCCAGCCCTTGGACAGCATCAGCGGATGGACAACGGAGACGGATATCAGATCCTCCAGCTTTTTCAGCCGGCGAAAGATCAGCGTGCGGTGCGCCCAGGGACAGGCGAGCGACACATAGAGGTGATAACGCCCGGCTTCAGCCTTGAAACCGGCCTTGCCGGTCGGTCCTGCCGCGCCATCGGCGGTCACGAAATTGCGGAATTGCGATTCGGAGCGCTTGAACTGGCCTCCTGTGGATTTGGTATCGTACCAGACGTCCTTCCAGACGCCGTCCACGAGCATGCCCATGATGTTTCCTTCCAGATCTTTTGACCGGGCTTCCCGGTTTTGTTGCATTCTGGCAGCCAATGCCCGCAAATGCGAGGCCGCAGAGGGTGACAGTGTGTTTCACCGGCAGATTTTCCATGGACGATCGAAAAAAATGCTGATAATGCCCTTTGCCGAACGAGGAAAAAATCATCTCATGATCCAGGTCCGGACACTTCGACGACGCTGAAAAGCCTGCATTGCGCCCAAGGGTGCTGCCGCTCTTCCTTTGTCCTGTCCGTTATCCGGTTTTAGCTGATCATGAACAAGCATGACCTCGTCTACCTCACTGAAGACGCCTCCCACGATGCCATCATCGACCTGATCAATGCCGAAGCCTTTGGCCCCGGCCGGTTTACCAAGGCTGCCGCCCGCATCCGCGAGCAGGGGCCGCATGACCGGTCGCTGTCCTTCATCTGCGCCGACGATGGCGAAACCATCGGTTCCGTGCGCATGACGGCGGTGAAGGCCGGAGACGTGGATGCCCATCTGCTCGGGCCGCTGGCCGTGCGCCCCTCGCACAAGAACCGGGGCATCGGGCGCGAACTGGTGCGCATCGCCATCGAGGCGGCACGGCGTAAGGGTTCGCAGGCGGTGATCCTCGTCGGTGATCCCCCTTATTACATGCCGCTGGGGTTCGAAAAAGTGTCCTACGGCGCGCTGACCTTTCCCGGCCCGGTCGATCCCGGCCGGGTTCTGGTGGTGCCGATGGGCGATGACGTGCATAAGCGCCTGAAGGGCATCATCGCCTGGCACGACTGGCAGCCGATGGCGCTTGCGGCCGCTGCCGAATAGGCGTCAGGGCTTCTTCCATTCCATCAGATGCGCATAGGGCACGCGGTTATAAGAATCGCGTGCCTCCTGCGGCCCGCCGATGGCCGGCGGTTCCTCATAGGATACCAGGTGCAGCCCGGCTGCGAGCAGCAGCGTCATGTAGCGGGCCATTGGCCGGTGATAATTCAGGATGCGGATGCCGCGCCATTCCTGCCAGTCGGCATGGTCTTCCAGGTATCGATCCACCTTCACATGCAGCTTGCGACCATTGCCATCGCGCATCCAGGCGGCCCCGCCGCAGGCGGTGATGAACGGGTTGAGATTGGCAATCAACACGCGGCCTCCCGGCATCGTGACGCGGGCGATCTCCGCGATTGCCCTCTCGATTTCGGCAATATCGATCAGGGTGAGATAACTGACGACCAGATCGAAACTGTCATCCTCGAAGGGCAGGGCCTCAGCCATCGCCTGCCGATAATCGCCATCGGGATCGCGCATCCGCGCGGTTTTGAGCAGCGGCAGCGTCGGATCGATGCCGGTCACGTCTGGAATGCCCTGCTTTTCCTTGAGCCGCCGGCAAAACCGGCCTTCGCCGCAGCCGACATCCAGCGCGCGCTGAAAACGTCGGCCCGCAAGCAGCGCGTCGATGGCGGGATCGAGCACGAATTGGCGGCTGAAATCACCGTCACCGCCCTGCGATGTCGTCCAGGCGGCGGCGGATTGAGACCAGCCATTGTCAGTCTGCGGCATCGACAGTCTCCGAAGGCTTAAAAGCGCTTGCATAGCCAGGTGATCATATGGCCACCGTCAAGATGCTCCAACATACCGAGCGGGTGATATCCGGCTTTTTCATACACCGTGCGGGCATCCGGGTTCATGGTGTCGAGATAGGCGCCAATGCAGCCGCGTGTCTGCGCCTCGGTTTCCGCCATCGCAAGCAGGCGTTGCGAGAGCCCCTGTCCGCGAAGATCTTCGGGAATGAACAGCATCTGCACGTAAAGCCAGCCGCGGGCCGTATAACCGGTGAGCCCACCTTCGATGGCGCCTGACGTATTGCGCAGCAGAATAGCAAGATCGCGTCGGTCGCTCTTGCCGAAACGTGCGATATTGTAGGCGACGAGCGGGTCTCGCACTGCCTTTTCGTCATCCGACGAAAGGCTGTCCGTCACCTCGAGAACAGTCAGCATGTAAGGTCCTTTTTGTCTCCGCCGGGATGCCGAGGGCGGCTGTAACCGAAAACAGCCAGCCTGTCGTCGTCCCTTAGCGTCCCTCGCGCCACCACATGGCAGACACCGCCAGAAGCAGGGCGGCAAGGCCGGCAAAGCCGGCAAACAGCGGCGTCGTATCGATACCGCGCAGCACGGTTTCATCGGTGAGCCGGATCACCATCCGGTCCGGATCGTTGATGCGCACGGCACCGCGCACCGGCAGGATGCCGGGCAGCGTGACGCCCGATCCGTTCTCCACCCGCGCCACCAGCCCGCGTGTGGCCTGCGCATAGGGCGCAAGCGTATCGGTGGTGGAGACCATCGCCTTGAACTCAGGCGCATCGACGCTGCCGATATGCACGAGCGTCGAGAACGCACCATTGCTCACCTCGAACAGGCCGATCTCGTTCATCCGTTGTTCGATCCGGTAAAGGCCGGGGCCGGCGGCGGTGAAGGGCACGGTTTCGGTGCGGCCCGACGGATATTTGATCGTGGCAGGGCCCGGATCGTCGCCGATGGTCTGGCGTGTCGCCTCCAGCGTGCGGCCGATGGCGCGCGATGTCAGCGCCTCTTCCTCCAGTTCCGGTTCCTTCATCAGCCAGTGGGCAATGCGCCGATAGAGCGCCACATGCGGCCCGCCGCCTTCAAACCCCCGCGCCCAGAGCCAGCCCTGATCGGAGAGCAGCATGGCAACGCGGCCTTCGCCCTCGCGGTTCAGCACAAGCAGCGGGCGGTTTCCATCGCCCTGCATGACCGTCTCGCCTTGCGGCTGCGTCACGTCGATGGAGCGGAACCAGCGACCCCAGGCCGGCGGCTCGGTACTTGCGCCATCGAGGCCACGGGTCACGGGATGTTTTTTGCCAAGCTCCGACAGGCGCGGGAAAAACGGCGCGCTGTGGATCTCGCCCGTCGGTGCTGCCGGAAGGACGGTAGAAAGCGGCGTCGAGGCGATGGAATCCGGCCCGGCATGTTCGGGGCCGGCGGCAATCAGCAGAGCGCCGCCCTTTTCCACATATTGCGCGATGTAATCGTAATAGAGGATCGGCAACACGTTGCGGTGCTGGTAGCGATCAAAGATGATCAGGTCGAAATCGTTGATCTTTTCGACAAACAGCTCGCGCGTCGGAAAGGCGATCAGCGACAGCTCGTTGATCGGCGTGCCATCCTGCTTTTCCGGCGGGCGCAGAATCGTGAAGTGGACGAGATCGACCGAGGCGTCGGATTTCAAAAGATTGCGCCAGGCCCGTTCGCCCGCATGCGGCTCACCGGAAACGAGAAGCACGCGCAGGTTCTGGCGAATGCCGTCGATCACATGGACGGCGCGGTTGTTGGCGGTGGTGACTTCGCCGGGAAGTTCGGCGACGGAAAATTCCATCACATTGTTGCCGCCGCGCGGCACGGTGAAGCGGAAGGGGATGGGCGTACCGGGCGTCGCCTGAAGCGTGGCGATCACCTCGCCGTTCATGCGCACCGTCACCGGGGCGACACCGCCTTGCGTGCGCCCGTCATCGAAGACGCGCAGCGTCATGTCCTGCTCTTCACCGACGATGCCGAAACGCGGTGCCCTGACCACCTCGACACGCCGGTCGAATTCATCGGCGCGGCCGGTGATCAGGCCGTGGACCGGCGCATTGAAGCCGAGATCGGTATTGGCGCCCGGCAGGTCATGGATCTGCCCGTCGGTTAAGAAAACGGCTGCCCCGATGCGGGCCGGCGGCACGTCGGAAATGGCGGAGGACAGAGCGGTAAACAGGCGCGTCGAAGGCGTGTCGGAGGTCTCGTCGTCTTTTACCTCGACGATACGCGTCTCGATCTGCGGAAAGCGTGAAAAACGGTCGCGCAACTGGGCCAGCGCCTCGTCGGTCTGCGTGCGGCGCTCGGCCGTGTCCTGGCTCTGCGAGCGGTCAACGACGATCGGAACCACGGTCGATAGCGGTTGGCGGTCTTCCTGCGTCAGTGTCGGGTTGGAGAGCGCCAGCAGAAGGGCGGCAAGCGCAAGGCCACGCAGCAGCGATCCGCGAAGACCACGCCACAACGAGAGAACAACGAGGATCGCGGCAAACAAACCAAGGGCTGCAAGCACCGCCGTCGGCAGGAAGGGGGCGAACTCAATATTCATGGGCGCGCGCTCCTATTGGCCAAGCCGTTCGAGGAGTGCCGGCACATGCACCTGGTCGGCCTTGTAGTTGCCTGTCAGCATATACATCATGATGTTCACGCCGGCGCGGTAGGCATATTCGCGCTGCATATCGTCAGGCGGCACGGTCGGCAGAACCGGCGCGCCATTGCCATCGATCGCCCAGGCGCCGGCAAAATCATTGCCGGTGATCAGGAGCGGCGTCACGCCATCGCCGGACGAGGACAACTGGCTGCCGGAATTTCGCGCATCCTGACGCGCTTCCACCCAGAGCGGACTTCCGGCATAACGACCGGGAAAATTTGTCAGGAGATAGAAGGCGCGCGTCAGCACATGGTCTTCCGGCGTCGGTTCGAGCGGCGGAATGTCGATATTGGCCAGGATCTCCTGCAACCGCTGGCCATTGGCACTGGTGCCACCGCTATCGAGCGAGGTGAACTGGTCGCGTGTATCGAACAGCACCGTGCCGCCATTGCGCATATAGGCGTCGATGCGAGAGATGGCGGCAGCGGTCGGCATCGGCGCAGAGGCGGAAATCGGCCAGTAGATGATCGGGTAGAAGGATAGCTCGTCCTTGGTGATGTCGAGCCCGACAGGCGCGCCGGGTTCCAGCGTCGTGCGGTAGGTGAGGAATTGGCTGAGGCCCTCAAGCCCCTGTTCGGAGATCCTGTCGACATCGCTTTCGCCTGTGATGACATAGGCAAGATGCGTTGTGTCCAGCCGCTCCAGCGCCTGTGCGTCGCCGGGTTTGGCATCCTGTGCCCGGCTTTCGGTTGGCAGGGTGGCAAACGGCAGGAGCGCCAGAAGCAGAAGGGCAGCCGTGCTGCGCCCGGCGCGCGCGACTCTCTGCGAAAAGCCACCGTTCATCACCAGCACGATCACGCCATCGAGAAGGAGAAGCAGGAGGGCGAGCGTGAAGAGGGCGGGGCGCAGAGACACCGCCTCGCGCCCGATCAGGCTGTCGCGGGTGACCGTCAATCCCTCGGCGGCGGAGACATTCACCGGATCGAGGCGTGCGCCGGGGGGAAGAAGGTTGACGGCGGTAAAGCCGTCTTCCGAGCCGTAAAGTCCCGGCGGATGGTCAAGGCTTGCGACCGGCGTCTGACCCGGTGTCGGCGTGATCGGTTTTGCAGCGCCGGTTTCGGCGGTCATGATGCCATCGGCGGTGAGAAGGCGGTACGGCGGCAGCGCCACGGCATCGGCGCCCGCCTGCGTTGCCGTTTGTGCGCCCCCGGCACGGGCCGTCTGCACGAGGCGGCGCAGCATTTCAACGAAATTGCCTGACAGCGGCAGGTTCGACCAAGTCGCTTCGGCGCTCACGTGAAAGAGCACGATGCGGCCGGCTTCCACCTGTCGTGTCGTCACAAGCGGCGTGCCATCGGCAAGGCTTGCCCAGGTGCGTTCGGCCAGATCCGGTGTCGGCTCGGCCAGAACCTGACGGTTCACCCGTACATCGTCCGCGCGCGGCATGCCGGCAAACGGGCCGAAACTGGGGAAATCCGCCAGCGGCTGCGGTTCTGCCCAGGAGAGCGCGCCGCCGAGTGCCCGTTCGCCACGGCGCAGCATGACAGGCACCAAGGGATCGTCGGTAGGGGCGGCCGCAAGACGGGGCCCTGCAAAGCGGATCAGAACGCCACCGCGCGCGATCCACCGTTGCAGCGGCTCATAGGTATCGGCCGGCAGACGGCCGATATCGGCCATGATGATGGCAGAGGGGTTTCCGGCGAGGATCTCCGGCAGCGAGACGGAAAGATCGGCGCTGCGCGGCTCGATGATATCGGCATAAGGCTGAAGCGCCCGGCTGATGTAATAAAGCGGCAGCAGCAGCGGCTGCATGTCATTGCCGCTGTCGCCGGACAGAAGCGCCACGCGCCGGCGTTTGAAGCCATCATCCAGCAGATGCGTCGCCCCGGCATTTGCTTTGCCTTCGATGGCGATGCGGGCAAAATCATTGCGCAGTTCGAAGGGAGCGGACAATTCGGTGCTTGCAGTTGTAGAACCTGCCGCAAAATCGATATTTGCCGTGGCAAGCGAGCGCCCCTGCGGATCGAGCGCATTGACGGTGTAGCGTGCGGGGGCGTCGCGGCTGAGGCGGGCGGCGGTGATGGCCATGGCGTTTGCGGTGTTGGTCGCACCCGTCAGGGCCACCGCGCCTTCGCCATTGCCCTCGATCAGCCTGATGTCAGCGGGCGAAAGGCTTGCCAGATCAGCCATCATGTCTCCATCATCAGGTGCAGACACACCATCCGACAGAAATGCGACGGTACCGGGGCGTGAGCCGTTGAAGGCTTCCACCACCGCTTCAGCCGCTGCCGCCCGCTGCGGCACCTGTGGCTTCGGCTGCGCCGCGCCGAGTTTTTCGCGTGCGGCGGCCGCACTTCCAGGCACGGCGTCATGCGTCGCATCGGCGGTAAAGACGATGGAAACGGGAATATCCGCCGTGTCGGCATCGCCGATCAGCATGTCGGCGGTTTCCACGCGCCGCTCCCAGTCTTCCGCCGTCGACCAGCTGTTATCGACGAAGAGCACCAGCGGGCCTGCGCTGGAGAGCGTGCCGTTGCGCGGATTGAGCACGGGATTGGCAATGGCAAGAATGATGGCGGCCGCCATCAGCATGCGCAGAAGCGTCAGCCACCACGGGCTTTTCGAGGGTGTTTCCTGCCGCTTCAGAACCGTTGCGAGAATGGCAAGCGGCGGAAAAACTTCTGCCTTCGGGCGTGGGGGCGTCAGCCGCAGCAGCCACCAGATGGCGGGAAGCACGATGAGTGCGGTGAGGATGACAGGCGTTGCAAAGGCAAAGGCTCCCATCAGCGGGCTCCACCCACGCGCGGCGGATTGCCGGAGAGATAACCATGCACGGCCACCAGAGCCTCCGATGCGAGATGATCGGTGCGGTGGAAGGAAAAGCTCCAGCCGAGCCGGCGCAGCGACTGGCCAAGGTTTTCCCGCCGCGCCAGATAAGCGCGCTGGTAATCCTCACGCAGCGTTTCCGCCCGGCCCGAGGTCAGCTTCTCGCCGGTTTCCGGATCGGTGAATTCGGTGCGGCCGCTATAGGGAAAGGTCTCTTCCGCGGGATCGGCGATCTCCACCACATGGCCGCGCAGGTTGCGGCGCGACAAGGGTGTGATGCGTTCCATGATGCGGTCGGCATCGTCGAGAAAATCACCGATCAGCACGATGTCGCTCGCACCGCGGATCATGCCCGTATCGGGCAGGCCTTCGGCAAGCGGGGCATGCATGATGGCGGTCGCCAGCCGTTCTGCGGCATTGCGGGCCGAAATCGGCCCCATCACGCCGGGGCAACCGATGCGCTCGCCGGAGCGGGCAAGAATTTCGGCCAGCGCCAGCATCAGCACCAGCGCGCGGCTTTCCTTCGAGACCGAACCGAGCGTCGATTTGTACATCATCGACGGTGACATGTCGGCCCAGAGCCAGACGGTGTGGGCGGCCTCCCATTCGAGATCGCGCACATAGGTATGGTCGTCGCGGGCGGAGCGGCGCCAGTCGATGCGGGCGAGACTTTCGCCTTCGCTATAGGGGCGGAACTGCCAGAAATTTTCGCCGATGCCGCGTTTGCGCCGGCCATGCCAGCCGGCAATCACCGTGTTGGCGATGCGGCGGGCCTCGACCATGCAATCCGGCACGAGGGCGGCGCGCTGTCTTGCGCGTGCCAGCACGTCATTGCCGGGGGTCTGCGGAACGATCTGGCCAATGGATGCCACGCCTGGTCCTTGCTTCTGTTTCGCCTTGGCGGCAGCGGCCGGTTAGCCGCGTGCCTGCTTGACCAGCCCGTCGATCACGTCGCGAACCGACATGCCTTCGGCGCGGGCGGAAAATGTCAGCGCCATGCGGTGCTGGAGAATGGGTTCGGCCAGCGCATGGATATCATCGATGGACGGTGCCAGCCGTCCCTCGTAAAGCGCGCGGGCGCGGGCACACAGCATCAGCGCCTGGCCGGCACGCGGGCCGGGGCCCCAGGCGACATGGCGGTCGGTCATGGTATTGCCCTGACCGGGACGCGCCGAGCGCACGAGCGACAGGATTGCATCCACCACCGTATCGCTGACCGGCATCTGGCGGATGAGTGACTGGATTTCCATCAGGCGCGGCGCATCGATGACGGCGCGGGCCTTGGCTTCCGAGGTGCCTGTCGTGTCGAGCAGGATCTGCCGTTCGGCGGCCAGTTCCGGGTAAAGCACATCCACCTGAAGCAGGAACCGGTCGAGCTGGGCTTCCGGCAGCGGATAGGTGCCTTCCTGTTCCAGCGGGTTCTGGGTGGCGAGCACATGGAAGGGGGCGGGCAGGTCATAACGCTGGCCGGCCACGGTGATGTGGTATTCCTGCATGGACTGCAGCAGCGCCGATTGCGTGCGCGGGCTTGCGCGGTTGATCTCATCGGCCATCAGCAGCTGCCCGAAGACGGGGCCCTTGACGAAGCGGAAGGAGCGACGGCCGTTTTCGTCCTGGTCCATCACTTCGGTGCCGAGAATATCCGAGGGCATCAGGTCCGGCGTGAACTGGATGCGGTTGGCATCGAGGCCCAGCACCGTGCCGAGCGTCGTCACCAGCTTGGTCTTTGCAAGGCCCGGCACGCCGACCAGCAGCGCATGGCCGCCGGAGAGCACGGCGACAAGTGTGTTTTCCACCACCTGTTCCTGACCAAAAATGACCTTGGAGACTTCTGCGCGCACAGCGGCAATATCGGACAATGCCCTTTCGGCGGCAGCGACCATTGCCTTCTCATCGAGGGGAGTGTCGGTGGAAGTCATCACGCCCATGTCGGTCTCCATCAGGCTTTGGCCCGGCGTCCTGCCGGCTTTGTCGAATCGCGTCTGGTTTAGCGAGCGGTCCGTTCCATCCAACTTATTCGCGTGGCGGCGGCTGACAAGAACGTTATGAATGACTATCTCGTGACACGACCCTTAAACCGGAACCATGACTGAAATTATGGCAGGTGAAACGATTAATACCGCAGAGGATGCGGACGGGCTGGCCGCGATGATTGCGCGCGCCGCAGACGAGGTGGGAAGCCGCAGCGACGGCTCCGTGCGCGGCCTGCCGCCGGTGGAGCGCTGGAACCCGCCGTTCTGTGGGGATCTCGACATGGAAATCCGCGCCGATGGCACCTGGTTCTACATGGGAACGCCCATCGGCCGGCCGGCGCTGGTGCGGCTGTTTTCCACCGTTTTGCGCAAGGACGACGACGGCCGCACCTATCTCGTCACGCCTGTGGAAAAGGTTGGCATCCGCGTCGAAGATGCGCATTTCATTGCCGTGGAAATGACGGCGACCGAGCGGGACGGCGAACCGCTGCTGACCTTTCGCACGCAAGTTGGCGATGTGGTGGAGGCGGGGGCAGAGCATCCGCTGGGCTTTGTCATCGAAGGCGAAAAACGCCAGTTGAAGCCTTATCTGCTGGTGCGCGGGCGGCTGGAAGCGCTTTTATCGCGCGCCGTCATGTATGAGCTGGTGGCGCGGGGGGAGGTGATCGACGTCGAGGGCGTACCGATGTTTGCCCTGCGCTCCGGCGGAAAAACCTTTCCCGTGATGCCCGCCGACGAACTGGACCAGCTGTCGCAATGAGCCAGACCCTGATCAATCCGGCCTTTTATTCGGCGGCTGAATTTCGAAGGCGCGCGCAAAACCAAAGCGGTAGCCCCATCGCAGACGCCGCGCGCGAGCATGGCGACCACCTGCTCAACCCTGATATCGTCACGCATCTGGAAGGCATCACGCTGAAGGATGCCGCCGTGCTGGTGCCTGTCGTGAATGATGCCGATGGCGCGAAGGTGATCCTGACGAAACGCACGGCGACGCTGCGCAAACATTCCGGCCAGATCGCCTTTCCAGGCGGTGCGGTCGATCCGGAAGATGGCAGCGTCGAGGTGGCAGCGCTTCGCGAGGCGGAAGAGGAGATCGGCCTGTCGCGTTCCTTCGTGGAGCCCGTCGGCCGCCTGCCGGATTATTTTGCGGCGACCGGTTTTCGCATCACGCCGGTGCTGTCGGTGGTGGAGCGCGGCTTTCAACTGACGCCCAACCCGACAGAAGTGGACCGCGTGTTCGAGGTGCCGCTTTCCTTCCTCATGGACCCGGCCAACCACAATCGCGGCAGCCGCGAATGGAACGGCACGCTTCGCCACTTCTATGAAATGCCCTATGGCGAGTGGAATATCTGGGGCATTACCGCGGGCATTCTGCGCACGCTGTACGAAAGGTTATACGCATGACGAACCTTACCGGAGCAAACCCGGGTGCTGCGTCCCTCAAGGGCGCGCCGTGGCTGACCGATCCCGTCGTGCAGCGGGTGTTTTCCCTGTTGAATGCCGATGGCGGCGAAGGCCGGGTGGTCGGTGGTGCCGTGCGCAACGCCTTGATGGGCGCGCCGATCAGCGATCTCGATTTCGCCACCACGCTTCTGCCGCAGGCGGTGATGGAGCGTGCCAAGACAGACGGCATCAAGGCGGTGCCGACAGGCCTTGCGCATGGCACGGTGACGCTCGTCATCGAGGGCCGGCCCTTCGAGGTGACGACGCTGCGCCGCGACATCGAAACCGATGGCCGCCACGCCGAAGTTTCCTTCGGCACCGACTGGCAGGCCGACGCCGAGCGGCGCGATTTCACCATCAATGCGCTCTATGTGACGGCAGACGGCACTGTCATCGACCTCATCGACGGCCTGAAGGATATTCCGACGCGCACGCTGCGTTTCATCGGCGATGCCGAAACCCGCATTGCCGAGGATTACCTGCGCGTGCTGCGCTTCTTCCGCTTCTTTGCGTATTACGGGTCCGGCCGGCCGGATGCGGATGGCCTGCGCGCGTCTGCCAAGGCCAAGGATCGTTTGGGTGGGCTTTCGGCGGAGCGTATCTGGGCGGAGATGAAAAAGCTGTTGTCGGCGCCCGATCCGTCGCGTGCGCTGTTGTGGATGCGTACCACCGGCGTACTCGCGGCCGTGCTTCCGGAAAGCGAAAAATGGGGCATCGATGCCATCCACGGTCTGGTCACAGCCGAGCAGTCGCTCGGCTGGACGCCGGATGCCCTGCTGCGCCTTGCCGCCATCGTGCCACCCGATCCCGAGCGGCTGGAGGTTTTGGCCAAGCGTTGGAGACTGTCGAATGCCGAGGCCGAACGACTGGTTCAGTGGGGCCGCTCGCCGGTGCCGGCCGGCGATCTCGCGGAAACCGCGCTCGACCGTCTTCTGTACCGCTACGGCAAGGCAGGGCTTCTGATGCGGCTTAAACTGTCGCTTGCCAGCGCCCGCCACGCGGCCCAGGCGAATGACGACGAGCTATTGAAGGCCGCCCGCTGGTCGGCGCTTTTGAAGCGGGCCGAAAAGTTTGAGAAGCCGAAATTTCCGCTGAATGGTGCGGATGCGATGGCGCTGGGCGTGCCAGCCGGCCCGCGCATCGGGCAATTGCTGTCCGAGCTTGAAACCCTGTGGGTTGAGCGCAATTTCACGCTGGACCGGGCAGCCCTTGCAGCCCGGCTGAAGGAAAAGGTCGACGCCGGATCCTGACCCCCTTTCAAGCAGGGTTATCGCATTTGTAACAAGACCCTCACTGCCCTGCCGGGCCGACCGGTGTCACAGGTCTCGCCCCGTCCTTCGGTCCCTCCACAAGCGGGGAGATACGACACGGCAAACATCCCGTTCCTGCGTAAAAGCGCGCCGCCGGATTAAGCCCTCCCCCCTTGTGGGGAGGGGACTTGTCTCATAGGCGATGTCCCGCCCTTTCAAGAGAGACACATCGCTGCTCCCACAGGATGCGCCCTCCCGAAGGTCGGACATATTACTCCGGCGACATGGCGGCGGAGGCCTCCACAGGATTATCGCTGCGGATGCGCGTCTTGATATTGTCGACCATGTTTTCGCGGATCACCGTTTCACCGTGGATGGTGCGAAGATGATCGACGGCGCGGCGTACGACTTCCGCATCTTCGTCGGCCCGGGTATGCCAATCACAACCCGGAACCAGCGTGCCGCATTCAAACAGTCTCATGATGTCCTCCTTGGGTTCCCGGCGGGCGCAGCGTGCCGCGACCGTCCTTTGGACCCAACGGAGAAATCAGCCCGACGTTCCATCCGCGTGGCCAGTATGGCCTTGCACCCGAGTTGCCGGTTTGGCCGCTGCTTCCGCAGGCAAGACGAGGACGACAAGCCGGCTGGGTCGTTGACAGGACCCAGCCGGCAGGCTGCCGGCCTTCAACCCTATTCGGAAAACGCCCAGGAATGGAAAACGGACGCATGGGCCTGGCCGGGGCGTGTGCTCGCCGGCCCGTGCGTCTTGTCGGTTTTTGTGTCCGTTTGCGTGTTGGCAGCACTGCGTCCGGCCAGTTGTCGACGAACCTGCTCCACATAGAACGAATGCGGCAGATCCGTATCGCTGCGGGCCCGCAAATCTGCAGCTATGCGATCGATCATTTCGGGGGTATCGATGGGGCGGGCCTGTTCGGCTTTCCGCGGTGTGACGACGCTGTGCAATCCAGGCATGCGATCCTCCTCCGATGCAGTCCAGCAAAAGCTAGCACCTGCAGGATGAAGGACCCGTCGGATTTGTCAATTCACGATTCCTTAATTAATCGGCAAATGTTGCCGCGAATCAGGCATTTGGCTGGGGCCTGGGCAATCGCTCAAGGGTTTGCGTGTCCGCTCCCATCAAGGCCAGCGCACCATCGGTGGCATCGAGGACAAGATGGATTCCACATTGCCGCCGGTCTTCAGCCCGAAGATCGTTCCGCGGTCGTAGAGCAGGTTGAACTCCACATAACGGCCGCGGCGCACCAGTTGCTCCTCGCGGTCGGCCTCTGTCCACTCCCGGTTGAAATTGGCGCGCACGAGGTGGGGATAGATGGCGGCAAAGGCGCGCCCGACATCCTGCACGAAAGCGAAATTGGCCTGCCAGCCGCCTTTTTGCTCCTCAGGGTACAGGTAGTCGAAGAAGATGCCGCCGATGCCGCGGGCCTCGTTGCGGTGTTTCAGGAAGAAATATTCCTCGCACCAGGCCTTGTAGCGCTCGTAATCGGCAACGCCGTCATGGGCTTGGCAGGCCTGTTCCATGGCCTTGTGAAAGGCGAGGGTATCGGGATCTTCCTGGGTGCGGCGCCGGTCGAGCACCGGCGTCAGGTCCGCACCGCCGCCGAACCACTGGCTGGTGGTCACCACCATGCGGGTATTCATGTGAACGGCCGGCACATTGGGATTGACCGGATGAGCAATCAGCGAAATGCCAGAAGCCCAGAAGCGCGGATCTTCGGCCGCACCCGGCATCTGCTTGCGGAATTCCTCGGAAAATTCGCCATACACGGTCGACGTGTGGACGCCGACTTTTTCGAACACGCGGCCTTCCATCATCGACATGCGACCACCGCCGCCTTCGCCCGCCTCGCGCAGCCAGTCTTTGGGCCGGAATCGGCCAGGGGCGCGATCGCTCAACGGGCCGGACAGTTCGTCTTCCAGAGCCTCGAAACTCCGGCAGATCGTGTCGCGCAACTGCTCGAACCAGGCGCGTGCCTCGGCCTTTTTGCCCTCGATATCGTCAGGCAGGCCGAGCGGAATGTGCGGTCTTTCCATGGCGGTTTTTCCTTCTTGCCGTGCGGCCGAACGTGCGGCTGTCCGCAGCGCGTGATGACGCCGGACTTAACCCGGCGCCTTGCCCGAAAGCAACCGCGCAAGTTTGGCCGCATCAAGGAGAGCCGCCCTTGCGATTGAGTTGCTGGGAGAATCGACTCGCAAAGCCTGCTCTCCCGCGCTATCTTAAGTGGCAACCCAAGGTATGGCTCGTGAAAGCCCCGAGGTGACGCGCATGGCGAAATCCCCGCCGCTTGACGGCTTGAAGCGCAGGATCAACCGGCACCGGCAGGAAATGGCCGGCCAGCAGCAGGGCCATTTCGTGCGGGAAACCTATCGTCTCTCCCGCGAGGAAGCGCGCCGGAAAGCCCGCGAGTGGTTCGACAGTTTCCCAAAGGCTGCCTATTGGACCGAGGTGGAAAGCTGGCGCCAGTTGGAAGGCGATTGCATCGAGTTTACCATGCGCCGGCTGCCAACTGCTGATTGATGTTCTTGCGTATTCCCGAAAACGCTAAAATTATAACGGCTGGTTAAACAGAACCGCAAAACTTTCGCTGCTAGATGTGTCGACATGCCTGATCCTGACCGGTCGGCGGTAGACCTGACACAGCGGAGAAACGATGTATTCGTCGTCCATCAATGCCACAGCCTCATCGGCGCTTTCCCTGCTCGGCGGCACCAGCCGGGCCGTGACCGAGACGACGACCCGTGTGGCCTCCGGCCGCGATGTCAATCGCGCCGCAGACAACGCCGCCTACTGGTCAATCGCGACCACGATGAAATCCAGCAACCTGTCGCTGTCGAGCGCCGAGGATGCGCAGGCCTTTTCCGCAGCGATTGCCGATACGGCAGCCGTTGGCATGGCGGCCGCAACCGACATCATGTCGCAGATCCAGTCGAAGCTGATCCTTGCCAAGAGCCCGGGCGTCGACAAGGATGCGGTCAATTCCGAGATCAGCCAGCTGAAAGAGCAACTGACCACCGTGATCGACAGCAGTTCCTTCAACGGCCAGAACTGGCTGAAGACCGCAGCCGGCGAGCGGCCGAAGGTGGAAAGCATGGTCGGTTCGGTCACCAGCGATGGCAATGGCGATGTCTCGGTCAACGTCCTCGATTTCGACAAGGCAAGCTCGACGCTTGTGGCCAAGGGCGATGCGACCGACGGCCTCCTGACCCGCGCCTATTCGGGGATTTCCCAGTCGGGTGCGGCCTATGATTATTATCTGCTCGATGCCGGCTCCGTCGCGCCGAATGCTGCCGGTGCCCGCGAGATCGGCGTGTCGAAGGACACCACGTCTGACGAGATCGACGGCATGATATCGGCGGTCAACAGCATGATGGCCAGCATGATCGATGGCGGCTCCGAGATCGGCGCGACCAGCAGCCGCATCTCCTCCAATGTCGATTTTCTGAAGAGCCTGCAGGATATCACGCAGATCGGCATCGGCCGCATGGTGGATACCGACATGGAAGAGCAGGCGGCGCGACTGTCCGCGCAGGGCGTGCAGCAGCAGCTGCAGACGATAGGGCTCAACATCACCAATGCATCGATGGCGAAAACCATGATGCTGTTTGCCTGATCAAGCCGGCGGCCACGCCGCCGTGCTGTCGAACTTCAGGCCGTGGCCCTCGACTGCTTCCCTTGTCTGTCGAGGCGCCGCGCCAGGATGAAAGTGCCGACGGGGTCCGCCGTCGGCACTTTCATTTTGAGGCAGAGTGTTTTCAAGCAGCGGCCGTGAGCATCCTGTTGACAAGCTGATCACCAAGAGAGGTGCGCCGGATGAAGTCATCTCCGCCCGCGTCCGACTGTCCCGGACGCGCGTGGCGATCAGATCCGGCCGAGATCGGTTAGCGCCGGCGACGCGGTTTTGCCTTGGCGACAACCGTTGGTTTCGGACCCTTGGGGGAGGGCGGCGCAGGTGGTGCGGGGGCAGCGGCAACAATGGTCTCGGCCTCCAGTTCCGGCGCCGCGTTCAGGGCCGGCACGGGTTCCGCGGCGGAGTCTGCAGGCGCCACAGCGATGTCTGCGGATGCGGTGACAGGAGCCGTATCCTCTTCCGGGTCCGGTAGTTGTGCGGCCGCGGGCTCTTCGATGGTCTCCGGCAGATCCACCAGCGCAAGCTCCGGCGGCATTTCCTCGATCTCCGCCACGGCTTCCAGCGGCTCGGCCGAACTTTCCGGCAATTGCGCCGGCTGCGGGCTTGCGGTTTCTTCGGCAGGGACGGGGGCAGCAAGAAGATCCGTCAGGGATGTCGGCAGTGGTTCGGCTTCAGCTGCGTCCTGAGGGATCGTTTCGGCCTTGGTTTCCGGTTCCGGCAACTGTTCCGGCAAGGGTTCGGGCAAAGGCTCCGGCATGGTGGCCGGAGCGACGGCCAGGACAGGCAAGGTCAGGATCGTCGCATCCGCCAGAAGCGGTGCAATCTGGTCCTTTGCTTTGGCTTTCGTGTGTTCCGCGGCGCCGGCCAGGACCTTGCGCAGGATTTCCGTCACCGGCAGGTGGTTCGGCAATTCCGTATTGGTGTGGTGGCCGGCCTGCGGCACCACTTCATCCACCGGGATGGCGTGTCGCGAATTGATTTCGCCGAACCAGTCCCATTCGCCCATCACGTCGATGACGTCGCGGAAGGGGCGCGGCATGGCGATGCGCGCACTGATGGTGACGATGCGTGCCCGTGCGGCAAGCACATTTGCGGCGGCTGCATCCGCGTGAGCCAACCGGTAAAGCGCTTCCGAAATGACGAGATTGCCCTTGGAATGGCCAAGGATCAGGTTGAAGGACAGGCGCGGATGGGCCAGCAGCGCACCGACCGTCTGCGTGTCGAGGCTCGCCTCCGCCAGCTTTTCGAGGCTGAGCTTGGGCGCCACGCCAAATTGCGGCCTCCCGAAGAACTCGTCCAGCTGCTCGAACCTGTGGCGAAAGCCGTTGAGATAACCAAAGAGGAAATAGCCCCCGAGCGCTTCGGTCATCACATCGGCAATCCCGTAGCCGGAGACAACCACGGCCACCGGCTTTTCGATGGCATCGGCAATGTTGCGGGCAAAGGCGGCAGAACCGAGCGCCGACGAGCCGACGCCGGCCACCGCCAGCGTATCGATCGCCTCGCCGCCACCCAGAAGGTAGTCGTCAATCGTGTCGCAGAGCTTGAGCGGAGCACCGCCGGTCGGCGGCACGATGAGGATGGCGCCTTCGGCTGCAAGACAACTGCTGATATAAAAGGCTTCTTCGGCCGTCACCGTTTTGACGTCGTAGAACAGCGCGTCCAGCGTGGTGTTGCGCCGGCGCAGGCTTTCCAGCGACAGATTGCGCAGCGGCGAATGCTGTATTCGTTCCGGAAGGCTGAGTGTGCGGGCAAACTGGGTGATGGAATGGGTGAATGCGGATGGGAACATGCGGTCTCTCCGAGGCTGGCGAGTGTTCTGAATATGCATTCTCGAACATAAGCTTCGCACAGATACCGGACTTCGCCAATACTACTTCGAGCTGTATCAGCCGTTCCAGCCAATTTGCCGCATGGCCTCGCCGGTGATCATCGCAGCCGAGATCGCCACATTGATCGACCGCTGGCCCTCGATCATCGGAATGATCAGCCGTGCATCGCAAAGATCATGGACCGTGTCAGGCACGCCGGCACTTTCGCGGCCAAACAGCAGCACGTCGTTGTCGGCAAAAAGAAAATCGGTGTAACGCGTGGCAGCCTTGGTGGAGGCGAGCACCAGCCTGCGGTTTTCAGACAGTCGCCAGGCATTGAAGGCCGACCAGTTGACATGGCGCGTCATCGTCACGCTTGCCAGATAATCCATGCCCGCGCGACGCAGGTTCTTGTCCGAGAGCACAAAGCCCGCTGGCTCGATGATATCGACGCCAAGGCCAAGACAGGCGGCAAGACGCAGGATGGTGCCGGTATTGCCGGGAATATCCGGCTGGTAGAGCGCGATGCGAAGCAAGGTCATGAGACGGCCTGTGGTGCGGTTGGACAGCCAAGGCTATTTCATCCCCGGGCCTGTCACGCAACCGTCACGCCATCCACTTGTGGCCGGCCTGTGCAGATTCCGGCTTTTCAAATTTTTTCTTTACTGGTAAGTGCTGATCATCTTCAACGCCAGCCAAAGGAGGCCTCCATGGAAATGACCGTGTTTTTGCGCTTCCGACCGCAGACCTTTCTGCTTCTGGCCTAGGCGTCCGCGGTTCTCGCAAGCCATCTTTTCCCACCTGTCGTTTTCAAGGCCATAGTTGGTCTTGCCATTTGAACTTTGCCGTGTGCCGGCCCTTTTGACCTCCCGCGTATCGACGTTGCGCGGTCGCCGCGGCAGTCCGATTGACGGAGCCTATCATGTTTGCCTGGTTCGAAAGTCGCGTTAACCCTTATCCCGCCGGCGAACCCGGCCTGCCGCCCAAGGGGCTTTTTGCCTTCTGCTGGCACTATACAAAGCCCGTCTGGCCGTGGCTTTTGCTGCTTGGCACCTGCTCGATGGTGATTGCGGTGGCCGAAGTGCTGCTCTACCAGTTCCTCGGCAATATCGTCGACTGGCTGAGCAATGCCGACCGCACCACATTTTTGGCGCAGGAGGGCGGGCGGCTTGCCATGATGGCAGCACTTCTTCTGGTCGGCCTGCCGCTCGCGGGCCTGATGCACACGGTCACCATGCATCAGGTGCTGGCTGGCAATTTTCCGATGATCGCACGCTGGCAGATGCACCGCTTCCTGCTGCGTCATTCGATGACCTTTTTTGCCAACGAATTTGCCGGCCGTGTCTCAACGAAGGTCATGCAGACCTCGCTTGCCGTGCGCGATGCAGCGATCAAGATCATCGACGTCTTCGTTTATGCGGTGAGCTTCTTCGTCTCGATGCTGGCGCTGGTCGCCTCCGTTGACTGGCGCCTCGGCGTGCCGCTGGTGCTGTGGATCGTCATCTACGGCCTCATCCTGCGCACCTTCATTCCCAAGCTGCGCAAGCTTTCCAGCGAACAGGCCGATGCCCGCTCGATGATGACCGGCCGCATCGTCGACAGCTATACCAATATCGCCACAGTCAAGCTGTTCTCCCATGCGGGGCGCGAGGAAACCTATGCCAAGGAGGGCATGGACGCCTTCCTCGTTTCCGTTCATCGGCAGATGCGCCAGATTTCGCTTTTGAATATCTGCGTCGATATCAACAATGCCTTCGTGCAGTTCTTCGTCGCCTCGCTCGGCATCTGGTTCTGGCTGGAGGGCAGCGTCAGCGTCGGGGCGATTGCCGTTGCCATCGGCCTTGCCATGCGTATCAACGGCATGTCGCAGTGGATCATGTGGGAAGTCGCCGCGCTGTTTGAAAACATCGGCACGGTTTATGACGGCCTTGGCATGATGACGAAGCCGCACGAGATCATCGACCGTCCCGCGGCAAAGCCCTTGTCGGCGCAAAAGGGCGCCATCGTTTATGACGGCGTGCGCTTCCATTACGGCAAGCAGAAGGGTGTTATCGAGAACTTTTCGCTCTCCATCCATGCGGGCGAGAAGGTGGGCCTTGTCGGGCGCTCCGGCGCCGGCAAAACGACGCTGATGAACCTTCTTCTGCGCTTCTACGAGCTGGAGAAGGGCCACATCCTCATCGATGGGCAGGACATCTCGCATGTGGCGCAGGACAGTCTGCGCGCGCTGGTGGGCGTGGTGACGCAGGATACCTCGCTGCTGCACCGCTCGATCCGCGACAACATCGCCTATGGTCGCCCGGATGCGACCGATGCGGAGATCATCGAGGCTGCCAAACGCGCCAATGCCTGGGATTTCATCTTGGGCCTTGCCGACCAGCAGGGGCGCGCAGGCCTTGATGCGCATGTCGGCGAACGCGGCGTCAAGCTCTCCGGCGGCCAGCGCCAGCGTATCGCGATTGCCCGCGTCTTCCTGAAGGACGCGCCGATCCTGGTGCTGGACGAGGCAACCTCCGCACTCGATTCGGAAGTGGAAGCTGCCATCCAGGAAAGCCTGTTCAAGCTGATCGAGGACAAGACGGTGATTGCCATTGCCCATCGTCTTTCGACGTTGACGCAGATGGATCGGCTGATCGTGCTCGACGCCGGCCAGATCGTTGAAATGGGGACGCATATGGAACTGGTCGAAAAGGGCGGCATCTACGCCGACCTGTGGAACCGCCAGTCGGGCGGCTTTCTGGGCGACGATGCCGATGACAAGGCGGAAGCGGCGGCCGAGTAATCGCAGCCGGTCATCCCGCTGCAGAAACCGGGCCGGTTGCGCCGGCCCGGCACGCGCCCGATTTTCTTTGCCGATGCGTTTACCACGCCGCTTAAAGGCTTGGATTGGCTTTTGGTTTAGGATGATCTCCTGTTGATCCGGGAGAATGCGCGATGTCTATCATCACCAGCATGCAGCCTGATCCGAACGCCAATGGTCGCCAGGCCGTTGCTCTTCTTTTGCGCCTCGGGCTGGACCTCAGCCCTGTCAATTTCGAGTTGATGACGCTCCTCATCGAGGGGGAGCGACCCGAGATCAAGCGCCGTTTCGCATTGCTTCCCCGCCCGATCGATCCGCAGGAATGGGCCGCCATGGCGCGTGATTTCCTGCCGCAACATTTTCAGACCGGCCAGCGCCTGACTGCTGCCCTGTCGCTGTTCGATGCCGCAACGGAGCTGCGCGCCATCCTTTCGGCTGTCGACGAGACGGTGAGCGGCAGCCTGCAGAAAATCGAAAAGGCGGCGACATTGCTGCAGGCCTCTCCCGCACTGTCGCCAGCGCAGCTTGCCCATGTGCTGAAGGCGGTGACAGATGCGTGCGCCGCAGAACTCGAGGCCACAAGGCAGGTGATGCAGGCGCTGGACGACTGGGCCGGACCTCTCTCCACAAGGCCGGCTCCGGCTTTGTCGCTTTCATCCACCGCCACCCCGTCTCTGGCCGGCGCTCTGGATTTTGCCGGGGCCGGGGTAGGGGCAGGGACAGCGTCAGGGGCAGGAGGTACTGCAGGATCAGCTGCCGGCGCCTCAGACGTGTCCCGCCCGGTTGCGGCGGCCCCTCTGGTCCACGGTCTGGTCGGCCGCGCCGCTCTGATGGGCCGGATGAAGGCGATGACGACGGATGGCAACCAGCTTGATGGGTCAAGCCTGCTGCTCTGTCGCCTCAAGGGCCTTGAAGCCTATCAGCGGCCGGCCATGACCGGTGCGCGTGATTTTCTCCTCGATACGCTTGGCCAGCAGGCCGGCCGGTTGATGAGCAAGGAGGAACTGGCCTCCTGGATCCAGATGGACGAGCTGGGCATGCTCGTCACCTTCACCGACGACCTGTCCCTGACGGATCTTGGCCGACGGATCGGGCGCATTCTGGAAACCACCGTGCGCCTTGCGCGCAAGCGCATCCCCGACCTGCCGAATGTCCAGTGTCGGCTTGGTGCCGCCAGCGCCTTTGGAGCGGTGACCCCGGCGCAATTGTACGACAACGCCCGTCTGGCCCTCCAGCGCGCGGAATTTCGCGGCGACGATACGCTGATGACCACTACGGTCTCCGGGCGCCTGCCGACAGACCGTCATTACGAGGCGCTTTACGGCCGCCAGACGCGGTAGCGGGCCGGCACCATTGCCAATATTTAACCCGGTATGCGTCTTGCTGCGGGCGCGAAACGGCCTATACCCAAGGGCATGATCGACGCCCTGTTCCGTTTTTTCGAGACCCGCATCCGGCCCTTCGCTCAAAGGGCGGATCTGCAGCCGCCGCGAGCGACCTTCGCCTTCATCTGGTTCTATGTGCGCCAGGCAAGGACGCCGTTCCTGATGATGCTGGTGCTGGGCGGCCTGACGGCGGCCATCGAGGCAGCACTCTTCTGGTTCGTCGGCCGGCTGGTCGATATTCTCTCGAGCATCGACCGCGCCGCTGGCTGGGCGGGGCTTTTGTCGGCCCATGGCAGTGAACTGGCCGGCATGCTGGTGCTGATTGCCGGCGTGCGCTTTCTGGTGACCATGCTGACGGCACTGGTCGATCAGCAAGTGATCACGCCGGGCTTCTACAACATGGTGCGCTGGCAGGCCTACCAGCATGTGGCGCGCCAGTCGCTATCGTTCTTCCAGAATGATTTTGCCGGCCGCATCGTGACAAAGGTCTGGTCCGGCGGGCAGGCGACGGGCGATCTCGTCACCTCGCTCATGGAGAGCGTCTGGTTCGTCGGTATCTATTCGGTGTCCATGCTGGCGCTGATCGGCGGTCTCGACTGGCGGCTTGCCGTCATCGTGCTGGTCTGGGTCGGAATCTTCTCGTTTCTGGCGCGTTATTTCGTGCCGCGCATTCGCTTTCACTCGCGCGAAACGGCGGAAGCCGCCTCCATGCTGTCGGGGCGCATGGTGGATGCCTATAGCAATATCCAGACGCTGCGGCTGTTCGGCCGCGACGAGGTGAACGACCGTTACATGCGCGAAGGTTTTGACACGTTCCAGGCCTCCACCATGATGTTCACCCGCTTCATCACCGGTGTGCGCGCATCGATGGCGCTTTTGTCCGGCGTGATGATCACCAGCATGGCAGCGCTCTGCATCCATCTCTGGCTGGATGGGCGCATCAGCTCAGGTGCCGTGGCGTTCACGCTGGCGCTGGTGCTGAGGCTGAATTTCCTGCTCGGCCGCCTGATGACGCAGTTCAACGGCATCATGCGCAATTTCGGCACCGTGCAGAATGCCGCCGAGCTGATCTCGCAGCCGGTGTCCTTGACCGATGTGCCGGATGCGCCGGCGCTGGTCGTGCGCCAGCCGGAAATCCGTTTCGACAATGTCAGCTTTCATTATGGCCGTGCCTCCGGCGTTATAGACCGGATGAACCTTGTCATCCGGCCGGGCGAAAAGGTCGGTATTGTCGGCCGTTCAGGGGCTGGCAAATCGACGCTCGTCAACCTTCTCCTGCGCTTCTACGACGTGGAGGCCGGGCGCATCCTGATCGACGGGCAGGATATCGCCAAGGTGCGGCAGGAGACGCTGCGCCAGCAGATCGGCATGGTGACACAGGATACCTCGCTTCTCCATCGCTCCATCCGCGACAACATTATGTTCGGGCGCCCGGGCGCGACGGATGAGCAGTTGCTGGCCGCCGCGCGCCGGGCCGAAGCGGACGACTTTATTCTCTCACTCGAGGATCAGCGCGGCCGCAAGGGGTTTGACGCCCATGTCGGCGAGCGCGGCGTCAAACTGTCCGGCGGTCAGCGCCAGCGCATCGCCATTGCCCGCGTCATGCTGAAGGATGCGCCGATCCTGGTGCTGGACGAGGCGACGTCAGCGCTTGATTCGGAAGTGGAGGCGGCCATCCAGTCCAACCTCGACGAGCTGATGAAGGGCAAGACGGTGCTTGCCATCGCCCATCGCCTGTCCACGATCGCCGCGCTCGACCGGCTGATCGTCATGGACAAGGGCCGCATCGTGGAAGAGGGAACGCACGCCGAGCTCGTCGCCTCCGGCGGGCTTTATTCGGAGCTTTGGGCGCGCCAGTCCGGCGGTTTCATCGATAGGGACGCCTGAACTACAGGCGTCGTTCAGGGGGCTGGAACCCCGAGATCTGCGACGAGCCCGTAATGGTTGGAACCGTGATTGTCGGCGATGCGCTGGATATGGCGAAAGACCAGCGGCGCGCGGATATAGATGTGATCAATCGGCACGCCCCAGGAGCCGGCAATGATCGGCCATGTCGCCGGCTGGCGCGTTGCAGCCTTCAGGCCGGTCTGCTTGAGAAACTCCAGCATGTCGGGCGAAATGCTCGAGGCATTGAAATCGCCCGACAGGATCAGCGGGCCGGTCAGTCTTGAAAACATCCGAACCGCACCCTGAAGCTCTTCTTCATGGTAGTCATCGAAATAAGGTTTGGTGAGGTGGATCGCCGCAACATTGACATCGCCGCCCGGAAGCTGAACGCGAGCCGTGATGAAACGGTGATAGGCGAATGAACTGAGGCTCTGGATCGTGCCGTTCTTCATCGGAAACCGCGACAGCATCATCAGGTCGCAGCTTTTGGTCTGCTCGCCGCAGCCGATCCGGTAGGGATAGACAGCAAACAAGCGCGGCAGATCTGACGTCAGCCCGCGTGCTTCCATGATGTTGACCACGTCCGCCTTCGACGCGATGATTTCATCCACGATGTCTGCAGCGTGCTCGAAATTTGTGCCGAGCACATTGAACGACAGAAGCCGGAATGTCTGGCCCGGCGCTTGCGAGAGATCCACTGCATAACGCTGCGACAGCATGTAGCCATGTACACTCATGCCGATTGCGGCGAAAAGCACGATCACGCCAAAGATGTTGAAGCGGATGAGCAGTGCAACCGAGACCGAAAGGACTGCAATGATGGCCAGATGCAGATGCAGGTTATGGAAAATCGTAACAAGAAAGATATCAGTGACAAATCGCGTCGTGATCAGCAGCAGAACAAGCGCTGTAATCAATGAAATACTGAAAGACAGGTGATGGCGCATGGGTTTCCATTGCGTACCGGCAGGATAAGCTGCCATATCACGTGCCTTTGTGCGCTGCAACAAACGGCGCAACGCTGCGCACATCTGTTTTCGGCGGGCTTCAGGGGTGGCGGGGGAAAGACGCAACGCGCGGGTGTGGCACGGATGCACGCATGGCTTTATTGGCGGATGTCATGCCCGCGACAATGTGCCCATATCCTGTTGCCGACACTGGACTTATTGTGAGATCACGCATAGAAATCGCACGGGGAGAATAGAGTCCAATTGTGTCCGAATTGGATTCCGACGGGGCGAGGGGCCATGCAATTTTACGAAATTTCTGCGCAGAGGATGGTTTGACCGTGAGCGAGCACGACACGAATAGCGGAAGCGTGGGCGAGCCCACTCGCCGCGATTTCCTTTATCTGACGACCGGCATGGCGGGTGCCGTGGGTGCCGCGGCTGTGGCCTGGCCATTCATCGACCAGATGCGCCCGGACGCATCGACACTGGCGCTTGCCTCCATCGAGGTGGACGTGTCGAGCGTCGAGCCTGGCATGTCGCTCACCGTCAAGTGGCGCGGCAAGCCGGTCTTCATCCGCAACCGCACCGAACAGGAAATTGCCGAAGGCAAGGCTGTGGCGCTGGGGGACCTCAAGGACCCGGTTGCACGCAACGCCAATATCGCACCTGACGCGCAGGCGACCGATGTCGACCGCTCCGCCGGTGAAGGCAAGGAAAACTGGATCGTGATGATTGGTTCCTGCACCCATCTCGGCTGTGTTCCGCTCGGCCAGTCCGGGGATTTCGGCGGGTGGTTCTGTCCCTGCCATGGCTCGCATTACGATACTGCGGGCCGCATTCGTAAAGGCCCGGCACCTCAGAACCTGGCCATTCCGACGTTTACATTTGCGACCGATACCGTGATCCGGATCGGGTGAGGGGACACAGCATGAGTGGGCATTCCAGTTACCAGCCTTCCACGGGCATCGAAAAGTGGATCGATTCGCGGCTACCCCTGCCGCGCATGATGTATGACAGCTTCGTCGCCTATCCGGTGCCGCGCAATCTCAACTACGCCTATACGTTTGGCGCGATGCTTTCCGTGATGCTGATCGTGCAGATCCTCACGGGCGTGGTTCTGGCCATGCATTACGCCGCCGAAACGACGGTTGCCTTCAACTCCGTCGAAAAGATCATGCGTGACGTGAACCACGGCTGGCTGTTGCGCTACATGCATGCCAACGGCGCTTCGTTCTTCTTCATCGCCGTTTACCTGCACATCGCCCGCGGCCTCTATTACGGCTCCTACAAGGCACCGCGCGAAATCCTCTGGATTCTCGGCGTCGTCATCTACCTCCTGATGATGGCAACCGGCTTCATGGGCTACGTGCTTCCCTGGGGCCAGATGTCCTTCTGGGGCGCCACCGTCATCACCGGCTTCTTCTCGGCCTTTCCGCTGGTCGGCGAATGGATCCAGCAGTTCCTGCTCGGCGGCTTTGCCGTTGACCAGCCGACGCTGAACCGCTTCTTCTCGCTGCATTACCTCCTGCCGTTCATGATCGCCGGCGTGGTGGTCCTGCATATCTGGGCGCTGCACGTAACCGGCCAGACGAACCCGACCGGCATCGAGGTGAAGACCAAGACCGATACGGTTCCCTTCACGCCCTACGCGACCCTGAAGGATGCCTTTGGCGTTGCGCTCTTCCTGATGGCCTATGCCTGGTTCGTCTTCTACATGCCGAATTATCTGGGTCACCCGGATAACTACATCATGGCAAACCCGTTGAAGACACCGGCCCATATCGTGCCCGAATGGTATTACCTGCCGTTCTACGCCATGCTGCGCGCCATCACCTTTAATATCGGCCCGATCGATTCCAAGCTGGGTGGCGTTCTCGTCATGTTCGGCGCCATCATCGTGCTGTTCTTCCTGCCCTGGCTCGATACGTCCAAGGTTCGCTCGGCCGTTTATCGTCCCTGGTACAAGCTGTTCTTCTGGCTCTTCGTCGTAAACGCCATCCTGCTCGGCTGGCTGGGTGCGATGCCGGCGGAAGGCATCTATGTCGCGCTGTCGCAGGCCGGCACCGTGTATTATTTCGGCTTCTTCCTCGTCATCATGCCGCTTCTCGGGCTTTTCGAGACGCCGCGGCGCATCCCCAACTCGATCACGGAGGCAGTTCTGCAGAAGAACGGCACCGTGACCGCCGACATGCGCGCCTGACGCCTGTGACCGAGAGGACGAATACGATGAAAATGCTTGTCAAAAGCCTCCTGTCCCTGGCTCTGGTCGCCGGTCTTGCATCCGGTGCGGCCGCTGCGGAGGAAGGTGCACATGCCGAAGGCGGCACGCCGCATTACCCGATCCACAAGCCGCAGGAGATGGATTGGAGTTTTGCCGGTCCCTTCGGCCATTATGACAAGGGCCAGCTGCAGCGCGGCCTGAAGGTCTATACCGAAGTCTGTTCCGCCTGCCATTCGATGAACCTTGTCTCCTTCCGCACGCTGGAGAACCTTGGTTATTCGGACGCGCAGGTGAAGGCGTTTGCCGCCACGCACGAAGTGCAGGACGGGCCGAACGATGCCGGCGAGATGTTCACCCGCAAGGCTGTGCCTTCGGACCATTTCCCGTCGCCCTTCCCCAATGAGCAGGCGGCAGCCGCCGCCAATGGCGGGGCGGCACCGCCCGACATGTCGCTGCTGGCCAAGGCGCGTGGCGTCACCCGCGGTTTCCCGCAGTTCGTCTTCGATATCTTCACCCAGTATCAGGAAGGCGGGCCGGACTATATCCACGCCCTGCTGACCGGTTACCAGGAACCGCCGGCCGGCGTCGAAGTGGCTCCGGGCACGCATTACAACCCATATTTCATCGCGTCCGCAGCGCTTGCCATGGCGCCGCCGCTGTCGGATGGCCAGGTGACCTATGACGATGGCGCACCGCAGACGTTGGATCAGTATTCGCGGGATGTGGCCGCCTTCCTGATGTTTGCCGCAGAGCCGCATCTGGAAGAACGCAAGCGCACCGGCTTCATAGTCATGGTGTTCCTGGCGATCTTCTCCATCCTCATCTATCTCACGAAGAAGTCGGTTTACGCCCGCAAGGAACATTGAGCTTATCGCTCCGGATGACTAGAAAGGCGGCTTCGGCCGCCTTTTTCATGAAGTCCCGGCATATGTTTTACCCATAGACACTCAGCGGAAGATCCGATGTCCGATATTGCAACGACGCTCGCCACCGCCATCCGCGCCATTCATGATTATCCGAAGCCGGGGATCATCTTTCGCGACATCACGACGCTGCTCGGCAATGCCACGGCTTTCCGTCAGGCGGTGGATGAGTTGGTGCGGCCCTATGCCGGGCTTGCCGTCGATCAGGTCGCCGGCATCGAGGCGCGGGGCTTTATCCTGGGCGGCGCCATGGCGCACCAGCTGTCCTCTGGCTTCGTGCCGATCCGCAAGAAGGGCAAGCTGCCGCACCAGACGGTGCGCATGGCCTATAGCCTGGAATACGGCACGGACGAGATGGAAATGCATGTGGATGCGGTCAAACCCGGCGACAAGGTGATCCTCTGCGACGACCTGATTGCCACCGGGGGCACCGCCGAAGGCGCCGTCAAGCTGCTGCGCCAGCTCGGTGCCGATGTCGTCTCCGCCTGCTTCGTCATCGATTTGCCGGAACTGGGCGGTCGCCAGAAGCTGGAGGCGCTCGGCGTCGAGGTTCGTACGCTGGTCTCCTTCGAGGGGCATTGAACGTCCATTGTCGGGTCTTGTGCGGTTGTGATGTCAGGCGTAGCCTGATGACAGAACAAGCCGGGGAACGACGATGGATCTTCATACGCTGATCGCCTTCGGGGCGACGTTTTTTGTGTTTGCCGCCAGTCCTGGCCCGGACAATATGACGATCCTGGCGCGTACCGTGCATAGTGGTGCTGCCTCCGGCATCGCCTATGGGCTGGGCACGGTCACCGGCATTTTGATTTTTCTGTTTCTCGCCGCCTTCGGCCTCTCTGCCGCAGCTGGCGAGATGGGCTTTGGCATGACGGTGTTGCGTTATGCCGGCGCTGCTTACCTCATCTGGATGGGCATCCGCATGTGGACCTCGCCGGCGGAAGTGCCAACGGAAAAGGCCGTTGCCCATGCCGGTGATCTCCGGCGCGGCTTTTTCGCCGGGATCGTGCTCAACCTCGGCAATCCCAAAATGCCGCTGTTTTATATTGCGCTTCTGCCGAATGTCGTTGGCCCCAACCTGACGTTTTCTCAGGCGGCAAGTCTGGCGCTGGTCATCCTGCTCGTCGAGGCGGTTGTGATCGGCGGCCATGTGATGCTCGCCCGGCGGGCGCGCACGCTGATGCGCAGCCCGCGTGTGGTGCAGCGGATCAACCGGGGGGCAGGAGCCGCCATGGTCGGCGCCGGTGTCGCCGTCATCGCAACCCGCTGAGAGGCAGAACGCGGTCTGCCCGAAGTCCCCCATCTTTTCCGAAGTCCCGGAGCGAAGCCTCTCAGGCGAAGTCGAGCACGCTGCTTTCAAACCGCAGCACCGTTTCGCCGTTCTGGTTCACGCCCTCGTTGAGGGTCGAGTTCAGCCAGGTGCCGGGGCGCGAGGCAAGCTCGCGTGTGTCCGTCAACGTCACCGAATAGGTGATGCGGTCTCCGGCATAAACCGGGCGCAGCCATTGCAGCTTGCGAAAGCCGGGCGAGGGGCCAAGTTTCGGCGGCTGCAGGCCCTGTTGCGCGAGGCGCGGAAACTCTTCGGCAAAATGGGCGAGAAGCATTTTCATCCAGCCGGCGCATGTATGCCAGCCGGAGGCGCAGAGCGCGCCGAACACGTAGGATTTCGCCGCTTCCGCATCCATGTGAAACGGCTGCGGATCGAATTTTTCGGCATAACGGATGATGTCTTCGGCCAAAAATTCCAGCGTGCCGGTTTCGACGCGGGTGCCGACAGGATAAAGTTCTGCAAGCCTCATGCGGCATCCTCCCCCTTCTCGCGCATGGCAAACATGATGACCTGCTCGGCAACACAGACCGTTTCGCCGCGCTGGTTTTCCAGTTCCGTGCGCATGCGCACCAGTCCGATACCGGGACGGGATTTCAGCGGCCGCGCCTCCAGAACAAGGCCTTTGCCGCTTAGCGTATCCTCAGCCAATACCGGCTTTTTCCAGTCCATCACATCGACGCCGGGCGCGCCCTGGCAGGTGGAATGGCCGATATAGCTATCGACGATCATGCGCATCTGAAGGGCCGCGGTGTGCCAGCCGGAGGCGGCAAGCCCGCCGAGGATGCTCGCCTTTCCGGCTTTTTCGGAAAGATGCATCGGCTGCGGATCGAATTCGCGGGCGAACTCGATGATTTCTCCGGCAGACACCGTGCGTGGCCCGAGCGGAAAGACCCGCCCCTCATGAAAATCCTCAAAATGCAGCATTTCTCTTCCCATTCACGCTGATGCGGTAACCATAACCGATGCAACTGCAATTCCAAGCAGTTTACGTCAACGGCAGGTCCAAACGAAAACTGCCGCCCGGGCGAGGGGCGGCAGTGGTGTTGAGAAAATTAAGAACGCCTTTAGGTGTTGAAGCGGAAGTGGATGACGTCGCCGTCCTGCACCACATATTCCTTGCCTTCGTCGCGGCCCTTGCCGGCTTCCTTGGCGCCCACTTCGCCCTTGTAGGCGATGTAATCGTCATAGGCGATGGTGAAGGCGCGGATGAAGCCGCGTTCGAAATCCGTATGGATGACGCCGGCGGCGGCCGGTGCCTTCGTGCCGCGCACGATGGTCCAGGCGCGGGTTTCCTTGGGGCCAACGGTAAAGTACGTGATGAGGT
Organism: Neorhizobium sp. PAMB6716; assembly: GCF_058242805.1. Lineage (NCBI taxonomy): Bacteria > Pseudomonadati > Pseudomonadota > Alphaproteobacteria > Hyphomicrobiales > Rhizobiaceae > Neorhizobium > Neorhizobium sp. PAMB6716. The sequence goes on from NZ_CM177835.1 coordinate 734,353, forward strand.
GAAGCAGGTTGTAGCCGGCACGGATCAGACGGTCGAGACCGGCTTCCTCAAGGCCGAGAGCCGAGAGGAATTCCTTGGACTCTTCCTCCGGCAGCTGCGCCACTTCCGATTCGATGGCCGCCGAAATGATGACGCATTCGGCGCCTTGCGACTTGGCCATTTCGGCCACAGCCTTGGTGTGGGCATTGCCATCGACCGCATCGGCTTCCGCCACGTTGCAGACGTAGAGAACCGGGTGCGAGGTCAAGAGATTGAGGCCCTTCAGGATCTCGATCTCGTCGGCCGCCAGCGTCTGCAGCAGCAGGCGGGCAGGCTTGCCCTCGTTCAAGAGCTTGACGACCGCTTCCATGATCGGCAACTGGGCAACCGAATCCTTGTCCTTCGACGCGGCGCGCTTGCGGGTCTGCTCGACGCGGCGCTCGAGGCTTTCGAGGTCGGCGAGCATCAGCTCGGTCTCGATCGTCTCGGCATCGCCGACCGGGTTGATACGGCCTTCGACATGGGTGATGTCATCATCTTCGAAGCAGCGCAGCACATGCACCACGGCATCCACTTCGCGGATGTTGGCCAAAAACTTGTTGCCGAGACCTTCGCCCTTGGAGGCGCCGCGCACCAGGCCCGCAATATCCACGAAGGAGATGCGGGTGGGGATGATTTCCTTGGAGCCCGCAACGGATGCAAGCTTCTGCATGCGCGGATCCGGAACCGCCACTTCGCCGGTGTTCGGCTCGATGGTGCAGAAGGGATAGTTTGCCGCCTGCGCTGCCGCCGTTTTGGTCAGCGCGTTGAAAAGGGTGGATTTGCCGACATTCGGCAGGCCCACGATACCGCACTTGAAGCCCATAAGGGTTCCACCTGTCCTTGATTTCGATTTAGTCTGGCTATGGGGGAAACGCGGCATGGGGTCAAGGGCGCCTTGCCATTCCGCCGTGTTTCCGGCCATTGAAAGCACTTGGCCACTTGCTGCGGGCCAAGACTCTTCCTATTTTGAAGAGAGAAACGCTGCGATACCGTTGCACGCACGCGAATGATCCTTCACATCAAATCCCGGCTGCACCACCTCAGGTGACACAGGAGGCCCGCCGCCATGGCGAACGGAACCACACTCAAGCCGAAGAGCACAACGAAGCTGGAGCGCCCCAAGCTCTACAAGGTCATTCTCTTCAACGACGATTATACGCCGCGCGAATTCGTCACGCTGGTGCTGAAGGTTGTTTTCCGTATCGGGGAAGATGCCGGCCACCGGGTGATGATGACAGCGCACAAGCTCGGCTCCTGCGTTGTCGTCGTCTGCGCCAAGGATATTGCCGAGACAAAAGTCTCCGAGGCGATGGATCTGGCCAAGGAGGCGGGTTTTCCGCTGATGTTCAAGGCCGAGCCGGAAGAGTGATCCGGAGAGCCGTCGCAAGCGGGAAAATCGTTTCCGCCTGCGACAACCAACCGAAACACAGCCGTCACATCGTCTGTGCCGGGATCTCGTCGGTGATCACTTCGAAATGCCGGAGGATGGCCGGGCCAAAGGCCGTCGTCAGCGCTACGTCGGTCGCGTCACGGCCGGTTGCCATCAGGATGCGGCCGATGCGCGGCTTGTTATGGCGCGCATCCACCGTGTGCCAGCTTCCGCCGAGATAGACCTGGAACCAGGCGCTGAAATCCATCGGGTTCACATCCGTGGGCACGCCGATATCGCCGAGATAGCCGGTGCAATAGCGCGCCGGAATGTTCATGCAGCGGCACAGTGTGACGGCAAGATGCGCGAAATCGCGGCACACGCCGGTGCGATCGGTGAAACCGCCAAAGGCTGTGCGCAGTGGATCGGCTTTCTGGTAATCGAAAGTAATGTGGTTGTGGGTGAAATCGAGAATGGCCTTCACACGCGGCCAGCCCATCGGCGTGTCGGAAAACGTCTTCCAGGCAAAATCGGCCAGGCGGTCCGTGTCGCAGTAACGGCTGCCGAGCAGGAAGACCAGAACCTCGTCCGGCAGATCCTTGATCTCGTGCTGGTAGGCATTTTCGGGGATGGGATCGGCAAGGCCGCCGTCATAGATCTCGAAATCGGTGGTGATCGTGGTCACGCCGGCCGGTGCCACGATGCGGCTGCAGGCATTTCCGAACCCGTCAATATAACCACGGGCCTCGATCGGCCGGTCGAAACTCAGCGTCTGCTCGCCAAAAAGGTCCGCCCGGCGCGAAGGGTGAATGTTGAGAACCAGCAGCATGGCCGTGTCCTGCGGGCATTCGTAGCTCAGGCGAAAGCCCGCGCGAATTTTCATGGATCGATATCCTTGAGCGAGGAGGGAGGAAAGTCATGCGGGCAACGGCGTTCGGTGCTTGTTGTTCCGTTCAGCCGGTCAGTCGTCTGTCGTTTTGTTCAGTCGTCACGTTGATCTGCACCACCATGTCGTCGAAATCGGAGGCTTCGCCGTCGTAACTGCCGGAAAGTGGCACGGCCTGACGTGGGTCTCGCGCCACACCGACGCGGATAAGATCCCGGTTCCCGACGATGCCATTGGTCGGATCGAACTCCACCCATCCGGCGCCGGGCAGGTAAACCTGACACCACGCATGGGTCGATCCGCCGCCGAGCGTGGTCGAGCCATCGCGATCGGGCACGTAGATATAACCGGTGACGAAACGCGCCGCCATGCCGAGAGCCCGGGCAGCCTCCATCATCAGCAGCGCAAAGTCGCGGCAGGTGCCACGGCGCAGCGACAGTGTCTCAAGCGGTGTCTGCGTGCCGTGTTCGTGCCGGCGCGCATAGGTGAAGCTTTCGTGGATGGCATAACAGAGCGTCATCAGCACATGCCCGGTTTCGGTCGGCTGGCCCGGCCGCAGGAATTGGCGGGCAAAGCGGCCGAGACTGTCGTCGGGATCGGGAAAATGCCGCGCAATGACGCGCTCCAGATCCGGCGCCTCTTCCGGATCATAGGCAAAGGGATAGGTGAGGGCCTCGTCGTCGATCTGCAAGTCGAGCGCCACCTGCTCTGAATGCTCCAGACGGATATTGGTTTCGAAACGAAGTTTTTTGGCCCGGCCGGAAAACGAAACCAGCGCCACGCAATTGCCGAACACATCATGGATCCAGCGCACCGATTGCGGCGGCGGATGGATGGCGAGATCGGAACTGAGCAGCGTCTGGTCAAAACTGTCGCGTGGCCGAAACATCAGTCGGTGCTGCCCGAAGGCGACCGGCCGCTTGTAGACATATTCGGTGATGTGGCGAACGGAAAATATCGTCATTCGATTATTGTCTCCCGGTCATCCGCAGTCTCTTGCGGCGCCGGGCGGATGCGTCGATGACCGCCCGCATCCGTGACACGAACCGTCAAGCGCGGCGCAGCAGCGGGTAGTCCTGCGCGTCATAAAGGCGGCGGATGCCGTTGCCGTCGAAACGGGTCTCGTCCACTTCCAGCACGCAACCGCGCAACTGCACGTCGGGCATGTCCTCGATGGCAAAGCGCACGGCTTCGGCCACGGTGTCGAAACGTCTGTAACGCACGCGGGTGGTGCGCTTGTTGGTCTTGCACGGATAAAGCCCGGCGCTTGCATTATAGTCGATGTTTGCCACGTCAATATATCCTGCGGCCGTCAATGGGCCTTCAATCGGGGTTGGGTCGTCTTCTTGAAAACCGGCGAAACGGGTCAGCCGGTGGGTTGCAGGTGCGACGCCCTTTTGTCCAGGCGCTCCTGCTTTTCGGTCATCTTGCGTTCGCGCAGCCGAAGCGCCTGGCTGTTGCGCAGGGCCTGAAGCTTGGCGGCATTGGAGCCGGCATCTGCCTCAGGGCGGGCAAACAGAAGCGTGGCTGCGGTACGGGGTGATTGCATCATGATAATATCCTTGAAATCCGGGTGTGGCGCGCAAGAAATGGATTTGCTGGCGCACTCCAGCCGCTCGGGCTGAAGTTCTGGAACGTTCGCAAAATCTGTGGGTCGCCAAGCAGCCTAGGAGGCAAGGATGATCAGGTAGCCGAAAAGGCTGTAAACGTATGCGTTCAACATAAGCTATATTGGCGAAACTTCAAGGATTATCGCGACAGGATGCTGCATGGCAGCAATTTATACGCATGAGGTTTACGCAGAGCCCGCGTTGTGGGGTGTTTTTCATACCCGTCGTGTTCTGCTGTCAGGAGTAACAGCAAGCCGGCCCTCGGTCAGTCGTTGCGGATCTGAAAGCCGGCCTTGTTCTGCGCAAAACCGCAGCTTTCGTAAAAACGAAGCACCTCGGGTCTCTGGCGCCCGGTCAGCAGCATGACCTTGTAGCAGTCTGCGGCAAAAGCATGCGCCACCGCATGACGGATGACGGCGCGGGCATAACCCTTGCCGCGAGAGGCAGAAAGCGTCACGACATTTTCGATCAGCCCATAGGGACGGGCGTTTCGGGTCAGGTTGGGGATCACCAGCAGCGTCGCCGTTGATACGGCAACATCCGCCGACAGCCCGAGAAAGACGTGGAGGCCCGGATGCGACAGCATCGCATGGTAACGTGCGTGCGCGGTCTGCGGCAAGACCTGGGGATCTGTGGGGTTAAGCTCACGGTAAAGAGCAAGCAGCGATGCAAGGTCGTGCGGACCGGCGGGGCGGATCGATAGCTGCGCGCCTCCCGTCATCAATCCTTGTCCTTCGGGCCAAACATCTTCTTCAGCATGTCGGCCATCGGACCTGATGTCGGCAGCGCTTTTGGCTGGGCAAAATTGCGGGCAGCGCGAATATGCGACTGGCCGCCACCCGGCTTTTCCGACGTCTTTGCCTTTTTGGGCTCGTCGTCCGGTTTGGCACCGACGGCCAGCGCCAGCTTGTTCATCAGCTGCGAATCCTCGCCCTTCACCAGCATGTCGGCATTGTCGGCGAGTGCCTCGAGCAGCGGGTCGAGCCAGACGCGGTCGACCTTGGCGAAATCGCCGAGCACATGGTTCTGCACCTGCTCCTTGGAGCCGGGATGGCCGATGCCGAGCCGCAGACGGCGATACTCGCGCCCGCAATGGGCATCGAGCGATTTGACGCCATTGTGCCCGCCATGGCCGCCGCCCGTCTTGATCCGGGCCTTGCCGGGCACGAGATCCAGCTCGTCATAGATGGCAATAATGTCCTGTGGCTGAAGCTTGTAGAAGCGCATGGCTTCGCCGACGGCCTCGCCGGACAGGTTCATGAAGGTCTGCGGCTTGATCAGCAGCACCTTTTCCGCGCCAATTTCGCCTTCGGAAATTTCTGCCTTGAACTTCTTCGACCACGGGGCAAATCCCTGACGGCGCTGGATGGCATCGACCGCCATGAACCCGATATTGTGGCGATTGCCGGAATATTTGGCGCCCGGATTGCCGAGGCCGGCGATGATGAACATGTGACGTTTCCTCGACGCGCTGGCCGTTGAACAGGGTGGCCGTTGAAACCGGTGGCCATTACGCTGCGCGTCTGGGACCGCGAAACGGGCCGGAAGTCAAGTATTTTTGGCAAAATCCTGGCCCCTGCTTCAGTCCCTCGTCCCTTCGGCGTCAGATGGTTTGGCGGGGATCACCGCACGGGCGTCAGGCCATAGGCGCGGTAGATCTTGTCGCGCATGCCATTGGCGTTCAAGCGGTCGAGCGATGCCTGCATGCGCTCGATCAGCGTGACCGAGACACTTTTGTTGCAGGCAATAGACAATTGCTGCAGTGACAGAGCGACAACCGGCTCGATCGGCTGTCCCTCCTTCAGCAATTTGCGCACCACGCCGTCTGACATCGGCATCATGTCGATGCGTCCTCCGAGCAATTTTGCAAGGGTGAGGTCAAAGCTTGCGCTGAGGTCGATTTCTGTAAAACCCTTCCGGCGCAGGATTTCCTGCGTATAGTCTTCGCGTTGGGTTCCGATGCGGTAGGCCTTGGCCGCCTCAAGGGTTGGCGCATGAACGGGGCTGCCGGCGCGCTTCACCAGTACGTTGCGGTCGATGTGCAGGGGGCCGACCCATTGGAACCGGTTTTCCCGCTCCGCCGTGCGCGCCGTGGCAAAGACGCAATGATCCGGCTGCGTTTCGGCCAGTGCCAGTGCCCGCGCCCAGGGCAGAACCTCGATCTTATAGTTCATATCGGAACCGATGCCCTTCATGATTCCATTGACCTGTTCCACGCCTGCACCGCGCGGCACGTCGTCCGGGCCGAGAAAGCTGAAGGGCGGATAGGATTCGGTGGTAAAGGTCAGGCTTGCGGCCGAGACCGGCCCGGCCAGCATGCAGAAGATTGCAATCAGACACTTCATGCCGCTTCCCCCGAACCCGCTTGATCTTTCAGTATGAACTCATCCTGTCAGGCTTTCCAGTGGTGCTGCAGAGCTTGAAAGATCAGCCATCAGGTCCTCGATGCTGCGGGGCAGGGAAAACAGAAATCCTTGCGCGCAATCGACGCCGATCTGCTTCAAAAGCTCGTGCTGCCGGCGGGTTTCCACGCCTTCTGCAATCACCGTGCAGTTCATTTTGTGCGAGATGGCGCTGATGCCTTCCACCAGCATGCGGTTCTTCTGCCCGACTTCGGAGGCATCGGCGCCGATGGAGCGGATGAAGGACTGGTCGATCTTGACGATATCGACCGGGAAGCGGCTCATGTAACTCAGCGAGGAATAGCCTGTGCCAAAATCATCAAGGGCGATGCGGCAACCGAAGGCATGGATTTCATCGAGGATCTTGCGCACCTTCGGATCGTCATGCATCAGCACGGCCTCGGTGATTTCAACCACCAGTCGGTGCGGCATGATATTGTGGCGGGAAACCAGTGCTGCCAGTCGCGCGGGAAGGCTTGGCTCGAACTGCAAGGGCGAAAAATTCACCGCCACATAGGTTTTATCCATGCCGGGAAGGGCTGAAATGCGCGCCAGGTTGGACAGCGCGTCCTCAAGCACCAGATTGCCGATCTGGTTGATCGAACCGGTTTCCTCGGCCACTTCGATAATGCTGGAGGGCGAGAGCAGGCCCTTGCGCGGATGGCGAAGACGCATCAGCGCCTCGAAACCGACAATGCGGCGGGTCGCGACATCGACGATCGGCTGGAAATGCGATTCGAACCAGTTTGCAGCCAGGGCAACGGTGATGTCGCTTTCGATCTCGGCCCGTTCGCGCGCCCGATCCAGAATGGCTTCGTTATAGATGACGGCACCGTTCTTGCCGTCGCGTTTGCGGGTATACATCGCCATGTCGGCCTTCTGCAGCAGTTCTGCGGCAAGCTGGGCATGGCGCGGATAGAAAGCGAGGCCGATGCTGGCGCTGAGGCGCACGGCCGTGCCATCTGCCTGAAACGGCACGTCGAACAGGTCGACGATCTTCTGGCATATCGCGTTTGCCCGCTCTTCGGCACCGTGGCCGGTGACCAGCAGCGCAAATTCGTCGCCGCCAAGACGCGAGGCGATGTCGTCCACCTGGATCAGCGGCGTGATGCGCCTGGCAAACTGGCACAGAACGCTATCGCCCGCCGTATGGCCGAGCGTGTCGTTGATCGACTTGAAGCGGTCGAGGTCGATGAACAGGCAGGCGATCTGCGATCCGGCGGTGTCAGCTTCGGCAATCTTCTCGTCCAGAACGGCCTCGAACCCCTGGCGATTCAAAAGTCCGGTCAGGTGATCGGATATCGCCTGGCGCCTGTTGCGCTGTTCCGATTGCTTCAGTTCGGTCACATCGGTCATCACGCTGAGCGAGGTCGGCTGATCGCTGCCGGAGGTGTGCAGTTCCGTCTCGAGGATCAGCACATCCATGACGCGTCCGTCAGCACAGAGAAAGCCCACGGTTATCTCGCAGGCGCTGCCGCTCGTGCGCACCTGCTGCTTGCGCGCCCGGTAGCGCATGCGGTCGGCAGGAACGATGAGGTCGATGAAGGGATGGCCCAGAACGTCCTTGCGCGCATAGTCTGTGGCCAGCAGCCAATAATCGCTGACGGCCCAGATCATGTCGTCGCTGTTGAGCGAAAACAGCATGGCGGGCGTCAGGTTATAGGTTTCGGTGGTCTGCTGGTGGGCGCGCTTCAACTCGCGCTCCTCGCGTTCCAGCTGGGTCTGCATTTCGTTGAAGCTTTGCGCCAGCCGCCCCATCTCGTCGGTGGAGCGCCAGTCGACATGGTGGCGCGAGCCAAGCCGGCGCGTGGCTTCGATGGCCGCCGTCAGTCGCATCAGCGGGCGGATGACCATGATGCGATTGCCGAAGATAGCCGTGACGAAGACCGTCAAAATTGCCAGCATGAAGATGGAAATGAAGGCGAGTTCCATGGCGTTGAGCGCCGAAAAAAGCCCGACCTTGTTGTAATAGATGGTGAGCGTGCCGACGTCGTGCAGCCCGTCTGTCGAGCGGTACTGGATGGCCTGCATCGTCTTGTCGAGGCGTTCGCCGCTGCCCCGCAGATTGCTTTCGGTAACGTCGAGCTTGCCCAGCGTATCGCTGACCTGCACGACCCGAATGCCCGGTTCGCCGATCAGCGTTGCCGTGATCATACGAATGCTGTCGAGATCCAGATCCCAGAGCGGCTTGCTGAGCGCCTGTGCATTGGCCTGCAGGCGAATGTCGACGCGCTCCTTTAGGCTCTGCGTCGCCTGCTGCGAAGACAGGGCGAGGAAAAGCGTAAACAGCGGTGCGACGACGATCAGGAGAGCGCCGGATATAATCGCAATGAAACGGCTCTCTACGGAGTGACGCATCAGCTCAGACCAAGGCTCCCGCTATTTTCTTTATCTTGAGATCATGCCTGTCGAGCGGGCATCGTTCCACTCTTTCCTTAAGCAATATTAAAACCCGATTGGCAGATACCGCAATGCGGCTGTCAACCTCTTGCCAGCCCTTTTGCCGGCGGAGACGGATCTTTGCTGCACGATGCATGGGATCCTTCAGCTTATCGACAGATAAACATGGGGTTTTTGCGGCAAAGCTTGTGAAGCGGAATAGAAAAACCCGCCTCCGTTGCCGGAAGCGGGTTCAAAGAATGCTGATCAGCGTAAAGCTTATTCGGCAGTCGCTTCTTCTTCGGTCGTGCCGCCAGCCGGAGCAACGATCGTAGCGATGGTGAAATCGCGATCGGTGATCGTCGGCGTTGCGCCCTTCGGCAGCTTGACGGCCGAGATGTGGATGCTGTCGCCGATCTGGAAGCCGTCGAGGTCGACGGTGATGAATTCCGGGATGTCGTTGGCCGGGCAATCCATTTCAACGGTGTGGCGAACGATGTTCAGCACGCCGCCGATCTTGATGCCGGACTTTTCTTCGTTGATGAAGTGGACCGGAACGTCAACGGTGACCTGGCTGTCTGCGGAAACGCGCAGGAAATCCACGTGCATGGTGAAATCGCGCACCGGATCAAGCTGGTAATCCTTCGGCAGAACGGAGATCTTTTCGCCGTTGAGCACGATGGAAGCGACGGTGGTCATGAAACCGCCGGCGTGGATGCGCTTCGTCACCTCATTGGTGGACAGAGCGATGGAAATCGGGGCCTGCTTGTCACCATAGATGACAGCGGGAATCAAACCGTTGCGGCGAAGTTCACGGGAGGACCCCTTACCAACCCGTTCGCGCGCCTCGGCCTTGAGCTCATAAGATGCGTGGCTCATGGCATATCCTTTCGAGGTTATTTGGAGAACCCGTCTGCTGTGCTTACGCTCTGCGACGGATCAGAAGGGCATCGTCCGATGCGCTTCATCCGCGTTGCCTCCAAGGGTGTCTACGCGGACGAGGGGCCTATAGACCAAGTGGGGCAGGCTGGCAAGCAAAAGCCTTGTCCTGCGGCCATTTCCACTTCAATCCGCGTTTTATACAAACGAAAACGCCGCCCCTGGGGACGGCGTTGGTCGTCGGAATGGTAAGCATCGCGATTAATCGAACAGGCTAGAAACGGATTGTTCGAGCGCGGTGCGGTTGATCGCTTCGCCGAGCAGGGCTGCGGTCGAGACGACGCGGATATTGGGCGCGGACTGGACGGCCGTCGTCGGCTGGATGCTGTCGGTGATCACCAGTTCTCGCAGCTTTGACGACGAGACGCGGGCCACCGCGCCACCGGAGAGAACGCCGTGCGTGATATAGGCAGTGACGCTGGTTGCGCCGTTCTTCAAAAGGGCTTCGGCGGCATTGCACAGCGTTCCGCCCGAATCGACGATGTCATCGATCAGCAGACAGTCCTTGCCGGTGACATCGCCGATGACGTTCATCACTTCGGATTCGCCGGCGCGCTCGCGCCGCTTGTCGACGATGGCCAGCTGGCAGCCCAAGCGCTTGGCAAGCGCGCGGGCACGCACCACGCCGCCGACGTCTGGCGAGACGACCATCACGTTGTTGAGGTCGTAGTTTTCCTTCACGTCACGGGCGAGGATCGGCACGGCGTAGAGGTTGTCTGTCGGGATATCGAAGAAGCCTTGGATCTGATCGGCATGCAGGTCGAGCGTCATCACGCGGTCGGCACCGGCTTCTGTGATCAGATTTGCCACCAGCTTGGCCGAGATCGGCGTGCGCGGGCCGGCCTTGCGGTCCTGGCGGGCATAACCGAAATAGGGAAGCACTGCAGTGATGCGCCGCGCCGAAGATCGACGAAAGGCGTCGATCATGATCAGCAGTTCCATCAGATGGTCATTGGCCGGGAACGAGGTGGGTTGCACGACGAAGATATCTTCGCCACGCACGTTCTCCTGGATCTCGACGAAAATTTCCTGGTCTGCGAACCGTTTGACGGTGGCTTTGCCAAGAGGCACATTAAGATAGGAACAGATCGCGTCGGCAAGATGCCGGTTCGAATTCCCTGCGAAAACCTTCATTGGGGTCCGCCTGTTGTCACGCTGGATGCGGGCCTTTTACCGTTGCTGCACTCGAATGCAAGACTGAACGACTGACATCACCCATTTTTTGTGAACGGTGCGTGAAGTTGGGGCCGGATCCTGCTCCATTCAGCTTGTTTGCGCACCCTGCCATCGCCGGTAGGCGGCGATCGTGTCCTGCGCAATCGTCTGGAGGGTTCTGCCGGGTACGGCAGCCCAGAGATCGCCGCCGGCATAGGCAATGTCCTGTTTTCCCTGGATGCGGTGCAGGCGCTCTCCGGTTTTGTCCAGCACGTCCCAGACATAGGAGACGGTCACGCCGTCGCCACTGCGAAAGGTCGCAAGATAACCTTTGAGGAAATGGCTGCCATTGTCGACATTTGCCGCCTTGATGACGATGCCACTAGCACGCGCCGCATTTGCCAGGTGGCGCGACAATGGCGTGACAATCGTTGCAGGTGCCCCAATGATCGGCAGGAAGCGGATCGTATCGCTCCTGACGGGCCCAAGTGAGGCCGCCTCATTGACCGGCCGAGAGGTCGATTGCCGGGTGGGCGCCGCCTTCGGTTTTTCCGGAGTGGTCGCGCGCTTGCTGGCGGCAACCGACGGACGTCTTTGGGGGAGCGGTGCGGACGCAGCCGGCGAACGCCGGCCCTGGTCGACGGCACGGGCCTGTGCTTCCAGCGTTTGAGGCGCTGCCCGCGCCGCGGTGGGCGCCGTATAACTCTTCCTTTGGGCAGGCGGCGGCAGGGGGGCGCTCTGCACGGTGCGCGGCGCTGTTCTGTTGCCGGCGGTGCGCAAGGCGGGTGTGCTCGAGGTTGACAGCCTTCCCTCATCCAGCCTGCTGCCCTCATCGTCCAGGGGCGCTGCCTGCGAGAGTGGCCGGCTGCTATATCCGCCATTGTCGCCACTGTTCGGATAGGCGGATCCGCCGTCATAGGAGGGGGTGACGGCGCCATAGGGCGGGTTGGCGTAGGAGGCCGGCCGCGGCGGATAGGCTGGTTGCGGGTAAGGCGGATAGGCCGGAGCCGGAAAAGGCTGGTAGATTGAGGCCGGATAGGTCGGTGCCGGATAGGCCTGTCCCGGATAAACAGGCTGCGGATAGGCCTGCTGCGGATAGACCGGCTGCGGATAACCTTGCTGCGGATAGAATTGCGGTGGATAGGCTTGCGGCGGATAGGCCTGAGGAGGATAGGTCTGGGCCGGCGCGGCGTTCCAGCCATTCGTGTAGCCGTTGGGCGCCCCATACCCGTTTGGCGCCACATAGCTGTTTGGCGCGTTGTAAGGTCCCGCATTGGCCGGCGCGTTCCAGTTCGGTGCGTAACCATTATAAGCGGGAACACCTCCGGTCGCGACGCCGTCGTAGCGGCTATAGGTGCGGGGATTGCGATAGGCCTGGCTGGAATAGGTCGGGCGGGTTCCATTGCGATAGGTCGGGGTGGCGCGCCGGTCGGCGTTGCTCCCCCGCGTGGAGGTATAGCGTCCATAGGACTGCTGTCCCACATCGGCGCGTGGCGCCATACGGTAGGAATCGCTGCAGCCGGCGCATAGCAACGTCATCGTTACCGCGACAAGCCGCGGTCCAATCCGTTGCAATTGCCCCATGCCTGTGCCCCCATTCCGTGTACTGAATGATCATCTTTAGGGGAGCTGTTTCGGTGGAGTCAATATTTTATCATATTATACTCTTTGTATTACTGTAATTCTGTGGATTTTTATTTAACGGGCAAGCATGTCGAGACTATGCCGGGAGAGTGTTTTTGGCGCTTCTTGTGTGGTGAGGTAAGTGTGCCCGAGGGTCATGGCGGCACCGCTGTCGGAATCCATGATGATCATGTGCACGAAGAGCGACATATCAGGCAGGATTTCCTGCGGATTGCCGAGGTGGAACATCTGGTGTTCCATCCAGGAAGGCGAGAAGCGCGCGCCGAGCGAATAACCGCAGGCGTTGAGGCGGTGTCTCGTCAGGCCACGCTCATCGATGATGCGGGCATGGGTGTCGAAGACGTCGCCGAAGGTATGGCCCGGTCGCAAGACCTCCTCGATGGCAAGGATCGTTTCGCGGCAGGCATTGTACAATTCGCGATGGCGGGTGGTTGGTTCGCCGATCAGCACGGTGCGCATCATGGCGGCATGGTAATGCGCGCTGGCACCCGCCCATTCCAGGGTCAGCTGATCCTGGGCGTCCAGGGTCCGGCGTCCGGCCTTGTAGCGGCAGAGCAGCGCGTCGGCGCCGGAACCGATGATGAATTCGTTGGCGGGATAATCGCCGCCGCCTGAGAACACCGCACCCTGCATGGCCGCCAGGATATCCGCCTCGCTGCCGCCGGCTGTGATCAGGGGTAATGCTGCATCCAGCGCATCGTCAGCCAGTACGGCTGCCCGCTCCACATAGGCGATCTCGGCGGCACTTTTTACCAGCCGCAGGCGGCTTACCACATGGGAGGCATCGATGATGTCGCCGAACGTGGACAATTGATTGTCGAGGAGACGGGCGACGCGGCCGGTCATGCCATGCGTGTCATATTCCACGCCGATGCGGCAGCCGAGCAGGTCCATCTCGGAGAGCAGGTTCTTGAGGTCCACCGTCGGATCGGCATTCACCCGGTCGACCCAGATGTGGATGTTCTCGAGGATGGAGGTATGGCGCGCCTGGCGCAGGTCCGCCGAGCGGGTGATCAGCGACATCGTGCCATCGGCCTTCACCACCAGGCACTGGAAGAAACAGTAGCCGAACGTGTCATAGCCGGTCAGCCAGTACATGCTTTCCTGGGCAAACAGCAGCATGGCATCGAGCTTTTCCGCCTGCATGGCGCCAGTCAGGCGCTCCAGCCGGGCGGCATATTCGCTGCGTTCGAAATGCAGGGCCATGTTATTCCTCCATGATTGCGATGGCCGATATCTGGCGCCCGTAGTCCGGCTCGCCGGCATGGGTGGTGCGGCGATAGGAAAAGAAGCGCTGAGAATCGGGATAGGTGTCCATATCGAGGTTTTCCGCTGTAACGCCTGCATCGCGCAGGCGCTCTGTGGTCAGCCCCGGAAGATCGAACTGGTAATGTCCGGCCTTTTGCGAGGGCGAGAAGAAGGCGGCAAAGCGCTGATCTTCATCCATGAACCGCGCAAAAAATTCCGGGCCGACCTCATAACTTGCCTGTGCGATCGATGGGCCGAGGCAGGCGAGGATAGCCTGGCGTTCGGCGCCAAGCGCGATCATCGCGGCAATGGTGTTTTCGGCAACGCCATAAAGCGCGCCCTTCCAGCCGGCATGGGCAGCGCCAATCACCCGGTTTTTCGGATCGGCAAACAGGATGGGGCCGCAATCGGCGGCAAGCACACCCAGCACCACGCCCGGCGTTGCCGTCACCAGCGCATCGGCATTCGGGCGCTCGCCGGCATAAGCAGCATCAACGGTCATAACATCCGGAGAATGGACCTGGTTGACGGTGGCAAGGCGCTCCAGCGGCTGGCCGAAATAGGCAGCCACCCGGCGCCGGTTTTCCACCACGTCGTCGCGCATGTCACGCGAGCCGAGCCCGACATTCAAGCCTTCGTAGATGCCCTTCGATACGCCGCCCTGGCGCGTGAAAAACCCGTGGCGAATGCCATCCTGGGTGCATCGAGCCAGCAAGGGGCTCTCGATCGGCGTTGGATCCTGCATGGGCTTGAAATCTGTCCGTCTCTGGGAGGTGAAGGATGGTGCGCTGCGCCGGCAGGGCGCAGTGTCGCGGGCGCCCGGCTGCTTCGTTTTCGAAGCAGAATGTGGACCGGGGGCCGGCGCGATGTCAACCGTGGAGCGGCCGCGTCAGTCGCGGACAGGGCGGAACGGCGCAAGCGTCACGGCGGGACTGGAGACGGCCATGACCTTGAAAAGCTCGCCCATCCGGCCTTCGCCGGCATTGGCGAGACGGTCGACGGAAACGCCGATGGCGCGCTGTTCTGCCTCGCTTTTGCCGCGCGCCAGCTTTGCGGCCCGTTCGCCAAGTCCAAGCCCATAGAGGAAGTCGCCCTGATGCAGGCAGCCGTTGATGCGGATGCCGGTGCTACGTGCAATGCGCGCCAGATCCTCGAAATCGACGTGGCTCGTCAGGTCCGCATCGCCGGGATGGGCAAGCGGCGGGTCATAATCGTGGCGCAGCACAGCCTGCAGCGTGTCGCCGAAATTTGTCACCATATGCCCGTAGTCGATAATGACGGCGGTGCCGCCATCCCGTTTCAGGCGGTCGCAGAGCGTGCTCATCACCGCCTGGCGGGCGGGAGATATCTCAAAGATCGCGCCGTCGCGTTCCGAACCGTGAGAGGAGGGCAGGAGGGCTGGATCAAGTGTGGCCATGCCGATGCCGAACGACAGGCCACCATCCGCGTCGAGGCCGACCATACGTTCGCGAAAACCGGTCGGTGTCTTGACGAACTGGCGGATCGGAATGGCGTCGAACAGCTCGTTTGCGGCAATCAGCGTAAATCCGCCGGGGACGTCCTCAAAAGCCCAATGCCAGGTGATCTTGGCGGAATAGGCTTCGAGCGTGACACGCTGCACACCGCGCAGGCGGTCGCTGGTTTCCACGAGATGAACGCTCAGCGCCTCATGCAGGGCCGGCGCCAATTTCGCGATGGCACGCAGCATGTCGAGCATCATCGTGCCGCGGCCGGGGCCGATTTCCACGAGGTTGACCGGCGTCGGTTTGCCGTGCTGCTGCCAGGCATGCACCATGAAAATGCCAAGCATCTCGCCGAACAACTGGCTGATCTCGGGGGCTGTCACAAAATCGCCATTGCGGCCGAAGGGCTCGCGTGTGCGATAATAGCCATGGTCGGGATCTGCCAGGCAAAGGGCGAAATAGTCGGTTACGCTGATCGGGCCGTTTGCCCGGATAAGGTTCTTGATCTTGTCTGCAAGTGGCGTGGTCACGGAAGCCTCGTCCTCGCGTCAGATATGTGCGGCGGCACGGCGGCCGCGCCAGATGGAAACAACGCCGATCAGCAGCATCGGAACCGAAAGGACCATGCCCATGGTCAGCCAGCCGAAGGCGAGATAACCGAGCTGTGGATCCGGCTCCCGGAAGAATTCGACGAAAATGCGCGACAATGCGTAACCGCAGACGAAAACGCCACAGACGACGCCGGGAGTTCTGAGCGCCTTCAGGCCATGCGTCATCAATCTGAGAATGATCAATAACACGATTCCCTCAAGTAGCGCTTCATAAAGCTGGCTTGGATGGCGGGCAAAGGGTCCGCCGGTCGGAAACACCACCGCCCAGGGCACATCGCTGATGCGGCCCCACAGTTCGCCATTGATGAAATTGGCGATGCGGCCGAAGAACAGGCCGAAGGGGGCAACCGTTGCCACCAGATCAAACAGGCTCCAGACGGCAATACCGTTGCGGCGGGCAAACAGGATCATCGCAATCGTCGTGCCGATCAGCCCGCCATGGAAGGACATGCCGCCGTTCCAGATCTGCAGCGCGCGGATGGGATTTTCGACGACGGCCGGCAGATCATAGAACAGGATATAACCGATGCGGCCGCCGAGCACGATGCCGGCTGCCACCCAGACGAGGAAATCGTCTAGCTTTTCCTTAGATGTCGGCGCCATGCCCGCCGGCCAGAGATCGGGCCGCGACACCAGCGCGCGCGCATAAAACCAGCCGAGGAAAATGCCGGCGACATAAGCCAGTCCATACCAGTGAACCGAAAGCGGGCCGATGGAAAACGCAATCGGATCGATATTCGGAAAAGGCATGATGGCGAGGAAAGATGATGGTGAATACAAGGTTTAATATCCCTCGGCCGATGTGCCGTATCGGGCGGGAACATGACTTTCCGCCCTCGACCGGTCAAGGCCTAACTGATTTCCGGACCGAACGATACGCTCGAAAAACATAACAAAACCACCGCAATAGAAGAATTCGGGTGCTGTTGCCTCAAGGTTTTGCAAAAAGGAATGCCTCCCAAGGCCACCGCTTCTTGCCCATCCTCTTCGAGCGTGAAGTGGGACGAATTGCGGCAAGGGGCGCGAATCTCCTTGCAAGGAGGCAGGCCACACCCTACCTCGTCAGGAGTTAACAGACAGGTCGCCGCGCTGCGGCGCATCAACGGGAGATCGAGGCAATGTCGACCGGAACGAACCGCATGATGGATGAATTCGCGCGACTGATGACCGATGCCGCAGGTGCGGCCCAGGGCGTGCGTCGCGAAGTGGAAACGGCTTTCCAGGCGCAGGCAGAACGGTTTCTCAACAATATGGATCTCGTTCGCCGTGAGGAATTCGACGTGGTGCGCGAAATGGCCATCAAGGCACGAGACGAAAACGATGCGCTGAAGGCTCGTCTTGAGGCGCTCGAAGCAAAGCTTGCCGCAAGCAACAGCTGATATTTACCCTATTCTACGGCAATACCACGCGGTGCTTCCAAAACGAGGCGCCGCGTTTTCTTTTTGGGCTTGACGGCTTTCCTAAAAAGTTTGTCCCGGGATTTTTACAGCCTGTGGACACAGCCGAAAAACTCTGCCCGCAGAGTCGTTTAACCGCCGTGGCTGATCTCCCGAACGAAGCGTCGATGTGAGTCGTCCCCGCAAAAACGGGGTGCGGGGGCTGGTGCTGGGACTCGCTCCCTATACACTGATTTTAAATGATGATTCGAAACGACGACCGAACGATCCGCAGGCTCTTTTCCATGAGCCTTCCCGTTTCGGCCGGCGGGACGATCATCGAAGAGTTTGGTTTTCCGGGTCAGTGTCCGCGTTCATCCCTCATGTTTCTCAAAGCAAACACGCATGTCGCTATCATTCCGGTTGAGAAGGTGCCGTATGAGCCTCTTAGAGATGCAGATTGAACGTCATTCGAACCCGGTTGATATGATCGAGTTCGTCGCAGACTCCAATGACTGGACGTTCGAGCGGTCGGGCGAAGACGAAATCGCCATGACAGTCGCCGGCCACTGGACCGATTATCACGTATCCTTCTCGTGGATGGAAGAGTTCGAGGCGCTGCATCTGGCCTGCGCCTTTGACCTCAAGGTCTCCGACCAGCGCGCCAACGAGGTGATCCGGCTTCTGTCGCATGTCAACGGGCAGGTGCTGATGGGCCATTTCGATCTCTGGCGCCAGGAAGACGTGGTGATCTTCCGCCAGTCGCTGCTTCTGGCCGGTGGTGCCGAACCCAACAACCAGCAGGTCGAGGTGCTTCTCTCAAGCGCGCTCGAAGCTTGCGAAACCTATTATCAGGCCTTCCAGTTCGTCGTCTGGTCGGGCATGGAAGCCAAGGCCGCCATGGATGCGGTTCTGTTTGAGACCGTGGGTGAGTGCTGATGTCGGTTTCTGTCTCTGAAGTCTCGTCGCCGCTGGTGGTGCTGGTCGGTGCGGGAAACATGGGCGGCGCCATGCTGTCTGGCTGGCTGAAGAGCGGCGTGCCCGGCGCCTCGGTGCTGGTCATCGATCCGGGTCCATCGGAGGCGATGATCGCCGAGATCAACAATGCCGGCGCCCGCCATGAAACCTCTGTCCCCGCGGCTGTAAAGGCCGGCATCCTGTTTCTCGCCGTCAAGCCACAGGTGATGGAAGCGGTGCTGCCGCAGCTAGCATCGCTTGTCGGGCCGGATACGGTTGTGGTTTCGGTGGCAGCCGGCAAGACGCTTGCCTTCCTGCAAAGCTATCTTGGCGATGGCGCCATGGTGCGCGCCATGCCCAACACGCCGGCGATGATCGGCCGTGGCGTCACGGGCGCCTATGGCAATGACAAGGTGTCGGAGGCGCAGCGCAAGGCCGTGCATGACCTGTTGAAGGTCAGCGGCCCGGTGGAGTGGGTGGCAGCCGAGAGCGATATTGATGCGGTCACTGCCGTGTCGGGCAGCGGACCGGCCTATGTCTTTTATCTGGTGGAATGCATGGCGGAAGCCGGGCGCAAGCTGGGCCTTCCCGCGGATCTGGCCATGCGGCTGGCGCGCGAAACCGTGTCTGGTGCCGGCGAGTTGCTGAACCGCTCGACCGAGGAGGCCGCGCGGCTTCGCCAGAACGTGACCTCGCCCGGAGGCACGACGGCGGCAGCTTTGGCCGTGCTGATGGCTGATGATGGCATGCAGCCTCTGTTTGATGCCGCACTCAAGGCCGCGCGCGACCGCGCCGAGGAACTGGGACGCTGATTTCTGTGGGAGTGAAGCATGGCTGACGAGATCACCTGGGGCGATTTCGAAAAGGTCGATATCCGTGTCGGCACCATTGTCGAGGCGGAAGCGTTTCCAGAGGCGCGCAAGCCCGCCTACAAGCTGAAGATCGATTTCGGTCCCGAGATCGGTCTGAAACGCTCGTCCGCCCAGATCACCGTGCATTATACGCCGGAGACGCTGATTGGCCGACAGGTGCTCGGCGTCGTCAATTTCCCACCCCGCCAGATCGGCCCCGTCCGCTCCGAAGTGCTGACGCTCGGTTTTGCCGATGAAAACGGCGATATCGTGCTGACCGCTGTGGAACGTCCGGTGCCGAACGGCATGAAGATGATGTGAGACGGCGCGTCTCCCGCCTGTTTCGCTGACGACCCTTAAGCCGGCACCCGCACCACAGCGCGCAATCCGCCTGACGGGCTGTCTCCCAGCGTCACGTTGCCGCCATGGGCGCGGGCGATATCGCGGGCAATGGCAAGGCCAAGGCCGGTGCCGGAAGCATCCAGATTGCGCGCCTCGTCCAACCGGTAGAAGGGCTTGAATACATCCTCGCGCGATTGTTCGGGAATGCCGGGGCCATCATCGTCAAAGGTCAGTGTCAGCCATTTGGAATTGTGGCGGGCTTCCACATGCAGGCTGTTGGCATAACGGCGGGCATTGGAGGCGAGGTTGCCGACCAGCCGCATGAAGGCGCCGGGACGCACGGACAGAAGATCCTCCCCCTCGACGCGAAACGTCATCGTCTTGCCATGCAGCTCGAAATCGGCGCGCATCTTTTCGAGAAGTTCGCTGAGCTTCAGCTCGCCGAAATCCTCCGCCGCCTCGTTGCGGGCAAAGGCGAGATACCCCTCCAGCATGCTCTGCATGTCATCCACATCGGTACCCATGCCGGCAAGATCCGGATTGTCGCCGGCGAGCGCCAGTTGCAGCTTGAAGCGGGTGAGGATGGTGCGCAGGTCATGGCTGATACCGGTCAGCATGGCGGTGCGCTGTTCCATCTGGCGCTCGATGCGCTCGCGCATCTGGATGAAGGCGATGCCGGCACGGCGGATCTCGTCAGCGCCACGCGGCACGAAGGGGGCGGGCATCTTCTGCCCCTTGCCAAAACTTTCGGCGGCATCCGCCAGTGCCAGGATCGGGCGGATCTGGCCACGCAGGAACAGGATGGAAATGCCGATCAGCAGCAGCGACGTGCCGAACATCCAGACGAGGAAGATGTGGGTGTTCGACGCGTAGGTCTGGTTACGAATGGTAAAGACGCGCAGAACCTTGTCGCCGAGCTGGATGCGGATTTCCACAAGCCGGCTGTCGCCCACCGTATCGATCCAGAAGGGCAGGCGGATCTGCTGGTTGATCTGGTCGGCAAGAATATCATCGAGGATCGAGAAGAACGGTTTTGAGCGCGGCGGCGGCAGCTGGCCGCCCGGTTCGATGGATATATTCAGGGACAGCGTTTCGCGCGCGATGCGGATGATCTGCTGATAATTGTCCTCCGGCGGCGGATAGGTGCGGATGACCTCGATGATGGCGGCAATATCCCGGGTGACGGCCTGCGACAGGCGCTCGGTGACCAGCCGCCAGTGGCGCTCCATGAAGACGGCAGCCACCACGGTCTGCAGCAGAAGCATCGGAATGATGACGATCAGCACCGAGCGCAGGTAAAGGCCGGTTGGCATGCGCCGCTTCAGCCAACGGCCGAGCAAGGTCCAGCCTGGCGGCTTCACCCTGCCGATATCGCGCCCGATCCTGTCGAAAATCGCCATCCTGTCTCTCTCGGCCGGCGCTGCGGCCGCCTGTTGCGGGCAGCCCTTGAAGGCTGCGACCTCAATCGATGCTCAGACGGTACCCGATGCCGCGCACGGTTTGAAGATAGATGGGGTTTGCCGGATCGTCCTCGATCTTGCGGCGCAGCCGGTTGATCTGCACGTCGATGGTACGCTCGCCCACTTCCGCATCATCGCCGATCAACTCGTGGCGGGGAATGGTGTCGCCGGCGCGCAGCGCAAACAGCAGCATGATGTCCTGTTCGCGATCGGTCAGGCGAATGGTTTCGGCCGCTCGTCGCAGCTCTTTTTTGGCAATGGAAAAGGTAAACGGGCCAAACATCACCTGGTCGATCTTCGGCGTATCCGGATTGCTGTTGCGGCGCAGGATGTTGTTGATGCGCAGCACCAGTTCGCGCGGGTCGAACGGTTTTGGCAGATAGTCGTCGGCGCCGGCCTGCAGCCCCTCGATGCGCGATTCGGCCTCGGCCCGCGCGGTCAAAAGAATAATCGGGATGGCCCGCTTGTCACGCAGCGACTGGGTGAGCGAGATGCCGGTTTCGCCCGGCATCATGACGTCGAGGATGATGAGGTCGAACTCCAGCCCCTCCAGCTTGCGCCGGGCTTCAGCCGCATCGCTTGCGCCGGTGACGCGAAAACCCTGCTCCCGCAGGTAGCGGTGCAAAAGGTCGCGGATGCGGGTGTCGTCATCCACCACCAGCAGGTGGGCCGCATCGTCCAGCAGAGATACCGGGTTGTTCCCCATGTTCAATCGACCTCGTTTTCGACAGGTGTGAGCCCTTCGGCCCGCCCGCGCATGGAGCGCAGGAAATGGATCACTCCATCGCGCTGCTCCGGCGTCAGGTTTGAAAGCGCCGAGCATATGCGGCTCGATTGCGGCTCCGACAGGGCAAGCGCCAGTTCGCGCCCGGCAAGGGTTGGATAGAGACGCCGCTGCCGGCGATCCTTGGCACCCGCCATCTGGCGAATATAACCGCTATCGATCAACTGCTTCAGCACCCGCGCCAGGCTTTGTTTGGTAATCTGCAGCGTATCCAGAAGGTCCGTCACCATCATGCCCGGCTGCCGGCAGACAAAATAGACCACGCGGTGGTGGGCCCGCCCCATGCCGATCTTTTCAAGGATGGCATCGGGATCGGAAATGAAATCGCGATAGGCAAAGAAAAACAGCTCGATGGTTTCGAAGTCGATCTTGCTTTCATCGACAGCAGGCATCGGCGGCTGGACCTTTTTGAGGGCTTTCCCAGACGAGACCGGTGGCACCAGGCGTTCCTCTTCAAGCGGCGGTGCGGCAGGGTGGCAAGGCGACCGTTTGGAAGGCCCTGCCGTGTTGCCGTCACCGCGACGTATTTCATGCAGGTTTGATAAAGCGCGAAGTGCTTCAACAATCAACATCAATGTGCATGACCGCCGCTTGTCGTCCCCACGCAAAAAATGCTCAGAGACGTGTTCATCCGCTTCATCCGTCACAAAGAAGACGCAAGTACCAACCAAACAGACCATCGTTGCAAGACGACGGAACCTTTGCCGCCCCTGTCCGTTGCGAGGCACAGGGAAACAGGAATTATAACATGAGCTTATCCACAATCGACGGCCCTGTGCAGACAGACGGCAAAATGTCCCTCTCGCATCCGCTGCGTCCGGTTCTCGTCACCGTTTTCGCGCTGAAATTTGCCGTGGCAAGTCTGCTCGTCGCCAGTGCCTGCCTTGCGCCCTCCGTCGGTGCCGAAAGCCGCTATTCCGTTTCGGATTGATTTTGCCGGGTGGCCGGGGAAGGCAAGGCGGGTATAGTGGGTCTTCCTTCATCCCCAACCCGACGAGGCTTCATGGGCATGCTTCAAGCCGGTATCATTCCGGTTACCCCCTTCCAGCAGAACTGCACGCTTCTTTTTGATGCCGACACCAAACAGGGCGTCGTGATCGATCCGGGCGGCGATGTCGATCGTATCATCGAGGTTGCCGCGCAGCAGGGCGTGACGATTTCGGAAATCTGGATCACCCACGGTCATATCGACCATGCCGGCGGTGCAGACGAGTTGCGCGAGAAGACCGGCGCTTCGGTCATCGGCCCGCATGCCGACGACAAGCCGTTGCTCGACGTTCTCGATACACGCGGTGCGGCCTTCGGTTATACCGTTCCGGCGCGCAAGCTGGTTCCCGACCAGTTTCTGAACGAGGGCGATGTGGTGGCGCTCGGCGATCACCGGTTCGAGGTGCTGCATTGCCCGGGTCATGCGCCGGGTCATGTGATCTTCGTCAACCGCGACATGAATTTCACCATCATGGGCGATGTTCTGTTTAACGGATCTATCGGTCGCACCGATCTGCCAGGCGGCAACCACCAGCAATTGCTCGACAGTATTCGCGACAAGGTTCTGCCGCTCGGCGACGAGATGGGCTTTATCTGCGGCCATGGTCCCGGCAGCCGGATTGGCGATGAGCGCCGCAGCAATCCCTTTCTGCAGGGCATCGGGGCGCCGCGCACGCAGCCCACATCAGGCGCTGACAAGGACGACGGCGCCAAGCGTTGATTTTTTGCGCCCGCCGGATCACAGCCCGGTTTCGCCTCTCTTGCCGGAAATTTCTGGCAAGCAGAGCGCAGTACAAAAAAACCCGGCATTCCTGCCGGGCTTCAACTCGAAGTAAAAAACCGTAACGAGACTTAGCCGGCAATCTGCAGATTGACTGCCTTGGGGCCTTTGCCGCGACGATCCGGTTCCGTGTCGAAGCTTACTTTCTGGTTTTCTGAAAGTCCGGACAGGCCCGAAGCCTGTACCGCGGAGATATGGACGAAGATATCTGCTCCGCCATTGTCAGGCTTGATAAAGCCGAAGCCCTTGTCGGTATTGAAGAATTTTACAGTGCCAGTTTCGGCCATGCATCAGGTCCTTTTTCCTCTGTCCGTGTTCAGCGGCGGACAGCATCACGATATTTGCCCAAGAAGGGCAGGCGGCAGGCATTTCGAAAATTGAGGAAAGGGGCCCGTATTTACCGCGCGAGACAAAGAAAAGATCATCATGATCCTTGCTGCATCCCCCGCCCGGAAGTTTTGGCGCTTCCGAAACGCTTCATTATAGCTCTTCCCATGCTCGCAAATTGCCCGAACCAACACAGAGTGCTGCGTTTGACGCAAATTGGCAAGAAAAAGTTTTCTGACGCGAATGGGCAACACCAAACGGGCGTTTCGTCCTTCTGAGGAAATCCGGTGTCCGGTTGCCGCAAGGGGTGAAAAGGCCGCAACTTCAACGGCCTCGCCGGTGGCGAATCAGGTCTCGTCGGGCAAGATTGCGGCCGTTCAGGCTAGAGCGCTTTGGCGATGCCGCGGCGCTTTAGCAGTTCGGGAACCAGTTCAACGATCAGCATGGCAGCAAAGATAAGCCCGCAGCCGAAATAGCCGATGGGCGGCAACGTTTCACCCAGGAGCAAGGCACCAAAAAAGGCGCCGAACAGGGCCTCTGACGACAGAAAGATCGCCGCCTGTGGCGCTGTCGTATAACGCTGACCGATGACCTGCAGCACGAAGGCAAGGCCCGAGGAAATCAGGCCGACATAAAGAATTTCTGCAAGCGAACCGGAGATGGCCTCAAACGACACCGGTTCGACGAAAATGCCGATGGCAAGCGCTGCAACCGCGCAGACGGCAAATTGCGTCGCAGACAGCGCCAGCGGTCGCTGCGACCGGCTGACGAAATGGCCGGCCAGCACGATCTGCAGGCCCCAGAAGCCGGCGCAGGTGATGCTCCAGAGATCGCCGGTGGAGACAGAAGCCACATCGCCGCCGCCGAGCAGGAAGATGCCGACAAGGGCCATCAGCGCCACGGGCCAGATGATCCAGTGCGGATATCGCCGGAAGATGAGGATGGAGATCACCGGCACGAAGACGACGTAGAGGCCGGTCAGGAAGCTTGAATTGGTGACGGTTGTGGTTTGCAGGCCGATTTGCTGGGTTATCGCGCCGCCGAAAAGGGCAAGGCCGACCAGAAGGAAGTCTGCCATGTCGCGACGGGCCGGTTTGCTGCCGATGCGTTTGGCTTCGATGACCGCGAAGGGCAGGACGGCAAGCGCTGCGATGGCAAATCTGAGGCCGACGAACCAGAAGGGGCCGATGCTTGCCATGGCTGTCGATTGCGCCACGAACCCGCCACCCCAGATGGCGGCCGCAAGAAGAAGCACCAGGTTCGCCTGCAAGCGCGTCATGTCGAAATCCGTGAAAGGTTAAGCCGGGCGCGGGTTTCGCCACGGCGGCTGCCTATCAGGTGGTAACGGCAGGCTCAAGCTTTTCGATGCAGGCGATTCGCAAAGGTGGCAATGAAGCCTCAGGAATGATGGATGCGGCGGCCGTCGGCCTTGGTCCTTTGGCTTGCAGCCAGTCCGCGAAAACTCAGTCTCCAGAGCCCGGCTGCCGCCACGCAGAAGACCAGCGTCAGCGCGCCGAAAATCAGCCGCTGATCGCCGGCGGCATCGCTCTGCAGGAGAAGCTGTGGGGTTACCACCTGCGACAGGGAGGAAATGTCCTGCGCACTGGCCGTGCCGACCAGCGCCAGCATCATCAGCACGCAGGCCGCAAGGGCCGTCACGGCAACCCACAAACTGCCGCTCAGGCGGCGTGTCCGGATGCGGGCCGTGGCCTCTTCGTCGTCCAGAAACATGGGGCAGTCCTCTCAAGGCGTCGTCGATAGGGTAAGAAGACCTCTGGAAAGCGACGTCACAACGACGGGATTGCGGCAGTCGGCGGCAATTATTGTGGCGAAAACAAGGCGTTACGGGCAAGGCATCGCAAGGTGCGGATAGTGCCGGTTGCCGCCGTTGAAATAACACGCGAATTCGTGTTTTGCCGCGCGTTGCAAGAAAGACGCACGTGCCGGCTTTTCGGCCTTGAAACAGGCGGCTTTCTTCGACATAGAACCTGACGGCAAAGCCGAGCCGGCCTGCCGTTTTTAACAGCTTCAGGACATTATCATCATGGCCTTTCTTGCCGATGCACTTTCCCGCGTAAAGCCGTCCGCCACCATTGCCGTTTCGCAGAAAGCCCGCGAACTGAAAGCCAAGGGCCGCGACGTGATCGGGCTTGGTGCCGGCGAACCGGATTTCGATACGCCTGATAATGTCAAGCAGGCCGCCATCGACGCGATCAACCGCGGCGAAACGAAGTACACGCCGGTTTCGGGCATTCCGCAGCTGCGCGAAGCCATCGCCAAGAAGTTCAAGCGCGAGAACAATCTCGATTACACCGCAGCCCAGACCATCGTCGGCACCGGCGGCAAGCAGATCCTGTTCAACGCTTTCATGGCAACGCTGAACGCCGGCGATGAAGTGATCATTCCGGCGCCTTACTGGGTGTCCTACCCGGAAATGGTGGCGCTGTGCGGTGGCACGCCCGTTATCGTCTCTGCCACGCAGGAAAACAATTTTAAGCTCCAGCCGGCCGATCTCGAAAAGGCGATCACCGACAAGACCAAGTGGTTCATCTTCAACTCGCCGTCCAACCCGTCGGGTGCGGCCTACAGCCATGACGAGCTGAAGGCGCTGACCGATGTGCTGGTCAAGTATCCGCATGTCTGGGTTCTCACCGACGACATGTACGAGCACCTGACGTTTGGTGATTTCAAGTTTGCGACGCCGGTTGAAGTGGAGCCGAAGCTTTATGACCGCACGCTGACCATGAACGGCGTCTCGAAAGCCTATGCGATGACCGGCTGGCGTATCGGTTATGCAGCCGGCCCGCTGGAGCTGATCAAGGCCATGGACATGATCCAGGGCCAGCAGACCTCGGGCGCCTCCTCGATTGCCCAGTGGGCCGCCGTGGAAGCCCTGAACGGCCCGCAGGATTTCGTCGCCAAGAACAAGGCGATCTTCGAAGGCCGCCGCGATCTCGTCGTTTCCATGCTGAACCAGGCCAAGGGCATTTCCTGCCCGAACCCGGAAGGCGCCTTCTACGTCTATCCGTCCTGCGCTGGCCTGATCGGCAAGACGGCACCCTCGGGCAAGGTCATCGAGACCGACGAGGATTTCGTCACCGAACTTCTGGAAACCGAAGGCGTGGCCGTCGTCCACGGTTCGGCATTCGGCCTTGGCCCCAACTTCCGCATCTCCTACGCCACCTCGGAAGACCTGCTGGAAGAAGCCTGCCGCCGCATCCAGCGCTTCTGCAACGCCTGCAAGTAAGCACGGCTGTCAGCATTTAGAGAAGGGCTCGCCAGTGATGGCGGGCCCTTTTGTCGTTGAGGGTCCTTGTTGACGATTTCACGCTCCAAGCGTACATTTTCACCATGAAAACCGTCTCCATTCGCGAAGCTCAGGATCGTTTTAACGAACTCGCACAGGATGTCGAGAAAGGCGAAACCGTGACCGTGACCCGCAACGGCAAGCCGGTGTTCGATCTGGTGCCACGTGAGGGTGCGATCCAGAAGAAGGGCGGGATCGATTGGGAGGCAGGGCAGGCCTATTTGCGCTCCATCGGGGTCACCGATCCATTCCCCTTTATCGCCGATGACTTTGACGATCCGCTTCCCGAGGACTTCCTTCTCCGTCCTCTGCCGTAAACCATGGGTCTCTTGCTGGATACCCATTTCGTCATAGCCTTCCTACGGAAGACATTTCCGACCGACTTTCCCCAGATGCATCGGGTTCTCTCAGGAAGGGCCGATGTGGTCTATGTCTCCGTTGCAAGCCTCTGGGAAATTGCCATCAAGCACAGGTTGGGCAAGCTGGAAATTGACATGCCTCTTGAGCGCATGCCGGAAAGCCTTAAAGCCAGTGGCCTGACAATGCTTCCTATTGCCATAGAACACGTCCTGACCGTCGCTCAGCCCGAGCCACCAACGCGTGATCCGTTCGACCGGCTTCTGCTTGCCCAGGCGCAGGTCGAAAACCTGCAATTGGTCACGATTGACCGGGCGCTTGTCGATCACCCGCTGGCGTTCCGGTTTTGATCGGCATACCGAAACGCCTGCGGATGAGTGGTTAAGCCTTCGTCAGCCTGATGATGGTCGATTCTCCGCCGCCGCGTTGTTCGGTGACGGCATAAACGGCACCATCGGGGCCGACCTTGACGTCGCGGATGCGGGCGTTGAGCGGAACGCGTTCCTCATGCTTCACCCGGTCGTTTTCCATGTGCAGCACGACGACGCCCTGGCTGACCAGTCCGCCGACGAGGAAGGCGCCCTTCCATTCTGGGATGGCATCGCCATCGTAAAAGGCCATGCCGGAGGGGGCGATGACAGGATCCCAATAATAGACCGGCTGTTCGGTCTCGGCCATCTGGGTGATGCCCTTGCCAACCGGCGCGCCGCTATATTCGATGCCGTAAGTGACTTCCGGCCAGCCATAGTTCTTGCCCGCTTCCGGACGGTTCAACTCGTCGCCACCCCGCGGGCCGTGCTCTACCAGCCAGAAACGCCCCTCGTTATCCACTGTCGAGGACTGCACATTGCGATGGCCCAGGGACCATATTTCCGGCAAAGCGTTCTGCTGGCCAACGAAGGGATTATCCGGCAGCGCCTTGCCTTCCTGAGTGATGCGGAACACCTTGCCGAGGCCGCTGTCGAGATCCTGCGCCTGCACGCGCGGTTCGCTGTCGGAGCGTTCGCCGACGGTCACGTAAAGCTCGCCATTGGATCCGAAGGCGAGGCGGGATCCGAAATGCTTGTTGCCGTCATAACCGGGCATCTGGCGGAAGATCACCGTGACATCTTCCAGCCTGCCGCCGCCTTGGTCATCCGGCACAAGACGCGCGGAAGCGACAGACGTGCCATTGCCATCCTCACGTTCCTCGGAAAACGAGAAGAAGATTTTCGCCGAGCTTTCATAGTCGGGCGCAAGCGCCACATCGAGCAGTCCGCCCTGGCCCCCTGCCAGCACTTTTGGTACGCCGGCAATCGCAGGCCCTGCCTTGCCGTCACTGACGATATGCATGGCGCCCTGTTTGGCGGTCACCAGAATGCGCCCGTCCGGCAGGAACTCCATCGCCCAAAGATGCGGCAGTCCCTCAGCCACCGTTTCCGTCTTGATCTGAGCCATGGCTGCAGGCTGAGAGGCGCGTGTCTGGCCTTGAAACTGCGGTTCCTGGCTCGGCGCATTGGGCGGTTTGGTTTCCGCAGGCTGCCCTTGCGCATAAGCGGGCAGGGCGGCAGCGCCGGCAAGGATCGATCCGGCGATCAGAAGGCTGAACGATTTCATGGTCTTCTCCCAGTTTGCAAAGTCTGCGCCAGCGACCCAATGATCGTGGCACCCTCGCTCACCATGTAGGGTGGCTGGGAGAAATGACCGCACAAGTGACGTTCAAGTTTGCTTTATCCGCATTTGATCAGGCGGGTTCGCAGGTTGAATCAGATGCCTGTCAAGTTGAGTCGGCTTTGGATCCTAAGCGCCTGAAATGACGAATTAAAGTCCGAGCATGGTCAGCATCAGGAACGTGGCAAACAGCACGAAATGGGTCATCCCCTCGATGGCGTTTGTTTCGCCATCATTGAGGTTGATGGCGGCTGCAATCAGGGTGATCGTCACCATCACCGTCTGCACCGGCGTCATCGCCATGATGAAGGGCTGGCCCGTATAAAGCGCAATCGCCTCCATGACTGGCACGGTGAGGATGACGGTCGAGAGCGAGGCGCCCATGGCGATATTGACCACGGCCTGCATGCGGTTGCGAAGTGCTGCCCGGAGCGCCGTCAGGATTTCCGGTGCCGCCGAAATGGAGGCGACGATCACCGCCATCAGGGCAGGCGGCGCGCCGCTTCCCTCAAGCCCGGTATTGATGAAGGCGGACATGAACTCGGCAAGCGCTCCGATCAGCACGACACCGATGAGGATGATCACGATGGAGCGCGTCGTCGAGCTTTCGCTGTGCTCCTGCTCCGGGTGCTGAGGGTCCGCCGATGGCTTGGCGCGCGGATAGCTGTAGCTGAAGAAATAGCTGTGCGGCCCCACCTGCATTCTAAGGAAAAGCCCATAGAGCGCAATCATCGCGCAGATGGTGAAGGCGGAATAATAGTGCCAGCGATCCGACGGCACGAATTCCGGCACGATCATGGAGATGCCCATGGCGGTCAGGATCATCACGCCATAGGTCTTGCCGGAATTGTCGTTATAGGGCTGCTCGCCGTGGCGGAGGCCGCCGAGCAGGGCTGCAAGGCCCAGAATGCCGTTGATGTCGATCATCACAGCGGAATAGATCGTGTCGCGCACCAGCGTCGGCGAGCTTTCTGAACTCATCAGGATCGCGAGAATGATCACCTCGACCGCCACGGCCGACAATGTCAGGATCATCGTGCCATAGGGATCACCAACCTTGTGCGCAAGAATTTCCGCATGATGAGCAACCCGGGTGGAGACGAGCACGATGACACCGATCAGGGCGGCGGCGGCAATGATCGAGACGAGCTTTCCCGCCTCCAGCACCGCATGTTCAGCCAGATAGGCGGCAATCGCCACGAACAGAGCGACCAGGAGAAATTTTTCCTGCTTTACCAGTGATGTCATGTGCGCTTGTACTCCCGGCCACTCAGGCGCAATCTATGGCGGTGGCTGCAAGGTTCAAGCTGCGCCGCCCATGCAGGTCTTCGCCCGCCCGTGAAAATCCTTTTAGGGAACCGCGGGCGCGCTCGGCCATTTGCCGCTTGGACATTGTTTCAAGAAGAACAGAAACTCAGGAGGAAAACCATGACGAAGGTCGTTTACAAGGTCGTTCAACACGATGGCGGCTGGGCCTACCGGCTGGGCGACGTCTATTCCGAAACATTCGCCACCCATTCGGACGCCTTGCAGGCCGCGCGTATCGTGGCTGCCGAACAGCAGGTGGGCGGCGATGCCGAAGAGATCAGCTGGCAGGATGCCGCCGGCATCTGGCATGTCGAATACAGCGATGGCGGTGACCGGCCGGAAGCCGAAGTGGAAGATATGGAGCCTGATGGCGACCGGGCGCGCTGACGCTGTCAGACGCCTCGCACATAATCGATCAGCCCTTCGCAGAGCGCATCGAACACTGCTCTGCAACGGGGCGATTGCCTGAGGTTCTCGTGCATGGCAACCCACGTATCGAGTGACAGGGAAAAATCCGGCAGAAGCCGCACGAGGTGCGGCTGCCGTTGCGCAAGCTTCACCTGGCAGATGCCGATGCCCGCTCCCGCGCGGATTGCCGAAAGCTGGGCAAGGTTACTGTCGGTGCGGTAGGTCCAGTGAAGGTTTTGCGGAAAGTCCGGCGCCTGTTGCCGGATGCTTTCGATGCTGGCCCGGATAAAAGCCGTCTCGTGGTCAAAACCGACCATGTGGTGCTGCGTCAACGCCTTGAGATCCGCTGGACTGCCCTTGCGATCCAGGTAGCTGCGGGCTGCGTGAAGTCCAAGTTCGATCGTTCCGATATGGCGGGCCACCAGCGCATCCTGCCGCGGTTTTGTCATGCGCACGGCAATGTCTGCCTCGCGGCGCAAAAGGTCATGGAGCGTGTCGGACAGGGATAACTCCACGGACAGCCGCGGATAGGCCGCCTGCAACTGCGACAGGATCGGCGGTAGAACCTCCACACCGATCACGTCACTGGCGCTGATGCGCACCACGCCTTCCACAGCGCCGATGGCGCTCGATGCCTCGCGCAGCAGTGCCGCAGCCGTGGTGGAGAGACTTTCCGCATAGGGGCGCAACGCTTGCGCCGCATCGGTGGGGCGCAAGCCCTGTTGCGAGCGCGTGAACAGCGCATGACCCAGCGCCTGCTCCAGTTCATCGATATGGCGCCCGACGGTCGGTTGCGTCAGCCCGAGCGTGCGTGCAGCCGCCGAGAGGGACCCGGTTTCCAGAACAGCCAGCAGCGTTCGGTAGAGGTTCCAGTCCGGATCATTCATTTTTGAATAGACACCATAACATTTCCGCCAATTTCATATAGCGCTAAGGCACAGGATACTCCAGTCCGTCAGACCGAAGGAGTTTCCAATGACTGCCCCCCACGTAACCGAGAACGCCTCCACCACCCTTGTTGCAAAACCCATTGCGCTTGTCCTCGGCGCCACCGGAGGTATCGGCGGAAGCGTCGGCCGCCGTCTGGTCGCGGACGGATGGCATGTGCGTGCGCTGCACCGCAAAGCGCTGTCCGTTGCGCCGAGTGAACCGTCATTTCAATGGGTAACGGGAGATGCCATGAACGGCCGCGACGTGCTGGAGGCGTCGAAAGGAGCACAGGTTATCGTGCATGCGGTCAATCCCCCCGGCTACCGCGACTGGGGTAAGCTGGTTCTGCCGATGATCGACAATACGATTGCTGCGGCAAAGGCCTGCGGCGCGCGCATTCTTCTGCCCGGCACGGTTTACAATTTCGGGCCGGACGCCTTTCCAATTCTGGACGAAGACAGTCCGCAGAACCCGTTGACAGTCAAGGGTGCCATTCGTGCCGAGCTTGAGCACCGGTTGCACCGCGCAGCAGAAGACGGCGTACCGGTGCTGATCGTGCGGGCGGGAGACTTTTTTGGGCCGGGGGCCGCAAGCAGCTGGTTTTCGCAAGGTCTGGTCCGGCCCGGCCGGCCTGTCACCCGTGTCATCCGACCGGCAGCGCGGGGCATTGGCCATCAGTGGGCCTATCTGCCGGATGTGGCCGACACCATGGTGCGGCTGCTGGGGCAGGCAAGCCGTATGCCGCTTTTTGCTGTCTTTCATATGGATGGTGTCTGGGATGAGGATGGCGAGCGGCTGATTGATGCCATTGCGCGTGTGACCGGGCGCACGCCGCGCCAGCACAGGTTCCCCTGGTGGCTCGTGGGCATGGCGCGCTCGGTCGTGCCGCTGTTCCGGGAGCTTTGGGAAATGCGGTATCTGTGGGCAACACCGGTTCGAATGTCGAACGGGAAGCTTCGCGCATTTCTGGGTTTTGAGCCGCACACACCGCTCGATACGGCGATCCGCGAAACCCTCATTTCGCTCAAATGCCTTGAACCGCAGGCTGGGCCGGTGTTCGGCAATGGTGGGAAGAGGCTGCCCAAGACCGCTTTGCCCCGCTAGCCACGGGCGTTTTGTTCAGCTCGTCCCCGATAAAAACGAGGCCCGCAATGTGCGGGCCTCGCAAGCGATCAGGATTACTCGGCTGCTTCCAGCGTCGGATAGTCGGTGTAACCTTCCGCGCCGCCGCCGTAGAGCGTCTGCGGGTTGATGTTGTTCCAGGCCGCGCCGTCCTTGATGCGGCGCACCAGGTCCGGATTGGCAATGAACGGCTTGCCGAAGGACACGAGGTCGGCCTTGCCGCTGGCAACAGCCTCTTCTGCCGTCTCGGCCGAATAACCGTTGTTCAGCATCCAGGCGCCCTTGCCACCGGCATCGACATAGGTTGCCTTGAAGGCGGCGTAGTCGAAGCTGGTGCCTTCGTACTGGTGGTCGCGCGGGCCGCCGGTTGCACCTTCGATCACGTGGATGAAGGCGAGGTTGCGGGAGGCGAGCGCCTTGACCAGCGTGTTGAACACTGCCTGCGGATCACTGTCGCTGACATCGTTGGCAGGCGTCGTCGGCGAAAGCCGAATGCCGGTCTTGCCGGCGCCGATGGCGTTCACGACAGCATCGACCACTTCCAGCGTCAGGCGGATGCGGTTTTCGATCGAGCCGCCATAGGCGTCCGTGCGCTTGTTGGCGCCGTCCTTCAGGAACTGGTCGAGCAGGTAACCGTTGGCGCCGTGGATTTCGACACCGTCAAAGCCGGCATCGACGGCCGCACGGGCAGCCTTGGCGAAATCATCGGCAATGCCTGGAAGTTCGGAAAGCTCGAGTGCGCGCGGTTCGGAGGTTTCAGCAAATCCGCCGCTGCCATCTTCGTTCAGGATATAGGTCTTCGACTTCGCCGCAATGGCGGAGGGGGCAACGGGGGCGGCACCGCCCGGCTGCAGTGACACATGCGAGATGCGACCGACATGCCAGAGCTGGGCAACGATCTTGCCGCCGCGCGAATGCACGGCATCGGTGATCTTCTTCCAGCCTTCCAGTGCTTCCGGCAGATAAAGGCCGGGCACATCCGCATAACCCTGGCCCTGATGGGTGACGGCAGTGCCCTCGGAAACGATGAGGCCGGCGGTGGCGCGCTGTTCGTAATAAACGACGTTCAAATCGTTCGGGATCGCCTTCGGCGAGCGGTTGCGCGTGAGCGGCGCCATGACGATGCGGTTCTTGAGGGTAAGATCCCCGAAGGTGACGGTGTCAAATAGTGTCGGCATGAGAATTCCTTTTGCGTATTGGGCTTGGGAGGAGGAGCCGGGCGACGGGCGCTTAAAGCGTGTCGCCAAGATGGGAGACGAAGGCGCGGATCATGTCTTCGTCGCGATGGTAGAAGGTCCATTGGCCAACCCTGGTGATCTTCACGAGACCGGCCTTTTCAAGGGTCGCCAGATGGGCGGACACGGTAGACTGCGACAGGCCGCAGCGCTTTTCGAACTGGTTGGCGCAAATGCCCATGTCGAGCGGATGCGCCTGCGAGGAAAAATGCGCCTCCGGCTGGCGCAGCCATTCGAGAAACTCGACGCGCACCGGATGCGACAGGGCTTTGAGGATTTCGGTGCGGTCCATGGCCTGATCTCTTATATCGTCCATAACCGATATATGGATCGATATTTTCCGATTTAAAGAGGGGAAGGGGATCGGCCGCCAAAAAAAATGGGCCGCCGGATTGCTCCGAGGCCCAAAGTTATGAAGGTTTAAAAACCTCCAGAGGGGAACAGCCGGCGCGGGCAACGAGGGGATGTTACCAAGTGGCGCCAACTGTCATCAATATGGGGGTGGGGTTTTACAGAAGCAAGTGCTGTGCCGCGCTGCCGGTCGATATTTCCGCTGACATGGACAAGGCACAGTTAAAAAAAGAGGGCCACCGGATTTCTCCAGGGCCCTTTAAATTGTGAAGGTCAAATAACCTCCAGAGGGGAACAGCTGCTGCGGTGGAACTGGGAGGAAAAGCCACCATGTGCATCAGCTGTGTGCGATATGGTTCTTTATTGTGCAGCGAACAATCGGTTTTTGTGCAGGCCAGCCATGCGTTCGGCGCAAGGGTTGCCTATTGAGCTGTCGTCAATTGTAGGTTCCCGCACCCAAGCCCTTGGAAAGGCATGATTTTGTTAACCGGTTGCGTTGGCACTGTTTTGCCCGCGATGTTTTTCAGAAGTTCCAGTTTCTGGCCTTGGCGACGATAAAGTCACGAAACACCTTCAGTTTGGCAGCGTTTTTCATCTCGTCGGGGTAACAGAAATAGGTGTCGAACGAGGGAATGTCGGCATTGATGGCAAGCTGGATGAGTCCCGGATCGCGTCCGACGATGTAATCCGGCAGCACGGCGATGCCTATCCCCAGCAGGCAGGCCCGCTTGATCGAGGTCTGGCTGTTGATCTGCAGGTGCGGCAGGCGCGGATTGTCGGAATTGCGGCCGGCAT
The DNA here is from genome assembly GCF_058242805.1 of Neorhizobium sp. PAMB6716. Lineage (NCBI taxonomy): Bacteria > Pseudomonadati > Pseudomonadota > Alphaproteobacteria > Hyphomicrobiales > Rhizobiaceae > Neorhizobium > Neorhizobium sp. PAMB6716. The sequence continues at coordinate 769,408 of NZ_CM177835.1, forward strand.
ATTCCAGCCAGTTCACATCCAGCAGATAATTGGGGGCAGGCTCCCCGAAGGTGATGATTCGGTGATCGTCGAGATCCTCGATCGTCTGCGGCTCGCCAAACCGGTTGATATAGGAGGGTGCTGCGTAAACGTGCATGTGCACGGTAAACAGCTTGCGCTGGATAAGGTCGGATTGCTGCGGCTGGCGCAGGCGGATGGCGCAATCGGCGTGGCGCATGTTGACGTCCAGTTCCTCGTTGTCGAGGATCAGTTGGATGGCCATTTCCGGATAGAGTTGGAGGAATTCCTGCACCTTGTCGGTGAGCCAGCCCTGGCCGAGACCGACCGTCGTCGTTACGCGCAGCTTGCCGCTCGGCTTTTCCGTCGTCTCCGTCAGCTGCATCTTCACCGTTTCGAGCTTCAGCAGCACGTCATGGGCGGTGCGATAGAGAAGTTCGCCTTGCTCGGTCAGGATCAGGCCGCGCGCGTGGCGGTGAAACAGCTTGACCCCGACATCCTGCTCCAGCGCGCTCACCTGCCGGCTGATCGCCGATTGCGACAGATGCAGCTTGTCGGCGGCATGGGTGAAGGAACCGGCTTCGGCGGCCGCGTGAAAAATGCGTAACTTGTCCCAATCGAGCGGCACGACCATCTCTACTCTGCCGCTTCGGCGAGCGGCAGGATGCCCGCAAGGTAACGTTCGGCCTCAAGCGCTGCCATGCAGCCGAGCCCCGCGGCGGTGATCGCCTGGCGGAACGTATCGTCCGTAACGTCGCCGGCGGCAAACACGCCGGGCACGTCGGTCGCCGTCGAATCCGGGGCCGTCCACATGTAGCCGTTCTCCTTCAGCCTGACCTTGCCCTTGAACAGTTCGGTTGCCGGCGCATGGCCGATGGCCACGAACACGCCGTGGATCGGCCGTTCGGCGACCGCGCCGGTCTGCGTATTGCGCAGTTTTACGCCCGTCACCGACGGCGGCATCGGCGGCTTTGCGGCATCGCCGGTGATTTCGGCCACTTCCGTGTTCCACAACACTTCGACATTCGGGCGCTGCATCAGGCGCTCGCGCAGGATCTTTTCCGAGCGGAAACTGTCGCGGCGATGCACGACCGTCACGGACTTGGCGATGTTCGACAGGTAGAGCGCCTCTTCCACCGCCGAATTGCCGCCGCCGACGACGATCACGTCGCGGTTGCGATAGAAAAAGCCATCGCAGGTGGCGCAGGCCGAGACGCCAAACCCCTGAAAGTGTTGTTCGCTTTCGATGCCGAGCCATTTTGCCTTGGCGCCGGTCGCGATGATCAGCGTATCGGCCGTCCACACCTGTCCGGAATCGGTCTTCACCACGAAGGGACGTGTGGACAGTTCCACCTCGGTCACCAGGTCGTTGATGATCTCGGTGCCGACGTGATGGGCCTGCTTCAGCATCTGCTCCATGAGGAACGGCCCCTGGATCGGATCGGCAAAACCCGGATAGTTTTCCACATCCGTGGTGATCATCAACTGGCCGCCCTGTTCCATGCCGGCAATCAGCACGGGTTTCAGCATGGCGCGCGCGGCATAGATTGCCGCCGTATAGCCGGCAGGCCCGGAGCCGATAATGAGAACCTGCGTGTGACGGGCAGACATGGATGGTTTCCTTTCGAAGAGCGGCATTGGCGCGAGCAAGCGGAACACATGACCATCAGGCGGTTCCCGGCCGGTGCGCCTTTAAGTCCTCCATTTATGAACGTTCCATGCCTCAATTCAAGGGCAGCCCTGCGTTGAACGGCGGGCTGGCGCCTTTACGCACAATAATGATGCCGCAAAGGCCTTTGTTTCCGGCTCTCCGCACAGATTTTTCGCTCGGATGTCGGTGCTGCTGGCTGCGCGCGCATTCGCCATGGCAATCCGCTATGTGCAGTCAGGGAGTTTTTCGCCTGCCAATATGCGCGGAGCCGCTGCCGCCCATGCGCCGTGTTTTCCAGCCTATCCCTGCTTGACCCTTGTCTCCCGACCTTGGGTTGTGTAAGGCGGGACTTTCTTTCGCAGCTGGCGAGAGTGGATCCACGACAATTGAGGGGAAGATACCGCCGGGGGCGGGGCGTGCAGGAGAAATCCGAAAACCCCTGCGGTGCTTTGAGAGCGCATGAAAATTACGCATTTTCATTTTGGCACCGATGGCGGTGCCGAGAGATTTTTCGTTCATCTGGTTCGGGCATTCGAGGAGCGGGGGCTTCAGCAGACCGCCATCATCCGGCGCAACCGCCGCTGGCGCGCCGAGATCGAACAGCAGGCGCGCATCATCGAACATGATTTTCGCAGCCGCACACTCGGCCGGGTCATCCTGCCCTACAGCGTCAGGCGTCTGGTGCGCAGGGAAAAGCCGACGGCCATCATGGCGTGGATGCCGCGCGCCAGCAAGCTGATGCCGGCGGTCAAGGGGCCCGTGCGGATCTGTCGGCTCGGTGACTATCCCGATCGCCTGAAGGAGTTCAGGAATGTCGATATCCTCGTGTGCAACACGCCGGGCATCGCGCGCCATGTGCGCGATAATCTCGGCTGGACGGGCGGGGTGGAGGTGATTTCCAATTTCACCTCGCAAATACGGGTGGAACCACTTCAGCGCGCCCTCCTTGATACGCCGGAGGATGCTTTCGTGGTGATGGCGATGGGCCGGTTCGTCAAGCGCAAGGGGTTTGACACGCTGATCGCCGCTATGGCCAGCGTGCCCGGTGCCTATCTCTGGCTCTGCGGCGATGGCGAAGAGGCCGATGCGCTGAAACAGCAGGCGCAAGTGCTGGGCATTGCTGCGCGCACCCGCTTCATTGGCTGGCAGGAAGGCACGCGCCCGTTTCTGGCGGCTGCCGATACGCTGGTCATGCCGTCCGCGCATGAGCCTCTCGGTAATGTGGTGCTGGAAGCCTGGGCGCAGAATGTGCCGGCCATTTCCAGCCGCTCGGAAGGGCCCTCGTGGTTCATGCGCGACGGCGACAACGGTCTGCTCGTCGATATCGGCGATGTCGAGGGCTTTGCTGCGGCCATCCGGCAGATCATGGCAAGCAGGACCCTTGCCGGACAGCTGTCCTCTGGAGGGCAGCAAACGCTGGAGGCGCAGTTTTCAAGAAAAGCCGTCACCGACGCTTATCTGGATCTCTTTGCGCGCGCCAACTGACGCAAGCATCGAAAGATTGATGCGCACTGAGGACATAATGTTGCGTGAAATCCTTGCGTTCGCTGCGCCTTTGGCTAATACCAAGCCGCAAAACGACAGGGGTTGTCCGTGCTTAAAGCCGAACTTGATGCCATTGATATCAAAATTCTGCGCGAACTTCAGCGCGACGGTCGCATGACCAATGTCGAGCTTGCCGAGCGCGTCGGCATCTCGGCGCCGCCCTGCCTGCGCCGGGTGCGCAAGCTGGAGGAAGCCGGCATCATCGAAGGGTACGCCGCCATCCTCAACGGGCCGCGGCTTGGTTATGACCTCGTCGCCTTCTGCCTTGTCGGGCTGAAGCACCAGTCGGAAAGCAACCTGAAGGCCTTTGCAGCGCTGGCGCAAGGCTGGACGATCGTGCGCGAAGCCTGGATGGTCTCCGGAGACAGCGATTTCCTGCTGCGCTGCACCGCTGAAAACCTCACCAACTTCCAGGATTTCGTCATCGAGGTTCTCGCCGCCAATGAGCACGTGGACACGGTGCGCACCATGCTGACCATCCGCCAGGTGAAGAAGCTGGGTCTGGTGGAAGTGTGATTGTGCCGCTGCTTGCCGTCTGCGCTACCGATCGCGGTCTGACGCGAGCATAACCTTCACGTTCCGGCGGTCCGTCAGCGGGTTGAACGGCAGCCCGGCAATCGCAAAGCTTGCCTGTTCGCCAAGCCTGCCGATCTCCCGTGCGGCCTTCTGTAGAAGGGTTTTCTTCTGCTTCTTTTTTTCCAGCGCCCAGGCGCGCACGATCTCGCCGCCAAGGCCAAGCGGCTGCGTCGTGACGAACTGGTCCTGGATGCAAAGCGCCGGGATCGTCTGGTAGATTTTGAGCTGTGAAAACAGCGGCGACACAGGATCGAAGATCAGGTGATCGACGGCGCGATGGCTTTTGCCGATGGCGCCGAGCAAAAGGCGTGCGGCCTTTGGCGTGACGATGTAGCCGGCAGCCCCCAGATGGGCGCTGCGCAGCACGGAAAGCGACAAACCTGCGACGTGAAGGTTTTTGCGCGAGACGGCAATCGTCCGGCCGGTGGTTTCGATCTTGACGATATCGGCCTCTGCGGGAAGCCAGGAGAGATCGGCGAGGAGCTTTTCCGCGCCCGGCGCCAGATGGATGTCATCCTCGAAGATGACGCCGGGCAAACCGCTTTCGGCAATCCGCCGCCAGGCCTCGCGCTGGCTTAGGAGAATGCCGACTTCGCCGACCGACAGAACCAGGCTGCCATCAGGATGGCTGGTTGACCAGGCGGCCAGCGTTTCCGGTGAAAGCGTTTTCCCGTCCGCCGCTTCGATGCGCTGAAAGGCAAGGCCGCGTTCGCCAAGCAAAGCCTGCATGCGCGCCATGCGGTCTTTTGCGCGATCAAGGTTGATGACATAGATCGTCATGAAAAATGCGGCCTCATCGCGCGTCCAGAAGCGCGCTGTAAACGGCGCCGATGGCCTTTGCCTCGCGTTCGATGGAAAAGTTTTCGGTGACATGGGCAAGGGCTGCGGCTCCCTGCTGACGGCAAAGATCCGGCGCGGCAAGGTAAGGTTCGATACCCTCGACAAAACTGTCGAGCACGCCGCGCTCCACCATTTTGCCCGTCACGCCATCGAGAATGAGTTCGGCAAAGGCGCCGACATCGGCGGCAATAACAGGCACGCCGCTGGCCATGGCCTCGAGCGGCGTCAGCCCAAAGCCTTCCCAGCGCTGGGGAGCAACGAAGAGGTCCAGCCCGCGATACCAGTCGTTGATATTGGTGTGCTCGCCGACAAACAGGATGCGGTCGGCAAGGCCAGCAGCCGCGACGCGGGCTTTCAGATCATCCTCGAAGGCGATGTGCTTGGGCGTGGCGCGGCCGGCAATGACGGCATTCCATTCGGGATGATCCGGCAGAAGGCGGATCATCGCATCAACGAAGAGATCGGTGCCCTTCTGGTGGCGGACCCGGCCGAAACAGCCGACATGATGCTTTTGCGGATCAAGCCCAAGGCTTGGCTTTGCCGAGGCCTTGTCTGCGGCAGGCGAAAAGCGATTTAAGTCAATGCCGTGCAGAATGACGGTGCTGTCCCGCTCCAGGTAGGAGGCGGTTTTCTGGCACACCGCAATCACCCGGTCCATGCGGGCAATCAGACCCTTCGTCCAGCGGGAATGCTTGCGCTGCGAGGCGGAGGTGAAGAGGAGTTTTAGCGGCATGCGGCAGACATCGCGCAGAAAAATGCCCGGAAGCATTTCGATATTGCGCCGTGCATGCCAGATTCGGTGGCGACGCCCTTCAGGCGGCGTCCAGAGGTGCCGGAGGTCGCTTGCCGTCATGGAAGGCAGAGAAGCGGGCAGGCCCGGCCCGAAGGTGACAACCTTCTGGCCGAGACGGTTCTGCACCGGAACAAGCTGGATCACGGTGGAGGTGACGCCCGACAGCCTTCGCTTGAAGTGCGGGGCGATCACCTCGACCTGTTGCAGGGAAGGGGGCACGGCGAACGCCTGCTTTGCCGGATCAGCCCCAGTTGACCGCGAGGATCTCGTAGGCCTTGGAACCGCCGGGGGCGACCACTTCAATGCTGTCGCCGGCTTCCTTGCCGATCAGCGCGCGGGCGATCGGTGAAGAGATAGAGATGCGGCCTTCCTTCACGTCGGCTTCCTGGTCGCCAACGATCTGGTAGATCTTTTCCTCGTCCGTATCCTCGTCGATGAGCTTGACCGTGGCGCCGAACTTGATCTTGGAACCGGACATCTTGCTGAGGTCGATCACCTCGGCGCGGGCCGTCAGGTCTTCCAGTTCGGTCACGCGGCCTTCATTGTGGCTCTGCGCTTCCTTGGCGGCGTGGTATTCGGCATTTTCCGAAAGGTCGCCATGGGCGCGTGCTTCCGAAATGGCCTCGATGATGCGAGGACGTTCCTCCTGTTGGCGCCAGCGCAGTTCTTCCTGCAGCTTGGTGAAACCGGATGGAGTCATCGGGACCTTATCAACCATTTTCCTTAACCCTCAGTCTCATGGCCGCTACCCGCGGCCACAAAAAGAAACAGGTCCCGGAGGGTATCCCCGGAACCGTGTGAAAGCTCTAATTTCGGCAACTATAACAGAATCACTACAGCAATTGCCAGCAAATTCGAAATAGGGCGCCAGCCGTGGAGGGAAAGGGGCGCGTCGTTTCGACACCGGTCTTGACGTTAGGGAAAAGAACATATAGTGAACAGACTAATGAAGAAGTCGCTGAAAGAACGTCTCGCCATTCTCTCCGACGCTGCCAAATATGATGCGTCCTGCGCCTCGAGCGGCACCACGAAACGCCATTCGGGAGGCACCGGTGGATTGGGCTCCACGGAAGGCTCCGGAATCTGCCACGCCTATGCGCCGGACGGGCGATGCATTTCGCTTCTGAAAATCCTGCTCACCAATTTCTGCATCTATGACTGCGTTTATTGCATCAACCGCTCGTCCAGCAATGTCGAGCGGGCGCGGTTCACGCCGGACGAGGTGATCTGGCTGACGCTTGAATTTTACCGGCGCAATTATATCGAGGGCCTGTTTTTATCCTCGGGCATCATCCGCTCCTCCGATCACACGATGGAAGAAATGGTGCGGGTGGCGCGAGAACTGCGCACCGTCCACAAGTTCCGCGGTTATATTCATCTGAAGACCATTCCCGAAGCCTCGCCCGGGCTGATTGCGGAGGCCGGGCTTTATGCCGACCGTCTCTCCATCAATGTGGAACTGCCGACGGACCACGGCATCAGCCAGTTTGCGCCGGAAAAGAAACCGGCCGGCATCCGCCGCGCCATGGGCGATCTGCGGCTGAGGATCGAAGAAGCCTCCGAACCGACCTTGCAGACAAAACGTCGGCGCACGTTTGTTCCCGCGGGCCAGAGCACGCAGATGATCGTCGGTGCCGATGGCGCAAGCGATGCAACGATTTTGGGAACCAGCGCCCGGCTTTACGGCAGCTACGGCCTGAAGCGCGTTTATTATTCCGCCTTCAGCCCCATTCCGGATGCCTCGTCGAAACTGCCGCTGATCAAGCCGCCGCTGATGCGCGAGCACCGGCTTTATCAAGCCGATTGGCTCTATCGTTTCTACGGCTTCGACATTGGCGAAATCACGGCGTCGACGACAGACGGGAATCTGGACCTTGATCTTGATCCAAAGCTCGCCTGGGCGCTCGGCAATCGTGACCAATTTCCCGTCGACGTCAACAAGGCGCCAAAGGAAATGCTGCTGCGCGTGCCGGGTTTCGGCACTAAGACGGTGCGCTCCATCCTGTCTTCGCGCCGGCAGCGCCGGTTGCGGCTGGAGGATCTCGGGCGTCTCTCCGTATCGCTGCGCAAGGTGCAGCCCTTCATCGTCGCCGAGGGGTGGAAGCCGCACCGGCTGATCGACCGCACGGACCTACGTGCCATGTTTGCGCCGCAGCCGCAGCAACTGGCGCTGTTTTGATGCGCACGGTTTTTCTGAAAGGCCGCGGCGATTTTGCCGAATGGCGCGATGCCGCGCGCGCCCTCCTGCAGGCCGACATAGAGCCGCAGGTGGTGGATTGGCGGCTGGCGGGCGAGGCGACGTTGTTGCCGGAAACTGCCGAGGCCGCACCGCCGGAACCGTCAGCCGCCCCGGCCAAGGTGGTGGCCGTGCCGGCGGCTTTTCTGGCGCTGGCGCAATCGGTCGTCTGCCACACACAACCGTCGCGTTTTGCACTTCTCTATCGCCTGCTCTGGCGGCTGCGCGAAGAACGAAGGCTGCTGGAGATCGTCTCCGATGCCGATGTGATCGAGGCGCTGAAGCTGGAAAAATCCGTGCGCCGCGACAGCCACAAGATGAAGGCCTTCGTGCGGTTCAAGGAAGTGCCGGCGGGCGGTGGGCCGCGCCGTTCCTTCGTCGCCTGGTTCGAGCCAGACCACTTTATCGTCTCCCGCACCGCACCGTTCTTTGCCCGTCGTTTTGCCGACATGGACTGGCTGATTGCAACGCCTAAGGGATCGGCCGCCTTTAATGGTGAAGGTCTCGTCGTTTCGGATGAACCGGCGCCGAAGCTTGAGCATCAGGATGCCGCCGATGACCTGTGGCGGGTCTATTACGCCAATATCTTCAATCCCGCCCGGTTGAAGGTGAAGGCGATGACGGCGGAAATGCCAAAAAAATACTGGAAGAACCTGCCGGAGGCCTCGCTCATTCCCGGGTTGATTGCCAATGCCGAGGAAAAGGTGAAGGAGATGGCCGAAAAGGCTGCCTCCCAGCCGCCGGTCTTTCATGAGCGACTGCGCGAGCGGGCATTGGCCGCATCAGGTTCGGGGGCGGAGGCTGCAGCGCCTCCCGGCACGCTTGCCGCGCTTCGCCGGCAAGCGGAGGGATGCACGCGCTGTGCGCTGCATTGCAAGGCCACGCAAACGGTTTTTGGCGAGGGGCCATCGAATGCCGCTGTGATGGTGGTTGGCGAGCAGCCGGGCGATCACGAAGATCTGGCGGGCCGCGCCTTCGTCGGCCCGGCCGGAAAGCTGTTTGACAGCACTCTGTCGGAGATCGGCGTCGATCGTCAAAACCTCTACGTGACCAATGCCGTCAAGCACTTCAAATACGAGCCGCGCGGCAAAAGGCGCATTCACCAGAAACCGAACGAGGCAGAGATCGTTCAGTGCCGCTGGTGGTTGAAGCAGGAGATCGATCTGGTCGCGCCCAAACTGATCGTGGCAATGGGCGCCACAGCCTATTTCTCGCTCACCGGCGAACGGCGGCGCCTGTCGGAGGTGCGAGGAAAGATGATGACCATGGGCCAAGACCGCCGTCTGCTCACCACTGTCCATCCGTCCTATCTGCTACGCCTGCCGGACGGGGAGGTCCAGAACCGGGAAAGACAGCTTTTCCAACAAGAGCTGAGGAGCATGATCGGAGAATGCCTGTAAACGAACAGTTCAGCCGATTGTATAGAGTGATATTTTGCTTCGTGATCAGCGGAAATTTACTTCAGGCTTACAAAATCCCTGAAATCTTATGGTTGCATCCTATGCAGGCGAGCGCATTATAAATGCGTCCGAAGGTTGATTTAGAGGAGATCAATATTCGGATTCACCAGTCATCAAAAAGGGAGGATGTTTCATGGCCATTGAAAGTGTTCAGAAAGTCGGGCTGTTCTATTTGCCACTGCGTTCGGAAGGCCCCCCGGGTGCCCCGATCAATACGCTCAACCTGACAGTTTACACGCCGAAAAGCACTGTCACGGGGCATTCGGAAGTGACGCAGGCGGTCAACCCGCCCCTCAACGTCTCGTCGCATGTCACGGGAAACCTGATTTATGCAACCGTGATGGGGCCTGGTTCGAAAATTCGTCTGGACCTGACAGGCTGGCCGGAAATCGTCTGGCCTGCCGGCGCCGGTGTCGGGCCGGTCATTCCGGAGAACTACTCCGCAATCGTTCTTCTCGAGCCTGATTATTCGGGTGGCGAGATCATCTACCAGTATCGTACCGGGCTCACCGGTGAATGGCATCAGGTGCGCCAGACGATCAGCAAGATCGGCGCCGGCCAGGAGCCGCTCAACAAGGCAGCGTGAAGGCTGATTAGCAGGGCGGACCAATGACGATGTGAACAGCGATCTTGTCTTCGGCACATCCCGACTGCCGATCACTCCGGTTAATGCCGCAAAGCGTGGCTTGGCCGGTAACGGCGGCCGAGGCGGGCCGTTGTGCCGGAAAAAAGATCCGAAAACGCGGAAGGGCGGTCAAGACCGCCCTTCCTGTATTTATGCCGGCCGAAGCTTACGCCGGCTCACGCCTGACGCCCTCAGAAATAGCTCTGCAGCGGGCGCACTTCCAGCTGGCCCTTCTTCAGGGCCTGGATGGCTTCGGCAGCGGCAAGGGCTCCGGCCATCGTGGTGTAATAGGGCACCTTCTGCATCAGCGTTGCGCGGCGCAGCGACTTGGAATCCGAGATCGCCTTGTTGCTGTCCGTCGTGTTGATGACGAGCTGAACCTGACGGTTGCGGATGGCATCCTCGATATGCGGACGTCCCTCCAGAACCTTGTTGATCTTGGTGGCTTCGATGCCCTTCTCGGCAAGGAAACGCGCGGTGCCGCCGGTTGCCATAACCTTGAAGCCGATTTCCACCAGCAGCCTGATCGCCGGCAGAACGCGTTCCTTGTCCTCGTCCCGCACCGAGACGAACACCGTTCCATCACGCGGCAGCTCCACGCTGGCGCCGAGCTGGCTCTTGGCAAAAGCCAGCGCAAAGTTGGTGTCGAGGCCGATCACTTCGCCGGTCGAGCGCATTTCCGGGCCAAGCAGCGTATCGACGCCGGGGAAGCGGGCAAACGGGAAGACGGCTTCCTTGACGGCGATGTGCTTGAGGTTGCGCGGATCGGGCTTGGCGCCATAAGCGGCAATCGCGTCATCCAGCTTTTCGCCGGTCATGATGCGGGCAGCGATCTTGGCAATCGGCGCACCGATGGTTTTTGCGACGAAGGGCACCGTGCGCGAGGCGCGCGGGTTGACTTCGAGCACGTAGATCACGCCGTCCTTGATGGCATATTGCACGTTCATCAGGCCGCCGACGTTGAGCGCACGCGCCATGGCCGCCGTCTGGCGCTCCAACTCGTCGAGCGTTTCATTGGAGAGCGAGCGCGACGGCAGCGAGCAGGCGCTGTCGCCGGAGTGAATGCCGGCTTCCTCGATATGCTCCATGATGCCGGAGACAAAGACGTTTTCGCCGTCGCAGAGTGCATCGACGTCCACTTCCACGGCATTCGTGAGGTAGCTGTCGAAGAGCAGCGGGTTCTTGCCGAGAAGCGTGTTGATCTGGCCGGTCTTGTCATTAGGATAACGCTGCTTGATATCTTCGGGCACGAGACCCGGCACCGTATCGAGCAGGTAGCTCTGCAGCATGCTTTCATTGTGGATGATCTGCATGGCGCGGCCACCCAGAACATAAGACGGGCGCACGACGAGCGGGAAGCCGATTTCCGACGCGACAAGCCGCGCCTGTTCGACGGAATAGGCGATGCCGTTGTTCGGCTGGTTGAGGTCGAGCTTCATCAGAAGCTTCTGGAAGCGATCGCGGTCTTCGGCCAGATCGATCATATCCGGCGCTGTGCCGAGGATCGGGATGCCGTTCTTTTCCAGCGCTTCGGCAAGCTTCAGCGGCGTCTGGCCACCGAACTGCACGATGACGCCGACCACTTCTCCCTTTTCCTGTTCTGCGCGCAGGATCTCGATCACGTCTTCGGCCGTCAGCGGCTCGAAATAGAGGCGGTCGGAGGTATCGTAATCGGTGGAGACGGTTTCCGGGTTGCAGTTGATCATGATCGCTTCGAAGCCGGCATCCTTCAGCGCGAAGGCGGCATGGCAGCAGCAATAATCGAACTCGATGCCCTGGCCGATGCGGTTCGGGCCACCGCCGAGGATGACGACCTTCTTGCGGTCGGAAATTTCCGCTTCCGAGCGCAGTTCGCCAACGAAGGGCGTCTCATAGGTGGAATACATGTAGGCTGTGGGAGAGGCGAATTCGGCAGCACAGGTATCGATGCGCTTGAAGACCGGGCGCACGTTCAGGCTGTTGCGCAGTTCGGCCACTTCCTTCGGGCGCTTGCCGGAAAGGCTGGCAAGACGCGCATCGGAAAAGCCCATGGCCTTCAGGGTACGCAGGTTTTCCGCATCCGTCGGCAGGCCGTGTTCGCGCACGCGCGCTTCCATGTCTACGATCGCCTTCAACTGGGCGATGAACCATGGGTCGATCTTGCAGCCTTCATGCACTTCGGCTTCGCTGAGGCCGAAACGCAGGGCCTGGGCCACCATGCGCAAGCGGTCCGGCGTCGGCGTGCCGATGGCGGCGCGGATGGCGTTCTTGGAACCTTCGCCGGCTTCCATGCCGGGGATCTCGATTTCGTCGAGGCCGGTCAGGCCCGTTTCGAGGCCGCGCAACGCCTTCTGCAGCGATTCGGCAAAGGTGCGGCCGATGGCCATGACTTCGCCGACCGATTTCATCGCCGTCGTGAGTGTCGGCTCGGCGCCGGGGAATTTTTCAAAGGCAAAACGCGGGATTTTCGTGACGACATAATCGATCGACGGTTCGAACGAGGCCGGCGTTGCGCCGCCGGTGATGTCGTTGTCCAACTCGTCCAGCGTATAACCGACGGCAAGCTTTGCCGCGACCTTGGCGATGGGGAAGCCGGTAGCCTTCGATGCGAGAGCGGACGAGCGCGACACGCGCGGGTTCATTTCGATGACGACGAGGCGGCCATCGGCCGGGTTGACGGCAAACTGCACGTTCGAGCCGCCGGTTTCGACGCCGATCTCGCGCAGCACCGCAATCGAGGCGTTGCGCATCATCTGGTATTCCTTGTCCGTCAGCGTCAACGCCGGCGCGACGGTGATACTGTCGCCGGTGTGGACGCCCATCGGATCGATGTTTTCGATGGAGCAGATGATGATGCAATTGTCCGCCTTGTCGCGGACCACTTCCATTTCATACTCCTTCCAGCCGAGAACCGATTCTTCGATTAGCACTTCGGTGGTCGGAGAAGCATCGAGGCCGGAGCCGATGATCTCGAAGAATTCCGAGCGGTTATAGGCAATGCCGCCGCCGGTGCCGCCCATGGTGAAGGAGGGCCGGATGATGGCGGGCAGGCCGACTACGTCGATGGCCTGGGCGGCAATCGCCATGGCATGGCTGATATAACGCTGCTTGCGGTCGGTTTCCCCAAGGTTCCACTGGTTTTCCAGCTCGTCCAGCGCTGTGTCGAGATCGGCACCTGACAGCGTCTCGCGCAGCTTGGCGCGCTCGGCCTCATGGCTCTTGCGGTCGGTGTCCTTGATGTCGGTGGCGTTGGCCAGCATGGATTTAGGCGTTTCAAGGCCGATGCGCTTCATGGCCTCGCGGAAAAGGGCGCGGTCTTCGGCCATGTCGATGGCGGCGGGCTTTGCGCCGATCATTTCGACATTGTAGCGATCCAGCACGCCCATCCGCTTCAGCGAAAGCGCGGTGTTCAATGCCGTCTGGCCGCCCATGGTGGGAAGAAGCGCGTCCGGGCGTTCCTTGGCGATGATCTTGGCGACGACTTCCGGCGTGATCGGCTCGACATAGGTTGCGTCGGCAAGGCCCGGATCGGTCATGATCGTGGCGGGGTTGGAGTTGACCAGGATGACCCGGTAACCCTCTTCCTTTAGCGCCTTGACGGCTTGCGTGCCGGAATAGTCGAACTCGCAGGCCTGGCCGATGACGATTGGCCCCGCGCCAATGATGAGGATGGACTTGATATCTTGGCGCTTGGGCATATCGTCTTTCCGCTTATTTTTTCCTGCGCGAAAAACCGGCCGGATGAGTGGATCACCGGTCGGGCACAAGAATGATTTTTCAGGCTAGAAGCGGCTTATAGGGGAGTGTTGGCCTGGAAGGAACCCCCAATCTTTGAAATCTACAGATGGAAACAGCACTGCCCGCGGTGGTGCGCCAGCGGTGCTTGCCAGGCCTTGTAGAAATCCGCTGTCTGACATTTTGGGGTGCCCTGCGTCTTGCAGTTTCATAAGGCCCCGGTGATCCATCGGCCGCGTGCGCAAGGCAAAGGAACCTGCGTCCTCCCAACTGCGTTCAGGCGACAGAAACACACATAAGGATAAAGCCATGCAATGGCGGGGGCGTCGTCAATCGGACAATATCGAGGATCAGCGCGGCGCGGGCGGAGGCTCGTTTGGCGGGAGGGGCTTTAGAATCCCCATCGGCGGCGGTGCGCGCGGCGGCGGCATCGGCATCGGCGGGCTCATCTTCATCGTGATCGTCTGCTTCATGCTCGGCATCAATCCGCTGACCTTGCTGTCAGGCGGGGATATCGGATCGGACGGCGGATCGTCCGGTACCCAGCAGCAGGCAGAGCCTCGCTCGGCGCAAGATGATGAGATGACGGCCTTCGTGCGCACGGTTCTGGCAGAAACGGAAGACACCTGGAACGGCATTTTCCAGAGAGCCGGCGAGCGGTACGAAGAACCGACCATGGTGCTGTTTTCCGGTGGCGTTCGATCGGCTTGCGGATCGGCGTCTTCTGCGACGGGACCGTTCTACTGCCCGGGCGACCGCAAGGTCTATCTCGACACCGGCTTCTTCCGCGAGCTTTCCGGCAAGTTCGGTGCGTCCGGCGATTTCGCCGAAGCCTATGTGATCGCGCACGAGGTGGGTCATCACGTACAGAACCTGACCGGTGTGCTGCCGAAGTTCAACCAGATGCGCGGCTCGATGAGCGAGGCGGATGCCAACCGTATGTCGGTGCGGGTGGAACTTCAGGCGGATTGTTTTGCCGGCGTCTGGGGAAAATCCACGCAGCAGCGGGGCATTCTGGAACAGGGTGATCTGGAAGAGGCATTGAACGCCGCACAACAGATCGGCGACGACACCTTGCAGAAGCGCTCCCAGGGGTATGTCGTGCCCGATGCCTTCAACCACGGCACCTCGGCCCAGCGGGTCAGCTGGTTCCGCAAAGGCTTTACCAGCGGTGACATGAAAGCCTGCGACACGTTCGCGCCGCGTTACGAGCAGCTTTAACCGATGGCTGCTTTCGATCAGTAAAGAGAAAAGGGCGGCGCGACGCGACGCCTTAACCTGACAGCGCCCGACTGCCTTGATTCGTCAGATGGACTGTGTTCACCCCAGTTGAGGCCGCTTTTTCATTGCCTCCGGAATGCGCTAGGCTCGCAATAGTGTTGGCCACCCCGTAGTCCTGATTCTGAGGTTCACGATGATCACAGTCCATTATCTCGACAATTCCCGCGCCCACCGCATTCTCTGGCTGCTGGAGGAACTGGGGCTGGAATATGCGGTCAAGACCTATCACCGTGCGCCGGATATGCGCGCACCGGAAAGCCTGAAGGCGGTGCATCCGCTCGGCAAATCGCCGGTCATCGAGGATGGTGGCCGGGTGGTTGCCGAAAGCGGCGCGATCATCGAATATCTGGTCGATACCTATGGGGCGGGCAAAAACCTGAAGCCCGCAGCGGGAAGCGACGCGGCGCTCCGCTATACCTACTGGCTGCATTACGCCGAAGGTTCGGCCATGCCGCTTCTGCTGCTGAAGTTGATCTTTCTACGCCTGCCGGGCCAGCTGCCGTTTTTTCTGCGCCCCGTCGCTTCTCTCATCGCAACGGGCGTACAGAAAAAGCTGGTTGATCCGCAGCTTGCCGATCATCTCGCCTTCTGGAACGCCGAGCTTGCCAGCGGCGGCTGGTTTGCCGGCGCGGAATTTTCCGCCGCCGACATTGCCATGAGCTTTCCCGTCGAGGCCGGCATGACGCGGATGGAGGCGATGGGCGACGTCTCTGCCGTGCGCCGCTACATGGAGGCGATTCGCGCGAGGCCCGCCTATCAGCGGGCGCTGGCAAAGGGAGGCCAGTATGATTATGCCCGTAGCTGACAATTGAGGCCGCGCTGAGCGCGGCCTCAAGGCCAAGATTTCAGTGCTCGCTGTCGAGGTGGGCCATTTGCGCTTGCGCGTACCGGGAGCCTGCGGCGGCATCTTTCGGCACCGCCAGTTCGATGGCTGCAAGATCCTCGCCACTCAGCACCACATCCAGCGCCCCGAGCGATTCGGTGAGGCGATCGCGGCGGCGGGCACCGACGAGGGGCACGATGTCATCGCCCTGCTGCGCCACCCAGGCAATGGCGATCTGGGCGACAGTGACGCCGCGCGCTTCGGCAATCGCGCGCAAGGCATCCACAAGCGCAAGGTTCTGCTCCAGATTGCCCTCCTGGAAGCGTGGGCTCATGATGCGAAAATCGCGGCCCTGCGCCTCTCGCGCCTTCTGCCAGTGGCCGCTGATCAGACCGCGTGACAGAACGCCGTAAGCCGTGATGCCAATGCCCAGTTCCCGCGTCACCGGCAGGATCTTGTCTTCCAGGCCGCGCGAGATCAGCGAATATTCGATCTGGAGATCGACGATCGGATGGACGGCGGCGGCGCGGCGGATGGTGTCGGCGCCCACCTCCGACAGGCCGATGTGGCGCACGTAACCGGCCTGAACCATCTCGGCGATGGCGCCAATCGTATCCTCGATCGGCACATTCGGATCGAGCCGGGCAGGGCGGTAGATGTCGATGTAATCGACGCCAAGGCGTTTCAGCGTGTAGGCAAGGGCGGTCTTTACCGCTGATGGGCGAGTATCGTAACCGATCCAGCTGCCATCAGGCCCGCGCTGGGCGCCAAACTTGACGCTGAGCTGCACTTTTTCACGCGACGTCTCTTTCAGGGCTTCGCCGATCAGCATCTCGTTATGGCCCATGCCGTAGAAATCGCCTGTATCGAGCAGCGTGACGCCGGCATCGATGGCTGCATGGATGGTGGCGATGCTTTCTGCGCGGTCGGTGGGTCCGTACATGTCGGACATGCCCATGCAGCCAAGGCCAAGGGCCGAAACCTGCGGGCCGGTTTTTCCAAGCTGACGTGTCTTCATCGCGAATTCCTCTTTCTCAAGGCCGTGACTATGCGGCTGACGATCTTTTACCCGACAGACTTCTGTGCGATAATCCGTCGCAACGCGCACAACCTGTTCGGAAATATGCACAATGGCCGATCTTCCCCTTGCCGAACTCGATGCGTTTGCAGCGGTTGCGCAGAACCAGAGTTTTCGCGCCGCCGCAAAGCTGCGCGGTGTGTCCGCCTCGTCGCTGTCGGAGGCGCTGCGGCGGCTGGAAGCGCGGCTCGGGGTTCGCCTTCTCAACCGCACCACCCGCAGCGTCAGCCTGACGGAAGCCGGCGAACGGTTGTTGCAAAGGCTGAAACCCGGCCTTCTCGAAATCGAAGCGGCACTGGATGACATTAACAGCGTGCGCGACACGCCCGTCGGGCGCCTGAGGCTCAACGTGCCCGGCATTGTTGCCCACGCCGTGCTGCCGGATATCGCCGCCCGGTTCCTCGCGCTTTACCCCGGCATCACGCTGGAAGTCGCGACCAACGACGCGCTGATCGATATCAACGGCGAGGGCTTCGATGCCGGTGTGCGTTATGAGGAAGCCTTGCAGGCGGACATGATCGCCGTGCCGATCGGCCCGCGCGTGCAGCGATATGTCGGCGCTGCAGCGCCTTCCTATCTTGCGCAGCATGGGGCGCCGAGGCATCCGCAGGATCTGCTGGCGCACCAATGTATCCTGCACCGTTTTTCGAGTGGCCGCGTGTTGGCCTGGAGTTTTGAGGAGGAGGGGCGCGAATTCACCATCCTGCCGCCCGCCCGGCTGATTGCCGAAACCACTTCGCTGGAGGTGGCGCTTGCGAGCCGCGGCCTCGGCATCATCTTCACCTTCGAGGAGTTTTTGGCGCCGGCCTTTGCATCCGGTGCGCTGGTGCCGGTGCTTGAGGACTGGACGCAGAGTTTTTCCGGTCCCTTTCTCTATTACAACAGCCGCCGCCACATGCCACAGCCGCTGAAAGCCTTTGTCGAGTTTCTCAAGGCGGATCATCGGCGCAGCGCCTGAGACCGAAGGCGTTTCCAAACGCTGTCGATCCATCACGATTGCTGATGGATTGCGACAATTGTTCTGCTGTCTGGCGCATTCGCCTTGCCTCTCGGCCGGGCAGTGGCTAGATCATTTCTTATGCCGTCTGCCCGAAAATGGGGCAGCGGCTTTTTTCGTTTTGGAGTTTGGTGACATGGCAACCCTTTCAGCCGCGCCCGAAGCGCAGGTTTCGGACAATTCCTGGTCCGGGCATGTGCGGGCGACCGTGGCCCTTGGGCTTCCCTTTGTGGGCGCGCAACTGGCGCAGATGGCGATCAACACCACCGACGTGGTGATGGTCGGCTGGCTCGGCACGACTGAGCTTGCCGCCGTGGTTCTCTCCAGCCAGGTGTTTTTCATCGTGTTCATCTTCGGCAGCGGTTTTGCCAGTGCGGTGGTGCCGCTGGTGGCGCAGGCGATCGGCCGCGGTGATGCGGTGCGGGCCCGCCGTTCGGTGCGCATGGGCATGTGGGTGGTGATTGCCTATGGGGCGCTCACGGCGCCGATCCTGTGGTTTTCGGAACCGCTTCTGCTGCGGCTTGGCCAGGAGCCGGATATTGCAGCGCTGGCGCAAGGCTACCTGCGCATCCTGCAATGGGGCATGTTCCCGGCGCTGCTGTTGATGGTGATGCGCTCCTTCGTCGGTGCGCTGGAGCGGGGAAGCGTGCTGCTTTACGTGACGCTTGGCATGTTTGCCGTCAACATCGTGCTGGATTACGGCCTGATCTTTGGGCGCTTTGGCCTGCCGGCCATGGGGCTGAACGGCGCAGCCATTGCCTCCTTCAGCGTCAACGTCGTCGGGTTTGCGCTGATGGTCGCTTATGTGGAAAACCGTCCGCAGACCCGCGCCTACGAGATCTTCGTGCGCTTCTGGCGGCCGGATTGGGCAGCGTTTCGTGAAATCCTGGGGCTTGGCCTGCCGATCAGCTTCACCATTCTGGCCGAGGCAGGGCTGTTTACCGCGGCTTCCCTGCTGATGGGACTGCTTGGCAAGGAGGAGCTTGCCGCGCACGGCATCGCGCTTCAGCTTGCCTCCATCGCCTTCATGATCCCGCTCGGGCTGGCGCAGGTGGCAACCGTGCGCGTCGGCGTCGCCTATGGTCGCGGCGATCAGCTTGGCGTGCGCCGGGCAGCGCTTTCCGTGCTGCTGATCGGGCTCGCCATTTCCATGATAGGTGGCCTGCTGTTTGCCGTGGCGCCGGCCATGCTCGGCGGCCTGTTTCTCGACATGACCCAGCCGGATGCCCGCGAAGTGCTGATGCTGGCGGTGCCGCTGATCGTGGCGGCCGGCGCCTTCCAGATGTTCGATGGATTGCAGGCGGTGGCCGCCGGTCTGCTGCGCAGCCACAAGGACACGACGATCCCCATGGTGCTGGCGCTCATTGCCTACTGGCCGATCGGCTTCTTCTGCGCCTGGCTTCTCGGCTTCGTCTTCGAATGGCGGGGCATCGGTATCTGGATTGGCTTCGTGCTGGGGCTTGCCGCCGCCGCGGTCATGCTCTGCGTGCGGTTCTGGCTTCTGGTCCGCCGCCACCAGTTCTGAAACAGCAAACGGCCCGCCGGTAAGGGCGGGCCGTCAATTGTATCGTGGATGGTCTGGACCGATCAGCGTTCAGCAAGTGCCGGTTCGCCCTTCTTCTCGCGCACCATGTTGAGGAAGCGGCGGAAGAGGTAATGGCTGTCCTGCGGCCCCGGTGATGCTTCCGGGTGATGCTGCACGGAAAACACCGGCTTGTCGGTGAGGCGCAGGCCGCAATTGCTGCCGTCAAACAGCGAGACATGGGTTTCCTCGACGCCTGCAGGCAGCGAGTCCGACGAGACGGCAAAACCGTGGTTCATCGAGACGATTTCCACCTTGCCGGTCGTGTGATCCTTGACCGGGTGGTTGCCGCCGTGATGGCCCTGGTGCATCTTTTCGGTCTTGGCGCCGAGGGCCAGACCCAGCATCTGGTGGCCAAGGCAGATGCCGAAGGTCGGCGTCTCGCTCTCGATGATCTCGCGGATCACAGGCACGGCATATTCGCCGGTGGCTGCCGGATCGCCCGGGCCGTTCGACAGGAACACGCCATCGGGGTTCAGCGCCATGATGTCTTCGGCAGACGTTGCAGCCGGAACCACCGTTACCTTGCAGTCAAGGCCTGCAAACAGGCGCAGGATGTTGCGCTTGACGCCGTAATCGACGCAGACGATGTGGTACTTGGCATCCTCTGGCGACATTTCGCCATAACCTTCGTTCCACACCCAGGGCGTCTCATTCCACTGCGACGATTGGCCGGAGGTTGCTTCCTTGGCAAGATCAAGACCGACAAGGCCGCTCCAGGCGCGGGCTTCCGCCTTCAGCGCCTCGATGTCGAAGACGCCGTTCGGATCATGGGCGATGACGGCGTTCGGCGCACCGTTTTCGCGGATCCAGGCGGTCAGCGCGCGCGTGTCGATGCCCGAGAGGCCGATGATACCGCGCGAGGCCAGCCAGTCGTTCAGGTGGCGCGAGGCGCGGTAATTCGACGGCTCGGTGATGTCGGCCTTGAAGATGACACCAACCGCGCCGCGGCGAGCCGCCGGCGTCAGGTCTTCGATGTCTTCTTCATTGGTGCCGATATTGCCGATATGCGGGAAGGTGAAGGTGACGATCTGGCCGAGATAGGAGGGATCCGTCAGGATTTCCTCATAGCCGGTGAGCGCCGTGTTGAAGCAGACTTCTGCCGTTACCTTGCCGGTGGCGCCGACGCCATGTCCCTCGATCACCGTTCCGTCGGCGAGGACGAGGAGGGCCGTGGGCTTGCGGGAGGTCCAGGGTGCTGTCTCTGTCATGTCGGTTCGTCTCCGCCCGTTGCCCGGCCACTTGAAGCAGCTGGGCACTAGGGCCATCTATGGTCGCGGTAAAAGGGCGCGCGAAATGTTTTCGCGCTTGGGCTCTGGTTTTTAATCTCGTGCAGGTGCCGGAAAATAACGGAAGCGGTCGAGGTGGTCAATCGCGCCACCTTGCGTCAGGTGGATTTATCCCGTTCTGATGTCAAGGTTCAAAAGGCGCTGATTGATCCTCTTGCCGGTCTCGTCTATGACGGCGGCGCGAAAGACACGGGTAAAGCGGCCGGTTTGAAAGTCAAACACAGCTTTTCCCAAGGAGAAGAACAAGATGATGCGCGACAAGCTTTCCAACGCAATGAAGGACGCGATGAAGGCGAAGGAAGCCCGCCGGCTGTCCACCGTCCGTCTGATCCAGACGGCCATCAAGGATCGCGATATCGCCAACCGTGGCCTCGGCAAGGATCCGGTGAGCGACGACGACATTCTGCAGATCCTGCAGAAGATGATCAAGCAGCGCGAGGAATCGGCCAAGATCTATTCCGAAGGCGGTCGCGAGGAACTGGCCGAGCAGGAGCGCGAGGAAATCACCATCATCCGCGGGTTCATGCCCGAGCAGATGTCCGACGACCAGGTGCTGGAAGCCTGCAAGGGTGTGATTGCCGAAATCGGCGCGCAAGGCCTGCGTGACATGGGCAAGTGCATCAGCGTTCTGAAGGAACGGTATGCCGGCCAGATGGATTTCGCCAAGGCATCGGCCATCGTCAAGGATCTGCTGAAATAGGTTTATCGCTTTAGGTCATCGGTTAAATGGGCGGCTGCGGTAAGAGATGCCGTCAGCCGCCTTTGCGTTTCTGTTCGGCCACGAAATGGCGCAGCACCGCATTGATTCGCGTCTGGTATCCGCTGCCAGTTGCCTGGAAGAAATCGACGATATCGGCATCGAGCCGGATGGAAATCGCCTTCTTTTTGTCCGGGATCACCAGTTCGGCTTTTGACCAGTCGACGTCGAGAAGATCCTTCCAGTCGGGATCGTCGCGCATGGCCGCCTCGATCTCGGCATCGGTGAGGGCGTCGACACGCGCCCAGTCGGTTTGGCTTTCACCGCGCGCCACCATCGCCTCGACTTCCTCAACCGTATATCTGACGATATTCTCTTTGCTCATTTTTCCGTGCCGCTCTTGCTGAAATGATCCGGCAAATGCCGTTTCTGGAAATATAGACGACCGAGATCAGTTTTGTTCTGCCGCTACACACGGCGAGTGTGCGCAGTTCACCATTGCGAAGGGACAGCATTTCCAGCCTGCTGCCCTTCAAGGCAACCGCCGCCTCGGGAAAGTCGATCCCATGCTTGACAATGTTCTGGGCTCGCTTTGCCTCGTCCCATTCGAAAGCGGTAAAAGCATCAGTATCCACGACGACGCCCAGGACGCATGCGCGGTGAAGGCCTTGTGCTGAAACGTCTCCCCGCCATCCTGCGTCGATCGGAGCATTGCCGCGCTGTATAGATCATTTGTATATACAGCCCTCTTCGTCAATGCCGTTCCTCTTCGATCAAGAGGTTACACGTGCCTACGTCTCGTAGAACCCGTTCAAATTAGAGGGTTTTGGGGAAATCGACGTAGTGTAGCGAAGTTATTTCCCATCCAGGGGCAAGCGAGGCAGGACTGGGGGAAGTCCTGCCTCTGACGCCTGGACATGCACCGCATCCGGGGGGCAGGATGGCGGTGCCAAAGGTGTGCGTTATGGGGGGAATACACACCTTTTCTGCGTAGATCTTCCTGTTGAGAGAGTGGGACGTCAGGAAGTCACGAGCACACTAAGAGCCTGTGCAGCGCCAAATTCAAATTACAAAAACGTAATTTTTGCAGTGCACGCGCTGCCTTAAATTTGACGCAAGCGGGCCTGCACTTGAGGGATTTTTTTAATGGTACTTGTGCGTACCCTGTGAATAGCGGGTGCAAGCTCAGGCAGCTGTGGCGTCAGCGCGCCGACATGCCTATATGAAGATTGGTTCTTGAGGGTCGCGATGCGCTTTTCCAATACATTTCTCGACGAGATACGTGATCGCGTGCCGATTTCGGCCGTGATCGGCCGTCGAGTGACATGGGATCGCAAGAAGACCAATGTGCCGCGCGGCGATTATTGGGCCTGCTGCCCGTTCCACGGCGAAAAAAGCCCGAGCTTCCACTGCGAGGATCGCAAGGGCCGTTACCATTGTTTCGGGTGCGGCGTATCGGGCGATCACTTTCGTTTCATGCAGGAAATCGAGGGCTTGAGCTTTCCCGAATCGGTCCAGCAGCTGGCCGACATGGCAGGCGTTGCCATGCCGCAGCCGGATGTGCAGGCGGAGCGGCGCGAGAAGGAACGTTCGACGCTTCTCGACGTGATGGAGCTGGCAACGGTTTTCTTTCAGGACCAGTTGCAGACGGCAGGCGGTGCCAAGGCGCGTGCTTACCTGCGGGATCGTGGCCTGACGGGCCGCACCATCGAGACCTTTCGCCTTGGTTACGCGCCGGAAAGCCGCAGTGCGCTGAAAGAATATCTGGCCGGCAAGGGCATCCCGAAGGACCAGATCGAGGCTTGCGGCCTTGTGGTGCATGGCGAGGGCATTGCCGTCTCCTATGACCGGTTCCGCGACCGCATCATGTTTCCGATCCTCTCATCGCGCGAAAAGGTGATTGCCTTCGGCGGACGCGCCATGGCGCCGGATGCGCCGGCGAAATATCTGAATTCCAACGAGACGGAACTCTTCCACAAGGGCAATGTGCTCTATAATTTCGTCCGTGCCCGAAAAGCCTCGCAGGCGCTTGCCAAGGGGCGCGATGACGAAAGCACGACGATCATTGCCGTTGAAGGGTATATGGACGTGATCGCGCTGCACCAGGCGGGCGTCGAAAATGCCGTGGCGCCGCTCGGCACGGCGCTCACTGAAAACCAGTTGGAACTGCTGTGGCGCATGACGCCGCAGCCGGTGCTCTGCTTCGATGGTGATGGTGCGGGCATGCGCGCGGCAAGCCGTGCTGCCGATCTGGCGCTGCCCCATATCAAGCCCGGCCGCACGGTGCGCTTTGCACTTCTGCCTGACGGCAAGGACCCCGATGATCTCGTGCGCCACGAAGGCCGTGCGCCGTTCGATGCCGTCATGCAGCAGGCCCGGCCGCTTGCCGAGATGATCTGGATGCGCGAGGCCGGCAACGGTCAGTTCGACACGCCGGAAAAACGCGCCGAGCTGGAGGCGCGGCTGAAGCAGATCGTGTCTGTCATTGCCGATGAAAACGTGCGCCGCCATTACCAGCAGGATATGCGCGACCGGTTGAACACCTTTTTTGCGCCGGTGAGAGCCGGGCGCGATAACCGCCAGGGTTATTCCGATCAGGGCGGCTTTTCCGGCCGTGGCAACCAGCAGGGCCGGGGGCAGGGCGGTGCCGGTGGCCGTGGCGGGCAGGGCCAGGGTTTTAGCGGCGCGGGCCGCAGCGTCGGCGTGTCCGACAGGCTGGCGCGTTCCGGCCTCGTGCGCGGTTATCAGGATCTGCCGGCGCTGCGCGAGGTGGTTCTTGCCATCACCATCGTCAATCACCCGCAGCTTCTGCTCGATGAATATGACGAGATCGCCGCGATCGATTTCGAAAACCGTGATCTGCAGCGCTTTTGGTCGGCCATGTTGCCGGCAGCCGCGACGGCGGGGGCGAACCTCTCGCGCGAATATCTGATGGAGCGTCTGTCGGCGCAAGGGTTTGAGCCGCTGGTGACAGCGCTTGACCTGCAGGTGCGCAATGCAAGACTCTGGATCGCCACCCAGCAGGCGGCACCTGAAGATGCGCGCGAAGGTTACCGTCAGGCGCTGTCGCTGCACAAGCGCACCAAGGCCCTGCGGTTCCAGAAGATGGAGCTTGAACGCGAGATTTCGGCTGCCACCGAAGCTGGCGACGAGGATAATATCGAGCCGCTGCTGCGCGCGCTATCGGAGGTACAACTTGAAATCGTGCGGATGGAAAATCAGGAGGCCATCATCGATGGCTTCGGCGTGATGTCCGGACGCGTGAAAGGTGCAGCCGTCGGCCACGGCAGCTGATCGCGCTTTGGTTGTATCGGCGAATGGGACCTGCTAATTAATGGAAGGGGCGGCTCTTGTCTTTGGCGTGCGCATCACTAGATATCTTGCAAACCGAGTGACAGGAGTGCGGGGAGCCCGCAACAATTCCTCTTTTTCCACTTTTAACTGCGCTTTGCCTGTGGAAAGGCTTGACGGGAAGTAAAATTGTGGGAATCACCGTTCCAGACGTAAAAGGACGAAACGAGGCGTGCGGGCCGCGAGAACAAGGATCGTTGGCATGAGTGCAAAACGATGCTTGAGGGGCGGAACACGATCCCGGTTAAGCGGGAATTAAATGTCCACCCGATACGTGATTGATTGCGATTCGCGTCGCTGCATTTAGCTGCGTTGCGGACGGCGATGTGTAAACGCCGCGAATGACGTCCAAGGAAAGACGAATACATGGCAACAAAAGTCAAAGAAAACGAAGAAGCTGAAAACGAACGCGACGGCGCCACCGACGGTCCGCTTCTCGATCTTTCCGACGACGCGGTCAAAAAGATGATCAAGCTCGCCAAGAAGCGTGGCTATGTCACGATGGACGAGCTGAATGCCGTGCTTCCCTCCGAAGAGGTGACGTCCGAGCAGATCGAAGATACCATGGCGATGCTCTCCGACATGGGCATTAATGTCGTGGAAGACGAGGAAGCCGAAGAACCGGCGGCCGCTGAAGACGACAACAATGACGAAGAGGCCGAAAGCGAAGGCGGAGAGCTTGCTCCCACCGGCAGCACGGCCGTCGCGACCGCGAAAAAGAAAGAACCGACCGACCGCACCGACGACCCCGTGCGCATGTACCTGCGCGAGATGGGTTCTGTCGAGCTTCTGTCGCGCGAAGGCGAAATCGCCATCGCCAAGCGCATCGAGGCTGGCCGCGAAACGATGATCGCCGGTCTCTGTGAGAGCCCGCTGACGTTTCAGGCGCTGATCATCTGGCGCGACGAGTTGAACGAAGGCACGACGCTGCTGCGCGAGATCATCGATCTCGAAACCACCTATTCCGGTCCCGAGGCCAAGGCTGCCCCGCAGTTCCAGAGCCCGGAAAAGATCGAGGCCGACCGCAAGGCTGCCGAGGAAAAGGAAAAGACCCGCCGCCCGCGGTCTTCAGAAGACGATATCACCAATGTCGGCGGAGACATGCCGCCCATGGAAGAGGAAGAGGAGGACGACGACGAGTCGAGCCTTTCGCTTGCCGCCATGGAAGCGGAACTGCGCCCGCAGGTGATGGAGACGCTCGACACGATCGCCGACACCTACAAGAAGCTGCGCAAGCTGCAGGATCAGCAGGTCGAGGCACGCCTGTCCTGCACCGGCACGCTGTCGACCGGCCAGGAACGTCGTTACAAGGAGCTGAAGGATCAGCTGATCACGGCGGTCAAGTCGCTGTCGCTCAACCAGAACCGCATCGACAGCCTTGTCGAGCAGCTTTACGACATCAACAAGCGCCTCGTGCAGAACGAGGGCCGCCTGCTGCGTCTCGCCGAATCCTACGGCGTCAAGCGCGACTCGTTCCTGGAACAGTATCAGGGTGCCGAGCTTGATCCGCACTGGATGAAGTCGATCTCCAACCTGTCCGCCCGCGGCTGGAAGGAATTTGCCCGCGCCGAAAACCAGACGATCCGCGACATCCGCCAGGAGATCCAGAATCTCGCCACGGAAACCGGCATTTCGGTCACCGAATTCCGCCGTATCGTACATATGGTGCAGAAGGGCGAGCGCGAAGCGCGCATCGCCAAGAAGGAAATGGTCGAGGCAAACCTGCGTCTCGTCATCTCCATCGCCAAGAAATACACGAACCGTGGCCTGCAGTTCCTCGATCTCATCCAGGAAGGCAATATCGGCCTGATGAAGGCGGTCGACAAGTTCGAGTATCGTCGCGGCTACAAGTTCTCGACCTACGCGACCTGGTGGATCCGTCAGGCAATCACCCGCTCGATTGCCGACCAGGCCCGCACGATCCGTATCCCGGTCCACATGATCGAGACGATCAACAAGATCGTGCGCACCTCGCGCCAGATGCTTCACGAGATCGGCCGCGAACCGACGCCGGAAGAACTGGCCGAAAAGCTCGCCATGCCGCTCGAAAAGGTCCGCAAGGTCCTGAAGATCGCCAAGGAACCGATCTCGCTCGAAACCCCCGTGGGTGACGAGGAAGATTCGCATCTGGGCGATTTCATCGAGGACAAGAACGCGCTTCTGCCGATCGACGCCGCCATCCAGGCGAACCTTCGCGAAACGACAACCCGGGTTTTGGCCTCGCTCACGCCGCGTGAAGAGCGCGTTCTGCGCATGCGCTTCGGCATCGGCATGAACACCGACCATACGCTCGAAGAAGTCGGCCAGCAATTCTCGGTGACCCGCGAACGTATCCGCCAGATCGAGGCGAAGGCCCTGCGCAAGCTGAAGCACCCGAGCCGCAGCCGCAAGCTGCGCTCGTTCCTGGATAGCTGAACGCGAAAGCAATCTGACCAAAAAACCGGCTGGAGCGATCCAGCCGGTTTTTTTATGCGCATTGTTTTGGGCTGTTTTTTACTGCGCCACCAGCAGGCGGACGATCCGCCGTGTCAAAGGCAGTGCGCAAAGCAGCGTGGGAAAGGCGATAATCCACGACAAGGCCCAGGCGCTCAGCCAATCGAAAAGGAAATCGTGCTGAAGGCCCAGATTGTTCAGTGTGGCGACAGCGGAGACCACCGATGTCATCAGGATCGACAGGATAAGTGGCATGAGGATGCCAGCGAAACGCGCGGGCAGGGGCGTAAGTGTCATTGTCCGTGTTCTTTCAAGAAGGGATTGCCCTTGAGCACAACATCCTAACTTCGTCGCATCAAGCGAGCAATCTATTGGATGCGTTGCTTGACGTCACACGCTTACGGCCTCTCTACGTCGACAGGCAAATGCTCTGTACTTTTTTTGACTGCTGTAGTCTATCCGAACGATGGTTTCAGCCGGCCTCTGCCCCAACATCCAGCAGTCAAAAAACTCACGCCGTCTCTCGCATCCGCCGCCGTTCGAAACTCAGCACCACGGCAATCGACAGCGCAAGCGGGATGAGGAGGTAGAGCAGCCGGAACACCAGCAGCGCGGCCAGCACGTCGGCATCGCGCATTTCCGAGAGGCCGTTCACGAAGAGCAGTTCCAGCACGCCGAGCCCTCCCGGTGCGCTGGACAGAAGCGCTGCGGAAAATGACAGGAGGAAAATGCCGAGCACGACGAAATAGCCGGGATTTCCAGCCTCCGGCAGGGCGAAATAGATGATGGCGGCAGCGCCCATGATTTCGAGCGGCCCGATGAGAAGCTGCAAGAAAACGGTTTTCAGCTGCGGATAATAAATCTTGACCGGCCCGATGGTGAGTGGGCGGAACTGCTTCCAGCTGCCATAGACATAGGCTGCCACCGCGACCAGCAGGACTATGCCCACCAGGCGCAACGTATCGGTGGCCGGCAGGTTGATGAAGCGTTCTCCGACCGAGGGCTCGAACGTCAGAACGAGGCCGGTGAGCAGGATGGTGCCGAGCGCAAAGGTGAACGAGCAGAACGCAATCAACTGGCCGATTTCGAGCCCCGACATGCCCTTGGAGGAATAGGCCCGGTAGCGAATGACCGATCCGGACAGCACCGATGCGCCAAGATTGTGCGACAGCGCATAGGTGGTGAACGAGGTGAGCGTGATGAAGAGGAAATTGACCCGATGCCTCAGGTAGCTAAGGGCCAGCGCATCATATCCCGCAAGTGCCAGATAGGCGAGGATGGCGCTGCCGGCACACATGAACCAGTGTGTATAGGGTATGGCGGAAAGACTTGCGCCAAGCTCATCGATGGAAAGCCCGCGTAACTCCTTGAACAGGAGCCAGATGGAAACGGCGACAGCGGCGATGCCGATGGTCGGCCATGCATATTTACCGATGATGGTTCCCCCCTTTCAAGACATTCATGGTCGACCGCACCTCTTGTCCACGCGGCAAATTCGGCCCGCCGGGCCTCTTTGTCCATGGCTTTGTCAGGGCACACTGCATCTGGGTAACGCAGATCCAGCCATCTCGTTCACGGTGTGGTCGATTTATGATCGCTTACCTTAGCATGCATGAGCCACGCCTGCCTTCCAAGGCATTTTTCGGCCCAAAAACAGAGATTTGAAGATTTGTGGCATTGGCCCGAAAGACCGTTTTTCGTCACGTTCGGGGAACCGGTGGCAGCACCACGGCCGTGACCCTGACGGCAAAAGTACAATTAAATCGGGTTTGCCGCACATCGGCCTCTCGATACGACGACCTTTCCGGCTTACATGGCACATGATGCAGGATGTTTCCGACATAGGCTCGCCGATCGCCGAGCCGGCGCGACGGGTGCGCAGCGGCTGGGGCCTGGCGGCGGCCTCGGCTCTGCTGCACCTGTCGCTGCTTGCCGTGTTTCTCATTCCGCTTCCGGCATTGGAACTGGAACAACCACCTGAAGAGACGGTCTCGGTAGAGATCGTTCCTCCGGCACCCGAGCCGGTGGAGAAAGAGGAAGCCAAGGCGCCGCCAGCTGCCGAGCCGCCACCTGCCGCCGACAAGCCGTCCGCCGCCGTCGAAGAACAGGCCCCGCCGCCGCCTGCAACGATGATTGCCGCACCGCCACCGCCGCCGGCCGATGCGCCTGAAAGGGCTGACCAATCCGGCGAGACGGCGCCGAAGGCGGATGAGGCCGCCCTGATGGAAGCTGCCCCCGTGGTGCCGGAGCAACCGACACAGGATAAGCCGGCCGCCCCTGACGTGGCCGAGACGCCCGGCGCTCCGCCGGCGGACCCTGCCGCGCAACAACCGGATGCGACGACCGCCCCACCACCGCCTGACAGCCCGGATGATGTGAACCAGAAGCCGCAAGAGCAGAAGCCGCAAGAGCCGCAGCCGGAAGGCGAAAAACCGGCTGAACCGGGCACGCCGCTTCCGGAGAACGTGACGCCGCCGGAGGCGGATCTGGCGCCAGGCCCCAGCCCGGGAGAACCTGCCGCTGCAGTGTCCTCCGCGCTTGCCGATGCGCTTCAGGTCGTGCCGGTGCCGACGCCGCGCCCGGTGCAGGCGGTGGCCGCATCCGAGCCATCGCAGAGGCCCGGCGGCGCCATGGAAAAGGCAGAAACGCTGCTTTCTGCAGCACGACTGGAAAACCCGGCGCTCAGATCGGCGCTGGGGCAACTGTCTCCTAACCGGCGCCTGACGCAGATCTGCAGCTTTGAAGTGGCAGAACAGGTGTCTCGCGCGCGCCCGGAGACGCCGGCGGATTTCGTCGTGCCCTATGGCCCCTCCGGCGGGTTCATTCGCAACGGCACGCTGGATGCCGATGGCGGCGCCTTTCGAAGCGGCGGGCGCTGGTTTGATGTCAGCTTTCGCTGCACCGTGGACATGAAGGCGATGCGCGTTACCTCCTTCAGCTACCGCCTGGGAAAAGAGGTGCCGCCGCAGGACTGGCCGCGCCGCCGGCTGCCCGGCGCCTGATGCCACGCAAAAACCTCAAGGAGAAGCACCATGCCACAGACCATCCTCCGGATCGAAACGCGCGGGCAGGGGCTTTTTGAATTCACCCGGCAGGTGGAGGCTTTTGTCCGCGATGCCGGAATGGAGGAGGGGCTTTTGACGCTGTTCGTGCGCCACACCTCCTGTTCGCTGCTGGTGCAGGAAAATGCCGACCCGGACGTACGCCAAGACCTGAACGGCTTCTTTGAGCGTCTTGTGCCGCCGAGCGACGATCCTTCCATGCGCTGGATGGTTCACACCACGGAAGGCCCGGATGACATGCCGGCGCATGTGAAATCTGCGCTGACGGCGGTGTCTCTCGGCATCCCGATCATGGGCGGCCGGCTGGCACTTGGCACCTGGCAGGGCATCTATCTGTTCGAGCATCGCGACCGGCCGCACCGGCGCGAGGTGGTGCTGCATCTCTCCCGTTAAGCGTTTCAGTTGCTGAATGCCGAATGAATGGCAGCTTCGGAAGCCGTTCAGGTCCACCGCACTAGATTTGCCTCCAACGCCTTCTGTGGCGCATCGCATGATTGGAGGACCACACCATGAAACAGCTTTTTGCCAAGGCCGGCCTTGCCGTCCTGATCGCCGTGTCCGGCTTTGCCGCACCGCTTGCAACGGCATCCGCTGCCGATAATGGCATGAGGGTTGATGTACAATGGCGCGGCGACGATCGCGGTGGTCCGCGCCACCACGGTCGCGGCCCCGATCGCCGTGCCGGCTGCGCCCCCTGGCACGCCGAGGACAAGGCCGCCCGCATGGGCCTTCGCCGTGCCCGCGTGGTCGACATGAACCGCCGCGTGGTGGTGGTGGCCGGTTTTGATCGCCGTGGCCGTGACCGCATCGTGTTTGCCAACCAACGCGGCTGCCCGGTCATCCGCCGCTAACCCCGGCCTTGCCCCATCCTGAAATCCGCTCCATTAGCCCAATGGACGGATGAGGCCGTCGCTCACGCCCCCTAGCATTTGAGCGGCGGCTTTCGTTGTCTTGCCTGAAGCCCTGTATCGCAAGTTGCCATGATGCGGCATCCGCTGGTCCGAAAGACCTCGTGGGCCGGTGACGTGTCTGAAGAGCACCAGGCGCCGCCAGCCATCCATGCGCAAGCCGGAGCGCAGGCCATGGGCATTCTTTTGGATGCTCTCGCCAATTTTGATGGCCACCCGGCATTTCCCAAAATCGCCGGTCCATGCGAAACTTGATGCCGTTCTGCGTCGGTCGTCAAAGGACGATCTCAGGCCGCAAAGCGCATTTTCTCAGCCCCTGAAAATTTATGCGCGCCGGGCGCGACAGCACCGGTGCCATCGGCTGACACTTCCAACGATTCTCCGCGGAAACTGGTTGCCCGGACGCCGTGGCGACGGCGCACAGAGGCTGCAGGCATCGCGTCCATGCCTGCAGGCTCTGTCAAACGTCAGCGCGCAATCTCGAAGCGCATCTCGACCATCACGGTATAGCTGTTTTCGCCGCCGGAGACGGGAACGGTATCGGCTTCCTTGGCCATGGCCATGCGCATCATCGGCACCGGTTCCGGCCGCATGCCGTTTTCGGCGATGGAGACGACGGGACCGAGTTTTGTGCCGGCAGCCTCAGCCAATGTCCTTGCCTTTTCCATGGCATCGGTGACAGCTTTGCGACGCGCCTCTTCCATGGCAGCCTTCGGATCGTCATTGGTAAAGCTGATCTGGCCCCCTTGGTTGACGCCGAGTTTCACCGAGCGATCGATCAGGCCGCCGAGCTTGCCAAGGTCACGCACGCGCACGGAAAGCCCGTTGCTGACCTGGTAACCGATGATCCGCGGCACCTCGTCCACATTGCCGCCGTCGCCATTCTGGCCGGAACGCTCCTGCTGGCTGTAACGGGGGAAAATCGAGAAGTCGCTGGTCTGGATATCGCGCTCGGCAACGCCATCCTGCTTCAGCGCAGCCATGACCTCGCGCATGGCGGCATTGTTGGCCGCAAGCGCTGCATCCGCTGTCTCGGCCGTGCGCGTCACGGTCAGAGACAACATCGCCATGTCGGGCGCAAGGGCAGCCCGGCCTTCGCCGGTAACGCTGATCATCGGCTGATGCGCAGGTGGCGGTGGTGGCGGTGTTTGCGCCTGCCCGACAGAGGCCACGGCAATCCCTGCCGTGACAATAAGAGTGGAAAGGCAAAGCCGTCTGGAACGCATCAACAAGCCCGGCATGAATATCCTCCGCAATGGGTTTTCGGTATTTCAAGCTGAGATTGCCACAACCTTTGCGACAATCCCTGCCTCAACCACCACAGGTGCCCGTAGAATGTGAAGCCAATACGGCAACGGCTTGTAGCTTTGCGCATTTTACGCTAGAGCCGAACTTCTAAGCGGCCCGCATGAACCATTGCACGCGGGCACACCTTCTGCCGAAGGTTTTGGGGCCTGTAGCTCAATGGTTAGAGCCGGCGGCTCATAACCGCTTGGTTGGGGGTTCGAGTCCCTCCGGGCCCACCAAATATTTTGAAAATCAATGTAGCCGGATGTAGCTTGACGCGGATTTCCGGAATTTTGACACCTAAATCCGGAATTTAGAAAAATCGGAAATCGGTCTAAAATCCCTGTCAAAGGGCTTTCAAAGGTAATTTGAATGCGCCTAGGCGGTTAAGGAAATGGAGCCTCCGAGGCGCGTTGGCTATTGATTGCAGCACTGCGGTCGCTACCCGCCTAACCTAGTGGCAGCTATCGCTCACTGTGAGTGTATTTTTTCCAGAAATTCTTCGGGCCGCAAAATTGCCCTTCTGATTGAACGATAATCGTCCTGTGGAACCTGAACGAAGTCCTCTCCCCCCTCTTCAAATTCACCAACAAAGAGACCTTCTGGGTTTCTAGCGGTATTGATGAGGTCGACATAGCATCCATAATCGATCTTATAGACGTCATACCGAACACCAGGCGCGTCGTGAGATGAAACATTCTTCTTTAATATGTGAAGGATCCGGGCGTCGAAAAGGCGTTCGATTTGGTCGATCCTGAGATTGCTTTGAACCAAGAATGCCCGTGCTCGCCTTTCGCCGATAACCTCCTCGATGATCATTGACAACAGTGAATCCAATTCAGAATCCTCGCGGATCACCGCGTGCTTGTCTTGCTGATACCAATCCCGAGCTCCTGCTCTCACATGCGTCATCGCAATCTGTTGGCCAAAGGCTTTAGTTGCAACTTTGGTAGCTAGGTTCAGGGCATC
Organism: Neorhizobium sp. PAMB6716; assembly: GCF_058242805.1. Lineage (NCBI taxonomy): Bacteria > Pseudomonadati > Pseudomonadota > Alphaproteobacteria > Hyphomicrobiales > Rhizobiaceae > Neorhizobium > Neorhizobium sp. PAMB6716. Next base: position 802,602 of record NZ_CM177835.1, read on the forward strand.
GCGAGGTACTCCCTCAACTGCTCGAACGAACTCGATGAAAACTGGTTGTTGGGTGAACGCGCTCTGGATCAGCTTGTCCGCAGTGTCGATGTTTGAATCGGCAAACTCTGAACTGCCGTAGTGTTTGAAAAGTAGTGTTTTAAAAAATTCGGTTGCTCGGCTTTCCTTGTTGTCGAAAACGAGAAAGTCATCGAGGTTGAGATCAGCCACAACATCAGCTCCGAGTTCTAACCCTACGTATTCTCCACGTTTCTCCTTTTTGAATATACAAAAGTTCGATCGATGGTCGATCGCAGCGATTTTCACGGTGATAGGGCGAATTGGAAAAACAGTTCTGCGCAGCAAGTCGGCGAGGTATGGCTGAAGATCAACGGGGATTTCGCTCCACTCGTCTATCAGCAACCAAATTCTCGATATTCCCAACACCGATACCAAGCCGTTCAGAGCAGCGCCTATTTTCCCAAAGTTCAAATGGATCATCTCTTTTCCGGTCCTAGACACGGATGTAGATCGCTTATCAGCCTGTGACCGTTCTGCTCCGGCTTCGAATGACGGCTCGCTGGAGAGATGCAGACGTGCTTCTAGTCGCTCAGTGTTTTGTATCTCGCTCTCTTCAGTCGCTGATATCTCCCCAGTGACCTTTACCCCACCCAAGCTTTCGGAGAAGTCATCCAATCGGATCGATATTTGGTGGGGGTCCGGTGCGGTTCCTAGGGCGCTTACTGCGATACCGTAAAGCTCGTTCTGGAGATGATTCAATACGTCGACGATTAGGGTGCCTGCGCGCTCTGCTAGCGTGCGAGAACTGTCGCCATATATGGAGCCATTCGATCCTACGTTTCGAAGATCGACGTAAATTGGGATGTCCCCCTTTTTCGAAATTTGCTGTTCAAGGTACTTCAGCAGATGTGTTTTGCCGGTCCCACGTCGACCGTAAACTACCTGATTGTTCGTGGTCGATATCAGGTCAAGAATTGGGCCTGTGTCTACGAAGGTTGTTTCCAGGATCTCGTTCGAAACCCTTTCAGCTCGCTTGTCAAAACCCATGAGCGCTCTTTGAATGTTCTGACTGGCGTTTACGTTTAACATTGCTTGCTCCTCCGAATGACGTAACTTCCATCGGAAGAATCGTCCACTGTCAACGTGGTGACGCTGATGCTTTAGGAGCAATGGGTAGGTAGCCGCGGAGGAATGCCTCCGTTTCCCGTTGTCGATCACGGCGCGATCGCGAATATCACCCTTGGCCTCCTTCGCGGCCGTTCAAAGGCTGCCGCTGTCGGATATAGACCGCATGTGGACGTTTTCACGCGCCTCGGCCGGAATGAACCCATAGCACGCCAAATGATCGGCCGCGTTGATCAGCAGTTCCAGCCCCATAGGCGCCAACGCCCGCCGCCAGAGATCTGCTGGCGTTTCCCCCTCCTGAATGAAACACCAATCCTGAAAGGCGATCGGCCCACCGTCCATCTCATCCGTCAGATGATAGACGGTGCCGCCGGTAACGCTTTCGCCGGCCGCGATCGCGTCGGCAACGGATGTCTTTCCCCGGTAGAGCGGCAATAGCGACGGATGAAACCCGATCGAATACCGCGCCTGTTGCCGGATCCAGTCCGGCACGAACACGAAGGCGTTGGCGCAAATGAGGAGATCGACCGGCAGCCCCGCCAGCGCATCGAGGCCCGCCGAACCGTAGATGATGGCGGGCACATCGGCCGCCATTGCGAGGGCATAGAGCCGGTCGCTGGGGCAGGGCACCGCGACGAAGGCCACCTCGTAGCGGTCGTTGAGCGCCTTGAACACCTCGGCCGCCAGCCACTTCTGGCCAATCAGACCGATCTTCATGCCCGCACCTCCACACCTTCGATGTAGCGAAAACCCTGCACCGCCCGAAAATGTCCGCCGTATTTGCCTTTCACCCCCTTGCTGCTCTGGCCGCCGTGAACGGACTGCGAGACCTGAGACCACAGCCGATCGCGCCGCAAGGCTGCGGCGAGGCCGGGATGGGATGTGTGGAACAGGGTCGGCATCGGTCGCCGATAGCGGTTCTCGCCTCTGCGCCACGCGCTGCAGACGGCATTGAGGAACCGCAAGCCGACGCCGGCGCCCTGCCATTGCCGAGCCCGAGCCGATGAGTGCTGCGGCCTCCCTCGTGGCGACATTGTAGATCCCGTCGCCATTGGCTGGCACGCCGACATTTGTGACGTAGGAATGCGTCATGTCCAGCATGGCGAGACTACCGGCCGTCAGCCCCTCATCGTCGCGCAGGATCGGCAGGCTGGTGTCTGTAAAGGAAACATCGGTCAAGCTGAGCTTCTGGCCCATATCAATAGTACCTCGTGTTTATGGTGGCGATGATTGCGTCGGACAGCGGGCCGGCGCCTATGGTGGAGAGATGCGTGGCGTCCCAGGTCCATTCGATCCAGGTGCCGTCATTGTTGATCAGCAGCGCCCCGGTCGTGCCGTTGGCGATGCGGATGTAATAGTCATTGGCCGCACCTCCGCTCGGCAGGCCGGCCGTCGACCACGTGCCCTGGTAGACAAGTGCCGAGGGGCTGACAGGCAGAGCAGCGCCGCCGAAGAAGGATCGCGGCACGATGCCGTAGGTCGCAGCGACCTGCGCCTCCGTCATTCCCGGAAAATGAGGGTCCGGGATGTTGCGGCCGGCATTGGCGCCGATCAGCGACTGTTCGACGCGCAGCCGTTCGATGTTTTCATCCTGGCTTCGGATGATGTTGATCGCGGCAATCTGTTCGGCAAGCTGGCCATAGGCGCGCGACTTCTGGCGGATCAGCTCCAGTTCCTGCTGGTCAACGTCCACGCCATTGCGTGCAGCCTCGGCGCGCAATTGGGCCGTCAGCTGGAATTCCATACGCAGCGCTTCGGCCTCAGAAACAGTGCGGCCAATCAAAGACGCTTCCAGCTGCTGTGAGCCGATGGTCTCCTCGAGCGACCGCTGCCTGTCGCGCCGCGCATCCGCCAGCTGCTTTTCGGCGCCGAGAAGGGCTTCCCGTCCGGCAAGCTCGATCCGAAGGCGGCTTTCTTCGGCGCTCTCATCAGGGATTGCGCGGGCAGCAGCGGTGGCGCGGGCAGCAGCGGCCAGTTCTTCAGGCGAGCGGGCAGACAGGCTTGCCTGGCGTGCGGCGGCTTCGGCCCGCATGCGATCGAGCGAAAGGCGCTGCTGGTCAAGATAGTCGTCCCGGTCGCGAGCGCCCTGCGATCCAATGATGAAGCCGCGTTGGCTGGCGCCGATCTGGCTGGTCACCTGGAGAAGGCCGCCGAGCGCCCTCTGGGCTTCGACACCTTCCTTGGCGGTGCTGCGCAATTCCTCTGCCATCTCACGGATGCGTTTGGGCACCGCCGGATGGTTCTCGATGGCTATGATACGCTCGACAAAGGCCTCGATGTCGGGCGTGCCGTCTGCCGCCGACTGCCTGAGGAGGGCCACGGCCGACTGCATCTGGCCCAGAATGTAGGTCCCGCCCTGGAAGTCGTCTACCGAGAGCGTTCCGGTGTCGGCAAGCAGCGCCTTTGAAGTGTCCTGCAGGATCTTCCGGTAGTTTTTGACGCTGTCGGCGGTATCTTGCGTCAGGATTTTTCGGCTTTCCGTGCCGTAGTCTCGGGCGCCCTTGGCGGCATCGCCATAGGCGTCGCGCAACCGGCGGATCAGTTCGCCATGCTTGTCGAGCGCGTCGTTTGCCTTCTTCGCCTCGCTGTCGGATTGCATGAAGTACTGGATGGCCGCCGCACTCGCCGCAACAAGTCCGATCGTCACCAAGGAAACCGGCGAGACAAGGGAACGGAAAGCAGTCACCAGCCCCAGGACCGGCTTGTCCATGGTCGACAGCACGCTGGAAAGCTGCGTGCCCTGTTGCAGGGCGATCTGGAGCGGCGACATGCCAAGCGCTGCCGTGACACCGATGTCCTGGAACTGTGCCGCAATATTGGCCGTCTGGAAGGCGCCGCTTGTGTTGGCATGAGCGGGCTGATCCGCAAGCGCCGCGTTGCGGCCCTTGATCACGTCGATTGAGGCGAGCGTTGCCTGCCGCTGGCGCTGGATCGCCGACGTCATTTCGTCGGTGGAGAGCACGCCTTGCGCATGCAGCGTCCGGATTTCCGTCAGCGTGGTCTTGTACTGGTTGATGACCGCAAAGAGCGGATTGTATTTCGCGCGCAACTCATCAAGCGAACGTCCCTGCATGGCAAGCGCGCCGGTCCATTCGCGCACATTCTGGTTGGCGGCCGGCGAGCCTAGCGAGTGTTGCGCATCGATCAGCTGCTGCAGCCGGATCGAACTGCGGCCAGCTTCTTCGCCGATCGTGGCAATCGCAGCCTTTGTCGTCTGGGCGCCAACCGGCACCTGGCTGGCATCGAGCGTCACAATGGCTGACAGTTTAAGCGGCGCGGCCATCAATCATCTCCACTGTTGAGGACCGCGAGCGCTGCATCCTCCATCACGCGCAGATCCTCAAAGAGGTGGTCTGCAAACCCGCTGCGGCGGAAAACGACGTCGCAGCCGGCGTAGTCGAACCCCACCCAGATCATGGCGCCGAAGCCGATGCCGACGCGCCATTGCGTAGCGCATGCGAGGAAGGCGAGGAGGCTGTCCCAGTTGCAGGCCGCGACCGGTTCGCCGGTCTCCTCATCAGCAAGAGCTGGGACGATCCTGACGCCCATCAGCTCCAGTTCGCGCCGGGTCTCGTCCATGATCGGGGTCGCCCGTTCGCGGTCTATGCGACCGGTTCGGATCATGGCCCAGGTGCGGGCAGCGGCCCGGAGTTTCCCAGGCGTGCCCCGTCTTCGAAAATGGCCGCGTCATAGGCGAGCTTCAGCGCGCGCCGGATACGGTCCTGATCGATCGCCATGTCGAGTGCGGCCGCGTTGAATGGAATGGGTTGGCCGTCGGCATCCACCACACCCCGCCAGTCGGTGATCAGCCGGTGGAACATCCGGGCGTCGTGGTCTTCCAGCGCCTTCTCTTGCGCACGGATCGTCTGGGAAACCGCCGTCTTGTCATCGGCCGTCGCCATGGCTTCGATCGTGTCGACAAGCTGGCGTGCCAAGGCGTCGCGCTCTTCGGCGTAACCCCGCATCTCAGCCTTGCCAACAATGAGGAAACGGGCTTCAAATCCGACTTCGGTGAAGGTCCCCGGCTGGTCGGGGTCAGGCTGTTGAACCTTGACGGGCCACCAGACGGCGAGGCGTGAAACGAGCGTGAACATGCTTTGAAGACCCTTCAAACCTACTTTACGGTGATCGTGAATTCGTCGTTGCCGGCGGTCGGCAGGAGCATCAGACCAAGCTGGTTGGCGATGATCTTCTGGTTTTCCTGATAGGACGGCCGACCGATCTGGACGCGGGAGGCGCCAAAGCCGACGATATTGCCGGCCGTGACGCCATGCTGTGCGGTGAGCGCCCCGGTGGTGTGCGTCTCGGCAATCGCAAACCAGTTGATCGTTTCCAGCGCCACGGCTTCCATCGTCGCCTGTCCCGTCATCAGGCGATCAACGATTTTCATGCTCTCGTCGTTGATCAGCAGCCGCTGCTGGACGTCGTTGGCGAGATCGATCGAAAAGCCCTCGCAGGCGCCGGCATGACCGTGCAGTCTGAAGGTGGTGTTTGCCTTGGACACAGGAACCGGCTTGATGAAGTCCGACAGATCGACGGCCGGCATGCCCTGGTCGCTGATCGTGCCGAGCAGGCCGGTCAAGGTGAAGCTGAAGCGTGGGATCTGCTGCGGTGTCATGGAAAGCGTGAAGGTGCCACGCGCGCCGAGCAGCACATGCCGGATGCCGTCCATGATATAGTAGATCGAGCAGGCTTCATGTCCGGAGGATACCGGATTGTAGACGACTTCGACGCCGGCCTCGACCGTTTCCGCCATGCCGCAGGCGCGCAGCAGAACGCCATAGGCCGGCACGGTCCCGGCTGCACCGGCGCCGGCGATTTCGACGTCGAAGGCCACGCGGCCATAATTGCCGGTCAGGATGACGCCCTGGTGGCCCATATAGGGCAGCAACAGATCACGGCTGACGTCCTGGCCAAGCATCGGCTCCGGCCGGAAATTGTTGACCTGCATGGCGTTGGCAGCGCCGGTCGGCATGGCGTCCGTGCCATAGAGCGTTTCCAGCTTGGCCAGAATGGCCTTGTTGCGGGCATATTTCGACATCAGATTTTCCTTGTCTTTACGGTCGCAGTGCGATCGGCCGCCTCATTCTGTTCAGCAGGTCCAGCCGGTTCATCCGTGGCCGGCGTGAGCCCGTCCTCATTGTCGCGGCGATAGGAGCCGCCGGTCTGAGGCAGCGGTTTCATGGGCGTTTCTCCAGGGTTCGCGTGGTCTTCCAGGTCTGGGCGTAGATGGTCGCCGCCTGGCCAAAGGGGCTGCTCTGGCCCGACACCAGCTCGAACGGCTCTTCGGCCGCATCCCATTGCCAACCGGCCAGCGCCTGCTCGATCTCGTCGCGGGTTCCTTCGAACTCGCCCGTCCGCTTTCCGCCCTTGGCGTCGTCGTAGCGGCGGATCAGGAAGGCGATGATGACATAGGCCTCGATCGACTGGCGAAAGGCGCCGGTTGCGAACTGATTGGTCTCCGCGATGTCACGGAATGGCAGGACGAACACGGTGCGGTTTTTCGGGGCGGTTCCCTTGGACAGGGTCTCCAGATCCTCGGCCGGCAGCACATCGGTCAGCGTCGTTTCCGCGCGCAGGCGGGTGATCACATGCGAGATCACAGGAAGCCTCCAAACCCGCCCCAGAGAGGCCGTTGCTTCACCAAGACGACGCGACCGGCGTCGTCGGACGGCGCCTCCGTTCCTTCGCTGACAGGCAGGTTGACGAGCGCCTTGGCGACGTCACGCAAGCCGTCCATGGCGCTTTTCCAGTCGCGCACGACGTGATCGGGCGCGCCGTCGCGGTGCAGGTGATAGCGCGCAATCGAGACGGCCCAGGTGGTCACCAGTTCAGGAACGGAGGTGAGGGGCAGCCGGTAGCGCGCGCCGATATAGCCATTGATCTCGCTTTCGGCCGTGGCGATCGCAGACGCGACCACGGTTGGATCAGGCGCGCCGTCTGCGTCGCGGTCGGCAAAGCTCGGGCGTTCCGGGCGCAAGTAATCGCTTTTGAGCGTTTCCCAGGCGTCAGGATGGCAGGTGGCCCACTTGCCTTCGGAGCCGTAGGAAGGGGCGAGGGCGGCAAGCCAGTCGGTCCGGTCATGTCCGGCCACCATCTTGCGCCATTCATAGAGAGCCGACTTGGTGATGCCGGCGCGAGCGCAGGCCATGGTGACGGCCGCGCGCGCCGTCATGCCGCCGCGTTCGAGATTTTCGGCACTTTGAAGCGCCTTCAAACGTTCTTCACAGACCATTTTAAGGTCGTTTGAAAGGGCCTCGAAGGCATGCCAGAGCTTGGCACGACGCTCTCTCTCAAGGTTACGGTCATCATTTGCCGGCGCCATATGGACCACGAGCAGGCGGGTCTGCGCGGTCTGCGGCAGGAGGGAATAGTGATACTCCCAGACAGGCTTGGTCTTGCCCGGCACGCGCCGGGCCAGACGCTCGTCACCACGCCAGCGGGCGCGAGCGATCTTGTCGATGCTGGACGCATCGCGCGGCAGGTCAGGCAGGTTGGCCTCGGCAAGGTCGGCCACCGTGAAGAACTCCTTCATGGCGGGCTTAGGTGCCGGGGTGGCGGGAGAACGCTTCGGTGCCATCACAGCCCCCGCCGTTTGATGTTGATCGGCGTGGAGCGCAGCGTCTTCAGGCGCTGCTGCAGTTCGCGCTGTTCCTGTTGCAGGCGGGCGATCTCGGCAAGCCGGGCCTCGTCACCTTCCAAAAGGGTCAGGCCATCTTCCGAGACGACGAAATCCCAGAGCCAGACCGCGCCGGTGGCGCGCACGAAGGCCTTGAAGCGTACGAGGCTAACATCATGCGAGGCCTTGCTTTCGGCCGTGTAGGCATCGAGCGTCATCTTCGAAAGGTTTGGCAGGCCGAGATAATGCGCCATGCGGGCCGCGATCACCTCGCGGGAATGCGGGCATTCGCGGATGGCGCGGGCCATTTCACGCTTGAGGCGCGAACGGAAACGATCAAGGTCGATCGAGGCGACGGGAGCGCGTACCGGAAACAGCGGCTCAAGGAAGAAATCGAGTTGGGCGGGATGTTTGCTCATCACGCGGCCTCGCTCTTCAGATCGGCCATCAGCTGCGAAAGCTCGCCGCTGCCTTCCATGCCGATATGTTCGAGGAACTGGCGCCGAGTGTCTTCGCTGGCATCTTCCCAGGCGGTGACGAGGCGCGACAGCAGCAACGCCTGTTCAACCTTCGCCTTTGGTAGGCGGGGGGCGGGGTCGACGATGGCGAGCGCCTTCTTGACGTCGGGCTCGGCCTTAAGCGCCACGGCCACCTGCCGCTGCTTCTGCGGCTCCAGCTTGGCCAGCGCCAGCAGCTGGGACTGGTTGTCGGCCGCTGGCAGGCTTTGTAGGGATGTGCGAAGATCCGGATGGAGGTTTTTGCAGATTGCATTCAGGTACTTCGCAGACCTGAGAGACAGCCCGAGTTGGTCTGCGACAGACTGCGAATATGCCTTCGTATCCTGCGATGGAATTAGTGCAAACTTTGCACCATTCGCTCTCCCTGGGTTGATCTTGCCGTACTTGTTCTCCCACAGGTCGCGATACGCCTGAACGAAATAGGCGCGATCGAGAACGGAAAGATCCCGCCGGTGCAGGTTTTCTGCCAGTTCCAGCAATTGTGCATCAGCGCCATTGGCCTTCACCACAATGGCGTCGAGCATCTCGATGCCGTGGATCTCGGCGCCGGTGCAGCGATGCCCGCCGATGACCAGCGTGTAAGGGTTTTGGGCGGCCGGTGTGGCGCGCACCACGATGGGCTGCAACTGGCCGTGTTCCTTCATGGAGGCGCCAATCACGGCGGCATAATCGCGGTCGATCGGGCGCTGACGCGGGCCGATCAGGATCTGCGAAAGCGAAAGCTGCTTGTAATCGGGCATCAGGCGACCCCTCTTTCTTCTTCCGTCTGCAGGAAGGCGAGGGCGTGGGCGCGGACCACGATGCTGCGGTAATGCGTGCTGAAACGCGGCGTTTCCAGTCGGCGATCAATGGTGCGAAGCGCCCGGTTGACGGCTTCCCGCGAACGGTCCTCCGCCTCGACGACCCGGCGCTTCGGCCATTTGAATTCGGTCACCATCAGATGGATGACCACCTGGCGCGCGAGCGCAGCATCGAACCACTGGTGCGGCGGCTCCACGATGTCGCGGATGGCAAGATGCGGAAAGCCTTCGCGCACGGCGGCATAACAGGCGTGCAGATGCGCCTCATAGAGCGCTTTGGAATTGTGAACGTTGATCATGCCAGCACCTGCGAGATGAAAGCAGCGAGCGCAGCGATGAGGCCAGCCGCCACAAGGGCGAAGATCATCAGCCAGTCCGCCACGCGGCAGATGACGGAACGGGAGGGAATGAAGGGGTTTTTCATGTCTAAGCCCTCGCGCCGATTTGGCGTTGCGCCATGGTGGAGGGGCGGACATAGTTGTCGCGGGGTTGAGGTGATTTCCGCAGACCGGAGGCGTGGTAGCGCGTCCGCCAGAGGAGTTCTGGCCTTGTGCCGAGAGCTGCAGCGATTGCCCGCTCCCCCTTCAGGTTTGGCTCCCGGAGCGTCGTTCCGGCAGTCCCGCGTGGAAGGTCATAGAGACGGTCGACTTGAAGAAGGGTAAGGCCCGCCTCAAAGAGCTTGCTCTTAATGGTGGTGATTTCCGAAATCTTCTTGTCGACGGTGGTTGTGGTCTGCTTGTCCGCCCGTTGGAGCCGGTGCATAGTGGATCCTCGTGGTGATGAGGGAGGCCCTGGCCGGCCTCCCTTTTCATGGGTGATTTGGTCCGTATTTATGGAGAGGTTATCGCAGAAATTTGCGATCGTCAAATGGTCGACGCAGAAATTTGCGATATGACGCATGGTCGTATCGTTTGACTACGAAAGCGTGGTTTCGCGTCTTCTTTCGCTGAAAGGTGAGGGTAGTGAGGGCGATTTTGCAGCACGCCTTGGCATTTCGCCGAACACTTGGACCGCCTACAAGAAGGGCCGCCAATCGTTTGGTTTGCACGAGATCACAAAAATATGTGACGAACTTGGCGTGGATCCTCAGTGGCTTCTTTTTGGAGATCACCAAGAAGCGCTGGTCTTGCCGGCTATCGCTGCCGGCGAACTGGTGCATATGCCCAGGTACGATGTCCGTGCGTCAGCGGGCAGGGGGCTGATAGCTATCAATCAGATGCCAGTGGGTGAGGTCGCCTTCGGCCGCGACTTCCTGCGAAACCTCGGCGCCAATCCCGAATATTGCTACATCCTGGAAGCCCGAGGCGACTCCATGTGGCCGACCATCCCAGACGGCGCACTCCTCATCGCCGACGCCTCTAAAACCCAGGTCGATGACGGCCGGATCTACCATTTCAACGTGATGGACAAAGTCCTGGTCAAACGCGCCAGGTGGTCCATGGACGGCAAGCTCTACCTCACCTCAGACAACCAAGCAGCAGGGTATCCGCCGGAGGTCTTCGCGGCGGATCGCGTGCATGAGTTGAATGTGGGGGGGCGGATTATGTTTACCGGGCACGCGCCGCTGCCGGTGCGGTGAAGCAACGTTGCAATAGAGGATATGGACGAAATGATGCCCGTAAACGAGATGCGTGTAGGCGAAGTGACCTTCGCGCGTGGCTTTCTTCGAAACCTCGGTGCTAATCCCGACTATCGATATATCTGGGAACCACGCGGCGACTCGATGTGGCCGACAATTCCCGATAGGGCACTATTGATCACCTATTCCTTTAAAACAGAGGTTGATGACGGCAAAATCTGCCATTTCGACCTCATGAACGGCGCTTTGGTGAAGCGCTCGCTTTGGTCAATGGACGGAAGACTATATTTTACGTCGAACAACGTCTCCGCAGGCTATCCTGCAGAGGAGTTTACTGAGGATCGCATCGGCGAGTTTCGTGTTGCGGGCCGTGTCGTGTTCACCGGCCATGCGCCGATGCAGTTAAGATAGGCAGCAGCGTGAAGAAAGTAATCACCGTTTTAAGGCATCCTACGGTTGCTTCCGTGTTTACTGCCTTGATGCTTTCGGCGGCGTTCATGTACGGCAACCTGATGGCCTTGGGCAGAAGCCTCACACCACTCATTGGACGAGATGAACTCTTAAATTCTTACTTATTGCGCTCAGTCTTCTTCGCAGTTGTCTTGAGATTTCTGTGGTTGATGGTCATGTATGATCGGCAGTCAGAGATGAGCTTTTCCAATTATTTGTTGATAATTGTAAATACTAAAAGCAAATTTGGTGGGGTGGCTGCGGAAATTTTAATTACCACTATTTCTGTTGCATTTCTTTTTTTTGCATTGTTATCGGGTGCGGGTATTTATGGGCTGATATGTGTGACAGTTACTATCGCGTTGCTATCATTTAGATCTTTTCTTAAGGGTCGGATTGGAGAGATGATAGTGATCCTCAACATGGTCGCGATTTCAGCAGCTTTGATAATGGGATACGGGTGGATTATGTTCGCGAAAGTCGGCCCCGCATTGACCCTCACTTCCAATGCTGCTGGAACAAGTTACAAGTGTTGGATCGTTATGAAGACCTCAGATGGTGTAATCGCATTCGTTGATGGCGATCCAAAAGCTTCATTCATCCCATGGTCAGAAATCCGCTCAATCAGACCAACTCAGTGATTTACTCGTGGTCTTGTGCTTACGCTGTCGCCATTATCTGACGTATAGCAGCACGCGCTTCGCCAGACTGAAGCTAGAACAGGTTAACTTGCGTTTCCCGAACAACGTCGGTTGTTTGGATGTCATGTAACTAAGCGACGCATGGCTATAAAATAGCAAAGCAAATCGTCAAAAAAACTAAAGAATTTATCCTGCCAAACTTTTTGTCGCATGGCTTTGCGAAATTCAGAAATGTGTCCACCATCTGCTTGGACTTGGCTTACGATTTTCTCCCCATATCCGGGTATTATGATTTCCTTTTCTAAGCCGGCCAGTTCAAAGCATGCTTTTATCCAATCGATGTCTTCTTGGCTCATCTTGCAGCCAATAAGCGATGTTCCCAACTTTAGGTCAGCAAAACAAGAAAATCTCTGTTTAGGAGGAATTTGCGCGCGCTCTTCTGCCATCTCTATAGTATGATAAATTTCATTCGCCTTGTTGCCGTGCCCTGACTTCAACATTTGTAGTACGCTAAGCGTCAGAAGGTTTTCGATTTCACGACAGGGCGTACTTTTAACAAAACCTAGGCGCCATGAGCGTTCCGACGCGACAGCTTTGGCAAGTTTAACAACTTTTCCGGAGCACGGTGTGGTTGGCGAGTTTTGGTCAGAGTCCACCAAGGCTACTGTTATTCGTTTTTCTTTTAATTGGTGGCACATCACGTGGACAACATCTTCGCCACCACCGTGCGCTAACTCTAATTTGAAACTACCTCGGCCGCTATTGAGCGAAGTTACGGCTAGTGTTTGACCAATGAGCCAACCGTCTGAATTGATATTCTCTACTATAAGAACAGTAGGATCAGTTACGCGCGATTGAATTACTGCGCCCAACGAAATTCCATAGGATCTTTCATTCTGGCGAGTAACACTCTCGGTTGAATTAATTAATTCTAGATACATGCTGCACTTTTCGTGCAAATTTCCTGTTTGAGTGTAATCGGCTGCGAGTCTTTGTATTAGAGATCTATCCTCTAACCCGAAGTCTAAAGCCATCAGATGTACGGCGACCTTGCGCTCAACTACCAGAAGGTGGTGACCTAGCCGGTGGCAGCGTAAAAGTTCGCGTGCAGCGGTTAGGACCCGGGCGTCGTCTAAGGCTGCCAGCAGTGCGTCGTCATAGGTCCATCTAATCAACATCAGATTACCGGAGCCTGAAAAAAACCGAATGGCCAATCGACTAACGCTCCGTCGCTGTCGAATCCGACGGTTCGGACTTTGGTAGCCTGCGTTGTTTCGTCTGGTTCAAAAAGAACCACCTGAACGTCTGCGGGAGACAGGCGTCCGGCCGCAATAAACTCACCCATGCGGTTTACCAGCGTCTCGCTGTGTGTCTCTACAACGTAGTGCATCCGTTGCCCGTTGCCGCCGGTTTGCTCTTGTATTGCGGCTTCCCCAACGAGCGCATCTGCTAGCAAAGCCTGATGCGCTGGATGCAGGTGCAGTTCTGGCTGTTCGATCGCGAGGATCGCTAGCGGAGTTTGTTTTTCGCGGGAGGTAGGCCGGTGCCTTGCCCACCAGATCTGGCCCAGAACTGGTAAAATTTGAGAAACTCCGTACCCCACATCAACGATGTTCGTTTCCAGCTTCCCGTCCGTGAGGTTGATACTGATGTGGCCGGTTTTCCGTGAGACACTTACGCCATATCCAAAAAGTCGTTGAACCCAAGAAGAAAAGTCTTCGATTTGGTTCCTAGAGAGAGAATTTAGGAACATCGGAAAGTTTTTCCCGTCAGGGTCAATCTCAGATACAGCTAGATCCTGGTAGCGATAATAACGCTCGCTTCTTGCGCGTGCGGGTCCGATATAGAGTGTGGAGCTAAAAATGCTGCGGAGATGGTGCGAAATTGCCCTTATGATGCTTGGTAAAACTGCAGCGTTTATGAGAATGTATAAGTGTGGAAAATAGTCTCGTTGATCAGCGATTAAGTTGAGTGCTCGAGAGACCATCACGCCTTGCGTTTTGGCGGCGCCGCGGAGCGTCTCAGGCGAGGCGACGCCGGCGGCAACTAACCGCACCGTCAGATCTGACAATGTCTTATCTTTGGTTCTTCCGTCTACTATCTTGCGGAGCGCTCTCGTAATTATAGGAATGATTGCAGAAACATTTTGTAACGGCCATGCGGATGTCGTCGCGCCTTCCCGCTGACGCAAATAATGTAAATCCGGGAACAAAGTCCCTGAAGGCAATTGTAACTTCAGCGGAGCTATCAGAGGGGTCAAGTCTTGATTGTCAATCTCAACTCTAGTGGCGTTTGAATCATCAACATAGATTGCAACAGACAAATCCGGATCAGTGATTTTAAGGTCGATGCGCGAAATTCTCGTGCGATCGCCCCGCTTGTCGATCCCTATTTTGACGTCGATACCTTTCAAATATATGCGGCCGCCAAGGCGTCTATAGTTTCCGTACTCATCGATAAAATAAGGTTGCTCTAAAGTATTGATTTGATCGATCTGGTAGTTAAAAAAAATCGTTTTCTCGGTAGAGGACCGATTAATGACGGTGTCAAATTCTCCGAAGTCCACAAGATCTCCGTACCAGAGTATTGGAGAGCTGGTACGGGTCATCAACGATTGACGTAACAATGGAAGGCTACGAAGAAATGTACTTTTCCCGCCGCTGTTGCGTCCAACTAGTAGTGTAATGGGTTTAAGCTCTATCGGCTCAACGCGCTCCAAGCGGCGAATGTTGCTCAATCCGTACTTTAGCATGCTGATTAGCCTTCTCAATGCATCCCTTAATTGCACATCTATCGTGCTAGGAGCAAAGAGAATCTGACATTGACACCGTCGTTTTTGTCATCCCCCAGTCTAGACTGCAGTTCCCTTGCGCGGGAAAGGGGCTGAGCAAGAAAACGGTACGCGGCGGTTAGAATAATTCGAAGTTGCGGAAATCTTTTTGACCCCCTGATGCCGATAGGTAATTGGTATATAAAGAAAAAATCGGCATAATGGCTGGATTTTAGACTTGCGGTTTTTTCTTTCGCCATTGCGCCAGTAATCGCGGCCGGTTGGTCAGGCGTGCGGACGGCGGAGGGTCAAGTAAATCAATCCTTTGAAGGAGCGGAGCGGTTTCTCAAAGGTGTCTTGAAGTTCGGGCCGCTTGATCACCGTTCGCGGCATAAGCTCCATTATGAAATCGGTTCGGCATGCTTCCATGCCGAACCGTACCTCTGCGTTGCAGCAGCGAAACCCCTTGGAAATTGGCCGCTTTCGCGTGATCCCGTGCGAGCCCGGAAATTCCCGCAAATTCCGGATCGGTCTGTCGAACAACACCGGACGCGTGGTTTTGGAATTTTGACACGAGGTTCTGGAATTTTATTATTCCTGCTGGTCTAACATGTTGCGGAGTAACACGAGATCCGGACTGTCACCGTGAAGAGAACGAGTATCCCTGAACAAACGCGTAGCCTCGTCCGGAGGGCATGCTATTTTGGATGCGTGATATGTGGGTGCCCCTTATATGACATCCATCACATCCGACCGGTGGCGTCGAGAGGAAGCAATGATCCAGATAATCTGGTTTTGTTATGCAAAGCCCATCACGCACAGTTCCACAATCGTCAACTAAGCAGAGAGCGAATACTTATACCAACCGTCATTGATCAGAACCCTTGCGTCCATTTGCGTCTTCCGATTGACATGATCTTCCATGGTCGGTCCTGCAGGGTTCTCCAAGCGTAGCAGCAATGGTCGACGATATCCTCGTAGGTCTTGAAGATGCGGTTCGAGAGCCAGTTGTCCCTCATGAACTGCCAGATGTTTTCGACAGGGTTCAATTCAGGCGACTTGGGCGGTAGTGGCAGGATGGTGATGTTTTCAGGAACGATGAGATTGTTGGACATGTGCCATGCGGCCTGATCCATGATGAGGATGGCATGGCCATCGTCCGCGACGTTGCGGGATATCTCGATCAAATGCTGGTTCATGGCATGGGTGTCGCACCACGGCATGACGAGAGCGGCGGCCTTGCCAAGCTTGGGGCAGATGGCACCGAAGATATAGGCCGAACGGGTTCGCTGGTCGTGCGGCGCGGACGGCCTCGATCCCCGCCTGGCCCAGCGGCGGGTAATCTTGTTCTTCTGGCCTATCCGAGCTTCGTCCTGGAACCAGATTTCGATCACTTTGCCCTTGGCGGGGCCGGCGGTGATTTCTGCCACAGCGGCGGGGAAGTTTTTTTAAATGCCTCGGCCGCCTCCGGATCCTGCGCATGATGTCTTGGGCGAGCCGAGAGCTTGCGATACCCCATGGCACGCACTTCGCGCCCCAGGGTCTCCTCGCTCACCGAGATGCGGAACTCTTCCCAAATCCATTGAGCCAGATCACACAGACGCCATCGGACGACGCCATCAAGATAAGATGTCGGTCCGCGCTCGATGGCTTGCGCCAAGGCCGTTCGCTGTTCGTCGTTCAGGAGAGAAGGTTTTCCCGGAGCCTTGCCGTTGATCAGTCCGTCGGGACCGCGAGCATTGAAGCGGACCACCCAGTCGCGCACGATCTGAACGGTCACGCTGCCGAGCCGAGCGGCATCGGCCCGTGAACCGCCGTCATAGATCGATGCGAGCGCCAGAAGCCGCCGCGCCTGATCGGCATCGCGCGTCTGCCGGGCCAGTCGCCGTAGCATGGACCCGTCGAAATCCGACCGTAAAGAAAGCGCTGAACCCATCGCAAACCTCCTGTTTGAGCTAGAGATTCAGATTCGTCGGCTTTTGGGAATCCCAAGAGTCAGTCTCAGCGACGATTGGTATTAGGCACAGAAGCGAACCCTATAACGCCTCTCGCTGGCTTAGCTCTCCGGTTGAGCGCCATATCGACAATAAAGAACTCAAGATAGGTAGCACTCTCATCTCCTGCGAATGGGCAGAGGGGACGGATAGGCACAACAAAGTTATATGGGTCGACGGATATGACTTGCTTGCAATCAGAATCATAGATGGGCTTCCCTTGATCCATATCCTGACCCTTACAGACGATCGCGGGCGCGTTCTTATCGGGGTCAATGATGGGCACCTCCGCGTGGCTACCACAGCGGTCGATGTGAGGATGATCCAAGATCGCGTCATTGTGCGGACGAATTACGGCGTCGTTCTGGATATGTCGCTCGGCATCGACGGGCTAGATATTCGCCAAGGTTTTTTCAAGGTAGCCGGCCCTTCGCACCCAATACCTGCTGGGTTCGAGGTCTCACCTGATGAGATCACGGTCAAACGAGGTGACCAATTGTTGGGCGTTATCCGAGGTGGTGTATTAAAAGACAACACCGGTGCCCTAGGACTTCGCGATAGCACCCAGTACAAAGGGAAAAGGCCAGAGCCCGGGTTTGGCCTGTTCTTTGACAGGTGATGTGAAGGCTACCTCGGCGTCATCTCGATATTAACGAATGTGTTACAGCTTGGTTAAAGATAGCGGATTACGACTGTAGCTTGACGCGGATTTCCGGAATTTAAAGAAGAAAATATCAGGGGCGTTTCGCTCAAGAACTGTGGTTGACGCCAATCTCGGATCACTTCAATTGATGCCGCGCTTGAAGTGGCCGCGCTTTGGGTTAGGCCAACCTTCCGCAGGTTTGAAATAACAACTAATTCCTTAGGCTAAGGAACACATTGAAATTAACGGCTGTCAAACGTAAATACCTGGGCTAACCGCCCATTACCGTTTTTGACATTGAATGTTTGATTGGCATGTCGAAACCACGCTGGATTATAAAACGTTTTTCCGTAGTTTTGATTGGTCACCAAAATCATATCCAGCAACCCGAGCGAAAGCATTAAGCCCCCAACTTCATCAGTTCTCTCAAGCTTTATGGTTGCAAAAGTGATTTGATTTGATTTTTTTAGCTGGCCTTCAAAATTATGGAAGTAGAGGCCGCATGGTTCAATCAATCGGGATCTGCCAAAAATAAAAGGAATAAAATCTAATACCTCGTCAACAGTCACTTTTTTTCCGCTTTGAGACTGGATTCCCCCCGCAGCAATTAAGCCGCAAAACATTTTCATCAACCAGCGCTCCAAGTCTGTTCCTGAGGAAAGGAAAAGAATTTGTTCGGCTGATGGAGTCACTAAGCGCCCCGATAAATCTTCAACATTCTTGAATATGGCTCCCGCAGCGTCATCCAGGGGTGACAGCCGACTGTTGTGATTGTCGCACAGTATCTTCGCGGAAAAATTTGCTTTGCCAATATCCAGATTAGATTTTCCTCCGAATAGGCCGCCTTTGTAG
The DNA here is from genome assembly GCF_058242805.1 of Neorhizobium sp. PAMB6716. Lineage (NCBI taxonomy): Bacteria > Pseudomonadati > Pseudomonadota > Alphaproteobacteria > Hyphomicrobiales > Rhizobiaceae > Neorhizobium > Neorhizobium sp. PAMB6716. Next base: position 820,593 of record NZ_CM177835.1, read on the forward strand.
TTCCGGATTTTGATGTTTCCGTCCGTCAATTTGTCCAATATATTTTTAGAAACAAAATGTTCTTTTGTGATGGTCTTAGAGCAGCCACCTATTGAGGAACAATAACAACGTGGGTTCTGATACCCCGTATCGGGTATTGAAATCTCCCCTATTGATTTTCGCTCCCAGCGATTTCCCACCCTCCAGCAACATTTTTTTGCTCTTCTCGCGCTTCCGCATGGGCAAAGGCCTTCGGAAAGTTCCTTCGTCCACGACATCATTTTTGAGCAAGGGTTGAAACGCTGCATTTGATCCTCGAACTTTGGATAAGTACTGACTGACAAGATGCCTTCTCAAGTTTTATTTTATTTTTCTGTACTTTCTGCAGCCTTAAGGCGCATTCAAATTATGTAAAAGCCGGGTTCCCACAAATTTCCAAACCCTTTCAAATTTTGTTCTGATACTCGGCCGCAATACTTATAGATTGTCTGACGATCGGTCGATTTGAGATCATCGGTAGCCCCATGCCGTAAGCGTCGCCTGATCGAATGCCGCGCTTGTTGCGCCAGATCCAGTCGGCATTAACACGAAGGCATTGGTGTAATCAGGAGATTGGCCGACAGCCCGCCGGCGCATCACGGCCTGTCGATTCATAGATTATTGCGGGCACATCGGCTGCCATTGCTGAAGCATAGCAGATGCGCTTATCCGCGATGTCGTAGAGGCATTAGTGGGCAAGTGCGAAGATACCCTTGCCCCCGGCGGCTATGGCCATGACCGCTTCAAGGCTGGTGCCAATGGTTGCACCTATAGCTTTTCCACGGCCAATGGCGTGACGACGTTCAACATCACCGCCGGATCTCTTCAGCAGGTGATTGAGGCGGCTGCCTTCTCGGGCGAGGCTGGCACCTATATTTTGTGGTGGGTCGGGACGGCGCGAGGGCGCATCAACAACGGGAACTATGGTGCTGCGGGCAGCGTCTCTGCCACATGCGACGGTTCTGCAAATGTTACGGTGGAATGGAATGCTGGCACGTTGTCGCTGATGCAGTTCGAGAAGGGATATCTCGGCGACTTTGCAGCGCGCCATGTTGTGATGGAAACTGTCCTTTGCCAGCGCTATGCGCAAACATGGCAATTGTCCCTGGTGCTGCAGGCCGGATCGGCCGGCCAGGGGCTGCAACTCAACTTCGTGCTTATGGCGCAGATGCGCAACAATCCAACGGCTATCCAGACCGCTGTGGGACTGACCACGAATGTCAGCGATATCAGTGTTTTCCCCTCGTTTCGCAACGTAACCGCACAAGTCACGTCGGCGGCTCCAGGCGGCGTTGGCGTCTACAACAGATATTACCTTTTTGATGCGGAGCTTTGAGATGGAGGTGAAAGGATATGACGAACACGGGTTCATCCGTGTTGTCTTCGACGGGGAGCTTGCAGAAGTGCTTGTGCCCGATGATGCCGACAATCGCCATCGGCAAATGATTGCCGCATGGGAAGCGGCGGGCAATGTCATTCCCGCCCATGTTCAACCCGAGCCCGCCATCGCCGACTACAGGGCCGCAATTCAGGCCATGGTCGATCGCACCGCGCAAGACCGCCTCTATGACAGCGGCAACAGCCTCGCCTCCTATGCCAACTCCACAAACCCGCGCTGGGCAGCGGAAGCGCAAGCCTTCATTGCCTGGCGCGATAGCGTCTGGGCCTTTGCCTATGACGAGCTGGCAAGGGTCGAGGCGGGCGAACGCCCGCAACCGACTGTCGAGCAGATCGTGTCCGAACTTTCGCCGATCCGCTGGCCGGTGACCACGCTTTAAAGCCAACCCCACGCGCATTCCCGCGCAATCCCCAAACCTAATCCAGGAGGCATCCGTGCCCGTGACCGCAATCTCCGCACCGGGGAGGGCTTTCGTGCGCCTGCTCGAAGGCAATCCGCTCACCTGCTATCTCGATAGCCGCAAAATCCCGACCATCGGCACAGGCTTTACGATGGGCAGCGAAAGCTGCCGACGTGAGCTGGCCAAGATCGGTATCACCAAGCTCATCCCCGGCAAGACCAAAATCACCGCCGCACAGTCTGACGCCATCCTCGATGCCGTGATGACCTCGGAATTCGTGCCGGCTGTTGTCGCAAACAGCCCTGACGATCGCACGCAATATCAGCTCGATGCGGCGGCCTCTGCCTGCTTTAATCTCGGTATCGGCGCCATGACGTGGAACTGGGCAAAGCTTTGGCGGGCGGGCAAGCTGAAGGCGGCCGCTGACTATCTTGCAAGCCATTACAACACCGCGGGCGGGGTCAAGCTTCCCGGCCTGGTGCGACGGCGCAAAGAAGAGGCGTGGCTGTTTTCCACCGGCATCTATACCGGCGTCTCTGGCGCACTGCCGGAGGGCGCACCGCGCACGGCAACAGAGACTAAACCTGTCGGGCAAGATCCTGTCGTTCGTGAAGCGCAGGAGCTGTTGACGGCCGCCGGGCTCAATCCCGGCGCCATCGACGGCTGGATGGGCGAAAAGACCAAAGCTGCCGTAATCGCCTATCAGCGGGCGCATCCGCACCTCGTCGCCGATGGCATCATCGGGCCGGCAACGCTTTCGCAGCTGCGGCGCGATGCGACAGCCGCCCGCGAGGCACTGACGAAAGCGGGCAGCAGCGGGGCAGGGACGGCGGTTGCGGCCTGGGCTGCGGGTCTGCCTTGGCAATGGATCGCAGTTGGCGCTGTGGTGATTGCCCTTGCCACTGTCGCCTATCGCAACCGCGATGTGATCGCCCGGCGCTTCAACACCTGGCGCGGCAAGGCGGTCGAGGTGTGACATGCCGGCGACCGTCAAAATCGTAGCCGTCTTGGCGGCTCTCTCAATCCTTGGCGCCTTCGGGATCTGGTTCTGGAAACAGGCCGGCAATGATGCGCGCATCTCCATCGAAAGGCAGGACAATGCAGCAGGTGACAATGCCGATGATGCTCGCGCTCGTTTCGACACTTGCCCTGACGGCCTGTGGGACTACGGCGCCGGCAAGTGTCGCGGGTCTCAGGCGCGTGGTCGGAACTGATCTCATCGGCGCGCGCGGGGCAACGCCGGCCGATCAACGCAAGATCGACCGCACCGTCGTCGGCCTCTGTGCTAGCGCCGTCTGGTCAAAGGCCGAGTGCGCCAACCACCGGGGGGAGGCGCCATGACTGACGGCTATCTCGGTCCCGGCATCTGGATCCGCATCCGCCACAGGTTTGGCCCGCGCATGATGGAATGGATGATGGCTGGCCACATGATCATGTTCGGCTGGGTGCTGTTGCTGCCGGCCGAGACGTTCAACCAGCCGCAGTTCTGGGCGTTTCGGGATCTTGTGCCCTCAGAAGATTGCCTCGGCTGGTCGATGCTGCTCATCGGCTGCCTTCGCATCATTGGCCTCGTCATCAATGGTGCGCGCGAACGGGTGACACCGCAGATCCGCCAACTCTCGGCCGCCATCGGCTGCGTCATCTGGTCGGGCATCTCCTATGGCTTTGCCTCCTCCGATGTCGCCAGCACCTGGCTTGCCGTCTACCCGCTGTTTGCCCTTGGCGAGCTGATCAACATTCATCGTGCGGCGCGCGATCAAGGGGAAATTCGCAATGGAACAACTGGCTAATCTGCCGCCACTTGCTCTCATGACATTCGGCGCAACGATCGCGGTGATCTTTGCCGTTCGCCACCTCGGCCTGATGCAGGGGGCGCGCACGTCGCCGGCAACCTCACCGGCCGCCGCACAGGTGGCAGCCGTGATTGTCGATCCAACCGCGCTTAACCGGGCAACGGCCGTCCTCGAAGACCACACGGCAGAAATGCACCGCATAGTCGAGATCTGTGAGCGCCTGGCGCGCGCGCATGAAATCGTCGGCATCGAGCTGGGGCGGGTTCGTGAAGAGATGCGGCTGGAGCGGGAGCTGCGCAGGGCGCAACGGCGCGACGATATGTGATCGGCGCATACGCAGTTTCAAACCGTGGATGGGATTTATTCACCACCCAGCGGAGCCCCGCACGCATTGGAGTAGTTCACAGGCAGAAAGGGCTGAGGCCGAACGGCGAGATGGCGTTCAGCCCTTCAGCCGCCCTCATGACCGTCATCAATGCTGTCTGCCAGCTTGCTGTCATCAGGGCGTGGTTTAACGACAGGCGCCACAACCGGCTTGGCCTCATCCGGCAGGCCATCGGTCGCTTCGGTGTCCAGCACCGTATTCGGAGCATCCTCGCAAAAGGCCGAGGTTGCGGTTGCCGCCAGGAGGGCAAGCATGATGGTGCCGGTTCGCAAGGTCATGAAGCTGTTTCTTTCGGCTACCCAATAGATTGCACGCTATGGCAAGCGCCCGCCATAGGCAATGGCACGACGACCTGTAAAGACAGCAGCTCTCTTCCAGTGGTGAGCGGATATACCGCAGAAGATCGAAGATCCGAAATAAGCAGGCTCATTTTATAAATATTCTAAAGTGAGCATCTTCAAAGAAATGGTTATAAGAGGCTGGTCGGGGGGTAGTCGACCAGCCTCTAGGCCCGAACAGGAGTGCGCCTGTCTACAAGTATGCGGGCTGTATACTTGGCTCCCACAGGGTGCGAAGGCGCCGGACCCACAATTACACTTATATTTCTCTGCAGCGACGACAAGGTGCATTCAGGGGAAAATACGATCATTGATTACGTTTGGCCGGAAGGGAATTCCCTTCCGGCCAAGGTCTGCCGCCCGGGCACGGGTGGTCGCAGCCATCATGGCTGCAACAGCGGGTTCTGATTGGCGTCGTACCCCGCCCGACAATCTCTCACGATCATTGCCGCACCCGCTGCCTGCGCAGGCCGGGGCGGTTTGTCAGAAAATATGGTCGTACACAATGCAAGATAGCTTTCACTTTTCCGAGGTCCGTCCCGTATCTCCTCCCGCTGCCTATCTCGGTGGCAAGAAGCAGCTCGCGGCGCGCATCGCCTCGATGCTCGAACAAATCCCCCACGATCTCTATGCAGAACCCTTCACCGGCATGGGCGGCGTGTTCTTCCGTCGCCGGCTTGTGCCGCGTGCCGAAGTCATCAATGACGTGTCCGGTGATGTCACCACGCTGTTTCGGATCCTGCAGCGGCACTATCCCCAGCTCATGGATGTGCTCAAATTCCAGATCACCTCCAGGCGCGAATTCGAGCGCTTGGCGTCCCTTGATCCCAGCACGCTCACCGATCTGGAACGGGCGTCCCGGTTTCTCTATCTCCAGAAGCTCGCCTTCGGTGGAAAGATCACCGGTCGCACCTTTGGCGTGGATACCACGGGCGGCGCACGCTTCAACCTTACCCGTCTGGCGCCTATCCTCGAGGAAGTCCACGAACGGCTTTCCGGCGTCGTCATCGAATGCCTGGACTGGCGTAGGTTCATCGACCGCTATGACCGCGCCGGCACCATGTTCTATCTCGATCCGCCATACTACGGCTGCGAGAACGACTATGGGAAGAACGTCTTCAGCCGGGACGACTTTGCCGAGATGGCCGAGCGCCTGGCCTCGATCAAAGGCCGCTTCATGATTTCACTGAACGACACGCCAGAGGTGAGGGAGATATTCAGCCGGTATCCGATGGCGCAAGCGGCGCTGACCTATACGATCCGGGGTGGCGCTGGCAAAGAGGTGGGGGAGGTGATCATCATGGACGGCAGGCAGCCGTCGATTGCAAACCTGCCGCTGATTTGATGGGTTGCCAATTGACGAGCCGCCAATATTAGAACAAAAGAAGAACATTAAGCACCGGCGAGGGATCAATCTTCGGCCTGACGATTACAGCCGTATTGTCTTTGACAGGCCGGCGACCTTTGAGACCGTGCCGGAATGGTATGTGCTGGGGGCAGTCTGCAGCAGATGCGGCAGGAACGGTGGTGTTGACCGCCGTGCATTGGAGCGGCGGTTTGGGTCCAGGAAGCCGCTTGAGAAGATCCGGCTGAAGCTCAGGTGCCGCAACTGCGGGAATGTCGGCACGAATGAGTGGGTGATGACAAAGGCGGCGCGGTAGCGTGTCAAACCTTTTTGTTCATGCAAGTTGTATCTCCTGGTGGCTGGAAAGCTCCGCAGGTTTCAGGCTTTGGCATTTATCTATTTCACGGGGCAGGGGGCAGGCGCCTTGTTGTCGCTGGAATAGTGTTCCTTCGCTGGTAGATGACAAATGTCGCAATGAGGTAGACTAAGCATGCGAAGCCTCCGACCCAATTTGCTAGCAGGAATAAGCGCGACAGCCCTAAGCCAACAGGCGTCCATAGTCGATCAGCTTCAAACTGCGCGTCAGAGATCTGAGTTCTCTCAAGAAATGGGCAACTATCTGCATAGAGAGAAAACGCTTTTGATGTACATACTGCTCCGCGCACTCCGAACTCGCCGTTCGGCATCTCGAAAACCAAGAGAGAATGCGAGTACAGGTACAAAAAAGTAAAAATTATCAAAAACAACAAATATATATTCATTTTTCGATCAATAGTTCTACGGTTAGCTTTTAAAAGCTTTTGGTACACGAATATTAGTGCCAGCAATTGTGCTATTGCAGTAATTTGAATGATCGAAGGCGGCCAGGGCGGCGCCAAACCGATAAGCGCCGTCACTAAAACCAGTGCTGTTGTCGCTACTCCGCCAGCGATAAGCCCAACGAATGCTGACACAAAATTTCGGAAGTCATGAAGTTGCGACATCAGATACCGCTCCAATTTCAGAGTGTGAGTTCTGGATCGACCTCAATTGAAGTGTCAACGTCATATTTCTTATAAACAATGTCGCCGGAATTTCTGACAAGCCTGAACCGATAATTTCCGGCGAACATCTCACGCTTGCCAAGTACGTCTCTCACATGCGGACATTGATCTGGATCCCATGGATTGAGACTAAATCGGCGGCAAACCTGATAGTCGAACTCTCCTATAACCTGCGCTCTGCTGGTCGGCTCAGCGTACTTCAGCGCAACCATAATTTCACCTGCGCCACATTCACCATTCGCCCAAACCAAAGCCGGCCGTCGAAGTTTCCCAGCAAGCCAAGCGTCGCGAAGCAGTTTATTTGTTTTGCGCGTCAGCAAGCCTGCATTTGTCACATTGGTGGCCAAATCGACGCCAGCGCCAATGGACTGAAGGAATTGCTTGGTGAAATACTTCTCAGCAACCCGTCGCTCCCGTTGCGCCTGCTTTGACTCTTCTGGAAGCTCTTCCTCACTTAGTGAAACGCTATCCTCTAATGAGTTAAATGGTAGACTGCACATGGACACGTATGCCAGATCAATCTGCTGGTTGCTTAGCTCGCTGCTTTTGTACGGAGATATTGTGAACCAAGGCTCTGGGCCATCGACATATTCCGGCACCTTTTCTGAAAACAACCATTTTACAGCCTGCCGATAATCACACTTATCATCGAAGCAATCATAGTATTTTGCAGCTTTTTCTAAAGTAAATATGCCAAAAAAAGGAGCATCAAACCGCATTAAACCGCGGTCAGAATTCATATCCCAATTAAAATTCATCAGGGATATTAGTTTCAATCTCGGATCTTCTGCCCGTGCATATCCTGAGAATTGAACGATAATAAAGCAAGCAATAATGAACAGCCTCATGATCACCTCCTCTGCGCTTACACAATGTATTTTCTTTCATTTTGAATTTCAATGAATTTTTCAGTTTTACTTGAGCATTCAGTGATTCAGCTCAGCTGGCCTTGTTGTTCCAAATATACAATTTAAAATTATTGCAAAGAGGTGAAATTCGCTGAATCAGATTGTGAAAGATATTGTAGACTCAAGGGGTGAGGCGGGGCCATAAGGCCTGGATAGCAAGGTGCTATGCAGTATTTCTGATGCTTCTCGACGCACTCGTGGTTGCCGACCAAGGGCAACGTCGGCCACCGTGAGTGCTGCTGGCAAAAATGTGCCAGACAAAACCCAATTATGGTGCGTTTGGCCGTAAGCAGAGCGATCGAGGCTGTGGAGCAATCTCAGCAAGACCAAAGCGCCGGCGGTTAGCCAATCCCTTGGAACATTATAAGAACAAATTTGGCTAACCGGTTTCGTAATCATCTGATAATGCTTATGCTTCGTAGGCCCTCCGGGCCCACCACATCACCCCTTCACCCCCGATGAAATCATGATCGCCTCCGTCACGCGGCGCTGAAAAATGATGTAGGCGATGATGACGGGGAGGGCGGCGAGCATGGCGACGGCCATGAGGCGGGCGTAGGCGACGCCGAAGGCGTCGTTGACCTGGGTGATGCCGACGGGGATGGTCATCATGTTTTCCGAGGTGACCACGAGGAACGGCCAGAAGAAGGCGTTCCACACGCCGATGAAGGTGACGATGGCAAGGGCTGTGGTGATGCCCCAGTTGAGCGGCAGGAAAACCCTGAAGAGAATGGTGAATTCGCCGCCGCCGTCGAGCACCACGGCCTCGCGCATTTCCTTCGGCACGCTGTCGAAGAACTGTTTGTAGACGATGATCACAACAGGTGCGATCAGCTGCGGCAGGATGATGCCGGCCCAGGTGTTGATGAGGTTCAAATCCTTCATCAGGATGAATTGCGTCACGACCAGTGTCTGCGCCGGCACCATGAAGCTTGCGAGCACCACGCCATAAAGAAGGCCGCGGCCGGGAAATCGGATCTGCGACAGCGCATAGGCGCAGAGCACCGAGATGAACAGCACCAGCACCGTGACGATGACCGCCGTGCCGACCGAGTTGAAATACCAGGTCATCAGCCGCGTGTTGAAGATGGCATCCAGATAGGCCTGGAGGCGAAATTCGTCCGGCAGAAGCGAGGTATTGCCGGCGACGTTCTCGTCCGAGCGGATCGAGGTCACCAGTGTCCAGTAGAGCGGAAAGATCCACACAAGGGCGGCTGCAAGCGTCAGCACCGAAAGCACCGCGTTTTCGACGCGCCGCGGCAGGCTCTTGGCTGGGCGCCGCACCTGGGGTTGGCTCTGGATCTGGCTCATCTGTTCCTCCTGATGCGCAGCAGTTGGAATTGCAGGACGGAAATGATGACGATCAGCAGGAAGACCACGGTTGCGACCGCGGACGCATAACCGCCATTGTTGGACTGGAAGGCCTCGCGATAGACCTTGAGCAGCAGCACATAGGACGAGTTGAACGGGCCGCCGCCGCTTAAGAGATAGATCTGGTCGAAGATCTTCAGCTGCAGGATGAGTTGCAGCGTCAGCACCAGCGCCGTGACCGGCCATAGCAGCGGCCAGGTGATGCGGGAAAACTTTTGCCAGGTGGTGGCGCCATCCAGCGATGCTGCCTCGTAAAGCTCAGCCGGCACATTGCGCAGGCCTGCCAGAAACAGCAGCACGTTGAACCCGTTGGTCCACCATATCGTAACCACGGCCACCGATGGCATGACCCAGTAGGGGTTCTTGAACACGGCAACCGGTTTTCCCGAGATGAGCGCGATCAGCGGCTGCAGAATGCCGAACTGCAGGTCGAGCATCCAGGCCCAGATTTCGGTCACCACCGAGACCGGCAGCACATAGGGCATGAAAAACAGCGCCATCACCAATGTCTGGCGCGCACCCGACAGGCGGCTGATGCCAAGCGCGATCAAAAGGGCGATGGCGGTGGTGGGGATGACAGTCAAGGCGACGAAATAGGCGTTGTTCTTGAGCGAGATGGTAAAGAGCCGGTCGCTGAGCAGCTTGGTGTAATTGTCAAAGCCGATCCATTGGCCGCTGCCGATCAGCGGCGCATCGGTAAAGCTCAGCTGGATCATCTTCAGCATCGGATAGAGAAAGAAGATCGTGAAGGTCACGATGAACGGGGTCACCATCGCCAGCGCGACGAGGGATTTTTTTCGCCGGTTCTCGATCATCGCCATGGGCAAATCTCCTGGCCGCCGGTTCTGGCGTGTGCGGTTGCGTGGAAAAAATGGCCCTGCGGCTGCGAAGGGAAGCCGCAGGGCCGCCCGTCACTTCAGCTTGTCCTGAAGCTCGAGCTTGATCTGCTCCACGGCATCTGTTCCGCTCATATAACCCTGGATAGCCGGCGCGATGACGTTAAGTGCAGCGTCATAGGCGGGAGAGGCAACGCCGGTGATGCGGGTCTGCGGATCAAAGGCGGCAGCCTCGGCAAGCGTTGCATAGGTGGCGTTCGGCTGCATGGCCTTGTAGTCGGCGCCTTCGGTCACGGCCTTGTAAGCCGGGATATGGCCGGCATCGGCCCAGCCGATCGCGTGTTTTTCCATCCAGCCGATGGCTTTCATCACGGCCGCGCGCTTTTCGCCGGATACCGTCTTGTCACCTTCATTGGGAATGGCAAAGGCGTGGGAATCGGCCCAGGTGGCGCGCTTGCCCATGAACGGCGGCACTTCCACAGCACCCCATTTGAAGCCCAGCTTGCCGCTCTTTTCCAGATCCTTGAAGGTCGGCACTTCCCACACGCCATTCAGCTGGAAGGCAGATTTTCCGGCGGAAAACAGCGCGACGGACGCCTCATATTCCGCCTGTTCCGGCGAAAGGCCCTTTTCGCGCCAGGCGCTCATCGTGTCGATGGCTTTGGCGGCCTTTGCGGCATTGTCGCCATCGAGCACCTTGCCATTGGTCACAAACTCGCCGCCCTGTTGCGACAGCAGCGTATAAAACACGCGCCAGACGCCACCATCGCCACCGGACTGATAGGTGAGGGGGGTGGGCACGCCCTTTTCCTTCAACCAGACAAGCGCCTTGTTGAAATCCTCGAGCGTCTTGATGCCGGTCAGCGTGCCGTTGCCATCGATGTAGGGCGAGCCCTTCAGCAGGTCGGCATTGTAATAGAGGATCAGCGCGTGGATATCGAAGGGCACGGCATAAAGTTTGCCGTCCTGGGTTGCCGCCTTGATCGGCGCCTCGAAGAAGTCTTCCTTCTTCAGCCCGGCATTGGCAAGGTCGGCATCGGTAATCGGGCTCAGCACCTTTTCCTCGATGCCAAGCGTGGCGCGCGAGAGGTGGTAGGTCATCACATCAGGACCTTCGCCGACGGCGGACGCCGTGCGCACCTTGGTGTAGAAGGGCACGCCCCATTCGAGCGTCGTGCCGCGAATGCGGATATCGGGATGTTCCTTGTTGAAGGCATCGATCAGCGCCTTCATGCGCACGCCGTCGCCGCCGGAGAGAAAATCCCACCAGATGATATCTTGCTGCGCGGCGGCCGGCAGCGCGGCAAGGCCGAGCACGGTGCCCAGCAACAGGCTCTTGATCAGTCTCATCATCATCACTCCTCCCAGGTTTGTCTTCATCGCCCGCTGTTGTCGCGGGCGCCTCAGGCACTGCGAAAAACGCCTCCCCGCGTTTTAGCGCAGCCGCCGGCCTTCACCATTAAAGACCAGCACATGTTTTGGATCTGCCGACAGGTGTACCAGCGTACCGTCAAGGCGGTCGCGCGATCCCTGTCGCTGCACCACAAGTTCCTTGCCGCTGGCGGTGCGGGTATAGAGATAGGATACGTCACCCAGTTCTTCGGCCACATCCACCGTCACGGCGAGGCCTGGGGCGGACCCGATGCGCAAATGCTCCGGCCGGATACCGATCTCGACTGCGCTGCCGATGGCCGTTATGTCCGCCATCTCCGTCTCGAACGGGTGGTCGCTGCCTTCCACCGAAAGCGTCACGCGCGAACCGGTGCGGGCGGTAATCCGGGCGCCCAAAAAGTTCATCGCCGGCGAGCCGATGAAGCCCGCCACGAAACGGTTATCGGGATCGTCGTAAAGCACGAGCGGCGGGCCGGCCTGCTGCAGGTGGCCGTTCTTCAAAACGAAGATGTGGTCGGCGAGCGTCATCGCCTCCACCTGATCATGCGTCACGTAGATCATCGTGGCGCCCAGCTGCCGGTGGAGGCGCGTCAGTTCCAGCCGCATCTGCACCCGCAGTTCCGCATCGAGGTTGGACAGCGGCTCGTCGAACAGAAACACTTTTGGCTGGCGCACTATGGCGCGCCCGATGGCGACCCGCTGGCGTTGCCCACCCGACATCTGCGAGGGCTTTTTCTGCAGATGTTCTTCCAGCTGCAGGATGCGGGCGGCAGCGCCGACGCGGGCCTTTACCTCGTCCTTCGGGCGGCGGGCCAGCCGCAGGCTGAAGGCCATGTTTTCAAACACGGTGAGATGCGGATAAAGCGCATAGTTCTGGAACACCATGGCCACCTGCCGGTCGGCAGGCTCCACGGCCGTCACATCCCGCTCATCGATGGCGATCTGGCCGCCGCTTGTTTCCTCCAGCCCCGCGATCATGCGCAGCAGGGTGGATTTTCCGCATCCCGACGGGCCGACGAACACGGCAAAGCTGCCCGTCGGGATCTCCATGGAGACATCCTCGATCGCCCGGAACGATCCGAACGATTTGGCGACGCTGGTCAGACGGACACCCATCCCCGCCTCACTGAACGCTGAGGCGTATGACGTGGTAGGACAGCGGCGCGACGGACCCTTTAAGTGCCCCGTCCTCCATGCCAAGACCCTTGCCGGGGCCGGGCACGATCCGGTCCGGTTGGTCCGGGCCATTGCCGGTGCGCAGGTCATGACCTTCATAGGCGATGTGGAGCGAGAGGCTTGTGCCGGTAAAGCCGGTCAGGAGAACGTCGAGGTCCGCGGCTTCCGTCAGGTGGCGGTTCAGCACGAAGAGGGTGATCATGCCTTCCTCGACATTGTGCACACCGGCCACGTCGAGATATTTGACGTCGTCAGCGGTCGCGCAATCGTAGGTCGGGCAATCCACCGCAATGTTCAGCGCATCGCCGCGTCCGTAAAGGGAGGCGAACTGGTAGGGGTAATAGATCGTCTGGCGCCAGGCAGGACCGTTCTTTTCGGCGCGGATCGGCGCGATGACGTTGACGAGCTGGGCGATGCAGGCGATGCGCACGCGGTCGGAACGGCGGATGAACTCATTGAGGAGGCCGGCGACGAACAGCGCATCCTCAAAATTATAGGTTTCCTCCAGCAGCGCCGGCGCTTCCGGCCAGTCCCAGGATTTGATGCGGCGGCCGTCTTCCTCGCGAATGTGATACCAGACGTTCCATTCGTCAAAGCAGATATGGACGTCGTTGGTGGCGCGTTTCTTGGCCTTCACGTAGTCGATGACGCCGCCGATCGTCTGGATGTAACGGCCGGTTTCCTCGATCTTGCCAAAGTAGTTCAGCGTGTCGTGGCTGGTATTGCCGAAATATTTGTGCAGCGAGATGTGGTCGACATTCTCATAGCACTCTTCCAGCACCTCGCGTTCCCATTCGGGGTAGGTCGGCATGCGGTCGTTGGAGCTGCCGCAGACGATCGCCTCGATGGTGGGGTCGAACCCTTTGAAGGCTTTTGCCGTCTCGTTGGCAAGGCGGCCATATTCGACAGCCGTCTTGTGGCCGATCTGCCAGGGGCCGTCCATCTCGTTGCCGAGGCACCACATCTTCACGCCATGGGCGTTGGCGCCATGGCTCTGGCGCAGGTCGCTCCAGGCGGTGCCGCCGGGAAAGTTGACATATTCGAGGAAGTTGCGGGCATCATCCAGACCGCGCGAGCCGAGATTAACCGCGAGCATCATGTCGATGCCGGCCATCTGCGCCCACGTCGCAAACTCGTTGATGCCGACCTGGTTGGTTTCCTTGGAGCGCCAGGCAAGGTCGAGCCGCACCGGGCGCTGGTCCCGCGGGCCGATGCCATCTTCCCAGCGATAGGCGGAAACGAAATTGCCGCCGGGATACCGGATGGCCGGGATCTTGAGGTCCCGGACGAACTGCAGCACGTCCTTGCGAAAACCGTTTTCATCCGCATTGGGGTGGCCGGGCTCATAGATGCCGCCATAGATGGCGCGGCCCATATGTTCGATGAACGCAGAATACAGGCGATCGTCGATGCGCCCAATCCGGAAATCCCGGTGGACGGAAATACGCGTTTTCATGGGGTCTCCTCCCGAGACAGTTTGTATCTGAAATATGGATACGAACTTTATTTTGTGATATTATTGGCGGGAGAAAACGGCCTTGTCAACGCAAGAAATCATACTTTTGGAAAAGGTGCTGGCGCGGTTGTGCGCGTGTCAGCCAGCGGTTCGCAGGCGCAGCAGAATGTCCTGATCGTAATTGCCAAAGCCGCGCCCAAAAATGTTGAGCCCGCCCGGATGGCGTGCCTCTGCCTTCACCTCGATGCGCAGGCGGATCGAACGGTGATCGGAAAGGGCAAGGTCTTTCAGGGTGATGCCGGAAATCCGGTTGCCATCGACAAACGAGCCTTCCTCGGTGATCCGCCAGGTTTTCAGCATGCCATATTGCGAGCCGGAAAGCTTCCACCAGTCGGGTGTGTAGGTGCCGCGCTTGTCGCCGAAATCGCCGGGCGAGGTCCAGTCGCCAAGTTCCATGCCGTTGACGGAAAGCGTGATGTCGGAGGGCCAGTTGCTGTGCGTGCCCGGCACTTCGGAACTCACCTCCATGGCAAATTCCATCTCGGTGATCGTCCTGCCCTGGATCTTGGCATTGTTGGGGAACTGGTATTCGACATAGCCGGACGTAAACCAGAGAAGGGCGGCCTTCATGCGTTCCGGGTCCATGAACGTGTCGGGCACGTCGAGGAGGCCGATAATACCGTCGGGCGAACAGATGCCGCACGGCCCGGTGACGGAGCTTTGGGTGTAGAGACCCAGCGGCATGGCAACGGTGATGCGGTTGGACTCGGAGGCTTTTTCCGGCTTGTGGAAGGAGATGATCAACTCGTCGCAGGTGGCAAAGCAGATCTTCTGGCTGCCTTTGCGGGCCTTTTTCGTCTCGGTGCGCAAGAGACCGGCGGCTTCGAGCGCTGCAACGCTTGCCGAGACGGTTGATTGCGGCAGTGCCAGCTTTTCGGCAATTTCATTGACGTTTAGGCCGCCTGCCTCATGCAATGCCTTGAGGATCTGTACGCGCACGAGCGAGGCCGCCGCTTTCAGGACTTCAAAATCCTTCTCCGCGTCGATCAGCAGGAAATTGGGTGTCATCAGGCATCTTTCTGGCGGGATTCGGTATGTATCTGTGTTCGGGATATAAATGCAGGGCCCGCGGTTGTCGATTGGGGGCGGGAAAAATGTCGGCCATCGACGGTATCTCTGAGATGATGATGCCGATGGTGCCAATAAAGGGATCTACAAGAAATCAATCGTTATTTCCGGGGTGTCTTTATTAAATTCTACTTTAATCCGGAAATGGAAACTCCCTTGAAGCAATCGAATGAAGCGACTTCTTTCGAGGCGACATCGCTATCATCGACGGCTGGTCCTGCAGGTTCCGTTGGTGCATCAAATGGGGAACGGGATGCTGGATTTAATGGGCAGAAGCGGGCGGGCCAAATTGAAGGCGCTCGATGGCGTCTCCGCCAATATCATGATTGCAGATGCACAGTTGAACATCCGCTACATGAACGAGGCGGTGCGGGGTCTCCTCAAGGAAGCGGAAAGCGACCTCAAGAAGGAACTGCCGGCATTCAGCGTCAGCACCCTTGTCGGCAGTAATATCGATGTCTTCCACAAGAACCCGCGCCACCAGCGCGATATGCTGGCGCGCCTGCAGACGGTCCACAAGGCGACCATCTGGATTGGCCAGCGCGCCTTCGATCTCACCGTGACACCGCTCAAGGAAGGCGCCCGTGTTGTTGGCTTCGCCGTCGAGTGGTTCGATGCAAAGGCACGGCTGCTCAATCTCGACTACCAGAACCAGATGGATGCCATCAGCCGAGTGCAGGGCATCATCGAGTTCACCCCGCAGGGGCACGTTGTCAGCGCCAACGAGAACTTCCTCACTATTCTCGGCTATCGCATGGAGGAAGTGCAGGGGCGCCATCATAGCCTGTTCGTTGCTCAGGATTACGCGGCAAGCCCGGCTTACACGAAATTCTGGGAAGACCTGAATGCCGGCATGTTCCAGGTTCAGGAATTTACCCGCATCGGCAAGGGCGGCAAGGTGGTGGTCATCAACGCCTCCTATAATCCGATCAGGGACGTCAATGGCAAGGTCTCCAAGGTCGTCAAGTTTGCAACGGACGTGACGGAGCGCATCAACGCTGTCACCATGATCGGCAATGGCTTGACGAAGCTTGCGACCGGTGACCTGACCTGTCAGATCGAACGGCCTTTCGCGCCCGACTTCGAAGCCCTGCGCCACAATTTCAACGATGCTCTCAGCCAGTTGAGCACCACGCTTCTGGCGGTGTCGCAATCGACGCAGGAGATCGATACCGGCACGATGGAAATCAGCCGCAGTGCTCAGGACCTCTCCAAGCGCACGGAACAGCAGGCGGCCTCGCTTGAGGAGACGGCTGCAGCGCTTGATGAAATCACCACCAATGTCACCCATTCCTCGCAGCGGGCGGACGAGGCGATGGCGGCCGCGGCCACAGCCAATAGCGGTGCCGTCAAGTCGGCCCGTGTGGTTGCGGATGCGGTGAGCGCCATGGCGCGCATCGAAAGTTCATCCGCACAGATTTCCAACATTATCGGGGTGATCGACGAGATCGCCTTCCAGACCAACCTTCTGGCGCTGAATGCCGGCGTGGAAGCCGCGCGTGCCGGTGAAGCCGGCAAGGGTTTTGCCGTCGTTGCCCAGGAAGTGCGCGAACTGGCCCAGCGCTCGGCGGCCGCTGCCAAGGAGATCAAGGGGCTGATCCAGAACTCCTCCAACGAGGTGGAAAGCGGCGTGCGCCTCGTCAGCGAAACCGGTGAGGCGCTGAAGGCCATCGAAGGCAATATCGCCGCCGTCAATGAACGCATCGAAGCCATTGCCAACGCCGCCAAGGAGCAGTCGGTTGCGCTTGCGGAGGTGAACTCGGCCATCAACCAGATGGACCAGATGACGCAGCAGAACGCGGCGATGGTGGAGGAATCCAACGCATCGAGCGGGGCGCTCGCCCATGAGACGGCGGCGCTGCGTGACCTTCTTGCCCGCTTCGTGCTTGGTGGACGCGCAGTAGATCGTGCTGCGCCAAAGGCGGGGTCAAGGCCGGTTGCCTCGGCTGAACGCCAACGCTATCGCGCCCCGCAGGTCAGTGGCTCCAACGCCCTGAAAAAGGAAGAATGGTCGGAGTTCTGACCGCAGTTCCTGCAGTCTGATCCCGCGCATATAAGGCAGTCCAGAAATGAAACGGCTCGCGGTGGAAAAACCGCGAGCCTCTTGCATAACGTTTCGGATCATGTCACAAGCTGACACACCAAACGGCGTCTCAGCCTTTAGCGCTGACCAGCGTCAGGGTGACAGGTTCGCCCGAGGGGGGTGGGTTGCCGACAGGGATCTGATCTTCGATCAGGTCGCGGGCCAGTTCAAAAATCCCCTGCGGATCATCGCCGGCGTTCTCGTCGAGCGTGTCCATGGCGTTAAGGTAGATTGCCTTTTCGTCGTCGTGCGACAGGATGTTCTTCTGCACGAGACTGCTGATCAGCGATGTCAGCAATGCGGAAGTTGAAAGTGCGCTTGCTGAAGCGCAAAGAAATTCTGTTTCTGTTCGCATGATTGGGTCCCCGTCCAAAATCAATGGGGATAGTGTGTCAGTTCTCTCTTAAAAAGAAAAGTGCCGGCTTGGCCATTCGGTCAGGCTGGGGCTGGGAAATAGCGTAGCATTCGCTTTTTTCAAGCTTATTTTTTTGGCCTCTCAATTCGAGATTGTAGGGTTTTCGTTGCCCGAGCACCGCTTTGGTGACGTTGCAACAGCCTGACCGGATGTCCAGCGCCTCTTGCCTGCCGAGTTTTTGGCCGGTTGGTGCGGTGCGGAATGGACGATTTACCGCGACATCTGCCGTTCCTCCGGCGATAACACGGCGCCTCCTGGCATCCTGCCTGATCATCCCGTTTGCGTCCGATGGTCTGCCTCGGCACGCCCCTTCGGCACATCATGCGTCACTTCCGTAACTCGCTGGCAGCGACTGTATTGCCTGCCGTCTGACACGTCACGGAAGGGCAATCCAGTGCAGAGCACGCCTGCTTGGCGGGGACCACCACCGCTTGCCCAACTGTCTTTCGTATGTGTGCCAATTTGGTACATTCAGGGTGATGGTTGGGCGCTGGTCTTTCGAGACAGGCTGAGTTATGGCAGCGCCAGATCATTGGTGCCCATCACATGCTGCGTCTGTTTCTCTCCGTTTCCCTTCTTCTCCTCTCGGGCCTTGCCGCTGCTCCGGCCGTTGCGCTGGAGCCTTCGCCTGCACCGCATGCGCCAAAACTCCTTGAGCCGGCGCTTCGCCTGCCCGGATCGGATGAAAAGGGCAAAATACGCGTGGCACTGACGTTCGATGCCTGCATGGGCGAGGCCGACCAGCGGATCCTGTCGGTTCTGGTTTCCGAAAAGATACCGGCAACGATTTTCGTCACGGCGCGCTGGCTGCGCCACAATCCGCAGACGGTGGCTATCCTGCGTGCGCATCCGGAGCAGTTCGAACTGGAGAACCACGGCGAAAACCATGTGCCGGCGGTCGATGTGCCGATGTCGATCTATGGCATTGCGACTGCCGGCTCACCACAGGCGGTCGAACAGGAAGTGGCCGGTGGTGCCAGCGCCATGCAGGCGGCGGGGTTAGCAGCGCCACACTGGTTTCGTGGATCGACGGCCAAATACGATGCCTCGGCGATGGATCTCATCCATACGATGGGGTTTCGTATTGCCGGTTATTCGGTGAACGGTGATGGGGGATCATTGCTGGGTGCGGCCTTGGCCGAAAAACGGATTTCCACCGCACGCGACGGCGATGTGGTGCTGGCGCACATCAACCAGCCGACCCATGCGGCGGGTGAGGGGGTGGCGCGCGGTATACTTGCCCTGAAGCGCCGGGGCGTCACGCTGGTTCGGCTCTCGGATGTGGTGGGCCTGCCGGATGAAACCCTGACACACTAGGATGGACTGACGGTTCCCCTCGTGAAAACGGACGTGTTCGGCCTCAGGCGTAGGTCTCGCGTTGCGGCGAGGTTTCCTCTGTCCGCGCTTTCTCATCAAGGCGCTCGTAGAAGTCGGCGGCCTGCCTCTCGTGCAGGCGCAAACGCAGGCGCTCCACTTCGATTTTCGCCGTCGTATGCAGCAGCACCTTCAGCTCTTCGATCGACACGCCGTCCGCCTCGATCATCATCGCAATCAGTGGGTCAGCGGCCACCTCGCTGATCGTCAGATCTGTTTCCATCGGTCGTCCTCCTCGTTGTGGAGATACCCTGCCGATAGATTGCGACAAAAGAATATCACCGGCATGTCCGGCAGAGATTTTATGAGCCTGTCGAAAACGCTGTGCAAAACCAGAGGACGCTTTGCACAGGTCCCTGCTGATCGCGTGTGCAACCGTTGCCGCGGCGGGCTTTGCCGCTTTCACCTTCCTTGTGCGATCTGTGGATAACCTGTGGACAAGCGTTGAAGAGGAACAAAATCGTTTTCCATTTGTCCCGGTTTGTTCCGGCACCTCGTTCAGCCAGCTCCGCGACCTGTGGACAAGTTGCGGTTGTTGCCGAGCCCACTCCATCCTTGCCGCAGCTTGCATCGCGCATTTTTAATATATCGCATTCATCATGGAACGTGGAAGCGCCGTTGGCGTTGTGAGGCTGTTGAGGAGGGCGAAGGATGATGTTCAGGTTTTTTGATGGTCATCGCAGACCCGGCAATGCCGGTGAGGCGACGGGTGAAGCGACGGGCACGTTTGCCGATGGCCTTTTCCCCGCCCGTTTTTGCAAGGATCAGTCGGAAGACGTGTCCTTGCGGATGCGTGCGTCCTATACGCAGGATCTGATGGCGGCGCATCGCCTTGCTGCAGACCAGGCGCCCGTCTTTCACTGATCGAGACGTTGAGGGCAAGGCCCGCTAAAACTGTTTCTTTTGGCTGCCAATGATGCGCCGAAAGATGATTGTGCATCATTGTCTTGCACACTCAATGTCCTATATCTTCGCCGATCAATTGGTGCGGCGTGGGGAAATGGCATGTTTCGACGGACTGGGCTTTCTGCGTCCGATCTCGATCACTTATTTAATCTGTCTCCAAATCCGTATGTGATCCTCGATCCTGACCTCGTCATGGTGGGCATGAACGATGCCTATCTTGCGACGACGATGAAAACGCGCGAGGCGCTTCTCGGGCGCAAGATGTTCGATGTGTTTCCCAGCGATCCGCAATCGAACAGTGGTCGCATGTTGCGCCAGTCTTTTGACAAGGTGCTGGCGACAGGGCAGGTGGATCACCTGCCGCTGATCCCTTATCCGATTGCCAACCTCGACGGCACGATGGAGGAGCGCTTCTGGAGCGCCACCCATACGCCGATCCTCGGCGAAGCCGGCAATGTACGGCTGATCCTGCAGCATACGGTGGATGTGAGCGAATTGCATCGCCTGCGCCAGTCTGTGTCGGCGCCGTCGGATTGGCGCACCGAGACCGACGTGATGCGCCGCGCCGATGCGGTACAGGGCGAAAACCTGGCGCTGGGGCAGGAGCGTGAATATCTGCGCGGACTGTTTGAGCAGGCGCCGGGTTTCATGGCGGTGCTGCGTGGGCCGGACCATGTGTTTCAGATCGCCAACGCCTCCTACCAGACACTGGTCGGGCGCGGCAATCTCATCGGTCGGCCGGTCAGGGAGGCACTTCCGGACATCGAAGGCCAGGGGTTCTACGAGCTTCTCGATCAGGTGTATGGCAGCGGCGAGGCCTATAGCGCCCACGGCGCGCGCCTCAGCCTTCACCGCGCCGGCCACGGGACGGAAGAACTGTTTCTCGATTTCATCTACCAGCCTCTCAGAGATGCAGAGGGAACCGTCACCGGCATTTTCGTGCAGGGCCATGATGTCACGCAGCTGAAGCGGGCGCAGGATGCGGCGCAGGAAAGCGAAGACCGTTTTCGCACGCTGGCGCAATCGCTGCCGAACCATGTCTGGACGGCCACTGCCGGCGGCGAACTGGAATGGGCCAACCTTGCCATGCGCCGGTATCTTGCCAAATGCGAGGGTGAGGACGGGCTGCCCCAGATGAGGGAATGCCTCCACCCTGACGATATTGATCCGATCCGCAAAGCCTGGATGGCGGTGATCGGCTCCGGTGCCGATTTCAACGCGGAGATGCGGCTGCTCTGCAAGGATGATGGTTTCCGCTGGTTCATCAGCCGTGCTGTCCCCATCCGCAACGCGGGTGGCGACATCGTGCGCTGGGTCGGCACCAATACCGATATCGAGGAGCAGAAAAAAACCGTCAGCCGGTTGGAAGACCTCGCCACCACGCTGGAAGGCCGGGTGGAAGAGCGCACGGCCGAACTTGTGAAGACCCAGGAAGTGCTGCGCCAGAGCCAGAAGATGGAAGCCATCGGCAATCTGGCCGGCGGCATCGCGCATGACTTCAACAATCTCCTGCAGGTCATCACCGGCAATCTCCAGCTTCTGGCCAAGGATATCACCGGCAACGAGGCAGCCGAGCGGCGCCTCGGCAGCGCGTTGTCGGGCGCGTCGCGCGGGGCGCGGCTTGCCTCGCAGCTGCTCTCTTTCGGCAGGCGCCAGCCGCTGGCGCCGAAGGTCGTCAATCTCGGCCGGCTGGTGCGGGAAATGGACCATCTCATCCGCCGCAGCCTTGGCGAGGCCATCGAGATCGACACGATTGTCGGCGGTGGGTTGTGGAATACGCAGGTCGATCCGTCCAACGTCGAGAATGCGCTGCTCAATCTTGCCATCAATGCGCGCGACGCCATGGACGGGCGCGGCCGCCTCACCATCGAGCTGGGCAATGCCTATCTCGATGACCATTATGCCCAAAACGCCTTCGACGTGGTGGCGGGGCAATATGTCATGCTCGCCGTCAGCGATACCGGCTCGGGCATGCCGGCAGAGGTTCTGGCCCGGGCGTTTGATCCCTTTTTCACCACCAAGCCGGAAGGGAAGGGCACCGGGCTTGGTCTTTCCATGGTCTATGGGTTCGTCAAACAGTCCGGCGGCCATATCAATATCTACAGCGAGCTTGGCAGCGGCACGACGGTGCGCATCTATCTGCCGCGCTCCATGGAAGCCGAGGATATCCTGACGGAAGAAGTCGGCGGCAGCGTTGCCGGCGGCAGCGAAACCATTCTCGTCGTGGAGGATGACGAGGCGGTGCGCGATATCACCGTCAGCCTCCTCTCCGAGCTTGGCTACAAGGTTCTGAAGGCCCGCGATGCCGATAGCGGTCTTGCCATCATCGAAAGCGGCGTATCGATCGACCTCTTGTTTACCGACGTGGTGATGCCCGGGCGCTTGAAAAGCAGCGAGTTGGCGCGCAAGGCCAAGGAGCGGCGCCCCGATATCGAGGTGCTGTTCACCTCGGGTTATACGGAAAACTCCATCGTCCATGGCGGCCGGCTGGATCCGGGCGTCAATCTTCTGAGCAAGCCCTATGCGCGTGAAACGCTGGCGCGAAAGATCCGCATGCTGCTCGACAAGGCAAAGGAGCGAGCGCCGCAGATGGAAACGGCAACGACGACCGGCACCGGTGAAACAGGCGGCCCGCCGCCCTCCATTCGCGTTCTCCTGTGCGAGGACGAGGCGCTGATCCGCATTTCCACCGCCGATTACCTGCAGGATTTCGGCATGACGGTGGTGGAGGCCGGCAATGCCAAGGAAGCGCTGGATGCCGTCGATGGCGCTGCCATCGATATTCTCGTCACCGACGTTCACCTGCCTGACATGAACGGTCTCGACCTGCTTCACCGCATGCGCGAAACACATCCGACGCTGCCGGTGATCTTTGCGACCGGCGACATGCATGTGCCGGGCTCGGAAGGCCTGCACAAAGCAAGCCTGATCACCAAGCCTTATGATTACGACCAACTGGCCAAGCGCATTCGCGATCTCGTGGGCGAAATCCGCCGCTGAACCAAACGCACCTCTCGCCAGCCCTTTGGCGGGAGGTTCTTTTTTGATCCCGAAAGGCAGATCCATCGATGTTCAGGCAGGGTTTTGATCCGCAACCGACCCTAGATGGCAAGACGATTGCCATACGGCCGCTGACAGTCGAGGACTGGGACGGCCTGTTTGCTGCGGCCGGACACCCCGCCGTCTGGGCCGGCCATCCCGCCAGCGACCGTTACACGCGTGAAAAGTTTGAGCCCTATTTCGGGCT
Source organism: Neorhizobium sp. PAMB6716 (assembly GCF_058242805.1). Classification (NCBI taxonomy): domain Bacteria; kingdom Pseudomonadati; phylum Pseudomonadota; class Alphaproteobacteria; order Hyphomicrobiales; family Rhizobiaceae; genus Neorhizobium; species Neorhizobium sp. PAMB6716. The sequence continues at coordinate 843,606 of NZ_CM177835.1, forward strand.
GTTGCTGGAAAGCGGCAGCACCGTTGCCGTGATCGACCGGGCAAAAAATGTCATCATCGGCTGCTCGCGTTATTATCCGGCCCCGGACCGGGAGGACAGCCTGTCGATTGGCTATACTTTCATCAACCATGACTATTGGGGTGGCCGCACGAATTTCGAGCTGAAGCGGCTGATGCTCGACCATGCATTCGAGCATTATGACGAGGTCTGGTTCCACATCGCGCCGACCAATATCCGGTCTCAGAAAGCGGTCGCCAAACTTGGTGCGGAAAACATGTATGAGACGGTGTTGAACCTCTCCGGCGTGCCTGCCGCAGCCTTCTGTTTTCGCCTCGCCAAAAACGCCTGGCTGCTGCATCGCAAGATGCACGATGCTGCTGAATAAGGGAGTGGCTGAGGGGAGATAGAGCCACCGGTCTTAAAACCGATGGCCCTATTGTCGTCAGAGCTTCGCGCCGTTTTCCTGGATCACCTTGGTCAGGCTGCCGTCCGCTGGAAAGAGCGGGATCAGGCAGGCCTGGAAGGCGTGGTAGATATCGCCCTTGCCGGGAAACAGCGTGTTGGCGGGCACGAGATCTTCCGTCAGTTCCTCAAACCAGCCGCCGTGATCGCGGTCGATGAAACTCTTCTCGATGACAGACCAGATGCGGCGGTAGCTGTCTTCGTGGAAGCTGCCACCGACATGGGCGTTGAGGAAGTGGGCGGCACCGGCTGCCTCGCACATCGGCCACCACAGCTTGCTCTTCTTTTCCGGCACATCCTGCCAGTCGAGCGTGTAGAAGAAGCCGCCTTTGTCCGCGTCCCAGCCGAGCGTCATTGAACGTTCGAACAGCGCGGTTGCCGCTTCCGGCATCCAGGCATGCGCCTTGCCGCCGAGCGTATAAAGCTGGAGGAGGAGGCGGGCCCATTCCAGCCAGTGGCCGGGCGTGGTGCCGGCCGGGCGGAACATCTCGTTTGGATGGTAATAGCTGCGGTCGACCACCCATTCCTCGGAAAAGTGTTCGGCGACGCGAAACCCTTCCTCGCGGGCACGCCGGTTGATCAGCAGGTCTGCGATCCGCTCGGCTTTTTTCAGGAAATGGCTTTCACCGGTTGCCTCGAAGGCGGCCATCAGGCTTTCGGTGAGGTGCATGTTGGAGTTCTGGCCGCGATAACCGGCAACCGGCTGCCAGTCTTCCGAAAACTCTTCCGCGATCGCGCCATGGCGCTCTTCCCAGAATTTCGTCTCGATCACCTCGGTGATATCGGCCAGCATCCGGTCGGCGAGCGGATGACCGATGACCTTGGCGGAGGAGGCGGCGAGCAGCACGAAGGCGTGGCCATACCCCTGTTTGGAGGCATCGGCCGCACCATGGTCGTCCGCCTGCCAGAAATAACCACCGTTCTTTACGTCGCGGTGTTTTTCCCAGAGGTAGCGCATGCCGTGATCGACCACGTCGGCAGCACCGGGCCGGCCGAGGAGATCGGCAATGGCAAAACAATGCACCATGCGCGCGCTGGCATGAATGCCACGGGCGGGATTATCGGTTGTAAGCGGTACTCCCGCCCGGTCGAGGTCATAAAAGCCGCCCTTCGGATTGATGGCCCGGGCTTGGAAAAAATCCATCAGGCCTTCCGCCTCGGCCAGCAGCCAGTGACGGTGATAGGGGCGATCTGCCCAATGGGGGCTCAGTTTTCCGGCTGCGATCATAAGGACTCCGAAACGACGACGTGTGAAACTGGACGGGATGGAACCGGAATTTTCTATACCGTCCGCCCGCTCGTCTGTCATGATGAAACGATGAAGGCTTGGCCGGATTCGGTGTCGACGCCATTGGGATTGACCGGCTGTTTCGGCCGCCAGTTCCGCTCTTTTGAAGAAGACAACGGTCTATCGTGTTCTTCTTGCTCCACATTGACATAAAGATATCTTTATGTGATTAAACGGAACGATAAAATTCAGGCTGGAGGAAAGCGCCCATGTTCGAACATCTCTTCGGTGCCGAAGGTGCGCAACGCAACGGCGGGGACATTTTCGAAGCGCTGGCCAAGGCCGCGCGCGAACGCATTCTCATTCTCGACGGCGCCATGGGCACGCAGATCCAGGGGCTGGGTTTTGACGAGGACCATTTTCGCGGCGATCGCTTTCTCGGCTGCGCCTGCCACCAGCAGGGCAATAACGACCTCCTGATCCTCACCCAGCCGCAGGCCATCGAGGATATCCATTACCGTTATGCCAAGGCCGGTGCCGATATCATCGAGACCAACACCTTCTCGTCCACCCGCATTGCGCAGGCGGATTATCAGATGGAAGGCGCCGTCTACGACCTCAACAAGGAAGGGGCGCAGGTGGTGCGCCGTGCCATCGAGCGGGCCATGCGCGAGGATGGCAAGCGCCGTTTCGTCGCCGGCGCCATCGGCCCGACCAACCGCACCGCCTCCATCTCGCCTGACGTCAACAATCCCGGTTACCGCGCCGTGTCCTTCGATGACCTGCGCCTTGCTTATGCCGAGCAGATCGACGGACTGATCGATGGTGGCGCCGACCTTATCCTGATCGAGACGATTTTCGATACGCTGAACGCCAAGGCGGCGATCTTTGCCTGCGAGGAGCGTTTTAAGGAAAAGGGCATCCGCCTGCCGGTGATGATCTCGGGCACGATTACCGACCTCTCCGGCCGCACGCTGTCTGGCCAGACGCCGACCGCCTTCTGGAATTCGGTGAGCCACGCAAAGCCCTTCACCATCGGCTTCAACTGCGCGCTCGGCGCCGATGCCATGCTGCCGCATCTGCAGGAAGTCTCGGCTATTGCCGATACGTTTGTCTGCGCCTATCCGAATGCCGGCCTGCCCAACGAATTCGGCCAGTACGACCAGTCACCGGATGACATGGCCCGTCAGGTCAAGGAATTTGCCCGCGAGGGCCTGATCAACGTCATCGGCGGTTGCTGCGGCTCGACGCCCGAGCATATCGAGGCGATTGCCGAAGCTGTTTCGTCGTTTGAGCCGCGCAAGGTGCCGGAGCGCCGCTCCTTCATGTCGCTGTCGGGGCTTGAGCCGTTCACGCTCACCAAGGACATTCCCTTCGTCAACGTCGGCGAGCGCACCAATGTCACCGGCTCGGCCAAATTCCGCAAGCTCATCACGGCGGCCGATTATACCGCCGCACTCGCTGTTGCCCGCGACCAGGTGGAAAACGGCGCGCAGATCATCGACATCAACATGGACGAAGGCCTGATCGATTCCGGCCGCGCGATGGTGGAGTTCTTGAACCTCATTGCCGCAGAACCCGATATCGCCCGCGTGCCCGTGATGATCGACTCATCCAAGTTCGAGATCATCGAGGCCGGCCTTAAATGCGTGCAGGGCAAGTCGGTGGTCAATTCCATCTCGCTGAAGGAAGGCGAGGAAAACTTTGTCCGCCAGGGCCAGCTGATCCGCCGTTATGGCGCTGCCGTCGTGGTGATGGCGTTTGACGAGCAGGGGCAGGCCGATACCTATGACCGCAAGGTGGAAATCTGCCGCCGCGCCTACAAGATCCTGACCGAAGAGGCGGGCTTTCCGCCCGAAGACATCATCTTCGATCCGAACATCTTTGCGGTCGCGACCGGCATCGAGGAACACAACAATTACGGCGTCGATTTCATCGAGGCGACGCGCACGATCCGCAAGGAAATGCCGCTCGTTCACATATCCGGCGGCGTGTCGAACCTCTCCTTCTCGTTCCGCGGCAATGAGCCGGTGCGCGAGGCCATGCATGCGGTGTTCCTCTATCACTGCATCCAGGCCGGTATGGACATGGGCATCGTCAACGCTGGCCAGCTGGCGATCTACGAAAACATTGATGCAGAGCTGCGAGAGGCCTGCGAAGACGTGGTGCTGAACCGCCGGCCTGATGGCACGGAGCGGCTGCTGACGGTTGCCGAACGTTATCGCGGGGCTGCCGGCAAGGAGGCCCGGGTGCAGGATCTTTCCTGGCGCGAATGGCCTGTCGCCAAGCGCCTCGAACATGCGCTGGTCAACGGCATCACCGACTATATCGATGCCGATACTGAAGAGGCCCGTCTTGAGGCGGACCGCCCGCTGCATGTCATCGAGGGACCGTTGATGGCCGGCATGAATGTTGTCGGCGATCTCTTCGGATCGGGAAAAATGTTCCTGCCGCAGGTGGTAAAATCCGCCCGCGTGATGAAGCAGGCCGTGGCTGTGCTTTTGCCCTACATGGAAGAGGAAAAGCGCCTGAACGGCGGCGAACAGCGCAAATCCGCCGGCAAGGTGCTGATGGCGACCGTGAAGGGCGACGTCCACGATATCGGCAAGAACATTGTCGGCGTCGTGCTCGCCTGCAACAATTACGAGATCATCGACCTCGGCGTCATGGTGCCCGCCACAAAGATCCTCGAGACGGCGATTGCGGAAAAGGTCGATGTCATCGGGCTCTCCGGCCTCATTACGCCGTCGCTCGATGAAATGGTGCATGTGGCCTCCGAAATGGAGCGGCAGGGTTTTGACATTCCGCTGTTGATCGGTGGCGCCACCACCAGCCGCGTCCATACGGCCGTGAAAATCCATCCGAAATACAATGCCGGTCAGGCGATTTACGTGACCGATGCCAGCCGCGCTGTCGGTGTCGTGTCGAACCTTCTCGCCGAAGGCGGCCGCACCGACTACGTGGAAAACATCCGCGCCGAATATGCCAAGGTCGCGGCCGCTCATGCCCGTTCGGAAGCCGACAAGATCCGCCTGCCGATCGCGCGTGCCCGCGCCAATGCGCAGAAGGTGGATTGGGCAGCCTTTGAGCCGAAGGCGCCCTCCTTCCTCGGCACCAAGGTTTTCGAGGACTATTCGCTGGAAGACCTCGTTCCCTATATCGACTGGACACCCTTCTTCCAGACCTGGGAGCTGAAGGGCCGTTATCCCGCCATTCTCCAGGACGAGAAACAGGGGGAAGCCGCGCGCCAGCTGTTTAGCGATGCGCAAGCGATGCTGAAAAAGATCGTCGAGGAAAAGTGGTTCCGCCCTCGGGCCGTCATCGGCTTCTGGCCGGCCAATGCGGTGGGCGACGATATCCGCCTGTTCACCGACGAGAGCCGGAAAGAGGAGCTGGCAACCTTCTTCACCCTGCGTCAGCAGCTTTCCAAGCGTGACGGGCGGCCGAACGTGGCGCTTTCCGATTTTGTCGCACCTGTTGACAGCGGCAAGGCCGATTATGTCGGCGGTTTCGTGGTGACGGCCGGCATCGAGGAAGTGGCGATTGCCGAACGGTTCGAACGTGCAAACGACGACTATTCTTCCATCCTCGTCAAGGCGCTGGCCGACCGTTTTGCCGAAGCCTTTGCCGAGCGCATGCATGAACAGGTGCGCCGCGAGTACTGGGGATATGCCGCCGGTGAAACGCTTTCGCCTGAGGACATGATCTCGGAAACCTATGCCGGCATCCGCCCGGCACCCGGTTATCCAGCCCAGCCCGACCACACGGAAAAGCGTACGCTGTTTGATCTCCTGAAGGCAGAAGACACGACCGGCGTGGTCTTGACAGAAAGCTATGCCATGTGGCCCGGCTCCTCCGTCTCCGGCCTCTATATCGGCCACCCCGACAGCTATTATTTCGGCGTCGCCAAGGTCGAGCGCGATCAGGTGGAAGACTATTCCCGCCGCAAGGGCATGGCGGTGGCAGAGATCGAACGCTGGTTGGGGCCGGTGCTCAATTACGTGCCGCAATCGGCAGAGGTTGAGGAGGATGCGGCGGCGTGAGCAGGGCAGCTTGGCGCCAACCGTTGGACAGTGTTGCCTTCCCCGGTCCGGGGAAGGAGGGTTCTGGAAAAAACCGTTAGGCCAGCAGCGTCTTCAGGCAGCCTTGTAACGCTCGATCCGCTCGAGTTCCTCGCGCAGATGAGCGGCCTCGATCTTGAGATCGTAGCTGGCCTGCAGGTTCGTCCAGAATTCCGGCGACGTGCCGAAGAACTTTGCCAGTCGAAGCGCCGTATCCGTCGTGACCGGCGCCGTTTCCTTGACGATGCGCTCGATCCGGGTGCGGGGCACGCCGAGCTTCTTTGCCAGCGCGCCAGCGCTCATATCGAGTGGCAGAAGATAGTCTTCAAGCAGGATTTCGCCCGGATGAACCGGCGGCAAGATATCCGTCATGGCTCAAGCCTCCTTCCAACGCTGCCTTGCTCAGTGATAGTCGACAATCTCAACCTCATCTGCACCGCCATCTTTCCAGATAAAACAGATACGCCATTGATCGTTGATCCGGATCGAGTATCGACCGGCTCTATCGCCTCTCAACGCTTCCAGACGGTTGCCGGGAGGAGACCGCAGATCGTCCAGGACTGTGGCAGCATTGATCATTGTCAGCTTTCGGATCGCAGCCTTCACGATATCTGACGGAAAACCCTTTGGCGCCCGCCCTGCCGCGACGCTTTCAGTTCGGGTATCGCGAAAGGAACGGATCACGCTGCACCCGATCAGTTTTGTATCGTGCGATGATACATATCATGGCGGTCAGCGGAGGCCAAGCCCGGTAGCTGCTACGTAGGGTCCACCGGGGCCGTAGGGAATTAGTGCTGTAGCGTCATTCTGTACCAGAAGAGGCTTACAATGCTTGCCGTTTCCATCTGTCCGACAGCACGCGGTCATCGATCACGAGAACCAGCAGGATTTCGGTGTCGATGAGGGGCACGTTTCGCCGCGCGTCATGGCCAGGATTGCGTCGGTTTCAAGCCCTGTTCCGGCATGGCCGCGTAAGCTGTCAAACCGGCTTGGTGGCAGTGTCTGTTCGGCGTTGGCCAGCACGGCGCTTCCATCGTCCGCGCGGTGGAAATTGACTTTGCTGCCGGGGGCAAGACCCAGAAGATCGCGCACCCCTTTGGGAATCGTCACTTGTCCCTTTGCAGTTATCGTCTTCGCCATCGCATGCACCGTGCAATAGCAGTTTTGATTGATGTACTCCCTGCGGGCTAGAGCTTCAAGGCGAACGAAATGCAGGGCGCGTTCCTCACGCTTCCACCCGCACCAGAACCGCTGTTGTATCGTCGCACTGCTTGAAGCGCGGATATTTTAGGCCATCCGGGTCCACCTCGCTTTCGAGATGGCGAAGCTCTGCGACCAGCGAGCCAAGGCCGGCGGTGGCGGCGCGTTGGATGAGGGTGGCGGGGTCATAGGCGCCGTAGAGGCTGACGAGATCGGCAAGGCCGTCCGAGCAGATCACGGCGGTTGCGCCCCCCTGAAGGGGGATGGATTGGCGTACCAGATGGTCGGCGGCATCAGGCACGAGGCCAAGCGACCAGACCCAGCCGTCCGGTGTGTTCTGGCGCTCGCGGTTGCGGCGCAGTTCCGCAAGCGTCTCCGGGTCGCCAAGCGCTGCACCGGAGGCTCCGATGCCGCCGACGCGCTCCACATGTCGGCGGGCGGCAGCCTGTTCTCGGGCGAAGGCATCGGGCAGCGCGGTGATGGTTTCCGCACGGCCATGGTCATGCAGGACATAGACGACACTGTCGCCGAGGCCGAAGAAGTCCAGCCCGTCATCCGTCACGCGAAGTCCGGCGAGCGCTGCGAGCGGCCAGGCATAACGGGGTTGTTCTCCGGCGGTCGCATCGAAGATTTTTCGCGCATCGGTGCTGATGCGGCGCAGCAGATCCGAAACCGCCATATCAGGGGTCAGTTCGACGGCAAGCCGCCGGGATGCGTATTCGGCGATCCAGGCGGCATCGCTGCCATAGTCGGTCATGAACTGCCGGTCGCCAAGCCCGGTCGCGCCATCCACCACGAAGGCTGCGGTGCGGTTGAAGCCAAAACGGTCTTCGTTGGGGCGGCCGGGCTTGCCGGCATCGGAGAGGGTGGCGATGACGTCGAGGCTATAGGTCATGCGATGCTACTCAAAACGGTCGATGATGCTGATGCCGCTTTCGCGAAACGTGTCCATGGCCGGCAGCGCCTCTGCGGCATCGGTGAGGCTGATATGGCGGCCGATCAGCTTTTCCGGCGAAAGCTGCCCCGTCTCGATCATGGCGAGCATGGCATCGTATCGCCAGGCCTGCATGCCGTGGCTGCCGTAGATTTCCAGCTCATGCGCAATCACCCGCCCCATGGGGATTTGCGGCATGGCGTGATCGGCCAGCATCAGGCCCACCTGCACGTGACGGCCGCGGCGGCGAAGGTTGGAGATGGAATTGCAGCAGGTCTGCGGATGGCCGAGCGCATCGACGGAGACATGCGCGCCGCCGCCGGTCGAATCCCGAACGGCCTCGGCCACGTCGGTCACGCTGCGGCTATTGATCGTCACCTCTGCACCGAGTTCGCGCGCCAGCGCCAGCTTGTCGTCCGCAATGTCTATGGCAATGACGCGAGCCCCAAGCCCGCGGCCGATCATGATGGCGGAGAGGCCGACGCCGCCGCAGCCGTGAACCGCCAGCCATTCGCCACCCTTGAGGCGACCCTGATCCACCACCGCACGAAACGAGGTGGCAAAGCGGCAGCCAAGGCTTGCGGCCGTGGCATAAGACATCGCTTCCGGTAACGCGACGAGGTTCTGCTCGGCATGGTCGATCGCGACATATTCGGCAAACGATCCCCAATGGGTAAAGCCCGGCTGGAATTGCGTTTCGCAGACCTGCTGGTTGCCGGAGCGGCATTCGTGGCAATGGCCGCAGCCGGAAACGAAGGGCACGGTCACGCGGTCGCCCACCTTGAAGCGGCGCACGTCGCGTCCGGTAGCTGTAATCACGCCGGCAAATTCGTGGCCCGGCACGTGCGGCAACGTGATGTCGGTGTCATGGCCCATCCAGCCATGCCAGTCGCTGCGGCAAAGCCCGGTCGCCTTGACCGCGATCACCACGCCATCGTCGGACGGTGTGGGATCGGGCAGGGTGGCAACCTTCGGTGTCTCGCCGAACCGTTCGAAATAAAGTGCGCGCATCCTGCCGTCTCTCTTTCATCAAATCGCGGCCATCCGTAGCCCGATTTGCCACGGGATGGAAAGACGTGGATGGCCCGGTTCCTCAGATCGAGGGCGGGCGAGGATCAGTCGCCCAGCACCATCAAGCCATCCTTCTGCAGGGTCAGCGACAGGATGTCGCCGGCCTTCGGCCGCAGAGCGGAAGGATGGTTGAAAATGTCGAAGGAGATGATGTTGCCGCCGACATCGACCTTGGTGCGCATGACCGAACCGAGGAAGTTCGATGACAGCACGGTGCCGGTCAGCGCCGCCGGTCCGGTGGAAGGGCCGGCAACCATCGCGGCTTCCGGCCGGAAGGCGACCGAGATCGACTGGCCATCGGCCTTGCCGCTGACGGGCTGCGGCAGGCTGACGAGTTCTTCCCCGATCTTCACCACGCCGGTGGCGCCATTAACAAGCGTTGCCTCGATGACATTCAGCGTGCCGACGAAATTGGCGACAAAGCGGGTTGCCGGGCGGTTATAGATCTCCGGTGCGGTGCCGATCTGGTCGGCCTTGCCGCCGTTCATCACGACGATGCGGTCGGAAATGGACAGCGCCTCTTCCTGGTCGTGCGTCACGAAGACGGTGGTGATGCCGAGATGGCGCTGGATCTGGCGGATTTCTTCGCGCAGCGACACGCGGATCTTCGCATCGAGCGCCGACAGCGGCTCATCGAGCAAAAGCACCTCCGGTTTTGGCGCCAGTGCGCGGGCGAGCGCCACGCGCTGCTGCTGGCCGCCGGACATCTGGTAGGGGTAGCGGTCAGCGAGATGCTCGAGATGAATGAGTTTCAGCATCTCCTTGACGCGGCTCTCGATCTCGCTCTTCGGTTTGCCCGCGACCTTCAGGCCGAAGGCGACGTTGTCGAAGACGTTCATGTTGGGAAACAGCGCATAGGCCTGGAACACCATGCCGATATTGCGCTGGTTCGGACGAAGGTGCGTCTGGTCCTTGCCGGCAATTTCAATGGTGCCACCGGTCGGGATCTCGAATCCGGCGATCATGCGCAGCACCGTCGTTTTGCCGCAGCCGGACGGGCCGAGGAAGGACACGAACTCGCCCTTGTCGATCGTCATGTTGAAATCATGCACGACCTTCACGGAACCGAAGGACTTTTGCAGATGGGTCAGTGTCAGAAAGCTCATGGATGAAAAGTCCTCAAACCGGGCGCTGCGCGGATTTCTGGAAGCGCGAGACAAGCTGGATCAGGCCCAGGCAGCCCCAGGTGATGGCAAAGGCAATGACGGCAAGGGCGGCAGGTTCATAGGCACGGTTGGCGCCGAGAACCTGCATGTAAGGCCCGAAGGCCGGCCGGTTGAGCAGCGCTGCCATGGTGAACTCGCCGATGACGATGGCAAAAGTCAGGAAGGCGCCCGACAGAACCGCCACCAGCACGTTCGGCAGGATGATGCGGGTGATGATGGTGAACCAGCCGGCGCCGAGGCTTTGTGCCGCTTCCGTCAGCGTCGTCACATCGATGGTGCGAAGGCCGGTATCGACTGCGCGGTACATGTAGGGAAGGGCAAGCATCGTATAACCGGCCACCAGCAGCACATCAGTGCCGAGTGCTGTTCCTGTGAGCGGCAGCCAGCTCGATGTGTTGTAAAGCCTGATGTAACCGAACACCACGACGATGGCCGGTATGACCAGCGGCAGGAGCGTGACGAATTCCACGTAAGGCCGCAGGAACGGCAGTTTCAGCCGTACCCAGTAGGCCGTGGGCACCACGAGGAACACGCCGACGAGAATGGTCAGCAGCGCAAGCGTCACCGAATAGGTGAATGTTTCCTGGAAACGCGTGTCTGCGAGCACTTTTGCATAGGCATCGAAGGAATAGACGCCGCGGCGCATTTTCAGCGAAAAGTTTGTCATGCCGATCAATGGCAGGATGAAATAGAGGAGGCCGATGATCAGCGCTCCCCAGGCCCAGAAACGCTTCATCTCATCCACCTTTCGCTGCGGGCGCGCAGCCAGATGTAAACCGTGTTGGCAACGCCGGTGACGGCGATCATGCCGAAGGCCAGCGCATAACCCAGATGCGGATCACCCAGCACGTCGCCGCGGATCTGCGCAAACAGCAGGATCGGCACGATGCTGAGCGACGAGCCGGTGAGTGCGATGGCTGTGGCAACCGCGCCGAAGGCATTGGCGAAAAGAAGGGCGAATGTGCCGAGGATCGCAGGCGTGAGGATCGGCAGCGCCACCATGCGCCAGTATTGCGCGTTTGTGGCGCCGAGGATGGAGGCCGCCTCGCGCCATTCCTTCTTCAACCCGTCAAGCGCCGGCGTGATGATGAGGATCATCAGCGGGATCTGGAAGAAGAGATAGGTGAGCGTCAGCCCCCAGAAGGAGAGGAGGTTGAAGCCGAGCATGCGCAGGTTGATGCCAAGCTCGGTCTGCAGGAACACGGTGATGAAGCCGACAGGGCCGAGCGTTGCCAGAAAGGCAAAGGCCAGCGGCACGCCGGCAAAGTTGGAGGCAACGCCGGAAAACGTCATCAGCGGCCCGCGAATGGCGCGCGGCAGGCCGCCGAGCACAACGGCGGCTGCGGTGCCAAAGCCGATCAGGCAGCCGAAAAAGGCGGATGCCATGCTGATGCGGATCGAGATGCCGTAGGCGGCAAGGATCGACGGCGTGAACAGATTGCCGATATTTTGAAAGGTAAAGCTTCCGTCTGGCCGCTGGAAAGCGCCGATGACGATCTTCATCGTCGGCATGATGAGAAAAAGCAGCACAAAGATCGCGAACGGCAGGATGCCGAGCCAGTGGAAAGGCAGGCGCATGCGCCTCGCCGGGAAGGGCCCGGTCGGTGGGTTCGGTGACGTCATTCCCCTCAATTCCGTTTTTGTTTCAGGCAACGGTTATTGTTCAAAGAGTGCAACGTTGCCCCGGCATTTGCAACCGGGGCAACGGATTCAGGTCTTACTTGACGTTTGCGCCGACGACGCTGTCCCAGGCGCCGGTGACGGCAGCCTTGTTGGCATCGACTTCTTCGAGCGTCGGGAAGTAGGCCTTTTCATAGGCAGCAGCCGGCGGCAGCTTGTCGAGCAGATCCTTCGGGATCTTGTTTGCCTTGGCCATCGCGTTGAAGCGGATCGGGTGGCAATAGCCCTTCAGCCAGCCAAGCTGACCGGCGTCCGAATAGAGGTGTTCCATCCAGAGCTTGGCTGCGTTCGGATGCGGAGCATAAGCGGAAATGCCCTGTACATACACGCCGGCGAGAACGCCGGACGCGGGAACGACGACTTCAACCGGCGGGTTGCCGGCCAGCGTGTCCTTGGCGGCAAGCGCATTATAGTCCCACATCACGACGATCGGGGTGGCACCCTGGGCAAGCGTGCCCGACTTGCCGATGACAGGCACGAAGTTGCCGGCCTTGTTCAGTTCGCCGAAATATTTGAGACCGGCTTCGCCGGCTTCCTTGCCAGCCTTTGCGCCGCTTGCGAGGCCGGCTGCGAGAACACCGAGAATGGCCTGGTTGGAGGCGCGCGGATCACCGGCAAGAGCGACCTGACCGGCATATTCCGGCTTCTTCAGGTCCGACCAGTCAGCCGGTGTGTTCTTGACCAGATCCTTGTTCACCAGCAGCGACATGACGCCGTAATAGTCGCCGTACCAGTAGCCTTCGGCATCCTTGACGTTGTCGGGGATCTCGCTCCAGGTGGAAACCTTGTAAGGCTGAAGAAGGCCTTCCTTTTTCATCTGCGGGCCGAATGCAAGGCCAACGTCCACGACGTCAGGCGCCTGCGGGCCCTTGTTGTCCTTGTTAGCCTTGATGGCTTCCACTTCGTCGGCCGAACCGGCGTCCGGGTTCAGTTCGTTGACGGTGATTTCCGGATACTTCTTCTTGAAGTCAGCGATGACTTCGCCGTAGCCGCACCAGTCATGCGGAAGGGCAACGGTGGTCAGCATGCCTTCTTTCTTGGCGGCAGCGATCAGTTCGGCGCTGGGCTCTGCAAAGGCAAAGCTTGTCGATGCAACGACGATCGCAGTCGTCAGAGACAGCATACGTTGGGTCTTGGACATCACGTTTTTCTCCTCAAGGTTATGGTTGGTGGCGCGACAAGTAGAGGCAGTTGATGAATGGCATGTGACAGTATCGGTTTGTATCCCGCAAGCGTCGCTTATGATGCGATGCGCGAATTTTCTCCTTTTTTCAGTTATTTGCCCCGGTCCTTCGGTTCGGGGCGCCGAAACAGCCGGCTGCGTTCGAACAAGGCCTCCAGCGAATTCATGCGTTCGCGGGTTCTCTCCCAGGTGGCACTTTGTACCGCCTCGATCAGCGCTTCCACGGTAAACAGCGTGACAACAGAGGAATCCCAGGCGGACGGCGCTTCGATGGCCAGTTTGAACACGTGGCGGGCATGGCGGGCGACGGGAGAGGCCCAGACATCGGTGAACAGAATGATCACCACGCCGCTGGCCGCTGCTGCCTCCGCAAGCGTTGCCAGTTCCTGCTCGTAACGGCGGATATCGAAGATCACCAAGACGTCGCCAGCGGACATGTTTAGAAGATATTGCGGCCAGGAACTGCGATTGGTCGAAATCAGCGTGGTCTTGGGCCGGATCACCTGCATATGGGTGAAGAAATAATCGGCCAGCGCCCCGGTGATGCGCCCGCCAACAAAATAGATGGCACGCTTGTCGTCGCGCAACAGATCGGCGGCATCGTCAAAGGCTGCAACATCGATGCTCGAGAGCGTGGTGCGCAGATTGTCGCTGACGGCCTCGGCAAAGCGATTGAGGACATGGGCCGTCGGGGCGCCGGCTGCCCATCGGTCATGCTTGGCAATCGGGCTTGATATCGTCGCCTCGAGATCCTGGTGCAGATGCGCCTGAAATTCCGGGTAACCCTTGTAGCCGAGCTTCTGCACCATGCGGGCAACGGTTGGCGTGGATACGCCGGCATTGTCGGCCGTCACGGTAATGCTGCCCAGCCCCGACATCGGATAGTTGTCGATGAGACTTGCGGCGAGCTTTTTCTCGGCCGGCGTCAGTCCGTCGTAATGCAGACGGATCACATCCAGCACCGTATTCGATGATGATGTCACGAACTCTTTGTTCCCTTCCCGATCTTTGCCGGTTTTGTGCAACTAAACTATCGGCAGGTGGGGCGAGTCAATCCACCCACTGAAAAGATTCTTTCAGGAAGTGGTTGACGATCGACTGTGTTTGAAGAATTCTCTTCTTGTCGAAGTCTGATACAGGCACGGAAACCTGATGACGTTTGTCCCGACCGATGTTCTGACCAGCGAGGATGAAAGCCCGGTTGCCATCGAGCGGGCGGATGCCACTGGTGACGTTCTGCTGGTGTGCGAACATGCATCCCGGCGGTTGCCGTCGCGGCTGGGAACGCTCGGGCTGTCGCAGGAGGCGCTTTCCTCGCATATCGCCTGGGATCCGGGCGCTCTGGCCGTCGCCCGGCTGATGGCGGAAGGGCTTGATGCCTGCCTGATCTATCAGCAATTTTCGCGCCTCGCGTTTGACTGCAACCGGCCACCGGGTGCGCCGGGGGCCATCCGCGATGTCAGTGAAGTGTTTCGTGTTCCCGGCAATGAAAACCTGTCGGAGACGGAAAAGGCCGCGCGGGCGCAGGCGCTCTATTATCCCTTCCAGGACAGGATCGGTGAGGAAATTAAAGATCGGCACGCCCGGGGGCAGGCGACCGTTCTGGTGACCGTTCACTCGTTCACGCCGGTCTATTACGGCACGCCGCGCGCCGTTGAAATCGGCATCCTGCATGACGAAGACAGCCGTCTTGCCGACCGCATGCTGGCGGCCGCGGATGGCAACGCGCACTACCGGGTGGAGCGCAACGAACCCTATGGTCCGGCCGATGGTGTAACGCATACGCTCGTCCTGCATGCACTGCCGGCTGGCCTTCTGAACGTCATGATAGAGGTCAGGAACGATTTGATCGATACGGAAGCCGGGCAAAGGATCGTGGCCGGTTTTCTCACGGAGTTGCTGGCGAAAAGCCTTGGCGACATCCAAAGATAAGATCCAGGGGAGCAGTTGGTTGGCATGCCCGAGGTCTTGTGCCGCGGGGGTTGAAACTGGGCGGTCGCAATGACGCGACCGATCTGCTGAGAGGGGAATGTCATGTCCGCTTATACAGACAAAGATAAAAAGCAGGATGTTCAAATCCTGCATTCCATGGGTTACGCGCAGGAACTGGAGCGTCGCATGAGCTCCTTTTCCAATTTCGCAATTTCATTTTCGATTATCTGCATTCTTTCGGGTGGTATCAACTCGCTCGGGCAGGCGACATCGGGCGCTGGCGGTGCGGCAATCGGCATCGGCTGGCCGCTCGGCTGCCTGATTTCCGGCATTTTTGCGCTTGGCCTTGCACAGATCAGCTCGGCCTATCCGACTGCCGGCGGGCTCTATCACTGGGGCTCCATCCTCGGAAACCGCTTCACCGGCTGGCTGTCGGCCTGGCTGAACCTTTTGGGTCTCGTCACGGTTCTCGGTGCCATCAATGTCGGCACCTTCTATTTCTTCTTCGGCGCCTTCGGTCCGGCATTCGGCATCGAGGATACCCTCATGCACCGGGTCCTGTTCGTTGCGGCCATTACCGCACTGCAGGCGCTGATCAACCATCTTGGCATTGGGCTGACGGCAAAGCTCACCGATTTCTCCGGTTACCTGATCTTTGCAACGGCGCTGATCCTCACGGCCGTGTGCCTATTTGCAGCGCCAAGCTGGGAGTTTTCGCGCCTTTTCACCTTCGCCAATTATACCGGCACGGAAGGGGCAGCACTTGTCTGGCCAACGACCGTTTCGGGCGGCATGGCCTTCCTGCTCGGCCTGCTTTTGCCGATCTACACGATCACCGGCTATGACGCATCTGCCCATACGTCGGAAGAAACCGTCAAGGCCGCCGAATCGGTGCCGCGCGGCATGGTCTCCTCGGTCATCTGGGCCTCCATCTTCGGTTATATCATGTTGTGCGCCTTCGTTCTGATGCTGCCCAGCATGGAAGAGGCGGCAAAGCAGGGCTGGAACGTGTTTTTCTGGGCCATGGATACCCAGGTCAACGCCACGCTCAAGACGGTTCTCTACGTGCTGATCTTCATCTCGCAGTTCCTCTGCGGCATGGCGACCGTCACCTCGCTGTCGCGCATGATCTTCGCCTTCTCGCGTGACAAGGGCCTGCCGGCCTCTTCGAAGCTTGCCAAGGTCAGCCCGAAATACCGCACGCCGGTTGCCGCGATCTGGACGGGATCGGTCTTGTCGGTTCTGTTTGTCTGGTTCACCTCCGCCATCACCATTGCCGGAACGCCCGCTTATTCCATCGTGGTGTCCTGCACGGTGATCTTCCTGTTCCTGTCCTTCATGCTGCCGATTGCGCTTGGCCTGGGGGCGATCGGCACGGCCAAATGGCTGGCCATGGGACCGTGGAACATGGGCATCGGCGCCTACAAGCTGGTGGCTGTTCTTGCCATCATCGCCATGATCGTGATCTTCTTCATCGGCGTGCAGCCGCCGAACGACTGGGCGCTGGAAATTACCGTCGGCTTCCTGGTGCTGACGGCCGTGGTGTGGTTCGTCTTCGAGAACCGCCGCTTCCAGGGCCCGCCGATTGGCGATGCCATTGCAAAGCGCAAGAGCGAAATCGCCGCTGCCGAGGCAGCCGTCGGAGAGGCGTGACGTAACCGAGGCATCATTTCATCCGCCGCCGCATCCGTGCGGCGGCTCCCTCTTTGAAACGGACACATCCATGACCTCACTCTATACTTTCGACGATCTGAAGATCGATGTGGCCGCCGGACGGATAGATACCGTCATCGCAGCACAGATCGACATGCAGGGACGCCTGATGGGCAAGCGTTTTCAGGCGGAATATTTCGTCGACAGCGCCTGGAAGGAAACCCACAGTTGCAACTACCTGCAGGCCACCGACATCGAGATGGAAACCATCTCCGGCTACAAGGCCACCAGCTGGGAGCAGGGTTACGGCGACTACATCATGAAGCCGGACCTCGCGACACTGCGCAAGCTGCCCTGGCTGGAAGGCACGGCGCTCGTGCTCTGCGACGTGCTGGACCATCACACCCATGAGGAAGTGCCCCATTCGCCGCGCGCCATTCTGAAAAAGCAGATGCGGGCGCTGGAAGATCTGGGCTTTGCCGCTTTCATGGCAACCGAGCTTGAATTTTTCCTGTTCGACCAGACGTTCGATCATGCCCGCGAGACCGGATACCGGAACTTGCGTCTCTCCAGCGCCTATAACGAGGATTACCACATCTTCCAGACCACCAAGGAAGAAGAGGTGATGCGCGCCATCCGCACCGGGCTGCAGGGCGCCGGCGTTCCCGTCGAAAACACCAAGGGCGAAGCCTCTGCCGGCCAGGCGGAAGTCAATGTGCGGTATGCCGAGGCGCTCACCATGGCCGACCGCCACGTCATCATCAAGAATGCCTGCAAGGAAATTGCCTGGGCCAAGGGCAAGGCCGTCACCTTCCTTGCCAAATGGAATGACAAGGCAGCCGGTTCGTCCTCGCATATCCATCAGTCGCTGTGGAGCACCGATGGCAAGGTGCCGCTGTTCTTCGACAAGGACGCCGACCACGGCATTTCTGAGACCATGCGGCACTACATTGCCGGCCTTCTCGCCTATGCCGAGGAGTACACCTATTTTCTGGCACCCTACATCAATTCCTACAAGCGCTTCGTCGCCGGCACCTTTGCACCCACCAAGATCGTCTGGAGCATGGACAACCGCACGGCCGGTTTTCGCCTGTGTGGTGACGGCACCAAGGGCATCCGCATCGAATGCCGCATCGGCGGCTCCGACCTCAACCCCTATCTTGCCATGGCAGCGCTGCTCGCCGCCGGCATCGAGGGCATCAAGAACAAGATGGAACTGGAACCGGCCTTCGTCGGCGATGCCTATGGCGGCAAGGGCGTGCGCGAAATTCCCCGGACGTTGCGCGACGCGACGGAAAAGCTGCGCGCCTCGGCCATGCTGCGGCAAGCTTTTGGCGAAGACGTCATCGACCATTATGTGCGCGCTGCCGAATGGGAACAGGAAGAATATGACCGCCGCGTGACGGATTGGGAGGTGGCGAGAGGGTTCGAGAGGGCGTAAAACGTCTCTCGGCTCGCCAGCTGATTTGGATAACAGGAAACAACCATGTCGATGATTCAATGTATTTCGCCGATCGATGGCTCGGTTTATGCCGAGCGGCCGGCGATGGCGCTTGAGCCTGCCGCCGATGCGGTGGCGCGCGCAAAAAAGGCGCAGAAGTCCTGGGCCAAACGCCCGCTGGATGAGCGCGTGCAGCTTGTGATGAAGGGTGTCGCCCGGCTGAACGAGATGGTGGACGAGGTGGTGCCGGAGCTTGCTCACATGATGGGCCGGCCGGTGCGTTACGGCGGTGAGTTCCGTGGCTTCAACGAACGCTCCAACTATGTCGCCTCCGTTGCCGCCGATGCGCTGGCGCCGATCCTCGTCGAGGACAGCTCTGCCTTCACCCGCCGCATCGAGCGCGAGCCGCATGGTGTGGTGCTGGTCATCGCGCCGTGGAATTATCCCTACATGACGGCGATCAACACCGTGGCGCCGGCGCTGATGGCGGGCAATACCGTGATCATCAAACATGCCGCCCAGACGCTGCTGGTGGGCGAGCGCATGGTGCGCGCCTTTGTCGAGGCCGGCGTGCCCGATGATGTCTTCCAGAACCTCTTCCTCGATCACGCAACAACCGAAAAGCTGATCGCTGCCGGCTCGTTCAACTTCATCAATTTTACCGGTTCGGTTGCCGGCGGGCGTGCCGTGGAGCGTGCGGCTGCCGGAACCTTTACCGGCATGGGCCTGGAGCTTGGCGGCAAGGATCCCGGTTATGTGATGGAGGATGCCGATCTCGACGCAGCCGTCGACACGCTGATGGATGGCGCCACCTTCAATTCCGGCCAGTGCTGCTGCGGCATCGAGCGCATCTATGTGCATGAAAGCCTCTACGACGCCTTTGTCGAAAAATCCGTTGCCTGGGTATCGAACTACAAGCTCGGCAACCCGCTTGATGCGGACACCACGCTTGGACCGATGGCAAACGTACGTTTTGCAAAAACCGTGCGCGAGCAGGTGGCCGATGCCGTCTCCAGGGGCGCAAAGGCGCTGGTCGACCCAAAGCTCTTCCCGAAGGATGATGGCGGCGCCTATCTGATGCCGCAGGTGCTTGTTAATGTGGATCATTCGATGGAATTCATGCGCGAAGAGACCTTTGGCCCGGCTGTCGGCATCATGAAGGTGAAGAGCGATGAAGAAGCGCTCTCCCTGATGAACGACTGCCAGTATGGCCTCACCGTTTCACTCTGGACGAAAGACGAAGAACGCGCCTCGCGTCTCGGCGCCGATCTCGAGACCGGCACGGTCTTCATGAACCGCTGCGATTATCTCGATCCGGCGCTGGTCTGGACCGGCGTCAAGCAGACCGGACGTGGCGGCTCGCTCTCCGTTCTCGGCTTCCACAACCTGACGCGGCCGAAATCCTATCACCTCAAGAAAGCCTGACCCCATGAACATTACCGCCAACTGGAGCTATCCGACCGCCATCAAGCTTGGCCGCGGGCGCATCAAGGAACTGGGCGATGCCTGCAAGTCGCTCGGCATGAAAAAGCCGCTGCTGGTGACCGACCGTGGTCTTGCCAGCATGGCCATCACGCAAGGGGCGCTGGAGGCGATGGAAGAGGCGGGCCTCGGCCGCGCCATCTTCGCCGAGGTGGATCCGAACCCGAACGAGATCAATCTGGAAGCCGGCATCAAGGCCTATCGTGATGGCGGCCATGATGGCGTTGTCGCCTTCGGCGGCGGCTCGGGGCTCGATCTTGGCAAATGCGTCGCCTTCATGGTCGGGCAGACGCGGCCCGTCTGGGATTTCGAAGATATCGGCGACTGGTGGACACGCGCCAACAGCGAAGGCATCGCGCCCATCGTTGCCGTGCCGACGACAGCCGGCACCGGTTCGGAAGTGGGCCGCGCCTCGGTCATCACCAATTCCAAGACCCATGTGAAGAAGATCATCTTCCATCCGAAATTCCTGCCCGGCGTCGTCATCTGCGATCCGGAACTCACCATGGGCATGCCGAAGGCCATCACCGCCGGAACCGGCATGGATGCCTTTGCCCATTGCCTGGAAGCCTATTGCTCGCCTTTCTTCCACCCGATGAGCCACGGCATTGCGCTCGAAGGCATGCGTCTGGTGAAGGAATTTCTGCCGCGCGCCTATCATGAGGCAAATGATATCGAGGCCCGCACCAACATGATGGCCGCCGCCGCCATGGGCGCCGTTGCCTTCCAGAAGGGGCTCGGCGCCATCCATGCGCTGTCGCACCCGATCGGTGCCGTCTACAACACCCACCACGGCATGACGAACGCCGTGGTGATGCCGGCCGTGCTGCGTTTCAACCGCAAGGCCATCGAACAGAAGATCGAACGTGCCGCCGCCTACCTCGGCATCGCCGGTGGCTTCGACGGTTTTTATGACTATGTGCTGGCGCTGCGCACGGAGCTGAACGTGCCGGAAAGCCTCACCGCCATGGGCATCAAGCCCGACCGGATCGATGAACTCTCGGCCATGGCCATCGAGGACCCGTCCTGTGGCGGCAACCCGGTGAAGCTGACGCTGGAAAACACCAAAACCCTGTTTGCAGATTGCTTCTAAGACCCGTACCGCTTGCATGGCGAAATCGAAAAATCCGGGCCTTTCGCCCGGATTTTTTATGAGTTGATGTCGGTGAAAATGGCACAACCCCAGTTATGTCAGGTCATATTGATGGCCCTGAAATTTACGCTTCATTAACCCTGTTTTTGCAAAAGTGACCGTCATTGGCACCATGTCGTGATGCGGTGCCGCTTCTGAGCGATGCGGCTCGATGACCGTCGAGGACAAACTATGCCTGTGATTTCATTTGCAAATGCCAAAGGCGGTGCCGGCAAGACGACGGCAGCGCTTCTCCTTGCCACGGAGCTGGCGCATCAGGGCCACCGCGTCACCCTGATCGATGCCGATCCGCAGCGCTGGATCAGCCAGTGGCACGAGATGTCCGGCTCGGTGCGCAACATCACCATTATCACCGAAGTCACGGTTGCCTCGCTGCAATGTCACCTGCGCGAGATGTCGTCGACCACGGATTATTTCATCGTCGATCTCGCCGGTGCCCGCGATGCGCTGGTGACCACCGCCATCGGCCTCTCGGATCACGTCATGATCCCCGTACAGGGCTCGGCGATGGACGCCAAGGGGGCCGCCCAGATCCTCGATCTGCTGGCGCTGATGAAGGAAAAGGCAGGCCTTGCCATTGCCCATTCCGTCGTGCTGACCCGCGTCACGCCCGTCGTCACCACCCGCGCACTGGTTGCCATCAAGGGCCTTCTTGCCCAGCGCGGCGTCAACGTATTGAACACCCCGATCGGCGAGCGCACTGCGTTTCGCGAACTCTTCGAAGTCGGCGGCACGCTGCATACGCTGGACGCGGCAAAGGTCTCCAACCTCGACAAGGCGCGCGAAAACGCCCGGATGCTCGCCGAAGAAGTCAAGCGTCTGATGCCCACCCGCGTTGTCCGCTCCGGCCTTCCCAGAATCATCGGTTTTGGTCGCCACGCGGCGTAGTGCCTGACATCCATTGCATACGAAAAAGGGCGCCCCGCAAAAGGCGCCCTTTTTGATGTCCATTTTACCGTGAGATCTCAGTCGACGAATTCCACCACGGTGCCGGGTTTCACCATCTTGGCGAGTTCCGTCGCATCCCAGTTGGTGAGACGGATACAGCCGTGGCTGTTGGTCTTGCCTATCTTGGAAGGCTCCGGTGTGCCGTGGATGCCGTAGGTGGGTTTGGAGAGCGCTATCCAGACCGTGCCGACGGGGCCGTTGGGGCCGGGCGGGATCTGCAGGATCTGGTCGTTATCGCCCTGCTTGAAGTTGATCTTCGGATTATACGTATAACCTGGATTGAGCGCGATACGCTGCACGGTGTGGCTGCCGGTGGGTGAGGGGGTGTCGGACGAGCCGATGGTGGCGGGATAGGCGGCCACAAGCTTGCCATCCGGGCCATAGGCAAAGACCTGCTTTTTGGCCTTGTCTGCCACCACGCGCGCCACTTCGCCGGTTTTTGGCTGGCCGGGGTTCACCACCTTGATGGTGGAGCCTGGAATGGTGAAATCGACACCGGGGTTCAGCGCCTTGAGGTAACCTTCGTCCATGTGGAAACGTTCGGCCAGCGCCTCCGTGGTCGAGGTATAGGACATGGCCGGCAGCTGCGCCTTGTGGGCGTAATCATCCGGAATGGAGGCAACATAGGGGCCGGCGGCATCGGCGGGCGTGATCGTGTAATTGACGATCGGCAGGCCGCCCGAATAGGAGAGGCGCTGCAGGATGTCCTCGGAATTGTTTGGGTCGAGCGTCTCGCCGGTCATTTCCTGCCAGGCGGCAATCGCCTTGTTGACGTTGTCGCCGAGATGCCCGTCGATCACGCCCGGCGAAATGCCTTCGCGGTCGAGAAACACCTGCAAGGCGGTGATTTCCGCCTGCGGCTTGCTGGTGATCGCCATCACGGGCTTTTCGTTGCGTGGCACGATGCTCGGCTGCGGCATCGGCTGTGTCTCCAGCGAGGCCTCTTCCTGTCCGTCATCGACGATGGCGCCATCCGCATCGAGCGGCAGGCGCACGATCGAACTGTCGCGGGGAATGGAGCCGGTCACTTCACCGGGCTCTCCTGGACGGTACTGGCGATAATCGCGGTAGCCGGCATTATTCTGAGCCGGATAGGCGTCCTGGCGAGGATAGGCTGGCTGGGAGGGGTAGGCGTCGCCATATCCGCGCTGGGGCCGTGCCTGATAACCACCGGCAACCGGATCGCGAAACGTATCGCTGCGCATCTCCGTTGCCACGACATTGCCGAAATGATCGATCAGCACTTTGCGCCCCATGCGGTCGCGGCTCACCACCACGTCGCCGGCTTCCGGGATGTAGTCGAGAATTTCGCCGGTCGGTGCCACGAGCACGGTGTCCGAGCGGGAGCCATAGGCGCCTTGGGCAACAGCCGGTGCGACCGACTGGAGCGAGAGAAGAAGAGCCAAACTGAGGCTGAACACTGATGTGGACTTCACAATATCACCGATTCGAGATTACGACGTATAACGGCGGCACGCGCTGACACGTTCCCGACAGCCGAGGTTCTTCTTCAGACAGGTCAATTTTGACGCGAGTGAGGTAGAATTGGCATTTGTGGTGAACGAATACTTAATTTTGAGTGTTTGTCACGCTTTGTTGAGACATGACTAAGGGAGGTTACGGTGAAAGCATTTGTGGCGGCGAGGGGACCAAAGCTGTTCCTGGATGAATCAAGCGTGCTCGATATCGGCAGCTGCATCGTGAATGGTACCGATGTGGCGCCCGGCCGGGCCATTCCCGATGATGGCGATCCACGAATCGACCATTCGCTGGAAGGCTTTTTGTTTACCTGCGGGCCGGATCATATCCGCCATCCCGAACCGATCGATGGCAATGCCGAGGGTCGCAAATATCCATTGCATGGCTCCTATTCCGGCAATCGCGCCGAAATCCTGTTCTGGGATGCGCAAGGCGAGGATGCCGAATGCAAGGCACGCGTTTCCGTGAAGACCGCCGATGGCGGTCTTGCCCTTCTGGAACGGCATGTGCGCACCGATGGCGAAACCGGCGAGGTCTGCCTCTCCGACCGCGTCACCAATGTCGGCACGACGCCGTTTGCCAAGGTGCACATGTACCACATGAACATCGGCGCCTGGCTGTTTGACGGCGATGTGCATCTGACCGGCAAGATGCTGGAGGGCGGCGGTTTCCCCTGGAATTTCGGCGAGGATCCCGGCGGTGTTTTCTGCGTGCCGGCGCGGGTGGCGGGCGAGGAATGGGCGGAAGTTCGGCTCGGCCCCATTGCTTCGCTTACTGGCGCGACACTGAAGGTGCGTTTCAGAACCGATACGCTGCCTTATCTGCAGGTCTGGCGCAATCAGCAGGCGCCGGCGCATGTGCTTGGCATCGAGCCGGTGTCGCACCGCTGGGTCGGCCGCGACGAGCTGAAGGCGTCCGGCGAATTGCAGATGCTCTTGCCCGGCGAGAGTGTCGATTACGGGCTGCGTTTCAGCTTTGCCTGATCAGCGGGATGGCTCTTACAGATTGAAAGGATGGCCTTTTCATTGACGCCATCCCTCTTGCATCGTAATTGAAAACCCTTGTTTGAACGCTGGAGGCCGAAACCATGGACATTCGCCAGATCAACGACGAATATTCCGTCACCGGGCAGATCACGCCTGCCGATCTCGACGACATCAAGGCCCTGGGCTTCAAGTCCATCGTCTGCAACCGTCCCGACGAGGAAGAGCCCGGCCAGCCAAGCTTTGACGAGGTTGCCGCCCGCGCCCGCGAACTCGGCCTCGATATCGCCTATGTGCCGGTCGGGCGTATGGGAGTCGATGGCGAAGCGGTAAAGGGCATGGTGGATGCGCTGGACGAATTTGCGCGCCCCATGCTGGGCTATTGCCGCTCGGGCGCCCGCTCGACCGCCATTTATGAAAAAAGCCTGCACATCCGCGGCTGATCTTTTTCCCCGAAACCATTTTCGGTTTCAGTTCCGCCCATTTACATGAGGAGCATATCCATGAGCATCAAGCGTATCGAACCCGGCAAGCGCATGAGCGGCGCCGTCGTTCACGGCAACACCGTTTACCTCGCAGGCCAGGTGGGTGAGGGCACGTCCGTTACCGAACAGTCGAAGTCGGCGCTCGCTGAAGTCGACCGCCTGCTGGCGCTCGCCGGCACCGACAAGTCAAAGATCCTGCAGACGATCATCTATCTCTCTGACATGGCGAATTTCGCTGAAATGAACGCTGTCTGGGAAGGCTGGATCGACCCGGCAAACCCGCCGGCCCGCGCCACCAGCGGTGCGCCTCTGGCCACGCCGGATTACAAGGTCGAATTCATCGTGACGGCTGCTCTCTGAGCCCGATTTGATCCTTAGATGATGGCACCGCAGGCATATGGCTGCGGTGCCATTTTATTTATTGCATGGGCGGCCATGAGGCCTGCCCGACGGTTGCCACACCAGCTTGTGGTTCAAGACGTCCGATCACGGAGCGTCTGTTCCTGTGCTTTGTCAGACGCAAAGACTGCCTTCCTAATAAAGCGATCTTTTGTAGGCCTCTTCCAGATCATCATCGAGCTTGCGCTTTTCTGCTTCGTCCTCCGGTGCCCCCGTCGTTTCTTCCAGAATGATCTGGACGAGCGAAGGCATCTGCCTGCGATCCTGGAAATGCTCCGGGTTCCACAGATGCGACCGCCGGAAGGCCTTGGCGCAGTGAAAGAAGATTTCGTCGACGTGAACGACGATGGCAAGTTTCGGGCACCGGCCGTTGACTGCCATGCGGTCCAACAGCTCCGGCTGCGTCGTCAGCGTGGCGCGCCCGTTCACGCGCAACGTGTCTTCAAAACCCGGAATGATGAACAGCAGGCCAACGCTTGGATTGCCAAGGACATTGGCGAGCGTATCCAGGCGGTTGTTGCCCGGCCGATCCGGGATCGCCAGCGTCTTGTCATCCAGCACCTGAACGAAGCCGGCTGGATCGCCGCGGGGGCTGACATCCGCGCGTCCGTCAGCGTTCTGCGTACCGATGCAGAGAAACGGCGAGCGGCCAATGAAGGCCTTCGCATGGTCGCTCAGCGTCTTCCGGCACTTTATGACGGCCAGATCATGCGTTGGCTCGAACAGGCTTCGCAGGCC
Organism: Neorhizobium sp. PAMB6716; assembly: GCF_058242805.1. Taxonomy (NCBI): domain Bacteria; kingdom Pseudomonadati; phylum Pseudomonadota; class Alphaproteobacteria; order Hyphomicrobiales; family Rhizobiaceae; genus Neorhizobium; species Neorhizobium sp. PAMB6716. The sequence goes on from NZ_CM177835.1 coordinate 869,284, forward strand.
GTCCTCATCCTTGATGGTAAACAGCGGGTCGAGCGAGAACGCTTGCATCTGTTTTTCCTCCCGAAAACCTTTGAGATGCGTACGACAATCAATTTGATGTACGTACCTCAAAAGGTCTATTGCGGCGGAAGATGCTTGTCAATCCAGCGAATCAGGCGATGGGCGTGCCCCGGATCTGGCTCAGCGTGCGGGTCGGGGTTATCGCTTCCGGCGACAGCATCACCTCGATGATGGCCGGTTTGCCGGAGGCGCGGGCGCGCTCGAAGGCAGGACCGAAATCATCCGTCTTTTCCACCCGCTCGCCATGGCCGCCATAGGCTGCGGCGAAGGCGACGAAATCCGGGTTGACGAGATCCGTGGCGCTGACGCGCCCGGGAAAGTCGCGCTCCTGATGCATGCGGATCGTGCCATAGGTGCCGTTGTTGACGAGCACGGTGATGATCGGCAGCCCATAGCGCACGGCGGTGATGAATTCCTGCCCATGCATCATGAAGCAGCCATCGCCGGCAAAACACACGACTTCACGCTCGGGAAACAGCTGCTTTGCCGCAACCGCTGCCGGAAGCCCGTAACCCATCGAGCCGGATGTCGGGGCGGACTGGGTGTTGAACGCCTGGAAGCGATGGAAACGGTGCAGCCAGGTGGCATAATTGCCGGCGCCATTGGTGAAGATGGCGGTCTTTGGCGTGTTTTCCTCGATCCAGTTCATGATCGGACCCATCTGCACATCGCCGGGACCGGTTTCCGGCGGCGTCGACCAGCGCAGGTAAGCGTCGTGCATGGCAGCACTCCGCTCGGCCCAGACGGGCCAGGCCGGCGGTTCGAGATCGCGGATGGCAGCGACGAATTCGGCAGGGCCGGCGCAGATGGCAAGATCCGGGCGGTAGATGCGGCCGAGTTCCTCCGGGTCCGGGAAAACATGCACGATCTTCTGCGACGGGTAGGGGATATCAAGCAGCGTGTAACCGGACGACGGCATTTCCGACATGCGGCTGCCGAGCAGAACGATCAGGTCGCTGTCCTTGATTTCCTTCGACAGCGCCGGATTGATGCCGATGCCGACATCGCCGGCATAACAGGTGTGCAGGTGGTCAAACAGCATCTGACGGCGGAAGGAGCAGCCGACGGGCACATGAAAACGTTCAGCAAAATGGCGGAAATCGGCAACCGCTTCTTCCGTCCAGCGCGTGCCGCCGAGAATGAACATCGGCCGGCGTGCTTCCCGCAGCAACGCCTCGAATGCCGCGATTTGCGACGGGCCGGGATGGCTTTCGACGCGGGTATAAGGCTTGGCTTCCGGCGCTTCTACCAGATCGCGCAGCATGTCTTCCGGCAGCGTCAGCACGACCGGGCCGGGACGGCCGGACGTCGCGACGGCAAAGGCGCGGGTGACGAATTCCGGAATGCGCCGGGCATCGTCGATCTCGCCGACCCATTTGGCAAATTCCGTGAAAGCGCGGCGGTATTCGACTTCCTGAAACGCTTCCCGCTCGCGCGCATCGCGCTGCACCTGGCCGATGAACAGGATCATTGGAATGGAATCCTGCATGGCGACATGCAGGCCGGCGGATGCATTGGTGGCGCCCGGGCCGCGGGTGACCATGCAGATGCCGGGTTCGCCGGTGAGGCGCCCCCAGGTATCGGCCATCATCGCAGCGCCGCCTTCCTGACGGCAGACCAGAACCTCGATGCCGCTGTCATAGAGCGCATCAAGCACCGCAAGATAGCTTTCGCCGGGAACGCAGGACACGCGGGACACGCCGTTTGCCTTCAGCGCCTCGACTATCAGTTGACCGCCGGTCTTCATGGGTTCTGCCTTTCCTTCTGTCGTCTGTCGAGTTCTGCAAGCACCGCGCCGGTGTGCTCGCCAAGCGCCGGGCTTGGCCTGTGATAGGAGAGTGGGGTTTTGGACATCACGATGGGCGTCCTGACGCCGGGAATTGTGGTGCCGTCCGCCGTCTCAAGGTCGATGCGCAGGCCGCGTGCAACAATCTGCGGATCGGCAAACATTTCCGCCACCGAATTGATCGGGCCGGCCGGCACGGCATTTTGGCCGCAGGCGGCCAGCAGGTCGGCCTTCGTCCATTTGACGGTCTCGGCAATGACGGCGGCGCGCACGGCGTCGCGGTTGGCAACACGGGCCTTGTTGGTGGCGTGGCGGGCGTCTTCGGCAAAGGCGTCGATGCCTAAAATAGCGCAGAGGCGGCGGAACTGGCCGTCATTGCCGACGGCCAAGATCAGGTAGCCATCGGCGACCGGCACCACTTCATAGGGGCTGATATTGGGATGGGCATTGCCGAGCCGCACCGGGGCAGCGCCGGAGACGAGATAATTCATGTTCTGGTTGGCAAGCACCGCCGACATCACGTCGAGCAGCGCCATGTCCACCTGCTGGCCCTCTCCGGTCTTCATGACGTGGATGAGAGCGGCCTGGATGGCGGTAACGGCGTAGATGCCGGTGAAGATATCGGCAATCGCGACACCCGCCTTCATCGGCTCTCCGTCAGGCGCGCCAGTCACCGACATGAAACCGGACATGCCCTGCACGATATAGTCATAACCGGCAAGGCTGGCATAGGGGCCGTCCTGGCCAAACCCGGTGATGGAGCAGTAAACGAGGCGCGGATTGATGACCTTCAGGCTGTCATAGTCGAGGCCGTATTTCTTCAAGCCGCCGAGCTTGAAATTCTCGATAAAGACATCGGCATCGGCCACCAGACGACGCACGATTTCCTGTCCCTCCGGCGTGGAGAAATCGACTGCGATGGAGCGCTTGCCGCGGTTGGTGGAATGGTAATAGGCGGCAGACAGGTTTTCGCCGTCCTTGCCCTCGACAAAGGGAGGCCCCCAGCCGCGTGTATCATCGCCACCCTCGGGGTTTTCCACCTTGATCACGTCGGCCCCGAGATCGGCCAGCATCTGGCCAGCCCAGGGGCCTGCCAGCACGCGCGCGAGTTCGATGACGCGGATGCCGTCGAGGGGTGGTTTGTTGTGGGTCTCGCTGGTCATGTCTTCTCGCCGGTGTACAGAGCCCCATGGTCATGAGGACTTTCGATCATGGCGGTGCTCGTGGCCCCCTCACCCCGCCTCCGCTTTGCTCGGCGGACCTCTCCCCAAGGGGAGAGGGGGAACGCGAGCGTTGCGGCCTATCCCTTCTCCCCTCGGGGAGAAGGTGCCCGAAGGGCGGATGAGGGGGCTCTCAACGCCGCCTTACCGTTGTTCATACCGCCACCACCCAACCACGGCACTTGATATCTAGTCATGAGGTCATTCCCACAACGGCAGGTGCCGCTGGTTTGGAAAGGTTCGTCTCGGCCCAATCGGCAAATTCCTGCATGGCGGCCTCGCGGCCGATTTCGTTCAGCGTCTCGTGGCGCATGTCATGATAGATGCGTTTCGTCACCCGCGAAAAGCCGCGCTCGGCCAGACGATGCGACAGCCAGGAAATCGCCTTGCCGCCTTCGGTTGCCGGATCCTGCCCGCCGCCGACCAGATGGATGGGCAGATCCTTCTTCAGGCGCGCCAGAAGCTCTTGTTCGGTGCCGCGAAAGCTCAAGGCAAACACGTCGAGCCACAGAGAGATGGAAATATCGAAGCCGCAGAGCGGATCGGCGAGATAGGCCGCCACTTCCGCCCGGTCGCGCGATAGCCAGTCGGCTTTCGTCTGGTGGTCGGGCATGGCGCGACCCCAGGTGTCAAAGGTGAGTTTTGGCAGGATGAGGCTCGGCACGTCAGAACCCTTCAGCGCCCGTTCGGTCTTCAGCACCACCTGCGCCAGACGCCCGGCAGCACCCACGGCAAAATTGGAATTCCAGACGGCGAGCGCCTGATAATCGCGGGGATAAGAAAGTGCTGTGTTGAGCGCAATCAGCCCGCCCATGGAATGGCCAAACAGCAGCACCGGCAGGCCGGGATGCGCAGCCCTTGCGGCGTCGCTCACGGCCTTGACGTCGGATAGGACCGCGTCGACGCCACCCTTTGCGGCAAACCGCCCTTGCGGCGCATCCGGTGCGGTCGTGTGCCCATGGCCGCGGTGATCATGGGCATAAACGTGAAACCCGCGGGCCGCCATGAAACGGGCAAAGCCGAGATAGCGGCCGCTGTGTTCGCCAAGTCCGTGGCAGATGTGAAGAATGGCGCGCGCCGTGCCCTCGGCGGGCGCATGGCGCATGGCAAGATCAGCGCCGGATGGGCTTTTCAGGCGATTTACTGTCTCGAACATGCACTCTTCCTCCCCTTGCCGCATTGCTCCGGCGGCCCGTTTCGCCTAGATAGCGTCCAAACCCCCAAAAGTCGCCGGAGCAATTTTCCTATGGCACGTCAGTTTATTTATCACATGTCCGGGCTCAACAAGGCCTACGGCGCAAAGAAGATCCTCGAAAACGTCAACCTGTCCTTCTACCCGGATGCCAAGATCGGTATTCTCGGACCCAACGGGGCCGGTAAGTCCACCGTGCTGCGCATCATCGCCGGCCAGGACAAGGAATTTACCGGTGAAGCCTGGCTCGCCGAAGGTGCGACCGTTGGTTACCTCGAGCAGGAACCGCATCTCGATCCGTCCAAGAACGCCTTCGAGAACGTCATGGAAGGCGTCGCCGACAAGCAGGCCGTGCTCGACCGTTACAACGAACTGATGATGAACTATTCCGACGAGACGGCGGAAGAGGGCGCGAAACTCCAGGACATCATCGATGCCCAAAACCTGTGGGATCTGGAACAGCAGGTCGAGATGGCGATGGAAGCCCTGCGCTGCCCGCCGAAGGATTCGGATGTCACGGTTCTCTCCGGTGGTGAACGTCGCCGTATCGCGCTTTGCCGCCTGCTTCTGTCGCAGCCGGACCTGCTGCTGCTCGACGAACCGACCAACCATCTGGACGCCGAAACCATCGGCTGGCTTGAAAAGCACCTGCGCGCCTATCCCGGCGCCGTGATGATGATCACCCACGATCGCTACTTCCTCGACAACGTCACCGGCTGGATCCTCGAACTCGACCGCGGCCGTGGCATTCCTTACGAAGGCAATTACTCGGCTTACCTGCAGGCGAAGGCCAAGCGCATGCAGCAGGAAAACCGCGAAGAAGCCGGCCGCCAGAAGGCGCTGTCGCGCGAACAGGAATGGATTGCATCGAGCCCGAAGGCCCGTCAGGCCAAGTCCAAGGCGCGTATCAAGGCCTACGAACAGCTGGTGGATGCAGCCGAAGGCATCCGTCCCGGCGACGCGCAGATCATCATCCCCGTCTCCGAGCGTCTCGGCCAGGTGGTCATCGAGCTTGAAGGCGTTACAAAGGGCTTTGAAGGCCGCACGCTGATCAACGACCTCTCGATCAAGCTGCCGCCGGGCGGCATCGTCGGCATCATCGGCCCGAACGGCGCCGGCAAGTCGACGCTGTTCAAGATGATCACCGGCCAGGAACAGCCGGACGGCGGTTCGATCCGCATCGGCGAGACCGTGCATCTCGGGTATGTCGACCAGAGCCGCGATGCGCTGGATGGTTCAAAGACCGTCTGGGAAGAAATCTCCGGCGGTGCCGAAATCATCAAGCTCGGCAAGTTCGACATGAACAGCAGAGCCTATTGCGGCGCCTTCAACTTCAAGGGCGGCGACCAGCAGCAGAAGGTCGGCAACCTCTCGGGCGGCCAGCGTAACCGCGTTCACCTTGCGAAGATGCTGAAGGCGGGCGGCAACGTTCTCCTCCTCGACGAACCGACCAACGACCTCGATACCGAAACGCTCGGCGCGCTCGAAACTGCGCTCGAAAACTTTGCCGGCTGCGCCATCATCATCAGCCATGATCGCATGTTCCTCGACCGTCTGGCGACGCACATCCTCGCCTTCGAGGGCGATGGCCATGTGGAATGGTTCGAAGGCAACTTCGAAGACTACGAACAGGACAAGATCCGCCGCCTCGGCGCAGACGCTCTGAACCCGGGCAGCCAGTCCTACAAGCGCCTGACGCGCTAATTGCTCAAACCCGTAGCGGAACCGCTGCGGGCAGAGGAGCCTCGACAGAAGGCCCGCGTGTTGCAGATGCAAGACGCGGGCCTTTTTCATGAATACGATCACTCGTCATAATAAGGCAGATACTGGCTCGCAGTCGACACGGATCGCAGCCGTGTCGCCAGAACAAAATGCCGCGAACGCGACTATAGTGGGAAAAATCCAACGAAATCTGGCGCGTTTTATCGCTCGTACCCCTGGGGTTTTCCTGAACGGCACGCGGCGATCCGAAGATATACAGATTCGTAAGTATCCGGTGCTACCGTACCCACTCTTGACTGCCATGAGGGGGCAGCGGCTGACGTATTCTGTCTGGTGGGCATGAGGCTTCTCCTGCGGACACAAGGGAGGAGTGCGTCTTGTCGCTACTCGGGAAGCTTTCGTTTCGCAAGTCTCTATCATTGCTCGCACTGGTGCCACTGACGGCCGTGGTCGGGCTGGGCCTGGCCGTGGGGTGGTCGAGCTACGAAAATTATGCGCGGCTGCACCGGGCCGAGGCCATGGCCAAGCTGGCCTATGCCGGCGGCGAGATGATGATGATCATGCCGTTGGAAGGTTCTGTTCCGGCGGCCGACCGGCCAGCTGTGCGGGCAAAAGCCGATGGCGTCTACAAGGACATGATCGAGCAGCTGGATGCGCTGGCGGTGCTGGGCTATGACGATGCCGCGACCCGCAAGCTGCGCGCCGACCTCGAGGCGACCTTCGCCAAGATGCCGGAATACCGCCAGCAACTGGATGCAGGCGATACCAACCCGATCCTGCCGCTGCGTTATGCCCAGCCCGTTGCCTCTGCCGCACTGTCGCTGTCCTCGCGCGCCAGTGGCTTGACGGATGATGTGGCACTTGCCCGCGACATTCGCGGCATCCATGCCTGGATGAAGGTCAACGAGGGGTATCTCGTGCTCAACCGCATGGGGCAGGTCTATATCAAGAACGGGAATTTCACCAGGCCGGAGCAGGCCCGGTTCAACGGAGCCGTGAGCCAGATCCGCAATTTCGACCCACCCTTCCGGGAGTTCGTGGCGCCGGCCATGCTGGGCCGCTACGATGCCTTCTTCACAACGCCTGAAGGCAAGATCATCGTCGATACGATCAAGGCGATGGAAAGTACCGAGGACTTCAAGGGCAAGCCGGAAGATCTGAATTCTTTCATCCAGGCCATGGCCAAGCGTCGGGATCAGGTGGCTGAACTTCTTCGGGAAAACGGCACCAATCTGCTGCAGGGCGCGCAGGCGCGTCTTCAAGACGCCTATCATTCCATGCTGATGATCGTCGGCGGCATGCTGCTGTTTGTCGTCTTCGTGATCATGCTGAGTGCCGGTGTCACGCGCGCGCTGTCGTCCTCTATCCGCGGGGTCAACCGGTCGATGACCGAGCTTGCGGGCGGCGATACGGTGCGTGCTATTCCCTATACCGATCGCAGCGATGAAATCGGTGACATGGCGCAGTCCGTGGAAATCTTCCGTCAGGCAGCGATCCGCAATGCGCAGCTGGAAGCGGAAGCCGTCGGCAGCCGCCAGCGTTCGGAGGCTGAGCGTGCCCAGGTTCAGGCCAAAGCCGAAGCCGAGGCGGAGGAACGCCTCAACCAGGTGACCAGCACGCTTGCCGCCAGCCTTCGCCGTTTGGCTGCCGGCGATATGGGTTGCGAGATCGAAATGCCGCTTGCACCGCAATTTGAAAACCTGCGCGCCGACTTCAACACCTCCGTTCGCCAGTTGCGCGATGCGCTGGTCAGCGTCGGCGGCTCGGTGGCAACGGTGACAAACGGCTCCAAGGAAATCTCTGACGCATCCGACAATCTTGCCAAGCGCACCGAACAGCAGGCGGCTTCGCTGGAGGAAACGGCCGCGGCGCTTGAGGAAATCACCGCCAATGTGGTGGCAACATCGCGGCGTACCAGCGAAGCGCGCGATGTGGTGCGCGATGCTCGCGCCCGCGCCGATCAATCCGGTTCGGTGGTGCGCAATGCCGTCTCCGCCATGCAGCGCATCGAGGAATCCTCGCGCCAGATCAACCAGATTATCTCGGTCATCGATGAAATCGCCTTCCAAACAAACCTTCTTGCCTTGAATGCCGGGGTGGAAGCCGCGCGCGCCGGTGAAGCCGGAAAGGGCTTTGCGGTCGTTGCCCAAGAGGTGCGTGAGCTTGCCCAGCGGTCTGCCAATGCGGCCAAGGAAATCAAGTCGCTGATTTCGAAATCCACCACGGCCGTCTCCGAAGGCGTCAAGCTGGTCAGCGATACGGGTGAGGGGCTTTCGGCCATCGAGCAACTGGTTCAGACCATCAATACCCACATGGATGCCATCGCAACGGCAGCCCATGAACAATCGACCGGGCTTGCCGAGGTCAATACCGCCGTCAACCATATGGACCAAGCCACACAGCGCAATGCGGCGATGGTCGAAGAAATGAACGCCGCCGGTGCAGGCCTTGCCCAGGAAAGCGTGCAACTGTCAGACCTTCTGTCGCGCTTTCGCCTCACGGGCCCTGCAAATGCGCAGCGCCCGGCCACTCCTATGCGCTCCTCGCGGGCGGCCTAGCGCCCGCGTGCGGGGCGCTGTTAAGCCTGCCTTCATCACTCCTCACTTAAGGGCGGCTCGGGCCGCCCTTTTGCTGTCGCGCAGTGGGTTTGCGCTTGTCAGGTGCTCATAAATCACATAAACATATCTTTATGTGTTGATCGTGATTGGAATGCTGTGATGGGTCTGCCGCTGGACAGTCTGGTGGGAATTTTGAAGACGGCGGGCGAACCGACGCGGTTTCGCCTTCTGGCGCTGTTGGCCGGTGGCGACCTGACGGTGAGTGACCTTACCGATATTCTCGGCCAATCCCAGCCGCGCATTTCCCGCCACCTGAAGCTTTTGACCGAAGAGGGCCTGATCGAGCGTTACCAGGAAGGCGCCTGGGCCTATTTCCGGCTGAAACAGGATGGACGTGCAGCCGTTGTCGCGACAAATCTTCTGTCTGCCGTCGATGCGGCCGATCCAGTCCTTGCGCGCGACAGCGAACGGTTGGCCACCGTCAAGCGGGCGCGGGCGGAACGGGCGCAGGCCTATTTCAGCCGCAACGCCTCCGAATGGGACGAGCTTCGCCGGTTGCATGTGAGCGACGCCGATGTGGAAGCAGCACTGCTGCAGATCCTCGGGCCTGATCATGTCGATGCGCTGCTCGATCTCGGCACCGGCACGGGCTGGATTTTGCAGCTGCTGGAGCAGAGTTACCGGCGTGCTGTCGGCATCGATGCCAGCCGCGATATGCTCGCCGTTGCCCGCGCCAATCTCGACAAAGCCGGCATCGTCAAGGCGAGTGTGCGCCATGGCGATATCTTCAACCTGCCGCTTGAGGCAGGCGATTTCGATCTCATCACCATTCATCAGGTGCTGCACTTCCTCGATGAACCCGAGCGCGCCATTGCGGAAGCTGCCCGTGTGCTGCGCCCCGGCGGGCGCCTCGTCATCGTTGATCTGGCGCCGCATGCCTTTGATTACCTGCGTGATGAACACGCGCATCTTCGCCTTGGCTTTTCGCACCAGACGGTGGCGGAATGGCTGGAGAAGCTTGGTCTGACCGTCGGCGAGATCATCGATCTCCAGCCGAAGCAGCAAAAGCCGGCTTCAGCGCTCACCGTCACCATCTGGCTTGCCTCTGCCCCGCTGGCCTTAAAGGCTGAGGCGCCTCAAGGGCGGTCGCGCCAAGTTGCTGCCCCCCGCAAATCCCTTCTGTCGGAAATCGAGCTATGACCACTGTCGCAAACACCTCCCGCAAGGCCCAGCCGTTCCGGCTTTCCTACGAGTTTTTTCCGCCGAAATCGCCGGAGATGGAGGAGCAGCTCTGGCAGACGGTGGAGGAACTGTCCCGCTACAATCCAGATTTCGTCTCCGTTACCTATGGCGCCGGCGGCACGACCAAGGCACCGACCTTTTCGACTGTTGGGCGGATGATCCGCGATATGGGGCTTGCGACCGCCTCGCACCTCACCTGCGTCGATGCCGATCGAGCAGAAACCCATCAGGTGATCGAGGACATGCGCCAGCTTGGCGTGCGCCATATCGTGGCCTTGCGCGGCGATCCGGCAAGCGGCATCGGCACCGCCTATCAGCCGCATCCGGATGGGTATGCCAACGCGGCCGAACTTGTGGTGGGCCTGAAGGAGATCGGTGGTTTTGAGATTTCCGTCTCGGCCTATCCGGAAAAACATCCGGAAAGTGCGGATGTGGCCGGCGATATCGAGATGCTGAAGCGCAAGGCCGATGCCGGCGCCGACCGCGCGCTGACGCAGTTCTTTTTCGACAACGATGTTTTTGAGCGGTATCTGGAACAGGTACGGACGGCCGGCATCACCATTCCGGTTATTCCCGGCATCATGCCGATCCAGAACCTGTCGCAGTTGAGGCGTTTTGCCAGCCGCTGCGGCTCCACGGTGCCGGCGTTCCTCGATGCGCGATTTGAAGGGCTGGACGACAAGCCGGAAGACCGCGCCAAGGTTGCCGCCGACGTGGCCGCCGAACAGATCGAAGACCTGATGCGCCGGGGCCTTGGCGAGTTCCACATCTACACGATGAACCGCGCGGCACTGACCGGCGCGATGCTCGATCGTCTGGGCTATGCCAAGGATGAAAAGCACATGTCCGCAGAAGCAAAGTCTGCACAAGGCCAGTCTGAACAGGAAAAAGCTGAAAAGACGCAGGCCGGGGCGGCGGCCTGAGCCAGGACTTCCAAGGCGGGGGCGGAGATATCCGCCCTTCCAATTTTTGAAGCCGATTTGTCTCTTAAACGACTGCTGAAACGGTCAGCTCAATCGTGGCATGGATTATTCTTTGTCGCGATGCTCAGACAAAGAGCATGGATGCCACGAACACAAACGCTGCACCGACGAGAAGGACATTGAAGGAATGTACGTGTCCCATGTCTGCCTCCTTGCGTTAACACTTGAGATGTAAGTGCATTTTTGAACGCTTGGGAAGCGAATAATGTGCTGCACTGCGGGAACACATATGACGGATTTATGGCGGATCACGCGACAAGCCGCTGTTATGCAAAGATAAATCCGTTAATTAACAGGGTTTACCATCCGTGAACAAATCTGTCCGCGCTGTTAAGAACCGTCACATTGCGTGATGGGGAGGGCCCGGCAGCGGCATGAACGCCCCACAAAAAAACCTCCTGGGAAGACCGCGGGAGGTTTTGCGCGCATAGATAAGGATGATTCCCCGTCTGCCTTATAGCGCGTTCAGAAGCGCTGCGGTGGGCCAGCCATCGGCGGGCATGCCGAGCCGCTGCTGCGCCTTCTGCACGGCCACACGCGTGCCGGAGCCCAGAATGCCATCGATCTTGCCGACATCATGGCCGATGCCGTCGAGCTTCGTCTGCAATACCTTCATCTCGTCGACGCTGAGGCCCGGTTCCGGATTGCCCTTGGCATAAGTCGGCGCACCTGAGAGGCGGGTGGCAAAATAGGCCGCCGACGTCGTGTAGATGAACGACTGGTTCCACGAGAGATAGATCGAGAAGTTGGGATAGGTGATGAAGGCCGGCCCCTTGCGGCCCTGCGGCAGCACGAGTGCGGCGGGAAGCGCGCCAAACGACGTGTTGCCGTCGCGCGGTTTGACGCCGAGCTTGAACCATTCGGCGGCCGGCATTTCGTTGCCAAGACCGCTTTTCTCGTAAGGCAGGCTTTCCGGCAGTTCCACTTCCTGGATCCACGGCTCGCCCGGCTTGAAACCGAGGCTCCTGATGAAGGAGGCGGCCGTCAGGATGGCATCCGGCGCGCTCGTCTTGACGTTGATATGGCCGTCGCCATCGCCATCGACGCCATGTTCGATGATGTCGCGCGGCAGCATCTGTACCTGGCCGATTTCGCCGGCCCAGGCGCCGGTATTGCTCTCAGGATCGAGATCGCCATGCTGCACCATCTCCGTGAGCGCCAGCAACTGCGGGCGAAACAGTTCCGGACGGCGGCAATCATGCGAGAGGGTGACAAGGGCATTTCGCGTGTTGAAATCGCCCTGTACGGCGCCGAAATCGGTCTCCATCGCCCAGAAGGCGGTGATGACGCCAGGGGCTACGCCATATTCCTTCTCGGCCCGCCCAAACACCTCGGCATACTGCTTCATCTTCTGGCGACCGATATCGAGGCGGGCCTGGCTAACGGTGCGCTGCGAAAACTCCAGAAACGTCTGGCGGAACACGCCCTGCGCCCGGTCGCGTGACAGCACTTTCGGATCGATCACGGCACCGGCCAGCGCCCGGTCGGCCGCCTCTGCCGGAACGCCCATGCTAAGCGCTTCAGCCTTCACGCCCTGCAGGAAGGCAGAAAGGTCTCCGCCGCATGCCGGTGGATTCTGGCCAGAGGTTGGCTGGCCAGAGGCTGGCTGAGAAGAGGCTGGCTGGGCAAAGGCCGCGGAGGCGAGAAGCCCCGTCAGGGCAAGGGCAAGCGAGATCGGGCGAACGGAAGGCAAGGGCATGAAAGGTTCCTCTGGCGGGCTTATGCCCCATGTCGGCGAGATTTGTGACGGAAGATGGGCAAAGACCATGCGGCGTCAATGGCGACGCTTCCGAATGTTGCTGAGGGGCGCCTCGCGGACGCTGAAAGGGAGTGCGGATGGGTTTTACGGGCCGACGGAGGCGACCCAGTTGCGCCAGTTCTTTTCCGTGCCGGCAAAAACGTTGATATCAGTGTCGCCCTTGATGCCGGGAACGATGCCGGTGGACGTGTATTGCCAGAAGGCCCATTTGCGCGCCTCGTAGATCTTGGCGGGGTGCGCCGCTACGGAGCGGACCCAGAAATGATAGTCCTGGAACGCGCCGACCAGATTGTCGCGGTGGAAATCGACCGATGTGTAGATGATCGGGCGCTTGCCGTAATAGGCTTCCAGCCGGTCCATGAAGCGCTTCATCTCCGCCCGCACGGTCTCCGGCGCCGGCCAGGTGGTGCAGGTTTTGGACGTGTGGTTCCATTCCACGTCGACCACCGGCGGCAGGCTGCTGGCGGCCTTCGGCACATTGGCGATGAACCAGTCCGCCTGTTCATCAGCGCTCGAGCAGAAATAGTAGAAATGGTAGGGCGCGTGGGCAAGACCGGCTGCTGCCGCATTGCGCCAGTTTGCCTCGAAAGCCGGATCGACCCGGTCCTTGCCTTCGGTTGCCTTGATGAACACGAAGGACACGCCACCGCGCTTGACGGTCGGCCAGTCGATGTCGCCATTCCACTTGGACACGTCGATGCCGTGGATCTCATGGCGATCCGGATGGTTGGCGCCGAAATCCTGCGGGTCGCTGTCTTTAAATTTCGGCTTGGAGATCGATGCCGTCGACATGAAATCATAACTTGTCGAGGTGCAGCCGGTGGCAAGGGCGGCAGTCGCAAGAAGGGCAAAGATGAGCCGAGGCATGGCGCTTCCGTGATGACCGAGGGGACGAATCACTTGTCGGCCACGCCGAATCACCGGGCGCAAACAAGGATGCGAAACGACCTGATAACCATGTCGGCGTAAATATTCCCTTACGCACCAACGATTTGCCGCGCAGCGTTTCAGACGCGCGGCAACGTCATCATGCGCTAAGAAATTCGTGAAATCAAGCGCTTGGCCGCCATCAGCTCCGGCGACGGACGATCGCATGCCAGGCGTAACCACGGCCCGTTGTCTCGAACATCATGTCGGCATCGAACTGCGCAAGGCGGGCCTCGATCGCTTCGGCAAGGTCTGCGCGCGGCGTCACATGAAATCGCGACAGCCAGGCCTGTAGCGATGCGCGAAACCAGACGGGCAGGTTTTCCTGCTGGCCGAAATCGACGATGTGCAGCGAACCGCCGGGCTTCAGCGCACCAAGGGCTGCCGTCAGCGCGCCCTGCCAGTCGGGGATCATCGACAGCGCATAGGAAATGAGGATGCGGTCGAAACCATCCGTGCCGAAATCGGCGGGCGAAAACGTCGTCGCATCTGCCACCTTCAGCATCGGTTCCGCCGCCTTGCCGCGGAAATTGGCGCGGGTGGTGGCGAGCATCTCGCTGGAGATATCGAGGCCATAAAGATGCGCCCGCGGATAAATGCGGTGGGCGAGCAGAAGGTTGCGACCGGTGCCGCAGCCCACTTCCAGAAGCGTGCCATCCTTCGGCACCGCAAGGTCGCGGATCGCCCGATCACGGCCGAGAAGGTAATATTTGCGCGTCAGGTCATAGATATGGCGCTGGTAGCGATACATCCGGTCCATGCGGGCAGCGTGATCGGATGTCGGCCCTGTTCTTGTCCCTGGTCCTGTCCCGCCCAGCGCCGTCATGCCGCTTTCTCATAGATGTGGAAGCCGCCATAGATGGCCGAGCGGTCCTGCAGGTTCAGTTCCCCGGAGCGGGCTTCGAGATAATGCCACTGGTCGCGCAGCGCCGGCGAAAGGCGCCCCTCGATGATGCTCTTTTCGGCCGCGGTGCGGAAGATGACGCGGGCGCCCGGTGCGGCGGTGCGGCTGATTTCTGCCCAGAGATCGTTGAGCTGGCGGTCGTTCATCCAGTCCTGCGCGTCCAGAAGCACATAGCGATCCACGGTGCCGGCGGCCTTTTGCGACAGAAGGTCGGTGAAGGTTTCATGATGCACGGCAACGCGCGACACGTTGTTGCGGATGGTGCGGTAGTTTTCCGCCTTCAGATAGGTCGGCAGGGAACCCTCGTGCGGCAGCGCATAGCGGCGGGCAAACGCCTGCCAGGCGAAATAGTTGTCACGCAGCGGAAAATGGCAGGCAAGTTTTTCCAGCCGCTGGCGCAGAACCGGCGCAATCGAGCCATCCGGCGCAAGGCTTGCCAGCTCGTCATATTGCTGCGGCGGAATGCCAAGGCCGAACAGCGAGCTTTTGGCGCTCGTCAGCCAGCGAATCAACGGCTTGTCGAAGAGAGGCGCGATGCGGGTATCGAAAAACTGCCGCTGTTCGCGCAGCGAGCCCATGGCCGCCATTTCGGTGAGGTTTACGCCATGCATCCGCGCCAAAAGGTGGCCGACAGCGATAAAGCGACCAAGCAGGCCGGTGCGGTAGATATTGCGCTCGAAGACGGAAATGCGGCGTCGCCCGGTGAGGCTGCGCTTCTGCCAGTAGGCCCGCGTTTTGTCATCCAGCTTCGGGGCGATGAACAGATCGAAGGCGCGCGCGTTGGTGCCGGCGTTTTCCGTGGCAAGAAGGCGCACGACATCGGCATGTGAGGGAAGGGCGGCAAAGGCTTGAAGCTTCAGGCGGTTGAGCGCGATATGATGCGGATTGAGATCCACCACGTCGATGGAGCGCGGCGAGCGGGAGAGGTAAGCCAGCATATTGCAGCCGCCGGAGCCGATGGTGACGATGCTGTGGCCTTCAGACAGCGCCATGCCCGCCATGTCGACATCCGGATCCTCCCAGATCTGAGGATAGACAAGGCCGGAAAACAAAAGGCCGAACAGGCGTTCGGAAAGCCCGCTCTTTGACAATGCCTTGTGCTGCAGCAGTGCAGTCTTCAGCTTTCCATTCTTCAGAAATCCGGCTTCCGGTGCAATCTCGGCCATGCTCTATTCCCGTTGCCTCGTCATGAGTGTCAAACGGCTGTAGCCGCTTGCTGCTACAGTTTCATGACGTGTCCTCATGCCGCCGCACTTGCTCCCCAGGCTTGACATCTGGCGGTGCGCTGGAGACGGCATGCCGCCGCCAACAGGAATGATCTGATGCGCCTTGTGCTTCGTCTTGCAAAACTTTCCCTCGTCTTTGTCGCGTTGTTGCTGGTTGCCGGTTTCGTCTGGCTTCAAGCATCGCCGCCCACGCTGTTGCGGGTGGGAAGCGGTTATGCGGCAAAGATTGTCTGCTCGAACGTGTTTCTGGCGGGGCGCGAGCCGGCAGAGGTGCTGTCTGAAGATGTGCAGGCGCCCGGTAATCCGCTGCTGCGGCTGATGCGGGTGAATGTCGAGCGAGATGCGGGCCTTGTCCATGCAGCACTTGTCGGCGGCATCGCGCCGGTGACGGCGATGTACCGTGGAGGGCTCGGGTGCAGCGTGCTGGCGGATGGCGCAAAGCCTGAAAGCCTTGCCGCCGTCAATCTGGCAGCTGATGCGCGCGAATCGTCGACGGAGCCACAAGCTCTCTGGCCGAAAGGTGAGACGGTGACGCCGCGCCCGGATATTTCGGAGATCCTGTCGCGCGATAACCTGACGGGGCCGGGTATGCGGGCCGTGGTGGTGGTGAAAGACGGTCGTATCGTCGCAGAGCGCTACGGCAAGGGTTTCGATGCAAAGACGCCTCTCCTTGGCTGGTCGATGACGAAGACGGTGAATGCCGCCCTCATCGCCACGCTGGTGCGCGATGGGCGCATCTCGCTCGACGAAAACAACCTGTTTCCCGCATGGAAGGGCGACGCGCGCGCAAAAATCACCGTTGCGCAACTGCTCGGCATGGAAAGCGGTCTTGCCTTCAACGAGGACTATGGCACCGTGGCGGATGTCACGCGGATGCTGTTTCTGGAGCCGGATATGGCCGGCTTTGCCGCAAGCCTGCCCCTTGCCGAGAAACCCGGCACGGAGTTCAACTATTCCTCCGGTACGGCCGTTCTTCTGTCGCGCATCTGGATGGACCGGCTCGGCAATGCTGAGCAGGCGCTGGCCTATCCGCGCAAGGCGCTGTTTGAGCCGCTGGGGATGGGGAGCGCGGTGTTTGAACCGGACGAGTCGGGAACCTTTGCCGGCAGTTCCTACATGTATGCGACGGCGCGTGACTGGGCGCGCTTCGGGCTTCTTCTGCCAGACAAAGGTGTCTGGCAGGGCCGCACCATCCTGCCGGCGGATCTGGTCGAGGATATGTGGCGTGCGAACGCGACATCCGGCGGGCGTTATTCCCGCATTCAGACATGGCTTGCGTCTCGGAGGGCGGGGGAGGGGGCTGCTGTACCGAACGACCAGTTTGCGCTGCAAGGCCATGACGGTCAGAGCGTCACAGTCATTCCTTCAAAACGGCTGGTGGTTGTGCGTCTCGGCCTGTCTCCGGCATCAACAGGATATCGGCCGGGCGCGCTGGTTCAGGCAGTAACGCAGGCGCTGGAGTAACCGCGCCTTATACCGGTTATTTCAGGACGTAGAGCATGTCCTTGCGCTTGGCATCGTAATAATAGCCACGGGCATAAAGGCCGATTGCGTCATCCGGCTCGTTATCGGCCACCAGCCAGGCGCCACGCAGGTATTTGATGGCGTATTTCAGATTGGTTTCGGCATCGAGCAGGCCTTCCGGCGTGCCGCCATATCCCATCGACTTTGCCGTGGAATACTTGATCTGCATGAGGCCGAAATAACCGCGCTTGTTGTAAGCCTTCGGGTCGTAGCGGCTTTCGCGATGCACGACGCGGTGCACGAGCGATTCCGGCACGCCATACATGCCGGCATAACGCTTGATCAGCTTGTTCAGCGTGGGCGTGCTGGCCTCTGCCGTTTCCGGCACGGGAGCACCGGGCGCCGGCGGGAAGAAATCGTTGGAGACCGAAGACAGTGGCTGGGCAGGCGATGCATAAGCCAGCATCGAAGAGGTGCTGGACGAGGCAGGGCGCGGACGCGGCGTCGGAATGGCGGCGTAGCCTTCCGAGACGTCGGCGGGAATGCCGAGATGTTTTTCCTCGGGCTTTTGTGTCGAGCGCAAGGAGGCGGTCTGGAGATCAGGCGAAATATCCTGACGCGACCTGGAAAGCGGGGATGCCGCAACCGGGGCCGTCATGGTGTTGGCCGTTGTGGTGGCCACATTGATGGCTTCCATGGCGCCCGTTGTCTGCATCGATGTGGGAGCCACGGCGAGCGCCGGCGTCACCACGGGCATTTCTGAGGCCTGCGCGAGGGCGGCGCGCACCGCATCGTTTTGCGCGGCAATGGCCGATTGGCCGGTCGGAAGCGCCACGGCGTGAACCCGGCCACCTTTTTCAGCAACGGTCATGATCGAGCCGGCCGGTGCCTCCACAGGCCCGCCGGTCGCAGCCGCCGCTGCAGCGGCAATGGAAATGCGCCCGGTCTTGGTTGCCGACTGTTGTCCTGCGGTTTGCTCAGCGGCAGGTGCCCCCGCCGAAGCGACGTCCGCAGACTGTTCGGTGGTGTCAGCTGCCTTGTTGGAAGCCGTTTCCACGCTCGAGCAGCCGGAAACAGCCCCGCAAATCGCAAACGCCACAACCGCGTTGCAACCGAAAATTCGGGTTATCGCCATGGTCTCACTTTCACGAAGATGATTGTCCCAGCCTGCAAGTGCCCCTCAAATCTAAAGATTTCTTAACTTATCCGAACGCCTGCGGCAAGCCCGAGGATTTTATGCGGCAATTCGGCGGTAACCGGCGCTGACGGCGCGGCGCGCGATGAAGCGCGTGCGCGGGGTGGCGGAGGCCGCGTTCTTCAGGCTTACAAGCCGCATCTTGCGGGTGCTGCGCCCGGCAAGCAGCACCTGCAACAGGCCAGATGCGATGGCTGCCATGGCAAAACCCGCAGCGGCCTGAAGCGCCAACCGTTCCGTTGTCCCCGACGAATCAGCCAGATGAACCAGAAGTGCGGCAAAGGCGATGGCAAGGCCCGGGCGCACCTGGGCGATAAGGCAACGGCCCATGCCGCGCACAAGAGATTTCTCGCGAAGGTTGTCATTATCGGCGGCGCGCTGGCGAATGCCCTGCTGCAGGCCCTTGCCGACATAAAGCGCAAGATAGGCAAGGGCTGCCCAGCCAAGCGTTTCATGCATGCTGCGCAGCGACACCGAGAGCCAGAGGAAGATCGCAAATCCTGCCGCAAACGACAGGAAGGAACCGGCAGTCATGGCCGGAACAAGCGCCATTGCCCGCGGTTTGCCGCGAGCAATGGTATAGGCCGCCAGAAAACGGCTGGATGCCGAAGGCAGATATAGCGTCAGCAGGCAGAGCACTGAAAATATCAGGATCGCCTCGATGCTCATGTCGTCTCCTCCGCATCAATCTCCACACAAGACCGGTCTTTCCTCGCGGGCCGGCCACGGTTTCGATCACGCCGCCCGGAAAGGCTGCCCGATGAAGTTCATGACGTCACCGAACCAGGGGGTGGAGAGATCGAAATGCTTGCCACCCTTGATACGCGGGAATTCGATCGTGCGCAATTTCCCATTCTGGTCTTCGTCATGACCCGTCACGCCGGATATGCCGTTCAGCGCGCTTTCGACGGCCAGATCCACCATGCCCTGGATGAGGCGCAGGTCCTGCTGGTTTGCCGGGGCCGAGCGGGCGTAATAGCCGGATTTCTGCACCATCGAGCGTTCCGCATGCAAAAGCGAGGCAAAATGCGTCTGGAACCAGTTGCCGACATTGATCGTGTCGATCTTCACGTGACCAAACGCATCGCGCTTGACCTTTTCGCCGGAGGCTTCGCGCTCGGCAACGATGGTTTCCAGGCCGGCGCCTTCCGAGACGAACAGCGTCACGAAGCCGCAGGTATCCATGATGCCGCGCAGACGCTCGGCTTCCGCTTCCAGGTCGAAGGCCATCTCGGGCAGGTAGAGCCCGTCGATGTTCTTCATCTGGGTGTTCATCATGAAGCCTTCGACATATTCATTGTTGCACGTGTCCTGGATATAGGCGCGCGCGGTGGCCGCCGTCAGCCAGCCGCAGTGGCGGCCCATCACCTCATGGATGACCAGCGTGCGCGGGGCTGCACTCTGCTCGTTGCTGACATGATCGAAGAAATGCGCGCCGACTTCGGCCGCCGTCCACGCACCGAGCGACTGGCGGATGGGCACCACGTCATTGTCCACCGTCTTCGGCAGGCCAACGACGGTGAGGTCATAACCGTTTTCAGCGAGATAGGCGGCAAGGTCGGCGGCCGTCGTATTGGTATCGTCGCCGCCGATCGTGTGGAGAATGGTCACGCCATCGGCTGCCAGCCGGTCGGCGGCAACCTTCAGCGGGTTCTCGCCTTCCTTGACCAGGCCGCGCTTGACGCAGTCGGCGGCATTGGTGAGCTTCACCCGGCTGTTGCCGATCGGCGAGCCGCCATATCGGTGAAGAAGATGGGCACCCTCGCGCATGGTCTGGTTGATCTCGATTCGATCTCCCAGCAGCACGCCCTGATAGCCGGAACGGTAGGCGACAAGCTCCAGTTCGGGGGCGATGTCGCTATAACGCTCGATCAAACCGCCCACTGCCGATGACAGGCATGGAGCAAGCCCTCCTGCTGTCAGCATTGCCACTTTCTGCTTGGCCATCGAACCTCCTTGGCGCCGTTGCGCCTTGCCATGAACTGGCAAAGGGATGCGACAGAGCTTTGCGGCTGTAAAGTGAATTTCTCAAGAAAATCCGGCATTTCGCAGCTTTTCTGGAACGCTTGCGGATTTAATCGGTTCAAATATGAGATGAGGAACAGGGGCGCTGCCGGCGCCGTTCCACGTCACCCGGATTGCGGCCGGCCGCTGTGCCGGACTGCGACGTTTTGGCTTCTTGCTGAACCGGGCACAAACCAATCCCGTAAGGGTGAACAAAGTTTAACCCGACCTTCGCCGGCTTGCGCTTGCCAAGGGTTCCAGAATTTGGTCAGGTGCAGCATGATTTTAGATTTTGCATGCCTTCAACTGACGAACTTGTGGGAGCGACTGCTGGGCAGTGTCGGCGACGCCGCCCACAATGCGCTGTCGCGCGTCGTGGAGGCTATCCGTACACTGTTCGAAGGCGATCCGGAAACCCGTCGCAAGGTGTCCTTCTCGGTTGCCATCATCGCGCTGTCTGCCAAGATGGCCAAGGCCGATGGTGCCGTGGTTGCCTCCGAAGTGGAGGCATTTCGCCAGATTTTTGATTTTCCGGAAGAGGAAGCGCGAAACGTCGCGCGCCTCTACAATCTCGCGCGCCAGGATGTCGCCGGCTACGAGGCCTACGCCGAAAAGCTTGCGGGCCTTTGCGGATCCGGCGAGCAAAACTGCCAGATGCTGGAAAACGTCGTCGACGGCCTCTTTCACATCGCCAAGGCTGACGGCATGGTGCATGAGAAGGAGCTGGATTTCCTGGCCCGCATCGCCGAAATCTTCCACATCGACGAGGATCACTTCCGCCGCATTCTTGCCCGCCACGTGGAAGTCGATGGGGGCAATCCGTATCTCATCCTCGGCGTTTCGCCGGAGGATGATTTTGCCGAGATCCGCAAGCGCTATCGCCGGCTGGTGTCCGAACATCATCCCGACAAGCTGATTGCGCGCGGCGTGCCCGAAGCGCTGCATGCGGCCGCCAACGAGCGCATGGCAGCCCTCAATGCCGCCTATGCGGCGATTGAACGGGAACGCAAGGCCGCATGAAACTGGTGCCCGATTTCGAAGGCGCAAGGGTCGATCCCTCGCCCAACCATGGCGAACGCGTCGGCGGTGTCGCGCCCGACATGATCATCCTGCATTACACCGGCATGGCCGATCACGGGCAGGCGATCTCGTGGCTCAAAAATATCGAAAGTCAGGTCTCCAGCCATTATTTCGTCTGGCCGGATGGTCGCGTGGTGCAGATGGTGCCGGAAGCGCGCCGCGCCTGGCATGCCGGCAAAAGTGTCTGGGCCGACGAGACGGATATCAATTCCCGCTCCATCGGCATCGAAATCGCCAATGCCGGCCATCCCGGCGGCCTGCCAGCCTATCCCGATGAACAGATCGAGGCTGTGATTGCACTCTGCCGCGATTGTGCCGCCCGCTGGTCGATCCGCCCGGAACGGGTGCTCGGCCACTCGGACGTCGCGCCGAAGCGCAAGGTCGATCCCGGCGAGAATTTTTCGTGGGAAAGGCTTTTTCGCGCCGGCATCGGTCATTGGGTCGAGCCGAGCCCGATCCGCAGCGGCCGGTTTTTCCAGCGTGGTGAAAGCGGCCAGCCGGTGGAGGCGCTGCAGGGCATGTTGGCGCTCTACGGTTACGGCATCGAGATCACCGGCGAGTTCTGCGAAAAGACCGAAGGGGTGGTCGAAGCCTTCCAGCGGCATTTCCGTCAGGAAAGGGTCGATGGCATTGCCGACATGTCGACCATCGAGACGCTGCATCGGCTTCTGTCGCACCTGCCGCGCTACGGTGCTTCCGCCTGATCCTTCCGCTCAAGGTTACGGTCTGCTCTGCTGCGACCGTTTCGCCTCTTTAAACCGGCGCGCAAACCGCTATCAGTGCGCCACGGATTTTTAAGCAACAGGGCAGGCGAGAGGCGATCATGACGCCGGACTTCAAATACATCATCATCGGTAGGGGCATGATGGGGGCAGCTGCCGCCCGCCACCTGACGCAGTGGACAGACGGCGTGGCGCTGATCGGCCCGGACGAACCGGCGGATGCAAAAACCCACCCGGGCGTTTTTGGCAGCCATTACGACGAGGCGCGAATCACCCGTACCATCGATTCTAACCCGGTCTGGGCGCGCCTCGCCAACCGCTCCATCGCCCGCTATGGCGAAATCGAACGCGACAGCGGCATCCGCTTTTATCACGGCGTTGGTTGCCTCATGGTCGGGCCGGACCCGGCCACCGGTCACACCTATATCAACGGCACCCTGAAGGCGGCTGAAACGCTCGGCGTCGAAACCGCTTCGATGGACGATACATCCCTTGCCGAAAATTTTCCCTGTTTCGGTTTCGAACCGGCCTGCCACGGTGTTTTCGAGGCTGCAAACGCCGGTTACGTGAACCCGCGCGCGCTGGTTTCGGCCCAGTCGCTGCTGGCCGAACGCCAGGGTGCTCGGAAAACCGCGGAGACGGTGGTGTCTGTGCGCGAGGAGGGCGGGCTTGCCGTGGTATTGACCGCAGAAGGCAAGATCTATCGCGCCGAAAAGGCGCTGGTGGCCGCCGGTGGCTTTTCCATCGCGGAAAATCTCATGGCGCGCCCGGTCGATATGGCGGTTTATGCCCGCACGGTCACTTTCTTCGAGATCCCCGACGAGGAACTGCCGCAGTTTGCCGGCATGCCCTCCCTGATCTACGAGCCGCGCGACAGCCGCAACCACATCTATATGCTGCCGCCGGTGCGTTATCCCGATGGCAAGACCTACCTGAAGATCGGCGGCGATCCCGACGACATTCTGCTGACGCGCGATGAAGACATGCGCGCCTGGTTCCGCTCCGGCGGGCGCGAGAGCGTGCGCGATCATCATGCCGGCATCATCGAAACACTGGTGCCCGGCATAGATGTCACACGCATCTCGACGGGCGCCTGCGTCGTCTCGAAGACCCCGAGCGGCTATCCCGCCATCGGCTATACGGAGAGCCCGGCGGTTGCCGTTCTGACCGGCGGCTGCGGGGCGGCCGCCAAAAGTTCCGATGAGATCGGCCGTCTCGGTGCCGAACTGCTCCACAGGGGCCGGATCGAGGATGAGGTCTATGGCGTCTCCTTCGCACCGGATTTTGCCTGAGCTGCTTTCGTCTTTCCGGTGGCATTCGGCTTTCAAACCGTCTAAGGAGCCCCTGCCAGTTGGCCGGGCAGCCGCGCTTTACCAATGCCGAAAGGCGGTAGGGTGAGGAAAGTCCGGGCTCCACGGAAATACGGTGCCGGATAACGTCCGGCGGGGGTGACCCTAGGGAAAGTGCCACAGAAAGGAAACCGCCCCGCCTGCTGTTGTGCTCTGGTTTGAGCGCAAGAGCTGGCGGGGTAAGGGTGAAAGGGTGGGGTAAGAGCCCACCGCGGGACTGGCAACAGGACCGGCATGGTAAACCCCACCGGGAGCAAGACCGAATAGGGATGACGCGGGTGCTTTTTGCACTACAGCCTGTTTCCGGGCCAGTCATCCGGGTGGGTTGCGTGAGGCGGCGTGTAAACGCCGTCCCAGATGAATGGCTGCCACGTTCCGGTGCTTGCACCGGTGCCATACAGAACCCGGCTTACAGGCCAACTGGCGATTTCATTTTTTATCCGTTGCGACCGGAGGGCGGTTTCGCTCTCCGGTGCTTCGTCATGTGCTTCTGGTTGCGCTAACGCTGCGGTGCGGTAAAACCTTAAATATCGTTAGGGTTGTGCTCTGCATAGTGACAGGCACTCGGGTTTTTGCAAATGTTGTCGTGATGGCAACGACTTAACCGGCTTTCCCCGTCCTCTCCCGGCCGTGTTTGCGGCGGTCTCTGGGAAGTTCTCGCTAACCCTTTGTTAAACTTAACAGGTTATAAATAATTCAGGTTGCCACGGTCCGGTGTGGCGGCTTCCCATTGACGCCCATATGGTCCCATGTTATCCCAATTCCACACTGCGAGCGGGCAGATAGGTGCCCTTTCATCGGACAGTTTCGGAGCGCTCCCGCAAGGGGGAACCGGACGGAATGTGTTCCGTCTGAACGGCTCGGTTGTGTCCGGTGGCTTGCGTAATGTGGGGTGTAATTTCGCTCTGCTAATAAATGGGCCGGGTGTTTGGCGTTATGAACCGCTTCTTGTCCAATGCGACGAACAGGATCGATGCGAAGGGGCGGGTTTCCGTGCCTGCGCCGTTTCGAGCCGTGCTCGCGCAGCGGGATATCCAGGAGCTTTATTGTCTCCAGGATCTTGTGTTTCCGGCGGTGAGCGTCGGCGGTCCGGATTTGCTCGAGCGGTACGAGCGCCAGATCGCCCAGGCGGACCCGTTCTCGCCGGAGGCCAATGCGATGTCGCTGCTGGTTCACGGCGGCGGCGTCTATATGCGGCTCGATGCGGAAGGCCGGCTGATGGTCACGGATTTTATTCGCGACTTCACCGGCGTGACGACGGAAGTAACCTTCGTCGGCCGCTCGGATCATTTTCAGCTTTGGCAGCCGCAGGCGTTCCACGAGGCGCAGGCGGCGGCAAGAGCGGGGCGGGCCACGTTTGCGGCGCGTCCTGCATAAGACAGGGGATCGGAATGGCGGCTAATCCTGGCGACGGAATTTCCGAGGCCGATGGCGGACCGATGCGCCACATTCCGGTGATGCTGGGAGAAGTGCTTTCGGCACTTGCTCCGGCCCCCGGCAAGACTATTCTCGATGGTACATTCGGGGCCGGCGGCTATACCCGCGCGATCCTGTCCACCGGTGCTGATGTCGTTGCCCTCGACCGCGATCCCAATGCGATTGCGGCCGGACAGGCGATGGTCACGGAATTTGATGGCCGCCTGACGCTGCACGCCACCCGTTTTTCACGCCTTGCCGACCACGCGCCCGAAGAGGGGCTCGATGGCGTCGTGCTCGACATCGGCGTTTCCTCCATGCAGATCGATGAAGCCGAGCGCGGATTTTCCTTCCAGCGCAACGGCCCGCTCGACATGCGCATGTCGTCGTCGGGCGTTTCTGCGGCCGATGTCGTCAACCGGGCAAAACCCGGCGATCTCGCCCGCATCTTCGGTTTTCTGGGTGAAGAAAAGCAGGCTGGGCGCATTTCGCGCGCCATTGAAAAGCGCCGTGCGTCCGAGCTTTTCGTTACCACGCGTGACCTTGCCAACCTCATCGAGACCGTTAATCCGCGCAAGGCCAAGGACAAGATCCACCCGGCCACCCGTGTTTTCCAGGCGCTGCGCATCTTCGTGAATGACGAGTTGGGCGAGCTTGCCCGCGCGCTGTTTGCCGCCGAACGGGCGCTGAAGCCCGGCGGTCGTCTCGTCATCGTCAGCTTCCATTCGCTGGAAGACCGTATCGTCAAGCGTTTCCTCGCCGACCGGTCCGGCCGCGCCACCGGCTCGCGCCATATGCCGATGGTGGAGGAAAAGGCTGCCGTGTTCGAGCCGATCGGCAAGGGCATGCAATCTGCGACGGAAGCCGAGGCCGAGATCAATCCGCGCGCCCGCTCCGCCAAGCTGCGTGCCGCGTTCCGCACGGCCGCTCCGCCCGCCGCAGCCGACCTTTCCATCTTCGACCTGCCTGATCTTGCCAGCCTCGACAAGTTGGGAGCCTGACCATGTTGCGAAGCTTCGACCTGATCCTGATCGGCGTGATGACGGCAACCGCCGTCGTCACCTACAGCATCAAGCACCGCGCCGAACTGAAGCTGGAGGAGGTCCACCGCATCGAGACGGAAATCCGGCTTGAGCGCGACACGATCGATCTTCTGAAGGCCGACTGGGCGCTGCTGACGCAGCCGAACCGTCTGCACCGGCTGACCGCCGTCTACCAGTCGGAACTCGATCTTGTGCCGACCGAATCGACGCAGCTTGCCATGCCCAAGGAACTGCCGATGCCGAAATCGCAGCTGCCGCAGCCGGAAACCACCATCGAGCAGTTAATCGCTGGCAATGATCCGGCCGTGGCGGCTGCCATTGCAGGTGTCGACAAGGCAAAGGCCTCCAAGCCAGAACCGCACATTCCCGTGCCCCTGCCGCGCGGGGCCTCTTCCGTCGATGTCATTTCAACCGGATCGGTGAGGCGCTGATGTCCTTCCTCTCCCGTGTCATGGTGCTCAAGAGCCGGGCCCATTTTTCCGCCGGTGCCCGCGGCGTCAATTTTTCGCAGCGTGGCCCAAGCTTTGAAGGCGTGCGCAAGCGGCGCAACGGCCAGACCCGCACCCGCGTCGGCATCATCATCGGCGGTTTCGCCATCATGTACTGCGTGATCGGCGGCAAACTCATCTATTACGGCACGATGCAGCCCGAGGCGACGTCGAGCATCATGCCGGCCGACCGGCTGATGGCCTCGCGCCCGGACCTTTTGGACCGCAACGGCGAAGTGCTGGCGACCGACATCCGCACGGTCTCGCTGTTTGCCGAGCCGCACAAGATCGTTGATCCCGACGAGGTGATCGAAAAGCTGCGCACCGTTCTGCCGGATATCGACAGCCGCCAGATCTACAACAAGCTGTCGTCGAAATCGCGCTTCCAGTGGTTGCGTCGCCAGCTGACGCCGAAGCAGCAGAGCCAGATCCTGGCGCTCGGCATTCCCGGCATCGGCTTTCGCCCGGAAAAGCGCCGGTTTTATCCAGGTGGCCCGACGGCTGCCCATATCGTCGGTTACGTCAATATCGACAACCGCGGCGTGGCCGGCATGGAGCGTTATGTCGACAGCCAGGGTCTTGCCGATCTTGCCGCCGTCGGCATGACCAGCAGCCAGCCGCTCGAGCCCGTGCATCTGTCCATCGACGTGCGCGTACAGGCGATCCTGCGCGAAGTGCTGATGTCAAACATCACCAAGTTCAAGGCCAAGGGCGCCGGCGGCGTGGTGCTCGATGCCAATACCGGCGAAGTGCTGGCGATGGCGTCCGCGCCCGATTTCGATCCCAACGATCCGGCTGGCGGCAGCGAAGACGGCTGGCTGAACCGCATGTCGAACGGCACATTCGAGATGGGCTCCACCTTCAAGTCGTTTACGCTGGCCATGGCGCTCGACAGCGGCAAGGCCTCGATCAACGACATGTTCGATGCCCGTTATCCGATCCGCATCGGCGGTTACACGATCAAGGACTTTCACGGCCAGAGCCGCATGCTGAGCGTGCCGGAAATCTTCCAGTATTCCTCCAATATCGGCACCGCCAAGATGGCCGACGTGGTGGGCATCGACGGGCACAAGGCGTTTCTGACCAAGATGGGGCTGCTCAGCAAGATGCAGACGGAACTGCCGGAAGTGGCCATGCCCAGCCAGCCGCGCGAGTGGAAGAAGATCAACTCCATCACGATCTCCTTCGGCCATGGCGTGGCAACCACGCCGCTGCAGACGGCAGTGGCGGGTGCGGCTCTCGTCAATGGCGGACGCCTGATCGAGCCGACCTTCCTGCCGCGCACGCGTGCTCAGGCGGATGAGGTGGCAAAAACCGTCATTCGACCGCAGACCAGCGAGAACATGCGTTATCTGTTCCGCTGGAACGGTGTCAAGGGATCGGGCAAGAACGCACTGGTGGATGGCTTCAATGTTGGTGGCAAGACGGGCACGGCCGACAAGGTCATCAATGGCCGTTACAACCACGACCACAACTTCAACGCCTTCCTGGCCGCCTTTCCGATCGACAAGCCACAATATGTCGTGCTGACCTTCATCGACGATCCGCGCAGCGAAACCGACCGTGCAGTGCTCGCCGGTAACAGCGCCGCACCGATGGTGAAGGAAATCATCCGCCGTTCCGCCGCAATTCTCGGTGTAAAACCGCTTTTCGGGGAAGATGGGTCAGCCACTCTGGTGTCCTATTAGGCCATAATGACTGCACCCGACGATTCGCAGCCCAGAGTTTGGGTTGCAGCTGAGAGAGGGTACCGATGAATTTGAGACAGCTCTCCGGCGGGGAATTTCCGGAGATTTCAGACGTGCTCGCCGGACCGGTGGGCGATGTGCAAATTTCGGGTCTTACCGCCGATAGCCGCAAGGTTTTGCCGGGCACGCTGTTTGTGGCGATTGCCGGAAACAAGGCTGATGGCGCAGGTTTTATCACCGATGCGGTGTCCCGCGGCGCGTCTGCTGTCGTGTCAGGCCAGCCTGTTGCGGCCGATGTTCCGGTGATCGTGGTTTCTAACGCGCGCCGCTTTCTGGCGCTGGCGGCGTCGCGTCTCTACGGGCCGCAGCCGCAGACCATGGTGGCAGTAACAGGCACGGCCGGAAAGACCTCCGTTGCCTCCTTTACCCGCCAGATCTGGGCGCATGCCGGCCTTGCCGCTGCCCAGATCGGCACGACCGGCGTGATTTCGCCAACCCGCAACGAATACGGATCGCTGACGACGCCGGACCCGGTGGCGCTGCATCAGTTGCTGGCTGAACTCTCCGGCGAGGGCGTGAGCCATGCGGCGATGGAAGCCTCCAGCCACGGTCTCGACCAGTATCGCCTTGACGGCGTCCAGCTTGTTGCTGCCGGCTTCACCAATCTCGGCCGCGATCACATGGATTACCACCCGACGATCGAGGACTACATGGCCGCCAAGATGCGGCTGTTTGCCGATCTTCTGCCGAAGGGAAGCCCCGCGGTGATCTTTGCCGATGATCCCTGGTCCGCCGAAGCCATTCGCGTCGCAACTGAAGCGGGCCATGATGTGCGCACTGTCGGCCGCGCCGGCAATTTCATCACGTTGAAGCGTGTCGAGCATTTCCGCCACAGGCAGATGGCCGAAGTGCATGTCGGTGGCGCCATCTTCGAAGTCGATATCCCGCTGGCCGGCGATTTCCAGATTGCCAATGCGCTGGTCTCCGCAGGCCTTGCCATCTCCACAGGCGTTGCGCCAAAACTTGCGATGGCAGCACTTGAAAAGCTCGTAGGCGCGTCTGGCCGGCTGGAACTGGTCGGGCAGGCAAAGAATGGCGCGCTCGCTTATGTCGATTATGCCCATAAGCCGGATGCGCTCGCCAATGTGTTGTCCTCCGTGCGGCCCTTTACCACCGGCCGCGTCATCGTCGTGTTCGGCTGCGGCGGCGACCGCGACAAGGGCAAACGGCCGATCATGGGCGAGATTGCAACGCGCCTTGCCGATGTCGTCATCGTCACCGATGACAATCCCCGCTCGGAAATGCCGGCCACCATCCGGGCCGAAATCATGGCCGCAGCACCGGGTGCGACCGAAATTGCCGACCGCGCTGACGCGATCCGCCATGCCGTTGCCATGCTTGGCGCCGGCGATACGCTGATCGTGGCCGGCAAGGGACATGAGGAGGGCCAGACAATCGGAACGACGGTTCTGCCGTTCTCCGATCACGTCGAAACCCGCAAGGCACTGGAGGAGACGCAAGCTTGACCTGGCTCTGGGATACCGCGGATATGATGGCTGCCATGGGTGGCCGACCGTTTGGCTCGCCCCCCTCGGGCATTACGGGCATTTCCATCGACAGCCGCTCGATCACGCCGGGGGAAGCCTTCTTCGCCATCAAGGGCGACCGGGTGGATGGCCATGATTACGCAACGATTGCGGTCGCAAATGGCGCCTCGCTGATCGTCGTCAGCGAAGCAAAGCTTCCCGCGATGGGCAGGCTCACCATTCCGATGATCGTCGTCGAGGATGTGCTGGCAGCGCTTGGCAAGCTGGCTGTTGCCGCGCGTGCCCGCAGCCGCGCGCAGATCGTTGCCGTCACCGGATCCGTCGGCAAGACCACGACCAAGGAGATGCTGCGCAATGTTTTAGGCCCCTCCGGCAAGGTGCATGCAGCCGTTGCCTCCTTCAACAATCACTGGGGCGTGCCTCTGACGCTTGCCCGCATGCCGGTTGATTGCGATTTCGGCGTCTTTGAAATCGGCATGAACCATCCGGATGAAATCCGCCCGCTGGTGAAGATGGTGCGCCCGCATGTGGCTGTCATCACCACGATTGCGGCCGCCCATCTCGGCCACTTCAAAAGCCTTGAGGAAATCGCCGCCGCCAAGGCCGAGATTTTTGAGGGGATCGAGCCAAACGGCGTGGCGCTGATCAACCGCGACACCAGACAATACCCGTTTCTGGAGCAGAGGGCGCTGGAGGTCGGGGTTGAGAACATGCTGACCTTCGGCCAGCACGCCAAGGCGGATTTCCGCCTCGCCGATTTTGAGGGCACGGCGGAAGGCTCGACCATCTGGGCCGTGATCAACGGCGAGACGATTGAGGTGCATCTTGGTGCGCCCGGCCGTCATATCGCGGAAAATGCCATGGCGGCACTCGGCGTCGTAGCCCTGTTCGGGGCCGACATGGACGCGGCGAAGGCCGCCCTTGCAGGCCTTCGTGCCGTCAAGGGCCGCGGTGAGCGTCACCAGTTGGCGATCGGCGGAGACTATCTCACGCTGATCGACGAGAGCTATAATGCCAATCCGGCTTCCATGCGGGCCGCCTTTGCGCTTCTTTCGCAAAGCGTGCCGCACGGCGCCGGTCGGCGTATCGCGGTGCTCGGCGATATGCTGGAAATGGGCGAGTTTTCCGCCCGCGTTCATGAGGATCTCGCCGGTGCGCTGCTGTCGGCCGGCATCGAGCATGTCTGGCTGTCGGGCGCGGAAATGCTGGCGCTGCGCGACGCGCTCCCCGACACCGTTCATGTCGAACACCATGCGACGACCGCCGAACTGTCCGATTTCGTCGTGGGCCACGTGATGCCGGGCGATGTGCTGATGGTGAAATCCTCCCTCGGCCTCGGCTTCGGTAAGATCGTCTCCGCACTTATTGACAACTACCCGGCATTGCCCGACACGGAGCGCCAACTTTGACCGGCATCAAGAAAGACACATCATGCTGATCTGGCTCGTCGAGCTTGCGGGCACCTTCCAGGTGTTCAACCTGTTTCGCTACATCACCTTCCGCACGGGTGCGGCGATGTTTACCTCGGCATTGATCGTCTTCATGTTCGGGCCGCAGATCATTGCCTCGCTGCGCATCCGCCAGGGCAAGGGCCAGCCGATCCGCGCCGATGGGCCGCAGACCCATTTCAAGAAAGCGGGAACGCCGACCATGGGCGGGCTGATGATTCTGGCCGGCATCGTTGGCGGATCGCTGCTCTGGGCGGATCTCTCCAACGTCTATGTGGTGGCAACGCTGCTCGTGACGCTCGGCTTCGGCGCCATCGGTTTTTACGATGACTATCTGAAGGTCACCAAGCAGACCGACAAGGGCTTTTCCGGCAAGGCCCGTCTTGGCATCGAGTTCCTGATCGCCGGCATCGCGGTGTATTTCATGATGCGCGTCGCGGTGACCAACAGCCCGCCCGGCTCGGTGCTTGGTACCTCCATCGCGTTTCCGTTCTTCAAGGAGCTTGTGGTCAATCTCGGCCTGTTCTTCGTGCTGTTCGGCGGCTTCGTCATCGTCGCCGCCGGCAATGCCGTGAACCTGACCGATGGTCTCGATGGTCTGGCCATCGTGCCTGTCATGATTGCGGCGGCCTCCTTCGGCTGCATCGCCTATCTCGCCGGCAACGCCGTGTTTGCCAATTACCTGCAGATCAACTTCGTGCCCGGCACCGGCGAACTCGCCGTCATTCTCGGCGCCGTCATCGGGGCGGGGCTCGGCTTCCTCTGGTTCAACGCGCCGCCGGCTGCCATCTTCATGGGCGATACCGGTTCGCTGGCGCTCGGCGGCCTCATCGGCTCGGTCGCGGTTGCCACCAAACACGAGATCGTCATGGCGATCATCTGCGGCCTTTTTGTCATGGAAACACTATCGGTCATCATCCAGGTCGGTTTCTTCAAGCTGACCGGCCGTCGCGTGTTCCTGATGGCGCCAATCCACCACCATTTCGAAAAGCTCGGCTGGACGGAAAGCCAGGTTGTGATCCGCTTCTGGATTATCGCCGTGGGTCTTGCCATGCTCGGCCTTTCCACGCTGAAGCTGCGGTGAGATCATGATCCCTGTCGCCACCTTTGCCGGCAAAAAAGTCGCTCTTTTCGGGCTCGGCGGTTCAGGCCTTGCCACGGCAAAGGCGCTTCAGGCCGGTGGTGCCGAGGTGACGGCCTACGATGACAATCCTGATAGCGTAACCAAGGCCTCTGAAGCCGGCCTTCTGACGGCAGACCTGCGCACCATCGACTGGTCAGCGCAGGCAGCCCTCGTGCTTGCTCCCGGCGTACCGCTCACCCATCCAAAACCGCACTGGTCGGTGGATCTGGCCCGCACGGCCGGCGTCGAGATCATCGGCGATATCGAGCTTTTCGTGCGCGAGCGTCGGGCCCATGCGCCCGATTGCCCGTTTATCGCCATTACCGGCACCAATGGTAAATCCACCACCACGGCGCTGATTGCCCATATCCTTACGCAAAGCGGCCGCGACACGCAGCTCGGCGGCAATATCGGCACGGCTATCCTGACGCTCGATCCGCCGAAGGCGGAGCGTTTTTATGTAGTGGAGTGCTCCTCCTACCAGATCGACCTGGCGCCGACGATCAATCCGAGCGCCGGCATCCTTCTCAATTTGACGCCCGATCACCTCGACCGCCACGGCACCATGCAGCATTATGCCGACGTGAAGGAGCGGCTGGTGGCCGGCAGCGATACGGCGATCGTCGGCATTGACGACAGCCATTCGGCGCTGATTGCCGACCGGGTGGAGCGGGCAGGCGTTAGCGTGCAGCGTATATCCAGGCGCAGTGCCGTCGCTCATGGCATTTATGCCGAGGGTGCGCGGCTGATCGCTGCCGAAACCGGTGCCACCCACGAGATTGCCGATCTCTCCGCCATCGATACGCTGAAGGGCAGCCACAACGCCCAGAACGCGGCCGCCGCCATTGCCGCCTGCCGCGCCGTTGGCGTGTCGGAAGAGGAGATCCGGGCCGGCCTTAAAAGCTTCCCCGGCCTGAAACACCGCATGCAGCCGGTGGCCCGGCGCGGGCAGGTGGTGTTCGTCAATGACTCCAAGGCCACCAATGCGGAAGCCGCCGCACCGGCACTCTCCAGCTACGAGCGCATCTTCTGGATTGCCGGCGGTCTGCCGAAGGCCGGCGGCATCGCAAGCCTCGCGCCACTTTTTCCGCATATCGTCAAGGCTTACCTGATCGGCGAAGCGGCGGCGGAATTTGCCGCAACACTCGGCGAGGCCGTTCCTTACGAGATTTCCGGCACGCTGGACCGGGCCGTCGCCCATGCCGCAGAGGACGCCGCAGACGATAACGGCGCGTCTGCCGTGATGCTGTCGCCCGCCTGCGCCAGTTTCGATCAGTTCAAGAATTTCGAGGTCCGGGGCGAAGCTTTCGTCTCCCTGGTCGCAGAACTCGACGGCGCAACGATGCTGGTCGAACCGGAAAAGGGGATGTGACATGGTAAGTCGTGCCGATCGCGGGGCGCTCGCAGACTGGTTCTGGACGATCGATCGCTTTTTCCTGGCGACCTTCGTGCTGCTGATGGGCCTTGGCTTTATGTTGTCCTTTGCCGCATCGCCGCCGGTTGCCGAGCGCATCGGCCTGCCAAGCTTCCACTTTGTCGAACGCCACGCGGTGTTTCTGCTGCCATCGCTTGCGGTGATGATTGGCCTGTCGTTCCTCACGCCCCGGCAGGTGCGCCGCACGGCAATCATCATTCTCGTCATCTCGATCTCGATGATGGTGCTGGCGCTGTTCTTCGGTGTGGAAATCAAGGGCGCCCGCCGCTGGTTCTCGCTCGGACCGCTCTCCATCCAGCCTTCGGAATTCCTGAAACCGTCTTTCGTCGTCGTCTGCGCCTGGCTGTTTGCCGAGCATGCGCGCCAGCCGGAAATTCCCGGCAACCTGTTTGCCATGATCCTTTTCGGCATTGTGGTGGCGCTGCTCGTCGCCCAGCCCGACCTTGGCCAGACCATTCTCACCAGCGCCGTCTGGGGCTCCATGTTCTTCATGGCGGGTATGCCGTGGCTGTGGATCGTGCTGCTTGGCGGCATGGGCGTCGGCGGTCTGTTTGCCGCCTACCATATCTTCCCCCACGTCGCCGGCCGTATCGACCGCTTCATGACCGGTGAGGGCGATACGTTCCAGGTGGATACGGCGCGCGAGGCGATCATCCGCGGCAACTGGTTCGGCCAGGGGCCGGGTGAGGGCATCGTCAAACGTATCCTGCCGGACAGCCATACGGACTTTATCTTTTCCGTGGCTGCCGAAGAGTTCGGCATCATCTTCTGTATGGTTCTGGTGGCGATCTTTGCCTTCATCGTCATCCGGGGCCTCAGCCACGCCTATCGCGAGCGCAATGATTTCAACCGTTTTGCCGTGGCCGGCCTGGTGCTGCAGATCGGCATCCAGTCGATGATCAATATCGGCGTGAACCTCGAGCTGATGCCCGCAAAAGGCATGACGCTGCCGCTCATTTCCTACGGCGGCTCCTCGATGATCGCCATCTGCGTCACCGCCGGCTTCATTCTGGCGCTCACGCGCCATCGCCCGGAAAAACGGGCGCAGGAACGCAGCCTGTTTCGTGTTTCGAACGGCGTTCCCGCGGAGTAGACCACCATGACCAAAGGTATCATTCTGCTTGCCGCCGGGGGAACCGGCGGCCATTTGTTTCCGGCCGAAGCGCTGGGACATGAACTGCGCGCCCGCGGCTACAGCGTCCATCTCGTCACCGACAGCCGAGCCGAGCGTTTTGCCGGCACTTTTCCGGCAGACGAAATCCATGTCGTGCCGTCCGCCACCTTCGCCTCGAAAAATCCGATTGCGATGACGAAGGCGCTGCTGACGCTCTGGAAGGGTCTGCGCGCCGCACGCCGGCTAATGACGCGGCTGAAGCCGCTTGCCGTGGTCGGTTTCGGCGGTTATCCCACCGTGCCGCCGCTTCTGGCCTCCACCGGGCTTGGCATCCCCTCCATGGTGCATGAGCAGAATGCCGTGATGGGCCGCGCCAACAAGGCGCTGGCCGCACGCGTTGTCGCCATTGCCGGCGGCTTCCTGCCGGCAGGTGAAGGCCCGCATGCGGCAAAGATCGTCACGACAGGCAACCCGGTGCGCCCGGCCGTGCTGGCGGCCGCCGCTACACCCTATGTGCCATCCGTTGGCAATGACCCGTTCCGGCTGGTCGTGTTCGGCGGAAGCCAGGGCGCAAAATTCTTCTCCGGCGCAATCCCGACGGCCCTTGCCCTTCTGCCGGAAGACTTGCGCGCACGCATCGTGCTCACCCAGCAGGCCCGCCCGGAAGACCGCCCGCAGGTGGACCAGTGCATGGCCAAGCTGAAGATGGATGCCGACGTCTCCCCCTTCTTCGGCGACATGGCCGCGCGCATCGGTGCCGCCCATCTCGTCATTAGCCGGTCCGGCGCCTCGACCGTTTCGGAAATCTCGGTCATCGGTCGCCCGTCAATCCTCGTACCCTATCCATATGCGCTCGATCATGACCAGGCGGCCAATGCCGCAGCGCTCGTCAAGGCCGGCGGCGCCGAGGTTGTGCCGCAGGCGGAACTTTCGCCGGAAAAGCTGTCGGGCCTGATTGCTGCTGCGATGCGTGAGCCGGAGCGGATGGCCAGGATGGCGGAAGCGGCGCGCGTTTCCGGCCGGCCGGATGCGGCGGCCTTGCTCGCCGATCTGGTTGTGGCTATTGCCGACAAACAGGATATTTCGAAATTCAAAGGAGTTCGCCCATGAAAATGCCAAAGGCCATCGGTCTGGTCCATTTCATCGGCATCGGTGGCATCGGCATGAGCGGCATTGCCGAGGTGCTGCACAATCTCGGCCATCGTGTTCAGGGGTCTGACCAGTCGGACGGCGCCAATGTGCAGCGCCTGCGCGACAAGGGCATTCCGGTTTTCGTCGGCCATCAGGCCGATAATCTCGGGGATGCGGAAGTGGTGGTGGTTTCCACCGCCATCAAGAAGAACAACCCGGAATTGATTGCTGCCCGGGAAAAGTCGCTGCCGATCGTGCGCCGCGCCGAAATGCTCGCCGAACTCATGCGCTTTCGCAATGCGATTGCCATCGGCGGCACGCATGGCAAGACCACGACGACCTCGATGGTGGCAGCACTTCTCGAAGCCGGGTCGCTGGACCCGACCGTCATCAATGGCGGCATCATCAATGCTTACGGCACCAATGCCCGCATGGGCGAGGGCGAGTGGATGGTGGTGGAGGCCGACGAATCGGACGGCACGTTCCTGAAGCTGCCGGCAGATGTGGCCGTCGTCACCAATATCGATCCGGAACATCTCGATCATTACGGCAGCTTCGACGCCGTGCGCGCCGCCTTCCGGGAGTTCGTCGAGAACGTGCCTTTTTACGGTTTTGGTGTTCTCTGCCTCGATCATCCGGAAGTGCAGACGCTGGTCGGAAAGATCGAGGACCGCAAGATCGTCACCTATGGCGAAAACCCGCAGGCCGATGCCCGCTTCTCCAACGTGCGCATGGAAGGCACGAAGTCGATCTTCGACGTGGAAATCCGCCGCCGCCGCACCGGCCGGGTGTTTTCTTTCAAGGACCTGACACTGCCTATGCCGGGTCGCCACAACATTTCCAATGCGACGGCCGCCATTGCGGTCGCCAATCGTCTGGGCATTTCGGAAGCCGATATTCGCAAGGGGCTTGCAGCGTTTTCCGGCGTCAAGCGCCGCTTCACGCTGACCGGCACCTGGAACGGTGTGTCGATCTTTGACGATTACGGCCACCATCCGGTGGAAATCAAGGCGGTGCTGAAGGCGGCGCGCGAAAGCTGCCAGGGGCGAATCATCGCCGTGCATCAGCCGCACCGCTACAGCCGTCTGGCGAGCCTGTTTGAGGATTTCGTCACCTGCTTCAACGATGCCGACAGCATTTTGCTGGCGCCTGTTTATGCCGCGGGCGAAGATCCGATCGACGGCATCAACTCGGAAGCGCTGGTTTCGCGCATCCGCGCCGGGGGTCACCGCGATGCTCGTTACCTTTCCTCACCGGATGCGCTTGCCGGCATGATCGCCGGCATTGCAAAGCCGGGTGATTTCGTGGTTCTTCTTGGGGCTGGCAATATCACGCAGTGGGCGGCGGCCTTGCCACGAGAATTAGAAAGTATTTCGGGATAGTCTGCATGAAACAGGTGAATGGGGAAAAGCTGCTGGCCTCGCTCGGGGACGGCGTAAGTGCGATACGGGGGAGGCTGACGCCCGACGCACCGATGGATCGCGTCACCTGGTTCCAGGCCGGCGGTCTGGCGGAACTGATGTTCCAGCCGCATGATCTGGACGATCTCGTGACGTTCCTGAAGCTTCTGCCGGAGGAAGTGCCGCTGACCGTGATCGGCGTCGGCTCCAACCTGCTCGTGCGCGATGGCGGTATTCCCGGCGTCGTGCTGCGCCTGTCCGCCAAGGGATTTGGCCAGGTGGATCTTGCCGGCGAAAACCGCATCATGGCCGGCGCCATCTGCCCGGACAAACATATTGCGGCCATGGCCATGGACAATGGCATCGGTGGCTTCGCCTTCTATTACGGCATTCCCGGCTCCATCGGCGGCGCGCTGCGCATGAATGCCGGTGCCAATGGCGGTGAAACGGCGGCCCGCGTGGTCGAAGTCCATGCGGTGGACCGCAAGGGCGAAAAGCATGTGCTGTCAGGCGCCGACATGGGCTACAGCTATCGCCATTCCTCCGTTCCCGCCGATCTCATCTTCACCCATGCGCTGTTTGAAGGCTATGCGGACGACCGCGCCAAGATCCGCTCGGAAATGGATGCCGTGCGCCATCACCGCGAAACCGTGCAGCCGGTCAAGGAAAAGACCGGCGGTTCGACCTTCAAGAACCCCGACGGTCATTCGGCCTGGGAACTGATCGACGATGCCGGCTGCCGCGGGTTGATGAACGGCGGCGCGCAGATGTCGTCTCTGCACTGCAATTTCATGATCAATATCGGCCATGCCACCGGCCACGATCTGGAATATCTCGGCGAGATGGTGCGCCAGCGGGTGTTCGAGAATTCCGGCATCAAACTGGAATGGGAAATCAAGCGGCTGGGCATCTTCATGCCGGGCCGCGAAGTGAGGCCGTTCCAGGGGGCTGTTTCGGAATAGGGCAGCGAGCGCCCGTTGGGGGGATGAGATGTCGACGCTGATCCACAACGAGCGCACGAAACTGCTGGCCAACGCGCTGGACCGGTTGTCGACGGCCAGCGTTGCGGCCGGATTTATCGCTCCCGTGAGCAGTCTGATCGGCAACAACTCGCCGGGCATCACGGTTGCTGTTGCGATATCGACAGGCGCTTGGCTTTCGGCGTCGGTGATATTACATTTGGCAGCAAGACGTGCTCTTGGAGGGCTGATGTCATGAATGCCGCGACCGTGTTTTTCCTGTATGTCCTGCCTTTCGTGATTGCAGGACTGGGCTGGGGCGCCGTGTTGCTGAACGAACAGCAGAACCGCCGCAAAAACCGCCTCCATCCCGGCGAGTAACCGCAAGCACCATTGAAACAAAAGCCCGCGAAACCAATGGTTTCGCGAGCTTTTTTGTATCGAGCTGACTCTACCGGATCAGACCTCTTCCTTACCCGAGAGGAGGATGCAGGCGAGCGTGATGATGGCGGCGACCAGAAGGTAATAACCGACATAGGTCATGCCGTAATTCGCCTGCAGCCAGGTGGCAATGTAGGGCGCAAGCGATGCGCCGAAAATGCCGGCAAAGTTGAAGGTGATGGACGAGCCGGTGTAACGCACGGCCGTCGGGAAGGGTGCGGCAAGGGCCGTGCCGATCAGGCCATAGGTCACGCCCATCAGCGCCATCGAGGCGGCCGAGAAGATGAAGATCGCGGTTTCGCCGCTTGTCATCAGCGTCGGCAGCAGGAACGAGAAGAGGCCGATGAGGATGGTGACGGCAATCAGCAGTTCGCGGCGTCCCACACGGTCGGCAAGCTTGCCGGCGAGCGGAATGAAGGCGCCGAAGACGATCGAGCCGAGCAGCTGCACTTCCAAGGCGTCTGTGAACGGGATCTTCAGGATCTTGACGTTGTAGGAGAGGAGATAAGCCGAGCCGATGTAGAACAGCACGAAGGTGGCCAGCGCCACGAAGGTGCCGAGAACCAGGCTGCGCTTGTGGTTACGGAAAAGCTCCGCCACCGGCACGTCGACCCGCTCATGTTTGTCGATGGCCTTCTGGAAGGCCGGCGTTTCGGTGATTGAGAGGCGCACCCAGAGGCCGATGGCAATCAGCACGATCGAGGAGATGAACGGCACGCGCCATCCCCAACTGAGCAGCGCCTCCTGCGACATCACATGCAGCAGCAGCCAGAAGATGCCCGAGGACAGGAAGAGGCCGACGGGCGCGCCGAGCTGCGGGAACATGCCGTACCAGGAGCGTTTGCCGGGCGGTGCGTTTTCCGTTGCCAGAAGTACCGCGCCACCCCACTCGCCGCCGAGGCCAAAACCCTGGCCGAATCGGCAAAGCGCCAGAAGCAGCGGCGCAACCACGCCGATCTGCTCATAGGTCGGCAGCAGGCCGATGATGACGGTGGAGACACCCATCGTCAGAAGGGCGGCGACCAGCGTCGTCTTGCGCCCGATACGGTCACCGAAATGGCCGAACACCACGGCGCCGAAAGGACGCGCGAAAAACGCGATGGAGAAGGTGGCAAAGGAGGCGAGCAGCGCGGTCATCGGATCGCTGTTGGGGAAGAACAGCGCCGGGAAGACGAGCACGGCTGCGGTGGCATAAACATAAAAATCGAAAAATTCGATCGTCGTGCCGACCAGGCTGGCCGTCAGGACTCGTGCAGGAGAATTCAATGCAACAGGTACCAACGGCTCGGCGGACGGCGACACGGGAGAGGTCGCTTGCGTCATAATCTTGTCCACTGAGAGTTAAAGACAGCTCTGTTTGAAAGGGCTCGCGGTCCTTTACGGACATTTTCACAAACCTCAAAGCCCTTTTGCGCCCGCTGACGTCAACAAAACCGGCACTCGTGCGCGCCCTGCCGGGGTGATGCGCGATGGCAACACGGCAGCGCGGTTAACCAAAGTAAACGATTCATTAACCATGGCCGGTGTCTAATCGGTCTGTGCAGGAATCAGGTCTGCGCAAGCAAGATGGCATAAGCCCAGGTAATCTCGGGGGACTATTGATGAGTGGCAAGCACGTGGCAGTTCTGATGGGAGGGCTCTCCTCCGAGCGCCCGGTCAGTCTGTCGTCCGGCAATGCCTGCGCATCCGCGCTGGAGGCTGAAGGCTTCCGCGTCACCCGCGTCGATGTGGCCCGTGATATTGCCGCCGTTCTGGCGGACCTGAAACCCGATGTCGGCTTCAACGCCCTCCATGGACCGAACGGCGAAGATGGCACCATTCAGGGCATTCTCGAATATTTGCAGATCCCTTACACCCATTCCGGCGTGCTGGCCTCGGCCCTTGCCATGGATAAGGACCGCGCCAAGGCTGTTGCTGCCGCTGCCGGCATTCCGGTTGCCGAAGGTATTGTTGTTGATCGCCACGAGATTGGCGCAACCCATCCGATGCAGCCGCCTTATGTGGTGAAGCCCGTCTGCGAAGGATCCTCCTTCGGCGTCGTGATTGTCCGCGAAGGCCAGTCGCATCCGCCGCAGGTGCTCGGCTCTTCCGACTGGCGGTATGGCGACCGGGTGATGGTCGAGCGTTACATTGCCGGCCGTGAACTGACCTGCGGTGTCATGGGCGATGAAGTGCTTGGCGTGACGGAAGTGTTGCCGCTTTCCGGCGCCTTTTATGATTATGATGCGAAATATGCCGCCGGCGGCTCCTCCCACGTCATTCCGGCGCAAATTTTACCGAATATTTACCAAAAAGTACAAACACTGGCCCTTAAGGCGCACCAGGCGATGGGGTGTCGCGGTGTGAGTCGCTCCGATTTCCGCTTCGATGACCGTTTGTCCGAGGATGGCGAGCTTGTCTGGCTTGAGGTGAACACCCAGCCGGGCATGACGCCGACCTCCCTGGTGCCTGAAATGGCCGCCTATGCCGGCCGTTCCTTTGGTGATCTCGTCCGCTGGATGGTGGAGGACGCTTCGTGTTCGCGCTGAATGGCAAAAAAGCTCCGGTTTCCCGCGGGCGCCCGTCGCAATATCCGGCCGGTGACGACCGTATGGTGCTGCCGCGCCCGATGCGTCGCGTCGTGCGCTTCTGCGTGAGCCTGGCCACCGGGCGCATTCATATTCCCCGCCACACCGGCACGGCCGGCGTTTTTGTCCTGTTCGGCGCGGTCGGCCTTTACGGCATGTCGCTGGGCGGTCATGCGGACGATTTTGCCCAGGTGACGACGGCCGCTGCCGGCTTTGCCATCGAAAAGGTGATGATATCAGGCAACGTGCAGACGTCGGAAATCGATATCCTGCAGATGCTGGGCCTTGATGGCGCAACCTCGCTGGTCGCGCTCGACATCGAAGCGGCACGGCGCAAGCTTGCCGATCTTCCCTGGGTCGAGAACGCGCAAGTGCGCAAGGTCTATCCGAAGACGATCGAGGTCACGCTCAAGGAGCGTGAAGCCTTCGGCATCTGGCAGCATGGCACCGAACTGTCGCTCATCGAAAAGAACGGCAGCGTGATCGCGCCGCTACGCGACAACAAGTTTGCCTCGCTGCCGCTGTTCGTCGGGCGGGATGCCGAATCAGCGGCAGCCGCCTTCGATGACGAAATGTCCGGCTGGCCGGAGCTGAAGGCCCGGGTGCGCGCCTATGTGCGTGTGGCCGGCCGTCGCTGGGATCTGCATCTCGATAATGGCGTGGTCATCAAACTGCCGGAATCAGAGACTCAGCAGGCACTCGTCCTGCTTCACCGCTACGAGCAGTCGCAAGGACTTTTGAACCGGGACATCGCAGCCGTTGACCTGCGTCTTCATGATCGCACCACGATCCGCCTCACGGCGGACGCTGCGGAACGTCGTGCCTCGGCTGTCGAGGCACGCGCAAAGGCCCTCAAGAAGGCAGGAGGTCAGACGTGAGCCTGTTCGGTTCTTCAAATTTCGGCCTGCCGCGCCTGAAGCCTCTGTCTTCGAAGCGTTCGCATGTCGTGTCCGTCCTCGATATCGGTTCGAGCAAGGTGGTCTGCATGATCGCGCGGCTGACGCCGCGTGCCGAAAGCCAGATCCTGCCCAACCGCACCCATAGCGTCGAAATCATCGGCATCGGCCATCAGCGGTCGCGCGGCGTCAAATCCGGCGTGATCTCGGATCTCGATGCGGTGGAAAGCGTTGTGCGGCTGGCCGTCGATGCCGCCGAGCGCATGGCGGGCCTCACTGTCGATAGCCTCATCGTCAACGTATCGGCCGGGCGAATCACCAGCGACGTCTACACCGCGACCATCGATCTCGGTGGCCAGGAAGTGGATGCGACGGACCTGCGCAAGGTGCTGACGTCCGCCAGCCACCAGTCGGTGCGCCAGGACCGGGCCGTGCTGCACTCGCTGCCGACCGGCTTTTCGCTGGATGGCGAACGCGGTATCCGCGATCCGCTCGGCATGTACGGCGATCTTCTGGGCGTCGACATGCATGTGGTGACCGCAGAACGGGCCGCTCTTCGCAATCTCGAACTTTGCATCAACCGCGCGCATCTCTCGGTCGAGGGCATCGTGGCAACCCCTTACGCCAGCGGCCTTGCCGCGCTCGTCGATGATGAAGTCGAACTTGGTTGTGCGGCCATCGACATGGGCGGCGGCACCACGACGATCTCGGTGTTTGCCGAGGGTAAGCTCGTTCACACCGATGCGATCGGCATCGGCGGCCATCACGTGACGACGGATCTGGCGCGCGGTCTTTCGACCCGCATCGAGGATGCCGAGCGCATGAAGGTCGTTCACGGCTCAGCCATCACGACGGCGGCCGACGAGCGCGACATGATTTCCGTGCCGCCGATTGGCGAGGACGACCGCGATCTGCCGACGCAGGTGCCGCGGGCTCTCGTCACCCGCATCGTGCGGGCGCGTCTTGAAGAAACGCTGGAACTGATCCGCGACCGGATCCAGAAATCCGGCTTCAGCCCGATCGTCGGCAAGCGTGTGGTGCTGACCGGCGGCGCGGCCCAGCTGACCGGCCTGCCGGAAACGGCCCGCCGCATTTTGGCGCGTAATGTGCGTATCGGCCGCCCGATGGGGGTTTCGGGTCTGCCGACAGCGGCCAAGGGGCCGGCTTTTTCGACGGCGGTGGGTCTGATGATCTATCCGCAGGTCGCGGACATGGAAACACATGCGGGGCAGGGCGGACTTCTCGCCACGCTTGGCAATGGCAACAGCCGCATCGCCCGCATGGGCCAATGGTTGAAAGAAAGTTTCTGACACTCTTTACGGA
This sequence comes from Neorhizobium sp. PAMB6716, assembly GCF_058242805.1. Lineage (NCBI taxonomy): Bacteria > Pseudomonadati > Pseudomonadota > Alphaproteobacteria > Hyphomicrobiales > Rhizobiaceae > Neorhizobium > Neorhizobium sp. PAMB6716. The sequence continues at coordinate 912,696 of NZ_CM177835.1, forward strand.
GTGTCAGCCCAGTTTAGAGAATCGGCCCGCTTGGCGAGGCGGCCAGAGAAAGAAGGAACGGTTACTATGACCATCAATCTGCAAAAGCCGGACATCACCGAGCTGAAGCCTCGGATCACCGTCTTCGGCGTTGGCGGTGGCGGCGGCAACGCCGTTAACAACATGATCACTGCGGGTCTCGAAGGCGTCGATTTCGTTGTCGCCAACACCGATGCCCAGGCGCTCACGATGGCGAAGGCCGAACGCATCATCCAGATGGGTGTGCAGGTAACCGAAGGCCTTGGCGCGGGTTCGCAGCCGGAAGTCGGCCGGGCCGCAGCGGAAGAATGCCTTGACGAGATCATCGACCACTTGTCGGGCACGCACATGTGCTTCGTCACCGCCGGCATGGGCGGCGGCACCGGCACCGGTGCTGCCCCTGTTGTCGCACAGGCTGCCCGTAACAAGGGCATCCTGACGGTCGGCGTCGTCACCAAGCCGTTCCACTTCGAAGGGCAGCGCCGCATGCGCCTTGCCGAGATGGGCATCCAGGAACTGCAGAAGTCGGTCGATACGCTGATCGTTATTCCGAACCAGAACCTGTTCCGCATCGCAAACGACAAGACGACCTTTGCCGATGCCTTCGCCATGGCCGACCAGGTTCTCTATTCGGGCGTTGCCTGCATTACCGATCTGATGGTGAAGGAAGGTCTCATCAACCTCGACTTCGCCGACGTTCGCTCCGTGATGCGCGAAATGGGCCGCGCGATGATGGGCACCGGTGAAGCGTCCGGCCAGGGCCGCGCCATGCAGGCCGCCGAAGCTGCGATTGCCAACCCGCTGCTCGACGAAACCTCGATGAAGGGCGCACAGGGCCTGCTGATCTCCATCACCGGCGGTCGCGACCTGACGTTGTTCGAAGTGGACGAAGCGGCAACCCGCATCCGCGAGGAAGTCGATCCTGACGCCAACATCATCCTCGGCGCCACCTTCGACGAAGCGCTTGAGGGCGTCATCCGCGTCTCGGTTGTTGCAACCGGCATCGACCGCGCCATGAACGAAAACGATCTGCGTTCCGCTGAAATGCGCGCCGCCACGAAACCGATTATCCGTTCTTCGGCGGCCGTTGCTTCGGCTCCGGCCGCAGTTCAGCCTGCAATGGCGCAGGCACCCCGCACCGCCGCCCCGGTTGATCACGTGGCCGAAACCATCCGTCAGGCGGAAGCCCAGATGGAACGCGAACTGTCGATTGCCACTTTGCAGCATTCGGCTCCGGCTCCCCAGCCGGTGCAGGCGCAGCCCGCTCCCGCCCCCATGCAGGAAGAGTTCCGCCCGCAGAGCCGTCTGTTCCAGCAGCCAGCACCTGTGGAGCCGGTCGCAACCCGTCCTGCTCCGGCCTATAATGCAGCCCCTGCCTATTCGGCACCTGCACCGCAGGCACCGGTGATGAGCCAGCCGGCCCCGATCCAGCACCAGCCGGTTCAACAGCAGCCGATGCAGCAGCGTGTGGCCCCGCAGCCGGTCGAACAGGCCGCTCCGGTCATCCGCAATGTGGCAGAGCAGGTCCGCATGCCCCGCGTGGAAGACTTCCCGCCGGTCCTGAAGGCTGAAATCGAGCATCGCAGCCAGCCGGTTTCGCATGCAGCCGAAGAGCGTGGCCCGATGGGTCTCCTGAAGCGCATCACCAACTCGCTCGGCCGTCGCGACGACGAAGAGGGTGTGGCCGCCGAGATGACGTCGGCTCCGGCCGCCGCATCCCAGCAGCGTCGCCCGCTGTCGCCGGAAGCAAGCCTCTACGCGCCGCGTCGTGGCAATCTCGACGATCACGGTCGTTCGGTTCCGTCGTCGAACGCCCATCACGAGGATGACCAGCTGGAAATCCCGGCCTTCCTGCGCCGCCAGTCCACCTGATCGACAGGAGAGGCCGGACTGCCGGCCTCACCCCATCCCGTCTTCAAACAGAAAAAAACGCCCGCGCTTCTCAAGCCGCGGGCGTTTTCGTGAACGGATGGTCCATGCGCCGACAGGGCCGGATCAGTTGACCAGGGTGATGTCGGTGACGGCGGTATTTTTCGGCGACCAGCTCACGGAAACAAGATTGCGAAAGCTTTCCGGAAACATGAAAAGCTGGTCCTGGTTGGAATTGCCGCGAACGGTCACTGCAAAGGCGGTCGTGCTGCCATTGGCCAGTCGTCCGACAAACATGATCGACTGCGTCGGTGTATTGCGGTCCGGATTGCAGATCTTTAGCGCCTTCAGGCGGAAGGGCCGGTCGGTATTGTCGACGGACAGGTTTAAATTGGTGTTGCCGCGGGCATAAACGAGGATGCGGTTACTTCCCTGTTCGCGCATGGCGCGGATACAGTCACTGTCGTCGCTGCACGGCTTCAGCCCGTTGCGCCCGATGAGCGTGTAACCCTTCTCGCTGTATTCCTGGACCGTCGCGGTCGGATCAACGCTGGAAAAGGAGAGGGTGGTTTCGCGTCCCGCGCCGTGGCAAGGCTCCTCGACCTTTGCCGACGCCTTGAGCACGGCGCCATCGATGGGCAAGGCGACAGTGGTGGCCGGTGATCCGCATGATGTCTGGTCTGGGGAGGCGTGAGCGATATCGTCGGCCGCCGCGAGGCCCGTATGTGCGAATGACATATATAAAGAAGAAAAGATAAATATTGTGCAGCGCACTGAAGCCTGTTGACGCAGGAAAACGGATTTGTAATCTTTAGTCACGGCGGCCTCCCCGCAGTATTTCTAATTTTTAATTTATTTTTCCGATTGTATTTACATGCGACCGCTGCCGTCAAGCTTCTCTTGTTCATCAAGGGGGCCGTGAGGCGCTTTTCCCGTTTTCCCCGGGAAACCTCGGTAAATCAACGCACTGACTTCGTAACAATGCGAAAGAAACAGTGATTTGGCTTGGTCGCACACCCAGCATATGTACAGAATTGAGAAAGCAAGGTTTCGCCGCGTCAAGCGTAACGAAACGTCAAGGGTCCGACGTCCCGAAAGTGGAGGTTGGCCATGAGAAGGCACAAGACATGACGATCGGACTTCTGGGTTTCCAAACCACAATCGCAGCCCCCGTGACCCTTTCTGGCATCGGTGTGCATTCTGGCAGTCCGGTCTCGATCACCTTCCAGCCGGCGGAAGCCGGCACCGGCATTCTGTTCAGCCGGCAGCTGGCCGATGGATCTGTCGCTGAATATCGCGCCGTTTCGTCCAATGTCGGCAATACCGATCTCTGCACCGTGCTTGGCACCTCGCTCTCGCGCTCGATTGCCACCATCGAACATGTCATGGCCGCACTTTATGCGCTGGGCCTCGACAATCTGGTGGTGGAGGTCGATGGCGCCGAAATGCCGATCATGGACGGTTCCTCCTTTCCCTTCATCGACGCTATCGAACAGGCCGGCATCGTCAACCTGGGTGAAAAGCGCCGCTACATCCGCGTGCTGAAGCCGGTGCGCATCGATTCGGGCGCCTCCTGGTCGGAATTCCGTCCCTATGATGGCACGCGTTTCGAGGTGGAGATCGATTTCGACTCGCCTCTGATCGGCCGCCAGAGCTGGAAGGGTGACCTGACGGCGCAGGTATTTCGCGATGAACTGTCGCGCGCCCGCACCTTCGGCTTCATGCGGGATGTCGAGCGTCTCTGGGCTGCCGGCTTTGCGCTCGGCTCGTCGCTCGAAAATTCCGTCGTGATTTCCGACGATGATTCGGTCGTCAACATCGAAGGCCTGCGTTACACGGACGAATTTGTGCGCCACAAGACGCTGGATGCCGTGGGCGATCTGGCACTCGCCGGCGCCCAGTTCATCGGCTGCTACCGTTCCTATCGCGGTGGCCACAAGATGAATGCCAATGCGCTGAAGGCGCTGCTGAGCGATCCCACAGCCTATGAAGTGGTGGAAGCCCCGATGCGCAGCCAGCGGGTTCGCGCCCGTGAATTCGTCGCCGTCAGCACGGCGGAATTTGCGCCCTGGGCCGGTTGAGCACCATCAGCACACTGTTTGTAAGGCCGTCTCCCGCAGGCGGCCTTTCTTTTTGGAACATGGTGTGGCGCTGCCACAAAAATGCGTCAAAGCACCATCATTGCGTTGCTCTCCCGCTTCTTTTATGGCTAGAACGCCAATTCGGGCGGTCGATGTAACATCGCGTGGCAATCGGGAAGTGTCGAATGACTGAGACGAAGTCTGTTGGAATGAGGAACACCGCACGCCTTGCGCTCGTGTCCCTGCTGCTGGTGGGAACGGGTACGCTGGTGACCTCTTGCCAATCGGACCCGGACATCGACATCACCAAGCTTGGCCTCAATGCCGATCCGCCGGAGCAGCTCTACAATCAGGGCCTTGCCAACATGAAGGCCGGCAACCTTGCGGAAGCCAGCCGCAAGTTTGACTCCATCGAAAAGCAGAACCCGTTCTCAGAATGGGGCCGCAAGGCGCTCGTCATGAGCACTTTCACCAAATATCGTCTGGCGCGTTATGATGATGCCGTTCAGACGGGCAATCGTTACCTGAAGCAATATCCGCGCTCGGAAGATACAGCCTATGTGCAGTATCTGGTCGGTCTGTCCTATTCCAAGCAGATTTCCGACGTGACGCAGGACCAGAAGGCCTCCAACCGCACCATCGAGGCGATGTCGGTGGTCGTGCGCGATTTCCCGAAGTCGGAATATGTCGAGGATGCGCAGGCTAAGATCCGTTTTGCCCGCGACCAGCTCGCCGGCAAGGAAATGCAGGTCGGGCGTTATTACCTCGAGCGCAAGGAATATCTGGCGGCCATCACGCGCTTCCGCACCGTTGTGGAAAATTACGGCAACACCAATCAGGTCGAAGAGGCGCTGGCGCGTCTCGTCGAAGCCTATTATGCCATGGGCGTGACGGAAGAGGCGCAGACGGCAGCGGCCGTTCTCGGCCACAACTATCCGGACAGCCAGTGGTATGCGGATAGCTTCAAACTCCTGAAGGGCGGCGGACTGGAGCCGCGCGAGAACCGCGGATCGTGGATTTCTCGCGCCGGTGCCAAGCTGATCGGCGCCTGAAACAAGGGACATCATGCTTAGCCAGTTGTCGATCCGCGATATCGTTCTGATCGAGCGGCTGGACCTTTCGTTCGAAAGCGGCCTTTCGGTGCTGACGGGCGAAACCGGGGCGGGGAAATCCATCCTCCTGGACAGCCTGTCGCTGGCGCTCGGTGGGCGCGGCGATGGCGGGCTTGTGCGCCACGGCCTCGACAAGGGGCAGGTGACCGCCGTCTTTGACGTGGGCATGGATCACCCGGCGCGCCTGATGCTGCGTGAAAACGGCCTTGATGATGACGGCGACCTGATTTTCCGCCGCATGCAATCGGCCGACGGACGCACCAAAGCCTCCATCAACGACCAGCCGGTCAGTGTGCAGCTGATGCGCCAGGCCGGCCAACTGCTGGTGGAAATCCACGGCCAGCATGACGATCGGGCGCTGGTCGACATCAATGCCCATCGCGCGCTGCTCGATGCCTTCACCGGGCTGACCGACGAGGTCGCCACCGTCTCCTCCCTCTACAAACAATGGCGCGATGCCGACCGGGCTTTGAAAACCCACCGCGCCCGCGTCGAGGCGGCTGCCCGCGAAGCCGATTTCCTGCGCGCCTCGGTCGAGGAACTGGAGGGCCTTAGCCCCCGCGACGGCGAGGAAGAGGAACTGGCGGAAAACCGGTCTCGCATGCAGAAATCAGAACGAATCGCCGGTGACATTTCCGAAGCTTGCGAATTTCTGAACGGCAACGGTTCGCCCGTGCCGCTGATTGCCTCGCTGGTGCGCCGTCTCGAGCGCAAGAGCCACGAGGCGCCGGGGCTTCTCGAAGACACCGTGCAGCTTCTCGATGCAGCGCTCGACAACCTCTCCAACGCCCAGATGGAGGCCGAATCAGCCCTTCGCCGCACGGAGTTTGATCCGCGCGAACTGGAGCGCGTTGAAGAACGCCTGTTTGCGCTGCGTGCCGCCAGCCGCAAATATGCCGTCGCCGTTGCCGACCTGCCGGCGCTTGCCGAAAAGATGGTGGCAGACCTTGCCGATCTCGATGCCGGGGAAGAACGTCTGGGGCAGCTGGAAAAGGCTGCGACATCAGCCAAGGCAGACTTTGATCGTGCCGCGCTGTCTCTGTCCGAAAAGCGCCACAACGGAGCCGACGCACTGGCAGAGGCCGTGATGGCAGAACTGCCGGCGCTGAAGCTGGAGCGCGCCCGCTTCATGGTCAATGTCACCGCCGATCCCGACAATGCGACGGCAGACGGCATCGATACCGTGGAATTCCACGTGCAGACCAACCCCGGCACGCGCCCCGGCCCGATCATGAAGGTTGCCTCCGGCGGCGAGCTGTCCCGCTTCCTGCTGGCGCTCAAGGTGGCGCTGGCCGACCGGGGTTCTGCCCCGACGCTGGTGTTCGATGAAATCGACACCGGGGTCGGCGGTGCGGTTGCCGATGCCATCGGCCAGCGGCTGAAGCGGCTATCCCAGACCGTGCAGGTTCTCTCCGTCACCCACGCGCCGCAGGTGGCCGCACGCGCGGCGACCCATCTCCTCATCTCCAAGGGGCCGGCCAGCGACGGCTCCGACAAGATTGCAACGCGCGTGGCGACCATGGCGCCGGAACATCGTGCCGAAGAGATTGCGCGCATGTTGTCTGGTGCGTCCGTGACGGATGAGGCAAGGGCTGCCGCCGCCCGGCTGCTTTCGGGCAGCGCCTGAGCGTCGCTTCGCTCTTTCCAATTTGAGAAAAAGCTCTAAAAACCGACTCCTAAGTGCCAGGAGTTGAGCCCAATGTCAGTCGAACAAGCACCTGCCGAAACTCTTACCGCTCTTGAGGCGTCTGCTGAACTTGCGCAGATTGCTCGAGATTACGATGAGTTGCGGAAAAAGGTGGAAAGTTCTTCTTTGTCTATCTCTGAACGGCAGAGAGTAGGGGATTTGCTCCGACGCAATGAGGAAATTGAAGCAATCTTTCCTGATCTTAGGAGGCCTGATAGCCCCGCTATCGTGTCCCAGGTTTCAGCTAAGGAAAGGCGAGAGCTTCACGAGAAGTTGAGCTACATTGCAGACGATTATCTCAAGATTTCTCTGAATCTACATAAGTCTGACTTTGTCGCAATGCTGGAAAAATTTTACCATCGTGGTGGCTCAGGCACTATAGAAGAACTTTACTCATTTCATAAAACGCTTTCTCGCAAAAATGATGAGCGCGCGAAGGTGATGGAGATAAAAAAATACTTGTCCGCCAGATCCATACAGGCGGTTGAACGTATTCAAAAGATAAAAGATTTTATGGATTTTGCTGATGAAATGTATCATACATACGATACTCCAATTATGGCTGATGCAGAATACGATGAGCTAAAGAAGGCTTTTGCAACGTTCCTGCTTCAAGGTGAAAAGCTAGTTGATCTGCAATATCAAGTGAACGCCAAAGTTGGGGCCACACCGGCTGCGATTTTCAGACCTGTCACCCACGCCCGCCCCATGCTCTCGCTCGACAACACGTTTTCCGACGAGGACGTGGGTGATTTCATCGGCTCGGTCTATCGCTTCCTCGGCCGTCTCCCGGATGATTCGATTGCGTTTACCGCCGAGCCGAAGATCGACGGGCTCTCCATGTCGATCCGCTACGAGAACGGCCGCATGGTGAGCGCTGCGACGCGCGGCGATGGCACGACGGGCGAAAACGTCACGGCCAATATCCGCACCATCGCCGAAATTCCCCAGCAGCTGCCGGCGGGTGTGCCTGAAATCGTCGAAGTGCGCGGCGAGGTCTATATGGCGAAAAGCGATTTTCTGGCGCTGAACGCCCAGATGGAGGCGCAGGGCAAGCCGACCTATGTCAACCCGCGCAACACGGCGGCGGGTTCGCTGCGCCAACTCGACGCAAAAGTGACGGCAAGCCGCAAGCTGCGCTTTTTTGCCTATGCCTGGGGAGAGATGTCGGACATGCCGGCGACGACCCAGATGGGCATGGTGGAAACCTTTCGCGACTGGGGCTTTCCGATCAACCCGCTGATGAAACGGCTGACCTCGGTTGCCGAAATTCTGGCGCATTACCACGAGATCGGCCTGCAGCGCCCGGACCTCGATTACGATATCGACGGTGTCGTCTACAAGGTGGACGAGCTTGCCCTGCAGCAGCGTCTGGGTTTTCGCTCGCGCTCACCGCGCTGGGCCACCGCCCACAAGTTTCCCGCCGAACAGGCCTTTACGACGGTGGAGGCCATAGACATTCAGGTTGGCCGCACCGGTGCGCTGACGCCGGTGGCGCGGCTGACCCCGATTACTGTCGGTGGCGTGGTCGTCACCAATGCCACCTTGCATAACGAGGATTACATCAAGGGCATCGGCAATTCCGGCGAGCGCATCCGCCCCGAAGGCCATGATATCCGCATCGGTGATACCGTGATCGTCCAGCGCGCCGGCGATGTCATTCCGCAGGTGCTGGATGTGGTGCTCGAAAAACGCAGCGAAGACGCCCGTGAATACGTGCTCCAGCCGAAATGCCCGGTCTGCGGCAGCCATGCGGTGCGTGAGCGCAACGAGAAGACCGGAAAGCTCGATTCGGTCATGCGCTGCACCGGCGGTTTTACCTGTTCGGCACAGGCCAAGGAGCATCTGAAACATTTCGTCTCGCGCAATGCCTTTGATATCGAGGGCCTCGGCGCAAAGCAGATCGATTTCTTCTTTGACGCGGAAGATCCCGCACTGCAGATCCGCACCGCGCCGGATATTTTTACGCTGAAGGCACGACAGGAGGGCTCGAGCCTCACCAAGCTCGAAAACATCGATGGTTTCGGCAAGGTCAGCGTCCGGAAACTGTATGACGCAATTGATGAGCGTCGCCAGATCGCGCTCCACCGCTTCATCTTCGCGCTCGGCATCCGCCATGTCGGCGAAACCACGGCAAAGCTTCTGGCACGCGCCTATGGCAGCTATTCTGTCTTCGAGGCGGCCATGAAGGAGGCGGCAAGCCTGTCCGGCGATGCCTGGACGGATTTGAACAACATCGAGGGCATTGGTGAGGTGATGGCGCGCGCCATCGTTGAATTTTTCAAGGAGCCGCGCAATGTCGAGGTGATCGGGCGCCTTCTATCGGAAGTGACGCCGCAGGAGGCCGAACAGCCGGTGACGACCGACAGTCCCGTGGCGGGCAAGACGGTGGTGTTTACCGGCAGCCTCGAAAAATTCACCCGCGACGAGGCCAAGGCCCGCGCCGAAAGCCTCGGCGCCAAGGTGGCCGGCTCGGTGTCGAAAAAGACCGACATTCTGGTTGCCGGTCCGGGTGCGGGTTCGAAACTGGCCAAGGCGGCAGAGCTTGGCGTTCAGACGATGGACGAGGATGAGTGGCTGGCGCTGATCGGCGGGTGAGGGAGGTTTGCTAGGCCCCGGTGATTTGACCGTCGTAGCCAGCCGCCCCCTCATCCGCCCTTCGGGCACCTTCTCCCCGAGGGGAGAAGAGAACCGCCATCGCTGCGGCCCCTCAGATGGAAGAGGCTGAAACGTCGACCCCATCCCGCTTCTCGCCTCGGGGAGAAGATGCCGGCAGGCAGATGAGGGGGCGGCTGGCGCAAAGATCAACTGTTCGTCTGTTTCGATGACCACCGCAACGCTTTTGGTTCGCTTCTCCCCTTGGGGAGAATGTGCCCGAAGGGCGGATGAGGGGGCAGCTGGCGCAAAGGTCAGCTTAAGCCATTTTCTTGCCACACGCGCCAAGGGCAACCCATAGCCACCGTCCTTCCGAACGGCCCCCTCATCTGCCTGCCGGCATCTTCTCCCCGGTGGGGAGAAGCGGGATGGGGTTGGCGTTTGAGCTTATTGCCATTTGAAAGGCCGCGGCGCTTACAATTCGCTTCTCCCCTCGGGGAGAAGGTGCCCGAAGGGCGGATGAGGGGGCGGCTGGCGCAAAGATCAACTGGCCATCTATTTCGATGAGGGGGGCGGCGTGCGCTTCATTTCACCCGCGCCATCGCATACGCATCCACAAACGCCCCATCGCGGAAAGCAAAATCGGTGTGGGTGCCTTCCACGGCAAAGCCGAACTTTTTGTAGAGCGCCAGCGCCGGTTCGTTGTCCACGAAGACGGTGAGTTCCAGGCGGCGCAAGTTCAGCCAGTTGTCGGCAAGATCTATGACGGCGGCCATCAGCGCCGAGCCGATACCGCGGCCGGCATGCGCATCATGAACGCCCATGCCGATGGAGGCCACATGCGCGCGTCGACCGGTCTGCCGCATCAGGCCGATCTCGCCGACAATCTCACCGTTCAACTCCGCCACCAGCCCTTGAGTGTTGGGGTTGGCGTCGCTGAAGCGACGGGCGGTTTCGGTGATGCTCTGGTAGGGCAGGCGAAGCGTTCCCCGGCGAAAGCCCGGCAGGTTCACAAGTGCTGTGATCGCCTCGACATCGGAGGGGCGCGCGGCGCGGATGATAAAATCGGGATTGGGTCGTTGTGCGGGTGGTTCGTCTCGCATCGTGCTCTCTCGGGTTTTGGTAAAAGCCGAGGCAGAGCCATGTGACGGGTCCCTGCCTTAACCGGCAGGGAAGTGTGGACTGATCAGGCCATGCGCCGACCGTCCACACGCCCTGCAGGGCGGATGGTGTGGGTCATCACAAGATGGGTGCGCAGATTGATCATGGGCTTAAGGTCTCAGACGGTTCGCCTGTCGTCAAGATGGCTTTGCCGAATCAGCACCGGGGGATAGAACCATCCGCACAACATCCGCCGGGACATCGCCCTTGAAAACCATTGCCATCGATTTCGAAACCGCCAACGAGCAGCGCGGCAGCGCCTGTTCGGTCGGTCTCGCCTGGATCGAGGATGGGCGGGTGGTGCGCGTCGAGGAGCGGATGATCCGGCCGCGCGACATGCGCTTTTCCTCCTTCAACATTGCCGTCCACGGCATCCGGCCGGAGCATGTGGAGGATGCGGGCGAGTTTCCCGAGGTGATGGATGAGTTCATTGACGATTTTGCCGGCGCCACGATGATTGCCCATAATGCGGCGTTTGATTTCAGCGTCTGGCGCGCCTGTCTCGATCTTTACCGCCAGTCCTATCCGGAGCTTTCCTATCTCTGCAGCGTCAAGATGGCGAAAAACGTCTGGCCGCACCTGACATCGCATAAGCTGAACGTGCTCGCCGCCCATCTCGGCCTGCGGTTCAAACATCACAATGCAGCGGAAGACGCTGCGATCTGCGCGGAGGCGACGCTTGCCATTGCCCGCACTGTCGGGGCCGCTCACGCTCGCGACATTCCGCTGCACATCGGCATGACGGTTGGGCGGCTGTATGCCGGTGGTTATACGGCCTGCACGCTGCGCAAGCGCTGAACGTCTGCCCGGCGCGCGACCGTCTTGCAATCGACCGTCCGATGCCTATCTCGTGATCAGCATTCCCTGATGGAGACCTTGTTCATGCGCGCCCCTCTTTTTCTTGCCGCCGCCGCCGTTTTTGGTGCGCTGATGGCCTCTCCATCCTTAGCCGACGTGGTCGGGGAAGTCGGCGTCGACTGGATGGGCAACGATATCATCGTGGACGCCGTCACCGATCCCAAGGTGAAGGGCGTCACCTGCCACGTCACCTATTTCGATCGCGGCGTGCTGGACCGGCTGAAGAACGGCAAATGGTTCGAAGACCCCTCCAACAATTCCATCGCCTGCCGCCAGACCGGGCCGATCGAGATCGGCGATATCTCGCTCTCCAAGGGCGGCGAGGAAGTGTTCAAGCAGGGCATGTCGCTGATCTGGAAAAAGATGGTCGTCAACCGGATCTATGACAAGGAAAACAACACGCTGGTCTACCTCGTCCACACGCGCGAACTGACCGACGGCTCGGCCAAGATGGCGATTTCCACGGTGCCGCTGTTCAACCAGGCCGTCACCTGGACGAAGGGCCAACCGAAGTGAGGGCGAGATAACGCCGAAAACCCCGGTCGCAAGGACCGGGGCATCGCCATCCATCAGCAGCATTCTGGACGTACCAAGCCAACCGCTTTCGCGGATCAGGCAGCCTGCGCCAGTTCGTCGGCAATCACCGTGTCGAGGTTGAGGAAGCAGACCATGGTCTTTTCCAGCGCCACGATGCCACGGCAGAAGGCGCGCTGGGCTTCCGGAATGATTTCCGGCGCCGGCTGCAGATCTTCGCTCTTGATCGTCATCATGTCCGACACCTGTTCAACCAGCAGTCCGACCAGCTTGCCGGCGATGTCGGTGACGATGATCGCCGCACGTTCCGACGGTTCGGTCATCTTCATGCCGAGACGGCAGGCCATGTCGATAACAGGGATCACCGCGCCGCGCAGGTTGATGAGGCCGAGCACGTAAGGCGGCGTGTGCGGCATCGGCGTCACCGGAGCCCAGCCGCGGATTTCGCGGATGGCCATGATGTCGATGCAGAACTCCTGGTCGCCGAGGTGGAAGGAGACGATCTCGAGATAGGCGCCGGTCTTCTTGATAGCGTTCGTCATGGTTAGAATTCTTCCCATTGTTCTTTGGTGGCGACAGCGAGCGAACCCGCTGCCGGCCTGCTGCTGGTGATGGCGCTCGCAACCCTGTTCATCAGGTTGCGGGCGGGAGAGGGGCGGGACTGGGCGGGGGCGCTTGTCATCTCGACAGCGCGCGGCCCCGCGCTTTCGATGCGGAACTGGCCCATTAGGCGGGTCAGGTTTTCGGCATCGCTGGCGAGCGTATGGCTGGAGGCATTGGTTTCCTCCACCATGGCCGCATTTTTCTGGGTGGTCTGATCCATCTGGCCGATGGCGGAGTTGATTTCCGACAGGCCGACGAACTGTTCGCGCGCCGAGGTGACGATGGCGCCGACGTCGTCGTTGATCTTCAAGACGTCATCGCCGATACGGTGCAGCGCCTCGCCGGTGGCGCGTACCAACGCAACGCCGGTCTGCACTTCGCCGCTGGAGCGGGTGACGAGCGCCTTGATATCCTTGGCAGCGCCCGATGCGCGGCCGGCAAGCTCGCGCACTTCCTGGGCAACGACGGCAAAACCCTTGCCGGCTTCGCCCGCACGCGCGGCTTCAACGCCGGCATTCAGCGCCAGAAGGTTGGTCTGGAAGGCGATTTCCTCGACCACGTTGATGATCTTGCCGATTTCGCCGGTGGCGCCTTCGATGCGTTCCATGGCGGCCATGGCATCGGTCACCACCTGAGAGGAACGTTCGGCAAAGTCCTTGGCGTTGCTCACCATCTTGCTGGCGCCTTCGGCCCGGTCGGTTGCGTTGCGCACCGTGCGGGTAATCTGCTCCAGCGCTGCCGAGGTTTCTTCAAGCGCTGCTGCCTGCTGTTCGGTGCGCTTGGCCAGATCGTCTGCGGCAGAGCGCATCTGCTGGGCATTGGCCTGGATGGAACTGGAACTGCCGGAAATCTCCGTCATGATCATCCGCAGCTTTTCCGTCAACCGGTTGAAGTCGGCGCGCACCGGCTCCAGGTCCTCGCGGAAGGGGCGGTCGATGGCGACGCTGAGGTCGCCTTCCGAAAGGCGGGTGAGGGCGGCGGCAAGTGCCTGCGTTGCGGTGTTGATCGCTTCGGCATCGGCCTTTTGCACCGCGTCGCGCTCGCGGGTGGCCTGTTCGGTGCGCGCCCGGTTTTCCTGCGTTTCCTGTTCCAGCCGGATCTTGTCGAGATTGGCCTGACGGAAGATTTCGGTGGCGCGCGCCATGTCGCCGATCTCGTCGCTGGCGCCGAGCCCCGGTACCGGCGTGTCACAGTCTCCGGCCACGATGCGCTGCATGCTGTCCTTCAGGTCTCTGATGCCACGGCGGATAGCGCCGCCGTGGATCATCTGCAGAACGGTGACAAAGGCCATGGCGACAAGCCCGCAGATGAACTGGATCCAGAGCGAGTTGCTCGATGTTTTCTCTACCGTTGCAATGTTTTCGGCTGCAAAGGCGCTGCCGAGCCTGGCGATTTCGCTGAGTGTCGTGGTGATCTTTTCGCCGCCGCCGTCGATGGCGTCGTCAATGGCATCGAAGGCGTCCTCCGAAGCGCGCGTTTCCACCAGTTTCGTCAGGTCCACCTGAATGGCTTTGGCGACGGTTGCCACGTCACCTGCAAACGATGCGGAAAGGCTTGGCTGCCCGACGAGGGCGGCCAGTTTTGCGACGTCTGCTGCGCCAGCCTCCAGTTTCTTGGCCGACTCGGCGATCAGCTGGACGCGTTCTGGCTGCACCTTGCCTTCGTCCTTGTCGACGATCGTATCCATCGCGGCAAGAATCATCTCCAGGCTATCGGATTTCAGCGCGGCTAGATTCTCGACCTGCCGGTTGATCTCCACGGCCTGGTTGAGCCCGGTCTCGACGCGCCCCTGCTGGTACCAGCCGATCGTCACGATCGCTCCCATTCCGATAAAGGCTGCGCCGCCGAGCGTCATCAGGCGCTGGCCTACTGACATTGTCCTGCTGCCGGTTGTGCTGGTCATGAGTGCTGTTCGTTCCTGTTGAGGCCCTGGCTGGGAAGACGAGGACGCTGTACAATGCTGGATGCGGTTCGGGAAAAGGCGCGTTCATGCACCGGCAGTTACGTCAACTCGCACCAAAACTGTCTCAAACAGGTGTTAAACATTCGCTAATCCTGATATGGCAAGTAAGAACTTCGCACAGGATCAGTGTTGGACCAGAAAGTTGCCATGCGGTTACCTGAGCATCCTTCATATTTGCCTTTATGGGTCGCCTCGGCGGTGTTTCTGAGCGGCATCTGCGCTTTTGCAGCTTATGGTTGGATCATGCATGGCTCTGCCATCTACCTTGCGATGTCGCAAAGCCTTGCTGCCTGGTGCATGTAGGGGCAGCATTAGGGTGCATCGGCCGCTGCCGGTTGCGGCAATCCAGCGCGCCGAGGTGGTTGAACGCGTTCTTGAATTGCAGCCGGGCAGGGCAGGGCTTAAAGAGGAGCGAACATAATGTCGCCGGGAGCCCGCATCCGCCATGAAGACCATCCGAATAGCCTTGTGGATTGCCTGCGCCGTGATGGCCGCCGTATTGGGCTGGCTGACGCTTGAAGTGACGCGCTCCAACAAGGATATCGCGGAAGGTCCGTTTGGCGTTCCTTTCACACTGGTGGCGCAAAACGGCCAGCCGATCACCGAAAAGGCCTTTCAGGACAAGCCGACAGCGCTGTTCTTCGGTTTCACCCATTGCCCGGAAGTGTGCCCGACCACGCTGTTTGAGCTGAACGGCTGGCTGCACCAGGTGGACCCTGATGGCACCAAGATGAATGCCTATTTCATCACCGTCGATCCCGAGCGCGATCCGCCGGAACTGCTCGGGCGTTATGTCTCCAACGTCACCGACCGCGTTACCGGCATCTCCGGCGATCCGGGCAAGATTGCCGACGTCGTCAAGGGCTTTCGCGTTTATGCCCGCAAGGTCCCGGTGGACGAGAAGGATCCGAACGGCGACTACACCATGGATCACACCGCCTCGGTGTTTCTGCTGAACAAGGGCGGACGTTTTGCCGGCACGATTGCCTATGGCGAAAACCCGGATGCGGCGATGAAGAAGCTGGAAAACCTGATCAAGGGCTGATGCCGGCCATGAAGATCCAAGCTGTTGCTTGATGCGGCGGAAGGTTTTGTGGCATGGCTGATTTTCGTATCGATGGGCCGCGACATGCCCGTCACGAAAAGCCAGCCGCAGAAAGAACCAGACCTTGAGTGAGATCCGCCTCTACGTCACCGTCACCGAGCGCGAATCGGAAGACATTCTCGACTTGCTGTCGCTTTGCTTCGGCGAGGAGGATTTCGCCATCGGCACCACCGAGGTGGATGAAAAGGCCGACCGCTGGGAAGCTTCCGTCTATATGATGCGCGCTGACGAGGACGAGGTGCTGAGGCGCTTTGCCGAAACGATCGGCGAGGCATATCCCGGTCTCGAAATCACCCGCGAAGTGCTGCCCGACATCGACTGGATCGCAAAATCGCTGGAAGGCCTGAAGCCGGTGCGCGCCGGGCGGTTCCTGGTGCATGGGTCACATGATCGCGACAAGGCACGAGCCGGTGATCTCGCCATCGAAATCGATGCGGGCCAGGCCTTTGGCACCGGCCATCACGGCACCACGGCAGGCTGCCTGGAAACCATTGCCCGCGTGATGCGGGCGCATCCGCCGCGCAATGCGCTCGATCTCGGCACCGGCAGCGGCGTTCTCGCCATCGGTGTGAGGAAGCTTGCCAATATTCCGGTTCTTGCCACCGACATCGATCCGGTTGCCGTGCGCGTGGCGGCTGAAAACGTGCGGCTGAACGGCATCGTGCAGGGCATTACGCTGGAGACGGCGCCGGGCTTTCATTCGTCCGCCTTCCGTCGCCATGGGCCTTTCGACCTCATCATCGCCAACATTCTGGCACGGCCGCTGATCAAGATGGCGCCGCAGCTTGCAACGCATCTGTCGCCGGGCGGCGATGTCATCCTGTCGGGAATTCTGGCCTCGCAGCGCTGGAAGGTGATCGCCGCCTATAATGGTGCAGGCCTTGCCCATGTGCGCACCATCTGGCGCAACGGCTGGGTGACGATCCACCTGCGTCACGGCGCGTAGTCCTCGTCTTTTTGCGGCGCAGCATTGCGTTGAATGCATAGCGTATCGCAGGCAAACGAAAAGGCGACACCCGGAGGTGCCGCCTTGGAGTTGATCGGACCTGGAGGAGACCGATCCGACCCGCGAGCCGTTGGGGAGGTGCTCAAGCGGGTCTTATGCGTATTCTGGCAAGTCGACGGCCGGGAGGAAAGCCGATGCGATGGCTGATCAGAACACGTAGCGTGTCGCACCCTTGCGGCGCAGTTCTTCCTGGCTGGTGCCAAGCGTTGCAAGCGTTTCGTTGTCGAGATACATCAGGGCGCCGGTGACGTAACGGCTTGCCTGGCGTTCGCGTGCTGCAACGACGCGGTCGAATGCATTGCGGAAAAATGAATTTGCCATGTCAGCGGTCCTTTGTGGTCGGTGAGGTTTCTCGCTCACCTGTTGATGGAGATATAGGCGGTTTTTCGCTGTTCAGTCAGGGGTGCTGCGTCACGGGTGTCATGCTTCAGATGCATAGGTTGTGGTTTTTGAGGAGGATTGTGCCTCATCCCTGCACAATTGCGCATCATTTGCGCGGTTATCTGGTCCGGCGATGATTTTCGGGTAACATCGCGCCCGAAACGGAATCGCCCTTATCGAAAGTAGATCCATGTTCCAGTCGTTCGAAACCACTTCGTCCCCCGCTGCCGGCCCGGCGCGCGTCAAAACCCTTCGCGAGCGGTTCGATGACCTCGGGATCGACGGTTTTCTTGTGCCGCGTGCCGATGAATTCCAGGGCGAATATGTGCCGGCTTCGGCTGAGCGCCTGTCATGGCTGACAGGCTTTACCGGATCGGCCGGCATGGCGCTGATCCTGCGGTCGCAGGCGATCGTGTTTGTCGATGGGCGTTATACGACGCAGCTCGTCCAGCAGGTGGATGCAGAAACCTTCACGCCCGGCGATCTGGTCGGCGAGCCGCCGCACAGCTGGATTGCGACCCATGCGCCGAAGGGCCTGCGTCTTGGTATCGATCCCTGGCTGCACGCCGGCGCCGAAGTGAAGCGGCTGACGACGGCACTTGCGGCGCGCGGCGGAAGCCTCGTCATCCTCGATCACAATCCGCTCGATGCTGTCTGGCACGATCGTCCGGCCGAGCCGATGGGCGCGGTTGCCGTGCAGCAGGACATGCATGCCGGCAAGCCCGCTGCTGAAAAGATTGCCGCAATCGCCGCAGGCCTCACCGACAAGGGGGCCCGCGCGGTTCTCATTGCCGATCCCTCCTCGATTGCCTGGATCTTCAACATCCGCGGCGCCGACGTGCCGCATACGCCGCATCCCCTGGCGCGCGCCATCATTCTCGATGATGGCAAGGCCGAGCTGTTTATCGCCGCGCAAAAGGTTGGCGCGGAGGCGGCCCGTCATCTCGATGCGCTGGCTTCACGGTTCGAACCGTCGGAGCTTCCGGCACGGCTGGCGCATTACGCGACCGGCGGCGCAAAAATGCTGATCGATGCCGATGCAACGGCAATCGCGCTGGCAAAGGTGATCGAGGATGCCGGCGGCGTCGTGGTCGAGGCGACGGATCCTGCCCGTCTGCCGCGCGCGATCAAGAATGCCGTGGAGCTTCGTGGTTCGGCAGAGGCTCATGTGCAGGATGGCGCGGCGATGGTCGCCTTCCTCCATTGGCTCGATGGCCAGCAGCCGGGCACGGTCAGCGAAATCAGGGCGGTCAATGCGCTGGAAGCGTTTCGCGCCCGCGTCGGTGAAAGCCTGCAGAACCCGTTGAAGGATATTTCTTTCGACACGATTTCCGGCGCCGGCGAGCATGGCGCCATCATGCATTACCGGGTTACGACCGAAACGGACCGGGTGCTGGAACCCGGTGAACTGTTCCTCATCGATTCCGGCGCGCAATACATCAACGGCACGACGGACATTACCCGCACGGTTGCCATCGGCGCGGTGCCGGAGGAACAGAAAAAGTTCTTCACGCTGGTGCTGAAGGGTATGATCGCCATTTCCGTGGCGCGCTTTCCAAAAGGGTCGCGCGGCTGCGATCTCGATCCGCTGGCGCGCATCGCGCTCTGGAAGGCCGGCGCCGATTTTGCCCATGGCACCGGCCATGGCGTTGGTTCTTATCTCTCCGTGCATGAGGGTCCGCAGCGCATCGCCCGTCTTTCGACGCAGGAACTGCTGCCCGGCATGATCCTCTCCAACGAGCCCGGTTATTACCGACCCGGCTCGTTCGGCATTCGCATCGAGAACCTGATTTATATCACGGACCTGCAGCCTATAGAGGGTGGCGACCTGCCGATGATGGGGTTCGAGACGCTGACCTGGTGCCCGATCGACCGGCGGCTGGTGGTCAAGGCACTGTTGACCGAGGAGGAGCACCAGTGGCTTGATGCCTATCACGCCACCGTGCGCGAAAAGCTCTCGCCGCTCATCGCGGATGCAGACGTCCTGTCTTGGCTGGAGCAGGCGACGCAGCCGCTCTGACGTCGTCTTCGGGAAAGAATCAGGAAACGACGAAGTGGCGCAGCAGCATGGCTGCGCCCCAGCCGGCCACCAGCAGCGGCAGGCCGGGATGGCGCAGTCCCACCAGCAGCGCCACCACCATGGCGATCTTCACCTCGATGCCGCCATCGAAGAAGGCCGGCGCCACCAGCGTGGTGAGAACCGCTGCCGGAACCGCATTCAGCGCCGTCTCCAGCCGTGGCGGGATCCGCGTCATATTGCTGATCAGAAGATGGCCGCCAATCCGGGTCAGGTAGGTCGCAAGGCCTGCCGCTAAAATGACCAGCGCGGTGTGGAGATCGGTCAGATGGTCCATTAGAGCGTCTCCCCGTCACGGACGGTTTGGGCGGGCTTGTGCAGGATAACGGCAGCAATGACGCCTGCCAGCGCACCGATGCTGACATGCCAGGGCGATCCGACCGTGTGCATGGCAAGGATGGAGGCAACGGCGCTGACCGGCACCACGGCGGAAAACAGCGGGCGCCGGCGAAAGCCTAGCACGAGGCCGAGGAAATAGACCGGCAGCAGCACGTCAAAGCCCATCGATGCCGGATTGCCGACCATCCGCCCGAACAGGGCGCCGATGGCCGAACTTGTAACCCAGAGCCCATAAACCACGAAGGCCATGCCAAAGTACCAGGCGGGCTCGACCTTGCCGTGCTGGTCGACCTGTTTGGAGGCTTCCGCAAACTGCGGGTCTGTCAGGAAAAACAACGCGCCGAGACGAGCCGGACGCGAATAGGTGCGCAAATGCGGGGAAAGCGCTGCGGAATAAAGGATGTGCCGGAAGTTTACCGCAAAGACGGAAAGCACGATAAGCCATGCGGGAACGTTGGTGCCAAACATCTGCACGCCGACCAGCTGGCTGGCGCCGCCGAAAATGATGCCGCTCATCATCGTGGCCTCGAAAGGCGTCATGCCGCCATCAACGGCGACTGCGCCAAACAGCAGTCCGAAGGGCAGCGTTGAAAATCCGATGACCATGCCGGCTTTGGCGCCCTGCCGGAAAAGAGTGCTGCGCATATCCTGTCCCCTTGGTGAACCCCGCTGGTAAAGCGCTCCATCAATGGGGACAAGACAGGAATACTGATACCATGATGCATTTCGTTGAAACCGGCAGTTGGGGATGATGACGTCCACCCCCAGTGACTGCCGGCTGCAGCATTTAGTCGGCGAGGATTGCACCGCTGGTGACGATCACCACACCGTTGTCGCGCATTTCGGCAATGGCGGCGGCAACGCCCTTGGGGTCGATGCCCCGGCTGGCATCCTCGATGAAGCGCACCTTCACATCCGGCAGCATGGCGCGGGCATCGAGTGCGGAAAACTTGACGCAGTAATCGGTGGCGAGGCCGCAGATATCAAGTTCGCTCACCTGCTGCGCCCGAAGGTATCCGGCAAGGCCGGTAATGGCGGCCTGATCGTTGTCGCGAAAGGCGGAATAGCTGTCCACCGCAGGGTTTTCACCCTTCTGCTGGATATAGTCGATGGCATCCGTGTTGATGTCAGGATGAAAGTCGGCATCCGGCGTGCCCTGCACGCAGTGATCCGGCCACAGCACCTGCGGCTGGCCGGAGAGTTCGCCCATGTCGAACGGTTTTGTGCCCGGATGCTGCGAGGCAAAGCTGCCATGGTGTTCGGGGTGCCAGTCCTGCGAGGCCGCCACCAGATCATAGGAGCCTTCCTCGATCAGCCGGTTGACGATGGGCACGATCTGGTCTCCCCCCGCCACGGGCAGGTTTCCGCCAGGGCAGAAACCGTTCTGGATATCGATGAGCAGCAGGGCCTTCATGATCGTCTCCATGCGTGTTGATCGCTCAAGATGCCAAGCCTCACGCGGCGGATCAAGCACCGTCGTCGCAGAAGCGTCGTTCCCGCTCGGCAGGAACGTCTTTCCGCTGCTTGCGGCGAACTTGGAACGACATTCCTCGAACCGGCGGGCCTTGCGCCCTATCTCAAGCGCATACCTTCAGGAGATCGTCATGACTTTCGCAAACTCTTCGATTGCGCCACGCGCATCGAGCCTGCCGCCGCTTGGCGCGCCGGGGCTTGCAGCGCTTCTGGTGCTGGTGGCCGGCACGCTGGCGCTCGGTTTTACCCATGGCCCGGCGCAGGGCGCACTGTTTCTGATTGGCGGGGCGCTTGGCATTTCGCTGTATCACGCCGCTTTTGGTTTCACGTCGGCATGGCGCGTGTTCATTGCAGAGGGCAGGGGGCGCGGACTTCGCGTGCAGATGCTGCTGCTGGCGCTTGCCGTCATCCTGTTTTTCCCGGTTCTGTCAGGCGGCACGCTGTTTGGCCATGAGGTGCGCGGCAACATTTCGCCCGCCGGTCTCGGCGTCATCGCCGGCGCCTTCATGTTCGGCGTCGGCATGCAGCTTGGCGGTGGATGTGCGTCGGGCACGCTGTTTACCGCCGGCGGCGGCAATGCCCGCATGCTGGTGACGCTGTTCTTCTTCATCGTCGGCTCGCTCTTGGGCACCATCCATTTCGACTGGTGGGCAAGCCTTCCGTCGCTGCCGCCGACCGCTCTTTTCCAGAGTTTTGGCGCACTCGGCGGCATTGTCGTCTCATTGCTGATCTTTGGCGCGATTGCCGCCATCACTGTCGTTGTGGAACGGCGCCGGCGCGGCAGTCTGGAACAGGAGCCTCTCCCTGTTCGCACCGGCTTCCAGCGTTATCTGCGCGGTCCCTGGCCACTGGTGGCCGGTGCCGTGGCACTGGTGCTCCTCAACTTCGCGACGCTTGCGATTGCCGGCCGTCCCTGGGGCATCACGTCGGCCTTTGCGCTCTGGGGCGCCAAGGGCGCGCAACTGATCGGCATTGATGTGGCGCAATGGGCCTACTGGCAGACGCCGGGCAATGCCAAGGCGCTGGCATCCAGCGTGTTTGCCGATGTCACCTCGGTCATGGATTTCGGCATTATCGCCGGCGCCATGCTGGCGGCGGCCCTTGCGGGAAAATTTGCACCCTCGCTCGATATTCCCTTGCGCTCGGTGCTTGCCGCCGTGGTGGGTGGTCTGCTTCTCGGTTACGGCGCGCGAATCGCCTACGGCTGCAATATCGGCGCCTACTTTTCCGGGATCGCATCCGGCAGCCTGCACGGCTATCTCTGGGCGATTGCTGCTTTTGCCGGAAATGTGATCGGGGTTCGTTTGCGCCCGTGGTTCTTTTTTGAACGCGTAAAAGTGCGTGGTAACGATGGATAAACCATAGAATTTCTACCGGAAATTGCGAAGGCGCGGCAAATTTGAGGCTTTGCCGTGCCTTTGTCGCATTTTCGCTAAACTTCCGGCCGTATCCGTTTATAATGGCCTTCGTACTGAAGAGGGGGCCACGTAAACACATTGGTTACCATAATTCGTCATCCTGATCGCTGTTCGGAAGAGACCGTGGGCCTGCGCCACAGGTCCGGTGTTGGTCTCTCCTTTTGTGTGCGGTGTTTTGTGCCGTGTGTTCGAGTAGCGGTAAAAGGGTGAAGCGTATCATGGCACTGGCTTTTGCGACGGAGCGATCCGTCCCACGAACCTCACGATATCCAGCCAAGACGCCCGCCACGCGCGGTCTGATGAAATATACGATGCTGATGGGGACCGGCCTTGCCGTCGGTGCCTGGATGATCGCAGCCTTGGCGACCGTGCACAGCATGGCCTCCATCCAGCCTTCCAATTTCAGCTATCAACTGCGCGCGTCGCTCGACCTTAAGCCGCTCGCTGCGCCGGTCTCGGACGAGCGCGTGATTCGCGTTGCGAAATTTTCACGCCTCTCATCCGGCGCAACACCGAAGGCCGCCCGGCTGGAGGATGCGCATTTTGCCCACCTCACAGCCACGCGAGCCGCAGCCGATAACGTCAAGGACAGCCTTTCGGTTGCATTGGCGGCGGCGGAAGATGCCAAGAAATTTGCAAGCCTTGCCGAGAAGCGCCCTGAAGGGGAGGCGGTGAAAACCGCGCTTGCTTCGGCGCTCGAAAACACCGTGCTGATTGCACCGCCCACCGAAACTGCCTGGGACGCGTCGCCCGCCGGCAATGCTGAAGGCGGCGAAGTGGAAGTGGCTGACCTGCAGAGCCCGGCGGAACTCGCCGTGGCCCAGGCGATCGGCCCGGATGAAGACGACAGCCTGCCGATGGCAGGTCCGCTGCCTGTCGGCCGGCCGCCGGCCAATGCGCTGGCGCTCGCGATGGCCAAGCCGGCCGAGCGTGCTGTCGTCAAGCCCGGCCGCACCGGCGCTCCGCAGGAAGCCGAAGAGGAAGAGCAGGAAGCCCCGCAGGCACTCGCCTTCGCCCGGCCTGAAAACCCGATGAAGAGCATAACGCCGGCTGTGCCGTGGCCCGACCGCGGCGGCTCCAAGATTGCCGTTTATGACATCACCAACGGCGTCGTTCACATGCCGAACGGCGAAAAGCTCGAAGCCCATTCCGGCATCGGCGAAATGCGCGACAACCCGAAATTCACCCATGTGAAGATGCGCGGGCCGACTCCGCCCGGCACATACAAGCTGTCCATGCGCGAGCAGCTGTTTCACGGCGTGGCCGCGATCCGCCTGACGCCGACCGATGGCGTGGCACCACTCGGCCGCACCGGTCTTCTCGCTCATAGCTACCTTCTGCGCACACGCGGCGATTCGCACGGCTGCGTCGCCTTTGCCGATTACAACCGGTTCCTGAAAGCCTTCCAGCGCGGCGAAATCACCCACATGATCATCGTCGACCGCCACAACGGCAGCATCCCGGCAACCGCCATGCGCAAGATCAACCCGCGCGGCGCACCGCCATCGACGGATGGCGGAGCGGCTGGTGAGGCCCGCCGCACGCTGGTCGATTACCTGAAAAACGACGGCTGATCCTGTTCTTCTGTCTTCACGAAAAATGCCGCAGGCCCGCAAGAGCCTGCGGCATTTTCATGTGGAGATGATGCCGTCGCGAACGATGTTCAGCCGAGAAGATCGTCGGCAATCCGCTTGAAGATGCGGGCGCCGATCGGAATCAGCGCGTCAGGAAAATCATAGGTGGGATTATGCAGGGCCGGGTGGTTTTCACCGGCGCCGAGAAAGAACATTGCCGATTTCGACACATCCGCAAACCGGCCGAAATCTTCCGATGCCCGGAATGTCTCGCCCGCCTCGTGCGGCAGGTTTTCTGCATCGAGCGCCGCGCGGATGATGTCGACGGCGTCTGCATCGTTCATGCAGTGACGAAACTCGTCGTGATAACTGAAGGAGACGGAAAGGCCATGCGCTTTGGCCGCATGCGTTGCCAGCGCCTCGGCCTTTTCCCGCACCTCCGCCATCGCATCGTCGTTCACCGTGCGCAGTGTCACCCAAAGCTCGGCAGAACCCGGCGCGATGCCGAAGGCGGGTTCGCCGACCGATACATGCGTGACGGTTGCCAGAACAAGATCGCCGCCGCGGATATCGCCCTTGCGCAGGTCCGTCAGCGCCGGAATGAGTGCTGCCACGGCCGGGGCCGGCGAGACACCGGTTTCCGGCATGGAGGCATGCGCCGTCTTGCCGCTAAAACTGATCTTCAGCCCGCAGGAGGCGCAATTGGCCGCACCCGCCCGGATCCAGCTTTTGCCGAAGGGTATACCGGGCATATTGTGCAGCGAAAACGTATAGTCCGGCGTGAGGGTTTTGAATTTTTCGTCCGCCAGAACGGCCGCGGCACCCGCTCCGGTTTCCTCCGCCGGCTGGAACAGCAGGATCACGCGCCCGGAGGCCGGGCGTTTTTTTGAGAAGGAAACGGCAAGCGCTGCAAGCGTCGCCATATGCCCGTCATGGCCGCACATGTGGCCCTTGCCGGCGATCTGCGATCGATACGGCAGGTCGCTTGACAGCTCTGCGATCGGAAGCGCATCCAGTTCGGCACGAAACATAATGGTCGGACCGGCATCGGCGCCTTTGAACACCGCAGCGACACCCGTACCGCCAAGCCCGGTGACAATTTCGTCCGGCGATACGCCCTTCAGAAACCGCACCACCTCCGCTGCCGTCTCATGCTCCTCGCCGGACACCTCCGGCATGGCATGAAGATGCTGCCGCCACTTGGCAAGCTCCACAAAATCGCTTTCGGCAAGGTTCATGCGGGCGGTCCTTTTCTGCCAGCTCGGGGGAAGCGAGAGAGGGTTAGCTGACCTTCTCCACAAACCCGTCCAGCACGCGTTTCTGGCCGGCCCTGTCGAAATCGATGGTCAGCTTGTTGCCTTCGATGGAGGCGACGTGGCCGTTGCCGAATTTTATGTGGAAGACGCGGTCGCCGACCGTAAATTTCGACGGCGTGGTGGCGACCGATTTGGCCACCAGTTCGCCATCGATGGTGCGTGCCTTCGGGCCGCTTTCGCCGTAGCCGATGCGCTCCACCGCATGGCCGGAGCGGCTGCCCCAGTTGTCGCGGGTGGCATCGGTCTTGTTGGCCTGGGCGCGTTTCCAGCCGGGGGTCGAGTAGGAGTTCTGGAAAGGTTCGGCCTTGTCGAAGCGCGATTGGCCATAACCGCCGCGCCCGCCATAACCGCCGTAACCGGTATCGGCGGCGGCGGCCACGTCCACGTGGGCTGCCGGCAGTTCATCGAGGAAGCGCGAGGGCATGGTGGATTGCCAGAGCCCGTGGATGCGCCGGTTGGAAACGAACCAGATGTGGCAGCGGCGTTTTGCGCGGGTGATGCCGACATAGGCGAGACGGCGTTCTTCCTCCAGCCCCGAGCGGCCGCCTTCATCCAACGCGCGCTGGTGCGGAAACAGGCCTTCTTCCCAGCCGGGCAGGATCACGGTTTCGAATTCCAGACCCTTGGCCGAATGCAGCGTCATGATCGAGACGGCATCGAGGTTTTCGTTCTGCTCGACATCCATCACCAGAGAGACGTGCTCGAGGAAGCCGCGCATGCTCTCGAACGCCTCCATCGAGCGGATGAGTTCCTTCAGGTTGTCGAGGCGGCCGGGCCCTTCGGCGGATTTGTCGTTTTTCCACATGTCGGTATAGCCCGACTCTTCGAGGATCTGCTCGGCAAGCTCGGTATGGGGCGTGTTTTCCAGCCGCTCGCTCCAGCGGGCAAAGCTTTGCACCACATCGAACAGCGCCTTGCGCGCCTTCGGCTTCAACTCGTCCGTCTCGATGATATCGCCGGCGGCAGACAGCATCGGAATGTCGCGAGCGCGGGCATAGTCATGCAGGTTGCGCACGGTGGTGTCGCCAAGGCCGCGTTTCGGCGTATTGATGATGCGCTCGAAGGCGAGATCGTCGGCCGGCTGGCAGACGAGGCGGAAATAAGCCATCGCATCGCGGATTTCGAGCCGCTCGTAAAAGCGCGGGCCGCCGATGACGCGGTAGTTGAGGCCAAGTGTCACAAACCGGTCTTCGAACTCGCGCATCTGGAAGGAAGCGCGCACGAGGATCGCAATGTTGTTGAGCGCATGGCCGGAGCGTTGCAGCTGCTCTATCTCTTCGCCAACGGCGCGGGCTTCCTCTTCCGAATCCCAGGCGGCGTGAACGATCACCTTTTCGTCATCGGGATCTGTGCGCTCGGTAAAAAGCGTCTTGCCGAGGCGGCCTTCGTTATGGGCAATCAGATGGCCGGCAGCGCCGAGAATATGTTCGGTGGAGCGGTAGTTGCGCTCGAGACGGATGACCTTGGCGCCCAAAAAGTCCTTCTCGAAGCGCAGGATATTGTCCACCTCCGCGCCGCGCCAGCCATAGATCGACTGGTCGTCATCGCCGACGCAGCAGACGTTTTGCGGCACGTCTTTCGGGCGCTGGGCGAGCAGCCTCAGCCACATATACTGCGCGGTATTGGTGTCCTGATACTCGTCCACCAGGATGTAGCGGAATTTCTGGTGGTACTCGCGCAGGATATCCGGGTTGCGGCGAAAAATGTCGATCGGGTGCAGCAGAAGATCGCCGAAATCGCAGGCGTTCAGCGTCTTCAGCCGGCCCTGATAGGCGGCGTAAAGCTCGCGGCCCTTACCATTGGCAAAGGCGCGCGCATCGCCCTCGGGAATGTCCTTCGGCGTCAGGCCCTTGTTCTTCCAGGTGTCGATCATGCCGGCGAACTGGCGGGCCGGCCAGCGCTTGTCATCAAGGCCTTCGGCCTGGATCAGCTGCTTGATCAGCCGGATCACGTCATCGGTGTCGAGAATGGAGAAATCGGAGCGAAGACCGGCGAGTTCCGCATGGCGGCGCAGGATCTTGACGCCGATGGAGTGGAAGGTGCCGAGCCACGGCATGCCCTCGACGGCGCCGCCGACGAGAACGCCAATGCGCTCCTTCATCTCGCGCGCTGCCTTGTTGGTGAAGGTGACGGCCAAGATCTGGCTCGGATAGGCGCGGTTGGTCGCCAGAATATGGGCGATGCGGGTGGTCAGCACCCGCGTCTTGCCGGTGCCGGCGCCGGCGAGCACCAGAACCGGGCCATCCATGCTTTCCACGGCGTCGCGCTGTTCCGGGTTGAGGCCGGAGAGATAGTCGGGCATCCGGTGCTGGTCCCGCGCGGCCATGGCGCGGGCGGCAAGGCCAAGCCCACCCGGCGCCGGTGTTGCTGCACCGGCAGGCGGGGCGGCAGGCTTCTGGCGTGGCGTGTGATCCGGCTCTTCGTCGAAGAACGGAATATCGTCAAAACTGTTCGTCATCAGGCCAATCTAATGATTTGCGAAGAACATGGCCATAGAGCATGTTCTGCTTTTATTCCAGCCTGCCGCCTCAGCGATGGAGAAAAGCCGGGCAGATCGGCAGGTTTTCAACCGGTTAGCCCCTCAAGGCATTTGATTAAGCGCCGTTCACGCCGGTGTGAAAATCCGTTAGGTTACAATTCGGCAAGGTTGGCAATCTGGCATTGCTTAAGTCCTTGCTAAACGTGATACTTTGACTTGTAAGATCTCATCCTCCCCATCGGAGTGCCGAATGCGCATCTGGAAGCAATTGCTCCTCAGTCTCGTCATGCTGTTTGCAGGTCTCTGTCTATGGCTTTTCGTCAGTCCAGATGCGGGCCATGCGCTTGTGCGTATGGGCGTTCCGCAACAGGCCGTGGCGCTTGTCCAGCCCGGCGTGGCTGGAAACGGCAGCAACAATGGCGGTTCCGATTCGGGCGCGCAGCCGGCAAGGGCCGGTGGCCAAGGTGGTCAGGCAGGGCAGGGCGGCAGGGGACAGGGTGGTCAGCGTGCGCCGCTGGTCGTCACCCGTACCGTTGTGATGGACAAGGTCAACGACCGTTTGAACGCCATCGGAAGCGGCACCGCCATCCAGTCTGTCGTTGTTATGCCGCAGGCGAGCGGCACAATTGATGAGATCCTTGTCGCCTCCGGCCAGAAGGTCAAGAAGGGCGAGGTTCTGGCGCGTCTCGATGACGAGGAACAGAAGATCGAGCTGGACAAGGCTCGCGTCTCGCTGCGCAGTGCGGTTGAAAAGTCCAGCTCCTATCGCAACCTGCAATCGGTCGCGCGGCTTGACGTGCTCGACGCACAGATTGCCGAGGAATCGGCAAAGCTTGCTGTCAGCACTGCCGAGTTCAATCTACGCCGTCGCGATATTCTGGCCCCGATCGATGGTATTGCCGGTATCGTCGCCATCAATGTCGGCGACAACGTTACCACCCAGGCCAGCGTCGTGACGCTCGATGACCGCTCGGAAATCCTGGTGGATTTCTGGGCGCCAGAGCGCTTCGTCACGGCCATCACGCCGGGCATGGCGGTGGAAGCCACCTCGATCAGCCGTCCCGGACAGGTGTTTGCCGGCAAGGTGGAAAGCATCGATAACCGCGTGGATGCGGCAAGCCGCACCATTCGCGTGCGTGCCCGCATCGACAACCAGACCGATGTTCTGCGGGCCGGCATGTCCTTTGCCGTCTCGATGCGCTTTGAGGGCGAAACCTTCCCGGCCGTCGATCCGCTTTCGGTGCAATGGGATGCCGAAGGCGCCTATGTCTGGAAGATCGAGGCCGACAAGGCAGCCAAGGTGCGTGTCGCCATCATCCAGCGCAATCCCGATATGGTGCTGGTGAATGCGGATCTGAAACCGGAAGACAGGATCGTCATCGAAGGCCTGCAGCGCGTGCGCGAAGGCCAGCCGGTGCGCCTGCAGGGGACTGGCGAAAAACCGGCAGAGGTGGCGCGTCAATGAGCGATAATTCAGACCTGAAGATCGAGGATTCCAAGGCCACCTTCACGGCGCTTTTCGTGCGCCGTCCCATTCTGGCCGCCGTCATCAACACGCTGATCGTCGTGGCCGGCCTTGCCGCGCTCGTGGGCGTTGAGGTGCGCGAACTGCCCGACGTCGACCAGCCGGTGATTACCGTGCGCACGACCTATGATGGCGCCGCCCCGCAGACGGTGGACCAGGAACTGACCCAGGTCATCGAAGGGGCCGTGGCGCGCGTGTCCGGTCTCAAGGGCCTGTCGTCGGAATCGCAGTTCGGCGCCAGCCGCGTTACCATGGAATTTAACGATACGGTGGATCTGGCTGTTGCCGCAAACGACGTGCGCGATGCCATAGGCCGCATTTCCGATCAGTTGCCGGAAAGCGCTGACGATCCGCGCATCGTCAAGGCCGATTCGGATTCGCAACCGATCATGCGATTGGCCGTCACCTCCTCCACGCTCTCCATGGAAGACCTGACGCTTCTCGTCGACAACGAAATCAGCGACCGGCTGGCGGCCGTCGAAGGCGTGGCCGACGTCGAGCTTTACGGCGACCAGGAGAAGATCTTTCGTGTCGACATCAATCAGGCAGCGCTTGCAAGCCGCGGGCTGACGGTGGCGGATGTGTCGGGCGCGCTTTCCAGTGCAGCGCTGGACGTGCCGGCAGGCTCGCTCACCAGCCGCACGCAGGATATCGTTGTGCGCGCTACGGCAAACCTGTCCACGCCGGCCGATTTTGAAAACGTGCTGATCAAGGACAATATCCGCCTGCGCGATGTGGCAGGCGTTACGCTGGGTCCGGATGACGGCACTACGACTTTGCGCTCGAACGGCGTGCAGGGCGTCGGCCTTGGCATCATCCGCCAGGCCCAGTCGAATACGCTCAACATTTCGACAGGCGTTGCGGCCGCCGTTGCCTCCCTGCAGGCGGCAATGCCGGAGGGTACGCGTATCGTCATCACCTCCGATGATGCCACCTTCATTCGCGGCGCGCTGCACGAGGTGGAACTGGCGCTCGGCCTTTCGGCGCTGATCGTGGTGGCCGTACTTTACCTCTTCCTGCGAGATTGGCGCGCCACGCTCATTCCGGCGCTCACCATGCCCGTTGCCCTCATCGGCACGCTGTCGGCCATCTATCTCGTCGGCTTTTCCATCAACATCCTGACGCTTCTCGCCATCGTTCTTGCAACCGGTCTTGTGGTTGATGATGCGATCGTGGTGCTCGAAAACATCGTGCGGCGGCGAACGCAGGGGCTGGGGCCTCGCGCGGCCGCCATTCTCGGCACGCAGGAAGTGTTTTTCGCGGTTCTCGCAACAACGGCCACGCTTGCTGCCGTCTTCATTCCGCTCTCCTTCCTGCCCGGCCAGCTCGGCGGCCTGTTCCGCGAATTCGGTTTCGTGCTGGCGCTTGCCGTCGGCCTCTCGTCGATCACCGCGCTGACGCTCTGCCCAATGCTGGCCTCGCGCATGCTGACAAAACCGATGGTGGAGCCGAAGGGTCTGCTCGCCGGTTTCGGCAATCTGTTTGCCGCCACCTATGCCCGCACGCTGCAGTTCTGCATGAATGCACCTGTTGTGGTCATTGCCGTCTGCGCCGTCATCATGGGCGCCGCCTATGTCGCCTTCGGGCTTGTCACCAGCGAGCTGACACCGCGCGAGGATCGCTCGATGGTGATGATGCGCGCCACGGCACCGCAGGGGGTCAGTCTCGAATATACGCAGGACCAGTTGCAGCGGGTGGAGGAAAACCTGCAGCCGCTGATCGATTCCGGCGAAATCCGCAATCTGTTTTCGATTTCCGGCATGGGCGGCTCCTCCAACACCGGCTTCATGGTGATGACGCTGGCGCCGTGGGAAGAGCGCACCCGCAGCCAGGATGAGATTGCAAACGACATCAATGCCGCCGCCGCCCGCGTGCCGGCGCTTCGCGGTTTTGCCATCCAGTCGAACAGCCTGCGCATTCGTGGCGCCGGCAGCGGTTTGCAGGTGGCGCTGGTTGGTGCCGATCATGCAAGCCTCACCCAGGCGGCGCTGCAGCTGGTGCAGGCCATGGAGAAAAGCGCGTCCTTCGTTACCCCGCGGCTCGACAACGAGCCGACGCAGGCGCAGCTGTCGGTCTCCATCGACCGCGAGCGCGCGTCCGATCTCGGTATCGATATCACCGGGCTTTCCAATTCCATGCAGGCGCTGCTCGAAGGACGCTCCATCGTTGATGTCTTCGTCGATGGCGAGGCGCTGCCGGTGAAACTCATCTCCTCCATGCAGCCGATCAACGATCCGACCGATCTGGAAAACGTCTTCCTGCGCACGGGTGACGGCAAGGTCGTGCCGATGTCAACCATCGCGACCTTGAAGGAAGGAGCGGTCTCGCCGCGCCTCAACCGCGAACAGCAGATGGCTTCCGTCTCGCTCTCGGCAAGCCTCGGCGATGGCGTGTCTCTCGGCGCAGCCCTTGAGGAAGTGACAAGGCTTGCCCAGCCGCTGCTGCCGAACGGTTCTCGCCTTATGCCGTTGGCGGAAGCTAAGACGCTGGGTGAAAATGCCAATGGCATGGCCATCACCTTCGGTTTTGCCATCGCCATCATCTTCCTCGTGCTGGCAGCGCAATTTGAAAGCGTGCTGTCGGCACTGATCATCATGACAACGGTGCCGCTCGGCTTGGCTTGCGCCGTTTTTGCGCTTGTGATCACGGGTTCGACGCTCAACGTCTACAGCCAGATCGGCCTTGTGCTTCTGGTGGGCGTCATGGCGAAGAACGGCATTCTCATCGTCGAATTCGCCAATCAGCTGCGTGACCAGGGTGTTGCCGTGCGCCAGGCCATCGAAGAAGCCTGCCGCCTGCGCCTTCGTCCGGTCATGATGACGATGATCGCCACCATTCTCGGTGGCGTGCCGCTGGTGCTGGCCGCCGGTGCCGGGGCCGAAGCGCGCGTCGCACTCGGCTGGGTCATCGTTGGCGGGTTAGGCCTTGCAACACTGGTGACGCTGTATGTGACGCCGGTTGCCTATCTGCTGATTGCCCGTTTCGCCAAACCGCATTCTCATGAAGAAGAGCGCCTGCACGAGGAACTGGAGCGCGCCCATAGGGGGGCGGCCAATGCCGAGGAAAAACCGCTGCTGGCGGCGGAGTAGCGCGGCATCCGGTAGTCCTGGCCGCGCGTGGCGGCCGGGACGCTCTTTACGGCAGCCGATCATCAGGTGGGCTGGCGCATCTCCTTGGCGATCTCAGGATTTGCCTCGGCAAACTTCATACTCTCGCCGTTCCTGTAGGCTGCGTCCTTGAAATCAGGACTATCCTTCAGAGTGGCAATCTCCTCAGGCGTGAACTTGAAGAACAAGAGCAGGCGATAAGCCTGCTTGGCGCCTTCGCTCTGCGAAGCCCATGCCGGCAGCGCCGTTGCAAGCGCCTTGTTTTCCCGGTCGTTGCGGTCCATTTGCACCGCCAGTTTCATCAGGCCGCCAATGGGAAGCGGGATGCCGTTGATGGCAAGATCCGGAACGAAGCTGACCGGGTGGATGCCGCCCGCCGGGTTCGTTCCGGTGATGACGCCGCAGCGATGGTCGGTCACAAGCTCCTTTTTCTGCTGAGCGCGGTGGGTATTCAACTCCAGCAGCAGTTTGCAATTTGCCTTGTTGGCATCCGTCATCAGGCGCTGATACTCGGCCTTCTTCAGCTCCTGCGGGGAATTGGGGTCCACCGTCTGGCATCCGGCAAGCGCAAAAAGGCTGAGGGCCAGCCCGATCTGAGTAAACTTCATCATCCGTTCCTGAACAATATCCGGCAGCCTGGGCCGGTTCGGCGCCAGGGCGTGCGGTCAAACATGTTTGAAAAATGCTTTGGCACAGCAAAATGCTGTCATCTGCACAAGATAACCCGGCCCCGCGTGGCGACCTTCGAAAGCAAAAAATTATTAGCTGTCATCTTTTACGCCAGCAACGCCACCGCTTATTGTCTTCGCGGATACGGTAAACGGGCTATCTCCAGAGCACCCACTCCCGGTGCAGGTCGGCAAGCCAAGGGAACCACTGCGGTGGCGAAATTGCCTTCGATATGGACAAGCACCAACGGCTCCCGTACCAAGCGTTACAGAACATGACGGGCATGTGTCGCCCGATCGGGAGACATGACGATGGTGATGAGAGACGCGCAACCGGGCCCCCGCAATGAAGAGGGCATCGCGGCTGTTCTTGGAATTTTGAAGCAGAGCCTTGGTGACCGGTTGCAGACCGGCCAGGCCTTTCGCGAGCAGCACGCCCACACCACGACCTATCTGCCGCCGCAACTGCCGGATGGCGTGGTTTTTGCCGAATCGGTCGAGGATATCAAGACGGTGGTGAAGGCTTGCGCTGCCCACCGTGTGCCCGTCATTGCCTTTGGCACAGGCTCTTCGCTGGAAGGGCAGGTGAACGCGCCCTCCGGCGGGATTTCGCTCGATACCACCCGCATGGACAAGGTGTTGCGCGTATCGCCGGAAGATCTCGACGTGACGGTAGAACCCGGCGTGACGCGCGAGGCGCTGAACACCTATCTGCGTGACACGGGCCTGTTCTTTCCGATTGATCCCGGCGCCAATGCCTCCATCGGCGGCATGACGGCCACCCGCGCCTCCGGCACCAATGCGGTGCGCTACGGCACGATGAAGGACAATGTTCTCTCGCTCACCGTCGTGACGGCCGATGGCGAAGAGGTGGTCACGGGCACCCGCGCGCGAAAATCCTCGGCCGGTTATGATCTGACGCGGCTTTTTGTCGGGTCTGAAGGCACGCTTGGCATCATCACCTCGATCACGCTGCGCCTGCAGGGCATTCCGGAAAAGATCGGCGGCGGGGTCTGCGCCTTCGAGACGGTGAAGGCTGCCTGCGACGCGGTGATCATGACCATCCAGATGGGCATTCCGGTCGCCCGCATCGAGCTGCTGGATGCCGTGCAGATGCGCGCCTGCAACGCCTATTCCGGCTTGAACTATGCCGAGAAGCCGACGCTGTTTCTGGAGTTCCACGGCACCGAAGACACCGTGCCGCTGCAATCGGAACAGTTTGCCATGATTGCCGCCGAATGCGGCGGCGAGGATTTTGAGTGGACCGGCGATGCCCAGCAGCGGGCAAAGCTGTGGAAGGCGCGCCACGATGCCTATTGGGCGTCGCGGGCGCTTGCGCCGCATCTCGCCGGCCTCTCCACCGATGTCTGCGTGCCGATCTCGCGCCTTGCCGAATGCGTGGCTGAAACCCATGCGGATATCGTCGAGAACGACTTTCTGGCGCCGATCGTCGGCCATGCCGGCGATGGTAATTTTCACGTGCTGATCCTGTTTGACGACAAGGACCCCGAGGATATCGCGCGCGCAGAATCCTTCGTGGAGCGGCTGAACCGCCGTGCGCTCGCCATGGGTGGCACCTGCACCGGCGAACACGGCATCGGGCAGGGCAAGATGACGTTTCTGGAACAGGAGGCAGGCTCTGCCCTTCACCTGATGCGGGCGATCAAGCACAGCCTTGATCCGAACGATATCTTCAACCCCGGCAAGATCCTTCGCCAAGGCGCATGATCCGGCGCGCTTAAGGCTTTATGACTGTTCAGGAATTTTGTTCTTAAACCGGTTGGGGTTATCAGGTAGAGTGCGGGTGCGAAGGTTTTAAGCCTTGCTGAGGAGGCGGGCTTGGCTGGCGCGGGACAATGGCGAATCGATTCAAAATGTTAGAGCGGCCGGTGGATCTGTTGAGTCAGGCGGCGCTCTCAGGAGAATGAACAGGTGCTCGGACGGATAATGCTGTTGCTCGGTGGCCTTGTGGTCATTGCGCTGTTTACGGCCTTGCTGGCGCCGTTCTTCGTCGACTGGTCGAATTTTCGCCGGGAGTTCGAGGAGCAGGCTGGCCATATCCTCGGCAAGAAGGTTTCTGTCCATGGCGCCGTCGATGCCCGCATCCTGCCGTTTCCCTCGGTCACCCTGCATGATGTCCGGGTGGGGCAGGATGTCGATGGCACGCCGCTGGTGCAGGTCGAGCGCTTTTCCATGGATATGGAACTTGCGCCCTTCCTTTCCGGCGAAGCGCGCATTTTCGACATGCGGCTGGAGCACCCGAAAGCCCGCATTCGCCTCCTGAAGGATGGCCGCCTCGACTGGACGCGCGGCAGCCAGCCGGATATTCCCGCGCGCAATGTCGTGCTGGAGGATGTCCATATCGAGGGCGGCCAGATCGAATTCATCGATGACGGCACCGGCCGCACGCGCCATCTGACAGGCCTTACCGCCAAAATGTCGGCGACATCGCTGGCAGGTCCCTGGCGTGCCGATGGCAATGCGACGCTCGATGGTTATGAGGCGCAGTTTTCGCTCTCCAGCGGCGCGCCCGATGCCGTCTCCGGCGCCGTCCCCTTGCGCATGAAGGTTCGCCCGGATGTGCAGCCCGTCGAGGTGCAGCTGGACGGCGCCCTTGCCGTTACCGCCGGCAAACCCGATTACAAGGGTGATTTTTCGATGGCCTTCCTGGATACGCCGGTAGAGCCCGTGGTGCCGAAGGGCATCAAGCCGCCACCACCGCCGCGCACCAAGGGCAAGTTCGAACTGACAAACGACCGCATCCGCATTCCCGAATATCGGGTCGAGGTGGGCGCGCTCGACAATCCCTATGTGGTGACGGGCGAGGCAACGCTCGATACCGGTGACAAGCCGGAATTTTTGCTGACCGCCGATGGGCAGCAGGTGGATGTGAACCGCCTGACGGGCGAACTGGTGAACGGCAAGACGGGCCGCGATCCGCATGCCTCGGCGCAGCGGCGTCTGAACGCGCTTGTCGAGATGGCCGCGCGCGTTCCGGTGCCGCAGGTGCCGGGCCGCGCCACGATCCGCCTGCCGGCAATCGTTGCCGATGGCACGACGGTGCGTGATGTGGAACTGAACATGCGCCCGGCCGGCACCGGCTGGAATGTCGATAATGCCGTGGCCATCCTTCCCGGCCGCACGCGGGTGGAAGCGCAAGGGGCGCTGAAGCTTGTTGACGGCCCGTCCTTTGTTGGCACCATGCTGCTTGCCTCCAACCAGCCTTCAGGTCTTGCCGACTGGCTGAAGGGGCAGGTCGATCCGGCGATCCGCCAGCTGAAGACCGCCGGCTTTTCCGCCGATGTCGACCTGACGCCGACCCTCCAGCGGTTTAATGCGCTGGAACTCTCGGTTGGCCCGGCCATCCTCAAAGGCCGCGTCGAGCGCAAGTCTCCGGCTGATGCCGTACCGGATCTCACCCTGGATCTGGCGGGCAATGAGATCGATTTTGA
Organism: Neorhizobium sp. PAMB6716; assembly: GCF_058242805.1. NCBI lineage: Bacteria > Pseudomonadati > Pseudomonadota > Alphaproteobacteria > Hyphomicrobiales > Rhizobiaceae > Neorhizobium > Neorhizobium sp. PAMB6716. The sequence continues at coordinate 949,097 of NZ_CM177835.1, forward strand.
CGCGTTGCGGGCGCTTGCCTCGCTGCTGACGGGTGGCGATGCCGGGGAGCAGGTGCTGGATCATCGCCTCGTCGCGCATCTGAAGGCCGGCCGGTTGACCGCCCTTGGCATTGCCGCAGACGATGTTGAGACCGCCTTCACGCTGGGCGATGGCGCGCTGTCGTTGGAAAAGCTGTCGGTGGGTGATATCGCCGGCGCAAAGCTTGACGCAAAGGGCAGGGCGGAAGGTTCCTTCCTCGATTATACCGGCACCGGCCAGCTGACCTTCAGCGCCTTCGATCCTGGGCCGTTTCTTGCCATGCTGCGTGAGCAGCTTCCGCGCCATCCGGTGCTGGAACAGTTGGTGCGCAGTGCCTCCTGGTATGCCGATACGAAGCTGTCTGCCGACGTGACGCTGGCAAACGGTGTCTCGGCTCATGTCGCCGGTCAGACGAATGGCACAAAGCTCGATGCGCAGCTTGCCCTGCCCAACCTGTTTGACCTGACAGCAGAAACCGAACTGAAGCTTGATGCGACGCTCACCAACCCGCAGGCCTCCACAATCCTTGGGCAGGCGGGGTTCGAAACGCTGCCCTTCGAAGGCGATTCCGATGCGCGGCTGACCCTTGCCCTGCAAACAAATGGCGAGGCGCCGGCCGCAGCCAAACTTCTTTACCAGACGGATCGCACAGCGCTGTCGGCAGACGGTCGCATTACGCTCTCTGCGGAAAAATTCGGCCAAGGCTCGCTGGCCGTGACGCTGAAAAGCACGGATCTGGAGCCGACGCTTCTCACGTCAGGTATCGGCCTGCCGCAGTTCGGCATGGGCCTTGCGGCAGATCTGAAGGCGGATATCGCTGTCACCGGCGAAGACATCGGCGTAAGCGGCCTTGCCGGCACGCTGGCGGGCAACCGGCTTGACGGGCAGCTGATGTTGTCTCGCACCGCGCCAATGCCGACGGTGACCGGTGCGCTGTCGCTTGATAGCGCCGATCTCGGCTGGCTTGCTGAAACCGTCTATGGTCCGCTCACCAATCCTGAAACCGGTTCTGCCTCGCAGAAGGAATTTGCCCTGCCGCTCTTTGCCGGCTGGGATGTCACTCTTGATCTCAAGACGCGCACGCTGAACACGCTGGGACTTGGTCCCGTCAACGGTTTTGCCGGGCGCCTCACCAGCAAGGCGGGTGGAGTGTCGCTCGAAGATGCAAGCGGCGGCTGGCATGGCGGGCGGCTTGCCGGGCGCCTGTCGATGTCGCATAGCGGCGGTGTCGGTCTTTTCCAGACGCGCCTGACGGTGGAGGGCGCGGACCTTTCTGGCCTGCTCTGGCAAGCGGCTGGCAAGCCGGTGGCGCAGGGCAGCATGGGTGTGGAACTGGCGGCGGAAGCCACCGCGAAAAGCCCCGCCGATCTTCTCTCCGCCATCAGCGGTTCCGGCACGATCCGGCTTTCGGACGTGATGCTGCCGAGCCTGAACGCCGCGCTGATGCCGGGCCTTCTGGCTGACGCCGACCGCATCGAAGGAGAGGTGACGGCCGGAAAAGTCCAGCCTCTGGTCGAGCGTCGTATACACGACGGCTCTGCCACGATTGGCGCCGTCGAAGTCCCCTTCACCATCACCGGCGGACAGTTGCGAGCGCAGAACATCACCGCCAAGGCCGGGGGCACGTCTCTCACAGGCGAGTTGCGGATGGATCTTGCCGACAGCAGTCTCTCCGGCGAAGTCGGGCTTTCCTACGATGTCGGCGATGAGGCGCTGGCCGGTGCTGATCCGGCGCTCACGCTGCGGTACGACGGCGATCTCGGCGCGCCAGAGGAAGCGATCGACGTGGAAGCCATGACGAACTTCCTCTCCATGCGCGCCTTCGAGCGCGAGCGCCGGCGTGTGGAAACGCTGCAGGCCAGCGTCTTGGAAAAGCAGCGCCTGCGCCGAGAGGTGACGCTCTATACGGTGCGTGAGGAGGAGCGTCGGCTGGCGCGCCAGAAGGCCGAGGCCGAGGAGCGGGCACGCCTCGAGGAAGAACAGAAGCTGCGCCGCGAAGCCGAGCAACAGCGCCAGCTACAGCCTCCCGTCTTCGACATGCAACCCGCCGACGGCGCGTTCCGATAGAGACAGTCAGGAACAGCACCGCTCTGCGAACTCTCGTCGCGGCCGGACCCTGACTCAGCGGAAGGTTGAGGCGCGACTGACTCTGCGGCAGGCCCGAATGTTTTGACGAAAGGTCAGGGAGGAGCAGTCAGTTATTCGAACTGCCCATCGGCGCGCCATGGGCCTTCACCCAGCCGAGCACGTAAAGCCGAAGCGCCGACGAGAGGTTGCTGTCCGGCCCCCGCCCATCGTCGATTTCGGCAATCAGTGCGGCAAGGCTGATGGATCGTGCAGCGGCAATGGATTTCAGGTCTTCGAAAAATTCGGCCTCCAGCGAAAAGCTGGTGCGGTGGCCGTGCAGCGTGGCGGAATGTTTGCGGATCACGCCGGCTGTCCCTGATCGATGGGTTGAAGAAGTTTTGAAAATGAGTCCGCCCGAAGGCACAAGTCATTGATCCGACTGAAACTCAGACGTTAGTCCTTGTTCGGACTGTCTGTGTTCTTGCCCTCCAGGCGCCCTTGATCAAGGCTCTTTTGAGCCTTGTCATTGAGCGCCCGGGTGAGGTTCTTTTCGTCCTTGGTGCGGCCGAACGTGATGCGGTTCTGCTCCGCCTGACGCTCTTTTTCAGAGCGCGCCTTCGTTTTTCGAAACTGGCGAAGGTTGACGACATCAGCGCTCATGGCGCCCTCTTTTGAATAGGAAACCGGTTACTGCTTCTTGCGGAAGGAATCGAGCGACACCACCGATGCGGGCTTCTTTTCCTCAGTCGTATTCTGGTCGCCTTCTGCCGCGGGCTTGGCAGCAGCGTCCACCGGATAGGCGGTGATTTCCGCCGAGGTCTCGTCTTCCTCGACCATCGGCACTTCGAATTCGAGTTCGAAGTTGACGGAGGGATCATAGAAGCCGCGGATGGCGTTGAACGGGATGACCAGGCGTTCCGGCGTATCGGAGAAGGACAGACCGATCTCGAACTGCGTATCGGTCACCTTCAGGTCCCAGAACTGGTGCTGGACGACGATGGTCATCTGCTCGACATACTTGGTCTTCAGGTGCTGCGAGATGCGCACGCCCGGCGCGCCGGTGAGGAAGGTGATGAAGAAATGATGATCACCCGGAAGCCGGCCGGTTGCGGCCACCTCGGTCAGAACCTTACGGATGACGCCACGCAATGCGTCCTGCGCCAGAATGTCGTAACGGATGTGATCCTGCCCCATAGGTGCCTTCTTCCAATCAAGTTCGTCGTGTTCCGGCGATTTGCCGTCCCCGTTATAAGACAGGTGCGCGCCGCACGGAAGTCCCGCGGTGTGCTTACTGACGATCATAGCGAAAAACTGGCAAATGGAAAAGTGAAGGCTTCTGTTGCCAGGTGCCTTCGGACCCCGCCTCAAGGGGCTAACCTAGAGGACTTGGTTCGGATTTCCCGCACCGCCGTTAGGCAGCGAGAGCATAACCCTTAGCGTTGTTGTCATTTGCAACTACACTTGTGACCCGATAACGGCGGTATCATGCCGAGCAAAAGTTCGATCTTTACGCCCTTGTCGATCCTATTTCGCCCCCATCAAAAGCCGGCCCATTTGGAATGGTTCGGCCGGTTTTTGGTGGAGGCGCCGGGTACCGCCCCCGGGTCCAATAGGTTTATTACACCGACAGTTTATTGCCATAGCCGGAGCAAGCCCCGGCACGAGTGATATAGGTGTTTTATGGGGCGCTGAAAAGGGGGGCTCCGCTTTTGTTTTCAAAGCGTTTCCGTGGGAGACGGCAATGGTTGGCGCATGGATGCGGCAGTCTCCATCGTTTGGTGAGGAATGGTGGGGAAAGTGGCCGTGCCGGGTCTGTCTATAGCCAGACCATTCCCCTATGATCGCCGCCATGAAAGGCGGGCCGAGCCCGCGCGATCGGCGTGTCGCACGCCGCAGCGGACGTCACGGCAGCGCAGAGACTTAAGGAAGATCAGATGGCGCGTCATCCGGAATATCAATATCTCGATCTCGTCGAGAGCGTGCTTGCCAAAGGCGACAGACGCATCGACCGCACCGGCGTCGGCACGCTCGCCTCCTTCGGGGCGATGATGCGCTTTGACATGTCCGATGGCACATTCCCGGTCTATACGACCAAGCGCGTCTACTGGAAGACGGCAGTCAAGGAGATGCTCTGGTTCCTGACGGGCCAGACGAACATCCGCTCGCTCCTGCAGGAAAATGTTCGCATCTGGACCGACTGGCCGCTGGACAAATATCGCAAGGCAACCGGCATCGAGATCTCGCAGCAGGACTTCGAGGCCAAGGTGCTTGAGGACGAGGAATTTGCGCTGGAATGGGGCGATCTCGGCCCGGTTTATGGCAAGCAGTGGCGTCGCTGGCTGGGGCCAGATGGCCGCGAGCACGACCAAATCGCCACTGTTGTCGAGACGCTGCGCAGCAACCCGACCAGCCGCCGCATGCTGTTCCACGCCTGGAATGTCGCTGATCTCAGCCAGATGGCGCTCAACCCCTGCCACAACTTCTACCAGTTTTTTGTGCGCGGAATGGGCGATGATGCGCCGGGGCCGGCAAAGCTGTCGCTGATGGTCGGTGTCCGCTCGAATGACCTCGGTCTTGGTAATCCGTTCAATGTCTGCCAGCAGGCAGCACTTCTCGCCATGGTGGCGCAGCAGGTGGACATGGTGCCGGATGAACTGATCTGGGTGGGCGGTGATGTCCATCTTTACCTCAACCATATCGAGCTTGCCGAAACCATCCTGAAGCGCGAGCCTCGGCCGTTCCCGAAGTTGAAGCTTCTGAGACGACCCGACAGCATCGATGGGTACCGAATCGAGGATTTCGAGGTGACGGGTTATGATCCGCACCCGCCAATCGAGGCGCCGGTGGCCGTCTGACGGGGCTTTCAGATTGCATAAGCGCAAAGTCGGTCACAATCGGCAGCGCGCGTCGTTCTCTGCCTCAATGAATGACGCGCGCCTCTTTCGCAGGATCATCTGAAAAATCCTTGCGGCATGACGGAAAGGACTTGCACAGTTTTAAGATCCGTTCTAAACGCCCGTCACCACACGCTTTTAATACCTGGTTGGCCTCGTGGCGGAGTGGTTACGCAGAGGACTGCAAATCCTTGCACCCCGGTTCGATTCCGGGCGAGGCCTCCAACCTTTTTCCAACATTATTGATACAAGAGACCGGTCGACACGCCGGCTCCTATTTTATCGCTGCGACTTTCCTTGTCCCGGAGCGGATAAGCCGCTGACGCGCCACAAAAATGGCCGCCTCATGCGGTGCAAAAGGCGGCCTTCTTGAAATCTCAACTGGCAGGAGCGCTGCTCACGCCATGCCGGCTGGGTCGCCGATCGGCATCAGTGCCGGCTGCAGCGTCGGATCGTTGGGGTTCTTGGTATCGCCCGGATCCTGCGCCGGCGTCAGCGGCGGTTTTTCCTGAGTCCGGTCTGGAACGCCGGGGGCAGGGGTCGGCCCGCGCGGACCTTCCGTCGGGTCTACCGGGGGATTGGGAAGTGTCGTTGGCATCTCTGTCTCCCTTGCATGGTCTTCTCTGTAGAGCCAACGGGTCGATCCAGGGATTGTTCCGTGGTTTTATGACGGGTGCCCATCGCTTTTTGGCAGCGCTTGCGCACAGCCGGTCTTGAAAGCCAATCGCACCCCCAGTAATGAGAAGACCACATAGACGCTTTCACGAGGCGAACGACGATGATGGATTTTGAAGCAGCACGTATCAAGATGGTCGACAATCAGGTGCGCACCACCGATGTCACCGCCCATTCCGTGCTGCGGGCCTTTCTGACGGTGCCGCGCGAGGCTTTCGTGCCGGAAAATCTGAAGGCGCTCGCCTATATCGACAATGATATCGAAGTGGCGCCCGGCCGCTACCTGATGGAAGCCTCGCCGCTGGCAAAACTCCTGCAGCTTGCCGCCGTGACCAAGGATGACGTTGTTCTGGAAGTCGGCTGCGGCACCGGTTATGCCACGGCACTGCTCTCCAAGATGGCAAGTGCTGTCGTTGCGGTCGAAAGCGATGCGGGTCTTGCCACCAAGGCCACCGAAACGCTGTCGGCGCTCGGCTGCGACAATGCCGTTGTCGTCAGCGGCGATATGGAAGCCGGTTATGCGGCCGAAGCCCCTTATGATCTCATCTTCATCAACGGTGCCGTTGAACAGGTGAGCGAACCTCTCTTTGCCCAGTTGCGCGATGGCGGTCGCCTGGTCACGGTTGTGGGTTATGGCAATGCCTCCACGGCGCGCGTCTTCCGCAAGGAAAACGGCGTGGTGTCGGAAAGCGCGTTCTTCAACACCTCGGTCAAGCCGCTTCCCGGTTTCCGCAAGGCAAAAGAATTCGTTTTCTAAGAGCCTTTTGGCAACGATTTTTCAGATGCTCGGCCCGGAAACTTTGTGTTTCCGGGCCGATTGCATTGTGGGGGCTAGGGCAGAGTTAGCACGGTCGGCCGGCGCGGCTGAGAAAGCTGTGCATCGCGCAGGCGTGACCGGGGGCGGCAATTGTGGGGTGCCACCCGCATCGCGTACACTCGAACCCGATTCGGCCCTTCCTCTTTACTCGGTATCGTGCCCTGTAAACCCGGAAACGGCCGTCGATCAAGAAATCGGGGATGAAGATGGCTCAGCCAAGTGTCGCGCGCGAACCTTCCATGGAAGAAATCCTGGCTTCGATCCGCCGGATCATCGAAAGCAATGATCCGGTTGGCGAAGGCCAGGCGCTGAGCCGCCCGCAGGGATCGCCCTTTCCCGAAACATCTTCCTTCGAGGAAGACGAAGACAGCATCGATATCTCAGACGAGATGGACGCATCCTTTGTGCCGCAAAGGGCGGCAAACGATCCGGGTCTGCCATTTTCGCAAAGTTATTCTGAACCGGCACCGCTTCGCCCGACGCTCGATGCCGCAACACGCCAGCGATTTGCCGCCGAGGCGCAATCGGCTGTAACATCCACGCCGCCGGCCCCTGCGCCGCAGCCGGAACGCAGCCTCTCGCTTGCCGATGTCGCAGCCCGCGTTCGCGCCGCAGCCGGTCGTGTGCCGGAGCCGATTTCGGCACGTGCCGCGCAGCAGGTGCCCGAGGCGCGTCCTGTCGCCGAGGTGCGCCCGTTGAGGGATGAAGCGCCGCAGGCGGTGGAAACGGTTGCTCTGCCAATGGATCGGCCAGTTGAAGAGGCGCCGCAGGTGCAGCGCATGACCGAGGTTTCCGAGGTCGAGGTAAAAGAAGAACCGGCGTCGCTGCCGGCGCGGATCGAGGATGCGGCAAGTCTCATGCTGTTATCGGAAGAGGCCGGTGCGCAGGTGGCTCGCTCGTTCAACGAACTCGCTGACATCTTCAACGGTCTCGAGCGCCAGTCGGTGGAAGACATGGCGCGCGATCTGTTGCAGCCGATGCTGCGCGAATGGCTGGATGATAACCTGCCGACGCTGGTGGAACGCCTCGTGCGCGAAGAGATCGAACGTGTGGCGCGCGGCCCGCGCCGCTGATCCAAAACGCCACCGCTTGCAAAGGGCCGCTTTTTCAAGGCGGCCTTTTTTATTGACTTGGATTTGCCAGTCCTGTTTACACCCAAGCCAACGAGAACTCGAAATCTGGTCGGAAAATGCTCGAAAAAACCTATGATTCCGCCGCCGTCGAACCGAAAATCGCAGCCGCATGGGACGAGGCCAATGCGTTTCGCGCGGGCGCCAATGCAAAGCCCGGTGCCGAAACCTTCACCATCGTCATCCCGCCGCCGAACGTGACGGGCTCGCTGCACATGGGCCATGCGCTGAACAACACGCTGCAGGACATCATGGTGCGCTTCGAGCGCATGCGCGGCAAGGACGTGTTGTGGCAGCCGGGCATGGACCATGCGGGCATCGCAACGCAGATGGTGGTCGAGCGCAAGCTGATGGAAGCGCAGCTTCCCGGCCGCCGCGCCATGGGCCGTGAGGCCTTCATCGACAAGGTCTGGGAGTGGAAGGACGAATCGGGCGGTTTGATCTTCAACCAGCTGAAACGCCTTGGCGCCTCCTGTGACTGGTCGCGCGAACGCTTCACCATGGATGAGGGCCTGTCCAAGGCGGTTCTCGAAGTGTTCGTCACGCTCTACAAGCAGGGCCTGATCTATCGCGGCAAGCGTCTGGTCAACTGGGACCCGCAGTTCGAGACGGCGATCTCCGACATCGAGGTGGAGAACCGCGAAGTCGACGGCCACATGTGGCATTTCAAGTATCTGCTGGCTGGCGGCGAAACCTACACCTATGTGGAAAAGGATGCCGACGGCACGATCACGCTGCAGGAAGAGCGCAATTACATCTCGATTGCGACGACTAGGCCCGAAACCATGCTGGGCGATGGCGCGGTGGCCGTCCACCCGTCAGACGCGCGTTATGCCGCCATCGTCGGCAAGCTCTGTGAAATTCCTGTTGGCCCCAAGGAACATCGCCGCCTGATCCCGATCATCACGGATGAATATCCGGACCCGACCTTTGGCTCGGGCGCGGTGAAAATCACCGGCGCCCACGATTTTAATGACTATCAGGTCGCCAAGCGCAACAACATTCCGCTCTACCGGCTGATGGACGGCCAGGCGCAGATGCGCGCCGATGGCGAGGACTATGCCACGTGCGCTGCGCAGGCGCAGGCGTTTGCGCGCAGCGGCGATCTGCCCGGCGAAGCGGAAGTCGACGAGATCAACCTCGTTCCGGAAGAGTATCGCGGTCTCGACCGTTACGAGGCGCGCAAGCGCATCGTCGATGCGATCAATGCCGAAGGCCTTGCCGTCACCGTCAAGGATGCCGAAGGCAATGATGTGCCTTACGTCGAAAACAAGAAGATCATGCAGCCTTTTGGCGATCGCTCCAACGTCGTCATCGAGCCGATGCTGACCGACCAGTGGTTTGTCGATGCCAAGACGCTGGCCGAACCGGCGATCGCTTCCGTGCGCGAAGGCCGCACCAAATTCGTGCCAAAAAACTGGGACAAGACCTATTTCGAGTGGATGGAAAACATCCAGCCCTGGTGCATTTCGCGCCAGCTCTGGTGGGGTCACCAGATCCCCGCCTGGTATGGTCCTGACGGTCAGTGTTTTGTTGAAAAGAGCGAGGAAGAAGCCCTCGACGCCGCCATCCAGCATTACCTGGCACATGAAGGCCCATGGAAGGCCTGGGTGCAGGAGAAGCTGGAAAACTTCAAGCCCGGCGAAATCCTGATCCGCGACGAGGATGTTCTCGACACCTGGTTCTCGTCTGCGCTTTGGCCTTTCTCGACGCTCGGATGGCCCGATCAGACGCCGGAGCTTGCCCGTTATTATCCGACCAATGTGCTGGTGACAGGCTTCGATATCATTTTCTTCTGGGTCGCCCGCATGATGATGATGGGCCTGCACTTCATGAAGGACGAGGACGGCAACCCCGTCGAGCCGTTCAACACGGTTTATGTGCATGCGCTGGTGCGCGACAAGACCGGCCAGAAGATGTCGAAGTCGAAGGGCAACGTCATCGATCCGCTCGACCTGATCGACGAATACGGCGCCGATGCGCTGCGCTTTACGCTCGCCATCATGGCAGCGCAGGGGCGTGACGTGAAGCTTGATCCGGCCCGCATCGCCGGCTACCGCAACTTTGGCACCAAGCTGTGGAACGCCACGCGCTTTGCCGAAATGAACGGCGTCAAGCGCGATCCGAACTTCCTGCCGCAGGCCGCCACCCAGACGGTCAACCGCTGGATCCTCACCGAGCTTTCGGCAACGATTGCCGAGGTCACGACGGCCATCGAGACGCAGCGCTTCAACGATGCCGCCGTCAGCCTCTACCGCTTCGTGTGGAACCAGGTCTGTGACTGGTATCTGGAATTGCTGAAGCCGATCTTCTCCGGCGAAGACGAAGTGGCCAAGGCCGAAGCGCAGGGCTGTGTCGCCTATGTGCTGGAGGAATCCTACAAGCTTCTGCATCCGTTCATGCCATTCATGACGGAAGAGCTGTGGGAGCACAGCGCCGGCGAGGGTGAGACGCGCGGCGGATTGTTGTGCCATGCCGACTGGCCGCTGCCGGGTTTTGAGGATGCAGCCGCTGCCTCCGAAATCAACTGGCTGGTCGATCTCGTCACCGGCCTTCGTTCGGCGCGCTCGGAAATGAACGTGCCGCCCTCGGCCAAGGCGCCGCTGATCGTGGTGGGTGCCACGGCGCTCACGGAAGGCCGCCTGCAGCGCCATGAGGCCGCCATCATGCGGCTGGCGCGCGTTGAAAGCATTGCGCTGGCGACGGAGGCTCCACGTGGGGCCGCCCAGGTGGTGATCGGCGAGGCAACCGCCTGCCTGCCGCTCGGCAGCCTGATCGACCTCTCGGCCGAACGCGCCCGCATCGAAAAGGCACTGGGCAAGACGGCGGCCGACATCGAGCGTGGCGAGAAGAAACTCGGTAACGAGAAATTCGTCGCCAATGCCGATCCGGAGGTCGTTGCTGCCGAACGCGAGCGGCTGGCGGAACTGGGCGTGCAGCGCGCAAGCCTTGAAACGGCGCTCCAGCGCATCAACGAAGCCGGGTAACACCCGTTTCGAATCAACTGCACTGATCCGGCCCCGCCAGCGTCCTGCAGGCGGGGCCGGTTCCGTTTTGGGACGGCGGCGGCAACGCTGCGATGTCGGGGTGCCCATGGCTGCGCTGAGAGATTGTGTCTTTTGTGTTTTTTCAGCAACGCTTGTGCCAGAATGAAGAATGATCTTCTGGGAAAACCTGCGTTTTCGCAAAAATCGTAGAAAAAAATACGCCTGGGAGGGTTTATGGCTCCTTGTCCTCGGAAATTTACGTAAATCGGGCAAGTGGGGTGTTGCGGTGCGGCATGGAATTGAGAAGTTGTCTTTCAAACACATACAGTTAGGCTTGTTTGCATATGTGCAGGGGAGTGAAAGACACATGACAAGCAAATTGATCTGCAGAGGAGTGCTGGCCACTGTTGCCGCCGCAGCTCTGCACACCGCAGCTGCAGCAGGGGGGCTGGAGCGCGGTGGCTACAACATCGATCTTCTGTTCGATCCATCAACGGTGGCGGCTGAAGCAACAAGCACCTATGTAATGCCGCAGCGCAAGGTCAAGAACGTTCAGGATACCAACAGTGCGAATGGCCTGGGGTCCAATGGAGCCAACGGCGGGACAACGACCGCGGATGATTCCGAAAGCTATTGGGTGCCGCGTATCGGTATCAAGGCTGCCATCGGCGACGGTGTAGATTGTATGGCGGACTATTCGCAACCATGGGGCGCTCACACCAAGCCCGGCGCAAATTGGCGCGGCGCCAACGATAATATCGAAACCAAGGTGGAGAGTGACGCTTACGCGGTAACCTGCTCCTACCGTTTCGACATGGGGCCGGGCCAGCTGCGGTTGATCGGCGGCGGTGTCTATCAGGAAGTCGAGGGGTTCAAGGATCGCCTCGTCGTTCCCGATGCTGCCACATCATTCGGCAATGGCGTTGGACGGCTCAAGCTCGCGGGAGACGGCTGGGGCTGGCGCGCCGGTCTTGCCTATGAAATTCCCGAATATGCCTTCCGGGCCAGCCTCGTCTACAACAGTGAGGTGAAGTTTGATGACATCACCGGCACGCTGAACCTGTCTCAGGTCAATGGTCAGGTGTATAATATCTTCGGATCCCAGGCGATGCCGGATTCGCTGGAGTTGAAGGTGCAGACGGGCGTGGCGCCCGGCTGGCTGGTGTTCGGTTCGGCGAAATGGGTTGACTGGAGCCAGTTGCAGACCGTTCCGTTCTGCGTGGTCGGCAGCACGAGCAACTGCACCACCGCAAATGACATCACCAACCTGCCGCTCGGCTTCCGCGATGGCTGGACGCTGTCCGGGGGCGTCGGGCACAAGTTCAACGAACAGTGGAGCGGCGCGCTCAGCCTCACCTGGGATCGCGGCACGTCGCAGGGTTTTGGCACACAGACGGATACCTGGAGCGTCGGTGCCGGTCTTGCCTATCAGCCGAACAAGAATGTCGAAATCCGCCTTGCCGGCGTGCTCGGCGTCCTGACCGGCGGGTCTTCCGGTCCGGTGACGCTGGGCGGCGAAAGCTACGGCAATGAAATCCGCTACAGCTTTGACGACGATCTGGTCGCCGCCATTTCGACGTCCCTCAAGGTTCGCTTCTGAAGGTTGTCCGATTTTCGACAAGGCCCGGTGCTTGCGCCGGGCCTTTTGACGTTTACCGGGAATACTGTGCTGCTTTCGCGTTTTGTGACGATTCGGCAACAGATTCTTACGACAATCATCCGTAGTATTGTCGTCGGCCTTAATGTCTATTTCCCGCCACAAACGAGGAGCAGCGATAGGGCCGACAAGAAGAGCGGACCTGCGGGGGCGGGGGCGCATATCGGAGTATCATGGGCGAATTCTTCAGTGAAATGCCGTGGATGGCCAGTGCGAGCGCTTGCTCTGCCGGGTGTCTCCGCGTGCCACCACACATTGCAGGAACGGGTCGCAGTATTGCCGAAAACGCGTTCTATCCTCTGAACATCCGGAAACGGCAAAGGCCGATGTTTCCGGCTTGCACCGGGTTCGCGATTACCGGTGTCAATGATCGTTTGTTCGGAGTACGTGCATGACCCTTATTGTGATCTGCGGCCACACCTATCAGGCAGACAAATCGAAATCGATGCTTTCGCGCACACTCCGATCAAACACCGGCATGGTTAAGGAAGTCTGAACATGCCGCTCATTATCCACCGTTCGATGGGCTCCTGGGCCGCCGGACTGATGCTGGCGGTGACAGCCTTCAGCCCTTGTGCGGCGTTCGACATCAATGCCGGCGTCAGCAAGGAATCCGGTCCCTTCGATCTGTTCAAGTTCGGTTTCAAGGCCTACAAGAACGGCCAGAAGCAGGATGCGGTCGAGGCCTATAAATATGCCGCCGAAAAGGGGCATACGGGTTCGCGCTGGGCACTTGCCAACATGTATGCCTTTGGCGATGGCGTGGCGAAGAATGATTTCGAAGCCTTCAAGATCTACAACGAGATTGCAAGCCAGGGCGTCGAGCCCGGCTCGGAAGACACCGGCTTCTTCGTTAATGCCCTGCTGTCGCTGGCCGATTATTACCGTCACGGCATTCCGGGCTCGCCGGTGCGGGTGGACCTGTCGCAGGCCCGCCAGCTCTATTTCCAGGCGGCGTCTACTTTTGGCGTTGCCGAGGCGCAGTTCCAGCTGGCCAAGATGATCATGGCCGGCGAGGGCGGTGCGCCGAACATGCAGCAGGCCAAGAAGTGGCTGAACCAGGCGCGCAAGAGCGGCCATGCCGGCGCCATGGCGGTGTTTGGCAATGTGCTGTTCGAAGAGGGCCAGACGGTACGCGGCCTTGCATTCCTCACCGCAGCGCTTGACCGCTGTACCCAGAAGGATTGTCTCTGGATGCAGCAGCTGCAGGAAGATGCGTTTTCGCTGTCGAGCGAGCACGACCGCCGCACGGCCATCGTGCTGTCGCAGCAGTTTGCCGCCAATGGCGGGGACGAATAACCGTTCAAGGCAGAGATGATTGCCCCGGCACGTCAAAGGACGAGCCGGTGGCACGGCGCGCGGCGCTTACGCTGTTGATTACGCCGTAAAGTCGAAATAACCGACCACCGGCACGTGGTCTGAAGGTTTTTCCCAGGCGCGCACGGTCTTTTCGATCGACGTTGCCGTCAGCCGGTCGGCAGCTTCCGGCGACAGCATCAGGTGATCGATGCGGATGCCGTTATTCTTCTGCCAGGCGCCGGCCTGATAATCCCAGAATGTGTAGAGTTTCGTCTGGTCGCTGGTGGCGCGCACGGCGTCCGTCAGGCCGAGATTTTCGAGCCGGCGGAAGGCTGCCCGCGTCTGCGGCAGGAAGAGCGCATCGGTTGCCCACACCTTTGGATCGAAGCAGTCGTGCGGTTCGGGAATGACATTATAGTCGCCGGCCAGGATCAGCGGCTCCTCCAGCGTCAGGCGCTGTTCGGCGTGGCGGCGCAAGCGCTCCATCCAGGCAAGCTTGTAGGGGTATTTGACCGGATCGTCCGAAGGGTTGCCGTTCGGCAGGTAGATCGAGGCAACCCGCACCACGCCTGACTTCCAAGAAAACACCGCTTCGATATAACGCGACTGTTCGTCGGTCTCGTCGCCCGGCAGGCCGCGCATCACGTCTTCCGGCTTCAGCTTGGAGAGGATCGCCACGCCATTAAAGCCCTTCTGGCCGTGCGTCTCGACATGATAACCGAGCGCTTCGATCTCCAGGCGGGGGAAACCCTCGTCCACCGACTTGATTTCCTGCAGGCAGACGATGTCTGGCGAAAAATCGGTCAGCCATTGGCACAGGTTCTCGATGCGCGCCTTGATGCCGTTGATGTTCCAGGTGGCGATTTTCATGCGTCGGTCCCTCTCGTCGGTTCCTTTTAACGCATGGACGGGCGAGGGGAAGCGGCAAAAGCCGTTCTCCTCAACCGTTGAAAGCTTCAGATGGAGAAACTGGTGCCGCAGCCGCAGCTTGCCACGGCATTCGGGTTCTTGATCTGGAACGACTGGCCGAGCAGGTTGTCGACGAAATCGATCTCGGATCCGGCCATGTAGACAAGCGATATGCTGTCGATCAGAACCTTGGCCTCGCCGCGTGCGACAATGACGTCGTCGTCTGTCTCGGCGTCGGTGAGATCGAACTTGTAGGAAAAGCCGGAACAGCCGCCGCCTTCGACGGAGACGCGCAGCGCCTTGTTGCTGGAATCGGCGCTGACGATCTGGGCGATGCGCTTTGCTGCGGCTTCGGAGAGGGTGACGGTGGTTTCGGTCATGATTTTTGCCTTCCTGCCGGGTTCAAGGCCCGGAGATTGCTGTCATCGGCTTTGCGCCGTTGTTGCTCTATAGGTATGAAGGGTTAAATCAGGCGTCAATGGGTGCTTCGCACCTCTGGCACGAAGTTGGGTGCAAAACAGGTTTAAGCATGACGATCGACACACGCAGTCTGGGATTTGGCTCCGGCGAACGCGCCATCTATGCATCCGATCCCTGGTCGTCACGCGGCCGCCTTTTTCCCGAAAGCTCCAGCCTGACCCGGTCCGAATTCCAGCGTGACCGCGACCGCATCGTGCATACGACCGCATTTCGCCGGCTGAAGCACAAGACGCAGGTGTTCATCGGCGTCGACGGCGATCATTACCGCACGCGTCTCACCCATACGATCGAGGTGGCGCAGATTGCCCGTGCCCTGGCGCGCGCGCTGAAGATCGATGAGGATCTCGCTGAAGGCGTGGCGCTCGTTCACGATTTCGGCCACACGCCGTTTGGCCATACCGGCGAAGACGCGCTGGACGAGATGCTGAAACCCTATGGCGGTTTCGATCACAATGCCCAGTCGCTGCGCATCGTTACCAAGCTGGAGCGCCGTTATGCCGAGTTCGACGGCATCAACCTCACCTGGGAAAGCCTCGAAGGCCTCGTCAAGCACAACGGGCCGCTGATGGATGCAGAGGGAACCGGGCTCAAAGGCCCCGTGCCGCAGCCGATCCTCGATTATTGCGAGCTGAACGACCTGGAGCTTGCAAGCTTTGCAAGCCTCGAGGCGCAGGTGGCCGCCATTGCCGATGATATCGCCTACAATACCCACGATATCGATGACGGCCTGCGCTCCGGTTATCTCACTTTCGAGATGCTGGAGGACGTGCCTTTCCTTGCCGACATGATGGCCGAGGTCCGGGCAAAATATCCGGTTCTGGAGCCGGCGCGTTTTGCCAACGAGATCATGCGTCGACAGATCACCCATATGGTCGAGGATGTGATTTCGGTGGCGCAGGCGCGCCTCGATGCGCTTGCCCCGGAAAATGTCGGGGATATCCGTGCGGCAGATCAGGTGGTCGCGACCTTCTCCGACGAGATGGCAAGGACGGACAAGGCGATCAAGAAGCTGTTGTTCTCGCGCATCTATCGCCATCCCGAAATCATGCGGATCCGCGCCGGTGCAGCCCAGATCGTCACCGACCTTTTCGGTGCCTACATGGCAGACCCCTCGCAGATGCAGAGCCATTATTGGGTGAGCCACATGGCAGGGCTTGGCGAGGCGGCAAAGGCGCGCCATGTGGGCGATTATCTGGCGGGGATGACCGATACCTATGCGGTGAAAGCCCACCGCCGGATGTTTGACCATACCCCCGAATTGGGCTAGGCACCCCACCAACAGAACCTCTGGACGGCTTGCGCCGTCGTTTGCGCGGATAAACACCCATGAACCTTTTCGCTGATTTCGAAGTCCGGATCAAAAACGCCCTCGAGACCCTCGACATCATCAGGGAAAAGCGCGACCTCGTCGATTTCAGCCGCCTCACCATCGAGCCGCCGCGCGACGCAAGCCATGGCGACGTGGCAACCAATGCCGCAATGGTGCTGGCAAAGCCGCTCGGCACAAATCCGCGCGCGCTGGCCGATGTCATCGCTGAAAAGCTGAAGGAAGATGCCGACGTCGTTGATGTGACGGTGGCTGGTCCCGGCTTTATCAATATCCGCCTGTCGCAGAACTACTGGCAGCGCCTGCTTGCCTCCGTCATCCGCGCCGGCACCGATTACGGCCGCTCGAGCGTGGGGGCGGGCAAGAAGGTGAACGTCGAGTTCGTTTCCGCCAACCCGACCGGCCCCATGCATGTCGGCCATTGCCGTGGTGCGGTCGTTGGCGATGCGTTGGCAAACCTCATGGAATTTGCCGGCTACGAAGTGGCCAAGGAATATTACATCAACGATGCCGGCTCGCAGATCGATGTGCTCGCCCGCTCCGTTTTCCTGCGTTACCGGGAAGCGCTGGGTGAAACCATTGGCGACATCCCGCCGGGCCTTTATCCCGGCGATTATCTGGTGCCGGTCGGCGAGGCGCTCGCCAAGGAGTTTGGCACGCGGCTGCACAATATGCCGCCGGAAGAGTGGATGCCGCTGGTCAAGGACCGCGCCATCGACGCCATGATGGTGATGATCCGTTCCGATCTCGAGGCGCTGAACGTAAAGCACGACGTGTTCTATTCGGAACGCACGCTGCATGCCGATGGCGCTGCCCGCATTCGCCAGGCGATCAACGACCTCACCTTCAAGGGCCATGTCTATCGCGGCACGCTGCCGCCGCCGAAGGGCCAGCTGCCGGAAGATTGGGAAGACCGCGAACAGACGCTGTTCCGCTCCACCGAGGTGGGCGACGATATTGACCGCCCGCTGATCAAGTCGGATGGAAGCTACACCTATTTTGCCGCCGACGTTGCCTATTTCAAGGACAAGTTCGATCGCGGTTATGACGAGATGATCTATGTGCTCGGTGCCGATCACGGCGGTTACGTCAAGCGGCTGGAAGCCGTGGCGCGTGCCGTCTCCGGCGGTTCGGCCAAGCTCACCGTCCTGCTCTGCCAGCTGGTGAAACTCTATCGCGACGGCGAGCCGGTGAAGATGTCGAAGCGTTCAGGCGATTTCGTCACGCTGCGTGAAGTGGTGGACGAGGTCGGCCGCGATCCCGTGCGCTTCATGATGCTCTACCGGAAGAACTCCGAGCCGCTGGATTTCGATTTTGCCAAGGTGACCGAACACTCCAAGGAAAATCCGGTCTTTTACGTGCAGTATGCCCATGCCCGCTGCATGTCGATTTTCCGCCAGGCGAACGAAGCATTTCCGGATCTTGACATCGAATCAGTTGATCTGTCCGCTGCCGTTTCCGGCGTGACTGATTCGGCGGAAATGCAGTTGATTGCCAAAATTGCCGAATATCCGCGCCTGATCGAGGCTGCAGCCCTGTCCCAGGAGCCGCATCGGCTTGCTTTTTACCTTTATGATCTGGCAAGTTCCTTCCATGCGCATTGGAATAAGGGCAAAGACAACCCTGACTTACGGTTTGTTAAGGATAACGACCGAAACTCCACCATCGCCAGGCTCGGGCTTGTGCGTGCCGTCGCTTCTGTCTTGAAGTCCGGGCTGTCCATTACAGGCACAGCCGCTCCGGACGAGATGCGATAGTCACGCCACCATTTCCCCATAATGCGCTGGCAGATGGTTGTGTTAGCGTAGGTGAGTGGACGAAGGTATGGCAGACAACAGCGTTGCACTTGGCCGTGGTAGCGGACCGGATCTCTTTGCCGATGACGATCCGTTGGCGGAGCTTGCGCGGATTGCCGGTTACGACGAGCGGCCCTCGCAAAGGTTCCAGCCCAATGCGAGGCAGGCGGAAATGCCTGGCTCCCAGAGCCGCCGTGAACCGGCCTTCAATCTTGAAGACGAATTGCTGCGCGAATTCGAAAGTTACGAGGCGCCCCGTCTCGACCCTTCGGATGACCTGCCGCTCGACGCGCCTGTTGCCGATGCTGCAAATCCGAATGTGCGCAGGCCGGACGCCGATCACTCTCGTCGGTCGTATTCTTTGGATGACTATCCGGAGCCGGCGCGCGTAACAGAGCCACGCGGTCGCGATCCGTTTGCCGATCTGGACGATCTTGATGCCGGGCAAGTGCCGCAGGCTTCACCCGCACCGTCGGCCGACGCGACGTTTTCGCAAGGCAGGCATAGTGAAGGTTCAAGCGACTGGAACCGCCACGTTGTTCAGCCGGACCGTGTCGTAGAGCCCGCCTTTGATCGCGCGGATCCGTCCGATCTTGACCCTGTCTTGCGCAATGCCGATCCCGTCCGCGCTGTACCGGAACCGTCCGTCGCGCAGCCGGTGATGGATGAAAATTTCGAACTGGATCTGATTTCGGAACTGGAGACATCTCTGGTGGCAGCGCCGGTGCCGGTTGCGCGCAAAACCTCGTCGCGCCCGCCGGCGAAGGCTTACGAGCCGGGTTTCCGCATGCCGCTTGCCAATTTCCACCGCGCGCCGGAACGCACGGGCGAACCGCCGATGACGGCCGCGCCCTCGGCGCCGGCCGAACCGCGTTTCGAACAGACGCCTTTGGACATGGCCGGGGAAGAACCGGGTTGGGACATGCGTGCCGCCCCGCCATCTTCCTTCGAGCAGCCTGCCTTCGAACAGCTCGCTCCGGCAGGTGCTGAGCCGCGATCCGATTTGTTCGATCCGGAATTGCTGCCATCCGATTTCGCCCGTGATGTGCCTGACGTTCAGACGTTCGAGCCGGTATCGGCGCCTTCGAACGCAGCGCCGAAGGAGCGGTTCTCGCCCCAGGAAGAGCCTGTTTACGACGTCGGTCACTACGCCGCGCGGTCTTCGCAGCCACGAGCGCCTGACGTGGCGGAACCGGCGTTTGCGCCGCATGGCCTGGATATGGCGCCGGCCGCGAAAAAGGAACCGGCACCGCTCGACCTGTTGAACGAGGACGATTTCGAGCTGTCTCTTGAGGAGCTGGAACTCGATTTTTCTGACCTTCTGGCCGATGAGCCGCGCGCACCGGCACCGTCTTCGACGGCGGCAGCTGCACCCGCGCGGCCGCCGGCTCCGGTCGAACTCCCGGCCGCCACGCGCGAGGCAATGCCGTCCGCTGCCGTTGCGCCCGCCCCGTTTGCGGCCCGTCCTCAGGCGGTCGCACCGTCGGTCAGCCCCGTCGTGCCGGCGTTCCTGGCGTCTTCCCGCTCTGCGGCGGGGATGGCGGAGCAGCCGTCGCCCGTTTCAACGCGTGCCGCAGCGGTGTCTGCGCCGGTTCCGGATGTCGCGCCGGATGCCTTCGACCCCGCACTTTTTGCCGATACCGAGGAAATGCTGGAAAGCGTTCCTGATCTCAATGTGCCGGATTTGCCGGTGCATGAGCCGGAGCAGCGCCCCGTCGTCCATTCGGATTTCGACCTGCATCTTGATCAGGAACTGGCTTCGCTGTTTGAAACGCACACCGCTCAACCGGCAGGCACGCGCGAAACGCCCAGAAGCCGGGCGACGCCGAGCGCTGCCCAGTCGATAGCCGCCGTCGCGCCAGCCCCGCAGCAGCCGCTGACGGCGAATGAATTCGATGATTTTGAACGGGCGCTGGAAGAGGATTTCCGCCGCACACTCTCGCAGCCCATCCAGCCCGGCCGTTCCGATGGCCCGGATGAGGGGGAGGAGGATCTGGAGGCCTATTACGAGGCGCCGCGCCGCACAGTTGCGCGCTGGATCGTGCCGGCTTCCGTTGCCGGTCTCGTGCTGGTGGCGGGCGTCTCCGCCTATGCCTGGTATGCCGGTGGCACATCGGGCATCAGCGGCAATGGTGCCCCGGTGGTGATTGCCGCTGATACGGATGCGGTGAAGGTTGCGCCGGAAAATCCGGGCGGCAAGACAGTGCCGAACCAGGACAAGGCGGTTTATGACCGTGTTGCCGGTGGCGCACTGAACGACCCCAAGCAGTCCTCGCTGATTTCCTCCGACGAGCAGCCGATGGACGTGGTGCAGAAGACGCTGATGCCCGACAACCTGCCGATGGAAGGCGAGGAAGACGGCGCTGAAACGGCATCGACGGAGGTGGGTGACACTCAGGATCCACGCCTGCTGCCGCAGCAGGCCGCGGCACAATCCGGCCAGCAGGCCGGTGACCAGCTTGCCGTGATGCCACGTCGGGTGAAGACCATGATCGTGCGTCCGGATGGAACGCTAGTCGAGCAGGTGTCGGACGTTCCGGCGCAGGCGTCGACGCCGGCACGTCCGGTCCGGGCCGAAACCGTTGCTGCATCACCGGCACTCGCCGAGCCCAAATCGGTGGCAGGCATCACGCCGATCTCCCAGCCGCAGGGTACGGCACCCACCGAGCTGGCAAGCGTCGATGTGGAACAGACGACCGCGCTCACCGGCACGCAGGACGCAGCAGCGTCTGAAACGACACCTGCGCCGCAGTTTGCAGCGCCTGTTCCGACGGCTCGGCCCTCGCGCCAGCCGACGAATGTCGTGGCGACCGCTGCCGATGCTGTCGCACGCCCGATCCAGGCTTCCGCGCCGGCTTCAGCACCGGCTGCCTCCTCGGGGGCCGGCGGCTACTATATCCAGGTGGCATCGCTGCCGAGTGAGGCGGAAGCGCAGAAATCCTACGCCAATATCTCCAGCAAGTTTGCAAGCGTTGTGTCCGGGCGGGCTCATGACATTGCCCGCGCAGACATTGCCGGCAAGGGCACCTATTACCGGGTGCGCATCGCTGCCGGTTCCACCAAGGATGAGGCCGCAGCGCTCTGCGAACGCTACCGCGCTGCCGGCGGCACCTGCCTGATCGCCCGATAAACATGCGCGCCAGACCTTGGCAGACGAGACACGAACGGGGCGGAAACGCCCCGTTTGACGTTGTCGCAGCCTGAAACCATTCCCCCATGCTTGCACATTATCCAGCCGAGGACCCTTCCGCATGAGCCAATCGAAAGCAATGATCCTTGGATGTTCAGGTCTTGCGCTGACGGCAGATGAGATCGCGCTCTACCGGAACGAACGCCCCTGGGGCTTCATTCTCTTTGCCCGCAACCTTGCCGAACCGCAGCAGATCATCGATCTTGTCGCTTCCATGCGCGACACGATCGGGCGGCCCGATGCGCCTGTGCTGATCGATCAGGAGGGCGGGCGCGTGCAGCGCATCCGCCCGCCGATGGTGCAAAAATATCCGGCAGCGGCCGATCTCGGCGCGCTGTTTGCCGCAGACAAGGCGGCGGGCCTTCGTGCCGCTTGGCTGATGTCGCGCCTGCACGCCTTCGATCTCATGAAGCTCGGCATCAACGTCAACTGCCTGCCGGTGCTCGACGTGCTGGTGGAGGGGGCAACGCCTGCCATTGGCAACCGTTCTTATGGCGGCGATCCCGCTGTGGTGACTGCCCTTGGCACCGCAGCCTCCGAAGGGCTGAAGGCCGGCGGCATGTTGCCCGTGATGAAGCACGTGCCGGGCCATGGCCGGGCGACGTCCGATTCGCATCATGACCTGCCTGTCGTCACTGCCTCGCGCGCTGAACTGGAGGCGCAGGATTTTGCGCCCTTCCGCGCCATGAAGGACGAGATGATGGCGATGAGCGCCCATATCGTCTTTACCGCCATCGATGCCGAACGCCCGGCGACGACCTCGCGCACGGTCATAGAGGAGGTCATTCGTGGATCGATCGGTTTTGACGGACTGCTTCTCTCCGACGACAGCTCGATGAATGCGCTGAAGGGCACGCTTGGCGAGCGGGCGGCCGATATTGTCGCTGGTGGCTGCGATATTGTCTTGCATTGCAACGGCCTGATGGACGAAATGAAACAGGTGGTGCGCGAAGTGCCGGAGCTATCCGGCAAGGCGCTGGAGCGCGCTAAGGCCGTGCAGGCGGCGTTCCAGCCGGCCGATGGTGCAAGCGAAGAGGCAATCCGCGCGGAATTTGCAGCCCTCACGGCCGTTGCCTGAGGCAGGCTGCCACAGCGAAGGGCAGGAAGGGGCAGGGCATGGGCGGAGAGACATCGCAATCTGCCACTCCCATGGACAGGCTCTGGAAGGATGACGAGACGCGCGCGCTGAGCGATCCGGCACTGGTCATTGACGTCGGTGGGTTCGAAGGTCCCCTCGATCTTCTCCTGCATCTCGCCCGCACCCAGAAGGTGGATCTGGCACGCATTTCGGTGCTGGCGCTTGCCGAACAGTATCTTTCCTTTGTCGAAAGCGCGCGCCGGGTGCGCATCGAACTTGCCGCCGATTATCTGGTGATGGCGGCCTGGCTTGCCTATCTCAAGTCCAAGCTTCTCATTCCCCAGCAGGTGCGCCAGGAAGATGGCCCGACCGGCGAGGAAATGGCGGCAACGCTTGCCTTTCGCCTGAAGCGGCTGGAGGCCATGCGCGAGGCAGCCTCGCGCCTCGTCAACCGCAATCGCCTCGGCCGTGACGTGTTTGCGCGCGGCGCGCCAGAACATATTCCAGAGCGCAACGGCGCCGCTTTCGAGGCCAATCTCTACGATCTCCTCAATGCCTATGCCAATCTGCGCCAGCGCCAGGCGGTGATGCAGGTCACCATCGAGCGGCGCAAGGTGTGGTCGCTGGTGGAAGCGCGTGAGATGCTGACCTCCATGCTCGGCGAGATCGGCGACTGGACGGTGCTGCAACGTTACCTCATGGATTACCTGCCGGCGGCTGACCGGGTGACGGCAACGGCAAGCGCCTTTGCCGCCTCGCTGGAACTGGTGCGCGAGGGCAAGCTGGAGATCCGCCAGGATGGCGCCTTTGCGCCGATCTACATGCGCCGGGGCACAGGTCGCACAACCGGCGGCCCGCCCGATGACCAGCCTGATGACCAGACCGGCGAATAGGGGATTGCGGCGTGCAGCGACCGGATGATGATGAGGTTTTGCAAGGAACGGACGGGCAATCGGCCGGGCCGCAGACAGACCTTGCCGAATCGGATGACGAAGCGATTTCTGCGGAGCCGGCCTTGTCGGCTCTGGAGCTGGAGGCAGAACGCACGGCAGAGGCGCTGATCTTTGCCTCGTCCGAACCGGTCTCGGAAGCATACCTTCTGGAGCGCCTGCCGCGCGGTATCGATCTGCGAAAACTGATGGCGAAGCTGGTGCGGCTTTATGCACCGCGCGGCGTCAACCTCATCCGCGTCGATGACCGCTGGGCCTTTCGCACGGCAGCCGATCTGTCCTTCGTCATCCGCCGTGACGATACCGAGCAGCGCAAGCTGTCGCGCGCAGCACTCGAAGTGCTCGCCATCATTGCCTATCACCAGCCGGTGACGCGGGCCGAAATCGAGGAAATCCGTGGCGTGCAGACCTCGCGGGGAACGCTGGATGTGCTGATGGAGGCGGGCTGGGTGCGCTTTCGCGGGAGACGGCGCACGCCCGGCCGTCCGGTAACGCTCGGCACGACGCCGCGTTTTCTCGACCATTTTGGCCTTGAAGAGATCCGCGACCTGCCGGGGCTTGAGGAGTTGAAGGGGGCGGGCCTTCTATCCGGTCGCATTCCCCCGGATTTCCGCATTCCGATCCCCCTCTCGGCCGATGATCTCTCCGATGAAGAAGATCCGATCACCCAGCTCGATCTGGAGGAGCTTGGCCTTTTGACGCCTTCTGGCGGGGATGAGGAATAGCTGCTATGGGCGCCGGCCGGACTATTGCATGACAGGGGCTGCAGCCGATGCGTGATGTTTCGCCCGAGGATGGCGCGAGAGGCCTCATGGCACAGTCGGCCTTGCGCCGAACCGCAGGCGTGACCTTTGCCTCCAGCCTTGCGTTTGAGAATATCCACCACAGCTACCACGGCAAGGAAACGGTTCGCGATATCTCGCTTGAAGCTCAGCCGGGTGAGGTTCTCTGCCTTCTCGGCCCCTCCGGTTCGGGCAAGACGACGCTGCTGCGGATTGCCGCCGGCATTGAGGCGCAGGCCTCCGGCCGGGTTCTGATCGATGGGCGCACGGTTGCCGGACCCGATCTGTTCGTGCCGCCGGAAAAGCGCGGCATCGGTCTGATGTTTCAGGACTATGCGCTGTTTCCGCATCTGAGCGTCCTCGACAATGTGCGATTCGGGCTGACGGCACTGCCGGCGTCGCAGGCGCGGGCCGAAGCCATGGTGGCACTGGAGCGGGTGGGCCTTGCCCATTATGCACAAAAATATCCGCATGCGCTTTCCGGCGGCGAACAGCAGCGGGTGGCCCTGGCGCGAGCACTTGCACCACGCCCCGGCGTTCTCCTGATGGACGAACCGTTCAGCGGCCTTGATTCGCGCCTGAAGGATACGATCCGCGCCGATACGCTGGATGTGCTGCGCCAGAGCCGCGCCACGGCCATCGTCGTCACCCATGATGCGGAAGAAGCCATGCGCATGGGCGACCGTATTGCACTTCTGAACCAGGGGCAGCTGGTGCAGGTCGGGCGCGCGCAGGATCTTTACCGGCGCCCGCAATCGCTGTTTGCTGCAGCGTTCTTTTCGGAAATCAACCAGATGGCGGGCAGGGTGCGCCATGGCGCAGTCGCCACGCCCCTTGGGACGCGGGAAGCAGAGGGCCTTGCCGAGGGCGCTGCGGTCGATATCGCGGTGCGGATTTCGCAGATTTCTGTTGCGGGGGAAGGCCACGGGCTTTCTGCCCGCATTCTCACCCGGCGGTTTCTCGGCGTCGTCGAGCTTCTGACACTTGCCGTCGATGGGCTCGATGTGCCGCTTCGCGCCCGCATCCGCGCCGACCAGTTGCCGGATGGTCTCGTAGACGTGAGTGTAAAGGTCGCGCCGGACGATATTTTGTTGTTTGAAAAACAAGCGTAAACGTCTTACATCGACGGCGACGCGAAATGATGGAGTGGTAGCATGGGTTCTTTTAGTGTTTGGCACTGGCTGATCGTTCTGATCATCGTGCTTATCTTCTTTGGTCGCGGCAAGATTCCTGACCTGATGGGCGATGTTGCCAAGGGCATCAAGAGCTTCAAGAAGGGCATGGCCGACGACGATACCAATGATGCGCCGCCCCCGCCGCCGGTCAGTGGCAAGACTGTCGATCACCAGCGCGAAGAAACGAAATAATCGTTCGGAGCCGCGCCACCGGCGCGGCACCGCCAGGAGCGTAGTGAATGCTGGATATCGGCTGGACAGAACTGCTTGTCATCGCGGTCGTGCTGATCGTTGTCGTCGGGCCAAAGGACTTGCCGCCCATGCTCAGGGCATTTGGCAAGATGACGTCCAACCTGCGCAAGATGGCGGGCGACTTCCGGACCCAATTCGACCAGGCGCTGCGGGAAGCGGACATGGACGATGTGCGCCAGACCATTTCTGACGCGCAGCGTTTTAATCCGGCCAATGCGCTGCGCGAGGCCATGAACCCTCTGCGGGAAATGGGCAACGAAATCCGCAGTGACCTGCAAAAGGCGACGGAAGTGCCGAAAGCCTCCGACGCTGAGGGCACGGACGTGACGTCCGTCGAGGATCTCATTCCTGCCCCCTCGATGTCCTTGCCGGAGACGCCGCCGATCGTGCCTGTCACGCCGGCGCAACCGGTAGCCAGCGCTGCGCCGGCCCCTTCCGCTGCTGCAGTCACACCGGGCCAGACCACGACGCCTTTGGCAAACGCGCCTGCAACGAGTGCGCCGGCCGCCGGCCCCGCTGCCGTTCCTGCGGCAGTGGTGAAAAAGCCGCGCGCACCCAGAAAGACGGCTGCACAGGTGGTTGAGGCGCCGATCCTCGATGCAACGAAGCCTTTGCCCGCAAAGCCACGGCGCACGGCAAAGCCGGCCGCGCAAGCCGTCGCCGCAGAGCCGGCCGCCGATCAGCCACCGGCTTCAAAGCCGGTTGCGCGGGCTCGCAAAAAACCGACAACATCCAAGGATGAAGCATGACCGGCGACATTGAAGACAAGCCCCAGCCGCTCATCGAGCATCTGGTGGAGCTGCGCACGCGGCTGATCTGGTCGCTGGCGGCGTTTTTCCTGGCATTTCTGGTCTGCTTCTTCTTTGCCAAGCAGTTGTTCAACCTGCTGGTCATTCCCTACAAATGGGCGGTGCTCTGGGCAGGCCTCGACCTTGCCAAATCCGAGTTGATCTACACGGCTCCACAGGAATTCTTCTTCACCCAGGTGAAGGTGGCCATGTTCGGCGCGCTGGTGATTGCATTCCCGATCATCGCCTCGCAGCTCTACAAGTTCGTGGCTCCGGGTCTCTACAAGAATGAGCGTGCAGCCTTCCTGCCGTTCCTGATTGCTTCGCCGGTGCTCTTCCTGATGGGGGCAGCGCTCGTCTATTTCTTCTTCACGCCGATGGTGATGTGGTTTTTCCTCGCCATGCAGCAGGCGCCGGGCGAAGGAGAAGTGGCGATCTCGCTGATGCCGAAGGTGTCGGAATACCTGTCGCTGATCATGACGCTGGTCATGTCCTTCGGGCTGGTCTTCCAGCTGCCTGTGGTCACCACGCTTCTGGCGCGGGTGGGCATTCTCTCCAGCGACTGGCTGCGCGAAAAGCGCAAGTTCGCCATCGTCATCGCCTTTGTGGTGGCCGCCGTCCTGACGCCGCCCGATCCGATGTCCCAGATCGGTCTTGCACTGCCGACAATCCTTCTCTACGAGATTTCGATCTATGCTGCACGTCTGGTCGAGCGCAAGCGCGCCGAAGAGACTGTGGCCGAGACGGGTGCGGTGTCCGGTGTCGCCAAGACAGAACCGTCCCGGTCCGACGAGGCCTGAAGATCCGTTCCGGCAGAACAGGATATCTCGGCCGGACTTTCCTTTCGGCCGGGCGCATCGCATCGGCCATAACTCTTACTTCATGACCTGGAACGACGATGCTCGATATCAAGTGGATCCGTGAAAACCCCGAAAGCTTCGACGAGGCCCTGAAGAAGCGCGGTGCCGAGCCGCAGGCTGAGGCCATCATTGCGCTGGACGAAACCCGTCGCGCGGTGATCCAGCAGCTGCAGGACATGCAGTCGCGCCGCAACGCCGCCTCCAAGGATATCGGCGCCGCCATGGCGCAGAAGAATTCCGAACTGGCCGAAAAATTGAAGGCCGAAGTCGCAAGCCTCAAGGACACGATGCCGGCGCTCGAACAGCAGGAGCGCGAGGCGATCGCAGCGCTTGATGACGTGCTGTCGCGTCTGCCCAACATTCCCTTCGATGACGTGCCCGTCGGCAAGGACGAGCATGAAAACGTGGTGGCGCGTGTGACCGGCGAAAAGCCGCTGTGGAACCATCCGGCCAAGGAGCATTTTGAGATCGGTGAAGGTCTCGGCATGATGGATTTCGACCGGGCGGCAAAACTGTCCGGCTCGCGGTTTACGGTGCTGACCGGCCAGCTTGCAAAGCTGGAGCGGGCACTCGGCCAGTTCATGATCGATCTCCACACCAGCGAACATGGTTATACGGAAGTGTCTTCGCCGCTGATGGTGCGCGACGAGGCGATGTATGGCACCGGCCAGCTGCCGAAATTCGCTGAAGACCTGTTTCGCACCACCGATGGCCGCTGGCTGATCCCGACGGCGGAGGTGACGCTGACCAACCTCGTGTCCGGGGAAATCCTCGAGCAGGAAAAGCTGCCGCTGCGCTTTACGGCGCTGACGCCGTCGTTCCGCTCGGAGGCCGGTTCTGCCGGTCGCGATACGCGCGGTATGTTGCGCCAGCACCAGTTCTGGAAATGCGAACTCGTGTCGATCACCGATGCCGAAAGTGCGGTTGCCGAACACGAGCGCATGACGGCCTGCGCCGAAGAGGTGCTGAAACGTCTTGGCCTCCATTTCCGCACCATGGCGCTTTGCACCGGCGATATGGGGTTCAGCGCCCGCAAGACCTACGATCTGGAAGTCTGGCTTCCGGGACAGAACACCTACCGCGAGATTTCGTCCTGCTCGGTCTGCGGCGATTTCCAGGGCCGGCGCATGAATGCCCGTTACCGGGTGAAGGACGACAAGGTGCCGAAATTCGTTCACACGCTGAACGGTTCGGGCACGGCTGTCGGCCGCTGCCTTATTGCCGTCATGGAAAACTATCTGAATGACGATGGGTCGGTGACGGTGCCGGACGTTCTGGTTCCCTACATGGGCGGCCTGACCCGGATCGAACGGAGCGCGTGACGCAAAAACCATGCGGATACTGCTGACCAATGACGACGGCATTCATGCCGAAGGGCTGGCGGTGCTGGAGCGCATCGCCCGCACTCTTTCCGACGATGTCTGGATCGTGGCGCCGGAAACCGACCAGAGCGGTCTTGCCCATTCGCTGACGCTGTCGGAACCGCTGCGGCTGCGAAAGATCGCCGACCGGCATTATGCCGTGCGTGGTACGCCGACCGATTGCGTCATCATGGGGATCCGCCATGTGCTGGACGTCAAGCCGGATCTCATCCTGTCGGGTGTGAATGCCGGCTCCAATATCGCCGACGACGTGACCTATTCCGGCACGATTGCGGGCGCCATCGAAGGCACGATCCAGGGCATCCGCTCGCTGTCGCTGAGCCAGGCGGTGCGCCGTGACGGCGAGATCCGCACCATTCCGTGGGAAATCGCCGAAACCCATGCGCCGGCGCTGATCGGTAAGCTTCTGCAGGCAGACCTTCCGGGCGGCACCTTTCTCAACCTCAATTTTCCAGCCTGTACACCGGATGCGGTGGAGGGCGTGGAGGTGACAAGCCAGGGCAGGACGGATTTCGCACTGGTGGTGGAAGAGCGTGAGGACGGTCGCGGCAATCCTTACTTCTGGCTGCGTTACCCGGTCCGCTCGGGACAGTTCGCACCAGGCACCGATATTCATGCGGTGAGCGCGAACAGGATTTCGGTGACCGCTCTGAAGCTCGATCTCACCGATCATGGCGCGCGCGATGCGGTTCTGCAGGCTCTGGGAGTGGATGCTTGAAATCCGCGATGATCGAGAAAGAAGGGTTTGCGGCGCTGGTTCTGCGGCTGAGGGCGCAGGGCATCACCGATCTTGATCTGTTGACGGCCATCGAGCAGACGCCGCGCAGCCAGTTCGTGCCACCGCAGTTTTCCAGTGATGCCTATTCCAGCCGCAGCATTCCCATCGACTGCGGCTCCTTCATGGAAGGGGCGGATCTTGCCGCACGGCTTCTGGCGCAGCTGCATGTGAAACCCGGCCACCGGGTGCTGGAAATCGGCACCGGCAGCGGTTTCATGGCCGCCGTTATCGGGCGCATTGCGGAGCGCGTCTTGACCGTTGAGCGTTATCGCACGCTGGTGAAGGCCGCCCAGTTGCGCATGGAAGCGCTCGGGCTTCGCAACGTCATCATCCGTCAGGCAGACGGCACGCACGGGCTGCAGGGGGAGGGCACGTTCGACCGGATCCTGGTCACCGCCGCGTTTGAAAGCATACCGCGCTTTTATGCCGAACAGCTGGTGCATGGCGGCTCGATGGTTGCGCCGCTGATGACCGATGGCGAAAATTGCATGATGGTGCGCCTCACCAAGACCGGCAGCCGGTTCGAGCGCGAAGACCTGTTTCCAGCGCCTTACCTGCCGCTCGCCTCACATATCGCGCTGCATCTCTAAGCCGCGCTGCTCCACAGCCTGCTGTGTCCGGATCGGTCAAAGCCGATTCATGGTTATCAATTTATCAAAAAAATGCAGGACGGACCCGCGCCTTAACCCGACGGTAAGACTAACGGGCTTTAATGATCGTCAAGTTAGTTGCGTCGTTTGGGTCGGGTCATGCGTTTGAACAATTCATCGAATATGAGAAAGTCAGCCGTCCGCGTCGCCGTGGCAGCGTTCCTTGCCAGCGCGGCAACGGGGTGCAGTTCCGATGCCACGCGTTTCTCAGGCTTGATGCCCGGAAGCGACGACATCACGACGGCATCCATTCCGCAGCGCCAGGGGGGCGGGGCTTACGGTCCGGCACCGACACCGCAGGATGATGTCGGTGGTTATACGGCGTCTGCTGCACCGCAGAACGGTGGTTATGCCCAGCAGCCTTCCTATCCGCAGCAGCAGCAGGCCTATCCGCAGCAGGGCGGTTATGGTTCTGCCAGCGCATCGCCGGCCCGCCGTGCGGCCGCCCCGGTTGCCATCCAGCGTGCAGAACTTGCACCGCCAAGCGACAGCGGTTCCAACCTGCCGCCGGCGCGCGAAGATCTTTCACGCCAGCAGGCCATGGTGCAGCCGGCACCTGCTGCTGCATCGCGCCGTGCCGCCAGCGAAACTGTCCAGAGTGGTTCCCAGTCCGGCTGGTCGACCGTCAATGCTCCGCGCATCGCCATGCGTCCCGGCGAGACGGCAGCCGTCCTGTCGCAGCGTTACGGCGTGCCGGAAAAGGAAATCCTGAAAGCCAATGGCGGGCAGCTGACGGCCGGCCAGATGGTCGTCATCCCCACCTATGCAGCGCGTTCGAACACGGCACGGGCTGCCTCCGGCTCCATCGATCTGCCGAACGACGGCAATGTACCGACCCCGTCCCGCGAGCCGGCTGACAAGGTTGCCGTGTTGCCGGGCGCGCAAAGCTCCCGCGACAAGATGCAGGCCGAAGCCGGCAAGCTGACCCCGCCGTCCGGTGGTGGCCAGCCGGTGCCGCCGAAGGGCTCTTATGTGGTGAAGCCCGGCGATACGCTGTCCAAGATCGCCCGCGCCACCAATACGCCGATCGATCGCCTGAAGGCGGAGAACGGCTTGACCGATGGCGGCATCCGCATCGGCCAGACTCTGAAGGTCGCCAATGGCGGTGACGCCGTGAAGACGGCATCGGCCCCGCAGGCTGCCCCGGCCAAGGTTGAACCGGTGTCCGTACCGGCTCGCGAGGCTGCCGTCGCCAAGGCCCCGGAAAAGCCGGCACAGACCCAGACCGCGAGCCTTTCCGACGTGGAAAGCAAGGCCGATGTCAGCACGCCGGCACCGTCTGCGACGGGCATCGAAAAATACCGCTGGCCGGTGAACGGCGCCGTGATTGCCGCCTACGGTTCGAACGTCGATGGCAACCGCAATGACGGGATCGACATTTCCGTCCCCGAGGGCACGCCGATCAAGGCTGCCGAAAACGGCGTCGTCATCTATGCCGGCAACGGCCTGAAGCAGCTCGGCAACACCGTTCTGGTGCGCCACGACGATGGCAAGGTGACGGTCTACGGCCACGCCGGCAACATCAACGTGACGCGCGGTCAAAAAATCCAGCGCGGCCAGACGCTTGCCACATCAGGCATGAGCGGTGATGCAAAGCGCCCGCAGGTGCATTTCGAAGTGCGCAAGGATGCAACGCCCGTCAATCCGATGACCTTCCTGGAATAGGAAGAGCCAAGGCCGAAACGCGCCAAAAGATAAAGAATTGCCCTCGCAGTTGTTTTGCGTATCGAGGGGATCGGAGAAAGCCCGGCATGTCCGGGCTTTTTTCATGCGCGTTTTTGGGGGAGCTTAAGCCCGGTGAAGCGGCTTGCGCAGGCGCCCGGCGAGATCCTGGATATATTGCCAGGCGACGCGGCCCGACCGACCGCCGCGGGTCGTCGCCCATTCCAGCGCCTCGTGATGCAGTGTTTCGCGTGGCAGACCCAGATCGAAATGGCTGGCGTAGCCATCGATCATGCCGAGATAATCCTCCTGGCTGCACTTGTGGAAGCCGAGCCACAGGCCGAAACGATCCGACAGCGACACCTTTTCCTCAACCGCTTCGGACGGGTTGATCGCCGTCGACTGCTCGTTTTCCAGCATGTGGCGGGGCAGGAGATGGCGGCGGTTGGACGTGGCGTAGAAGAGAACATTGTCCGGACGCCCCTCGATGCCGCCGTCGAGTGCCGCCTTCAGCGACTTGTAGGCGGTGTCGTCGTGATCGAAGGAGAGGTCATCGCAGAACACGATGATACGCTGGTCCGAAACCTTCAGAATGTCGAGGAGGGCGGGCAGCGAGGAAATGTCTTCGCGGTGAACTTCCACCAGTTTGAGGGCGGCGGCCGTCGAAGCCTTCACATCCGCATGCACGGCCTTGACCAGCGAGGACTTGCCCATGCCGCGCGCGCCCCACAGCAGCACGTTGTTGGCCTCATAACCTTCGGCAAAACGCAGCGTGTTTTCATGAAGGATGTCGCGCACGTGATTGACGCCGCGAATGAGGGAAAGCGCCACCCGGTTCGGGCGCGCCACAGGCTGCAGATATCGGTTGGCCGGCACCCAGACGAAACAGTCGGCGGCCGCCCAGTCGTTGACGGCGGGCGCGGGGCCGGCCAGACGGTCCAGCGCATCGGCCAGCCGGCGCACCTCGGCAATCAGTTCGGCAGTTGCGTCCACGGTCATCTTCATCTCCTTGGTGCGGCGGCACGGGCCGGAAGCGTCAGGGCAGGCGTCGTTTGCGCTTTTCCTCGGCGGTAGCATGGCGTTTTCCCCATCGAAAGGGTAAGAGGCCTGAATTCGGTACGCCCTGAGCCTTCGTTTCTGTTGCATTCGCCTTGATCGCAACTATATTCCGGCGGCTTGAGACGGGGGTACCTCCGTCATCCAATTCCGGGAGTTATCGATGTTCATTACTGAAGCAT
This sequence comes from Neorhizobium sp. PAMB6716, assembly GCF_058242805.1. Taxonomy (NCBI): domain Bacteria; kingdom Pseudomonadati; phylum Pseudomonadota; class Alphaproteobacteria; order Hyphomicrobiales; family Rhizobiaceae; genus Neorhizobium; species Neorhizobium sp. PAMB6716. The sequence continues at coordinate 981,939 of NZ_CM177835.1, forward strand.
TTGCCCAGGCCGAAGGCGCAGCCCCGTCTGCATCTGCATTTGGCTCCGGCCTCGAAATGCTTTTCCTCTTCGCGCCGTTGATGGTGGTCTGGTATTTCTTCCTCATCCGTCCGCAGCGCGCACAGTTGAAGAAGCGCCAGGAAACCCTGTCGAACATCCGCCGCGGGGACCAGGTCGTTCTGGGCGGCGGCATTTCCGGCAAGGTGACCAAGGTCATCGACGATACGGAACTGGAAGTGGAAATCGCCGAGAACGTCAAGGTTCGCGTGCTGCGCACCTACGTGGCTGAAGTCCGCGTCAAGGGCGAGCCGGTCAAGACCGAGAAGGCCTGACCGTCTACCCGGGCTCGGCGTCCGCTTCAGGCGGACGCCTCTCTGACCCTGCCAGAACATCGAGATCGCAATGCTATACTTCTCCCGCTGGAAGACCCTATTCATCTGGTTCGTGATTGCCGTCAGCCTGCTGATCGCAGCCCCGAACATGTTCAGCAGCGAGCAGTTGGCAAAGCTCCCCGGCTGGTTCCCCACCAAGAAGGTGACGCTCGGTCTCGACCTTCAGGGCGGATCGCACATCATGCTCAAGATCGAGCGGAGCGATATCGTCAAGGAACGGCTGGAAACCATCGTTGGCGACGTGCGCAACGTGCTGCGCGAAGCCAATGTGCGCTATACCGGCCTCAACGGCACCGGCCAGCAGATCCAGGTCCGCGTGACGGATGTGGCGCAGCTTCAGGCGGCGCGCGATGCCTTGCAGCCGCTGCTTCAGCCCGTTTCGGCCGGCACCTTTGGCGGCAGCATCACGGAACTGTCGCTCGATGACAGCGGCGATGGCCAGCTGCGCCTGACGCTCACCGATGCCGGCATCGACTACCGTATGTCGTCTGCGGTCACGCAGTCGATTGAGGTGGTGCGCCGCCGCGTCGACGAGCTTGGCACCACCGAGCCGCTGATCCAGCGCCAGGGCAATGATCGCATCATCGTGCAGGTGCCGGGTCTTCAGGATCCGCAGCGCCTGAAGGCGCTTCTGAACCAGACCGCCAAGCTGTCCTTCCATATGGTCGATACCACGATGCCGGTGCAGGAGGCTTTGAACGGCCGCCCGCCCGTCACATCGCAGATCATGTATTCGACCGATGATCCGGCCGTGCCCTATCTGGTGGAGCGTCGTGCGCTGGTTTCGGGTGAAAACCTTGTCGATGCGCAGGCAAGCTTCAACCAGCAGACAAACGAGCCGGTCGTCACCTTCCGCTTCGATTCGCGTGGTTCGCAACGGTTTGCCCAGGCGACCCAGCAGAATGTCGGCCGTCCCTTTGCCATCGTCCTCGACGACCAGGTGATTTCGGCGCCTGTCATCCGCGAACCGATCATCGGCGGTTCCGGCCAGATTTCCGGCAATTTCTCGGTTCAGGGCGCCAATGACCTTGCCGTCCTGCTGCGCGCCGGTGCGCTTCCGGCAACACTGACCGTTGTCGAAGAACGCACGGTCGGTCCGGGCCTCGGTGCCGATTCCATCCGCGCCGGCGTCGTCGCCTCGGTGATCGGCGCGGTTGCCGTTGCCGGGTTCATGTTTGCCTTCTACGGCTTCTTCGGCCTCCTCGCCAATCTGGCACTTGCCATCAACATCGTGATGATCCTTGCGGTCCTGTCGCTGATTGGTTCGACGCTGACGCTACCGGGTATTGCCGGTATCGTGCTCACCATGGGCATGGCGGTCGATTCGAACGTGCTGATCTACGAGCGTATTCGTGAAGAGGTGAAAAGCGGCAGGTCCCTGTTGCCGGCCATCGATAGCGGCTTCAAGCGTGCCTTTTCCACCATTATCGACGCCAACCTGACGACGCTGATTGCAGCCGTGGTGCTGTTTTATCTCGGCTCCGGTCCGGTGCGCGGTTTTGCCGTCACGCTTGCCGTTGGTATCGTCACGACCGTCTTTACCGCCTTCACCTTCACCAGCTGGCTGTTTGCCGTCTGGGTGCGCCGCGCAAAGCCGAAGCAGCTGCCAAAGGGCATCCGCACCGGTGTATTCGATGGTCGCGGCCTGCCTTTCATGTCGATCCGCCGTTACACGTTCCTTGCCGCAGCGGCTCTGTCCATTGCTGCCTTGGTCAGCTTCGTCGGCGTTGGCATGAACCTCGGCATCGACTTCCGTGGTGGTTCCATCATCGAGATGAAGGCCCGCCAGGGCGATGCCAACATCGCCGATATTCGTGCCCGCCTTGATCAGTTGAACCTCGGTGAAGTGCAGGCCCAGGGCTTTGGCACGCCGCAGGATGTGCTGGTGCGTGTGCAGGCGCAGGACGGTGGCGAAAATGCCGAGCAGTCCGCGCTCGCCCGTATCCGCGGCGATCTGGAAGCCGATTACGAGTTCCGCCGCGTGGAAGTGGTCGGTCCCTCTGTGTCGAGCGACCTCACCTATACGGCGACGCTCGGCGTCGGCATCGCGCTGCTGTTCATCCTCGTCTACATCTGGTTCCGCTTTGAATGGCAGTTTGCCGTCGGCGCCATCATCGCCACGATGCACGACGTGATCCTGACGCTTGGCCTCTTCGTGCTGACGGGGATCGAGTTCAACCTCACAAGTATTGCGGCGATCCTGACCATTGTCGGTTATTCGTTGAACGATACGGTGGTGGTCTACGACCGCATGCGCGAAAACCTGCGGCGTTATAAAAAGATGCCACTGTCGGACCTCATCGACATCTCGATCAACCAGACGCTGTCGCGCACGGTTCTGACCGGCCTCACCACGATGATCGCGCTCTCTGCGCTCTATATCTTCGGCGGCGAAGTCATCCGCTCCTTCACCTTTGCGATGCTGTTTGGTGTGGCTGTCGGTACGTTCTCGTCCATCTATATCGCAGCACCGGTGCTGATTGCCTTCAAGCTTCGCACCGATACCTTCGATACGGACGAGAACCGCAAGACCAAGACGGACAAGAGCTTGCCGTCCGGCAAGCCGAGCGCCTGATCCTTGGCCCGGCCTCCTGAAATCCGCGATGCCCATTTTCCCGGGCGCGCGCCAATCGATGCCTATGGCAATGGCGGTTTCCGCTTTGCCGACATGTCGCATCGCGGATCTCTTCTCTGCCTCCCCTCGGGCGTTTATGGCTGGGATATGGAGGAAGGGGCAGCACTGACGGCAGACGCGTTTTCACGTGTGCTGCAGGAGGCTGGGGTGGAGTTTCTCCTCGTCGGCACAGGAAAAGATCTGCGCCCGCTGCCGGCACCGCTGAAGGCGGCTTTCCGGGCGCGGGGCATTTCCTCCGATTCCATGGGAACCGGAGCGGCGGTTAGAACGTACAACATCATGCTCGGTGAAATGCGGCCCGTCGCTGCGGCCCTCATCGCCGTCTGAGCGGTCTGCCTGCAAAGGCAGGCGCAATTCTAAGGCCCGGAGACCGGATGTGACGTCTGCGCCAAGCGACCATTTCGATATATGCCTGTCGACACTGCGCGAGACGGATCGGGACCGTTATCTCGCCTGCCTTCTGTCGCCTGAGGAAAAACGCGGGCCGCTTGCCGCCCTCTACGCCTTCCACGCCGAAATCGCCCGTGTGCGCGATGTCATCCAGCAGCCGCTTGCCGGCGAAATTCGCCTGCAATGGTGGCGTGATCTCCTGGCCGGTGAGGCGAAAGGCGAGGCGAGCGCCAATCCGATTGCCGCAGCCCTCATGGAAACCGTCGAGCGTTATCACCTGCCGCGGCCTGTGCTGCTGGCGATGATCGAGGCGCGTGTCTTCGACCTCTACGACGATCCGATGCCGGATAAAAATGCGCTGGAAGGGTATGCTGGCGAAACGGCCTCGGCACTGATCCAGCTTGCCGGTCTGGTCCTTGATGCGCCCTCTGCCATGGCAAGCTCTGAAATCGCCGGTCATGCCGGCGTGGCGCAGGCCATCGCCGGTCTTCTCCTGCTGATGCCGCTCCATATCAGGCGGGGCCAGGTCTATCTGCCGCAGGATATTTTATCCGCCACCGGGCTCAACCGGGATCGGTTTCTGGCGGGCGAGCCGGCTGAGAATATCGGCCATGCCATCGAGGCGTTCGCCGGCCTTGGTCTCGATCACCTTCAAAAAGCCCGCAGAGCCGGACGGATTCCGGCACCGGTGCTTGCCGCCTTCCTGCCGGTTGCGATGGCCGAGCCGGTGTTGCGGCGCGCCGTGAAGCTGAAGGCGGGCGTGCTGACAGCCGATCTGCAGCCGGCCCAGTGGCGCCGGCAACTTCGCATGGTGCGCACCCTTGTCTTGAAGAGAATCTGATCCATTCTCCTTCCTGTCACGTCCGCACAAGCCTCGCGGGCTAAGCGGGGCTGGTGACGCCTCATCGGGAGAGTAACGTGGCATTGGCAACCTGGTCGATCATCGGCCTTCTGGTCATTCTCATCGCCTATTACGCAACGCGCATGGCAAATGAGCGCGAGGAGGCGGACCGGCATGATCCGAGCATGGCGATCCTCGAATTCGGCCGCGCCTATCCGACGGAAGCCATTCGCAACCTGCATGAGACGGAAGACGGATCAGCGATCTTCGTGCGCTTGCACGATAACAAGGCGGGCATCATGCGCAACCGCCATTCCCATTACGCCTGCCATCTGATCGAGCCCGGACGCGTGCGGGTGACGCCGATGGATAATGATCGCGGTCTCACCATTCAGTTTCTCGATGCGCCGGCGCATGACGACAGTTTTGTCTTTTCGACCGCAGCAGAAGCGGCCGAGGTCTCGCTCTGGCTTCTCGGCAATTACGTGGCGCCGGAATTGCAGCAGCTGGAAAGCAGCGTCTGAGGCGGGTTGTTTAACCCGCCATCCGTAGCCGCGCCAAGGCTCAGACCGAAGCGTCTTCCTCTTCGATAGCTATAGCTTCCACGACAGGCACCGGCTTGCCGAGCCAGGCAGCGCAATCTGCAAGCGCCCGGCGCGCCATCAGCTGGCGTTTCATGATCGTCTTGTCCTTGCCGCGAAAGCGCTTCAGGCCTTCCGGTCGTACGATGGAGCCGGGGGCAAGATCGGGAAACAGGCCGAAATTGATGTTCATCGGCTGGAAGGAGCGTTTTCCGGGCTCGTCCTCGGAGACGATATGGCCACCGGTGATGTGATTGAGCAGGGCCCCCAGTGCCGTGGTGGCAGGCGGTGCGGAAATCGTTTCGCCCTTGCGCTCGGCGCTGGCAAAGCGGCCTGCCAGAAGCCCGATGGCAGCACTTTCTACATAACCCTCGCAGCCGGTAATCTGGCCGGCAAAACGCAAGCCTGGTCGACTCTTTAACGTCAGGCTCTGGTCGAGCAGTGTCGGGGAATGGATGTAGGTGTTGCGATGCAGGCCGCCGAGGCGGGCGAATTCGGCATTCTGCAGGCCGGGGATCATGCGAAAAATCTCCGCCTGCGCGCCGTATTTCAGCTTCGTCTGGAAGCCGACCATGTTGTAGAGCGTGCCGAGCGCATTGTCCTGGCGCAGCTGCACCACGGCATAGGCCTTCACCGTCGGGTTATGCGCGTTGGTGAGGCCCATCGGCTTCATGGGGCCGTGACGCAGCGTTTCGCGGCCACGCTCGGCCATGACTTCAATCGGCAGGCAGCCATCGAAATACGGCGTGCCTTCCCATTCCTTGAAACCAACCGTGTCGCCGGCAATGAGGGCGTCAACGAAGGCATCGTACTGCTCGCGGTCTAGCGGGCAGTTGATGTAGTCCTTGCCGTTGCCAACGGGGCCGACCTTGTCATAGCGCGACTGGTACCAGCAGATATCCATGTCGATCGAATCGCGGTGAACGATCGGTGCGATGGCATCGAAGAAGGCGAGCGCATCCTTGCCGGTCTGGTTCTGGATGCCTGCCGCCAGTGCCGGCGAGGTGAGCGGGCCGGTGGCAATGACCGTCAGATCCCAGTCGGCGGGCGGCAGGCCCTGCACTTCCTCGCGCACCACCGTGATCAGCGGATGGCCGGAAATCGCAGCCGTCACCGCATCGGAAAAACCGTCGCGGTCGACGGCCAGCGCGCCACCGGCCGGAACCTGGTGGCGGTCGGCGCAGGCCATGATCAGCGAGCCGGCAAGCCGCATTTCCGCATGGATGACGCCAACGGCATTGGCCGTCGCATCGTCCGAGCGGAACGAGTTGGAGCAGACGAGTTCGGCAAGGCCGTCACCCTTATGGGCATCGGTGCCGCGCACGCCGCGCATTTCGTGCAGGATGACGGGCACACCGGCTTCAGCGATCTGCCAGGCGGCTTCCGAGCCTGCAAGGCCGCCGCCGATGACGTGAATGGGGGAAAAGGAGGTCGTGTTCATGGCCGGCTCATTATCACGAGCCGGCCCGCCGTCCAACTGCAAAGGCAATGCATCGATTGCCTGAACACCACGATCAGGCAACGGGCGTGCAAAGCTCGATCAGCAACCCGTCCGGGCAGCGCAGATAGGAGACCACCTGTCCCCAGGGCTTTTCCGCGGGCGGTGAAAGTTCCTGCGCGCCGCAGGCCAGCGCCCGTGCATGAGCGGCCTCGACATCGTCAGTCACCAGCGCGATTTCCATGCCAAGCGGCTTTGGCGAGGCATGCGCCGAGACATGGCCGCCGGGAAAATTGCTGTCGCCGAGTGCATCGGCGGCAAAGGCGATGGTGGTTTCACCGCTGTGCAACTCGCCATAGGTGCCGCTGCCATGCAGGAAGCGCGTGGCAAACCCGAAGGCTTCGCTGAAAAAGGCCAGCGATTTTGCAACATCCGGGACATAGATGATCGTGTAGCCAAATCTCATGTCAGGGTCTCTTGATCGAGGGTTCTTGCAGCATCAGGTCCCGGCCGGGGGCGCCATGTCGCGTGCCAGCGCATTGTCCAGATCGTTGGCGCGGCTCCAGGCCGGGCGCGTAACGACACGGGCGGCATAGTCTGCGAAAGCCGGGCGACGGTCGATCGTGCCGAATTGCAGGCCCCAGCTGATCTGCGAGCCGAGATAGACATCGGCAGCGGTGAAGCGGTCGCCGGTTATATAGGGCGTGCGCGACAGAAGCGCTTCCAGAGTGTCCATCACCGTCTCATAGGTGTCGTAGCCCACCATGCGCCGCTTGTCGGCGGGAACTTCGATGCCGAGATTGCGATTGGTCACGGCGGCCTCGACCGGGCCGGCGGCAAAGAACATCCAGCGGTAATAGGCGCCGCGCTCTTCTGCGGTTTGAGGCACAAGCCCGGCCTGCGGAAAGGCGTCGGCGAGATAGGCGATGATCCCCGCGCATTCGGTCACTACAGTCTTGCCATGCGTCAGCGCCGGCACCTTGCCCATCGGATTGATGGCGCGGAACTGGTCCCCCTTCATCTCGGCGCCGTAGCCGACCACCTCGACGCGATAGGGCTCGCCGGTTTCCTCCAGCATCCAGCGCGCAATGCGTCCGCGTGACATCGGGTTGGTATACAGCACGAGTTCCATGGATGTTTTCCTCCGAAATGTTCTCTTTATGTTCCAGTGTAGCGCGATGATATCTGCGTGACAAGAACAGGGCTGGCAAAAAGAAACCCGGCACAAGGCCGGGTTTCAGAGTGTCTTGAAATCGAGATGGCTCAGGCGGCCATGGCGGCGCGCAGGTTTTCGTCCACCTTGTCGAGGAAGGCGGTGGTCGACAGCCAGGGCTGGTCGGGGCCGATGAGAAGGGCAAGGTCCTTCGTCATGTAGCCGGATTCAACCGTGTCGATGCAGACCTTTTCGAGCGTCGCGGCAAAGGTTGCCAGTTCCGCGTTGTCGTCCAGCTTGGCGCGATGGGCAAGGCCACGCGTCCAGGCAAAGATGGAGGCGATCGAGTTGGTCGAGGTTTCCTGGCCCTTCTGGTGCTGGCGGTAGTGGCGCGTCACAGTGCCATGCGCTGCTTCGGCTTCCACCGTGCGGCCATCGGGAGACAGGAGAACCGAGGTCATCAGGCCGAGCGAACCAAAGCCTTGAGCAACCGTATCCGACTGCACGTCGCCGTCGTAGTTCTTGCAGGCCCAGACGTAACCGCCGGACCACTTGAGCGCCGAGGCGACCATGTCGTCGATCAGGCGATGTTCGTAGACGATGCCGATTTCCTCGAACTTCGCCTTGAATTCGGCCTGGTAGACTTCTTCGAAGATATCCTTGAAGCGGCCGTCATAGGCCTTCAGGATGGTGTTCTTCGTCGACAGGTAAACCGGCCACTTGCGCATCAGGCCGTACATCATCGATGCCCGGGCAAATTCGCGGATCGATTCGTCAAGGTTGTACATGGCCATGGCAACGCCAGCGCCCGGTGCGTTGTAGACTTCCTTTTCGATGACTTCGCCATCTTCACCAACGAACTTGATCGTCAGCTTGCCCTTGCCGGGGAACTTGAAATCGGTTGCCTTGTACTGGTCGCCAAACGCGTGACGGCCGACAACGATTGGCTTCGTCCAGCCGGGAACGAGGCGCGGCACGTTCTTGCAGATGATCGGCTCGCGGAAGATGACGCCGCCCAGAATGTTGCGGATGGTGCCGTTCGGGCTCTTCCACATTTCCTTGAGGTTGAATTCCTTGACGCGCTGTTCGTCAGGGGTAATCGTGGCGCACTTGATGCCGACGCCGTGCTTCTTGATGGCGTGGGCTGCATCGACCGTCACCTGGTCGTTGGTGGCATCGCGGTTTTCCACCGAGAGGTCATAATATTCGATATCGAGATCAAGGTAGGGCAGGATCAGCTTTTCTTTGATGAACTGCCAGATGATGCGGGTCATTTCATCGCCGTCGAGATCGACGACCGGGTTGGCAACCTTGATCTTGTTCATGTATCAGCCTCTTCGATGTACGGGACTAAAGCCCCTGATAGGATGGAATGAAGTCCCGTGCGCTATAGCATTGCCGCAGCCGAACGCAAAGCCGTGGTGGAACAAATGCCATTGCCAAATCAACCCGTCCGGATAATCTCCGGGCACCTCCAGCCAGGGACATGACGCACATGCGGACCGCACCGCTCGCCCTTCTTATTCTCGCTCTTTCAAGCCCAGTCCGGGCTGCCGATGTCACCGATCCGGTGCGCAAGGTGATGGATATCACCGAGACCAACTGGAAGAGCGTTGATACCGGGTGGAAGTTCATCTTCGATGCGGATCCGCTGTCGAAACTGTTCAGCAAGCGGTTCCAGGCAGCCTACAAGGAGGCCTCAAAGCATCCGGCCTACGACACGGAAAACAATGAGCCGGGTGACCCCTTCGGCTATGACGTGGTGACCAATTCGCAGGACGGTTGTCCGCTCGAAGAGGTATCCATCGTCCCGGCTCCGGCCAAGGACGGCATGACGGAAGTCAAGGTGCGCTTCAAGCAGTGGACCTGCATCGACGAGGCGGATATCAAGAACTCGGTGAGCGAGGTCGATTTCGATGTCGTAACGGAAGGCGGAAAGCCCGTCATCGATGATATCCACCGGGTCGCCGAGAACGAGCGTGATTCGGTGCTTGCCGAAATGCAGAGCCTGGCCAAGGGGCAGCAATAGGCTTTTCCCGGCCCCTTTTGCCGCGCTGGCAAGATCATAAAAAACGCAAGGTCGCGGGGTTCGGTCACATCCCCTTCCGCAAGACATGGCACAACAGACGATATGGCATCGAGAATTTCCCTGATCGACTGGCTCTATTCGATCGATCCGGCCCTGTCGCGCGCCCGGATGGGCGGCCGAGTGACGCTCGGCATCGGGCTTTCGGTGGCAGCCCTCGTCGCCATCCATCGTTTTGCGCTTCCCTTGCCGCCGATTGCCTTCGGCCTTGCCATCATCCTCTCCATCGAAGGTGGCGTTGCGGTGCGCGACCGCACGCCCCGCGGCCAGCTGGTAACGCGGCTTCTCGGCGGGCTTGCAAGCCTTGGCAGCATTGCGCTGGCCAGTTCGCTGGAGGATCACCGCTACCTCTCGGATTTCGCCTTCCTGGCGATCGTGTTTGTGGCAAGCCTTGCCCGGGTTTATGGCCCGCGCGGTTTTGCCATCGGCATGTTCGCCTTCACCTCCTATTTCCTCAGTGCCTATCTGCGGCCGGGGCTGGACGAGCTGCCGCTGGCAGCGCTTGCGCTGCTGGTGGCTGTGCTGGTCGGCCACGGCGTGCGCACCCTGCTTTTGCCGGACAATCGCGGCCGCGACCTTTTGCAGGCGATGATTGCCATGCAGGGGCGCGTTAACGATATCCTGGTGCGGCTGGCGCTTCTGGCGCGGGCGCAGGTGACGCTCGACGAGGACCGCACCGAGCTGATGGAACTGCAGGAGCGGCTGAAGGAAGTATCCCTGATGGCCGAGGCGCTGTTGCCGCGCACCGGCGAAGGCACGCTGGACGAGGCGGACCAGAACGTCATGGACATTGCCATGGCGATTTTCGACCTGCATCTGGCAACCGAAAGTGCGGTGGTTCTGAGCGTCTATAATTCGGCCCCCTTCGGTCTTGTCCATGCGGTGCTGGAAGGCAAGGAAGAGGCGGTGGCGGAATGGGCGGGGATCGTGGATGACACGCCCGACCGGCACCTGAGCGAAACCATTTCCATCTTCGAACTGTTGCACCGGGTGCGGGTGCGTTTTGCGGCCCTCATTGCCGAAGGTTCCCGCGACCAGTTCCGGTCGCTGTCGCCGACGCGCGAAGGCCGGGTGCGCCAGCCCCGCGATTTTTCGCTGAAGAACCCGCTGGTGCGTGCCGCGCTCCAGATCACGATTGCCTCCGGCATTGCCATGGTGTTCGGCCTGATGCTGTCGCGCGAGCGCTGGTTCTGGGCGGTTCTGACGGCCTTCCTTGTTTTTACCAACACCAAATCGCGCGGCGATACGGCAGTCCGGGCGCTACAGAGATCGACGGGAACATTGGCTGGCATCGGCGTCGGGCTCGCTCTCGCCTCGCTGCTGCAGGGCGATCTCACGGGCAGCATTATCGCCGCCGGCATCGGCATCTTCCTGGCCTTTTATGCCTTGCAGGCCTCCTATGCCGTGATGACCTTTTTCCTGTCGATCGTCATCTGCGTGATCTATGGCCTGATCGGCACGCTCACCCATCAGCTTCTGCTGTTGCGCGTCGAGGAAACGCTGATCGGGGCGGTGGCCGGCACAGCCGTTGCCTTCGTGGTGTTTCCCTCGCGCACCCGCGAAACGCTGGAGCTTGCACTGGCCCGCTGGTACGACATTCTGGGCGATCTCCTGACGGCGGCTCGCAATGACGCGCCGGGCCCGGAACTGATCGAGCGCTCGCGCCGGCTGGACATCGCTTATGCCGATCTGGCCCAAGCTGCCCGCCCGCTCGGAGCCGCCTGGTCCATCGTCACAAAGCCCGGGCATGTGCGCCAGACGCTGGCGGTGTTTCTGGCCTGCACCTACTGGGCGCGCATGTTTGCCCGTGGCCAGACGCTGCCGGAATTTGCCATGCCCGAACGCGACCGCGCCGTGATCGACGAGTTGATCGCCAATCTGCCGGCGGCGCGCGAGGTGAGGGCAAAGCCGTTCTACGAGGGCTTCAAGGCGCGCCGGCAGGTTCTCGATCATTTGCCGAGCCTCAGTCGGGGCGCAAAGCAGGGGCTCGACATGATCGGCATCACGCTGTCGCGCCTGTCCAGTTGAAGGCGGGTCCGAAGGCTTAAGGCTTGCAGTTGTCGGCCCCGGGCGATATTGCGCCCGCAAGACTAGATGATCGGACAGGACGACCATGGCAGGCACCAATAGCGAACGCATTCTTCTTGCCGAAGGCCCGGCGGTCATTCTCGTCGAGCCGCAACTGGGCGAGAATATCGGCATGGTGGCGCGCGCCATGGCCAATTTCGGGCTGGCGGAACTGCGGCTCGTCAACCCGCGCGATGGCTGGCCGAGCGAAAAGGCGCAAGCCGCCGCCGCCAAGGCCGACCATGTGATCGCCGGCACCACGGTTTTTGCAACGCTGGAAGAGGCCGTCGCCGACCTTAATTTCGTGTATGCCACGACGGCGCGCAACCGTGATGGTTTCAAGCCCGTGCGCGCGCCCGTCACGGCTGCCGCAACATTGCGCGCCCGGTTTGGCGCCGGCGAAAAGACCGGCATCCTGTTCGGGCGCGAACGCTGGGGCCTGACGAACGAGGAAGTGGCACTGTCCGACGAGATCGTGACCTTCCCGGTCAATCCCGCCTTTGCCTCGCTCAACATCGCCCAGGCCGTGCTGTTGATGTCCTATGAATGGATGAAGAGCGGCATGGAGGATGTGGAAGCGACACCTTTCCAACAGGTAGACCAGAAGCCCGCCACCAAATCGCAGCTGCTCGGCATGATCGAGCAGGTGGAAGAGGCGCTCGACGCGCGCAATTATTTCCATCCGCTCACGAAAAAACCAAAAATGATCGACAATCTCCGGGCTGTGCTGTCGCGGCCGGGATTTACCGAGCCGGAGATCAGTCTTCTGCGCGGCGCGTTTACCTCGCTCGACCGGTTCACGCGGCGCTGGGCCAAGGGCAAGGGGCCGCAATCGGCTGAGGGGCCAGATGACGGGAATGACAGTGCATCCGAGTGAGGTGACGGCGCTTGAAAAGCCCGCGCGGGCAAAACCCGTGCTGGTGTTTGATTCCGGCATTGGTGGCCTGACGGTGCTGCGCGAAGCGCGCGTGCTGATGCCGGAGCGCGGTTTCATCTATGTCGCTGACGATGCGGGTTTTCCCTATGGCGGCTGGGAGGAGGGCGCGCTTCAGGCGCGAATTCTTTCCCTGTTTGCCGATCTTCTTAAAACCTATGAGCCGGAAATCTGCGTGATTGCCTGCAATACGGCCTTCACGCTTGCCGGTGCAGCGCTCAGAAATGCCTTTCCGCAGATGACATTCGTCGGCACGGTCCCGGCCATCAAGCCCGCTGCCGAGCGCACCCGCTCCGGCCTCGTTTCGGTGCTGGCGACCCCCGGCACGGTCAAGCGCGCCTATACCCGCGATCTCATCCAGTCCTTTGCCAGCCAGTGCCATGTGCGGCTGGTGGGGTCTGAAAACCTCGCACGCATGGCGGAAGCCTATATTCGCGGCGAAAACCTTGAGGATGCGGCCGTCAGGGCGGAGATCGCGCCGTGTTTCGTGGAGAAGGACGGCGCCCGCACCGATATCGTCGTGCTCGCCTGCACACATTACCCATTCATGGCTAATCTGTTTCGCCGTCTGGCGCCCTGGCCGGTGGACTGGCTGGACCCGGCCGAGGCGATTGCCCGCCAGGCCCGGCGCCTCGTGCCGGCCGTTGACGGGGCCGAGCATTCGGAGGAGGGTGATTTTGCCGTCTTCACCTCAGGCAAGCCGGATTTTTCCACCCGCCGCCTGATGCAGGGTTTTGGATTGAGGGTTTCCTGAAGCGCAAGGGGTGTTTGTTGCGTTTGCGCAACAAATGTGAGCAAATCTCTGCAATTCTCAATTGCGCTCTTGCCTGGCTTTTTGAGCCGTGGCATTTTGCCGCCATCCGCAATTTCAAACTCAGGGAGGCGACCAATGGATACCATTTCAACGTTTATGCGCCTCTCTCGCGGTGTGTCCGTAACGTTGTGCCCGCGTCTCGCGGGACTGCACCTACATTACGGCATTCAGGCCTAATAAGGCCTTTAATCCTAGCCGCTTGGCGTTTTCTCCAACCTGCGTGACGTGACCTGCCGACTTCAGGAATCCGTGTGATTCCCCGTCTGCAGCGCCCGCGTCTTTTCAAACCTCGAAAGGACCTGGCGGCCGCATGGCGCCGGGGCGGAACCTCTATGTCTACTAAACAATCACTGGTTGAACAAAGCCTGTCATCGAAAGTCGATGATCTCCTGTCGCATGTCGGCGTGTGGCGTCTCCTCGGCGCCGTTGTGCTCGTGGTCTGGAAGAGACGCGAACGGGTCAACAGCACGCGCCATCTCTCCAACCGCATGCGCCGCGATATGGGCCTTCCCGAAGAGCGGGAACGGTTGCCGCTGCCGCGCCATCCCCTGTGGATGGTCAAGTGGTAAAGGGAAAGGACACTCCGGCAGTCACCTGCCGGGGTGTCCTGCCCATCCATCCGGAGGCAGTATCGTGATCGCCCTTCGACCACTGACCCTTGCCGACATGGCCGACGCAGCCCGTGTGCATCGAACATCCTTCGATGCACAACTGCCAAAACTTTCCGGCCTTCACACGCCGGCGGAAGACCGCGCCTATTGGCGCGATCATCTGTTTGCCACCTGTCATGTCTGGGGTGCAGAGGAGGCGGGTCGCCTTGTCGGCGTCATTGCCTATCGGGCCGGCTCCGTCGAGCAGCTTTATGTGCTGCCCGAGGCGCAGGGGCGGGGCATTGGTCAGACGCTTCTCGAAAAGGCAAAGGCCGAGCATGACCTGCTCGACCTCTGGACCTTTCAGCAAAACACCCGCGCCCGCCGGTTTTATGAAAAACACGGCTTTATCGCCATCGAGCAGACCGATGGGCGCGACAACGAGGAGCGGGCGCCGGATATGCGCTACCGCTTTCAGCGCTTTTAGGATGGCGGTCTTCAGGCCGGGTTGGCGGCCACGTGATAGACCCGCAACCGGTGACCATCGGGATCTTCGGCGGTGAACGTGTGGCCGAAATCCACCGTCTCCGGCGGCTGCAGGATCGTGACACCCTTGGCGCGCCAGTCGGCATGAACCGCTTCGACTTCGGCATCGCCTTCGCAGGTAAAGACGATTTCCGAGGCTCCCGTCTGTCCGGATGTTTTCGGGGAAACGCAGTCGGCCTTCCAGAGGCCAAGCCGGAAGCCGCCCGGCAGCACGAACATGGCAAAGATCGGCGAATGCTCGACGGCCGCAAGCCCGAACAGGCGTTGATAGAATGCAGCACTTGCCGACAGATCTGCAGCATAAAGCAGGACGAAATTGGCGGGTTTCATGAGTGTCTCCTTCGTTTGACGAGGGAGGATCTATCGCGAGCTGCTGACAGAAACTGGCAGGAGTGTTTGACCTTCGTGGCAAGACCTGACTGATTTCAGGGGATGGCCTGCGACGCCCGCCACTCCTTCAGCAGCACCGGCTTGCGGCGCGGATACCTTTGTCCTGTTTCTCCAAGGCTGATGATGCGATCCGCGCGAAAATGGCGAAAGTCTCGGCGCGTTTCGCACCAGGCAATCATCACCCGCACATGATCGAAAAAGCCGAGCGCGAATGGCCAGACGATTCTTTGCGTGAGAGCGCCGGCCTGGTCCTCGTAGGTGATGGCAAGCGTGTGTTCCCGGCGGATCGCCAGCCGGATCTGGGTCAGGGCCTCCATGCCCGTGCCGGGTTGTTGCGCCGGCCCGACCAGAAGGTGGTGATCGTCCAGCCGGTCGCTGAGATCGTGCGGCAGAACGGTAGCGATCTTGGCAAGTGCGTTGTCGGCCGCCTTTCCAAGCGCGCCGCCGGTTCGTTTCGAGACCCAGCGGACCCCCAGCACCAGCGCCTCCAGTTCATCCTGCGAAAACATCAGCGGCGGCAACAGGAAGCCGGGCTTCAGCACATAGCCCATGCCCGGTTCGCCCAAAATATCGGCGCCCTGTCCGCGAAGCGTGGCGATGTCGCGGTAGAGCGTGCGGATGGAAATGCCCAGCTCTTCGGAAAGCACGTCACCGCTCACCGGATGCCGGTGCCGGCGCAGGATCTGTAAGAGATCGAGCAGCCTGTCTGTTCGCGCCATCGATCTGCCTGCCCCCTGAGTGTCTTGAAGAATGAGTGTATTGAAAAACGGTTGTCATGAAAAATCTGCTGCCATTTTACGGCAGGAGTGTGCGAGCGCCAAGGGGCGCGCACTGTGGCCGATGTCAGTGAAGGGCAGGGGCTTGCACTTTTGTTGCCGCGATGGCTTGCTGCTGTTTCATCGAGAGGGAAAAGACGATGTCGATTGAAACCTGGCTTGCCTTCGTGGCCGCATCCGCGGTGCTTCTGGCCATTCCCGGCCCGACAATCCTGCTGGTGATTTCCTACGCGCTGTCGCATGGCCGCAAGGTGGCCATGGCAACGGTTGCCGGCGTGGCGCTTGGGGATTTCACCGCCATGACCGCATCGATGCTGGGCCTGGGCGCACTTCTCGCCACCTCGTCGTTTCTTTTTACCGGGCTCAAATGGATCGGTGCGGCCTATTTGATCTATCTCGGCATCAAGCTGTGGCGGGCGCCGGTTTCGGAACGGCTGGCGGCTGCCGAGACGGAGGAGGCGGACGAAAAGCCGCTGAAGATTTTCCTGCACACCTATGTGGTGACGGCGCTCAACCCGAAAAGCATTGTGTTTTTCGTCGCCTTCCTGCCGCAGTTCCTGAAACTCGACCAGCCGCTCTTTTTCCAGATGCTGGTGTTCGAGACGACCTTTCTGGTTCTCGCCAGCCTCAATGCTGCCCTCTACGGTCTCCTCGCGTCGATGGCGCGCGACACGATCCGCAAGCCGAAAGTGCAGCGCATCGTCAACCGCACCGGCGGTTCGCTGATGATCGGGGCAGGGCTGCTGACGTTCGGCTTCAGGCGCGCGGCCTGATTGCGCACCCTTCAATTGCCTGTTGATGGGGACGTCTTTCAGCGCGCCGACTCGGTGAATATTTGCTAAAGCCCTTTTTGATGAGCGGGACGCCCCGCAGATAAGATGAGGTCGGCAGTGCAGGTAGGCATCGATATGGGAACTCTGTCCGGCGGGCAGCCGGCCAAGCTCGATATCGAGGAGCTTCTGGCGACCCGTCTTCTGGTGCAGGGCAATTCCGGTTCCGGCAAGTCACATCTGCTGCGCCGGCTGCTGGAACAGTCCGCCCCCTGGGTGCAGCAGGTGATCATCGATCCCGAAGGCGATTTCGTCACGCTCGCCGACAAGTATGGCCATGTGGTTGTCGATGGCGAGCGCACGGAGGCCGAACTGCTCGGCATCGCCACCCGCATTCGCCAGCACCGCGTGTCCTGCGTGCTGACGCTTGAAGGCCTTGATATCGAAGACCAGATGCGCGCCGCTGCCGCCTTCCTCAACGGCCTTTTCGATGCCGACCGTGAGCATTGGTATCCGGTACTGGTGGTGGTGGACGAAGCGCAGATGTTTGCGCCCTCCGTTGGCGGCGATGTCTCCGAAGACGCCCGAAAAATGTCGCTTGCGGCAATGACCAACCTGATGTGTCGCGGGCGAAAGCGCGGGCTTGCCGGTGTGATTGCCACGCAGCGTCTGGCAAAGCTTGCCAAGAACGTCGCCGCCGAAGCCTCCAACTTCCTGATGGGCCGCACCTTTCTCGATATCGACATGGCGCGCGCGGCTGACCTTTTGGGCATGGATCGCCGGCAGGCGGAAATGTTTCGCGACCTGAAGCGCGGCAATTTTGTAGCACTCGGGCCTGCTCTGTCGCGCCGGCCGCTGCCGATCGTCATCGGCGACGTGGAAACCTCGGCGCGTTCCTCTTCGCCAAAACTGATGCCGCTGCCGGATAGTGTCGCTGATGTCGAAGACCTGATCTTCACGCCCGACCCGGAAGAATTTACCCGTCCCATCGTGCGTCGTGCCGCACCCGCACCCCGCCCGACGACCGATATTCTGGCCGAACTCTCCCGCTCGACGCCGGCGGCAAGCCCGGTAGCGCCCGATCCCGGCCGTCCCGCGCAGCCGGAACTGTCTGCCGACGAGCGTGAAGAGCGGATGGCCGCGGTTTTGTCCGAGATCATCGAGGATCCGCAGGCTGCCTATCGCACGGACGCGGTGCTCTATCAGGAGTTTCTGGTGCGTGCCCGCATGCGCCGCCTGCCGGGACCGCCGATGCCGATGGGCGAGTTTCGCCGCCGCGTGGCGATTTCGCGCGCAGGCGTGGATGAAGATACCGCCCAAAGCCCAGGTTGGCAGACGGCACTTGATCTCTCGGCCCGCGTGTCTGACGATCTGCAGGGCGTGTTCCTGATGATGGCGAAGGCGGCACTGCTGGGCGAGCCTTGCCCGTCTGACATGCGCATCGCCAAAGCCTATGGCACCCACTCTGCACGGCGCGCGCGCCGGCTGCTCGGTTATTTCGAGGAGCAGGGCCTAGTCGTCGTGCATTCGGATTTTTCCGGCAAACGCATCGTCGCCTTCCCGGATCTCGACGTGCAGACGGCGCCCGGCATGGCCGATGCGACGGATGATGAGCCGGTTAAGCGGGACCGATTCGCCGCCGAATAATTTTTGGTGGAAACGGGCAGCCCGTTGGCTGCCCAGCGGTCCTCAGGCCGCCTGCTCTTCCCAGACATTGACCAGTTCCACAATCGTCTTCACCGACGTCTCCATATCCTGAACGCTCACCCATTCGAGCGGGGAATGATAGGCGTGGCCGCCGGTAAAGATGTTGGGGCAGGGCAGGCCCATGAAGGAAAGGCGCGAACCATCGGTTCCGCCACGGATGCTGTGGATTTTTGGCTCCAGCCCGACGCGGCGCGTGGCTGCGATGAGGTTGTCCATGATCTCAGGATGCTGGTCGAGCACGCGCTTCATGTTGCGATACTGCTCCTTGACCGAAAACGTGTAGGTGGAGCCGGGATAGGCGGCCATCACCTCTTCAGTAATGGCCTTTAGAAGCTCTTCCTTTTCGACGAGGCCTTCATCCTCGAAATCGCGGATGATGAAGGAAAGTTTGGCGCCTTCCATCGAGCCCGAGATGCCGACGGGGTGAATAAAGCCCTGCTTGCCCTCGGTGGTTTCCGGCGCCTGATCCTGAGGCAAGCGGGCGACGATGGCGCTCGCAATCTTGATGGCGTTTTCCATCTTTCCCTTCGCGGTGCCCGGATGCATGGCGACGCCTGAAATTGTGATGGTCGCGCCGTCGGCGGAAAATGTCTCGTTCTCGATCTCGCCGATGGTCGAGCCATCGAGCGTGTAGGCAAAGCGCGCACCGAGTTTTTCGAGGTCCACCTTGTCGGCACCGCGGCCGATCTCCTCATCTGTGGTGAAGAGGAGTTTGACCGCGCCATGTTTTATCTGCGGGTTGGCGAGAAGAAACTGCGCGGCCGTCATGATCTCGGCAATGCCGGCCTTGTCGTCGGCGCCGAGCAGCGTCGTGCCATCGGTGGTGACGATGTCATGGCCGATCTGTGCCTGAAGTTCCGGATGCTCGGAAACGCGGATCACCTGCGTGGTATCACCGACAAGGCGGATATCGCCGCCCTGGTAGTTTTTCACGATCTGCGGCTTCACGCCGGTGCCGGAAAAATCCGGTGCCGTATCCATGTGCGAGCAGAAGCAGATGACGGGTACTTGCCTGTCAGTATTGGCGGGGACGGTCGCATAGACATTGCCGTGCTCGTCCAGATGCGCGTCCTCAAGGCCAAGCAGCTTCAGTTCCTGCTCAAGGATGCGGCCGAGGTTCTTCTGCTTTTCCGTCGAAGGCTGCGTGGTTGATGTCGCGTCCGACTGGGTGTCGATGACGACATACCGCAGGAAACGATCAAGAACGGTATCGGTGGGAAGAGACATGGGCGGCATCCTGTTTTGGCATGGGAGCGAGCCCAATCTATAGACCGCATCCGCCTTGGCGTGAACGTCTTGCCGTGAACGCCGGGCAACAAAAAACCGCGCCGGGGTAACCGGCGCGGCTTGAAGAGGTCTGGGCAGTGTTAGTTGTCGGCCTTGACCTTGCCGTCCTCGATCGTGGCAGGCGTGTTGCGGGTCGCCCAGAGCGAGCCGAAGATGCCGGCGGCAAGGATGGCGATCGTGACACTCAGCGACACCAGCGGCGGGATCTTGGCAAGGCCCAGCATGTCCGCGAGGAAGATCTTCGAGCCGATGAAGATCAGGACGACCGACAGCGCATATTTCAGGTAGGCGAAGCGGTGGATAAGGGCAGCCAGCGCAAAGTAGAGGGCACGCAGGCCAAGGATCGCGAAAATGTTGGACGTGTAGACGATGAACGGGTCCGTGGTGATGGCAAAGATTGCCGGGATCGAATCAACCGCGAAGACAAGGTCGGCGAATTCGATGAGAATCAGCGCCAGCATCAGCGGAGTAAGGTAGGTCTTCAGCTTGCCGGTCTTGTCGTCCGTCTGACGCACGAAGAACTTTTCACCATGCAGGCGGTCGGTGATCGGCAGGCGCTTGCGCAGCACTTTCAGGATCGGGTTTGCCTCGACATCATAAGGCTCGCTGCTGGAAAACAGCATCTTGATGCCGGTGATGATGAGGAAGGCCGCGAAGAGATAAAGCACCCAACCATAGTTTTCGACGACGGCCGCACCGGCCGCAATCATGATGCCGCGCAGAACGATGACGCCGAGGATACCCCAGAGCAGGACACGGTGCTGGTATTCACGCGGGATAGAGAAATAACCAAAGATCATCGCGATGACGAAGATATTGTCCATCGCAAGGCTTTTCTCGATGACGAAGCCGGTCAAATATTCAAGGCCGGTCTGCTGGCCGAACTGAACCCAGACGAAGCCGCCGAAGAGGACGCCGAGCGTCATGTAGAAGCCGGAGAGCAGAAGGCTCTCCTTGATGCCGATCTCCTTGCTCTTCTTGTGAAGAACGCCAAGATCCAGTGCAAGCAGAGCAATCACGATGAAAAGGAAGGTGAGCCACATCCAGACGGCGGCCCCCTGGAAATCAACCCAGAGAAAATCCATGACATTTATCCATGCCGGATCAAGTTGATTGATGAAGCACCGACATCACGGGTCGATCCGGCAGTACACGTCAGAGGGGCCCGGTGCTGGGCAAGATCTGGGGATGGCAAAATTGTGGTTCAAGAGGACTGGAACAAATTTTTTCCGTCATTCGTTGCCATCATGCCGTCATGTGCATGGTGCCAAGCCGCAGGCATCGCCTGTCCCCACCCGCATCGGCCGCGGATGTTGACAATCTCATGACTTGCCCCTAAAGACCGCGCCAGCACTGGATAGCAATGTCCGGTGTTTCAACGACATGTCCCGTGGTTGTCTCCGGACGCTCCGTGAGAAACCTGTCAGAGGTGGCCTTGAAAGAGGCGCTTCTTAGGAGGGCGTGTTTCCTGAAGGCTGGCCCCTCAAGGTCCGGCCTGTCAAACTGTGAAAGGAAATGCGATGAGCAAGCGCGCTGCATCCAAGTACAAAATCGATCGCCGCATGGGCGAAAATATCTGGGGTCGTCCGAAGTCCCCGGTTAACCGTCGCGAATACGGCCCCGGCCAGCACGGCCAGCGCCGCAAGGGCAAGCTTTCCGACTTTGGCGTGCAGCTGCGCGCCAAGCAGAAGCTGAAGGGCTACTACGGCGATATCCGCGAGAAGCAGTTCCGCGCCACCTATGACGAAGCCAACCGCCGCAAGGGCGATACCGGCGAAAACCTGATCGGCCTGCTCGAGTCGCGTCTGGACGCCATCGTCTATCGCGCCAAGTTCGTGCCGACGGTGTTTGCTGCCCGCCAGTTCGTCAACCACGGCCACGTCACGGTCAACGGCGTTCGCGTCAACATCGGTTCGTACCGCTGCAAGGCTGGCGACGTGATCGAAGTGCGTCAGAAGTCCAAGCAGCTCGTTACGGTTCTCGAAGCCGTTTCGCTCGCTGAACGCGACGTTCCCGATTACATCGATGCCGACCACAACAAGATGGTCGCCACCTTCGTTCGTGTCCCCACGCTGTCGGACGTTCCTTACGCCGTCATCATGGAACCGAACCTGGTCGTCGAATTCTATTCGCGCTAATCATTTCGGAAAGCCGGCGCCTGTCGCCGGCTTTTCTCTTCAAAAGAGCCGTCTCGTTCTGCGAGGCGGTTTTTTTATGCCGATCCGGCGGGCAAGACATGAAAAAAGCCCCGCTGCCTCGTGGAGGCGGCGGGGCCTGATCGGGTCAGGTAGATTTCGTCAGGCGCTCTTGGCCGGTGCCGGGACGTCGGCTGGGGTTGCCGGATCGAGCGACTGGGACGTGGCAACCGGGGCCTCTTTCGGCCCTTCGCCCATGCGGTTCCAGGCGTCGAGGCCAGCGATCTTGTAGGCTTCGGCAAGCGTTGGATAGTTGAAGGTGTTTTCGACGAAATATTCGACCGTGCCTTTGAGGTTCAGCACGGCCTGGCCGATATGCACCAGTTCGGTCGCGCCTTCGCCAACGATGTGGACACCGAGAAGCCGGCGCGTCTTCAGCGAGAAGATCATTTTCAGGAGGCCTGAATCGAGGCCCATGATGTGGCCGCGCGACGTCTCGCGGAAATGGGCGATGCCGGCCTCATAGGGAATGCCGCGCTGGATCACTTCTTCTTCGGTGAGGCCGCAGGTGGAGATTTCCGGCACGGCATAGATGCCGTAGGGGAAATATTGCGGCGGCTCGTTGGCCTCCGCGCCCACCGCGTGACGGGCAGCTATGCGGCCCTGTTCCATCGAGGTGGAGGCAAGGCTTGGGAAACCCACCACGTCGCCGGCGGCATAGATATGCGGCACGGCGGTCTGGAACGTATCCGGGTCTACTTTCAGGCGACCGCGGCTGTCGGCCTCAAGCCCGCAGGCGGAAAGGTTGAGCGTGCTGGTGGCGCCGACGCGGCCGGCGGCAAACAACACCATTTCGGCCTGAAGCACGCGGCCGCTTTTCAAAGTCACGCGGCATTTGCCTTTCGGGTCCTCGCGCTCGACCTTTTCCACCGTCTGGCCAAAAATCAGCTTCATGTTGCGGTCGCGCAGCTGGTAGGCAAAGTCCTCGACGATTTCCTTGTCGATGAAATCGAGCATCGAATCGCGCGGCTCGACCACGGTGACCTGCGTATCGAGCGTGCTGAAGATGGTGGCGTATTCTATGCCGATGACGCCGGCGCCGACCACGACCAGAGAACGCGGTACGGACTTGATCTCAAGCAGTTCATCGCTGTCGATCACCGCATCGCCATCAAACGGAATGTGCGAGGGGCGATAGGGTTTTGTGCCAACGGCAAGCAGCACGGAGGCCGATGTCAGACGCAGTACTTCGCCATCGACCTTTTCCACCTCGATCGTGTGCGGATCGACAAACTGAGCGCGGCCGCGCATCTGCTGCACGCGGTTACGGGCAAACTGGTGTTCCAGCACCTCCACCTCATGGTCGAGCGTGATGAGCAGGCGGCGGCGCAGGTCTTCAGCGCTGATTTCCTGCTTGACCCGGTAAGAGCGGCCGTAAAAGCCGCGTTCGCGCCAGCCGGTGAGATTGAGCGCCGTTTCGCGCAGCGTCTTGGACGGGATCGTGCCGGTGTGGACGGAGACGCCACCCACCCGTCGGCCTTGTTCAATGACGAGAACCTTTTTTTCGAGCTTGGCGGCCTGGATCGCCGCGCGGCGTCCGGCAGGACCGCTGCCGATAACGATGAGATCGTATTGATACATGGGGTGCCTCGTCTTCAGGTGAGATGCTTATTGCAGCGCAACAAATGATTTCGGTCAAATGATAACGTCGATATCTGACCAATTTCTCTTCAGGCCGCGACGTTCCCAAAAAATATTGTGAGCAGATGCACAACATTTAAGCAAATAAAAACATGCTCAGATTTTGGCTTGACTTGTCGGTGTTTTTTGCCTGAAGATGAACCAATAGCAAATTGGTTCACACAATGGTACCGACCCAGCCCCCCCTCGACAATGCCAATTATGCGCTGGAAAAACTGCGCGCCCTGCTCGGCGACGGCGATTTCGGCGCGGATGGCAAGCTGCCAACTGAGCGCGCTTTGTCCGAGCTTCTCGGCATTGGCCGCCGTGCGGTGCGCCAGGCCCTGGAAGTGCTGGAGGCGGAAGGGGCTGTCTGGCGGCGGCAGGGTTCCGGGACCTTTGTCGGCCAGCGGCCGGAGGCTCTCGCCAGCGATGTCGGGGCAATCGTTGCCGGCACCGATTTCATGGAGATCATGGAGGTGCGCCTGCGCATCGAGCCGCAGCTGGCACAGCTTGCCGCTCTCCGCGCCAAGCCATCCGAATTGGTTCGCATGCGCGAACTGGCGCGAAAAATCACCGAGAGCGACGATGCGGATGCGCGCGAGCTGTGGGATGGCGCGCTGCACCGGCAGATCGCCCAGAGCGCCCGCAACCAGCTGTTCCTGACGATTTTCGACGTGATCAATCACGTGCGCCAGAACGAGGCCTGGCAGAACATTCGCGAACGCGCCCGCACCGATGGCGGCAACACCATCGCCTATGCCCAGCACGCCGGCATTATCGATGCGATTGCAGCCCGTGATCCGGCAGGTGCCGGCGAAGCCATGCGCCAGCATCTTTTGATGCTGCAGGAGCGGCTGATCCGCGCCACCTCGCTTGATGTCATCGAACCCGCGGCCGCCCTCGGCGAGGTGGAGGTTGCGTCCTGAAAAAGGCCCGGGCGGTTTGCCCGGTATTGGGAAAGCCGGCGGAGGCAAGCCGGCACCCATGAATGCATGAATCCAGACCCAAAAAATCAGAGGAGAATGACCATGTCCCGTTTTCTGCGCCTTACCACGGCGCTTGCCTTCACCGCGCTGACAGCGCTGCCGGCGGCCGCCGTCGAGTTGAAGATCGGCCTGCAGGATGATGCCGACGTGCTGGATCCCGCGCAGTCGCGCACCTTTGTCGGCCGCATCGTCTATACCGCAATGTGCGACAAGCTGGTGGACGTGTCGCCGGACCTGAAGATCGTGCCGCAGCTCGCAACCGAATGGGCCTGGTCGGAAGGCGGCAAGGTTCTGACCATGAAGCTGCGCGACGGCGTGAAATTCCACGACGAGACCCCGATGGATGCCGCAGCCGTCGTTGCCACCATCGAGCGCAACCTGACGCTGCCGGAATCGCGCCGCAAGAGCGAGCTTTCGTCGGTCGAAAAGGTCGAGGCATCAGGCCCGCTCGAGGTCAAGTTCACGCTGAAGAAGCCTGACGTGACGCTTCTCGCCCAGCTCTCCGACCGAGCCGGCATGATCGTCTCGCCGACGGCTGCCAAGGAACTCGGCGCCAATTTCGGCTCCAAGCCGGTCTGCGCCGGCCCGTTCAAGTTTGTCGAGCGCGTGCAGCAGGACCGCATCGTCTTGGAAAAGTTCGCCGACTACTGGAACAAGGACAATGTCTTTATCGACAAGGTCACCTACCTGCCGATCCCGGATTCGACCGTGCGCCTTGCCAACCTGCAATCGGGTGACCTCGATTTCATGGAACGCGTAGCACCCACAGATGCGGCCGCCATCAAGTCCGACAGCAAGCTGACCTATACCGACGTCGTCAACATCGGCTACATGGCGCTTTACGCCAACATTGCCAACGGCCCGCGCGCCGACAACCCGTTCGGCAAGGACAAGCGCCTGCGCCAGGCCTTTTCGCTGGCCATCGACCGCGATGCGCTGAACCAGATCGTTTATGAAGGCACAGCCGTTGGCGGCAACCAGCCGTTCCCGCCGAACAGCCCGTGGTTCAACAAGGCCATTCCGGTGCCGGCGCGTGATGTGGATAAGGCAAAGGCGCTCATCAAGGAAGCCGGTTTCGACCGCGTGCCCGTGGAGATGCAGATCCCCAACAACCCGGTTGCCCAGCAGATGATGCAGGTGGTGCAGTCGATGGTGGCGGAAGCCGGTTTCGACGTGCAGCTGAAATCCACCGAATTTGCGACGCTTCTCGATGAGCAGACCCGCGGCAATTACCAGCTGTCGCGCTCCGACTGGTCGGGCCGGGTCGATCCCGATGGCAATATCCACCAGTTCATCACCTGCAAGGGCGGTATCAACGATACCAAATATTGCAACCCGAAGGTGGACGAGCTGCTGAACGAGGCGCGCGCCTCCACCGATGAAGCCGTGCGCAAGGAAAAGTATGATGCGGCCAGCGTCATCCTCAACGACGACATGCCGATCATCTATCTCGGCCACCAGTCGTGGATCTGGGCGATGAAAAAGTCTGTCACCGGCTTCACTGCCTCGCCGGATGGCATGATCCGCCTCGTCGGCATGAAGAAGGGCTGATCGCCCTGACTTAGAAGACAAGAGGGAGGTCGAACGACCTTCCGGGCGTCGCGGAGTTCAGCCTGCGGCGCCCTCCATCCCACCCTGTCCCCGTGAAGGATGGCCTTGATGCCTGTCTATATAGGAAAACGTCTGCTCGTCGCGATCCCGACTTTGCTGATCATCTCCATCTTCGTGTTTTCGCTGCAGAAGCTTCTGCCCGGCGATCCCATCCTTGCGATGGCCGGCGAGGAGCGCGATCCCGCTGTACTGGAACTGCTGCGCGAAAAATATCGCCTGAACGACCCGATCCCCGTGCAATATATCCACTGGATCGGCGGCGTTCTGCAGGGTGATCTCGGCATTTCGCTGCGCACCAACCAGCCGGTGACGGAACTGATTGCGCAGAAACTGCCGGTCACCATCCAGCTTGCGATCATGTCGATGATCTTTGCCTTTGTGATCGGCGTGCCCATGGGCATTCTGGCGGCGGTGAAGAAGAACACGGTGCTGGATTACGTCGCGAGCCTTGTTGCGCTGTCGGGTCTGTCGGTGCCGAATTTCTGGCTCGGCATCATGCTGATCCTTCTCGTTTCGGTAAACCTCGGCTGGCTGCCGGCGTCGGGCTTCGAATCGATCTTTGTCGATCCGGTGCGCTCGCTGCAGACGATGATCATGCCGTCCTTCGTGCTGGGCACCGCACTTGCCGCAACCCTGATGCGCCATACGCGCTCGGCCATGCTCGGCGTTCTCTCGGCCGATTATATCCGCACGGCACGCGCCAAGGGCTTGTCGCCGCGTGAAGTCATTCTTAGCCACAGCTTTCGCAACGCGCTGCTGCCTGTGATCACGCTGACGGCGCTGTTGTTTGGCGAACTGCTGGCAGGGGCCGTGCTGACCGAGCAGATCTTTACCATTCCAGGTTTTGGCAAGCTGATCGTCGATGCCGTGTTCAACCGCGATTACGCGGTGGTGCAGGGCGTTGTGATGTGTACCGCCGTCGGCTTCATCCTGATGAACCTCATTGCCGATATTCTATACGTTCTCCTCAATCCGCGTCTGAGGGCAAGCCTATGACCATGATCGAACAGGCGCCGCTTTCAGGCAAACGCGAGGAAAGCCGGGCGTGGAAAAAGCTGAAATCCAGCCGCAGCGCGCTGGCCGGCCTCCTCATCATCCTGTTTTTCGTGATCCTTGCTGCTGCTGCCCCCATCCTGCCCATCCCGGATCCGGTGGCAACGAGCTGGTCGGCCATCCGCAAGGCGCCTTCTGCCGCCCATTGGCTCGGCACCGACGATCTCGGCCGCGACATTCTTTCGCGCATGATCTGGGGCGCGCAGGCCTCGCTGATGGCGGGCGTGTTTTCCGTGGCGATTGCCGTCGGCATTGGCGTACCCTTCGGTATTCTCGCTGGTTATTTCGGCGGCTGGGTGGATCTCGTTATCTCCCGCATCACCGAAGCGCTGCTCGCCATGCCCTTCCTCATCATGGCGATTGCGCTTGCCGCTTTCCTGGGCCCGAGCCTCACCAATGCGATGATCGCCATCGGCCTTTCGGCCATGCCGATCTTCGTGCGGCTGACGCGCGGTCAGGTGCTGTCGGTGAAGCAGGAGGAATATGTCGAGGGCGCCCGCTCGGTCGGCCTCGGGCATATGGATATCATGGTGCGCTACATCCTGCCGAACGTGACGGCACCGATCATCGTGCAGGCAACGCTGACCATCGCGACGGCGATCATCGCCGAAGCGAGCCTCTCCTTCCTTGGCCTTGGCCAGCAGCCGCCGGCCGCCAGCTGGGGCTCCATGCTGAACGTGGCGAAGAACTTTCTCTCCCAGGCACCGTGGATGGCCATGTGGCCGGGTGCCGCGATCTTCCTCGTGGTGATCGGCTTCAACCTTCTGGGCGATGGTCTGCGCGATGCGCTGGACCCGCGCGAACACTGAGTGCAAAGGCAAACGACATGACTGATTTTACCACTCGGCCCGAAATCCTCGGCACGTTCGGTGTCGTCACCTCCACCCACTGGATCGCCTCTGCCGTCGGCATGAGCATTCTGGAAAAGGGCGGCAACGCGTTTGATGCAGCCGTTGCCACCGGCTTCGTGCTGCAGATCGTCGAGCCGCATCTCTGTGGCCCCGGCGGTGACATGCCCGCGATCATCTATTCGAAAAAGACCGACAAGGTGGAGGTGATCTGCGCGCAGGGACCGGCACCAGCTGGCGCCACCATCGAACATTACACCTCGGAAGGTCTGAAGCTGATCCCGGGTGACGGGCTTCTCTCCACCGTCATTCCCGGCGCCTTCGATGGCTGGATGCTGATGCTGCGCGATTACGGCACGATGTCCGTGCGCGAGGTGCTGGAGCCTGCCATTTATTATGCCGAGCACGGCCATCCGGTGCTGCCGCGCGTATCCGCCACCATCAAGGGGCTGGCGGATTTCTTCGCCAAGGAATGGCCGACCTCGCATGAGACCTGGCTTCCCGGCGGTTCTGCGCCTGAGCCACTTTCGAATTTCAGGAACCCGGTTCTTGCTGAGACGTGGAAGCGCATCATTGCCGAATCGGAAGCCAGATCCGGCCGCGAAGAGCAGGTCGAGGCCGCGCGCGATGCCTTCTATCGCGGCTTCGTCGCTGAACGCATAGACACCTACCTGAAGACGGCCGAAGTGATGGATGCGAGCGGCATCCGCCACAAGGGCGTGCTGACGGCAGACGACATGGCAAACTGGAGTGCCACCATCGAGGCGCCGCAGACGTTTGATTATCACGACTGGACGGTGGCCAAGACCCCGGCCTGGGGGCAGGGGCCGGTGCTTCTGCAGTCGCTTGCCCTGTTGAAAGGCTTTGATCTCGCGGCCATGGACCCGACCGGCCCGGATTTCGTCCACCATGTGGTGGAAGCGATGAAGCTCGCCTATGCCGACCGCGAGGTCTATTACGGCGACCCTGAATTCAGCCAGATCCCGACCGACACGCTTCTCTCGGACGGTTACAACAACGAGCGCCGCAAGCTGATGGGGGCGGAGGCCTCGATGGAACTGCGCCCGGGCACGGTGCCCGGCTACGAGCACCAGCGCGATGCGACCATGGCGATGCTGGCCGAATTTTCCGGCAAGGGTGCGGTCTATGAACCCACAATGTCGCATCTCACCGAAAAGAAGGGCGATACCGTCCATATCGATGTCATCGACCGCTGGGGCAACATGGTCTCGACCACGCCGTCGGGCGGCTGGCTGCAATCCTCGCCCATCGTGCCGGGGCTCGGTTTTGCGCTGAATTCCCGCGCCCAGATGTTCTGGCTGAAGGACGGTCTGCCGACCTCGCTTGCGCCGGGAAAACGCCCGCGCACGACGCTGACGCCCTCGCTTGCCCTCCATCAGGGGCGCCCGACGCTGGCGTTTGGCACGCCAGGCGGTGACCAGCAGGATCAGTGGCAGCTGCCATTCTTCCTGCGTTATGTCCATCACGGCAAGAACCTGCAGGCCTCCATCGATGCGCCGCTGTTCCACACCACGCATTTCCCCGGCTCGTTTTATCCGCGCACGTCCGAGCCCGGCCATATCATGGTGGAAGCAGGTTTTGGCGAAGCGACGATTGCCGACCTTCGCCGTCGCGGCCATCAGGTGACGGTTGCCGACAACTGGACGGTCGGACGCCTGACGGCCGCCCGCCGGGATGCGGACGGATTGCTGCGGGCCGCAGCCACGCCGCGCCTGATGCAAGCCTATGCCGTGGGACGCTGAGCCATGACCTGGTCCATTGTCGCTCGCGATCCTGAAACCGGCCATCTCGGCATTGCGGTTGCCAGCCGCTTCTTTGCCGTCGGCTCTGCCGTTCCCTATATGCGCGGCGGCGTCGGTGCCGTCGCCACGCAAGCCTTTGTCAGCCCGCTCTATGGAACGGATGGGCTTGCCATGCTCGGGCAAGGCAAAAGCCCGCAGGAGATCATCGAGACGCTGACGGCGCGCGACGACGGCGCCCAGCAGCGCCAGTTGCACCTCATCGATGCAACCGGCCGCAATGCCGTCTTCACAGGCGCCAAATGCATCGATTGGGCCGGCCATCTCATCGAGGACAATGTGTCGGTTGCCGGCAATATGCTGGCGGGACCGCAGGTGATCGAAAAGACGCTTGCCGCCTATAAGGATCTGGCCAGCGCGCCTTTTGCCGAGCGCCTTCTGGGCGCCATGGAGGCCGGCGAAGCGGCGGGCGGCGACAAGCGCGGCAAGCAGTCTGCGGCGCTGACGATCTACCGCGATCAGGATTATGCCTGGCTCAGCCTCCGCGCCGATGACCATCCCGATCCGCTGGAAGAACTCTGGCGGCTCTATAACGTGGCGCAGGAGCGCTACATCCACGTGGCCGAGACCATGCCGACGCGGGACAATCCGCATGGCCTGATCGACCGCAGCGAAATCGACCGCAAGATCGCAAGCCTCGAGGCCGAACGCATCGCAAGCGGCCGCGACAGCGCATCCTTTGCCACGCCATGGAACCCGTCATGACCGCAGAACCGATCCTTTCCGTGCGCGATCTCACAACCGCCTTCCGTGCCGATGGCGGCTGGAAGCCGGTGGTGAGAAACGTGTCCTTCGACGTCTCTGCCGGGGAGACGCTCGCCATCGTCGGCGAATCCGGTTCCGGCAAGAGCGTGACGTCGCTGTCGATCATGCGGCTTCTGGCGGAAGGCTCAAGCCGCATCGAGGGGGAGGTGATCCTCAACGGCCGCAACCTGCTGGCGCTCTCGGAAAAGGAGATGCGGGCCGTGCGCGGTAACGAGGTCTCGATGATTTTTCAGGAGCCGATGACCTCGCTCAACCCGATCTTCACCATCGGTCGGCAGATTTCCGAGGTGCTGACGCGCCACAAGGGCATGACGAAGGCAGAGGCGCGGGCGGAAACCATCCGCATGCTGGAGCGGGTGCGTATTCCCAACGCCAACACCCGTTTCGACGAATATCCGCACCAGTTTTCCGGCGGCATGCGCCAGCGCGTGATGATCGCCATGGCGCTTGCCTCGCGCCCGAAACTTCTGATCGCCGACGAACCGACAACGGCGCTCGACGTGACAATCCAGGGCCAGATCCTCGACCTCATCAAGGAGTTGCAGGACGAAGAAGGCATGGCCGTGCTGTTCATCACCCACGACATGGGCGTGGTGGCCGAGATCGCCGACCGCACCGTGGTAATGTTCCGTGGCGACGCGGTGGAAACCGGCCCGACCTCCGAGATCTTTTATCACGGCGAGCACCCCTATACCCGCGCGCTTCTGTCGGCAGTGCCGAAACTCGGTTCGATGGAAGGCCGCACGGCACCCTTGCGGTTCCCGGTGGTCGACACGAAGACCGGGATTTCGGTAGCGCCTATCGAAAGCAAGGGAACCGTGTCCAGCCAGCAGCCGATCCTCGAGGTGAAGAACCTTGTGACGCGGTTTCCGGTGCGCTCGGGCCTGTTCAGCCGTCAGACGGGTGCGATCCATGCGGTCGAAAACGTCTCGTTTGACTTGCGCCAGGGCGAAACCCTGTCGCTGGTGGGTGAATCCGGTTGCGGCAAATCCACCACCGGCCGCTCGATCATGCGGCTGATCGAGCCGACTTCAGGCGAGATCCAGCTCGATGGTTATAACGTGCGCGGTCTCGGCTCGCTGGAACTGCAGCGGATGCGCAAGAGCATCCAGATGATCTTTCAGGACCCGTTTTCCAGCCTCAACCCGCGCATGAGCGTGGGGCAGGCGATTGCCGAACCCTTCCTGAAGCATCGCCTCGGCAATAGGGCGAAGGCGCGCGAAAAGGCGGCCTACCTGCTGGATCGCGTTGGCCTGTCCGGCGATATCATGGGGCGTTTTCCGCACGAGTTTTCCGGTGGCCAGCGCCAGCGCATTGCCATTGCCCGTGCGCTGTCGCTCGATCCGAAGGTGATCGTGGCGGATGAAAGCGTGTCTGCGCTCGATGTGTCGATCAAGGCTCAGGTGTGTAACCTGCTGCTCGACCTGCAGGAAAGCCTTGATCTCGCCTTCCTGTT
Organism: Neorhizobium sp. PAMB6716; assembly: GCF_058242805.1. NCBI lineage: Bacteria > Pseudomonadati > Pseudomonadota > Alphaproteobacteria > Hyphomicrobiales > Rhizobiaceae > Neorhizobium > Neorhizobium sp. PAMB6716. The sequence continues at coordinate 1,013,693 of NZ_CM177835.1, forward strand.
CATCAGCCATGACATGGCGGTGGTGGAGCGTGTCAGCCATCGGGTCGCGGTGATGTATCTCGGCGAAATCGTCGAGATCGGCCCGCGCGCCGCCGTGTTTGAAAACCCGCAGCACCCTTATACGAAAAAGCTGATGGCGGCGGTGCCTGTGCCCGATCCCGCCCGGCGCGGCATTCGTCGGGGCATTTCCAATGACGAGCTGAAGAGCCCCGTCCGCCCGGTCGGCTTCGAGCCGCCGCAAAGACAGTACCGCGAAGTTTCCGCCGGACATCTCGTGCAGGTGGCGTGAAGTACGACGGTCAGTCTGCGATACCTGAAGGCCGCGGCGTTGCTGCGGCCTTCAGGCTGCTGACAAAGGGCTTTCAGCTTTTTTCCGTCATGCTCGGGCCTGTCCCGAGCATCTGCAAACGTCTGATGTTATTGGAACTTAGTAGATCCTCGGCACAAGGCCGAGGATGACGTCGTGGTGGGAGACAGGTTTGTCAACAAACCGAAGGCCGCGGCGATGCTGCGGCCTTCGTCGTTTTGCCCGCCTGCATGGCCGCTTGACAGGCGACAAAAACCGGCTTTAACTCATTCGTATACAAACAATAAAAATACGAGGAACAGCCGTGTCTCAGCACTTGCCCCAGGCGGATAACGCCGGGATTGCGCCCGCACGTCAATCGGTTGTCGCCGGCATTGATGTCGGCGGCACGTTCACCGATCTCGTGCTGTTTGATGCCAAAGCGGGCACGGTGCGGCTGGCAAAAGTCGCGACGACGCTCGACAACCAGGCTTTTGGCGTCATCCACGCGCTCGATGCGGCAGAGGCAGATATCGCTGGCCTCGATCTCATCGTGCATGGCACGACGACCACCACCAATGCGGTGCTGGAACGCCGTCTCTGTCGCACCGGCCTCATCACGACCAAGGGGTTTCGCGATGTGCTGGAGCTTGGCCGGCGCACGCGCCCGCAGGCCTATGGCATGAAGGGCGATTTCCGCCCGATCATCCCCCGGGACCTGCGCCTTGAAGTGCCCGAGCGCATGGATGCGCGCGGCGACGTGGTGGTGGCGCTCGATGAGGAGGCTCTTCGTGCTGCGCTGACGCGGCTGATCGAGATGGATTGCGAGGCGCTGGTCATCCATTTCCTGCACGCCTATGCCAATCCCGCCCACGAAATCCGCGCTGGCGAGATCGCGAAAGACATTTGGCCGAACGGCAATATCACGCTTGGCCATGCGCTGTTGTCCGAAAGCAGGGAGTATGAGCGGGGCGTCACCGCTGCCGTTAACGCCTCCGTCCAGCCTCTGCTGCGGCGTTATGTGGAGCGGCTGGCCGATACGCTGGCGGCGCGCGGCTATCGCCACGACGTGCTTGTCATGAACGGCAATGGCGGCATGGTCTCTGCCCGCCATGTCGCCAACGAGGCGGCAAAGACGGTGATGTCCGGTCCTGCCTCGGGCGTCATGGCGGCCGCCTACACCGGACGCCGCGCCGGCATGGGCAATCTCATCACCTATGACATGGGTGGCACCTCCACCGACGTGGCGCTGATCCGCAATGCCGAACCGACGGTCTCCAACGAGATCGAGGTGGAATATGCCATGCCGATCCATGTGCCGATGGTGGATGTGCGCACCGTCGGCGCCGGCGGCGGCTCGATTGCCCGCATCACGGCGGCGGGGCTTTTGCAGGTGGGGCCGGAAAGCGCCGGCGCAACCCCCGGCCCGATCTGCTACGGGCGCGGCGGTGAAAAACCGACGATTTCGGATGCCAACCTTTTGCTCGGGCGTCTTGATCCCGGCCGGCTCAGCACGGTGCCGGGAGGCGTCACCCTTCAGGATGTCAAAACTGTCATTGGCATAACCATCGGCCAGCCGCTCGGGCTTGATGCGATCGAAGCGGCGGCCGCCGTGATCCGCATCGCGAATGCCCGCATGTCGGATGCGGTGCGCATGGTGTCGGTGAGCCTTGGCGAGGACCCGCGCGATTTTGCGCTGTTTGCCTTCGGCGGCGCCGGGCCGCTGCATGCCTCCTCCATCGCCCGCGAGCTTGGTATTCCCAAAGTCCTGGTGCCGTCGCGGCCCGGCATCACCAATGCACTCGGCTGCGTGGTGGCCGATCTGCGGCATGATTTCGTGCAGACGGTCAACAGGCCGCTGGCGATCGCTGATCTCGATGCGGTGCATCAGATCTTTGCCCGCCAGAGCGCCGAGGGGCGAAGCCTCATCGGCAAGGAGGCCGTCAGCATCCGGAATATCCGCGAAATTCGCTCCGTCGACATGCAGTTCATCGGCCAGACGCATGTGCTCCGGGTGCCGCTCCCCGATGGAGAACCGACGCGGGAAGACCTGCAGCGCCGGTTCGAGGAGGCCTATTTTGCCCGCTTCCATGTGGAGCTTCCGCAGATCCGCGCCAATCTCGTCAACGTCAACACGTCTGTCATCGGCGAGCGCGAGGAGATCGATTTGTCCGCGCTGATCGATGCTGCCGGCCGCCGCGCGACCCTTGGGGATGCAAGAACCGGCCGCCGTAGCGTCTGGTTCGACGATTTTGTCGAAACGCCGGTCTACTGGCGCGACCACCTGCCGGCGGATGCGATGATTGCGGGACCTGCGATCATCGAGCAGATGGACACGACCATTCTCATCGAACCCGGCGATACCGCCTCTCAGGACGCTGACGGCAATATCATCATCACGGTCGGAGGCTAAAACCCATGCAGATCGATCCGATCACGCTTTCGGTTATCCAGTCCGGCCTGCAGCAGGTCTGCGACGAGATGGACCTGTCGTTTTCGCGCGCGGCCTTCTCGCCTGTTATCGCCGAGGCGAACGACCGATCCGATGGCATCTATTCCGCTGTCGATGGCGCGCTGATTGCGCAAGGCTCCACCGGGCTTCCGGTGTTTGTCGGCACGATGCAATATTCGACACGGGTGCTGATCGAGATGATTGCCGCCGGCACGGCGGCAGTGCCCCAGCCGGGCGATATCTATATCGTCAACGATCCCTATCTCGGCGGCACGCATCTGATGGATGTGCGCTTTGCCATGCCAGTCTATCGCGATGGAAAAATCTTCTGCTGGCTGTCGAATACCGGCCATTGGCCGGATACCGGCGGTGCCGTGCCCGGCGGTTTTTCGGCGTCTGCCACCTCCGTCGAGCAGGAGGGCCTGCGGTTGCCGCCGGTGCGCCTCTTCAAACAGGGTGTGCTGGACGCAGAAATCTACGCGATCATCTGCTCCAATATCCGCGTCTCCGAACAACGCATCGGCGATGTGAAGGCGCAAGCGGCCGCACTTCTCGTCGGTGAAAAACGTCTCGTGCGCATGCTCGACCGTTATGGCGATGCGGTGGTGGAGGCCGCGATCGAGGAACTGCGCCGGCGGGCAGCCGAGCAGATGCGCGCCAATATCCGGTTGATCCCCGAAGGCGTCTATCGCTCGACCGCCTATATCGACAGCGATGGGGTGGTGAACGAACCGCTCGAAATCCGTCTCTCGATCAGCGCAAAGGACGAAAAGCTCACCTTCGATTTCACCGGCTCGTCCAAACCGTGTCGCGGGCCGATGAATTCGGTGCTCGCCACGACGCTCTCCTCCGTCTACCTCGCCATGCGCCACATCTTTCCCGACGTGCCGATTTCCGCGGGCGCGTTTGAGCCGCTGGACGTGATCCGCCCGGAGGGCACGTTTCTCGATGCGCAATATCCGCGGCCTGTCTCCGGCTGTGCGGCAGAGGTCAGCCAGCGCATTGCCGAAGCGGTGTTTGCAGCACTGGTCGAGGCACTGCCGGATCGCGTCACGGCTTCGCCTGCCGGCAGTTCCGGCAATTTCGCGCTCGGCGGCTTCGATCCGGAACGGGGGCAGGGTTATGTGATGTACCAGATTTCCGGCGGCGGTTATGGCGGCAATGCCGATCATGACGGGCTGGCGAACGGCTGTTCCACCATTGGCATTTCCAAGGCACCGCCGGTGGAGATCATGGAACAGCAATACCCGGTTCTCTACCATCGTTATGCGCTGCGCGAAGGCTCCGGCGGGGCAGGGCGCCATCGCGGCGGTTTCGGGCTGGACTACGAGATCGAATTGCGGCGCGGCGATGCGACGGCAAGCTTTGTGATGGATCACGGGCGTTTCGGCCCGCCGGGGGCGCTTGGCGGCGGTGACGGCAGGGTCAACCGGGTGACGGTCACGCGCGATGGCGTGGCCATGCAGCCGGAGCATCTGTCGAAGGCGCAGGATATTCCGCTGAAACCCGGAGACCGGGTGCGGGTTGAGACGCCGGGCGGTGGTGGTTATGGCAATGCCATGGAACGGGATGCTGAGGCTGTCGCCACCGATGTCCGGTTGCAGCGATACGGGCTGGAAGATGCCGAGCGGTTGTTCGGCGTGGTGCTGACTGGGGAGGGCGCGGTGGATGGACCGGCGACCGAAGCGCGGCGCGTCAGACAGGGCGAGAAGTGAGCGCGATCATGGATTTATGAGGTGAAAGCTCGCAACGTGCCTTGGTCTCCGATGAGCTTTTGACATAGTTTTTGGCGGCTGACATACGCACGCGTTGACCACGCCCAGGGTTGATCGGAGAACCTATTATTTTCTTGTGCGCACAATGGTCTTTGCTATCGTGCGCCGCATATCGCGCCTACGCATTTTGGGATGAGGATGTCCGCAGGAGGGTGCGGACCATCCAAAGTTCCGTTTGTTGTTCTGATTGATCCATAAAAAAAGGGGAATGAGCATGCATCGGGATTCCAAGACATTTCTGGCGCTGTCGCGTCGTAACATTCTCAAAACCGCAGGCGGTGCCGCCGCCCTGCTGGCAAGCCCCGCAATCCTGCGGCCGGGCTTTGCCCAGAGCGGCACGATCAAGCTCGGCGCGCCGATCCACCGCACCGGCATCGGCGCCTCTTATGGCCGCTGGTACGAGCGCACCGCAACGGCTGCCGTCAAGGTGGTCAACGAGATGGGCGGCATCAACGGCCGGCAGGTGGAACTGATCGTCGAGGATGACGGCACCGACCCCAAGCGCGGCACCGAAGTGATCGAAAAGTTTGCCTCGCAATACAAGGTGGATGCGGTGTTCGGGCACCTGTTCTCCAACGTGGTGGCGGCCGCTGCACCGCGCGCCGGCGAGCTGAAGATGCCCTATTTCATCTGCTCGGAGGCAAGCCTTCTCGGTGCCGGAAAACTCAACCGCTACACGTTTCAGCCGGGCATTACCGACGTGCGCTCTCAGGTCACCTCCATGGCGCCGTGGATCGGCGACACGCTCGGCAAGAAGGTGACGATGATCTATCCGGATTATAATTTCGGCCATGATCACCGCGATTTCTTCACCGCCGCCATCAAGGCGCAAGGCGGTGAAGTGGTCGGCAAGATCGCCGTGCCGCCGACGGAAACCTCGTTCACCCGTTATTTCCCGCAGATCCCGCCGTCGACGGAGGTGATCTACCATGTCATGGTCGGCCCGGCCGTGCTCACCTTCGTCAAGGAGCTTGGCGATTATCTCGGCAGCCAGCGCCCGGAAATCTTTGGCTTCATCGATTCGCTTGAGGGTGTTGATTTCGCCACGCCGCAGCTCGGTTTCCTTGAAGGCTCCTATTTCTGGGAGGCCTATCCGCGTTATGCGCAGGCCAACCAGAGCGAGTTCGACAAGTTCTTCCGCGAAAAGGTCGGCGTCGATGCCAATGGCGCCAGCGTCAAGGACGGAAAGGACATTTCCACCTATTCCCACATGTTCTCCATCTGGGAAACGCTCTTCGTGATGAAGCAGGCCATGGAGCTTTCCAACTACAAGGGCGAGGCGCAGAAGAAGGATCTGGTCACGGCGATGGAATCCATCAGCACGCTTGCCGAAAGCCGCGAACACCCGCAGGGCGCAAAGCTGTTCAATGGCAAGACGCACCAGGTTTTTGGCTCGCAGAACATTTCCAAGGTCGAAGGCGGCAAGCTGAAGGTGGTGCATCGCACTTCCATCGAGGACGGCCTGTACGATACGGATGCCGATTACACCAAGATGGCTCTCTGATCCGCGCTCTGCGCTTGCACGCAAACCTCGCCGGCACATAGGCCGGCGGGGCAAGGTCAACTGCGCCCGGCGATTGCTGAAAAGCATCTCCGGGGGCTGATGCAGGAAAGGCAGCCTTCCCATGGCTCTTGGGCCTTATCTCTTTCTGGCGACCCTTGAAGGGCTGGTGCAGGCAGCGGTGCTCTGCATCACGGCGGCCGGCCTGTCGCTGGTCTTCGGCGTCATGCGGGTGGTCAATGTCGCCCACGGCGAGTTCGTCATGCTTGGCGCCGTCATCGCCTGGTTTGCCGCAAGCCTCGTCACCGGCCATCCGGCCATCGGCTTTGCCGTGGCGCTCGTCATCAGCCCTGTTATTGTCGGGGCGATTGCCTTTGCCAGCGAACGACTGATCCTCAAGCGGCTGGATTATAATCCGGAAGCCACGATCGTTGCCACCATCGGCCTTCTCTACATCCTCCAGCAGACGGTGCTGATCGTTTATGGCCCGGATGCGCGCCCCGTCGATCCGCCGTTCTATTATACGATCCGCTTTCCGTGGTTCGGTTATTCCAGCTACAAGCTGTTCGTTATCGCAGCTGCCATCGTCATCATGGGCGCCATCTGGTTTGTGCTGCAGAAGACCAAAGCCGGCCTCATCATGCGGGCGGCCCAGTTCGACCGCGAGACGGCGCAGGCGTTTGGCATTCCCGTCGACCGGGTGTCGGCCTTCGTGTTTGCCGCCGGTGCCGGGCTTGCAGCGCTGGCCGGCGTGCTCGTCGTGCCGATCCAGCAGGCGCATTACCTGATGGGGGCAGATCCGCTGCTCCTTTCCTTCATCGTCGTCATTATCGGCGGGCTCGGCAGCATGTCCGGCACGGTGGTGGCCGCGATCCTGATCGGGCTGTCCGACGGCATCCTGTCGGTGATGTTTTCGCCGACGCTTGCCAAGATGGTCTCGACGCTTCTGGTGGCGCTGGTGCTGGTATTTCGGCCGAACGGCCTGTTTGGAAAGGCGGCGCGATGACGAAATCCGCCTATCGCAACAACCTCTATCTCACCGGCGCAGTCCTTGCCCTGCTGTTCGTCCTGCAGTTCGTGCTGCCGGATTATCATGTGCTGATGGGAACGCGCATGATGGTGCTCGCCGTCTTTGCCCTCGGCTTTAATGCGCTGCTCGGTTATATCGGGTTGCTCAGCCTTGGCCATGCGATGTTCTTTGCCGCAGGGCTTTATGGCGCGGGCCTCACCGTCTATCATTTCGGCTGGAGCCTGCCGGCGGCCTTCGGCTTTGCCATCCTCGCCTCGGCGCTTCTGGCGCTCGTCATCGGGGCTGTGGTGCTGCGCACGATCCGCGTGTCCTTCATGATCGTCACGCTGATGTTTGCGCAGGTCGCCTACCTGATGGTGCTCTATTTCGCTGAATGGACCAACGGGCAGGAGGGGCTTTCGCTGCCGCTCTCGGCGCGTGCCGTGCATGTTTTCGGATGGACGCTCGATCTGTCCAGCGCCATCACCCGCTATAACCTTGCTTTCGGGCTCCTGGCGCTCTGCCTCGTGCTGCTGTTTGCCTATCTTTCCAGCGCGCGGGGACGGGTGGCAACCGCCATCCGCGACAACGAGGGCCGCACGGAAATGCTCGGCTTCAACGTTTTTGCCGGCAAGCTCGAAATGTTCGTTCTCTCGGGCGCGATGTCGGGGGCGGCGGGGGCGGCCTATGCGCTGCTGTTTGGTTATATCGGCTCCACCTTCGCCTCCTTCCAGTATTCCATCGAGGCGCTGCTGTTTACGCTGCTCGGCGGGGCGGGAACGCTGCTCGGGCCGCTCCTCGGCGTGCTTCTGATGGTCGCGATGATCGACAAGCTCAGCGAACTCACATCCGCTTACCTGCTGGTGATCGGCGTGGTGCTGATCGTCGTCATCCTCTGGTTTCCCAAGGGCATTCTCGGCACGATCCGTGAAAGGTGGGCGCCATGGCTTCTTTGACACCGCTTCTCGTGACATCGGGGCTCAAGCGCCATTTCGGTGGCGTGAAGGCCGTCGATGGCGTCGATTTCACGCTCTACGAAGGCGAGATTCGCGCCATCATCGGCCCGAACGGGGCCGGCAAGACCACTTTCGTCAGTCTTTTGTCCGGGCGCACCGAAGCCTCCGGCGGCACTATCCGCTTTGCCGGCGAAGATGTGACGCGGCTGCCGGCCTATAAACGCGTCCAGCGCGGCATCGCCTACACGTTCCAGATCACCAATATCTACCAGACGAAAAGCGTGGCGGATAATGTGCGCATGGCGGTGCAGGGGCGTATGCAGCGCGTGGGCATGCCGGCCTTTGATTTCGAGGCGGAAACTCTTTCGGCGCTTGCCGCAGTCGGGTTGTCGGACAGGGCAGAAACGATTGCCGGCGAACTCGCCTATGGTCACCAGCGGTTGCTGGAAATCGCCATGGGACTGGCGCTGCAGCCAAAACTGCTGATCCTCGACGAGCCGACTCAAGGTCTATCCGATGCGGAAATCGAAAACTTTCTGTCGCTGGTGCGCGCTATCGCCAAACGCGCCACGGTGCTGCTCATCGAACACAACATGGCAGTGGTGATGGCGCTTGCCGACAGGATTTCGGTGCTGACGCGCGGCCAATTGCTGGCTGAGGGCACGCCGTCGGAAATCCGCGACAATGCGGCCGTGCAAGAAGCCTATCTGGGGGCGTGATGCTGAAGATCGAGAATTTCGATGCCTATTACGGTCAAAGCCAGGCGCTGCGCGACTTTTCGATCACCGTTTCCCCGGGCGAGGTCTTGTGCCTTCTCGGCCGCAACGGTGCTGGCAAAACCACGGCCCTGAAAGCGATCATGGGCATCGTCGCGCCGAAGCGTGGGCGGATTTCGCTTGGCGGCAATGAGCTGACGGGCCTGCCCGCCAACCGCATCCCGATGGCGGGCCTCGGATACGTGCCGCAGGGGCGGCGCCTGTTTTCCGAACTGACGGTGCGCGAAAACCTCGAGATCGGGCTGATGACGCGCAAGAGCGGGCCGGCCGCGCTGGAGCGGGCGCTGTCCTATTTTCCAGCCCTTCGCGAACGGTTTTCCCAACGCTCCGGCACGCTCTCGGGCGGCGAGCAGACCATGCTCGCCATGGCCCGCGCGCTCTGCATCGAACCATCAGTGCTGATGCTGGACGAGCCGACGGAAGGCCTGATGCCGAGCATGATTTCAACCATTCGCGACGTGGTGATCCGCCTGCGCGACGAAGGCGTCGGCGTGCTTCTGGTGGAGCAGCGCATCGATGCGGTGCTACCGGTCGCCAGCCGCATTGCCTTCATGGACCACGGAGAAATCAAGGCGGAGATGGACATCGAGGCGGTGCGCGCCGATCCCTCGATCCTCAAGACCTATCTGGGGGTCGGCCATTGAGATCGAGGCAGGGCGGATGATGGTGGAGGCGCGAAACGTGCTGATAAAGACGGCCGCTCGCTGCCTGACCGTTCTTCTCGCCTGCCTTTTACCGGTCAGCGCTCTCGCGCATGGGGCGGAAGGCGGAATCGTGCTGCTGTTGCCGACGGGTTATTATCTCGCCGGTGCCGCCTTTGTCGTCGCGATCACCTTCCTCTTGTTTTCCGTGATGCCGGACGGCTTTACCCGCAGGCTTTACCGGGGAATAACAAGGCTTCCAGCCGTCGCTGTGCCTTCAGGTGCGTGGATCAGCCTTGCCTCCTTCCTGATCATGGCGGTGATGGTGCTGGCAGGGTTTTTCGGCAGCCGCGATCCGCTGCTCAACCCGCTGCCGGCGGTGATCTGGACGCTCTGGTGGGTGTGCCTCACCATCGCCCACGGGCTTTTCGGCGATTTCTGGCGCGTGCTGAACCCCTGGAGCGGGCCGCTCCACCTCATGCGGCGCGTGACGAAACGGCCAGCCGGCGAGAGGGCGCTTCTGCCGCTGCCGGCATGTCTCGGTTATGCCCCGGCACTCGTGCAGTTCTATGCCTTTGCCTGGTTCGAACTGGTGGATTTGAGCCCCAGCGATCCGGCACGGCTTGCGACAGCCGTTAGCCTCTACTGGTGCTTTAATTTTTTGGCCATGCTGGTGTTTGGCGAAAAGCCCTGGCGGCAGCGGGGCGAACCGTTTTCGCTGGCCTTCTTTTTCATCAGTCGGCTGGCTCCCATCGGCTTTTTCCGGACGAGAGAACGCAAACTCTGTTTGTTTCTCTGCTGGCCGGGAAAGCAGTTGTTCGACCTGCCGCCGCTTCCCTTGAGCGGCATGGCCTTCATCCTGCTGACCTTGTCGACCGTCACCTTCGACGGGTTTTCGCGCACCTTCGTCTGGCTGTCTGCCATTGGCGTCAACCCGCTGGAGTTTCCGGGTCGCAGCGCCGTCATGGTCTCGTCGAGCCTTGGCATTCTCATGGCCTTTGCTGCACTCTCGTGCCTGTTCTTCGGCAGCGTTTTTCTCGGCTGCCTTCTGTCCGGCACGCGTCCCATGATGCCGGTCGCCGGGCGGCTGATCTACAGCATCATCCCGATTTCCGTTGCCTTCCAGCTGTCGCATTACCTGACGCTGGTGTTGGTCGAAATGCAGAACCTGATGGTGGCGCTGTCGGACCCGTTCGCCCGCGGCTGGGATTTTTTGGGCACGGCTGATCATCATGTGACGACCTCCTTCCTGTTCACCTTCGAGGGCGTCCAGGCGATCTTCAACACCCAGACGGCGGCCATCGCGCTTGGCCATGTCGTGGCAGTCATTCTCGCCCACGCGCTGATGCTCGACAGCCAGCGTGAGACGGCGCGTGCCAAACGCCGGGTGTTCTGGCTGGAACTGCCGTTTGCGGCCCTGATGGTGTTTTACACAGCCTTCGGCCTCTGGCTGCTGTCGACGCCGAGGATTTGAGCGATGGCGAAAGTGGTCGAACTCACGGAGCAGGGACCGGAGGCACCACCGGAGCCGCCCGTGGGGACGGAGCAGATAGACGATGCCAAAAGATGTCCGCCGCGCCGAAAGAGGCGTAGGATGGTGCGGTCGCTCCGGTGGGTTGGTTGCTGCGGACGTGAGGAAGGGCAGGCGGTGATGAGAGGCCTCTGCATGGCGCTGGTCTTGGCATTCGGCGTATGGGGTCCGCCTGACACCGCCCGGGCCCATGGTTTTGGCGCGCCCGAAGATCAATCCGGTTTTGCCATCCCCTCCATCGATCACGTCGCCATGCAGGTGATTGCGCCATTCCGTGACCGGATCGTCATTTTGGCGCGCGGGGCAGCATCCGGGGATGCGGAACTGTCGGCGCTTCTGCTGCACAACCAGATGCAGGCCGCCAACTGTCTTTGGCTACTGGTGCCGGGAAGTCTGACGGACGAGGATAACCCGTTTAACGAATGCGCCCATGCGGATATGGCGGGGTTGAAGGCAATGGTGGAGCGGATGTCCCAGTTACCGCAGACCAAAGACGCCGCCCGAACGCTGATCTCCGATCTCGATCATGACATGGTGCTGGCGGGCACATCCTTCGTGCTCTGCGCCTTCAGCCGCGAAAATTTCAACACGGCCTCGCAGGTGCGGCCGGATTGGCTGGCGGCAATCTCCTATCTGGCAAAGCGCCACTGGCTGGGCCTGAGCTTTTTTGCTTTCTGTCTGTCCCTTGCAACGCTTGCCCTGGTGGTAGCGCGCAGCCATGCGGCAGGCGAAGGCCATAAAACATCCTGAAGCCTTCCGTTGCGTGCCGCCGGGTGAGGCGGGACCGGATCAGTGGATGGGTGCGCTGCCCCTGATGCTTGCGGCGTTCGCAGACGCTTGCGGCCATGCCGGTTTTCCCGGCGCAAAACGGGCGCGCAGATAGGCTGCGAGTTCACCCAGCTGCCGATCGCCAAAACTGTCGCGGAAGGAGGGCATGGACATCACCTCTGCGTCCGCATCCGGCCGTGCGCGAAGGCTTGCCGGCGCCTCGACGCCATCAAGCACGGCCTGCATCAGGTTATCGGGCGTTGCGCCATGCAGGGTGCTGTTGAGCGAGAGATGCGCAAGGTGGCTTTTGCCGTTATGGCAGGCGCTGCAGGCGCCTTCAAACAGCCGCGCTCCCTCGGGAAAGGCAAGAGCCGCCTGCGGTGCCGCCGCTTCCGAGACTGCGATGACATCCGCCCGAGTCACGCTCTGGGCTGCACCTGCGGACGGCTGAAGGCTTGCAAGATAGGTCGCCATCGCCTGGATATCGGCATCGGGCAGGTCCGAGAGCTGGCCCACAACCAGCGCCATCGGGCCGGCCGCGCTGCCGTGATCGGCGGAATGGCCGGTGCGCAGATAGTCGTAAAGCGCATCGACCGTCCAGCCGATGGGGCCCGGTGAGGCGCCGTTGATCGCCGGCGCCTGCCAGCCATCGGCAAACCCGCCGGCGAGATGCGCCTTGCCGGTCTCTTCGGCCCCCAGCGCATTGCGCGGGCTGTGGCAGGCGGAACAGTGGCCGAGGCCTTCAACCAGATAGGCGCCCCGGTTCCAGGCCTCGCCTTTGTCGGGCGCGTAATCGATGGTGGTGCGGTTCAGATAAAGCGTGTTCCATCCCGCCATCAGGCTGCGGTTGTTGAAGGGAAACCGCAAGCTGGATGGCTGCGAGGGTTGGGGCGCTGCCGGCGTGTTCATGAGATAGGCATAGAGATCCTGCAGGTCGCCATCGCTGACATGGGTGAACGACGTATAGGGATGCACGGGGTAGAGATGGCTGCCTTTGCGGCTGATGCCGTCGCGCATCGCCCGCACGAAGGCCGGATAGGACCAGCCGCCGATGCCGTGGCGCTCGTCCGGCGAAATGTTCGGCGCGACCACCGTGCCGAAGGGCGTATCGAACCGGCGCCCGCCGGCAAGAGCTGAACTTTCCTCATCCGCGTGACAGGTGGCACAGCCGCCGGCCGCCGCCACCAGCCGGCCGCGCTCGACGCTTGCCGCGCCAAACAGCGCCGGATCGGGCCGCCTGATCGCCTCGATGGCGGGACGCCACGGCGACATGACCGCAAGGCCACCGGCTGCAAGGCCCGCGAACCCCGTGACGCCAAGAAGACCAAAGCCGCCGAGCCGCAGCCACCGTTTGCGCTTTTTCTGCACGGCCTGCCGGTGCTCCAATGTCTGGCGTCCCTGCAGGCCAGCCAGCACGCGCTCGGGCGTCAGAGGCAGTTCGCGAAAGCGCAGGCCCGTCGCATCATAGACGGCGTTGACGATGGCCGCCGCACTCGGCACCGAGGCGGATTCGCCGGCCCCGCGCGGTTCCTCGTCCGGGCGCGGGATCATCAGCACGTCGATATCGGGCGTCTCCTCGAAGGTGAGGATGGGATAACCGCCCCATTCGAGGCTCTCGATACCCGTCTGCGTAAACCGCACCTCTTCCTTCAGCACCCGGCTGACGGACTGGATGACATTGCCGTGGATCTGGTGGCGCACGCCATCCGGATTGATCATCAGCCCGGTATCCTGGCCAACGGTGACGCGCGTGACGGAGACCTCGCCGGTGCGGCGGTTGACCGCGACATCGGCCACCCAGGCGGACCAGGCAGCGGGCGTGCCCGGAAATTTTCCATGGACATAAAGCGCATAGGCAAAGCCGCGCCCGTAGAGCAGGTCTCCCTCGCTGCCTTCTGTGCCGAAGCGGGTGCGCGGCCGCCAGCCGGCCTTTTCGGTGACAGCACGCACCAGATCCGCGCCGCGGGGGTCGGTCAGATAGCGCAGCCGGTATTCCACCGGATCGACGCCGGCAGCGGCCGCCAGTTCATCGAAAAAACTTTCATGGGCAAAGGAATTCGGCATGGCCGAGACGCCGCGAAACCAGCTGGCGCGCGCAATCGGCGGCATGTCATGCACGGCAATGCGCATATGGCTGACGGCATAGGGCGGAATGGCGGTGCGGTCGCCCATTTCCGTCACATCAGGCACGGCGGCCACCTTGCCGGTGAGGATGAGGGCCAGCGTCGGCGAGAGGTTTGAGGGATAACGCGTCTCGAAATCATAGGCGATGGGGCCGCCCTCGAGATCAAGCCCGCCGCGCACGTCGATCACCTGTCCGGCGCCCTTAGGCTCCCAGCCATGTTCCTGCTCGCGGGTCAGCTGCACACGCACCGGCCGGCCGGTGGCGCGTGACAGAAGGGCGGCATCGGCCGTCACGTCGTCGGCGCAGTTGCGGCCGTAGCAGCCGGCAGCCTCGTGCCGCTCGACCACGATGGCCTCCTCGGGCATGTCCATCAGCCAGGAGAGATCGCGGCGCATGAAATGCGGGTTCTGCGTGCCGGACCAGACGACGAGTTTTTCGGGCGTCCAGTCTGCCACGGCGCAGGAAGGGCCGATGGAGCCATGCATCTGGTAGGGCCAGACATAGGTGCGCTGCATGAGAGGCGAGGCGCCGAGAAGCGCCCGTTCCACATCGCCGTCGTTCTTCAGCAGGCGTTTCCTTCCGGGATTGTTCTTGAGCGCCGTTTCGACATCGTTGAGATCGGGACGGGCGGGCGGCACCTTCCACTGCACCTTGAGACAGCGCGCGGCCTCTGCGGCAAATTCCTCGCGGGTTGCGACCACGCCGACGAAATCGCCGATCGCCACCACGGCCACCAGCCCCTCGATGCCGGCCACTGAGGTCTCATCCACCGCAATCAGGCTGTTTCCGACACCCTCGCCATGGTCATAACCAACATAGGGCGGGCGGATGACGCGGCCGTGCAGCATGCCGGGCACACGCACATCATGCACATAGGTCCAGTCCCCTAAGGTTTTGGCGGCGATATCGTTGCGCGGCTGTGGCTTGCCGACGATGCGATATTGATCCACCGGCTTTGTCGGGGCTGTCGGATCGATCTCAATGCGGCAATGGCGGCCGCGCACTAGATCGCCATAGGAGACGGTGTTTTGGCCGTTCCCGACAAGACCGGCTTCGACGCTCAGATCCTCGACCGGTGAGCCGAGATGGTCTGCGGCGGCGGCCAGCAGGTGGCGACGGGCGCTGGCAGCGGCAAGGCGCAAGGGGTTGGCAGTGATCTGAATGGTTTCGCTGGCAATCGTCGGCCCTTGGTCCGGCGCGGCCGAGGTGGTGCCGAGCACCATGGTGACCCGCTCAAATGCGACATCCAGCTCTTCCGCGACGATCTGCGCCAATGCCGTGCGGATGCCGGTGCCGAGATCCACATGGCCGTTGAAGGCAATCACCGCACCATCACCTGTCAGGGCCAGATAGATGTCCGGCTGGTTGCCGCTGCCGGGGCGGGTGACCAGCAGGATGTCGTCTGCCTCCAGATAGGCGCTGCTGGTTTTTTCACGAAGTGTGCCGGGATCGGAAGGCGGATTCGGACCAGTCGTCATGGCGCGGACGCCTCCGCCTCTGTCCCTGCAACAGGTGCCGGATGAAAAGGAGCGGGTGGCGGTTGAAAGGTTTGAAGCCGGGCAGGGTCCCCGGTATCGGCCGTCTCCTCTGCCATCCGGTCGCGCGCCAACCGCACGGCGGCGAGGATTTCCATATGCGTGCCGCAGCGACAGAGCTGGCGGCGCAGCGCTGCCCGGATCGCCTTTTCATCAGCCTGCGGATTGCTGCGCAGAAGTCCGACGGTCGCCATGATCATGCCGTTCAGGCAATAACCGCATTGCGCTGCCTGCATCTCGCAAAAGGCCTGCTGCACCGGATGCGGCGTCCTGTCATCATCCAGCCCATCCGACGCCAGCCCTTCCAGCGTGGTGATTGACCGGCCGCGCACGGCGCCGATGCGGGTGGTGCAGGCGCGGATGGGCCGGTCGCCCAGAAGCACGGTGCAGGCGCCGCATTCGCCAAGGCCGCAGCCGAATTTGGCGCCGTTCAGCCCGCAATCATTGCGCAGCACATAAAGAAGCGGCGTCTCGGGCGAGAGCGCAAAATCCCGGCTCCTGCCGTTGATGATCAACGTCACGGACTGTGTCGTCATGCTGTCCCGGCCTCTTCGGCGGGAATGCGCGCAAAGTTCTTCCCTTGGTTCCCATTTGAGGGTCAGCCCGTCGGGCAGCCCGGTGGGAGGTGAGGAGTGCGGCGTTCCCGTTTTGGTTTTTGTCGTACGCATCCATGACTTGGATGATAGCCGGAAATCATTGGCACGCAAACGAATTTTGCGGGCCCCGCACGCGCCATGTCACGGTGTTCAGATCAAGGAAAAAAGGGGCAGGAGAGGTGCCCAGAGAGTGGGGCTTTAGCCGTTACTGGAAAGGCTCAGCAGATCTTGCGCAGGAGTTCGATGAGCATCATCCGCTCGCCGGAGGTCAGCGGCGACAGCGTTTCCTCGGTCACGGCAACGGCAGTCAACAGGTTGCGGGCAATGGCGGCCTCACCTTCGCCGGTCAGGGACAGTACCAGCCGGCGCCCGTCTTGCGGGTCCGGCGCGCTGCTGACATAACCCCGCTTCACCAGGCGGTCGACAACGCCCTTGATCGTAGCGACATCCATGGCGGTGTCGCGGCCGAGTTGGTTCTGGGAGGTCGGCTGGATCTCGCGCAGCTTGGTCAGCGCTGCCCATTGCGTCGTCGTCAGGCGGTCGCCCATTTTAGCCGAAAAGATCGCCACATGCCGCTGGTTTGCCTGCCGCAGGAAAAAGCCGATCTGCTGGTCGACCTTGTAAGTCTCCATGTCGGACGCGGATGCGTGCGAAGCGCTGTCGCTTTTCTTGGCCCCGGCCATGCAGTTACCCCGTCGAACCTGATCAAGCCCCCGGTTTATCCCGCAAGGGTGAATTGTCAACGCGCTTTGCCGGGCGCCAACCGTCGTTTCAGGGCCAGCGTCGGCGGCGTCCAGATTTCGTTTGCGACATCAGCTTTCGGCGCTAGACTTGTTTGCCTGCCAATGGAATGGCCGCGAGGCGGCCGCCGTGTGTGGGGCGGGTTGCGGCCTTTTTGCAAAGCCGGACGCTGTGAGGCCTTGCCTTGACAGGTCTGAAATTTGCGCTGATATTCATTCGTATACAAACAATATGTGCCAAAGCACGCGGGAACAGAACAAGGCAAGGCCGCGAAAGCGTCCGGCCGGGAGCGCCAGATGGTCAAGCAGCACGTGGAAAGCGCGGTGAATGGCAAGATCCGCTGCGATGCCTGTCCCGTCATGTGTTACATCGCCGATGGCCGCTCCGGCGCCTGCGACCGTTATGCCAATATCGCTGGCGAACTGATCCGCGTCGATCCGCTGACGGCGATCGAGCAGACGATGACATCGGGCGGTTCGGTCGTTGCCTTCCTGCCGGGTGAGGACAGCCAGGACTGGTCGGGCGACCTCGTCTACGCAAAAACGCCCTTCGTCACCGCCGTCGGCGCCGGCACCACCTATCCCGATTACAAGCCGGCGCCCTTCATCGTGTCGCAGAAGCAGAACGGCGTCGATATGGTGACCGTGGTCACCGAGGGCATCTTTTCCTATTGCGGCGCCAAGGTGAAGATCGATACGGACCGTTTCATCGGCCCGGAAACGGCGATGGTGCGGGTGGAGGGCGAGCCGGTTGGCCATGTCACCACCGGCGAATATGGCTCGCAGATGCTGTCGCTCGGCGGCGTGCATCACCTCACTGGCGGCTCCAAGAAGGAAGGCCGCATCACCTGCGATACGCTCATGCGGCTTTGCAACAGCCAGCGGGTGGAGATGCAGATCGATGGTGGCGCCACGCTCTGTCTGCAGGCTGGCCATGCGCCTGTTATCAACGGTGTCGAAGAAAGCCGCATGCGCGTCGGCTGCGGCTCGGCCACCATCGGCATGTTTGCGAAACAATGGCAGGATATGGTGGACGAGGTGGTGGTGGTGGATGACCACATTACCGGCGTCCTCTCCGAGCACCAGGCCGGAAAGCTTCTTCACATTGCCCCGACCGGCATCCGCATCAAGGGCCGGCGCTCGACACCGGGACGCTATTTTCAGGTGGCGGAGCCCGGTACCGGCTGGGGCGGCACCAATATTTCCGATCCGCTGTCGATCCTGGGCGATTTCGATCCGAAGGTCGCCTATCCGGGTTTGCGGCTGTTGATGGTGTCCACCACCGGCGAGCAATTCGGCTATTATATCCTCGATGAAAATCTCGTGCCGGTGGCGCAATCCATCCTGCCGTCCGCGGTGCGCGAGACGGTCGAAATCGTTGCGGAAAACTGCGAGCCGGCCATGGTTTCGGTCCTGTTCATGGGCGGGGCGGGGGGAAGCCTGCGCGCCGGTGTCACCACCAATCCGGTGCGGCTGACGCGGTCGGTCAAGGACGCGCTGACCCATGTTTCCTGTGGCGGGGCGCCGGCCACCGTCTGGCCGGGCGGCGGCATCACCGTCATGGCCGATGTCACGCAGATGCCCTCCAACAGCTTTGGTTATGTGCCGACGCCAGCGCTTGTGGCACCCATCGAGTTTACCATGCGGCTTTCCGATTACGCGGCGCTCGGCGGCCATATGGAGGCCATCGTACCGATCGAGCAGGCGCTGGAACTGGCCGAGCGGAAGATTGCACCCGTCTCTGCCGGCGCGTGGCCGACGGCGGAACGCAATTTCCGCTGGGGCCATTAGGGCAAGGGGCGACGTCATGAGCGGAGCAATCGGCGCCTATCTCGACGGATCACCCGATGGCCGGCTGCATCTGCAGCACGGCCCGATCGATCTTGTCATCGGTGTCTCCGGTGGCCCGCCCGGACGGGAAAGCGCTATGCGGGCGCAGGCCTATCAAAAGGCCGCCGTACGCTTTTCCAGCGTGCTGGAAGACCTCGTCGCCGAACTGCCGCTCCTGAAGGCGAGAGCCTATCCCGGCTGCCGGCAGCCGCAGGGGCCGGTCGCACGCCGGATGATGGCAGCCGTGCTGCCATTGTCTGAGAGGCATTTCATCACGCCGATGGCAGCCGTTGCTGGCGCCGTGGCAGACGAAGTGCTGGGGGCGATGCTTTCGGGCTTTGCGACCGGCGAACGGCCGTCGCGCCTCTATGTCAACAATGGCGGCGATATCGCGCTCAATCTGGATCGCGACGCCGAATGGCGGGTCGGCATGGCGCGCGAAGACGGGGCAGGGCTTGGCGCCTTCACCATCCGCGCCGATGATCCGGTGCGCGGCATTGCAACTTCGGGGCAGGGCGGGCGCAGCCTTTCGATGGGCATTGCCACGTCGGTCACCGTGCTTGCAAAGACCGCCGCCGCCGCCGATGCTGCCGCCACCATCATTGCCAATGCCGTCGATCTGCCCGGCCATCCCGCGATTATCCGCGCCCCCGCCAATCGCCTCGTTGAGGACAGTGATTTGGGCGAACGTCTCGTCGTCACCTGCTGCGGTGATCTGGACGAGAGCGAGATTGCCGAGGCGCTGGACCGGGGGCAAATGGTGGCCGAGCACTTGAGGGTGCAAGGCCTGATTGATCGCGCAGCACTTTTCCTGCGCAATCGCATTCGCATCGCGGGCGAGGGGCCGAGCCTGCAAATCCCAAACAATTCCGCACGCCTGGAGAGATACGCTGATGCCTGAACCGAAAATCCGCAAGTTCCTGACTGTCGTCGAGGAGGTGTTTCATGAGGGCGGGCCGGTGGCCACGGTGCCGCTGAAGCGGGCCGCCGCCATTGCCGTCATCGAAAATCCGTTTGCAGGTCGCTACCACGAAGAGATCGCCGGCTTCATGAAGGATCTCGAGCCGCTGGGCGTCGAAATGGCAAACCGGCTGGTCACGGTGCTCGGCGGCGATCCGGCGTTTATCGAAGGGTATGGCAAGGGCGCCATTGTGGGCCAAGCCGGCGAGTTGGAGCATGGTGCGCTCTGGCACGTTCCGGGCGGTTATGCCATGCGCGAGGTACTGGGCGATGCGAAAGCCATCGTGGCCTCCACCAAGAAGGTCGGCGGGCCCGGCACAAGGCTCGATGTGCCGGTCACCCATATCAATGCCTCTTATGTACGCTCTCATTTCGATGCGATGGAAGTCGGCGTGCCGGATGGACCGCGCGCCAACGAACTGGCGGTCGTGCTGGTTATGACCACAGGCGCGCGCATCCATGCCCGCGTGGGCGGGTTAAAGGCCAGCGAGATCAAGGGCGAGGACGGGCTTCGATGAAGGCCGAGATCCGCAAGCTTGCGGTCTTCGTCGAGGAACTGCACCGCGAGATGGATCGGCCGGTCACTCCGCCCACCCGAAAAGCCTCAGCCGTTGCCGTCATCCGCAATCCGTTTGCCGGACGTTACGTCGAGGATCTGGGCGACCTCATCGAGATCGGTGCCGAACTGGGCGGGCTTCTCGGGCAACGCTGCGTGGAAGCTCTTGGAATCCCGCCGCAGGCAGCGGAAAGTTATGGCAAGGCAGCGCTTGTGGGCGAGGATGGCGAGCTGGAACATGCCGCTGCCATTTTGCACCCGGCCCTTGGCAAGCCGCTGCGGGAAGCGGTGGAGAAGGGGGCAGCCCTGGTGCCATCCTCCAAGCGGCGCGGCGGGCCGGGCGCTGTCCTCGATATTCCGCTTGGCCACAAGGATGCCGCCTATGTGCGCTCGCATTTCGATGGAATGCAGGTGTGGCTGAACGACAGCCCGCGCGCCGATGAAATCATGGTTGCGGTCGCCGTCACCGATAGTGGAAGGCCGCTCGCACGCATCGGCGGCCTTCAGGCTCATGAGATCGAGGGCCGGGACGGCCTGCGCTGACCTTTTCTCGGTTTTCGGCTGATCAGATCAGCCGCAGGCCCTTCAGGCTGGCATGGCCATCCTTGCCGATGATGATGTGATCATGGACGGTGATGCCGAGCGGCTTTGCCGTATCGATAATCGTTTTCGTCATGTCGATATCGGCGCGCGACGGCGTCGGGTCGCCGGAGGGGTGGTTATGGACGAGGATCAACGCGGTGGCTGAAAGCTCCAGCGCCCGGCGCACCACTTCGCGCGGATAGACAGGCGTATGATCGACGGTGCCGCGGCCCTGCACCTCGTCGGCAATCAGCGCGTTGCGCTTGTCGAGGAAGAGAATGCGAAACTGTTCGCGCGCCTCATAGGCCATGGCGGCATGGCAATAATCGATGACGGCGGACCAGGAGGCGAGCACCTGCTTGCCGCGCAACTCGCTTTTCAAAATACGCTGGCCAACGGAGGCAATTAGCTTCAGATCGAGCGCCACGGCTTCGCCGACGCCCTTGACCTCCTGCAGGAGCGAGGTTTGCGCCCCGAACACGCCGGCCAGATTGCCGAACCGGTCGATCAGCGCCTTGGCGATCGGTTTGGTGTCGCGGCGCGGGATGAGGCGGAAGAGCAGAAGCTCGAGGATTTCGTAATCGGCGAGTGCGGTGTCGCCATGTTCGCGGTAACGGCTGCGCAGGCGCTCGCGGTGGCCATGGTAATGCGCCTGCTTGTCGTCATCCGCCTTGACCGGTTCCGCCTTTTTTATGCCGCCGGATTTCTGCGCCTGTTCGGCAAAGAAGCCGCGCTCGTCAGTAAAAAGATCGTCTGGCGCGGCATCACCGCCGTTTTCCGGCCCGCCCGCCGGGACCTGCGGCATATCAGTGTCTGTCGGCAAGGGCGGGTGTTTCATCGATCAACCGTTGAGGGGAGGAAGGCCGGGCCTGTCGAGACCACCGGGAGACAGGGTAAAGATCTCGCAGCCGGTGGCCGTGACACCCACGGCATGTTCATATTGCGCAGACAGCGACCGGTCGCGCGTCACCGCCGTCCAGCCGTCGGAGAGAACCTTTACATGCGGCTTGCCGAGATTGATCATCGGCTCGATGGTGAAGATCATGCCCTCGCGCAGTTCCGGGCCTTCATCAGCACGGCCGTAATGCAGAATGTTCGGGCTGTCGTGGAACAGGCGGCCGACGCCGTGGCCACAGAAATCGCGCACCACTGAGCAGCGCTCTGCTTCCGCATAGACCTGGATCGCTTCGCCGATGGCGCCGGTACGCACGCCGGGCCTCACCACTGAGATGCCGCGCATCAGGCATTCATAGGTCACTTCCATCAGCCGCTCGGCCGCACGCTTCACCTGGCCGACGGGATACATGCGGCTTGAATCGCCGTGCCAGCCATCCAGCACATAGGTGACGTCGATATTGACGATATCGCCGTCGCGCAGCGGCTTGTCGTCGGGCATGCCGTGGCAGACGACATGGTTGAGCGAGGTGCAGACGGAATATTTATAGCCGCGGTAATTGAGGGTGGCCGGAAGTGCGCCATTGTCCATGCCGAATTCGAACACGAACCGATCAAGCGCTGCCGTGGTCACGCCGGGCTTGACGAGGGCTGCCAGCTCATCGAGGCATCGCGCCGTCAGCTGGCAGGCCTTGCGCATGCCGGCAAAATCGGTCGCCGGATCATAAAGCCGGATTGCGCCCGTGTTCTTTTTCGGCGCCGATGCCGCCTCGATATAAGTTACCATTGAACCACTTTCGTCTCGAATACAGCGTTTTTTAAACAGCCTGTCCCCCTTCGTCCATCGCGATCACGCGATCCGGCCAAATTCCTTGCGGTTCTATGCGGCAGGTCAGTGCATAAGCCTCCACACCGCGGGCGCGTGCCCGCCGAAAGGCCAGCGCATAGGCGGGATCGAGATCTTCGCAGATCCGCAGCCGGTCGCAATCGGCGCGCTGGACGACATAGAGCATCACGGAGCGGTATCCGGCCTCCACCATATCACCCAGTTCATGCAGATGTTTCGCGCCGCGAAGGGTGACCGTATCGGGAAACTCGGCAAGGCCGGGGCTGCGGGTGAAATGTACGTTCTTCACCTCGACGTAAGCCGGCGGCCTGATGGGATCGAGCAGCAGCATGTCGATGCGTGAATTCTGTCCGTAGCGCTGCTCGCGCTTCAGGCCAGCGTAACCGGAAAGGCCGGGCACGAGGCCCGCCCGGATTGCTTCCTCGGCCAGCCGGTTCGGCAGGCCGGTATTGATGCCGACCAGCGTGCCGTCGGCCTCCACCAGTTCCAGCATATGGCGATATTTGCGCGTCTTGCTGTCGTGCTGCGAAAGCCAGATGCGCGAACCGGGCGTCGTCAGCCCGCGCATCGAGCCGGTGTTCGGGCAGGAGCCGGTCAGCGCCGTGCCGTCCTCCAGCACGGCGTCGAAGAGGAAACGTTTGTAACGGCGGACAAGCCGGGCGGGCACGAGCGGGGGATCAAATATCATCGGTTGGCGGTCAACTGCGCACCAGCACATAGGTGCCGGGCGCATCGCCGAGGGTTTTGTCGGCCGGTGGCACCCGCGCCGGAACCCGGCGTGCGTCGCGCGCCTCCATCCAGGCCTGCCAGTGCGGCCACCAGGAGCCGGGCGTTTCCTTGGCGCCCGCCACCCAATCCTCCAGCGCGCCGATGGGCTTGCCGTTCGTCCAGTACTGGTACTTGTTCCGGTCTGGCGGGTTGACGACGCCGGCGATATGGCCCGAACCACTCAGCACGAAATCCACCGGGCCGCCAAAGAAGTGGCATCCGGCAAAGACGGATTTGGCCGGTGCGATATGGTCCTCGCGCGCGGCCAGATTATAGACCGGAATGCTGACGTCCTTGAGGCTGACGGTCTTGCCGAACAGCGTCATCTCGCCCTTGCTCAACCGGTTTTCCAGATAGCAGTTGCGCAGGTAGAAAGCGTGGTTGGCGGCCGTCATGCGCGTCGAATCGGAATTCCAGTAAAGAAGGTCGAAGGCCGTCGGCTCCTGGCCCTTCAGGTAATTGCCGACCACATAGGGCCAGATCAGTTCGGAGGCGCGCAGCATGTTGAAGGCGCTCGCCATCTTGGAACCGGCGAGATAACCGGCCGCTTTCATCTGGCCCTCCAGCGCTTCCAACTGTTCCTCGTCGACAAACACCTTCAAATCGCCCGCATGGGTGAAATCTACCTGCGTGGTGAAGAAGGTCGCCGCCTGCACGCGCCGGTCGCCCCGCGCTGCGTGGACGGCAAGCGTTGCCGACAAAAGTGTGCCGCCGACGCAGTAGCCGATGACATTGATCTCCTTTTCACCCGCCGCCTTTTCCACGGCAGACAGCGCAAAATCGATGCCGTCTGCGCTGTAGTCCTCCCAGGAGAAACTGGCATGGTGTTCATCCGGGTTGACCCAGGAGATGACAAAGACCGTGTGGCCCTGGTCAACGCACCATTTGATGAAACTTTTCTGCGGGCCGAGGTCGAGGATGTAGAACTTGTTGATCCATGGCGGCACGATCAGCAGCGGGCGCTTGAACACGGTCTCGGTTGTCGGGGAATACTGGATAACTTCGCAGATCGCATTGCGCGCCACCACCTTGCCCGGTGTCAGCGCCAGGTTCTTGCCGAGCGCGAATTTATGGGTATCGGTCTGGCGAAGGCGCAACTCGCCGCGGCCGGCGGCAATGTCTTCCGCCAGCATTTTCATGCCCTGCACGAAATTGGCCCCATCGGTGGAAACGGTCTCGCGATAAACCTCCGGATTGGTGAGGGCAAAATTGGCGGGCGAAAGGGCAGCCGTCAGCTGGCGCACGTAAAAAGCTGCCTTGTGGCGGGTATGGTCATCCAAGCCTTCCGCCTTTTCCACCAGCTTTTCCGCCCATTCGGCCGTAACCAGATAGACCTGCCGCAGGAAGGCGAAAAACGGGTTCTGGCGCCAGTCCGGATCGGCAAAACGTTTGTCCTTGCGCAGGGTGTCGGGTTCTTCCGGTCCCGCCTCGCCGGACAGCCGGCTCAGCGTATTCATCCAGATGCCCATGTAGGAAGAGAGAAGCAGCGACTGCGCCTCCAGCGTTCGCTGCGGTTCCGACATCCAGTATTCGATGACCTTGGACAGGGTCTTGATCATGTCGGTCATCGGGTCGAGCGTGTCCACCCGTTCGCCACGTTCGCGCGGGGCCAGCCATTCGGTGGCCGCCTTGCCGAGGTTCTCGGCCGCCTTGGCCAGATTGACCGCAAGCTTCTGGGGATCCTTCACCACATAGGCTTCAAACGATTTCGGATCGAAACCCTTGGAACTGCCCTCCGGGCGGCTCGCCTTCTCGCGCGTATCCATGGTGTCTCTCTCCCCTTTTCCACCCTGTTATAATCGTTGTTTTGGTTTTTACATTCTGCCTGAAAACGAATACAAGTGCCAGCGATAGCGGCCTGTCCAGGCCGTATGCTGGTGCAGATTAGGGTTGCGTCAATGGTGGAACTAGCGCGAGGGCTTCGTTGGATGCCTTTGTTTCTTGGTGTGTCGGTGATGCCGCTTGCGCTTGTCGGATGCAATTCCTTCAAGCTGGATGATGGCGTTCCCAACACCCCGCCGCAGGCAACGGTGGTTGGGCCAAGGGAGGCGCCGCGCCCGGAAGCGCTCTCCAAGAAGGATACTGGAACCTATCCGACCTTTGCCGGTCCGCTGACGGCCGCCAACAAGCAGATCGATGATTCGGACGCCACCACGGCGCAGGAGCAGATGACCAAGCTTGCCGCCGCCCGCGCCAATGGTTCGGTGTCCGAGGCGGATTATCAGGCGCGCGTTGTCGAATTGCGCAAGCTTGCTGCCGATCATGCGGCCGACACGCAGAGCCAGATCAGCAAATAGCACTTGCGTTCCGGCCCTTTTGGACGCAAAGCAACCACCATCGGAGGCACCCCTTTTGCCTCTTATACTTGCCCCTTTTTACTGCTCTGGATGCCCTCACGAGGATCGCGATGGAAGAGTTTCATAAAGTCCGCAGACTGCCGCCTTACGTTTTCGAACAGGTCAACCGTTTGAAGGCCAGCGCGCGAGCGGGCGGCGCGGACATTATCGATCTCGGCATGGGCAATCCCGACCTTCCGACACCGAAGGCCATCGTCGACAAGCTGTGCGAAGTGGTGCAGGACCCGCGCACGCACCGTTACTCCTCTTCCAAGGGCATTCCCGGCCTTCGCCGCGCGCAGGCGGCCTATTATGCCCGCCGCTTCGGCGTGAAGCTGAACCCGGAAACGCAGGTGGTCGCCACCCTCGGTTCCAAGGAAGGTTTTGCCAACATGGCGCAGGCGATCACCGCGCCCGGCGATGTGATCCTCTGCCCGGACCCGACCTATCCGATCCATGCCTTCGGTTTCCTGATGGCGGGCGGCGTGATCCGCTCGATCCCGGTTGAGCCTGACGACAATTTCTTTGCGCCGCTTGAGCGGGCCGTGCGCCACTCGATCCCGAAGCCGCTGGCGCTCGTCATCAACTATCCGTCCAACCCGACGGCCAAGGTCGCAAGCCTTGATTTCTACAAGGACGTGATCGCGTTTGCGAAGAAGCACGAGATCATCGTGCTCTCGGATCTCGCCTATTCCGAAATCTATTTCGACGGCGAGCCGCCACCGTCCGTGCTGGAAGTGCCTGGTGCCATCGATGTGACTGTGGAATTCACCTCCATGTCGAAGACGTTTTCCATGCCCGGCTGGCGTATGGGCTTTGCCGTTGGCAATGAGCGGCTGATCGCGGCGCTGACGCGGGTCAAATCCTATCTCGATTACGGTGCCTTCACGCCGATCCAGGTGGCGGCAAGCCATGCGCTGAATGGCGACGGGTCTGACATTGCCGAGGTGCGTTCCATCTACAAGCGCCGCCGCGATGTGATGGTCGAAAGCTTTGGCAAGGCCGGCTTCGAGGTTCCGCCGCCGGCGGCCACCATGTTTGCCTGGGCGAAAATTCCGGAAAAGTTCCGCCATCTCGGTTCGCTCGAATTTTCCAAGCTGCTGGTCGAAAAGGCCGATGTGGCCGTGGCACCGGGCGTCGGCTTCGGCGAACAGGGCGACGAATATGTGCGTCTCGCGCTGGTGGAGAACGAACACCGCATCCGCCAGGCCGCCCGCAACATCAAGAAATTCATGTCGACGGCCGACGAGACCATGCACAACGTCATTTCGCTCAACGCCCACCGTTGAGACCCACTTTATAAAGGGCGGCCGTTTGCGCCGCCCGTTTAACGACTTTTCAGGAACATGATCATGGCAGACGCCCTCAAAATCGGTATTGCGGGTCTGGGCACCGTTGGGGCATCGCTCGCAAAAATCCTTGTCATGCGGGCAAACGAACTGGCTGTCACCTGCGGGCGTCCAATTGCGATTGCAGCCGTCAGCGCGCGTGACAAGACCCGGGACCGCGGCCTCGATCTCTCGGGCGCTCAGTGGTTCGATACGCCGGAAGAGATGGCGGAAAAGGCTGATATCGATGTGTTCGTCGAACTCATCGGTGGTGCTGAAGGGGCCGCTGACCGTTCGGTTCGCGCAGCCCTTGCGCGCGGCCTGCATGTGGTCACAGCCAACAAGGCGCTTCTCGCGCGCTCCGGCGTTGAACTTGCCAAGGCCGCCGAAGAAAAGGGCGTGCTCCTCAACTACGAAGCGGCGGTGGCCGGCGGCATCCCCGTCATCAAGGCACTGCGCGAATCGTTGACCGGCAATACCGTCAGCCGCGTCTACGGCATCATGAACGGCACCTGCAATTACATCCTCACACGGATGGAAAAGGAGGGGCTGACTTTCGAGGCCTGCCTGAAGGAAGCCCAGCGCCTTGGTTATGCCGAAGCCGATCCGACCTTCGACATCGAGGGTAATGATACCGCCCACAAGCTGGCGATCCTGACGACACTTGCCTTCGGTACCGAGATCGCCGCCGACGAGATTTATTTGGAAGGCATTTCCAATATCTCGATCGAGGACATTCATGCGGCCGCCGACCTCGGGTACCGCATCAAGCTTCTCGGCGTTGCCCAGCGCACCGAGAGCGGCATCGAACAGCGGGTTCACCCGACCATGGTGCCGCATGACAGCGTGATTGCGCAGGTGGATGGCGTAACGAATGCCGTTGCCATCGAATCCGATATTCTGGGCGAGTTGCTGATGGTAGGCCCCGGCGCCGGCGGCAATGCGACGGCCTCTGCCGTTCTCGGCGATATCGCCGATATTGCAAAAAGCCAGCCGGGCACGCAGCGTGTGCCTGTTCTCGGCACGCCGGCAGCAGCGCTTGCGCCCTACCGCAAGGCGCAAATCCAGAGCCACGAAGGCGGGTACTTCATTCGCCTCACCGTATCTGACCGCACCGGCGTGTTTGCCAATGTCGCGACACAGATGGCCGAAAACGGCATTTCGCTGGAATCGATCGTGCAGCGCGCCAATGGCGGCTCGGCAGACGGCGCAAAGACCATCATTCTCGTCACCCACGCGACGACGGAAGTGTCGGTCCGCAAGGCCGTCGCCGGCATCAAGGCGGAAAGTTATCTGGCCAGCGAACCGCAGGTCATTCGCATCGAGCGACCGAAGGCTTTCTGACATCTTTCAAATTGCGAGCTTTTCAAAGGCGCATCCCGCAAGGGAGGCGCCTTTTTTATGCGAATCGCCCATGGCCGGGCCATGACTGGCGCACAGGCATCATTAGGGATACACTGCGTCGATACTTCATAAGCGAAGGGAGGCGCCTGTGATGTCTATGTTGTCTTTCAAACAGCCTGTCGTGCCGGATCCGGCGACGATTCTGCGTCGGACCAAACCTTTGCCCCGGCCGCCGGAAGAAGGTCTCGACGGCGAGGATCTGACGAGTGAGGAAGCCGATCACAACTGGGCTGTTGCCGTGGCGCTTGCGTCATGGCCTATCTGCCTGGGTGCATCGGCGGTCTGGGCCGTGCTCTGAGCAAGGGTTGAGACGGTCATGCCGGCGGGCGGCGATAAATTTGTGCGCTAACTGATACCGGTCTTTGCATTTATGCAGTAGAAGCGGGCCATGTATCTGCGACCGCCAGCCGAATTGTCATGACAGAACCTGTCGATCCCGTGTCCCGGGCGTTTCTTGGCGTGGAACGTTCCGCAAGTGGCCAGCGCTGGGTATCGCGGCTGGATCAGGCCGGGCAGAACCGTGCTCTGGCGATGGCGCAGGTTCACGGTATTCCAGACCTGATTTCGCGCGTTCTGGCGGGCAGGGGCGTTGGCGTGGACGAAGCGCCGGCCTTTCTCGATCCCACCATCCGCAGCCTGATGCCCGAACCGTTTACACTGAAGGACTGCGACAAGGCGGCAGCCCGTCTGGCAGACGCCGTCGCGCGGCGCGAAAAAGTGGCGATCTTCGGCGATTACGATGTGGATGGGGCAGCGTCTTCGGCACTGATGGCGCGGTTCTTCCACCATTTCGGCGTCGAGGCCGAGATCTACATTCCCGACCGGATTTTCGAAGGTTATGGCCCGAACGCCAATGCCATCCGCCAGCTGATCGCAGGCGGGGCAAACCTGATCGTCACCGTCGATTGCGGCTCCACCAGCCATGAGGCGCTGTCGGCGGCCGTCGAGGATAAATGCGATGTGGTGGTGATCGACCATCACCAGATGGGGCCGCAACTGCCGCCGTGCCTTGCGCTGGTCAACCCCAACCGCAACGATGATCTGTCGGGGCAGGGGCATCTCTGCGCCGCAGGCGTGGTGTTCATCGTTCTGGTGGCCACGGCGCGGCTTTTGCGCGAGCGCGGTGATTTCAGGGCAAAGACGCTCGATCTTCTGGCCTGGCTCGATATCGTGGCACTGGCGACTGTCTGCGATGTGGTGCCATTGAAGGGGCTGAACCGCGCCTATGTGGTGAAGGGCCTGCTGGCGGCCCGCCATATGGGCAATGCGGGGCTTGCTGCCCTGTTTCGCAAGGCGGGACTTGGCGGGCCGGTGACGCCTTATCATCTCGGCTTCCTCGTTGGTCCGCGCATCAATGCCGGCGGGCGTATAGGCGATGCCGCGCTCGGCAGTCGTCTGCTGACCATGGATGAACCGGCCGAGGCCGATGATATCGCCGCAAAGCTCGATGAGTTGAATCGCGAACGGCAGGTGATGGAAGCGGCCATGCTGGCCGAGGCCGAAGCGGAAGTGATTGCCGAATATGGCACCGGCGAAAACGCCGCCGTGCTGGTGACGGCGCGGGAAAACTGGCACCCCGGCATTGTCGGGCTTCTGGCGGCCCGGCTGAAGGAAAAGTTCAAGCGCCCGGCCTTTGCCATCGCGCTTGATTCGTCCGGCCGTGGCACCGGCTCCGGCCGGTCCATTCCCGGCTTCGACATGGGAAAGATGGTGCGCGCCGCTGTCGACCAGGGACTGCTGGTGAAGGGCGGCGGCCACGCGATGGCTGCGGGCCTCACGGTGGAGCGCTCGAAGCTCGGCAGCCTGCGGGCCTATTTTGAACAGGTGGCCGGTGCCGTGATTCCCGACCTCGTGGCCAACCACATGCTGAAGATCGACGGCGCACTTGCGGCATCCGGGGCAACACTTCAGCTGATCGACCAGATGGAGCAGGCGGGCCCTTATGGATCCGGCCACAGCCAGCCGGTGTTTGCCATGCCAGCCCATAGAATCATTGATGCGAGACTGATCGGCACGGCCCATGTGAAGGCGACGCTGCAGGCCATGGATGGCACGCGGCTGGACGCCATCGCCTTTCGCGCCGCCGAAACGCCGCTTGGCCAATTGCTGTTATCGTCGAGGGGAAGCCAACTGCATGTGGCGGGATGTCTTGGTGCCGATCACTGGCAGGGCAGCCGCCGAGTGCAGCTGCGCATTCTCGATGCCGCCAAGGCCATGTGATTGGGGAAGGCGGCAAGACAGCTGCCACCGCGAAACCCTGCGGTGTGAAGCGTCATGTTATCTGAAAATGAAGAGAGAAGTGGCACGCCCTAGGGGAGTCGAACCCCTCTTCCCAGAATGAAAATCTGGTGTCCTAACCGATAGACGAAGGGCGCGTGCGCTTCGTGGTGGCGCCCTTATATGGGGGCGCCGGCTGTCATGCAAGCGTCAAAATCACAATTTCCGCATTGTTTTTTCAACGGAACGAGCGATTTTTCAACAGGCGCCAAACGACGGCAACCAGGCTGAATATCGCAGCCAAACCAACGGGTTATGAAGGGGATTTTAAAAAGAAGTGGCACGCCCTAGGGGAGTCGAACCCCTCTTCCCAGAATGAAAATCTGGTGTCCTAACCGATAGACGAAGGGCGCGTGCGCTTCGTGGTGGCGCCCTTATAGACGCAGATTTTTTCCGTGCAAGCGAAAAATGACAACAGACGGACGCTTTTTATCCGCGCCGGCTCGGATAACGGAACATCTGCGCAATGCTCTCGCGGACCGCGAAGAGCAGGCCGTCACAAATCATCAGAACTGTAGTGAAATTACCCGAAGTGGCACGCCCTAGGGGAGTCGAACCCCTCTTCCCAGAATGAAAATCTGGTGTCCTAACCGATAGACGAAGGGCGCGTGCGCTTCGTGGTGGCGTCCTTATAGGGGGCAGTTTTCGTGCGTGCAAGCGGCATTTTGCTGAATCCCGCAAAAATATCGGTTGGCGTAGTAAGAGCTGTGGATGGTCGAAAGGCTGTTTCTTATCAAATGGTTAAAGGAGGGGCGCGGCTTCGGGCGCGGTGTGAACGGGCGCTACCATAAACCATCCTTGGCACTTGTGCCGGTGGCGCGGGCTGCCGGCTGGGCGACCGGTTGGGCTGCCGGCTGGCGCGCGGTGACGGGGGCTGGCGGAGCGATCTCTGCGCTGGTGCGAGCGCTGAACACGCTTCCCATCATCGGGTTGATTCGGCCGGGGGGAGCGTAGGCCGCAGCGCCGCTTGCAGCGTTTGCCGCATCCACGCGCGCCGTTGCAAGCGCAAAGATGCTGTTATTGCCGGCCTGAACCGTCGTTGGCTGGTTGATGACCTCGCCAAGGTTCTGCTGTTCCGGGGCAAGCTGGGCCATCTGCATCATGGGGTCGCCCGCCGGCGCCGCCGGCTCACCGGCAAGCGGCGAGGGTGGCCGATAGGCGCGGCTTTTCGGTTTGGTCGCCGGCGATCCGGCCACTGCCACCATCGGATCGACATAATCGCCGGGTGCCGGCGCCTTGCTGCGTTCGGCCTGCGCCATGGCCTCTGTGGCCGTCTTCGGCTGCTGGCTTGCGGCAACAGGCTTTGCCTTTGCGGTGAGGCCGACACACCCGCCGAGCGACAGCGTGGCTGCGCCAAGGAGCGCGGCAAGGGCGATGCGGCGCAAAGGATCCGCGGCAGATGTCAAAGTGAGGTTCGCCATTCGCGCATTCCAGCTTCTGTTGTTCCCATATGAACTTCAGAATGGCGCATGAACCCTGCGTCAGGCTTGGCATCCGGCTCGGTGGCGGACGCCGGTCTCTATAGAAGCGGAGGCAGAAGGCTGGCGCAACGTTTGCGCCAGCCTTGCAAGGCAGGGGTTACCAGCTGCCGGTGTTCGGCATCGAGACCCAGGGTTCGGCAGGTTCAAGCGCCGGGCCCTTCTGCAGAAGCTCGATGGAAATGCCGTCGGGCGAGCGGATGAAGGCCATGTTGCCGTCGCGCGGCGGGCGGTTGATGACGACACCCATGTCCATCACGCGCTGGCAGGTCTCATAGATATTGTCGACTTCATAGGCGAGGTGGCCAAAATTGCGGCCGCCTGCATAATCCTCGGTATCCCAGTTATAGGTGAGTTCCAGCAGCGGCGCCTTGTTCTTCTCGCCGCTTTCGACATCCTCAGAGGCTGCAAGGAAGATCAGCGTGAAGCGGCCCTTGTCGTTTTCGATGCGGCGCACCTCGGTCAAACCGAAGATCCGGGTGTAAAAATCGAGCGAGGCATCAAGGTCCTTGATGCGGACCATGGTGTGCAGATAACGCATGAAAAATTCCTCCTGAACGGTTGGCCGACGGGATCTGCGGCGGCATGCGGGATATGCCGCACTGGTCAGCCTCAGACAAGGAGTCTTCACTACAAAGAAAATCGAAACATGCGGACAGGGTCTTGCGCTGGACGAACGGCGCAATGTTAACATATCCTCTCAGAATCAGTTAACCGTGCGACCGTGACGCGTAACCCAGGGGCTGACAGAATGGCGGACAGAATGTCATCGAAGGGCGTAGCGATTTTTGAAGAACTCGCCGGCGAGCCGGTAGAGCTTATCGAAATCACTGGCGTCGTGAAATGGTTCGACGTGGCAAAGGGCTTCGGCTTCATCGTGCCCGATAACGGCATGCAGGATGTGCTGTTGCATGTGACCTGCCTGAGGCGGGATGGATACCAGACGATCCTGGAGGGAACGCGCATCGTGGCGCTGATCCAGCGCCGGGATCGCGGTTACCAGACGTTTCGGATCCTCTCCATGGATCAGTCGACGGCGGTTCACCCGTCGCAGCTGCCGCCGGTGCGCACGCATGTGCAGGTGACGGCGACGAGCGGTCTGGAACGGGCTCTGGTCAAATGGTTCAACCGTACCAAGGGCTTTGGTTTCCTGACGCGCGGCGAGGGCACCGAGGATATCTTTATCCACATGGAAACGCTCCGCCGTTACGGCCTGACGGAACTGCGCCCCGGCCAGGTGGTGCTGGTGCGCTTCGGGCCTGGTGACAAGGGGCTGATGGCGGCCGAAATCCATCCGGATGGGCCAGCCGTTGCATCCAGGGCGCATTGATGCGGGCCGTTTTGACCACCTTTGCTGCGAGCGCCATGATGGCGCTTGTGGCATTTTCGGCTGTTGCATCGGCGCAGATGCGGTTTGACAAGCAGCCGCTGACGATTGTCACGTCCTCTGGTGAGCGTCATGAATTCTCGGCGGAGCTGGCGCTTGATCCGGATCAGCGGGAGCAGGGGCTGATGTATCGCAAACAGATGGCGGCCAATGAGGGCATGCTGTTTGATTTTGGCGAGGCACGTGCCATTTCGATGTGGATGCGCAACACGCTCATCCCGCTCGACATGGTGTTCATCGATGCCGCAGGCACCATCACCCATATCCATGAGCAGGCCGTGCCGCTGTCGGAGGCGATCATTTCGTCGCAAGGGCCGGTCAAATATGTGCTGGAACTGAACGGCGGTGAGGCTGAGAAGCGCAAAATCCACAAGGGCGACAAGGTGTTGAGCAAGCAGATTGGCAATCTTCCGTAACCGTCTGCAAGTTATCCTCATCTCCTTCCGATTTAGCTGTTGCGGCTGACGGGGGAACCGTGTATCCCGCAAACATCGTTGAACGGAGTGTAGCGCAGCCTGGTAGCGCATCTGGTTTGGGACCAGAGGGTCGGGAGTTCGAATCTCTCCACTCCGACCAACGGCATCGTAGACGTGCCGCTTCAAACCTGCTGCCGCGGGTTTTTCGTTTCCGCAAAAGGTAACGAGCCGCTGCAACACAACCGAAGCCTTCAGCGTTTACGGACGTAAGAAAGAGGCGCGAAAGGGAGCGTTGAGACGATGACGGCCAAGATTTTCCGTCCTGCCAAGACCGCGATGCAATCCGGCAAGGCAAAGACCCATCTCTGGGTTCTCGAGTTCGACCAGGAAGAACCCCGCCGCATCGATCCGGTCCTCGGCTACACCTCCTCATCCGATATGAACCAGCAGGTTCGCCTGACGTTCGAAACGCTGGAGCAGGCGCAGTCCTACGCCGAGCGCAACGGTATCGATTACCGCGTCATTCCGCCGAAGGAAGCCACGCGCCAGGTCGTCTCCTACACCGACAATTTCCGCTTCAACCGCATCCAGCCCTGGACTCACTGAGCCAGGGCTTTCGGCCTGCTGGCCGCGGTTTCCTTTTCAGGCCCCTTAGCTCAACTGGATAGAGCAACTGCCTTCTAAGCAGTAGGTCGCAGGTTCGAGTCCTGCAGGGGTCGCCAACACACTACCTAAAACGTTGATTTTGTTTAAGGTGGGACTAAGCAGGGTTTAAGGTGCGACCTACACTCTGTTCGACAGACGTTCTGAAGCGCCTCGCGCCAGCTTCTTTTTGTCAGCTTCGCGCGTGTAGATCTCGGCCATAGCCAGGCGCGACCATCCAAACATTGCCATCAGTTCGTGCGCCGTTGCGCCTTCGTCGGCGGCGATCGTGGCGCCCGCCTTGCGCAGGCCATGCGCCCTGCAGCAGTCTGGCAGGCCGGCTGCCTTGCACTGTTTGGCAAACCAGTTGCCGAACGATGCGGCTGATGCAAATGGCTGCCCCTTTTCAGTCGTCAAGAACGCTAGATCGCCTGTGCTTGTGGCGTCGATGGATGCTTGCAAGGCGTGGAACACGGGCAAATAAACCCACTGGCCCGTTTTTTGTGTGCGCAGGGATATCATCCCATCTCGCAGATGCTGCCGACCAACCGTGACGGCATCTGACCGGCGCAGGCCGAGAAACAGCAGGATATCGATGGCCAGCCGGGCTTTTGTGCCGGTCGCATGGTGGCTGCGGTATTGCTCCACCTGCGCGACCGTCCAGGTGTGGAAACCATCCGTCTTTACGCTGGTTTTCGAGACGCCGATGCAGGGATCGACCTCGACGTGTTCCGCCTCCTGCGCCCACTTGAAAAGATGGCGCATGGTTTTGAGGAAATTGTTTGCGGCGTTGGGTGTCGCGGCGCGCTTATCCATGCCCTTTTTGATTCGGGCGCGTGTGATATAGGCAAATGGTCCATCGGCGTTTCGCGGGTCTGCCAACACCTGCTTCAGGATATTATCCCGAGCCCGCCGTGTGGCTGGCGCCAGTGCTGCAAAGGCTGCGCTGCGCTTGTATTGATCAACCAGCCATTTCAGCGAGCCGCTTTTTGCCTTCGGCTTTTCGAGGGCATGAGAGGAACCTGTCAGTGCCTTTTCATAAGCGTCTTCAAATTCCGGCGTGCCATAGATATCAGGGAGGCGAACGCGCCGGCCGTTTCGCTTGAAATACCAGACATAGCGCCCGTGGCGAGACTTCTCACGGGAGAGAAATGGTTTACGCGGCATTTGCCCATCACAGATCGAAATCATGATACTTCTCGACCGGCTTTGGCTTGTCAATCGCGGGCATTTCCGGAGAGACGCCGACGCGCACGCCGTCTCGCTCAATCCATACGGTGACGCCCTCCGCCTTTGCCAGATTGGCAAAGCGCTTCAGGTCTGCTGCCTTGACCAAAGCTGGCGATGTCATTGGCCCGGTTCCTCCATCGGTTCGGCGCGTTCCAATTGACGGAATTTCCTGCGCATCTGCTGGTTATCCTGCATGAGGCGTTCGCCCATGGCACAAACGCAGTATGCGCCCGGATCGGCATCTGGAGTGCCTCCGTCAAAGCAGATTTCGCATGGGGTATATCCACGTCTACGCTGCTCTGCCTTGATGGCGTCACACTTCTTGCCGGCAAAATAAATCCTCTCATCGCCCATCGGCGCACTGTCGACGAGGTTATCGTGGCAGTTCATTGTTTCCTGAAAAAGAACGGCAAGATCGATATCGGAAAGCGTTTGGAGTTCGCTCATTTCAACACGTCCTCCCTGAAGGCGGGAGGTGCCGGCATCGGTTGCCAAAGTTCTGGAGCATGGTGATTGCTGTCGCTGATAGACGCGGAGACAACGTCGGAGTTGGAAGTTCCAGCCCACCACCAATCTCCCCCTGCCGGGGAACTTGGGTCGAAGTATGCCTCGCCTACAAAATATCCGTCGCGTCCCTTGGTGGGGACGGCAATGATGACGGCAGTTTTGTCGAGCGGCACGCAATCCATCGACAACCACCCATCCGCCCTCGGTTGAGGCGCGGGGGGTCGGCCGGCCCATTGATCCAGCCGGTCTAAGCGCTCACGCATCTCGTCGGTGAAGCGAGCCACGGTTCCCGTGTTCACCTCCTTGTGCAAGTCGTCGAACGTTGTCAGCGTATCGCCCGCCCATGCAGCGGCGTTCTTCGCGATATACGAGCACTGCATCGAGAACTGAGCTTCTGTGAGCTTAGCCATTGTCCTTGCCCTCCGTGGTGGCGAGGGCTTCGCGGAGGGCATCGAACGCTTTTTGCTTCTTTTCGTCGTATTCCTTCCACGACCAGTCAGAAGCAAACCGCTCCGCGCCGGGCGCTTCCTTGCCGTCTTCCGTGTCCCAGCAGTCCTTTTCGGGCTCGCCGTTCACCGCGCTGACGTAGGCTGTCGCAATACGGCGAAGTTGATCGTGTTGGCTCTCAATAAGGTCAATGCTCTCCCAAGCGGCGAATGGATCTTCCGGCTCGCCAATGTCGCTGGCAATCTTGATCATTTCGCAGGCCAGCGCCGTGACCTGTTCATGCGTCGTGTTGCCGGTGCCTTTGCAGATGCCGCAGAGCATCGACGGGTAGCCAACGGGGCACTCTTCGTCCTGCTCAATCAGCGTGCAGGGGCAAGGCACCGTCGCCGCCACATTCGGTTGGGGTGACTGCCATCCTTCTAGATCGCTCATCCCATATCTCCTGACGCTGGCATTTCCTTCGTCTTGATCTCTTCGCGGAGTTGCGGAAGCCGTTCACTGGCAGGCTCGCCGCTCGCGATATCTCGAATGGCGAGGTCGAGTTCATACAGGGCGTATGAGCAAGCATCACTGTATCCAGCCTCATAAGCGCGGCTCTTCGGCGGCGGCGTCAAGGCAACCTCGATTGCGTCAAAGACTGCCTGAAGATCATGGATGTTGGTGAGGCCAGCGCGCTTGAAAACCTTCATCATCGTGTTGTCGCCGATGAGGTATTTCTCGGGCTCACCTGTCACATGTGTTGAGGGCGTAGGGGCAGATACCCCATTCCAAATTGAATAGGCCTGCATCCAGCCGTCCGGCCATTTTGCGGCGTCGTTCAATTCGAACCCCGCCTTGAAGGCTGCAGCAGTATCTGGCGCCCGCACCATGCTTTCCCGCATGATGACGGCATAGATCTCCTCAATCACTGAGGCATCTTCGATCGCGCCGCCGAACACTTCGTCAACGATCTTGCCCATCAGTTCGCGGCTGATGCCGTCCGGTTTTGCGGGCGAAGAGAGTGCCGGGGCGCCGGCCTTTTCCGACCCATTGTCCGGCTTTGCTTCGCCCGTTTCCGAGCCGTGGCGCAGTTCGCGGAGCGCGAGCACTGGTCTTTCCTGCTCGGGATACTGATCCCGCAGGCCGATCAGGTAGGGGCGCAGCACCTGCTTCCATGCGTGCTGCATGCTGTCGGATTTCAAATTCGAAGCGCAGCCCTCGTAGAAATTACCAGCTTCGCGGGCCACGCTTTCCGGCAGATCGGCCAGCACGGCGGCCTGCGCGCGAAAGTCCAGGTGGAAGGGCAGCGTGCCGCGGCTGTCTTCGCTTTTTGTCGTCATCACCATTCTCCTTCGTCGTCGCCCGGTCAGGCGCGCATGGGCATCAGCACTGCGAGGTTGAGGGGATTGTCGCCGGTGGCGCGCAGGATGGCGGGGCTGCCGGCGTCGGCGGCGGAAAGCGTCAGCCTGTCCGTGCCGATCTGCGACAGCGCGTCCAGCACGTAGCGGCTGTTGAAGCCTGTGGAGAGGGTGAGCTCGCCATCATAGGTCAAGGCCTCCTCGGCATTGCCGGCGTCCGGATTGGCCACCGTGAGGGTGAGCGTGCCATCTTCGAAGGTGAACTTCATGGCGCGGCTCTTGTCGGCCGACACGGTGCCAACGCGGTCCACGGCGGCGCGCAGGCTTGCCGCGTCGATGGTTGCCGGTTCCGGCAGGTCTCGCGGCACCACGCGCTGATAATCCGGAAAGGTGCCGTCGATGAGTTTTGAGGAGAGACGGGTGCTGCCAAGATCGAAAGAGATCCGCGCATCGGATACGGTGATGCCGATCTCGCCTTCCTTCGGCAGGATTTTTGCGAGCACGCCGACGGTTTTTCTGGGGATGATGACGGGTGGCATATCCGCCGGCGCGCCATCCTGAAGCATCACCACGCGCTTGGCCAGCCGGTGGCCATCGGTTGCCACCAGCATCACGCCTTCTTCCACCGGGTGGCAGAAGATGCCGTTCAGATAATAGCGCGTCTCTTCCGTGGAGATGGCGAAGGATACGGCGGCCAGCGCTTCGGCAAAGGCCTTGGCCGGCGCCTGGAACCGGCAGGGGCCATCGAGCGGCTTTTGCAGCGGGAAGTCACCTTCAGGCAGAAGCTGCAGCGCGAACTTGGAGCGTCCGGCCTTCAGCCGCATGTGGTTCATGGCGGCATCGACCGGTTCAAACCGGCAGTCGGCGCCATCCGGCAGTTTGCGCACGATATCGTGCAGCAGATGCGCCTGCACGGTGAAGGGGCGGAAATCCATATCGAGCGTGGCGGCAAACGTGATTTCAACCTCCACATCCATATCCGTCATGGTGAGCGCCAGGCGCGCGGGATCTTCTGCGCGGGCCAGCAGCACGTTCGACAGGATGGGAATGGTGTTGCGCCGCTCGACGACGGCGCCGACCAGCGAGAGGGCAGAGAGAAGCGTGACGCGGGATGCGGTGAGCATGGCGATCTTGCCTTTTCGATCAGGAAATTTCGGGGGATTGTGGGGCGGCTGCCGGCAGTTCGGAAAGCGTCAGGCCATCGGGGCCGACGCGGAACAGGATCTTGCCGCTCCAGAAGAAACTTTCGACGGTGACTTCCTGCGGCTCATCGCCCGCCACCATGTATGTCTCTGCATACATGCCCGCGAATTCCTCGAGCGTTTCAGCAAAGATCATGCTGTCATCGTCCCAGAAGTGGTTTGCTGTGACCGGCACATTCACCGGGGGCAAGGTCATTTCGTGGTCGAAGAGATCGATGGTGGACGGGCAGCGGGGCGGGTGACACACAAGGCCATCAGGGCCGATCATGACGATGATTTCGCCGTGATCCTCCATCCACTGGAAGCCGATGGTTTCTCCCGGGCCATGCAGGGCAATGAAGGCGCGTTCGCTTTCATCGATCAGCCCCAAAGGCTCCGGCCGTAACTCATCGAACCATGCCTGCGCAGAATGCAGGCCTGTTGGCAGGCACTCATCATTCAGCAGCGCTTCCGGATACCAGAGGCGGGGGCGGGTGGGCAGTTGCAGGGTATCAGTCATGGCGGCTCTTCCGGTGGAAAGGATGGCCGGGAGGCAGGCGCTGCCTTCCGGCCGGTCGGGTGTCAGGCCTTCATTTCCGGCGTGCCGACAAAGCCCGGCAGTTCGGTTGCGCCCGTCACGCGCGAGAAGGCGCGCTCCACTTCTTCCGTGATCCACTTTTCCGGCTTGTAGAGCTGGTAGAACCAGGTGATGGCGCCCGCTTTCACGCGGTAGCGCAGGCGCACCGGAATGCGCACGGCCTCGCCCATGAAAAAGGGCGGGATGCGGATGATGAAGAGGCTCGGCACATTGATGCGCTCGCCTTTGGCATCCTTGTGTTCTTCCTCGAAGGTCAACTGGCCTTCGCCGCTCTGCAGCGTCACGGCATTTGCCACGCGGGTTTCTGCAAACACCTGCAGGCCGCGCGAGAGGGTGATGACATCGGCCGGTGTTGCCACCCGTCCGCCCAGCGTCTGCTGCCAGTGGCGCGCCTCGGCTTCATCCGGCGTCGTGAGGTCCGGGATATGGTCTTCGATGAACTCGGCAAACTGCTGCTGGTTCATGGCTTCAGCATTGGCGCCCGTCCAGGCTTCCCATTCCTTCGACAGCGGGAAGGGGTAGTGGATGCGGTGCTTGCCGTTGTTGGGGCAGCCGAATTGCTCGATCACGCCCGGCTGGCCATCCGGCGTCACGTTGCGCGCGTGATAATCGACGATGGTGGTGAAGCTCGGCTTTTCCCAGTTGAAATCGGCAAAGATCACGCTTTCCGGCGTCTGGTGGCGCTGGGTAAGGTCGATGAAGCTTTCCAGCGTCTGCACCGTGGCCGTGCCGGATTTCAGGGTGGGGACGATGCGCCACTTTTCGAATTCGTCGCGCACCGACTGGATGGTGCCGGTCTTGCGATTGAGCAGAACGGGGATGCCGGCCGGCAGGCCGTGCAAGGTTTCCTTCAGGTCGATCACGGTGATGGCCGAGCCGGCATCATCGGCCAGACGGCGAAGCGCCTCGATGTCGAGGCTGGTGGAAATGAGTTTATGGTCTTCCATGGTCAAAGGTCTCCGGTTGAGAGGGGGAAGCGGTTACTGGCGACGGTGATCGATCTCGCGCGGGCCGGGGAACATGTCGCGCTGCTGCGGATGTTCGGTGGACAGCTGGCCGTCTTCAGTGAGGAAATAGACGCTGGTCTTGCGCGGGAGCTTTGGCAGCTTCGGTGGCGGGATCTCGGCATCGATATCGACCATGCCGTTTTTGACCGCGAACTTCAGCTTGAGCGAGACCTCGCCCTTGAACGTGGTCTTGGGCTGATCGGTGGAGAGGTCCTGAAGCTTCTTCAGCACCATTTGAACCGTCTCGGTCATTTCGGAATTCAGATCGCCGCTCTCGAGCATGCCGAGCAGGGATTGTGTATCGCGGATGATGTTCTGCATGGGTCTCACTGTCCTTTCTGGGTGGGGTAGGCATCGTGCAGCACGCCATCCAGCAGACGCCCGGCGGCTTTCTTCCCGATGTTCTTCACGGCATGATGGGTGGAGGGTGCCGGCAGCACGCGCGAGAACGACCACGGCTTGTGGTCCATCTCGTGCATGTATCCCTGCCGGCTGATGGCGAAGGTGGAGCATTCAGCTTCGGAGCGCGTCATGTAGGCCGCGTCAGTTTCGTCCGGCATCCTCTCCAGCTTCCAGGGGCAGGGTGCCCAATCGCCCCATTGCTTGAACAGGAAGGGGATGCTGGCCGCTGCGCACTGATCGCGCAGGCTGCGTGCCCAATCGGGGTGCATGGGCCGGGCGCCAGAGCCGCTTTCGCCGCCGCAGACAACCCAATCGATGCCTTTGGCGGCTGTGATATCGATGAAGCCCAGCATCGGCTCGGCCGAGATCCATCGGACGGCGGCCGGAGTGTCCGCGAGAACCGCCAAGCGCTCGTCTGCGCGCGGCTGATCTTCGACAGACACGCCGAGCCAAACATGCGGCCAGAACGCCATGTGCCGCGTATCTGAAATGGGAATATCGCCAAGCCTGGGTCGCTTGTGACGCAATGGGTCTGCCGCACGAAGGATGCGCTGATAGGTGGCGTTGCTCGTCAGATAATCCCGCATCCGCTGCGGCCGCTTCGTGAGCACCTGAAACGTATGCTGGGGGCAAAGCGCCATCACGGCAAAGATCCGGTCGATCACCTCATGCGGCACGCCCTCATGAAAAAGATCGGATGTGGAGTTGACGAAGATGCGGCGTGGCTTCTTCCAGCCGAGCGGGGCCATCAAGACCTTGTCGGAGGCGATGCCGATCTTTCCCGTCCAGACCGGGCCGGCTTTCGAAGGCTGCACCGTGCCGTGGTAATGCGGTGTTGCCGGGTTGGCGGCAAGGCGCGGGGCAACGCGGCGCATGGCGTAACAGTTGGTGCAGCCGGGAGAGACGAGGCTGCAGCCGGCAATGGGGTTCCAGGTGGCATCTGTCCACTCGATTGAGGATGTCTCAGACATCAGCGCGCCACCCGCACAAGCTTGACCTTGGTGATGACGGTCTCGCGCGTCTGCGCTTCAGGGCGTGCATCCTTGCGGGCGGCGTCGGCGGTTTCAGCGGGAATATCGATCGTCGTGCCATCGCCGAAATGGACGCGGAACAGGGGGATGGCCATGGTTTCAGCCCTTCCTTGACGTGGTGGAGGTTGCCGCATGGGCGGCGTGGAGCGCGCGGGCGCGGATGAGGACTTCCTGCCCGCGCAGGCGGGTGAAGAGTTTCAAAAACTCTTCCTCGGCCTTCATGGCCCCCCATGGCTTCAGCGGGTTCTTGCGGGTGCCGAAATCCGGCGTGCGGGCCTTGCGGTGCTTTTCGGTGACATGGATGTTGGCGGCAGCCCGCGGGCCAAACAGGCTGCGGCTTTCTGCCAGCAGCATGCGTTCATCCATGGCCAGCGCGGCCGATTTCTGCCGGTTCATCCAGGCGCCGGGCGGGGGCAGGTTGGCGGCAGCATAGATAGCCTCGTCCCACTCAAGGCGGATATCGGCCATGATGCGGGTGAGGGCGAGGGCTGCCTTTTCGCCGGCGCGGGCATGCAGCATTCCCCGCAAGAGCGCCATGAACGGGCGGCAGTGATCGCCAATAAAATGTTCATGCGCATCGTGGAGGAGAAAGAGCGCGGCTGTCAGTTCGTCCTCGCCCTCGTTCAACAGGGCCTCGGTTCCCAGCACGCAATGTTGCGCCACGGAATAACCGACGCCATCCGGCACGCCATTAAAGCGGGCGATGCGCGACAGCGTGCCGGCGATGGCGCAGAAATCCACCTCCTCCACCTGCGGCAAGGCCAGATCCATCAGCGAGCCATCCGGCCGGAACGCCTCGACGACTTCGGTGAAAAGCGCCGGTCTCATTGCATGCCTCCGATGGATGTGGTGACGCTGCGCTGGCCGGCCAGTTCGCTGGAGGGGACGCTCCAGACGACAAAAATGATGGCGGCGATGAGGATCGTGCCGAGAATGTAATTGCGGGTGTTGTTCATCGGGCGGGCTCCGATGAGGCAGGGGTGCGGCTAAGCCTGACCGATGCGGCGCGCGTGAAGGCGCCGAATGTCAGTTCGCAAAAGCAATCGGATACATCGAGCCAAAGGCTGTACTTGGCCTTTGCGCCACTCTCAGCGACGACAGTCTGCGTCTGGCCACCGTAGGTCACATCGTAAAGGCGGTGCTTGTCGCCGATCTCTTTCAAGTGGCCGCTGAGTGCCTTTCGGCCCTCATCTGTGACGTGGTAAAACGCCATGCCCTCTGGAGTGCCCTTGCCGTTTCGGACCCAGTTCGGTGAAGCCTCAAACTCCAGCGCAGTCTTGCTGCCGGCGTCGGTCGCAAAGTAGTTGCGATAGCTTTCCACAGTGGGGTCGACAGGCCTTCCGAGCGCATGATCAATGCGGTCCATGGCCTTGTCCTTCAGGGATCGGTTGACCTGCTTAGACATGGTCCGATCCCTCCGGCGTTGCGGAGGCTTCTGCCTTCGCCTGCTCTGTCAGGACGGCGATCTTTGTCAGGTTCTGGGTAATGTGCAGCCTAATGATCGGCTCGCAAATAGACCACGGCACGTTAAACAGCCTATTGCTGTTGTCGCCGGAGGGGACGCCCAGTTGAAGGCCGGGCTGCTGACGCCCAAATACATCGCGAATATCGGGTGTTTCGCGCCGGTTCAGAGACTCTGTGATGATCTTCAGAAGATCTTCGGCCACTTCGACTTCGCGATAGGCACAAGCGATATCCATCGCCGTCTGTTTTGAGATGTTACCCATGACGTTCACTCCTCCCGGCCCGACAGGGCGGCGTTGAGCAGGCGCAACTCGCGCGACAGCGTGCCATCGCTTCCGGTATCGACGGGATGGCCGCTGCGCAGGGCGTTGCGGGTGTTGGTGAGGCGGCGGCGAAGATCG
Source organism: Neorhizobium sp. PAMB6716 (assembly GCF_058242805.1). Taxonomy (NCBI): domain Bacteria; kingdom Pseudomonadati; phylum Pseudomonadota; class Alphaproteobacteria; order Hyphomicrobiales; family Rhizobiaceae; genus Neorhizobium; species Neorhizobium sp. PAMB6716. Next base: position 1,057,694 of record NZ_CM177835.1, read on the forward strand.
TTGAGCAGGGCGAGATCGGCGCGCACCTGACCTTCCAGTTCGGCCATGTGCCGGCCGTTGACGCTGAAGAATTTGAGATAGGCGAAGGCAAGCGACACGGCGCCCGCAACCCACCAGCCGGACCACGCAATCAGCATGCGCGACGTGGCGCAGCCATCTGTGGCGATGGTGGCCACGGCCTCGCCTGTCGTTTCGCCGGTGGCAATCCACACGCCAATGGCAATTGAGCCGGCCAGAATGGCGCCTGCCGTCATCAGCCCGCGGCGGGGCTTTGTGTCTTTTGCCTGCGATTTTACGCCGGGATCATCGGGGATGAAGGGTTTCATCGGTTTACACCCTCGCATCTGCGGCAAGGCGTGCCTCGATCTGCACCAGGCGTGAACCTGCGAGATAAAGGGACAGCGGGGCCAGAATGGAGAGGGTGACGATGGCACAAAGGCCGATGGCCACGGCATTAAACTGCCAGAGCGGCGCGGCGCGCCGTTTTGCCGATGGCAGAGCCGGAACGCGAGCCCCGAAAGGGGTTGTTGAATGATGCATGGGATTGACCTCCATCCGTTTGAGGTGCCGCAGCGCATGGGCTGCGGCAGGGGCAAGCGGATGGCGTCAGATGCCGTGGCGATGACGGAACTGGAGGTATTTCAGGTAAAGCAAGTCCAGAAGATCGCGGCCGACAGCAGCAAGGCCGATGGCGGCGCGGTGCGTGAAATCGGCAGGTGGGCAGGAAAGCCATTCAATGCGGGAGCGGGGTGTGGTCTGCATGGGAGTGTCCTTCCGTTTCAGGGCGCAAACCTGCCGCCGCGCGCAATGGGCTAACGCGGGGGTGCGGCGGCAGGGATTGCTTTGAGACCGGGTGAACTTTCACGAGGCGCCCGGTATGCCGTGAGTTATATGCGGGACATGTCCCGTAGTCAACGCTAAAAAGGGATATGTCCCTTATTTTGGGAGATGCTGACTTTTTGCTCGGCTGGTGAGGATCTTGCTGATTGTGATGCGCGCTCGTTAAGCTTGCAGCCTGAACGGGTAGTGGGGCTTTGGGGAGCGCGTTATGTGGTTGTTATTCGGGCTGGTGATCGTCGTGGCTTTCTGGCTGCTGGCGCAAATAGGAAAAAAACCCAAAGCATCGCCCGAGCCCGAGGAGTCCCCCCGTTTGCCAGCGGCGAGAGATGTCTCGCCGATCAGCCCGCCATCTGAACGGGTGTCTTTTCCGGCTGAGGTTCCGCACCGACCAGTTTCTGCCGTTGATAACAAACCAAAGCGGATAAAGCCGGCCTATGCGATCGATCAAAGTCGCCCGGTCACGGATCGCACGTTTGATATCTCGTATATCGACGCGGACCATGTTCCAAGCGCGCGGCGCATCGAGGTGAACGGCTTCTCCGACTTTGAGCACAAGACATATGTCGAGGCCTGGTGCCACCTTCGGCGCGATCAGCGCAGTTTCCGAGCGGACCGGATAGAGGAAATGGTTTCGGCGTCGAGCGGAGAGATCATTGAGCACCCGCGTGATTATGTGCGCACCATGCGCGAGGTTCTTTATGAGCCCGGCAAGGACTATGCATCAATCATGGCCAAGGCTCGTCCCGGCCTGATGGCGCTCATCTGGATTGCCCGTAGCGACAACGATCTGAGCGAGGCGGAAATCGAACTGATGTTGTCCTTCGTCGAGGAACGTGACAGCCTGAAGCGTAAGCGGAAAGACGCGGCGGACTGGAACCGGACCGTGATGCGGCGCGCCATTGATAATGCGCGACCGACGCTTGTGATGGCCACCGGCGCGTTGGCAGGCATGGACCCGGCGGGAACGGAAAAGCGGTTGATCGGGCGCTATGCTGCGCAGATTGCAGCAGTGGAAGAGAGTGCTGCCAAGCGTGCGCGCAAACTCGGGCTGCTAGATCTCGATGTTTGAGATGATGCGCACCGCGCGGCCGATCACGCTCGTATCCTTGTCGACGGGCAAAGGCTCGTAATCGAGATTGAAAGACGATGGCTCCAGACGATCCGGGTTTTTCATGAAGCGCTTGAACGTCGCGCCCTGAGCATTTCGGAAGACAAAATATTTGCGCGGGATAAGCTCCCTGTCGTGCGCGTTGACAATGATAACCGACCCCTCGGGCGCGATGCGGTTCATGCTGTCGCCAATGATGCGCAGGCCGAAATATCGGCCGCGCGGAAGATCGGCAATGTCGAGATGGTCTGAAGGTTCCATTTCATCGGAACCAGGTGCATCCGCAAAGCGGCCAGCAGCGACCCACGAGATAACAGGGACGCGCCTGATATTATCGGCGCTTGCGTTATCGTTGTCGCCTTCTCCGAACGCCAGCCAGCCGGCGCGAACGCCGAGCACGTCTGCCACTTTGGCAAGGCTGTCGAGGCGCGGGAGGGGAGCCTTCTCGCGTTTCCAGTCGCGGATGAGGTCTGGCCCGGCGCCCGCCTCCAGGGAGACGCGGCGCATGGACATCTTCAGCTGCTTGGCGCGCTGTTCTACCCGCTTGATGATGGCTTCTGCATTGTAGGACATGCGGGAAATATCCCTCATTGTGCGTTTTATGATGAGAGGGACATTTCCCGTTGACACTACGGGACATGTCCCGCATATTGCGCGTCATGACACAGATCGATCAACTCATCGCCGTTACGAGCGTCTTCTGCGCCAGCGCGGACATCGCGGAGGCTACGCTGTCTTCAAAGATGTTTTCGGATGGGAAGCGGATTGCTGCCTTGCGGCGCGGGTCCGATATTGGGGTTCGCCGCTTCGCAGAAGCCATGCGCTGGCTTTCCGAACATTGGCCTGTTGATGCTGTCTGGCCCGAACATGTGCCGAGGCCCGCCATCAACGCGTCTGGTATTGTCGAGGCTGCCGAATGATGCGCGCCTCCCGTTGTTTCCCCGTGCGGCCGTTTCCCTGCCGCGCCCCTTGCCAGCCGGCGCGATCCATCCGCCCGGCTGGCTCTTTCTCCCCGTCGCGTCCGGCTGCCTCCCGGCCGCGCGCAGGTTCCGGCAGCCTTCTCCTCCTCCCGGGCTGCCGGAACCGGTTTTCTTCATCGCATCTGCCGGCTTCGTTGCTGCGGCATCGTTCGCTTTCAGTTCCAAGATTTTGTGCATCGGATCCTCCATCGGGGTGATGCACCTGACGTAGCGTGAACCACGCGCGTCTTCACGGAAACAATTTGTTGTCACTTTTTCCTTGACCAGCTTTCAGGGGTCTCTCCATGCGCGCTTTTTCCAACAAAACGGCCAGTGCCCTCAAGGCCGCGACGATTTCCAGCTTCGAGGCGGTGGGTGGTGTTTCCCGCGCATCCGATCTTCTCGGCATCGGCGCGGGCACGCTTTCGAAATACGCCTCGACCTCCGATGAATGGAGCCGGAATTTCATCCGCGTGGATCTGGCCGTGGCGCTCGATGCCGCCGCCGGCCACCCGTTCATCACCTCGACGATGGGTGATCTGCTCGAAACCCGGCGCCCGCAGTCTTTCGGCGAACTGACGGCGGCTGCCGTTCTGAAACTCAATGGTATTCTGGATGACGTGGTGCGCGAGGTGGCGCTTGCCATCGATGACGGCCATGTGGATGCCGCCGAACGACAGGCGGTGAGGGCGCGCATCGTGCCGGCCATGCAGGCGCTGGCGCAGCTGGATGCGATCATTGCCGGGGTGCTGGCATGACAATTACCGGAACCTATGGCGAAGAGCGGTTCGTGGCCATCTGCAGGCTGTTGCCTGACGACCCAGACCAGGCGGTGCATCTGGCCATTTCCGTGGCAGCCGCCGCCTGCATTTCCGCCGGTGTGAAGGATGACAAGGCGCTTTCCGCTTTCGACCACGCCATCGGTTTTCTGCGCCGTTCCGGTGTTCGGAAGGTGGTGCAGTGATGGACGGAGATCTGGATTTCGTCACCGCAAACCATGAGGAGCGCCGTTGGACGGACAGCCTTCTGCCCGGCGCCATGGCCCGCGGCGAAAAAGAGCGCAGCCGCTGCAGTGTGTGCAAATCGCAGCTGACCATGGCGGAAATCATCGAAAGCCACTGCATCACCTGCGCGGAAGTTGAGCGGAAGGTGAAGCCATGAACGCGCACGCCTCCTATGTCGATTTCCTGAAAGCCAAGGTGCAGATGGCGGCCGAGGGCGGGTTCGAGGTTTCGCTTGACGAGATCAATCCGATCCTTCTGCCGCATCAGAAGGCCATGGTGGTATGGGCCTGCCGGGGCGGCCGGCGCGCGGTGTTTGCCAAGTTCGGTCTGGGCAAATCCGTCATCCAGATCGAGATCCTGCGCCTGGTTCTCTCCCGCTTTGGCGGGCGCGGGTTGCTGGTGACGCCGCTTGGCGTGCGTCAGGAGTTTCGCCGCGATGCCCATATGCTGGCAACCGGAGACCATCCCCGCATTACCGATGCGCAGCGGGCCGAGCTTCAGGCATGGCAGGCCGGCCAGCCGGACAGGGTGCCGAGTTTTACCTTCATCCGGTCGATCGAGGAATGTGGCGCCACCGGGCTCTACATGACCAATTACGAGACGGTGCGGGATGGCAAACTGGATCCTCGCCTGTTCCAGGCGGCAAGCCTCGACGAGGCATCCTGCCTGCGCGGTTTTGGCGGATCAAAAACGTTTCGCGAGTTCATGCGGTTGTTCGACGGCGTGCGCTTCAAGTTTGTGGCAACGGCCACGCCGAGCCCGAACCAGTTTATCGAGCTTCTGGCCTATTCGGCGTTTCTCGAAGTCATGGATATCGGACAGGCCAAAACTCGCTTCTTCAAGCGCAATTCGGAAAAAGCCGACACGCTGACCATCCACCCGCACAAGCAACGCGAGTTCTGGTTGTGGGTGGCCAGCTGGGCGCTGTTTGTTCAAAAGCCCTCCGATCTTGGCTTTTCCGACGAGGGTTATGACCTGCCGCCCATGGTCGTGCATTGGCACGAGTTGCCGGCCGACCATGCGGGCGCTGGCACGGAAAAGAACGGGCAGGGGAGGTTGCTGCGCAACGCATCCGCCTCGCTGTCTGACGCCGCCCGCGAAAAGCGCGACAGCCTGCCCGCCCGCATCGAAAAGCTGATGGCGTTGCGGGCCGAGAACCCTAGAGCGCACCGGTTGATCTGGCACGATCTGGAGGCCGAGCGCGCGGCGCTGGAAGCGGCCATTCCCGGCCTTGCCACCGTTTACGGCACACAAGGCCTCGACGAGCGGGAAGAGATCATCTGCAGCTTTTCCGATGGCCGCATTCAGGAGCTTGCGGGCAAGCCTTCCATGCTCGGGTCCGGCCCGAACTTTCAATACCACTGCTGGTGGGAAATCTTCCTCGGCATTGGCTTCAAGTTCAACGACTTCATCCAGGGCGTCCACCGCATCTACCGCTTCATGCAGGATCACGAAGTGCGTCTCGACCTCATCTACACCGAGGCCGAGCGGCCGGTGCGCGACAACCTGCAGGACAAGTGGAACCGCCACGAGGAGCAGATGGAGATCATGACCGGCATCATCAAGGAATACGGCCTCTCGGCCGCTGCCATGGCCGCCACGCTGACGCGATCGCTCGGCGTGGAGCGGATCGAAGTTTCGGGCGATGGGTTTCGCGTGGTCAACAATGACTGCGTGCTGGAAACGCAGGCCATGGCGGAAAACAGTGTCGACCTGATCGTCACCTCCATCCCGTTTTCGACGCAGTACGAATACAGCCCGAACTATGCGGATTTCGGGCACACGGATGATAACGGCCATTTCTGGAAACAGATGGACTTTCTCATCCCGCAGTTGTTGCGGGTGCTGTCTCCCGGTCGCATTGCCGCCATCCATGTGAAGGATCGCATCGTGCCGGGCGGGCTGACGGGCCTTGGTTTCCAGACCGTCTATCCGTTTTCCGACGATTGCATCCGTGCCTTTCAGGCGCATGGCTTTGCCTTTCTCTCGCGAAAGACGATCACGACAGATGTGGTGCGCGAGAACAACCAGACCTATCGGCTCGGCTGGTCCGAGCAGTGCAAGGATGGCAGCCGCATGGGCAATGGCATGCCGGAATATCTGCTCATCTTCCGCAAGCCGCCGACCGATGCCAGCAATGGTTATGCCGACCTTCCGGTGAAGAAGGACAAGCGCATGTGGGACGGTGCGGCGGGCGGCTGGTCGAACGACCACGGCTACAGCCGGGCGCGCTGGCAGCTGGATGCGCATGGCTACATGCCTTCTTCCGGGGACCGGCAGCTGACGCCGGCCGATCTTGCCGGGCTGGAGCATCACCAGATCTACAAGCTGTGGAAACGCTACAGCCTCGAGGCGGTCTATGATTTCGAGCATCATGTGAAGATTGCCGAGCATCTGGAGGAGAAGGGCGCGCTGCCTTCGACCTTCATGCTTCTGCCGCCGCATTCCGCCCATGACGACGTGTGGACGGATGTTGCCCGCATGCTTTCGATGAACACGCTGCAGGCACAGGCAGGCCGGGAAATGCACCTTTGCCCGCTGCAGTTCGACATCGTCGACCGCTGCATCCAGCAATATACGGAAAAGGGCGAGACGGTGTTTGACCCCTTTGGCGGGTTGATGACCGTGCCCTACCGCGCCATTCGCCACGGCCGGCGCGGCGAGGCTTGCGAGTTGAACCCGGCCTATTTTCTCGATGGCTGCAAATATGTGGAAGCGGCGGCACGCGAGATGGCGATGCCAAGCCTGTTTGACCTGATGGGAGCGGCCGAATGACCGCCCCCGCTCCCTTCTTCCTGGTGACCGACAATGCGCGCGAGGCGGCGTTGACGCTGTTTGCGCGCGAGCCGGCGCTGTTGCCGGGCTTCGTGACGCTGGTGTGTGATGCCGCCGCCATTGAGGCCATTCCGACAGGGGCGCGCGCCATTGCCTATTGGAGCCATGCCCGCGGGCTTCTGGCCGATCTCTGGCGCGAGCAGCGATTGCGCCTGCAGCTTCCCGAGGGCTGGCAGATCTTTGACGAAATCACCGCCTGGCGCGAGGCGATCTGGCGAGATGGCGCGGCAGACTTGCCCGCCGCTGCGCCACAGGCCGCGCCCATGGCCGCGCCGGCCTATTCTCCCGTTCCCGCATCCAGACAGACGAGGTGGCATTGATGCCCGAGTTTCATTTTTTTGGCGCTGTTACCATCGAGCCCAAGGATTTTGCCGCCATGACGCCTGTCTTGCAGACGGAGGCGGTGCTGCTGATGGCAGAACGTCGCGAGCCGGTGCGCCGGATGCGTGATGCGGCGGGGCTTCCCGTGGCGCTGTTGATCCGAATCGGATCGGCCAGACCGATGTTGCGCCTGAAGGAATTCGACCAGACAGACCGGCGCGCGGGCCAGCCTTATACGCCTGAAGAATGCGCGGCCCGGAAGAAGGCGTTCTCTGGATCGAACCCGGCCAAGGTGCTGGCCTTCGTGCGGTCCTGCGGTGGCACGATCCGCATGCCGCTGGTGCGGGTGGACGAGGGGGCCGGCATTGGCGCCGGCTCTTCCACCCACGCGCTGCGGGCCCTGGTTGCGCGCGGGCTGATCATCCAGACCGAGGAGGCCTGCGGCTCCACATCCAGCCGGTGGGACCTGACGCCTGATGGTGTGCGCGAAGCCGACGAACTGCTTGCGAAGGCGGAAAACGCCGATGAGTAGCCAAGCCTCCATTCTTCTCATCGCGGCCGAGACCGTGGCGGATGGCAAAAATGTTGTGTCGACGCTGGGTTTTGGCGATGCGCAGGCGCTGGGTCATATCCGCATTGTGACGGAGCCGCACGGGCTTCGCGGCTGGCGCGCGGGAACGCCGGTTCTCTTTCCCTGCAGCCTATCCCCGGCCGCGCGTGGCCATGCGCATCTTTCCAACGAAATGCTGGATGCGCTCGATGCCTATGCCCGCGCGGGCCTTCTCTGCCCGGTGAACCGGGACGAAGCCACAACCTTCATCAAAGGAGTGATGCGATGATCGGTCTCGACAGGGCAGACCCGCGCCGGGCCGGATCCTCGGCTATGAGCGGCAAGATGGATGAGAAGAAGGCGCTGGCCGCCATCATCCTGTGGAATTCTGGCCATTTCGACACGCTGGACATCGGCAATGTGCTGGATGTCGGCGAGGACGCCGTGTGCCGGACGCTGCATGCAGCAAGGTCTGTTGTGCGGGAGGGTGCGCGATGAATATGCATGCGCCATCGCTTTTCGCGGGCACCATTCTGGCGGGCCTTGCGCTTGCAGCGCCCGCTGGCCGGCCGCTGATCATCGACAGCTTTGCAGGCGGCGGCGGGGCTTCCACCGGCATCGAGCAGGCGCTTGGCCGCTCGCCGGATTATGCCATCAACCACAACGAATGGGCGCTGCTCCTGCATGAGGTGAACCATCCGGACACGATCCACCTTTCGGAAAATGTCTACAGGATCGACCCGCTCGACCACCTCCGCGGCAAGCATATCGGGCTCGCCTGGTTCTCTCCCGATTGCAAACATTTTTCCAAGGCCAAGGGCGGCAAGCCGGTGGAGCGCAACATTCGCGACCTCTGCTGGATCATTCCCGGCTGGATAGAGCGCATCCAGAAGAGCGGCGGCAAGGTGGATGTCGTCATCATGGAGAACGTGGAAGAGTTCAAGGATTACGGGCCGCTGATCGAGACTCCGCGCGGTCTGATGCCGGATCCGGACAAGAAGGGCGAAACCTACCGGAAATGGTGCAAGACCATTCGCAAGCTTGGCGGGCGCATGGAAAGCCGGGAACTGCGTGGACGGAATTTCGGCGCGCCGACAATCCGCAAGCGGCTGTTCATCATCATCCGTTTCGACGGGCAGAAGATCGTCTGGCCGAAGGAAACCCATGGCGCACCTGACGACAGGGATGTGATTGCCGGGCGCAAGCAGGCATGGCCCATCGTGGCCGATTACCTGGACTGGAGCATTGCCTGCCCGTCGATCTTCGATACGGCGGACGAGATCTGGCAGAAGCACCAGCTGCGGTCTGTGCGCCCGCTGGCCGACAACAGCCATGCGCGGATTGCGCGCGGGTTTGACCGGTATGTGTTGCAGGCCAAGCGGCCGTTTCTTGTGCAGATCGGCTATGGCGAGCGGGAAGGGCAGGCGCCTCGGTGCATGAGTGTCGACAAGCCTATCGGGACCATTGTCGCAGGTGCGGTCAAGCATGCGCTTGTGGGGCCGCATGTGATGACGATGCGCAACGCGCAAAAGCCCTATGTGAGCGTTGACGAGCAAGCGCATACGGTGACGGCTGGTGGTGCGCACCAGATGCTGGTTGCGCCCTCAATCCAGAGGTTCAACGGCGGTGCCACCGGATCTGCGATGGATGAGCAGGCCCCGGCCATCACGGCAAACAGCTTTATCGAGCGGCAGGGCGGCGCAAACCGGCCTATCGATGGGCAGGCGCAGACGATCACGGCCAGCGACAAGGACCAGAACGCGGTTTTTTGCGGTTTCATGGCGCAGGCGAACAATGACAGCCGGCGCATCGGCGGCGTGAACCCCGGCAGGCCACTCGACGAGGCGGCCTCGACCATTACGCAATCCGGCAGCCAGCAGCAGCTTGTTTCCGCCTATGTGGCCCGCCAGTTCGGCACCTCGACCGGGCATGGCGTGGATGAGCCTTCGGCCACCATCATGGCGGACGGGCAGGGCAAGAGCCAGCTGGTGATGCCCTATCTGCAATCCTATTACGGGCAGGGGGATGGAGGGCGCGAGGACGAGTCCTGCCGCACCGTGACGACGCGGGACCGGTTTGGGCATGTTGCCGCAACCGTCAGCGTGCCGCCCTTCACCGAAGCGCAGGCGGGCCGTGCGCGGCAGGTGGCGGACTTCCTGCGCGCCCATGGCGTTTGGGATGAACGCGAGTTCGTGACGCTTGATGTGGACGGCGTGACCTTCGTGGTGGTCGATATCGGCATGCGGATGCTGACGCCGCGCGAACTGTTCAACCTTCAGGGTTTCCCGCCCGACTACAAGATCGATGGTTATTTCGACACGACGCGCATTGGCCACGATGGCAGGCCTCTGTGGGTGCCGTTTTCAAAATCCGTCCAGGTCAGCTGCGTTGGCAACAGCGTGTGCCCGCCGGTGGCGAAAGCACTGGTGGCGGCCAATTGTGGGCAGCTTGCGGTACAGGAAGAGAAGGTGGCGGCATGAGCACCATTCTCGACGAATTCATCATCCGCGCCAAGGCAATCGATTTTGCCCGGGCCTGCGATATTCTGAAGATCCCGCAGCCGCCGCAGCGCAAGACCGAATATCAGGGGCCTTGCCCGCAGCCGGGATGCGGCGGGAGCGACCGGTTTTCGGTGAACCGGGGCAAGGCCGTGTGGAACTGCCGCGGCTGCGGACATGGTGGGCGGGACGGATTGAGCCTTGCCGCCCATGTGCTGCTGTTTGACCTGCGGGAGCGTTCCGGCTTCCTGGGGGCCTGTTCGGCGCTTCTGTGTGAAGAAATCCCCAAGGAGGGCGAGCGGGAGACGGATGAGGAAAAGGCGGACCGCGAGGCGCGGATTGCGCAGGCGCTGGCTGATCTCGATCGACAGAACGGTGAAAAACAAGAGGAGCGCAATGCGCACCGCGAACGCGAGATTTTGCGCGCACGCGGGCTGTGGCTGGAAGCGGCGGATTGCCTTTCGGGCACCAACGTTGCGGTGTTCGGCCGCGGCGTGATCCGTGATTACCTGAAGGCGCGCACCGGCTTTCTGGTGCCGGAAACGCTGTTCGAGAACGCCCGCTTCCGGCCCTCTGCCGGTTATTACAAGGGTGAGGACCGCGCCGGCCGGCCGCTTTCCATCTTTTCCGGCCCGGCAATGATCCTGCCGATCGTGAACCCGGAAGGGCGCATCATCGGCTGCCACCAGACGTGGATCGATCTCGACTGCCCACAGGGCAAATATCGGCCGATCCTTTATGGCCTGACGAAGAAGGGTGCCGAGGCCGGTTATTCCGTGGTGACGGATCATCGGCGGCATGCGCCGTCTGCCGATCTGATCGCGGCCGGGTTCTATGAGCGGCTGCCATCCAAGAAGATGCGCGGCGTGAAGAAGGGCGGGCTTGTGCCGCTGATCGGCCAGCCGGAGCTTTTGCGCTGGGTGGGCGGCGAGGGCATCGAGAACGTGGTGGCCTTTGCCGGCGCTGAAGGGTTTCGGGCCGATACGTTCTATTTCACCTCTGGCGATCTCGGCAATCTGGCCGGCCCGGCCGAGCTATCCTCCAGCTTTGCGCATCCCGATCTCACCTACACCGACACGCTCGGCCGCGTGCGCAAGGTGAAGGTGGCCGGCCCCGTGCCGAAGGCAGGACAGGGGCCGGAGGATGCCATGCAGGTGGCCGAAAATGTGGCGGAGCTGCTGCTGCTGGCCGATGGCGACAGCGAGCCGGTGTTTACAGCCTCTGCCATGGCGCGCGCCAAGGCGCGGCTGGCGCGGTCGGGGCTTGAACCTCTGGTGGTGTGGCCGCCGGCGGGCATGGATTTTTCAGGGGCACTGAGTGCCGCGCTGAGCAAGGGAGGCGTGTGATGTTTGATTCTACTTTCTTCATGTTCATGGCGCCGTTTCTAGCCGGGGCCGCCGTGTTTTGCGGCTGGACGTTGGTTGGGTTCGGCGCGCTGTACCCTCTGATCGTCGTCATCGCGGTTGTCCCCGCCTATGTGGTTTTTTCTTTTATTCTTGAAAAATACTGGATGCCGCGCCCATGACAGAGACACCCAAAGGCGGCGTGCCGGAGGCGGTGGCGCAGCTGTTGAAAGAGGCCCATGCGCAGCGCGCGGTTTATGCCGGAAACCCGGACCCTCTGCCCCTGGGCGAGCCGGAAGAGGCAGAAGCGGACCTTGAACTTTCGCCGGATGAAATCCTCGAGGAATGCGCGGCCCTGCCGGAAACCGACATTGGCAATGGCGAGCGGCTGCGCGTGCGCTACGGCCGGTTTCTGCGCCATGTGACGCATGTGGGCTGGCATGGTTACGACGGCCAGCGCTGGATGGAGGATACATCCGGTTCCGTGGTGCGCCGTTTTGCGCACCGCACGGCGGAATTCATCGATGATGAGGCGATCCTGCTCGATTGCTCCGATGAGGAAAAGGCGAAGATCGTGGCCGGGCGCCAGGCGCGCGAGGACATGAAGGCGCTGGGCAAGAAGGCCAAGGACTGGACGGCCGAGCAGCTGGAGACATTTGAAAAGCTGCAGGTGCTGATCGACGCCATGGACGGGGTGGAAAAGGACCGATCCGGGCGGATATCATCCCGCCACAGCCACGCCAAGAGCGCCTGCGGCTCCTCCAAGATCGACAACATGCTGCGCGAGGCGGTGCCTTATTGCTCCGTTGAGGTGAAACAGCTGAACACGGATCTTTATGCGCTGAACACGCAAAGCGGCACGCTGCGTTTCTTTTGTTCGGAAGCGCAGGGCGGAAAGACTGGCACATGGACTGTGCGGCTGGACCGGCATGAGCCGCGCGACCTGATTTCCAAGATGGCCGAGGTGATGGTGCTGAAGGATGCATCTTGCGTGGTGTTCGACCAGTTCCTGAAGCGGGTGATGCCGGATGTGGAATACCGCCGGTTTCTGCAGCGATACATGGGTTATTGCCTTCTGGGTCTGACGGGCGAGCAGTGCCTGCTGTTCTTTTACGGGGCAGGGCGAAACGGCAAATCCACCTTCGTGGATCTGATGGTGGATATTCTGGGCGACTATGCCGCTTCCATGTCCATCGACAGCTTTGCCGGGGAAAAGCGCCGTTCGGGCGCGGAGGCAACGCCAGACCTTGCCCGGCTGCCCGGCGTGCGCCTTGTGGCGGCGAGTGAGCCGGAAATGGGGGTTCACCTGAAGGACGCGCTGATCAAGGCGCTGACGGGCGGCGAACCGCTGGCGGTGCGCCACCTGAACAAGGATTTCTTCGAGATGATCCCGCATTTCAAGATTATCCTCTCGGGCAACCACAAGCCGATCATCAAGGATGACAGCGACGGCATCTGGCGGCGCGTTCACCTGGTGCCGTGGGAAATCCAGATCCCTGAAGACGAGGTGGACCGTGATCTGCCGCGCAAACTGCGGGCCGAGCGCCATGGCGTGTTCGCCTGGATGGTGAAGGGCGCGCTGGATTATCTGCAGAACGGTCTTGGCGTGCCGGAGGGCGTGCGGGCTGCCACCGCGGAATATCGCGAGGAAAGCGACCCCATCGGCGCGTTCCTGCGCAATGCCTGCCATGTGACCGGGAATGACAGCGACCAGGAGACGCCGGAGGATCTGTTCAACGGGTTTGTGCGCTTTGCGAAACGCGAAGGCCTTTCCGAATTCAGGCAGGCGACTTTCTCCAAGCGCCTGCCAGACCAGACCCGCAAGACATGGAAGGGGCCGGATGGGCTTATGCACATGTTCTGGCGCATCCGCTCCAATGGAACATTCTATCGCGGCATCCGTGTGCGCGACGAATTCCGCACTGGTGGCGATGATGGCCATTATGCGCCGCCGCGCGAGGACTGGCCCGATGATCGCTGACATTTTCACCCGAACCCCTCGCTGGACAGGACGGGCGTCGTCATCCTATGCTGGCCTTTCGCACCATTCCAAGGGTGTGGGGCCGGCGAATTGGACAGGAAGGACAGGAAACTGTCCGCGCCGGACAGCAACGGACAGCAGAGACGTTGAAAATCTGAAAGCCACATCAATGGCTTGTACAGCTTGGACAGATTGGACAGCAAATCTCCGACCTTTTGCATGTGCGCGTGTGCGCGCACGATCTTCCATGCCTTTCTGGCCATGGTTTGAATTTGCATCTGCCTCATGTGCAAAAGGTTGAGTATTTGCTGTCCAACCTGTCCAAGCATTGTTTTTATTAGATAATTCCTGTCCATTTTTCTGTTTTTGCTGTCCGTTTCAATGTTTCTATCTGTCCAATCTGTCCAACACCTCTTTCTGAAGGAAAGAAGATGATGAAAAAAAAGATGAATGCTGAATTCAAAAAGATCATGGGCATTGAAGAGCTTCTGCAATGGGCTTTCTGTCAGGAGCTTTGCAAGGTGGGGGCGGCGGGTGACCGGCTGACGACGGTGGCCGGTTCCAACTGGAGCGTGACACAGGATATGGCAACGCTCGGCACGCTGATCGACAAGAGCCCGAACGCCTTTGGCGTCATCCCCGGCTTTATTGAGGATGGCGATCCGCATCCGGATGCGCTGCTAGTGGGGGCTGCCGTACGCGGGCTGGCGCAGGTTCGTTTCGAGATCCCGAAAGAGTGGGCGCCGTTTCCGGAGTTTGACGATCCGCACGGGCTGATCGCGCGCGAAGTGGAACGGGTTGTCTCGGAAGTCGTGATCAAGGGCGACCGGCTCAACGGCCGGCACCTGGTGGCGCTGGTGACGGGCGCGGCCATTCTGGGGCGTGGGCCGGACTGGGAATGCGAGCAACCGACGTTTCGCATGGTGAGTGCTGCCGGAAAGCCGCTCTGGTTTGTGAAGAAGACGCAGAAGGACGGGTTTGGCCGGGTCTATGAATTCGAGGTGGATGGTTATGACCGTAAGCGTTCGCGTCCGTTGAGCGGGGCTTATCGGAAGTATGAGATTTCCACGATGATGCGCGGCGCGATCCTCTCCCGCCTCGACTGGCAGCTGTGGCGGCATGCGCTGGAATGCCTGGGCAACGACCTTGCGGGCCGGTTGAGTGCGCACGATGTCGCGGCCTTTTATCCCGACCGTCGCCCGTGGGTGAGGGCGGCAAAAATGCGCGCCGAAAGCCAAGTCATTGAAAAGGCGTCCTGATATTTTTCGCGATACCCCTTCCGACGCGGCAGATGTTTGACATAACTTGGACCCTAGATAATTCTTATGAAAAGCCCGCTGGCGGAAACGCTCGGCGGGCTTCGTGTTTCCGGCTTTCGCCGGCAGATGCGGGAGGCGGCCATGAACTCCGCCGCTGTAATGGCGGCTCGAAGGGAATGCATCCGTGACGATCGAGACGATCTTCGACGCTTCGGACTTTGAGCAGCTGGGGCGGGCCATTTCCCGGCTGCCCGGTGATATCAAGACCAAGGCCATGGCGCGGGCCATGACACGGTTGCGCCAGCGCGCGCGCACCGAAGTCGTCAATCGCAATGCCGAACACACGCAGATGCCGAAAGGCCGCATCCGCAAATTGACCACGGCACGGTTCAATGCCGGTGGTCACACGCAGGAAGTCACGGTGAAGTCCGGCTGGATCGGGCTTTATGCGCTTGGCGCGAGACAGACCAGAACCGGCGTAACGGTTCGCGGGCGCGGCAAATACGACCACGCCTTTCTCGCCACGATGAAGAGCGGCCATCGCGGCGTCTTCATCCGGGACTATCCGGGCGAGAAGGGGAAGAAGGCCAAGATCAGGGAACTCTACGGCGCCAACCCTGCTCACGCGATCACGAACAACCCGGATGTATATCTGGAGGTTCTGGCGGACCTGATCGAGAAAGAGTTGGCGCCGCGTTTCCTTCACGAACTCGACCGCATCCTCCCGCGGTGAGGGTCGACAGGGTCCTTCGAACGCTGTTGCAAACCCGCAACACCCCGGCGACCCCCACCCCCCGGTCAAGGGACCGTACCAGCCTCGACCCCCGCACGGGCCGGGACGACCCCGAGATCTCGCCAGTCTGAGGCTAAAAAAGAAGCCTAAACTTCTAAAGAGTGGCTAAAGAGCTAAAGAAGGTCGGTAAAGTCGCGATGGAAGGCGCTGTAAGCAAAGGAGAATTCGCCGCGATCATTGGTGTCTCTCCCGGCCGCGTCAGCCAGTATCTGACTGAGGGCAAGATATCCTCTGCTGCGTTGCACGGGTCAGGTCGAAACGCCAAGATCATTGTCGAGCAGGCGAAGGCGGATCTTCGACTGACGCTCGACGTTGCGCAGCGCCTTGGCAACGGGATTGAGACAAGGCTGGACCCCGATGCATCGGATGCTGGTTCGCCTGCGGTCGGCTATGGTGGTGGCCGAGCAGCCGCAGGCATCAAGGACCCGTCCCAGATTTCGGGCATCGACCACGAAATCAAGCAGCAGAAGCTGGAGCAACTGCGGCGCGCCAACCGCAATGCAGCGCTTGCGGATGCGCAGGCCAGCGGGTCACTGATCGAAACGGATACTTCGAGGGCCGGCATGTTGCGCGTTGCCTCCGGCATGCTGCTGGTGTTCGAAGGTGGACTGACGGACCTTGCGTCTGCGATCGCGGCCGAGTTCAAACTCCCGCAGCGCGACGTGCTGCACCTGATGCGACGTGAATTCCGCAAGGTGCGCGAGAATGCCGCCAAGCAGGTGAGGGCCGAGGCTATCGAACTGCCGGAAACGGTCGAGACTTCGATCGAGGCGGAAGAGATCGAGACGATCAACTGACATGACATCGATGATCGTCAACACTGCCAACGCCGAGCGCCTGGCGTGTGATGTGCTGGCCGAGATCCTGACGCCACCGCCGGAAGTCGATTATCTGGCATGGGCGGAAAAGAACATCCGGTTCTCGGAACGCGAAAGCCAGTTCCCCGGGCCTTACAACAGGGACGGGTTCCCGTATTTCGATGAGATCCTGCGGGCGCTATCGCCTGTAGATCCTTGCCGCACCGTCACCATCATGAAATCTGCCCAGCTGGGCGGAACGGTGCTGGCCAATATCTTCACGCTTGGTTCCATGGATATGGACCCGAGCGACGTTCTCTACGTCCATCCGACAGAGAACAACGCTGCACGCTGGAGCAAGATGAAACTTGCGCCGATGCTGCGCAACACCAGTGCCCTTGCCCGCCTGTTCCCGATGAAAAACCGGGATGGGCTCGACAGCCTGCTCTACAAGGAGCGCGTCGACGGTCGCGGGGCGATCCAGATCTCGGGCGCCAATTCTGCGGCGTCCCTGTCGCAGGTATCCATGCGCCGGCAGGTGCAGGACGACTTATCGAAGTGGGAGAACAATTCCGGCGGTGACCCGGAAACGCAGGCGGACAGTCGATCACGCGCCTACGAGTTCGCGAAGATCCTCAAGATCTCGACGCCGCTCGTCATGCCGGGTTGCCGCATCACCAAGAACTTCGAGGAAGGCAGCCAGGAGCATTTTTATGTTCCCTGCCCGCATTGCGATCACTACCAGACGCTCGAATGGGAAAATCTTCTTGCCAACCTCGATGAGGCAAAGCCGGAAGACGCTCATTTCACTTGCGTCGAATGTGGTTGCACGATCGAGGAACATCACCGTTCCCGCATCGTTCGCCGCGGAGAGTGGCGGGCGAACAACCCAAAGGCAAAGCGCCATCACAGATCATTCTATTTGTGGTCTGTGGTGTCTGCCCTGCAGAGTTGGGAGCGGATTGCGCGAGAATGGCTGGGTGCGCGTGGCGACCCCGCTTCCGAGCAGACATTCCTCAACGACACCGTTGGGCGGGCCTATGTCGCCGCCGGCGAGGCTCCTCCTTGGGAGACGCTGAGAGACAGGGCTGCAAATTCTGATTATTCGCGTGGCCGCATTCCGTTGGGCGGGCTTGTTCTCACCATCGGCATCGACTGTCAGGGTGATCGTGTCGAGTGGCAAACAGTGGCCTGGGGGCGTGATTTTCGCCGCTTCGTCATCGATTACGGTGTGATCCCCGGGCACATCTCGGACAAGGTCTGCCAGGACCGATTAGATGCTCTGACGAAACAATCATGGGTCAACAGCGTTGGCCGGCGCATGACCCCCGATAGAATCGGGATCGACGGGAACGCCTATACTGAAGAGGTTTGGCAGTGGGCCAAGCGTCACCCGTCGAGCCTGGTCGTGATGGTTCGCGGCGACAATAGTGACACGGCGCCTTTGACGCGGCTTGTCAAGAAAGAACGCAACCACAAGACCGGGAAATTTATCCGGTATTCGCGGCGGTTCTATAACTTCAACGGCTCCATCCTGAAGATGGCGCTCTATCGAAACGTTGCCAAGGAAGACCCGCTCGAGCGCGGGTTCGTCGGTTTCCCGAAAGGGATGGAAGACGAATATTTCCGCCAGTTGACCGCCGAACGTCGCGTTCCGAAGAAACGCAAGGACGGTTTCACGGAATACAAATGGCACAAGGACGATGCGCAGGCCAACGAAGGTCTGGACACCATGAACCAGGCAGAGGTTGCGGCCATCCTCTATGGCATTCGTGGCATGCCTGATGCGATCTGGGACAGGCTTGAACGCGAGCGCGAAACGCCGGTGGCAGACGCGCAACTGGACTTCGAAGATAGCCTTTTTGCTTATGCAAGCCAGCAGCCTGCAGCAAATCAGGACGCGCCCCCGCTGGTGGCGACCCCGAAGCAACCTGCGGCAAAGCCCGCGGAAAACAGGTGGATGAAGCGGAAATGAATGAGAAGGTTAGGGTGAGGGTGAAGGCCGGGAGTTCGGCCGCGCCAGCAGTCCGTCCTTCGGGGGAAACGTCGGGGCCGCGCATGCGGTCTGCCTATATGCGCGATACGCAATCAGGCGTGATTGCAAAGCGCCCGACATCACTGCGCGAGCATCGTGACGAGATCCGCCGCGTCTGGACGCGGGCGGCAGGCCTTGCGATGGATATGCTGGCCAACAGTGGCAAGCTGCGCGGTGCGGCAGACCAGATCATTGCCGATACCGTTGGCATTGAGCTGCAGTTAAACCCGCGCCCTGACCTGACGCGGTTTGGCTATAGCCGGCAAGAGGCTATCGCATGGGTGCGGGAGTTGAAATCTGAGTGGAAAATATGGGCCTGGAACCCATTGGAATGCGATTTCCGCGCCAAATGGACCATCCCTCAGATGACCGATATTGGCGTACGTAACTGGCTGGCCTATGGAGAAAGCATTGGACTTTGCCAATATCTGCCGGCTTCGGAACGCCTGCCCGGCACAAAGACCGGGACAAAGTTTTTACTGCTTTCGCCGCAACAGCTGGTGCAGGACACAAACGACGTTGAGCGAATGTTTCAGGGTGTCATTCACGATGTCATTGGCCGGCCGGTAGCCTATCGTTTTGAAGCAAAGCGCAATGGCTTTAAGAAGAAATTAGATTATCCGGCAAGAGATGCAGACGGACGGCAAATCGTAATGCATGCCTTTGATCCATTTCAGGATGACGACGTGCGGGGCATCTCACCGCTGGTGACGACGTTTCGCAAGTATTTGATGGGAGAGAATGCAGACGATGCGACGGCGCAGCTTATGTGGCTGCAACAAATCCACAGCCTAGTTCTGAAAAGCGATAAGCCAAGCGCCGACGCTTTTGAGGCTTTGGAAGTGATGCAGGATCAGGCTGGGCAAGCCGGCACGGCCATTGCCACGGATCTCGTCAATTATTTCAAGGCGCAACTGACCAAAGCCTCCGAAAACGATATTCGCGTCGGTGCGGATGTCGGGGTGTCTCATCTGGCACCTGGGGAGGATCTGGAATTCAAGAACTTGACGACCCCGGGACCGAACCACAAGGAATTCATCGGCACGATCAACCGGGAAACGGCCCGCGCGCTTGGCATCACCTATGGCGGTTATACGCTGGATTTCACCGATGCGACCTATTCATCGACGCAGATGGAAACCGCAGCGCTGTGGCCCATCGCGCGACGCCGCACGGATCGTATCGCCGCGCCGCATGTGCTTGTGCCCTATGCAAGCTGGGTGGATGAGCGGATCGAGACGGGCGCTACACAGTTCAAGGGGGGCGTCGAAGCCTACCGCGCCAACCGTGAGGCTGTCCTCTGGGCGCTCTGCACCGGGCCGAGCAAGCCGACCGCCGATGATGTGAAAAAGGCCAAGGGTGCCAGCGAACGCATCGTCAACGGAACCGGCACGCTGGAGCAGGAAATCAGCGAGGATGGCGGCGATCCGGAGGAAGTCTTCGAAAGCCGCGTCTACTGGCACAACCGTTACATCGCCGCCGGCATGAAATCGCCGTTCGAACGTGGGCTTCCAAGCGACGCCGCGTCGTCGGATGAGCCGAAACCCAAGACCGCAAAGCAGGGCGCCTGATCATGGCCAATACCGTCAAGATCGCCGGCATCACCGTCGATATCGAAGATCCGTGCGCGCTTTATGCCGCCCTTTCGGCGGCAAAGGAGAAGCGGCTGGCGGGTGAGCAGATCGAGGAAAGCGAAATCCGCTCGCCGGTCATGCAGCAGCGGGTGAAGGTAGCGAGTTCCACCATCGGCGATATTGAGAAGGAACTGGTACGGCTGCAGGCGGCCTGCCAGGCGAAAACCACCGGCTTCCGGCCGTCGCGTCGTCGGCGCATGACCTATTGAGGATCTGATCGATGAGCTTTCGTTATGCCCATATCGCGCAGCGTGTGTTCAACACGCCGCTGCTTTACGACGCCCGCAAGGCGGAGGCATTTCTTGAAGGGCTCGGCGGGCGGATCGCCGGGGACACGATCGTCATCACCAATGCCGAAGGCGCCGTGGATCATGTCGCCGGGGCCAATGGCCGGCCGCTTGCCGGTAAACTCGGCGGGCGGATCGAGCGGGCCTATAGCCGCGCCAACCTGCTGCCTTTCGACATGGTCGACAATGTCGCCATCATCCCTGTCGAGGGATCGCTCGTTCACAAGGGCGGGTGGCTTGGTTCGGCTTCGGGCGAAACCTCCTATCAGGGCCTGCAGGCGCAGATTGCCATGGCGGAACGCTCCGCTGCGGTGCGCGGTGTAGCCTTCGAAGTAGACAGCTACGGAGGCGAAGTGAACGGCGGGTTTGAAACGGCCTCTTCCATCGCCCGCCTTTCGAAGTTGAAGCCGACCGTCTCGATCCTGACGGATTTTGCCTATTCTGCCGGTTACATGCAGGCCAGCCAGGCGCGCAGCGTCATCATGCCGAAATATGGCGGCGCGGGCTCCATCGGCGTCATCATGATCCATGCGGATTATTCGAAGAAGCTGGAGAAGGACGGCATATCGCTGACCATCATCCGCGCCGGCAAAATGAAGGCGAGCGGCAGCCCCTATGAGGCGTTGAGCGGTGACCTGGCCGAACGCTGGTCGGCACAGGCCGAGGCCATCCGCGGCGATTTTGCCGAACTGGTGGCGCGGGGCCGGCGTGGCCGCATCACGAAGGCCAAGGCTCTGGCCACTGAGGCCGATGTTTACGAGGCGAGCGATGCGCTTGCCATGGGGCTTGTCGATGCCATCGGCGACCCCGTGGAGGCGTTTGACGCCTTCGTCAAGGAAGTCAACCGGAGTTAACCCATGTCCAACCTGCTGACTGCCATCCGGGACGCGGTGCGCCCCGGCCAGCAACCGCATGCCCTCGAAGAGATCGAGGGAGAAACGGGCGCAACCGCGTCCATCCCCGCAGCGCCTCTTGTCGAGGCCAACTCCTCAGGAGGAACCATGTCTGCAAACCAGACACTGGCCGGCGCGGCGCAGGCCGCAAACTCGGTCATTACCACCGCAGCTGCCACCGGCGAAAAGGACGGCTTCAAGACCGCCATGGATCGCGTCAACGGCATTCTCTCGGCCGATGGCATCAAGGGCGATGCCAAGCGCATGACCGCTGCCATGGACCTTGCCAATGCCTCGCCGGACATGTCCGCTGAAGGTGTTGTTGGTTTTGTGACGGCCAACGTACCGGCCACCACGGCATCTGCCCCCACGCCGCCCGCCGCGCCCGCTCCCGCCGCGCAGGCCTCGGCCTACGAACAGCAACGGCTTGCCGCGGCAAGCCTTGCCATGCCGGGCGCGTCTTCGGCCATGCAGGAGAAGCCGAGCGGCCTTTCCGCGGCTGTTTCCTCCCGCATTGCGGCGCTCAAGCCCGCCAACTGATCGAAACCTGACCCACAAGGAGTTTTCCGATGTCTCTCGGAGTTTTTAAGGCAGTGCGTGCGGCGCAGGTTTCGGACCTGGTCAAGCGCGAACTGGACATGGAATTGTGCCGCGCCCGTTTCACCCTGCTGGCGGGTTCTGGATCGGCCCGCAGTGTCGATCTGGGAACCCCCATCGGCAAGATTACCGGAAGCGGTACGGTCTCTGCGTCATCGGCCGCTGTGGCCGGCGGGACCGGCAATGGCACGCTCACGCTTGCCAACCCTGCGTTTGCGGCCGATGCCATCACCGGCGTCTACACCGTGACCTGCACCACCGGCGGCGCTGACGGCACGTCGAAGTTCCGTGTGGAAGATCCGCTCGGCGTTGTTGTCGGAACGGCGACGGGCGGTGCAGCTTTCAACAAGGCGATCAAGTTCACCATCGCCGGCGGCGGAACTGCGTTCGTCGCGGGCGACGGCTTCACCGTAACGCTGACGCGCGCCGCTGGTGCGAATGACGGCAAGCATGTCGCCTGGAGCCCGACAGCGACGGACGGAAGCCAGGTCATCTGGGGTTTTTCCCTGCGGCCTGTCACCGCGGCTGATGGTGTCGACAACGATACGGATGGCCTTGCGACCCGCCGTCTTTCGATCCTTCGCCTCGGTGCCATCAAATGGCCCAACGGCATCACGGACGCCCAGAAGGCTGCCGCCATCGCCGACATCAACGAACGCCTCACGCTCATCGTGACGGCCTGACCCCATCATTGGTGCGGTCACCGCACACACGCGAAAGGTTTTTTAAAATGCCGGAAATTCTCCTTCCCTACACGGATGTGGAACTGACCCAGGAGGTCAACCGCATCCCCAACACCTTCGGCCTCCTCAACGCGCTAAACATTGCGCCTTCTGAGACCAAGGCATCGAAATACGTGCGGATCGAGTACCGCGATGGCCAGATCTACGTGCTCGCCGCCGAGCCGCGCGGCGCGCCCGGCGACGTTGGCCCGAACGATACCGAAAATCTGATCATTCTCGAAATTCCGCACTTTCCGCACATCGATTTCATCGCGCCCGATGATATCGATGGCGTGCTGGAAGTCATCAACGGGCAGGTCACGCCGGCGTCTCTTGACCGCGAGGTTGCGCGCAAGCTGGAAAACATCCGCCGCAAACACTCGATCACCCGCGAATATGTCCGTCTTGGCATGCTGAAGGGCCTGATCAAGGACGGCAAGGGCCGCACGCTCTACAATCTCTACGATGTCTTCGGCATCACCAAGAAGACTGTCGATTTTGCCCTTGGCACCGCCGCCACGAACCTGATGGACAAGTGCGAGGAGGTTCTGGATCATATCCAGACATACCTGCTCGGCGAAACCAGCAATGGCGCCGAATGCATCGTCAGCCCGGGCTTTTTCAGTCGCTTTGTTTCCCATCCGAATGCTGAAAAGTTATGGATCCAAGCGCAGAACTCTGCCCTGCATACCACCATTTCGCGTTCGATGCTCGGCGGCAACTGGGGGCGCGTCTTCGATTTCGGCGGTATCATGTGGCGCGAATACAAGGGCAGCCTGCCGGTGAAGAATTCGGCCGGCGTCATCAGCCAGGAGCCCAATGTCGAGGCCGGCAAGGGCTATGTCTATCCGACCGGCACGCAGAGCATGATGCGCACCTACGATGGCCCGATCTTCCACATCAACCGCGTCAATCAGGCGATCGATGGCAGTGCTGAACCGATCTTCATCACCACGGAAGAACTGAAGCACGGCGCGGGCTACGAGATGAAATCGCAGTCGAACATGCTTGCCGTCAACAAGCAGCCGGAATGCCAGGTGGAAGTGTTTTCGTCCAACTGATGTCAGCGCTCGACTGATCTTGATGTATCGCGGAGCCGGGTTCCCCGGCTCCGTCTCAATCCTTGGGGAATACGATGGTTGACTGGGCAGCGGCGCGGGCTTTTACGGAAGAGTCCTGCGCGACGATCTTCGATGTGACGGCCTGCCGGGCCGTTGCCATGAAGGATGGCCTTTCAGGCAACCACCCGCGGCAGGCGGATCCGAGCCGGCCGGCATTTGGTTTTCTCGGCACGATCGATCTGCAGCCGCCGTCCGATATCCTGCGGCGGCATGAACCGTCAGACCCCGCGTCGCCGGGGAAGGCCGTTTCTTATGATGCAGTACTTTCAGCGCGCGTCACCGACTGGCCATGGCGTTTGCAGCGTCTGGATATCGTGGAAGTGGGGGCCGACCGCTGGCGCGTCGAGGCCTCCGAAAAGGACGGGTCAGACCGTCCGGCCTATTACCTGACGAGAGCGCGCAATGTTGTCAGCTGAAGCGGTTCGGCTTCTGGCCATCGAGGCCCTGTTGCCAACGGCATCCCTGCCGGATGGACCGTTCCCGACGCTTGCCGGGGCGCGCGTTTTCGACAGCCGCGCCGCGGCGATCACCGATATCGATGCGGGCGCTCCCTATACCGTGGCCATCAGCCTCTACACGCCGGAAAGCGGATCGAAAACCCGCGCGCCCGGTGCTGCCATGGATGACCGGATTTCCGATTGCGTTCTCGACGTGGTGGCCGAGCTGGTGACTGCTGTCCTGGGCGAGAATGGCGAAACCTATGTGGAGCCTTTGGTAGATGGCGATGCGACGGCCCGCCTGGTGCTGGCCGCCCTTGTTTCGCAGATCAACCACCGGCTGATGCTGGCTGCCGAGGGTCTGGCATGGCGCAGCCTTGTGCGCGACGTGCTGGAAATCGAGCAGAAGACGGTTTCCGTGCCTGAATTCGGGCTTCGCCTGCAGCGTGTCGTCACACGATTGCATCTGTCGATTGCCGAGGATGATTTTGACCTGGTGGCGGGGGGCCTGCCGCAGCCGATGCGCGGTGTCTGGCAATCCCTGCCTGAAGGTTCCTATGCCAAGGACAAGCTGGGCGAACTGGATGCCGTGCTTTCGGGCGCAGCACTTACACCACTCACCACCATTCATGGGCTCACCGTGCCGGAAGGTGCGGGCTTCGGGCCTGATTTCACCTGATACCCGGAGACAGACATGGACAAGATTTACGTGGGCCGTGCCGGCCTCACGATCCCCGGCGGCTGGCCGCAGGATGGGCGGCGGATCAATCCGCTTTCGCAGCTGGAGCGCAATTTCGTGCGCGACGGCGACCTTGTCGAAAAGGTCGAGGCTGAAAAAGCTACTGAGACGACAATTGCAAAAGTGACCGCAAAGGACGCGACCGATGGCAACTAATATTCCGAGCGACATCGTCGCGCCGCTGCTGGCCTTCGATATCGAAAGCGCCGGGCAGTTTTCTTCCGAAACAAAGATGATCCTCCTCGGCCACGGCCTTGCCGCCGGCGCGCTGGCGGAAAGCGGCATTGCGCTTTGCTCGACCGTGGACCAGGCGCGTTATTATGCCGGTCGCGGATCGATGCTGGAAGCCATGGTGATCCGCGTGCTGCAGAACGCGCCTTCGCAGGAGCTTTATATCGGTCGCGTGGCCGATAGCGGCACGGCCGAGATCCGCACCATCACGGTGGGCACCGTGCCGGCCGCCGGCGGGCAGGGCACGATCCAGATCGCCGGCGAAACCGTTTCGATCGAGATTGCCGCCGGCGCCAGCGCTGCCGCCGTGGCCGCCTCGCTTTCGGCCGCCATCAACGCCTATTTCAATGCGCTTTCGAAAAAGAGCCTGCCGTTCACGGCAACCGTGTCCACCAATGTGGTGACCATCACGGCGCGGCTCAAAGGCGCCTATGCCACGAAGCTGGATATTTTCGTGCCGACCACGGAAAGCGTCAACGCCTTTACCGGCCTTTTCACCTTCGCCACCACGACCGCCGGCGCCGGCACGCCGGATCTTGCCGGTATTCTCGCGGCCATGGGCGACGATCCGTTCGAGATCGTCATCTCTGCCTTCGGCGACGATGCCAACCGCACGCTGCTCGATGCGTTCCATAACAATGTGTCCGGCCGCTGGAGCTACGCAAAACAGCTTTACGGCCACGCTTTCTACCCGAAGACGGGCACGGTTTCGGAACTGACGACCTCTGCGCTGGCGAAGGACAGCTGGCACGTCTCGATGGTTCCGCAGTTTTCCAGCGCCGGAAACGGCACGCCGGATTATGAATTCGTGGCAGCACTTGTGGCGCGCATCGCGTCATTTCTCGGCGGTGGTTCTTCCGGTCTCGTTTCTGCCAACCAGACCGGCCTTGCGGTGCAGGGTGTTCTTGCGCCGCGTGACCGCAGCTACTGGCCCGATTTTGCCACACGCGATGCACTGCTGAAGAACGGCGTCTCCGCCTGGAAGGTGGACAGTTCCGGCAATGTGCTGATCGACAAGATCATCACGCAGCAGCAGACGACCAATGGTGTGCCGGATACGGCGCTGCGGGATATTCAGGCGCCCTACCAGCTGACCTATGCGCTGAAGAAATTCCGCGCCGATCTGGCTTTCGAGCATTCGAACAAGGCGATTGCCAACGACAACCCGACGAACCTGCCGTCGATTTCGACGGTAAAGGATATCAAGGCAACGCTGGTGCATTCCTACAAGTCCATGCCGGGCGTGCTGGAGTTCTCGGCCGCGATTGCCGATGCGATCACCGTGACGCGCGACACCGACAACCCGTCCCGCGTCAACATCGGCCTGCCGCTCGACCGGGTGAACCCGCTCGATATCTTTGCCGGTCTTGCCCGCGTCTACGCGCAGTTCTGATTTTTCGGCCGGGTTGCCGGCGCAGCTTTCACACGACCTTTGACAGGAGTTTAATCCCATGGCGAAACTTGGCGGGCGCATCAGCATGCGCCTTTCCACCGGGTTGCTGATTTCGATGCGCGGCGGCATGACCATCATGCCGTCCGGCCAGTCCAACGAAATCATCACAAATCAGGACAGCACAATCTCGGTGGTTGCCACGCCGATGGCGCGGCGTTTCGAAATGACCTTCGAGGACAGCGGCGCAGACTACGATGCGCTGATGAAGGCTGACGCCTTCAATGTGACGTTCGTTGAAGAGTTCACCGGCGTCACGCACTATTTCACCGACGCTTATATGGTTGGGGACCCGTCCATCAACCGGGGAACCGGCGAGGTTAGCGGTTTGAGTGGCGCGGCTCAGGCCTATTCGAGGACGGGCTGATGGCCAAGGTTCCACTTTCGCGCAGCTATTCCCTTCCGGATGGTGGTTCGTTTGACGCAGTGGATCTGCGCGAGCCGACCTATGCGGATCGCCATATGTCCGGCCTCGGGGCGCCGTTCGACTGGCAGCCGAACGGCAAGGGCGGCCAGCTGCTCATTGTTTATCCCAGCGTGGTGGACGCATATCTGCAGCGGATTGTCGTTGCTCCGGGTTATGAGCATCTTGGCGCGATTTCCGCCGTTGATGCAGGGAGACTTGAGGCAGCGCTCATCGATTTTTTTCGCGATGCCCCGACAGCGACCTGATCGCTGACGCCCTGGTGTTCCGCCTCGGGTGGCGGGCCGCCGATGTGCAGGCCATGACAATTTCAGAAATTGCGCATTGGGCACGGCGCCTGATGGCGTTCAAGGGCAAGACATGAACCGGGAAATCGAAGCGCGCCTGAAGATCTCGGCTGTCGACAAAACCGGCCGCGTTCTGAAAAACGTTGCCGACAAGATGGGGGAGGTCAACAGGCGCGCTTCCGCTTTCAACCGTCAGCAAGGATTGATCGCAGCTGGTGCCAGAGAAGCGTTTGGTGTGGTGGCGCGATACGCGGCTCCTGCGGCGCTGGCCTATGCGGCAAAAAGCGCTGTCACCGATTTTGCAGGTCTTGAGCGCCAGATGACGCGCATCGGCATTACGGCCGGTGCAAGTGCGGAGCAGACGAAAAAGGCCTTTGAGGTTGCGCAGCAGGCGGCCAAGGATCTGAAATACGACAGCGTGCAGCCCGCGATTGAGGCGCTCGATACTCTGGTGGCGAGTGGCCAGACATTGGAAGAGGCCATGGCCTTCCTGCCATCCGTCTTGTCCACGGCGCAGGCATCCGGTGCGGCCACGAACGATATTGCCAATACGGGTTTGAAGGCTGCATCCGCTTTGAAGCTGGAAGCCGGGGAACTGCAGAACGCTTTCGACATCATGGTGGCGGGCGGCAAGGCTGGTCAGTTCGAGTTGAAGGACATGGCGCAGTATATCCCGGGCCTTGCGAATTCATTTGCATCGCTTGGATATGAGGGCGAGGACGGCTTGAAGCGCCTCGTCTCGTTGTTGCAGACCTTGCGTGAAGATACAGGCGATGCCTCATCCGCCGCCACGCAGGCGCAGAATATTTTTGGCAAGATCTATTCGGAGGAAACCGGAAACAAGTTTGCCAAGTTCGGCATCAACCTGCGTAAAGAACTGGAAGCTTCCAGAAAGGCTGGCGAGGACACCCTGACCGCGTTTACCCGGATCACGGAAAAGGCCTTGAACGGCGACATGTCCAAGCTTTCGCTTCTCTTTTCCGATCAGGAATTCCGGCTCGGCATGCAGTCCCTGTTGACCAGTCAGGAGAGCTTTTCCAAGTTCATGGACACGGTCAATTCGGCTGAAGTGAAGGGGTCCGTTTTCCGCGATCTTTCGCGCGTCACAGCCGACACGCAATCCAGCATTGACGGTCTTTCCAACAGCTGGGGCCGGCTGATGACGTCGATAGGCGAAGGTATTGCGGTCAATGGCGGCAAGGATCTCATCGACGGTGTTTCCGGATCGATCGATTACGCCACGGCTGTCAATCGTGGCCTTGAGGCGAACGGCACGCATGGGTTTCTTGCCCGAACCGGATTTGGCCTCACCAGCAATCAGCTGGAAAAGGACCGGATGGCAATTGCCGGCGGTTACAAAGATCCGGCATTCCTCGCCGACTATAACCAGCGGCTTTATGAAGCCGGGTCCGTGAAAGCCTCGACCGGGCGGCAGGGACAGCGTGTTGTTGTGCCGGAGTTTCCAGGCAGCGGCAGTGGAGCGATCCCGGTTCCGGGTTCCCGGCCGAGCATCGACCAGCGGTTTCCGCCGATGGCCGGCGGCGTTTCCGGCGTGCCACGCGATCTTGTTGTAGGGGATGCGCCGCCCGTTGCGTCTATGGGGCAGCCATCGTCCGTGCCGTCTGCAGTTTCGGATTTCTTCCGGGTGCCAAGCGCTGCGGAATTCAAGGACGCGCTGAAGATCGATGCGACCGGCCTTTCCGAAGGGGGAGACCAGGCGGGGCAGAAGGTGGCGGAAGGCGGGCGCGAAGCTGGAAAGCAGATTGAGGAAAGTGCCGCATTTTTGCGGGTCGCCGGTTACGATGTCAGCACGGCAATTGCTGCTGCTGCGGAAAAGCTGGCCGGTGTCGCCAGGGGCATGAACAGCCTGCCATCGGGCGGCGGTATCGGCGGTGGCGGAGCTTCCCGACCCGTGAACGCTGATACCGGCCGCAGCATGCCGCCTTCGACTTTTGGACCGGCAGGAGGCAATTGATGGCAATCGACTGGAAAAACCGTCTTCGCCGCGCTTCTTATCGGGGCGTCAGCTTCTGGGTAGAAAGCGAAACGAATGATGGTGGCAAGCGGCTTGGCCTGCATGAATATGCGGGCGGCCAGTCCACCATTGTCGAGGAAATGGGCGCGGCGACGGAAACCTTTTCCGTCACCGCCTATTTTGCCAGCGATGTGGCAGACATCGAGGCGCGGGCGCTGAAAGCGGCCTGCATGGCGCCGGGGGCCGGCCTGTTGCGGCTTCCGATGGATGCCGGGCGGCTGGCGCATGTGCAGGATTTTTCGCGGATGCGGGAGCGCGACCGCATGGGCTTTGTCGCTTTCGGTTTTACCGCCGTTCCTGTGGGCGTTGATGTTCTCGGCGCCATCGGTGTGGCGGATGTTTCGATTTCGTTCAATGCGGGCTTTGTCTCGGCCTCGCTGTCTCTTTCGGTGGTATTCTGATGGCAGCCGACCGCGCAGTGATCCTCTCCTGGCTGTCGGATCTTTCGGCTTCGATCATCACGGATGCCGTTGACCGTGCCGATTTTGCCAACCGTGTGGCAGCGGCGCGCAGCCTGACGGCAGAAGCGTTTTCTAGTGAGGCGCTGCAGCTGACGCGGATTGCGGCGGAAAGCGTGACGGGGACTGAAGATTTCGGGCGGTTCGTTGCGCCGTCTGATTTGAACGATGCCTCGACCATTGCCGCGTTTACGGTGCTTGTCAGCGTCGGCCTTGCCATATCGGGCCCGCGCATAGCCTGGCCGTCCCGGCCGCGTGCAAGGGCCGCGCGTGATACGATGGTGGCGGCTGGAGAAGCCGCACTTGCTGTTGCGGCGGGCTTCGGGGCGAATGGATCGGATCTTTATGGCTGGCTTGCCGGCCTGAATGCCATGGCGGTTCGCGTCGTTTCCAATATCGCGGCGGATGCCGTGCCGCTGGTGCGGGTGGAAACCGGCGTTTCGCTTCCGTCTTCGGTTCTGGCCTACAAGCTTTATGGCGATGCAACGCGGGCCGAAGGGCTGGTGGATATCGCCCGATCGATGACGCCGATGCTGATGCCGTCCGTGTTCGAGGCGCTGGAAAGCTGATGCCGTTTGAAACCATTACCTGCGATGGCATGCCGCCGATCATTTCGTGCAGCATTGCCATGTCGGCTGAAGAGGCTGTGCGCACGGCCACGCTCGATCTGGTGATTACCGGTGATGGCATTCCTGTCGCCACGGGGCACGCGGTGACGCTGAAAGCCTCTGGCGAGGTGATGCTGACGGGCTATGTGCGCGATGTGAACCCGAGCCATGACGCGACAACGCGGACCCTGTCTGTCAGCCTTGTTTCGCGATCGGTGGATTATGTGGAATGTTCGGCGGATCATCCAACGGGCGAATTTTTAAAGCAGGATCTGGCCTCGATTGCCAAGGCGCTGGATGGGCAGGGTATTGGCATCGAGGTTGACGGGGAATTGCCCGAAGAACCGCGCCACAAGGTGATGCCGGGCGAAAGCGCCTTTGCCTCCATCGAGAGACGGGCACGCGGGCGCGGCATCCTGATCCATGACACGCCGAAGGGCCGCATCAAGCTGGCAACAAAGCCAGAGGGCACGCATTCGGGCGGGCTGATTTTCGGGCAGAACATACTCTCCGGTTCGGCAACCTTTACGGAACAGGGCCGATATTCCGCCATCAAGGTGCGCGGGCAGGCCAGCGAAGGCACTGACAAACAGCAGCTGCGGCCGGAAACGACCGCGCGCGACAGCGGCGTCACGCGCAAGCGGGTGTTGATCGTCAACCACGAAGGCGAAACCACGCTTGACCGGATGAAAAAGCGTGCGACCTGGCAGGCCAACCGCGCGGCCGGCAATGGTGCCACGGCATCCATAACGGTGACCGGCTGGCGCGATGCGGGCGGTGAGACGTGGAAGCGAAACTGGCTTGTGCCGGTGGAAGATCCATGGCTTGGCCTTTCGGGCATGATGCTCATCAAAAGCGTCAAGTTCGATCAGCAGGACCGCACGACCGCGACACTGGAACTGGCGGATCCGCGCGCGCTGGGCGGCGAAAACCCGCGTGGCAAGACGGCGGCAGGCTTTGCCGCACCAGGCGCCATCACCGCCGATTACGAGGACGAATGATGGATCTCCGGCGGTTTGATTTCGACGGCACGATTGAGGAAAGCGGCGGTCAGCAATTCGTCTCCGGGCGCGCAATGAAGGGTGACGGGTTCACACGCATTCACCGCGTCGAACCGCATGGCTTCATGTCCAACCCGCCTGCCGGGTCCAAGGGCGTGGTTCTTTCGCCGCATCCGGATCAATCCTATGTGCTGGGGCTGGAGCATCCCTCGCACCGGCCGAAAGACCTGCCGGGTGGGGCAGTGGCGCTTTACGATGCCAGCGGCAATATCATCAAGATGGTGATGGGCGATGGTGTCCGGGTTTCGCTGACGGGCGGGACATTCGAGGTTTCGCGCGGCGGCTGCCTCATGAAGGTTTCTTCTGACGGCGTTGATATTACCGGCGGGTATCTGAAGGTGAACGGCGTGCGGGTGGACGAAACCCATATTCACACCGGCGTTGTTCCGGGCGGCGGCAATACCGGCGTTCCGGCAGGCTGACAGGACAGACATGCTGAAAATCACACCTATCGACGTGGCGGCGGAAGAATACCGCGCGCCCGATCTCGGCTGGGATGGCGTGATCGGGGATCTGATCCTCAACCCGCTGTCTCACCCATCGGCACCCGGCGATTTCCGGGCGGGGCAGGGGCTCGCTACGCAGGTGCTGATCTGCCTTATGACGGATGCACGGGTTGAGGATAGCGAGCTTGCGGATGGTGCGGAAAATCGCGGCTGGTTTGGCGACAGCTTTGATCGTGACGAGGGCGAAACGCCGATCGGCTCCAAGCTCTGGCTGTTGCGCCGGCGGGCGATCACCGATGGCATCGAGACGGAGGTGGAGGATTTTGTGCGCGCGGCGCTGCAGCCTCTGCTCGACCAGGGTGCTGCCGCCGGCCTCGATGTCAGCGTGACGGTGGACCGGCCGGGGCGGCGGATCGATTATCTCGTGTCGCTCTACGGCCGGCGCGGCGAAACCGTGTTCAATCAGAAATTCCAGCTTTTGTGGGACCAGATCAATGGCGTGGCAAATCCGATCGCTGTCTGAGATTTCCGCCCGCATTCGCGGCGCTTTCCGACAGTATATTCCGGGCACGGATACGAGCCTGAAAAACAACTTCATCACCGTTGTCGTCAAGGTTCTGGCGGGCGTCGTGGAGGAGCTTGAACTGCGCATGGCGCGGCTGGCCAAGCAGATGTTCCTCTCGACCGCCGACGATATCCGCTGGGTGAAACTGCATTGCGGTGATGTGGGGGTTTACCAGAAGCCGGCCTCGGCAGCCTCTGGCCTTGTGTCCGGAACCGGGGCGGCGCTTACCACCTATCCGGCGGGCATCCGGTTCACATCGGGCTCGATGACCTATACATCCACGGCGCCTGCCACATCAGAAGCCGATGGCGCGATCACCGTTTCCATTGCCTGCGATATCAACGGCGCGGCCGGCAACCGGGATGCGGAAGGGCTACTGACGCTGGCGGACCCTTTGCTCTATCCGACGCTGCTTTCCGAATGGGAAGTGGGGGCGGGAGGGCTTGGTGGTGGGGCCGATATCGAAAGCCTTGAAAGCCTGCGGGCGCGCGGCCTTGCCCGCAAGCGCAACCCGCCGGGCGGTGGCACGCTGACGGATTATGAGCGAATTGCGACGGATGTTCCCGGCGTCATCAAAGCCTGGGCTTTCCGGGTGCCGGATGCGCCCGGTGCGGTGCGGGTGTTTTTCCTGTTCGAAGGGCGCGATGATGGGATTCCGGAGCCGTCCGATGTGGCTGTCGTGCAGGCGGCGGTTGATGCCAGGCGACTTATCCGCGTCGATGACAGTGTGGCGGTGGCGCCTGTTGCGCTGCCCGTTGATGTGGAGATCGATGATCTCTCCAGCGACACGCCAGAAATCCGCGCAGGCATCGAGGCGGCGATTGCAGACATGTATATTGCGCGCTGCCGGCCGGGCATTGCCAGCGACACATTCACCGTGTCGCGTTCGTGGATCGGTGAGGCGATATCGGGGGTAACAGGGGAAGACCGGCATACGCTGGTGGAGCCGGCGGCGGATATCGTTCTGACGGGTGGGCAGTTCCCGGTGAATGGAACCTTCACCTATGGCGCGTGACCCGGCGTTTTTTACCCGCACGACGGCGGCGACGGCGCTTGCGGATATCGTGCCGGTTGCGGCCCCTTCGGACGCGCTGTCTAACCCCTCGAATGACGATCTTCTTGGGGCGGCGCTCACCTTCTGGCCGCCGGGTGCGGCCTGGGGAAGTCCTGACGGAGAGGCGATTTCACTTTCCAGCCTGATTGCGCGGTTTACCCGCGTGCTGCTTTCGCAATTCGAGACGCTGTATGCGCGGGCCTTTTCGCTGGCCCGGGAAAGCAGCGTGTCCGGCGTCAACGAATTGCTGGCCGAATGGGAGGTTGAATACGGGCTTCCCGACAGCTGCCTGTCCGGCGAGGCCACGCGCTCCGAACGGTTGCGAGCGCTGGAAGCAAAAGTAGCCTCGGCCGCCGTCATCACGCCGGGTGATTTCATCCGCGTGGCAGCAAACTATGGGTTTGAGATCACCATTACCGAACCGGCCATGTTCGAATGCGGCTTTTCCGAATGCGGCGGCGAACATGAGATCGGGCCGGCTTCTGAAGAAACTTATTGGTTCGTCAGCGTGACGGACCTTGCCATCGACTATTTCCGCGTTGGCGAAAGCGAATGCGGGTTTGATCCGCTGTTTTCCATTGGCGAGGCGGAATTCCTGCTTTGCATTCTGCGGCGCCTCGCACCGGCCTGGACGCTGCCCGTGCTGCTTTATGACGAGACCGTGCCTGACGAGGATATGCCTCTGATACTCGGCTCTCCCTCCATGATGATTGGCGGCTGACGCCCGCCCTTGAAACCCACGACAATCGAGGGACAACCCCATGCTTTACCAGCCTCCGTTCGGGTCCAGCGACCCGAATGCGCCTTACGTTGACCGCAGCACATCCGGTGCCACGCGCGGCTCCATTCCGCCGGCGGGCGCTATCGAGTTCCCGCAGCGGGAAATTGTCGATGTTCTCTCCAAATCCGGGCTGACGCCGGCGACAGGTCTGCAGCTTTCGAAAGCGATCCGCTCGCAGGCGATGAACTATTTCACGGCGGGTGGCACGGCAAATGCCCTGACGATTACGCCGAGCCCGGCCTTTGCGGCGCTTGCCGATCTGGTGGGGGTGCCGCTCAGGATCCTGATATCGACTGCAAATGCGGCAGGTGGCGTGACATTGAATGTCGGCGGCCTTGGCGCTGTTGTCGTGAGAAGCGAGGATGGGGCAGCTTTGCCGGCCAGCGCCCTGACCCCGGGCAAGGTCGCGACTGTCGTTTACAATGGCGGCGCATTCCAGCTTGCGGGATGTGTAGCGTCCAATTTGCCGCCCAAAAACATTCAAGTTTTCAACTCGGCCGGCACTGTAAATTTCACTGTACCCACCGGCATCTATTCGATCTTCGGCGAATGCGAGGGTGCCGGAGGCGGCGCAGCAATACAGGATTTCGGCACATCTGGCGCCCATGGTGAGGGCGGTGGCGGCGGTGGCTATGCCGCCGGATGGATCGGGGTTACCCCTGGACAGGTCATCGCTATCACCTGCGGCGCCGCAGGCGTCAACAACGTTTCAGGCGGCAATGGCACGGCTGGTGGCACGTCATCTATCGGATCATTCATCTCCGCAACGGGCGGAAACGGTGCGACGAGCGCTGGCAGCCCTGGGTCTGGTGGCAACGGCATTGGCGGAGCCCCCAACCTTGAAGGGGGCGCTGGTTTGGATGGGCGCGGCGGCGGCAACATCGCGGCATTTGCTATTGGTGGGCGTGGTGGCGGCCCAATCGGCGGTGCGGGCGGCTGTGTCGGTGGTTCTTCGGCGTCGTGGCCGGGTGGTGGCGGTGGAATTGCTGTCGATGCGCCAAGCTCTGTCGTGAGTGCTCCGCCAGCCATTGGCGGCGTTATTATTAGATGGTGAGGATGCCATGACCAAATTCGCACGTTTAATGAATGGCGAGGTGATCGAGTGCATCACCCCGACCGACGGCATTGATATCAACGACGCCGTTCACCCGGATCTTGCCGCGCAGTTTGTTGCGGCCCCTGGTGATGTGGAGCCGGGCTGGCTTTACGATGGTGATTGGCAAGCGCCTTCGGTTTCCCAACCGTTGTCGCCGACGCAAGCGGCTGTGAATATCGAGCGCGACCGTCGTATCAGCGCCGGCTTTAAATTTGGTGGCGCTCTCTACCAGTCGCAGGCCGAAGACCGGGAAAACATCGCCGGCGCAAAATCCGCAGCATCCGATGCCATCGCACTTGGCGCTTTGCCCGGCGATATCGGCTGGCAGCAATTGCTCGATCCTTCCGCGCCGGCGGCGTTCGCCTGGATCGCCGCAGATAACGGCCTGCAGCCGATGGATGCGCAGACGGTTGTGCAGCTGGGGTATGCGGCACTTCGGCACAAGCAGGCGATGATCTTTGCGGCGCGCGCGCTGAAGGACATGGACCCGATCCCTGCCGATTATGCCGACGACAGCCACTGGCCCGCCTGACGGCGCCATAAGCATTTCAAAAAAAGGAAATAGTGATGAACCGTGCGGCATTTTTTGCCAGCGCGAAAACCGCGCTGTTTGACGAGCGGTATTCGCAGGGGCAGGTGGATGGTCTCAATGCCATTCTCGATGAGTGGGGCGGCTCCGGCCACACCGATGAACGATGGCTGGCCTATATGCTGGCGACGGCCCGCCTTGAGACCGGCGGCGCCATGCAGCCTGTCGAGGAAAACCTCAACTATAAAGCCGCCGGTCTGCGAAAGACCTTCCCCCGCTACTTCTCGCAAGCGGATGCGGCGGCTTATGCGGGAAAGCCGGAAAAGATCGCCAACCGCGCCTATGCCAACCGCATTGGCAACGGCAGTGAGGCGAGCGGCGACGGCTGGCGGTTTCGCGGGCGCGGGCTGGTGCAGATCACCGGCCGGGGGAACTATCGCACCTATGGCATCGAGGATGCGCCGGAAAAGGCACTCGAAGACAAGACGGCGATCAAGATCATGTTTCACGGCATGACGCGCGGCACCTTCACCGGCGACAAGCTGTCCGACCATTTCACGCCAACGAAATCCGACTGGGTGAATGCCCGCCGGATTATCAACGGCCTGGACAAGGCGGCCGAGATTGCCGCCGCCGCCCGCGATTTCATGGACGCGCTGAAGGCGGCGGGGCTTTGATCATGGAACGTTCGTGGAAATGGCGGCGTGCCATGGTGTTTGCCGTGGTGGGGGCCTGCCTTGGGCTGCTGTTTGCCTCGCTTGTGATTGGCGGCAATGACCTGGTGACGCAAGCGATTGTGCAGGGTGCCTATCTGACACTGGTGGCAGTCGTCGGTGGATATCTCGGCATTGCCATGTGGGATGACCGCAACAAGGGCCGCGAGATCCTGTCCGGCATTGGCGAGAAGCGGGAGCCATGAGTGCGGTTCTTCTTTTTGCCCGCGCCATCATCGGACGCCTCGGCCTTGCCGGCTGCGCCATTATCCTGGCGCT
Organism: Neorhizobium sp. PAMB6716; assembly: GCF_058242805.1. Lineage (NCBI taxonomy): Bacteria > Pseudomonadati > Pseudomonadota > Alphaproteobacteria > Hyphomicrobiales > Rhizobiaceae > Neorhizobium > Neorhizobium sp. PAMB6716. The sequence continues at coordinate 1,094,464 of NZ_CM177835.1, forward strand.
TGCCTATTACGAGGGTATTCCCGGCCTCAACCGTTTGCCGTTTCTCGATGGCGTGCCGCTGCTGCGGGAATTCGTCATCGGCCGCGTGGAGCTTGAACGGCGGGCGGCCGTGGCCGGCATGGTCTCGGCCGCCGAACTGGCCACCTTGCGCGCGCAGCTGGCAGAGGCCGAGCGGCTTCGTGCCATTGCTGATGACGCCGCAGCGGCCGAGCGGGAGCGGGCTGCCAGCCTTGCCAAGATCGGCCTTGATCGTGAGACGGCACGGCAAAAGCGGGCGGCAGAGGCGGCAACGCAACCGGGACTGACCCTGCCAAGCGAGGAGGATCTGAAATGGATCGAACGGCTTTCACGCTGATCCTCGTCGCGGTCCTGCTTTCCGGCTGCCAGACACAACAGGCCGCAAGGCTTGCGGCCTCGGCCGGTGCGCAGGCTGCCACGGCCACATTTGCCACCGCCCTGCCGAAAACCCTGCCGGACAGCTGCACTGCAGAAATGCCTGCCGCTTTCCCGCGCCGCGATGAACCCTGGGTTTCCACTCTCGATCGATGGCTGGTGCTGCGATCCAACCGCAACGACCAGGCGGAAACCTGCGCCGAGTGGTGGCGTGATTACCGGGCGCGTATCGGCGCCCGCTGAATTTTCAAAAACCTTATTTCCCAAACCGGAGAGATGCCTCATGGCAACGACCTACCAGACCGCGCCGGTCAACAGCTGGCAGCAAGTTTCCGACGCTTTGGAGAACGTGCTGATCAGCCACGACAACGTGCAGCCCGTGCATGTCTATATCGGCACGACTGCGCCGGATGCGGACAGCGCCTATCACCGCTGCACTGCCGCCCGCCCGTTTTCGCTGGGGGGCGTGACCGGGCAGGATGTCTACATCCGCTCCGGCGCGACGAACCCGCTCATCGTTACCGTGACGGCGGTGTGACCATGACCACGCTGACACTTGGCCGCAAAGGCGGCTTCGGGCTGGGCACGCTCACCCTGGGGAAGGGTGGTGTGTCCCCGCCGACCGGCTTCGTTTTTCTCACTGACACCGATGGCGCGTATCTGACCGATGCGGACGGCTACTTTCTTCTGGAGGCTGCATAAATGGTCAATACACGCCCAATCGTTTCGTCTGCCTTCAACATCGATAAGGTTCGCAAATGGGCGCAGGCATTCAACGGTCTCCAGCAGGAGATTGATGTTATGGCGTCTCCTCCGACGATCACCCATGGCACGTCAACATCGTCCGTCGATGCTTCCAAGGCAAACGGTGGCGTTACCTATGCTTACAATCATCCTCTGATGACCACGGCAGGTGCGCCCATGGTGCAAGACGGCGCATCCGCCCGCGAGATCGGGAAGCACATCACCGGCATTGACGGGTCAAAGGTCGCCACTGGCAACCCGTTCCGCAAAAAATTTATGACGGAAGCGCCGCAGATTGACCTCTGCTTTTACGATGCACAGAACGCCCGCCTGAATGTGATCGTCGATGGCAAGTTGGCAAAGAGAGAAAATCAGACCGCGTTTCCGGCCTATAACAATATTCGATACACGAAAATTGATTTTGGAGCGAACGCGGAGACTTACGGGGCAACGGCCAAGGCTGTGACAGTGGTCGCGGGCGGATCTGGTCACGCGGTAAATGATATCTTTACGCTCGATGGAGGCGCTGGCGCTGTATCTGGTAATCCGGCAAAAGGGATTGTACGCGCGGTGACGGCGGGGGCTATCACTGCGGCAGAGGTCGTTTACGGCGGGGCGTACGCATCGCAACCAAGCGGTACATTTTCGCAAACCGCCACGACTGGTGCGGGAACTGGTTTCCAATGCACACTTGGGTCTGTCTATGGGGTTTCCGGGTCAACTCGCAAGATGCGCGAGCTAGAGTTGATTTGGCACGGCGATCTTGCTTTTTACGGTCTTGTGACTGAAAGCCGCTACAAACTCCTGAAATATCCGGTAAATGCTTACAGACCAAAGCTTTGCATCATCGGTGACAGCCTGCAGGCCGGCACGTATCTTGATTACGCAGGCGGGCACATCGGTTTCAACATAGCCCACTATCTCGGCTTGCGGGATAACTTCATGATCTCCGCGCAAGGCGAGACTGGCTGGACGGTCGGTAATGGTAATGCGGCCAAATGGTCGCATACCAACAGGATACAGGATTTCATCGACGCTGATGCCGACATCTATCTGTTCATCGGGTCGCAAAACGATGGGTCGGCATCCGCAGCCGTGACTACTGCTGTCACGGATGTGATGACTGCGCTTCAGGGCGCACGACCAAATGCCTACATCGTTGGTATCGGCCCAGTCGTCGGCAGCTCGCAGACTGCCATTGACCTGTCGGCGAGCATCCAGTCCGGTTTTCTTGCAGCCCCCAATCAAGACCGGGTGCGGTACATTGAGAATGTCTCCGAGAACTGGATATCTGCCACCAACTGGCTCGCTACGGGCGACCCCAGCCATCTGGGTCAGTACAACCAAAACCAGTGGGCGCGGATCGCGGCGCAGAGAGTAGCGGAAGAACTGCTCGACATGGCCGCATAGCCCGCACCCCATCATCATGTGTACGTATCGGCAGGCAGCTAACCCCGCTGAAATCGTTACGAACCATCGATGTACAGAAATGCAAAAACCCCGCTGTTGGGCGGGGTTTTCATCATCAAACACACACGGCTTAAAGCGATGGCTTTCTCGTTTGCAGACGCCCGGGCGGCCGACATAAACAATGATGTGCGCTTCATGCAGCGATTGCGGAACCCCTGCGGTTAACGCGTGCGGCCTCTGCTTCAATTTGAACGAACTCACCGTACGGTTTGGCGAGGCTCATCATGCGACGCTTGGTGTGGCTTCTGATATCTCGCAGCCAGAAATAAATAAGGATGAATGGAATTGCGAAAATAGATTTCGCAATCATCATTCTCAATACAGCCTCGTGGGCTTCTGAGACGATAGCCTCAACCTTCCTTCTGGTTTCCGGATTGCCGATTGCCTGAACGTTTCGCCGAAGATTGCTGACCGGACGGCGCCCCTTATGCTTTCGCATGTGGTAATGGACCACCAGAAAGTTCAATAGAGTAACCTCGTGGGCGAAGCGGATGAGCTTCTCCAGTGACCGGCGAATTTCCTGGTATTCTGGCGAATCGAAGCGCAATTCTCCAGAAGTTGCCATATCAAACAACCGGTCGCGTTTTTCAAACATCACCTGACGAGCGTATGCCGTGCACGCTCCCTGCCACGGCCCAAGATAAAGGCCTGCAAACGCAAAAAGCACCAACACAGCAAACAGAGCATTGGCATTCATCATGGCCTCCTGTCGCGCGGGTTCGTTTTTCCAGTTCGGGTAAGCCCGGTGGACGAACGTTTAGGATCGATTTTTGTTTCTAGTTCTTTTATGCGATCTTGTAGATATTGAGTCTTCCTTTCGCGAAGCATGCGCTCAACGACAGCCCATGCAACGGCTCCTCCAGCCAGGCTGATCGTTAACGCGAACTTCACGTCAGCCAAAAAACTCAATGCTAAGGATACGGCGGTTTCTTTGCCTGCAAAAGGGGCTAAGGCGGTAGCTCCTAAATAAATTCCCGCAATGGTTGATAAACTTTTGATGAGCGTTCTTAAGGTGCGGTATCTTTGGTCTACCGTCATTAGAGCAATCTGGTGACCCGTTAACTGACTAGCGATCTGCGGTACCTTAGACATTGAGTCCTCAAGTGGCTCGTTAGTTATATTCGCCAAGGCATGATTATCCGAGAATCGTTCAGTAACCCGAGCCTACACATCTGGTCCTGATAATCTTAATTTATAGAATAGTAAAGTTTTCACTAGCTTTGGTTGCGCGCTTCTATGTCTGTAAGGGCTCTGGTGCGCTTTTTCAGGGTGATGCTTGTGAAGTTTTGTGAGCTTCGGTGAGCGGCCCCCAGCAAACCATTCAAAGTGTGTATCTGCCGGAAAGCGGTTAATCCCGCCCCCCCCGTCATCGTTTTTAGATGTCGCAGAAAGTGGCATTCCTGAAAGCCGCAATGCTGGCGAGTTGGAATAAGGGTTAACGCCCGCCGCGCTGCTGCAAGCCTCACCCAAAAATCGCTGTCCTGTTCGCATGGGAGGAATGCTGCGCGTGGACCAATCTCCATCGGAAATGAAAGAAATCTTGATGCTGCTCGGCGGCCTTCAGGCGGATGTGCGCCAGACGGCGCGGGCCGTCGAGCGGCTGGAGCGGCAAAGCGAGGCACAAGACCGTGTTTCCAGCGAAAGCCGCGCTCGCGTCCATGAACGCCTTGACCTTCAGGCGAGCGTGATTGCCGAGATTGAAATAAAAATCGAGAGAACCGGGCATGTGGCTGCACAACAGCGTGACATCGTGGCCGCCATGGGGGAAGGCATCGATCAGCGTATTGCTGGACTGACAAAGCGCATTGATGCCGAAATTCAGCCCGCCGTCCAAAGCTGGCGGCAGATGCAGACGCTCGGCTTTGGTTTTGCTTTCATTGCCACCGCGCTTGGCGTTACTGGCGCCACGGTCGCATTCTATCTCGGAGAAACGGCCAAGGCCTTTGCGCGCAAATGGCTGGGTATCGGCTGAGTATCAACTGCCCGCCAGATAACCGAACATAAGCCGCGCCTGCCGGGCCTCACAGGCCCTGCACTTCATCCGGGCCTCAATATCGCTGATCTGGCTGTGTTGCAGCCCCTCGGGGATTCTAGCACGCTCGATCTCTCGCACCACGCCGCACGCAAGGCACTCGATGACAGCCATGTTGTGATGCGGGATGGTGTTTAAGGTTGCGTTGCTCCACTCGATGGGAACAAACCGGCGGTGGCCTGGGAGGCTGTAAACCTTGGGCATGGCTCTCCTTTCGGAGACCGGCCGCATTCGGTCTGGTATGGTTCGCCCACCGCAATCGGGAGGCCGAGCAATGCCACTTGCCATTCTGGCCGTCAAGCGATAGTCGGATGTTGTGCGGGTGAGACCGGGTGTTTCAGATTTATAAACAAAAGCAATGGGGCTTGTTTTTGTCCCACCTCTCGCTAGAGCGTTGTAATCAATATAAAGTGGTGCGCCTGCAGGGGTCGCCACAGTTTTCCGCGCAAGCTATCGTTTTAGGGGCGCATCTTGTGCACCGGCGCTTCCAAGGCGCCTGCCGGGCAATCGATTTCGAAAATTCAGTTCAGGGTGACAGCATGACGGAACGCACCATCCCGGTCGCCATTTTTGCAGCTGTCTCTGAAAACAATGTCATCGGCCGTGATGGCGACATGCCGTGGAAGCTGTCGACGGATCTGAAGCGCTTTAAGGCGATGACACTCGGCAAACCGATGGTGCTCGGCCGCAAGACCTTGGAAAGCTTTGGCGGAAAGCCACTGCCGGGACGTCCGCATGTGGTGGTGACGCGCAATGCGGCTCTTGTCATAGAGGGAGCGGAGATCGTGACCTCACTTGATTCGGCCCTACAGAGGGCAGGCGAGATTGCGGCGGCCACCGGGGTCGAAGAAATTGGCGTGATCGGTGGCGGCGAGATCTATGCGCAGGCCATGGATGTGGCGGACCGGCTCTACATCACCCATGTCGAAACCGTCATAGACGATGGCGACACATTTTTCCCCGAGATCGATCCGGCTCTCTTCCACAAGATGGAGGAGACTGTCGTGCCCGCAGGCGAAAAAGACAGTTTTCGCACCCGTTTTGCCATCTATCATCGCCGAACTGCGGCAAACTGAAACATTTCGTTACCTAACACCCGGATGTGAGCCCGCCGTGCGTTGAAAGCGACCTCCACCATCCCTATAACGGGTCATAACCCGATTGCCGCATTTTTGACGCGGTTTTCAAGCGGGGCGGGAGTGACACGAACAAAGAGGTTTTGATGCCCTGGAGCAATCAGAATGGCGGCGGTCCCTGGGGGGGCGGCGGCGGCAATAACCAAGGGCCATGGGGTCAAGGCCCAAACCGTCCGCGCGGCGGTGGCAATGGCGGCGGGGGCGGAAACGGCGGCCCGCCGGATCTGGAAGATATCATTCGCCGCAGTCAGGATCGCTTGCGCGGCCTCATTCCCGGCGGTTTCAACGGCGGCGCGTTTCTGATCGTTTTCCTGATCATTCTCGCCTTTGTCGGTATCCAGTCCATCTATACGGTGCAGCCGGATGAACGCGGCGTCGAACTGCGTTTCGGCAAGCCGAAGGAAGAAATCTCCGGTCCTGGCCTGCATTTCCATTTCTGGCCGGTCGAAACCGTCGAGATCGTCAAGGTCACCGAACAGCAGCAGAACATTGGCGGGCGTGGCGTTGCCAATTCTACCGAAGGCCTGATGCTGTCGGGAGACCAGAATATCGTCAACGTGCAGTTCTCGGTACTCTTCACCGTCAACGATCCGCGCGCCTATCTGTTTAACCTCGAAAGCCCGGCGGCAACCCTGCAGCAGGTGGCCGAAAGCGCCATGCGCGAAGTGGTTGGTCGTCGTCCCGCCCAGGATATTTTCCGCGATAACCGTGAGGAAATTTCCACGCAGGTGCGCGACATCATTCAGGGCACCATGGATACCTACGGATCCGGCATCGCCATCAACGCGGTTCCGATCGAAGATGCGGCTCCGCCGCGCGAAGTGGCCGATGCGTTTGAAGAAGTGCAGCGCGCCGAACAGGACGAAGACCGTTTTGTCGAGGAAGCCAACCAGTATGCCAACCAGAAGCTTGGTCAGGCACGCGGTCAGGCAGCCCAGGTTCGCGAAGAGGCATCCGCTTATAAGGATCGCGTCGTGAACGAGGCGACCGGTGAGGCACAGCGCTTCATCTCGATCTACAATCAGTATGTGAATGCACCGGAAGTAACGCGCGAGCGCATCTTCCTGGAAACGATGGAGAACGTTCTGAAGAACGCCAACAAGATCATCGTGGAGGAAAAGCAGGGTGTCGTGCCGTATCTGCCGCTGACCGAACTGATGCGCCAGAACAATGCAGCCACGCCGGCGCAGGGAGGCAACCCATGAGTTCGAATCGTCTCCCGATCTTTATCATCGGCCTCGGCGTTATCCTGTTTCTGGTTTATTCCTCGGTCTTCGTGGTCAACGAGCGCCAGCAGGCCATCGTCGTGCGCTTCGGTCAGATCCAGGATGTGAAGACCGAGCCGGGTATCTACTTCAAGATGCCGTTTGCCTTCATGGATGCCGATCGCGTTCAGTATATCGAGGACCGGGCACTGCGCTTCGACCTCGATAACATCCGCGTCCAGGTTCGCGGTGGCGCCTTCTACGAAGTCGATGCCTTCGTCGTCTATAAGATCACCGATGCGCGTCGCTTCCGCGAAGCGGTTTCCGGTGACCGCGAATCGGCGGAATCGCGGCTTCGCACCCGTCTCGATGCGGCCCTGCGTCGCGTCTATGGTCTGCGCAATTTCTCCTCGGCTCTTTCCGATGAGCGTTCCTCCATGATGCAGGAAGTGCGAACCGACCTGCAGAACGCCGCCGAATCGCTGGGTCTCAACGTCAGCGACGTGCGCATCCGCCGCACAGATCTGACGCGGGAAGTGTCCCAGCAGACCTATCAGCGCATGAAGGCCGAGCGTCTGGCAGAAGCCGAACTGATCCGTGCCCGTGGTAACGAGCAGGGCCAGCGTCGCCGTGCCATTGCCGATCGCCAGGTTGTCGAATTCGTCTCGGAAGCCCAGCGCGATTCGGAAATCCTGCGCGGTGAGGGCGATGCCGAGCGGAACCGCATCTTTGCCGATGCCTTCTCGCGTGATCCCGGCTTCTTCGAGTTCTATCGCTCGATGCGGGCCTATGTGGCAGCCCTTGGCGACAAGAGCACGACCATGGTTCTGAGCCCGAATACGCAGTTCTTCCGCTACTTTAACCAGAGCAGCCCGCAGGTGGGCGGACCAGGCCCGACGGCGGGTCCTGCTGTTCCGGCAGCACCCGCGGCTGGCGCTCCGGCAGCACCCGCAGCACCTGCGCCTGCAAACTGACGAAAGCGCGTCCCACGCGGGACAAGTGCACGTTGGCGATTACTCTAAAGGGGCGGCTTCGGTCGCCCCTTTCTCTGTATGGTGCGCCTGTTCGGTACCATCTTGAGGCGAGCCTCACGAAAAGGTAATTTCCACCGCCCTCTTTCCGCCGTATGCTTTTGGCGAAGTGCCACCCTTTTAACGCTCAAGGATGCCTGATGGTGAACTCCCTTCGATTGTCGCTGCGACATTCCCTGGCGACCGTGATGGCGCTGACGCTTGCTGGAACATCGGGCGCCGTGCCGGCCATGGCACAGACGACGATCACCGCCGGGCCATCTGCCAAGGTTGCCGGCGGCCCGGCATCGGTTGCCGATCTGGCTGAAGGCCTTCTCGATGCGGTGGTCAACATTTCCACGTCGCAGAGCGTCAAGTCGGACGGAACCGGGGCAGGTCCGCAGCCTGTCATTCCGGAAGGCTCGCCGTTTCAGGAGTTTTTCAACGATTTCTTCGACGGACAGGGCAAGAAGGATAGCAACCGCAAGGTCAATTCGCTGGGCTCCGGCTTCGTCATCGATGCGTCAGGTTATGTGGTCACCAACAACCACGTCATCGAAGGCGCCGATGATATCGAGGTGATTTTTCCGAACGGCAACAAGTTGAAGGCGAAGCTCGTCGGCACCGACACGAAGACCGATCTTTCCGTTCTGAAGGTGGAGCCGAAGGCGCCGCTGAAATTCGTGCGATTCGGCGATTCCAAGACGATGCGAATCGGCGACTGGGTGATGGCAATCGGCAATCCCTTCGGCCTCGGCGGGTCCGTCACCGTCGGCATCATTTCGGCACGCGGTCGAAACATCAATGCCGGCCCTTACGACAATTTCATCCAGACGGATGCGGCCATCAACAAAGGCAATTCCGGCGGTCCGCTGTTCAACATGAACGGCGAGGTCATCGGCATCAACACCGCGATCATTTCGCCAAGCGGCGGCTCCATCGGCATCGGCTTTGCGGTGCCAACGGAACTGGCTGAGAATATCGTGCAGCAGCTGATCGACTTTGGCGAAACCCGGCGCGGCTGGCTCGGCGTGCGCATTCAGCCGGTGACCGATGATATCGCGGAAAGCTTAGGGCTCGATACCGCGCGCGGTGCGCTGATCTCCGGGGTCGTCAAGGATGGGCCGGTCGATAACGGCGTGCTGAAGGCCGGCGACGTCATTCTTACCTTCGACGGCAAGCCGGTGAAGGAAATGCGCGACCTGCCTCTGGCCGTCGCGGAAAGCCCCGTCGGCAAGGAAGTCGATGTGCTGGTGCTGCGTGATGGCAAGGAGCAGACGATCAAGGTGACGCTTGGACAGCTGGAAGACGGCGCCGAAGCGGAGGCCGAGGATGACAAGCCGGCGCTTGCCGAAGGCAAGAACAGCGACACACCGGATCAGGTAAAGCCGGAAGACCCCGCGGAATTGCTCGGCATGACCATCACCATGCTGGATGAGGCGCGCCACAAGAGTTTTGGCATTGCCGAAAGCGTCGAGGGCGTCGTTATCACCGATGTCGCGGCAGGGTCGGTGGCCGCCGAAAAGGGGCTGAAGGCCGGCGAGGTGATTGTCGAGGTCGGCCAGGATTTTGTTGCAACGCCCGGCGACGTCACCTCGCGTATCGAGGAACTGAAGGGTGAGGGGCGCCGCAATGCCCATATGATGGTGGCGGGCGCCAATGGCGAGTTGCGCTTTGTGGCGCTTCCGCTGGAATGATCCGCTTGATGTGACGGGCAGGCGGCTCTTTCAGCGCGTTTGCCCGTCCTTCACGGCAGCATAGGTCACATGCCGTTTCAGATGTGGGTGGCTGTCGGGCACGCGGGGGCTGTCGAAATCAAGCTCCGGGCAATGGGTCATGCCGATGCGCTTCATCACCGCCGTCGAGCGGTGGTTTTGGGCAACGGCAAAGGAAATGATCGCATCAAGCCCCTTGGCTTTCAGCCCGTACTCGAGAAGGGCCTTGGCGGCTTCCGTTATATAACCATTGCCCCAGAAGCGGGTGGCGAGACGCCAGCCGATCTCGATCGTCTCCGGCGGAAAGATGCCGGGCATGTTGGCCGGCGCCAGGCCGCAAAAACCCATGGCCTCGCCGCTTTCCTTCAGTTCCACCGCGTAAAAGCCAAGCCCGTCTTCACGAATCATCGCGTTGACGCGATCAAACAGCAGATCTGCCTCTTCGTGGCTGCGGCGAAACGGAAAAAACTCCATCACCTTCGGATCGGAATTGATTTCGCGAAACAGATCACGGTCAGCCTCCAGCCAATTGCGCAGCCGAAGGCGCTGTGTTTCCAGAATGACGATGACCTGTTCCGATCCGGTCATGGCGTGACGAACTCGTGTTTGCGATAACCCTGGATGTAGAGGAGGGCCGTAAGGTCGGAATGGTCGATGCGGATTTTCGCCTCGGCGGCAACGGCCGGCTTGGCGTGGAGGGCAACGCCTGAGCCTGCAAGGTTGATCATGCCGAGATCGTTTGCGCCGTCGCCAACGGCCATTGCATCGTCCACGGAAATGCCAAGCGTTGCACAGATATCTTCCAGCGCATCCACCTTGGCCTGCTTGCCGAGGATCGGTTCTGCCACTTCGCCGGTGAGGATGCCGTCCTTTTCCAGAAGGATATTGGCGCGGTTTTCGTCAAACCCCAGCGTCTTTGCAATCCGGCTGGTAAAAACGGTAAAGCCGCCGGAGACGAGGGCGGTGTAAAAGCCCTTGGCGCGCATGGTGGCGATCAGTTCCGGCCCGCCTGACGTGAGTGTGATGCGTTTGGCGATCACCTCATCCACCACGCTGATCGGCAATCCCTTCAGGAGCGCCACCCGTTCGCGAAGGGCGGGCTCGAAGGCAATCTCGCCGTTCATGGCGCGCGCGGTGATGACCGACACCTTGTCCTTTAGCCCGACCACATCGGCCAGTTCATCGATGCATTCCTGGCCGATCATGGTGGAATCCATGTCGGCGATCAGCAGTTTCTTGCGGCGGGTCTCGACATCCTGCACCACGACATCAACAGGCATGTCGCCAATGGCAGCGCGCAGGGCAGCCTCCGAGGAAGCGGCTTCCGCCTCGTTGCGGAGCGCCACGTCGCAGGCAATTCCGTCTGCCAGCCAGTAGAGCCCGGCGGCATTCACCGCTTCGGCGGCCCTTTCCCCCAGCTTTCCGTCAAGAACGGGGTTTGACGGATGGGCGATGAGCGTGGCAACGAGAGCCATGATGAAAAACCTTCGGGACGATTGCGAGGCTATCCTGATAACCGGGCCGACGGCAGGCGGCAAGTCGGCGCTTGCGCTTGCGCTGGCTGAGCGTCACGGCGGCGTTGTCATCAATGCCGACAGCATGCAGGTCTACGACACACTGCGGGTGCTGACCGCGCGCCCGGCCCCGGAAGAAACCGGCAATGTGCCGCATCTGCTCTACGGCCATGTTCCGGCCACGGCCGCCTATTCCACAGGCGAATGGTTGCGCGATGTCACAGCCCTGTTGCCGCGCCTGCGCGATGAAGGAAGGCTGCCGGTATTCGTCGGCGGCACCGGGCTTTATTTCAAGGCGCTGACCGGCGGCCTTTCCGACATGCCCGACATCCCGGCCGAAATCCGCGAGGGGTTTCGCACCCGTCTGCTGGAGGAAGGGCCGGAGCCGTTGCATGGCGAACTTCAGCAGCGCGATCCGGCAATGGCTGCCCGGCTTTCACCCACCGATGGCCAGCGTGTGGTGCGGGCGCTCGAGGTCATGGTTGCCAGCGGCCAGTCGATCGCCACCTTTCAGCAAACCAGAGGTCCAATGCTGATCGATCCTGACAGGGCAGAGAAGATCGTCGTCCTGCCGGAGCGGCGCCTCTTGCACCAGCGTATCAACCAACGTTTCGAGATCATGCTGGAGACCGGCGCCATTAACGAGGTGAGGGCGCTTCTTTCCTTGAATGTAGCGCCCGATGCGCCCGCTCTGCGCGCCATCGGCGTTTCCGAGATTGCAGGCCTTTTGGAGGGCACGATGAGCCGTGACTATGTGATCGAGCGCGGCTCGGCGCTGACGCGCCAATATGCCAAACGTCAGATGACCTGGTTTCGCAACCAGATGGATGACAGCTGGCAGCGGTTTGATCCGCTCGCGTAAGCCTTCGTTTTTCAGGAGGCGAGTAGAAGCGGATCTCGTAAAACCACTCCATCAGTCTTCCGTGCGGCTGGTGAGCGGCCTGTGCAGGCGGGTCTCTCGCAGCGCGTCGCGGGCAGGCTGTTTCTCAGGCAGCCCGCGGCGGATGAGGCGTGTTTCCGCTGCAAAGGGGGCAGCCCGTGCGCCGGGCAGCATGTCCGGGTGGTAGGGTTCCAGAGGCCGGTCAGCCGCTTCGCCGGGCCATGGATCAGAGCCGAAGTCAGCGCCCCGCGCGCGGTCAATTTCCTCACGCTTCAGGATACCTGACTGAAATTCGGAAATGTCCGGCCCGGTCTCGGTGGCGCGCATGCGGGCAATCACACTGCGCAGGTCCACCGTATCGGGCGTCTTGTCGCTGCCTCGCTCGCCCGCTCCACGCGCCTGCGGCAGGATGTGCGATGCGACACGGGAAAACTTCATCCGCATCGGCACACTGATCGCTTCGCCAAAGGCAATCGCCTCGCCATTGCCGATGGAGGAGAGAAAGCTGGTAGTGGAGACGGACGAATCGGGCAAAGCCGAGCGGATGATCTCCTGGTCGCGCTCGTTGGAAAGCCTCATGGCAAACACGGTGGAACATTGCGACAGGATGGTCTGGTCGAGTTCGCCGGGGCGCTGCGTGATGATGCCGAGCGAGACGCCATATTTGCGCCCCTCCTTGGCAATGCGGGCAATCGCCTGCCGGGTCGGCAAAAAGCCCAGCTCCCGGTCCGCCGGCACATAACGATGGGCTTCCTCGCACACCACCAGCATGTGGATGGCGCCATCGCTCCACAGCGCCAGTTCGAAGGCCATACGGCAGAGAATGGAGGCGACGGAATTCACCACTTCAGACGGAATGCCGGCGAGCTGGAAGGTGGAGATTGGCCGGTCGTCGCCCGGAATGCGGAATATATGCGCGATCGTCTGGAGGATGGTGTCGTTGATCGTGTTGCTGGAAAAAAGGAACCGATAGCGGGGATCACCGATGGCAGACAACAGGCGAACCTTGAGGGCCCGCAGCGCCGGCTTTTCCTCACGCCCGTCGAGCCGTCCCATCCGTTCGTCGATCAACGTGAGAAGATCGGCCATGCGGTAAGGTATTGGTGTATCCGAGGTCAGCGTGCCCTTGTCGCTGACACGCCGTGCCGAACCGGTGGCACTGCCGCGAAAGGCGCGCTTGGCCTCCGGGATCAGGTCGCGCAGAAAATCCAGTTCTTCCGGCACCGGCGGGCGGCCGCGAAACACCACTTCGGCAAATTCATCGAGCCGCATCAGCCAGAAGGGCAGGTCGAGCGTTTCGGGATCGATCACCACGGCCTTGCCGGGAAAGGCTGCGGCAAATTCGTTGTGGGGATCGAGGATCAGCACCCGCAGCTTCGGATCGGCTTCGATGGCCTTGTGGAGAAGAAGCGAAACGGCGGTGGATTTTCCGACGCCGGTCGAGCCGACGATGGCAAAATGTTTCGACAGCATGGAAGGAATATGGATTGTCGCATCGATCGTCTCGTCCTGCGCCAGCGTTCCGATCACGCAGCTGTCGGCCTGGCCGGCATCATAGATGCGTTTCAGGTCGCTGGCCCGGATGCGGTGGGCGATGGCGCCGAGATGCGGATAACGGGAAATGCCGGTGGAAAAGCTCTCGGCGCCATCCTCGCCTACGCGCACTTCGCCGAGCAGTTCCACCTCGACGCGGAATTCATTGCGGCGGTTTTCGCCCCATTCGCCGGCATCCGTTGCCATGGAATAGGTGAGCGCGACGACACGGTTCTTGCCGACGCTGATGGAGATCAGCCGTCCGACAGACCAAAGCTCGGCAAGTTCCGTCGAGCCCGCATCCTGCACGGCGGCAATGGTGGCGTGGGCGCCGGTGCAGGCCACAACGCGTCCGAGAAAGCGGTTTCCGGGCGTCAGCCCATCGCGACGATCGTCATCGCGGGCAGTGGCCGGGTGCTGGTGATCGTCATGGCGCAAGCGTGCGACCCTTTAAGGATTGGTCTATGGTTTCAATGGTCGTATCGGGGTCTTTGGCAGGCCTTCGCCCGTGGCAGGTGACGTTAACGGGCGGGCGCTTAACGGGAGGTTGCACTTCCACCCCTTTTCCTGCCGATTTTACGTGCGGTTATCAGGTGCTGGCGACGTTTTGTTGCGCATCTGCGTTGACGGGTGGCAATTTTATGGCTAACAGTTCAGCCCATGATCGTATCGAACGCACTTATCGTGGTGGGAAGGCGCATGGGCAGGATGGTGTAACCATCCGGCGATAGCCACCCATGCGCTACCGAAGGCTCCTCCAGGGGGCCTTTTTTTATGCCTTCAATCAGGCCCCAAGGCCTCGTTTCACACACAAGAGATAACGGACCAGGACATGACGGGTACAGCAGACAATCGGATGACAGGGGCGGAAATCGTTCTGAAAGCCTTGAAGGATAACGGCGTGGAGCATCTGTTCGGATATCCGGGCGGCGCCGTTCTGCCGATCTACGACGAAATCTTCCAGCAGGACGATATCAAGCACATCCTCGTGCGCCATGAACAGGGCGCCGGCCATGCCGCCGAAGGTTATGCCCGCGCCACCGGCAAGGTTGGCGTGATGCTCGTCACGTCCGGTCCCGGTGCCACCAACGCGGTCACCCCGCTGCAGGATGCGCTGATGGACAGCATCCCGCTCGTCTGCCTCACCGGCCAGGTTCCGACCACGCTGATCGGCTCGGACGCTTTTCAGGAATGCGACACCGTCGGCATCACGCGCCCCTGCACCAAGCACAACTGGCTGGTCAAGGACGTCAACGAACTGGCGGCCACCATCCATGAAGCTTTCCGTATCGCCCAGACCGGCCGTCCGGGCCCCGTCGTCGTCGATATTCCGAAGGACGTGCAGTTTGCCACCGGCACCTACACGCCGAAGGCCGACCACGTACCCCAGAAGAGCTACCGCGCTCATATCGATGCGGATCTCAATGCCGTTCGCGCCGCCGTCGAGCTGATGGCGTCTGCCCGTCGCCCTGTTCTCTATACCGGCGGTGGTGTCATCAATTCCGGTCCGGAAGCCTCGCGTCTGCTGCGCGAACTTGTGGAGCTGTCGGGCATTCCGATCACCTCGACGCTGATGGGTCTGGGTGCCTATCCGGCCTCCGGCGAACATTGGCTGGGCATGCTCGGCATGCACGGGTCCTACGAGGCCAATATGGCCATGCATGATTGCGACGTCATGGTCTGCATCGGCGCACGTTTCGATGACCGTATCACCGGTCGCCTCAATGCGTTTTCGCCGAACTCGCGCAAGATCCATGTCGATATCGACCCGTCCTCGATCAACAAGAACGTCCGCGTCGATATCCCGATCGTCGGCGATGTCGGGCGCGTGCTGGAAGACATGGTTCGCCTGTGGCGGGCGCTGCCGACCAAGCCTGCCGCGGAACAGACGGCCGAATGGAATGCCAGCATCAAGAAATGGCGTGCGCGCAATTCTTTTGCCTACACCAATTCCAGCGATGTCATCATGCCGCAATACGCCATCCAGCGTCTCTACGAGGCCTCGAAGGGGCGTGACACCTACATCACCACGGAAGTTGGTCAGCACCAGATGTGGGCGGCGCAGTTCTTTGGTTTCGAGGCACCCAACCATTGGCTGACCTCTGGCGGTCTCGGCACGATGGGTTACGGCCTGCCGGCAGCGATCGGTGCGCAGGTGGCGCATCCGGAAGCATTGGTCATCGATATCGCTGGCGATGCCTCGATCCAGATGTGCATCCAGGAAATGTCCTGCGCCATCCAGCATAACCTGCCGGTCAAGATCTTCATCCTGAACAACCAGTATATGGGCATGGTGCGCCAGTGGCAGCAGCTGCTGCACGGCAACCGCCTGTCCAACTCCTATACGGAAGCCATGCCTGATTTCGTCAAGCTGGCCGAAGCCTATGGTGCCACTGGCATCTATTGCGACGATCCGAAGGAACTGGATGAAAAGATCGCCCACATGATCGCCGTGGATGGCCCGGTTATCTTCGATTGCCGTGTCGCCAATCTCGCCAACTGCTTCCCGATGATCCCCTCGGGCAAGGCCCATAACGAGATGCTGCTGCCCGATGAAGCGACCGACGAAGCTGTCGCCACCGCCATCGACGCCAAGGGCCGCCAGCTCGTCTGATCCGCCGCCAAAGGGACAAGGACAAGGATTTTACCCATGAACGCACACCTACAACCCACCGGCTCGGCTTATTTCATCTCGCCGGAGACTTCGCTTCAGGAGCGCCACACGCTGTCCGTGCTCGTTACCAACGAGCCGGGCGTGCTGGCGCGTGTCATCGGCCTGTTTTCCGGCCGTGGATACAATATCGAGAGCCTGACGGTGTCGGAGACCGAGCATGAGGCGCACCTGTCGCGCATCACCATCGTCACCAATGGTACGCCCGGCGTGCTGGAGCAGATCAAGGCGCAGCTGGAACGCATCGTGCCCGTCCACCGCGTCGTGGATCTGACGGTGCGCGCCGGCCAGCTTGGTCAGGAGCGTCCGATCGAGCGGGAAGTGGCATTGGTCAAGATCGCCGGCACTGGCGAGGATCGCGCCGAGACGCTGCGTCTGGCCGATGCCTTCCACGCCAAGGTGGTCGATGCGACCGTCTCGCATTTCATCTTCGAGATCACCGGCAAGTCCTCCAAGATCGACCAGTTCGTGGCGATCATGAAGCCGCTTGGCCTCATTGAAGTGTGCCGCACGGGCATTGCTGCGATGAACCGCGGCGCGCAGGGGATGTGATCTTTTGAGGTGCAAAAGTCGCCAGCGTTGCGCCGGAGACTTTTGCATAATCAAGAGGTTGCGCAGGGTTTCGGGTAATCCGAATCCGCGTCTTCAGGTTTTGATTCAAGCCGTTAAAGCATTTCGAGCGGTTGTTTTTTCGACGGCGGCGGGAAAGCGCGGTCAAGCGCTTCCCAGTCTTCGTCGCTGATGTCGAGGTCGATGGCGCCGAGATTTTCCTCGACGCGGGCGGGGTTGCCGGTTTTGGGAATGGCGATCATCCGGTCGCGCTCCAGCACGAAGGCAAGCGCCACCTGC
Source organism: Neorhizobium sp. PAMB6716 (assembly GCF_058242805.1). NCBI lineage: Bacteria > Pseudomonadati > Pseudomonadota > Alphaproteobacteria > Hyphomicrobiales > Rhizobiaceae > Neorhizobium > Neorhizobium sp. PAMB6716. Next base: position 1,111,616 of record NZ_CM177835.1, read on the forward strand.
GCCGGCGTCGCCTGATAGGATTTGGCGATGCGGATGAGGTCCGGATGGCGCAGAAGGCGGCCCTGCTCGATGGGCGAATAGGCCATCAGCGCGATGTCCCGTTCCTGGCACCACGGCAGCAGATCGTATTCGATGCCGCGCCGGGAGAGATTGTAGAGCACCTGGTTTGCCGCGCAGTCTGCGCCTCCAGGCACCGCCATCAACTCCTCCATGTCATCGACGTCGAAATTGGAAACGCCCCATGCGCCGATACGACCTTCCGCTTTCAAAACTTGAAGACCGGCAACGGTGTCTGCGAGCGGATGCTGACCGCGCCAATGCAGGAGATAGAGGTCGAGTTTCTCCGTGCCGAGACGGTGCAGGCTGCGCGCGCAGGCATCGATCACGCCCTGTCGGCTGGCATTGTGCGGATAGACCTTGCTGACGAGAAATACCTCGTCGCGGCGCCCGACAATCGCTTCGCCGACAAGCTCTTCCGAGGCGCCCTCGCCATACATTTCCGCGGTATCGATCAGCGTCATGCCGAGATCGATGGCGGCCTGCAGGCTTTTGATTTCCGAGGCGCGGTGATGCGCATCGTCGCCCATCTTCCAGGTTCCGATGCCAAGGGCCGGCACCGTCTGGCCGGATTTCAGCGTCACTGTTGGCATATCCTGGTGCATGGCAATCTCCTTTGAAAATGGGGCCGTTCGTCGCGGCGTGCTCCGCGAAGACAGAGAGTATGAAACCGGCAGATAGGCTGTCGAGAAGGCCGGTCAACCACCATCCGTCAAATCAGATGGTATCTGCATCACAAGCCGCTATTGGATCTTTTAAGACAGTCTCGCCTGGAGGCGAGAAAAGGAAACGCCATGACATTCGACGCGCTTTTCGCCCTGGTTCTCTTTGGCCTGACAACCTCCATCACGCCGGGGCCCAACAACATGATGCTGTTTGCTTCGGGCGTGAATTTTGGTTTCCGCCGCACCATTCCGCACATGCTGGGCATCGGTGCCGGCTTTTTCAGTCTGCTGCTGGGGGTGGGGTTTGGGCTCGGCGCCTTGCTTCACGCGTTGCCGCAGCTGTACCTCGCGCTGAAAATCGCCGGTGGGCTTTATCTTCTTTATATCGCCTGGAAGATCGGTTCATCGCGGGTGCTGGCTGAAGGCCGCAGCGGCGGCCGGCCGATGACATTTTTCGGCGCTGCCGCATTTCAGTGGGTGAACCCGAAGGCCTGGGTGATGGCCGTCACCGCCATGGCGATCTATGCGGACCCGGAAAATTATCTGCGCAGCGTCTGGCTGATCGGAATTGTCTTTACTCTTGTCAATCTGCCGAGCGTTTCGCTGTGGGCCAGTTTCGGCTCCGTGTTGCGCAACTGGCTCGCCGTTCCGGTGCGGTTGAAATGGTTCAATATCAGCATGGCGGTGCTGCTCGTGCTCAGCCTTCTGCCCATGCTGAAATGACGGCAGGCCGGCGGCGCGACGTCGTTGATTACGGATCGAAGGCCTTGATTGGTTGCGTCGATCTGTTCCATGGTTGGCCCCAGACGGATGCGAGAGGCACCACGGCGATGAGCAGCGACCACCATCACGATCACGAGCATGATGATCACCACCACGACAACCACTACAGCGACATGCAGGCGCGGGTGCGCGCGCTTGAAACGGTGCTGACGCAGAAGGGTCTGATCGATCCGCAGGCGCTCGATGCCATCGTGGAGACTTACGAGTCGAAGATCGGGCCGCGCAATGGCGCTCGCGTGGTGGCAAAAGCCTGGGCTGATAAAGCCTTTGCCGCATGGCTTGCAGCGGATGCGACCGCTGCCATTGCAAGCCTTGGCTTTACCGGCCGCCAGGGCGAACACATGCGTGCGGTGTTCAACACGAAGGAGACCCACAATCTCGTCGTCTGCACGCTCTGCTCCTGTTACCCATGGTCGGTGCTCGGTCTGCCGCCGGTCTGGTACAAGGCGCCGGCCTATCGCGCCAAGGCGGTCATCGATCCGCGCGGCGTGCTCCTGGAATTCGGCGTGGTGCTGCCGCAGGCGCAAAAAATCCGCGTCTGGGATTCGACGGCGGAGCTGCGTTATCTCGTGGTGCCCGAACGTCCCGAGGGAACCGAAGGCTGGAGCGAGGAGCAGTTGGCCGACCTCGTTACGCGTGACAGCATGATCGGCACCGGCCTTGCCCGACCGACAGTGGAGGTGGCGGCATGAACGGCCCGCATGATCTCGGCGGCCAGATGGGGTTCGGGCCTGTCGCGCCGGAAAAGGACGAGCCGTATTTTCATGGCGAGTGGGAAAAGCGGGCGCTGGGCATCACGCTGTCCTGCGGCGCGTTTGGTGCCTGGACGATCGATGAAAGCCGGCATGCGCGGGAAAACATCGCGCCTGCCGCCTATCTCTCGGCGAGCTATTACGAAATCTGGATCCGCGCGCTGGAGGTTCTTCTGGAGCGTCATGGCTTTGTGACGGAAGATGAGATTTCCGTGGCAAAAGCCCTCACGACGGCCGCCGAGCCGAAGCGCGTGCTGAAGGCGGATATGGTGCCGGCGGTGCTGGCAAAGGGCGCGCCCTGCGACCGTCTGGTTGATTCTGCTCCCCGCTTTGTCGTTGGCCAGACGGTGCGCACGAAAAACATCAACCCGCTCGATCATACCAGATTGCCGCGTTATGCACGGGCAAAGACCGGCGCAATCGAGGCCGTGCAGGGCGCCTTTGTTTATCCCGACGACAACGCCCATGGCCGCGGCGAAAATCCGCAATGGGTCTATACGGTCGTGTTTGATGGTCCGGAGATCTGGGGCGAGGGGAGCGATCCGACGCTCACCGTGTCCATTGATGCGTGGGAGAGCTATCTTGAGCCAGTGTGAACCCCTTTCGCCGCTTGCTCAATCGCCCGGCCTTCCCCTCTCTCCCGAGGGAGCGCCGGCCTTTGCCGAGCCATGGCAGGCGCAGGCTTTTGCGCTGACCGTGCATCTGCATGAGCGCGGTGTGTTTTCATGGAGCGAATGGGCCGAAAACCTGTCGCGCGAGGTTCACCGGCCGGAGCGGGCGCAAGACGGTTCGGATTATTTCGACGCCTGGGTTGCCGCACTGTCGCATCTGCTTGCCGAAAAAGGCGTGGCGGATCGGGACACGGTTCTCGCCCTGCAACACAGTTGGCAAAGGGCAGCAGAGGCAACGCCGCACGGGCAACCGATCGAGCTTGCCAATGATCCCCTTCGGTAAAGAATGATCGGCTTCGCTAAAGCATGTGTTTGCAGCCTCTGCTTTCCTGTTTCAGGTTGCTATTCTGTTCCGAATCCGTGAAGGAAGAGGCATGCAGTTTGCACCTCAACAGGACGAGGCCCTGAAGGCCGTTTCGAAGTGGCTGAAGGAAGGCCGCAGCCCGGTTTTTCGCCTGTTCGGTTATGCCGGCACGGGCAAGACCACGCTTGCAAAACATTTTGCCGAAAATGTCGATGGCGAGGTGCTGTTTGCAGCCTTTACCGGCAAGGCAGCGCAGGTGCTGCGCTCGCGCGGCGCGGCCAACGCCCGCACCATCCATTCCCTGATCTATCGCCCGCGCGGCGAGGAGGCGGTGGAAAACGAGGAGACGGGAAAAACCTCGGTCTCGCCGATGTTTTCCATCAACCGTCAGAGCCCGCTGTCCAAGGCCGCTCTCATCGTCATCGACGAATGTTCGATGGTGGACGAGCAACTGGGCAAGGACCTGATGAGTTTTGGCACGCCGATCCTGGTGCTTGGCGATCCCGGCCAGTTGCCGCCCGTCTCCGGCGGCGGTTTTTTTACCGAGCAGGAGCCGGATTACCTGCTGACCGATATCCATCGCCAGGCCCGCGACAACCCGATCATCCAGCTGGCCATGCAGGTGCGCGAAGGCCGCGAGATCATGCATGGTGATTATGGCACGGCGCAGGTGATTTCGCGCAACGATGTCAACCAGACACTGGTGCTGGAGGCCGATCAGGTTCTGGTTGGCACCAACAAGACGCGCCGGCGTTATAACCAGCGGCTTCGCGAGTTGAAGGGTTTTAACCAGCCATATCCGCAATCCGGCGACAAGCTGGTGTGCCTGCGCAATGATCCGACCAAGGGCTTGCTCAACGGCTCGCTCTGGCAGGTGATGAGTTCATCGCGCGAGACGGTCAAGCCCGGCATCAACCTGATGATCCGCCCGGAAGACGACGACATGAACCGCGGCGCCTCCAAGATCAAGCTTTTGAAGCAGGCCTTCGAGGAAGAGGGTGAGATCCCCTGGACCACCCGAAAACGCTACGACGAGTTTGATTTTGGTTACGCGCTGACCGTGCACAAGGCGCAAGGCTCTCAGTGGAACAATGTCGTGCTGTTCGATGAAAGCTGGGCCTTTCGCGACAGCCGCGAGCGCTGGCTTTATACGGCCATCACCCGGGCTGCCGAAACTATCACCATCGTACGGTAAGTCCGCTCAGTGCGGCAGAAGGCCGAGCACGATGGCCTTGGCGGCAGCCTGAAAACGGTTGGACACGCCAAGCCGCACAATCAGGCTTTCCTCCAGAACGGCCAGTTCCTCTTCCGTCAGGTTCAGCTGCCGCGCGAGATCTCCGCCCTTGAAACCTTCGGTCATCAGCACGAGGCAGCGACGGTCCCGGTCTGAAAACACCAGCGGCTCCACATGCACGCCTGATGTCACCTCCGGGGCAATGTCGATCTCGCTGACCAGTGAACGGATCTGCTGGATCTGCCGGTGGATCGAGGAAATATCGGAGGTCAGTTCGCGCTTGCGGCTATCGAGCACCCGGCAGAAAATCGCATCCGCCTCCAGCTGGCTTGCCGCATCGGAAAGATCCTGCATCAGGTCCTGAATGGCAGAGAGTGGCATGCCCACCTCCCGGCAGGCGTTGATGACCGCCATCTTGCGGATCATTCGCTGATCGTAGACCCGCATCATGCCGAGCCGCTCGGCAGTGATCAGGCCCTTTTCCTCGTAAAAATGTAAGGTCCGGTGGGTAACGCCAAACAGCTCGGCCATGTCTGAAATGCCGATGGGCTGTCCGTCATTGCAAACGTGCTGTCCGATCCGGGGCAGGAAAGCCGGGGCCGGACGCCCCATGGTCTCACTCGATGTCTGTACCCGCATGGCTGTCTCCTCCTTCATGCAGGGCACACAGGCTCCGCCAGCCCATATGCCTGCTGCCCGCCTACTGCCTGCCGAAAGTGCAAAGTGCGGCGGCTGCTGCACCTATTTTATGCAATTCTAAAGTTAACAGTTTATTCCGGATGCGAAACTGCGATTCTGTGGCCACAAGAATTGATAGATCCGTCAGTATTTTGCGTGGAAACGGGCGGATTATTCCGTTGCCGATGCGCCAGCCTTTGCTTTAGACATGCAGGCATTGCCTGCCGAGGACCGATGCGATGCCCGCGAAGCTTTCCGTCAATCTGAATGCCGTTGCCATGCTGCGCAATCGTCGCGATCTTCCGTGGCCAAGCGTCGAGCATCTCGGCCATGTGGCGCTTCAAGCCGGCGCCTATGGGCTGACGGTGCATCCGCGTCCCGACCAGCGCCACATCCGTTTTTCCGATCTGCCGGTGTTGCGCGCGCTGATCGACGATGTGTTTCCAAAGGCCGAGTTCAACATAGAAGGTTATCCTTCGGAGGATTTTCTCGCGCTGTGCGAGAAGACGCAGCCGGAACAGGTCACGCTGGTGCCGGATGATCCGGCCCAGGCGACCTCCGATCACGGGTTTGATTTCCGCCGTCAGGGCGAGATGCTGAAGCCGATCATCGCCCGCCTCAAGGCATCGGGCATGCGAGTGTCGCTGTTTGCCGATGGCGATGGTGATGTCGAGGCGGTGAAGCTGGCCAAGGCGACGGGTGCCGACCGCATCGAGCTTTATACCGGCCCTTACGGCGGCTGTTACGATCAGCCGGAAAAGGCGCGTGAGATGCTCGACCTCTTGGGACGCACGGCCGATGCAGCCCATGCCGAAGGTCTTGGCGTGAATGCCGGCCATGACCTGACGGTTGCCAACCTTCCGGCCCTTGCCGCCCGCATTCCCCATCTTGCCGAAGTCTCCATCGGCCATGGCCTGACGGCAGATGCGCTGGAATATGGCATGGCAGAAACGGTTCGCCGCTTCCGCCGCGCCTGCGGCGAAACCATCTGAGATCGCGATCAGAGATCGAGCACCCATGTCTGGCCGTTGAGTTCAGGCCCGAACATCGTGTGCCGTTCTTCGGAGACCAGCCGGAACCCGGCCTTCTGATAGATGGCAAGCGCTGCGGCAAGGTTATCATTGGTCCAGAGCGAGAGCGTGCGGTAACCGCTGCGGCGTGAAAACCCGATGGCTTCGCTGACCAGCGCCTTGCCAAGGCCAAGCCCGCGTGCGGCAGGATCCACATAAAGAAGGCGCAGCTTTGCCACATCCGCTCCCCCATCCATGATGAAGATCGAGCCGAGCCGCTGGCCCTGGCGCTCGGCAATCCAGGCTTTTTCGCGCTTCGGATTGAAGTTTTTCAGAAAACGGCCGGCGACCTCGGCCACAAGGGCCTCGAACTGGTCGTTCCAGCCAAAGGTACTTGTGTAGAATTGCGCCTGTGCGGCAATCACCCAGCCCATGTCTCCCGGCCGGTGATCCCTGAAATTCACCGGTGCCGATGGCTGGCTGCCGCCGAAACTGTCGCGAACAACGGCGATGGCATCGGCAAGCGGCTGGCGGCCATCGTCGGGAAGTCTCTCAAGGGCCAGCGCGATCTGCTGGCGCGACAGATCGGCAAGCCGCGCCCGCTCAGTGTCGCCCGCCGGTGTGAGCGTGAGGGTCTGGCTGCGCCTGTCGTTTGGGTCCTGCTCTGCTGCAACCAGTCCGCTGGCCCGAAACGCCTTGAGAACTCGACTGAGATAGGCGGGATCGAGCGAAAGTGTCCGGGTCAGCGTGCTTGCGCAAATGCCAGGGGTCGCGCCGATGTCATGCAAAATACGCGCTTCCGCCAGCGTGTAACCGGCGCCGAGATAATCGCGGCCGAGAATGCCGAGCTGGTGTGTGTAGAAGCGGTTGAAATCACGGATGCTGTCGAGAAGATCGATCATGGCTGAACCTCTTTTGAGCATTCAGTCAATTATTAGTTGACGGAGTCAAGTAATTTCTCCGGCGTCGCGTAAAAACGCCGGCGAAGGTTCGCCGGCGTTCGGATTGACGACCGGAAAAATGGGGTCGGCACTCAGCCGAGTGCTGCCTTGTTCTCCTCGAAGAAATCAGCAACCGACTGCGGCTTGCGCCCGGTTAGCGTTTCAAACACATCCGTCAGCACTTCGAAATTGCCGGCACGGATATTGGCGTCCGTGGAGACCACGAGATCCACCACGAAAGGCGGCATGCCGGCACCGGCGACGCCTTCGGCCAGCTGCTCATCAGTCACCTGCACCACTTTCAGCGGTTTGCCGGCGGCCTTGGAAACGGCAGCGGCGATCTCTTCGGCGTTCAAAAGTTCGGCGCCGGTCAGTGTCAGCGTCACATTGCCGGCCGGCGGGTTGGCAACGGCAGCGGCCGCAGCGGCTGCGCAGTCATCGCGGGAGATGTTGGGCACGCGGCCTTCGCCGGTGGAGGTGAACCACATTCCCGCCTGCAGATTGTGCGGCATGCCCATGAAATAATTGTCGATGTACCAGGAATTGCGGATGATCGTGTAGGCGAGGCCGCTGGCCTTGATCGCCTCTTCGGTGCCGAGATGATCGGGTGCGAAGGACACCAGTGATTTGTCCGGGTTCGGCATCGAGGTGTAGAGGATGTGGCCGACGCCAGCCTTTGCGGCGGCATCAACGGCTGCCTTGTGCTGCGCCAGCCGCTTGCCGGGCGAGGCCAGTTCGTCGGTGGAGATCAGCAGCACGCGGTCGACGCCGGCAAAGGCGGCTTCGAGGCTTGCCGCATCGTCAAAATCCGCCGCCCGCGTTTCGACGCCCTGATCGGCGAGGGCGGAAAGCTTGGCCGGGCTGCGGCTGGCTGCAATGATGTCTGAGGCGGCAACCTTGCCATCCTTCAGAAGGTGAGCGATGACGGCGCCGCCGAGATGACCCGATGCGCCGGTTACGAGGATTTTCGTCATGGGATATTCCTTGCCCCTTGGTGACGGTTTAGCCACCGCAATTGTTGCTCTCAAATTGAGAGTAGCTATAGAATAGGAATTGACGCGCTGGTGTAAAGAAGGCATTTTTCCGGGTGATCGTTACCTGAAGGGAACCACCTCGCATGGACCAGAGAACGCCGGCCAACCTGCTGCCATCGGATGCGGAAAGCCAGATTTCGCGGTGGGACGCCACCAACTGCCCGGTGCGCGACGTGATGAGCCAGATTTCCGGAAAATGGTCGAGCCTGCTTTTGCTGGCGCTTTCGGAAAAGCCTTACCGGTTTGGGGAGTTGCGCCGCCTGGTGCCCGATATTTCCCAGCGCATGTTGACCCAGACGCTGCGCGACCTGCAGCGCGACGGCTATATTGATCGCACCGTTTATCCGACGAAGCCCCCAAGTGTCGAATATGCCATGACCCAGCTTGGCCGATCGATGTTTGATCCGCTGTCGAAAATGATGAACTGGGCCGCCCAGAACCATTCCGCCGTGCGCGATGCCCGCCGCCGCTTCGATGCTTCGGATCTCGCCGGCTGACGCTGGAAGTTATGGACGCGGTGGCCCCGTTTGCTGCGTATTCTCGGTCACCGAACCCTTCCGCAGATTTTTTAAAGAGCCCTTGCATCGGCCTCTTGACCTTGATGCGGCTGCACGCTAGAACCCAGAACCGTACCGTACGGTACTTGTTGGAGGGTCTGATCGTGTCCGCTGAACTGCCAGAAATCCCGGAGTTTTCACCGCGCCAGAACGCTGTTCTGGAACAGGCGTTGAAGCTTCTCGTGGAAGGCGGCGAAAAGGCGTTGACCACATCGGGCCTCGCGCGCGCGGCCAATTGCTCCAAGGAAAGCCTCTACAAATGGTTCGGCGATCGCGACGGCCTGCTGGCCGCGATGATTGCATTTCAGGCCGCCAAGGTGCGCACCTTCGAGCGCGGGGCGGCCCGCCTGACGGTCGATCTCCTGCGCGAGAATCTCGAAACCTTTGGCCGCGATCTTCTGGAGGTTCTGTCGGGCGACGTGTCGCTGGCGCTCAACCGTCTGGCCATTGGTCAGGCAAGCCGCGAGGGCTCCAAGCTCGGTCGTCTTCTGATCGAGCACGGCCGGCGCCAGATCGACCGGCGCGCTATCGGCCTGATGGAAGCTGGACGCCGGGCAGGGCTGTTGCGTTTTGCCGATGCCGACAGCGCCTATCACACACTTTATGGCCTCGTTGTTTCGGACCTGCATGTGCGCATGCTGCTCGGCGAACCGGGGCTCAAGGACAATGCACGCCAGGCAGCACGGGCGGTGGACGCCTTCCTGCAGCTTTACGGCGTGGCACCGGATACCGAACATGCCTGACCGGCGCGTTCGGCTGATGACTTAACCGCACAACAACACCGCATAGGGAAGGACACTACAATGCGCGTCTATTACGATCGGGATGCTGATCTCAACCTCATCAAGTCCAAGAACGTCGTCATCGTCGGCTACGGTTCTCAGGGTCGCGCGCACGCGCTGAACCTGAAGGATTCGGGCGCAACTGGCGTCGTCATCGCGCTGAAGGCCGGCTCGCCGACCATCAAGAAGGCTGAAGCTGATGGCTTCAAGGTGATGACGGTTGCCGAAGCTGCTGCCTGGGCAGACCTTCTGATGATGGCGACCCCTGACGAACTGCAGGCCGACATCTACAAGGCTGACATCGCTGGCAACATCCGCGACGGCGCAGCCATCGCGTTTGCCCACGGCCTCAACGTTCACTTCGGCCTCATCGAGCCGAAGGCTTCGGTCGACGTCGTCATGATCGCGCCGAAGGGCCCGGGCCACACGGTTCGCGGCGAATACCAGAAGGGCGGCGGTGTGCCTTGCCTCGTTGCCGTTCACCAGAACGGTTCGGGCAATGCGCTGGAACTGGCACTTTCCTACGCCTGCGGCGTTGGCGGTGGCCGTTCGGGCATTATCGAAACCTCCTTCAAGGAAGAGTGCGAAACCGACCTCTTCGGCGAACAGGTCGTTCTCTGCGGCGGTCTCGTCGAGCTGATCCGCGCCGGCTTCGAAACCCTGGTCGAAGGCGGTTATGCGCCGGAAATGGCCTATTTCGAGTGCCTGCACGAAGTAAAGCTCATCGTTGACCTGATCTATGAAGGCGGCATCGCCAACATGAACTACTCGATCTCCAACACGGCGGAATGGGGCGAATACGTCACCGGCCCGCGCATCATCACGGCAGAAACCAAGGCCGAAATGAAGCGCGTTCTCACCGACATCCAGACCGGCAAGTTCACGTCTGACTGGATGCAGGAATACCGCGCCGGCGGCGCCCGCTTCAAGGGCATCCGCCGCTTGAACGACAGCCACCAGATCGAGGAAGTCGGCACAAAGCTTCGCGCCATGATGCCCTGGATCGGCAAGAACAAGCTGGTCGACAAGGCCGTCAACTAAGCTTTGTACGCCGCGCCCTGCCTTGCGGCGGGGCCACACCACATTTTTGCGTGACTTCGGGGCCGGACGTGAAAACGTCCGGCCTTCGTGCTTTCACCGATTGGCACACGAAAGGCGTGCAGTTATCCGAAGGGGAAGCTCCAGGCGGAGCGGATGTAGTCGATGCGGGTGTCGCAGTGCCGGCATGGTATCGTTTTGGATTTTTGTGCTGCAGTGCAGTATCGAAAAAGAGATCCCGCCGATATTTTTCTGTGTTCCCCCATCATCTGTGCAGAATCGACAGTATCGATCGAAGCATCAGAGGCTTTATCGAGGGCAGGATATCCCGGAAATTGGATATCCTCCGAATTTCTAGTTGCGCTGAGGTGACAGCTACTGAGATTTCCCGAAAAAAATAAAACCTGACGCGTTTCTGGTAATGCGCGACCTACCGATATTTGTATGGTGATTTCAAATCAGCACAAAGACTCAAAGGGAGGGGCGGAGACATGAGGGGGAATTTCAGGTTGCAGCGCCGCAGGAACTGTTTGCTGGGCCATACGGCCTTTGCCGGGCTCCTGGGAGCAACAACGGTTCTGGGAATGGTTGGTCTGGCCGATCCGGCTTTTGCCGCATGCACCGTGACGGGGGATGCGGCCGAAATCAAGTGCGACAACACCGGTGTTGTTGTGAAGCCGAATCAGGGCGACGTGTCGCTCAGCGTCGATGGGCTGACGATTTCAGGCAGCGACAACAAGATCGACTTCTTTCCGCTCGACGCCGACACGGATGTCTTTGGAGTACTGACGCTCTCCGTCAGCAATACCAGCATCAACACGCCGGACTATGGCGGCATCAATGTCGCGCCGGTCATGCGGGTTGAGAGCATCAATGTCACGCTTGATCCGACCGTCACCATCGTCAATACGGGCGGCTTCGGCGGGTTATGGGTGCGTGCGCAGACGGGTGGCGACATCACCATCAGCAGCGGAGCGGAGATCACCTCCACCGGCAGTTCGGCGATTTCGGCAACGACGAATGACGGCAGCGTCTCCATTACCAATACAGGCGATTTGTCCTCGAGCAGCGAACGCGGCATCTATGCCGATGGCGGCTACAATTCAACCGGACAGACGCTGGTTTCCGTCATCAACAGCGGGGATATCGATGCCTATCAGGAAGGCATTCGCATGGTGCAATGGAACGGCAATATCTATGCCGAGAATTCCGGCGCACTGACCTCCCAGACGCAAAGAGCGCTCTACGCGTGGTCTGCGGCGGTCGGCAATATCGAGATCATCAACTCCGGCTCTGCCATCTCATCGGCCAGGGCAGGGACAATTCTTGCGGCAACAATCGGAAATGCCAGCCTCACCAATTCGGGGTTGCTGCAGGGCGCTGATTTCGGGGCGGATCTCTACACCGATGATGGCACGCTCACTGTCGAAAACACCGCGACGGGCCAGATCATAGGAGCGACGATCGGCCTGCAGATGTCCGCCGTTGCCGGCGATATAACCGTTGAGAATGCAGGTGGCATTTCAGGTGCGAGCGGCATCACAGCCGAAACGGATGATGGCTCGATTTCTGTCGATAACACCGGCACCGTCACATCCACAGCCGGGACAGGTGTTGCCCTCACCGGCGATTCGGTAACGCTGACCAACAGCGGCACCATCACCGCCAGCGGTGGCAATGCCGTCTCGTTCACTGCCGATACCAGCCGTCTGGTCCTCAAGGACGGCTCCAGCATTACCGGCAATGTCGTGGCGTCCGGCGATGCCACCCTGCAGCTGGACTTTGCAAACGCCACGACGCTGGATGCCTCGGATATCGGCGACACCGCCCAATACCAGGGTTTTGACACGGTTGCGGCAACCGGGACCGGCGTGCTGACCCTTGATGGCACCAGCCTTTATTCCGGCCTCGTCTCGCTGACGGGCGGCAATGTGATCGTGGATGGCGACTTGCGCTCTGCGGAATTTCTTGTCGGAACTGGTGTGCAGTTAAGCGGCACCGGCAGTGTCGGTGATCTGACGATTGGTGATGGCGGCTCCGTTGCGCCTGGCCATTCGCCCGGCACCCTGTATGTTTATGGCGACCTGAATTTCCTCAGCGGTTCCACCTATGTGGCGGATCTCACCACATCAGGCCTCAGCGACAATATCGTCGTCAGCGGCGATGTCAGCATTGCTGCGGATACGACCCTGTCTGTGGCGAACCTGCGGGTGGCCAATCCTTTGACCACGGTCTACGAGCTTATCACCTTGACCGGCAGCGGTACCGTCACCGGATCCTTTACCAGTCTTCGCGACCCCTGGACCTTCATCGATCTTGACGTCAACTACAATACATCAAGCGTTACGCTCGGCTATGAGCTGAGCAATGGCGGGGCAAACTTTGCTGCGATCGCCGAAAACACCAATGCGCGCTCGGTTGCCCGTGCAATCGACAGCCTCGGTTCCTCTTCCGCGCTTTATAATGATCTCCTCTGGAGCACGGGGGCAACGACCGCTTCGGCATTCGATCAGCTGTCCGGTGCCATCCATTCCGCTGAGGTCGGTGGGCATATCGAATCCGATCTGCTGTTCAGCAATCTCATGCTGTCCAACCTGGGCGGTTCGGGGTCGCTGTCGCCGGCTTCGGGCGAAGTTCGCAAGGCATCCGGGGACGGCAGCGTCTGGATGAGCGGTTTCGGACGGCGCGGCGAGCGGGACGGACGCGATCTAGGACCGGGCACGACCGATACCGGCCGCGGCCTTGCGTTCGGCGTCAATGGCGCCTTTGCTGATACCTGGGATGTGGGGCTTGCAGCCGCCATCGGCCGCGACCGCGTCAGTGGCAATTCCGATACCGGATCTTCCGAGGCCGACAGCTATTACCTCGGCCTTTCGGCAGCCACGACGGTTGATGCCCTTCGCTTCAGTTTTGGTAGCGCCTATACGCTTCGGACCATCGATACCGCCCGCACCGTCGCACTCGGCACGGTGAACGATCGGCTGACGGCCGATTATGACGCGCAGTCGCTTCAGGCATTCGGTGAAGTCAGCACGCTTGTGTCTGAGGGCGATGTTCGCTGGCAGCCGTTTGGAAATCTGACCTTCGTGCATTACGATCGCGACGGGTTTACCGAACAGGGCGGTGCCTCGGCTTTGTCCAGCAATGACCTGACAGACGACACCCTGTATTCGACACTCGGTGTGCGCCTGGCCTGGGCGCTGCCGACGGTGGGAACGGTGGAGGGCGCGCTCAATGCTCATGCCGGTTGGCGCCATGCATTCGGTGCCAGCAATGCCAACAGCGAGATGGCTTTCGTGTCCGGTGGCGACGGTTTCAATATCGCCGGTGCAAAACCTGCGCGTGACAGTGCCGTCGTCGGTCTCGGCGTTTCCTTCGCGCCAACCCCGGCCAGCACCATCTCGGTGAGTTATGACGGCCAGTTCGGTGACGGAGATGCGGCCCATGGCGTCAAGGCTGGATGGTCGCTGCGTTTCTGAGAGCCTGACGGTTGTCCCGGCTGGACCTTCGGTGCCGGCATTGTTTTTAATCCCCCGGATCCGGTTGGCTCCGGGGGATTTGCATGTTGTCGAACTTTGGCGGCGGCACCTTCAAAAACCCGCAAAGGCATGGCGAAACTGCCATCGCCGTACCAAAATTCGATAAGTCAGTATTGCTGACCTATCGGAACTTGTGTAATGCAGATGCCAGAAGAAACGTAATAAGAGGAAACATCCGTGCTTGATTGGGATCATATCTTTGCGACGCGCTCCTCGCGCATGCGCGCCTCCGAAATCCGCGAACTGCTGAAGCTGCTGGAGCGGCCGGACATCATTTCGTTTGCCGGCGGCATTCCCGACCCAGCGCTGTTTCCGGATGTGGCGTTCAAGGATGCCTATGCGGAGATCTTTTCGAGCCCGCAGGTGAACGCAGCGCTGCAGTATTCGGTGAGCGAAGGCTACAAGCCGCTGCGCGAATGGCTGGTCGGTGAGATGCAAAAGATCGGCATCGACTGCACGGTGGATAACGTCTTCATCACGTCGGGATCGCAGCAGGCGCTGGATTATCTCGGCAAGCTGTTCCTGTCGCCGAAGGATACGGCGCTCGTGACCTGGCCGACCTATCTTGGCGCGCTGCAGGCGTTCAACGCCTATGAACCGAACTATGACCAGCTGACGCCGGGCGGCAATCGCACGCCCGATGCCTACCGCGAAACGGCGGCAAGCCTCGGCGGCGCGGTGAAATTTGCCTATCTCTCGGCGGATTTCTCCAACCCGACCGGCGAAACGGTGGATCTCGAAGGCCGCAAAAAGGTTCTGGAACTCGCCGAAGAGCTGGATATTGCCGTCATCGAAGACGGTGCCTACCAGTCGCTGCGGTATAATGGCGAGCCCATCCCGCCGATCCTGGCGCTCGATATCGCGGCCAAGGGCGGCATCGAAAACACCCGCACCATCTATTCCGGTAGCTTTTCGAAAACGCTGGCGCCGGGCCTGCGCGTCGGCTTCGTCGTCGCCAACATGTCGGTCATCCGCAAGCTGGTGCTGATGAAGCAGGCGGCAGATCTGCATTCCTCCACCATCAACCAGATCGCCATTGCCAATGTTGCCGAGCGCATCTTCGACGCTCAGGTGGCAAAGATCGGTGCGGCCTACAGCGCGCGTCGCGATGCCATGCTCTCGGCGCTTGCCCGTTTCATGCCGGCCAGCACCAGCTGGACGAAGCCGGAAGGCGGCATGTTCGTCTGGGTGACGCTGCCGGCAGGGCTTGATGGTGCCGAGCTTCTGGCGCGCTCCATCGAAACGGAAAAGGTCGCTTTCGTGCCGGGGCAGGCGTTTTTTGCCGATCGCTCGGGCGCCAATACGCTGCGTCTCTCCTTCTCCTGCGCCAACGAAACGATGATCGAGGAGGGCATCCAGCGCCTCGGCCGCCTGATCCGCAACGCCGAAGCCAAGGCCGCCTGATTTCAGCCGTCCGTCATTTTCGAAAGCGCCGCCCTCTTGATAACAGGGGGCGGCGCTTTTTTGCCGACAGGGTGGCTGTGTCTTGCGCCCCTGCCATTGTCTGGTGCTGCCGGCCTTCTCGCCAAACGTGTCATCATGCGGCAAGATCCCCATGATCTCCTGATTGCCGTCGCTTTCCAGCCTCTGCTGTGCCATGAAGGCCAGGAGCATGGCCGTATCGGCGGCCGAGACATTTGGCGGAGACATCATCGCATGCAGGGCCTGACAGACCAGACGCGCCGCGTGATTGCGGATCTTGCCCGCCAGTATGGCCTCAGCGAGGATGCGGTTCTTGCCATGCTGATGGCGGTTCAGCGCGGGCAGGGCACCATGGCGCAGTTCAACATCAGTGAACTCGGCGGCGGCGGCCAGTGGATGATGGGCGGCATGACCATGGTCGGCGACATGTTCAATTATGGCCTGAAAAACACCGTCGACAGTCTTTGCAACGCGCTGTCGCAGGCACTTGCCGCAGGCCGTATTGCTCTTCCGGCAGAGGCCGTTGGTGCGAGCGTCTGGTGGCCGCAGGACCTCGGCTCGCCCTCAAGCGCCGGCGCGCAGAACGACAGCGCCTATGCAATCTTTCCCGCCCACCGCCGCCTGGCAATCAAGGATTTGGGCGGCGTGACCCACTACGATACCGGCGATCATTTTATCTCCGGCGTCGGCCAGCAGCAGGGCAGCAATACCGGGCTTACCTTTTCCAGCCAGTATGGCTCGTTTTCGGTGTCGAGCCTGAGACGCGCCGACGAACTCCCCGAGCCCCTTCAGCAGCCGGTGGAGTGGTCGCCCTCTGTCGTGCAGCCGTCAGCGGCCCCGCCGGTTCAGCCGCTGCAGCAGCAGGCGGCATTACCCTTCGCTCCGGCCCCGGCTGGCGACAGCGCTTGGCAAGCCTCTCCGGCGTCTGCACCCGTCGCCGCCACAGGCCCCAAGGATGCCGCTGAAATCATCGGCCTCATCGAAAAGCTCGCAAGTCTTCGCGAGGCCGGCATCCTGACCGACGAAGAGTTTTCCGCCAAGAAGACCGAGCTTCTTGCCCGTCTGTGACGGCATGTCGGTCCGGGGTTCCCCATGACAACGACCCTGCGCTTGTTACAGGCTGAAGACGAAGAGGGTTGGAAAGCCTATCACGGCATCCGCCGGCATGTGCTTTTTGAGCTGCGGGGCTTGGACTTCTATGACGAAGTCCATCCGGACGAGCACAGGCAAGGACACTTCCCACTGCTGTTCAGCGTTGACGGCGTTCCCGCCGGAACAGCGCGCCTTGATGTTTCAGATGATGCAGAGGATGTCGGCATCGTACGGCTCGTCGCGATCATCCCTCAACTCCAGGGCCAAGGTTTCGGCAGGACGATGATGCGCGCGGTGGAGACTTTTGCCAGTGCGCGGGGCATCAGGCGGCTGGAGGTCTACGCCGCGCCGGACGCTGTTCCGTTCTATCAAAAGCAGGGTTGGCAGCACGTCAGGGAGACGCAGCAAACCGTCCTGCTGGCGAAATTGATCGACTGATCTCCTGTGTCTTTTGCGCGAGTTCTGACTTTGTCACACCTCTGTTAGACACACGTGGTCTAGCGACAGCAATCGTCTTAGAGAAGGATTGCTGCCATGAAGAGATTTGTCTCTGCTGTTTCCGCCCTTGTTGCCTTTGGCGCACTTGCCGTTTCCGCCAATGCCGCCGACCTCGTCATCTATACCAGCCAGCCGAACGAAGATGCCCAGGCAACCGTGGATGGTTTCAAGGCGGCAAATCCCGGCGTCGAAGTCGAATGGGTGCGAGACGGAACGACGAAGATCATGGCCAAGCTGATGGCTGAGATCGAGGCCGGAAATCCGGTGGCCGACGTGCTGCTGATTGCCGACACTGTCACGCTCGAGCGCCTGAAGCAGGACAAGCGGCTGATGGCGTATGTCTCGCCGGAAGCAAAGGCTTATGATGCCTCGCTCTACGATGCCGATGGCTATTATTATTCCACAAAGCTCATCACCACCGGCATCATGTACAACACGCAGGCCGCGATGAAACCGACGAGCTGGAAGGATCTGGCAAAGCCGGAGGCCAAGGGGCTTGTGGCCATGCCAAGCCCGTTGACGTCGGGTGCCGCCCTCATTCATGCCCAGACGCTCACCGCTAATCCGGCCCTCGGCTGGGATTATTACCGCGCGCTGAAGGAAAATGGCGCGACTGCCGCCGGCGGCAATGGCGCGGTGCTGAAATCCGTCGCCACCGGTGAAAAGGCCTATGGCGTTGTCGTCGATTACATGCCGATCCGCGAGAAGGCCAAGGGCGCGCCCATCGAATTCGTTTTCCCCTCGGAAGGCGTCTCGGCCGTCACCGAACCGGTCGCCATCATGAGCGCCACCAAACATGCCGATGCGGCGAAAAAGTTCGTCGATTACGTGCTGTCGGAAAAGGGCCAGGACGGTTTCCTGAAGCTCGGTTATATCCCGGCGCGCAACGGCATGGCTGTTCCCGCAGGCTTCCCGGCTCGTAATACGATCAAGGTCATGCCGCTCAAGGCCTCCGATGCGCTGAAGGATACCGATAAGGACTTGAAGACCTTTTCCGAGATCTTTGGCGGTAACGGCTGATTTCCAGGTTCCCGATGCCCCTTTTGCGTAACACGTCAAACAGCCAGCCCCGCTGGCTGTTTTCGTTCGTTCTCATCATGCTGTTTCTGTTGAGCGTTCTGCCGCTGGGCAGGCTTGCCGTGACCGGCATCCTGTCGCTGGTGAAGGGCGGCGGCGATGGGCTGCTTGCCGATCCTGCTCTCTGGCAGGCGCTGTGGAATACGCTCATCACCTCCTTCCTCGGCATGCTGGTCGCGGTGCTGCTCGGCGGCGGTTTTGCGCTGCTGCTAACGCTGTTTGATATTCGCGCCCGCACGCTGCTGGGCTTCCTGTTCATGCTGCCGATGATGATCCCGCCCCAGGTGACGGCACTTTCCTGGTTGGGGCTCACCGGCCCCTCCAGCACGCTGTTGAAGGCAATCGGCATGGCGCCCCCCATCGGCACGCCGCAGCCGCTCTATTCGATCGGCGGCATTGCGCTGCTGCTCGGGGTGCAGAATGCGCCGCTGGTTTATCTGGCGCTGAGGGCCGGCTTGCTTGCGCTGCCGCGCGATGCCGTGGAGGCGGCACGGCTTTCGGGTGCGTCGGCCTTGCAGGTGCTGGCGCATATCATCCTTCCCTTAGCACTGCCGGGTTTTGCGGCGGGTGCCGCCATGGCCTTCGTCTCCGGCGTCGGCAATTTCGGCATTCCCGCCATTCTCGGCATTCCCGCCTCGATCTACACGCTGCCGACGCTGATTTATGCGAAGTTTGCAAGTTTTGGGCCGAGCACCTTTGGCGATATCTCGCTGCTTTCAGGTTTCATCGCACTTTTGTCGGTGGCGGGCCTGCTGGTCGAGGAGCGGGTGCTGAAGGGCAGGGACTACCGTATCATCGGGCTGTCCGGCCGCTCGGCGGTGTTTGAACTGCGCAAGTGGCGGCTGGTCTCGGAGGCGCTGCTCTGGCTGGTGCTGGTGGTCATTCTGGTCCTGCCTTTCGCAGCGCTTGTGGCAAGTTCGCTGTCTCCCGCTTACGGCGTGCCACTGACGCTGAAGACGTTTACCCTGCATGCCTATGAGGAAGTGCTGCTGCGCCAGTCGGTGACGCGCACGGCTTTTCAGAATTCCATCGTGCTGTCACTTGCAACCGCCTTCGGCCTGCTGCTGGTGACGGTGCTGATGGGCTATTTCGTTGCCCGCGCCAGCCGGCGCGTGGCAGCCCTCGTGTCGGCCCTTGCCGATATTCCCTATGCGCTGCCGGGCATTGTTCTCGCGGTTGCCTGCATCCTTCTGTTTGCCGCCCCGCTGCCACTTGTCGGCGTGTCGATCTACGGCACGATCTGGATCCTGTTCTTTGCCTATCTCTCCAGTTTTCTCGCCGTCAGCTTGCGCCCCATTGCCAGCGCCTTTCGCCAGCTCGATCCTTCACTGGAAGAAGCGGCCCGCCTGTCGGGCGCCGGTTTTTACCAGCGCCTGCGCGATATTCTGGTGCCGCTGGTGGCGCCGGCCGCCGGTGCCGCCGTCATTCTGGTGTTCCTCATCGCCTGCAATGAACTGACCGTCTCGGCGCTCCTCTGGTCTGCCGGTACGCAGACGCTGGGTGTTGCCATCTACAATCTCGATGACAGCGGCAGTTTCAACCTCGCCTCTGCGCTTTCGGTTCTGGTCGTCGTTCTGGTGGTGGCCATGATGCTGCTGCTCGAACTTCTGGCCAAACATCTGCCCAAGGGAGTGGTGCCATGGCGAAGCTGATCCTCAACCGCCTGTCGAAGGATTTTGGCACCGGGCGGGCCGCGGTTGACGATGTCTCGCTCACCATCCGCGAAGGCGGGTTTCTGGCGCTGCTCGGCCCCTCCGGCTGCGGCAAAACGACGGTGCTGCGCATGATCGCCGGCTTCGAACAGCCGACGGATGGCGCGATCCTGCTCGGCGAACGGGTGCTGGCCGATGCATCGTCCATGGTGGCGCCCGAGCGGCGCAACATGGCGATGGTCTTCCAGTCCTACGCGCTCTGGCCGCATATGAGTGTGGCTGATAATGTCGGTTATCCGCTCAAAGTGCGTGGCATCACGGGCGAACGGCGCTCAGCTAAAGTGCGCGAGGCTTTGGCCGCCGTGCGTCTCGAAACCTATGCGGACCGTCGTCCGGCCGACCTCTCCGGCGGCCAGCGCCAGCGCGTGGCGCTGGCCCGGTGCCTCGTCACGGAGCCTGATGTGGTGCTGCTGGACGAGCCGCTCGCCAATCTCGACCGTCACCTACGTCAGGAGATGGAAGAAACGTTTCGCGAATTTCACGCCCGCTCGCGTGCCACGATGATCTATGTGACGCATGATCAGGCGGAAGCCATGGCGCTGGCGACAGACGTTGCCGTGATGGCGGACGGCAAGCTGCTGCAGATGGCATCGCCCGATGAAATCTATGCGCGGCCGCAGGGTCGGCTGGTCGGCGGTTTGATCGGGCAGGGGGCGATCCTGTCGCTGCCGTGGCGCGAACCGATGCCGCGCCAGATGGACTGGCCGGCGCTGCAGGCCTGCTTTTATCCGCAACCGGGAAGCCTTAAGGCCGAGATACTGGTGCGCCCGCAGGATGTGGTGATTTCCGACGAGGGGCTCGATACGGTGGTGGATGCATGCGTTTTCGAGGGCGAACGGTATGCGTTGCGGCTGCTTCTGGGCGATGGACAGGGCTTGCGCGCCTTCAGCCGCCGCCTTCTGAAGCCGGGAGAACGGGTGCGCGTGGTGTTGCGCAGCGGCTGGCGGCTTTGACGGAAACGAAACTGTCGGCAGTATTTTTCCCGATTTTCTCGGGACGGTAAAATTCAACGGTTGATGGTCCGTATTGTCTCGGGCAGTTTGTCGCCCATCTTCCCGGTGCGCTGCATCGGTTTGCGAAGGACAGGAGGTTCCCTTGGCTCTCACTTACGCCGTCTATGACGTGTTCACCGATACCCGGCTTGCCGGAAACCCTCTGGCGGTTGTGTTCGGCGCCGATGCGATGACGGATGGCGAGTTGCAGGCGCTGGCGCGCGAGACCAATCTGTCGGAAACGGTCTTCGTCCAGACCGCCGGCAACCCCGCCCACGCGGCAAAGCTGCGCATTTTTACGCCGACGCGTGAACTGCCGTTTGCCGGCCATCCGACCGTGGGTGCTGCCATCGCCATTGCCGAGCGGAACCATGCGGACGAGCGGCCGGATCTCGATCTCGTCTGCGTGCTGGAAGAAAATGTCGGGCCGGTGCGCTGCGCGGTGCGGCTTACCTCCGGCGAGGCAAGTTTTGCCGAATTCGATCTGCCGCGCATGCCCCAGCGCGTCCAGCTCGGTCTCGACCGGCAGGGGCTTGCCGATGCGCTCGGCGTCAAGCCCGGCGATCTCGGTTTTGAGAACCATGTGCCGTCGGTGTGGAGCGCCGGCGTGCCGTTCCTGATGGTCCCGCTGCACAATCTTGCGACCGTTGAAGGCATCGAATTCGACGGTATGTTGTGGGAGCGCGCGGCCCCGCTGGTCGAGGGCAGGCTTGCCTCCGTCTATGCCTATTGTCGCGGCGGCGTGCATCATGCTGCCCGTTTTCATGCGCGGATGTTTTCACCCGATATGGGAATTTCTGAAGATCCCGCAACCGGTGCGGCAGCCGCAGCCCTTGCCGGCGCCATCCATCATTTCGACGCGCTTCCGGATGGCCACCATCCGGTGCTGATCGAACAGGGCGTCGAGATGGGGCGCCCGTCCTTCATTCATCTGCACATGGATGTGAAGGAGAGTTCAATTGCGCGCGCACGCATTGGCGGGCAGGCTGTGAAGGTCGCGTCCGGAACCTTCCATCTCTGATCGATCTCGCATGACGATCAGATTTTGAGGTTTAGATGGGGAACCGAAAGCCGGCCCGATCGTTATGAGGGCCGACGGGAGTAGGGTCATGCATGTTTCATCTGTTGACGTTGTCGTAAGCCGCCAGGGCGGCGCGTGTTGGCCTGCGCGACGGGAGCGATTTTTTGCGGCCAGGGGCCTCGGGCCCACCCTCTAGCGTATCGCGAACATCACGATCCAAGGTGCTGCGCAAGGCGGCACCGTCGTTCGTCCACCACCCCAACCAGACAGAATATCGCCGTGTTGTTGATGCGTAAGGCTGCCCGCCCAATGGGCGCCAACGGTGATTCGTAATGCCGATGATGAGGAGTACCAATGATCAGAAGTGAGAAGAGGCCGAGCGACGACCCCTTGAATTCTGAGGATCTGGCAAAGTGCCAGCAGGTGTTCGAGCGGCTGCGGGCCGAAATCTGCCCTGATGACGACCAGGAGGAGACCAACCGGCTCGCTGCCATTACCATGGAGCTTTATCGCCAGGGCGTGCGCCGCGAAGACCTTTTGCGCGATATGGTGGCGGCTGCACGAGGGCATCACTGAGAGGTTTACCGCCTTCGACTGATCACTTCCTTGGAGGGCGGCGGTCTCGATTGATAGCAAAGACAACAGCAAGGCGCGGATGTTCAGGCCGCGCCTTTTGATTCGAGGAAGGGACGCCCAAAGCTGCGTTGGTTGCCGCGCCAGCGGCTTGTCTCCACTCAAGCTGCCGATCCCGCTTTAAGCCCAGTTCCCAGCTCGCACCTCCCAGTCGAGCCTCCACGCTCACATCCTTCCCCAGGCCCTCAATCCACCCGCCGTTTCCGTACCGCGAGCAGGCGCGCCCAGTCATCTCCTTGACGTTTACGTAAACTGCGTTTTATATCCGTGCTGTGGGCACGGGCGATCTGCCCCCCGTTGGGGAAGTGTCCGCGCATCTGGCGCGTTCCAAGGCTGGTGGCATAGGCTTTGCCGGTTGGCTGCCACGGCGCACACCGGCTTTTTGATCAAGAACTGCATCCTGGGGAGGACATTATGCCATTGCCAAAAACTCTCTCATCTTTGCGCCTGCCAGCGGTGGCCGCGCCGATGTTTCTGGCGTCGGGGCCGGATCTGGTGGTCGAAACCTGCCGCGCTGGTATTCTCGGCACCTTTCCCGCCCTGAACCAGCGCAGCACGCAAGGTTTTGTCGACTGGATGGACGAGATCCGGGCGCGCCTCCAGCCCTATCCGGATGCCGCTCCGTTCGGGGTCAACCTCATCGTTCACCGCTCCAACCCGCGGCTGGAGGCGGACCTGAAGGCGGTGGTCGATCACCAGGTGCCGCTGGTCATCACGTCGCTCGGGGCCGTGCCTGACGTGGTGAAGGCCGTGCAATCCTATGGCGGACTGGTGTTTCACGACGTCATCAGCCGGCGCCATGCGGAAAAGGCGGCTGAAGCCGGCGTCGATGGCATCATTGCCGTCTGCGCCGGCGCCGGCGGCCATGCGGGCACGCTCAGCCCCTTTGCGCTTTTGCCGGAAATCCGCTCCTTCTTCGACGGCACGCTGCTGTTGTCGG
Source organism: Neorhizobium sp. PAMB6716 (assembly GCF_058242805.1). Classification (NCBI taxonomy): domain Bacteria; kingdom Pseudomonadati; phylum Pseudomonadota; class Alphaproteobacteria; order Hyphomicrobiales; family Rhizobiaceae; genus Neorhizobium; species Neorhizobium sp. PAMB6716. Next base: position 1,135,048 of record NZ_CM177835.1, read on the forward strand.
GGGCCATCAGCAACGGAGCGCAGATCGCCGCGGCCCGCCTGATGGGCGCAGACCTTGCGTATCTCGGCACGCGCTTTCTGGTGACCCGCGAATCGCTTGTCAGCGACGAACAGAAGCGCATGACGTTGGAGGCGAAGGCGGGCGACATCGTCTACACCAATGCCATTTCCGGCGTGAACGCAAACTTCCTCAAGCAGAGCATCGTGGCGGCCGGGCTTGATCCGGATCATCTGGTGGCGCATGGGCCGATGGATCTCGGCTCCGAGGCAAAAGCCTGGAAGACGGTGTGGTCGGCCGGGCAGGGCGTTTCGGCCATCGATGATATCCCGACTGTCGCCGAACTTTGCGACCGGCTGGTGCGCGAATATGCAAGCGCCATCGAAATTTCCGTCGCAGACCCATTTATGGCGCGGGCGGGAAGGGCGATCAACCGCTTGTGAAGGGTGAAATTGCTGCGCTCCTGCTTCGTTTCTTCCCTTCAAGTGATTGAGAAAAAATCGTTTTTCTGTGCAGCAGCGCCATCTGCCAGGCCGTTCACGAATTGATGACGATGCGGTCCAAGCTTTGCCCGTTGCCGGATCCAAAAACGAAGCCCATCTTCAGGATGCGTGACCGATAAGGCCGCAGAAACGGCGTTCGGGCCGTCATCGCTCCGGGCGCGCCGTAGAAGAGGATTTGAGCCATGAAACGTATTATCGTTGCTTGCACTATCGCGCTGTTGGGCGCTGGAACAATTGCTTTCGCGCAGGACCTGCATCACGCCAGCGAAGGTCGCCTCAGCATTGGCGCCATCGGCAGCACCGTGCAGCAGGTGTCCGATGAAAATGGCGCGCGTTACAGCGAAGTCTATCGCGTCACGCCCGACCACACCCTGACGCTTGTTTCCCGCACCGCCCTGTCGGACGGTTAAGGATTGTCGGCAAGGGCGGTTCGCTGCCCTTGCATGCTTCATTCAGCTTCGGATGGAAGAAAGCGCCCGCCTCACCGGCGGGTTTTCTTTTGCGGTTCTGTCGGTACCTGCGCAAAACCGCAGACAGCAAAAAGCCCCCGAAGCCGAGGCTGGGGGCCGTCATTCTGCTGTGGTGCTTCAGCCTTTGTTCCGCAACTGCCTCATACAGTCGGCGGTTCGAAGGCAACCCTTTCCGATTAACGGAAGGAGCGCGAAGCGATCGAACGAATGTCGTAGCGGGTCAGGCCGATGTCGCTGAGGGCCTGGTTGGACAGGCCACCCAGTTCGTTCATGGTGCGGCGGTAGCTGATCCAGCTCTTGGCGAGACGAATCGGGTTCATGGGATCTTCCTCAAACTTTGTTGTCCGTTGACACGTCCGTCAGCGGCGATGAGGGTCTTATACATCCGCATAATTAGAATGTGCAGTGCAAAAAGCAGGCGACTGCCATGCGTTTGTGCAATGTGATGAACAAATTTGCATCTTTGGGCAAAAAATGAGCGGCCGCCAAAGCGGCGTCGGCTCCGGCCGCAGGGCACAAAAAAAACGCCCCCCGAATGGGAGGCGTTTTGGAAAGCGTGGCCTTAAAGGTCGCGCTGGACAGTCTTCAGATGCCAACGGCGGTGCGGGCAACGCGACGGATTTCCGAGCGGCCGATGCCGAGATCGGTCAGTTCGCGGTCCGACATGCGGCCGAGTTCAGAAACGGTCTGACGATACTTGCGCCAGTTGGTGAGCGAGCGAGCGATGTTCATGGGTCATATCCTTCATGGGTTGAGGCAGAGACGGATTGCTTGGGTCGATCCGTCTCTCAAATCGATTGAATGCCACTATATGCTGCACCGCGTATAAGAACAGCGCTCATCCCGTATGCCACCCATGCGCTATATGCATTGCTGGTGAAAATCCGTTAAGCGGTGTGGCGAAAAGATGAGCGGTGGCCTCAATCTGTCCGCTCCATGCCGCCTGAATGCGGCAAGGCCCGAAACGAAAACGCCCACCGGGGGAGGACCGGTGGGCGTCAGGGAGGATGACTGGCGATCGGGAGGAGGATCTCGCCAGTCTATCGGGGTTCGCTGGGAGGAGGAGTGCGAACCGCCGAATTTATCATCGGGAAACCCCGAGGCCTTTTGCGGAAAGATCCGCCGACCGCCACGTCGCTGCACAGAATGTCCGTGCTGTTGTTTTGACTATACGCATTTCAGCGCCATTGTGCAGTGCAATATCGACAGGTGAGCCATTCGTCTTTCGCATGGCACTTCTTCTCCTTGATGATCATAGGCAATAAATATTAGGAACATGTAAACAATGGCGTTATCCTGCCGCCATCGAAACATTTCAGAGTTTCCGGTGCGTGGCTGCGGCAACTGTCATTTTTCCTTTGCGTGCACAAAAAACGGTTGTTATAGAGACGCGCGCTCCGGAAGGCCTCTGCGCGAGGAATTTCCACGCGGTTTTGGGGCGCGGGTATGGTGAAATTGGTAGACACGCCAGATTTAGGTTCTGGTGCCGCAAGGCGTGGGAGTTCAAGTCTCTCTACCCGCACCAGTTCCGCGGCAGATTCTGCCGCAGGTCTGATCCAGCTGTCGGCCCAGAGCCACAGCGCGCACGAGATTGCATCGAAGCCACGACCGGCGACAGGTTCCGGCGTCGTGCTCACCGAAACCACGGCTGTCTGAGCACCGCCGCATGATATGAAGGTATGACAATGCAGGTTATCGAAACGCTCGCTGAAGGGCTGAAGCGCGAAATCAAGGTCGTTATCCCGGCCAAGGACATGGAACAGCGCATGAACGAGCGCCTGGCGGAAGCCAAGGACAAGGTGCGCATCAATGGTTTCCGTCCCGGCAAGGTTCCGGTCGGCCATCTGAAGAAGATGTACGGCAAGTCGATCATGGCTGAACTCGTCAACGAGATCGTCCGCGACCGTCCGAGCGCCATCCTCTCCGAGCGTGGCGAAAAGTCGGCAACGCAGCCGACCGTTGCCATGACCGAGGACGAGGCGGAAGCCGACAAGATCCTCAACGCCGAAGTCGATTTCGAATTCACGCTCTCCTACGAAGTCATCCCGGCCATCGAACTGAAGCCGACCGCCGGCATCAAGGTCGTGCGCGAAGTGGTTGACGTTCCGGAAGAGGAAGTCAACGAGCAGATCATGAAGATCGCCGAAAGCGCGCGCACCTTTGAAGCCAAGGATGCTGCTGCCGAAACCGGCGACCGCGTAACGATGAACTACCTCGGCAAGGTTGATGGCGTTGCCTTTGATGGCGGCGCTGCTGAAGATGCCGAACTGGTCATCGGTTCCAACCGTTTCATCCCGGGCTTCGAAGACCAGCTGGTCGGCGTCAAGGCTGGCGAAGACAAGGTTATCACCGTCACCTTCCCGTCTGAATATCCGGCAGCAAACCTTGCTGGCAAGGACGCTACTTTCGACATCACCGTCAAGGAAGTGGCCGGTCCTGCAGCGCTTGAACTGAACGACGAACTGGCCACCACGCTTGGCGTCGAATCGCTCGACAAGCTGAAGGAAATCGTTCGCGGCCAGATCGAAGGCCAGTACGGCAACGTCACCCGTCAGAAGGTCAAGCGTCAGATCCTCGACCAGCTCGACGAGATGTACAAGTTCGACACGCCGGAAACCCTTGTTAACGCCGAGTTCGACAACATCTGGCGTCAGATCAACACCGATCTTGCCCAGTCCGGCAAAACCTTTGCCGACGAAGACACGACGGAAGAAGAAGCCCGCGACGAATATCGCAAGCTTGCCGAACGCCGCGTCCGCCTCGGCCTGGTTCTCTCCGAAATCGGCGAAAAGGCCGGCGTCGAAGTGACCGAAGAAGAAATGCAGCGTGCGCTTTACGCTCAGCTGCAGCAGTTCCCCGGCCAGCAGAAGGAAATCCTCGATTTCTTCCGCAACACGCCCGGTGCCTCCGCTTCGCTGCGCGCCCCGATCTTTGAAGAGAAGGTCGTTGACCAGCTGCTCTCGGAAATCGGCGTGACGGACAAGACCGTGACGAAGGAAGAGCTTCTCGCCGAAGACGAAAACGAAGGCGAAGAAAAGGCTGACAAGAAAAAGGCCGCTCCGAAGAAGAAGGCCGCCAAGGCCGAAGCTTCCGAAGCCGATGCCGCTGAAGGCGAAGAAGCCCCGGCACCGAAGAAGAAGGCTGCTCCGAAGAAGAAGGCCGCTGAAGGCGACGCTGAATAATCGTCTCCGGCAGATCCTGCCGATTGCATTGTCAAAAACCCCTGGCGTCACCGCCGGGGGTTTTTGCTTTGGGGCAGGGCCGTCAGGTGAAGGGGTCGTCTCGTCTGGCGGCATGGATGTGCGCCACGCGCAATTGCGCCCTCGGACAATTGCAGCCGGAAGCGGCCCTTGCGGGTATTCTTGACGCTACACAGAGTTTTGAATGAGGGTCTTGTCGATTGAGGCTTGGGTGGGTGACTTGGATGTGGCTTGGCGCCCCATGCCGGCTGATCGCTCGATCTGCGGCCTTTGGCCGGTACAGTCCGCGTCAGCGCCCTTACGAACCTTCGCAGGCGATCACGTCGGCAAGGAGAGGCGGGGATGGTGCATTGCGTGCCGAACGCCGTCCGACAGGTCTTTGGATGTCAGGTTTCCAGCACGGCCGGTGTGAAACGTGTACAGAGTTCGTCAGGCAACCCGGCTGCTGACGGACGAGAAATGCGCGTCGTTGAGAAGGACGCTGTAAAAGCCGGTATCGATCTTGCGCATGGCATCTTCGATGGACCAGCCGAACATCCAGGCGTCACACATCAGTTGCACATCGTCGCGCCCAAGACAGTCAGCGACTGCGGGGGCTGCCATGGGGCGCAGGAAGGGGTTCTCCTGTGCCGTTGCGCCGAGAATGCGGGCTTTTGATCCGCGTTCCTGCCATTCGAGAAGAGACTCAATGTTCATGTCTGCACCTGTTTTCAGCCCGTACCTAGGGCCGCGGCCTCGCTCTAGCAAGGCGTGAAATTGACCAATGCTCATAATTTTTTAACGATGGTATTTGCGAAAAACATTGCCGAATCAGTCAGATGCTGAATCAGCGTGGTTGGCGTTGCAAGCTGAGATAGATCGGGTCGAAGCCGGCAAACCGTTGCAGCCGATCCCAGTCGATAATCGTGATGCGGTCTTTCGACCAAATGAGGAATTCTTCCCCGCGCAGTTCCTGGATGACCCGGTTCATGTGAACGAGTGAAAGGCCCATCACATCGGCCATCTGCGTCTGCGACAAGGGGAAGTGAAAGCTGTTGGCGTTCACCCGCTTCACCACCTGCAGGCGCAGGTAAAGCTCGCAGATGATGTGGGCAAGATGCGCTGCCCGCGTCCTTCTCCCCATGGCAACCAGCCATTGGCGGCTGATGGCGCTCTGCACCAGCGTATCGAGCCACAGGAGGCGCGTCAGGTGGGGTTCCGTTTCCGTCAGTTCCTTCAGGGCCGAATGCTCGGCAATCCCGATGCGGCACGGCGATAACGCCACGATGCCATGGTCCATCGTCTTGACCATAAAGGCATGCAGATCGATGAATTCACCGGGAACGTGCAGGGAGGTCAATTGCCTCTGGCCATCGCCGGTGATGCTGTAACGGGCGGCAAAGCCTTCCAGCAATAGGCAGCTTGTCGTCGGCTGATCGCCTTCCTTGACGATGTCCTCCTGCGCCGCAACCCGCCGATCCCGCGTGAGAAGGCTTCTCAGCTTGGTTTTCTCGCGTTCATCGAGAATATCCCGTTGCTCCAGGTTCAAGAGCAGTGCGTCGATCAAGATCCGTCTCCAGGTGTCGGTGTAGGGCAGGTCAGAGTTCCAACGCCTGAGTGGCCTGTTTGTGCCTTCTGCTGGAACATTATTTGAAGCGACCGATTGTGTCAGTGCAATGCACGGTGGTTATGATGGCCCGCTATCTGTTCGATATACACAATGACGGCTTCAACCATGAGCCGGTGCCGATGGAACTATCCTCGCGAGATGAAGTAGTGCGGGAGGCCGGGCGAATTCTGGCTGACATGGCACGCGACGAGATGCGGGGCGACCGGCACATGTCGATCTTCCTCAACGTGCGCGATGAGACCGGCCGGCCGGTTTTCGTGAGCAGCCTGTCCTTTATGGCGGAATGGCTGGAAAAGGACAGCTGACACAGTGTGGCCAAGCAAAAAGGGGAGGAAGCGTGCGGCTTCCTCCCTTTTTTTCATGTCTTGCTGACCTCTCAGGTCGCCGGCGTCATGGCTGCCAACGCAGGTAGATGGTCGCAAGCGGCGGCAGCGTCAGAAGGATGGATTGCGGCTGGCCATGGGATGGCTGTTCTTCGCTCCAGGCTTCGACATTGCCAAGGTTGGAACCGCCATAAACGCCGGCGTCGGTGTTGAGGACCTCGCTCCATTTGCCAGCCTGCGGCACGCCGACTCGGTAACCTTTCCGCGGCACCGGCGTCATGTTGGAGATCGCAAGCACCGTCGAGCTTCCATCCCGGCTTTTGCGCAGCATGCCGAACACGGAATTTTCCGCGTCGTCCCCGATCACCCACTCAAAACCTTCCGGATGAATGTCGCCGTACTGAAGAGCGGGTTCGTTCGCGTAAAGCCGGTTGAGATCCCCGATCAGGCGCTGCATGCCGGCGTGGTCGGGTCGGTCGAGCAGATCCCAGACGAGCGAGCCGTCGTGGTTCCATTCGATGCTTTGTGCAATCTCACCGCCCATGAACAGCAGCTTCTTGCCGGGATGGGCCCACATGAAACCGTAATAGGCGCGAAGGTTTGCCATTTTCTGCCAGGCATCGCCGGGCATCTTGCCGACAAGCGAGCCCTTGCCGTGTACGACTTCGTCATGCGACAGCGGCAGCATGAAACGTTCGGTATAGGCGTAGACCATGCCGAAGGTCATCATGCCGTGGTGGTATTTCCGGTAGATCGGCTCCTCTTCCATGTAGTGGAGCGTGTCGTTCATCCAGCCCATGTTCCACTTGAAGTCGAAACCAAGACCGCCGTCTTCCACCGGCTTCGTGACGCCCGGCCATGCGGTCGATTCCTCGGCCACCGTGAAGGCGTGGGCGCAGCGCTGGTGGACGATGCTATTTAAATGCTTGAAGAACTCTACCGATTCAAGGTTTTCGCGGCCGCCATGTTTGTTGGGGATCCATTCGCCGGCATTGCGGGAATAATCGCGGTAAAGCATCGAAGCCACCGCATCGACGCGCAGGGCGTCGATGTGGAAATGCTCAAGCCATTCGAGGGCAGAGGCGATGAGGAACCCCTTCACCTCGTTGCGGCCGAGATTATAGATCAGCGTATTCCAGTCCTTGTGGAAACCTTCGCGCGGATCTTCATGCTCGTAGAGCGCGGTTCCATCAAAGCGCGCAAGGCCCCAGACATCGGTCGGGAAATGCGCCGGCACCCAGTCAAGAATAACGCCAATACCGGCTGCATGGCAGCGGTCAATGAAATAGGCAAAATCCTCCGGAGTGCCGTAACGTCCGGTCGGCGCAAACAGGCCAAGTGGCTGGTAACCCCAGGAGCCTCCGAACGGATGCTCCATGATCGGCATCAGCTCGATATGGGTAAAGCCGAGCTTTGCCGCGTAGGGCACCAGCCGCTGGCTGAGTTCCACCCAGTCGAGCGAACGGTTGTTCTCTTCGGCAATCCTGAGCCATGAGCCGAGATGCACCTCGTAGACGGACATGGCGGTTTCGCCGGAACGCACTTGCGTATCCTTGCGCATCCAGTCCTCGTCGGTCCAGCGAAACGGCGTGCTGGAGGCAACGATGGAGGCGGTGGCAGGGGCTGCCTCGCTGGCGCGCGCCACCGGATCTGCCTTCTGCGCCAGCACAGTTCCGTTCTGATCAGCGATCTCGAATTTGTAGCGATCGCCGGGGCCAAGGCGCGGCACAAAGATTTCCCAGATGCCGGCCTGAGGGCGAAGCCGCATCGGGTGGCGCCGCCCGTCCCAGGCGTTGAAATCACCCACCGCCGACACGCGGCGCGCATTGGGCGCCCAGACGGCAAAACGCACGCCGGGTACGCCATCCACGTCCATGGCACGGGCGCCAAGCGTCCGGCCCAGATCGTAATGCGTGCCCTGGCCGATCAGGTGGAGATCGAGATCGCCGAGCAGCAGGTCGAAGGAATAGGGATCTTCCGTCTCCTGCACGGCATCCGGCCAGGTGATGCGGTAGCGATAACGCCCGCCGCTTTCCACGGCGGCCGCAAACACACCCGCCGCATGGACGGTATGCATCCGCGCCAGCACCGCATTGCTGTCGGCAGCGATAATTTCGACATTTTCCGCCCCCGGCAGGAAGGCGCGAATGATGGTCACGCCGTGCGAGGGATGCGGGCCGAGGATGGAGAAGGGATCGCCATGGCGTCCTTCCACCAACGCCGTCAAGGCGTCAGGGGAAATGCCGGTCATGAGTTCGGAGCGTTCGATGTTCATTTCTGTGTCTCCGAGAGCCTTTTAACAATGGCAGAAAAGCCGGATAGCGGGATCGGCAGCCATTTCGGCCGGTTACGGGCTTCGTAGCCGATCTCGTAGGCCGCCTTCTGCAGAAGGTAGAGGTCGAGCATGCGCTGGCGGTCTACCGGATCAACGCGCAGGGCGTCAGACTGTTCGGTCTCTGCAAAATAGGCGTCGAGAAACGACTGCTCTGCCTGATCGGCAAAGGTGCGGATCATGGCAGTTCGTTCCGGGTGGTCCGTTTCCGAAACAGCTTCCGTATCCAGTTCCGCGGTGGCGGCGAGATAACTCAGCGAGCGCAGAAGGCCTGCCACATCCCGGAGCGGAATGGTCTTTGCCCGGCGTTCGGCAAGCGTCTTTGACGGCTCGCCCTCGAAGTCGATGATATAGGCATCGGCTTCGGCCACCAGGATCTGACCCAGGTGGAAATCACCATGGTTGCGGATCATCAGCGCACCCTCGGCCGACTGGGCAAGCTCGCCTGCAATGCGCAGCAGGTCATCGCGGCGGGCAAGAAGCGGCGCCACCATGGCTCTGGTTTCCGCATCCAGATCGCTGTTTGCCTCGCCAAGGATCGACAGGGTGGCTTCGATCTGGCTGACGGCCGCCTTGCGCCACAGCTCGGCATTTTCCGAGAGGGCCGGAAGTGGCTTGAAATCCTCGTTGTCGGTATCTGCGGCAAGCGCCACATGCAGTTCGCCCAATCGCTTGCCGATCGTGCCGGCAAAATCGACCAGCGGCCGCATCAGGTCGCTGACGGCATCCGGATCGTGATCGGAAAGGCCGATATCATCCAGCACACGGCGCAGGTTGCCGAGCATCCAGATCCAGGCATCACCCTGATTGCGCACGGCGCCCTGAACGATCATCAGCGTGAAGCGCTCGCCCTCCGGTGCAGTGCGCACCACCTCGCCCAGAAGCGGTGCAGTGTTCTGGTAACCGACATCCGTCAGGTATCGCGTCATCTCGACTTCCGGGTGGATGCCCGGAAAGATGTGGCGGATGAGCTTCACCATCGCGAGGTCTGCGATGATCAGCGAGCTGTTAGACTGCTCCGCGGACAGCCAGCGCACCGGCACATCCTCGGCAATGCTCATGCCGTCCAGCTGGTGCGTGCCGAGGAATTCCAGCGTTCCGCCGCGGCCGGAGAGGACCGAGCGTTCGCAAAGGCCACGGATCACGCCGCGGGCCATACCCTCCAGAGCAAAGCCATCCGTCAGGAAGCCGACGCGGCGTCCCTGGCGAATACGGGCAAGCGCCAGCTGCTGGGCAAGGGCCGGCGGCAGCGTATCGTCCCAGGCAGCCGTCAGCGGCAGGAGATAGGTTTCCGTGTGATCTTCCAGCTCCACTTCCAGCTCACCGAGCAGAATGTTGTGGGTGATGCCCATCGGGGTCGCGGCAACCAGCGTTGCCTTCTTCATCACCTCGCCCTTGGAGCCGAACCAGCGGCGCTTGTCGAGATAGGCCGGCAGGATCTCGCGCGACAGGGTTTCGGCAAGTTTTGGCGAATCGATCAGCTCCGTGAGGTCGCGGCGCATGACGAGCGTCGCCATGTCCGCCAGCTGTTCCGGCGGTTCCGTGCGCCAGGCCGGGCCATCGGCTTCCGCCACCAGCTGGAACCAGTAGAAGGAGAAGGGTGGCAGCGTCAGCAGATAGGTCAGCTCACCGATCGGTGGGAAGGGCGACATGCCCGTCAGCTCGATCGGTACACGGCCCTTGAACTCGGAGAGATCAAGCTCCACTGCCTGCGGCAGGCGCGAAAGGTTGGCGACGCAGAGCACCGTCTCGCCCTGGTATTCGCGCAAATACGCGAGGATCTTGCGGTTGCCGGGGGTGAGGAAACGCAGCGATCCGCGCCCGAAGGCCGGGTGTTTGCCGCGCAGCGCCAGCATGCGGCGCGTCCAGTTGAGAAGCGAATGGTTGTCGACGCTCTGCGCCTCGACATTCAGTGCCTCAAAGCCATAAAGCGGGTCCATAACCGGCGGCAGCACGAGGCGGGCGGGGTCGGCGCGGGAAAAGCCGCCATTGCGGTCATTGGACCACTGCATGGGCGTGCGAACGCCGTCGCGGTCACCGAGATAGATGTTGTCACCCATGCCGATTTCATCGCCGTAATAGAGAACGGGTGTGCCGGGCATGGAGAGAAGCAGGCCATTCATCAGTTCGACGCGGCGGCGATCTCGCTCCATCAGCGGCGCAAGACGGCGGCGGATGCCGAGATTGATGCGGGCGCGCCGGTCTGAGGCATAGATGCTCCAGAGGTAATCGCGCTCCTCGTCGGTCACCATTTCCAGCGTCAACTCATCATGGTTGCGCAGAAAAATCGCCCACTGGCAGTTTTCGGGGATTTCCGGCGTCTGGCGCATGATGTCGGTGATCGGGAAACGATCTTCCTTGGCAATCGCCATGTACATGCGTGGCATCAGCGGGAAGTGGAACGCCATGTTGCACTCGTCGCCATCGCCGAAATATTCCGACGTATCTTCCGGCCACTGGTTGGCCTCAGCCAGCAGAACCTTGCCGGGATGGCTGGCGTCCAGCGCAGCGCGGATCTTTTTCAGGATGTCGTGCGTCTCGGGCAGGTTCTCGTTGTTCGTGCCTTCGCGCTCGATCAGGTAGGGAATGGCGTCGAGACGGAAACCGTCGATGCCTGTTTCCAGCCAGAAACGCATGACGGACAAAAGCTCGTCCAGCACCTGCGGATTATCAAAATTGAGGTCCGGCTGGTGGGAATAGAAGCGGTGCCAGTAATAGGAGCCGGCAACCGGATCCCAGGTCCAGTTGGACTTTTCCGTATCGAGGAAGATGATGCGCGTTTCCGGAAACTTCTGGTCCGTATCGGACCAGACGTAAAAGTCTCGCTCCGGTGATCCCGCCGGCGCATTGCGCGCGCGCTGGAACCAGGGGTGCTGGTCGGACGTGTGGTTGATGACAAGCTCGATGATGACGCGGATGCCACGGCTATGAGCCGCATCCACAAACGCGCGAAAATCCTCCATCGTGCCGTAGTCGGGGCTGACAGCGCCGTAGTCTGCGATGTCATATCCGTCATCGCGGCGGGGCGAGGGGAAGAAGGGCAAGAGCCAGATGGCTGTCGCACCGAGCGAAGCAATGTGGTCGATCTTCTGGGTTAGGCCTGCGAAATCGCCGATGCCATCGCCGTTTGCATCGAAGAAGGACTTCACATGCAGCTGATAGATGATGGAATCCTTGTACCACAACAGGTCCTGTTCGGCCTGCTGGTTCTGCATCATATCCATAAAAGTCCTCCCTTATCGGACGCGCCAGACGGAAAACGGCATGCCGGGCTCAAGCCGCAGCCTTTGCCATTTTCCCGTCAGCGTGAATTTTTGACCCGTGATCAGGTCGTCCATGTTAAGCGCGCCATGGTCCGGGAGGTTCCATGACCAGAGAGGTATCTCTACATCTGCTTCCTGTGGCTGGTGCGGATCGAGGCTTACCCCGATCAGCAGAACGTTCTCGCGACCCGGGCTCGCCTTCTCGAAAAACATCACGTTGTCGTTGAAGGCGATGAGCTGGCGAAGGCCCAGATGCGAATGAAGCGCGGGGTTTTCCCGACGTATGCGGTTGAGGAGCGTGATCTCGCCCTTGATGTTGCCGGGCCGGTCATAATCCCAGGCGCGGATCTCGTATTTCTCCGAATCCGCATATTCCTTGCGCTTGGCATCGGGGCGGCCCTCGCAAAGCTCAAAGCCGTTATAGACACCCCAGAGGCCCGACAGCGTGGCGGCAAGGGCTGCCCGGATCAGATAGGCGGAGCGTGGCGCGTTCTGCAAAAAGTCCGGGTTGATATCATGCGTGTTGACGAAGAAATGCGGGCGGAAGAATTCGCGCGGCTCTTCCGTCGTCAGCTCGCGCATATAAGTTTCAAGCTCGGACTTCGTGTTGCGCCAGGTGAAGTAGGTGTAGGACTGCGAGAAGCCGACCTTGGCGAGGCGATACATCACCTTCGGCCGGGTAAAAGCTTCCGACAGGAACACCACATCAGGGTGGCGGCCGCGAATATCGGCGATCAGCCACTCCCAGAAGGGAAACGGCTTGGTGTGCGGATTGTCGACGCGAAACAGTTTGACGCCATTGTCGACCCAGAGCTGGACGACATCGCGCAACTCGGTCCAAAGCGATGGCACGGCGTCCTTCGCATAAAAATCGACGTTGACGATGTCCTCGTATTTCTTAGGCGGATTTTCGGCGTAACGCACGGTGCCGTCGGGGCGCCAGTCGAACCAGCCGGGATGTTCCTTCAGCCAGGGGTGATCCGGCGAGGCCTGGATGGCAAGGTCGAGTGCGATTTCCAGGCCATGGTCTGAAGCTGCCGAAACAAGACGGCGGAAATCCTCAAACGTGCCAAGCTCAGGATGGATTGCATCGTGGCCGCCATCGGGCGAACCGATACCGTAGGGGCTGCCGGGATCATTGGGGGCGGCGGTCAGGCTGTTGTTGCGGCCCTTGCGGTTGGTCGAGCCGATCGGGTGGATCGGCGGAAAATAGAGCACGTCAAATCCCATGTCGCGGATGGCGGGCAGCCGGGCAATCACGTCATCGAATGTGCCATGACGGTTGGGATCGCCGCTCTGGGAGCGGGGAAAGATCTGGAACCAGCTGGCAAAAGCTGCTTCGCGGCGTTCTGCATCAACGGGCATGGGAGCCGAGCGCACCCGGTGCGGGCGTCGGTCTGCCTCGGCCATGAGCCGGAATGTGTCGGCGGAGAGAAGCGTCTCTACCTTCTCGGCGGGGCCAAGGGCCTGCAGTCTGTCGTGAAGAGAGGTCAATCGGGTAACGAGATCGCCCGACGCACTTTTTTTCGCCTCCTCGATAAGCGTGATGCCCTCGATGGTTTCCAGCGTCAGATCCAGCCGCGCCTCATGTTTTTTCGAAAGCTCGTAGCGGAAGATGGCAAAGGGATTGCGCCAGCTTTCCACGGCAAATTCGTAGCGTCCCATGCGCCGCAGCGGAAATTCCGCACGCCAGCGGTCGTTCACCACATGGCGCATCGGCGCTTCACTCCACGTTGCTTCGTCGGCGGCGCGGTAGAACAGACTGGCCGAAATCGGGTCATGGCCATCGCCGAACACGTCAGCCTCCACCTCCACGGTGGAGCCCACGACGCGTTTCACCGGAAAACGGCCCTCATCAACGCTCGGGGTGATTTTTTCGATCGCAAGGCGCGGCGAGGCGGCTGCTTCCATCACATCTGGTACGGCGACAACATCGACGATGGCGGGAGAAACGGTGCCCTCGTACAGCCGCAACTCGCCCGGTTTGAGGCGCAGCGGCCCCGTCAGCGCAAGGGGAGAACGGGTGACGGTGTCGGTGAGCGGAAGGAAGGCGGAGGCCGCCTCACGCACGGCGTTGAGGGGGGCAGGAGCCGAGCGTCTGAGGTCTCGGTTGACGACGACAAGCCGCACGCCGGCGGCACTGCGCATATCCTCGGCATCGGGCATCATCAGGCCAATGGCCGGCGTCTGGGTCGCTGCAATCAGCCGCAGCGGACGTCCGCCCGAAACCAGGCGCGCGTCCTTCTGCTGGTCGTTGCGGGCGCGGATATCGGCGGAGAGGTCATAGACACCACCGTCCGCAAGGCCCCGCAGGCCGGTACCATGGCCGTGAGTCGGATCGAGCGGCGCCGTGGCGCCAACCTCAAATCCCATCGGTACCATCAGGCCCTCGGCCAGCGCGCCGGCCAGTTGCAGGGCCTGGCGCGCGCGCCGGATGCGGATTTCGGTGCTGTCCATGCCATGGGCGATGCGCTTGCCAAAGGGCACTTCCGGAAAAGCGATCTGGAACGGGAAGCGGCGATGGATCTCGTATTCCTCAAGAAACCAGCGTTCCTCAAGATCCCACCAGGCAAGCGACGAAAAGCAGCCATCGAAACCGTCTGAGCCGAGATCTGCAAGGTAACGGCGAAATTCGAAGCCGGTGCCCGGCGTCCAGGCGAGGAATTTTGTGTCAGGCTTCAGCATTCTTGCCGAGGTGATGAGGCGTGACCATGCTTCTACAGGCAGATGATCGATACCGAGGCAGCGAAAGCCGGAGATGCCGGCCCCCAGCATCAGTTCGATGCGTGCGTTCCAGCGCGCCACATAATCGTCCAGCATCTGCTCGTCACGGAGCGCCACCGGCCGGCTGCTGGCCGCCAGCGGATGGATACGGGGATCGGCAAGCACACGCTGACCGTCCTCAAGCGGCATTGCCTCGCGATCCACGACCAGATCGAGCATCAGCGCAAGGCCCTCATCCTGTGCGCTTTCAACCAGCAGCCGAAGACCTGCCGCCACATCGTCCCCAAGCCCTAGATCTGGGTCGAGACGGTCGAAATCCGCCGTGATGAAAACGCTGGCGCCTGCCGCGCGAACCCCGAGAGGTGTGCTCAGCACCGTGTCGAAACCAAGGTTTTTGGCATGTGCGAAAAGGGCCTTCCAGGCCTCGATCCCCCTCAATTCAAGCGGATGCACATAATAGATGCGCGGTGCCTTGCCCGTTGGCCCGGACGTGGGCGAAAGCGTGGATGCGGGGGTGGAAATCGAAGATCGGAGCAAAGACATGGGGCCGCCTGACGTGAGGTTTCAAAGGACCTAACGCAGGCATGCCGGCCTTGTTCCCTGTTCCACCCATGGCTCCGCTTGCTCGGATCAGGGAACAAGGCCGGCGCGCACCTCAGTGCAGCTTTGCTTCTTCCACCGCCGCTTCGAAACGCTGACGCGCGGCATCCGGCGCCTCCCGGCCGTCAAGCGCTGCCAGACACGAGAGATGCGCTTTTGCAAAACACATGCCCTTAATGGCTGGCCAGCGGAAATCCATGAAGCGGATGGCCTCATGCGGGCCGGTGATGACCTCGCGGCCAATCCTGACGGGGTTCTGCCAATGTGCTTTTTCCATGTCTTCCTCCCATGGGGTGTGCCTTCGTGTGGAAGGCATGCCGGCTTAACTTCCGGCCGCGGCCCGGGTTCCATCGGCCTCTGCCGTCTGCCTGGCCCATGGCCTTGCCGTTGGGTGGCGCGGGCGTTTGCGGTAAATTTCGTCTTAACGCCGTCATGAAAACTCTTTGGAAACCACCCATGATGATGATGGCCCGCATCAGGATGGGACAGACATGGCAAAAGCAGCATCCAGCCGGCCAAAACGCCGGCGAAAAACAACCAGAAAGACAACGGGCGGTCGCCTGTGGTTCTGGCTCCTGGCGCTCGTCGTGGTGCTCGGCAGTATCGTCGCCTACGATAATTCCAAGGAACTGCGCCGCTTCGTCGCGAGTAACTTTCCAAGCCTGTCGACCCCACCGCCCGCCTCCAGACCGGTTTCCGTCGCGCGTCAGGGCACGGCTTCCTCTCCAGCAAGGCCACAGGCTACGGTGCCGGTGCCGCCGCTTCCCGTCGGGCGTGGGCGTGAGGCGTCAACGGTAGAGGAAGTGCTGGCACGACAGCCCGCTTTGCCGCTAGCCGGTGCTGGCGCCGACAAACAGATGGGCGAGACGCTGGTCGGGCGGGGTTACCGCAACACATTCTATTTCTGCGGCACGTCCGGCCTCGATAATTGCGTCGCCGATGGCGGCGTCTTCTGGTTTCACAAGCAGGAAATCCGGCTGGCCGACGTCGTTGCGCCAAAAACCGAAAATGCCCGCTGCGACAGCGAACGGCAAAAGGGATTTGCCGCCAAGGTCCGGCTCCGCGATCTCCTCAATCAGGGCGGTTTCGATCTGGTCGATTGGCCGAACGCCGATGGAGACGGACGTGGCCGCAAGCTGAGGGTGGTCATGCGCAACGGACAGTCCATCGGCCAGCAGCTGGTGCGCGAAGGTCTTGTGCACGGCGTTTCCGACGCAGCCAAACCCTGGTGCGGATGAAGCCGCCTTTTTGCGCCGAAACTGGAATAGATCGGCCTTCTCACCATCCTGTTTAGGATTTGGGAACCACTTCCAGCGATTGTTCAACCTTAGTGATTTGATTCGATTGCGTGCGTATTAGGAGACATCATGGCGCTTGCACATTTCCCCGCCGATCGACGTAGGGCAGACATCAAGCGTTGTGCGCAGGCACTGCTCGATATCCATGGCGAGGACGCCAATCGCTTCTGGCGCGCCGAGATGGCGGCTCTTGCGAAGGGGCTGATGCAGCAGGGCGCATCGAGCGAAGAAATTTCCCATCAGGCGGCTTTGTTCATGAATGCCGTGCAGATGGAATTGCAGCATCTGTTTGCCGAGGAAGAACAGCAGGCGCTTGACGCTCGCGCCTGAGCGGCGCGCGGCCACTGTCTTTCCCGATGACTTCCAAAAAAGTGGCGTTCGCGCCACTTTTTTTATGCGCCTTAAGAAGGCGCCTCTGCCGCAAATGATTCGAATCGGTGTCGAAGGAAGGCCGGAAAAATCCGGCAAAAGCAATGAAGCAGCCGGGTCCCGTGAGGAACCGCAGCAGCTTCAAAATATCTTTGAAAAAGACTGGTGGGTGATGTAGGGCTCGAACCTACGACCCGCTGATTAAGAGTCAGCTGCTCTACCAACTGAGCTAATCACCCATCCGTGCGGCCCTGCGTTTCAGCGGCGCCGCTGGTGTGAGAGGGCGTATAAAGGGGATGTTTCAGCTTGTCTAGCGCCCTTTCAAAAAAACTTTCGTTTCTTTTCAACAGGCCCTTCCGAGATCGCAGGGTTTTGTTCCAAAGCGCCTGCAAAGCCGGGCTTTTGGCCGGGGAAAATTTTTTACTCCCCAGACGGACGCAATCGATGGCCAGCGCCTGCGGAAGGCAGTCGGTGAAGGTGGGCTAAATCGGGTTGTCGAACTGGTTGCGGGTCGGCTTTATGGGCTATTGTAGCAGTGCGGTTCGCTCCCAACATGGGAGTGACAAGGGGAGGAATGCCGATGGCTATCGAGGACGATATTGCAAAGGTTGGCGAACAGGAGAGGCTGCTGCGGTTTGATCGCTTCGATCTCGCCAGCGCCTGGTCGGTCGGCGAGAATCTGCGCCGGCGTGCCGACGAGCGAGGTCTGGTTTTATCCATCGATATTCGCATCAACGGCATGCAAGCGTTTTTCTCAGCTCTTCCGGAAGCACGGCCGGATTTCGAGCATTGGATCCGCCGCAAGCGCAATCTGGTCGAGCGGTTCCTGCGCTCAAGCTATGGGCTCGGGCTAGAGCTGAAAGCACAGAATGCCACAATGGAAGAAAAGTGGGGGCTTTCAAGCGCCGACTATGCGGCCCACGGCGGCTGCTTTCCCATTTTCGTCAACGGAGTCGGCTGTATCGGCACGGTCACCGTGTCCGGTCTTCCCCAGCGGGACGATCATAATCTGGTGGTCGAGGTGCTCGCCCGTCACCTCGGGATTAATTCGCATTCGATGCAGCTAGCCTGATTTTCTTGAAGGCATAAAAAAACCGGATGCCTTGGCACCCGGTTTTTTGGTTCACCCGTCTTAGGTGTTAGCGCCTGATCATGCGCGCGACGGCAATCAGGATGCAGGCGCCGATAAAGCCTGCGATCAGATAACCGATCCAGCCGCCCAGCACGACGCCGAAGACACTGAGGATGGCGTTGGCGACGATGGCGCCGACGATGCCCAGGATGATGTTCATGAGAACACCCATGTTGCTCTTCATGAACTGCTCTGCCAGCCAGCCGGCAATGCCGCCGATGATGATGGCTGCGATCCAGCCGATACCTGCGTTTTCCATGACCTTACCCTCTCGTTTCATAGGTGTCGGGCCGTCAACGCCGATCCGTGCCGAATGTTCCAGCAGAGGTAAAATCGGTTGAAGCGCCGACATGCCCCGGTTTTACGCAAGGCCGCCGTCTCGGCATGCCTTAGTTCTGCCCCTTCGCCGGTGTCGAAGCGGCAACTCCTTGCGTCAATCCACTTTCCTTCGGGAACAACTGAACTTATGGACTGAAGCTTCACCTGCCTGGGGTTCCCGACGTGATGAAATTGCCTTTCGACCGGTCCATCGGCTTTGTGCGCCTGGCGCTGCTTGTCACAGGTCTCGCTTTGGCCGCGACCAGCCTCAGCGCCGGCTTTTCGCGCGCGCAGGATCCGCAGGCCGCCCCGACATCCTCCGCCCCGGAACCGGCAGCCAATGCCGCTCCGGGCGCTACGCTTCCCGGCAACGATGCTCTGACCGTCGACACCGAGGCGGTTCTTGCCAATGCGCGCAAGTCGCTGGAAACGATAACAGCGCAGACGGCAGACGCCGATGTCGAGGATTTTCGCCTTGCCGAATTCAAGGTACAGGCCGATGATCTCGCCACGCATGTGGACGAGACGATGGTGAAGACCCGCCAGCGGCTGGAGCAGATCCAGACAAGGGTCACCCAGCTTGGCGAACCGCCGCAGGAGGGCCAGCCGCCAGAAGCGCTTGTCGTCACCGAAGAGCGCAAACGGCTGATGACCGAGCGCAACGAGTTGAATGCCGTTTCGGCCGAAGCCGGACAGGTGGTGGCCGCCGCGCGGTCGCTGTCAGCCAAGATCACCGAGCAGCGTCGTCGGCTGTTTTCCGAAAGGCTGCTGAAATATACCGATCTGTCGGCGGCCGTGTTCACTGACGCGGCCCAAGCCTTCACCGCCGAGGTGCGCGCGTTCAACGGCGCCATGTCCGGCTGGATCAGCTTTGCCTGGAAATTCAAGAAGCTGCAGCTTCTGTCGGCGATCTTCCTGTCGATCTGTGCGGCGCTGCTGTTTCTGGCCGGTGGCTACCGGCTGTTCGGGCGGATGATCAACCGCGACCTTTCGGTGGAAAATCCCCCCTATATCACGCGGCTGTCCTTTGCCTTCTGGTCGCTGATCGTGCAGACGGCGTCGCTGACCGCCTTCCTCATTGCCACGTTCTTTTTCCTTGTCAGCTTTAATGTGCTGCGCTCGGATGTGGCGCCGATGATCGCTTCCTTCTTCGGGTTCGTCTGGCTGGTGTTCTTCGTGGCGCGGCTGTGCGGGCTGTTGTTTGCGCCCGAGCATCCGAACTGGCGCCTTGCCCATGTGTCGAACCGCGGAGGGCGATGGCTCTACTGGCTCGTGCTCGGCATGGCCGTTATCAACGGGCTTGATTACGTGCTGAGCGCCATCGGCGAAGCCTTGAATTCGCCGGTGGTGCTGACCATCGTCAAGAGCCTGGTCGCCTCCGTACTGGTCGGCCTGATCCTCATCGGCATGTCGTTCCTGCGCCCGGAACTTGCAGACAGCAAGGACCCGGAGGAAGCGGGGCGGCCCTGGCCGCGCGGCGTTCCGCTCCTGATGCGGGCGATGGGGCTTGGGCTGATCTTTGCCGTGCTCACCGGTTATGTCGGGCTGGCGCGGTTTGCCTCCACGCAGATCGTGCTCACCGGTGCCATGATCGTCACCATGTATATCGGGCTTCTATCGGGCAAGGCTGTCGGCAAGCAGGGCAGTTTTGCCAATACCGTGGTCGGTCGTCATTTTGCCGAGCGCTTCAAGCTCGGTGAAGTGGCGCTGGATCAGATCGGGCTTGCGGCGGGGCTTGGCATCTATGCGGTGGCGCTTCTGTTCGGCGTGCCGCTGATCCTGCTCACCTGGGGTTTTCAGATCCAGGACATCCAGAGCGCCGCCTATCGTCTGTTCACGCAGATCTCCATCGGCAGCATCAATATCTCGCTCATCGGGATCCTCGGCGGCGTGCTGCTGTTCCTGCTGGGGTATCTCGGCACCCATTGGGCGCAGCGCTGGATAGACCGCAATGTCATGGCCCGCAGCCAGGTGGATGCCGGCGTGCGCAATTCGGTCAAGACCGGCATCGGTTACCTCGGCATCGGACTTGCGGCTGTCATCGGCATTTCGGCGGCCGGCATCGATCTTTCGAGCCTTGCGCTGGTTGCCAGTGCGCTCTCCGTCGGTATTGGTTTTGGCCTGCAGAACATCGTGTCCAATTTCGTTTCCGGCCTCATCCTTCTGGTGGAACGGCCGTTCAAGGTGGGTGACCATGTTGTGACGGGCACAACGGAAGGCATCGTCAAGCGCATTTCCGTGCGCGCCACCGAGATCGAAACCTTCCGCAAGCAGTCGATCATCGTGCCGAATTCCGATCTCATCAATGCTGCGGTCGGTAACTGGACGCATCGCAACCGCATTCAGCGCTCGGAAGTGCCTGTTAGCGTCGGGTATGATTCGGATCCGAAGCGTGTCATTGCGTTGCTGCTGGAGCTGGCGCATGCCGTGCCAGAGGTTCTGCGCAATCCCGAGCCGCATGTGGAATTCCTGCGGTTTGGCGCTTCGTCGCTGGATTTCGAACTGCGCTTTCACCTCGCCGACATGAACGATGGCCTGACCGTGCGCAACAATCTGCGTGCCGAGATCCTGAAGCGGTTCCGCGAGGAAGGCATCGAGATGCCCTATCCGCATCAGGATGTGAATATTCGCGGCACCGTGCTGACGCGTCTTGAGCCTTCGGCTCCGAAGCCTCAGGAGAAGGCGTCGCAGACAGACAAGGATGGCGAAGGTGAGGGGGCGTCTCCCGAGCCTGCCTGAACCGTGACCAAGGCGCGTCTGCATTTGGCAGCCGTCAATTTTGCCCTCGTCGCGGCAAGCTTGGCGCATGTCGTAAACAGGCGTTTGGCTGGCGGCTGGTGATTGCATAGTCGGCGCGAAAATTATGCGCGGGTGCCGTTCATCGGGCACCCGTCTGGTCAGAGGGGATGCTCAGATGAAGACACATGCACGGGCGGTCGTGATCGGTGGCGGGGTAGTGGGTGTTTCCACGCTGTACCATCTGGCAAAAAAGGGCTGGAACGATGCCGTGCTCATCGAGCGCAAGGAGCTGACGTCAGGTTCCACCTGGCATGCGGCGGGCCTTCTGCCGCTGTTCAACCTGTCTTATTCGGTCGGCCAGCTGCACAAATATTCGGTGCGCTTCTACGAGGAGCTGCAGGTGGAAACCGGCATGAATGTCGGTTTTTCAAAGGTGTCCAACATCCGTCTCGCGCGCACCAAGGACCGCTGGGACGAGTACATGTATTACGCCGGCATTGCCGAAACCATCGGCGTCAAGGTCAACATGCTGACGCCGGAAGAGGTCAAGGAGATCTGGCCGCTCTGCGAGACCGACGGCATTCTCGGCGCCATCCAGCATCCCGATGACGGTTATATCCAGCCGGCGGATCTGACGCAGGCGCTGGCCAAGGGCGCGCGTGATTTCGGGGCCACCATCTACCGAAACACCACCGTCACCGCCATCGAGCAGCAGCCGGACGGGCTCTGGAAGGTGACGACCGACAAGGGCGAGATCACCGCCGAGCACATCATTTCCTGCACCGGCAACTTTGCCCGCAAGACCGGCGAAATGGTCGGCCTCGACGTGCCGGTCATCCCCGTCGAGCACCAGTATATCGTCACCGAACCGCATCCGGCGATCCTGGAGCGTCGCCGCCAGGGCCTGCCGGAAATGGGCGTTCTGCGCGAATCCGACAGCGCCTGGTATATGCGCGAGGAGGCCGGCGGCCTCATCCTCGGGCCTTACGAGGTCGGCGCGCCCGTCTGTTATGTCGACGGTCCCTCCGCCGAGAGCGAATACGAGCTGTTCCAGGAAGAACTGGACCGCCTGATGCCGCATATCGAAACGGCGATTGCCCGCGTGCCGGCCTTTGGCGAAGTCGGCATCAAGAAGGTTTATAACGGCGCCATCGCCTACACGCCTGATGGTAACCCGATCGTCGGTCCGGCGCCGGGCCTCACCAATTTCTGGCTGAACGAAGGCCATTCCTTCGGCATCACGGCGGCCGGCGGCGCCGGTTGGCAGCTGGCGGAATGGATCGTCGATGGCGAGCCCACCGTCGACATGATGGGCGTCGATCCGCGCCGTTTCGGTCCTTACGCGACGGAAGGTTACCTCATTGCCAAGAACGAGGAAGCCTATGCCAATGTCTTCACCATGCATTATCCGGATGAGGAGCGCTCTGCCGCGCGTCCTTTGAAGGTCACGCCGGTCTATGACCGCCTGAAGAAGATGGGCGGCGTGTTCGGTTCGGTTTATGGCTGGGAGCGCGCCAACTGGTTTGCGCCGGAAGGTTATGAAGTGCCCGCCGATCAGCTCGGCGTCGGTGCCGATGTCCTCACCAGCCACAACCATGCGCCGCCGACGGAAGATGGCCGCATTGTCGAAAAATGGTCGTTCCGCCGCTCGAACTATTTTGAGCATGTCGGCAACGAGGTGAAGAATGTCCACGAGAATGTCGGCGTGCTCGACATGTCGGCCTTCGCCAAAATGGAAGTGTCCGGCCCCGGCGCGCGTGCCTTCCTCGAATCGATTTTCGCAAACGTGATCCCCAAGAAGCGCGGCCGCATCGCGCTTTGCCACATGCCGACACCGGCCGGCGGCGTGAAGGCGGAGTTTACCGTCTATGAGTGGGCGCCGGATCGTTTCTACATGGTGTCTGCCGGTTTCCTCGAAGCCCATGACCACGACCTCTTGCAGCGCCTGGCGCCAAAGGATGGTTCCGTCACCCTGCAGCCGATCACGCAGAAATACGGCGTGCTTGTTCTCGCCGGCCCCAAGTCGCGCCAGTTGCTGAAGAAGCTCACCCGCACCAGCCTCGACAACAAGGATTTCCCCTGGTTGACGGGCAAGAAGATCGCGGTGGGCGTTGCAACGGCCCATGCGCTGCGCGTCAACTTCATCGGCGAACTCGGCTGGGAGCTGCATCACCCGATCGAGATGCAGGCCACCATCTTCGATCAGCTGATGGAAGCCGGCGCCGAGTTTGGCATCAAGCCCTTCGGCATCCGGGCCATGGTGTCGATGGCGGTCGAAAAGTCCTATCGCAACATGGGCCGCGAGCTGTCGATCGAATACAATGCCTACGAGTCTGGCCTTGATCGTTTCATCCGTCCGGAAAAGCAGTTCATCGGCCGCGATACCATGCTGGCTGCACGTGACGCGGGCCTGCGCTCCAACCTCGTCACGCTTATTGTCGAGGGCAATACGGACGTCGATGCTCGTGGCTCGGAAGCGATCTACAACGAGGCCGGCGACCTCGTCGGGCGCGCCACCAGCGGTGCGTACGGTTGGCGTATCGGCAAGTCTGTGGCGCTTGCCATGGTGCGGCCGGACCATGCAGGCGTCGGCACCAAGCTGAAGATCAAGATCCTCGGCACACTGTTTGATGCGGTGGTGGTGCCGGAAAGCCCGTTTGACCCTGATAACGCGGCGATCCGCGCCGGCTGATCGGCGCAATCAAGGATTGATTGACCATGTTTTGAAGGCGGCTCCCTGGGGCCGCCTTTTTCGCTTGATTGTGCTACTTGTCCCCGATTCGCTTAAGGGTTCTGCAAGTCTGCTTTTTTATATTCAATGCATCACGAATATAAAGAAGGCGGATCATGACGTACCTCGGGATTTCCGGAATGCAATACTCTGGCGAACAGTTTCCGGAGGCTCGTATCATCGTGGCGGAAGACTCAAACGTCTTCACCTCCATGATCCGTCAGCGGCTGAAGGAAATCGTTGGTATTGACGCAGAGATCTGCCGCACGCACGAAGATCTGATGATGGCAAACGAGTTGTCGGACGAGCCGGTGACGCTGGCCATTTCCAACATCAACTTGCCGGGCGCCGAAAATGGCGAGGCGCTGGAATACCTGCTCGACCTCAACATCCCCACCATCGTTTTTACCGGCACGTTCCAGGAACAGACGCGCGAAAAGCTGCTGGCCAAGGATATCGTCGACTATATCCTGAAGGACAACGTTTTTGCCGTGGAAATGCTGGTGGAATCGGTCTGCCGCTTCCTCACCAACCACCGCCATCACGTGCTGATCGTCGATGACAGCCCGACGGCGCGCGCGCTCCTGTCAACGCGCCTCAAGCGCTATAATTTCCGGGTGAGCGTTGCCGAAAGCGGCGCCAAGGCCATCGACCTCCTGAAGAAGAACGCCGATATCGGCCTCGTCGTTACCGATTACAACATGCCCGATATCGACGGTTTCGAACTGACGCGCCGCATTCGCTCGGTGCGTGGCTCGCACGAATTGCGCGTCATCGGCGTGTCGTCCTCGACGGATCGGCTGTTGTCGGCGCGTTTCCTGAAGGCCGGCGGCAATGACTTCATGCTGCGCCCCTTCATCGACGAGGAGTTTCATTGCCGCGTCAACCAGAACCTGGACACGCTCTTGCAGATCAAGTCCATGCAGGCCTACCAGCGGCGCGAAGCCTCCGCCAAGGCTGCCGTTCCGGCCTGAATGTCCACCGCCCTTGATCTGCCTGCGCCGCGTTCCGAAAGGGACGCGGCGTTTTTGCTGATGGCCGAAGACCAGCTGGCTGACCTTTGCCCTTCCATTGAGGCGGGGGCGGCATACCGGCAACACTCGGCGTTTTTAGCGGGCAGCGCGCGGACACCCGCAACTTGATCGCGTCGGGCAAGTTCCTCGTCTGAGACGGAGAACCCGGATGCCCAAATCCAATCAAAAGCCCATGACCCCATCAGGTCGCCTTGACCGAAATATTGACACGCTCCTGGAGCGACGTATCCGGGACGAGGCGCAGGCCTCCCTGGAGGACAAGGCCGCAGGCGCCATTACCCGTTTTGCGGGATCGATGACGTTTGTTTATCTCCATGCCCTCGTGTTCGGCGGCTGGATACTTGTGAATATCGGTTTTCTGCCATTCATACCGGCCTTTGATCCCTCGCTTGTGATCCTCGCCATGGTGGCATCGGTGGAAGCCATCTTTATTTCCACCTTCGTGATGATCAGTCAGAACAGAATGGCCAAGGCTGATGACAAGCGGGCAGACCTCAACCTGCAGATTTCGCTTCTGGCGGAACACGAGACCACGCAGATCCTCTCCATTGTCGCGGCGATGGCCGAAAAGCTTGGGATCGTCGTCGAGCAGAAAGAGGAAATCGAGGAATTGCAAAAGGACGTCACGCCGGAAGAGGTGCTCGATACGATGGAACGCGTATCGTCAAAGGATGCGCACGAGACGACGTGACGTTTAAGGCTGCCCGGGAAAGGGCAGGGGCCAAGCGTGACAGGCTGGACCCCTTCTTGATGAGAACCCTGACAGCCTGTCGCGCCGCTGATCGTGGCGACCAGCGGCGGCGTACATCAGCGTGATTTAGGCGACCGCA
This sequence comes from Neorhizobium sp. PAMB6716, assembly GCF_058242805.1. Classification (NCBI taxonomy): domain Bacteria; kingdom Pseudomonadati; phylum Pseudomonadota; class Alphaproteobacteria; order Hyphomicrobiales; family Rhizobiaceae; genus Neorhizobium; species Neorhizobium sp. PAMB6716. The sequence continues at coordinate 1,160,520 of NZ_CM177835.1, forward strand.
CCCATGCGCAGCGTGCTCATCGTCAGCTTGCGCTCGGCCCGCTCCTGCTGCGGCGAGCGGTTATAGACCTCGCGGTAACACTTGGAAAAATGCGAGGCGGAGACGAAACCGCAGGCAACGGCCACTTCCACCACCGGCATCGAGGATTGCACCAGCAGATGGCGGGCGCGGTCGAGGCGGATTTCCAGGTAATAACGCGCCGGTGAGCGGCCCATTTCCTGGCGGAACAGCCGTTCGATCTGCCGGCGCGACAGGCCGACATCGTCGGCGATCTCGATCAGCGACAGCGGCTCGGCCAAACTGCTTTCCATCAGCTCGATGATCTGCAGCACTTTAGCGTTCTGCACACCAAGGCGTGCACGCAGAGGCAGGCGCTGGCGGTCGTGCGGGTTGCGCACCCGGTCGGTCAACTGCTGCTCGCAGACGCGGTTGACCAGCGTTTCGCCAAAATCCTGGCCGATCAGGTTCAGCATCATGTCGAGCGATGCCGTGCCGCCGGCGCAGGTATAAAGATTGCCGTCGACCTCATAGAGATCGGCATAAACCTCCGCCTGCGGAAAGGCCTCGGCGAAACCCGGCAGGTTTTCCCAGTGAATGGCGCAGCGCTTGCCGTTCAGAAGCCCTGCCTGTGCCAGCACATGGGCGCCCGTACAGAGACTGCCGACGGCCACGCCGCGATTATACGTTTCGCGCAAGAAGGCGTTGACCGACTTGTTGTTGAATTCCTCGACATAAACGCCGGAACAGATCAACACCATGTTCGGGCGCCGTTCGCCGCCGAGATGGCGCCGCTCATCGGCCAGCGAACTGTTGACCTCAAGCGCAATGCCGCTCGAAGAATGCACCTTTTCGCCGTCCGTCGACGCCAGGCGCCATTCATAGGCGGGGTAGCCCAGCATGCGGTTGGCAATGCGCAGCGTTTCCACCGCGGCGGCAAAGGGCAGCATTGTAAAATGGGGAACGAGAAAAAAGACGAGCGTGCGCTTCGTGACCTGAGGCTTGTTCATCGGCGAGGGGGCTCCGTGGCGGATCGACATTCCTCGCGTGAAATTATGGTGCATGAATGTCCTTCATGCGACATTCAAAGTTGTATTCGCGCCCATCTCATAAAACAACAATGCCGCGCTTTACCATTTTTGCGACATGGTGCAATCGCTGCCTTCTGAGGGGCCAACTGGCGCAAATTTGGGCTATTCAACGCCCTTCCAAAGCCGAAATGTAAAACCCGCGTCCGGTGCTCTTCGAACGCGGGTTTTGGTGAATGTCGCAATTTCGCATTCAGCGGCGCTCCGCGGCTGCGGCGTCGCTTGTGGGCCAGCCGATGTCCTTGCGCGCATCGAAGGGCAGCGATTCCAGCAGGCGTTCCGTCTGGCGCCGGGTGCGTGCTGCCTGCCAGGCCGAAACGTGTGGCGCGATCATCTGAACGAGCGATGAGAGGGGGAGGGATGGAAGGCGCCAGCGCCTCTGTGACGGGTGCGTGCGGTGGTCGAGTATCATGGTCATTGTCATTCTCCTTCGTGTCTGCGACTGCCCGGTCGCCGCTGATAGCCATGCGCCGGGTTTATCGATCAATCAAACGAATGAAATTTATATCACTGATCGATTTCTGTGATTTCATGCCGTCTGATGCTGCAAAGATGCGGCATGGTTGACGATCAATCAAACGAAATGATATGGTGCTTAAGTTCAGTTAAATTGAAAGATGGATCGATGAACGCACCCTTTCGCCCTTCGCTGCCGCTGCTCGACAATGATGTGCTGCGCACCTTTGTGGCCATTGCCGAAACGGGGAATTTTTCAACGGCTGCAGAAGCCGTGTTGCGCACGCCGTCTGCCGTATCCATGCAGATCAAGAAACTGGAAGAGCAGTTGCGCACGACGCTGTTCTTGCGCGATGCCCGCTCCGTCAGCCTCACCCAGCATGGCGAGATGCTGCTGTCTTATGCGCGCCGCATGATCGCATTGTCGAACGAGGCGGTGTCGCGTTTCGTCATGCCGGAACTATCCGGCGTGGTGCGGCTGGGTGCTGCCGATGACATTGCCGAACGTCTTTTGCCGGCGATCCTGAAGGATTTCGGCGCCACCTTTCCCGGCATCATGGTTGATGTCACCGTGGACATGAGTTTGCACCTGCGCCGGCGCATGGAGGAGCAGCGGCTGGATCTGGCGCTGATCAACTGCGCGACCAAACCGTTTCCGACGGAGGGCGAGGTGGTTTATCGCGAAAATCTGGTCTGGGCCGGTGCAAAATGCGGCACGGCGCATCTGCGCGATCCCTTGCCCATTTCGATCTGGGAGGATGGCTGCATCTGGCGTCAGGAGGCGATCAGCCGGCTTGAAGCGATGAAGCGGCCCTATCGTATCGCCTATCTCAGCGCCAACACGATGGCGCAGCGTGCCGCCGTTGTCTCCGATCTTGCCATCGCGCCTTTCCCGCGCTCCTACATCACGGAAGACATGACGGTGCTTGGACTGCGGGAGGGATTGCCGGAACTGATCACGTTTGACATTCGGCTCGTGACCGCGCCGAATCTGTCGGTGCCGGGCAAGGCCGTCGCCGAAAGCATTCGGGAAGCCTATAGCGAAATGCAGCGTGCCGCCGCCTGAAGGGCAAGGATGTGCCGGTCCCGAGAAATTGCGCTGACGGGGCGATAGACGGCTTTGAGCGGATCCGGATCGGGTCGGCCGGAAACGCTTGAACGGCCGTCTGCCGCCCGCCATTGGGTCATCAGGCGGTATCCGCCGTCGTTACATCAGTCCCAACACGGTCAGTATGGCCACGACCAGGACGGAAAAGATGGCAAAGCTGGACCGCAGGACCATGCGGCGGCGCTGTTCGACGCCTGTCCAATCATAGTGCATTATGCTGGCTTTCTGCCTCCCGCCTCTCTTTCTTCATGAACAGGCAGGACTTTTTTCGTGGATCGGCATTCCACTGATCCCTTTATTAGAGCATTAATCCTGCGCGAACCTGTTCCCGGCTGCCGCAGATGATGCGGAGCGTGCGAAGGGCAGGGTTTACCAGATGCCGCGTGTCAGTCCGTGGTAAAGATAGGTCCAGATCGGCGGCGGGTAACGCAGGACCGACCGCCCGACCGGCCGGCGCGGCTGCAAATCGCCGCGCAGGGCATCCTCGATGGCGCGGATGGACATCTGCGTGCCGGCGGCCGTCAACAGCAGCGGATAGGTGGAGATCGTGTCCCGCGGCGATGGCGTCGGGCGCACTTCGTAGAGCGTGTCGCCGGTATCGAGGCCGGCATCGACCAGATGCACTGTCGCTCCGAAATTCGACTTGTCCCGTTCCACCAACGCCCAGTATCCGCCCATTTGCCCGCGATAGGTGGGATTGATGCCGGCATGGAAGTTGATGATGGGGCAGGAGATGGCAGCAAGGGTGCCGCGCGACAGGGCACGGCATGAAATGAGAAACACCACATCCGGCTTCATGCGCAGGATTTCCGCCTGCGCCTCACGGCTGTTGAGCGATGAGACATGCGTGGTCTTGATCGAGGCATCGGCGCCTGCCCAGAGCCGGTATTCCTCCAGGATTTCCTCGGTGCGCCGTAGCGCGATCTGTTTGCCGAACCGCGACAGGGCCATGGTTGCAAGCTGCCCGACGGCCGTCAGTCGGCCGAGCCGCCTTGCCCGGCGGCGGAAAATCTCGCGCTTGCTCTCGCTCTCCTCCTGCAGGACCTGTAGTCCCGGAAAGGATCGTGCCAGAACATTGACCATAACCTGCGGATTGAGCCCGCCAGCCGTCATCACCACCACGTTTGCGTCGCGCCTGTCCTGCATCCCCGCCCTGTTCTCTGCAGTCTTTTCCCCGTGCCGCAGATAGTTGCGCAGTTGCGCAGAAAAAAACGTTAAGGGGAAGTCCTTCTTCTCGCGGGGTTTGTCCGTCCCCAAGGCAAAAAGGGCAGGACATAAAAAGAGCAGTGGAAGGCAGTGAACCTTTTCGCATCTCATACGTTCCAGAGGCGGAAACTCACTTTCCGGACACGATCCTGTTCATTCCCATCGGAGACTTTCACATGACCGCCAAGACCATCACCGTCATTGCCGCACTGCTCGCCACCACGATGTCCCTCTCGTCCTGCGGCAATACGATCCGTGGCATGGGTCGGGATACTGCAAACACCGTGAATGCGACGCAGGACGCTGGCCGTAGCGTGGAACGCGCCGCCCGTTAAGGCAGCGATACAGACATGTTCGACAAGGCCGGTCTCGATGACCGGCCTTTTTGCATTTCCCCGCCCGTCGAATTTCAGCATTTAAATGGTGATAAAATAATTCAACTTTATTGCCGCCCGAAATCCAAGCTGATATCAGGTGCGTCAGGCAGGGAACTCGGGGTCTGGACGCTACAATTGGCGACGATGATCCGCGGGGCAAGTATTGAAGGATCGAGCAAAGATGAGCGCAACCGAAGTTCTGGAGAGGCCGGTGAATGCCGAGGAAAGCCGCACGAAACGGCTGAAGGCTGCAACGCATTCGACGCATGAGCGCCTGGACCAGCGGATTATGCGCGCGGACCCCTTTGCCGATCGTCAGCGCTACGGATGCTTTCTTGTCATGCAGTACCGGTTCCACCGGGATCTCGACGCGCTGTTTTCCAATCCGGAACTCGATGCGCTTTTGCCGGATCTGGCCGGTCGCAACCGCCTCGGCCTTATCGCGCAGGATCTGACCGATCTCGGACTTGAGCTTCCGGAGACGACCGAACCGCCTGTGTTTTCCGCGGGACAGCCGGTTGATATGGCAGAGGCACTGGGCTGGCTCTATGTCATCGAAGGCTCCAACCTGGGGGCCGCCTTCCTGTTGAAATATGCCGCAAAGCTTGGCCTCGACGAAACATTTGGCGCCCGCCATCTGGCCGGTTCACCAAACGGGCGCGGGCTGCATTGGCGCACGTTTACCGCAGCACTCGATGGCATTTCCCTGTCGCCTGAAGCGGAAGAGCGCGTTATCGCCGGCGCCGAATCGGCCTTCCGGCGCGTCCACGGCATGACCGAAGAGTGCTTCGCCTGAGAGGCTGATGCTTGCTTCAAAAGGAAGCCGGACCCCCCGATGCCGTCTTCACACGGGAGACGGCGGATAGGCCCGTTCCAGCCCGCCGGAGCGCACAAGGCCTTGCCTGAACGCCGCAAAGGCCGGATGCTGGCTGGACTTTGACGCTTCTGTTAGCCGCACCTGCAAGCGCGCGGGTGCGGCGTTACCGATCCATTCCCCGCATTTCTGCAGTTTCAGCGAGTTCAGAAATCGGGCGGTTGACGCGCGGTCGAGATAAAGATGCAGCCCGTCGAGCAGGGCATCGTCGCATTTCGGATTTTCCATCGCCAGTTGCAGGAAAGACTGGTTGTCGGCCGAGAACGTGGCGAGTGCGTCGGCCACCGTCTCGCGGTTTGCGATGGAGGAAATCTCGGTCATGGGCCTGTCCTGCTCAGTCTGCGATGCATCGGATGATGCCATATACCGACTGTCTAATGTTCTTTCAACGGCCCCCGGACGCTAGGTTTCCATCCCCGAAAACTCACCCCGCTGCCTCATGCGGCGTCGGTGTGACCATGGCGGAAACGAGCGCGGAAAAATCCAGCCGGCCGACGGGCTGCCCAGTGTCATCGACCACACGGGCCTCCGTGACATTGGCAAGCGTCATCTGCCGTGCTGCCGTTTCCAGCGTCATCGACGCGGGCACGGCAATGCTTTCCGAAGATAGCCCCAAATCACCAAGCGGAGTCATCACCGTTTTCGCCTGGATGATTCGGCCACGATTAACCTCGCGCACGAAGGAGGCGATGTAGTGATCGGCGGGGTTGAGCACGATGTCCTGCCCGGTGCCCTGCTGCACCACCTGTCCGTCGCGCAGGATGGCGATGCGGTCTCCAAGCCTCAGCGCCTCATCGAGATCATGGGTGATGAACACAACGGTCTTTTTCAACTCCGCCTGCAGGTCCAGCAACACGCCCTGCATGTCGACGCGGATGAGCGGGTCGAGCGCCGAATAGGCCTCGTCCATCAGGAGAATGTCGGCATCGTTGGTGAGCGCGCGGGCAAGCCCCACCCGCTGCTGCATGCCGCCGGACAACTGGTTTGGATAATGGCTCTCGAAGCCGGAAAGCCCGACGCGGTCGATCCAGTACCGTGCCTTTTTCAGGCTGTCGGTGCGGGGAATGCCCTGGATATCGAGACCGTAGACGGTGTTTTCCAGCACCGTGCGATGCGGCAGGAGGGCAAATTTCTGAAAAACCATTGCGGTCTTGTGGCGGCGGAATTCGCGAAGCTGGCTGACCGTCATCCGGCAGATGTCGGTGCCGTCATAGATCACTTCGCCCGCCGTTGGCTCGATCAACCGGTTGATGTGGCGGATGAGCGTGGACTTGCCGGAGCCGGAAAGCCCCATCACCACAGTAATGCCGCCGGCGGGCATGGAGATGTTGATATCCTGGAGGCCCAGCACATGGCCGTGGTTCTCGTTCAGGTCTGCCTTGGTCATGCCGGCCTTCACGGCCTCGACATAGCCTGCGCCGTCGGGCCCGAAAATCTTGTAGAGCCCGCGGATCTCGATGCCGTGACTAGCCATGCACCACCTCCGAATGTTTCTGCAGCCGCTTGCCAAAGGCCTGGCTTGCGCGGTCGAAGATGATGGCGATGGCCACAAGCGCAAAGCCGTTGAGGAAACCGAAGGTAAAAAACTGGTTGTTGATTGCCTGCAGCGTGTTTTTGCCAAGCCCGCCGACGCCGACCATGGAGGCGACGACGACCATGGCAAGCGACATCATGATGGTCTGGTTGATGCCGGCCATGATGGTGGGAAGCGCCAGCGGGATCTGCACGTTCCACAGTTTTTGGCCGGGCGATGAGCCGAAGGCATCTGCCGCTTCCAGCACGTCACGGTCCACCAGGCGTATGCCGAGATTGGTCAGCCGGATCATCGGCGGCACAGCGTAAATCACCACGGCAATCAGCCCCGGCACCTTGCCGATTCCGAAGATCACCACGACGGGAATGAGATAAACGAAGCTCGGCATGGTCTGCATCACGTCGAGCACCGGATTGACCACACCCTGCACCCGGTTCGAGCGCGCCATGACGATGCCGATCGGCAGGCCGATGAGGATGGCGATGAGGGTGGAGACGGTGACGATGGCAAGCGTTACCATCGTATCCTCCCAGAGCCCGACAAGACCGATGGCGCTCATGGCGAGCGCCGTCCCAAGCGTGATGGCCTTCGAGCGGCTGGCGAGATAGACGATGGCCACCATTACGGCGAGTACGAGGATCCACGGCGAGGTGGTGAACAGCCGCTCGAGATAGTTGAGAAACCATTGCAGCGGCTGCACCAGCACATCGATTACGTCTGCGTATTCGCGCACCAACCCCTTGAACCCGTCATCGATCGTCTTGCGGGCCATGCGGATCGTCTGGTCGCTGATGGCCGGAAAGTTGCAAAGCGCGTCCGGCAGCACAGAACAGGTCGCCATCGTTTCCCCTTCGATTTTTAAAGGCGTGCCGTTTGCCGGTCGTATCGCCTGTCACACCCCAGATCCCGTCCCGGCCTCCTCATGAGAAGACCGGGGATGGGAGGTCAATTTTACCGGAAGGGTCGCCGCAAGGGCGGCCTCAGACTGCTGACAAAGGGCCTTGAACTTTCTTCCGTCATGCTCGGGCTTGTCCCGAGTATCTACAACGTTTTGATTTTACTGGGTCTTGGTAGATCCTCGGCACAAGGCCGAGGATGACGTCGCGGTAGGAGACAGCTTTGCCATCAAGCTGGGACCGCCTCAAAGGGCGGCCTTCACCTTTGTCGCGGCCTCGGGGTTCACCCACGGCGTCCAGACGTCGGGGTTGTTCTTGAGGAAATAGCGTGCGGCATCTTCGTTGGTGCCCTGGTTGGCATCCTGCCAGGCCAGGATCGAATTCACCATGGCATTGCCCCACTTGCGCGCCTTGACGTAATCGAGGGCCACGCCCGCCTTTTCGGAAAAACGCTTGGTGATGACGGTATAGGCCTGCGAGGTCGGATAGGAGTTGACCTTGGGGTTTGGACAATCGGGAACCGCCGTGCAGGCATCCCAGTCCGCCTTGTCATGCGGTACGCCGAAGGACAGTTTTGCCATCTCGTATTTGCCGAGGATCGCGGTCGGTGCCCAATAATACCCAAGCCAGCCGGTCTTTTTGGCAAAGGCGTTGGCAATAGAGCCGTCAAGGCCTGCCGCCGAACCGGTGTCGACCAGATCGAACCCCTTATCCTTGGCACCCAGCGCCCGGTAGAGATTGGCCGTCGAGACCTGGCAATTCCAGCCCGAGGGGCAATTGGACACAGCGCCTCTGGAGGCATCTTCCGGGGCAGGGAACAGTTCGGGATGTTTCAGCGCATCCTGCACCGTCTTGATGTCGGGATGGGCGTCTGCGAGGAATTTCGGGATCCACCAGCCTTCCACCGCGCCATCGGCCAGAATTTCGGCGGCGATGATCAGCCGGCCTTCGGTTACGGCCGCATCAAGCGGCGTGCGCACGGCATTCACCCAAAGCTCCGGCGCTACGTCCGGCTGGCCCTTTTCGTTCATGGAAGTGAAGGTCGGCATGGTGTCACCGGTCACCAGCGTCACGGTGCAGCCATATCCCTTTTCAAGGATGATCTTGTCGACCTGGGCTGCGACGCCGGCAGAGGCCCAGTTCATTTCGGCGATGGAGACGTCGCCGCATCCGGCCGCCTGGGCGGAACCGGCCATGGCGTAGAGACCAGCCGCAAGTGCGGTGGAAGCGAGAAGTGTTTTCATCGTCTAAGACCTCCCAGTCTTTGATGGTTACATTTTAAAGGATATGCGTGGCTGAATTACCTTCGGTTGTGCTTCTTGTTTACCATGCCGGTCACCGATCTTGCTGACCGTCTCTGTCAATATTTGCGCCCCTCGGCTGCCTTTCCGCTTTGTGCGGATTTTGTGTAGTGCGTATGACAGTAATTCGAGCCTAAGCGTTCCGCTTTGAAAATCAACCGTCTGTGGGAGAAGGTGCATCCGGAGAAAGCCGGGCGCGCGCCCGAAACAAGGCAGCAACTGCATCAAAAGGCGCCACTTTTCCCTCAACCTGCCGCTAATGTTGCCTCATCGGCGGGTGGAGCCGTGGAGGGATCGAAAAGCTTGCAAAAGTCACGTCTGAGGTTTGACAGATCGTATCCCATTAGCGCCCTTGCCCACATTCAAAAAATATCGGGGCCAAGCGAAAAAAATTGGAACAATCGCTCACTTAATAACCGGTCGGTAACGAATGGGAGGCTATTCAGTCTGTCGAGGCGAATAGCCCATGGCTCCGGAAAGGTTTTGCGTCCCGGAGCCAGTTTGTATCTTGCTGTACTGGCTCTGTTCAGAGCCGCTGCCTTTATGGCCGTTAAGGCTGGTTTTGCGGCACGCTTCTCCCTCAATGTATCATTGCCATCGTTATCTGCGCAATCACGCATGCGACGGTTGACACCCGTTGCGTCCTGCCGCAATCTCTCACCTGGGGCTTGCTTGCGTCCGGGACGGCGCAGCAGGACTGGACGGACCAATCGGTGCTCTCCCGTGGAGAGCGGGATAAAGGTCAGGCGGGTCAACGGGTGCATGGGCAGCCGGACGCGCTCGGCCTCCAGCCGAGGCTTTCGCATAGGGCACATGATCAGCCGGGGTGGCGACCTCCTTATCTACGAATTTGCCACTCTTTCATGGTGCCTTCAGCGATACGGCCGGTCCGTCCATTTTCATTTCCGACAGTTTATGGCGCATGGCATGGCAATTCAGCACCCCGGCAAGATCACCTTCGTGCTGGGCGGTGCCCGCTCGGGCAAGTCCCGGTTTGCCGAAGGTTTGGCGAATGAGGCCGGCCTGCAAAAACATTATGTCGCAACCGGCGAGGCCTGGGACGACGAGATGCGCCAGCGCATCGCTGAGCACCGTAGACAGCGTGGCGAGGGCTGGGTGACGCATGAGGTGCCGCTGGAGCTTTCGGCCGCCCTTGCCACCATCGCCGCACCCGACCGGGTCGTGCTGGTCGATTGCCTGACACTCTGGATTACCAACCTGATGATGGCCGAGCGCGCGCTGGACGACGAAATGCGCCTGATGGTCGCTTCGCTGGCCGCGCTGCCGGGACCTGTTATTTTCGTGTCGAACGAGGTCGGCCTTGGCATCGTGCCGGAAAATCGCATGGCGCGGGCTTTTCGCGATCATGCCGGGCGCCTGCACCAGCAGTTGGCAGCCGTCGCCGATACGGTGTTTTTCATCGCCGCCGGCCTGCCGCTGAAGATGAAGTGATGCGCCTCTAAAACCCCAGCCAGATCCGGATCGGATGGGTGGGGTCGGCCACAAGTTTGGTGGCCATGGCAAGGCAGGAAATCACCAGAAGCGGCTTGATCAGCTTTGCGCCGCCGCGCATGGCAAGCCTTGAACCGATCTGCGCGCCGATCAACTGCCCGACGCCCATGATCAAGCCAACCTTCCAGAGGATCGCGCCGTTCACCGCAAAAACGGCGAGCGAGCCGAGGTTGGAGCCGAGGTTGAGGAGCTTTGTGTGCGCCGTCGCCTTCAGCATGCCAAAGCCGGCTAGCAGCACGAAGCCCAGCATATAGAACGAGCCGGCGCCGGGGCCGAAGATGCCATCATAGAGCGCCACGAACGGAACGGCCGTCACGGCAAAGACGGCAGGCGTAATGCGCCGCGTGCTGTCGCGGTCGGAGAGGTTCGGCTTCAGCGCAAAAAACAGCGCGATGGCAACCAGCAGGAAGGGAATCGCAGCTCCCAGATAACGTCCCGGCACATGCGAGGCGATGAGCGCGCCGCCACCGCCGGCCACCACGGCAATCAATGCCATCGGCAACTGCTCTTTCAGCTTCACGTGGCCGCGCCGGGCATAGGCGATGGTGGCCGATGCCGTGCCGAATGGCCCCTGCACCTTGTTGGTGGCAATGGCTTCCAGCGGCGGCACGCCGGCCAGAAGCAGGCAGGGAACCGTGATGAGGCCGCCACCGCCGGCAATCGAATCGATGAAACCGGCAAGGATCGCTGCCAGAAACAGCAGCGCAAGGATCTGGGGAGCAAGGTCGTGCACGGAAAAATCTCTGGACAAGGCGGCCGTGGCGACGGCAGCGGGAAAGAGCGGATGCCGCCTTCTGGCACTCCGGCGGCCTTGCCGCAAGCGGGCAGGCAGTCTTTGCCGTCTGAAGCAATGCAGAGTGTGGCTTTGGGACATCGGCGGACTTGCGCTACGGCCATTCGGCGTTATGGTGCCGCCCTCCCAACCGGCAGGATAATTCGGCATGCACAAGGTGATTTTCGACACGGATCCGGGCATCGATGATGCGATGGCGCTTCTCTTCCTTCATAAGCACCCTGAGATCGAACTTGTCGGCGTGACCACCGTGTTCGGCAATGCGCCGATCGACATCACCACACGCAATGCGCTTTATCTCGGCGAGGCCTGGAACATCCCGGCACCGGTGGCCGAAGGGGCAGGGCAGACGTTTGATCCGGCGCGCGGCGGCGCCTACTGGCCAACCGCCATCCACGGCCATAACGGCATCGGGGACGTGCCGGTGCCGGACGTGATCTCTCGTGTGAAGGATCCCTGTCCGGCCTATCAGTTCATCATCGAGACCGTGCGCGCGCATCCCGGCGAAATCACGCTGATTGCCGTTGGCCGCATGACAAACCTTGCGCTGGCGCTGAAGGCGGATCCGGAGATTGCTGGCCTCGTCAAACAGGTCGTCATCATGGGCGGCGCGTTTGATGTGAACGGCAATGTCTCGCCGGCGGCTGAGGCCAATATCCATGGCGATCCGGAAGCCGCAGACATCGTCTTTACCGCCTCCTGGCCGGTGGTGGTCGTCGGTCTCGATGTGACCCTGCAGACGGTAATGACGAGCGGGTTCCTCGCCGACATGGTGGCCTCAGGCGCCCCTGAGGTTCAGCTGCTCTCGGATATCTCGCAGCTCTATATTGATTTCTACAAGACCCGTGTCGGCGATGGGATGGTGGTGCATGACAGCTGCGCCTGCGTCTATCTGGTGCGCCCGGACCTCTTCGATACGCGAAGCGGTGCGATCCGTGTGGTCTGCGGCGGTATTGCCGATGGCCAGACCATCCAGAAGCCGGATGGTCGCGGTTTCCCGCCGGGCGCCTGGGACGGTTATCCGAGCCAGCAGGTGACGATGGGCGTGCGCCCCGAAGGCGTGCTCGAAGTGATCCGCGCCGCCTTGGTGGAAGGCCGAGCCGCCTGAGCGGCAGGCCCACAGCCGTTCAACATTGCCCGCGCCATAGCGCCAGATGCTGTTTAGGCAACAGTTCAGGTGCAAAATTTGAACTTGCGCTTCGCAGCCCATTGGCATCGAAGCGTCTTTTCCCTATGTGGAACCCTAACAATCAGAATTCAGAGGACATGAGCGTGACCGCTACCTTCGATAAAGTCGCCGATATCATCGCAGAAACCAGCGAAATCGACCGCGAAACCATTACGCCGGAAAGCCACACGATCGACGATCTCGGCATCGACAGCCTCGACTTCCTCGACATCGTGTTTGCGATCGACAAGGAATTCGGCATCAAGATCCCGCTTGAGCAGTGGACGCAGGAAGTCAACGAAGGCAAGGTTTCCACCGAGGAATATTTTGTCCTGAAGAACCTCTGCGCCAAGATCGATGAGCTGAAGGCGGCCAAGGGCTGAAACGCCTTGCCGGCAAAGCCTGATGCTTCTTGAATATTTCCAGATGATCGACCGCGTCGAAGCGGTGGATCTTGATGCAAAAACGCTGAAGGCGCGCTCGGTCGTGCCTTCGCAAAGCCCCGTGTTCGAAGGCCATTTCCCCGGCATGCCTCTGGTGCCCGGTGTTCTCCTCATCGAGACCATGGCGCAGGCGAGCGGATTTCTGGTGCTGGCGGCGAGCAATTTCGCTGCCATGCCGTTTCTGATGTCCGTCGATGGCGCCAAGATGCGCACCTTCGTCGAGCCCGATGCGGTGCTCGACATCGAGGTGTTTCTGGAGCATGAGGGATCCGGTTACGCGGTGACCAAGGCCAAGATCACGTCTGCGGGCAAGAAGGTCTGCGACGCGCAGTTGAAGCTGCGCACCATGCCGTTCGCGGAGGTGCCGCTGGCCGATATCGTGCGCAAGCGTGCCGTCGAAGTCGGCCTCATGGATGCGCTTGGCCCCCGTTAGAGACCGGCTTGCCCGTTAAGGACCGGCTGCCAGGATCGGCTGTAAGAAGGATCGACTTCAAGATGAGCAGTTCAGACAAGGATGTCGTCATCACCGGCGTCGGAATCGTCACCTGTCAGGGCGTCGGCAAGGAGCCGCATGTGGCGCTGCTGACCGGTTCCGACGTTGCGCGCCCGCGCATCGAAACCGAACGCTTCAAGCCGTATCCGGTGCATCCGATGCCGGAGATCGACTGGTCCGCCCAGATCGCCAAGCGCGGCGACCAGCGCCAGATGGAAAACTGGCAACGTCTCGGCGTTTTCGCAGCCGGCCTTGCGCTTGATGATGCGGGCCTGAAGGACAATGTCGAGGCCTGCGGCACGATGGATATGATCGTGGCGGCCGGCGGCGGCGAACGCGACATCAAGGTCGATTCGCTGATTGTCGACGAAGCCCTGAAGCGCAACGACCGCGAACAGCTGCTCAACGAAAAGCTGACGACGGAACTGCGCCCGACGCTGTTTCTCGCCCAGCTGTCGAACCTCATGGCCGGCAATATCTCCATCGTCCACAAGGTTACCGGCTCCTCGCGTACCTTCATGGGCGAAGAGGCCGCCGGCATTTCCGCCGTCGAGACCGCCTATCACCGCATCAAGGCCGGCCAGTCGACGCATTCGCTCGTCGGCGGCGCCTTTGTGGCCGAACGCGCCGATATCATCCTTCTGGTTGAGGGCATCCGTGCCCATGCGACGGGGGATTGGCATCCGCTCTGGTCGCGCGCCATCGAAAACGGTGGTGGCATGATGATGGGCTCCGTCGGTGCCTTCCTCGTGATGGAATCGCGCACCCATGCCGAATCGCGCGGCGCCCATATCTATGCGGTTGTCGATGCCATCGAAGGCGATCGCGGCAGCCGTGACGACCGTGGGCTCGAAACACGGCTCGGCCGCATGGCAACGCTTGCCTCGGAAGTCACACCCGGCGATCTCGTGGTGTTTTCCGGCTCGAGTGGCGTCGTGGATCTGGCAGCCCGCGAGCGGGCAGCCCTGGAGGTTGAATTTCCGGGGGCTGCGATCCGCGGTTATGGCGGGGTCACCGGCCATGCCATGGAAGCCCAGTTTCCGCTTGGCCTTGCGCTTGCAGCGCTGGCCCTCGATACCAATGCACACGTGCCGGCCTTCGACACGGACCATGAACGCCCGATGAGCGGTGGCGCAAGCCACGCGGTGGTTACCACCGTTGGTTACCTGCGCGGCGAGGGCCTTGCTGTCCTGTCGGCGAACGGCTGAGGATTTCATCATGAGCAGCACAGCTTTCAAGGATCATCTCGGCCGGCCGATTGTCGCGGTCACCGGCATGGGCGTCATCACATCGCTCGGGCAGGGGCTTGCCGACAATTGGGCAGCGCTCACGTCTGGCACGTCGGGCATCCACAAGATCACCCGCTTCCCGACCGATGGGCTCTCCACCCGCATCTGCGGTACGGTGGATTTCATCGAGGTCCCGCATCCCAATTCCGTCGAGCGGTCCTTTGCCTTTGCCCGCGAAACCACCCGCGAAGCCTTGGCGCAGGCCGGTCTGTCGGGTGATTTCGCAGGCCCGCTGTTTCTGGCCGCCCCGCCGGTCGAGCCGGAATGGAGTGCCCGTTTCGAGCTTGCCGACCGCGCACCGCCGGCCGAAAAGGAAGGCGATGCCTATGAGCGGTTCCTTGCCGCCATGCGCGAGCGTCCCGATCCGGTGTTTCTGGAGGCGGCCCAGTTCGGTTCGATCTCCGAGCGCCTCTCCGACCTTTTTGGCACGCGCGGTCTGCCCGTAACGCTGTCGACGGCCTGCGCCTCTGGCGCCACTGCCATCCAGCTTGGCGTCGAAGCGATCCGCCAGGGCCGCACCGAGCGGGCGCTGACGGTTGCAACCGATGGATCCGTGTCTGCCGAAGCGCTCATCCGCTTCTCGCTGCTCTCGGCCCTCTCCACCCAGAACGATCCGCCGGAAAAGGCGTCAAAACCTTTCAGCAAGGATCGCGATGGTTTTGTCATCGCCGAAGGCGCCGCAACGCTGGTTCTGGAATCGCTGGAATCGGCCGTTGCCCGCGGTGCCAAGGTTCTGGGGATCCTCAAGGGCTGCGGCGAAAAGGCCGATCATTTCCACCGCACACGCTCGTCTCCGGATGGCGGGCCGGCGATTGCCACCATTCGCGCTGCCCTTGACGATGCCGGCATCGATGAAAGCCGCATCGGTTATATCAACGCCCACGGCACCTCGACGCCGGAAAACGACAAGATGGAATATGGCGCCATGCTGTCGGTCTTCGGCGAGCGGTTGAAGGACGGCATTCCGTCCTCCTCCAACAAGTCGATGATCGGCCACACGCTGACGGCCGCAGGGGCCGTGGAAGCGGTGTTTTCCATCCAGACCATGCTGACCGGCACGCTGCCGCCGACGATCAACTACACCAATCCGGACCCGACCATCGTTCTCGATGTCGTGCCGAACGTGAAGCGCGATCAGCAGGTGACGGCGGTGCTCTCCAACTCGTTCGGTTTTGGCGGGCAGAACGCCAGCCTTGTCATGACGGTGGAGCCGGCCTAAACACCGGTTCAATAGTCCGGCGGCTGTTCCAGCGCCCACGAAGACCCTATTTTGCACGCCTCCGGGTGAAGGATAAAAACGCATGCGCGCTTTGCAACTGATTGACGACCGCCGGCTTGAAGCGACCGACATTCCCGAGCCGGAGGCTCCGGGTCCGGGCGAAGTGACCTTGCGGGTCAAGGCTGTGGCGCTGAACCACATCGATGTCTGGGGCTGGCGCGGCATGGCGTTCGCCAAGCGCAAGATGCCGCTCACCATCGGTGCGGAAGCCTCCGGCGTCGTGGAGGCCATTGGCCCCGGCGTATCAAACGTGCTGCCCGGCCAGCTCGTTTCCATCTATGGCGCGCGCACCTGTGGCCTCTGCAAGCCGTGCCGCGAAGGCCGCGACAATGTGTGCGAGAACGTCGCCGGCGTTCACGGCTTCCATCTCGATGGCTTTGCCCAGGAAAAGATCAACATTCCCGCGCGCCAGCTCGTGCCGGCACCGCCAGGCGTCGATGCGGTGGCGGCAGCGCTTGCGCCGGTGACATTCGGCACGGTTGAACACATGCTGTTCGATAATGCGAAGCTTGAGCCTGGCGAGACCATTTTGATCCACGCCGGCGGCTCCGGCATCGGCTCGGCGGCGATCCAGCTTGCCAAGAAGATCGGCTGCACCGTCATCACCACAGTCGGTTCCGATGACAAGATCGAAAGGGCGAAGGCGCTCGGCGCCGATCATGTCATCAACTACCGCACCGACCGGTTTGAAGGCGTCGTGCGCAAGCTGACGAAGAAGAAGGGCGTCGATGTGGTGTTCGAACATGTCGGCAAGGATACGTTTGCCGCCTCGATGTTCTGCCTGAAGCGCGGCGGCCGTCTCGTCACCTGTGGTTCCACCTCGGGTGTTTCGACAGACATCAACCTGATGATGTTGTTCCAGCAGCAGCTGAAACTTCTCGGCTCCTTCGGTTGCCGCATGGAAAACATGGCCAATGTCATGCAGAAGATGGCGCGCGGTATTGTCCATCCGGTCATCGATACGGAAGTGACCTTCGGCGATATCCACAAGGCGCTGGAGCGTATGGAGAGCCGCCAGATCTTTGGCAAGATCATCCTGAGGATGGATTGATCCTTTGAAAATGCTTTTGACGAGGATCGTTCTGAAGGCGCGCCACGTCCAGCAATGGCTGGTGGCGCAGCTGGCCTTCTCCTTCCTCAACCTGCTGAAGCTTTTGCCCGCCGATCCGGCCATTCGTTTTGCCGACTGGCTGGTGCGCCGCATCGGGCCACGCACCAGCCGCCACAAGCTGATGCTCACCAACCTCGCCAACGCCTATCCGGAGAAATCCGAGAGCGAGCGCCACGACATCGCGCTTGCCAGCTGGGGGCATATGGGGCGGCTTGCGGCGGAATACGTGTTTCTCGACCGGCTGTTTGATTTCGACCCGGAAAGCGACACACCCGGCCGCATCGAAGTCTCGGGCACGTCGATCTTTCTCGACCTGCGCAACAATCCGCGCCCGTTCATGGTGTTTACCGCCCATACCGGCAATTTCGAGCTTCTGCCGGTCGCCGGCAATGCGTTTGGCTTGAATGTCACCGTGATGTTTCGCCCGCCGAACAATCCCTACATTGCCGAAAAGGTCTTCTCCTTTCGCGCCGCGCGCATGGGAAAGCTGGTGCCCTCGCATGCCGGTTCCTCCTTTGCGCTGGCGCGCCAGCTCGAGGCCGGAAAGGCTGTCGGCGTGCTGGTCGACCAGAAATTCCAGAAGGGCCTCTCGACCAACTTCTTCGGTCATCCCGTCCAGACCAATCCGCTGCTTGCCAAGCTCGTGCGCCAGTTCGATTGCGAGGTCTATCCGGCCCGCTGCATCCGCCTGCCGAACAATCGCTACCGGCTGGAAATCGAGCCGAAGATCGCGGTGCCGCGCAATGAAAAGGGCGCCGTCGATGTGCAGGCCACCGGCCAACTGCTGAACGACAAGGTGGAAAGCTGGGTGCGCGAACACCCCGAGCAATGGCTCTGGTATCACGACCGCTGGAACATCAAGCACACCCTGAGGGACTGAACCTCAGGGCTCGTCTTCCAGTCTATCCTCTTCCATGATCTGCTTCAGCGTCGCCAGATCGGCGGCCACATGGCGGGCATCTTCCTCGAACTGTTCCGGCGACATGCCGGGCAGGCGCGTCACCAGAAATATTGCTTCGGCTCCATCGCCGTTCGGCACGATGCGAAAGGCGTTGTGAACCCGAATGCCCGAGGGCATGTTGACGACATGATCAATGACGCCGAGATCGTTTTCCGGGACAAACGTCACCCGCACCTGTCCCAGTGGCCCGCCATCAGCCAGCCAGTCCGGACCGTCCCGCGTCAGACCGGCACCGAGGCCTGAGGCCCAGCGGGCCATATTTTCCGGGCGCGCGGCGAAGGCATAAACGGCGCGCCAGTCCCTGCGGATGCTGACATGCACCGCTTTTGCTTCCATTGGCGTCATTGTGTGGATCCTCCGTCGTGTGATCGGCGTTTGCACATTTGCAGGCTCTGGAAACCTTGCCGGGATGCCTGCAAGAACACTGCCCAATTTAGCGGCTGAAGGACGAAGGTCGCAATGAATTTAATCGTTTTGCTTCGGCTCGGCCTTGCCGTTTGTCACCTGCGGTGCCAAAACAAACACCCAATCGCAATGGAGATATATCCGTGGAACAGGCAGAAATCGGCCTTATCGGTCTTGGCGTCATGGGGTCCAACCTCGCATTGAACATTGCGGAAAAGGGCAATAAGATTGCTGTTTTCAACCGCACCGCTGAGGCAACCCGCAAATTTTACGCCGAAGCCGGCAGCCTTCAGAGTCAGATCATTCCGTGCGAAACGATGGAAGAGTTCGTCGCCGCGATCCGCCCGCCGCGCCCGATCATCATCATGATCAAGGCTGGCGATCCCGTTGACCAGCAGATGGCGCTGCTTGAGCCTTATCTGTCTTCCGGCGACATCATGATCGATGCCGGCAATGCCAATTTCCGCGACACCATGCGCCGCTTTGAAAGCCTGAAGGACAGCCCGCTGACCTTTATCGGCATGGGTGTATCCGGTGGTGAAGAAGGTGCCCGCCACGGCCCCTCCATCATGGTCGGCGGCACGGAAGAAAGCTGGAAGCGCGTCGAAAGCGTGCTCACCTCCATTTCCGCCAAATACAATGGCGAGCCCTGCGTTGCCTGGCTCGGCAATGATGGCGCCGGCCATTTTGTAAAAACCATCCACAACGGCATCGAATATGCCGACATGCAGATGATCGCCGAAATCTACGGCATTCTGCGCGACGGCCTGAAGCTTTCGGCCGAGGAAATCTCGCAGGTGTTTGGCCGCTGGAACAAGGGTCGTCTCGACTCCTACCTGATCGAGATCACCGAAAAGGTGCTCTCCGCCACCGACCCGATTTCCGGCAAGCCGATGGTTGACGTCATCCTCGATCGCGCCGGGCAGAAGGGCACCGGCAAGTGGTCGGTCATCGAGGCGCAGAATCTGGGCGTTGCCGCAACCGCCATCGAAGCGGCCGTGGCCGGACGTATCCTGTCCTCGCAGAAGGTCGAGCGCGAAGCTGCCGAACAGGTCCTCGGTCTGCCGCAGACGGTTGCCATGCCCGGCATCGATGGGATGGCTTTCCTCGACGATCTCGAAAACGCGCTGCTGGCCGCCAAGATCGGCGCCTATGCGCAAGGCTTTGCCGTGATGGCGGCAGCATCCAAGGAATACGGCTGGAACCTGCCGATGCCGACGATCGCAAAGATCTGGCGCGCCGGCTGCATCATCCGCTCGGAATTCCTGGACGAGATCACCTCTGCCTTCACCAAGGATCCTGATATCGCCAACCTCATCGTGACTCCGGCCTTTGCAGCGCTTGTGAAGGAAACCGACAGCGCGCTGCGTCGCGTCGTCTCGACCGCGGTCATGTCGGGCCTTCCGGTTCCGGCGCTGTCGTCGGCACTGTCTTATTTCGACAGCTACCGTCGCAGCCGCGGCACGGCAAACCTTATCCAGGCGCAGCGCGATTTCTTCGGCGCCCATGGTTTCGAGCGCGTCGACGGCGTCGACAAGCCGCATGGCCCCTGGGGCAGCGGCCTCAACGCCTGAGCCTTTGACGCCCAAAAAATCCGCCGTGCGCGACGAAAACATCGCGCACGGCTTTTTCCGTCCAAGCCTTAGCGCACGGGCGGACCTGCCATCAATCCGGAGGAGACCGAACATGGCCTGGCAGCCTTCTGAAGACCGTTATTCCAAGATGAAATACAACCGCTGCGGCCGCACGGGGCTGAAGCTTCCGGCGATCTCGCTCGGCTTCTGGCACAATTTCGGCGAAGACACCGAACATCAGCGCAAGCGCGACATCTGCCGCACGGCGTTCGATCTCGGCATCACCCATTTCGATCTCGCCAACAATTACGGCCCGCCTCCCGGCAGCGCCGAAACCGCCTTCGGCGAAATCCTGAAGACCGATTTTGCCGGTTATCGCGACGAGATGATCATCTCTTCCAAGGCTGGCTACAATATGTGGCCGGGCCCTTACGGCGAATGGGGCAGCCGCAAATATCTGATCGCATCCTGCGACCAGAGCCTGAAGCGCATGGGCCTCGATTACGTCGACATCTTCTATTCGCACCGTTTCGATCCGGAGACGCCGCTGGAAGAAACCTGCGGCGCGCTCGATCATATCGTGCGTTCGGGCCGTGCGCTCTACGTCGGCATCTCCTCGTACAATTCCAAGCGCACCCGCGAGGCCGCCGCAATCCTGAAGGATCTCGGCACGCCCTGCATCATCCACCAGCCGAGCTATTCGATCATCAATCGCTGGGTGGAAGACGACGGCCTTCTCGACACGCTGGATGAGGTGGGCATGGGCTCCATCGTCTTTTCCCCGCTCGCCCAGGGCATGCTGACGTCAAAATATCTCGGCGGTATTCCCGATGACAGCCGGGCAGCCCAGGGCAAGTCGCTGCGCCCGGCCTTCCTCAACGAGCGCAATATCGGCAACCTGCGTGGCCTCAACGCCATTGCCGAAAAGCGCGGCCAGACGCTCGCGCAGATGGCAATCGCCTGGGTTCTGCGCGGTGGTCGCGTAACCTCCGCCCTCATCGGTGCAAGCCGTGCGGAACAGGTGGTGGACTGCGTGGCAGCGCTTGAGCGCCCGGATTTCACGGCCGAAGAGCTGGCGGAAATCGAAGTTTTTGCCAAGGATGCCGATATCAATCTCTGGGCTCAGTCGGCCGAGCGGGAAGGCCCGTCACGCTGATTGAAGTCTGCCGTTTTAGTGGGAAAACCCGGCCATGGTGCCGGGTTTTTTCGTTTGGGAATGACAACTTGTCCGTCACTATAAATCTCAGAATTTCGCAGCAAGTTGTTTTAATCATTGCGGAATTGTAATGTGGCGGTTCATCTGTCGTTCATGGGTGTGGCGCTAACTTCCGGTTGTCTAATACAGAAAACGAGGAGACACCCGATGAAAATTCTGATTTCCATTCTGACCGCTGCCACCATTCTTGCCGCCCCGATTGCCCAGGCGCAGGATTACCGCGGCCATGGCAATGACCGCCATCGTCCAAGCGAACGCACCGTCGTCATCGAAAAGAAGAAGGTCGTCGTCCAGAAGCATCGCTGGTCGAAGGGCCACAAGCTGACACGCGCCGAACGCGCCCGTCTGGCCAATATCCGCGACTACCGCCAGTACCGCCTGTCGGCACCGCCGCGTGGTTACCAGTGGGTACGGGTCGACAACCAGTTCCTGCTGATCGGCGCGACAAGCGGCATCATTTCGAGCATCGTCACCAGTCGCTGATTGCGTCTGATATAGAGCGGCACCAATATTGAAAAACCCGGCCATGCGCCGGGTTTTTTCGTCCTGATCCATCCATGTGCGGCGAAGCTTAAGCTTTCCGTCGCAGCGTAATCACTGTCAGTTCCGAGGGGATGCCGAGCCGCAGGGCAAAGCCCGGCCACAGCGCCGTGCCGTTGTTGACGTAGAGTTGCATGCCGCCGACGTCATAGAGGCCGGAGACGAAGCCGTTGTTGGCGCGAGCCACCAGACGGTCGAGCCCTTTCACCATGCCGCCATGGGTATGGCCGGACAGCTGCAGGGCAGTGCCGGCCTTGGCATTCGTTTCTGCCATCATCGGCTGGTGATCGAGAAGAATGACCGGCGCGCCTGTCGGTGCATCCTGCAGCGCTGCCGACACGTCGCGCACGCCAAGTCCGCGCCGTTCGGCTGAGAGATCGTTGACGCCGGCGATCACCAGCCTGGCATCGCCGCGCGCAATCACCGTATGGGCGTTTGATAGCATGTTCAGCCCGAGCCCAGACAGATGCGCCATCCACCGTTCCGGCTCGAAGAAATATTCATGGTTGCCAGGGATCGAATAGACGCCGTCGCGGGCACGAAGACCGGCAAGCGGGGCAACATCCACACTGCGGTTTTCAAGGCTGCCGTCGATGAAATCGCCGGTGATGACGATCAGGTCGGTGTTCAGAGCATTGGAGCGTGTCACGACCTCCTGCGCCCAGGACGCTGGAAACAGGCGGCTGATATGAAGGTCGGTCAGCTGCAACAGCCGGTAACCATCGAATTCCGGGGGGAGGCCGGTTATCGCGATCTCGACATTTTTGACCGGCGGAACCCTGATCGCTTGCGAGACGCCGAAACCCGCGAGCGCAAGGGCTGCAAGTCCCATCGCATAACGAACCGCTGGGGCAGCGGAAGGGAAGTGGCCCTTGAACGGTATCAACAGCAGGGAGATGACATCGAGCGCAATCTGCACCACGGCGAGCAGCAGCATCGCGCCGAGCAGCACATTAAAGGCGATGACCAGCGGCCTTGGAAATTCCGGTGAAAACACCGATCCGGACGAGAGCTTGCTGAAGTAGTGATATTGCGACGCGATGAGCAGCAGGGCTGCCAGCGCGATCTTGACGGACAGATGCCAGGGGAGGGGCTGAATGAACCGCACGACGATGACCAGCCAGGGCAGTCCGAATATGAGATGAAACATGAATTAAGCCTATGACCAACTGTTTCCGTTACGGCAAGGAACAGCAATCGGATCAAGCGTCATATCGATCCGGCCTCCAGCGTCGCGGCTGGAGGCATGTGGTCATGACAAGCCTTCGTGTCAAACGATGCTCAACCGTTTGTGTTGAGGGCAGGTGTCCGCACCGTGACACGTGCCTTAAAAAACGGGCGGCGAACAAGCGTCTCAGGCGGCGCGGTTCCAGCTGGCAAACGGGTCCGGCAGATCGCGCCAGCGGTCCGGCTTGAAGTCGCTGTCGGGCAGGAGGCAGATATCCAGATGGTCGCGGATCCAGCTTTCCTCCATCGGATCGGCGCCGATGAAGACGATTTCCTGCCTTCGGTCGCCCCAGACCGGATCGAGATAACGGGCAAGGCCGTTACGGAAGCCGGCATCATCAGGCCACTGTTCGCGCGGCACCGCATCCCACCAGAGCCCGAGTTTCTGCGTGCGGATCAGCGCGCCGGCCTGGGAGATTTCGCCAACGTGATAAGGCCGCGTGGCCAGCCAGAAAAACCCCTTGGCGCGGATGACACCCGGCCAGGAACGGTTGATGAAGCCGTGCAGTTTTACCGGATCGAAGGGCCGGCGGGCGCGGTAGACGAAGGAGCGTATACCGTATTCCTCCGTTTCCGGCACGTGATCGGAAAAGCCGTGCAATTCCTTGAACCACAGGGGATGGGTTTCCGCCTTGCCGAAATCAAAGAGGCCGGTGCCAAGCACCGCGCGGGCGGGCACATGGCCGAAATCCGCCTCCACGATGCGCGCATCCGGATTGAGGCCGGCAATGATGGCGCGGGCGGCAGAGAGTGCATCGGGGGTGGCGACTGACACCTTGTTCAGCACCACCACATCGGCGAACTCGATCTGCTCGACGAGAAGATCGACCAGCGTGCGGGTATCGCCTTCGCCAGCCGTTTCGCCGCGGTCAGAGAGGAAATCGGCAGAACCGTAATCCTTCAGCAGGTTGGCGGCATCCACCACCGTCACCATCGTGTCGAGCCGCGCTACATCAGACAGGCTTTCGCCGTTCTCATCGCGAAACTCGAAGGTGGCGGCGACCGGTAGCGGCTCGGCAATGCCGGTCGATTCAATCAGGAGATAGTCGAAGCGGTTCTGCTCGGCGAGCTGGCGCACTTCTTTCAGCAGGTCGTCGCGAAGCGTGCAACAGATGCAGCCATTGGTCATTTCCACCAGCTGTTCTTCGGTGCGCGAAAGGTCCGCGCCGCCGTCACGCACCAGCGCCGCATCGATATTGACCTCGCTCATGTCGTTGACGATCACGGCCACCCTCAGGCCATCGCGGTTGGCGAGGATATGGTTCAGCAGCGTGGT
The DNA here is from genome assembly GCF_058242805.1 of Neorhizobium sp. PAMB6716. Classification (NCBI taxonomy): domain Bacteria; kingdom Pseudomonadati; phylum Pseudomonadota; class Alphaproteobacteria; order Hyphomicrobiales; family Rhizobiaceae; genus Neorhizobium; species Neorhizobium sp. PAMB6716. The sequence continues at coordinate 1,184,644 of NZ_CM177835.1, forward strand.
CTTTCCCGCCCCCAGAAAGCCGGAAAGCACCGTCACCGGCAGTCGCTTGTCCATTGGAAGATGATCCATCTGAATGCTCCAATTGTTATAACATAACGTCATATTTTCTGAAAAAAGGCGGATGCCCGCCTTTCCCCAGTCTTGGCGGTTCCAGCTCAGCTGTCGCGGGACAGGCAGTCGGTGAGCGAATTTCCAAGGTTGCGCATCAGCTCGAAATAGAGGTTGGGGCCTTGCGTCAGCGAGGCGCCTTCCGGATCGAGAACGCCGGCGCGGGCCTTGGTTCCTTCGGTGACCACGTTGATGAGTTTTGGCGTGAACTGCGGTTCGGCAAACACGCAGGTTGCCCCGAGATCGACCAGCTTGCGGTGGATTTCGCTCAGACGTTCGGCGCCCGGTGCGGTTTCCGGACTGACGGTGATCGATCCGGCCACGCGAATGTCGTAACGGTGTTCGAAATACTGGTAGGCGTCGTGGAACACCACGAAGGGCTTGTTTTTCACCGGTTCGACGGTTGCCTTCAGCTCGGCGTCGAGGGCGTCGAGCTTCTTCGTCAGCGCAAGCGTATTCTTGTTGTAGACGGCAATGTTGGCGGGGTCGGCGGCGATCAATTTTGCCTCGATCTCCTTTGCCATCGCCTTGGCATTCATCGGGTCGAGCCACAGATGGGTGTCAAAGCCCTCGTGAGAATGCTCATGGCCATGTTCGGCATGCGCTTCCTTTGCGTCGTGATCGGCATGCGCCTCAGTTGTGTCATGGTCGGCATGCGCCTCACCGGCGGCGTGATCGTGATGCTCCTCGCCGGCATGGTCGTGGCCTTCGGCTGCGTGGTCCTCATGCTTTTCGGCGCCTTCTGCGCCATGATCATGGCCCTCATGCTCGTCGCCATCGTCATGCGCTTCGAAGGCGCCGCCTTCGCGGAAAGGCAGCTTTTCAAGGCCCGTCGCATTGCCGAGCGCCACCACCGTTGCCGATTTGCTCAAGGCATCCAGCGGCTTGTCGAGAAAGGCTTCCATATTGGGTCCGATCCAGAACACCACGTCGGCATTCTGGATGGCGCGGGCGTTGGAAGGCTTCATCGTATAGGTGTGCGGCGAGGCGGCCCCTTCCACGATCAGCTTCGGTTCCGCGACCCCTTCCATCACGGCAGCGACCAGCGAATGGATCGGCTTGATCGACACCACCACATCAGGCGCAGCCATGGCATCTGCTGCGATAAACAGGGCGGCAGACGCCATCAGGGCTGCGGATAGGGGCTTCATGGGTCACTCCTTGAATGCGGACTGTTATGTTATTACATTGGTTGTGTTACGCTATAACGTGTGTAATAGCAGAGGGCAACACCACCGCAGGAAATTTGATGTTGATGCAACCGGAAGCCCGCGAGGGGCAGCTTGTTTCGATAGCCAATGGCGGCATTTACCGGCAGGGGCGATGGCTCGTGCGCGGTGTCGATCTGACGATTGCCCGCGGCGAGATCGTCACCCTGATCGGCCCGAACGGGGCGGGCAAATCGACGACGGCAAAACTGGCGATCGGCGTGCTGAAACCCGATGAGGGCGCGGTTGCGCGCTCGCCCGGCCTTTCCGTGGGCTACGTTCCGCAAAAACTGTCGATCGACTGGACGATGCCGCTCAATGTCGAGCGGCTGATGCAGCTGACGGGCAAGCTGAAGGCCGACAAGATCATGGCATCGCTGGAGGCGGTCGGAATACCCCACCTGTTGAAGGCGGAAGTGCAGCATCTCTCCGGCGGCGAATTCCAGCGTGCGCTGCTGGCGCGCGCCATCGCCCGCGACCCGGATCTGCTGGTGCTCGATGAGCCGGTGCAGGGTGTTGATTTCGCCGGCGAGACGGCGCTTTACGAACTGATCGGCACCATCCGCCAAAAGACAGGCTGCGGCATCCTGATGATCTCGCATGACCTGCATATGGTCATGGCCGGCACCGATACGGTCGTCTGCCTCAACGGTCATGTCTGCTGCCGGGGCACGCCGGCCGTCGTCAGCCAGAGCGACGATTACCGGCGCCTGTTCGGCAATCTCGGCCGCGGGCTTGCCGTCTATAACCACAACCACGACCACACCCATCTTCCGGATGGCCGCGTGCAGCATGGTGATGGCAGCATCACCGATCATTGCCATCCCGGCGACGGTCATCATCACGATGCTCATTCGCACGATGACGGCCACTCGCATGCGCATGATCACGGACATGACGCGCACGGGCACGGGCACCATCAGGGGGGGCCGCATCGCCATGCTTGACGATTTTTTCGTGCGCGCGCTTCTGGCAGGCGTTGGCCTTGCATTGACCACCGGCCCGCTCGGTTGCCTCGTGGTGTGGCGGCGCATGGCCTATTTCGGCGATACGATGGCCCATTCGGCGCTGCTCGGCGTGGCGCTGTCGCTATTTTTTGAGGTGAACCTGCTGCTCAGCGTGTTTGCGGTTGCCGTCGGTGTCTCCCTGCTTCTGCTGCTTCTCCAGCGTCGGCAGGGCCTGTCGGCGGATTCGCTGCTCGGCATCCTCTCGCATTCCACGCTCGCCATCGGCCTTGTGCTGGTGGCCTTCATGAGTTCGGTGCGCATCGATCTCATCGCCTTCCTGTTTGGTGATATCCTTGCGGTCACCACGTCGGATATCCTGTTGATCTGGCTCGGCGGCGCCTTCGTGCTTGCCTGCCTCGTTTTCCTGTGGCGGCCACTGATTGCTTCCACGGTCAGCCATGATCTGGCTGAAGCAGAAGGCCTGAAGCCGGATCGGGCGCGCCTCCTGTTCATGCTGCTGATGGCGCTGGTCATTGCCATTGCCATGAAGATCGTCGGCATCATGCTGATCACCGCGCTTCTGATCATACCGGCGGCCACCGCGCGGCGCTTTTCTGCCAGCCCTGAAGCAATGGCGGTCATTTCCTCTGTGCTGGGTGCAATTGCGGTGATTGGCGGCCTGTTCGGCTCGCTTTATGGCGATACGCCATCGGGACCCTCGATCGTGGTCGCAGCCCTTGTCCTTTTCATCCTCAGCCTGTTGCCGGTGCTTGGCAAAGGCATGGCCTCATCCACGCCCATGACGGGAGATCGCCGATGAATACTGCGCTGAACCTTACCAAGAACCAGACCCTGGTTTTCGATGCTCTGACCCGCGCCGATGGCCCGATGAGCGCCTATACCATTCTCGACAAGCTGCGCGACAACGGCTTTCGCGCGCCGCTGCAGGTGTACCGGGCACTCGACAAGCTGTTGGAAATGGGTCTGGTTCACCGGCTGGAAAGCCTGAACTCGTTTGTTGCCTGCTCCCACAAGGAACAATCCTGCTGTCACAACCATGGGACAGTGGCCTTTGCCATCTGCGAAAGCTGCGGCCAGGTCAGCGAGTTCCACGATCACGCCATCGATGAGCGGCTGGGGGACTGGGCGCGCCAAAAGGGTTTCAAGGCGGAAAAGACCACCATCGAATTGCGCGGCCTCTGCGCCGCCTGCGCCGGCTGACCCGTTAAGCGAAACGTTCAGGCCGCCACGGTATCCCCATAGGTCTGGTTACGGCCGTTCTTCTTGGCCTGATAAAGCGCATCGTCGGCCGCCTGGATAAAGGCCTCGATGGAGCTGCCGTTGGCGGGAATGCGGGCGGCAACGCCGATGCTGACCGTCACCTGTTCCAGCGCAAGAATCACCTCCGGCCCTGAAAGATCCATCGCCAATGTCCGGTGTATGCGTTCGGCAATAATGACGGCGCCGGCGCTGTCGCAATCGACCAGCAGCACGGCAAACTCCTCGCCCCCCATACGGGCAGCCAGATCCATGCCGGTGCGGGTGGCGCTCGCCACGGCCTGCGCGACCCGCTTCAGGCAGCCGTCGCCCGCCGGATGGCCGAACCGGTCATTGTAACGCTTGAAATGATCGATATCGACGATCAGAAGCGCAAGCGGCGTCTCCGTCTCGTATGCGGTCTGCCAGGCATTGCGCATTGCCTCATCGAGGCGACGCCTGTTGGCGATACCGGTCAACGTATCTGTGTAGGAAAATGCGTTGAGAGCCCGGTTTTCACGGCGCACCTGCACATTGCTGAGACGCTCCCTGAGAAGCACCAGATAGAGCTGGCGCAAGGCCGTATCCAATCGGGAATTCGCCAGGAGCGTAATGACGCTCGCAATCGTCACGAACAGGAAGGCCAGATGACGGTCGCCGCCGAGCGGGACGGTAGCCGTCAGCAGAAAGACGGCGTTCAGCAGGAAGACCCCGAAATTGCAGGCAAGGGCAAACATCAAAGGCAGCTGGATGACGATGTTCATAACGACAACGAGCAGCCCCATGCTGAACGCCTGCCGACCCGGCGTCGCGCCGCGAAGCGTCAGCAGTACATGGATGACGGCGGCAATGATCAGCAGGCCGGTGGCCACCATGCCATCACGCACCCGGTGGCTCCTGACGTAACGCGTACACCAGAACAGCAGCGCACAGGGGAGGGTGCCGACACAGATGCGCAGGAACAGTGAAATCCAGAGGTTATCCGGCAGGATGATGTAATCGAGTATCGTGCCGCTGTTGAAGATCAACAGGCAGAGGCCGCCGCCAATATTGGTCTGGCGCCATTTCTGCCGCGCGATATGCCTCTGGTAGACGGTTTCCAGCGGCTCGTCGAAGCGCAGTTTCCACCACGGTTGCACCATGCCCTTTTCGATCAACGGACCAAGCTCGGAGCGTTCTTGCGGTCCGTCATCGGTGTCGTCGAGCATGGACGGCTGTATTGTCATAGAGGGCGAAGATCGGCTGCGAAGCGTTTCCAGTTGGCCGCGTAATTTTGCGCGGAAAGCTTCAGCTTTTCCACCGCCGCCTCATCCAGCGTGCGGATCGCCTTGGCAGGTGAGCCGACGATCAGGGAATTGTCCGGAAATTCCTTGCCTTCGGTCACCAGCGCATTGGCGCCGACGAGGCAATTTTTACCGATCCGTGCGCCGTTGAGCACCGTTGCCCCCATGCCGATCAGGCTGTTGTCGCCGATCGTACAGCCGTGGATGATGGCGCCGTGACCGATGGTACAGCCCTTGCCAATGATGGCGGGAAACCCCCAGTCGGTGTGGATGACGGTGTTTTCCTGCACATTGGTGCCGGCGCCCAGCGTGATCCACTCGTTGTCGCCGCGCAGGGTCACGCCGAACCAGATGCCGACATCCTCGCCGATCTCTACCTTGCCCATCACATGAGCGCCCGGCGCCACCCAGAAGCGATCGGCGTCCGGCGTTTTGGGCGTGTGTTCGCCCAGAGCGTAAAGCGGCATGTGACTTTCCTCCCCTCGTCAATTCCCGACCGGTCAGATCACGTCGAGCGCAAGATCGGTCACGCCATCAACGCTACAGGTGACGCGGTCGCCTCGGACAACCGGGCCGACGCCCGCCGGTGTTCCCGTCATGATGATATCGCCGGGGGCAAGCGTAAAGAGTTTTGAAAGCTCGCAGATGATTTCCGGCAGCTTCCAGATCATCTGCGCGAGGTCCCCCGATTGCCTGACGTCGCCGTTGACCGAGAGCTGGATTGCGCCTTGCTGCGGATGGCCGATCGTTTCTGCCGGAACAAGCGGCGAGACGGGAGCGGAGGCTTCGAACGCCTTTGCCGCTTCCCAGGGGCGACCGGCCTTCTTTGCGAGATCCTGCAGGTCGCGGCGGGTGAAATCGACGCCGACGCCATAACCCCAGACGCAACCGAGCGCATCCTCAAGCGCAATGTCGCGTCCGCCGGCCTTCAGCGCCATCACCAGTTCCACCTCGAAATGCACATTGGATGACAGCGGCGGATAGGGAAACTGGCCATCGGTGACCAGGTTCTGCGGGTTCTTCTGGAAAAAGAACGGCGGTTCACGTGATGGGTCGTGGCCCATCTCGATGGCATGATCGGCATAATTTCGCCCGACGCAATAAACCCGGCGCACCGGAAACGCCGCTTGCGATCCCTTGACCGGCAACAGAACCTGCGCGGGCAGGGGAATGACGAGGGGCGTATCTGGCATGCGCATGGTCCTTGCTCGAAAAATCCGTTTCCTTCCCTAAAACAGCGCGGGCGATTTGTCTTGGCTTTTCATGGTCGGTTGGGACGTGATCGAGCAGGCCCTTGGGCTATTTGCGCCGAACCAGAGATGTCCGGTTGCCTCATCGGAAATAAGTTGAACCTCCGCTCACGCGGCCTTTCCTCGCTTCCGCCTGCTGGCGAGCAGTTCCGCAAGGGTGACGGGCCGCAGGTTCTGCGCATCGACACCCACATCGAACTGGCGAGGCAAGGGCTTCAGCCTGCCATGCGAGTGGCCGTGAAGATTGATGGATTTCTTGCCCATCTGGTTCCACGTCCGGAAGGCGTAGTGGCAGAGGATCAGGTGGTGCTCCCCGTCAGGCTTGAGTTCCGCGTAATGGGAAACGCTCGACCAGCCCTTGGCCGCGGTCGTCGTCACCGGATCATTGTTGCCGATGATCAGGTGCTTGCGCCCGTTCAACCGCTGCAGCAGCGCGTCGCAATCCCCGGCGCGAATGGACATGACATCCCCCAGATGCCAGATCTCGTCTTCCTCCCCAACGACGGCATTCCAGTTCCCGATCAGCGCCTCATCATGGTCAGCCATGTTGGAAAAAGGACGCCGGTCGATGCGAAGGACGCGTGGATCGCCGAAATGCGTGTCGCTGGTGAAAAAGATCATCTCTTGCCGCGCGCGATTACCCGACCCGGATCGTCCCGTTATCCTCGCCATCCCAGTAGTGGATGTGGTCCGCATGAACCTTGATGAGCGTCAGGCCTTGCGTATCCACTCCTTCCGGGAACCAGCGGTCGAGTTCGCTCGTCCAGTGCTCCCCAAACTGAGCCTTGTCCTCAATCAGCGTCGCCTTGCCTTCGATGGAAATGAACATGCCGGGCTTGCCGAGCATGCTTGGCGCTTCGGTGAAGGACAGCGAGATGCCGGGGTCGCGCTGGATATCGGAGACCTTGCGGGTGTCTCTGTAGGAGAAAAACCAGTTGTCGCCGTCATACTCCACGTCGCCGTTATTGCTCATCGGGCGGCTGGAAATTTCCTGGTCTTGTCCCTTTGTCGACATCATGCAGAAATCGATTTTCTTCAGTTTCGCAGCAATATCGGTCAACATTATCTCGGCCATCATCGTCTCCTTTGGATGCTGACTGAGCTAACGAGGCTCTGCGGGCGATGTTCCGCGCGCCGCAGCAGAGGCCTTGCGCTTGTTACCCCTTTTGATCATCCAGCAGGCGGGCATGGCGGCGCAACCAGTCCTGCAGGTCCTGTTCTGCGCGCTCCAGCGTGGTCTGGTTGAGCAACTTGCGCAAAAAGGCTTCGGTGACCGCGCGGGAGCGGAAATTGTAGCGGGCTTCTGCACCTGCATCCGCGCGATCGTAAACGCCGAGTTTTTCATAGATCTGCTGCAGGCGGTTCTGCACGCTGCGCAGCGACAGGTTGCGCCGCCTTGCGATCACGCGGTCGGTCAGGCCAAGCGCAATATCGACCAGCACCTCATATTCCGTCTCGGTAAAACCTTGCAGGCGTCCGAGGCTTTTTTGCTGCATGCCGCGCACTTCGCGGTCGATCACGCATTGTGCCTCGATGAAAATCGAGCGAAGCGCCAGCCGGAGCCTTTCATCCGAGGCCGATTTCAGCACATAACCATAGGCGGCACCATCCGGCACGATGCGTGAAATGCCGCGCACATTGGCCTCGTCGGCATAGTTGGACCAGAACAGGATGCGGGTTTCCGGCCGCTCCCGCCAGATCGTGCGGGCCGCCTCGATGCCGTTGCGCGGGCTCATCTGCAGGTCCATCACGATCCGCTCGAGCCGATGTTCCCGCGCAAGCCGCTCGCCCATGCTGCCGTCCTCGGCCTCCAGCACCTGCTCGCATTCCGGCAGGGCCAGCCGTACCGCTTCGTTGAGGTAGGAGCGGTGCAGCGGGTCGTCCTCGACGATCAGAACATTCATGGCGTTTCCTCCTCCGCCGTAATCGGCAGTTTCACCCGCACGTAGGTTTTCGCGGCCTCGTTGCCGCAGGAAAACCGGGCGCCGATCAGGCGGGCGCGCACCCGCATGTTGTCGAGCCCACTGCCGCCTGCGCTTGCCGCCTTGCTGATGCCGATGCCATTGTCTGAGATCTCGAGCGCCAGCACGTCGTCTTCGAGCGAAAAGGCAACCGTGATGCGGTTCGCCTGCGAATGGCGCACGGCATTGTTGATGGCCTCTTGCGCGATGCGGAAGAGGGTGATGGCGACATTGGCAGACAGCCGGCCGCTTTCGCCCTTGCTCTCGTCATAAAGCCCCCACGTCATGGCAAGCCCGCTATCGCGGATCGATCGGCCGAGATGATTTTCGATGGCATCCACAAGGCCGAAGAGTTGCAGCACGGAGGGCCGCGCCTGTTCGATGATCTGGCGAAGATCCTGCATGGATTGCTGCAGGCTGCGAAACAGCGGCTCAAGCTTTTCCCCCGGCACACTCTCCATGAGGCTGAGCCGCTCCAGCCGCTTGGCAAAGCGGGTCAGGTCGCCCAGCGTCTGGTCGTGCAGGTCCATGCCGATGCGCTGGCGTTCGGCCTCCAGCAACTCGGTCAGCCGCGCGGCCCCCTGGCGCAGTGCTTCCTCACGCACGCGTGCGGCCGCCTCGACGATGGCCGATTGTTTGGCCTGTTCGGCGGCGCGGATTGCGAAGAAATACGGTGCCAGCAGGTCGCCGATGGATTGCGCGTGGGCAAGATCGCGCGTGTTGTAATCGTCTTCGGTCAGGCTGGAAAAAGACAGCGCACCGATGGTTTCGCCCCGCACCTTCAGAGCCACATGCAGCCGGCTTTTCAGGCCATGTTCGCGGATCGGGTCTGAAAACGAACCCTCGAAGAGAAATCGCGGGTCGCGTGAGGCATCCGGCGTGATGTACCGGTCGACTTCGCCAACCAGCAGCGCGCGGATCGGGCTCTGGCCGATGAGGGCCGGAGGCCGCTTGCTCCAGTCGGTCTCAAGCCCGCTTTCATAGGCGGTATGAAACGTGCTGCCGGGCGTGATGATGCAGACGTCCATGTGATCATGCGGAATGATCAGGGCAATTTCCTTGGCGACCGCGCGGATGGCCGACTGGAAATCCAGCTGTCCCGCCAGCAGCCGTGCAATCGTCAGGTATTGCCTGAACGACGAGGCCGACGCATCCTTGAGCATGTCTTCCTCCTGATACGCGAAATCCCCTCCCGGACGGCGCATCGCTTATCTCCATTAAGTCCTTATGGCAGGTCTCTGTCCTGCGGGAAACCGCATCTGATCTGCGGTAACCCGCAGGTGGTTTGCTGTAATCCGCCTGTACAGCATTTCGCAATTCGAGCATCATTGCCGGCACTGGAGAACCGCTCCAGGGAAAAGAGCTTTTGGGGAAACGTCGTTGAGGAGCGGCGCCGGAAGTGGCCGGCAGGACCGGCATCGAGGGAGAGAGACATGACCATGAAATTCGTTCTTGCGGCAACCGCTGCCGCGATGCTGAGCACTGTTGCGTTTTCGGCGCATGCCGAAACCTCGGCAAAGAAAATCGCCCTGTCCAACAACTACGCCGGCAATTCCTGGCGCCAGGCCATGCTGACCAGCTGGGACAAGGTGACGAAGGACGCCGTGAAATCCGGCATCGTGGCTGCTGCCGATCCGTTCACCACGGCAGAAAACCAGGCGACCGAACAGGCCGCCCAGATCCAGAACATGATCCTGCAGGGTTATGACGCGATCGTCATCAATGCCGCTTCACCGACGGCCCTCAATGGCGCCGTGAAGGAAGCCTGTGATGCCGGCATCACGGTCGTATCCTTCGATGGCATCGTGACCGAGCCCTGCGCATGGCGCATTGCCGTCAACTTCAAGGAAATGGGCCGCAGCCAGGTGGAATATCTGGCCGGCAAGCTGCCGAAGGGGGGCAATCTTCTCGAAATCCGCGGTCTGGCCGGCGTCTTCGTTGATGACGAGATTTCCGCCGGCATCCACGAAGGTGTCGCCAAGTTCCCGCAGTTCAAGATCGTCGGTTCCGTGCATGGCGACTGGGCGCAGGATGTGGCGCAGCGCGCCGTCGCGGGCCTCTTGCCGAGCCTTCCGGAAATTGCCGCCGTGGTAACGCAGGGGGGTGACGGTTACGGTGCAGCACAGGCCTTCGAGGCTGCCAAGCGTCCGACGCCTGTCATCGTCATGGGCAACCGCGAAGACGAGCTGCAATGGTGGAAGAAGCAGAAGGATGCCAGCGGTTATGAGACCATGTCGGTCTCGATTGCGCCGGGTGTTTCGACGCTTGCCTTCTGGGTGGCGCAGCAGATCCTTGACGGCCAGCAGGTCAAGAAGGATCTCACCGTGCCGTTCCTGCGCATCGATCAGGCCAATCTCGAAAAGAACCTCGAGACGACCCAGAAGGGCGGCGTTGCCAATGTCGAGTATTCGCTCGCAGACGCCAAGGCCGTGATCGCAGCAGCGAAGTAAATGCATCGATGACGTGATCGCCGAAGGGCGTTCCTCCCGCAGCTTCATCCGGCGGTTTTGCGCCGGGTGGAGCAGCTTCGTGTCCTATTCTCAAAAGAAAAGACGGCAGCGTGGAATGACTGATGTGTCAGCAACCGGACCGGTGGTGTCGATCCGCCAGGTTCGTGTCGAATTCGGTGCGGTGAAGGCGCTGGATGGCGTCGATTTTGAAATCCGCCCCGGCGAGGCGGTGGGTCTCGTTGGCCATAACGGTGCCGGCAAGTCCACCATCGTCAACGTCATCAATGGCGGGCTCTCGCCGCACCAGGGTGAAATCCTCTACGAAGGTGAGCCCGGCGGCGGCATCTCGACGGCGCGCGCCCATGGTGTTCGCTGCGTTTTCCAGGAACTGTCGCTCTGCCCCAACCTCACCGTGGTGGAAAACACCCGCCTGATGCATGCCGGGCTGAAAGGCCTTGGCTGGCGCAAGCGCGCACAGTCCCTGATCCGCGCCCGCATGGACGAAATCTTTCCCGGCCACGGCGTCGATTGTCTCACAACGGTCGGCTCGCTCTCGATCGCCGAACGGCAGATGGTGGAAATCGCCATCAACTTCGTGAACGTGACCGAAGATCCAAAGCTGGTGATCCTTGATGAACCGACATCGTCGCTGGATGCCGGGCTTGCCGAACAGCTGATGGCCTATGTGCGCCGGTTCGTGCGGGCAGGCGGGTCCGTGCTGCTCATTTCGCATATTCTGGGAGAAATCCTCTCCACCTCCAGCCGCATCGTCGTCATGAAGGATGGACGTGTCGTTGCCTCGCGCGCAGCCGGCGAATTCACCGTCAAAAGCCTGGTGGAAGCGATGGGCAGCGTGGTGAAGGAAACCGCCCGCAATGCCGCAGCCTCTGGCACATCAGGCGAAAAAGTCATCGATGTTGCCGCGGCCAAGGGATCGTCCACGCCGTTTTATGCCCGCAAGGGCGAGATCATCGGGCTTGCCGGTCTTGGCGGCCATGGCCAGACGACGATGCTGCTCGATCTCTTTGCCGAAAGCAGCAGCAAGTGGTTTCCATCCAAGCAAAAGCCCATGGCGTTCGTTGCCGGCGACCGCGCGCTGAACGGCACGTTTCCCTTGTGGAGCATCCTGCGCAACCTCTCGATCGGCAACCTGCCGTCGATGTCGAAGCTTACCGCCGTCGATACCGGCCGCGAGGCCACGCATGGCGAAGACTGGAAATCCCGCATGGGCATCCGCACGCCGGATATGACAAATCCCATCCTGTCTCTGTCGGGCGGCAACCAGCAGAAGGTTCTGTTTGCCCGCGCACTTGCTGGCAGTGCCGCCATCGTGCTGATGGACGATCCGATGCGCGGCGTCGATATCGGCACCAAGCAGGAGGTCTATGCCACGCTTAGGCGTGAAGCCCAGTCTGGGCGGACCTTCATCTGGTATTCCACGGAGATGGACGAAATGCGCCTCTGTGACCGGGTCTATGTGTTCAGGGACGGTGCCATCGTTGCCGAGCTGGAGGGCGACGCCGTGACCGAGGACAACATCCTTGCCGCCTCGTTTTCGGGAGAAGCCGCATGAGGAAAACCCTGTCCGGCCTTCTGCCGATCCTTATCCCCGCCGTGTCGCTCGCCGTGCTTCTGGCCGCCGTCTTCTACATGCAGCCGCGCGCCATGAGCTATAACGGCCTCAACCTGCTGTTTAATCTCGCCGTTCCCATCGCACTTGCCACCATTGCCCAGATGATCATCATGGCCGTGAACGACCTTGATCTCTCCATGGGCACGTTTGTCAGCTTTGCGGCCTGCGTTACCGCCGTCTACATGCCGCAGCAGCCGCTTGTTGCCATCCTCATTCTGGCCGGTGCCGTTGGCATCTATGCGCTCCTTGGCGTCATCATCACGCTGCGGGATCTGCCATCCATCGTGGTTACGCTCGGCATGAGTTTTGTCTGGGGCGGGCTTGCGGTGTTGATCCTGCCGGCACCCGGCGGGCAGGCACCGGTCTGGCTGCGCGCGTTGATGGTCTCCAAACCGCCTATGGTGCCGATGGCCATCGTCGCCAGCGTGGTGATTGCCGTTATTGCCCACCTGCTGATCATGCGCTCCACCTTCGGCGTTCTCCTGCGCGGCGTCGGCGGCAACAGCCGCTCGGTCGGGCGTGCCGGCTGGTCGGTGCTGGCGCTCAAAGGGGCGGCCTATGCGACGGCTGCGGTGTTTGCCGTTCTGGCCGGCATGGCGCTGGTCGGGCTTGCCACCTCGGCGGATGCCAATATCGCGCTGCGCTACACGCTTTTGTCGATTGCCGGCGTCATCCTCGGCGGCGGAGAGTTTGTTGGTGGCCGCGTTTCGCCCATCGGTGCCGTGATCGGCGCCCTGACATTGACGCTTGCCGGTTCCTTCCTCTCGTTTCTGCGCATCTCGCCTGACTGGCAGATCGGCGCGCAGGGCGGCATCCTCATCATCGTGCTGGCCCTGCGGCTTGTCATCAACCGCGGCGGACGGCAGGAGAAGACATCATGAACAGCTTCCGCCTCCTTGCCCGCAAGCCCTGGACCTGGTCCTTCGTTGCAGCTTTTGCCACCTGGATCGTGACGATCCTGTTTACCGGCGGCGCCAGCACCGCAAGCCTGTCGCAGGCGACGCTGACCTTTGCGGCCTTCTCGGTGATTGTCGGCCTTGGCCAGATGCTGGTCATCACGCTGGGGCCTGGTAATGTCGATCTGTCGGTTCCCGCCACCATCACGCTGTCGGGCACGGTGGCGCTGAAGCTGATGGACGGGCAGGACAATATGATCCTTCTCGGTCTTGCCGCCTCCATTGCCATCGGCCTTGTCATCGGCGTCCTGAATTATGCCCTGATCAAGTTTCTGCGCATTCCCCCGATCATCGCGACCCTGTCGATGAGCTTTCTCGTGCAGTCCTCGGCCATCTGGTACAATCGCGGCCTTCGGGTAAAGCCGCCGGAAGCGCTTGCCGCCTTCAGCACTTCCTCGACGCTTGGCGTGCCGAATACGGCTATCATCGCGCTTTTGCTGTCGCTTGCCGTCTGGTGGCTGCTGGATCGCTCGATGTTCGGGCGCTGGATTTCCGCCATCGGCCAGAACGCTTTTGCCGCCCGCATGGCCGGCATTGCGGTCGATGGATGTCGCCTCGCAACCTATGTGATCTGCGCCGTGCTGGCCTCGCTCTGCGGTTATCTGCTGGCAAGCTTTTCCGGCGGTGCTGCGCTGAACATGGGTGCCGAATATCTCCTGATGTCGATTGCCGTTGTCGTCATCGGCGGCTCGGCGGTGGCCGGCGGCAATTCCAACGTTCCCGGCATCTGGGGCGCCTCGCTGTTCATGTTCCTTGTCGTTTCCATGCTCAACACCTACGGGTTCGGCGCCGGCGTGCGCCTGATCATGACCGGCCTCATCATCATCTGCGTCATCGTGGCAGCCAGCCGGCCGGCCGGCTCGACACGCTGACCTTCAGACACTCACACCAGCCAACCGGATAGCCCATGTCGCACGCCCGCACCGGGATCTACGAGATCCATGATCCCCGCTTCCGCAATCTGATCGTCTCGAGCGCCGCACTCGAAGAGTTGTACAGCGGCTGCCGCTGGGCCGAAGGCCCCGTCTGGTTTGGCGATCTCGATTGCCTCGTGTTCAGCGATATCCCGAACCAGCGGCTGCTGCGTTATGTGCCTGAAAGCGGCATATCGGTCCTGCGCAGTCCCTCCAATTTCGCAAACGGCAACACGCGTGACCGTCAAGGCCGGCTGATCACCTGCGAGCATGGCGGACGCCGGGTGACACGCACCGAAATGGATGGCCGCATCACCGTGCTGGCGGATCGCTTCGAAGGTAAGCGCCTCAACGCGCCGAACGACGTGGTGGTGAAATCCGATGGCAGCATCTGGTTTACCGATCCGACCTACGGCATCCTGTCGGACTATGAAGGCTACAAGGCGGAGCCCGAGCTTGCGACACACAATGTCTTTCGCCTCGACCCGGCAACGGGGGAGCTGACCATTGTCGTCGATGATTTCGGCCAGCCGAACGGCCTTGCGTTTTCGCCGGATGAAAAACAGCTCTATGTCGCCGATTCCGCCTCAAGCCATGACAAGAACTGGCCAAGCCATATCCGCGTCTTCGATGTGCTTGATAATGGAAAGCTTGAAAACAGCCGGGTCTTTGCTGTCATCGACAAGGGCCTCCCAGACGGATTTCGCCTCGACATATCCGGCAATCTGTGGACCAGCGCTGGCGACGGCGTGCATTGTTTTGCGCCTGATGGCACGCTGCTTGGCAAGATCCTCGTCCCCCAGACGGTCGCCAACCTCACCTTCGGGGGACCGAGGCGCAACAGGCTCTATATCACCGCCACGCAATCGCTCTACGCGATATACCTGACGACGACGGGCGCCCAGTGGCCGTGAACATTTTGCTCGGCTGTGTAGTTAAGGAAGGGGACTAGCGGTTCGGGTGCCACAGGTCGATGCATTGAGGGCTTTGAACGAAGAGATTTTATCGGCTGCCGCTATGTCGTCGAAGGCCTCTGGCTTACAACCGCCAGCAGGGCAGGGCCATCAAGTCTAAGGTGGCGCGGAGGGCCCCGTCATATCCATTCTGGAGGAGAAACATGGATAAGCTCGGCATCGGCATCATCGGATGCGGCAATATATCATCGGCCTATCTGAAGGCCATGGCGTCGTTTCCCGTTCTCGACATCAAGGGCATCGCCGATCTCAATCGCGGTCTTGCCGAACAGCGGGCCGGCGAGTTCAATCTGGTGGCGCGTGGCATCGATGAACTGCTGGCTGACCCGGAAATCAAGCTGATCGTCAACCTTACGGTGCCAAAGGCGCATGTGGCGGTCGGTCTGCAGGCGCTGGCGCAGGGCAAGCACACCTATAGTGAAAAGCCGCTTGGCGTCACCTTTGCCGAGGGACGAACACTTGCGGAGACCGCAAAGGCAAGCGGGCTTCGCATCGGCGCCGCCCCCGATACTTTCCTCGGTGGTGCGCACCAGACGGCGCGGGCCATCATGGATACGGGCGTGCTCGGCGTTCCCGTCGGCGGCACCGCCACCTTCATGTGCCCGGGGCATGAACGCTGGCATCCCAATCCCGACTTCTATTACGAGGCCGGCGGCGGGCCGATGCTCGATATGGGGCCTTATTACATCACCGATCTCGTCAACCTGCTCGGGCCGGTGGCGAAGGTGGCGGGTTTTGCCATTGCGCCACGCCGCGAGCGCATCATCACCAGCCAGCCGCGCAATGGCGAAAAAATCCCCGTCCACATCCCCACCCATGTCTCTGGCGTAATGGCGTTTGAATGTGGTGCCGTGGTGCAGATCGGCATGAGCTTTGATGTCGCCGGCCACAGACACGTGCCGCTCGAAATCTACGGCACCGAAGGCACGCTCATCGTTCCCGACCCGAACCATTTTGGCGGCGATATCGAGCTGTTGAAGAAGGGCGGAGGTTTTGAGCCGCAGCCGACCACGCAACCCTATGCGGATGGCAATTACCGCTCGCTCGGCGTTGCCGACATGGCGCATGCCATTCTCACCGGTCGTCCGCACCGGGCAAACGGTGATCTTGCGCTGCATATTCTGGAAGTGATGGAGGCCTTCGGCACGGCGGCAGAAACCGGCGAGACCGTGACCATCACCACCAGACCCGAGCGACCTCAGCCGCTTTCACAGTCGCTGATCGACGGGCATCTGGCCCGCTAAGTCAATTTGGGAGGAGACTGACATGCGTGAAGCTTTGATCGTTTGGGGTGGCTGGAGCGGCCACGAACCGCAGGAATGCGCCCATGTCATACGGGATATTCTCCAGGAGGATGGGTTCAAGGTCTACCTGGAAAACACCACGGAAGCCTTTGCCGATCCGTCGATCCACGACCTGTCGCTGATCGTGCCGATCATGACCATGTCGAAGATCGAGAAGGAGGAGGCAAAGAACCTGGTGGCCGCCGTGGAAAACGGCGTGGGCATTGCCGGCTATCACGGCGGGGCCGGCGATGCGTTTCGCGAATGCGTCGAGTACCAGTTCATCATCGGCGGGCAATGGGTTGCCCATCCCGGCAACATCATCGATTACACCGTCAACATTACCCGCCCCGACGATGCGCTGATGGAGGGGATCGCGGATTTCCCTTACACGTCCGAGCAATATTACATGCATGTCGACCCCTCCAACGAGGTGTTGGCGACAACGACATTTCGCGGCGATCACGCCTATTGGATCGATGGGGTGGTGATGCCCGTCGTGTGGAAACGCCATTATGGCAAGGGCCGCGTCTTCTATTCCTCGCTCGGCCACGTCGCCAAGGAATTCGACGTGCCGCAGATGCGCACGATCTTTCGGCGCGGTGCAAGCTGGGCGGCGCGCTGAGCGGTGCGAGCCTGATCATCAGCAGGCGGGGTCGCCAAAGGCCCCGCCTGCATCGTCTCGAAGGAAATTATTTCTCGCGCCGGTTGATCTTCTCCAGATGGAGAATTAGGCCGCTATGGTCCGTCTCGCCGTGACCATCCTCCACGAAAGCCTTAAATTCCCGGCGGACCTCCATGGAAAGCGGAAGCTCCAGGGACAGACTTTCGGCGGTGGCAGCCACCGCATTGAGGTCTTTCAGTTGGAGGCGCGAGGGGCCTCCGGGCTGGAACTGGCGGTCCACCATGCGTTTTCCGTGCAGTTCGAGAATGCGGCTTTCGGCAAAGCCGCCGCGGATAGCCTCGCGAAATTTTTCCCGCGAGGCACCGCCGGCTTCCACCAGCATCATGGCTTCCGCAACCGCGCCGATGGTGATGGCAACGATCTGCTGGTTGGCCAGCTTGCAGATCTGGCCGGCGCCGGAGGGGCCGACATCGGTGAGACGCCCGAGCGGTGCAAAGACATCGGCGAGCTTTTCGAGAACATCAGGGTCGCCGCCGGCCATGATCGCGAGCGTGCCGGCTTCCGCGCCAACGACGCCGCCGGAAACGGGGGCGTCAACATGGGCAATGCCCAGTTTTTCCAGCCGAAGCGCATGATCCCGGGCTATATCAGGGGCGATGGAGGAACTGTCGATGACGATGGCGCCCGCCTTCAGGGCGTCGGCAACGCCGCCGTCAAAAAGTACGGCGCCGACGGCCGAACCGTCTGACAGCATGGTAAAGACGATGTCCGCATCCGCGACGGCTTCTGCCGCATCAGCCGCGCAGATGGCGCCGTCGGCCACCAGCGCTTCTGCCTTGCGGCCATCGCGGTTCCAGACGGTGACCGGAAATCCTGCGGCAAGAAGCCGCCGCGCCATCGGGGCGCCCATCAGCCCCGTTCCGAGAAAGGCGATGCGCCTTTTGCTTGCGTTGCTCACAGGCTGCCTCCCAGCTCGTCCTCGATATGGATGCGGATGATCTCGTCGAACGAGCTTTCCGCCACAAAGCCAAGTGCGCTTGCCCTTTTTGCCTCAAAGCCCGGGGCCCAACCGGCGCAGATGCGCATGATCATTTCGTCCGGCTCGCGGCGAATGAGGCGCACGGCCTTGTCGCCCGCCACCCGGCGCAGCGCCTCGATCTGCTCACCCACCGTGGCGCTGAGACCGGGCATGGAGAGATTGCGACGGGCGCCAACGCTTTCAAGGTCAATCGTTGCGCCGTGGAGCAGGAAGCCGACGGCCGATCGCGGCGAGGCGTGCCAGTGGCGAACATCCTCTGAAACCGGAAGCACCGCTTCCTCACCCACCAGCGGCTCGCGCAGGATGTTGGAGAAAAAGCCGGAGGCCGCCTTGTTCGGCTTTCCCGGGCGGATGCAGACGGTGGGAAGCCGGATGCCGATGCCATCGAAAAAGCCCTTGCGGGAATAATCCGACAGAAGAAGTTCGCAGATCGCCTTCTGCGTGCCGTAACTCGTCAGCGGCGTTGTGTGGAAATCATCGGGAATGGGGAAGGGGAGCGGCGCGCCGACCACGGCGATGGAGGAGGTGAAGACGAGGCGGGGGCGGTAACCATCCTCTCCATTGGCCTTGCGGATCGCGTCAAACAGCATGCGCGTACCATCGAGGTTGATGCTGTAGCCCTTATCGAAATCAAGCTCGGCTTCGCCGGAGACGATGGCGGCCAAGTGGAAGATGACATCTGGCCGCCCGGCAATGAGCGTTTCTGCGGTGCCTGGCATGGAAAGGTCCACGGTTTCCAGCGCTACCCGGCCGCCAAATCCCGCCGGAGCCTCCGGTTCAACGACATCGACCAGCGTCATCGCGTCGACGGGCTCGCCGCCGAGGGTGCCATCGCGGGTCAATCGCGCGGCAAGCTTGCGGCCAACCATGCCGGCAGCGCCGATGATAAGAATGTGCATGCGTTTCTCCTCCTTGGTTTTTCCAGATCCTCTTGCCGACGGCTGCACGGCAAAATTCAATTGTAAGGTTGTCAGATAACCTTATATGGTGCCGTTGAAAACCAGTTTATCGAGCAAATGCATCGCGCGTCGAGAGCGGTCGTCGTTTGGGGAGAGGGAAAGCCATGTCGGGAGATCAGCCGAGAAACCAGCCGGAAGGCGTGAACCTGCAATCTGCTGATGGGCGTGCAGAGCGTCTGTCGCGACTGTTGGGGCAGGACCTTGTGCTTGCTGGACCGGAGGTCACGCGCTACTGCCGCGACTGGCATGGCGACGTCACGACCGGGGCGGTTGCCGTCATCCGGCCGCGCACGACGCAAGATGTATCGGCCGCCGTTCGCGCCGTTGCCGAACTTGGCCTGTCGCTGGTGCCGCAGGGTGGCAATACCGGTCTTGTTCTTGGCGCAACACCCGATGATCCCGCCGGCCAGGTGGTCATCAGCCTGGAACGCATGACCGCCATACGGCGCCTCGACGCCGACGACTTTTCCGCCGTGGTCGAGGCGGGCGCCATCCTGTCGGACTTCAAGGACAAGGTGGAGGCTGCCGGGCTTTATTTTCCGCTTTCGCTGGGCGCGCAGGGTTCCTGTCGCATCGGCGGAAACGTTTCGACCAATGCCGGCGGCATCAACGTGCTGCGCTACGGCATGACCCGCGATCTGGTCCTCGGCCTCGAGGTGGTGCTGCCTGACGGTTCGGTTTTTGATGGCCTGTCGACGCTGCGCAAGGACAATCGCGGGCTCGACCTCAAGCAATTGTTCATCGGTGCCGAGGGAACGCTCGGCATCATCACGGCAGTCTCCGTCAAGCTGATGCCGGCACCGGAGCAGGTCGCAACCGCGCTTGTCGGCCTCAATGCGCTTTCGGATGCGATCACGCTTTACCGGCGCGCGCGGCGTGATTGCTGCGATCTCATGTCGGCCTTCGAATTCATGCCACCGGTCGCCTTCACGCTGGCGCGCGAAGCCATGCCGGATCTCGTGATGCCGATCCGAGGGGATTATCCCGCCTATGTTCTGATGGAGATTTCCGGCTCGGGCCTTGTCGATATTGAGGACCTGATGCAGCGCTTCCTCGAAGGGGTGATGGAAGACGGGCTGGTGGCCGATGGCGTCGTAGCCTCCTCCAGGGCGCAGGCCCGCAGCCTCTGGCTGTTCCGGGAGGGGATGAACGAGGGGCAGGCGAGGCGCGGCGCGCATCTGCGCACCGATGTCTCCGTGCCCCTGTCGAAGCTTCCGGCCTTCGTGGAACAGGCAGAAGCGGCAGTGATGGAAAAGCTGCCCGATTGCCTCTGCGTCTCTTATGGGCATGTCGGCGACGGCAACGTCCATCTCAACGTCCTGCCGCCGTCCGGCCTGTCGGCTGAAGAGATTGCGGCACGGATCTACACGGCCAAGACCGCCATCAACGCGGTCCTCTACAGTTTCGACGGATCGATCAGTGCCGAACACGGCATCGGTCGGCTGAAGAAAACCGAATTTCTTGCAAGGCTTCCCAATACGCAGGCGCGTCTTTTGGCCGCGATCAAGCAGGCCGTGGATCCGAACCTGATCATGAACCCCGGTTGCCAATTGAATTATCGCACCGATTGATGAACAACCGCATTTGCGCACGAAACGCGCACGAAGGGGGCAGGCAGACATGTCGAGTGATATCGGTCAGACCATGATCGGGCAGATCAGGCGCAACGAGCACCTGCCGACCCGCATTGCGTCACGGCTGGCGACCGAGATCAACGAAGGTCGCCTGAAGCCGTCCGAAAAGCTGCCGACCGAGCATGTTCTGGCAAAAAGCCTTGGCGTCAGCCGTTCCGTCATTCGCGAAGCTATTGCCCAATTGCGCAACGAGGGGCTGGTGGAAACCCGCCAGGGCGTTGGTGCTTTCGTCAGCGAACGCTCCGCCTGGCTGATCCGCATCAAGGACGGCGAACTGTCGGAGCCGCAAAGCTTTCGCGCCTTGTTCCAGTTGCGTGTGCCGCTGGAAATCGAATCGGCGGGGCTTGCAGCACTCCATCACACGCCGGAGGATATGGCGCGGATCGATGAAGCGCTTTCGGCCATGACCGGGGCGGAAAAGTGGACCGCGCAGGGCGTCGTGGCCGATCTTGCCTTTCACCGCGCCCTTGCAGAGGCAACGCATAACGAATATTTCGCGATGTTTATCGGCTTCATCGCCGAGCGGATCAGCCATGCGATCAATGCGGCGCGCGAGCGTGCGGTGCTCGAGGAAATCGTCGAGGTGACGATTGCCGAGCATGTGGTGCTGCGCGACGCCGTGGCGAGCCGCGATGCGCAGCGGGCGCGAAACGCCATGCGCGTCCACCTGCTGGGCGCTGCAAGTCGCATCGATCTCAGCCTCGAACAGTTCTGAGGCAATCGCTTCACCACCGCCTGCGGCAAAAACCGACATGGACTTTCCTTCGGGGTAGACAGCCGCGAAAACTGTCCGTATTAATCGGATAGGTCGTTGTCAGACATCCTGACAATGGGGCTTGGTGACAGGAGGTGTCCCGGCCCGGAGGTAATGGGAGGGGTCCGCTTTGGCGTTGCGACGCAACCTGAAATCCGTGGAGATTCTGCCGCAGGATGCCGAAAAGGCACTGCTGGTCGGACGTGTCTGGTCCAATGCGGCGGAAGGCCCTTGCCCTGTCGTCCTGCGTGATGGCCGCGTGCTGGATGTGAGCGGCGTGTCCGCCACCATGTCCGGCCTTCTGGAAATCGATGGCATTGCCGCAAAGCTTGCGCAGGCGACGGATCTTCCCGATCTCGGCGCCCTCGATGATTTCCTCACCGGTACGGCTGGCCACCTGCTTGCCCCCGTCGACCTTCAGGCCATCAAGGCCGCGGGCGTAACCTTTGCAGACAGCATGCTGGAGCGGGTGATCGAGGAGCAGGCCAAGGGCGATGCCGGGCGTGCGCAGGATATCCGCGCAAAGCTTGCGCCGGTGCTGGGCGACAGCCTGCGCGGGCTCGTTGCGGGCTCGGAGCAGGCGGCCAAGGTCAAGACGCTGCTGCAGGACATGGGCCTCTGGTCGCAATATCTCGAAGTCGGCATCGGCCCTGATGCGGAAATCTTCACCAAAGCCCAGCCGATGTCGTCGGTTGGCTGCGGCGATGTCGTCGGTATTCACCCGATTTCGCAGTGGAACAATCCGGAGCCGGAAGTGGTGCTGGCCGTGCGCTCCGACGGCACGATCGTTGGCGCCACACTCGGCAACGATGTGAACCTGCGCGATGTCGAGGGGCGCTCGGCGCTTCTGCTCGGCAAGGCGAAGGACAACAATGCCTCCTGCGCCATCGGCCCGTTCATCCGGCTCTTCGATGACGATTTCTCCATGGAGGACCTGCGCAAGGTGCGCGTTTCCCTGCTGGTGCGGGGCGAAGACGGTTTTGAGATGACCGGTGAAAGCCCGATGGAAGCGATCAGCCGCACGCCGGAAAACCTCGCCTCGCAATTGCGCAACCGCAACCATCAATATCCTGATGGCGCGGTGCTTTTCCTCGGCACGATGTTTGCGCCGGTGAAGGATCGCCGCGGAGCAGGCCTTGGTTTTACCCACGAGGTGGGAGACCGCGTCGAGATCGCGACACCGATGCTCGGCCGCCTCGTCAATATCGTTGATCGCACCGATGCCTGCCCCGAATGGACGTTTGGCACGCGGGCGCTTTTTAAAAACCTGGCCCGCCGCGGCTTGGCTGACAAGGCTTGAGGGGCGCATGACCAAGATTGTCGATCTCTTCTACAAGTGTCTCGAATTCCTGCTGATCCTGCTTCTTGGCGGCATGGCTCTGATGGTGTTCGTTAATGTCGTACTGCGCTACGGCTTCAATTCGGGCCTCACCGTTTCGGATGAAATGGCGCGCTACTTCTTCGTCTGGCTCACCTTCATCGGTGCGGTCGTCGGCTTTAGGGAATACGGCCATCTGGGCGTTGAAACGGTGGTCGGCCTGATGGGGCGCCGCGGGAGGCTCGTCTGCATGGCCTTGAGCAATCTCGTCATCCTCGGTGTGTCCCTGCTGTTTTTCTGGGGCACCTGGAAGCAGTTGCCGATCAATGCCAGCATGAAGGCACCGGTCACGGGGCTTTCGATGGGCTGGGTTTATGGCATCGGCTTCTTTACCGGCGGCGGATGTGCGCTGATCGCGCTCGAACGGCTGGTGCGCACGGTGACCGGACGCACCAGCGATGCGGAAATCGCCGCCTTTGCCGGCGAAGACCAGAGCATTGAAAAGCTGGCGGAGCGCGCCTGATGACCCTGATCGTCTTTATCGTTTCGCTTCTCGGCGCTATGGCGATCGGGGTTCCCGTCGCCTTTTCCCTGATGTTCTGTGGCGTCACCCTCATGTGGTACATGGGGATGTTCAACAGCCAGATCATCGCCCAGAACATGATCGCCGGCGCCGATACATTCACGCTTCTCGCCATTCCCTTCTTCGTTCTTGCCGGCGAGCTGATGAATTCCGGTGGCCTGTCGCGGCGCATCATCGAGTTTGCGATTGCCTGCGTCGGTCATATTCGCGGCGGCCTTGGCATTGTTGCCATCATGGCAGCGGTGATCATGGCGTCGATCTCGGGCTCGGCCGCTGCCGATACCGCAGCCCTTGCCGCTATCCTCATCCCGATGATGGCCAAGGCCGGCTATAACGTGCCGCGTTCGGCGGGCCTCATCGCATCCGGCGGCATCATCGCGCCGGTCATTCCGCCCTCGATGGCCTTCATCGTGTTTGGCGTCGCCGCCAATGTCTCGATCACGCAGCTCTTCATGGCGGGCATCGTGCCCGGCATCCTGATGGGGCTGGCGCTTGTCGTCGCTTGGCAGATCGTGGTGCGCAAGGACGATGTCCAGCCGCTTCCCAAAGCCAGCGCCCGTGAACGCCTCCGCTCCACGGGGCGTGCCGCCTGGGCGCTTGGCATGCCTGTCATCATCCTCGGCGGCATCAAAGCCGGCGTCGTCACGCCAACCGAAGCGGCCGTGATTGCCGCTGCCTATGCCATGTTCGTCGGCATGGTGATCTACCGCGAGCTGAAGCCGAAGGATCTGCCGCATGTGGTGCTGCAGGCGGCCAAGACGACGTCGATCATCATGTTCCTGGTCTGCGCGGCACTCGTCTCGTCCTGGCTGATCACGGCTGCCAATATTCCCGGTGAGATCACGCAGTATATCGAGCCGCTGATCGACCGGCCGATGCTGCTGATGTTCGTCATCATGCTGCTGGTCCTGCTCGTCGGAACCGCGCTGGATCTGACGCCGACCATCCTGATCCTGACGCCGGTGCTGATGCCGATCATCAAGCAGGCGGGCATCGATCCGGTCTATTTCGGCGTCATGTTCATCATGAACTGCTGCATCGGCCTGATCACGCCGCCCGTCGGCGTCGTGCTGAACGTGGTGAGCGGCGTCGGCCGCGTGCCGCTCGGCAAGGTCGTAACAGGCATTTTGCCCTTCCTGTTCGCGCAGGTGCTGGTGCTCATGCTGCTCGTCGTGTTTCCGCAGATCGTCACCGTGCCGGCCCAGTGGCTGAGGTGACGCGATACGTTCAATAGTCTCATCATAGGATCCAAGGGAGGATATTCCATGAGAAAGCTACTACTCGCAACCACCGCACTCGCCTTTGCCGCCTCGGCGGCAGCCCCGGCATTTGCCGAATTCAACAGCCGCACCATTCGTGTGTCGAACGGCATCAATGCCGATCACCCCGTCGGCAACGGCATCAAGGCCATGCAGGCGTGCCTCGATGAAAAGTCCGGTGGCAAGCTGAAGCTGCAGGCCTTCTGGGGCGGCGCGCTCGGCGGTGACCTTCAGGCCACGCAGGCGCTGCGTTCCGGCGTGCAGGAAGCCGTCGTCACCTCGTCCTCGCCGCTCGTTGGCATCGAGCCGGCGCTTGGCGTGTTCGATCTGCCCTTCCTGTTTGCCAATGCCCAGGAAGCCTACAAGGTGCTGGACGGCAAGTTCGGCGACATGATGAACGAGAAGATGGCAGCTGTCGGTCTCGTCAACCTCGCCTATTGGGAAAACGGCTTCCGCAACCTGTCGAACTCCGTTCGCCCGGTTGAGAAGTGGGAAGATTTCCAGGGGATGAAGGTTCGCGTCATGCAGAACAACATCTTCCTCGACACCTTCCAGAACCTCGGCGCCAATGCCACGCCGATGGCGTTTGGCGAGGTGTTTTCCGCGCTGGAAACCAAGACCATCGACGCGCAGGAAAACCCCTATGTGACGATCGACACCTCGAAATTCTTCGAAGTGCAGAAATTCGTCACCGAGACCAACCACGCCTATACGCCGTTCCTCTTCCTCTTCTCCAAGGCGATCTTCGATACCTATACGCCTGACGAGCAGGCCGCGCTTCGCGCGTGCGCAGTGGTCGGGCGCGATGTTGAGCGCGGCGTAATTGCCGACCTCAACAAGAAGTCGCTGGAAAAGATCAAGGAAGCCGGCCTCAAGGTCAACACGCTCTCGGAAGACGAGCAGAAGCGCATCCGCGAAAAGTCCATGGTGGTCTACGAGAAACACAAGGCTGAAATCGGCGCCGACGTGGTCGACGGCATCGTTGCCGAGCTTGCCGCCATTCGCAAGTAATCACGGCTGAAGCATTACCCCAAAATGAAGGCCCGCAGCGGAGAACCGCTGCGGGCCTTCTTGATTCCAAAGCCGTTCCGGCAGGCCACTATTCTGGAACGGAAGGCAGAACCTTATCGCGCTTCTTCAATTGCTGTTCCCGGAAAAAGATGAACAGGCCGGAGCCGACGATGAGGGCGGCACCGATGACCATGGTGGTGCGCGGCACTTCTCCAAAAAACCACCAACCGAAAACGATGGCCCAGAGAAGAAGCGTATATTGTAGTGGTGCAACCGTTGCCGCATCCGAAATCTTCAGCGCCCGGTTGACCAGCATATGCGCGCTCATGGCAACCACGCCGAGGAGGGAGAGGGCCAGCACTTCTGTGACAGAAGACAATGGCGTCCAGTCGAACGGTGCAAAGACGAGACCGGCGAGCGCAGCACCTCCAGTCTGGAACAGCACCAGTGTCTTGTCCGGCGTGCCGCGAAGACTGCGCCCCGACAGCATCATGAAGGCAAAGGCTGCCGTGCCGATGATCGAGATCAGCGCCGGTGCCGTAAACATGGCGCTTGACGGCTCGAGTGTGACGATCACCCCGATAAAGCCGACGCCGATGGCGGTCCACCGGCGCCAGCCGACGTGTTCGCCGAGCAGGAACGGCGAGGCGGCGGCGACATAGATCGGCGCTGCCAGCCAATAGGTCATGACGTCGGCGAGCGGCAGATACATCACGGCATAATAGAAGCAGAACAGTTCCAGCGTCGAAAAGACAACGCGCGCCGCCTGCAGGCCCGGCCGTTCAGCCTCCAGAATGGGCTTCCTGCCGGCCATCCAGAGGAAGGGAGACAGGATGACAAGGGCGGCCACGCTTCGAATGAGGATGACCTGCCCGAGCCCGTAGCTCGCCACCAGCCATTTGCCCATGGCGTCATTCAGCGCAAACAGCAGCATGCCCAGAAGCATGATGGCGGGGCCGGCAAAGGCCGCAGCCGAAGCGGCGCGGCGGGAAGGGGATTTCAACATTTAAGCTCCGAAGAAGGCGAGGGGCGATTGCGGCGTTATCAGAGCTGTGAGCGATCGGATAGTCGGCGGCTCACGGTAAAGGCGCGGTCGAGATCCGGGTTCAGCTCCATGCCGAGGCCCGGGCCGGGCGGCACCGTGATCATGCCGTTCTGCACTGAAGGCAGTGCTGTGACCAGATCCCTGTACCAGGTGTTGTAGAAGGCGCGCACACTTTCCTGCACGAGCGCATTCGGCGCATTGAGCGACAGATGCGTCGAGGCACACAGAACCACCGGCCCGGTGCAATCATGCGGAGCAACCGGCAGGTGCCAGGCTTCGGCCATGGAGGCAATCTTGCGAGCCTCCGACAGCCCGCCGCACCAGGAAATGTCCAGCATGACCACACCCGCCACGCCCGTTTCCAGGTAATCGCGAAAACCCCAGCGGGTGGCGAGCGTTTCCGAGGCGGAGATCGGCGCAGGGGAAACGTCCGCATAACGCTTGAGACTCGAAAGACTGTCCATCTTGATCGGGTCTTCGTGCCAGAAGGTCTGGAACGGAGTGAGTGCCTTTGCAATCTGCATGGCCGGCAGCAATTGCCACATCGAATGGAATTCCACCATGATATCCATGCGGTCGCCAACGGCGGAGCGGATCTTTTCAAACGGCACCAGCGCCTGCTTGAGGTCCGGCATGGAGATATAGGAACCGCGCGTCTTTTCCGCGGCCGCATCGAACGGCCAGATCTTCATGGCGGTAATGCCATCTTCCAGAAGCGAATGGGCCAGTTCGTCGGCGCGCTCCAGGAAGCCGTTGAGGTCGTCGTAATCGCGTGCGCCGGAAAGCCCGTAATTGGCCGTCGTCTGGCCCGTCGCCTTCTTGATGTATTCGGTGCCCGCACAGGTATTGTAGGTACGGATCTCGCGGCGGGTGAAACCGCCGAGAAGCTGGGCAATCGGCTGGCCTGTCGCCTTGCCGAAAATGTCCCAGAGCGCGATGTCGAAAGCGGAGTTTCCGCGCATTTCCGCGCCCGAGGAGCGAAAGCCGACATAACCGACGAGATCGGCGGCAAGCTTGTCGATCTCCAGCGGATCGCGGCCGATGACCCGAGGTGCTACATATTCATGCAGATAGGCCTCCACCGTCTCTGCCCCGAAAAACGTTTCGCCAAGCCCGGTCAGGCCTTCGTCCGTGTGAACGAGAACCCACAAGAGATTGGGGCGCTCGCCGATGCGAACGGTTTCAATCGCCGTAATTTTCAAGATATCCTCCCATGCCTGTGCTGAACGGCCGGCCAAACTCCGGTCCTCCCCGTCCGTCACCTTCGCCAGAACCGCGAAAAAGAATCCCCGGTCGCGAATGCAAATCCTGTCATGTTGTCAGACAAATGGCAACGCCAAGATGCAGCCGAAAAGGCAGAGCAACGGCGGGCCGCAGGCATTCGGGAGCGCGAGACAGTTCTTGCGCCCGGATGCTTCAAAGCCTGCCGGAATGCCACAGCAACGGCTTGTTTTCATTTGAGATCGATAACCTTGAGATCGTCTGGAACAAAATCGCTGGCGCGTCGTTCTCGCCCGCCACCGATGGATCATCCGTCTGGAACAAGGAGGCCGGCATGCCAAAGTCTGCGACCTCCCGCCTATCCGGCCGTTCCCTTTTTGCCCTTGCCGTCCTCAATTTCTTCCTGGCCGATGCGCGTGATGGGCTGGGGCCGTTTCTCGATGGCTTTCTGGCAACCCATGGCTGGTCGCCGATGACGCTCGGGATTGTCGCAACGCTCGGCGGCGTGCTCGGCATGATCGCCACCCCTCTGCTCGGCGCCCTTGTGGATGCCTCAACCGCCAAGCGGACGCTGATCATCATCCCCGTCATCCTCGTCACGGCCTCGGCGCTCTGGACGCTTGCAAGCCCCGGCAACGCCGCCGTTTTCGGAGGCTTATCGATGACGGCAATCGTTGGCGCGCTGGTCGGCCCGGCACTCATGGGCCTGACGCTGGGTCTTGTTGGCGAGCGTGCCTTTTCGCGCCAGGTCTCCCGTAATGAATTCTGGAACCATGCCGGCAATGTTGTCTCGCTCGCCGGCATCTATGGTGCCACCGTGTATTTTGGCGTCAGCGGCATTGTCGGTTTGATGATCGTCACGGCCTTTGCGGCCATCCTGGCAACGCTT
Source organism: Neorhizobium sp. PAMB6716 (assembly GCF_058242805.1). Classification (NCBI taxonomy): domain Bacteria; kingdom Pseudomonadati; phylum Pseudomonadota; class Alphaproteobacteria; order Hyphomicrobiales; family Rhizobiaceae; genus Neorhizobium; species Neorhizobium sp. PAMB6716. Next base: position 1,213,205 of record NZ_CM177835.1, read on the forward strand.
GCGATCAATCCCCGCGAGATCGACCATCAGGTGGCGCGCGGGCTTGGGCATGATGATGGAACGCCTGGCCCCTCGGGTTATGCGGTGCTGGTGGGCAGCAAGGGTCTTGTCCTGCTTGCGATCACGCTGATGATCTTCCACTTCGGCAATGCGCCGATCAGCCGGCTGATCGCACAGGACTTTTCCCTCCAGCTCGGTACGCCCTTCCGCACCACCGCAATCACCACAGGTGTTTCACAGCTGTCGATGATTGCCATGGCATTGGCGACGCCCTTTCTGCTTCGCCGCTTTGGCTTGGCCACTGTCTTTGTCATCGCCCTCCTGTCGCTTCCGCTGCGGGGCCTCATCGCCGGCTCCTTCTCCGATTTCGGCGTCATTTACCCGGTGCAGATCCTCGACGGCATTGGTGCCGGCCTGATCGGCATTGCGACACCGATTGCCGCCGAACGGATACTGTCCGGCACCGGACGTTTCAATGTCGGCTTTGCCGCCGTGATGACGGTGCAGGGGATCGGCGCATCGCTGAGCAATGTCGTGGCCGGCTGGCTGACGGATCTCGGCGGTTATTCGCTCGCCTATTTCGTTCATGGTGGCGTGGCTGCACTTGCGGTTGCAGCCTTTCTCTTCGGTCGTCACGCCATTGCACCACCGCAGGACAAAGGCACTGGTGCCGGGGACGATTCCGCAGTAGCTAGCCGCCCGGGTGGCTCTTCCAACTCTTAAAAGCAGATGACGATGCAGGCATTGACGATGACGTGGGCGATCGCAGGGCTGACCGCGCTTGGAGTGATCACAAGGCCTTTCGGCTGGCCGGAAGCGATCTGGGCGGTTCTTGGCGCACTGTTGCTTCTGGCGCTCGGGCTGATCGGTCTGTCCGATGCCTGGCTTGGGATCTCCAAGGGGCTCGACATCTATCTGTTTCTCATCGGCATGATGCTTCTGTCGGAACTGGCCCGACAGGAGGGGCTGTTCGACTGGCTGGCCTCGATTGCCACGGCCCATGCCAAGGGCTCTCCCCGGCGGCTGTTTGCGCTGATCTTCGGTGTCGGCATAATCGTCACCGCTTTCCTGTCGAACGATGCAACGGCCGTCGTGCTGACGCCGGCCGTCTATGCTGCCTGCCGGGCGGCACGGGTGCGCGATCCCATGCCCTATCTGCTGATCTGCGCCTTCATCGCCAATGCCGCAAGTTTTGTCCTGCCGATCTCAAACCCCGCCAATCTGGTGATTTTCGGGGGAGGCGAGATGCCGCCGCTCGGGCACTGGCTGTCAACCTTCACGTTACCGTCGCTGGTGGCGATTGCCGCGACGTTTGCGGCTCTCTTCTGGACACAGCGGGCAGCACTTGCCACCGACACCGTCAGCGCGCATGTCGAACCCATGGCCTTGTCCTCCAGCGCGCGTCTTGCGGGTGTCGGCCTCATCGTCACGGCGCTGCTGCTGCTCGGCGCCTCCGCACTCGATCTTGATCTTGGCCTTCCGACATTTGTCGCCGGTTGCCTCACCACTGTCGTCATCATGGCGGTGACGCGCAGGAGCCCGGTTGCGACGCTGAAGGGTGTATCGTGGAGCGTCCTGCCGCTGGTCGCCGGCCTCTTCGTCGTCGTCGAGGCGCTGAACGGCACCGGCCTTGCCGATACGCTGGCCCGCTGGCTCTCGATGGGGGCTGAAAGCCATCCGGCTCAGACGGCAGCCCTTGCCGGCACAGTCGTCGCCGTAGTCTCCAATCTCGTCAACAATCTCCCGGCAGGGCTTGTCGCCGGCAGCGCCGTTCAGGCAGCCCATGTCTCCGACAAGATTGCCGCCGCCGTGCTGATCGGCGTGGATCTCGGGCCCAACCTTTCGGTCACCGGGTCGCTTGCCACCATCCTCTGGCTATCTGCCCTTCGCCGCGAGGGGCTTCATATGGGGGCCTTTGCCTTCCTGCGGCTTGGTGTCGTGGTGATGATCCCGGCGCTTGTCCTGTCGCTTGGCGTTCTAGCCCTCCAGTAACGCGGGATCCGGCTCTCAGCAGAAGACGGCGGCTGGTCAGGCGCGTTTTATCACAAGCCCGTTCATGACAAGATCGAGATGCGCCCGGATGTAGGGATCAAGCTCGACATGAGGTGAATCGCCGCGAATGAGCGTCTCCATGATGCGCGCGATGACCGGGGCGAAGATGACCGGGGCGAGCGCTGCCGGCCCATTGCGGAATTCGCCAGCTTTTATGCCTTCGTCAAGTAATGCCTGCACGCGCATGAACAGCGGATCGATCAGCTCGTCATGATGTTTCTGTACGATGTGCGGAAAACGGGGTCCCTCTGAAATGACGAAGCGGATGAGTTCTCGCGTATGCCTATTTTTAAGTATTTTCTCATAGAAGAGAAGAAGGAGAGCTTCCAGGCGGTCTGCGCAACTGCCCTTGAGGTCTCCGGCATTGTGCAGCAATTCCTCAAGCGGGGTCGCCACATGCGCAATCATGGCCGCGAAGAGGTTTTCCTTGGTGGGGAAATAAACGTAGATCGTTCCTTTCGTGACGCCGATCCGCTCGGCGATATCTTCGACCCGCGCCGTGGCAAAGCCGTTCGCGATGAATTCCTCGAAAGCGGCATCGAGAATCTGGATGGGTCGCTGAGCCTTCTGCTCTGCCCTGTTGAGTTTCCTGTCGTTTACCATCGTTTCGGCCAAAGTTCCCTTCATTTGTAAATTTCATTGACTAACTGGTCATTCAAATTTAACGTAGTCTGGCAATTGTTCAAGGGGCAACCATGCAACGGTTAATTACAAACGCGTTCCTGGCGTTTTCACTGGGGTTCCTGGCGGCTTGCGCGCCGCATGAGGAGACGCCCCCGAAGGCGGCCCGACACGTGGGTGCTGTGGTCGTCAAGGCGACCGAAGTGTCCGAAGAAGTTTCCACCACCGGCGAGATCGACGCCCGCGTCCAGTCGGATCTTTCCTTCCGCGTCAGCGGCCGCATCACGGATCGATTCGTCGACGTGGGTGACCGGGTGAAGGCGGGCCAGGTCCTTGCCCGCATCGATGCGCAGGAGCAGCAGGCTGACCTGCAGGTGGCTGTTGCAACGCTCGCCTCGGCCGTGGCCCAGCAGACCCAGGCCCAGCAGGCGTTCGATCGACAGCAGAGCCTGTTCACCACCGGCGTGACGACACGGGCGGATCTCGATTCGGCCCGCGAAAGTCTGCTGCGGGCCAAGGCGACGGTGGAATCGGAGCAGGCCCAGCTCGATACGGCGCGCGACACGCTCTCGCAGACAGATCTGATCGCCGATGCGAACGGCGTCATTACGGCGCGCAACGCCGAAGTGGGGCAGGTGGCGCAGGCAGCCCAGCTGATCTTCACGCTCGCCCATGATGGCCCGCGCGACGCCGTGGTCAATATCGATGAATCGCTCCTCCTCGGCCGTGAACTGGCAGGCGATATCAAGGTCCACCTGCTTTCGGGCGGTCCGTCGATGAAGGCGACCGTCCGCGAGGTCTCGCCGACGATCGATTCAAGCTCGGCAACGGTGCGCATCAAGCTTGCGCTTGAGGAGGTGCCGTGGGCAAAACTTGGAAGTCCGATCGTTGCGATCGCCCATTACAAGCCGCAGAGCGTGATCGAGCTGCCGTGGTCCTCCATGACCTCGCTTGCCGGCCAGCCGGCCGTCTGGGTCATCGATCCCGAAACGAAAGCCGTGTCGATCCGGCCGGTGGATGTCATCACCTATAACAGCGGCCGTTTTTCCATCCGCTCCGGCGTCAAGCCGGGCGAGACCGTGGTGGCAACGGGCGCCAATTTCCTGAGCCAGGGGGAAGTCGTGGCATTTGAAGGAACTGCACAATGAAGACCACCGCCCCCAGCCTCGCGGCGCTCCTTCTGGCCGCCACGTTTCTGACTGCCTGCCAAAAGGAAGAAACAGCCGAAGCCGAACCGCCGCGGCCGATCCTGTCGGTCATTGTCCGTTCGGAACCGGCTGCCCAGCTTTCGCTTCCCGGAACGGTGGAAGCCCGCGTCACCACCGAGTTCAGTTTCCGCGTGCTTGGCCGCATCGTGGCCCGCAACGTCCAGGTCGGTGACCTCGTGAAGAAGGGCGATGTCCTTGCCGCCATCGATCCGCTGGCGCTGGAACTGGCCGTCAAGAGTTCGCAGTCTGATCTCGTCAACAGCCAGGCGCAGCTTGCCAATGCGCTGACGACGGAAGAACGCCAAAAGACCCTGTACGAAAAACAGTCCGGCGCCAAATCGGCATACGAGACCGCCGTTCTCGATCGCAAGACTGCCGAGGCTTCCGTCGACAAGGCCCAGGCCAACCTCGACAAGGCCAACGAGCAGCTCGGCTACGCGCGCCTCCTGGTCGAATTCGATGGCGTGGTGACAGCCACATCCGCGGAGGTGGGTCAGGTGGTGTCGGCGGGCCAGAGCGTTGCCACCGTGGCGCGCCCGGAAGTCAAGGATGCCGTCATCGATGTGCCGGAAGCCGCAGGCGACAAGGTTGGGCCCGGAACGGCCTTCGATGTCTCGCTGCAGCTGGATCCAACCCTGCATGCCAAGGGCATCGTGCGTGAAATTGCGCCGGAAGCCGATGACGCCACCCGCACCCGTCGCACGAAACTCAGCCTGATCGATCCGCCGGAAGCCTTGAGGCTCGGCGCCGTGATCACGGCGACCGCACTGGACAAGGACGATGCGGTGATCCGCATCCCGTCCTCTGCCATCAAGGTCGATGGGGGAAAGACCACAGTCTGGGTCGTTTCCGAAGCGGAAAAGAAAGTCTTTTCGCGTCCGGTGACGCTGGCCAGTGAGCCACCGCCGGAAGGCATGGTGACCGTCACGGACGGCATTCGCCCGGGCGAACGCATCGCCGTTGCCGGCGCCCACACACTTCAAGAAGGTCAGACCATTCGCGTCGATCAGGAGATGACCAAGTGAAATCCTTCAACCTCTCCGACTGGGCGCTCGAACACCGCTCGCTCGTCTGGTACTTCATGATCGTGTTCGTTCTGGCCGGAACCTTCTCCTATATCAATCTCGGACGCGAGGAAGACCCGGCCTTTACCATCAAGACGATGGTCATCAACGCCCAGTGGCCGGGTGCCTCTGCCGAAGAAGTGACACGCCAGGTTACCGACCGGATCGAAAAGAAACTCGAGGAGCTTGACGCCCTCGATTATACCCGCAGTGAAACGACGGCGGGTCAGACGACGATCTTCGTTGAGCTTCTTCCCACCACCAAGGCGAAGGATGTGACCGCCAACTGGCTGAAGATCCGCAACATGGTGAGCGACATCCAGGGGGATTTCCCAAGCGGTGTCGTCGGTCCCTTCTACAATGACACGTTCGGCGACGTTTACGGCAATATCTACGCCTTCATGTCCGACGGGCTGACGCAGCGCCAGCTGCGTGACCTCGTTGAGGATGCACGTGCCAAGCTTCTCACGGTTCCCAATGTCGGCAAGATCGACATCGTCGGCGCCCAGGACGAAGCGATCTATCTGGAATTCTCGACCCGCAAGATTGCAGCGCTCGGCATCGACCAGCAATCGGTCATCGATACGCTTCAGGCCCAGAATGCGGTGACGCAGTCCGGCGTCGTGGAAGCGGGGCCGGAGCGGATCGCGCTGCGCGTCAGTGGCCAGTTCACCTCCGAAGACAGCCTGAAGTCCATCAATCTTCGGATCAACAACCGCTTCTTCCCGCTCACCGACATCGCCACCATCAAGCGCGGTTATGTCGATCCGCCGTCCTCGTTGTTCCGGTTCAAGGGCGAGCCCGCCATCGGCCTTGCCATCGGCATGAAGGCAGGCTCCAATCTTCTGGAATTCGGCGAAAAGCTGGATGCGCAGATGAAGCGGGTGGTCTCCGATCTGCCGATCGGTGTCGACGTGGCCCGTGTCTCCGACCAGCCCAAGGTGGTGGATGAGGCCGTTTCCGGCTTCACCCGCGCGCTCTTTGAAGCCATCGTCATCGTGCTCGCCATCAGCTTCATCAGCCTGGGCATGCGGGCGGGCATGGTCGTTGCCATCTCCATTCCGCTGGTGCTGGCCATTACCTTCGTTTTCATGGAATATACCGGCATCTCGCTGCAGCGTATTTCACTGGGGGCCTTGATCATCGCGCTCGGCCTGCTTGTCGATGATGCCATGATTGCCGTGGAGATGATGGTGTCTCGCCTTGAGGCGGGGGATACGTTGCGCAAGGCGGCGACCCACGTCTACACCTCGACCGCCTTCCCGATGCTGACGGGCACGCTGGTGACCGTTGCCGGTTTTATTCCGATTGGCCTCAACAACAGTGCGGCGGGTGAATTCACCTTCACGCTTTTTGTCGTCATTGCCGTCTCGCTGGTGGTGTCGTGGATTGTCGCCGTGCTCTTCACGCCGCTGCTTGGCGTGTCGATCCTGCCGAAGACGATGAAATCGCATCACGAGAACAAGGGGCGCGTGACGCGCGGTTTCGCCTGGCTTCTGCGTGTGGCCATGCGCTGGCGCTGGATCACCATCCTGCTGACGATCCTGGCCTTCGCAGCCTCTGTGAGCGGTCTCAGCCTCGTGCAACAGCAGTTCTTTCCCTCGTCGGACCGCCCCGAACTGATCGTCGACTGGAACCTGCCCAACAACAGCACCATTACCGAGACAAACCGTCAGATGGCGCAGTTCGAGCAGGAAAAGCTGGCCGGGAACCCCGATATCGATCACTGGTCGACCTATGTCGGCGAAGGCGCTCCGCGTTTCATCCTGTCCTACGACGTGCAGTCTTCGGCTGTCTGGTTCGGGCAGACCGTCATCGTCGCCAAGGATCTGGAGGCGCGAAACCGCCTTCGCGGCGAGTTGCAGGCCTATCTGGGCAAGACGTTCCCGGGCACGGATGCCTTCGTCAAGCTCCTGGACATCGGCCCGCCCGTCGGCAAGCCGGTCCAGTACCGCGTCAGTGGCCCGGATATCCAGACGGTTCGTCAGCTGGCCATGCAACTGGGCAGTATCGTCAACCAGCATCCGCTCCTGTCCAACATGACCTATGACTGGAACGAACCGTCGCGGGTCGTGAAGGTGGACGTATTGCAGGACAAGGCACGCCAGCTGGGGATTTCCTCGCAGGATATCGCAAACCGCCTCAGCGGCATCGTCGAAGGCACGACCGCCACCAACGTGCGCGATTCAATCTATCTGATCAATGTGATCGGCCGGGCGCAGGATACCGAACGCGGCTCGATCGAGACGCTGAAGAACCTGCAGCTGCCCAGCAGCAGCGGCAACTCCGTGCCGCTCTCGGCTGTCGCCAAGTTCCGTTACGAACTTGAACAGCCCAAGATCGGCCGGCGCGACCGCATCCCGACGATCATCATCAAGGCTGCCGTCATCGGCTCCACCCAGCCGGCAACGATCGTCACGCAGCTGGAACCGAACGTGAAGAAATTCACGGACACGCTGCCGCCCGGCTATCATGTCGAACTGGGTGGTTCGGTGGAATCCAGCGCGGATTCGCAAGGCCCGATTGCAGCCGTTGCACCACTGATGCTGTTTGCCATGGCAACCATCCTGATGTTCCAGCTGCAGAGCTTCAGCCGCCTGTTCCTGGTGTTTGCTGTGGCGCCGCTGGCCTTGATCGGCGTGGTGGCAGCTCTTCTTCTGAGCAATGCGCCGATGGGATTTGTCGCCATCCTCGGCATCCTGGCGCTGATCGGCATCCTGATCCGAAACTCGGTCATCCTTGTCGTGCAGATCGAGCATCTGCGTAGCGAGGGGGTTGCGCCCTGGCGCGCCGTAATCGAGGCAACGGAGCATCGCATGCGGCCGATCCTGCTGACCGCAGCAGCCGCCACGCTTGCCCTCATCCCGATTTCCCGTGAAGTGTTCTGGGGACCGATGGCCTACGCCATGATGGGCGGCATCGTGGTCGGCACCGTGCTGACGCTGCTCTTCCTGCCGGCCCTCTACGTCGCCTGGTTCGGCATCAAGCGCGAGGTCGATGACGAGACCCCGCGCGACGTGCATGCCTGAAAACAGGTGGCGCCCGAAAGGGCGCCACCGCTGCTTCTGCCTGTGCAACCAAGCCCACGGCACTGGCCTCCGTCACCTTCAGTCTCAATTGGCCATGGCGCGAGGGGCAAAGCTTCCTCACCCTGGAATCGCTGGCTCCCGAAGGTTTGGCCGCAAAGGCGCCTGGCGTCCCCCCCACACAAACCTGAAGAGCGAAGAATTTTCTGATCCGCGTATCTCGGTAGGCATTCTGCTGGCAGCGCCCGGACGCGGTGGACACGATCTGCCACCGGCCCCGCCGAGAACCAGTCCGAACGGCGTCATCGTCATTTCCGCCATAAATAATTTATTCTGTAATTTGTAAAAATTAGGAATTGTAAATTCCTTTGCAATTTGACAATCTCACGATGGGTGTGGGGATGCTGTTGCCGTGCAAGCGGAGAAGGGCAAGTCATTGTGCAGGATGAAGAGGGTTTGACCGCAACGTCACCACGACCGAAACTTTTGGTTTTCGATGTGGGCGGCGTTTTTATCGATCTGGATCTGGCGGCCCGCAGAGCCATCCTGGCATCCGGTGGACGCTGGGCTCCGGATGAACCGGCACCTGTGGCACTTGCCGAATTGAACAGAGACTATCGCCTCGGCCGGATCGATGACGAGGCTTATGTTGCCAGTGCCTCACAAGTATACGGCATCTCGCATCATGACGTGTACCGGGCTGAAACTTCCCTGCTGAAGGGCGTGCTGCAGCCGATGGCTGATCTGGTGCCGGTGCTTCGGGCGACCCATCGGGTCGTCTGCCTGTCCAACACCCAAGCCATTCACTGGCGCCATATCCTCGACCACATGCTCGGCGCCGATTTCTTCGATGCCTGTTACCTCTCGCACGACATGGGCCTGGAAAAGCCGGACCCGGCCATCTACCGAAAGCTGGCGCAGGACGAGACCGTGTCGGGGGAGGAGATCGTGTTCGTTGATGATACGGCAGAAAACGTCGAGGCAGCGCTTGCCCTTGGCTGGCGCCACAGCATTCATCACGTCTCACCCGACCAGACCATTGCAACCATCAAGGGGCTGCTCGACTGTTGATGCGGCGCATCGACCGGCAACCAGACATAGAGCGGAGTTGAACGACATTGGCCCGATTGTCCCTGCGCGGTATCAAAAAAAGCTTCAAGGCCGTCGATGTCCTGCATGGCATCGATCTGGAGGTGAACGACCGTGAACTGATCGTTTTTGTCGGCCCGTCCGGTTGCGGGAAATCCACCCTTCTGCGGTTGATTGCTGGCCTTGATCCGATCACTGAGGGCGAGTTCTGGCTGAACGACCGCCTGATGAACCCGATTGCCCCGTCAAGGCGCGGCATTGCCATGGTGTTCCAGTCCTACGCGCTTTATCCGCACATGAATGTCTATGAGAACATGGCCTTTGGCGCCCGACTGATGGGGCTCGACAAGGCAGAGGTCGAGGCGCGGATTGCCGAGGCGGCCCGCATGTTGCGGCTGGAGCCACTTCTGGAGCGCAAGCCGCGCGAATTGTCCGGTGGCCAGCGCCAGCGGGTGGCGATCGGCCGGGCGCTGGTGCGCAAGCCGCAGCTTCTGCTGCTCGATGAACCGCTTTCAAACCTCGATGCCGCGCTGCGCTCCGACGTGCGGCTGGAAATCGCCCGCCTGCACCGCGAGATCGGCGGCACGACAATCTATGTCACCCATGACCAGGTGGAGGCGATGACGCTGGCCGACCGCATCGTCGTGATCAATGCCGGGCGCGTCGAGCAGTTCGGCACGCCGCGCGAGCTTTACGAAACGCCGGCCAACACGTTCGTTGCCAATTTCATCGGGTCGCCCCGCATGGCCATGCTGGAGGTGGAGCGCGAGGGCGACCGGTTGATGGCACCGGGCATCGGCCATGTGACGCCGGGCCCTCTGCCGCAGAGCCCGGAGAAAGACATTCTTCTTGGCGTGCGCCCCGATGGCATGACGCTGACACCGGGCAGCGACGGTGCGGGTTTTGCAGCAACCGTCGTCTACACCGAATATCTCGGCGATAGCGCCTTCGTTTATGTCAGCATGGCCGGCGGCGCGCCTGTTTCAATTCGCTGCGGGCCGGATACGAACCTTCCACCGGATACGCCCGTGCGTATTCAGGTACTTGCCGGAAAGGCGCATTATTTCAGCCGCAGCACCGCACAGCGGCTTGCCATCTGATCTCCATGAAGACCCGTCGTCAAAAAAGAAAAGAGGAACCGATGAAAACCATTCTACTGGGAGCGACCCTTACCCTTGCCACTCTGCTCGGCCAATCCGCGTCCTTTGCCGCGGATTTGACCTTCTGGACCTGGCGTCAGGAAGACAAGGCGGAATACGAGAAGTTCTTCAAGGATTTCGCCAAGACCAATCCTGGCATTTCGATCAAGTTCGAGGCTTTCGAGGCGACAAGCTACAACACGGTGCTGTCGACCGCCCTTGCAGGCGGCAAGGGGCCTGACCTGATGATGACGCGCACCTATGGCGGCATCGAGAGCCTGGCGGGCGCCGGTTACCTGATGCCGCTCGACAAGACGAAGGTGCCGGCCGTGGCCGGTTTCTCGCCGGCAGCGCTTGCGTCTGAAACCATGCGTTCGGACAAGGTTCTCTACGCCGTGCCTGCCGCCAGCCAGACCATGCTTGTTGTCTACAACAAGGAGATTTTTGACAAGAACGGCATCACCGAGCCCAAGGACTGGGCCGAGTTTGTTGCCGCCTGCGAAAAGCTGAAGGCCGCCGGCCTGATGCCGTTTGCCAATGGCACATCAACCGCCTGGCAGAACGAAACGATCGTCTCGGCGCTCACCTCCTCCATCATGGGCAAGGGTTTTTACGAAGACCTGATGTCCGGAAAGACCGATTTCAACGATCCGCGTTTCGTGGCAGCTCTTGGCAAGCTGAAGGAAATCGCGGCCTATTTTCCCGAGGGTTTCATCGGGCTTGACTACGCCTCTGCCCAGCAGCTCTTCACGTCTGGCATGGCGGCCATGTTTGCCGGCGGCTCTTTCGAAATCGCCAACTTTGCCAAGCAGAACAAGGATCTGAAGCTCGGCGTCTTTGCAGCGCCCGGCCTGAAAGCCGAGGACGAAAAGCTGGTCGGCCTCTTTTATGACTCGGGCTTTGCCGCAAATGCCAAGACAGCGGAACCGGACGCGGCGGTGAAGTTCCTGAACTATGCCGCAAGCAAGGAATTTGGCCAGGCATTTGCCAATAATCTCAACAACATCTCGGCCGTGCCGGGCGTCACCTTCGACAGCCCGCTGCTCGCCAAGGTTGCGGACCTCAACAAACATTCGATTGCCTACATGACGTTGGTCAACTTCCGTTATGGCGAGCCGACCGGGTCCAACCTGATCCAGGCCGGCGTGCAAAAACTCCTCAACGGTCAGGCAACGCCCGCCGAGGTAGGCAAGTCGATGACGGATGGTCTTTCCGCCTGGTACGCACCGTTCAAGAAGAAGTAATCGAGGAGGGCCGGGCAAGATTGCGTCCGGCCCCACCTGCCTGCCGATGGTCACGTTCTTGAAGGAAAACCGATGCTGTCCAGCAAACTGACAGGGCGCAACTTGTGGATCGCAGCTCTCGTTGTGCCGCCGATTGCCTTCATGTCGCTGTTCCTCGTCTATCCCATCCTGTCGGCTTTCGCCTATGCCTTCTATGAGTGGAAGGGGCTGGCGCGCGGCGAGTTCATCTGGTTTGAAAACTTTCACCGCGTTCTCTTCGAGTTTCCGTTTTCCGAGCGCACCATCAATGCGTTCAGCCACAACATTTTTGTGTTCTTCGCGCTGATGGTGCTGCAGAACGGTGTCGGCTTCCTGCTCGCCTATTGCCTCTGGCGTGAGCTGTGGGGCGCGCGTTTCCACCGCGTGGCCGTCTTTCTGCCGGTTGTTCTCTCCACCGTCATCGTTGGCCTGTTGTGGAAACTCTTTCTGCATCCGCTGTTTGGCGCGGTGAATGTGTCGCTGCGCGGAATGGGCCTCGGTTTTCTAGCCCAGCCCTGGCTCGGGCAGGATTCGACCGCCCTGATGGCGATTATCGTTGCCAATGCCTGGCACATGGTGGGCTTCCCGACGCTGGTGTTTCTGGCCGGCATGCAGCGCATTCCCTCCGAAATCCTCGATGCGGTGCGCATGGAAACCGAAAGCGAATGGGTGAAGATGTCAAAGATCGTCTGGCCGCTGGTCGCGCCGTCCGCCACCGTCGTCTTCACGCTGCTGTTCGTCGGGGCCTTCAACTGGTTCGAACTGCCCTATGTGATGGGCGGCATCGATGGCTCTCCGCATGGCGCGACCGATGTGCTCGGGCTTTATTTCTACCGCACGGCCTTTGGCAGCATGTCCGCGTCTGCTGAAAATTTCGGTCCGGGCAGCGCGCTTGCCGTGCTGATTTTCCTGTTCATCGCGGTGGTCTCCTCCGTCATCACGATCAGGCTGCGCAAGAGGGAGATCCAGCTGTGAGCCGGCAAACGCGCGATGGATCGTTTATGGCGTTCGGCCGTGACGGGCTGATCCAGATCATCCTCATCGGCAACAGCATCGTCATGCTGGCGCCGATCCTCATCATGGTCATCTCGGCCTTCAAGACGAATGCGCAGATTTTCCAGTCGCCGTTTTCGCTGCCCGATTTTACCAAGGTCGGCAATCTGGTGCGGGTGTGGACGGAAACGGATTTCATCCGCTACCTGATGAATTCCTTCATCGTCACCGGCTCGTCGATCGCGCTCATCCTCGTGCTCGGCACGATGGCGGCCTATGCGCTGGCGCGCTACGAATTTCGCGGCGCAAACCTGATCCTGCTGTTTTTCCTCGCCGGCCTCACACTGCCGCTCAAACTGGCCGTCATCCCGCTGTTCATCCAGATGCGCGATCTCGGGCTGCTCGATACCCGCTTTGCGCTGATCTTCATCTATGTCGCGACCGGGCTTCCCACGACCGTGTTCATTCTCACCGGCTTCATCCGCAGCCTGCCGAACGAGCTGGAGGATGCCGCCCGCATGGACGGGGCCAGCGAAGCGCGCATCATGTGGGCGATCATGCTGCCGCTGGTGCGACCGGCCATGGTGATTGCCGCCATCCAGAACGTCGTGCCGATCTGGAACGATTTCTTCTTCCCACTGATCTTCATCCAGTCGAATGATCTCAAAACCCTGCCGCAGGGGCTGACGACCTTTATGGGCGAGTTCGGCACGGATTGGGGCGTGCTGTTTTCCGGCCTGACGCTGTCGGCGCTGCCGGTCATCATCCTTTATATCGCCCTGTCGCGACAGTTCGTGAACGGCATGACGGCCGGTGCCATCAAGTGAGTGAGGCCCGGCGTCAGGAGGACTTGAGCCGCACGACAGCCGCTTCGCTGGCATGAATGGCGTCGTTTGCGCCGGGAAGCGTGCGGATCAGAAGCAGGAAGATCAGGTCCATCACGGCAAACTGCGCGTCGCGCGAGGTGATCGCCGAAGACCGCACCCGCTCTTCGTCCGCAACGGTGGCGAGCGCCACATCGGCAAGCTCGCTCAGGCGGTTCTGGTGAAGGCCGGTGAGCGTGATGACCGTTGCGCCGCATTTGCGCGCCACCTCCGCCAGCCGCACTGTTTCAAGCGTGGCGCCCGATTGGGAAATGGCAAACAGCACATCCTCCCCGGTCATGGAGGCGGCATTGGCGATCTGGATATGCGTGTCGCTGTCGATCAGCGCCATCAGGCCAAGCTTCAGAAGCTTGTACGAAAAATCGCGCGCCACCAGCGAGGAGGCGCCGATGCCGGCCAGATGGATGCGCCTTGCCGCAACCAGCGCATCGACGGCCTTCTGCACCGTTTCCTCGCTGTTGACCTGCATGGTCTGCTGCATGGCCGAAACCTTGCTCGCCACCAGCTTCTGCTGCATCGTGACAAAGCTGTCGCCCTGGTCGATCGTGCCATGGATCATGCCCGATGGCACCCGCCACTCCTGCGCCTTGGCGCGGGTGACGGCCAGCTTCAGCTGCTGGTAGCCGTCATAACCGATCTTCTGCGAAAATTTGACCACGCTCGACTGGCTGCGCCCGGTGGCCGCTGCAAGCTCTGCCGAGGAAAGCCGGACCATGCGCTCGGGATCGTCGATGATGAACTGGCCGATTTCACGTTCGCCGTCCGTCATCGAGTCCAGTTTGGCGCGGATCACTTTCAAGACGGACATGCTGGCTTTCCTCAACTCTTTGGCGCTTGGCGGAATATGCTATTCTCAATCAGAAAATTATCTGGAATATTATAACCGGTGTACCGTCTGAGGTCACCATCCTTATCCGGCCGCTGTGCGGCGTTGAACGGACGCATATCATGGATCAACTTCGGATCACCGGTGGCAACAGGCTGGATGGCGCCGTGCCCATCGCGGGTGCCAAGAATGCAGCCCTGCCGCAGATCGCGGCCTCGCTTCTCAGCCCTTGTCCGCTCGAACTGACCAACCTGCCCAAGGTGTCGGATGTCGAGAACATGCTGAACATCATCGGGCTCTACGGCGCTGAGGTCACCCGCGACATGCGCGGCACGCGGATCGATGCGGCAGATATCGTGGCGCGCGAAGTGGATTACGACACCGTGCGCAAGATGCGCGCCTCGATCCTCGTTCTTGCGCCACTGCTCGCCCGCTTCGGTGCCGCCCGTGTCTCGCTTCCGGGGGGATGCGCCATTGGCGCGCGTCCGGTCGACATGCATCTGAAGGTGCTTACTGCACTCGGGGCCACGGTGTCGATCGAGGGGGGCTATATCGTTGCGGATGCAAAAGCCGGCCTGTCGGGCGCCCGCATCGTGCTGTCCGGCCCCTCTGTCGGGGCAACCGAAACGGCGCTGATGGCCGCAACCGCTGCCCGCGGCGAGACGGAAATTCTGAACGCCGCCCGCGAACCTGAGGTGGTGGATCTCGTGGCCTGCCTGACGGCCATGGGGGCTAAGATCGAAGGGGCTGGAACCCATAGGCTGCTCGTGCAGGGGGGCACGACCTGGCGCGCCGCCGCCCACCATGGAATTCCGGACCGCGTGGAGGCGGGGACTTATGCGGTGGCAGCCGCCATCACCGGCGGGCGCATCGAACTGGTCAACGCCCGCATGGAGCACCTGGCGTCGGTCTTTCAGGCGCTGGAAGCCATGGGGGTTACCGTCTGGCCGGGTGATCGCGGCGTCGTCGTTAATGGAACGGACCGGCTGCGGCCGGTCGATATTACCACCGAACCCTATCCGGGCTTTCCAACAGACCTTCAGGCGCAGTTCATGGCGATGGCCGCCAAGGCAGACGGCGCCAGCCTGTTTCGCGAGACGATTTTCGAAAACCGCTTCATGCATGTGCCGGAACTGATCCGGCTTGGGGCCGACATCGCGCTGAACGGTCCGGTTGCCGTGGTGCGCGGCGGCAAGCCGCTGAAGGGCGCGCCTGTGATGGCGACCGATCTTCGTGCTTCGGTCAGCCTCGTGCTGGCAGCACTGGTGGCCGAGGGAGAAACGGTCATCAACCGCGTCTACCATCTCGACCGTGGCTATGAGCAGCTTGACCGCAAGCTTGCGCAGTGCGGCGCGCAGATCGAACGGATCTCGCAATGACGACACAGCAGGGCACTCCGCCGCTTTTCGTTGGCGTCGATGGCGGGGGAACGGGTTGCCGCGCCCGCATCGTCGACGCGAGCGGCAATATCCTGGGGCAGGGCCTGTCCGGCCCGGCAACCACCCGCATGGGTATCGCGAATGCCTGGGGTTCTGTCCTGCGCGCCTGGCAGGGTGCGGCCGAAGAGGCGGGGCTTGACCCGGCCGATGCCCCCCACGTCTATGCGGGTGTCGGTCTTGCGGGCTTGAGCCGCGCCGGCTCGCTGGAGGAGCTGCGCACCCTAGCGCATCCCTTTGCCTCCGTCCGCTTCATCTCCGATGGCGCCGCTGCCTGCCTCGGCGCCCATTCGGGCCGTGACGGCGCCATCGTCATTGCCGGGACCGGTTCCATCGGACTTGCGTTCCTTGGGGGCGAAGAAAAGCGCGCCGGCGGTTACGGTTTTCCCATCTCGGATGAAGGCAGCGGCGCCGATCTCGGCCTGAAAGCCATCCAGCTGGCGTTGCGCGCCCATGATGGAAGGCGGGACCGGACGCCGCTTTTATCCGAGGTCATGACCCGGTTCGACGGCGAGCCCGCCAAGGCCATCGGCTGGATGGACAGGGCAACCGCCACCGATTACGCGACCTTTGCGCCTCTTGTTCTGCGTCATGCCGACCAGGGAGATCCGGCCGCGCGCCAGATCGTACAATCGGGAGCCGAGCATATCGATGCGCTTGTCCGGCGCATGGTGGAGTATGGTGCGCCGCTGGTGACGCTGCTTGGCGGTCTTGCCGGTCCGCTTGAGCCCTGGTTATCCCCGGATGTTCGCCGACGCCTGAAGCCACCGGATGGCGATGCCGTGTCCGGCGCCATCATTCTTGCAGAGCGTAGCTGAACCGGTACAGGCGTAAATCTGGATGATTCTGGTGCGCGTCAGATGGAATAAAATATTCCTATATAAATTGACATCAGGAATATATGATCGTAAAAATTCGAAAACAACGAGTGGTCTCCCATGTCACACGAGCATCTTCTGGCGGAACTCAAGACGTTGGTTTCGGAATCCCGCAATCCGAATTCCATGACGATCGATCTTCTGTCGACCCGGGAAATCCTTGAGGTGATGAATACAGAGGATGCAAAGGTTGCGGGCGCCGTGGCCAAGGTCATTCCCGAAATCTCCTGCGCCGTCGATGAGATGGTGCGGGCCTTTCGCGAGGGCGGCAGGCTGATCTATATCGGCGCCGGCACCAGCGCGCGGCTCGGTATTCTCGACGCCTCCGAATGCCCGCCGACCTTTTCCGTGCCGGAGGGTATGGTGGTGGGCCTTATTGCCGGTGGTCCGAAAGCCATCATGCATGCCGTGGAAGGCGCCGAGGATGACCCTGATGAGGGGCAGCGCAACCTGCAGGATATAAACCTCAACGAAAAGGATGTGGTCGTCGGCATCGCTGTCAGCGGACGCACACCTTACGTGATCGGGGCGCTCGATTATGCAAGGTCGCTTGGCTGCGTGACGGTTTCGTTGACCTGCAATCCGCAATCCACCATTGCCAACATGGTTGATATTCCGATTTCGCCGATTGTCGGCCCGGAAGTCGTCACCGGTTCGACGCGGCTCAAATCCGGCACCGCGCAGAAGCTGGTGCTGAACATGTTGACCACGGCCGCCATGATCCGCATGGGCAAGACCTATGAAAACCTGATGGTGGACTTGACGATCAGCAACCGCAAGCTTCACGTGCGTGCCATCAGCATCATCGCGGAGGCAACCGGCTGCCCATCGGATGTGGCTGAAACCTATCTGGAGCTGTCTGGCAACAATGTGAAACTCGCCATCCTGATGCTTCTGACCGGCGTTGACGCCGAGGCGGGACGGACGGCCCTTGCGGCAAGCGATGGCTTTTTGCGTCAGGCGCTGGACGGTGCGCGACAAAACGTTTGAACCTGTAGAAACTGCAACCATGCGGTCACCGGCCTCAAGAAGCTCGGGAACCGGAAAACAGAGGGATAATGGGTATGGCATACGGTCTTGCATCTAAATTTCTGGGCTCGGCGGCGGTCGTCGCAGGCCTTCTTCTCTCAACGGCGGTGCCTTCCTTCGCCGCCACGCTGAAAATGGCCTGGGCGCAGGATGCGACCGGCCTTGATCCGCACAAGCAGACGGCGTTTTCCTCGATCCGTCTTCTCGAACTGATCTATGAGCCGCTCGTGCGCCTCGATGCCGATCTGAAGACCGCGCCGGCCATCGCCACCAGCTGGACGTTTGCCGAAGACGCCAAGACGCTGACCTTCAAGCTCGACCCGAAGGCCAAATTCCACAATGGTGCCCCGGTGACGGCAGCTGATGTGAAGGCCTCCTTCACCCGTATCCTCGATCAGGCAACAGGGGCGGCAGCGCGCGCCAACTATCTCTCCATCGAAAGCATGGAGACGCCGGACGAGCACACCATCGTCTTCAAGCTGTCGCAGCCGGACGTGCCGCTCCTGACGGCGATGGGCAGCATCAATGCGGCCATCGTGCCGGCGTCTGAAATCGCAGCCGGCAAGATCGGCACGCAGGCGGTGGGCTCCGGCCCGTTCAAGTTGGAAAAATGGGAGCCGAATTCCCGCGAGACCCTTGTTGCAAACACTGAGTGGGCCGGCGGCAAACCGGGCGTCGATGGCATCGATATCCGCGTCCTCCCCGATGAAAACGCGATTCTGGCGGCACTCAGGGCTAAGCAGGTGGATTTTGCCCTGCTGAACGATCCGCTGGTCGCAACGCTCGTGCCGAAGGTTTCAGGCCTGACGCTGAACCGCAAGCCGGTGCTCGCCTACCATGTGCTGCAGCTCAATGCATCGCGCAAGCCGATGACCGAGCTGAAGGTGCGACAGGCGATCTCCTGCGCCATCGACCGCAAGGATATTCTGGATACTGCCCTTCTCGGCGAAGGCGAAGTGACGGGGCCGCTCACCATGCCCGGCTATCGCTCCGATCCGGCCTCGCTGTTCTGCTACAGCCGCGACGTTGAAAAGGCGAAGAAGTTGATGGCGGATGCCGGTTATGCCGGCGGCTTTTCGGCAACCGTGATTGCCGCCACCGGTGAGCCGCCAACGGCGGCCTCCGAAGCGCAGGTCATCCAGTCGCAGTTGCAGGAAATCGGCATCAAGCTCGATATCAAGCTGATGGAACTGAACGTTTATGTCGATACCTGGCTGAAGGGTGATTTCGACATGGCGGTGGCTTTGAACGGTGGCCGCGCCGATCCCTATTCCATGTACAACCGCTACTGGACCAAGGCCGGCAACCTGCAGAAGGTGGCGAATTATATCGATGACGAGCTGGACAGCCTGATGCAGAAGGGCCGCGTTGAAACCGATCCGGCCAAGCGCCGCGAAATTTTTAGCGCCTTCGACAAGCATCTGGCGGAAGTGTCGCCGTGGATCTGGCTCTACACCGGCTACAGCTATACGGCCCAGCAGAAGAACGTCGAGGGATATGTGGCAACCCCTGATGGTTCCCTCTTCGGCATTTCCAAGATCACGCTGAAGTAATGCAAGCCCGGGGCGGAAAGCCATGAATTACCTGATACGGCGCCTCGTCACCTTTCCGCTGGTGATGTTCGGCGTCTCCGTTCTGGTCTTCGTGGCGATCCGCCTCGTTCCGGGCGATTCCATCACGGCCATGCTCGGCACGGAAGCGGGGCTTCTGACGCCCGAGCAGCGTCAGTCGCTGGCGGTCTATTTCGGTCTCGACCAGGGCTGGTTCAGCCAGTACTGGCGCTGGATCGGCGGCGTCTTTTCCGGCAATCTCGGTGTCTCCGTCACCTATGGCAAGCCGGTCCTGACGGTGATCCTCGAACGGTTTCCGCTGACGCTGGAGCTTGCGGTCCTTGCCATGATCATTGCCCTTGGCGTCGGCCTGCCGCTCGGCGTTTTTGCCGCCACCCGCAACGAAAAACGCTCCGATCTTGCCGTGCGCATCTTTGCCATGATCGGCCAGTCGACCCCGAGCTTTGTTATCGGCCTGCTGATCATCTATGTCCTGTCGGCTGGCTTCGGCATTCTGCCTTCCATGGGCGAGTTTGTGCCGTTTTCGCAAGATCCGCTCGGCAACCTGTCGCAACTGATCCTGCCGGCGATGACGCTTGGCCTGTCATTCACCGCTTCCGTCACCCGCATCTCCCGCTCCGCCGTGCTGGACGTGCTGGGGGATGACTATGTGCGCACCGCCCGCAGCAAAGGCGTACCGAAGGCCCGCGTGATCTGGCGTCATGCGCTACCCAATGCGCTGATCCCCGTGGTGACGCTGAGCGGCGTCGAATTCGGGTATCTCCTCGGCGGGGCGGTGCTGGTGGAGCAGATTTTTGCGCTGCCCGGCCTTGGCCGGCTGGTGCTCGATGCCATCCTGCAGCGCGATTATGCGCTGGTGCAGGGAAGCGTGCTGTTCGTGGCGCTCAATTTCATGGTCGTCAACCTGCTGGTTGATCTGACCTATGTGCTGCTTGATCCACGCATCCGGCTGGGAGGACGCTCATGAAGGCCTTTCTCCAGGGCTTGGCGCGCCATCCGAGCGGGCGCATCGGCGCGGCCATCGTGCTGGTTTACATCATCGTGGCGCTTCTCGCGCAGGCGGGCCTGACCCCTTACGATCCGCTAAAACAGTTCCGCATCGAGCGCCTGCAAGGCCCGACTTTTGCCCACTGGATGGGCACCGACATGTTCGGCCGCGATGTGTTGAGCCGGCTGATGATCGGCATCGGGCAATCCTTTATGGTGGCCTTTTCCTCGGTCGGGCTTGCCGCTGCGATCGGCACGCTGCTGGGGCTCACCGCCGCCTGGTTCGGCCATCTCTGGGATGGTCTGGTGATGCGCTGCATGGATGTGCTTCTGGCCTTTCCGGCCATTCTTCTGGCGCTTCTGTTCATCGCGGTTGTTGGACCCGGCACATTCACCAGCATTCTCGCCATCGCCTTCGTTTATACGCCGATCTTCACCCGTGTCGTGCGCGGCCCGGCGCTCTCCATCAAGACGCGCGATTTTGTTGATGCCGCGCGCAGTTTCGGCAGTTCGTCGACCTATATCCTCACGCGCCACCTGCTGCTGAACCTGGTTGCGCCGCTGACCGTTCAGGTGACGCTGGCGCTCGCATGGTCGCTGCTGACGGAATCGGGCCTCAGCTTCCTCGGGCTCGGCACGCAGCCGCCCAATTCCTCGCTCGGCCTGATGCTGGCTGACAGCGTCAACCTCATGGAAATGGCGCCGTGGCTGCTGGTCTTTCCGGCAATCGCCGTGATGCTCGGCATTCTCGGCTTCAATCTTTTGGGCGATGCCCTGCGCGACATTCTCGACCCGCGCATGCGAAGGGTGGTTGCATGACCAAGCTTCTTTCCGTCTCCGGCCTGAAGGTTGGCTTTGGTCGCGGCGACCAGATGCGCGCGGTCGTTCATGGTGTCGATTTCGAACTGGATGCCGGCGAGACACTCGCCATCGTCGGCGAAAGCGGCTCGGGAAAATCGGTGACGGCGCTGTCGATCAACCGGCTTGTCGATTATGGCGGCGGGCGCATTCTGGACGGGCGGATGGACTTTCTGACCGCCGGCGGCGAAGTGATCGATCTCGCCAGGGCGAGCGACCGGCGCATGGAAAAGATCCGCGGCGGCGAGATCGGCATGATTTTTCAGGAGCCGATGACCTCGCTTAACCCGGTGCTGTCGATTGGCGAGCAGATTGCCGAAGCCTTCAAGCTGCAGCGCGGTCTTTCTGGATCGGCGGCCCGCGCTGCAACACTTGAAGCGCTCGACAGGGTACGCATTGCCGATGCGGCACGACGTCTGAAATATTATCCCCACCAGCTCTCCGGCGGCATGTTGCAGCGAGTGATGATTGCCATGGCGCTTGCCACCAATCCGCGCCTGCTGATTGCCGATGAGCCGACCACGGCTCTCGATGTCAGCGTCCAGGCACAGATCATGGCGCTGCTGGCCGAGCTTCGCCGCGAGACCGGCACGGGCCTGATCTTCATCACCCATGACATGGGACTGGTGGCCGGCATTGCCGACCGGGTGATGGTGATGCAGGCGGGCGAGGTTGTGGAACAGGGGCCGCTGGACCGCATTCTCGACCGGCCGGAACATCCCTATACACGGCATCTCCTGAAGGCCGTTCCGCATTTTTCCGGCGGCCGCCATGTCAGGCGTGACCACGACCGCACAGACAAGACCGCAACGCCAGCAACCCTTAAGGTGGAGGGCATGACGGTGCGTTTTCCCGCAACCGCCGGCCTGCTGCGCCGGTCCATCGGCGCCATCCATGCGGTCGAAAACGTGGATTTCGATGTCATGCCGGGCGAAACGCTTGCCATCGTCGGGGAAAGCGGATCGGGCAAATCCACCACGGCCCGCGCGCTTCTCGGTCTCGTCAAGCCGCATCGCGGCACATTTGCCGTCGTGGACGAGCGGACCGGCAACCGGCGCAAGCCCGTGCAGATGGTGTTCCAGAACCCTTATGCCTCGCTCAACCCGCGTCTTGACGTGGAAAGCCTGCTGGCCGAGCCGGTGCGGGCCTCTGGCGAGCGAGTGGACGCTGCGGTGCGCGCGCGCATGGCCCGGCTTCTCGATCGCGTCGGCCTGCCGGTCGATAGCATCAGGCGTTATGCGCACGAGTTTTCCGGCGGCCAGCGGCAGCGCCTCTGCATTGCCCGTGCGCTGATGGTCAATCCCGCCGTTCTGGTGCTGGACGAGGCGGTCTCGGCGCTCGACGTGTCCGTGCAGGCGAGGGTGCTCGATCTCCTCATCGATCTCCAGAACGAGATGAAGCTTGCCTACCTCTTCGTGTCGCACGACATGGCGGTGGTGGAGCGGATCGCGCACCGCGTTGCAGTGCTTTACGCCGGCCGGATCGTGGAAATCGGGGCAGCAGAATCGGTGCTCTCATCGCCGCAGCATGCCTATACCCGCCGTCTCATCGCCGCCGTGCCCACCATGGAACGTCGGCGCGAGAATTTTAAACTCGACACCGCCGATATCCCGACACTTCTTCGGCCCCCGGGTTTTGAACCGCCGCAAACGCTCTGGCGGGCCTGCGGCGATGACCATCAGGTGCGTATCGAAGCCGATGATCGCGAGGACCAGAGCCATGCCGCAGCCCACCGGTGATCGATCCCGCGCGCTTGAGCAGCCGTTCGAAAGCGCCTTCGTACTTCTCGATCAGTCTATTGCCGGCGGGCTTATTCCAGGCGGCGTGTTTGGCATGCACGACCTGAGACACGGCCGGATCACGCGCGCGGTCGGCCTTGCGCAGAAGGTTGGCGGCGAGCGGCCGATGACCGTGGACACGTGGTTCGACCTTGCCTCCCTCTCGAAGGTCGCCTTCACCGTGCCGCGCATTCTGGCACTGGCGGCAGAAGGCCGCATCGATCTCGATGCGCCGCTGACCTCCGTCATTCCGGATTTTCGCCAGTATGCGCCTGATTGCTGGGAGCGCGCCGTCACCTTTCGCCAGTGCCTTGGCCACCAGACGCCGTTTCCCGCCGTCGAGCCGATCTATACTTATGGCGATGACCCCGACCGCTTGCGCGCCTTCGTGCTGCAGCGGGAATGGCGAAAAGGGCCGCAGGTCTATTCCGACATCAACTATATCCTGCTTGGCATTGCGCTGGAGCGGATCGAGGGCAAAAGCATTCGCGCCATGGAAGCCGGGCCGGGTTTTGCCTTTTCCGCCCCGCCGGAGATGACGGCAGCGACCGAATACTGCACCTGGCGCGGGCGTGTGCTCTGCGGCGAAGTGCATGACGAAAATTGTGCGGCGCTGCAAGGGTCGGGTCACGCCGGGCTTTTCGGCACGGTGGATGCCGTGCTGGATTTCGCTGGCCGCCTGCTGCAAGGCGATGCGGCGGGGGATCCGGTCGTGCGTCTCATGCGCCAGCCGCTGTCGGAGAAACGCATCCATGGCTGGGAGCGGCCTTACGAGGGCTGGTCGGGTGGCAGCCTTTGCAACGGCTCCGTCATCGGGCATACCGGCTTTACCGGCACGGGCCTCTGGATCGATTTCGAGCGCGGCCGCGCCTGGACGCTTTTGACCAATCGCGTTCACCCGACGCGCCATGCCGACAGCGGTATCTTTGCGTTGCGCGCGGCCGTCGGCGATGCCGTCAACACGTTCTGAGGGAGAAAAACGATGCAGCCAATCTGGGCCGTGGGCTTGATGACGGGAACCGTTCTGGACGGCAATATCGACGTTGCCCTTCTGAAGACCGATGGCGAGACGGTGGAGCGTTTCGGTCTTTATACGCTGGCGCCCTATGGTCAGCCGGTGCGCGATCTTCTGGAGGAAACGCTGCAGCAGGCCCGCCGCTGGAATTTCGATGGGCCGGAGCCTGCCATCTTTTCCGAAGCGGAAGAGGCTTTGACGCGGGCGCAGTCGGATGCGGTGCGCGCACTGGTGGAAGAGGCCGGGCTTGCGATGGAAGATATCGGTGTCGTCGGCTTTCACGGCCAGACCGTGCTGCACCGGGCACCAAAGCCCGGCCGCATCGGCGCGACCCGCCAGCTGGGCGACGGCGCCCTGATGGCAAGCCTGCTCGGCGTCAAGGTCGCCTATGATTTTCGAAGTGCCGATGTGGCAGCCGGCGGGCAGGGGGCACCGCTTGCCGCCGTCTACCATGCTGCTCTTCTAAAAAGTGCTGCAGAGGAGGGCGAAGCGGCCATCCTCAATCTCGGCGGTGTCGCCAACATCACCTGGAGCGATGGCAAGGGTCAGCTGGTTGCCTTCGACACGGGGCCTGCCAACGCACCGATCAATGATTTCGTCAAAGCCAAAGGCCTGGGCGATATGGACCGCGACGGGGCGCTGGCGCGGCAGGGGCAGGTGGACGAGGCCCGCCTCAAGCGCCTGCTGGAACACCCCTATCTCCACGCTCCCTATCCGAAATCGCTCGACCGCTTCGATTTTGGCGCAGCCATGGCCGTGGGTCTGAGCGCCGAAGACGGTGCAGCGACCTTGACGGCCTTTACCGCAAGCGCCGTCGGCAAGGGGCTCGATCTCCTGCCGCGGCGTCCGGCAAAAGTGTTCGTGAGCGGCGGCGGTCGGCACAATCCGGTTCTGATGGAGATGTTGGCAGAACGCGCCCGGGTAGAAGTTCTGCCGGCCGAAACGCTCGGCTGGCGGGGCGATGCCGTGGAGGCGGAGTGTTTTGCGTTCCTCGCTGTCCGGGTGCTGCGCGGCCTGCCAATCAGTTTTCCAAGCACCACCGGCGCACCGGAACCGATGACCGGTGGCAAGCTGGCTGGATAGGCTTTACCTCAGAGCTGTTTTTGCAGGAACTTCCGGCTGCGTCCGAGCGGAAAATCGGGCAGTTCGCCGAAGACCGTATAGTCCTGGCGAGTATAGGCTTTTTCCGCTGCCGGGTTGAACGTGTCGATCCAGGCGGCACGGCAGCCCCGCTTGCGGGCCTCGTCTTCGGCGGCGTCCAGCATCCGGCCTGCCATATGCTGACCGCGAAGATCGTCGTGAACCCACAGCCATTGAATATAAAGCCAGCCCCAGGCGGTATAGCCGCTGAGCCCGGCCATCAGGACACCCGCATCGGATTTCACGACAAGGGCGAGTATCCGCCGCTCGGACGCGCCGACATCCTGTTCATTGAAGGCGGAAAGATTGCTGCCGATCGTTGCGATGTCGCCGTTGGCGTCCGTATCGGTTACGAGAAGATGCATTTTGGTCCCCGTCTTGTGATGGAGGACCATACGACGAATTCGGGCTTAATCCAGCTGGAGCGTGCCCATCCGCGTGATGCAACGGGTTGCCGGTCGCGGCATAACTGCGCAAGCCCACCGGTCAGAGGACGCGGGCTTTCCGCCAAGCGGTCGGCCGGCGCCTGTTCGGTCTGAAATGGTGGTCGACGCTGCCGGCTGGCGCGACGACATGGGCTCACCCGCCGACGCGACGATAGGCTCTCTGAAAGTAGATCAGTGCCTCGGCATCGCTGCCATCATGGATCTCTTCCACCGTGCAATAAAGAACGCGATGCGTGCCGACATCGGCTTCGGCGCTGATGCGGCATTCGAACGAGACCAGGGCATCACAGAGCACGGGCGTACCGCTCTTGCCCTGACGCCATTCGGCGGCCGCAAAACGCGCGTCGACCGATGTCTTGCCACCGAAGAGGTTGGAGAGATCCTCGTGAGCAGAGGCAAGGACGTTGACGCAGATCACGCCGTTACCGATCACCGCATCGAAGACCGATGCCGTACGGTTCAGGCAGATCAACAGGGTGGCGGGACTGTCGGTGACGCTGCAGACCGCCGTTGCGGCAAAGCCGGCGCGCCCGGCCGGGCCATCGGTCGTGATAATGTTGACCGCCGCGCCCATTTTCGCCATGGCGTTGCGGAAAGCCTCGCGGGCGATCGGGGGAACGGCGTCCACCGGTTGTGCAAAATTGGCAACGCTGTTCATCGTGGTCATCCTTTCAGGCATGCGGATAATCTTGCTGTTGGTTTGCTCATGCCGCCGATCGCGGCGGCAGCGATGATGTAAAGGCCGGCAGTGCGAGGATCTGCTCCAGCCGGCGTGCGACGCTTGCCGCCTGATCCTCCCGCCAGGGTCTTGCGATGATTTGCATGGCAATCGGCAGGCCCTCGGGAGAGGCGGCAACCGGCAGTGTCACGACGGGCAGGCCGAAAAAACTGAACGGCCGGGTAAAGGATGTCAGGGCGCTCACCACGGCGTTCATTTTGGGGCTCGCACCGATGTCGACCTCGCTTGAAAGCGGTGGGAGGAAGGGCATTGCGGGTGCAATCAGAACATCGGCCTTGGCAAAGGTTTCATCGAGAAAGGCCTGGAGCATGGTCGCCCGGATCTGCAGCGCCCGCAGGTAGATCGGTGCCGGGATCGCCAGCGACTGCGAAAGCCGCATGCGGATCTGCGGGCCGTAATCTTCCGGTCGCTCCCGCATCCAGTCGAAATGCACCGTGCCGGCCTCGGCCATGGCAATGACATTGGCGAGTTCGGCGATGGACGGCATTTCGGTGCCCTTGATCATCGCAAGCGTCGCGACCTCTTTCGACAAGAGCTGCCCGGTTGCCTCCAGTGCCGCACCCACGACAGCGTCGAGCCCGGTCTCAAAAAGTCCGCCAAGCATTCCCACGCGCAGTGTCGAAACGTCATCCGTCAGGGCGGCAGGAGGCGGAGCGGTCACGCATGTGGTATCGCGCCCGTCCGGTCCGGCAATGAGCTGCAGGAGGAGATAGGCGTCGTCGACGCTGCGGGCGAGGGGGCCGACGCAATCCTGCGAGAAAGAGAGGGGCATGACACCATGGCGGCTGACACGGCCCTGGGTCGGCTTGATGCCCACGACGCCGCAGCAGGCGGCCGGCAAACGAATGGAGCCGCCGGTGTCGGAGCCGAGTGCGGCCAGCACCACACCACCGCCGACGGCCGATCCGCTGCCGGAGGAGGAGCCGCCGGTAATCCGCGCCGGATCAATCGGATTGAGCGCCCGGCCGTGATGAAAGTTGTGGCCGGTCGGCCCCATGGCAAATTCGCTCATGTTGAGCCGCCCGATTGACACCGCACCGGCCGCTTCAAGTCGCTGCATCACGGTCGAGGTTTCCGCAGCCTGATGGGTTGCGCGTATCTTCGAGCCGCAGCCGGTGACGAATCCCTTGCGGTCGTACATGTCCTTGTGGGCAAGCGGCACGCCGTGAAGGACACCCGTTGCCTCGCCGCGTGCCAGAGCCTCATCCGCGCGATGGGCCGCCTGCAAGGCTGGCTCCTCTTCAATGTCGATGAAGGCGTTCAGCCGCTCATGGCTTGATCTGGCGCGATCGAGTGCCGCTTTCGTCAGCTCCACGGCACTGATGCGGCGCGCCTTGACGGCGGCTGCCGCTTGCGCAAGTGAACCGGGATTATCAAGGCTCATCGGTCTGCCTCCGTCTGCAGGATCCGGTCGAAGGCTGCCGGTTCAACGGTGAACAGAGCGCCTCTCTGGCCTTCGGGGGATGCGGCGATTGCAGCAGAATCCCGGCGCATCTCACCGACCATGGCAACAAGTTCCGCATCAATGGCCGGGCGGCCCCAATAGGCTTCTGCGACCGCGTTCATGACGTCTTCGATATCCATCAGCTGAAATCCTGCGGTTGTCGGTTGCGGACCAACTGGCTGAGCGAGACAGCAATAACGAGCGCGCCGCCATAAAAAAGGTTCTGCACATAGGCATCGGCGCCCAGCATGGTCAGCCCGGTAATGCCGGTGACGAGAAAATAGACGCTGATCACCGCACCGAAGGCGTTGAACCGCCCAGGGGAGATTGTCGTGGCACCGAGGAAAGCGGCCGCGAAGGCCGGCAGCAGAAGGTTCAAGCCCGACAGCGGGTCGGCAGAACCGGTCATGCCGGCATAAAGCACGCCGGCGAAGGCCGAGATCAGGCCAGAGAGGATGAAGGAGGTGGCGCGCACCCGATCGACATCGATGCCGTTCAGGCGTGAAACCTCGCGACCGCGCCCGACAAAGAGCAGCTTGCGTCCGGGGATCGTGTATTCGAGCGCATACCAGAGGATCGCCGCCAGGATCATAGCATAGAAAAAGGCGAGCGGGATGCCGAGGAAGCGGTTGATGATCACCCACTCGACGAGATCCATGGAGACGCCTGAGATCGTCTGGCTATTGCTGACCCAGAGGATCAGCCCGTTGACGAAGGTGCCGATGCCGAGCGTCACGATCAGCGAATGGATGCGGAAATAAAGCACAAACACGGCATTGGCCGCACCGATGACGATGCCGCTTGCAAGCGCCACGACAATCACCGGGACGATTGGCCAGCCGAGCTTCACGTTCAAGACCGCGATCAACATACAGCTCATGGTGAGCGTGGAAGCGCCCGACAGGTCGAAGTCACCGGAGGTCAGCGGAATGATGATCGCAAGCGTGAGGACGACGAGGATGGCCTGAGAGCCGAACAGGGTGGAGAAACTGCGCCAGCTCAGGAAGGAATCCGGCATCAGAAATCCGAAGATGGCGATCAGCAGCAGCCAGGCAACAACGAGCGCGAAGCGTTCGGCCTCTGTCTTCAGCGTGAAGCGGCTCCTGGCCTTGGGGAGGGGTTTTGTCGTTGTCAGGTCGAGCGTCGTCATTCTGCAACCTCCGCTTCATGGCTGTGGAAACAGGCTTCGGTGATGGATTTGCGGGAAATCTCGGCCCCTTTCAGCTCGATGACCGGGCGTCCACGGGAAAAAACGATGATCCGGTCGCAGATCTGTTCGAGCTGTTCGTTGTCGGTGGAGGCGCAGAGGATGGCGGTGCCCTCTGCGGCCGCCCTGTCGAGCGCCTGGAAGATTTGCTGGCGGGCACCGAAATCCACGCCCTGCGTCGGCTCGTCGAGCATCAGCAGCTTGGGCTTGACCTGCAGCCACTTGGCCAGAAGAACCTTCTGCTGGTTGCCACCCGAGAGCGAGCCGAGCGGCAATTGCGGGTCCTGGGGGCGCACGTCATAGGCCTGGCCGAGGCGGCCTGCCTCCCTCACCATCCGGCGACGATCGAGCCCATAGGGTTTGAGCAGCCCATCCAGCACCGGGAGGGTGATATTGTCTGTCACCGACAGGCTGCCGATGCCGGCGGATCCCAGCCGGTCGCCCGGCAGAAACGCAATGCCAAGCTTTTGCGCCAGACGGGGGGTGATGGCGGAGAGGGCAACTGTCTGACCGTCGATCGAGATTGTGCCGGATCCTCTGAGCGCGCCGTAGAGCAGATATGGCAGCGATGCGAAACCCGAGCCGATCAGGCCGGTTACCCCAAGCGTCTCCCCCTCACGGATCTCGAAGTCGAAACCGGGCGACGTGCCGTCGCTGAGGTCGCGGACACGCACGGCTGCGGGAATGCCTTCCGTCGCCATGCGATCCTTTTGAAAATGATCGATGCGCGTGCCGACGATCGTATCGAGAATGGATTGGCGCTCGGCTGTTCTTGTGTCGAGGATGTCGATGAGTTCGCCGTCACGCAGCACGGCGACACGGTCGGTGATATCGCGGACTTCATCGATATCGTGGGTGACGATCACCACGGAGGCGCCGGTTTTGACGATGGAGCGGATCAGCGTGAAGAGCCTTTGAACGTCTTGCGCCGGCAGGAAGGGCGTCGGTTCATCGAGCACCAGGATGCCTTCGCCGCCATGGCCGGCATCGGAGGCACGTAGATCCTCGAAGGCCCTGATAATGGCAACGAAGGCGCGTTCAACCGGTGGCAGGCTGGCAATAGTCGCATAAGGGTCGATGTCGAGGCCGAACTCGGCAAAGAGGGTCGAGATCGCCTGCGCTTCCCGCTTCCAGTTTACGCCCCACGGTCTTTTCTGCCCGAGCGCCGTCACGCGCATGTTTTCAAGGACGGACAGCGAGGGGACAAGGCCGAGATGCTGATGAACGAAGGCGACGCCGCGTTTCTTGATATCCATCGGATCGAGAGGAAGGGGCAGCGCCTGGCCCCAGAGGACCACTTCGCTGCCCTCTTCGGGCTGATGGAAACCGGCGAGAACCTTGATCATCGTCGATTTGCCGGAACCGTTCTGGCCCAGCAGGCCGAACACTTCGCCGCGGCGGATAGAGAGCGATACGCCCTTCAGCGCATAATAGCTCCCGAACCGCATGCGAATATTGTTCATCCTGAGCACGGCATTTTCGGTCATCGCGCGGCTCCCGGTGACGTTGGGCTACTTCAGCATCCAGAGCTTGCGGAAACCGTCGAGATGGGCGTCGCCGTATCCGTCATTGAAATTGGCCGGGACACCGGCGGTCTTGATATTGTCCTTGTCGAAGACGAGAAGGGGCACGTTGAGCTTGGCCACTTCCGGCTTGCCGCAGAGCATGCGCATGATGTTGTCGATTGCCGCATACCCCGCCCAGCCAAGGCTTTCGCCGATATCCATCTCGACCTGCCCCTGGCGGATCATGTCGAGCACGAACGGCGTGCCGTTGAAGCTTGCAACCTTCACGGCCCCTTCGGAACCCGTGATGCGCAGGGCCGGAACGACGAACTGCGACATGGAATCATAGATCGGCAGGATGTAGTTGATCGACGGGTCGGCGAGCAGCGCCGACTGTGTGCCCGACTGGATCTTGGTTGCCCATTCGGAGACGGGGACATCGAGGTGCTTCTGCTTGCAATCAGGGCAAAGCGCTTTGAGCTGATCCTGGATCGACTTCACGAAGGGAATGGACGGAAGAACGTCGGAGGAGCCGATGATCAGCACGTTCGGCTTGCCTTTGGTCTGCTCATAAGCAAAGGCCGCCAGAAGCTTGCCGGCGCCGGTAAAATCGACCTTGCCGGAGTAGTCGACGCTTTTGATGGCGGGCTGTGTGACGTCGTAGAAGTGCGTGGTGCTGATCTTCAGGCCGGCCGCACGGGCCTCGGACAACTGCGGTCCCAGCACTTCCGGATTGAGGCCGCCCGCAAGGTCCACCACGTCGTATTTCTGGCTGATGGCCTGCGAGATGCCCTGAACCCACTGGTCGATCTTCAGCTGGTTGTCCCAGGTGGTGTAGCTGAAACCCACTTCGGCGGCTGCCGACGCCATGGCCTTTTGAAGTTCAACATTGAACGGGATTGTCATCGAAATCGGGATCGACAGAACCTTTTTGTTCGCCATGCAGGCCTTGGCATCGAAGGGCTCGCCGGGAGGGGCAAAGACCGGCATGGCGCGGTGCGCCGCGATAATGGCACTGGCATCGGCCATCGGATCTGCGGCGGCTGGCATGGAGGCGACCGCGAGTGTGGCGGCGGCCAAAAGCGAACTGGCAAGAATGCGGCGCATGATCGACGTTCCCCTGTCTGCGACCCGGGTTTCCCGGTGTCGATGATTGCGGTTCCCTTAACCGCTGACAGGTAATGTACGTACATAATCGAGATCAGGTCAACTCGATTTTGCCTAATTTTTTGCACTGCACATTTATTCGGCGAATGCCAAAAGGCCTGCCAACAGGGCGCTTACGCCATAGGCGCGTTCGGTGCGTTGGGTCGAGATTTGTCCATGCTTCGCAAGCGCAGCATCAGGGATGCTGCGCACTATGTCAGTACAAATGGAAGGCAATGACTAGCGGCTGGCCTTGTGGGCGCGCCAGGCGACAATGAGCCCTGCAAAACCGAAGAGCGAGAATGCCATGAAGCTGGCGCCGTAATGGCCGGTGAGTGCATAAACGCTCCCGAAGGTCGAGGGGCCCACGATGACACCGATGAAGGTATAGACCAGAACGCCGCCGGTAATCGAGCCGACCCGCCCCTCCGGTGCATTATGGGCGACCTCGGCCAGCAGGACCCCGTTCCAGCCAATGGT
This sequence comes from Neorhizobium sp. PAMB6716, assembly GCF_058242805.1. NCBI lineage: Bacteria > Pseudomonadati > Pseudomonadota > Alphaproteobacteria > Hyphomicrobiales > Rhizobiaceae > Neorhizobium > Neorhizobium sp. PAMB6716. The sequence continues at coordinate 1,245,028 of NZ_CM177835.1, forward strand.
CACCGCGCCCATGGCGACGAACAGGATGACCTGCGCCACTGTCGGCAGATCCGTCAGCCAGAACAGCAGCGCATAACCGGTGCCGCCGAGCAGGCCGAGGAGGGCCAACGTCTTGAACCCGCCGCCGATCCGATCGGCAACGACGCCCCAGAAGATGCGGCCGACGGCGCCGGCAAGCTGCATGGCCGCTGCGACGGAGCCGGCCGACAGAAGCGACCATCCGGCGTCATGCACCAGCGTCACGACGGCAAAGGCGGAGACGGAAAGCTGCATGGCCGAATAGGCGAAACCCAGGCCGGAAAGCGCCCGCAATCGCGGGTTTTTCCAGATGATCGATTGTTCCTCGGCAAGCCCCTTCAGAAGCGACCGCCGTGGCGCCGGATTAACCGGCTCTGCGGCATGCGTCGCAGCCAGAAGTGCCATGGTGAGGAGTGGTGCGACCGCGCCGATCAGAAGTGCGATGTGCCAATCGAAGAAGCGCGTGAGAAACGGAAAGGCAAAACTTGCCAGGATGCCGCCCAGCGGCACGCCGGATTGTTTCAGCGAAAAGACGATGTTGCGCCTGTTGAAGGGGGTGACGCGGCTGAGCATTTCCGAAGAGGCCGGATTGTTCAGGCCGTAACCGATGCCGATAAAAAAGGAGGCGGCAATGATCAGCGGGATCTTGGCGCTGGCGATCCCCACGAAGCCGAGGGCGCAGCAGGCAAGTGCGACCTGCTCGATCCGCACCGGGCCGAAGCGCTGCACGAGTGTGCCGGCAACGGCCGAGGAAAACATGCCGGAGAAATAGATCAGGCTGATCTGATAGCCGATCCAGTAGGCGCCGATATCGAGGTCGGCCGCAACCGTCGGTGCGATGGCGGTCAGCGCAAGAACGCTGGCTGTCGCGACGATCTGGATCAACGTGGCTGCAAGGAGTGTCTGGGTGAGCGAGGAGGCGCGTCGCGCAGGCGAGGCTTCTCCGGCAATGAAGTCCGACATGGTGTCGCTGTCCCGGGGAGAGAGTCTAGAATAAGTACGTACTAATTGATTTGCGCGAAGTCTGCAAGTCGCCGCGGTTGTACGGCATAATCCCCCGGATTTCGTTTGCCTTTTGACTGGAAAGACGGTTGAAACACGGACAAGAGGAACTCGGCGTTGTGCCGATCGGGGTGTCGAGCTTGGATCAGAAGCGCATGGACTGGAAGCCGGAGGTGGACACGGCGCCGCTTTACCTGCAGGTCGCCCATCATCTGGAGAGCCGGATCAGCGACGGAGAGTTTTCGGTCGGCTCGCTTCTTCCGACGGAAAACGAGATCGCCGCTGCGCTCGGCGTCAGCCGGCAGACGGTCCGGCAGGCCATTGCCACGCTGCGCAACAAGGGGCGCCTTTCCGCCCGCAAGGGAGTTGGCACGCGGGTCGAGGCGGGATTTGATCCGGAAAAGAACCGCTTCATTGCCCATTCGCGCTCGGAGCTTTTCGAGATTGCAGCCGAGACGGAATTCGTCATCGACACCAAGGAAGAGATTTCCGCGCAGGGCAAGCTTGCCGTCGAACTGGGTTGCCGTCCGGGGCGCAAGTTCCTCCACATGGCCGGTATTCGTTATTCCGGCAATCGCAGTCGGCCATTCTCCTGGAACGAGGTCTATGTGGACGCCAAACTGGCGCCTGCCGTGAAGGATATCACAGTCGCGCGCAGTGCCATTTTCCATTACATCGAACAGTATACGGGCGAAAAGATCCAGGAGATCCAGCAGGATATTCGCCCGATGATCCTCGACGCCGAGGTTGCAGCCAGGCTGGATGTGAAAGCCGGCGATCTCGCCCTCGTTGTCACGCGGCGCTACTTCGGTTCGGGGCGACGGCTTCTCGAATACGCTTTCCAGGTGCTTCCCGCTGAACGTTTCACCTTTACCACGACGCTTCGCGCCGAGAGCTGAGCCTCTCGTTTCTGCTTTCCCGACCGACCCGAACTGCCGGTGCCTCCGGGTGCCGGTGTTGCCTTCGTGTGCCTCGATTGCTCAGCGCGCAACCGTTTGAACGGTTGATCGGCAATTTTCCCTGCGCGTGTTTTCGGCGGATGATCGAAAAATATGCAAGGCTAAACTTAGGGCATTTTTGTCTGGACAGCCTCAGAAAATTTTGCATTAGTTCGTACATACTGCTTGCGTGTAGGTCATACAAAAAGGGGAACCACATGGATATCGGTGTCTTCATTCCTATCGGAAACAACGGCTGGCTGATCTCGACGGCATCGCCGCAATACATGCCGAGTTTCGAGCTGAACAAGCAGATCGTCCAGAAAGCGGAAAAATACGGCCTCGATTTCGCACTCTCGATGATCAAGCTGCGCGGTTTTGGCGGCAAGGCTGAATTCTGGGATTACAATCTGGAGAGCTTTACCCTGATGGCGAGCCTTGCCGCCGTCACCGAGCGTATCAAGCTCTTCGCCTCCACCGCCGTCCTCACCCTGCCGCCGGCGATCGTCGCGCGCATGGCAACCACCATCGACAGCGTGGCGCCCGGCCGCTTCGGCGTGAACATCGTGTCCGGCTGGCAGATGGCGGAATACGACCAGATGGGCATCTGGCCGGGCAATGATTATTTCGGGTATCGCTACGATTATTCGACCGAATACGTGCACATCATGAAGGAGCTGTGGGCCAATGGCAGCTGCAGCTTCGAGGGCAAGCACTTCACCATGAAGGACTGCATGATGAAGCCGATGCCTGCGAACAAGATCGAGATCGTGGCGGCCGGTCAAAGCCCGCGCGGCATGGCATTTGCGGCCGAATATGCCGATTACAATTTCGTCATGGGCTCTGGCATCAACACGCCGACCGCCTATGCCCCGAACAACCGGACGCTGCTCGATGCAGCGGCAAAGACCGGCCGCGACGTGGGTGCCTATGTTCTCTTCATGGTGATTGCCGACGAGACGGATGAACTGGCCGAGGCGAAGTGGCAGACGTATCGCGAGGGTGCCGATGTCGATGCGCTCGCATGGATGGCCGACCAGGGCAGCAAGGATGCATCGGCAGACGCCAATTCGACCGCCAAACACATCAACCTCCCGGAAGGTGCGGTCAACTTCAACATGGGAACGCTGGTCGGCTCCTATGCAAAGGTCGCGCGCATGCTGGACGAGGCGGCCGACGTCGAGGGCACCAAAGGCATCATGCTGACCTTCGACGACTTCCTGTTGGGGCTCGACCAGTTCGGCGAGCGCATCCAGCCGCTGATGGCAAGCCGCACATCCACCCAGATCGCGGCGGAATGACGTGAAGGCCGATTTCCCGGCGCCGTTCGATGATCCTCGTCCGTCAGCGGGGGTCTCGTTCGATCCGATGTCGCTGGCCGACCCGACGCGTGTCGATCGCATCCATCGCGATGCGGCGACATCGGATGCGGACAAGGGTTCCGTGGCGCTTCCGCGGGCGTCTGCTCCGCTGGAGGGGCCTGCATTTGCCGCCGGGGTGACGGAACTGCTCTCGGCCTATGCCAGCGGCAGTTTGCGTCCTTCTCAGCTTTTGGGAGAACTCAAGGCCCGCATTGAAACCACACGGACGGGAGGAGAAGCGGTTCTCCGCTTCGTGCCCGACGCTGAAGAGGCGGCGCGAGACAGCGATCGGCGGCTAGTGGAAGGCCGTGCGCGGCCGCTCGAAGGCATTCCCTTTGGCGTCAAGGATATCATCGATGTCGCTGGAGCCACCGTCACCTCCGGTTCCCACTTCACGGGTGACCGTGTGGCGTCTATCGATGCGTCGGCGGTCTCCGCCTTGCGTGCCGCCGGTGCCATTCCCTTTGCCATGACCGCGACGACGGAATTTGCCGCCGGGTCGCCGCACAATCCGCGTTTCGGCACGGTCACCAATCCGCATGACCGTAGCCGCTGGACGGGCGGGTCTTCCACAGGGGCCGGTGCAGCACTTGCCGCGCGGCTGATGCCGCTTGCTCTCGGCACGGATACCGGCGGTTCGATCCGCGTTCCGTCCTGCTGGTGCGGCACAACCGGGTTGAAACCCAGCCGCGAACTGGTCTCGCGGCAGGGCGTTGCGCCGCTTTCCTGGACGCTCGATCATGTCGGCCCCATGGCACGCTCGGTCGAAGACATCGCCCGCGTTCTGCCCTTCATGATCTGGGACGGGGCGGGGCGGCTTGTTAGGCAAGTGGCGGCGCTGCTGGACAATGGCTCCATTCAGGGCCTCAGGCTCGGCGTGCCGGTCACCTGGTTTACCGAAACGGTGGATCAGCATGTGCTCGACAACTGGCAATCCGCCTTGCGGCAATTCGAGGCCCTCGGCTGTCGTCTGGTGCCGCTTGCACCGATCGATATGGAACCGTTGCATGAGGCCGGCTGGGTCATTTTGCAGAGCGAACTGGCAAGCCTTCACGCGGCACGCCTTGATCGCGCCGAACTTTTCGATGCCGGTCTTCTGCATCGCCTGAAAAACGGGCTTGGCTTTTCGGCCAGAGATTATGGTGAGGCCCTGCAGCGCCGGACCGTGGCACTGGAAACGTTTCTGTCGGCCATGGGTGAGGTCGATGCCATCGTCACGCCGGGACTGGGTGGCGAAGCCGGTGATCTCGACAATCTGACCGTGGATGTCGACGGCAAGCCCCATGCCTTCCAATCGATCATCTCGCGCAACACGATGATCTTCGATGTGACAGGGCTTCCAGCCCTGATGCTGCCGTCAGGTGTCGGCCGCTCCGGATTGCCGACCGGCATCCAGATTGTCGGCCATCCCGGTGCAGATGCGCTCTGCCTGCGTCTGGGGCGCGCATTTCAGGAGGAGACGGAGTTTCATCGAATGATGCCTGGGGAGGATGCGGCATGACCGTTCTATCGCCAATCAACCTGGATCCAGCCGCGCTGACGGCGACGGAAGCCTTGGGCCGGATGGCTGCGGGACGATTGACCGCTGGAGACCTCGTTGCGGCCTGCCTTGCGCGGATCGGCAAGCGGGATGCTGACGTCCGCGCCTGGCTCGCGCTCAGTGAGACGGCGCTTGAACAGGCAGACCAAGCCGACGCCGTGCCGCTGGCCGAGCGTGGAAAACTTCACGGCCTGCCGATCGGCGTGAAGGACGTCTTCGATACGTTCGATCTTGCGACGACGCATAACTCGCCGCTTTATGAGGGTTTTCGGCCCGCAGCCGATGCCGCTGTCGTCGATCTTCTGCGCAGTGAAGGCGCCATCATTCTCGGAAAGACCGATACCACGGAGTTCGCCGCTGCCGGACGCGATGCCAGAACCGGCAATCCCCATGACCTCGCGCATACGCCTGGCGGTTCATCCGCCGGCTCGGCGGCCGCCGTTGCAGACATGCATGTGCCGCTGGCACTGGCAACGCAGACCGGCGGTTCGACGATCCGCCCGGCGTCCTTTTGCGGTATTGTCGGCTTCAAGCCAAGCTTCGGGCGGGTAAGCCGCGAAGGGGTAAAGATCTATGCGCAGAGTTTCGACACTGTCGGCTGGTACGGCCGCTCGGTAGACGATGTGGCTTTGCTGGCCTCTGTGCTCGGGCTCGATGAAACGCTGGTATCGTCCGATTTGGCCGGGCAGTTCAGGATCGCGATCACGGCTGGGCCTTATCGCGACCGCCTGGCGCCGGAAAGTCTTGCGGCTCTCGACCTGTCGAAGGAGCGGCTTGAGAGGGAGGGCCATTCGGTACAGTCCATTGACCTGCCCGCCGGGTTCGAAGCGCTCGACCGCCACCACCGTGTGATCCTGCATCGGGAAGGGCAGGCGTCTTTCCGCAATCTCGCCCGGCGCCATGGGAAAACCCTCCATGATGATTTCCACCATCGGGTCGAAAATCGCGATGGTTCCAGCCTGCGAGAGCTTGCGCAGGCCTATGATGCGATGGCGCTGGGACGCATCGCATTTGACGCTTTGATGCAGGATTTCGACATTCTGATCGCGCCGAGCGCACCGGGTTTCGCGCCAGTTGGACGCCGCCCGGGCGACCCGGTCTTTAATGCGTCCTGGACCCTTCTCGGCGTTCCCTGCCTCAACATGCCGGTGCCGCTTGGCCACCCCACATTGCCTGTTGGCGTCACGCTGATTGCCACGCGTTTTGCCGACAAACACCTGATTGACGCGGCCAGACGTCTTGAGCCCATTCTCAATCCGATGTGAGCGCATCACCGAGAAAATGCCCTGTCCGGCACTGAAACAAAGCCTCGGCTCACTCCTGAAATAGAGGACGTGATCTCCGCATCTCGGCGCTGATCGCCCACCCGATAGGCTTCAAGGCGCTTTACGTCACCGGTGACGGGACCGTCACATCGACGTTTGGCATTCCGGATGCGGGGATTGCGACCGGGCGCGGCAGGATCAAGCGCATTGCCCAGATGACGAAGCTACCGGCACGCCCGCTATCGATGGATGATCTCTACTGCCTCGGGTTTGCACTCTTGCGGGTTTGCCGGGGCGTGCAGCCGTAATGATCCCGGTAGTGACGGCCAAACTGCGCCTGGTCGGCAAAACCCCAGCGATAGGCGATGACAGCGATCGTTTCTCTCGGTCCCGCTTTCTTCAGGTCTTCATGGCAACGGGCGAGCCGGCAGTCGCGGATGTAGCCGCTGACCGTCTGCTGCGCATCGCAGAATATCCGCTGCAGGTATCGCAGCGACAGGCCGCAGGCCTCTGCGACCTTCTGTGGCGAAAGGTCGGGATCCCTCAGATTGCGGCGGATATAGTCTTCTGCCCGATGGAGATGCGCGACCTGCGTTGTGCTGCTTTTGCTCTCCAGGAAACGCTCGTCCTCGGTCATCGCGATGCAGAGCAGTTCCAGAAGATGCGAACCGACCGCATCGCGCGCAGTGTCGTCGAGCAACGGCAAATGGTGTGCCGCATGACGCAGGCTCGAGAGGAAATAGGAGGCGACACCCTGGCGTGCATCGACCGTCAGCGCCACGAACCGATGCAGGTTGCCGATGCGTGCGGCCAGATGCACATAAGGCACCCTGACGACCGTCATCACGTCACCCTGCTTCTGGGTGAATTCGTAAGGGGCATCGCTGCGCTCGATGACGAAGCTGCCAGGCCCGCATTTCGCCTCGCGCGAAAACTGCCGGAACTCGATTTCTGACTGCGACGGCACGGTGATCAGCAGTGCGCTTTCCTGCTCATCGCGCACATGATTGGGCGTGCGCCGATAAAGAACGCTACTGCTGCGGATCTGCGTGAAGTCGATGACGCCGAGCGGGCAGATGTCGAGGCGCCCCCTGAAACTGGACGGTTCGGAACTCAGCGTATCCAGCGCGAAATAGGTGGACGAAATCGCCCGCGCCCATTGCTGCAGGCCGGTTGCAGACAGATGCTGTATCGCAGACGATGCCATGCACGACAGCCTTCCTGGCAACGCCCGAACCGCAGATATCCTAGTCGAGCCACTGTAGCCGGGTAAAGACTAGCGGAGGGTGGCTGGGCTGTCCAAACAAATCCGTCCTCTCAAGCGGCAGGCCGCTTACCTGCGAAAACTTGGGCGCAAAACACCATGAACCGGTCGCGCTGCGGTGGAATACTCCTGTTCCGACAGTGGCAGGGACGTTCCGCATGACAGACAATGCCGGCTTTACCGTTCAGGATACGGGGCTCAGGTCCCCGCAGACTGCGGAGGAGGCGCTGGCTCTTCTCGTGGCAAGCGACGGTTCAGGCCGCCTCGTCGCCGGTGCTACCTGGATCATGCGGGGCCATACGCGCGGCGAAATTCTGGCCCCCCATCTCATCGCCCTCCATCGGATCCCGGAACTGCACGGCGTTGAGTTTGGCGATGGCCATTGCCGGATCGGAGCGATGGCGACCCATGACCGGATTGCGCGCGCAATTCCGGCCGATGCCGGCGATCTCGCCGCGCTGAAGATCGCGACCGGCCACTCCGCCAATCCCGGCATCCGGCGGCTGGCGACGCTCGGCGGCAATCTCTGTTCCACCGGGTTTGCAAATGCCGACCTCATCCCGGCCCTGATGTGCCTTGATGCCCGTGTCGGCGTGCTGGACGCCGATGGCCGCCGCGCGTTCGACATTGAGGCATTCATGGCGCGCCGCCGCGAACCGGCACCATATATCGTCACCCATGTCGATTTTCGACGCCGCCGGTGGCTGACGGCGCATGCCCGCACGCCGGACCGTGACTATCCGGTCTGTATCATAAGCCTTGCCCTCACACTGGACGAAAGCGGCTGTCTGTCCGAACTGCGCCTGGCGGTCGGCGCCGTCGAGGCCGATGCGCGGCGGTGGCTGAGGTTCGAGGCGCAGGCGCTCGGCCGCCGCCCCGATCCGCTTGATATGGCGGAGATCGCCCGCGAACTCGCCGGTGAGTTCACCCCGGTTTCGGGCCTCGACGCGCCCGGCTGGTACCGGCTGCAGGTGCTTCCCGCCCTGGTGCGGCGCGCTTTCGAACACATCGCCATGGAGACGCGGACATGACGGTCGAATTTTTTCTCAACGGCGAGGACCGGGCGTTTTCCGGCGATCCGCGTACTCCGCTTCTCGACGTGCTGCGCGACAGTTTGCGGATGACCGGCACCAAAAGCGTCTGTCGCGCCGGTTTCTGCGGCGCCTGCACGGTGATGATCGACGGGGATGCGGTTCCTTCCTGCCAGCGGCCGATCGGCATGCTGGAGGGTGCGCGGGTGGTCACGATCGAGGGCCTTTCGCCGGCCGGCGAGCCAAACGGGATCCAGCGCGCGTTTCTGGAGTACGACGTCGTGCAGTGCGGCATGTGCTTTCCGGGCATGGTGGTGACGCTGACCGATTTTCTCGAACACAATACCGCCCCGACACGCGAAGACGTCAAGCAGGCGCTCTCCGGCAATATCTGTCGCTGCACCGGTTATGAGCGGATCATCGATGCGGTTCTTTCGGTAACCGCGCCCAGTATCATCCCGCAAGAGGTTGCCAGCCGATGAACATGAAGGTCGATCCGCACACTGCCGTCATGGACATGCCAAGGCGCGACGGGCGCGACAAGGTGACCGGCCGCACCCGTTATATGGTCGACATGGCGGCGAGCGACGTTCTGCGTGCGGTGACCGTACGCTCCACCGTCGGCTCGGCAAAAATCCTGCGCATCGATGTGTCTTCAGCTGCAAAACTGCGCGGCGTGCGGGCCATCGCAACGGCTGCCGATGCACCCGGCCTGCATGGCGTCGGCCTCAACGACCAGCCGCTGTTTGCCAGCGACCGCATCCGCTACAAGGGCGAGCCAATCTGTGCGATTGCCGCCGATACGCTGGCAATCGCACGGGCTGCCGCAGACCTCGTGGTGGTGGAACTGGAGGAAACGCCGCTTTCGGTAACCATGGAGGAGGCACTTGCGCCAGGCGCACCGCTCATCCACCCGCAGGTGAAGGCTTACGAGGCTCTCATCGACGGCGTGCCGCGTGGCGGCAATGTCGCCTGGGAGGCCACGGTGGTGCGCGGAGACGTCGACGCCGCCTTCCTGCGGCCGGACGTGACGATCGTCGAAAGCGCATTTCGCGTCGGGCGGCAAAGCCATTTCCCGTTTGAGCCGCGCGGTGCGGTCGCCTCCTACGAGGACGAGCGGTTCCACATCGTCACCTCGACCCAGGTGCCCTGGTCGGTGCGGGCAATCACGGCGCGCGTGCTGGGCGTCCACCCGTCGCAGGTGCGGGTCACCGTGCCGCCGGTCGGCGGTGCATTCGGTCTGAAGTTCGACACCTCCATCGAGCCGATGGCGGCGATCCTTGCAAAGAAGACCGGACGTTCCGTCTCGCTGGTCAATACCCGGGAGGAGGAAACGACCACCTGTCTCTGCCGGGAAAATGCCGATATCTGGATCCGTTCGGCAATCACCCCCGAAGGCGACATTGCCGGACGTGAGGCGGTGGTGCTGATGGATGCCGGCGCCTATAGCGGCGAGCAGGTCTTCCTGTCGACCATGACCGCGCATACGCTCGGCGCCAGTTACCGGCTGGGCTCGGCGCGGTTCCTGACCCGCGTCGTTTATACCAACACGCCGCCGAACGGCGCCTTCCGCTCCTGCAACGGTGCGTATAACGCCTTTGCGCTGGAGCGCCACACAGAGGAAATCTGCAAGGCGACCGGCATGGATCCGATGGTCTTCCGAAAACGCAACGTGCTGCGCGACAAGGATCTCGGCTCTACCGGTCAGGTCTTCGAGGGCGATGTACTCGGTCCCATGCTGGAGCGTATGGAGGCTTTGCGCGCCAAGGCTGAACCGAAGAAACATCTGGCCGGCAACCGGCTCTACGGCATGGCAACGACGGTCGGCACCTGGAACATCTTTGTCGGCCCGTCGTCGGCAACGATCAATCTCAACGCGGATGGATCGGTCACGCTGATCACCGCAAGCGTGGAAATCGGCTCCGGTTCGATCACGCAAGGGGTTCCGCAGATCGTTGCCGCCAATCTCGGCATTCATCCGTCCAAGGTCATCGTCAAGGCTGCCGATACCGACGCTGCCGGTTACGATATGGGCACCGGCGGCGGCCGCACCGTCGTTTCCATGGGGGCGGCGGCCACCGCTGCCTGTGCCGTCGTGCGTGAAAAGTTGTTCGAGACGGCCTCCGAACTGCTGCAGACCCGCCCCGACCAGCTGACGTTGCGGGAGGGACGGGTCGAGATCAAGGGCCGGCCGGGTTCTGGAGCCTCCATCGAAGCCGTGGTCGGCCGCGCCATGCAGACCAAGGGACCGATTTCCGGATCCGGCGCGTTTACCGCTCCAGGCATTGCCAAGGGAATGCCGGGATGCACGGCCGGGCATTTCTTTGATGCCATGGACATGCCCGTTTTCATCGTCCACGAGGCGGAAGTCGCCGTTGATCCCGAGACCGGCGAGACGGACGTGCTTGCCTACCGGGTCGTGCAGGATGTCGGGCGGGCCATCAATCCGCGCGCTGTGCGCGGCCAGATCCAGGGGGCCGTCATGCAGGGCATCGGCTACGGCATCCACGAAGAGATCACCATCGACGCCGACGGCGGGATCGAGCAGAACGGTTTCGAGACCTACCACCTGCCGCTGGCGCAGCATGCGGTGGATGTCGAGATCGACCTTTACGAAGGCGCTCCGTCCTGCGGACCTTTGGGCACCAAGGGCATTGCCGAAGTCGCGATCATGAATGGCGGCGCGACCATGGCCTGCGCCATCGCCAACGCGACGGGCAAACGCGTGCAGCAACTGCCGCTGACGGCGCCAAAGACCTTGGCACTGGTTTCCGACATGGAGCCGATGCTGTCCCATCCGCATATCCATCCGCGCTGGGCCGACAATCTCCTCACGTAAAGGCAATGGCCTTATCATGGGGACGGGCCGCGTCAGTATCATCTTTTCGTCGCGTTTTGACGAACTGCATTGGTGCTGTGCGCAAAAACAGCCCCGCCTGACGGCTAGGTTTTATGCGTTTTTTGCCAATACCGGCACCCGATTTGCTGTATTCTCACCTCAACAAGAAGAGACCGGCAAGCCCGGCGATAGGGGATCGAGGAATGAGATACGTCGTCGATAATATCGGCGGCCCGTCCGGCGGAGATGCCTGGCAGGCCGCAGTCACCGAAACCTATTTTCCGCTCGATACGGAATATCGCAACCGCCGCGAGTTTACCGGTGTGCTGGAAACCTGGTCGCTTGGCCTTGCCGGTGTCTCGAAGATGCAATGCGATGCCGTCGCCTATCGACGCCACCGCCGGCATTTCCTCAACGAGCGGGATGCCAGCCTGCTGATCACCATTCCGGAGGTCAGCGAGGTGAATTTTTCGCAAGGCTCCCGCAGCGTTCGTTGCAATCCGGGCGGGTTTCTTGTGGAGCGGGGCGATGCGCCCTACGAATTCTGGCATGGACGGCCAAACGCACTCTGGGTGCTGAAGGTGCCATCCGCCAGCGTCCGCTCTCGGATCGGCTCGACGGAACGGCTGAGCGCGCTTAGTTTTGATGCGACGCAAGGGGTCGCGGCGCTTTTCCTCGATACGGTTCGCTCGACGATCGGCCGTATCGGCGAACTGTCGGAGGCTGCGCGGGAAATGACCGGACGGCACATTCTCGAAATGCTGTGCCTCTCCATCGTCAGTGACGACCGTGTGCTCGACAGCAGCGTATCGTCGATCCGGGCGGGCCATCTGCACCGGGCCGAGCAATATATCCGCGACAACCTGAAGAATGTCAGCCTCGGGCCGCAGGCGGTGGCGGAGGCAGGTGGTATCTCCCTGCGGTATCTGCAGGGGCTTTTCCAGGACAGTCAGAAATCGATCAACGGGTTCATCCGCGACAGTCGCCTCGATCATTGTGCCGAGGATCTGATGGCGGTCACCAACACCGCGACCATCGCCGAAATCGCCTATCGCTGGGGGTTTGCAGACCAGTCGCAGTTCTGCCGACATTACCGGACGCGCTTCGGCTGTTCTCCAAGCGACACCCGTCGCGAAGCGATGCTGCGGGCCGGCCACGCTCCAGGAAGCCGCCGCCGGCACTGACCGCACCTCTCGGCGAAACCGCCATGGATCCGAAACCGGCCTGAGATGATCGGCCGGGACCGGCAGGGCATCCGAGCCCACCCCAACAAAACGACAACCAGAAACGCTGCCCGAAAGGGCGGGCGCCGCCCGGCTGTGGCCGGCAAAACCAGCCTGCAAGGGATAAGGATATGACGAAGACCAGAGTGGCCGTGGATGTGGGGGGAACCTTCACCGACATCTGCATCATGAACGAGGAGACCGGTGCAATCCGCATCGAGAAAACCGCATCGACACCCGACGACCCGATGCGGGCGATCCTCAACGGCGTAGAGCAGGGCGGCATCGACCTTTCAGAGGTGACGATGTTTTCGCATGGCACGACGGTTGCCACCAACGCGCTGATCACGCGCCGCCTGCCGCGGTCGGCCATGGTCTGCACGGAAGGATTTCGCGATGTGGTGGAAATCCGCCGCGCCAACAAGGAGGACCTTTGGGACACCTACAAGGATGTCGCCAAACCCTATATCCCGCGGCGCGACCGGCTGACGGTGCGCGAACGCGTTGATGCGGAAGGCGTGATCCTGCAGGCGCTCGACGAGGACGATGCGCGCCGCGTGGCCGACGTGCTGCGCCGGCGCGGGGTAAAATCGATCGCCGTGTGCTTCATGAATTCTTATGTCAACGGTGCCAACGAGCGGCGGATGCGCGAGATCCTGGCAGAGGCCATGCCCGACATTCCGGTCTCCATTTCCTGCGACGTCATGCCGGAAATCTTTGAGCACGAGCGGTTTTCGACCACCATGGCAAACGCCGTCTGCGCGCCTGTCGTGGTTGATTACGTGTCGCGGCTTGGAGAAAAACTGGCGGCGGGTGGTTACACCAGGGATTTGCTTCTGCTGCATTCCGGCGGCGGCGTGATGACGCCGGCCAGTGTGCGGGATTATTCCGCTCGCCTTGCCGGATCGGGCATTGCCGCCGGCGCCATCGCAAGCCGTTACATCGGCAATCTCTGCGGTTTCCCCAATTCCATCGGTTTCGACATGGGCGGCACCTCGACCGATGTGTCGCTCGCCTGGAACGGTCAGTCCCGCATCACCAAGGACTGGTATATCGAATATGGCTATCCGATCCGCTTCCCCTCGATCGAGGTTCTGACGATCGGCGCCGGCGGTGGCTCGCTTGCCTGGCAGGACGAGGGAGGTTCGCTGCGCAACGGTCCGCAATCGGCAGGCGCCACGCCGGGACCGGCCTGTTATGGCAACGGCAATCGCACCGCGACCAATACCGATGCAAACGTCGTTCTCGGCCGTCTCGGCACCAGCCTTGCCGGCGGCAAGATCACGCTTGATCCGCAGCGCGCGGCCGACGCCGTCGCCGAGACGGTGGCCGGACCGTTCAACATGCAATTGCATCAGGCGGCCGAGGCGATCATCGCTGTCGCCAATGCCAACATGGCAAATGCCGTGCGCCTGTTATCGATCAGCCGCGGTTATGATCCGCGCGATTTCGCTCTGGTCGCCTTCGGCGGCGCCGGCGCTCTGCATGGGGCAGCCGTTGCCAGGGAACTGTCCATCCCGACGGTCATCGTGCCGCCGAACCCGGGCGTCACCTCGGCGCTCGGCTGCCTGCTGGTCGATGTGCAGCACGATTTTTCCGAAAGCTTCATGACGGATGCCTCGACGGTGGCGCCGCAGGAGATGGAAGAGGCTTTTCGGCGGATGGAAGTGCAAGCCGCCGAACGGCTGGAGCATGAGGGCGTAGCAGTGGCCGACATGGCCCTGCAGCGCACGGTCGAGATGATGTACCAGGGCCAGTGGCGCTCGCTGTCCATCCAGGCGCCGGCCCACATCACCAGCATCGGCGCGCTGATCGAGGCCTTCCACGGGGAGCATGAGCGCGAGTTCAACTATCGCCGTGACGAGGCGCCGGTGTCGATCTTCCGGCTGGCGATCAAGGCGATCGGCGTTGTGCCAAAGGCCGACCTGCCGAAACATGCGGTGAGGGATTATGCGCCGGATCCGATTGGCCGGCGAAAGGTCTGGTTCGACGGCTCGGGTCATGATGCCGCCGTCTACCAGCGGGAAATGCTGGAGGCCGGCGCGAGGTTCACCGGCCCTGCCATTGTCGAACAGTTCGATTCCACCACAGTCGTTCCGCCGCACATGAGCGCTTCGGTCGACGCCTTCCGGAACATCGTCATCGCAACGAAAGGCTGATTTTCATGAATATCCAGGCAGATACGGAACGCAGTCTCGATCCGGTGACGTTCGAAGTGCTGAAAAATTCCTTCATCACCGCAGTCGACCAGATGGCCGAACAGATGTTGCGAACCTGCTATTCCTTCGTCATCTACAATCGCGATTTTTCCAACGCGCTGCATGATGCCGACGGCAATTCGGTCGCTCAGGGCAATTACGACATCGCCGTGCATGTCGGCACGCTGCACAATACCTGCAAGGACGTGATCCGCGTCTTCGAAGGCGAGATGGCGCCGGGCGACGTGTATGCCATCAACGATCCTTATGCCGGTGGCACCCATTTCAGCGATGTCCGGCTGGTGCGGCCGATCTTCGATGAGGACAAGCTGATCGGCTTTTCCCAGTCGAACGGCCATTGGTCGGATCTTGGCGGTTCCGTGCCCGGCTCCTTTGACGTGACCGCGCGCGACATGTTCCGCGAGGGCCTGCGCATCACGCCGATCCGTCTTTTTCGCGAAGGCCGGTTCTGCTTCGACGTGGCCAACATGATCGCCGCCAATACCCGCGATCCGGCCTCGATCATCGGCGACATCCATTCGCAGGCGCAGGCGACCCACGTGGCCGAACGCGAGCTGCTGCGGCTGGTTGGCAAGTACGGCCGCACACAGGTTACGCAGGGCATGGCGGAGGTGCAGGACTATGTGGAGCGGGCCGTGCGCAAGCGGCTGCTGGAACTTCCAGATGGCACCTGGGAAACGGTGGATTACATCGACCGCGATCTCGGCGGCGGCGAGGGGATGATCCCGATCCGTATCAAGATGACGATATCAGGCGACAGCATCCACTATGATTTCACCGGCAGCCATCACACCATTTCGTCGATGTATAATTCGGCGCCGGGTGCCACCTTCTCGGCCGTCGTCGCGGGCATGAAGACCTTCTTCCCCGACCTGCCGCTGAACAGCGGCTTCTACCGGATGATAAGGGTGACGGCGCCGAAGAACAGCGTCGTCAGTGCCGAATGGCCCGTTGCCGTCACCGGCTTTCTGATGCCGTTCGAAAAGATCATGAACGCGATCTTCGAGATGTGGTCGAAGATCATGCCGGAACGGGCAATCGCCTGCGCCTTCAATCTCGAATACCTGCTTGCCGGTGGCCGGGATGCGCGCAAACCCGAAAAGCCGATCTTCATGTTTTACGAATGGCTGCCGGGCGGCTGGGGTGGCCGCAATGGCAAGGACGGCGCCGACGTGACCACGGCCTGCTTCGGCACGGGGCTGATGTCGCAGCCCAATGAAGGCAATGAACGGGTCAACCCGACACGCACCACCGAATTCCAGATCAAGCAGGATTCGGCGGGGCCGGGAAAATGGCGCGGCGGCGTTGGCGTGCAGAAAACCTCGCTGCTTTTGGAAGCAGAAGGCGCTGTCATGTCCTATATCTGCGACCGTGAACGCGCCGTCGTCTGGGGCATCGAGGGCGGGCTGCCGTCCATGCCGCATGGCCTCACCATCCGGCGGGCCGGTTCCGAGGAAGCAACCTGGCTCGGCTCCGTCTTTTCCGACTATCCGGTCCATACCGGAGACGAATTTGCGCGGCCGACCGCCGGCGGCGGCGGATTCGGCGATCCGCTCGAGCGTGATCCGCAGAACGTGCTGGAAGACGTGATTGACGACTATGTCTCGATCCGGCGCGCCAGTCTCGATTATGGTGTCGTCATCCGGGAAATAGACCGCGATCTGTGTGCCTACGAGATCGACGTGGCGGCGACCGAGGTGGTTCGAAGCGAGATCCGGGCGAAGCGGACGGAATGGGCCCGGATGGACCCGGCCGAGGTGTCTCGCCAGTACAAGGCGGGCCAGATCGATGCCCTGGATGCGGTGCGCCGCCATGCGGTGATCCTCGAATGGGAGACCGGCGAGGTTTTGGAAAAAACCACCGCGCAGTTCCGCGAACGCTTTGAAAAGCGAACCGTCGCGCACTGGGCCTGACCCGACGGAACGGCACCGTGCTGCAGCCGGTGCCGTTTGCCCGTTGCTCAGGCAAGCCGCATCTGTTTTTTCGATAACGCTTTCCAAAAACAACTATTTCACACGTTTCGCGCCTTCGGACAGAATGTTGCAAGGCCGCAAAGACGGCACTTGAAGGGGTGAAGGACGATGGTGGAAGGGGCGCTGCGGTCTGTGGCCGTGACAGCATTCCGCGGCATGCGTCGCGCGGATGTCTGCCGATCTGTCAGAGGCTTTCGGCGCCGAGGACTACAGCCTCCAGCGATCACTGCCCCGCGCCCCTGCAAGGCTGGCCGGTGACACAGGAAGACGAGAGGATGCAATCTGATGACAACCGACACAGCTGACGTGCTGCAACAGGGCGCCGTGGTGACCCTGAATTGCGACATGGGCGAGAGTTTCGGCAACTGGCATTTCGGCGACGATGCCGGGATCATGCCGAACATCCATCTGGCCAATATTGCCTGCGGTTTTCACGCCTCCGATCCCTGGACGATGCTGAAGACGGTGCGACTTGCACTGGCGCATGGCGTCGAGGTCGGTGCGCATCCGTCGCTGCCGGATAAGGAAGGTTTCGGACGACGGGAGATGAAGCTGCAGCCGGAAGAACTGACGGCGGCCTTCCTCTACCAGATCGGCGCACTGTCGGGGATCCTTGCGGCGCAGGGCGGCACGCTGTCGCATGTCAAGCCGCACGGCATCATCTACGGCATGGCTGCGAGAGACCTCGATACGGCCCGCGCCATTGCGGCATCGGTTAAACCGTTCAACGTGCCGCTGTTCGGCATGGCCGGCACGTTTCACGAAGTGGCGGCCGCTGAATTGGGCGTCCCTTTTATTGGCGAATATTTCCCTGATTTATCCTATGCCCCGGATGGTTCTCTGATCATCCCGCGCGTACACAAAGCAGTCGATCTTGCCGCCATAGAGCAGCGCATGCGCCGTGCCTTGTTCGACGGCGAGATCGTCACCACGGATGGCAGCGTCCGGCCGATCCGGTTCGGCACCGTCTGCATCCATTCCGATCCCCCCAATTCGCGTGATGTCGCCGTCGTCATGCGCCGGGTCATCGAAGGCAAAGTGTAGAACGGCTGAGGACCACAGGGACTACGTTTCCCAAACCCTGCTGCCGAACGCGCAGTGCTCCTGATGGGCTGGACGGGTGCCATCCGTGCCCTCAAGGGCCGCTTGCCCCGATCTTCACGGAAAACAGGGCAAGGCACCGGGACGCAGGACGTCGAGTGAGCCAAAGTTATAAACGACGGGCTTGCGGCCTGTTTCAAAACAAGCGATGCGGACCGGATGTTTCGGGTTGCCGACCCGCTGGACACCGGCATGATCAGCATCAAGGAATGCGGTCTCGGGCGCGAGGGCTCCTCGCACGGGATCGAGGACTATCTCGACATGAAGCCCTTCACCATCAGCACCAAGATCCAGAGATCCGCCATGACACAGATTTCCAATTCCCTCGCGGCCATCGACATCGCGACCACGCTGCACCCCAACACCAACCTGCGCCAGCACGAACGCACCGGGCCGCTGGTCATCGACCACGGGGACGGCATCCGGGTCTATGACGACCGCGGCAAGGAATATATCGAGGGACTGGCCGGCCTCTGGTCGGTCGCCGTCGGTTTTTCCGAAAAGCGGCTGGCGGAAGCCGCCTACAAGCAGATGCTGAAGCTGCCCTATTACCACACCTTCTCGTCCAAGGCGCACGAGCCCTCGATCCGGCTGGCCGAAAAGCTGGTCGAGATCACGCCCGACAATCTCAGCCGCGTCTTTTACACCTCGTCCGGTTCCGAGGCCAACGACACGATCGTCAAGATGGTCTGGTACATGAACAATGCGCTCGGCCGGCCGCAGAAGAAAAAGTTCCTGTCGCGCATCAAGGGTTATCACGGCATCACGGTGGCGTCCGGCAGCCTCACCGGCCTGCCGATCAACCATCGCGACTTCGACCTGCCGGCCATCCCCGTGCATCACCTGACCTGCCCGCATTTCTATCGCTTCGGCACCGAAGGCGAGGACGAGGCGGCGTTTACCGCGCGGCTTCTGGCCGAACTCGAGGCGGTGATCGAAAAGGAAGGCGCCGACACGATCGCCGCTTTCATCGGCGAGCCGCTGATGGCGGCGGGCGGCGTCATGCCGCCGCCGGCCGGATATTGGGAGGGCGTGGAAAAGATCTGCCGCGCCAACGATATTCTCATCGTCTCCGACGAGGTCATCTGCGGTTTCGGGCGTCTTGGCACGCCGTTCGGTTGCCAGAAATACGGCTTCACGCCCGATATCATGACGCTGTCGAAGCAGTTGACCTCCTCCTACATGCCGCTTGCCGCCGTGATGGTTTCGGACAAGATCTACAGCGCCATCGCCGATAATTCCGAGAAGAACGGCGTTTTTGGTCATGGGTTCACGGCCTCCGGCCATCCGGTCGCGACCGCTGTCGGGTTGGAAAACCTCGCCATCATCGAGGAGCAGGACCTCATGGGCAACGCGGCGCGGCTGGAGGCAGAGTTTCAGTCAGGCCTTAAGTCCTTCGCGGACCATCCGCTGGTCGGTGAAGCCCGCGGTGCAGGCCTGATCGGCGCGCTTGAACTGGTCGCCAACAAGGAAACCCGCAAGCCGTTCGACAAGCTTGGCCGCGCCGGCGCCATCGCCAATGCCATCGGTCATGACGAGGGCCTGATCTTCCGCTCGATCGGCGACCAGCTGGCCTTGTGCCCGCCACTGATTGTGACGTCCTCGGATATTTCGGAGATCATGACGCGGCTTGGCCGCACCCTCGACCGGCTTCCGGCCGCGATCGCCGCCGAAGGTCTCGTCTGATGTCTGGGGGTGAAGACACGATGGAGCACCGCCGCCTTGCGGTGCTCGACCGGCTCTTCACTGCCAGGAATGGCCGGGACGTCGGCGACCTGATTGCGCTGAAGGGCACCGACCGCAAGATGCGGTCGTAAAGATCAGGCGACGTGATGCGCGGCACAACAAAGACCCCGGCAAAGCTGTCACGCTTTGCCGGGTTCTTTCGTTGAAGCCATCGGCCGGGAGCAGCCGATGGCGTCTGTCTCACATCACTTGACCAGTGCGCTCATCGGCACCGGTTCGGAAATCGTCCAGGAGCCGACGACGCCCGGCTTGCCCTTATCGACACCGACGATGAGGTAACGGGCCTTGTTCTGGTGGTGCAGTTCGGCTGTGAAGGTGCGCGGACCAAACAGGGTCGGCTCATCCTTCATCTTTTCCAGTTCGGCAACGACGCCATCGGCTTCCGTGGTCTTGGCACGCTCGACGGCCTTCGACCAGACGTCGATCATGGAATAGCCCGGATAGACATACTGGCTCGACGGATCGGTGCCGGTTGCCGTCTTGTAGGCGGCGTTGAATTTCTGCACGTCGGGGTTCGGGTCATCGCCATAGATCGAGCCCTGCACCGGGGTGTAGAAGTTCGACAGGTCCGGAACGGCCGACAGCCAGTAGCTGCCGTCGACGCCGGAGCCGTTGAGGATCATCGAGTTGATGCCGGCGGCGCGGATCTGCTTGATGGCGGAGACGGCGCCCGGCATCATCGTGCACAGCATGATCGCGTCCGGCTCCTGCGGCAGCGACTTGATGCGGGTGATCTGCGCGGCAATCGAGGCATCGTCGTTCTTGAACGTATCCTGTCCCAAGAGCTTTGCGCCCTCTGCCGTGATCTTCGGCATCATCCAGTCAAAACCGTCGCAGATGCCCTTGTTGTATTCGGTCCAGGTGTCGAGCAGGCGGTAGAAGGTCTTTGCCTTCTTTTCCTTGAAGGCCCATTCGGCCATCGTCGCACCCTGCACGGCGGCAAGAACCGAGGCGGAGAAGGAGTGGGGGCCGACGCCCTGGATACCGGCCTTCACCGATTCCGCGCAGAGAAAGAAGGAGACAAGGCCCGCATCTTCGGCGGCAAGCGCTGCCGGTGCGCCGAAATCGTAGTCGCACGAGACGACGACGATGTCGGCACCCTGGTCGATGACCGAAAGACCGGCCTTGGCGCCTTCGGCGCGGTCGGACTTGGTGTCGGCACTCACGACCTCGATCTGCTTGCCGAGCAGGCCGCCCGCGGCATTGATCTCGTTGATGCGGATCATTGCCGCATCCTGCGCCGGCTTGTCATAGGCTTCCATGAAGCCGGAGGCGGCGGTTGCAAAGCCGACGACGATCTTGCCGTCGTCCGCAAGCGCGGGGAACGCTGCCATAACGGCAGCCATGGCCATTGCCAGTCGTCGTGTCTTGCCCAGTATGCTTGTCTCGTATGCCATTGACGTCTCCTTTTTTGACCGACGGTTTCCTCTCCGTCGACTATTTGTTGCGTTTGACGCGGAACAGCGTGATTTCGCGATTGCCGATCAGTCCCGCCGGGCGTAGCGCGAGGATCACGATCATGATGACGCCCAGCGCGATCTCCTGGAGCCCCTTGGGAAGGGCGAAGGTGGTCGAACCGAGCGGAACGCCCGCCTCCAGCCAGCGCAGGGCCTGGATGAGGGCGGACAGCAGCAGCACCCCGATCACCGCCCCCGACAGGCTGCCCATGCCGCCGACGACAAGCATAGAGAGCGTGATGAAGGTGAGGCCGAGATAGAAGGTGTCCGGCGTAACGACGCCGATGGAATGCGCCATCGCCGCCCCGCCGAGACCCATGATGGCGCCGGAAATCGTGAATGCGACGAGGCGTTCCCTGGGGATGTCGACGCCGGAGGCTGCGGCTGCCGTTGGCTCGTCACGGGCAGCCCGCAGCGCAAGGCCTGAGCGTGAGATCGCGTGACCCCAGGCAATGAAGATCGCAACGACTGCAGCGCCCGCATAAGGCCAGAGGGTGCGCACGATCGGGATGCCGACGACGGACGAGGTGGCGCCGGTGACGCTTTCCCAGTTCGAATAGATGGTGTTGATCATCGCCAGAACCGCAAAGGTGGCAATCGAGGCGGCAATGCCCGAGAGCCGCATCAGGACCTTGCCGAAGATCAGCGCCGCAAGACCCGCAAAGAGCGCTGCGATGATTGCCGATTGCCAGTAGGGCAAGCGCGCCTCAAGCAGGAAGCTTGGCAGGCCGGGCAGCGAGGCCTTTTTCATCAGCGGATTGATCGTCAGCCATGCCGCCGCATAGGCGCCAAGGCAGGTAAAGCCGATATGGCCGAAGCTCAGCACCCCGGAATTGCCGATGAAGATATAGAGCCCGACGACGAGGACCACCCGCACCATGATGTCGATCATCGCCTGGTTGAAGGGGCGGGAGCCCAGCATTACCGTCAGCGCGGCAATGGCCAGGACGAGGAGCGACAGCAGGATCGGCGTGATGATCGTCTTGCGGGCAAGCGCGAACGGGGGCGGCTTGCGCGGATTGGCAAGGGTTGCGGGAAGGGTGGAGAGGCTGGCATCGGTCATGGGTCAGACCCTTTCCTTGGTGCCGCGGGCGGCGATCAGGCCCTGCGGGCGGAACAGGAGGACGAGGATGACGGCGCCGTAGACAAAGGCGTCGCGGAAGGGACGGGCATCCACAGGCAGCACGACCTGCATGATCACGGAGGCCGCGCCGAGCAGGAAGCCGGCGAGCACTGCGCCGGCAAGGCTGCCGAGACCGCCGATGACGGTGGCGATGAAGGCCATCAGCATGATCGAGGCACCCATCTGGATATCGACCGTGCCGGTTTGGCTGCCGAAGATCATGGCGATGGCGCCGGCGAGAGCCCCTGATAGTGCGAAGGCGCCCATGATGACCCGGTTGGCGCGCACGCCAAGCATGCGCGCCATCGAGAAGTTCTCAGCCGCCGCCCGCATTTCGAGCCCGAAGCGGGTCCGCCTCAGGAACAGCGTCAGGCCGACCAGAATGATGACGGTCGCGATGATGGTGATCAGCTGCAGGAGCGGCAGGCGGGCGCCAAAAATTTCCACCGGCTGCGACAGCATCGGCAGGAGCGAGATCGACTTCGGCCGGCTCGTAAACAGCATCAGCAGGAAATAGCGGATGACGAAGCCGAGCGCGAAGGAGGCAATCATCATCGTTGCCGGGCTGGCACGCCGGAAGCGGCGGAAGACGACGATCTCGCACAGCACCGAAAGCCCGGCGCCGATCAGCAGCACGAAGGGGATCAGCAGGTACCAGGGCAGTTGCCCGGCAAAGACGATCGCCAGCGCATCGGTTGATGGCCATAAAAGCGCGAAGATGGAAAAGGCGATGACGTCGCCATGAGCGAAGTTGACCAGCCGCATCACGCCAAAAATCAGCGCAATGCCGAGCGCGCCGAGGGCATAGAGCGAGCCGAGCGACAGGGAGTCGAAGACGATCTGCAGCATCTCAATGATCCTCGTAACCGAAATAGGCAGCTTGCACAGCCGCACTGTTGCCGAGTTCGCGGGCGTTGCCGTCGAGCACAATCTGGCCGCCGCGCATCAGCAGCATCCGACCGCCGACCAGGGTGGCGCGGGTGGAACTTTGCTCGACGATCAGAAGCGTCAGGGCCTTCTGGGATTGAAGCGCAATCAGCCGCTCGTAGACCTGGTCGGTGATATTAGGCGCAAGACCCAGCGACGGTTCGTCGATGGCAATCAGCCGCGGGTTGGTCATCAGCGCCCGACCGATGACGAGCATCTGCTGCTGGCCCCCGGACAAAAGCCCGGCCTGGCCGTGGCGCCGCTCCTTCAGGATCGGGAAGGTCTGGTAGACGGCCTCGAGATCCTCGGCAGTCTTTGCCTTCCAGCCACGATCCCTGGCCTTCATGCCCGTGCCGACCATGAGGTTTTCTTCGATCGTCAGCGAGCCAAAGACGTCGCGGCCTTCCGGCACCAGCGAGAAGCCGAGGCGGGCGATATCCTCCGGCGCCTTGCCGGTGATGTTGTAGCCGTCGAAGTCGATCGTGCCGCTGGAGGCTGGCGTGACACCGGCAATGGCGCGCAGCAGCGACGATTTTCCGGCCCCGTTTGGTCCGGTGATGAACACCGTGTCGCCATCCTTGATGGACAGCGAGACGCCGCGCACGGCGGTGAGGCGGCCGTAGCGAACCTCGATATTGGCAAGAACGAGCAGGCTCATAACAGCACCTCCGCAGCCGGCACGGCCGCATCTGCGGCGGTGCCCATATAGGCATGACGCACCTTTTCGCTCTGTCGGATCTCGGCGGGCGTTCCCTCCTCGATGACGGCCCCGGAATCGAGCACGACGATGTGGTCGCAAAGGCCGAGCACCAGCCCGACATTGTGTTCGATGATCAGCACACCGCAGCCGAGATCGCGCGCGATGCGCTTGACGAGTGCCGACAGCTCGGTCGCTTCCTGCGCGCTCATGCCGGCGGCCGGCTCGTCGAGCAGGATGAAGGCGGGCCGCCCCATCAGCGCCCGGCCGATGGCGACACGGCGTTCGTCGGTATAGGGAAGGGTGCCGGCGGTGCGGTGCCCGAGCGCCGAAATGCCGATCCAGTCGAGCATCGCCTCCGCCTCGGCAACCGCCGCGCGCCGGCTCATGCCGAGCCCGACGCCGGTGACTTCGAGATTGTCGATGACGGCAAGGTCGCGAAACAGCCGGCCGCCCTGAAAGGTGCGGGCAATGCCACGTCGCCGGACCAGATGCGGCTTCAGCTTGCCGAGCGGCGCGCCGTTCAGCTTCACCGCGCCTTCCGTCGGCATCTGGAAGCCGGTCAGCACGTTGACGAGCGTTGTCTTGCCAGCGCCGTTGGGTCCGATCAATCCGCTGATATGGCCAGGCTTGATGTCGAGCGTGACGGATGACAGGGCTTTCAGCCCCGCAAAGGCCACGGAGACGTTTTCCGCGCTGAGATGACCGCCAAGTTGAACCATGAACCCCTGTTCCTTTGTTGTAGACGGAAAAGGGCATGCGACATCGGGCCGTGTAGCGGCCATAAAACGTGTCGCGATGTTCCCCTTTTTCTCCGGCGATCTCTGCGGACCGCTCGGAGGTAAAATCACGCCGTTTGCCGGCGTCGTCTTGTCGTTGCGCGCGCCGGATCTTGATGCCCGGCGCGTCGGAGGGCCGGCATGCGCCGACCACTCCTCCCGATGCCTTCTCCGGTTCCTCTTCCGGAGATCCGACCGCCTCAGGCGGTCAGGGTGTCTTCCGCCTTGGCCAAAGCCGCGCGCCGTTCGGCGCGGGCGGTCAGCGCCTCGTCCAGCGTCACCGGCACGAAACGTGCCGGCGTATGCGGCTGCAGCTGGGCGATCCGGTCCATGTCGGCGGAAATGACCACGCCGAGCATCATGTAGCCGCCACCGGACACGGCGTCGCGGTGGAGCACGATCGGCTCGGTGCCGCTCGGCACCTGGACGGAGCCATAGGGGTAGCAGGCATCAACGATGTTGGACGGGTCAGAGCCGGCGCCGAAGGGCTGCTCGCGGGCGACGAATTCGAGCGGCGTACCACCCTTGAACCGGTAGCCGATGCGGTCGGCCTCGGGCGCCACTTTCCACGTATCTTCGAAGAAGCGCTTGCCGGCAGCTTCGGTGATGCGATGCCAGTAGATGCCGGGCAGCATTCGAAGTTCGATGGCGCCGGACACGCTGCCGCGAAGATCAGTCGGAAGCGACCGGCCGGGCGTGCCGGCGCCGGTGCCGACGGGGATTTCATCGCCAGCCTTTAGCACGCGTCCCTCAAAACCACCGAGTGCTCCGAGCATGTAGGTGGAACGCGATCCCAGCACGACCGGCACGTCGATGCCGCCGGAAACGGCGATATAGGCGCGGGCACCGGATTTCAGGTAACCGAAGGACAGGCGGTCGCCGGCTTTCACCGCAAAGCTTTCCCAGGTGGGGCGCTCTTCGCCGTTGACCTTGGGCGGCAGTTCGCCTCCGGTGACGGCGACCACGGCGGGTGCCGTAAATTCCAGCTCCGGCCCCATGAAGGTTGCCTCAAGGATTGCCGCACCCGGTTCGTTGCCGACAAGCAGGTTGGCGATGCGGGTGGCAAACCGGTCCATGCCGCCGCCTTCGGGAATGCCGACATGGTAATAACCGGGACGGCCGAGGTCCTGCACGGAAGTTGCAAGACCGGGAGTGATCACCTTAATGGCCATTGAGAAGCTCCATCAGGTTGGCGTTGGTGCCCAGCATGTCGCGGTTGAAATCGGTGAGGCTGAACGCGCAGTCGCGCACCGTCGGCTGCCAGCGGTTGGCATCGATCTCTTCCAGCGTCGCGTCATATTCGTCGCGGTTGATCGCCTTGAACTTGACGATGTCACCCGGCTTGAACAGTGCCATATCGTCTGTGAGGTAACGCACCGTGCGTGTCGGATCGTAGATCGGCGCAGGTGTGACGCCATACATCTGGTAACCGCCGGCACCGCGCACCGAATAGATCGCCGCAAAGCAGCCGCCGTGGCCAACCGTCAACTTGGGCGTATCCGTGCGGGGACGCAGGTATTTTGGCGCCTCGATCTGCTTCTTGCGCTCCACCATCTGATAGAGCCAGGGCAGGCCGGCAACGAACCCGACCATGGACACGAACCACGGCTGGCCGGAATAGGCGGCGATGAAGTCCTCGATCGTCGCATAACCGTTGATGCGCGCCGAATATTCAAGGTCTGTGGCACTCGGGTCCTGATGGCGCTCGCGAAACCGCATTTCCGTCTCATGCGTCCACGGATCCTGGAAATAGACCGGCAGCTCGATGATGCGGGTTTTCAGCGTCGCATCGGATTTCGACGCCGCATCCTCCATCGACTGCAATTCCTTCAGGAGGTCCTGCGGTGCGATGAGATCAGGATCGAAGCGGATCTGGAAACTGGCATTGGCCGGGCAGGTCTCGGTCACGCCGCGGATGCCGGCGGCGCGCACCGCATTGATCATCGACAGGCCGGTAAAAAATGAGGCGAGCGACATGTCCTCCGACACTTCGCCGAAGATATGCTCGTCACCGCCGAAATTGAAACGTATCGACATCGAACCTCCTTGTCAGCCGGCAAGCGCCGTGGCGTTGTCTTGAAGCCAGCCTTCCAGCCAGCGGGTATGCACATCTCCGGCCCGGACCGACGGATCGGCGGCAAGGGCCAAAAACAGCGGCTTGGTGGTTTTTACGCCGCCGATCTCCAGTTCACGCAATGCCCGCGTCAGCCGCATGATTGCCGCTTCGCGGGTCTCGGCATGGACGATCAGCTTGGCGAGCAGGCTGTCGTAGAAAGGCGGCACCTGGTAACCGTTGTAGAGCATGGAATCGAAGCGAACGCCGGGGCCGCCGGGAATGCGCAGGTCGCCGATCGTGCCGGGGAAGGGCGCAAAATCCTTGGCCGGATCCTCCGCATTTAACCGGACCTCGATGGCATGACCCTTGACGGTCACGTCATCTTGCGCGATCCGCAGCGGTTCGCCGCCGGCAATGCGCAGCATTTCGGCAACGAGATCAATGCCGGTGATCGCTTCCGTCACCGGATGCTCCACCTGAATGCGGGTGTTCATCTCGATGAAATAGAAACGGTCGGCTTCGTCGTCGTAGAGATATTCGACGGTGCCGGCGCCGGAATAACCGACCGCCTTGGCAAGCGCCACGGCCGAGGCGCAAAGCTCTTCGCGCAGGCTTGTGGAGAGCGCTCGCGACGGTGCCTCTTCCCACACCTTCTGGCGACGGCGCTGCAGCGAGCATTCCCGCTCGTAGCAATGGATTGCTTGCTTGCCATCGGCCAGAACCTGCACCTCAATGTGGCGCGCCTTGCCAATCACCTTTTCCATATAAAGGCCACCGTCGCCGAAGGCAGCCAGCGCCTCGGCTTGCGCCTGCGGGAAAGCCTGCTCGAATTCGGCCAGAGAATTGGCGATGCGAATGCCGCGCCCGCCGCCACCGGCGGCAGCCTTGATCATGACCGGAAATCCGGTTGCCTCCAGCACATGGCGCCCGGCCTCAATGCCATCGACGCGGCCCGTGGAGCCGGGAACGACGGGCACGCCAGCGGCAGATGCTGCCGTGCGGGCCGACACCTTGTCGCCCATTAGCCGGATCGCATCGCCCGACGGGCCGACAAAGGTGAGGCCGGCTGCCGTAACGGCATCGGAGAAACCGGCATTTTCGGCGAGGAACCCATAACCCGGATGGATGCTGTCGCAGCCTTTTTCCAGCGCTGCCGCAATGATCGCCTCGATGTTGAGATAGGATTTTTTGGCGGCGGGCGGGCCGATATTGACGGCTTCGTCGGCAAGTTGCACATGCAGCGCATCCGCATCCGCCGCCGAATACACGGCGACCGTGGCAATGCCGAGATCCTGCGCGGCGCGGATGACGCGCACGGCAATCTCGCCACGGTTGGCTATCAGCAGCTTCTTCAACATCAGTCGATATCCGCCAGCGGTGCGCCGGCCATGACCGGGTCTTCGTTCTCGGCGACGAAGCGGATGCTTTTGCCGGAAATTTCAGCCTTCACCTCGTGGAAGGACTTCATCACCTCGATCAACCCGATGACATCGCCGGCTGTGACATCGTCGCCATCCGCCTT
The DNA here is from genome assembly GCF_058242805.1 of Neorhizobium sp. PAMB6716. Classification (NCBI taxonomy): domain Bacteria; kingdom Pseudomonadati; phylum Pseudomonadota; class Alphaproteobacteria; order Hyphomicrobiales; family Rhizobiaceae; genus Neorhizobium; species Neorhizobium sp. PAMB6716. The sequence continues at coordinate 1,273,109 of NZ_CM177835.1, forward strand.
GAACGGCGGCGTTTCGGGCGAGGAACTGCGGTAGAAAGTACCGGGAAGGGGAGAGAGAATCTGGGCCATGTCGATCTCCGGATCAGGCGATGAAGGAAAAGAGACGGGCATTAAAGACCGCCTTTTCGGCGGCTGTCGATGTCATTGCCAGGGCGCGATTGCGCGGCGCACGGTTCTCGCAATATCGATGGCATTCGGAGTGTCGGAATGCACGCAGATCGTCTTGCATCCGACCGGGAAGAGACTGCCGTCATTGGCAGTGCCCTGTCCATCGGTAAGGGCACGCAGGCACCGTTGCGCCATCAGGTCCGGGTCCATGGCGGGATGTTCGCGGGTGACGATCAAAAATCCCCCTGGCGCATAGTCGAGGTCCGCATAGAACTCGGGCACGAATTCGATGCCACGCTCGCTGTAGATCGTTTCGTGAAGCGTTGCGGTCATGCCGAACAGAGGCACACCATAGATCTCGGCGACGTCGCAGATCGCATGGGCGACCTCTTCCTGCCGTGCCGCCATGCCATAGAGGCTGCCATGCGGCTTGATATGGTTGAGTTCCAACCCCTCCGCCTTCAGGAAGCCAACCAGCGCGCCAACCTGGTAAAGCACCGAGTTGACCACTTCCGCACGGCTCATCTTCATCTCGCGGCGGCCAAAACCCTGGAGATCCGGCAGGGACGGATGGGCGCCAACCTTGACGCCATGCGCTTTGGCGCTCGCCACCGTGTTGCGCATATGATCGGGATCGGAAGCATGGAAGCCGCAGGCTACGTTTGCCACATCAATGAGTGGCATCAGTCCGGCGTCGTCGCCCAGCCTGTAAAGGCCAAAGCTCTCCCCCATGTCACAGTTCAACGTGACAGTCATCGATTTGGAACCCCTTGTATGCTGCCGTCTTTGCGGCGTTGCACAATTTTTGTCTCAGCTTGCTCCTCTTGTGAAATAGTAGTTTTTTGATTGTAATATCGAAAAAACAGATAACCAGAACAAGGGGGTGATTTCGATGAGCATCACGTTGAAACAGCTTGATTATTTCATTGCGACGGCAGAAAGCGGGCAGGTGAGCCACGCTGCGTTTAATCTCAACATTTCTCAATCGGCTGTCACGGCAGCGATCAAATCGCTGGAAATGGAGCTGAGCGTGAAGCTTCTGGAGCGGACCCATTCCGGGGTCAGGCTGACAATGGAGGGGGCCCGTTTCCTGGACCACGCGCGGGTCATCACGGGAGCGGTCGCTTCTGCCATGCGCAGCCCTTTGCGAGAGGAAGCGGGGCTTTCCGGAAAGGTCACGATCGGCATCACCTACACGGTCATCGGCTATTTCATGTCCAAATATTATGCCCGCTTCCGAAAGATCTATCCGAACATCGATGTGGAAATAAAAGAGCTATCCCGGCCTGCGCTCGAAGAGCAGATCAAGCGCGGCGATGTCGATATTGCCGTGATGCTGGTCTCCAATCTCGCCAGTTCCGATGTCATCGAGCAGGAGCTTTTGCTGCGGTCCAGCCGCCGGCTGTGGCTTTCGGCAGACCACAAGCTGCTGTCGCAGAGCGAGATCAGCCTCAAGGATGTGGCCGAAGAAGATTACATCATGCTGACCGTGGATGAAGCGAGCGCCACTGCCTCGCGTTACTGGGATGCGGTCGGGCTGTCTCCGCGAGCGGTCCTGACCACAAGTTCGATCGAGGCCGTCCGGTCTCTGGTTGCAGCTGGCGTCGGCGTGACGATCCTGTCCGACATGGTCTACAGGCCATGGTCGCTTGAAGGCCAGCGGATCGAGCTGCGCCGGCTGGTGGAGCCCGTACCGAGCATGAATGTCGGACTTGCCTGGGCTCGCAGCCATCCACTATCGCCGACCGCCACCACGTTCCGAGCCTTTATGTCCGTGACGATGGGCGGCGGTGGATGATCGCAGAGGGAGAGGGACGTCTCCCGTGCATCGAGAGCTAAAGTTCTTGTCCATGAAGGGAACAGCTGACGTACCAAATCATACCTTCAAGGTATAATAATGCACCGAAACGGTGTTGGACGAGCGGCGCGCCGACCCTCAATATCGCCCCATGAACGCAAACTTTCCATAGCCGATGACGGCACTAGCCGCAGCTCTTGGCAGGCCTGCATAGATGCCTATCTTGCTTTTTTGTATCTGGAAGACGATGGCGGGCTTGCCGCCACCCAGGTGTAATCCGGCGCCGCTGGCTGTGTGCCAAAACGTTCAATGGAGATACCACAGGTGAGGTCAGTCGTCCGGGCGCCGGGTCATTCCGGCGCCCTTGCCGATTTTCAAAATACCTTGGTGACCGAGATCGCGAAGGTGCGGCCACGGCCGTGGTAGTCGAAGACCGACTCGTCGACGAGGGCGCCGTAAAGCGCCTTTGCGCGTGAGCCCCAGACGGTGGTGTAATCGGTGTCGAACAGGTTCTGGATGCCGAAATTGATCGTGGTTGCCTGTTCGGCAAACGTGTAGCGACCGCCGAGATTGAAGAGGTTATAACCCTCGATCTCGTAGCCGGCATCGTCTTCAAGGCTGAAGACATGCTCGCCGGTCAAACGAACGGAAAAACGCTCGTTCCCCCAGCCGATGTGGCCGCCGGCCTTGGACGTGCTCGCCGTGCCGACCGATTCCTGGTACCAGCCGTCGGTGCCCTTCTTTTCCGACTTCACCCAGTGACCGAGGACACCGACATCGAAACCGTTGTCGAACTTGTAACCGGCCTCTGCCTCGATGCCGTAGACCCGGCGCTTCTCGTCCTTCATCTCGATGGTCAGTGTCGTGCGGTTGAGGCTGATCGAGCGGTCGGAGGTCGAATAATAGGCGGCGGCCGCGACATTCAACGCACCGTCGTCATGGCGGAAGCCAAGCTCGAAACTGTCGGTCTTGATTGCTTCGAGCGCCGAGGTGGAGACATTGACGCTGTCGGTCAGGACGTAGTGTCCATTGGACAGGGTGTAGGTGCCGACACCGTAATATTTGGCGGGATCCGGCAGTTCGAAGCCTTGCGAGAAGTTTGCATAGACCTGCTGGTCGGGGGTGACGTCAAAGGTCGCGCCGGCATTAAAAAGCAGCGCGTCGTAATCGACGTCCCCACCCGGGATGGCATCTGCCGAGGTGGCAGCACCATTAAGGATTGCCACCTGCTGGGCGGCGCCGACGAAATTGCCCACTTCCGTCTTGGTAAACTGGTAGCGCAGGCCGCCGTTCACGGTCAGCCGGTCAGTGGCTTCCCACGCGGCTTCGGCAAAACCGGCAACGGTGCTGACATCGATATCGGGATAGAGGCCGGTGATGCCGATCATGTCGAAATCCATGCCGCCTGATATCACCGCCGTGGTCAGGTTGAAGATCGACTGGCTGGCGGAGAAACTGTCACGGTCGGCATCCACGCCGTAGGTAAGCTTCACCGTGTCGGTCAGCTCCGACACCATGGCGGCCTTGAAACTGTAATAATCCGTCGTCTGCTGGCTGGCGCCGAAATAGGTGCCGGCAGCGCTGCCCGTGGAGGGGAAGGGATTAAAGACAATATCCTCTGATCGCACGGCTCCCTGCAGCAGCAATTGCTGGCCGAGGAAATCGGCATCGGTATAGCTGAGCGCCAGCATCTTGCGGCGGGTCTCAGGCTCGACATCGGACTGATAACCGGAGCGGGCTTCGAACAGGCTGGGATTGGAGAGACCCGATAGGAATGGTCCGTAATAGAGGCCGTAATCGCTGTCCTGGGCGCTGTCGAAATATTGCATGGTCGCGTCGAGGCGACGATCCTCGTCGATCTGAACGCCGACCGAACCCATCACGTCGATGCGCTTATTGAAGGCGGTCGAGGACTGGGTAATGTCAGGCGTGACCATGTCGCCCGCGCCATCGTAATAGGCGCCGGTGCGGTTGCCGGACACCGACAGGCGGGCGTCCCAGTCGGCGCTGTTATAGGTGACGGCGCCTGCCGCATTGCGGTCGAAATCCTTGCTGCCCTGGAAACCGCTGGCGACGCCGACCTGGGTTTCGGCATGCAGGCCGTCGCCCGCATCCCGGCCCTTTTTGGTGATGATGTTGATGATGCCGCCGGTGGCATTGCCGCCGTAAAGGGCGGTGGCGCCGGAGAGCACCTCGACGCGGGCGATGTTGAACGGATCGATGGAATCGAACTGGCGGCTGAGACCACGGGCGGAATTCAGCGAAACGCCGTCGATCAGGACGAGTGCTGTGCGGCCGCGCAGGTTCTGGCCGTAATTGGTGCGGGACCCTTCACTTGCGGCATCAAAGCTCGGCACGGTCTCAGCAAGGATCTGCTGCAGGCTCTTGCCCTGAAGGGCGGCAGCCTTGATCTCGGCCTCATCGACCACCTTGATGGTGCGCGCGATCTCGGAGATCTTTTCCGGTGCGCGGCTGCCGGTGACGACGATGCGGCCGAGAACGGTTTCGCCGGATGTTTCGGCAGCCGTCTCGGCATCGTTTCCGGCTGCATTCTGCGCAAGGCCCGCATCCGCTGCCCCCAGAAATGCCAGGACCGCAAGCGCCGTCAGCGACGTGGTCGAGTGTGCCAAGGCGCAGGTCCCGCTCAGTCCACGCTTTTGTTCCCCAAAGAATGTCATAGATCCCCTCATCACTCACATTTTCGAGACGCCCAAGACTTGAGCGAGTCGCGATAAAACATTACTGCTTCGGTCATGTTTAGAGCATGCCCGTGGCCCACGCTTGGATGGAGGCGAACGTGGCTTGGACCAGCGCGAAGTTCCCCAAGGAAAGTTGACCGTCCACATGAGCTTGATCCGCCCCTTGAAATTCGGCTCTGCAGCGCTTTCCGACACGGAGGCCCGCGCGCTCTGCGGCAGTATCCTGGTCGACATGATGGGGGGACTGAGCGTCAGCCTCGAGGGTGGCGACATCAGCGGATCGACGGGGCTTTACTGGCATGACCCGTCTCTGTTGCTCGCGACCCTCTATTTCCCGAGGACGCTTGTCCGCCTCACCTGCGAGGGCAGCGGCGACCGGGGCGTGGTTCTCCTGCGCTCGGTCGGCCAGTCGATGATCGTGGAGCATGGGCGATCCCGTATCGAGGCTGCCAGCGGAGATGTGGTCTTCCTTCCCGCGCAGAACGGATTGCGCATCATCATCTCCGAAGGCGGGCGCCTCGATTGCGCGTATCTGCCGGAACAGGCCGTTGACCAGCACCGGGCCTGCCTCGACGTGCTGATGCTGAAGACCGTGCCGGCCGCCTGCCTGCCTTTGCACATGCTGACCAGCTATGCCGGTTATCTCCTGCAACGCGAGCAGCAGACGGCCGAAGACGTGGCCATGATGGTCAGCCATTTCTACGATTTTCTGCCGCTGCTCTCGCAGGCCCTGGGTGGCGCGGCCAAGGAGGCGGCACCGGACAACCGGCTGGCGCGCATCCGGGCGCTGATAGACGCGCGCCTGGGCGACGGTGGCTTTTCAATCAATGACGTGGCGGAGGCCGAGGGCATTACACCCCGGGCCATCCAGAAACTGTTTTCGCGTGAAGGCACCACTTTTTCCCGCCACGTGCTGGAACGGCGGCTGGAGCGGGCAAAGGCGGTAATGATGGCCTCTGGCGAGCGCATGTCGATTGCCGAAGTCGCCTATCAATGCGGCTTCAACGACTTGTCCTATTTCAACCGGTCGTTCCGCAGCCGCTACCAGATCCGGCCGTCGGACCTCAAGCGGCAGGTTCGGCCGGCGGCTTAAGCCGACGCAGCATCGAAAGCGACAGCGCGATGCCGAGAACGGAGATGACCGTTGCCAGCGAGAAGAGTGAAGCGTAACCGACTCGATCGGCGATGATGCCGGCAATCGAGGTGCCGATGATATAAACCACCAGTTCTGCGCAGGCGAGAAGCGTGAAATCGGTGCCGGGCTGGTCGTTGGAGGCGGATTTCATGAAAAAGGAATAGATCGCCACCAGTTCCATATAGCGGATCAGCGTCTGGAAACCGGAGGCTGCGAGCGCCACGGCAATGCCGGGGGCAAGACCGAAGGCATTGAGCGAAAAGGCGAGGAAACACAGGCTGCGCAGTCCGCCGAGCAGAAGCAGCGTCGATCCGAGGCCGAGCCGGCGGATGACGAGCGCCGCGAGCAGCGCGCCGGCCATTCCCGCCGTAGCGGCCGCCGTGCCGGAGAGATAACCGATCCAGTCCGTGGGAACCTTGATATCGACGAGATAGGCGCCTTCCATGCCGCGCACCAGGCCTTCACTGGCCCGATAGCTGAGCGCAAAACCGAGGATCAGTAAGGCCTGGGGCCGCCGGAAGAAGGCGCCGAGACTGGGGCGCAGCCGATCGGCTGTTTCAACGCCTTCCTGCTGTTCCGCCATGAACAGGGTGGCGAGGAGCGGCAGGAGCGAGAGCACGGCGACGATGAGGATGGTCGGTGTCCAGCCGATCTGCTTGACGAGAACCAGAACCAGCGTGCCGCCGATGATGACCCCGAGCGCGACGGCTCCCGCCTGCACGGCATTGCCGATGGCCCGCGAGCCGCCCTTCAGGTGGCGCACGGCATAGCCGTCGGTTGCGATATCCTGCAGCGACGACAGAAGTGCGATCAAAAAGCCGAGGCCGAAGAGTGGCAGTGCCTGCGACGGATCGAAAAAGGCCATGGCGGCGATGGAAAGCGACACCAGCGCCTGCGTCGGCACGATCCAGCCCCGGCGATGGCCGAACCGCGGCATAAGCTTGTGGCGATCGACATAGGGCGCGACCGCGAATTTTAACACCAGCGGCAGCATCAGCAGCGAAAACAGCCCGATCGCCGTGCGCGAGGCGCCGGCTTCGCGCATCAGCGGCGGAAGCGCCACGAGCAGCAGATAGGTCGGGATCCCCTGCGCGAGATAAAGGCCGGCCAGCACGGCATAAAGCCGGACCATGGCACGGCGCGGGTGAGTGTCGGCCAGGCGCGCTGCGGACGGGGTCGATGATGAGGAAACGGAGAGTGACATGGCGGCTTCCGGCGGTCTTGCCTGCAAGAGAAAAGCGGAGTGCTTCGCTCTTCTTTAGCCGCCAGAAGAATTTCACGCTTGGACAAAAACGAACACGGTGCGGACTTGGGCGAACGGCCGGAGCCGGACGATTGCCCTATCCGCTGGCCGATTGCAGTGAACAGACAGGGTGATTGCGGACTACGACTGCCTCTTCGATCCGATCCGCGAGGCGCGTCAGGCCGTGAGCGGCCGTCAGCACTCCGACAGATTGGCAAGGGCCGTCCTCCTGCATACCGATCTGATGCGGTTTAAATCACCGCGCGTCGCAGGCCTGCGCTATTTCGGCGCATCTTGAGGGCGTTACACCGAACTCCTCCCTGAACCGTCTTGAGAAGTGGGACAGATTGCGGAATCCCCAGTTGAACGCGATGTCGGAGACACTTTTGGGGAAAGGACCCGGACGGGCGAGGTCTGCGCGACATTTCTGCAGCCGCCGCGTGAGGATGATCGAGGCAAGTGTGCTTGCGTCGCCTTCGAACAAGCGATTGAGCTGGCGCAGGCTCATTCCCATTTCATGCGCTATGCCCGTGGGACAGAGTTCGGGGTCCCGCAGATGTGATTCGATATAGTGACTGACGCGGGCGCGCACGGCGGTGTGATAAGATGAGCGCAACTTGCCATTCGAAAAGGCATGGGCGGTCTCAAGAACAGTCCACAGACGCTCCTCGAGAAATTGCCGCTGGGCGGGTGTCTCAACAAGGCTCAGATCGGTTTCCACGACCTCCCGGAGTGCCCGCGAAACGATCCGCGTGGGGTTGAGCAAGGCGTCGAAGCGGACGGCTTCGTTCAGTTCCCAGCGCGGAAATCTCCTGCGAAAATCCTCGCCCGGAATTTCGTAGATCACATGACGCATCTGGGCCGGGAAACCATGCATATAGGGCTTATTGGTGTCGTAGATGACCACATCACCCTCGCCGAGCAAGCTGCAGCATTCTGCCCGGTTAACGAATGCCGAGCCTCTGCGCAGGAATGTCAGGAAAACGCTGTCCTTCTCGAAGCGCCTTAACAGGGAAGGAGAGCGTTCGATGACGTGCTGATTGCCGGTGATGTCGATCATCTTGATCGAGCCGAAATCGCAATACTCGAAGCGTGCTTCCAAGCCGCTTTCGGACATGCTGGTACAACAGAGGCCGACGACGCGCTCCGCGCAACGCTCTTCCCAAAAACTGATACGATCGGTGATTGGGACATTTCTTGTGTCAAACGATATAGCCGGATGGGAGCCGGTCGTCCGCGGCACTACGTGCGTTCCATTGATCATTGCATCCTCCCCTTTATATACGGCCCTCCCAAGCCGCATCAGTTCTCATGATGATCATACTCAAAAACCAAAAGGGGTCAAACGGTGAGGTATCCTCCGTCAACCGGCAAAACTGTACCGGTGATATAGCTCGCGGCGGGGCTGGCGAGGTAGACGATCGCATCGGCAATTTCCTCAGCCTTGCCCCAGCGCGCAAAAGGAATACGCGCCATGATCGGGCCAGAGGCTGCCTCGTCGGCGAAGAGGCCTTTGCTCAGCGGCGTGACAATCCAGCCCGGCGCAACTGCGTTGACGCGCACGTCGGGTGCATATTCCTGTGCCAAGGATTTGGTCAGCTGGACGATAGCACCCTTTGAGGAGGAGTAGGCCGGCCGATCGGCGGCCCCGAAGGTCGCATACATCGAGGCGATGTTGATGATTGCCGAACCGCTCGCCATCTTCGGTCGTGCCAGTCGAGACGCTTCCATGACGGGGAAGAAGTTGATGGACATCACATCTGCAAACGTTTCGGGGTGCCACTCATTGCGGTCGCGACTGACGCCGGCGCAATTGATGAGCACGTCAATGCGTGGCAGCGGCTCGATGAGCCAGGCAATCGCTGCAGCGTCACGCACATCCAGTTCCGTCACAGAAACACGCGGTCCGGCAGGCACGTCCTTGCTGCCGGCGTTCAGACCGGCCGCATGCACCTCGGCACCCAGTTCCGCAAAGGCCGATGCCGCCGCTGCCCCGATACCCGATGTTCCGCCAATGACGACAACGGTCTTGTCTTTGAACAGACCCGGCACAAAGCTCATGGCCGCTCTCCTTTTGCGTGGGGATTGATAAGGATTTTCACGTCGCCGGTTGGCGCGCGCAGGCGCTCGAGACCGTCTGTCACGGCGTCAGTCAACGGGATTTCCCGCGTGACGATCCGCGACGGATCGAAGAGGCCGCTCGTGATCATCCCGATGAGGTCGGGGTATACGTCGCGGTAGCCGACGGAAGCGATAAGCTCCAGCTCGCGATTGACGATGTCGAAGCCATGGAGCGAAATCGGCCCATGGCTTAGGCCGACAAGGACAACGCGACCACCCTTGCGCACCGACGCAAGTGCCGCATCGAATGTGGATTGCAGGCCGACCGCCTCGAACGCGACATCTACGCCATTGGCAACCGTGGCTAGTTGCTGATCTTTGGCATTGACGATCTCGGTTGCGCCGAGATCGAGTGCCATCGCCAAACGGGCTTCGGAAACGTCGCTGACGACGACCCGTCTTGCCCCGGCAATGCAGGCAAGTTGTGTGATCAAGAGCCCGATCGGGCCGGCACCGGCCACCGCAACTGTTTCGCCGGCACGTACACGGCCGCGCCGCAAGGCATGAAGGGCAACGGCCGCCGGCTCCAGCACCGCCGCCTGGCGATCCGTGACGAGATCCGTCAGGGGATGCAGCATGTAGGCCGGGACGATAGCCTCCTCGGACATTCCTCCGGAACCCATCAGGCCGGCAAATCCCATGTCGACGCAGAGATTGTATTCACCCCGCCGGCAGGCTTCACAACTGCCGCAACGATATTCGGGCTCCACCGCGACCCGTGTGCCCACGGCAATAGTAACACCCGCTGCAGCTTCGGTTACTGTGCCGGCAAATTCGTGGCCAATCACAAGCGGTGCCGCTTCGCCGGAGAGACGATGCAGTTTTCTAACCGGGATCGCCTGCGGCCCATGGGTATATTCATGCAGGTCGCTGCCGCAAATGCCGCAATAGGACACGGCGAGGCGGACCTCGCCGCTCCGCAGCGGTCGGCGCTGGCGATGTTCGACCCGAACATCGCCAGCGCCGTGCCAGACAGCCGCCAGAAAGCCGGTGTCATTTTCCCTCGACATCAGCGTATCAGTGCATTGATGTAATCAGCGCCGAGCCCAACCTTTTCGTAATGCTCGCGGGCCATGCGGATGTAGTCATGGACGTCGAAATATCCGTTCGGCTCGCCGTCTTCATCCAGCCAGACCAGCGGCCCGGTGACCTTGAAATGTACCCGCATCGGCTCGTCGCTCTCGTAAGCGATCAGGGTGTGCCCTTCACCGGGCGTCTCGTAGACGAAGTCACCGGCTGTCGCGGTCCAGTCGTGTTCGAGGTAGCCCCATTTGCCGGAGATCGTGTAGGCAAACACTTCGTGCGGGTGATAATGGCGGTTCACCAGCCCAGCCTTCTTCGCCATGAGCACGTCGCACCACATGTTTTTCTCCGGAGAGATCCAGAGCGGTCTCGACGAAACCGTTTCCGTGAACGGAACGTAATATTTGTCGTCCTCGGTCGGAGCATTTGGAAGATAGACTTCCGGTTTCGCATCCGGCTGAAATACCTTCGTGATGGGCTTGATGTCGCGCCAAAACTCGCTTGTCGCTGCTTCGGGCATGGTGTTCCTCCCTGGATGCCTTCAAGAACGCGGCAAAACCGCCGCCAGTCATACAATAATGATCCTGATCAATCGGGCTTTGCTGAGAAGGACAGAGCTTTTTGCTCACAGGGAAGATTGCATTCCTGCGCCGCGACAAGGCGACTTTCTGGCGCTAACACCAAATTCGGCATGCATTGACGAGGGGGATGCGGGAGGAGCCCGGTCGCCGGGAACGTATCGTCTCGTCGGGCGAAACGCCGAAGGGAGGAACCATCATGACGATATCCAGGATACTGACGCGTCGCACGGCCCTGAAGGGGCTCGGCACCGGGGCGCTCGCCCTTTCTGCTCCGTCCTATCTGCGAGCAGCCTCCAACCCGACGATCCGCGTCGGCTTTGTCAGTCCGCAGACCGGTGCCATGGGCTCCTTCGGCGAGACGGACGCCTACGCACTGGAATTCATCCGCAAGCATATCGGTGCGCGGCTAGATATTCGCGGCAGGACCTATGCCGTCGAGATCATCGGGCGGGACTCGCAGTCAAACGCCAACCGGGCGGCGGAAGTGGCCGGCGAACTGATTCTCAACGAAGAAGTCCAGATCATCATTCCCGCCTCCACAACGGATGTGACATTGCCTGTCTCGGAGCAGGCGGAGCTGAACGGCGTGCCCTCCGTTTCCTCAACCGCGCCCTGGCAGGCGGTCATCATGCCGCGCGGTGGTGATAGCTTCGAATGGACCTACCACTTCTTCTGGGGTCTTGAAGACATCATTGCCTCCTTCGTCAACATGTGGTCGAGCGCCGAGACGAACAAGAAGGTGGGTCTGCTATTGCCGCGAAACACCGACGGCGAAGTCTGGGGCAGCGAGGAATTCGGTCTGCCACCCGCCTTGCGCGCTGCCGGGTTCGAGGTCGTCAAGCCATCTCTTTTCGAGCCGCGCACCAATGACTTCTCCGCCCAGATCTCCGCCTTCAAAAAAGTCGGCTGCGATATTCTCGGCGGGCTCGTCTTCCCCGGTGATCTGCGAACCGCAGCCATCCAGTGCGCGCAACAAGGCTTCAAGCCGAAGATCACCACGATTGCCGCAGGCCTTCTGTTCCCCTCTGCCGTCGAGGCGCTGGGCAACCTTGGCAATGGCATGTCGACGGAAGTCTGGTGGACACCGGCTTTCCCCTATGCGTCGACCCTGACTGGCGAAAGTTCGGCTGTCCTTGCGGCCACCTGGGAAGAAAGGACCCGCAAGCAGTGGACCCAGCCGCTGGGTTATTCGCATGCCATCTGGGAGGTCGTGCTCGATACACTGAAGCGCGCAGAAGATCCCCTCGATCGGACCTCGGTCCGTGATGCATTAAAGGCGACAGACCTCACCACGATAGTCGGCAAGATAAACTGGGCAAACGGCCCGCATCCCAATGTCTCCAAGACGCCGATCCTCGGCGGGCAATGGCGCAAGGGCGAGAAATGGCCCTATGATCTGAAGATCGTTGAGGCGAAGACCTATCCGATCATGGAACCTGAAGCCAAGCTGGAGATGATGTCTTGGCAGGGCTGACGTCTGCTGGTCCGGAGGGCCACGCCGGGAAAGCGGCGTTTTTTCACGCCAGAAGCCTTTGCAAGTCCTTTGGTGCCCTGCGCGTAACGCGCGACCTTTCGTTCGACGTGGGGCAGGGCGAAGTGTTCGGCATGCTCGGTCCGAACGGCGCCGGCAAAACGACGGTGTTCAATCTCATCAGCGGCGATATCACCGCTGATGAGGGGGCTTTGGTTCTGGACGGCCAAGACATGAGCGGAATTCCCGCTTTCAAGCGGGCGGCGCTGGGGATAGGCCGGACCTACCAGATCCCGCGCCCCTATGCACAGATGTCGACCTTCGAAAACCTGCTCGTTTCCGCAATGTTTGCAGGGCAGCTTCGAGGGCAGGCCGCCTACGATCATTGTGCGACAACGCTTGATGAATGCGGGCTTGGCGACAAGGCAAACCGCCCGGCCGGCAGCCTTACACTTCTCGACCGCAAGCGGCTGGAACTGGCCCGTGCCATGGCCGGCAAGCCGAAGCTGCTGCTGCTGGACGAGATCGCGGGTGGCCTGACCGATGGCGAAGCGAAGGATCTCGTGACGCTGATTGCCCGGTTGCGGGACCGCGGCGTGACGATCATCTGGATCGAGCACGTGCTGCACGCCATCATGGCTGTTGCAGACCGGATGATGGTGCTGAGCTTCGGCGAAAAGATTGCCGAGGGCAGGCCGGATGCCGTCATGCAGGATGCAGAGGTCCGTCGGGTCTATATGGGGATCGAGGCATGAACGAGGTGCTGTTGAAGGCCCGCGCGCTCTGCGGCGGCTACCGCGATTTCCAGGCGCTGTTCTCGATCGATTTCGATGTGGCCAAGGGCGAGGCCGTGGCGCTGGTCGGCGCCAATGGCGCTGGTAAATCGACCCTGTTCAAGACGATCGTCGGCCTGCTTCCGGTCAAGAGCGGGACGTTGACCTTCAATGGTCGCGACATTGCAGCCATGCCAGCCCACGCTCTCTCGGGACAGGGACTGGCGCTCGTTCCGGAAGGTCGTCGGCTCTTCAAGGGGTTGACGGTCGAGGACAATCTGCGTGTCGCTCTCGATCACGCGCGCACGATCGAACCGGGCGAAACCGTCTGGACCCTTGAGCGTCTGTACGATCTCTTCCCGATCCTCGCCGAGCGCCGGCGCCAGGCGGTGGAGAAGCTATCGGGTGGACAGCAACAGATGGTGGCCATCGGACGCGCACTCATGGCGCAGCCGAAGCTGCTCCTGTGCGACGAGATCAGCCTCGGCCTTGCACCGAAGGTCATCGGCGAGATCTACGCCATGATCCCCGAGATACGCGCGACGGGCACCGCCATCGTCATCGTAGAGCAGGACGTGTCCCTCGCGCAGCGGTGCGCCGACCGCATCTATTGCATGTTGGAAGGCCGAATCACGCTCACAGGCGCCTCATCGGAGATTTCCCGCGAGCAGATCACAGAAGCCTATTTTGGGGTGAAACATGCGGTGGATTGATGCCATCATCCAGGGCGCGCTGCTCGGCGGGCTCTACGCCCAGTATGCCATCGGCATGTCGCTGATGTTCGGGGTCATGCGGATCGTCAATATCGCGCATGGCGATCTCGTCGTCCTGCTGGCGCTCATCGGCATTTCCCTGGCGGCAGTCTGGGGGCTTGGCCCGGGGTTCCTGGTGCTGCTGCTGGTGCCGATCGGTGCACTTGTCGGGTGGGCGCTCCAGCGTTTCATCCTCAGTCGGGTTGTGGGTGAAGACCCGCTGCCCTCGCTGATCTCGACCTTCGGCATTTCGATTGCCCTGCAAAATGCCATGCTCGCCATCTGGTCCGCCGATACGCGATCGCTTGATGCCGGCGTGCTGGCCAGCAAATCGTTCCAGGTCGGCGAAATCTATATCGGCCTTCTGCCCGTTCTCGTGTTCGTGGCAGGCGTCATCCTGACGGCTGGCCTGTCCATTGTGCTAAAGAGTACGAAGTTCGGACGGGCATTGCGCGCATCTGCCGCCGACCGGGATGCTGCGACCCTTTCTGGTATCGATACGAAATCGGTCTACGCCAAGGCCACGGCGGTGGCGGTGGGCATTCTCGGTATCGCCGCCGTCTTCCAGGCCACCCGGACGACTATCGCGCCGGCCGATGGCGGCGGGCAGCTCATCTATGCCTTCGAGGCCGTCATCATCGGTGGCATGGGCTCCGTATGGGGCGCCTTCCTTGGCGCGATGGTTCTCGGGATCGCTCAAGTTGTAGGCTCCCGGATTGACCCCGGCTGGGGCGTTCTAGCCGGACATCTCGTCTTCCTCGTCGTTCTCGCATGGCGCCCGCAGGGCATCATGTCTCGCAAATAAGGTGGTGCGACATGACAGATCCTCATCTTGCGACGGTGCGCCGTCAGACACGCTCCAGCCGCATTGCCATCGCCTGCGGGCTTCTCCTCGTGTTGGCCATTCCGACCATGCCGTTCTGGGCATCTGGCGGTCATATTCGCTGGGCCATCGAACTTTCGTGTTTTATCGCCATTGCACAGATGTGGAACCTGCTTGCCGGTTATGGAGGCATGGTGTCCGTTGGACAGCAGGCGTTCATCGGTGTTGGCGGTTACGCACTCTTCGTTCTTGTCACCTTTCTCGGGATTGATCCTTTCCTCGCGGTGCCGCTTTCCGTCATCCTGCCTGCACTCGTCGCGGCTCTGGCCTATATGCTGCTGCGACGCCTCGATGGTCCTTACTTTGCCATCGGCACCTGGGTTCTTGCCGAAGTCCTCAGGTTGATAACTTCCAATATCGGGGCAGTGAATGCAGGCTCCGGCATGACGCTCAAGGCGATGGCGAAATACAGTGCCCATCAACGCGAGATCGGCCTGACGCTTCTGGTTGCGCTGCTGCTGTTGCTGACAATCGGCGGGACATATCTGCTGATGCGGTCGCGGCTTGGCCTTGCCCTCACAGCCATGCGCGACGATGCGGTCGCTGCGTCGTCGCAAGGTGTTGATGTCGGCCGCATGCGCTTTTCGGTCTATGTCTTGGCGGCTATCGGCACCGGACTGGCGGGCGCCATCTATTTCATGGCACAGTTGCGCATTTCTCCCACAAGCGCATTCGATCCTTACTGGTCGTCCATCTGTATTTTCACAGTCATGGTCGGTGGGATCGGGCGGCTGGAAGGCCCGATCATCGGCGCGCTTCTATACTTCTTCGCAACACGGCTTTTCGGCCAATACGGTTCCGCTTATCTGGTCGTTCTTGGTCTGCTGACCCTCGCAGCGGCAATATACGCACCAACCGGTCTCTGGGGCCTGATTTCGCGTCTAGGACAGTGGTCTTGGCTTCCCACTGGCTATATCCTTAAAAGGACGGATTGACGCGGTGTTGTTTTACCACTTTGCGGCTCGCCACCTACAGGATCGGTGGGGCGAGCTTGTCGATGTACACAGGCCATGAAATGCGCGAAACGGTGGTTTCCGATGGGCTCTCCATCGGTATGACACGTCAGGCAATGTCATCCCGTCGATCCTCGACTGGAGATCCAATCCTCAGGCTCTAGCCGGCGCTGGCATCGATCCATGCATGGGTCTGGTCCAGGATTTCATCGGAAAGCGTGGGGTCGTCTATAGCCCGCGACAGGATGACAGCTCCCACCATTGCTGCCCAACTTCCGATCGCTCGCCGGCGCTTGTCGGCCGGATCCTGCTCGGGGAGCGCCTTCTCGATGCGGGCTATCTGCGCGACGAGACCTTCTGTCATGGCGGCTTTCGCTGCAGGCGTCTGGTGACGAATTGCAGCGGCGAGACCTGCGGTCGGGCAGCCGCCGGCCGGGTTGTCACGATGGCGTGGCGCCAGATAGGAACGCACAAAAGCGCTGAAATCGCCGTCGCCGACGCTATCGGCGGCAAGGGCATTCGCCAGTGTCTGCGCTATCAGGTCGTCCTTCGAACTGAAATGACCATAAAAGCCGCCATGTGTCAGGCCCGCGGCCTTCATCACTTCCGCGACGCTGACGGCATCGAACCCCTTGTCCTTAAACAAGCGACTGGCGACGTCCAGGATTCGGCGTCGGTTCTCCGCCATCTGTTCTCGGCTGACCTTCATTGAAATTTCTCCGCGGCAATCGTTGACATTTACATGATGAGCATCATATAAAGAACCAATCATGATGTATGTCATGAATATAAGACCAATTACAGAAAAGAGCAATCCGATGAGCCAAATTCCTGCAGTTCTTGTGACGGGCGCCTCCACCGGCATTGGCGCCACCTATGCCGAGCGGTTCGCGCGGCGCGGGCACGACCTGGTGCTGGTTGCCCGCGACGTGGCGCGCATGGAGGCAGTTGCGAGCCGTCTGCGTCAGGAAACAGGCGTGGCGGTCGACATCCTTCAAGCCGACCTGACGCAGGCTGCTGATCTTGCCAAGGTGGAGGAACGGCTGCGCAACGATGCGCATATCGGCATCCTCATCAACAATGCCGGAACGGCAATGGGTGGATCATTCGTCCAACAGAGCACCGACGACATGGCCCGGCTTGTCGCTCTCAACACCACGGCCCTCGTGAGGCTTGCCAGCGCCATTGCTCCGAGGCTCGCCGCAGCAGGCGAGGGGGCAATCGTGAACATCGGTTCCGTGGTCGGTCTGGCGCCTGAATATGGCATGACGGTGTACGGTGCGACCAAGGCCTTCGTGCTGTTCCTGTCCCAGGGGCTCAGCCTCGAGCTTGGGCCGAAGGGCGTCTATGTCCAGGCGGTGCTGCCTGCCACGACCCGAACCGAGATCTGGGACCATGTCGGCGCCGACGTCAACGCGATGAAAAACGTCATGGAAGTGGGTGATCTCGTCGATGCGGCACTGGTTGGTTTCGACCGTCGTGAGGTGGTTACCATTCCGCCGCTTCCCGATGCCGGCCAGTGGGACGCGTTCGATCTCGCGCGCAAGACCATGATGGCCAATTTTGGCAATGCGCTTCCGGGCGAGCGCTACCGCAACCCTGCCTGAGCAATCGGATCTTGAGCCCGACACACACCGCTGTTGCGGTAACGATATAGGTATAGCATGACCAACAACACGCTTTTCGAGCCCTACACTCTCGGCTCCACGACTCTTTCCAACCGCGTCGTCATGGCGCCCCTCACACGCAATCGCGCTGGTGCGGGCCTCGTGCCGAGCGAGTTCGCCGCGCAATATTATGCCCAGCGCGCAAGCGCCGGTCTCATCATTACCGAAGCGACGCAGGTCTCCCGGCAGGCCCAGGGCTACCAGGATACGCCCGGGCTTTATACAAGCGAGCAGATCGCCGGCTGGCAGACAGTGACAGACGCGGTGCATGCCAAGGGCGGACGGATCTTCGTTCAGCTCTGGCATGTTGGTCGCGTCAGCCATGTCGATCTTCTTGGCGGTGAGGCACCGGTCGCCCCTTCAGCGATCCGTGCCGCAACCAAGACGTTCGTGAACAACGGTTTTGCTGACGTGTCCGAGCCGCGTGCGCTTGAGCTTGATGAGCTTGCAGGCATTATCGACGATTTCCGGCAGGCGGCAGCCAACGCCATCAAGGCTGGTTTCGATGGTGTCGAAGTCCACGGCGCCAATGGCTACCTGCTCGAACAGTTTGCCAAGGATGGCGCCAATGTTCGCACAGACGCCTATGGCGGCTCTGTGGAAAATCGTGCCCGCCTGATGCTGGAAGTCACTGCGGCGGTTGCACAGGAAATCGGCGCTGCCCGTACCGGCATCCGGATTTCGCCGGTCTCGCCCGCCAACGGGATTTCCAGCAGCGATCCACAGGCCCAGTATGACTATATCGTCGATCAGCTGGAAGCGCTCGGCATTGCCTATATTCACGTCGTTGAAGGTGCCACGGGCGGACCGCGCGATGTTGCACCTTTCGACTACGGCTCGTTGCGCCGGCGTTTCAGCAAAACCTACATCGCCAACAACGGTTATGATCTCGAACTCGCGACCTCGCAGCTTGCTGAAGGCAAGGCGGACCTGTTTGCATTCGGCAAACCGTTCATCGCCAATCCCGATCTGGTCGCACGTCTGCAGGGCGGGGCACCTCTCAACCAGATCGATCCTGCCACGATCTATGGTGGTGGCGCTGCAGGCTACGTCGATTATCCCACCCTTGCCGACGCATCTGGCAAGTGAAGTTTGGGCCGCATTTCGGTGCGGCCCCGCATCTGCGGATCATCACTCTTCGACAACTCCAACGGCACGGCGGCCAGATGCTGCGCGCCAGATCGAGAAGAAAGCTATGGCGCCCTTCGCATCGCAAGGACAGAAGACGGCTTTTGTAACCGGAGCTTCCAGTGGTATCGGCAAGGCGACCGCCTTTGCGCTTGCGCGTGCGGGCTATCGTGTCATTGGGACCAGCCGCAAGGTGGCATCCGGCGAGATCCGCGATGGCATACGCATGATCGCTTGCGATGTGACCTCTGACGCGTCTGTGTCTGCTGCTGTGGCGGCGGCCCATGCTGAACTGGGGCGCATCGACCTCCTGATCAACAATGCCGGTTACGCCGTGTCAGGGGCCGCAGAGGAAAGCTCGATAGAGCAGGTCCGTGCGCTGTTTGACACCAATTTTCTCGGCGTGGTGCGCGTGACGAATGCGGTTCTTCCGATCATGCGTCAGCAGGCCTCCGGCCGGATCCTCAACATCGGCTCGGTCGTGGGGCTGATACCGGGGCCTTTCGGTGCCTATTACACGGCGAGCAAGCACGCGATCGAGGGTTATTCGGAATCGCTGGACCATGAGGTGCGGCCGTTCGGGATCCGGGTTGCCGTGATCGAGCCTTGGGCCACAAAAACGTCCATCGAGGCCAACTCGCCGCAGGGTGATCGTCCGGTTGCAGCCTATCGCCAGACATTTGCCCGATACCAGGCCGCGTTTGAGGCTGCCATGGCGGCTGGCGACACGGCGGATGATGTCGCGGCAACCATCGTGAAGGCTGCGCAGGCCAGGGTGCCGCGGCTGCGCTACCCTTCAGGCAACGCTGCCCGCCAAACCTCGTTTGCAAGGCGTTTCCTGCCGCGCGCCCTATTCGACCGTATCTTGCGCAAGCAGTTCAATATCGCCTGAGATCTCAAGTCCCATTTGAAGGCCCGATTGCGGGCAATGCAGGACCAACATGACAGACGTATCCACATCGCCGCCGCCGGCGGCCCGCTACATCGATGCCCCGAACCGCTTCGTCACCGTCGGGGAAACCCGCTTTGCCTATCGTGAACTCGGTCCACGCGGCGCAGTGCCATTGGTGCTGCTGAACCACTGGGGCGCAGTACTGGACAATTTCGACCCAAGGATTGTCGATGGACTTGCGGTCTCCCATCACGTGATTGCAGTTGACTACCGGGGGATCGGCCATTCCGGCGGGTCTTCTCCGGTGACGATAGACGAGATGGCCCGCGATGCGATCGAGATGATCGGCAAGCTGGGTTTTGGCACGGTGGACCTGATGGGCTTTTCGCTGGGCGGCTTTGTGGCGCAGGATGTTGCGCTGAAAGCCCCCGGTCTGGTGCGCAAGCTGATTTTGACCGGCACCGGTCCAGCAGGAGGAGCCGGTATTGCAAGGGTGGGGTCTGTGTCCTGGCCGTTGATCCTCAAGGGCATGCTGACGCTGCGCGACCCGAAAACCTATCTGTTCTTCACCTCGACCGCCAAAGGTCGCCGGGCAGCCAGGGATTTTCTGGCGCGTTTGAAAGAGCGTAGACTGGATCGCGACAAGGGGCCGACACCCCGTGCCTTTCTGCGCCAGCTTGCCGCTATCAAGGCTTGGGGCCGTCAGGCACCACAGGATCTGGGCCGCATTCGGATTCCCGTTCTTGTGGCCAATGGCGACAATGACATTATGGTGCCGACGCTCAACAGCCACGATATGGCCCGACGCATCCCGAATGCTGAACTGTTGATCTATGACGATGCCGGCCATGGCGGCATCTTCCAATATCATGCTGAGTTTGTGCCGAAGGCCTTGGCGTTCTTGGCCGCGTGACCCGATAAATTTCAAACCGGAGAAAGCCTGTGAAAGCCTTCGTTGTCGACAAATACAAAAAGAAGGGCGCTTTGCGTCTGGCCGACATGCCCGATCCCCGCATGGGTGCGAACGATGTTCTGGTTCGGATCCAGGCCACAGCGATCAACCTGCTGGATTCCAAGATACGGGACGGCGAGTTCAAGCTGTTTCTGCCCTATCGCCCGCCCTTCATTCTAGGCCATGATCTGGCCGGAACGGTCGTTCGCGTCGGCGCCAATGTGCGGCAATTCAAAGCGGGTGACGAGGTTTACGCGCGTCCTCGTGATCAGCGCGCTGGCACATTTGCTGAGTTCCTTGCGGTTGACGCCGCCGACTTGGCGCTGAAGCCTGCCAACCTTTCCATGGAGCAGGCAGCCTCGATCCCGCTGGTCGGACTGACCGCCTGGCAGGCTCTCGTCGAGGTAGGCAAGGTCAAGCCCGGCCAGAAAGTGTTTATTCAGGCCGGCTCCGGCGGTGTCGGAACCTTCGCCATCCAGCTTGCCAAGCATCTCGGTGCTGTGGTGGCCACCACGACCAGTGCGGCGAATGTCGAACTGGTCAAGAGCCTCGGCGCCGATGTGGTGATCGACTACAAGACACAGGACTTCGAGCAGGTGCTATCGGGCTACGACCTGGTGCTCAACAGCCAGGATGCCAAGACGCTGGCAAAGTCGTTGAACGTGCTGAAACCGGGTGGGCGATTGATCTCGATCTCCGGACCGCCGGACGTTCCCTTTGCCAAGTCGCTGAAGCTCAACCTGTTCCTGCGTTTTGTGATGCGAATGCTGAGCCGGGGCGTGCTGAAGAAGGCAAAAAGCCGCGGCGTCGACTATTCCTTCCTGTTCATGCGGGCTGAAGGGCAGCAACTGGGCCAGATCGCCAAGCTGATAGAGGCAGGCGTTATCCGCCCGGTCGTGGACAAGGTGTTTGGCTTTGCGCAAACGGCTGAGGCTTTGGCCTATGTCGAGACCGGACGCGCCAAGGGCAAGGTCGTGGTCAAGGTCGCAGATTGAGGTTGCAGTCGAGATTGCAAATCATCACCAGGCGGGCAGGGCCATCACTATCTTTTTGAGGAGAGGAACAGTTCGTGAAATATACGCCATTCGGAAAAACCGGCCTTCGGGTCTCGCAAATTGCACTCGGCACCGGAAACTTCGGCACAGGCTGGGGATATGGCGCTGATCTCGACACGAGCAGGGCGGTCTTTGACGCTTATGCCGAGGCTGGCGGCAATTTTATCGACACGGCCGATATCTATCAGTTTGGGCAATCGGAAGAACTTCTGGGTTCCCTGTTGCAAGGTCGGCGTGAGAACTTCGTGCTCGCCACGAAATTCACGAACGGGGCGGTGCCCAATGCGGACCGGCTTGTTACCGGCAACAGCCGCAAGGCCATGATCGCTTCTGTGGAGGGCAGCCTCAAGCGCCTGAAGACAGATCGCATCGACATTTACTGGGCGCATCATCCCGATGGCGTGACGCCTGCTGAAGAGATCGTCCGGGGGTTCGAAGACCTCGCTCGCGCAGGCAAGATCCTTTATGCGGGCCTGTCGAATTTCCCGGCCTGGCGGCTTTCGCGCGCCGTCACGCTGGCGGAACTCACTCGTGCCGTTCCAATCGCCGCCGCCCAGTTCGAGCACAGTCTTGTGCATCGCGAACCGGAAGCGGATCTATTTCCGGCGTCCGAGGCTTTTGAGCTTGGTGTCGTGACATGGTCGCCGCTCGGAGGCGGCATGCTGACAGGCAAATACCGGCAAGGAGAGAAGGGACGCGCCGAGGGGCTGGGCGGTAATGTTTTCCAAGCCGAGAATACCGCGCAGCGCACGAAGATCCTCGACACCGTCCTTGAGATCGCCAAGGAATTGGGTGCCAGTGCCGATCAGGTGGCGATCGCCTGGGCGGGGAGCCATGGTGCTGTTCCGATGATCGGCCCCCGCTCGTTGACGCAGCTGTCGAGCAATCTCGGCGCGCTTGCTGTCGAGCTATCAGCCGACCAACTCGACAGGCTTGATACAGTCAGCAGCCTTGATCCGTCTGCACCCGCACGGAGGCCGCAGCCATGGGCGGGCGAGGAAAGCGCACGAAAGGTTGTCGCCTGAACTGCGCCAGTTCACCACCATTTCGATCGGGAGATCAGCCATGAGCAAACGTGACATCGTCCTCGCCCACCCCGTCCGGACAGCGATTGGCGCCTATAATGGAGCGCTGAAGGGTGTGCCAGCCACCGAACTGGGCGCGGTCGTTGTGCGAGAAACCTTGCGTCGCTCCGGGCTTTTGGCTGACGACATCGGCTCGGTCGTGATGGGCAACGTCATCCAGGCAGGAAACCGGATGAATCCGGCAAGGCAGGCGGCGATCGGCGGCGGGATTCCGGTTTCCGTCCCGGCCTTGACCGTCAATCGCGTCTGCGGGTCGGGTGCGCAGTCAATTCTGAGTGCTGCACTGGAAATTGCCGCCGGCGACACCAATGCGGCTATTGCCGGCGGCATGGAGAACATGGATCGGGCGCCCTATCTGATGGATGGCGGACGCTGGGGCTACCGCATGGGACCGGCCCAGATCCTCGATAGTCTGCTGACAGACGGGCTGAACGATGCCTTCTCCGGCGAGCATTCCGGCTGGCATACGGAAGACCTCGTCACGAAGTTCCAGATTACCCGTGAAGCGCAGGATGCGTTTGCGGCGCGGTCGCAGCAGCGTTTCATCGCTGCGCGGGATGCCGGCCGGTTCGCAGACGAGATCATTGCGGTGGAGATCAAGGGTCGCAAAGGTCTGGAAAACTTCTCAGTCGATGAGGCGCCGCGTCCGGATACGACGGTTGAAACACTCGCACGGCTCAAACCTGCCTTCCGTCCGGGCGGAACGATTACCGCCGGCAATGCGCCGGGGCTTAACAGCGCGGCAGCAGCCGTAATTGTGGCGGAACGCGGCTTTGCCGATGCCAAAGGCCTTGAACCGATGGCCCGCCTTGCCGGCTATGGGGGTGCCGCCGTCGAACCGGGTCTGTTCGGGCTTGGCCCGGTTCCGGCTGTTCGCAAGGCGCTGGAAAAGGCCGGATGGGCGCTTGGTGACATTGAGCGTATCGAGATCAACGAGGCCTTCGCCGCCGTACCGATCGCAGTGCTGCGCGAACTTGGGCTGCCGGAGGATATCGTCAATGTCGAAGGCGGCGCTGTTGCGCATGGTCACGCGATTGGTGCTACAGGGGCTATCCTCACCACACGGCTTCTCCACTCCATGAAACGCGACGGGCGCTCGAAAGGCATCGTCACGCTTTGCATCGGCGGCGGCCAAGGTATCGCCTTGGCGCTGGAAGCGCTGTAGTCGCGGTGTCTGCGGAAGAGCTAATGCTGCACGGCTTCACGAGCCTGCTTGCTCAAAGCCCTGCGAAGCCAGGCATAAAAGCCGATGGAATGGATGCGCAACGGCCGGCACACCGTCCGCGCGAGGGTTCGTCTGGATATAGAAACCCGGGTCGGACAGGAGAGCTTCGACCTTTGGATCAGCATCATGCCCCTCTCGCATTCGGCTTTCGAGACGGAAGGCTTTTGCGGGGCGATGCGATGGTTGCGATGCGTTCCGAACATGCCCTGGCGCGCCTCGATGTCGTGACCTTCGAGGACGATGTCGCGACTGATGTCATTGCCACCCATCCCCGCTCGATTATTCGCCAGCATCTTGAAAGGCGGTGTCGCGAATCCGGCAATACGCTCAAAATCCGGTTTGAAGCGACCAATGGTGTCATCGCCTGTCAATTTGCCGAACGGGGTTTGGTGTGCTGCCTATCCGACCTATTCGTCGCCCGTTCCAGCGGCACGCGCCACCTGATCCTGCGCCTTCGTGCCGTCTATCTCACTTGTGTATGCGCGTGCTGATGCGTCTGGGGCAGGGGATGAGGGGTTCATAAAGGCGCCGAATTGTACAAGTCTGCGCGCAGTCAGGCACCCCCAACGACTTTAGACCTGAAAGCCCAGCCGCCTCCCTCTGATGGGGCGGTGAATTTCCCCCGTATGTCAATCGTCGCCCAGCGACATGTCCCCTTCGCTGCCATAAGAAGCCAGTTCGTCGAGAAGTTCGAGCAGTATGTCCATGCGCTCGCGTCCGAAGCGGCTTTCGAGATCCTGGTAGATTTTGCGGCTGTCGGGCATAACGGCGCGGATGATGGTCTCTCCGGCCGGTGCGATCCGCAGGAGGACGCGGCGGCCGTCGGAACTGTCCTTGTGTTTCGAAATGAAGTCGCGCTCTTCCAGTGAGCGGATCATCCGTGTCAGGCTGGGCGCGAGGATGAAGGCGCGTTCGGCCACCTCCGAGGCATCAAGGGTCCCGGCTTCATGGAGAACGCGAATAACGCGCCATTGCTGCTCCGTCACATCATGTTTTGCCAGCATCGGGCGGAAATGGCTCATCACGGCCTCGCGAGCGCGCAGAAGCGTGATGGGAAGCGATCGCCGCGTGGCACGGGGCGCGGCCATGCCCTCCACCGGTCCAGCCTCCTCTTTCAGAGGTCCGTCAGCCATTCCAATCCGCTCTTTGCTGATGTCGTAATCAGGTTCATTGTTCTATTCTGCTGCGGTTCGCAAGCGTTTCCGTCATCTTTGTTGCGGTTTCTCGCCATTGACGGAATTTCCAACCGGAGCAGACGTCTGCGCCATCGATGCTTTGGGTCGGTTGGCTTGTTCATCGCGCCATTCACCTGGTGGCAAGCCGGTTCGTGTGCGGAAAAAGCGGGAAAAATACGCGGGGTCGTGAAAGCCGATCTCGTATCCTATGTCCTCGACCGATCGGACGGTGAAGAGCAGTAGGCGCTTGGCCTCCAACTGCCGGCGCTCATCGATATAGGCCTTGACGCTGAGCCCGAAGGCCTCTCTGCATGCCTTTGCGAGCAAATGCTGCGTGGTGGCCAGCGTCATGAGATACCGCTCCACCGGCCAGTTGTCGCGAAAATTGCGATCGACCAGACGGCGAAAGGATTGGGCGAGATCATTGCTGGTCTGGGTCTGCGTGTGTGCCGTCCGGGCCAGGGTCGCAATGTCGTTGGTCGCCACGGCCAGGAGCGCGGTCAGGGCTGCCGGCATGCCGCAGCGATAGTCGTCGTGCAGCCGTTTCATTATGTCGTGCAATTTCGCCCAGGCCGGATCTTGAGATTGGCCGGATACCAGGACAGGTCGGTCGAAAGGCAGTGTTGAGAGGGCGGAGATGGGGCCCATGGCACTGTCCGCGACGGAGGCAACAAGGGCATCCGTCTCATCCGGTTCGACGGTGAACCCATGCACAATGCCACTCGGCACGAAGCTCACGGCGGGTGCGACAAAGTCCAATCTTTGGTCTTCGATAAAATACATGCCGCGACCGCTGGTCCAGAAGGTGATCTGCGCCATTCTATCGTGCTTGTGGGCCGCAACCGCGCCGGAATGCAGCTGTCGCCGCTCCATCACCGTTTCCACATGCAGGAAGCCGATATCGAGCGGTCGGTCCGGTTCGCCGTAGACGAAAAAACTTGGAACGTTCTCGGCCATGCAATTCCTGAAAAAGTGCAATCGATTTCCCCATTCTGTCCATGGATGACCCGCTTGGCAAGGTCTAGGCTTTGATCATCGTCAAGGGAGGATAGATGATGAAAGCCGAAGATTTTCGCTCGGACAAGACGCGCCCGTTCACCGGTGCAGAATATCTGGCATCGCTGCGCGACGACCGCGAGGTCTATATCAACGGCGAGCGCGTGAAGGATGTCACGACGCACCCGTCGATGCGCAACTCCGCTCGCTCTTTGGCGCGGCTCTACGATGCCCTGCACGATCCGGCGAAGAAGGAAATCCTGACGACGCCGACGGATACCGGCAATGGCGGCTATACGCACAAGTTCTTCAAGCATGCCCGGTCTGTGGACGATCTCGTCGGTCAGCAGGCGGCGATCGCCGAATGGGCACGCATGTCTTATGGCTGGATGGGGCGTACGGCCGATTACAAGGCCTCGCTGATGAATACGCTCTCGGTCAATGCCGAATGGTATGGCGATTATGCCGGCAATGCCCGGACATGGCATGATCGGACCCAGGAAGCCGGGCTTTTCCTCAACCACGCCATCGTCAATCCGCCGATCGACCGCCACAAGCCGGCTGAACAGGTCAAGGACGTCTTCGTCCATGTGACCCGCGAAACCGACGCCGGCATTTATGTCTCAGGCGCCAAGGTGGTGGCGACCTCTTCGGCCCTGACGCATTACAACCTGCTCGCCCAGGCCTCGGCCACGGTCACCGAAGATCCGTCTTTGTCGCTCACCTTCATCGCGCCGATGAACGCGCCTGGCGTCAAGATGTTCTGCCGGACCTCGTATGAGGAAACCGCAAACCTGACGGCGCATCCGTTCGATTATCCGCTCTCGTCGCGCTTTGACGAAAACGACGCGATCCTGGTGCTCGACAATGTCTTCGTGCCCTGGGAAGACGTGCTGATTTACAAGGATGCCCGCCGCATCCTGTCATTTACCGTCCTGTCCGGCTTCATGCAGGGCTTCTGCTTCCAGGGATGCGGGCGTTTCGTCGTCAAGCTCGAATTCCTTGCCGGCCTGCTCGCCAAGGCGCTGCGGGCCACCGGCGGCGACGCCTTCCGGGGTAATCAGGCGATGCTGGGCGAAGTGATTGCGCTTCGCCACAAGTTCAAGGCCTTCTCCGACACGATGGCCCGCAACCCGGTCGACTGGGTGGGGGGGGGCAAGCTTCCGAATCTCGAGGCGGCGCTGTGCTACAGAACCTTCATGTCCGAAGCCTATCCGCGGATCATCGACATCGTCCGCCGTTCGATTGCCTCCGGTCTCATCTACCTGCCGTCCTCGGCCAAGGATTTTGCCAACCCGGAAATTGATCGCTATCTGGCGCAATATGTCCGCGGCTCCAATGACATGGGCCATATCGAGCGCATCAAGATCATGAAACTGCTCTGGGATGCCACGGGCACGGAATTCGGCGGTCGCCACGCACTTTACGAATTAAACTATGCCGGTTCGCCGGAGGACGTGCGCCTGCAGGTGCTCAAGGGTGCGGAAAAGGGCACGATCCTGCGCGACATGGAAGCGCTCGTCGACACCTGCATGGGTGACTATGACGAACACGGCTGGACCGGTGACACCTGGCTGCAGCCGCTCGGTGGCGACCGTGCCAGCTTGCTTGACGCAGCTGAGTGAGGGCGGGCCCATGACACACGTTCCTGTTGCCCGCAGCGAATTTCGTGATGCGATGGCGCGCGTCTGTGCGCCGGTCAATGTCGTCACCACCAATGGACCCGCCGGGCGCGGCGGGTTTACCGCGACTGCTATGTGTTCGGTGACGGACGAGCCGCCGTCACTGCTGGTCTGCATGAACAGTGGTTCGTCGCAGGCGGGGCTTTTCCTCGAAAACCGCCGCTTCTGCGTCAATGTGCTGGCGGGCGACCATAAAGAACTCGCTGGTTATTTCGCGGGTCGCGAAGCCGACATGGCGTCGCGTTATGCGGCCGCCGAGTGGGTAGACCTCTCTTCCGGCAACCAGGCGCTGGCGGACGCCATCGTGTCCTTTGATTGCCACCTGAAGGAGGCGCGGCTCATCGGAACGCACAATATCCTGATCGGCGAAGTGACGGAGATCCGGTCTCGGCCGGGGGGCAATGCGCTCCTCTATTTCGACCGCAGCTTTGTCAATGTCTCGTCGCCTTCCGTCTCACTCGCGGGCTGAAAAAATCGCCGCCGCCGCTTGACAGGCCCGCCAATATATTTAACATGCTAAGTATATTGGCGGGAGGCCAATTGGCCCGGCATTTTGGACAGGATGCCAGTCAGCGTGGAGGATACATGCCGCATTTCGTCTTCGAATATTCCTCCAACCTGGATGGGCAGGTGGATTTCGACGCCCTGTGTGGGCGCGTTCTCGAGACGATTCTTGAGAGCGGGCTGTTCGAAATCGGGGCCGTCAGGGTGCGCGCAGTGCGCTGCGAGGCCTATGCCATAGCCGATCGACTGCCGGAAAATGCCTTTATCGATATGTCGTTCCGCATGGGGGCGGGCCGCAGCATCGACGATCGCAAGCGTCTCGGCGATCGGATCTTTGCGGTGGTGACGGAGCACTTGTCGAGGCTGTTTGCCACGCCGCATTTTGCCCTGACGCTGGAGATCCGCGAGATCGATCCCGATCTCAGCTGGAAAAAGAACGCCATCCATCCGCGCCTGCGACAGGTATCCAGCTGACAACGGCTTTCAGGGGCTGATTTCAACACACGCACACAGAACATGACGCGGCACCGGCGGCGAGCCTGCACGCCAGTGCCTGGCAGAACGAAATACGGAGAGACCCATGTCGAAGCTCGAAGACAACATCAAGAAGGCGCAAGCCTATCTGGCCCGTTTTGCGCAGGACGGCGTCCTCAATCACATCAACGGCCAGGCCGTTGCAGCACTCGATGGCGCGAGTTTCGAGACCATCTCGCCGGTCGATTTAAAACCGCTCGGGCGCGTGGCGCATGGCAAGGCTGCCGATATCGATCTGGCCGCAAAGGCCGCACGTCAAGCCTTCCCGGCCTGGGCTGCCATGGGGGGAGATGCGCGCAAGAAACTCCTGCACAAGATTGCCGACGCCATCGAGGCGCGCGCCGAGGAAATCGCCTTCGTCGAGGCGATGGACACGGGGCAGTCGCTGAAGTTCATGGCGAAGGCTGCTCTGCGTGGCGCTGAAAACTTCCGCTTCTTTGCCGATCGGGCTCCGGAAGCGCGCGATGGCAAGAGCATTCGTGGACCCGGCCAGGTGAACATGACGACCCGTGGTCCGATCGGTCCGGTCGGCATCATCACGCCCTGGAATACGCCGTTCATGCTGTCGACCTGGAAGATCGCGCCGGCGCTTGCTGCCGGTTGCACGATCGTGCACAAGCCGGCCGAATTTTCGCCGCTGACCGCGCGTCTCCTGGTCGAGATCGCCGAAGGGGCCGGCCTGCCGAAGGGCGTGTGGAACCTCGTCAACGGGTTTGGCGAGGATGCCGGCAAGGCGCTGACCGAACATCCGCTGATCAAGGCCATCGGCTTCGTTGGTGAAAGCCGCACCGGCTCGATGATCATGAAGCAGGGTGCCGATACGCTGAAGCGCGTGCATTTCGAGCTGGGTGGCAAAAACCCGGTGGTCGTGTTTGCCGATGCCGATCTGGAGCGCGCAGCCGACGCTGCCGTGTTCATGATCTACTCGCTGAACGGCGAGCGCTGCACTTCCTCGTCGCGCCTGCTGGTCGAGGCGAGCGTCTACGACACGTTCACCGCTCTGGTGGCGGAAAAGGCAAAGCGCATCAAGGTCGGTCACCCGCTTGACCCGGAAACGGTCATCGGTCCGCTCGTACATCCCGTGCATGAAAAGAAGGTTCTCGAATATATCGCCATCGGCAAGTCCGAGGGTGCGACGGTCGCGGCCGGCGGTGCGAAATTCGATGGTCCGGGCGGTGGTTGTTATGTCTCGCCGACGCTGTTCACCGGGGCCAACAACAAGATGCGCATCGCCCAGGAAGAAATCTTCGGGCCGGTGCTGACGGCGATCCCGTTCACCGACGAAGCCGAAGCGCTGGCGATAGCCAATGACGTTCAGTATGGCCTCACCGGTTATCTCTGGACCTCTGACGTGACGCGTGCCTTCCGGTTCACGGAAGCGCTTGAAGCCGGAATGATCTGGGTAAATTCGGAGAATGTGCGTCATCTGCCGACCCCGTTCGGCGGCATCAAGAATTCTGGCATCGGTCGCGACGGCGGTGACTGGTCCTTCGATTTCTACATGGAAACGAAGAACATTGCCTTCGCCACCACGCCCCACGCCATCCAGAAGCTCGGCGGCTGATCATCAATCCAGGCACCAAGACATGTGTCCGCTTCTCAAGACGGACAGACGGAGGAGAACATCATGGCACTACCGCAACCGAACCTCTACCCGCCCTTCAACATCGTGCGCCTCAGCCATGTCGAATTCGGCGTCAAGGACCTCGCAAAATCGCGGGCGTTTTATGTCGATACGCTTGGCCTGCAGGTGACGGACGAGACGCCCGAAGTCATTTATCTGCGGGCGATGGAGGAGCGTGGACATCACTGCATCGTGCTGCGCAAGTCCGAGGTGTCGGAAGCACGCGACCTTGGGTTCAAGGTCTATGGCGAGGAGGAACTCGACAAGGCTGCACATTTCTTCAAGGGCAAGGACCTGCCGGTCGAATGGGTGGAGCGTCCCTATCAGGCGCGGACCTTCCGCACCCGTGACCCGCACGGCATTCCCCTGGAATTTTATGCCCGCATGGACCGCCTGCCGCCGATCCACCAGCAATATGCCCTCTACCGGGGCGTGAAGCCGCTACGCATCGACCATTTCAACTGCTATTCGTCGAATGTCGATGAATCTGTCGCCTTTTACAACGAGATCGGCTTCCGGGTGACGGAATACACGGCCGAAGAGGAGACGGGTCGTCTCTGGGCCGCCTGGACGCATCGCAAGGGCGGCGTTCACGACCTCGCATTTACCAACGGAACGGGCCCGCGCCTGCACCATACGGCCTTCTGGGTGCCGACACCGCTCAACATCATCGATCTGCTCGACCTGATGGCAACGACCGGCTGGGTGAAGAACATCGAGCGCGGCCCGGGCCGTCACGGCATTTCCAATGCCTTCTTCCTCTATATCCTCGATCCTGATGGCCATCGGATCGAGATATACTGCTCGGACTATCAGACGGTCGATCCGGACCTCGAACCGATCAAATGGGATCTCAAGGATCCGCAGCGCCAGACGTTATGGGGTGCGCCTGCGCCAAAATCCTGGTTCGAGCATGGCAGCCTGTTCGCCGGCACGGCCGTGCGGGCATCCGACCTCAAGGGGCAACCGATCATCGCGCCGTGATCGCGACGCTTGACAACGGGGAGGGGTGCTGGCGCAGGTTTCCCTCCTTGAACCCCTATTGTTCCTCACCGCAAGCGATGGATCCTCCCGATGACCTTGAACGACCCCACCCTGTTTCGCCATGCAGCGCTGGTCGGCAGCGACTGGATCGAGGCTGATCCGGCCAACGCCATTGCCGTCACCAATCCGGCGACCGGCGCCGTCATCGGCCACGTTCCAAGGCTTGGCACGGCGGAAACGAAAACCGCCATTGCCGCAGCAAAGGTGGCGCAGGCTGAGTGGGCAGCGCGGACCGCCAAGGAGCGTGCCGGCATCCTGCGCAACTGGTTTAACCTGATGATGGAAAACCAGGAGGATCTCGGTCGCATCCTGACGCTGGAGCAGGGCAAGCCGCTGGCGGAGGCCAAGGGTGAGATTGCCTATGGGGCAAGCTTTATCGAGTGGTTTGCCGAGGAGGCGCGTCGCGTCTACGGCGATATCATTCCCGGCCACCAGAAGGATAAGCGCATCCTCGTGATGAAGCAGCCGATCGGCGTGGTGGCGGCGATCACGCCCTGGAATTTCCCGAATGCCATGATTACCCGCAAGGCCGGTCCGGCCTTCGCAGCCGGCTGCGCCATGGTGCTGAAGCCGGCTTCGCAGACGCCGTTTTCGGCCATCGCGCTCGCGGTGCTGGCCGAACGTTCCGGTTTGCCGAAAGGGCTCTTCAGCGTGCTGACCGGGTCTGCGCGCGAGATCGGCGCCGAAATGACCGCAAACCCCATCGTGCGCAAGCTGACCTTTACCGGCTCGACCGAAGTCGGCGCCGAGCTTTACCGTCAGTCGGCCCCGACGATCAAGAAACTCGGGCTGGAGCTGGGCGGCAATGCGCCGTTCATCGTGTTTGATGATGCGGATCTTGATGCGGCCGTCGAAGGGGCGCTGATTGCCAAGTTCCGCAACAATGGCCAGACCTGCGTCTGCGCCAACCGGCTCTATGTGCAGGACGGCGTTTATGACGCCTTTGCCCAAAAACTTGCTGCCGCCGTCGGCAAGCTGAAGACCGGAAACGGTTTCGACGAAGGCGTGGTGCTCGGTCCGCTGATCGATGAGGCTGCCCTCAAGAAGGTCGGCGAGCATGTGGCCGATGCCGTGTCCAAGGGCGCGACGATCCTGCAGGGCGGCAAGTCGCATGCGCTCGGCGGAACCTTCTATGAGGCGACCGTCCTCGCGAATGTCACGCAGGAGATGGCTGTCGCCACCGAGGAGACCTTTGGTCCCGTCGCGCCGCTCTTCCGCTTCAAGGACGAGGCGGATGTCATTGCCAAGGCCAATGACACGGAATTCGGCCTCGCCTCGTATTTCTACGCCAAGGATCTCGCCCGCGTCTTCCGCGTCGCCGAAGCGCTGGAATACGGCATGGTCGGCGTCAATACCGGCCTCATCTCCACGGCCGAAGCGCCCTTCGGCGGGGTCAAGTCCTCGGGGCTTGGACGCGAAGGCTCCAAATACGGCATCGATGACTTTATCGAGATCAAATATGTCTGCCTCGGCGGTATCCAGTAAAGGAAGCCCATCCATGACCTATCCCCGGTTTGCCAGTTTTTCCACATCCACGCGCAAAGGTTATGGCCTGATCGTTGGCGATGGGTTGATCGACCTGTCAGCCCGGTTCGGCGCGAAATATCCGACGCTGCGCGAGGTGGTGGAGGCCAATGCCTTCACCGAGCTTCTGGACGCGGTCGCAGGCCACGCACCGGACTTTCCGGTAAGCGAGATCACCTATGAAATCCCGGTGCTGGCGCCGGAAAAGATCATCTGCGTCGGCGTGAATTTTCCGGACCGCAATGAGGAATACAAGGACGGGCAGGCGGCGCCGCCGAACCCGTCCTTGTTCATCCGGTTTCCGCGTTCCTTTACCGGCCATGGCCGGCCGCTGATCCGTCCGCCGGAAAGCCACCAGCTCGATTATGAGGGCGAAATCACCATCGTCATCGGCAAGGGTGGCCGGCGCATTCCGGAACAGGAGGCGCTTTCGCATATCGCGGCACTGACGCTCTGCAATGAAGGCACGCTGCGCGACTGGGTGCGCCACGCGAAGTTCAACGTCACGCAGGGCAAGAATTTCGACGCCTCCGGCTCGATTGGGCCGTGGCTGGTGCCCTTCACCGACGAAAGCCAGCTTGCTGACATCAAGCTCGAGACCCGCGTCAACGGCGAGGTTCGCCAATCGGATCGCACCAGCCGGATGATCTTCTCCTTCGCCAAGATCATCAACTACATCTCCACCTTCACAACGCTGGTTCCCGGCGACGTCATCATCTGCGGGACGCCGACGGGGGCCGGCGCACGTTTCGATCCGCCGATCTGGCTGAAACCGGGCGACGTGGTCGAGGTCGAGGCTGACGGGATCGGCCTGTTGCGCAACACCATTGCCGACGAGGTGTTTTGACATGACCCCAGAGCACATCGAAGCGGCAGCCGCAGCGCTGGACGAAGCCGAGCGTAGCCGTGTGCAGACCGGCCTTTTGTCCCTAAAACACCCCACCATCGGCATGGACGACGCCTATGCCATCCAGGGGGCATGGGTAAAAAAGAAGATCGCGGCCGGTCGCAAGGTGATCGGCTGGAAGATCGGACTTACCTCCAAGGCCATGCAATACGCCCTCAACATCAATATCCCCGATTCCGGCGTGCTGTTCGACGACATGGTGTTCGAGGATGGCGCGACTGTCCCCAAGGACCGCTTCATCCAGCCGCGCATCGAGGCGGAAATCGCCTTCGTCATGAAGGCGCCGCTGAAGGGGCCGGGGGTGACAGTCTTTGACGTGCTGAACGCCACCGATTACGTGACGCCGGCGCTGGAAATCCTCGATACTCGAATTCTTCGTGTTGATCCCGAGACGAAGAAGACGCGCACCGTCTTCGACACGATTTCGGACAACGCCGCCAACGCCGGCATCGTCACTGGCGGACGCGCCGTGCGCCCCGACCAGATCGACATGCGCTGGATGGGTGCCATCGTCTCGCGCAACGCGGAAGTCGAGGAAACCGGCCTTGGTGCCGGTGTCCTCAACCAGCCGGCGCGCGGTATCGCCTGGCTTGCCAACCGGCTTGCGCAGTATGGCGATGGCATCGAGGCGGGGCAGGTGGTTCTGGCCGGGTCCTTCATTCGCCCGATCGAGGCCCGGCACGGGGACACGATTGTCGGCGACTTTGGCCCTTACGGTACCGTCAGCCTGTTTTTCGCGTAAGGATAAGGATTAGGCAATGCCCGCACCGCAAAACACCTTCAAGCTGGCGCTCCGGGAAAAACGGACCCAGATCGGTTTCTGGCAGGCGCTCGCCAATCCCTATACGGTCGAGATCTCGGCGGATGCCGGTTATGACTGGCTTCTGCTCGACGCCGAACATGCGCCGAACGATATTCCGCTTCTGGTCGCGCAGTTGCAGGCGATGAAGGGCTCGTCGAGCCATGCAATCATCCGTCCGCCGATCGGCGAGACCTGGATCATCAAGCAATTGCTCGATATCGGCGCGCAGACGCTGCTCATTCCCATGGTCGAAAGCGGCGCGCAGGCGGCCGAGCTGGTCAAGGCGACGCGGTATCCGCCGCATGGCGTGCGCGGCGTGGGGGCAGCGCTGGCGCGCGCTTCGCGCTTTTCCCGCATTCCGGATTACCTGCAGACGGCAAATGATGAGATCTGCCTGCTGTTGCAGATCGAAAGCCGGGCCGGCCTTGCTGCCCTCAACGAGATTGCAGCAACCGAGGGCGTCGATGGCGTCTTTATCGGCCCGGCTGACCTTGCCGCCGACATGGGGTATCTCGGCAAACCCGGGGCGCCTGAAGTCCAGGCTGAGGTCGAGCGGGCACTTTTGAAGATCCAGTCGCATGGCAAGGCCGCCGGTATCCTCATCGGTGATCTGGCGCTGGCAAAACGTTATGTCGACCTTGGAGCCACCTTTGTTGCCATCGGCAATGACGTTACACTTTTCGCAAATGCCACCAGCAAGCTGCTTGCCGATTTCAGGGGTGCTGAACCGACCAAGGGCGCCGGGGAGGCCAAGGTTTATTGAGAAGCCTCATGCTCCGGCCGGTGTGGCGGTTGCAGCATTGCGCCTTGTCCGTTCGAAACCGGTGGATGCCGGCAGAGGCTTGCACTGTTGTCGTGGATGCGACGCGACTGCGACCCGCTGACGAAAACGGCAACCGTGTGCTTGCTGGTTTCTCTCGCTGACACGCCGCCTGGCCGATGCGAAAATTCTCCGCATGACATGCCATGGATGCCGGGCGCGGTGGAGAGGAAATAAATGGGGCCGCCCGTAGCGGCAGCCCCTTCTCTTGTCGTCACTGCAGCGTTCACAGCTGAAACCAGGCGGTCTTCAGATCGGTGTATTTCTCCAGTGCATGCAGTGACTTGTCATGGCCGTTGCCGGATTGTTTGACACCGCCGAGTGGCACGGTGTTATCAGAGCCGCCATAGGTGTTGACGTGCACGACGCCGGCCTTGATGCCACGCACCATGGTGTGTGCGCGGGAGAGATTGGATGTCCAGACGGCAGAGGCCAGACCGTAATCGGTGGCATTGGCCATCTGCAGCGCCTCTTCTTCCGTCTCGAAGGGGATGATCGAGAGGATGGGGCCGAAGACTTCTTCGCGCGCGAGCGTCATGTCCGGGGTCACGTCGACCACGGTCGGCTGCATGTAGAAACCGCCGGTCTCCTCGAGAATGCGTTTTCCGCCGGTCCGCAGGCGAGCACCTTCCGACACGGCCTGCGCGGCAAAACCGAGATCCTTCTTGAGCTGGATTTCGCTGGCGATGGCGCCGGATTCGGTTGTCAGGGACAAGGGATCACCGACCCTGATGGCGGCGGCGAGCGTGGCGAGCTTTTCCGCAAACTCCTCGTGAATGGATTTTTCCACCAGCAGTCGTGACCCTGCCACGCAGACCTGTCCGGAATTGCGGAAAATGCCTGAGGTCGAAACCTTTGCCGCCTTGTCGAGGTCGGGTGCGTCGGCAAAGACGATGTTGGGCGATTTGCCGCCCAGTTCCAGATAAACCCGCTTCAGATTGGAACGCGCCGAATATTCTAGCAGGCGGCGGCCGACACCGCCCGAGCCGGTGAAGACCAGCACGTCGATATCAGGGTGCAGGCCGAGCGCTTCACCGGTGACGGCGCCGCGGCCGGTGACGACATTAAGGACGCCCTCTGGAAGCCCGGCCTCGGCGCAGAGGCTGGCAAGCCTGAGGAGCGTCAGCGATGCGCCTTCGGCCGGCTTCAGCACGACGCAATTGCCGGCGGCCAGCGCGGGGGCAATTTTCCAGGCGCCGATCATCATCGGGAAATTCCAGGGCACGATGGCGGCGACCACACCGACCGGTTCGCGCTGGATCAGGCCGAGCACGTTCGGGGCGGTCGGTGCAATCTCACCATAGACCTTGTCGATGGCCTCGGCATAATAACGGAAGGTTGCGGCGGCACTGCCGGGTTCGGCCTTCAGCGCCATGCTGATCTCTGTGCCGTTGTCGCGCACGCCCAGAACGGCGAGATCCAGCGCGTCGCGCTCGATCAGTTCTGCAATGCGCAGCAGCACCTTCTTGCGCTCGGCGGGAGCGGCCTTTGACCATTGGCCCTTGTCGAAGGCCTTGCGGGCGGCTTTGACGGCGAGATCGACGTCGGCTGCTGCCGCATCGGCAATGGTGGTGACTTTCTGGCCGTCGATCGGCGAAATGACATCCATTGTGGCGCCAGTTTGTGGCTCTCGCCACGCGCCATCGATGAACAGTGCCTGCGGGGCGATGTTAAGCACCCGACGCTGATTGATCTTGTCCTGCATACGTGTTCCTCGCGCCTGGAAATCTGGCGGGCAAGATGCCCGCCAGGCGTTGTCATTCAATCCGTCATCCACCGATCAGGCGGACTGACCAGCCCCAAGGCGGGCAAAGCGGGCGGCGTCAGTCGACTTCAGACGCGCTGCCGCGATGAAGCCGATGATGGCGGCGATTGCGACCAGGCCCGGCAGGAACACCGCAAGGAAGCCGCTTGCACCGGCGATGCCCCCGAAGTTGAGGGCGATGTAGATGACCAGGGCCAAAAGGATGGCGCCGGTGACGACCGGGAGCACCTTGGTGACCAGAACATTGTTTTCCAGGCCTGGGTTGCGGCTGAAGAAGGCCACGATGGCAAACGCCGTAAAGGCCATCAACAGGATGATTGCCAGTGTTCCGACATTGGTCAGCCACGAGAACAGCGCCAGTACCGGATCCTGGCCGGTGGCGGCAAACAGCGCGATCACCAGGACGGCAATGACAGTCTGGATCACCGAGCCGACATGCGGGCTCTGGAAAAGCGGGTGGGTGGTACCGACTGCCCTGGGCAGCAGGCCTTCACGACCGGCAACATACATGTAACGGGCAACGCCATTGTGGAAGGCGAGCACGCCGGCAAACAGGCTGGTGACGAAGAGCGTGTTCATGATCGGGATGATCCAGGCGCCGACATACCGCTCGGCCAGGCCGAAGAGGAAGGTCGTCGGATCGGCAAGGCCTTGCAGTTCCGGCACGAGCTTGTCGACACCGGCACCGACGACCATCAACCACGAGGTCAGCATATAGAAGAGGCCGATGATCAGAACGGAATTATAGGTGGCACGCGGCACGGTCTTGTGCGGCTCGCGGGCTTCCTCGCTGTAGATCGTGGTTGCTTCGAAGCCAATGAACGCGGCAAAGCAGAAGAGGATGCCGATGGCCGGCGTTCCGCTCATCATCGCCGTGGGCGTGAAGGGCACGGTCGAAAGGCCGCTGTTGCCACCCTTGAAGAAAATGGCCGCATCAATGACCAGGACGACGAGGTATTCCAGGATGACGAGAACGGTCAGAACCTTGGCCGACAGATCGACGCTGCGATAACCGAGAACGGCGACGATGGCGATGCCGATATAGGTCCAGACCCACCAGGGGAGTTCCAGTCCCATGCCGGCAAAAAAACCGGATGTGGCGGCACCGAAGAGGCCGAAAACGCCGATCTGCATGGCGTTGTAAGCGAGGATGGCAATCAGGGCTGCCGCCCCACCCATCATGCCGCCGAGACCCTGTGCGGTATAGGCATAAAAGGCGCCGGCGTTGCGGATATGGCGTGCCATGGCGACATAACCGACGGCAAACAGGATCAGGATGCCCGTGACCAGAAGGAAGGTCAGCGGGATGCCGGCTCCGTTGCCGAGCAACATGGACAGCGGAACGCCACCGGCAACTGCCGTCAGGGGTGCCGCGGCCGAAACCACCAGGAATGTGACGGCGCCTACGCCGAGGCTATTCTTGCGCAGCTGGTTTTGCCCGCCTGCGCTCTGCGAGAATTGATTGTCCATGTCGCTAACGTTCCCCTTGTTGCGATAACCAGACGTTGCCCCGGCAGTGCCGAAGCCATTTCCTCATTCGAAGCCTCCTCCGATGCATGCCGATCATTTTTGTTGTGGTTTTCGGCTGTTCGGGCTATCGGTTCGTATAGTGAACCATAGCTTCAAATATAGACTTGCAAACATCGATCAACCCTGTCAAGTTAATTCGCATGTTAAGTAGATTGCGTCCGCCGCTTGGGTGGAATAGCGATCGACATGCGATGAGGAACGGAACTCAGGTGTTTGGCGTGCGGGTCTGGGGAAGCGAACAAGGAGAGACCTTATGAGCACCGTTGGCAAAGCCCTGTCCCTGCTGGACAGCCTCTCGCAATTGACCACAGATTCGGGACTGACGGACATCGCGCGGCTGTGCAATCTGGACAAGGCAACAGCCCGCCGCCTGCTGGTGGAGCTGGAAAAACACGGCTTCGTCGAGCAGGACACGGAGACCCGCAAATACCGGATTGGCGCGGCACCGGTCCGTCTGGCCCGCATCCGGGAAGCGCGATATCCGCTGCTGCGCGTAGCCGTTCCCTTCGTCAAGGCGTTGGTGGAGGCAGCGGAAGAGACGGTCCACATGTCGGAATTTGCCAGCGGGCGATTGGCGACGATCCATGTGGAGGACTCGCCGCGCGCGCATCGGGTGATCGTCGAGGTCGGCACCTATTTGCCGTTTCACGCGACCGCATCGGGTCTGGCCTTTCTGGCGTTTTCGTCGCCCAGCCTGATTGAGGCCGTTCTGGCCAAGCCGCTTCAGAGCTTCACCAGCCACACCGTGACGGATGCAGCCGTCCTGCGACGGATGCTGCAGGAGACGGTCGAGCGTGGATATTCGGTCGGCGACCAGGGCATGGAGGTCGGTGTTGTCAGTACGGCGGCACCGATCCTTTCTCCGAGCGGTCAGCCGATCGGCACGATCACCATCGCGGCGCCCGTTGCGCGGGCCAAGGCAACGACCCTTGCCCGTTTCGGTGCCTCCGTCACGGACGCCGCTAAGCGCATTTCAGAAAAATACTACGGGTCGGAAAGACCCTCGGGAACACGACAATAAAAACATGGGAACCGAGTTGAATGAGCCCTGGAGCACCAACCGCCAGCACGCATACACCGAATATCCTCGTCATCGGAACGGGTGACACGAAATCGGACGAGTTGCAGTTCATGGCCGATATCATCCGTCAGGCCGGCGGCGAGCCGGTCATGGTCGATGTCAGCGTCCTCTCGGACCCGCCGTATCGGCCGGATTATTCGCGCCATGACATTGCAGCCGCCGCCGGCACCACGATCGAGGCGATCATTGGCAGCGGCGACGAGCATTCGGCGATGGAATTGATGTCGGCTGGTGCCGCGACGCTTGCCAAGGCGCTGCATGCCGCCGGCAAGGCGGATGCGATCATTGCACTCGGCGGCTCCATGGGCACTGATCTTGCGCTGGATGTGGCGGCGGCTCTGCCGCTTGGCGTGCCGAAATTTGTCGCGTCCACCATTGCCTATTCGCACCTTGTTCCGCCTGAGCGTATTGCGCCGGATCTGATGATGATCCTGTGGGCGGGCGGATTGTATGGGCTGAACGGCATTTGCCGCGCCGTGCTCTCCCAGGCCTGCGGCGCTGTTGTGGGGGCTGCGCGCACCAGCGTCAGACCGTCGCAGGAGCGCCCTCTCATCGGCATGACCTCGCTCGGCGCGAGTTGCCTGCGCTACATGAAACATCTGCGTCCGGAACTGGAGCGTCGGGGCTATGAAGTGGCCGTGTTCCACTCCACCGGCATGGGTGGGCGGGCCTACGAGGCGATAGCCGCTCAGAAGGGTTTTGCCGCCGTTTTCGATTTCTGCATGCAGGAAGTCGTCAATCACCAGAACGGTACGGTGGTCACGTCAGGCCCGGATCGGCTGGAAAACGCCGGGCGTTTCGGCATTCCGCAGCTGGTAGCGCCGGGGGCCATGGACATGGTGGATATGCCTTCCTGGCAGGTCCGCCCGCCTGCGCTGGCAGAACGGCCCTATCATGCGCATAACCGACTGATCGGCTCGGTTACCACATCGCAGGACGGGCGACGGGCGACTGCGGCCCTGATCGGCGAAAAACTGTCGCATGCAACGGCGCCTGTTGCCTTTCTCCTGCCCCTGCATGGGGTGCAGGCCTGGGATCTGCCGGGCGAGCCGCTGCACGATCCGGATGGCCTGGCGGCCTTCAACGTCGCCATGCGCAGCGCGATCCCGGCTGGCGTGACGCTGCACGAGGTCGAGGCCCATATCAATTCTCCTCTTTTTTCTGAACGGGCCCTTGCCGTCTTTGACGCCTGGGTTTCCGAAGGCATTATTCCGGAAGGCAGACCATGACAGGCAACCGTGCTCTCATCCTCGATTTCGGCGGCGTTGTGACCCGCACGCTGTTCGAGACCCACGACATTACCGAGCGGGCGCTCGGTCTGCCGGCCGGCACGCTCTGCTGGCGTGGTCCTTTTGACACGACAACCGATCCGCTCTGGGTCTCCATGCAGAACCGCGAGATCACCGAGCGTGACTACTGGATGACGCGGACCGCCGAAGTCGGTCGTCTCGTCGGCGAAGACTGGACCGACATGAAGACCTTCGTACAGCGGGCCCGCGGTGCCGAGGCCGAACTTGTCCTGCGCCCCGAAGCGCGCGAGGCGATCACCCGGGCGAAGGCGGCCGGGTTGAAGCTCGCCATCCTGTCAAACGAACTCGACCTGTTCTACGGCGTCGAGTTCCGCAAGCGTTTTCCGCTGATCGATCTCTTCGATGTGATCGTTGATGCGACCTATACGAAGATCCTGAAGCCGGATCCCCGTGCCTATGAGCAGGTGATCACCGAGGTCGGCCTGGATCGCCAGGCCTGCGTCTTCGTCGACGACCAGTTGAAGAATATCGAAGGTGCGCAGGCGGTTGATCTGCCCTGTGTGCATTTCGACGTCACACGCCCCGCGGACGGTTATGCCCGCGCCCTCTCCATGCTTGGACTTTGAGAAAAAAGGACGGCGCCATGCGCGAAACCAACTTTCTGACTGAAAACAATGCTCGTCACGCCTGGCATCCGATGGCGCATCCGGCCGACATGCTGGCCAATCCGCCCCGCATCATCAAGGCGGCATCCGGTGTCGAAATCACTGATATAGATGGCAAGACGGTGCTGGACGGTGTTGGCGGGCTGTGGAACGTCAATCTCGGCTACTCCTCGGAGCCGATCAAGCAGGCGATCCGTGAGCAGCTGGAAGAACTGCCCTATTATTCGGCCTTTCGTGGCACGACGCATCCGCCGCTGATCGAGCTTTCCTATGAGCTTGCAGAATGGTTCAAGGCGGACGGCTTGACCCGGGCGTTCTTCACCTCGGGCGGTTCGGATTCGGTGGAGACCTGCCTCCGGCTCGCCCGCCAGTATCACAAGGTCAATGGTCAGCCGGAACGCACCAAGTTCGTTGCGCTGAAAAAGGGCTATCACGGCACGCATTTCGGCGGCGCCTCGGTTAATGGCAATGCCAACAACCGGCGCAACTACGAGCCGCTTCTGCCCGGCGTCTCGCATCTGGCCGCGCCTTACGCTTATCGCAACCCCTTCGGCACAGACGATCCGGCCGAGATTGCTGCTGCCATCGGCCGGCAATTCGAGGACGAGATCGCCTTCCAGGGCGCTGATACCATCGCGGCCTTCATCATGGAGCCGGTGCTGGGTGCTGGCGGCATCATGGTGCCGCACGAAACCTTCATGCCGCTGATGCGCGAGATCTGCGACCGACACGGCATCCTGTTGATCGCCGACGAGGTGATCACTGCTTTTGGCCGCACCGGTGCATGGACTGGGTCGCGCCTCTGGGGCGTGAAGCCGGACATGATGTCGACGGCCAAGGCCATCACCAATGGCTATTTCCCCTTCGGCGCCGTGATGATCGCCGACAAGATCGCCCAGGCATTCGAGGCGAACAAGAATACGCTCGGCACGATTGGCCATGGCTATACCTATTCCGGCCATCCGGTGGGGGCCGCAGCCGCGCTCGCGACGCTGAAGGAGACCAAGCGTCTCGATGTCGCGACCAATGCCGGGGCGCGTGGGGAGGAACTGCTGGCGGGCTTGCGCGAACTCCAGACCCGGCATGAATTGATCGGTGACGTGCGCGGCAAGGGGCTGATGTGCGCACTCGAACTGGTCAGCGATCGCGCGACAAAAACGGGTGCTTCAAAGGGCGTGGTCCAGACCGTGCAGGACAAGGCCTATGAGGCCGGCGTCATGGTGCGCACGTCCGGGACCAACGTCATCGTCTCCCCATCCCTGATCATCACCACCGAGCATGTGAACCGCATTCTTGCGGCTCTCGATGCCGGATTGACTGCGGCCGCGGGAGGTAAGTGAGATGACCGATAACGCAACCCTGCTGGCACGCCGTGAGCGGCTTTTGGGCCGTAACATGTCGACGTTCTATCAGGATCCGGTCCAGTTGGTGCGCGGAGAGGGCGTCTGGCTCTGGGATGCCGATGGCCGCAAATATCTCGACTGCTACAACAATGTGCCGCATGTCGGCCATTGCCATCCGCGCGTGGTCGAGGCGATCACCCGCCAGGCCTCGACGCTGAACACGCATACGCGCTATCTGCACGAGGGCATCCTGAATTATGTCGAGCGGCTGACGGCCACCTTCGACAAAAGCCTCGACACGGCGATCATGACCTGCACCGGCAGCGAGGCCAATGACGTGGCCTTGCGCATGGCGCAGGCCGTGACCGGCAAGACGGGTGTCATTGCCACCGACTTCACCTATCACGGCAATACCACGGCCGTGTCGCAGCTCTCGATCCGCATGCCCCCCGTCGGCGGTTATGGCGGCCATGTCCGCCATGTTCCGGCGCCTGACAGCTATCGCCCGCTTGGTGGCGAGCCCGGTGACGCCTTTGCGAAAGCCTTTGCCGCAGAGGTGGAAAAGGCGATCGCCTCGCTGCAGGAAAGCCCGTTCGGCTTTTCCGCGCTGATCATCTGCCCGTATTTCGCCAATGAGGGTTTTCCGGATCTGCCGGCAGGCTTCCTCGACAAGGCTGTCGCTGCCGTGCGCAAGGCGGGCGGTCTCGTCATCTGCGACGAAGTTCAGCCGGGATTCGGCCGGACCGGCGGTCACATGTGGGGTCACCAGCGCATCGGCATCCTGCCCGACGTGGTGACCCTCGGCAAACCGATGGGCAATGGCCATCCGGTCGGCGGCGTTGTCGCCAATGCCGATACGCTCAATGCCTTCCGCAAGGCCTTCCGTTATTTCAACACGTTTGGCGGAAATCCGGTGTCGAGTGCGGCGGCCATGGCGGTTCTCGATGTGATCGAGGACGAGAAGCTGATGGAGAATGCCCGCATCGTCGGTGCTTACGCCAAGGATGGCTTGAAGCGGCTGGCCGCAAAACACGACATTATCGGCGACGTGCGTGGCAACGGTCTGTTTTTCGGTGCGGAACTGGTGCTCGATCGGGAAACGAAAGCCGGTGCCGCCGATATCGCCACACGGGTGATCAACGAGATGCGTCAGCGGGGCGTGCTGATGGGCAAGCTCGGCATCCACCAATGCGCCACCAAGATCCGGCCGCCCATGCCCTTTTCCAAGGACAATGCCGACCTGATGCTCTCCACTCTTGACGACGTGTTGGCGGGGCTGTGACAGCGCAGATGGAACACAAGAACAGCGTTCCGACGCTTGAGGCACTGACAGCGCGCGCCCAGCAGGCGCTCGCTGCCTGGGGGCTTGCCGCACAAACGCCGGAACTTCTCAAATATCGCGAAAATGCAGTCTTTCGCATCCGCCTTGCCAATGGCGAGCCGGCGGCTCTTCGGCTGCATCGGCCGGGTTATCACGGTCAGCCTGCACTCGTTTCGGAACTGGCCTGGATGGCTGCCTTGGGCGAAGCCGGTCTGCGGGTTCCGGTGCCCGTGGCGACCACGGATGGACGTCATATCATCGGCCTGGATGAAAGCCATGATTTCGCCAGCCAGCATGCCGATATCGTCAGCTGGATGCGGGGGGCACCACTCGGTCGGTCTGGTGTGCCACTGTCCCATACACCGGATGCGCTCGTCGGGATCTTCCGGGCGCTGGGTGACGCCATGGCGCGGATGCATGCGATCAGCGATGCCTGGGCGTCGTCTGCGTCCTTTGTCCGTCCCGCCTGGAATGTTGACGGGTTGCTCGGGGAGACGCCGCTCTGGGGACGGTTCTGGGATTGCCCCGGCTTGTCGCCAGAGGAGGCACGACGCCTAAGCGAGTTGTGTGACAGTCTACGAAAACGAGTGGAGGAGAGCGGCGCCCTGGGGCTCGACTACGGTCTGATCCACGCAGATCTGGTGCGGGAAAACGTGCTCATCGACGGCGACAAGATCGAGATGATCGATTTCGATGATGGCGGCCATGGCTGGCGCAT
The DNA here is from genome assembly GCF_058242805.1 of Neorhizobium sp. PAMB6716. Lineage (NCBI taxonomy): Bacteria > Pseudomonadati > Pseudomonadota > Alphaproteobacteria > Hyphomicrobiales > Rhizobiaceae > Neorhizobium > Neorhizobium sp. PAMB6716. The sequence goes on from NZ_CM177835.1 coordinate 1,317,938, forward strand.
GTTCGACATCGCGACGGCGCTGTTCAAGAACCGGGACGAACCGGCCTATCCCCTGATGGCGGCGGCGTTGATCGAAGGTTATCGCACCGTCCGATCGCTGCCGGATAACCACCTCGAGACGCTGCCCCTGTTCATGTTGTTGCGCAGCGTCACCTATATCGGCTGGGCCGGGCATCGCTTGGACATGCCGGATACGGCCGAGCGGCTCAAGCGTTACGTCGCCGATACATTGGCATTGGCGGGTGAGGTCGCCTGACGTCTGGCGACTTTGGTCAGGCAAATTTGCGATGGGCCGTCGCCCGCCCCATTGCGGGCGCGGGAGGATTTGACATTCGCCAAAAATTGTTAACATGCTCACTAAATACGAAACCGGCTTTGGGAGGAGGCGGATATGTATCTGGAGAGCTTTGCGGGAAAAATCCCGCAGCAATGGCCGAGCCTGCATTTCGATGATTGGTCGGCGAACCTGAAATCGATCTGCGGCACTTTCAATCCAAGCCGGCTTGATCGCCGTGATCGCGTCGTTGGAGGAGCGGAGGTCTCGAATGCCGGTGGCATGGAAGTCGCCCAGGTCGCCAACAATCTCGATTTCATCCGCCGCGATCCTGACGATATCCGGGCGGACCATGGGGACAACCTTTTCCTGTTGCTGCAACTGGAAGGGTCCTGCGGGATAGAGCAATCCGGCCGCCAGGAGCGGCTCGACCCCGGGGAATGCATTCTGGTCGATTCGGCACGGCCTTCGATGTTCTATTTTGGCGGCTCGTTTTCCAACCATCTCTCCGTTCACATGCCGCGCCAGTTCCTTCTGTCGGACAGGTCCACGCGCATGTCGGTCAGCCGCAAGATCGGCGCCGACGATCCGATGTCGGTCATGCTCGGCGCGCTCATCGCAAAGCTGATGAAGACGTCGAACCACGACAGTCGGGCGCCCCATCTGCGCGAACTGCTGTTCAACACGACCCGTCAGGCCTTTGCTTCCGATCCCGGCGAAGAGCTTTTCCTGCGACCAGACAGCATGACCGGGCGGATCGAGGTGGTGCAGGTGCTCATCGACGAGAACCTGACGGAGGAATGGCTGACCCCGCAATGGCTGGCAAACAGGATCGGCGTGTCGCTCCGCACCCTGCAGGAAGACATGAATGCCCAGGGCACGACGGTGACCGGCATGATCAAGCTGAAGCGATTGCATCTGGCACGGGCCCGGCTCGAGAGCCTGCGTGGAACGCGCCAGCCGGGGGCCATCGCCGATGTCGCCTATTCAGTCGGGTTCAACGATATCTCCTATTTCAACCGGAGTTTCCGCAAGCTGTTCGATTGCTCGCCGAAGGATGTCGCATCCTGATTGTCGATTGCGCGGGTCGTCGCGTTTTTGTCCAATTCGGGCCGCGTCCCGTTCCAAGACGACGGCTCTGACGGGCGCTAACCTCCTCCCATGATCGTGCATGGGAGGATGCCTCGTGAAGGAATACGGACTCGTCATCGATGGACAGTCGATCGCTACCGCGCGCCACAGACAGGTAAAGAACCCGTCGACGGGTGAGGTGGTCGGGCTGTCGCCGCTCGCATCGCTCGATAACCTGGAAGCGGCCATCGCCGCCGCCAAGCGGGCCTTTCCGGGTTGGGCCGCGACCAGTTCGCAAGAGCGCGCCGCCTTGTGCGCGAAGATTGCCGAGACCATCGAGGCTCACGCGGATGAACTCTCCCACCTTCTGACCCTGGAGCAGGGCAAGCCGCTGAACGGCCTCGGCTCACGCTTCGAGATCGGCGGTGCGGTCGCTTGGGCCCGCTATACCGCCTCGCTCGAACTGCCGGTCGAGATCGTGCAGGATGGACCGGAAGGCCGGGTCGAGCTGCACCGCAAGCCCATCGGTGTCGTTGGCGCAATCACGCCGTGGAACTGGCCGGTGATGATCGCCTGCTGGCACATCATTCCCGCCATTCGCACCGGCAACACCGTCGTCATCAAGCCTTCACCGAACACGCCGCTGTCGACCATCCGGCTGGTGGAACTGCTCAACACTGTCGTTCCGCCGGGCGTGGTCAACGTCATCACCGATGACAATGATCTCGGCAGCGCGCTGACAACTCACAAGGATATCGCCAAGGTCACCTTCACAGGGTCGACGGCCACCGGTCGCCGGGTCATGGCGTCGGCGGCCGACACATTGAAGCGCCTGACGCTGGAACTCGGCGGAAACGATGCCGGCATCGTGCTGCCGGATGCGGATCCCAAGGCGATTGCCGAGGGCCTGTTCTGGGGCGCCTTCATCAACAGTGGCCAGACCTGCGCCTGCCTCAAGCGCCTCTACGTCCATGACAGCATCTATGATGCCGTTTGCGAAGCGCTTGCCGCCTATGCGGAGCAGATCAAGGTCGGCGACGGGCTGGCAGATGACAGCGTGCTCGGACCGCTTCAGAACGCGCAGCAGTTCGCCATCGTGTCCGATTATGTCAACGACGCGATCGAAAAGGGCGGACGGGTGCTGACGGGCGGACAACCGACCGCGGGGGCGGGTTACTTCTATCCCGTCACGCTGATTGCGGACCTGCAGCACGGCGCCAAGCTCGTCGATCTCGAGCAATTCGGTCCGGCGCTGCCGATCGTCCGATACCATGACATCGAAGAGGCCATCGCCATGGCCAATGACAATCCGAGCGGTCTCGGCGGGTCCGTCTGGTCCAGCGACGTGGCGCAGGCCAAAGCGGTCGCGAGCCGCCTCGAATGCGGTTCGGTCTGGATCAACAAGCACGGTGCTATCCAGCCCAATGCGCCCTTCGGCGGCGTCAAGCAATCCGGCGTCGGGGTGGAGTTCGGCGTCGATGGGCTGAAGGAATTCACGGTCATCCAGACCGTCTTTTCCTGATTTTGACCGGCAAGACGAAGTTGCTGGCTTGGCGAAACGGAAGCCTGCTTCCGGGAGGGGAGTTCCATGCGTGAATTTGACTATATCGTGGTCGGAGGCGGTTCATCGGGTTCGGTGGTCGCTGCCCGCCTGTCGGAAAATCCGGCCAACCGCGTGCTGCTGATCGAAAGCGGCCAGAAGGACAGCGATCGCTTCATCCACATTCCGGCGACCTTCTTCAAGGTCATCGAGAAAGGACGCGACGTCCATTTCTATACGTCCGAGCCGGATGCGGGTCTTAAGGGCAAGCCGAACATCGTGCCCCAGGGCAATGTGCTCGGTGGCGGCAGTTCGATCAATGCGATGATCTATATCCGTGGCCAGCGCCAGGATTACGACACCTGGGCGCAGATGGGCTGCCGATCCTGGTCCTATGACAAGGTTCTCCCGGTGTTCCGGGACATCGAGGGCAATCAGCGGCTGGCGGGCGAATTTCATGGCGGCGAGGGGGCCCTGAAGGTCTCAGACCGCAGGTTCGGCCATCCTCTGTCCTGGGCCTTCGTGCGTGCCGCCCAGGAAGCGGGTCTGCGCTACAACGAAGACTTTAATGGCCAGCTGCAGGAGGGCGTCGGTTTCTACCAGACGACGACCAATAACGGTCGTCGCTGGAGTGCGGCTCAGGCCTTCCTGCGCGACGCGGAGAACCGCTCCAACCTTGAGATCCTGACCGGAACCAAGGTTCACAAGGTGTTGTTCGAAGGGCGGACGGCGGCCGGCGTCCAGTTGTCGACGGGCGAGCGCATCAAGGCCCGCGGCGAGATCGTGCTGACGGCCGGGGCCATCGCGACGCCAAAAATCCTGCAACTGTCCGGCATCGGTGCTGCAGCGCAACTGGCTGCCCACGGCATCGACGTTGTCACTGACCTGCCGGGCGTTGGCGAGAATTATCAGGATCACCTGGAAGCCACGGTGCAGGCCGAGGTGCGTGACCCGATCTCGCTGTTTGGGCAGGATCGTGGTCTGCCTGCCGTCGGCCACATGCTGCAATACATGCTGACCAAGACCGGGCTTCTCACCTCCACCGTGGTCGAATCCGGTGGTTTCGTCGACACCGCGGGCACGGGGCAGCCGGATATCCAGTTCCATGTGCTGCCAAGCTTCAACGGTTTCGGCGAGCGTGAGGCGCACCCAGGACACGGCATTTCGATCGGGCCGTGTTTCCTGCGACCCCAGTCGCGCGGCACGGTGAAGCTGCGCTCGTCCAATCCGGACGATCCGGCGCTGTTTAATGCCAACAGCTTTTCAAACCCGGCCGATCTGGAGACGCTGGTTCGTGGCGTGGAACTTGCCATCCGGATCACCGAAGCACCATCGCTCGCCAGGCTAATCAAGCGGCGCGTTCTGCCCGAGCCGGGTGTCGAGAAGGATCAGGAGGCCTTGCGCGACTATATCCGCAGCGTGTCGAAGACCGTGTTTCATCCGTCTGGTACCGCCAAGATGGGGCCTGCCGATGATCGCATGGCCGTAGTCGGCGAGGATCTTAAGGTGTTCGGCGTCGACCGGTTGAGGGTTGCTGACGCCTCCATCATGCCGACGCTCGTGTCCGGTAACACCAATGCACCGACGATCATGATCGGGGAGCGGGCAAGCCGCTTCATTCTAGGAAAGGATCTTGCCGCCTGAGGAGGAGCGAGGGCGGCATTGATCGGCCATTTGGCCACGCGCCGGGATCATCCGGCTCCCATGGGAGGAAACAACATGCAGAGTGCGCATTTTCTTTATGGTGCGGCCGCAGTCGCGGCCCTGTTTTTTGCCAATGTCGGAACGGCTGTCGCTGCACCGAGCTGCGGTTTGAACACTGGTCAGGTGGCAAGCGGGGCGCCGATAAAGGTCGGTGCGATCGTCGGCCAGACGGGCCCGGACGACTTTTCGTCTGCATCAAAGGCGGCAAAGGCCTATTTCGACTGCATTAATGCCAATGGCGGCATCAATGGGCGCCCGGTGGAATATCTGGTCGAGGACGATCAGTGGAACCCGGAAGTCGCCGCCCAGGTGGCAACCAAGCTTGTGAAGGACAAAAAGGTTGTCGCCCTGGTCGGCAATGCCTCCTTCGTCGAGATGGGCGTCAACGCTAAGCTCTACGAAGAAGAAGGCGTGATGGCGATGGCCTCCGGCTGCGCGGTGGCGGAATGTTTTGAATCGCGCAACATCGTGTCGACCAATGAAGGCCCGCTTCCTTCGTCGGTCGGGGCTGCGCAGTGGGCGGTGGGTAATCTCGGCTCGAAGAACGTCGTCTGCATCGGTCTGACCATCCCGAGTGTGGGGCCCTATTCCTGCGGCTGGACGGAAAAATATATGCAGTCAAAGGGGCTTTCTGGCTCCAGCGTGCTGCTCGATCCATCTGCGGCCGACATGAACTCCGCCTTCCTGGAAGCCGTTGCATCGGGGGCCGATACCATCCTCGTCAACCTGCCTGCCGGCATGGCGGCTGCGCTGTTAAAAGTCGTGCAGGAATCGGGCCAGCGGGACAATTACAAATGGATCTCCTCCACCCCGCTTTATGATCGCGATGTGCCCGCCATGCTCGGCGACGGCTGGGCGGGTGTCTTGTATGTCAACGCCGAACTGACGCCGATCGACGGCACGGGTCCGGATGCCACCAACTGGCGCGATGTGCTCGATACCCATGGCAAACCCGAGGACCCGCGCGACACCTTCAGCCAGGCCGGTTATCTCTCGGCGCGCTTCTTCGTCGATGCGCTTTTGAAACAGGATCCGGCGAAGCTCGATCGTGCCAGCGTCACCGCGGCAATCCGCGGCATCAAGAACTATACCTCCGATCTGCTCTGCGGCCCTTATTATGTCGGCAATGGCGACCGCCACATGCCGAACCATGCCAATACAATGGTCCAGATGGTCGCGGGCGGCTACAAGGTGGTCGGTGAGTGCGCCGACGTCGACAGCGCCTATCTCGAGCCTTACCGCGCCGACGAAAAAGCGCTCGGCATTGGCAACTGAGGATGTCAGGTATGTTGGGCGCCTATGGAATGTTCCTGGTTTCGGGGCTTGCCGTCGGCGCCCTTTATGCGCTGGGCGGCGTGGGATTGGTGATCCTCAACCGCGCCACCGGTGTGCTTAACTTTGCCTATGGTGCCATCGGTGCCATGGGCGCCATGACGGCTTGGCAGATCCTCGAATGGCATTTGCCCGAACCGCTGGCCTGGGTTGCTGCGATATCGGTCAGCTTTGCCCTGTCGCTGGGGTTCGGGCTTCTCGTCGCGCCGAAACTGTCGCATCGCGAACCGGTCATCAAGGCCGTCGCGACACTTGGCTTTGCGCTCTGCCTGCTGGGGCTGATGAACCTGATCTGGGTGGTCACCTCCCGCAAGCTGGGGCTGTTTTCGGATCCGGTCGGGGTGCAGCTTCTCGGACTACGCGTCAATGGCACACGGCTGATCGCCTTTGGCGGCGGGTTTTTTGCCACGGTCGCCATGGGCATCTATCTCACCCGCACTCGCACGGGTCTCTTGATGCGGGCGCTTGCCGACAATCGCGAGGTATCCGGCGTGTTGGGTGTGCCCGTTCGCAAGGTCGAGGCGATCGCCTGGGGTATTTCCGGTGCTCTCGCCGGGTTCACAGGGCTGCTGTTCGGCGATCTTGTCCGGCTGGATCCGGCTGTGCTGACCTTTCTCGTCATCCCCGTCATCGCCACCACGATTATCGGCCGGCTGACGTCCATTCCTGTCACCTTTTCGGCGGGACTGGTCATCGGGATCACGGAAAGCATGCTGACCCTTGTCAAGCCGATCGCGCCGTTCCGGGTTGCCGCCCCCTTCGTCATCGCCACGCTCGCCCTGATGTGGCTGCAGCGCAGCCGCCGCCTGACTTTTGCCGGGGAAGATTGATATGTCCTTGCCACACGACCTGTCCTTCTCCGCGGCTGCCCCGTCAGAAAAACCCGCGATTGCGCGATCCACCGTTCCGGTGATTGCCTGTGTGCTTGCTCTGGCCTTCCTGCCGCCGCTCTTCCTGGCGGCACTCTGGCTTAAGGTTCTGACGGGCGTTGCCATCTACACGCTGACATCTGCGTCGATCGCGTTGCTTTATCGGCGGCTGGGCCTCGTTTCGCTGGCGCATGTGGCGCTGATGGGGGCTGGCGGCTGGGTTGGGCTGCGGTTTGCCTATGGTTTCGGCACGCCGTTCGAGGTCAACCTTTTGGCCGGCGGTATCGCGGCTGCCATTTTCGGCATGATCTTCGCCTATCCGGCGCTTCGCATGCGGGGCCTTTATCTGGCGCTGGTGACGCTGATGATCGCCGGTGCCTTTGCCATCCTGGTCAATGTCATTCAGTTCCCGAATGGCGGGGAGGGGGTTTTAGGCTTTGCGGTCAAGGCTGCCGGATACATGCCGCGCCCGGTTTTTGCGGGCTCGGACGCAGGGTATTTTAGCTACTGCGTCATTGTTGCGGCGCTCGGCATGGGGCTGATCCACTGGCATGAGAAGGCCAGACCCGGCAGGGCCTGGGCGATGATCCGCCGTTCGGAAGCCGCCGCCATGTCGGCCGGCGTCGATGTCACCCACTACAAGATCTGGGCTTTTGCATTGTCCGGCTTTCTGGCCGGCGTCGCCGGGGTGTTGCTCGCCGGCAATCTGCAGATGCTCGACGCGAGAAGTTTTCCGGCGGCGGAATCGGTGATGATTTTTGCGCTCACCATTGTCGGCGGGGCCTGGACCCATCTCGGGGCGATCGTTGCTGCTGGCCTCTATCGATTCGTGCCGGCGCTGCTCAACGATCTCGGGGTGAATGGCGATGCGGCCTATATCATTTTCGGCGCAGCGCTCATTCACGCCTTGGCCACGGCGCCCCGCGGCCTGGCCGGCCAGATCGAGGACCGCGCGCGTGGCCTCATTGCCCGGGCCAGAAAGGATCAGTCGCGATGATCGAGATCGACAATCTCACCGTCAGTTTCGGCGGCGTGACCGCGCTCCGGTCAGTTTCGGTTTCGCTCGATGCGCCGGTCGTCGGCATTATCGGACCGAACGGCGCGGGCAAGACCACCTTTCTCAACGTCCTGTCGGGCTTTGTTCGGCCCCAGGCCGGCCGTATTCTGGCCTTTGGCGATGACCTTACCGGGCTTTTGCCGCATCAGCGCGCGCGCTGGGGTCTGCGGCGTTCCTTCCAGAAGGAGCAGGCCGTCGATGAACTCACCGTCGAGGACAATGTGCGCGTGGTTCTCGACGCCTTGCCGCTGTCGCGCGGCGAGGGGGAACGCTTCCTGCAGCAGGCGCTGGAGTTCACCGGCATGACTGCCTTGCGCCGGCAGCCGGTCGCCACACTCAATTCCTTCGAACGGCGGATGACGGAACTGGCGCGATGTGTGGCCGGCCGTCCGAAGCTGATCCTGCTTGACGAGCCCGGTGCGGGCTTTTCACAAATTGAAGTTGCGCGGCTTCGCAGCGTGATCACCGAGATTGCGGGTACGATCGGCGCCAGGACATTTCTGATCGACCATGACGTGGATCTGATCCAGGCAACCTGTCAGCATACCATGGTGCTCGATTTCGGATCGCTGGTCACCTATGGCGAGACCGCGACGGTTTTGGCCGACGATCGCGTTCGCGCTGTTTATCTGGGAACGGAGGAGGTGGAATGAGCGTGCTTGAAATCCGCAACCTGTCGGTCCGTCGCGGCGTCAAGCGGGTCGTCGACGACGTGACCATGCAGCTTGCGCCCGGCAAGGTGACGGCGCTGCTGGGGCCGAATGGCGCGGGCAAGAGTTCGCTGGTGCTGGCCCTGGCCGGGGCGTTACCATTGGAAGCGGGAACCATCATGTTCGCCGGTCGCTCGCTCGGTGGCGCGAGCACGCAGGTCGTACGCTCTGCCGGCATCGCGGCTGTGCCTGAAGGCCATCGCGTGCTGGCGGGCCTGTCGGTCGAGGACAATCTGATGACCGCCGGCCACGGGCATTCGACGGCGGCACTCACCCAGGCTCTCGACGAGATCTATGCGATCTTCGGGGAACTGGCCGAACGCCGGAACCAGCGGGCAGGCTCCATGTCTGGCGGGCAGCAGCAGATGCTGGCGCTGGGTCAGGCGCTGATCTGCCGACCCAAATTTATCCTTGCCGACGAGATGTCGCTCGGCCTTGCACCGCTAATCGTCAAGCGCCTTATGGGCGTGGTCGCCCGTCTGGCCCGCGAAGGAACGGGTATCCTGCTGATCGAGCAGTTCACGGCCGTCGCACTGTCGCTGGCTGACGAAGCCCATGTCATGGCGCGAGGACGTCTCGCCTATAGCGGAGATCCGCATGTGCTCGTCAAGGATCCGGAAATCCTGCACAAGGCTTATCTGACGTAGCGCAGCACACATTGATGAGAGCCAGAAAATGACGGTAGCGGCGGTGCAAATTGCCGAAAAGAAGGTGTGAGCACAGAGGTCGTAGCGGGTAGTGATGCGCCGTCAGTCTTTCAGTTTGCGAACACGTTTTCGGGTTTGTGGCGCTGGCGATAGAGAGTTTCGTTGTAATCGATTGACTTGTTGCGGCTTTTTGTCGGCGGGATGTACGGTTCGATGCCCTTGTCGAAAAGGGCATGGCGGAACCAGTTGCTGTCATAGCCTTTGTCGCCAAGCAGGCTCGAAGCGGTTGGCAAGGCGTCGATCATGAGCCGATCGCCCGTGTGGTCGCTCATCTGCCCCTCACTCAGAAGCAGGATGAGCGGGCACCCTTCGCTATTGCGGGCCGCGTGCAACTTCGAGGCCAGGCCACTTTTGGTTCGCCCGATACGGCGACACCAGCCCGAGGTTCACTCCGGGCTTGTCGCCTGTGAAGCTGTCAGGGATCGAGTCTGCGCCTCAGTGTGCACCTTCACGCCATCTCGCATGATCCGAATTTGTGCGGTATAAGCGCGCGAACCATGCTTGCGCCGTCGCTCGACGATCGTGCCCATGTTTTGCTACAAAGCCTCTGCCGTTTGCTACGCCGTAGCAATAGCATGATCAAAACGGGCGTCAAAGGGAGCAAACGGCTGCAAACGATACAAATCTGAAAGAGCTTAAGCCCCTATGGTAAAAGGAAAATCCCTGCATTCTAAGGCACCCATCTTCGCCGTCGCACCCATGATCGACTGGACGGATCGGCATTGCCGGTTCTTTCATCGGCAGCTGTCGGCGCGGGCGGTGCTCTATACCGAGATGGTGGTGGCGGATGCGATCATTCATGGGCCGCGGGAGAGGCTTTTGGGGCATGATGCGGTGGAGCATCCTGTCGTGTTGCAGCTTGGAGGGTCGAGCCCGCAGAAGCTTTCCGAGGCGGTGAAGATTGCGGCGGATTTTTCCTATGACGAGATCAACCTCAATGTCGGTTGCCCCTCGGACCGGGTGCAGAGCGGCACGTTTGGGGCCTGCCTGATGAAGACGCCGGAGCTGGTCGCCGAGTGCGTTTCGGCGATGAAGGCCGTCTCGAGTGTGCCGGTGACGGTGAAGTGCCGCATCGGTGTGGATGACCAGCAGCCGGAAGAGGTGTTGCCGGCCTTTGTTGCTGAGATGGCGGATGCAGGCGCCGATGCGGTGTGGATCCATGCGCGAAAAGCCTGGCTGCAGGGGCTTTCGCCGAAGGAGAACCGCGATATTCCGCCGCTCGATTATGATCTGGTGCATGCGGTCAAACGGGATTTTCCTCATCTTTTCATTGGGATAAACGGTGGAATTGCGGATTTGAATCAGGCACTTCATCATTTGAATCATGTCGATGGCGTGATGCTGGGGCGGGCGGCCTATCAGAATGCCGGGCTGCTGACCGGCGTGGACGAGGCGATCTATGGCGCGCCGAGCCGTGAGTTTGACTGGCAGGCGCTGTGCGAAACGATGATGGCCTATGGCGAACGCGTGATGGCCTCCGGCGGGCGGCTGAACCATGTGACGCGCCATATGGTCGGCCTGTTCCAAGGTTTTGCCGGGGCGCGGCGGTTTCGCCAGATCCTCTCTTCGGAAGCGACAAAACCCGGCATCGATCCGGAGCTGATCGCGCGGGCCTTTGCCGCCGTGGATATTGCCGGCGGCCCAACGCGGGGGGCGGAGAGTGCCGCGCGCGCCGACATGGCCGCGAGTGCCTGATCAGGCCCCGGGGCTGATCTCCGCATCGGTTTGCGCGCTGGTCTCCGTCGTGATTTTTGTCAGATAGCGGTGAAGCCGGCGCCAGAAGCGGTTCGGCAGAAGCGAGCGCATCACGGCGGCTGCCGCCGCCATCTGATCGGGATCGGCGTGTTTCGCCCAATCGGCGGGCAGCGTGGGCTGGGCGAAACCGGCGAACATGTTTGAGCACAACCTGACGAAGCAATCGGAATAGGTTTTGTTGCAGGTGACGCTCCTGCCGACGCAGACGGGCAGCCCGTCATCGATCATGGCGCCGCAGCAGCGGCCCGCACGGCGGCAGGCCCGCAGCTTGCAACAGAACTGCGGGTGGCCGAGCCCCTCGGCCACCCGGCGGAGATAGGTCTCCTGGGTAAAAAGCTGCTCAGCCATGGTTCTTCCCCTGTTTTTCGCGCAGGCTAAAGACCCGCGCGGCCGCATCGGCCCGTGGTGAAATTTTTACGAAATCATCAAACCGGTCGGGGCGCTGAGAGCTGCCGCATAAGGTTTGGAATAAATGACACCTCTCAGCGTCCCGTTCGGCGGTTTATGCTCGCGATTGGGGCCTCTCTGCCTGAACCGAAGGCCAACACCTTTGCCGCCGCCCGCGCCGAAAACTCTCCCGGAGGGAAAAGATCCGGACGGATCACGGGCGGCCGATGCCCTCCTTCGGTTCCCCTGTGTGCCGCACAGACACGCCCGGCGCGCTTGCTGGAATGAAAACGGCTAAAGACATCCGATGCCCCGCCATTTCCCCCGTGTCGCCGGAGGGAGACCAATTTCCGCGAACCCTTGTCGGAAAGACCTGCGTCGTCTCTTCCCGCCAAGCGCCGGCCCCGCATCGCCGGCACGCCTGCCGGTGTATCCGCTGCGGGACGGGGGCATTATAGGGGCACGGGCAGGGGGTGGGGAAAATGGGAGCGTGGATTTTTTTTGGTGGGGGTGGGCGTCCGCCTGTTGCGGGGTACTGCCACGAAAGGTCGTCATCCTCGGGCTTGACCCGTGGATCTGCTGGCGGTGGATGTTTTTGGGGGGGGGATTGGTGCCAGTCGTCTCGCGTCGCGGCTGTGGTCACCCCCCTCTGGCCTGCCGGCCATCTCCCCCACAAGGAGGGAGATCACCGCGTGGTTGATGTCCACGTTCTCACCACCATTGCAGGCAATTGCCAAGGTTTTTTGGGGAACCGGGCGGCGGCTTCCGGCTGATCTCCCCACGTGTGGGGGAGATGCCCGACAGGGCAGAGGGGCAGGCCGCAGGTGCCGAACGTTATAGCGCGCCAAAAACCGTGACCCGTTGTCTTCAGGCATAACCGCCGGCGGCGCGCTGTTCGGCGGCGTCGCGCTGGGCGCGGTCGAGATCGCTGTTTTCAGGGGAGGATGTGGCGCTGCCTTGTCCTTCCGGCGCATTCGCCCGTCCGGCATGCGGCGAAGGCAGGTGGCGCGTATCGAAATAGGTGCGGAATGCGGTGATCTTGTTAACGTCATGCTCGAGGACACTCACTCCCCCGTAGGAAAAGCGCTCTCCGGCCATCGAGCCCTCGCTTCTCCACTCCAGAAAGGAAAGGCCGTCGGTATCCTGTACCGCCTTGAAGTCCGAATGGATGTCTTCAAACGTATCGCGATACTGCGACCAGAAATGCGTTGCACCGTCCTGCCCCTGTTCCGCCTGCCGCAGCAGCGGATTGGAGAGGCTGGCCTCCGGCGCAAAAAGCGCCGCGATGGTGGTTACGTCCCGTTCCTGTTCCAGCTGTTGCAGGGCGGATATGAAGGTTTTTGTCAGGTCGGCCATGGGGTTCTCCTCGTGATGGGGTCATGAGGCGAACCGGGAGTGGGGCGAGATGTTCCGGATGCGGCGGTGGATCCTCGGGTCAAGCCCGAGGATGACGGTGGGTGTGGTGGCGGTTGGTGCCACAAGAGAGGGCGGCGGGGGGGCTTTTGCGTTGGGGCAGAGGTCTCGTGCAGATTGGCAGAGTTTGATTGCCGGGAGATTTTTTGGGCAGGCCGCCAACGGCCGTCATCCTCGGGCTTGACCCGAGGATCTGCTGGCGGTGGGCGATGGCTATATGCGCTCTGGCCTCCCTTGCCACAATCAGTGTGAGAATTTTAGCTTGACTGCAACGGAGGATTAACTTCTGCTGCTACAAATAACGCCCAATAGATAACACAAACTCATATGGGTGGAGAGAAAATGAACCCCGTCATACGTGCTCAATTGAGAGAATTCTCTAACGCTAACAATATTGAATCCGAAAGCCAAGATTCTCAGTTCGAAATATACTCAATTTTTTGCGTTGTTACGGGGCTTCTGGGGGAAAATGTAGATGCTTATGACGTTCATTTGAAAGGTAACGAATTCGGAATTGATGGCGTTGCGATCACTATACAGGGCGACATAGTGAGAAATCGCCAGGAGGCAATAGAGAAAATATCGAGTATACAGAACCCTTTAATTGAGTTTATGTTCTTTCAGGCGAAGACGGGGACTGCATACGACTACGGAGATATATCGAAATTTTATGACGCAATTTCAGGTTTTTTCGATGGTGATCTGAAAAATGAAAGCAATACATTAGACGATCTAATGGATGCGGTTGAGGCTATTTACGAAAATGGCGTTGGAAAACGAAATCCAAAAATTAGCTGCTACTATATTACCACCGGAAACTACGAATCTCCTGCGAGGATTGAGAAACTCCGCGATAATTTTCTGTTGAAATTGAACGAAACAAACATATTTGATAGCAAGTCGATCGATGTTTCCTTTGTTGGCGCAAGTGAGCTGCAGAGATTTTACAGGGCTGCCACCAGCGCCGTCGAAGTCGAGATCGAGTTTCCGCGTAATGTGGTTATGCCAGTAAACACTCACGTGGAGGAGGCATATGTCGGTTATATTGATGCTTCGAATTTGCTCCAGCTCTATACTCTAGATGACGCGGAAGGCAATGTCATCGGTGTGAACAGGGCTGTATTTTTTGATAACATCAGGGACTACGACCCTAAATCAAAAATAAACATGTCTATCAAGGACGGGGTGCGGAAATCGGGAGGCTCTGAGTTCGTATTCAGAAATAACGGTATAACCGTGGTTTCGAAAAATATTGACAGGACAGGGGATAAATTCAGGCTCGAGGATTACCAAATCGTCAACGGTTGTCAAACGAGCAACATTATTTACGACCTTGTATACGGCGACGAAGATAATCCCTTAACAAATCTCGACCTTGCCCAGCAAATTCAAGTGCCATTCCGATTGATCGGTTCGAAAGACGATGAGTTTGTTTCTTCTATCATTGTTGGCACAAATCGACAAAATCCTGTTCGAGATGATCAATTCTGGGCTCTTCGGCCATTCATGAAGAGCTTTGAAGAGTATTGTAGGAATCTAGAGCCAGAAGAAGTTATTTACTTTGAGAGACGCGACAATCAGTATCGTCGGATGGATGTTGAACGAACGCGGGTGATGCCACCTGCGATTGTTATGAAGGCTGTAGCCGCCGCTCTGCTTTATCAGCCCCATCGCGCGGCTAGAGACTACCGTGGAATTATTTCTGAGTATGATGAATCGATATTTCTAGATAGTCATGATGTCCGCATATATCATGCGGTTTCATACTTATATTATCGGTTGGAATTTCTCTGGCGCAATCAGAAGCTTGCGAGTGAGTTTAAAACATTCCGATATTATATTCTTGCTGGCGTCGGCCTGTCGATAATTGGCCCAACACCCGTGTTCGGCCTGAAAAAAGCGAAGATAGCGCATCTCGCTCAGGAGATTTTAAACGTCTGCAAAGATGAAGAAGAGTTGAAGGCGCTGGTGGAAAAAATTGTGACGGTAGTAGAGGCGCGCTTGGTTGATATGGGTATTTCAAGCCAGGAGCGGATTCGCGACACAATTAGATCAGAAACTTTCGCCGCGAACTTCAGAGAAAAAATCCTAAAACCTTAATTATGTTTCGACGACGTTGACGCCCCCAGCCCCTCATCCGGCTGCCGCCACCTTCTCCCCGTCGGGACGGGGAGAAGGGCGATGGGGTTAGCGTCCCGGCCGCCCGGTTTTCCCCTTAGTCCGCGACTTGCGTTTCTGGTCGCCTGCGTCCTCGTAGCTGCCGGCGCCGACCTTGCCGCGGACGATGGGGCGGGGGTCGTCCTTGGGCGCGCGGTCGGGCTGGCCTTCGAGGAGGGGTGAAAAGCGTTTGGCGGAGGCGTCGGACGGTTTTTCCGGGAGTTTGCCGATCACGGGTTTTTCGGTGCGGCCGACGGTCATTTCGTCCAGCGTGTTCTTGCGGAACAGCGGTTTTGTGGCGTCTGTGCCGGGACCCATGTCGTCGAGGCTGGGTTTGGCGAAGTAGGAGGTGCCATTGCCTTCCTCCGCCGGGGCGGAATTCCCCTCCCCAACCCTCCCCACAGGGGGGAGGGAGCCGGTCGCATCCGCCGCACCCTTGTTCTTTCTGTCGCCTTCGGAGGCGCTGTGCCTGCTTTTCCCCTCCGGTTTTCCGCTTGTCCGCGGGCCTTCGGCGCGGGTTGCCTCCTGCCTTGCCATCGGGTCATCCATGGAGGCGAGTTCGACGGCTTTGAGGCGCTTGATTTCGTCGCGCAGGCGCGCGGCTTTTTCGAAATCGAGGTCGGCGGCCGCATCGCGCATGCTTTTTTCGAGCGCGTTGAGGTGGCTCTGCAGGTTGTTGCCGACGAGGTGGCCGCCATCGGCAAAACCCTTGCCGCCGCCCTGGACATTGGCGCCTGAAATATCGGCGCGCACGTGGTCGCGCTCGTAGACGCTGTCCAAAATGTCGGAAATGCGGGCTTTCACCGATTCAGGCGTGATGCCGTGTTCGCTGTTATAGGCGACCTGTTTTTCGCGGCGGCGCGCGGTTTCGTCCATGGCGCGCTGCATGGAGCCGGTGATCTTGTCGGCATAAAGGATGACCTTGCCATCGACGTTTCGCGCCGCACGCCCGATGGTCTGGACGAGCGAGGTTTCCGAGCGCAAAAAACCTTCCTTGTCGGCATCGAGAATGGCGACGAAACCGCATTCGGGAATGTCGAGGCCTTCGCGCAACAGGTTGATGCCGACGAGCACGTCAAAGGCGCCGAGGCGGAGATCGCGGATGATTTCGATACGCTCCAGCGTGTCGATGTCCGAGTGCATGTAGCGCACGCGAACGCCCTGCTCGTGGAGATATTCGGTGAGATCCTCGGCCATGCGCTTGGTCAGCACGGTGCAGAGCGTGCGATAACCTTTGAGCGCAGTTTCGCGGATTTCGCCCAAAACATCGTCCACCTGGGAGCGGGCGGAGCGCACTTCCACCGGCGGATCGATAAGGCCCGTGGGGCGGATGACCTGTTCGGCAAAGACGCCGCCGGACTGTTCCATCTCCCAGTTGCCCGGCGTGGCGGAGACGGCGACCGTCGGCGGGCGCATGGCATCCCATTCCTCGAAGCGCAGGGGGCGGTTGTCCATGCAGGAGGGCAGGCGAAAACCGTATTCGGCAAGGGTGGCCTTGCGGCGAAAGTCGCCGCGATACATGCCGCCGATCTGGGAAACGGAGACGTGGCTCTCATCGATAAAGAGGAGGGCGTTGTCGGGGATATATTCAAACAGCGTCGGCGGCGGCTCGCCGGGCCGACGGCCGGTGAGATAACGCGAATAGTTCTCGATGCCGGCGCAGGAGCCGCTCGCCTCCATCATCTCGATATCGTAGCGGGTGCGCTGTTCCAGACGCTGGGCTTCCAGCAGGCGGCCGCCTTTTTCAAGCTCGGCCAGGCGCAGTTTCAGCTCTTCCTTGATGGATTTGATCGCGCCGTTCAGCGTGGGGCGGGGGGTGACATAGTGCGAATTGGCGTAGATTTTCACCGATTTCAGGTCGCCGGTCTTGTGGCCGGTGAGCGGATCGAACTCGGTGATGCTGTCGATCTCGTCGCCGAACAGCGAAATGCGCCAGGCGGCATCCTCCAGGTGGGCGGGGAAAATCTCGATCGTATCGCCGCGCACGCGAAAAGAGCCGCGGACGAAATTGATGTCCTGGCGTTTATATTGCTGGGCCACGAGATCGGCGAGCAACTGGCGCTGGTCGATGCGGTCTCCCAGCTCCATCTGGAAGGTCATGGCGGTGTAGGTTTCGACCGATCCGATACCGTAAATGCAGGAGACAGAGGCGATGATGATGCAGTCGTCGCGCTCCAGAATGGCGCGGGTGGCGGCGTGGCGCATGCGGTCGATCTGCTCGTTGATCGAGGATTCCTTCTCGATGAACGTATCGGAGCGCGGCACATAGGCTTCCGGCTGGTAATAGTCGTAGTAGGAGACGAAATATTCCACCGCATTGTCGGGGAAAAAGTTCTTGAACTCCGAATAGAGCTGGGCAGCCAGCGTCTTGTTCGGCGCAAGGATGACGGCCGGGCGCTGCGTGGCCTCGATGACCTTTGCCATCGTAAAGGTCTTGCCAGAGCCGGTGACGCCGAGCAGGACCTGGGAGCGCTCGCCGGAGTTGATGCCTTCGACGAGATCGTGGATGGCGGTCGGCTGGTCGCCGGCGGGCTCGTAATCGGAGGCCATGCGGATCGGGATGCCGCCCTCGGATTTTTGCGGGCGCGAGGGACGGTGCGGCGTCCACATCTTGCCGTCCTTGAACAGCGGATTGCCGCTTTCGATCAGTTTAGATAGCGCATCGACGGTGGCGGTGACAGCGCCGGGGGCGAGCGACTGAGCGTCTTCGAGCGAGATATCCATGCCGGCGACCGGATTGAGGCCGGCAGCGGCGCGCGTCTTCGGATCGGACGACGCGCCGATGGAGACACCGCGCGACGTCTTTTGCGAGGTGGTGTTTTTCGCGGTGGTCGGTTTTGCCGCTTGGCGGATCGCTTCCTCGCGGGCGGCGATCTCGATCTTCTTGCGGTGTTTGCCGGCCTTGGAGGCGATCTCGCGCTGCGTCTCGATGCCGGAGAGTTCGGCTTCGGCTTCCAGCTGCTTCACCCAGTCGCTGACCGAGCCTTCGAGCGGCGCGCCTTCGAAGCCGGCCTGGGGCGCCTCTTCGAAACCGGAGATTTTGGCCGGACGGGAGGTCTGGGATACGGATTTTTTCGGAGCTTTCGACATGCCCGGAATATGGAGGGAGTCCTCTGGAAATGGAAGGGTGCAGCGAAACAAATTGGGAACGGATTTGACGAAAAGGTGAGGTTACGCTGAGTGGCGTTCCGTGTTTATAACAGGCTCGACTGCAAGACTCGTCCGTGGCTTCCCGCCGCCGACGTGCCATGAGAAAGAAAATGCCCATGTTGTCTCTCGAAAAGCGGCAGGCGCTGAAAAAGAGCATGCCGCGCACCATGCTGTCGCTGCACCACACGGAAAACTGCCGGCTGCTGCCCAACCGCACCGAGCTTCTGCACCGCCTGCCGCATGGTGGCGTGGCCGCGGAAATCGGCGTGGCCTTCGGTGATTATACGCGCGAGATCATGGCGTATAACAAGCCGCGCCAGCTGCATCTCATCGATGCCTGGGACCTCAGCCGCTACAATGAGGGCTATGAAACGGTGCGCTCGGCCTTTGCCGAGGAGATCGCGGCAGAGCGCGTAAAGCTGCATGTCGGCGGTTCCACGGACATGCTGCCAACATTTGCCGATGCAACCTTCGACTGGGTGTATGTCGATACCGACCATTCCTATGAAAACACCTGGAACGAGCTGGTTCTGTGCCATGCCAAGGTCAAGGCCGACGGGCGCATCTGCGGCCATGATTTCTGCACCGGCAATGTCATCAAGCCGGTAGTCTATGGGGTGGTGCAGGCGGTCAACCGGTTTTGCGTCGAGTTCGACTGGCAGTTCGAATTCATGACCGTCGAGCCGGACGCGCATTTTTCCTATTGCCTGAAGCGGCTTTAGGCCTGCTGCGGAACAGGTTTCCCGCCCATAGGGAACCGCAACCGTGGCCTTGCGTTGCAGTGCCGAAAAAGACCGCAATCTCAGACCGCTTCCGTCACAATCCTGCGTCATGGTCCGTGGGTTGCAAAGGGTGATCTCATGGCTCCTCCTCCATCCAGCCTCGAAACGACCGGCCTCTCCGCTGCCACGCTGGCGGCGCGCCGTTATGGCTACGGGCTGAAACCCGGCGAGGCGCCGGCCGCCGATGTGGAAGCGCTGATGCTGCAGCTGAAGCGCGGCAGCGCGGCAAAACCCCGTTTTCCCCGCGACGGCCTAACCGGCCGGCGCGAGACGATCGGCCGGCTCTTGACGGTGCGCGCCGTGGAGGCAAAGGCAGCGCTCGAGGGACGCCCGAACCCCGGTCTTCGCCGGGAGACGCAGCGCGAGGCGGAACGGTTTTTCGTGCGCGACGTGCTGGCGCGGATCGGCCAGGCCGTGGCGTCCGAAAACGGCTTTTTCGAACGGCTCGCCAGTTTCTGGATCGACCATTTTTCGGTGAGCGCCCGCAAGGCCTATGAGATGCGGATGATCGTGCCGCTGTTCGAGGCCGAAGCCATCCGGCCCAATCTGGCCGGCTCGTTCACAGACCTCTTGCGCGCCGCCATGCTGCATCCGGCCATGCTGATCTATCTCGATCCTGAACAGCCGGGCGGGCCGATGCCGACAGCACTTTTGCGCAGCGGCAAGGGGCTGAATGAGGCGCTGGCGCGCGAACTCCTGGAACTGCACACGCTGGGCACCGGCTATACGCCCGACGACGTGCGGGGCGCATCCCTCATTCTCGCCGGCCTTTCTCTGGACAGCCGCTCGCTGGAAGTGGCCTATCAGCCGCCGCCCGCCGAACCGGGCACGCTGGCGCTTCTGGGCAAGACCTATGGCGCGGAGGGGCGCAGCGGCAGCGACCACCTGACTATGCTGGAGGATCTTGCGGCCAGGCCGGAAACCGCGCGCAATATCTGCGCCAAGCTGGTGCGCCATTTTATTGCCGACCAGCCGCCGCAGGAAATCGTCGATCAGATGGTAGCGGCGTGGAGTGAAAGCGGCGGCAACCTGACGGCCGTCTACCGCGCCATGCTGGAGCATCCACGTGCCTGGTCGGGAGAGACCGGCAAGGTCATTCCGCCGTTCGATTTCGTCGTGTCGGGCCTGCGCGCCTTCGAGCAGAAGGGCGACGAATTTTCGACACTGGCCAAGGCTGCCGAGCTTGACGATACGGCGGAGGCGAGCGGGACGCCAGCCAAGGGGCCGGCCGTGCAGCAGCCGGCGGTGGCGCGCGCGCTGACATTCCAGGCGCTTTCGCGGTTGGGCCAGCCGGTGTGGCAGCCACCAAGTCCCGCCGGTTTTCCCGACGACGTGGAGGCCTGGCTTTCCGCCCGCCAGTTATCCGAACGGCTGGCCTGGGCACGGCTTGCCGCGCGCACGCTGGGCCGCGATCTTGACCCGCCGACGTTTCTTTCCGCAACGCTTGCCGATGCCGCGCGCGACAGAACGCGCCAGGTGGTGGCGGAGGCGCCGACCAAGGTGCATGGCGTGGCGATGGTGCTGGCGTCGCCGGAATTTAACAGGAGATGAGCATGGCCGGATCGGCTTTTCCCCCGCTGTCACGCCGCGGCTTTCTTCTATCTGCCGGCAGCGTTGCCGCGCTGCCGCTGATGCCGAACCTGTCGCTGGCCGCCACCCCCGGCGACAACCGCTTCGTGACCATCATCCTGCGCGGCGCAATGGATGGGCTTTCGCTGGTGCAGCCGCAGAACGATCCGCTGCTGAAAACGCTTCGGCCAAACCTTGCGCTGACGAGCGATGACGGTCTTGTCGATCTCGATGGCTTTTTTGGCCTGCATCCGGGGGCAGCGGCCCTGATGCCGCTCTGGCAGGCGCGGGAGCTGTCTTTCGTGCATGCGGTGGCGACGCCCTATCGCGGCGCCCGCAACCATTTCGAAGGGCAGGACGTGCTGGAGACCGGCAGTGTGGAGGGTAAGGCGCTGCGCACCGGCTGGCTCAACCGCGCGCTGTCTCTGGTGCCGCGCTCGGCCTCGCGCAAGGCGATGGATATCACCGCCGCCATGGAACTGGTTTTGAGCGGGCCGAGCGAGGCGGATGTGTTTGCACCAGCCGCCGATTTCGCACTGGCACCGGACGAGTTGCAGTTTCTTGAGCGTCTCTACGACGAGGATGAGGGATTTGAGACGGCTCTCTCGGGCGCGGTGACGGCGGGGGCCGCATCGGGCCATCTTTATGACGATGCACAGAGGCGCAGCGGCATGGTGGAGACGGCGCGGCTGGCCGGCAGCATGCTGAAGGCCGATTATCGTGTCGCCAGTTTCTCGATCAACGGCTGGGATACGCATGTTGATCAGGCAACGCAGTTTCCCAAGGTGGCCGGCGATCTCGCAGCCGCCATCCTGTCCCTGAAGGAGAGCATGGGGGAGGCGGCCTGGCAAAACACTGTGGTGCTGGCCGCCACCGAATTTGGCCGCAGCGTGCGCCAGAACGACAACCTCGGGACGGAGCACGGCACGGCAAGTGTTGCGATCCTCGCCGGCGGCGCCCTCTCAGGCGCGGCTACGCCCGAGGCAACGGCCCCCGGACTTGGCGGGCGCATCGCGGGCCGTTGGCCCGGCCTCTCGGATGACGCTCTTCTCGACGGTCGCGACCTTGCCCCGACCGCCGACCTGCGCGACATCGCCGCCGCCATGCTGCACCGCCAGTTCGACATCACGCCGGGCAATTTGACGAGCAAGGTGTTTCCCGGATTGTCGTTCGAGGGTGCCAAGGCGTATTTGTGAGGGGTTTGGGAGATGCTGCGGTGTCCGAGCTATTCGCTTCACCGAACCCAAGGCGGTGGGGCTTTACCCCCTCTGCCTTGCCGGGCATCTCCCCCACAGGTGGGGAGATGATCGTGTGGTGGACGCATCCACCTACAAAAACTGACGGTCGAAATTTCCAACGCTCGCGTAAAGCTGGGGCCTTATTTCCAGGCTGTTCTCCCCACCTGTGGGGGAGATGCCCGGCAGGGCAGAGGGGGACTTTCTGCTTTGTCAAAGGGGACCCGCCGCTATCACCCCGCCGGAATGGCCGTCGGTTGGCCGGCGGCGTCGAGGGCGACCATGATGAAGGTGCCTTCGGTGACCTTTTCGGGGCTGCCGATGCGGGCGCGGTTGACCCAGGCTTCCACTTGCAGCGTGATGGAGGTACGCCCGATGCGGGTGATGTCGGTATGGATGGAAAGCGTGTCGCCGATCTTGACCGGATGGCGGAAGGCCATTTCCTTGACCGCAGCGGTCACCACACGACAGCGCGACCGTTCGCCGGCGCGGATGCCGGCGGCAAGGTCCATCTGGGCCATGACCCAGCCGCCAAAGATATCGCCGGCCGGATTGGCATCTCCGGGCATGGCAAGGGTCCGAAGCGTCAGTTCTCCTTCGGGGGCGGCTTGGTCGGTCATGCGGGCTCCTTTTTTTCGCTCGATCAGTTGGGCCTGACAACTGCCGCATGGAACACGGTGTTGCACAGGCATAGACCGCGACTTTAGGAGGGGTCCGGGCGGCTGGCAATGGAAGTTGCGGAGAGGTCAGCCTTGCGCAAACGGCCGTTGTTGTGGCGCGGTCATGATGACAGGTCGCGATTTGTGCATGCTGGCCTGATCATGCGAGGCTCTGCCGGTGCGCGCATGAGGAGGCGACGGCCGGCGGCGGAATTGTACTTGCCGCGCGGCATCGAAACGTCGATGAAGGGGCACGATGAATTTTCAGGATTTGCCGATGACCGATCTTACCGCCGCCCGGCATGCCGTTCTAACACGCGCCTATGATGCCTTCCTGTTCGACATGGATGGCACTCTGGTCAACTCCATCGCGGTGGTGGAGCGCGTCTGGCGCGACTGGGCCGTGGCGTATGGTCTTGACGTCGAGGACTTCATGCGCCGGCTGCATGGCGTGCGCGCCATCGATGTTATTCGCCGCGAAAATCTGCCCGGTGTCGATGCCGAGGAGCAGGCGGCCATCATCCTTCAACAGGAGCTTGATGACGTCGATGGCATCGTGGAAATCGGTGGTGCCGTGGATTTCCTGCGCCAGCTGCCGGATGACCGCTGGGCCATTGTGACATCCGCGCCGCGGGCACTTGCCGTCAAGCGCATGGCGGCGGCGGGAATTCCGACACCGGATGTGCTGATCTGCGGCGAGGACGTGGCAAACGGCAAGCCGGACCCGGAAGGTTATGCCAAGGCCGCGCGTCTTCTCGGGTTTGCCCCGGAAAACTGCGTGGTGTTTGAAGATGCGCCGGCCGGTGTAGAGGCGGCCCGGACACTGCGGGCTGGCGTCGTGGTGATCACGGAGACGCATGAAACGCCTTTGGCCATCGATGAATTCTCGACACCTGATTATCGCGGTATCACCGTTGCGGTGACACCGGCCGGCGATCTCCAGCTCCGCCATCGCTGACCGTCTGGTCCGGGGCGGATCATCCGATGCGCGTCAGGCCGTTTTCGCTGCGGATGATGTTGACGAGCGTGCGCAGCGCCGGATGGCCGTGGCGGCGGCTGTCGTAATAGATGTGCAGCGGATCTCCGGGGGAGGCATGGCCGGGAAGCACGATCTCCAGGCTGCCTTCCGCAAGCTCGTCTGCAATACGCGCCTCCAGCAGGTAGGCAAGGCCCATGCCGGCCTTGGCCGCCGAAATCGTGGTCGCGGTGTCGTTGATCGTGATGAGGCCGGGCACCCGCACACGTGCGGCACTTTCATCCTGTCCCAGTTCCCAGCGATACCAGGAATTGTCGCCGAGCAGCAGTTGCAGGCCGGTATGCTCTGCAAGATCGGCGGGCACGGTTGGCCGGCCATGGGTGTCGAGATAGGCGGGGGCGGCGGCGATGACCCAGCGTTGCGGGCCGGTGAGTGCGACCGCCACCATATCTTCCGGCACGTGATGGCCGTAGCGGATGCCGGCATCATAACCTTCGGCGGCAATCTCGATCGGGCGATCGTCGACAACGACCGTCAGGCGCACGTCAGGGCATTGCCGGGCAAATTCCGGCAGCGCAGGCGCGATGAGGAGATGCGCGGCATCGGCAAAGACATTGATGCGCAGCTCGCCGAAGCGTCCGGCACCCGGTGCTTCCAAGGCTTCCAGCGCCGAGCCGATGGCATCAAATCCGTCACCGATCTTGCGGGCAAGATCGAGGCCGAGATCGGTGGGAGAGACCGCCCGGCTGGTGCGGTTGAGCAGTTTTGCATCCAGCCGCGCTTCCAGCCGGCGCATGGCATGGCTGGCCGCTGACGCCGTCAGGCCAAGTTCGATGGCGGCCATCTTGAAGCTGCGCCTGCGGACGATGGTGAGGAAAAGGCGAAGATCGGCAAAATCGATGCGGTCGAGCGGATACATGAACCGTGTTCATCGTTTGAATGAATAGACGGCAAGTTAAACCATGCGGCGCCCTGTGCCGCAACCGTTATGATGCATTCAACGAACCGGACCGCAGGAGGAGGAACCATGTCCACATTCGATCACATCAGTCTGCCCGATCTTCAGGGCAAACGTGTGCTGGTAACGGGAGGCTCGACCGGCATTGGAGCAGCCGTTGCGCTGGCTTTTGCCGCGCAAGGGGCCAAGGTTGCGCTGCATTACAATGAAAGTGGTGCAGCGGCTGCCGCCGTGCAGGAACATTATCCGCAGCAGATCATCCTCGTGAAGGGCGACATGAGCGCCGTGGGGGAAGCGGCCCGCGTGGTCAAGGAAGCCGCCGCCTCGCTCGCAGGGCTCGACGGGCTCATCAACAATGCCGGCGGCATGCTGGGACGCATCCCGACGACCGAGATGAGCGCCGACCATTTTGACCGGGTGATGGATCTCAACGCCAAATCGGTGTGGGAGGCGACGGTGGCGGCGCATCCGCATCTGGTGAAGGCCGGTGGCGGCTTCATCATCAACACCTCCTCGATTGCCGCGCGCAATGGCGGCGGAGGGGGTGCGGTGATCTACGCGGCCGCCAAAGCGTTCGTGAGCAGCCTGACACGCGGTCAGGCCAAGGAATTCGTCAAAGACCGGATCCGCGTCAACGCGGTTGCCCCGGGGCTGATCCAGACCCCGTTCCATGATCGTTACACCTCGCCGGACGTGATGGCGGCCCAGCGCGGCACCATTCCGATGGGACGGGAGGGAACGCCGGACGAATGCGTCGGCGCTTTCCTGTTTCTCGCCTCGGAAACCCTGTCCGGTTACATCACCGGTCAGGTGATCGAGGTGAACGGCGGACAATTGATGCCTTAAGGAGAATGACAGACATGCAGTACAGACAATTTGGAAAGACCGGCCGGGTGGTGTCGGATATCGGTTTCGGCGCCTGGGCGATCGGCGGCTCGTGGGGCGACGTGTCGGAGGCGGATGCGCGCGCGGCGCTGAACGCCGCGCTCGACGCCGGCACGACGTTCATCGATACGGCCGATGTCTATGGCGACGGCCGCTCGGAAAAGATCATTGCCGGCGTGCTGAAGGAGCGCGGAGGCGAGCGGCCTTTTGTGGCGACCAAGGCCGGACGCCGGCTCTCTCCGCATGTGGCGGAGGGCTATACGGCCGAAAACCTCACCGGTTTTGTGGAGCGGTCGCTCAAAAACCTTGAGACGGATTGCCTCGATCTCGTGCAGCTTCACTGCCCGCCGACGGAGGTCTATTACCGTCAGGAGGTGTTCGAGGCGATGGAAGGACTGATCAAGGCCGGCAAAATCCGCCACTACGGCGTCTCCGTCGAAAGGGTCGAGGAGGGGCTGAAGGCGATCGAGTATCCCGGCGTTGCCTCCGTGCAGATCATCTACAACATCTTTCGCCAGCGCCCGGCCGATCTGTTCTTTGCCGAAGCCAAGCGCAAGGATGTGGCCGTGATCGTGCGCGTGCCGCTGGCGTCTGGCCTCTTGACCGGCAAGATGAGCGCCGAAACGGCCTTTGCCAAGGACGACCACCGTGCCTTCAACCGCCATGGCGAGGCCTTTGACAAGGGCGAAACCTTTGCCGGCGTGCCTTATGACGTGGCGCTGTCGGCCGTCGAGGAAATCCGCCCTCTGGTGCGCGGCAACGAGACGATGGCGCAGTTTGCGCTGCGTTACATCCTGATGAGCGATGCCGTCTCGACCGTCATTCCCGGTGCGAAAAATGCCGCGCAAGCCAAGGGTAATGCCGAAGCAAGCGACATCGCCGCCCTCTCGCCGGAGACGATGGCGGCGCTCCGCGCGCTCTATGAAAACCGCATCGCGCCACACGTCCATCTCGCCTGGTAGGCGATAACATCCGATCCGCCGGGCTCATTTCGGGCGCGGCGGATCGTTCTTTCAGATGAGCGCAATTTCCATCTGCCGCCAAATGGTTTGGCGTGAAGTGCTCAGGCGTCAGCCGAGCGCCTTTTCGTAATCGAAGGTGATGAACAGGCCTTGTGCCGAGGCATCGTAGGTGCCTTCGATCTTGATCCCCTGCGTCAGGAGATCGGCGACGCGGCTGCGGAATTCGTTTGATTTCAGCTGCTGCCCGGCCTGGAGAATTCCGCCGTCGAAGCGCATGTCCAGCCGCTCGCCCACCGTATGGGCTGCACCCACGCCGCCGCTGCGAAACAGTTCGATGCCGTGCTTTGTGACCTTGATGGTGCCGACATAAAGCTCTCCAAGGCTTGCATGTTTGCCGACGACCATGGTGAGGACATCGTCGCTGAGGAGCAGCAGAAGGGCGGCCTTTGCTTTGTCCTGCGCCTTGCGCAGTTCGGCACTGACGCGATCGGCGGCCCTTTGCCGTTCGAGTTCCCGCTCGGCCTGCGCAGCAGTAACCGTGGCCGCGATCCGTTCGCGAAGGTTGGAGGCGGGGGCAGGCGCGGTCTCGATCAGCCGCGGCTTGCCGGTTTGTTCGGAAGCGTGCGGGGTATCGGACAGATTAAGGACCTGGCTATCCGGGCGGGGCGGGTTCATGGGCATATTCCTGTATTTGCAAGCTTTGCCCGATATCGGGTTCGCATGGATCGGCAGCCATTCAGCCGTCTGCAGGGAGCGCGGCTCAGAGATCGAGCAGATCCGACTGCGGTGCTTTTGCGTCCTTAGCCGGCTTTGCGGCTGGCGGGGTGCGCTTTTTCGGGCTCGAGGCTCCGGCATCGCCGGTTTCGTTCACGCCGGTCTCGGCAGCGAGATTCTTGACCTGTGCCGCCTTCTCCGCGGCTGTTGCCGGTGCGGCCGGCTGTGCGTTTTCAAACTTGATCATGGTGTTCTCCGACAGGCAGTAAGACGATGGGGCTCAAGGGCGGCGTCACTTCAGGTCATCGGCCGTCAGCGTGTACATCGAGCGCCGATTGCGCGTGTAGACCTTGAGCGCGGCATCCTGGATGCTGGTGCGTGCCGTATCGAAGGCATGGAGGCAGTCCGCTTCCAGGACGTCGCGTCCGCCAGCGCTTTTCATGAGGGCGGCAGCTTCGACCAGAAAACGCACCTCGAACATGCCGTCATAACCTTGAAAGCGGACGGTCTGCTTGGTTTCGTCAAAACTGCGGCTACGGTTTGGAAACTGGAGGGTCATCGAAAATTCTTTCGGGGAGGGCGCCGGACGAACAATCCGCACACCGCCTTTTGCAAAGCTCAATCGCTTTTGGCCTGCACCGCAAAGTTTGCACGGTCAGGCGAATTCGGGATTGTGCTGGCAGGGCAGCGGCGATCCGGCCGGGCGGCAAAGGCAAGAAGCCTTTCATCGCAACTAGCGCACAGATGGGCCGGCAAGTCCAACGCCAAATGGAATTGAGGGGCCGAATGCGCCCATCAGACGTTGCAACCTGTCGTGATCAGCCGAAGCTTTTGCGGCGGGGTTCCACGGCGGGCGTGCCGGCAACCGGGGCCAGCGATTGCAGCACACGGGTTGCGGGCAGGATGGCGATGACTTCGGTGCCTTCGCGCAGCTTTGATTTCAGGATGAACTGGCCATCATGTTTGGCAAGGATGGCCTGCACGATGGGAAGGCCGAGGCCGGTGCCCTGCTCGGCGCTCTTGATGGCAATGGAGCCCTGGCCAAAGGCCGACAGTACCACCGGGATTTCCTCCTCCGCGATACCCGGGCCATTGTCCTTGATCGCCACATACTGACCGCCGCCGGCCGTCCAGCCCACCTTGACCGTGACGGTGCCGCCCTGGCTGGTGAATTTGACCGCATTGGAGAGGAGATTGAGCAGCACCTGGCGCATGGATTTTTCATCCGCCCAGACCTGCGGCAGGTTGGGTTCGAACTGCTGCTGGATGCTGATATTCTTGGCGCGTGCGCGAAGCTGCACCATGCCGATGCAATCCTCGGCGATATCCAGAAGCGACAGCGCTTCCTCGCTCAGTTCATAACGGCCGGCCTCGATGCGCGAGAGATCGAGGATCTCGTTGATGAGGTTGAGCAGGTGCTGGCCGGAGCGGTGGATATCGCCGGCATATTCCCGGTAGGTCGGGTTCTGCAGGGGCCCGAGTACCTCGCCGCTCATCACCTCGGAAAAACCGAGAATGGCGTTGAGCGGTGTGCGCAGTTCATGCGACATGGAGGCGAGGAAGCGGGATTTCGCAAGATTTGCCTCTTCTGCGCGCCGGCGCGCCTCGTCCGACATGGACTTTGCCACTTCCAGCTCGGCAATCAGATCGTCCTTTTCCGACTGGTAGGACATGAGCGTCAGGTTGGAGCGGTGCAGCCGGTCGGAAATATAATAAAACAGCGCAAGGGCGGTGGCGCAAAGACCGGTAAGGCCCGCATCGAGCGCATTGCCGGATATGGCAGCGCCCGCCGCAAGGGCTGCAATGGCCGGCAGGAAGGCGAAAAGAAGCGCCTGGCGTAGCATGATATTGGCCATGGCGGTGATCGAGATCGCCACCAGAAGCACAGCGCCCTTGTAGAAATAAAAGCCTTGGCCCCCGCAGGCCGTGCAATCGGACAGCGTGAAGACCGCCCAGCAGCAGCCGAACAGAACCTGGGCGGCCAGCAGCCGGACACGCCATTTTTCCGTTCTTTCCACCGTCCAGTCGAGGCGCGCAGCGCGCTTGGCGAGCAGAAGATTGATGGAATGTGTGGCAAGGGTGAGGATGGCCCAGGGAAACAGGCGTGCATCGCCGCTGATATAGATGCCGATGGCGGCCACCACGACGATGAACACCGGCATGATCATGGCACCCTGCAACATGGTGCTGATATGCAGGACAAGCGTTTCCCGGTCGAAAACCAGCGGGCCCTTGCCGCTTGATTGCAGGCGTTCGCGCATGGCGCGCACGGCTTTCGACACCGCCTTGTTGCGGTGTGCGCGGGAACGGTCCACGATGATCTTGTCTGTGGATGTGCTGACGCCGCTACTCATGGCCATGGGTACTCTTCCGGATCAAGCCAATCTAGGGCCTAATTCTTAACAGTCTGTCCCATAATTCCCTTTGGCGGTCTGCAAATGGCAATTTCTGCGCTTCCGGTGCTCACGTACGTTCAGTACGCTCCGCTCCGGTTCTCAAAATTACCCTTTTCGCCGCGCCACAGGGAATTCTTGAACAGACTGTAAGAAGTTCCTGCCAGAAACGATCTGTTGTCCATGCTTGCCAAGGTTGCGTTTGCAATTGGGACCGAACCGTGACGAATGCCCGCCGCAACATCCGCGCCGTTCTGCGTAAAGGCAGGGTGCTGGGCGCCCTCATCGCCGTGGGTTTCGCCATGTTTGCCATGGCGATGGCAGCCCTTCGCGAAGAACAGGTCTTTGCCGGGCCGTTTCGGGTGGTGGATGGCGATACGCTGGCCTCGGGAAACCACCGGCTGCGGCTTCTCGGCATCGACGCGCCGGAACTGGCGCAGACTTGCGGCGGTGATGCGACAGGGGTTTCAGACTGGCCATGTGGGCGGCGTGCGCGCCAAGTGCTTTTCCAGCTGATAACGGAGGAGCCGTTTGCCGAGCGGGTGCGGGACAAAAGTGCGACTGACAACACTGCATTGGCCGCAGATGCGCTGGAATGCCGCGGCACATCGGTTGATCGTTATGGCCGCTTTCTCGTAATCTGTGAGCGCGCAGACCGCAGCATCAATGCTGCCATGGTGCGCGCCGGCATGGCGGTGGCGACCGGCAGCGGCCGCTATGAAGCCGAGCAGGCGCTGGCACAGAAGGCGCGCGCCGGGCTCTGGAGGGGATCCTTCGAGACGCCGCGCCTTTGGCGACAAAACCAGGGGCTTCAACAGGATGAGGAAGATGCAGGGCACATTTGGCAGAGGGTAACGTCATTTCTTCAGGCTTTGTGAACAGGAACAACGCGCAGGAAGGGCGGATAGACCTGCTGCGACACGCGATCGCCGGCTGCCGCATCTGCCGTGACGTGCCGGCGCGCGGCATTGAAGAGCGCCTGGCGCATGAACCGCGGCCGGTCGTGGTGATGTCTGCCCGTGCAAAAGTGTTGATCGCGGGCCAAGCGCCGGGGCTTCGTGTGCATGAAAGCGGATTGCCATTCAACGATGCCTCCGGCGACCGGTTGCGGCAATGGCTTTCCGTGACGCGTGAGGAGTTTTACGACGCCGAGCGTTTTGCCATCGTGCCCATGGGCTTTTGTTTTCCAGGCTACGATGCGCGCGGCAGCGATCTTCCGCCGCGCATCGAGTGCGCGCCGATGTGGCGCCGCGCGGTGATCGATGCCATGCCGCAGATTGAGCTGGTGCTGGCGATTGGCGCTTATGCGCAAGGCTGGCATATGGCGGGTCGCACACAGAAGACGATGACGGCGACGGTTTCCAATTGGCGCGCCGGCTTTTTTGTGAACGACGGGCCGAAAGTGCTGGCGCTGCCACATCCGAGCTGGCGAAAAAGCGGCTGGCTGAAGAAAAATCCCTGGTTCGAGGCAGAGGTTCTGCCGGTGCTTCGACAGCATGTGGACAGTCTGGTGCGCTGAAAGGAATTTCGGTTACAGGCGTAAAATTTCGCGCTAAGAAGAAAAATAATCCTTGAAGGAGTGAAAATGGACCGCCTTGACCGCAAGATCCTGCGTATTCTGCAGGAAGATTCAACGCTTGCCGTTGCCGATCTCGCCAAGAAGGTCGGCCTCTCCACCACACCCTGCTGGCGCCGTATCCAGAAGATGGAAGAAGACGGCGTGATCCGCCGCCGTGTGGCGCTGCTCGACCCGGTCAAGGTCAATACCAAGGTTACCGTCTTCGTCTCGATCCGCACGGCAAGCCACTCGATCGAATGGCTGAAGCGGTTTTCCGAAGTGGTGGTGGATTTCCCCGAAGTGGTGGAATTCTACCGCATGAGCGGCGACGTGGACTATCTGCTGCGCGTGGTGGTGCCCGATATCGCCGCCTATGACGCCTTCTACAAACGCCTGATCGCCCGCATCGAAATCCGCGACGTGTCTTCCGCCTTTGCCATGGAGCAGATCAAGTATACGACCGAACTGCCGCTGGATTACATGCTGCTGGACAACCAGAAGGCGGGCGAGGACTGAGGCCGCCACCTGTTCAGGGTGTGTGAGATGGTGTAGACTGGCGTTTCACTGGAGATTTCACCGATGCGTATGCTTGATGTGCTGAAATCCGCCGCTGGCGACGTGGCACAGATCGGGTCGGAAGAGCGGTCGAAGGCGCGTTCCATGGGCACGTCTTCGTATTATGCCGATCAACAGGGGCGCCTCATTGAGGAACGTCCAGACGGGCGCAAAACGGTGGTAGCGCGACAAGGCGACAAGACCAGCGCTGATGCCGCAGAGTGATCGGCTGATACCGGAATGTATGGTGCTCGGCGGGCCGAATGGCGCGGGTAAAACGTCTCTTTTTCGAAAACTTCGTCTGCCGGGTCAGTTCGTCAATGCCGACGAGGTGGCAAAGACGATAGATCCCGATCACCCGGAAACAGCATCGCTGGAAGCGGGCAGACGTGTTCTGGAAACGCTCGATCTGCTGTTGGCGGGCGCGCAGGATTTCACTTACGAGACGACACTGAGCAGCCGGCAGTCGGTCAACCTGTTGCGCCGCGCGAAAAAGCGCGGATACCGGACGCTGCTGGTGTTCATCGCGCTTGAATCCGCAGACCTGCATGTGTTGCGTGTCGCGCAGCGTGTCCGCATGGGTGGGCATCCCATTCCGGAAGAGGCCACCCGGCGGCGATACGAGGCAGCTTTTCGAAATCTTGGCGAAGTGGCCGGCATCTGTGATGCCGTCTCGGTGTTCGACAACAGCAGTGCGCAAGGCTACCGGCTGGTTCTGGAGCTTGAGGCGGGCACCGTCGCCTCCAACTCTCTCACCCGCGCGCTGCCCTTCGACCAGAAGATTGCGGCTTGTATTGCCCCGGCGCTTCATATGCGCGCCGAGGATCTGTTTGTCGGCTAGGGGCTGTCGGCTTACTTTTCGAGCCGTGCCAGGAGCGAGGACGTGTCCCAGCGGTTGCCGCCGAGCTTTTGCACTTCACCATAAAACTGGTCGACGACGGCGGTGACGGGGAGCGTCGCGCCGTTGCGTTTTGCTTCTGTCAGTACGATGTCGAGGTCCTTGCGCATCCAGTCGACGGCAAAGCCGAAATCATATTTGCTGACATTCATCGTCTTGTAGCGGTTTTCCATCTGCCAGGAGCCGGCAGCGCCCTTGGAGATGACTTCGATAACCTTTTCAATATCAAGGCCGGATTTCTTGCCAAAGTGAATCCCCTCTGCAAGGCCCTGGACGAGGCCGGCAATGCAGATCTGGTTTACCATCTTGGTGAGCTGGCCGGAGCCTGCCGGACCCATCAGGCCGACCATGCGGGCATAAGCATCGATGATCGGCCGGGCCTTTTCGAAGACGTCCTCATCGCCGCCGCACATCACCGTCAGCACGCCGTTTTCAGCGCCGGCCTGGCCGCCGGAGACCGGGGCATCGATGAAGCCGCAGCCTTTTTCCGTCGCTGCCGCGTAAAGCTCGCGGGCGACTTCGGCGGAGGCCGTGGTGTTGTCGATCAGGATCGCGCCGGGCTTCATGCCGGAGAGCACGCCGGTTTCGCCAAGCGTCACCGAACGCAGGTCGTCGTCATTGCCGACGCAGGTGAAGACAAAATCGGCGCCGTTGGCCGCCTCGCGCGGGGTGGCGGCAGATGTGCCACCGAATTTTTCTACCCAGGCATCGGCCTTGGCGGCGGTGCGGTTATAGACCGTGACCTCGTGGCCGCCCTTGTTCTTCAGATAACCTGCCATGGGAAACCCCATGACGCCGAGACCGATGAATGCAACTTTCGCCATGTCATGCTCCAACTGTGATGGGCGATGATTAGCCGATATCGCGGCAGGCGGAAAGCACCGGGACGATTTCTTCGGCCGGCAAGATGTCTCGATATCCCGAAATCCCGGCTTCGGATGGATTGCGGTTTCCGACGCAGAAAATCGCGAAATCTTGGAAAAATTTCTCCCGTAATCGATGTTTTTCGAAATCATTTAATGTCGACCATATCTGTCGTCTAACGCACCATGAGAGCTGCAACACACGAAAGGGCAACGGCCCACTGCAGCACTCCGGATCGAAGGATCGAGACCATGGTAAGACGCAGACAGGTATTGGGACTGATGGGGGCGGCCGCGGCCGCGACATTGCCGCTGGCGCGGGGCGCTTGGGCGGCCGCGCCAAAGACAATCCGCATCGGCTGGCAGAAGAATGGCGTTCTGGCGCTGGCCAAAAGCCAGGGTGCGCTGGAAAAGCTGTTTTCCGATCGCGGCATTGCGATTGAGTGGTCGGAATTTTCTTCCGGCCCGCCGCTCTTGGAAGCGCTGGGGGCGGGGGCTCTGGATCTCGGGCCAACCGGCGACGTGCCGCCGCTGTTTGCCCAGGCTGCCCGCGGCAACCTCGTTTATATCGGAACCTACAAGGGAAGCTCGGCGGGGTCTGCCATCCTCGTCAACAAGGATTCAGCCATCCAGACGCTCACCGATTTGAAGGGCAAAAAGCTCGCCTTCAAGCGCGGTTCGAGCGCCCATAACGTGGCGGTGCAGGCGCTGCGCAAGGCGGGCCTGTCACTGTCGGATGTGACGCTGGTCGATCTTTCGCCACCGGATGCGGCGGCAGCCTTCAAGACCGGCAGCATCGACGCCTGGTCGATCTGGGATCCCTATACGGCCGTGGCCGAAGCCGATCCGCAGACGCGGGTGCTGACGACGGCAGAAGGTATCGTCGACAGCTGGAGCTATTTCCTCGCCAATGGCGATTTTGCAAAACAGCACGGCGATCTCATTCCCGAACTCTTTGCCGAGCTTTCCAAGGTGGGCAAGCGGGCGCAGGCCGATCTCGACACCACGGTGCCGGCGCTTTCGGCCATCACCGGCGTGCCCCAAGATATCACCCGCATCACGCTCACCCGCAGCGGCTTTGATCTCGGCGCCGTCGACACGGTGTCGGATGCCGCGATTGCCTACCAACAGGCACTGGCCGACGAGTTCTTCGCGCTGAAAATCCTGCCGAAGAAACTCACCATCACCGACATCGTCTGGCGCCCCAAGGCCAGCTGAACCGAACCGTTTCGAGGAGACCCGACATGACCCGTACAGCCCAAAAGCCCATCGATTTCCTGTGGTTCATCCCGACCAGCGGTGATGGCACCTATCTTGGCGCAAGCGATCTCAACCGCGCGCCCGACAACCGTTACCTGCGCGAAATCGCTGTCGCCGTCGACCGCCTCGGCTATAGCGGTGTGCTGCTGCCGACGGGCGTTTCCTGCGAGGAAAGTTTTGTGACGGCAGCCTCGCTTGCGCCGTTTACCGAAAAGCTGAAATTCCTCGTGGCGATCCGCCCCGGCACCGCGTCACCGGCCTATTATGCGCGCCTTGCCTCGACACTCGACCGCATCTCGAATGGCCGGCTTCTGCTCAACATCGTTGTCGGCGGCAGCCCGGCGGAACTGGCCGGCGACGGCATCTTTCATCCGCATGACGAGCGTTATGCCCATGCGGAAGAATTCTTCCAGGTGTTCGAGGATCTGCTTGCGACCGGCAAGGCCGATCTCGATGGCAAATATGTGCAGGCCAAGGATGCACGGCTGGGCTTCCCCGCGATCCAGCAGCCGCGGCCGCCGCTTTATTTCGGCGGTTCCTCCGAGGCGGGCATCGAGTTTTCGACGGGCCGCGCCGACACATACCTGACCTGGGGCGAACCGCCGGAGCAGGTGGCGGAAAAGGTGGCGCAGGTGCGCAAATCCGCCGCCGCCAAGGGTCGCGATGTCTCCTTCGGCATCCGCCTGCATTTCATCGTGCGTGAAACCGATGATGAGGCCTTCGAGGCGGCGGACCGGCTGATTTCCAAGCTCGATGACGACACGATTTCCAAGGCGCAGGCGCATTTCGAAAAGGCGTCCGATTCGGTTGGCCAGAAGCGCATGGCCGCCTTGCATGGCGGGCGCCGCGACAAGTTGGAAGTGTCGCCGAACCTGTGGGCTGGGATCGGGCTGGTGCGCTCCGGTGCGGGCACCGCCCTTGTCGGTTCGCCGAAGACGGTGGCGGCGCGGCTTCGGGAATATCAGGAGATCGGCATCGAGACGGTGATCGGTTCCGGTTATCCGCATCTGGAAGAAGCTTACCGCGTGGCGGAACTGCTGTTTCCGGAACTCGGCATCGGCCGCGCCGAACAGCGCACGGGCTTCGGGTCGGAGTTTTCGCAAAAGACGGTGTTTGCCGGCGGCGGCCACCAGACGCTGAAATCGGTGGCGGCCTCTTAAAGGGCCGCGACCGCTCACATTCTCATCCGCGCTCCCATCCACCCTGAAGGAGATCCCGTCATGACCACAGTCGAATTCGAGGCAGGCCGTTCGCCGGCGCGCAGCACACCGCGTTTGCTTCGCCTCCCAAGACCTGACCGCGCGCGTCTGCTGCCGTTTGCCGTGCCGCTTGCCCTTGTTCTCTTGTGGCAGGCGGGATCTTCTCTGGGGCTGATTTCTGACCGGGTGATGCCATCACCTGTAGCTGTTGGGCAAGCCTTCTGGTCGGAGGCGTCGGACGGCAGTCTTGGCCACAACATTATGGTGAGCGGCGCCCGCGCGCTGGCGGGCCTCGCCATCGGCGGCTCGATCGGTTTCCTCCTCGGCATCGCAAACGGCGTGTCAAAACTGTCGGAGCAGCTGACCGACACGACGCTGCAGATGATCCGTACCATTCCGCATCTGGCCATGATCCCGCTCGTCATCCTCTGGTTCGGCATTGGCGAGGAGGCAAAGCTGTTCCTGACCTCGCT
Source organism: Neorhizobium sp. PAMB6716 (assembly GCF_058242805.1). Taxonomy (NCBI): domain Bacteria; kingdom Pseudomonadati; phylum Pseudomonadota; class Alphaproteobacteria; order Hyphomicrobiales; family Rhizobiaceae; genus Neorhizobium; species Neorhizobium sp. PAMB6716. The sequence goes on from NZ_CM177835.1 coordinate 1,354,003, forward strand.
TGGTGTGTTGTTTCCGATCTATCTCAACACCTATCACGGCGTGCGCAATGTCGATCGCGGGCTGATCGAGATGGGCCGCATCTATGGCATGAGCAACTGGTCGCTGTTTACCAAGGTGATCTTTCCAGGCGCACTGCCCTCCATCTTCGTCGGCCTGCGTTATGCGCTCGGCATCATGTGGCTGACGCTGATCGTGTCGGAATCGATCGCTGCCTCCTCGGGCATCGGTTACATGGCCAACAATGCCCGTGAATTCATGATGACCGATGTCGTGGTGCTCGCACTCGTCATCTATGCCGTGCTCGGCAAGCTTGCCGATGTCATCGCAAGGGCGCTGGAGCGCTGGACGCTGTCCTGGAACGTCGCCTATCAACGCTGAAGCAAGAGGGTATCTTTCCCATGTCTATTGCACCATTCAATCCGACGCTTTCGCTTCTGCATCAGGCTGAAACCGCGCACACGACAGAACCTGTCGCCCTCGAGACCGGTCCTGTCAGGGCCGCAGCCTTGCGGCTGAAGGGGGTTGAGAAGAACTTCGGATCAAACCGCGTGCTGCGTGGCATCGATCTCGACATTCCCGCCGGGCAGTTTATCGCCATCGTCGGCAAAAGCGGCTGCGGCAAGAGCACACTGTTGCGGCTGCTGGTCGGGCTTGAGACGGCAAGCGGTGGCGACATTGCCTTCAAGGACGAACAGGGCCGTGCGATTGCCCCGGAGGCCCGCATTGTTTTCCAGGAGCCGCGCCTTCTGCCGTGGTTCAACGTTATCGACAATGTCGGTGTGGGCTTGGGCGAGGGGGTGTCGCGTGAGGAGGCTCGCCGGCGTGCCGAACACGTGCTGTGGGAAATGCATCTGCGCAATAAGGCGCTGGACTGGCCGGCAAGCCTCTCGGGAGGCCAGCGTCAGCGTGTGGGGCTGGCGCGCGCGCTGGTGAGCCGTCCGGGTTTTCTGGCGCTCGATGAACCCTTGGGAGCGCTCGACGCACTGACGCGTATCAGCATGCAGCAGCTTGTTGCACGTGTGTGGCGGGAACTCGGATTTACGGCGGTGCTTGTAACGCATGACGTGGCCGAAGCGGTGCATCTGGCCGACCGGGTGATCGTGCTGGACGAGGGCCGCGTGACGCTTGATCTCGACGTACCCAGCCCGCATCCGCGAAAACATGGCGATCCGGAACTGGCACAGCTGGAAGGACGCTTGCTATCGGCGATCCTCGGCACATCGTGAGGGGGCAGTTGCCCCTTCACGATGGGGCTTGTTAACGTCAGAACGGCTTGATGATGGCAAGGCCCACGACGATGACGATGGAGACGAGAACGATCGGCATGCCCTTGGCGACGAAAGCCGGCGGATCGATCAGCGGGTTGGCTTCCATACGACGTAACCAGGCGCTCTGCATGCCATGCAGGGCCGATAACAGCACGACGATCAGCAGCTTGGCATGGAGCCAGCCACCGGAAAAGCCGACATAACCGAAGACAAGGATGAGGCCAAAGATCCAGGCGCCGGCAAGCGCGCCTGTGGTGACGATCCGGTCATAACGGCGCAGCGCGCTGATGACGCCGGTGCGGATCGGCGCCGGCACCATGCCGATGACGAAGGCATTGATCAGCATGCCGCCGACCCAGATGATATCGGAGGCGACGTGAAGCGCCTTGAAGAGAAAATAGAGCATGGATCAACCCCAGATCTGTGTTTCGGAAAAGCCGAGTTCGGCAAGATCGCCCCGGCGCAGGGCCTGGTCAGTGGGCGATGCGCAGAAAAATTCATCGAGTTGCGGTGGTTTGGTGCGGGTGCCCGAGAGCATGGCATGCACCTGGCCGCGATGGTGGATCTGGTGCTGGAAAAGATGCAGCAGCAGGCGGTCGGTCTGTTCGTGCTGATCGCCGTTTGCGCGGGGGATGACGATGTCGCAGGCAAAGTCATCATCCTGCATCTGGCGACAGTGATCGATCAGGCGTCGATCCACGGCGCGCTGCTCGCGTTCCAGATCGCTGAAATCGAGAAAGGGAAGTTCCGGCGTGAAAGCGGCGACCCCCATCGGTCGGCCTTCCAGCGCGCTCACGTAAAACCAGTCCACCGTCAGGATGTGGTTCAGCGTATGCAGGATGGAGGGAAAAAAGCTGGTGCGGGTAACCTGCAGTTCCAACGGCGTCAGCGTTCGGCAGGCGCCAAGAAGCCGATGATTGGCCCAGGCATTGTTATAGGCCTGGACGAGGAAATAGCGGTTTGGTGTCATAGTGCCCCTCCGGTTGTCGCTGAATTTAGAGGGACAGGGCGGTGCTGGCTAGGCTTGATCGACGCTATCAGGCATTTCCGATAGCGCAAGCTTCCGAAGCCAACCGATCCGGTATAGGATTTCCGACAGCGCAGATGTTCAAAAAGATGGGACTGCGATGTTTCTTGACCTTAACGGCTATTATCGACGCCAGCCGGAGCCACCACCGCAAAACCCGCCGCGACGGACACTGACCGCCCGGGAGCAGAAGGTGATGATCTGGGTGATCTGCCTCAACCTCGTGCTGCTGGTGGTGGCGCCAATCGGTGGCGCGACCGTGATCCATGCAGCCATTGCCGCGCTGTTTCGCTAGGCGGAACAAGAGAAGATGGCGGGCCGGAGCATGTTCCGACCCGCAACCCAAAAACATCAGGCCCTGGTGAGGCGGGCGATGACCAGATGGCCCGGGCTCGGGTGGCCATCCTGCATGCGCACGTTGATCTCTTCCATCTCGATGACGACAAAACCCGTGGCGGCCAGGCGCTCGCGGATATAGGCGGCCGAATGGGCAAAACGCTGATGCGGGCCGACCATGTAAGGGCGGCCGGCGAGAACCTCGTCGGAGAGCGTTTCGGAGGAAAACACAAAGATGCCGCCATCCACCATGTTTTCCGCAGCGCCAAAAAACAGCGGTTCCAGCGCGCCGAGATAGGGAAGAACGTCGGTGGCGGTGATCAGATCGAAGGGTTCGTCGTCGTTGTCTTCGAGGAAATCCTCGATTTCGGCCACATAGAGCGTCTCATACAGATCCTTCTCATGGGCGATCTCGACCATGTTTTCGGAAATGTCGATGCCGGTGATATCCTCGCAGAGATCACGCAGCGTGCCGCCCGTCAGCCCTGTGCCGCAGCCGAGATCGAGCATGCGCTTGAAGGGGCCAAGTTCGCGTTCCTGCAGGCGCTGCAGCACCATTTTCGGCACATCATAGCCGAGCTGAGCGACGAGGATATCCTCAAAGCTTTCGGCATGCTGGTCAAACAGCGTCTCGACATAGGCATCGGGCGCCCTGGTTGGCGTTTCACCGCGTCCGAGCGAGGCGATGCGCACGGCAGCGCCACCATGATCTTCCGGATCGATTTCAAGAACCTCGCCGTAAGCGGCGACGGCGGCATCGATTTCGCCGGCCTTTTCGTGGGCGAGAGCCCGGTTATAGGCTTCCGCCAGCGCTTCTTCGTCGATCTTCGTCATGGCAGCCTTCTTGTGTCCGAACCGTTTGAGCCGGATTTAAGCAAAGTGCTGGCCAATGGCAAGGACAGGTGCCTGCCTAAAGCAAAGTCCACCCTAATGCAGGATGAACTCGCCTTTCAACGAGCGCCATTCGCTGGCGGCGATCAGCTTGCGGTGGACATACCGCACGGAATGCAGCGGTCCATCCAGCGTGTCCTGCCAGAATTTCAGAAAGCCGCGCATTTCGGGAAAGTCCGGCGCCAGATCGTAGTTTTGCCAGATATAGGTCTGCAGAAGGGCCGGATGATCCGGCAGGCGGTAAAGGATCTGGGCGGTGGTGAGGCCGTAGCCTTTCAGCATCATGTCCATTTCGGGTGTCATGCGTATCCCCTGGAGTTGACCCTGCATCGAGCGCGAGCGCTCTTAGACATTGGAGCACCGCTGGCTTAAGTGAAGCTTAACAAAACGATCATATCAAGAGTTTTATCTCAATAAATCAAATGCTTAGCACTCATCATGAACGGCTGCTGCCATAAGGGTTCATCTGCTGTTCACATCACCCGGTGTCTTGTTGAGCGTGGAACCAAAGACCGTGTCCGCCGTTGAGGCGCGCCGATCCCGGCGCAAGGGACGGTTAAAAGACGACCAGGAGAAAACATGTCCAAGCGAACCGGATATCTTGCAAGCGTTGCAATGCCGCTGATTTCGATGAGCCTGATGGTGCCGCACGCGCAGGCCATGCCCAACATGCCGCAGCTTGAGCGCGCTTATGGTGCAAGCGACATCATCCGCGTCCAGGACGCCGTGAGCCCGCTGCCTGCAGGCGCAGAAAGCGAAGAGGAGCTGAAAAAGCGCCGCGCACCGCCTGCTGCCGAAGAACAACATCAGAAGGCGCCGCCGGAGGCAAAGCCCGAGGCGCGCCCCGAACCGAAGCCCGAGCCGAAAGCCGAACCACGCGCCGCTGCCCCGGCACCTGAAGCCCCGGCCGAGCCCAAGGCACGCCCTGCCGCCCGTGAACCGGTGGCCGAAGAGCCGAAAGCGCCGGAGTCGAAAGCCCCTGAGCCCAAGGCTGCAGAACCAAAAGCTCCAGAACCCAAGGCCGCGGAGCCCAAGTCCGCGGAACCCAAGGCTCCGGAACCCAAAGCTGCTGAACCGAAGGCCAGGGAACCCGTAGCGGCTGACGCGCCTGCCGCTCGTTCGCAGCCGCCCGAACCAAAGCCAGCCGAGGCGAAACCCGCCCGCGAAAAGCCGGCGGCCGAGCCGGAGGCGCAGTCGCGCCCGGCGCCTGCCGAGGCCGCACCTACAGCAAAACCTGCCCCGGAGAAGAAGCCCGGCGAAGCGCCGCGCCCACGGCCGACGGATGCCCAGAAGCCGCAGCCGGAAGCCGGCGAGGCGCCGGCGCCTGCCGCGCGGCCGGCAACGCCGCTCTCTGGCGAAGCACCGGCACCGGCCGCACGCCCTGCCGCTCCGGCAGCTGTTGCTCCCGCACTGGTCCCCGGCGCAAAGACCCCAGCCGTTGTCGCCCCCGATGCTCAGGCACCTGCCGCTGGTCAGACGCCCGGTCAGCCCCCGGCACCCGGCGCTCGTCCCGTGCCGCCGGCACCGGGTGAAGCGGCAGCACCCGCCGCACCAAATGTTGCATCGCCCACCACACCGGAACAGGTCGAGCGGGCCCGCAAGATTGCCGAGAACCCCGCTGCCAGCAATCAGCCCATCGTGCTGCCGGTTGAAAACGGTGCAGCCGTTCTGGATAGCGCCAAGGAAGCGCCTTCTGCCATGGGCCGACCGGGCGGCCCTCGCGATGGCCAATCTCGTGACGGGCAATCCCGTGACGGTCAGCGCCGTGATGGCGGGCCGCAGGCAGGACAGCCGGGCGCCCAGCCGCAACCGGTGGCACCCAACACCCCGCCGCCACCGCCGCCGCGGTCCGATGCCGATGCCCAGGCAGGCCCTGCCGGCCGTGCAGCCCCGCCGGTGCGCATGGAGGCCATCACCTCCGAGCGTGGCGAGCGGATGCGTGAGCGCCCGCGTTATGACATGCCCGCCGGTTTTGACGGACGCGATGCCGGCGGTCCCTCCGATGACGGCCGCATCATCATCAACTTCGACAACCGCACCATCGTGCGCCACGACGACAGCCGCCGTTTCTACGACAGCGGTTACACGCCGGAATACGAACGCCTGCCGGGCGGACGGACCCGCGAAATCATCGCGCGGGACAATGGTGTGCAGATCGTGACGATCCGCGACCGCTACGGCGACGTGGTGCAGCGCTCGCGCATTGGCGAGGATGGCCGCGAATATGTGCTGTTTTATGCGCCAGAGCAGCGCCAGGACCGTGGCCCGGACTACGAATGGCGTGACCCCGCCGACGACCTGCCGCCGATGCGTCTGACGGTGCCGGTCAGCCAGTACATCATCGATACCTCGACCGATCCGGACCGGGACTATTACAAATTCCTGGAACAGCCGCCGGTGGAGCGTGTCGAACGGGTCTATTCGCTGGATGAAGTGCGCTATTCCGCCCGTATCCGCGACAAGGTGCGCCGTATCGACCTCGATACGATCACTTTTGCCACGGGCAGTGCGGATATCCCCATGAACCAGGCCCGTTCGCTGCGCAAGGTGGCCGATGCCATCAACGAGGTGCTGAAGAAGGATCCGAGCGAAACCTTCCTGATCGAAGGCCACACGGATGCCGTGGGTTCCGACGAGAGCAATCTTGTTCTCTCCGACCGCCGTGCCGAGCAGGTGGCGGTGGTGCTGAGCGACGTCTACGGCATTCCGCCGGAAAACATGACGACGCAAGGTTATGGCGAGCGTTACCTCAAGGTGAACACCGACGGCCCCTCGCAGGAAAACCGCCGCGTCACCATCCGCCGCATCACGGCGCTGGTAAAGCCGGTGGCGCAGAACCGCTAAAACCCTTCTGCACTGCAATCATGGCCGCCGGAGAGATCCGGCGGCTTTTTCGTGCGCTAGCGAGACTGAGGCCTCATTCGCCGCACCAATAGCAGCATGTCGCGGCGAGCAAGATTGCGGAAAGAAATGTGTGGGCGCATCCAATCGGCATCATATCCGCGCTCCGCGAGCAGTTCCTTTGCGTCTGGCAATCGCTCGAGCAGGTGGCGTGACAGGCGAAATGCGCCCGCCACGTTGCAAAACGGGCTGGAGCCGCGTGGCAGGAGACCACCAAGGCGGTCGAGGTGGCGATTATGCTGTGGCAGAGGCTGTGGCAACGGCATTCCGCCTTCCTGTTGCGCCGGAATCCGGCTATCCCTCCGTCAATCGAGAGCGGATAGGCCGCCCATTTGGGACATGTCGGGTTCGGTTACAAAATGCTGATGGAACAAGCCATGGCCGCGTTTTCCGGCCGGAATGGTCATTGAGGGACGGTCTAATGAACTTGCAGCTTGAGCAGGCATTGCCGGATGGCAGATCTTTGCATGCAGGCCGGATCGACAAGGAGATTGTAATCGCCGATCTCGCCCGTGATTGCGCGCACTCGCTGCCGCGGTTGCTTCCGATGCTGGAGGAACTGGCCGGCCGTTTTTCCCGGAGTCATTTCATTTTTCTCGAAAACGATTCCGTCGATCGGACAAAGGCAGTTTTAAAGTCTTTCGCTAGACAGCATCCTTCTTGTTATTTTGAAAGCTTGGACGGAATTGGCCGGACTTACCGCAAGCGTACGGCCCGATTGGCCTATCTGCGCAATGCCGTTCTGGCGCGCGCCGAAGTCTGTGTCGCGGATACTCAGCATGCTTTTCTATTGCTGCTCGACCTTGATGACGTCAATTCCACCGTCAGCGTCGATTATCTGGTGAATCTTGTCGAAAATGACACCGGCGACTGGGCCGGCCTCTTCGCCAATCAGGCGGACCGCTATTACGATCTGTGGGCCCTGCGCCATGCCAGGCTCTGCCCCTACGATGTCTGGAGGAAGGTGCGCGAGCGCCCCAAGGAGATGAGCCCGGAGGACGCCGTTGCGCGCTTCATCACCGCGATCTCCTTTTCGCTACCGCCAGATCAAGGGCGTGTGGAGGTAGAAAGTGCCTTCGGCGGATTGGGCCTTTATCGGCTTTCGGCGATTTCCGGGTGCCGTTATTTAGGGCTTGGCGATGATGGCCATGAGGTTTGCGAGCATGTGGCCTTTAATGAGGCAGTGCGTCGGCGTGGCGGTCGGCTTTTCATTGATTGCGCTCTCATCAATGCCAGAGGTACCGAGGTTCATGCGCCGCCCAAGACCCGCTGGCAAAAGTGGAAGAAGCGCCTTCGCAGACTGAGATTGGTATGAGGGGACATATGAACCCATCCTATTCACAAAGGCTGATTTTTGAACCTTCATGGCCGCCGCATCACGATGATCGTCGCGCAAGTCCACCGCAGCCGCCTGGTCCGCCCTGTGGCCGGGGCTGCACCACTTCGTATAACGACGAGCCGAGCGCCGCGTTTCAGGGCCGAGTTTCAGGATGGTCTCGCGTAAGCGGCGCAGGCGGCTGTCGCCCGTGCCGGTGACGATCTCCATCACCCGCCGTCCGGTGCGCAGGACCTCGTGGGCGAGCATGTCTGGAAAGGCAGGAGCAGTGCGTCAGGCGTCGCGTGCTGTCTTGGGAAGGCCCACCACCTTCAGCACAAAATCGGCAATCGCCATTGTGTCGTTGAGGTCAAAGACGGGGAGTGTGGCGTCGGGGACGGGGTGGTCGGCGGCGATGGCGGTGATGTGGGGATCGCTCGGGGCGAGCGGTTCGCGGTTTTTTGCTTCCAGCCGGCGCGCCTCGATCTTGGGCACCGGCTCGCGCTTGTAGCCTTCGATAAGGACGAGATCGCAAGGGGCAAGGCGCGCGAGGATTTCTTCGAAGCTGGGTTCAGGCGTGCCACGCAACTCGTGCATGATGGCAAAGCGGGTGCCGGAGACCAGCGCCACTTCATGCGCGCCGGCCTGGCGATGGCGATAGCTGTCGGCGCCGACCTTGTCGATGTCGAAATCGTGGTGGGCGTGTTTGATGGTGGAAACGCGAAAACCACGCCGCGTCAGTTCTTCCACCAGGCGCACGGCAAGGCCGGTCTTGCCGGAATTTTTCCACCCGGAAATGCCAAAGATGCGCGGGCGTGTGTCTGGTGCGGTCATGTCATAGAGCCTCGAGGTAGCGATGGGCGGTCTGCAGGTCATCCGGCGTGTTGACGTTGAGGAAGGGATCGAGCGGCCCGATGGCGGTTGCGATATCAGCAAAATCCACCTCCACCGTGTCATAACGGGCAAGGAAGGTTTTGACGCGCGGGTTTTCCGGGGTTTCCAGAAAGGCTTGCAGCGCATCGGCGATGTCGACCGGCCAGAGGCCGCAGACCGGATGCATGGCGCCGCGTGAGGCGGCAACCGCGATCTGGTGGCCGTCCTCAATGGCTCTCTGCAGACGTTTAACCAGATCTGTCGGGAGGAAAGGACTGTCGACGGGGGCGGTCAGTACGTGGCTTGCATCAGGCGCGCGGGTTTTGGCATAGCGCATCGCGGCGAGAATGCCGGCGAGCGGGCCGCGCTGGCCGGGGAGGGTATCGGGCACAAGGGCCAGGTTTTCCGGGGGCTTAAAACCTTCCGGCGCATTGATGGCAAGGGCCGACAGCTGGGGGGCAAGGCGCGCGATCGCGTGAGAGAGCAGCGTTTTTTCAGCGAGCAGCACCTGCGCCTTGTCCTCTCCCATCCGCTGCGAGCGGCCGCCGGCCAGAATGACGCCCGGAGGTTTTACCGAGACCGGATGAATTGTCGTCATATGTCCTCGCTTGCGGCGTTTCTGGCGGTCAGGCGGATGAACTCGGTGGCGGCGATGGCAAGGACCGCGCAGGCGAACATCAGCCAGAGGACCAGCATGACGCCGTCGCCAAAACTCAGGAGCCAGCCTGCCAGAACAGACAGCGCAGCGCCAGCGCCGGTGATGACCGCGCCGCCGAGACCCGAGGCGGAGCCGGCGAGATGCGGGCGAACGCTCACCATGCCGGCATTGGCGCTGGGCAGCGCCAGACCGTTGCCAATCCCGACAAGCGTTAGCGGGCCGAAAAAGGCGATCGCCGCCTCGCTTCCGGTGCCGACGAGAAGGAGCGAGCCGGCGACGCCTGCGATGCTGACGATATTGCCACAGGTGATCATGCCCATCAGGCCGACATGGCGGGCATAACGTCCCGAGAGGAAATTGCCGACGAGATATCCGACGGCCAAAAGCATGAATTGCAGGCCGAGCATGGCCGGCGCCAAGCCATAAACGACCGAGCCGATATAGGGTGCGCCGCCGAGAAAGGCGTAAAAGATGCCCGAGGCAAAACCGCCGGTCAGCACATAACCCCAGAAGGCGGGGGCGCGCACCAGTTCCGGCCAGGCGCGAAACTGCGCGCCGATACTTACCGTGCGCCGGTGGTTGGTTTCGCCGAGATCGCGCAGGCTGATGGCAAGGCAGACGAGGGCATAGACGAGGATGACGAGGAAGTTCGCCTTCCAACCAAAAACATCGCCGAGAAAACCGCCGAGTGCCGGCGCCACCATCGGCACCAGCGACATGCCCATCGTGACATAACCGATCATCGAGGCAGCCTCATCGGCCGGCACCATGTCGCGCACGATGGCACGCGACAGGACAAAGCCGGCAACGATGGCCGTCTGCAACAGGCGCCCGATCATGAAGACGGTGGCATTTGGGGCGACAAGGCAGATCAATGTGCCGATGGCCAGCAGCACGACACAGCCGATCATGACAGGGCGGCGGCCAAAAAGATCCGACAACGGCCCGATGACCAGTTGCAGGATGGCGGTGCCAGCGAGATAACCGGATACGGCAACCTGCATCACGCCGTAGCTTGTGCCGAAATGGGTGGCCATGGCCGCAAGCGTCGGCAGAAAAATATTCATGCTGAGTGCTGCAAGCCCCGCCACCAGCACGAGCGTGGAAATGTGCGGCGGGGTTGCGCGGTCAAGATAGACGGATCGTGTCACCGGTTCGGTACTGGTCATCCGGCCTGACCGCTCAAACAGGCGTGCGGGGCGGGGTCGTAGCCGCAATCGTTCGTGCCCGCTGTTTTTCCCGGTAGAAGGCATAGAGGCCCGACACGACGATGAGGCTTGCGCCGACGGCCATATAACCATCCGGCTGCTCACCGAAGAAATAGAAACCGAGGGTGAGCGAAAACATCAGGCTGGTATAACGGAAGGGGGCGACAAACGAGATATCGCCGGAGCGCATGGCAATCACGATGCTTTGGTATCCGGCAAGGATAAGCAGCGAGGCAATTGCGAGGTGCCCGAGAGCAGAGGCGCTGACGGGGCTCCAGCCGCCCATGGGGAAGATGAGGACGGCACCGAAGACCGTGTTGGTGAGCGCTGCAAACAGCGACACCAGCAGCGTGGGGATGCCTGCATGGATACGTCTTGTGGTCAGATCACGCCCGGCGGTGAAGACAACGGCAATGACGGCAAACAGCGAGGCGGGCACGAAGGCTTCAGGACTTGGCCTGAGAACAATCAGCACGCCGATGAAGCCGACAATGATGGCCGACCAGCGTCGCCAGCCGACGGGCTCCTTGAAGAAGGCCCATGCGCCAAATGTCACGGCGAGCGGCAAGGACAGAAGGATGGTGGCGGCAACCGCCAGATCGATATGGGCAAGCGCCGAGATATAACTGACGGCCGCACCGATCTCGAAGCCGGAGCGCAGGATGACGCTCGGCGCAAACATCAGCCTGACCTGATGCAGGAGGCCGTAATATCGGGCGAGCAGAATGAGCATCACCAGCGTCATGGTACCGCGCAGGAACATGATCTGGCCGACATTCATCTCCGGCGTCACCATTTTCACGAAGGCATCGTTGGTGGTGAACACGCCCATGGCAAGCGTCATCATCAGCGCGCCGCGTGCATTCTGCGACAAAGGCATTTCCGATTCCCTAGAAGATTTTTTCGACCTGATTTTAGCAAGGGCTTAAAGCATCGCCGGGGTGCGGACCAGCCATTCGATCAACCTATGAGACCTGCTGTCATATTTTATCCCATAAATGGCCAGCTTTTGCCGGGCGTTAACGTATGTTCAATAGCTGCCGGGCAAGTTTCGAAGTGTTCCGCATGAGGTGGAATGACGCGTGACAGGTGCCGATGCGGGCAGACCGGGTTACTGCACGGGGTAGTGCGATGTCATTCCTGGACCGTCTTTTGCAGAGCCGTCGGATCGTGACCAAGGTTCTGCTCTTCGTCGTGCCGTTGATCCTCTTGATTGCGGGGGTCGGCCTTGCCGGCTTTTATACGGCGCGGATGCTGAACGGCCACATGACTGTGACCCGGGCATCCATCGAGAATATTGGCGATTTCGAACAGCTGCAGGCGGATCTGCTCGGCTTTTTCGCCGATCCCTCCCGCAACAAACTGACAAGCCTCAACGAAGGTATCGACCAGCTGGAAAAGGGGGTCGTGACCCTTGACGGGCTGCAGCTGACCGATGCCGACCGGACGCGGCTGGATGTGGTGCGCCAGACAGCGCCGGCGCTGAAACAGCAGACGGCAGGCCTCTGGGAGATCGAGCGCAAGATCACGCGCACGGAACAGGCGATGGAATCCGGTGTCGATGAAATCCGCATGCTCGCTTCCTCTGTCAACGCGCAGATCATCACCGTGCGCAAAGAGGCGGAAAGCAAGGAACGTTTTGCCAAGGGCGCGCTGTTTGATGCCTTCGTGCTGAAGACGGTCGATCGCCATATCGAAAACATTATTGATGCCATCCGCGGCGTGACCGATGACGCCACCACCATCAAGGCGGCGTCCGCTTATCTCGGCGTCTTGCAGAAGCAGTTTCCGAAACTGGAAGGCCGCGGCACAACCAAATCCGCGCGCATGGTGGATGCCGTGAAGGCGCAGGCGCAAAGCCTGCAGGAGCTGATTGCCGGACCGATGCCGACGCCGGAAAAGGCGGTTGCCGTGCGCGCCGCAATCGACGCCTTCGTGCCCGTGCAGGAAGCGTTTCGGCAGGAGGTGCTGCGCAGCACCGCGACCGCGACCGACCGCTTTGCCAACCTGGAAGACGAAGTGCAGCTGATGCGCAGCCTGCTCACCGAAATCGGCACCTCGTTGCAGCTGATCGACCTCTTGCAGCTGCATACCGAGCGTCTGCGGGTAACGCTCTCCGAGGCTGCCCGCGAGGAGGTTTTGGCCGATATCCGCGCGCTGACGACGGCGAGCGGCAATGTCAGCAAGCTCGGCACCAAAAACGAAGCCATGCGCGAATTTTCGCCGCAGCTTCTGCCGCAACTGGAGCAACTGAGCGGCAACACCGATGTGATCCTGAAGCTCTCGGCCGAGTGGAAGGCAGCACGTGCGGCCGCCCAGGACACGCTTGCGAAGGGCATGGCGGGATTGAAGGATTTCGTGGCGCAGGCGCAAGAGGCCGGCAAACAGGACAGCGAGCTTTCGGCCAATCTGTCGGTCGCCGCAACCGTCGTCGGCACGCTTCTCGCCATCATTGGCGCCCTGATGCTGGTGGAGACCCTGCGCGGACCGCTGCGCCGGGTGACCGAGATCATGACCCGGCTTGCCGGTGGCGATCTCGAGGTCAAGATCGACGGGCGCGAGCGTGGCGACGAGATCGGCGACATGGTGCGCTCGGTCAGCGTGTTTCGCGATGCAGCGCTTGAAAACGTTCGCCTCGAGCAGGAGGCAAATGCGGCGCGCGGCGCAACGGAGGCCGAGGCGCAACGCCGTGCGGCCGAGCGGGCGCGCATCTCCAACGAGCAGAGCCAGGCGCTCTCCGCGCTCTCAGAAGTGTTGCATCGTCTGGCCGAAGGTGACCTCGAACAGGAAATGTCGGAAAATCTCCCCGCCGAATTCGTCGAGATGGCCCGCACCTATAACCAGGCCGTCTCGACGCTGCGGGCCACGCTGTCAGATGTTCGCATGGTCGCCGGCGATATCGACAGCGGCACCGGCAACCTTGCCGCCTCCGCCGACGATCTGGCACGGCGCACCGAACAGCAGGCCGCAGCGCTTGAAGAGAGCACACGCGCCTTGCGCCAGCTCGGCCATATCGTGCGCGCCACCGCAGACAGCGCCAAGCGCACGGCGCAATCCGTCGACCAGACGGAAGCCTTTGCGACCCGCTCCGGTGCCGTCGTGACGAATGCCATCGCGGCTATGGGCGAGATCAACCGCTCGTCTGAAAAGATCGGCACGATCATCGGCGTCATCGACGAGATCGCGTTCCAGACCAACCTGCTGGCGCTGAATGCCGGCGTGGAGGCCGCCCGTGCCGGCGAGGCGGGGCGTGGTTTTGCCGTCGTTGCGCAGGAGGTGCGGGAACTCGCGCAGCGCAGCGCAAATTCCGCCAAGGAGATCAAGGGCCTCATTTCCGAAAGTGCGCGGCAGGTGGTGAACGGCGTGCATCTGGTTGAGGAAACCGGCGAGGCGCTGACTGAAATCATCAGCCATATCGGCACCGTGCAGAAACTCGTCGCCGACATCTCGTCTGCCACCGGCGAACAGTCGGTCGGCATCAACGAGGTGACGCATGCGCTCGGCGAAGTGGAACTGATCACCCAGCGCAATGCCGCGATGGTGGAGGAAAATAACGCCGAGATCCACGGCCTTCGCGGCCGCGTCGAGGCGTTGTCGGAAAAGATCGAGCATTTTCGCACGGGTGAACCAGTCTCGGGCGGCGTGCGGCGGGAGCGGGCGGCGTAACGAACTTCTATAAGCCCTATAGGCAAAAGCCGTCGTGGAGAGATCCGCGGCGGCTTTTGCCGTTTTAGCGGTCGGTCAGAAGCTAACGCGCCTTCACCTTCGTCACCTCATCCCCGGCAAACACGATGACATAACCGCCCAAGGGTTCGGCATCTGCCGCCATCTGGCGCAGGCCGGTGGCATAGGGTTCGCGGGAAAATGCGTCTGCGCGGGCGGGGTCGACCAGCACGGTGGTCTGCAGCCCTTGCGTGTAGATCATCATGCCGGCCGTTTGCGGATGCCATTCGGGGCCGAGCGTGTCGGACATGCGCCAGAGACAGAGGAAATCGCGGCAGAGTTTTGGGCGGGTGTCGTAGATCGTGCAGCCCTTGTCCTCGACGCAGTGGCGGCACAGCGTGTTGGCCGGTTTGTCCAGCGCCTCGATGTCAGGGAGGTGGCAGCAGAAGGTGCAGGTGCCGCAGGTGCGGTCTGTTGCGCCGGAGGCGTTGGGGTTAAGGGGCTGTGCGGTCATGCCCGGTTTCTACAGCATGAGCGTTTTGCGGGAAAGCCAAAGGGTTGAGCGATGCGGGACGTGTGCGCCCCGCATCGGGAGGATCAAGCGCGGGACGCTGACGTCTGGCCTTCGAGCGAAGGCGTCGCCTTGCGGCGATAAAGGAAGAGCGTCGCGACTAGGCCGCAGAGGGCGGCAAAGCTCATCCAGTAGCCGGGGGCAGCTTTGTCGCCGGTGGCCTCGATGGCGAAGGTGGAGATCGCAAGCGAGGAACCGCCGAGCGTCGTCGCAAGGCTGTAGGCGAGCGAGAAGCCGGCGGTGCGCACCGTGACCGGCACCACTTCGGTGAGCGCCACCACCATCGCGCCATTGTACCAGGCGTAGATGAAGGACAGCCACAGCTCCACCACCAGCATATGGCCGAAGGTGATGTTGGCGGCAAGCCAGGAGAGTGCCGGATAGCTGGTGAGGATGGCGAGAACCGTAAACGCAATCAGGATCGGCTTGCGGCCGATGCGGTCGGATACGGCGCCGGCAATCGGCAGCCAGATGAAGTTCGATACGCCGACCGCCATGGTGACGAGAAGCGCCTGCGATTCGGAAAGATGCAGCACCGACTTGCCGAAAGAGGGCGTGTAGACGGTGATGAGGTAGAAGGACACGGTCGTCATCATCACCATGCCGACGCCGCCGAGCACCACCGACCAGTTGGAAAACAGGGTGCGGAAGATTTCCTTGGTATCCGGCTGGTGCTTGCGTGCGGCAAACTCCTTGGTTTCCTGCAGCGACCGGCGGATGATGAAGATGAATGGGATGATCATACAGCCGATGAAGAAGGGAATGCGCCAGCCCCAGTCAGAAATCTGCTGCTGCATCAGGAACTTGTTGATGAGAAAGCCGAGAAGGGCAGCCACCACGATGGCCACCTGCTGGCTGGCCGATTGCCAGCTGACGTAAAAACCCTTCTGGCCGGGTTTTGCCATTTCTGAGAGATAGACCGAGACGCCGCCAAGCTCCACACCGGCCGAAAAGCCCTGCAGGAGACGGCCGATGAGGACGAGAATGGGGGCTGCGATGCCGATGGTGGCATAGGCCGGCACGAAGGCGATGAGCACCGTGCCCGTGGCCATCAGAAGCAGCGTGACGATGAGACCCTTGCGGCGCCCGATGCGGTCGATATAGGGGCCGAGCGTCAAGGCGCCGATGGGGCGCATCACAAAGCCGGCGGCAAAGCTGAGGAATGTCACCATCAGCGAGACGAACGGATTGTCATTGGGGAAAAACGTTGCGGCAATATGCGAGGCATAGATGCCGAACAGGAAGAAATCGAACATTTCGAGGAAGTTGCCGCTCGTGACGCGCAGCACCGTCTTGATCGTCTCGGTTCGTGTTTCTGTCACGACCGTTCTCCTTGGAGTGAGGAATGCCATTGGCCGGCAGGTTTTGGGATACCCGCAGAAGGGCCGCCAAGGGCAGACAGGATGGAGCTAAAATTATTCAGCTGCTGCAAACGCCGGGCAACATCATCCAAACAAAAGGGTGGAATCGTGCGCGCCAGAACATCCGTAGCGGACGCTGGTTTGCGACCGAAACACGGCGAAAATCGGTCGAAAAGTATGATTGTTGGACGAGGTCGCAGCCCTCGATCGTTCCGGCTGTCAGGCTGCGACGGCTGAAAAACCTCAGCCGCCGGTGACGCTCATGTGGCGGGCGACGGCCGGGCGGTTGTTGCGGTCGATGATGAAATCGTGTCCCTTGGGCTTGCGGGTGATTGCCTCGTCGATGGCGGCAGACAGATAGGCGTCGTCGGGAGAGGCGCGAAGCGCCGTGCGCAAGTCCGCTGCATCGTTCTGTCCCAGGCACATATAGAGCGTGCCGGTGCAGGTAAGGCGCACGCGGTTGCAGCTTTCGCAGAAATTATGCGTCATCGGCGTGATGAAACCGAGGCGGCCGCCGGTTTCCGCGACGCGCACATAACGGGCAGGGCCGCCGGTCTGGTAACCGATGTCGGAGAGCGTGAACTGCCCTTCGAGATTTCTCCGCAGCTCCGAGAGCGGCATATACTGGTCGGTGCGGTCCTCGTCGATCTCGCCCATCGGCATGGTCTCGATCACGGTCAGGTCCATGCCGCGGCCATGGGCAAAACGCAGCATCTCTGGAATTTCGTGGTCGTTGAAGCCCTTGAGAGCGACGGCGTTGAGCTTGATCTTGAGGCCTGCCTTCTGCGCGGCCTCCATGCCCTCCATCACGCGGGACAAATCGCCCCAGCGGGTGATGGCCTTGAATTTTTGGGCATCGAGCGTGTCGAGCGAGACGTTGATGCGCCTGACGCCGCAGTCATACAGTTCATCGGCATAGCGCGCCAATTGCGAACCGTTGGTCGTCAGCGTCAGTTCCTCAAGGGTTCCGGCCTCGATGTGGCGGCCGAGCGCGCGCACCAAAAACATGATGTTCTTGCGCACCAGCGGCTCGCCGCCGGTCAGCCGCAGCTTGCGCACACCCTTGGCGATAAAGGCGGAACAGAGACGGTCGAGTTCCTCGAGCGTCAAAAGGTCCTTCTTCGGCAGGAAGGTCATGTTTTCCGCCATGCAATAGGTGCAGCGGAAATCGCAGCGGTCCGTCACGGAGACACGCAGATAAGTGACCGAGCGACCGAACGGATCGATCATCGGGCTCTTGTCGGCAGAAAGCGGCGCGTGGGCACCATCAAGGGCGAGCGGTGGCTGGACAAAACTGTTCAAGGCAATTTCTCCTCAAGCCACAAAATGGGTCTTGATGCTTGTGTCGTCAAGTCGGATAGGATGCACCAAACACGCCACTGCACGCCACTGCTCATTTCGCCGCGGTGATTGCCTCCCTTGCAGGAAGACAGCGGTGCTCCATCTTGCCTCGTGAAACGAAAGAACATCCGATGAGCGAACTTTACGACAAGGCCTGGCCGACCGAACTCCGGGTATCCGAGGATCGTCGCACGCTGACGGTGGCCTTTGACGATGGCTCCCGTTTTGCGCTGCCGGCGGAAATGTTGCGCGTGCTGTCTCCCTCTGCCGAGGTGCAGGGCCATGGCCCCGGCCAGAAGGTGACGGTGCCGGGAAAACGAATGGTTGGTATTCGCAACGCCATTGCGGCCGGCAATTATGCCGTGCGAATCGCCTTCGATGATGGCCATGACAGCGGCATCTTCACCTGGCGTTACCTGCGGGAACTGGGCGAAAAAGGCCAAGAGCTTTTTGCCGGCTACGAGGCAGAGCTTGCCGAAAAAGGCCTTAACCGCGACAACCCCGCCATGAGCAGGTAACCGTATGGCCGACGAGCAAGAGGAGCCGGGTGAACTGCTGCGCGAGGAACGCCAGGAGGACAAGCGCGTCGGTTTTCCCGAACTGTTCTTCGATCTGGTCTTCGTTTTCTCGCTCATCCAGCTATCACATTTCATCGTCACCGATTTCACCCCGCTTGGCCTCTTGAAGGGCACCATGATCGCGCTGTCGCTCTGGTGGGTGTGGAACCACACCGCCTGGGTGATGAACTGGCTGGATCCGGAACATGGCGCGGTGCGCGCCATGTTGTTCGGGCTGATGTTCTTTGGCCTCTTGCTGTCTGCTGCCATTCCACACGCCTTCGGCGACAAGGGACTGATGTTTGCCGGCGCGTATATCGCCATGCAGCTCGGCCGGTCGATCTTTGCCGTCTATGCCTTCAAGGAGGTGATGCCTGCTGTCAGGCGTAATTTTGCCCGCGTCTCCGTCTGGTTTGCGCTTTCGGCCTGCCTGTGGATTGCCGGTGCGCTGAGCCGCGAGGAGATGCGGGTTTTCCTCTGGCTTGCAGCGCTTGCGGTGGATTATGCAGCCCCCGAACTGCGTTTTTTCGTGCCGGGCCTTGGTTTTTCGCGCACCAGCGACTGGGATATTTCCGGCGAGCACATGGCCGAACGCTGCGCCCTCTTTGTGCTGATCTGTCTTGGCGAAAGCGTTCTGGCCATCGGGCGCACCTTTGCCGAGGAGGACATGACGGGGGTGCTGATGGCAACCTTCGTCGGCGCCTTTGCCGCCACCGTCCTGATGTGGTGGATCTATTTCCATTTCGGCCAGGCCAAGGCCAGCCAGGAGATCGAAACGACCGATGAGCCGGGCGAGGTGGCCTTGCATGTGTTTACCTATGGCCACATGCCCGTCGTTGCCGGCATCATTTTGACAGCGGTTGCCGCCGAATATCTGATCGCCCATCCCCCGGAGCCTGCCGATACGGCGCACGCGGCTGTCATTCTCGGCGGGCCGCTTTTGTTTCTCGCCGGTAATCTCTGGGTGAAGCGCATGACGACGGGGCGCCTGCCGGCCTCGCATCTGGCGGGTCTGACGCTCTGCATCCTGTTGTTCTTCCTGGCGCCTTTCGTTGTCATCCATGTCACAGGCCTTGCCGCGGTGCTGGCGCTGCTGATGGTGGCCGTCTGGGAATACCGCCAGCTGTCACGCCGGCCCGCAAGCTCCGGCGACATTGCCGATGCGAGCGGCGAATAGAGCCGCAAAGACCTCATGGCTTTGTCTTGCGTGGTGACGGCAGCCCCGTTAGCGTCTGCGCAGCATTACCGGAGAGCCTGACATGTCGATCATCGAAAGCGTGGAAGCCCTGCGCGCCATCTACCAGGAAAAATCCGAGGCCTCCGTTGCCAAGGTGACGCCGGCGCTGACCGGACCTTACCGGCAGATGATCGAGGCATCACCCTTCATGGCGCTGGCAACCGTCGGTCCGGAAGGGCTCGATTGCTCGCCGCGCGGTGATCTCGGCGGCGTGGTGCGGGTTGAGGACGACAAGACGGTGCTGCTGCCGGACTGGCGCGGCAACAACCGCATCGACAGCCTGGAAAACATCGTGCGTGATCCGCGCGTGGCGCTGATGTTCCTCATTCCCGGCTCCAGCAGCGTGATGCGCATCAACGGCCGTGCCGTGGTGTCCGTCGATCCGGCCCTGCTCGAAAGCTTTACGATGGATGGCCGCCATCCGCGCAGCGTGACGGTGGTCACCATCGTCGAGGTCTATTTCCAGTGCGCGCGCGCCGTGATGCGCGCCGAGTTGTGGAATAGCGAGCGCCATCTCGATCCCAAAGCGCTGCCGACGCCGGGCGACATGCTGAAGGCGGCAAAGACAGATTTCGACAACGAGACCTATGACCGTGAATGGCCCGCACGCGCTGCCGCGAGCCTTTGGTAGACAAGCCTTTGGTAGACAAGCCTTTGGTAAAACGGGCCTTCGGTAAAACGGGCCTGACGCGGCAGGCGTTGCAACACCGTCAGCCCTTGTAAATCAGCCAGCTCTTGCCGGTGTAATCCTTGGCCATGCCATCCTCGTAGAGCATGGTGCGGTTGCGGCCGGCATTCTTGGCGCAGTAGAGGGCCGTGTCTGCCCTGACATAAAGCTCGCCGGGGTCTTGCGCCTGTGCCCCCATGGCAAAACCGAGCGACAGGGTGACCGGTCCATAATCGACGCCCGTGCGCAGGTTGCGCAAGGGGCGGCCCTCAAGGGTCCGGCGGATGCGTTCGCAGATCTCCATCACCTCGTCCATGGTCTTGTTTTCCGCAATGATGGCAAACTCCTCGCCACCGGTGCGGGCCACGAAAACATCGCGCGGAAGGGCCGCACGAATAATGGCGGCGACGGAGGCCAGGATCTTGTCGCCGACCGGGTGGCCATAGGTGTCGTTGATCTTCTTGAAGTGGTCGATGTCGGCGAGAACCAGACCCGTCACCGGCAGCACCATCGGATCGTCATAGAGGGCAGCCAGTCGCTCATCGAAGGCTCGACGATTGCCAAGCCGCGTCAGCGAATCCGTGTTGGCGATGCGCTTGTACGTGTCCAGTTCCTTGCGGACTGCTTCCATTTCCCGCGAGCGCTGCACCATGCCCTCGACGGTCTTTTCGCCATTGGCCAGCGTTTCCCCGGTGGCGGTTGCGACGAGATTGATGGCGCTCGCCAGCAATTCGGCTGATAACGTGTGTTTGGCAGTGACGCGTTCTTGCGTTTCCGACAGCAGGCGGTTGTAGTTTTCGAGCGAGGCCTGTTCCTGGCGTAGCAGTGCCAGCACGCCTTCGAGTTCCTCACGGATGCGGTTTTGCGCACGCTCGACCGCGCCGGTCCCGTGCGTGCCGAGGTAAAGGGCGGCCAGTTCGTCCAGTTCCTCCTGGCGAACCCGGGGGCCGAGCTTTGCAAAATCGCGGGACAGATCCGGGTGGTTGCCAAGCATGGCTTCATAAAACAACTGGTAATTGCGCGGAATGGGCGATACGCCCATGCTGCGCATTGCCTGCATGATATGGCCCGCAATCTCTGAAGGGGCCCCCTTTGGCGCAACGGCCGATGTCATCGTAACCCTCTGGCGCTTTCGGTTAATTCCGACGAAAGCTTTAGGGACAAGATATTGGAAATCTCTTAAGGCAGCATTGCAGGTATCTGGCACAAATGTCTTTTTCCGCATCGGCCAGCGGCATGGATCTTAGCCCGATAAGGCCGGAAAAATGCTCCGGGCGACGCGCCTGCGCCGCCCGGAGCCGGACCTTACTTCGGGCCGATCATGTTTTCCGGGCGCACATACTGGTCGAACTCCTCATTCGAGAGGTAACCGCCGCCAACGGCTTCCTCGCGCAGCGTCGTGCCGTTCTTGTGGGCGGTCTTGGCGATCTTGGCGCAGGCATCATAGCCGAGCTTGCCGTTCAGCGCCGTTACCAGCATCAGCGAGTTTTCAACGCCCTTGCGGATATTGTCTTCCCGGGCTTCGATGCCAACGACGCAATTGTCGGTGAAGGAAACGGCGGCATCACCCAGCAGCTGAACCGACTGCAGGAAATTGTAGGCCATCATCGGATTGTAGACGTTCAGCTCGAAATGACCCTGGCTGCCGGCAAAGGTGATGGCGGCATTGTTGCCAAAGATGTGGGCGCAGACCTGGGTCAGCGCTTCCGACTGGGTGGGGTTGACCTTGCCCGGCATGATGGACGAGCCCGGCTCGTTTTCCGGCAGCGCCAGTTCGCCAAGGCCGGCGCGCGGGCCGGAGCCAAGGAAACGAATGTCGTTGGCGATCTTGAAGAGGGCAGCGGCTGCCGCATTGATCGCGCCGTGCGAAAACACCATCGCATCATGGGCTGCAAGCGCCTCGAACTTGTTCGGGGCGGTGATGAAAGGCAGGCCGGTGATGGCGGCGATCTCTTCGGCAACCTTTTCGGCAAAGCCGATGGGGGCATTAAGGCCGGTGCCGACGGCGGTGCCGCCCTGCGCCAGTTCGTAAAGGCCCGGCAGCGTGAGTTCCAGGCGCTTGATGGCAGACGCCACCTGCGCGGCATAGCCGCCAAATTCCTGGCCAAGCGTCAGCGGCGTTGCATCCTGCGTGTGGGTGCGGCCGATCTTGATGATATGGGCAAAGGACTTTGCCTTGGCATCCAGCGCCTGGTGCAGATGCTGAAGCGATGGAATGAGGTGGCGCACGATCTGCTCGGCGCAGGCGATATGCATGGCCGTCGGATAGGTGTCGTTCGACGACTGGCTCATGTTGACATGGTCGTTCGGGTGAACCGGCTTTTTGGAGCCCATCACGCCGCCCAGCATCTCGATGGCGCGGTTGGAGATGACTTCATTGGCATTCATGTTCGACTGGGTGCCGGAACCGGTCTGCCAGACGACGAGGGGGAAATGATCGTTGAGCTTGCCGTCGATGACTTCCTGGGCAGCGGCGATGATGGTTTCGCCGATCTGAGCATCCAGCCCGCCGAGCGCCATGTTGGCGCGGGCAGCCGCCTGCTTGACAATGCCGAGCGCACGCACGACGGAGAGCGGCTGCTTTTCCCAGCCGATCTTGAAGTTGCCGAGCGATCGCTGCGCCTGGGCACCCCAGTAGCGGTCGCTCTGAACGTCGATCGGGCCAAAGGTATCGGTTTCGGTGCGCGTGGTCATCTCAAAGCCTCTGTGTGACAAAAAAGGATCGTGGAACCGGGTTAGCCAAGCCACCGGCGCCGCGCAAGATCAGGCGGCGAATTACTATACGATCACAGCGGCACTGCAAGCGGGGCAAAGCACCCCCATCCGACGATGGGCCGGGGCAGGCACCACGAAAGATCCGTCGGCCTTTGACGGTTGCAGCGTGCCCTGAAAGACACGGCCTCCTTATAAAACAAGCGCTTTTTGCCGCGTCACGCCAGCGTGAACAGGCCATTTGGCGTGGTGTTATAAAAAATTAACCAGTGGTTTCTTAGGGTTCTGGAAACGATAAACAGATGCGTCGGATCTTTTTGCCGATCTCGTGCGTCTTTCGTTTGCTTTCCACGGCGCGCCGCTTCCGTTAGAGACAGGCGGAACAGGCTGAACGCACGCTGATTCACGGCTCATAAGGTGACGGGGACAACATTGTCGCACTCCCACAAAAAGACTTCGCTCGCACTTGCCCTTCTGTCGGGCATTTCGTTTTCTTCCCTGGGGGCAGGTCACGCCCATGCCCTGACGCTGATGGAGATGTTGCGCGGCAACCGCCAGGGCACGCAGCAACACGTGGATACCCGCAACCTCGTTTCGCCGGACACGCAGCGTGCCGCCGACCGCAGCGACCCCGAGCCGCTGCCAAAAGTGTCGGCGCCGAAATATCTCACCTACAAGAGCGACCAGACGCGCCAGATCCGCACGCAAGGTTTTACCGCTGCCCATGCGACCGACCAGACGCGTTTTCTCGCCAATGCGTCCGTCACGGCGCCCTCCGATGTCGCAGCCGCCGTCGAAGCCTATTACAGTAAGGGTGGCGCGCCGCTCTGGGTGGAGCAGGGCGATGTGAACGAGCGCGCCCATGCGGTGATGGCCCTGTTTGCCAAGGCAGAAGAGTTTGGCCTTGATCCGTCCGACTACCGCCTGACGGTTCCGGCCATGACGACGGCAAGTGTAACGCCCGAGCAGGCGACGCCGGCATCGACGACCGCATCGACACCGGCCGAGACGGTTGTGGCTCCGGCAGGCGCTGCGAGTGCCCAGCCGGTTCCTGCAGACGCTGCAACGGCTGCAACGCCGGCGCAGGCTCCCGCGACACAGCCGGCAGCGCCCGTTGCCCAGCCCGCAACGCTTGCCGACAGCCATGACCGCGACCTGATGCAGTTCGAGCTGGCCATGTCTGCCAAGATGGTGCTTTTTGCCCAGGACCTGGTGCGTGGCCGCGTCGATCCCAACCGGCTTTCCGGTTATCACGACCTGAAGCGCCGCGACTTTGCGCTGGACGGCCTGCTGGCGTCTGCCGGTGCAGCACCGGATGCGAGCGCCTATCTGCAGGGGCTTGAGCCGACCGGCGCCGAATACCGCGTGCTGAAGGCCGAACTGCTGCGCCTTCGGGCCGAAAGTGTCAACCAGGTGGAAGCCGTCCGCCTGCCGAGCGACCTCGTTCTGAAGCCGGGCAACAGCAGTGCCGAAATGGCGCATGTCGTTGCCGCGATCCAGCATCGCGGTTCGGCTGCCCTGAAGGCAAGCCATGCCTCGACGCTTGCCGGTTATCAGGCAAGCCCCGACTATGCGCCGGATCTTGTCGATCTCGTCAAGGGTTTCCAGCAGGAAGCCGGCCTCAAGGCCGACGGTGTGATTGGACCCGCGACCGTGCGCGCCATGGTGGGCGAGACGAGCGAGAACAAGCTCGAAAAGCTTGTTGTTGCCATGGAGCAGACCAAATGGCTGCCCAACACGCTTGGCGACCGTTATGTCTTCATCAACCAGCCCGCTTTCCGCGTCTATTACCATGATCAGGGCCGCGAGCAGTTTTCGATGCGCGTCGTGGTCGGTTCGAAGTCGAACCAGACCTATTTCTTCCGCGACGAGATCAAGACCGTGGAAGTGAACCCCTATTGGGGCGTGCCGCAGTCGATCATCATCAACGAGATGCTGCCGAAGCTGCGCCAGGACCCGAGCTATCTCGACCGTCTCGGTTATCAGGTGGAAGTGGGCGGCAAGGCCGTGTCCTCGACTGCGGTCAACTGGTACGGCTCGACCCAGTCGATTGCCGTGCGCCAGCCGCCATCCAGCGACAATGCGCTTGGCGAATTGAAGATCCTCTTCCCCAACAGCCATGCCATCTACATGCATGACACGCCGTCGAAGAGCTTCTTCCAGCGCGACATGCGTGCGCTGAGCCATGGTTGCGTGCGCCTTGCCGAACCGCGCAAGATGGCAGCCGCCGTGCTGGGCGTGAGCGAGCAGGAGGTTGGCGCCCGCATTGCCCAGGGCAAGAACCTGGCGCTGCCGGTGACGGCCAAGATCCCTGTCTATGTCGCCTATTTCACCGCCTGGCCGAACAAGGATGGCAAGGTGGAATTTTTTGACGACGTTTATGACCGCGATCAGGCAGTGGTGAAGGCGTTCGAGGCGACGAGCAAGGCGCGCGGCGCCTGATCGCCAGAGCCTGAAACACATGATAAAGGCGGCTCGCGGGCCGCCTTTTTTCGTGCATGGGGGCCGTCGGCCCTTGAGGCCAGTCAGGCGGCCTTGCGCTGCGCCAGCACCTGATGGACCAGATCGACGGTCAGCTCATCGAAATGCGAGATGACAGCGGTCGGATCGAGTGTATCGACGGGCACGTCCGAATAACCGAAGGTGACGGCAATGGAGGCGACGCCGGCATTTTTGGCGGCCAGAATGTCGTTGACGCTGTCGCCGATCATGACGGAGCGGGCAGGATGGCCGCCGGCCTGTTCGATCGTGCCCAGCAGATGACGGGCATCGGGCTTGCGCACGGCAAATGTATCGCCGGCGGTCATGGCGACAAAACGCCCGGCAAGTCCCAGCTTTTCGAGGAGCGGATAGGCGAGTTCGCCGAGCTTGTTGGTGCACATGGCAAGCCGCATGCCAGATGATTCCAGCCGCGCGAAACTGTCCAGAAGCCCGTCATAGACGCGGCTGTGGCCGGGCATTTCGGCCTTGTAGTGATCGAGGAACCGGGCAAGCAACGGCTCGACTGCAGTGTCGTCGAGCGGCTTGCCCCTCAGATCGAAGGCGCGGCGGATCATGACGCGGGCGCCCTGGCCGACGAGATGCGTCAGGTCGTTGAAATCGACCGGCGCAAGATCGGCGACCGCAATCGTGTGGTTGAGGCTCGCGATCAGGTCCGGAGCAGTATCGATCATCGTTCCATCGAGATCGAAGACGACGAGAGGTTGGGTCACGGCAAGGCCTTTGCATCAAGGAAGGTCTGATCCCGCCAATTACGGTTTGCCGCGGAAAAATGCAAACGGGCCGGCAAAAACAGCCCACAGGAAGCCGGTATAACATGCATGCGGGGGACTTTTGTTTGACAGGCGGGCCGTGTAAACAGCTTGCGGCGAAACAGACGGGAGCGAGCGGCGTATGGACGCCCGGGACATGAAGGTGAAGGCTGCCGAGGCGGCCCTTCAATATGTGGAAGACGGCATGCGGCTGGGCATCGGCACCGGCTCCACGGCGGAAGAATTCGTGCGGCTGCTGGCGGAAAAGGTCGCAGACGGGCTCTCGGTTCTGGGGGTTCCGACCTCCGAGCGCACGGCGCGGCTCTGCCTGGAGCTTGGCGTGCCGCTGAAATCGCTGGACGAACTGCCGCAGCTCGACCTTACCATCGATGGTGCAGACGAGGTGGACGGGCATCTGACCCTGATCAAGGGTGGCGGCGGCGCGCTTTTGCGCGAAAAGATCGTGGCAGCCGCCTCGACGCGGATGATCGTCATTGCCGACGAAACCAAGGTGGTCGAAACGCTCGGAAAGTTTCCGCTGCCGATCGAGGTCAACCCGTTTGGCCTTGGCTCGACGCGCATTGCGATCGAGACGCTGGCCGCACGGCTCGGCCTTTCCGGCGATATCAAGCTTCGGCGTTCAGGTGAAGATGTCTTCACAACCGATGGCGGCCACTACATTTTTGACGCATTCTTTGGCCGTATTCCTGATGCAGAGGCTCTTTCGACCCAGCTGAATTCTATCCCCGGCGTCGTGGAGCACGGGCTTTTCATCAACATGGCGTCCTTCGCGATCATTGCCGGTGCGGCAGGAGCGCGGACGCTGAAGGCGAATTAAGACAGGAGCAACGAAACATGATCAGACAAGCGGTTCTCGGCCGTGCTGCGGCACTTGCAATCCTTCTCTCAGGCGCCATGGTCGGCGCGACGGCGCAGGCGCAGGAGATCGCTGCCGATCACCTGAAGGCGGCCCGCGACGTCATCTCGGCGCTCAAGGCCACCGAACGTTACGATGCCATTCTTCCCGGCCTCGCCGAGCGGCTGAAGAGCGAATACATCACCGCTTCGCCGAACTTCCAGGACCAGATTTCCAAGACCGTCGATGCGCAGGCGCTGGCTCTTGCTCCGCGTCGCGCCGATCTGGAAAAGGAAGTGGCGACGATTTTCGCCCGCTCGTTTACGGCCGATGAACTGAAGGCGATCTCGGCTTTCTACTCCTCCGACGTTGGTCAGAAATACCTGAAGACCCTGCCGCTGGTGCAGCGCGAATCTGTTCGCGCCGCCCAGATCTGGGCCAATGGCGTCTCGCGTGATCTGACCACCGGCAGCACCGAAAAGCTGCGCGGCACCATCGATGCGGCACCGATCGCACCGCCGGTGGCCGAGGTGGAAGGCCAGGCGCCCGCCGCCAAGCCCTGATCCCTGCCATTTGTGCATGACAGCCCTGAAAGCCCGGAGCGATCCGGGCTTTTGCTTTTGCAGCGTCCGCATTATATGGCAGGGCAACACATCCCGTTGCGGGCGGCCGGTTCGCGCACCCCATGCGTTGCGTTGCTGCGGTCGCCGTTTATCCCGATCCCTGACAGGAGTTTCTCATGGCCAGTTACGATTACGATCTCTTTGTCATCGGCGGCGGATCGGGCGGCGTACGCTCGGCGCGGCTGGCAGCCGGCCTTGGCAAGAAAGTGGCGATTGCCGAAGAATACCGGTTCGGCGGCACCTGCGTCATCCGTGGCTGCGTGCCGAAGAAACTGTTCGTTTATGCCTCGCAGTTTCACGAGCATTTCGAAGATGCCGCCGGTTATGGCTGGGCGGTCGGCGAAAGCCGTTTTGACTGGAAGGCGCTGATTGCGGCCAAGGACAAGGAAATCGCCCGTCTGGAAGGGCTTTACCGCCGCGGACTGGAAAATGCCGGCGCAGAACTTCTCGATACCCGCGCCGAACTGGTCGATGCCCACACGATCCGGCTGCTGAAGACCGATACGACGGTGACGGCGGAACGCATCATCATCGCAACCGGCGGCACCGCCAATCCGCATGCGGCATTGCCCGGCCACGAGCTGTGCATCACCTCCAACGAGGCGTTCCATCTCGAAGACCTGCCGAAATCCATCCTGATTGCCGGCGGCGGTTATATCGCGGTTGAATTTGCCAATATCTTTCATGGTCTCGGCGTCGAGACGACGCTGATCTACCGCGGCAAGGAAATCCTGTCGCGTTTCGACCACGACATGCGCCAGGGCCTGCACAAGGCCATGGAAGCCAAGGGCATCCGCATCGTGCTCACTGATATCATCGAGGAGGTGACGCAGTCGCCCGCCGGCGGGCTGAGCGCGCGCACTAAGGCCGGCGCCACCATTGTTGCCGACCAGGTGATGCTGGCGCTTGGCCGCGACCCCTATACACAAGGCTTGGGTCTCGAAAAGGCAGGCGTTGCCGTGGATGAGCGCGGCGCCGTCATCGTCGACGCCTATTCGCGCACCAATGTGCCGCATATCTTTGCGCTTGGCGACGTGACGGATCGCGTGCAACTGACCCCGGTCGCCATCCATGAGGCGATGTGCTTCATTGAGACCGAATACCGCGGCAACCCGACCTCGCCGGACCATGATCTCATTGCAACGGCTGTGTTCTCGCAGCCGGAAATCGGAACTGTCGGAATGTCCGAGGAGGACGCGGCCAAAAAATTCGACGAGATCGAAGTGTACCGCGCCGAGTTCCGTCCGATGAAGGCGACGCTGTCCGGCCGGGCGGAAAAGATGATCATGAAGCTCGTCGTCAATGCCAGCGACCGCAAGGTGGTGGGCGCCCATATTCTCGGTCACGATGCCGGCGAAATGGCGCAGCTTCTCGGCGTGTCGCTGAAGGCCGGCGTCACCAAGGACGATTTCGACCGCACCATGGCGGTGCATCCGACGGCCGCCGAGGAACTGGTGACCATGTACAAGCCGAGCTACCGCGTGCGGGGCGGAGAGCGTATCGACGGCTGATTGCGCAAAAGTGCCGCCTCATCGTCAGCCGGTGAGGCGGGGGGCGCTCAGCAGTTTTCGAAACAGCACCTGCATGGCGTCCTCGATGCCTTCGGTCGGGCTCACCTCGAAGAAATAGCCTGTCGACGCGCAGGCCTCCATATGCGGCGAGATCTTGGCGTTGAACGGCTTGATCCAGTTGACCCAGAAGCTGTCGTCCATCAGCGGCAGGTAGGTGGTGTAGAGGACGGCGATCTTCACGCCGTTTTTCTTCAGTGCATCGCAGAAACTGGTATCGATCGGCTCCTGGCAGCGTGTTACCCTCAGGGGCTCGCTGCAGGTGGGCTTGGCCGCATCGAACACCCCGTCGGCCACGAAAAACAGCACTTTCTGGCGGTTTGTGGTGCTGTCGCCCGTGCCGCCCTTGCCGATCAACGTCTTCATCTTCGATAGTGCTGAATCGAAATCCGTCAGCTGGTTGCTCTTGTAGTTGTTTTTCGGCGTCGTCATCAGGTCGACGAGGTCGGTTGCGGTGCGCACCTTGGCCATGTCCGAACTCATGGGCGAGACTTCGGTGAGGCCGGCGGTATCGGCGGTCGCACCGAACGTATAGACCGCCATGCGGTATTGATCGGCAAGCTGGGCATAGCGGGTGGCGTCATGGGTGAGGGCCTGGGTCGCCTCGCGCACCACGTCGATGCGCATCTTCACGCCGAGCGATTTGGCCAGCAGGTAGTAGTTGTCGGCATTGGTGGTCTCGTGGCAGGCGAAGGCGCACTGGTCAGGCGTATTGCGCTTCATCGTCGCAATGTCGGCGGTGGTGGCGGCAAGTCCCATCGACGGCGTGTTGTCGAGCAGCATGTAGAAATCGACAAAGGCATTCGTCTGGTAAGTGGCCGTTGCCGTGCCCGAGATGGTGATGCTGTCAAGGCCGAGCACGCGCATGAAGGCGGTGGGCACACTTGCCTCGAAGGTGAGGGATGAGACGAGATCCTTGCCCTGACGATTGAGATCGATATCGACCCTGGTCACCTGCGCCTGGATATTGGACATCTGGCCGCGAAACAGGCTGAGCGCGTCCTGGGCGCCGATCGCCACCTTACCATCGCCGCCCATGGCAAGCGCTGCCGCCACGCCCGGGGACTTTTCCGACAGGGCGCCGAGAGCTGCTGCATCGGCGGCGGCCATCAGCGCCGTACGCTGGTCGAGCGCATAGGCCAGATCGACCGCCATGCCGCCACCACCGATCAGAGGTGCCGCGATGAGGGCGGTCGTGATGCCGAAATTGCCGGAACGGTCGCGCAGGAGCGTGAGGAGGCGCATGAAAAAGCCATCTGTCGTGAAAGGATCACCAAAAGAGTGCTGCATCATGCGGCAGGAGGGGCGAAACACGCCCCCGAAGTGCCCAAGATTAGAACGCATCGATTGCCACAGGTTGAAGAAACAGGATGAACAAATGCCTGCCTCAGCAGCCGGCGAGGGTGGTTTCCCCGGCTATGCAAGCCGCCTGCAAAGGTTTATAAGCCGCCAACTTGAGGAACGGCACCGGCAGGACCCGGTGCGAAGGACGGATAAAAGACCATGGCACAGAACTGGACCCCGAACACGTGGCGGCAAAAACCGATCCAGCAGGTTCCGGATTATCCGGACATGGAGGCGCTGAAGGCAACGGAAGCCCAGCTCGCAACGTTTCCGCCACTCGTGTTTGCCGGGGAAGCCCGCCGCCTGAAGAAGAGCCTTGCCCAGGTGGCAGAAGGCAACGGCTTCCTGCTGCAGGGCGGCGACTGCGCTGAAAGTTTTCAGGAGCATGGCGCCGACACGATCCGCGACTTCTTCCGCGCCTTTCTGCAGATGGCTGTTGTATTGACGTTTGGTGCCCAGCAGCCGGTGGTGAAGGTTGGTCGTATTGCCGGCCAGTTCGCCAAGCCGCGCTCGTCCAACATCGAAAAGCAGGGTGATGTGGAACTGCCGTCCTACCGCGGCGACATCATCAACGGCATCGAGTTCAACCCGGAAGCCCGCATTCCGAACCCGGAACGCCAGCTGATGGCCTACCGCCAGTCGGCAGCGACGCTGAACCTTCTGCGCGCGTTTGCGATGGGCGGTTATGCCAACCTGGAAAACGTCCACCAGTGGATGCTCGGCTTCGTCAAGGACAGCCCGCAAGGCGAGCGTTACCGCAAGCTGGCCGACCGGATTTCCGAAACGATGGACTTCATGAAGGCCGTCGGCATCACCTCGGAAAACAATCCGGCGCTGCGCGAGACCGATTTCTTCACCAGCCACGAGGCGCTGCTTCTGGGTTATGAGGAAGCGATGACGCGCGTCGATTCGACCTCCGGCGACTGGTATGCCACATCAGGCCACATGATCTGGATCGGCGACCGCACCCGCCAGGCCGACCATGCCCATGTGGAATTCTGCCGTGGCATCAAGAACCCGATCGGCATGAAATGCGGCCCGTCCATGCAGGCCGACGATCTGTTGCGGCTCATCGACATTCTGAACCCGTCCAACGAGGCCGGCCGCCTGACGCTGATCTGCCGCTTCGGTCATGACAAGGTCGCCGACCATCTGCCGCGCCTGATCCGTGCCGTCGAACGCGAGGGCCGCAAGGTCGTGTGGTCCTGCGATCCCATGCATGGCAACACGATCACGCTCAACAACTACAAGACCCGGCCTTTCGAGCGGGTTCTGTCGGAAGTCGAAAGCTTCTTCCAGATCCACCGTGCCGAAGGCTCGCATCCCGGCGGCATCCACGTGGAAATGACCGGCAAGGACGTGACCGAATGCACCGGCGGCGCTCGTGCCGTGACGGCCGGCGACCTGCAGGACCGTTACCACACCCATTGCGACCCACGCCTCAATGCCGACCAGGCGCTGGAACTGGCCTTCCTTCTCGCCGAGCGCATGAAGACCGGCCGCGACGAAAAGCGCATGGTGGTGAACGGCTGATCGGCCGTTTTCACGCACAGGATTGAAGAGGGGCCGGAGGGAAATATCCGGCCCTTTTTCGTGGGCGTTGGAAGGTTACGGTTCCTGACAGGCTTAATAGCCGAACTTGGCTTTCAGTGCCAAAGCCTGCTCGGATGCTGTATCGCCCTTTTTGAGCTTCTTCTCGATGCCGGTCCAGATGTCGCCCATATATTGCGGCTCATCCTTGGTGTTCTCGACCCAGACCTTCTTGCCATCACTGTAATATTTCGCACACAGGTCTTCGAGATAAGGCGGCTTTGCCTTGTCCGGACCATGCCATTCGAGGTGCAAGCAGACCTCGTTGCCGCGGGCGGTCCACGTTCCCTCCGTAAAATATTCCTGGCCCTTTTTCGGGTTGAACCCGATCGCCGTACCATCCGGTCGCCAGTAGACCCGCGATGGCTGCCAATCGATCGTCTTGCCCGAGTAGATCGCTTTCGCTTCTTCCTCCGTCAGAGGTTTTGCGGTTTTGGGCAGTTTTCCATCATTTTTCGCCAATGCGGGAAGGGCTGCCGGCAGCGCGAGGCTGATGGCGAGCACGGTAAGGCTTATCACATGTTTCATGACATTCCCCCTTGTGTTCATGCTGCTGGTGATTGATCTGCTGTCAGAGATGCAAGACTGCCGGAGACGATCGGGTGTCGGCGTCGTACCGCTGTCTCAATGATGGCACTTCGTGTAGGAATGACAAACATTATTTTGCGCGTCTTTAGCTATAGAATTGGAAAATTGTCAGGTCGTTCAGAATTTTTATTGAATTTATATTGACGATACATCCATGTGTATGAATGCGCGGATGAATATATCTTTGAGTTGCAGTCCGGGGCCCTTTAATAGGGGCATCTGCTACCGCCGATCGAACCAGCGTGCCCAAACATTGTCGCGGCGCATTAGGACGGAGCAGGCGCGAGCGGAAAGACCGGTGGGCTTGTCCACGCCGATCTGCAGCACGCGTTTCCAGTCGACGGCGCCTTTGAGAGCCTCCGGCGCCTCTCTATGTGCCATCAATTTCGCTGAAACTTCCTGTCAGCCGAAGCTGTTTGACCCGGACGCAACGAAACGTCAGGTGTTTCTGACGCGACCGGAGGGACATGGAATGGACGATCATCAGGGTGGCTGCCTCTGTGGCGCGGTGCGATTTGTGGTGCGGGGGCAACTCGACGGGGTGGTTGGCTGTCATTGCTCGCAGTGCCGGCGCCAGACGGGGCTTTATTATGCCGCGACCGAATGTGCATTGCGTGACATCACCATCGAGGATGCCGGCACGCTCCACTGGTACCGTGCAAGCGACAGCGCGGGACGGGGATTTTGTGGTCGCTGCGGCTCGGCGCTGTTCTGGCAGGCCGATGGTGAGGATCGGGTGTCGGTGATGGTGGGCGCCTTCGACGATCCAAGCGGACTTTCGATGCGGTACCACATCTACTGCGCCGACAAGCCCGATTTTTACGAGATCGGCGGCGATGCCCCGCAATATCCCGCCGGCCATTCCCGCCGGCCGCACGAGGCGCAGACCTGACATCGAAAATTCACCCTCTGCCGCATTGCTCCGACGAGAGGCGCACGCTAAATCAGGGACATGACCCAGGAACCTGCACAGACCCTTCGTATTGCCCTTGCGCAGCTCAATCCGACCGTCGGCGATGTCGCCGGCAATCTGGCGCTTGCCCGCGAGGCGCGCCGGGATGCCGCCCGTGAGGGGGCAGACCTGATCGTCTTTCCCGAGCTTTTCCTCTCCGGTTATCCGCCGGAAGACCTGGTGCTGAAGCCGGCTTTTCTAAAGGCTTGCTGGACGGCGCTGGAGACGGTTGTCGAAGACACCAGGGATGGCGGTCCCGGCGTTATCATCGGCCTACCGAGGCAGGGCGACAAGGGGCGGCACAATTCGGTGGCCATTGTTGATGGCGGCAAGATTCTGGCGCTGCGCGACAAGATCGACCTGCCCAATTACGGCGAGTTCGACGAAAAGCGCGTGTTTGACGAAGGCGAAATGCCGGGGCCGGTGAACTTTCGCGGCGTACGGCTTGGCGTGCCGATCTGCGAGGAAATCTGGAACGATCTTGGTGTTTGCGAGACGCTGGCCGAATCGGGCGCGGAACTTTTGGTCGTGCCGAACGGCTCGCCCTATTATCGCGGCAAGCTGGATGTGCGCCATCAGGTGGTGCTGCGCCAGGTGATCGAAAGCGGGCTGCCGCTCATCTTCGTCAACCAGCTTGGTGGACAGGATGAACTGGTGTTCGACGGCGCAAGTTTCGGTTTCAACGCCGACAAGACGCTAGCCTTCCAGATGAGCCAGTTCGAGACGGCGATGGCCGTGACCGACTGGCACCGCGACGGCGGCACATGGCGCGCAACGTCCGGCCCCATGGTCCATATCCCCGAAAAGGAAGAGGCTGATTACCGCGCCTGCCTTCTGGGCTTTCGCGATTACGTCAACAAAAACGGCTTCAAGTCGGTGGTGCTCGGCCTCTCCGGCGGCATCGATTCGGCGGTCTGCGCGGCAATCGCCGTCGATGCGCTGGGCGAGGAGCGGGTGCGCACGGTGATGCTGCCTTATCGCTATACGTCCGAAGAAAGCTTTTCGGATGCGGCCGATTGCGCGCGCGCGCTCGGCTGCCGTTATGACATCGTGCCGATTTCCGAACCCGTCGAAGGATTTTTGTCCTCGCTTGCCGACATGTTCGAAGGCACCGAAGAGGGCATTACGGAAGAGAACCTGCAGAGCCGCACGCGCGGCACCATCCTGATGGCGATTTCCAACAAGTTTGGCGCCATGGTGGTGACCACCGGCAACAAGTCGGAAATGTCGGTGGGCTACGCGACGCTCTACGGCGATATGAACGGCGGCTTCAACCCGATCAAGGACCTCTACAAGATGCAGGTCTATGCGATTGCCGAATGGCGCAACCACCATGTGCCGGCAGGGGCGCTCGGGCCGAGTGGCGAGGTGATCCCCAAGAATATCATCTCCAAGGCCCCCTCGGCGGAGCTGCGGCCGAACCAGACCGACCAGGATTCGCTGCCGCCTTATCCGGTGCTGGATGATATCCTCGAATGCCTCGTGGAAAACGAAATGGGCACGGACGAGATTGTTGCGCGCGGCCATGACGTGGCAACCGTCCACCGCATCGAGCATCTTCTTTATCTCGCCGAATACAAGCGCCGGCAATCGGCGCCGGGCGTGAAGATCACAAAGAAGAATTTTGGCCGCGACCGACGTTACCCGATCACAAACCGGTTCCGCGACCGGGCTTGAGGCTTTTCGCTCGCAAGAAACTGTCGCTTTCCACACGGTCATCGCCTCCGGAGAAATACCATGCGCAGTTCCATCGAGATCTATGACCTGAAAAGCCGCTCGTCCCGCGTGGTATGGCAAACCGAGGCCCTGTTTGAGGCGCCGAACTGGGCGCCGGACGGGAAAAGCCTGGTGCTGAACAGCGAGGGGCGAATGGTTCGTCTGGCGCTTGACGGCAAGCCTGAGCTTGAGGTGATCGACACCGGTTTTGCCGTCCAGTGCAACAATGATCACGGGCTTTCACCGGATGGGACGCTGATGGCGATTTCCGACAAGGTGGAGTTCGGCAAGTCGGCGATCTATGTGCTGCCGGCGGAGGGCGGAGCTGCCAAACTGGTGACGAAAAACCTGCCAAGTTATTGGCACGGCTGGTCACCGGATGGGCAAAGCTTCACCTATTGCGGCATCCGCAATGACGTCTTCGATATCTACACGATCGGGATCGACGGCGGTGACGAGACCCGCCTGACCCATGGCGAAGGCCGCAATGACGGGCCGGATTATTCGGCTGACGGACAGTGGATCTATTTCAACTCCAGCCGCAGCGGGCGCATGCAGATCTGGCGCGTGCCGGCTTCAGGTGGCACGGCTGAGCGAATCACCGACAGCGAATTTGGCGACTGGTTCCCGCATCCCTCGCCGGATGGCAGGAAGGTTGTCTTCGTCTCCTATGATGGCGATGTGTTCGACCATCCGCGCGACCATAATGTCCGCGTGCGGCTGATGGACCCGGATGGCAAAAACGTCGAGACACTGTTCGAACTGTTTGGCGGGCAGGGCACGATGAATTCGCCAAACTGGGCGCCGGACGGATCGGCCTTCGCCTATGTCCGATACTTTCCGCTGCCATGAGCCAGGAAAAGCCTGAGACCGGGGCAGGCGGGCTTTGCCCGGCAGCACCCTTTGATGAGACGGCGCGCGATGCCGTTTATGCGGCCATTCACACCCGGCGCGACGTGCGCGACCAGTTTTTGCCGACACCGCTTCCTGACGATCTGGTGCGACGCCTGCTGGAAGCGGCCCATGCGGCGCCATCAGTGGGTTTCATGCAGCCGTGGAGCTTCATCCTAATCCGCGACGAAAAAACGCGTGCGCGGGCCGTGGAGGCCTTCAGCCGTGCCAATGACGAGGCAGCAGCACAGTTTGCCGATGAAAAACAGGCGCTGTATCGCAGCCTGAAGCTTCAGGGCATTGCCAAGGCGCCGCTCTCCATCGTCGTGACCTCGGATCCCGACCGGGCAGGACCTGTGGTGCTGGGGCGCACGCACAATCCGCGCATGGATGTCTATTCCACCGTCTGTGCCGTGCAGAACCTCTGGCTTGCCGCGCGGGCCGAAGGCGTCGGTGTCGGCTGGGTCAGCATTTTTCACGATCGCGACGTGCGTGCGCTGCTGAACATTCCCGAACGCATCGAGATCGTCGCCTGGCTCTGCCTCGGTTATGTCGAGGAACTCTATGACGCGCCGGAACTGGCGGTGAAGGGCTGGCGCCAGCGGTTGTCGCTTGATGATCTCGTCTGCGCGGAAAGCTGGCGGGAGCCCGGAGCCTGACGACACGGCGACCTGTTGCCGCCAGCGCCGTATCACTGCGTCGGCTGCGCACCTGCGCTTTTTGGATGGGCGAGATCGATTTTCTGCTGGTCCGGGAAAAAGACCGGACCCACGGTGCGCACCGGCTTGGAAGCATCCCAGTCTCGGTCCGGCGGCCCCTGCGGCCGGGCCGCCTGAAGCGGCTCGATCTTTGACTGCAGGCTGAGGATGGACGGTGAGGCTGGCACACTGGACGTCGCGGCCTGCGGCAGAACGGCCGGGCGCGGCGCAAGTTTTTCCTGTTCGACGGCGGCATAATCGATTTCGCCACAGCGGAGCGCCCGCATTTCCGCCCGGATCTCGTCTTCGCTGCGGATCGGTGCTCGAACGACGGACAGATCCCCCTGGCGGCGGGCAATCATCGCGCGCCGGTTCGTCTCCATGGAAGACAGTGTTTCATCCAGGCCGATGCAAGGGTCTGGATAACCGTCCTGATAGGTGACGATGGCGCCGACGTGGCAGCGCAATTGCTGCATTTCGAGCCGGACACCGCGAATTTCGCGGTTCTGGGCCGCCAGCATCTGGCCGAAGCCGCGCGCTTCCTGCGTATTGCCGATCACGGTGGGGGCAGCGGCAATCTTCTGGCCGAGGCTGAGGCAGCGTTCGGCATTTTCGGCCGCATGGGCCGCAGCCGGCAACAGAAGAATCACGGTGGTCAGCAGCGATGATAGTCGCATGAAAAAGATGTCCGGTGGTTGTCACATCTGTTCGAAGCGGCAGGATGCCGCTTTGAGGTTGAGAATGTGATAAGTCACCGGAAAATCTAGAGCACCTTGCCGTTTTAGCCAGAGGTCACGGCAAAATCCGCATGCGAGGCTTCAACGACCGCAAGTGCCGCCATGTTGACGACGCCGCGCGAGGTAACCGAGGTCGACAGGATATGTGCGGGCTGGGCTGCCCCAAGCAGGATCGGACCGACATGCAGCGCATCCATCATGGTGCGGGCAATACCGAGTGAGATATTGGCAGCATCGAGGTTCGGGAAGACCAGAAGGTTTGCCTCGCCCGTCAGGCTGCTATCGGGAAGCGCGCGCTTGCGCAGCTGTTCCGAGAGGGCCGAACCCGCCTGCATTTCGCCGTCCACTTCCAGTTCCGGCGCCCGCTCGCGGATGAGCTTCAGGGCAGCCCGCATCTTGGTGGCGCTTTCGGAATTGCGCGAGCCGAAATTCGAGTGGCAGATCAGCGCGGCCTTTGGCGTGATGCCGAAGCGGCGGATTTCCTGTGCCGCGAGAATGGTGATCTCGGCGATCTCTTCCTGCGTCGGATTGTAGTTGACGAAGGTATCGGTGAAGAAGACCGGGCCCTTCTGGGTGATCAGCAGGCTCAGGCTCGAAAACGCGCACACGCCCTTCTGCTTGCCGATGATCTGGCTGACATCCTTGAGATGGCGGTCGAACCGGCCCTCGACGCCGCAGATCAGCGCATCCGCTTCACCGCGCTTCACCGATAGGGCACCGATGACGGTGTTATTGGTGCGCACGATGGTGCGGGCCGCTTCCGGGTTGATGCCGGCGCGCCCGACGAGCGCCACGTAATCATCGACGTAATCGCGATAACGCGGATCGTCTTCCGGGTTCACCACGGCAAAATCGACGTTCGGGCGAATGCGGATGCCAAAACGCTTGAGGCGCGCCTCGATGACGGAGGGGCGGCCGATGAGGATCGGCACGCCGGTCTTTTCCTCGAGCAGAACCTGGGCGGCGCGCAGCACGCGCTCGTCTTCGCCTTCGGCAAAGATCACGCGGTTCTTTTCCGCCTGCTTGGCGCTCGTAAAGATCGGCTTCATGACGAAGCCGGAGCGCCAGACGAAGCGGTTCAACTGGTCGAGATACTGGTCAAAATCGGCAATCGGGCGCGAGGCAACACCGGTTTCGGCCGCAGCCTTGGCCACAGCCGGCGCAATGCGCAGGATGAGGCGCGGATCGAACGGCGAGGGGATGAGGTAATTCGGGCCGAACACCGGCGTTTCATCCGCATAGGCGCGGGCGGCAACGTCGGAGATTTCCTCGCGCGCAAGGCCGGCAATCGCCTTGACCGCCGCCATCTTCATTTCTTCGTTGATCGTGGTTGCGCCGCAATCGAGCGCGCCACGGAAGATGTAAGGGAAGCAGAGGACGTTGTTGACCTGGTTGGCAAAATCCGAGCGGCCGGTGCAGATCATCGCATCGGGACGGGCGGCCCGCGCCAGTTCCGGCATGATTTCCGGCGTCGGGTTGGCCAGCGCCATGATCAGCGGCTTTTCAGCCATCTGTTCCAGCAGTTCCGGCTTCAGCACGCCGGCGGCCGAGAGCCCGAGGAACACGTCGGCGCCGCCGATCGATTCGGCAAGCACCCGCTTGTCGCTCTTTTGGGCGTAGATTTCCTTCCACGGGTCCATCAGCACGTTGCGCCCGTCATAAACGAGGCCTTCGATATCGTGGACCCAGATGTTTTCGACCTTCGCCCCGAGCGAAACGAGGAGGTTGAGGCAGGCAAGTGCCGCAGCACCGGCGCCCGAGGTGACGATCTTGACGTCGGAAATCTTCTTGCCGGCAAGTTCCAGGCCGTTGAGGATGGCAGCCGCCACGATGATCGCCGTGCCATGCTGGTCGTCGTGGAAGACCGGGATATTCATCTTCTGGCGCAGCTGGCGCTCGACTTCAAAACATTCCGGCGCCTTGATGTCTTCCAGGTTGATGCCACCGAAGGTTGGCTCCAGAGCGGCAATCGTCGACACCATCTCGTCCACCGTTTCAGCAGCGATCTCGATGTCGAAGACGTCAATGGCGGCGAATTTCTTGAAGAGGACGGCCTTGCCTTCCATGACCGGCTTGGAGGCAAGCGGTCCGATATTGCCAAGGCCAAGCACGGCGGTACCGTTCGACACGACGCCGACAAGATTGGCGCGTGCCGTATATTCAGCGGCCATCTCGGGATTGTCGCGGATGGCAAGGCAGGGGGCTGCAACACCCGGAGAATAAGCAAGCGCGAGATCGCGCTGGTTGCCGAGCGGCTTGGTGGCCACGACCTCCAGCTTGCCCGGGCGCGGATAGCGGTGGAAAAACAGTGCCTGCTCATCCAGGTCCGCCTTTGCGGTGTCCTTGTCCACAGGTGTGTTGTCCTTGTGTTCCATCGCCATCTCCTTTCAGTCTTTTGTCTTGGTCTGTCTCATACATCAAACGGCGTCGGGGAACAGTAGTGAAATATCGGGGGCAAGGACGCAAGTCTGTGTCCCTGCTGCCGCATCCGGCAGTTTGCGGCGGCGGAATGGCCCCGCAACCGGCCGCTGTCATGCTCCTGAAATACGAGTCTGATTTGGACAGAGGAGGGGCGGTCTGACGAAAGGGTGAGCGACGTGGCAGAGACACTGGAAACGAAACACTTCAGGACCTTGTTCATTTCCGATATCCACCTGGGTTCCAAGGCGGCAAAGACCGATTTCCTTCTGGATTTCCTACGCTACCACGAGGCCGAGACGATCTTTCTGGTCGGAGACATCGTGGATGGCTGGCGGCTGAAGCGCAGCTGGTACTGGCCGCAGGGCTGCAATGACGTGGTGCAGAAACTGCTGCGCAAGGCGCGCAAGGGCACCCGCATCGTCTACATTCCCGGCAATCACGACGAGTTCCTGCGTGCCTTCCCCGGCGTTCACTTCGGCGGCATCGAAGTGGCGGACCGGATGGTGCATGAAGCCGCCGACGGCCGAAAATACCTCGTGCTGCATGGCGACGAGTTCGACGTCGTCGTGCGCAATATCCGCCTCCTCGCTTATCTCGGCGATTGGGCCTATGACGCAGCCATTGCCATCAATGTCGTCCTGGCGGCGGTGCGCCGGCGCCTCAACCTGCCTTACTGGTCGTTTTCGGCCTGGGCCAAGCTGCAGGTCAAACAGGCCGTCAACTTCATCGGCGAATTCCAGAAGGTCGTGGCCGAGGAAGCCCGGCGCAACAATGTCGACGGCGTGATCTGCGGCCATATCCATCATGCTGTCATGGAGGATATCGACGGCATCCGCTACATCAACACCGGCGACTGGGTGGAAAGCTGCACGGCCATCGTCGAGCACATGGATGGCACATTCGAGCTGATTTCCTGGCAGCATTCCGGCCAGACTGTGGAAATGCCGGCGCTGCTGGCGCCGCCCCTTACGGCAAAAGGTGACATGCAGGCAGCCTGAGCATTCTCCCTGCCGGCTTTCTCCGGCAGATTTGCCTGCCGTGCGCGGGGCTTGATGTCCGAGCGGTGGCAAGAGTGTGGCGCATGCTGTGCATGCGTGGTAAAGCGATCAAATTCCAAGACGATTCCCGATCGCCCAACCCGCCGCCGTCAGCATGGGAGCCCCCGTGGCCCAGGCTTTTTCCCCGATTGCCATTCCCCGTCTGTTTCCCGTTCGTTGCGCGCTGGCCTATGCGGCAGCGCTTGGCGTCAACGGTATTCTTTTGCCATTCTTTCCGGTCTGGCTGAAATCGCTGGCGCTCGACGAGTGGCAGATCGGCCTCATCCTGTCGGTGCCGATCGTCCTGCGCGTTCTCTCGGCGCCGGTTGCCGGTTACCTTGCCGACCGGCTGTCGGAGCGGGTGCGTATCCTTCTGTTTTCCGCCGTCCTCTCCATCACCACCGCACTTCTGCTGATGGTGGTCGACGGCTTCTGGATGGTGCTTCTGGTGTTCAGCCTGCAAGGGGCTGCCTTTGCGCCCTTCACGCCGGTTCTGGAAAGTATCACTGTCATGGGCGTGAGACGCTGGGGTTATCGTTATGGCACGATCCGGGTCTGGGGCTCGATCGGATTTGTGGCGATGACGCTGCTGGCGGGCGAGGCGATCTCGCGCTTTTCAGCCTCCGTCGTGCCGCTTGTGGCGGCCTCGGCCTTCTCCTTGACGCTGGTGGCGGCGCTCATCGTGCCGCGTCTCGGGCGCGCTGCCGCACTGCCGGAAAAAGTGGTTTGCACAAATCAGTCATCGGTGATTGCCGCACCGGACCTCAACCTCCTGATGATCGGCTGCACGCTCGTGCAGTCCACGCATGGCATGTATTATGCATTTTCCGGCATTCACTGGCAGCAACTCGGCTTTTCCGGGTCTGAGATCGGTGTGCTGTGGTCGGCGGGCGTCGTGGCGGAAATCCTGTTTTTCTTCCTGTCCGGCCTGATTGCCCGAAAGGTCTCGCCGGTCGGGCTGATGGTGTTCGGCTCGGTGGTGGCCGTGCTGCGCTGGGTTCTGTTCGTCCAGCCGCTCGGCTTCGTGAGCGCCACTCTTTTGCAGTGCAGCCACGCCTTCAGCTTTGCCTTCCTGCATTTCGGCATGCAGCAGAAGATCGTCGAGAGCGTGCATGAAAGTAAGGAATCGACGGTGCAGGGCACCTATTTCTTCTATAACGGCGTGTTTCTGGCCACATCGACCTTCCTGGCCGGCCTCATCTACCGCGAGTTCGGCCAGAACAGCTATTACCTGATGGCGCTTGTGGCGGCCGGTGGCCTGGCGCTGACGCTGAAGGCCGCACGCAGTAGCCCACGACGGGCCGGTAGCGAGGCCGGCGTCTGATCAAGCGGGATTTGCAGACAAGGCTGCGTTTCTTCCCGTTCGCCTTTTATCTTGCCGGCCGTTCACACGCCGTGCCGTGCCGGTGGCGTACGGTCAGAAAACGACCTGTGGCTTTGAGGTTACTGCTCGGCCTTTTTGGCTTTGGACAGCATGGCAATTCGCACGGTGGCGGCTATATTGCGCCTCTTAAGTGCGGGATCAACCGTGCGTCCGAGCAGTAATAGATGCCCATGAAGCCGAAGCCCGTCAACGACCGGTCTGCCACAATCGAAAAAGATGAATCTGCTGGCGAGGGGGAACGTTATCTCCTGTCGGGGGATTGGCGCAACCGTGGCATTTCGGGGGTTCTGAAAGATCTGTCTGTCCTGGAGACGCAAGAGGCAGCCGGCAGGCTTGAACTCGACGTCTCCGCAATCGACCAGGTCGACACATCCGGCGGCTGGCTCATTCGCCGGCTGATCAATGCGCGCCGGGCGCAGGGTGGTGATGCCGTTGTGGTGGGGGCAAGCGAGCAGCTGAAGGAGCTGCTCGATGTCATGCCGCAGGAAACGCCGGCCCCGCCTGCCAAGGCCGCCGACAATGCCTCGCTGTTCCAGCGCGTCTTTACGCCGCCCGGCCGCGCCATCGTCGAGCTTTGGCAGGATGCCGTTGCCGCCATGAACATCCTTGGCTCTGCCGTGGGTGGTGCGCAGCTGAAGCTTGGCCGCGGCACCGGCATCTCGCCGGCTTCCGTCGTCACCCATATCGACCGGATGGGCGTGCGCGCCGTGCCGATCATCATGCTGATGTCCTTCCTGATCGGCGCCATCATTGCCCAGCAGGGTGCCTTCCAGCTGCGATATTTCGGCGCCGAACTGTTCGTTGTCGATCTCGTCGGCATTCTGCAGCTGCGTGAAATCGGTGTGCTGCTGACGGCCATCATGATTGCCGGCCGCTCCGGAAGCGCCATCACCGCCGAAATCGGCTCGATGAAGATGCGCGAGGAAATCGATGCGCTGACCGTGATCGGGCTCAATCCCGTCGGCGTGCTGGTGTTTCCACGCCTGGTGGCGCTGACCATCGCGCTGCCGCTTCTGACCATCGTTGCCAATTTCTCCGCCCTTTATGGCGCAGCCATCGTCGTGTGGCTCTATTCGGGCATCACCTTCGAGACGTTTCTTGCCCGCCTTCACGAGGCGGTGGAATATTCGTCCGTTGCATCCGGCATGATCAAGGCGCCGTTCATGGCGCTTGCCATCGGCATCGTATCGGCCGTCGAGGGCATGAAGGTCGGCGGC
The DNA here is from genome assembly GCF_058242805.1 of Neorhizobium sp. PAMB6716. Classification (NCBI taxonomy): domain Bacteria; kingdom Pseudomonadati; phylum Pseudomonadota; class Alphaproteobacteria; order Hyphomicrobiales; family Rhizobiaceae; genus Neorhizobium; species Neorhizobium sp. PAMB6716. Next base: position 1,397,463 of record NZ_CM177835.1, read on the forward strand.
AGTGCCGAATCGCTTGGCGCCCATGTCACGGCGGCCGTGGTGAAGTCGATCTTCGTGGTCATCCTGATGGATGCGCTTTTTGCAATCTTCTACTCCGCAATCGACTTTTAGGATGGGTATGGCCGTTCAGGACAATGTGATCGATGCGGTCGAGCATCCGGAGCCGGGGAGCGTCATCCTGTCCGTGCGCGATCTGACGGTTGGTTTCGGCACGAAGACGGTGTTGGAAAACCTTGATCTCGACATCTATCGCGGTGAAATTCTTGGTTTCGTCGGCGCCTCCGGCACCGGCAAATCCGTGCTGATGCGCACGGTGCTGCGCCTTCTGCCACACCGGTCCGGCACGATCGAGATCCTCGGCGTCGACTACGAAAAAGCCGACGACCGACAGCGCATGGCGCTCGATATGCAGCTAGGCGTGCTGTTCCAGCAGGGTGCCTTGTTTTCCTCGCTGACGGTGAAAGAAAACATCCAGCTGCCGATGCGCGAATATCTCGACCTGCCGCAGTCGCTGATGGACGAGCTGGCCTATCTGAAGATCGAGCTGGTTGGCCTTGCTGCCGACGCGGCGGACAAATACCCGTCCGAGCTGTCTGGCGGCATGATCAAGCGGGCAGCCCTTGCGCGGGCGCTGGCGCTCGATCCGGCGCTGGTCTTTCTCGATGAACCGACCTCCGGCCTCGACCCGATCGGGGCTGCCGAATTCGACATGCTGATTGCAAAGCTGCGTGATACGCTCGGCCTTACCGTCTACATGGTCACCCACGATCTCGACAGCCTGTTTTCCGTCTGCGACCGTATCGCGGTGCTTGGCCAGAAGCGGGTTCTGGTCGAGGGAACGCTGGACGACATGCTGGCCTGCGACGATGCGTGGGTGCAGTCCTATTTCCGCGGAAAGCGGGCCCGGTCCATCGTCACCGACCACGGCGCAACCGGCACAGTACCAGGAAAGTCTTGAGAGCCATGGAAACAAAAGCCAATTACGCCATCGTCGGATTTTTCACCCTGCTGGTCGTGGCTGCCGCCTTCGGTTTCGTCTACTGGATGGCGCAGTATGGCCGCAGCGGACCGACCGCCGAAGTGGCGATCCGCATTCCGGGCTCGGCGAACGGGCTTTCGGTGGGCTCGGCCGTGCGCTTCAACGGCATTCCGATCGGCTCTGTGCGCAGCCTGACGATCGATCCGGAAGATCCGCGTTACTCGATTGCCTTCACCGAAGTGCAGACGTCTGCCCCGATCTATCCCTCCACCAAGGCTGTGCTGGAAGTGCAGGGCCTGACGGGTGCCGCCTATATCGAAATGTCGGGCGGGCGCACGGACGAGGAAAACCTCCTGAAGACATCGGAAGAGACGGGCCGGCCGGCCGTACTGATTGCCGACCAGTCGAGCGTGACCAACCTTCTGGCCACCGCCGACAAGATCCTGCAGCGTGCCGATGATGCAATCGGCCAGATCCAGGGTTTCGTGACCGACGCGCGCGGGCCGCTGACCCGCACCATCGAACATGCCGAAGCCTTTACCGGCGCGCTCAGCTCCAATTCCGATGCCATCGACGATTTCCTGCGCAGCCTTTCGACTCTTTCCGTCACCTTCAACCGCGTTTCCGAACGGGTTGATTCGACGCTTGAAGCGGTTGACGGTCTTGTCCGTGCGGTGGATGCGCAGAAGATCAACAATGTCATCACCAATGCCGAAAAGGTGACCGGCGACATTGCCCAGTCCACGAGCAATATTGGCCCGATCATGGAGCAGGTGAAGGAAGCAGCCGGCGGCTTCAACCAGGCGAGCGTCGAGGCGCAATCGGTGCTGAAGCGCGCCGATAACCTGCTGGCTGCCGTCGATCCGACGCAGATCGGAAACGCCGTCAACAATATCACGGCGGCCTCCGTTGATGCGCGTGGCGCCATTGCCTCTGCCCGTCAGGTGGTCGATAACGTTTCGGCGCGCCGCGACGAAATCAACAATGCCATCCGTGACTTCACCGACATGGCGCAGAAACTGAATCAGGCCTCGACGCGCGTCGACACCATTCTGGTGAAGGTGGACACGATGGTGAGCGGCGACGATTCCAAGGGCCTGTTTGCCGAGGCGGAAAAGACGCTGCAATCGATCCGCGCCACGGCTGACAACCTGAACGCCCGCATCGGTCCGATTGCCGACAACCTTGCCCGCTTCTCCGGCACCGGCCTGCGCGACGTGCAGACGCTGGTCGGCGATACCCGCCGCGCCGTGGATAACCTCAACCAGACCATCACCAATTTCGACCAGAATCCGCAGAGGCTGATTTTTGGCGGCGAGTCGGTGAAGGAATATGACGGCCGTACACGGCGTTGACGGGAGCGAGTAACCCAATGATGGACACACAGATGCTGAAGCGCCCGGTCAAAACCACCGCCTTTCTCGCCCTTCCCCTGATGGCGCTGCTTCTGGCCGGCTGCGGCACGAAGGCCAATAACGACACATTCGATCTGTCACTGACGCCGATGGCCGATGCGCCGACGGCGCGCAACAAGCAGATCCTCGTGCCCGAACCGACGGCGCTTAAATCGCTCGACAGCGAACAGGTTCTTGTGCGCGTCTCGCCCTCGGAAATCCAGTATCTCGCCGATTCGCAATGGGGTGACCGCCTGCCGCGCATGGTGCAGTCGAAGCTGGTGCAGGCGTTCGAAAACACCGGCAAGCTTGCCGGCGTCGGCAAGCCAGGGCAGGGACTGGCCATCGATTACCAGGTGGTGACGGATATCCGCGCCTTCGAGATCAATTCGACCGGACCACGCACGGCCAATGTCGAAATCTCGGTCAAGCTCCTCAACGACCGCAATGGGTCGGTGCGCGCGCAGAACGTGTTCCGCGCCAGCGTGCCGGTCTCAGGCGAGGGCAATACCCAGCTGATCGCCGGCATCAACCGCGCCTTTGCCAAGGTCGGCGCCGACATCGTGGACTGGACGCTGCGCTCGCTTTAAGAGGCTAGCTCGAAGGAAATACGGCTTCGCGGGATTGGCCAATGTCTGCGGAGCGTAGCCTGAATCGAGGTCGTCTATTGCGTGCGCCATTGCACTCACGCCTTTGAATAGGTCCTTTGGCGTATGTCTTGCTGCCGTCATGGCAACCGCCTAGACGGCACGCCATCAGTGCTTATCGGCAAAGGCATGGGACATGGGGATCAGAAATATCCTGATCGAAGGCGGCTCCGGAACTGGCAAGACAACAGTTGCGACGGAGCTGGAGCGACGCGGTTACCACGCGGTGCACGGAGACCGTGTTCTCGCCTATCAGGGTGATCCCGTAACAGGCGCAAGGCTCCTCCCTGCCATGGCTGCACGGCACGCGGACGACCCGGACTTTATCTCCCGGCATCACATCTGGGATGTGGAAAAGGTAAGGGCCCTTGTGGCTGATCACACTTTTCCCGTTACCTTCCTTTGTGGCGGCTCGCGGAATTTTTCTCAGTTCATCCATCTCTTCGACGCGGTCTTCGTGCTCGACGTTGATCTCGAGACACTGAACCGTCGGCTCGACGGGAGGCCTGACGAATGGGGCTCAAAGCCCGCCGAACGGGCGCTCATCCTGCGCCAGCACGCGAGCCGCGAAGGCATTCCACCAGGCGCCATCAGCATTGATGCAACTCGGCGGATTTCCGATGTCGTGGATGATATCCTTACCCGGTGCGGGTGATGCAGGCGCCTGCCCATTCGCGTGGGTGAACGCGCTGCACCTTATGGCAACCATCTCGGAGAACAGGTCCAACCGGGCGGGGCTCTAGCCTCTGGCGGTTACTTGCAGATGGCGTGCAAGAAAGTCTCTAGCCTTGAGGAAGCTCCAGGTCTTGGGAGCAATGCGGACTGGGCCGTCGTCCGCCAGAACGTCACCAAGCGGGCAGGCGAGCAGTTGGGCTGCCTCGTTGCGATCGAGGGCATATTGGGCACCGTCCAAGATGACTTGGGCTGTGGAACGGCTCGCGGTGAGGAAGAAAAGCTCCGGGTGACAGAAGACCGGATCATAGGCAAGGCCGATGGCGAAAGTTTCAGCGCGGTCGAGATCCGTGACGGCAATTTCCTCTTCGATTTCCCGCGCAATCTCAAGGGTGAGATCCAGTTGATCAAAACCCTCGGCTGGCTCCGCGTAACCACCGATCAGATAAAGTCCACCGGGGTTCTGTTCGGCAGCAAGGCTTCGTCTTGTGACGATGACCTGCGCGTCTGCCGTCAGCACCACGGCGGTCATGCCGAGCGGATTGGCCCTTTCGGCATGCGGATGCTCAACCTGAAAGTCCGCATGGCGTGTCGCGACATAGGCGAAATAGGTTGTGCGGTTCCCAGCGATTGTCAGCGTGCCGCCCTGAAGGCTGTAGCTCGCCATCCGCATCAGCGCGCCGTCAAAGACGGCCGCACTTCTGGCACGTAGCGCTTGCCAGCGGGCGGCGCGCTCGGTTTCCACCTCGTCGGAAAGCTGAAAGGTCCCGCGCACGTGGCAATCAATCCGATCGGCCGGGATGCTGAAGGACTGGTCTTCGAACACGAAGCATCTCCGGTTTGCAAAGGGGCTGATGGCGCTCCGCCCAATCTGGTCTGGCGCAAACAAGGGTCCGCTGCATCTGCAAAAAAAGACAAGGGGGAAGCAGTGCCACCCCCTTTTCCCATCAGTGCGAAGCCCCGACGTCTGCTCGGGACATCGGGAATGTCATCACAGTGCGGCCCAAGCTCAGCTGAACCGGCCAGCGGCGTGAGCGAGCATGGTGTAGACCTTGCCGGTATCCGAGGTCAGGTAGCTTTGCGTCACGCTGCGGTCGCGGTCGGTGCGGGCAACGTCGGCGAGCAGCTTTTCGAAGTCGGCGATGTAACGGTCGACGGCGGTGCGGAATTCCGGTTCGCGGTCATACTTGCGCTTGATGTCGTCAAAGGTCTGCTGGCCCTTCAGCGTGTAGAGGCGGCGTGTGAACACGTCGCGTTCGCCGCGCTGGTAACGACGCCACAGATCGACCGAGGCATCGTGATCGATGGCGCGGGCGATATCGACCGAGAGCGAGTTCAGCGATTCCACCATGTGACGCGGGTTGCGGCTGTCGCCGGCGCGCGTCTGCTGTTCGCTAGGACGTTGGGCCGGCTGGCGGGCGGGCGCTGCAGCTTCCGCCTCGTCACGCGAGGCGCCACGCAGGAGATCGCTGATCCAGCCGCCGCCTTCGCCGCGCTGGGCAGGTTCTGCCGCACGCGGGGTCACAACAGGCACCCGTTCGGTGGGCAGGCTGCCACGCAGGCCGCCGGACAGCGGCTCGCTGCGGGGTGCAGCCTGAGGCGCCTGCGGAGCGGCCGGGGCACGGGCGGGCTGTGCCGTGACGGCAGCAGGTGCCGGCGTGGGCCGCGGAGCCTGTGCCTGTGCCGGAGCTGGGGCCGGGGCGGGACGTGCAGCCGGCTGCGGGGCACTTGCGCGCGGAGCGGCAACATCAGAAATTTCCAGCGTCTGGGCCGAGCGGCCGACGAGGGCGGAAATATCCTGCAGCGCCTTGATCTGCTCGGCCACGGCCCGGCGCATGGCGGATGCGCTTTCCTTGGCTTCTTCCGGCAGGTCGAAGGCACCGCGCTTCAGTTCGGTGCGGGTATCGTCGAGTTCCTTGCGGATTTCGCTTGCCGATCGACGGATCTCGTCGGTGGCACCGGCAAAGCGCGCGATGGCCTCCTCGACCGACTTGCGCAGCGTGTCGCGCAGGTGATCGGCCGCCTGGTCGGATTTGCCGGCGGCATCGGCGAGCATGCGCTCAACATCCGACAGCGAACCGGTAATGCCGCCGCGCATACGCTCGGCAAGGCCGCGGGCCCGCTGTTCGGCGTCGGCAATCGTGCCTTCCAGTGCGCGGTTGGCTTCCTGGCTGGCACCCATCAGGGCCGCGCGCATGCCGTCCGCCGTCTGCTGAGCGCGACCTTCGGTCTCTGCCAGCGAGCGGTTGATATCGTTGAGCGAGCCGGAGAGGTTTTCGCGAAGCTGCGCACCCACTTCGAGCGACCGTTCGCCGGCGCGCTGGAAGGCACCGTCGACGACGCCCGAGAGATTGCGCATGTTCGTTTCGATCTCTTCCGAGCGCTTGACGAGGCCGACGGAAAGCGCGCGCAGGGCATCCTGACGCTCGGTCAGGGTGCTGGCGAGGTTGGACTGGGCAGCACCCAAGAGCGAGGAGGCCTGGTTAAGAACGGTGGTATATTCATCGAAGCGACCGACGATAGCACCGACCTGCGACAGTGTCTGGCCAGAGATCTGGCCGAGGCGGTCGACATTGTTTTCGAGAAGCCGGCTGGAGCTGGACACCATATCGGCAGCGCGCGTGCTGGCATCGGTAAACCGGGCTGCCGTTTCCTCGAGCTTCTGGTCGGCCTGACCGAGCTTTTCGGATGCCTGCTCGACCGTGACGCCGATTTCGCGGGCGGCATGCTCGACAAGGCTTGCAATGCCATTGTTGCTGTTTTCAAGCCGCGTGATCAGATCGTTGACGCTGTTGGCAAGGCTGTGCTCGCTGTTGCGGATCGCGCCGGTGGCCTGCTGGGTGCGTTCGGAAATGGCAGCGAGCGTTTCGTTGGTGCGCGACGAGATCGCCTCGACCAGCGAGCCGTTTTCCTGGCGCAGGCGCTGAGCATTCTGCTCGGCGGCTGCAATCAGGCGCTCGGCACTTTCGCCGGCAGCCGCTGCCAGACGTTCCGCTGCGGTGCGGCCTGTTTCGGCATACTGTTCGACAACCGGACGGGCCTTTTCATCGATAAGGCGCGAGAGTTCTGCCGAACGGGCAGACAGCATGGAGTTGAGGTCGCGCGAGCGGGTGTCGAGGCTGGAGCGGATGGCCTCGCCGCGGGCTTCGAGCGCCTTGTCGACGGCTTCGAGTGCCGCATTGATATCGCCGGTGGTTTCGGTGAGCGCCGTGCGGATGCTATCGCTGCGGGCGGCAACCGTCTGGTCGACGGACGCAAGCGTCTGCTCGATGCTGCCGGCGGTGTTGGCAAGCGACGAGCGGATGGCCGTGCCGCGCTCATCGAGCGTGCGTTCGGCATCGCCGAGCGCCTGGGTGATGCTGCCGACCTGACGCTGTACGAGGCCTTCTGCTTCCGAAACCTTGTGCATGATGGAATTGCCGGCCTCGGAGAAGGCCTGCGCCACGGCGGCGGCCTGGCCTGCGAGACGGTTCTGCGTTTCGCCGATGCGGCCGGCAATGTCGTTTGAGCGTTCTTCGAGCGCGCGGGCAAAATCCTGATGGCGCTGGTCAACGGTTTCGGCAAACTGCGCGCCGGCCTTGTTCAGCGTATCGGCAGAGCGCATGGCTTCGTTGTCGAATTCCTGGGCCGCAGTCGTCACGGCATCGCGAAGCGAGCTGGCAAGCGTCGATGCCTTACCTTCGATGGTGCGGCTGACATTGTCGAGGCCCATGGTGATCGCCCGGTCCATGGTGGACAGGCGCTCATCGACGCGGGCCGTGCCGGCATCGAAGCTGCCGGTGATGCGGTTGGCGGCTTCCGTGCTCAGGCGGTCGAATTCGCTGGTGCCTTGGCTGAGGGTTCCGGCGATGCGTTCGAGGCCTTCAGCGTTGACGCGTTCCAGTTCGGCGGTGCGCTCGGCAAGCGTCTGCGACAGGCTCATGCCGACGCCTTCCACCATGCCCGAGACATTGCCGATCTGGTTGCGGATGCGGTCTTCGAGGCCGACAAACGTGTCTTCGATCCGATGACCGGTGCGGTCGAGCGTCGAGGAGACGCCGCCGACCGTCTGTTCGACGCGGCTGGAGAACTGATCGGCCGAGGCGGTGATGTCGCGCGCGGCTTCGCCAAGCTTGCCGGCAATGTCGCCGGCGGTATCACGCAGGCGGGTTTCCAGCTCGATGCCGGCGGTGTCGATGACGCCGCGCAGGGCATCCTGCTGGTTCTCCAGCGACATTTCGAGCATGCCGGTGCTGGTGGCAATCGTGGTGCCAAGCGAGGTTGCCTGATCGAGAAGCAGGTCGCTGAGCTGCGCCTGGGCATCGATGAGCGTCGCAGACAGGCTTTCATTGCCGCTTTCGATGGTCGAGCGCATGCGCTCATGGCCGGTGGAGACAGTGTCCGACAGGCGCTGGTTGCCGGTCTCCATCAGATCGGCAAAACGCTGTTCGCTGGAACCGATGACGCCTTCGACGCGGCCGATGCCCTGGCCAAGCGTATTTTCGAAACGCTGCGTGCTGCCGGTGAGGCTCGTTTCGATGCGGTCCGCTGCGCTTCCGACCGTACGGTCGATGGCATCGTGGCCGATGACGAGGGTGCGCGCGAGATCGGCATTGCGGCTTTCGAGCGACTGGTCGAGGCGCTGCTGGTTTTCGCCGTAGACTGCACGAAGCGTTTCCGTGCGGCTGGCAAAGCTCACCTCGATGCGCTGATCGGCCTGTTCGACGGTCGACATCAGTGCTGCCGTCTTTTCATCCACGAGGCTGGAGAGGCGGTCTTCGCTGATCGAAATCGTGGCGCTGAGTACCATCGTGTGATCATCGAGGACTTCGCCGAGGCGGTTGCCGGCACCGCTGACCATATCGCCAAATTCGTTGACACGGCGGCCAAGATCGCTGTCGATGCGCTGCTGGCCTTCCGACAGGGTGCGCGACATAGTGTCGGCAAGGTTTGCCAGACGGTCTTCGCTGAGCGAGATCGTGGTGCTGAGCGCCATGGCCTGATCATCGAGAACTTCGCCAAGACGTGTGCCGGCGCCGCTGACCATTTCGCCAAATTCGTTGACGCGGCGGCCAAGATCGCTGTCGATGCGCTGATGGCCTTCGGCCAGCGTGCGCGACATGGTGTCCGTGAGGTTGGCAAGCCGGTCTTCGCTGAGCGAGATCGTGGTGCTGAGCGCCATGGCCTGATCATCGAGCACTTCGCCAAGACGTGTGCCGGCGCCGCTGACCATTTCGCCAAATTCGTTGATGCGGCGACCGAGATCACTGTCGATGCGCTGGTGGCCTTCCGACAACGTGCGCGACATGGTCTCAGTAAGGTTCGCCAAACGGTCTTCGCTGAGCGAAATCGTGGTGCTGAGCGCCATGGCCTGATCATCGAGCAATTCGCCAAGACGCGTGCCCGCGCCACCCACCATTTCGCCAAACTCGTTGACGCGGCGGCCGAGATCGCTGTCGATGCGCTCATGGCCTTCAGATAGGGTGCGCGACATCGTATCGATGCGGCTGTCGATGAGGCTGGACAGGCGCTCCGGCGCGCCGGCAACCGTCTGTTCGATGGCCTCCGCCTTTTCGGTGATGACAGTGGCAAAACGCTGGTTTCCAGCCTCGAGCGACTGGATGAGCGAGGTGGAGCGATCCGTTAGGCGTTCCTCGAAACGGCCCTGGCTTTCGGAAAGGGCATTGGCAAGCTGGTGGCTGCGCTCCGTCAGAACCGCATCCATGCGCTCATGGGCATTGCCGAGGCTGCCGGTGATTTCGGCAGTTCGCTCGGTCAGCGCGCCGGTCATGGCGGCGTGACGACCGTCGATACCCTCGATCAGGTCCTGCGCATGGGTATCGAAGCTTTCGATGAAGATGCTGCTGCGGATTTCCAGATCGTCGTTGAAATCGCGGCTGCGCTGCTCAAAACCTTCGGTCAGTGCGCGGGTGCGCTCATCCATCGTGTCGGCAAATTCGCGCGTGGTCTGCTCGATGCTGCCGGTAATCTGGCGGCTGCGGCTGTCGAGGTTATCGGTGAGCGTGCGGCTGCGCGTATCGAGATCGTCGATCAGGCCACGGCTGCGCTCGTCGATCGTTTCGGAAATGGTCTTGGCGCGGTTTTCAAGGCTGCTGTCGAGGGCGGCGGTTCGGCTGTCGAGGTCTTCCACGAGGCCACGGCTGCGCTGGTCAAGATTTTCGGTCAGGGTGCGGGCGCGGGTTTCGAGGTTTTCGTCCAGTGCGCGGCTGCGGCTGTCGAGCCCGTCGATCAGGCCACGGCTGCGCTCATCAATGCCAGAGGTCAGCGTGCGCGAACGCGCCTCCAGGCTGTCGTCGAGGCTACGGGCGCGGGTATCTAGATCGTCGATCAGGATACGGCTGCGGTTGTCGAGGCTTTCGTCGAGCACGCGGGCCCGGGCGTCAAACCCTTCGGTCAGCTGGCGGGTGCGCGCATCCATGGTTTCGGCAAGCGTGCGGGCGCGTTCATCGAGCGTTCCGGTGATGTCGCGAGCGTGGGTGCCGAGCGTCTCATCAAGCGTGCGGCTGCGGGCGTCGAGGCTTTCGTCCAGCTGGCTGGCGCGTGTGTCGAAGCCGTCCGTCAGCTGGCGCGTGCGGCTGTCCATGGTTTCGCCAAGCGCGTGGGCGCGCTCCGCCAGAGTGTCGGCAATCGTGCGGCTGCGACCATCCAGGTCTTCGACAAGGCGGTTGCTGCGGCTGTCGAAATCCTCGACCAGACGGTTGGCGCGCGTGTCGAGGCCTTCGTTGAGGGCGCGGTTGCGCTCTTCCAGCTCGGCGGCGAGCCGGCGCGCGCGGCTGTCCAAAACCTCGCCCAGCTGGCTGGTGCTGGTTTCCATGGTGTTTTCGAGCATTTCCTGGCTGGTGCCGAGCGTGGTGGCAAGCGTCAGGGAATGATCGGTAAAGGCCGAGCCCAGCCGTTCGATGCTGGTGGACAAAATGCCTTCCAAGGCATCGGAGCCGCCGGAGACGGTTTCGCGGATGCTGGAGAGGCTTTCGGTGAGCTTGGAGCCAAGCGTGCCGGCGCGCTGATCGAAGGCGGTGGTGAATTCTTCAAGGCCGGTATCGAAGGTGGCGCTGAGCTGGCCGATCGTACCCTGCAGGCGTTCCTCGAACAGGCCCGTGCGCAGGTCGAAATCCATCACCGTATCGTCGGCGGCGTTCTGCAGGGTCTGGCGGAAACCGGCGCCCTTTTCATCGAGCGAGCGGTTGAGCGTCGAGAGCACCGTGCCAAGCGACGTGGTGATCGTGCGCTCACCATCCGTCAGCGTTTCGTTGATATCGCGGGTGCGCGCCAGCAACGTCTCGTTGAGCAGGCGCGTGCGCTCATTCAGTGCCGCATTCAGCTTTTCGGTGCTGGCATCGAGCGTCGAGGCGCGAGTTTCGAACTGGCCGAGGATTTCGTTGCCGCGCGACGACAGCTTCGAGCCAAGCGTTTCAAGCCGTGTATCGAATTCGGTGGCGAGCGACGAGCCGGAGGCGGTGAGCGCACCGATCAGGCCTTCGGTCTTGGCAGACAGGAGCGAGCCCAGCGCATCACCGGCGGCATTGGTCTTTTCCATGAGGACGGCGGCACGGGTGTCGATCATCGAGGCAAAGGCCTCGCCGGAGGTCGCAAGGCGCACCGCAATCTCTTCGGTGGCGAGCGACAGCTCTTCCTTCATGTTCTCATGCGCACCCAGGATGGAGCTGCGGATGCGCTCGGCATGGTTGACGATGGCGTCGCGTTCCGAGCCCAGTTCGTGGACAAGGCCGCGCACCCGCATCTCGTTATCGGCGTAGCTGCGTTCCAGCGCGTTGACTTCGGAGTGAACCAGCGTTTCCAGCTCGGTGGCGCGCGCAATGGTGCGCTCGATGCCTTCGTTCATCGCCGAGACTTCGCGGCGCACGGCTTGGCCGACGGTCATGATGCGTTCCGACGCAATCGTTTCCGGTTCCGACAGGCGAAGCGCGACCTCGGCCATGGAGCGGGCCGCATTGCGCAGGTCCTGCGCCCGCGCCATCATGATGGCGAAGGCGAAAAACAGCATGATCGGCACGAAGATGCCGATAAAGACGGCAACGACGCCGGGCATGGCGACGAGATCGGCAACGGATGACACCTGCCAGATCTGCGCGCCATAAAGGAGGTGGGCAAGGCCCGCGCCGCCAACGGCCCACAGCAGCGAGACAATGCCGGCATTGCGCAGCGACGAGCGCATGGAACCGCTTTCCAGCGAGCGAAGAATGGCCGGCGTGCTGCGGCGTCCGCTGTCATTGGCGGGCTCGAAGCTTGGCGATTTCGCCGCGCCCGGTTCCGGCGGCAACGCCTGGCGGCTCGGTTCCGGCGGGCGAGGGCGCGGTGGGGATGCCTGGGCTGATGGCTTTGCTGATGACTGGGCTGGGCGCTGCGTCGGCGTTTCTGGCACCTTAGTGGCCTCCCGGGCAGGGGGAACGGATTTTTTCGACGCTGCCGGCTGCATCGCTTCCTCGAAGTCGATCTTCAGCGCGTCTTCCAGCGCCTGGAACGCGGTTTCGTCGATCGACTCGTTGTTCGGATTCTTCGCCATGCGGTTACGCCTCGTTACCATACTCGTCCGGCTGATCGTGGGTTTCACCCTGCCGCGTGAGGCGAAACTGTCGATCCGGCCGTACCGGGTCCCGAGACCGGGCATACAGCCGGCTCGGTGTCCCGTTCACTCTCGAACCCGGGGAGCCTTCCGTCGCAAAGACGTCATAAGAAAGGCTTGACCGGTATCCGGGCTGGTGCCGGGCACATGCCCACACCAGTTCCAGTCGTACTGTAGTGGCACATTAGCCTTCCAGACACAATTCGGGCCGTCATCATGGATTGGATGCTGTTTCGTTGTTAACAGATTTTAAACCGCACTTTAACGACTTTCCCCTTGATTTCGCGCGGGTTACGGGAAATTAACCATAGTGTGAGAAAACTGCCGCGATTGCGCCGGAATTTAACCGGATAGCGAGCCAGCCCTGACACCGTCGGGGACCGGAGGAGAGGCAAGGGACGAACAGTCGCGATGCCCAGCAGTCCGGCAGAAGAAGGGAACTGACAGCCTGCCGTCGCGGCTCTCGCGCCGGCGCCCGTCTGTTCCGCACGGCAACAGAGGATGAACCGGTTCATGGCCGCGGTCAGTATTGCTTTCGAAATGCCCGAAAACGGAAGAGGCGAACACCCATCGACATCCCGTCCCATCGATCTCGTGCACCTTGCGGTGCAGACGATGGGCGACAAGGAGCTTGAGGCGGAGGTGCTGCAGCTCTTCGCCCGTCAGGCGCGTGCTGCTCTGCACGAAATGAGCGGCGGCGCGAACGAACAGGTGGTTGCAGCGGCCCACAAGCTGCGCAGTGCTGCCAATGCCGTCGGCGCCTTTGCCGTGGCAACGGCTGCCCTTGGTGTGGAAACCGATCCGGTGAATGCCGCCGCCCGCGCAAGCGTTGCTGCCACGGTGATCGAGGCGGAAAATTTTATCCTGAAGCTTTCGCGATAAACGGGTCCGCAGCGTTTCCCGAACACGTCTGCGGCAAATCTGCTCCGCAAGACCGTGTGCTGGTGTTAAAAGGGTTCTCAACGTTGACTGAAGCGGCGAATTGTCGGAAGACATCGCCGTTTTGACTTCAGTTTGCAAGGATCCGACATGACGCAACTCACCATCGTCGCCTTCGACGGAACGCGCTTTGACATCAATGCGGAGCCCGGCTCCACCGTGATGGAAAACGCCGTCCGCAATTCCGTCCCCGGCATCGATGCCGAATGTGGCGGCGCCTGTGCCTGTGCCACCTGTCATGTCTATGTCGACGACGCCTGGACGGCAGCCGTCGGCGGACCGGCACCGATGGAAGAAGACATGCTCGATTTCGCCTTCGACGTGCGCCCGACCTCCAGGCTCTCCTGTCAGATCAAGATCACCGATGCCCTGGATGGGCTGGTGGTCAACATTCCCGAACGTCAGGGCTGAGGCCGTCAGCCACCCGACACGTCGGCATACTCATGTCAGGATGGCAGGCAAAAAAACGCCTCGCTTGCGCGGCTGCGTCAAGCGAGGCGAAGGCGGGCGTATCACTGTCGAGCGAGGGAGGGAGCGCTTACAGCTTGTCGATACGCCAGGAGAACACCGGGAAAAATCAAAAACGCGGACGCCAGTCCGTAGAGGCCTGCATGCGATAGATTTGTGTCATTGCATAGGCATCGGGGCATTGGGCTGAGGGGCAGTGGTCACCGTTGTCGCCAACGCCGCCACGATGGCGACAACGGAACCAAACTTCAGGGAACCTCGTATCGTCCAGCCCCTCAGTGATTTTGACTATATAAGGTTCCAGAAATATTCATACTGGAAGAAATAACCAGTCATTGACCATAGGTTGCGCAAGCTTCGAGCAAGCTTCCGCCGTGGCTGAAAAGTCAGGCATGGGTCGCCGGCCGGTTCACGCAGGTCCCAGCGGGCGTCAGATCTTGTGTCTGATCAGATAGTTACTCGGAAGAGCCGGTGCGATGCCTGAGAAGGCGCATCATGCGCGCCTCGAAGTTCTTGGCTTCCACCATGTCGAATCGCAGTTGTTCGACATCGTGGGCGTCGATGATCCGCCGGCTGGTGACCCCGACCTGCTGCTCCAGCGTCGCGCAGCTACGGGTGGCGGGCAGGGCGCGCAAGGCCTGCTCCAGCGCGCGCGCATGCTGACGGGCAATTTCAGCGTGGCGTTCCTCGTGCCGCTTGATGTCGGCCGACAGCGTGTCCCAGATCAGCGCCAGCGAGCCATCGGCGCGCTTGCGGTTCTTCCAGCGCGGCAGGATGATCCGGGTGGAGAGCGTGACGTTGACATCGCCGATCGAGCAGCGGCCCTCGCTTTCGTGATAGGTGATATCGCCGCCGAACTTGATTTCGGTGGCGCCGGGGTGGCGGAACCCTGTGCCGCCGGTCAATGGCCCGCGTTGGGACAGTTGCGTATCAAGATCTTCTGCTGTGCGGCCATTGATGGAGAAATAGGAATAGCTCTTGGTGATCTGCGGCGCGCTGTCGGCTGTAACCGGAAGCGCCAGAAAAGCCAGGCATGTCCTCAGAATCAGGGTGCGACGGCGCATTAAGGACATTCTGATGCCTGTGTCATTGAGTTTGGCCGGAGCTTGGGGCATAGGCCTTGGGATCGCAACACATGCTTGCGAAATTCTTTGTGGCAAACAGGATCGGCTTTGACGTGACATCGTGCGGCAACACCATCTGGCAGGTTGGCGGCGGGCGGTCGCTGGCTCTTGGCGCCGAAGGCCATCTGATGGCCATCATCAACGTGACGCCCGATAGCTTTTCCGATGGCGGCCGGCATTTGCAGGTGGAATCAGCCGTTCGCCATGCGCTGGCCTGTGTGGAGGCGGGAGCGTCCATTCTCGATATCGGCGGCGAATCGACACGGCCGGGGGCCGAGCCCGTCGATCCCGGCGAGGAACAGGAGCGCGTGCTTCCGGTGATCGAGGCTCTCTCGAAACAGACCGACGCGCTGATTTCTGTCGATACCTACAGGGCCGAAACGGCGCGGCTTGCGATGGCGGCCGGCGCTCATATCGTCAATGACGTCTATGGTCTGCGCCATGATACCGATATGGCCCGCGTGGTGGCCGAGACCGGGGCGGGCCTGGTAATGATGCATACCGGTCGCGGCCGCGAGGTCGACAAACGTGCCGACGTGGTGGACGACCAGCTGTGGTTTTTCAAAAACGCATTAAACACTGCCGCAGCAGCCGGCGTTGCGCGCGAAAATATCGTGATTGATCCGGGGTTCGGCTTTGCCAAGAACCTCGAGGAAGATTTTGCGCTGATGGCGCGTTTTGCCGAACTGTTGGTGCTGAAGCTGCCCTTCCTCATCGGCACCTCGCGCAAGCGCTTCATCGGTTCTGCCACCGGGCGGGAACTGGCCGGTGACCGCGATGTGGGGACGGCGGCAACCACGGCGCTGCTGCGGCGTGCCGGCGCCTCGATTTTTCGCGTGCATGACGTGGCAACCAACAGGGATGCCTTGCGCATTGCCGATGCGGTGCTGGCCGCCGAAGGGGGAACGAGAGTTTGAGTATCTATACCATTACCCTAAAGAATTGCGCCTTTTTTGCGCACCACGGCGCGTTTCAGGAAGAGGCGGTTCTCGGCCAGCGTTTCTTCGTCGATGCGGAATTCGACGTGCCGGCTGGCCGGGCGCTGACCGATGACGATCTCACCGACACCATGCATTATGGCCATGCCTTCGAGGTGATCGAACAGGTGGTGACCACGACACGCCGGGCGCTGATCGAAGCGCTGGCGCAGGATGTGGCCCTTGCCTTGTGCGAAAAGTTTCCGATGATCCGCCGCGCTGCCATCACTGTGCGCAAGCCGAGCGTGCCGATTGCCGGCATTCTCGATTACGTGGAGGTGCGCGTTGAGCATCGCCCCTGACACCGGCGTTGTTGCCGCAATCGGCTTGGGCGGCAATCTCGGCGATCCCCGCCGGGCGATGGCGACAGCGCTGCAGCAATTTGATGCGCGCGCGGATTGCCGGGTGATCTCTGTTTCAAAGCTCTACCGCACGCCACCCTGGGGCAAAACCGACCAGGCGGATTTTTTTAACGCCTGCGCCCTTCTCGAAACGCAGCTTCAACCGACGGCGCTGCTCGATCTCTGTCTCTCCATCGAGCGGGGCATGAAGCGGGTGCGCATTGAGCGCTGGGGGCCGCGCACCATCGATATCGACGTGCTGACATATGGCGACCGGGAAATCCATGTGGAGGGGCTTGATGTGCCGCATCCGCGCATGGTGGAGCGCGGTTTCGTGCTGTTGCCGCTTATCGATATCGCAGCGGGCATGATCGTGTCTGGAAAGACCGTGGCGGACTGGGCCGATTCGGCCGATCTTGCAGGGATAGCGGTGGCGGACGAAAATCGCGACTGGTGGCGCTGAGCGACTGGCTTGCCGAGCGCCACCTTGGGAAAAGAAAATTACTGTTCGATGGAGCCGACGGCGATCTGGTCCATGTCGCGCGTCAGCGACAGGCCGATGACCGGCACCATGGTTTCTTCCACCTTCACCGAAATGGTGATGTTCATCGAATTGGTGTCCTGCATGCGGGCAATCATGGCGCCGTTCAGCTTGGCGCGGTTGATGCCGAGCACGATCTTGTCGCCGCTGATGGCGCCGGACACGATATCGAGACCCTTGCCATCGGCACCATCCAGAAACTTGCCCTTGTAGGTAGCGCCTGTCTGGGTGATGACGGCAGACATCGGCTGCTTGAACACGCCGACGCGGCAGATGCCATCGAGCTTCAGGCCGGCATCGCCATCGGGCGTCGGTTCGCCGGTGAGATTGCAGGTAAACTTGGTGCCCTTGTATTTGCCGGCGACGATTTCGCCCGGACCTTTCCAGGCGCCGGCGGCGCCCTCGAAAAAGGCCTTGTCGCGCGGGGAGGCGACGGCCGAATGCATCGGCGCAAGAAGGGCGACCGACATGGCGGCAAAAAGCCCGCCTTTGAGGGAAGAGATGCGCGAGACCATAAAACTTTCCTTAGGCGAGCAGCGTCCTGAACAATCCTGATTTTATATCGGGAATGGTTAACGACGCGTTTATTTTGCTCATTTCGGCAGGTGTCAGAGGGTTCGCGGACCTCTGATCGGACGATGTTTCAGCCGCGATTGGCGGTTGAGGTGATGTCGGAGAGGAAATCGCCGATGCCGGGGCGCTTCAGCGCGCTGAACGGCAGAGGGCGGCAGAGATCCATGGCGGCAATGCCGATTCGCGCCGTCAAAAGCCCGTTGATGACGCCTTCGCCGAGCCGACTGGACAGTTTTGCCGCGAGCCCATGGCCGAGAACCTGCTGGGCGATGCCGTCGCCGACGGCAATCGATCCGGTCACGGCGAGATGGGCGATCACGTCGCGCAGCAGCCGCAAAAGGCCAACAGTACCGGGCCGCCCGCCGTAAAGCTCGGCCATGGCACGCACGAGGCGGGTGACCTCAAACAGCACATAGGCGAGATCCACCACCGCACGCGGGCTGATGGCGGTGACAACGGAGGTGCGCTTGGAGGCGCCGAGAATGAGGGCGCGGGCACGCCCGTCGAGCGGGCCTAAAAGCTCGCGTTCGGCAAGCTCGATCAGTTGGGGGCCATCGATGATGTCTTCTTCCGTCGCCTTCAGCGTGGCACGCCCGCGTGCGGTCTCGGCCCGGTGGGACAGAAGCGTTTCGAGCCGCGACACCAGTGCGCGTGCGGCTTTCGCGCCCGGCGTCTTCAAGGCTGCCTCGGCTTCCGCCTTCAGTGATTGCACGGCCGCAAGCCGCATCAGGCCAAAAACTTCCCGCCCGACAACCACGGCAAGCGCAAGCACGGCGACGCCGAGCACCGCAACCGCCATATAACCCAGCCAGTCCGAGCGCGAAAACAGGTCACGCACCACCTGATCCGCCCAGAGCCAGAAGGCGAGCGACAGGAACGTGCCAAGCGCGCCGAGTGCAAGCTTGCCCCACGAAAATTTTCGCTTGCGTGGAACCGCGATCTCCAGCTGCGCCGCTTCAAGCTCCGGAGGCGTGACGAACGGATCTTCCGCGTCCGGGGTCACAGTAAACCCGTCGTCAAAGCTGCGCGGCGCGCGCAGCGTCTGCGGCCGTTCCTCAGGCAGCACATAGGCGCCTGGACGCCGCGGCGGGACGGGGGGCAGTGTGTCGCTCATCGGCTGGTCCTCAAGGATCGCGTCGCGGGATCAACGGCATGCCGGTTTTTTCTCATGCCAGCCGGTCCCCGATCAGGAACTGCAGGGCGCGGTCGAGACGGATATGCGGCACGGAGAGCTGGATGCCGCCGCTATTTTCCTCAACAGAGGGGGGACGGAAACGCACGATGTTGATATGCGGGGTTGCGCCCTCCTCAGGTGTTGCGGAAGGTTCCTTGAAAAATGAATCCGGTTTGACCGGCAAGTCCCCGGGAAAGATCGCAGTTCTGCGGTTGCCGTCAAAAACTTCGCCATTGATCCGCTCGCCGGCCATCGGTGTTCCCGTGATGACGGGCAGGAGGTCGCCGTTCTCGCGCACCGTTGCCTCCCGTGTGGCGCGCACCGAAGCAATCGCCATCACATCTATGCCGGCGCCGGCCATGCCGATGCGCTCGACCGCGCGGTCCACCAGCCGGCGCGTCAACGCCTCCAGCCGGTCATGGCTTTCATGGTGGAGGTGATCGGCCTTGGTGGCGGCCACCAGCACCTTGTCGATGCGCCGTCCGAGCAGCGAGGACAGGATGGAATTTGTGCCGGGGCGGAAACAGGCGAGCACATCCGACAGCGCGCGCTCCAGATCCTGCACCGCTTCCGGCCCACGGTTCAGTGCCTGCAGCGCATCGATCAGCACGATCTGCCGGTCGAGCCTTGCAAAATGCTCGCGGAAAAACGGTTTGACCACGACCGATTTATAGGCCTCGAAACGGCGCTCCATCATGGCGCCGAGTGTGCCTTTTTCAAATCTGGTGTCACCGAGGTTCGGCAGCGGCGCAAAGGTCAGCGCTGGCGAGCCATCGAGATCGCCGGGCATCAGGAAGCGGCCCGGCGGTAGCGTCGAAAGGGAGCGTTCATCGGATTTGCAGGCCTTGAGATAGGCGGCAAAAACCTCTGCCAGCCGCCGCGCCGTCATTTCGTCGGCGGGGGCTGCCGGATCGACGCTTTGCGCCAATGCCATCCAGTCGCGCGCCAGTTCTGCGCGAACGCCGGATTTCGCCAGTTGCACGGTGTTGTTGGAGAAGGTGCGGTAATCCTGGCCGAGCAGCGGCAGGTCGAGCAGCCATTCGCCGGGATAATCGACGATGTCGATGGAGAGACGACCGGCAGAGAAGAACCGGCCCCAGCCGCTGGCGCTCTGGTATTCGAGCGTCAGGCGCAGTTCCGAAATAGCCCGTGTCGAATCGGGCCAGATACGGTCGCGCACCAGCGCCTGGATGTGATCCTCGTACTGGAAGCGGGGAATGGCATCATCCGGCTGCGGCTCCAGCCGCACGGAAGACAGTCTGCCGGAGCGGGCTGCCTCAAACAGCGGCAGGCGCCCACCATGCAGGAGATTATGCACCAGCGACGAAATGAACACGGTTTTGCCCGCCCGCGACAGGCCGGTGACGCCCAGCCGCATCGTTGGATGCACGAGGCCGCTTGCCCGGTCGGCAAGGTTATCCAGCGCAATCAGCGCGTCGTCGCGAAAGGAAGTGAGGGATGTGGCCAAGGCAGGAACCCGTTGATGCTTCGTGTTGACCATATAGGCACAACAGTCGGCGGAAAAAGGGATACGCGGTCGGCCAACCTGTCAAAAGCGCAGCAGGGGAACCGCTCCTGGCTGCGATCGCGTAAGAATCAGGCCGTCAGGAAATCGCGTAGCGACCAGCTGCCTGCAAGGGCTGCAACAGGGCCGCCATGATCCAGCACGGCAAGGCCGGCCGTCGGATAACCGCTGGGGATGACGGCGGCGGTGCGGTCTGGGCCGATCATCGCTTCCAGCAATTCTTCCATGGTGGGATTATGGCCGATCAGCATGACAGATTGCGTTTCGTTCTGCGCGGAAAGCACCGCCAGATAGGTATCGAGCGGGCCGTTATACAGCTCGTCGATCATCAGCATCTCGCATTCGCCGCCAAAAGCCCGGTGCATGGCATCCGCCGTTTCCTGGCAACGGACGGCAGTGGAGGAGATGAGAAGATCGGGGCGATAGCGTTTATCGGCGGCAAGCGAGGCCACCACTTCGGCTTCGCCATAACCGTGGTCATCCAGCGTCCGATCAAAGTCCCGTGCGCCCGGTTCAGGCCAGCCGGAACGGGCGTGGCGCATCAGGTAGATCCTTGAGGGCGGCGGTTCGACAATGGTCATGGGCGGTCCACACT
Organism: Neorhizobium sp. PAMB6716; assembly: GCF_058242805.1. Lineage (NCBI taxonomy): Bacteria > Pseudomonadati > Pseudomonadota > Alphaproteobacteria > Hyphomicrobiales > Rhizobiaceae > Neorhizobium > Neorhizobium sp. PAMB6716. Next base: position 1,417,996 of record NZ_CM177835.1, read on the forward strand.
GATGACCGAATAGCCCGCAGAGGACCATCGGATCGTTGCTCGAGATGTTCGAGTATCCCGCCATCCGGCGTGGCGTCAACTGCCCCTTCGCCTGTCCCATTTCGGGGCCGGCATCGTTGCAGCCACCGGACACCCGTAAACGCGGCCAAACGCCGATGCCCGTAAAAACGCATAAAGAATAGTCGTTTAGCTGATTTTTATGTCACTTTTAAAAATGCCTTTAGCGCAACCACAAGGCTTGAATCAGCACACAGGAATGGAGTATAGACCCCGGCGTGAGAGCTGTTCTTCAGGAGAATCGCGTTGAGTGAGAAGATCGACCTTAGCAGCTACGTCCTCTCGGAAGAAGACGAATTCATGAATGCCAAACAGAAGGCATACTTCCGAGCCAAGCTCATTGCCTGGAAAAATGATATCCTCCGGGAAGCGCGGGAAACTCTCGGCCACCTTGCTGAAGAAAGCGCCAATCATCCCGATCTTGCAGACCGAGCCTCGTCAGAAACCGACCGTGCCATCGAGCTTCGTGCTCGCGACCGCCAGAGAAAGCTGATCTCCAAGATCGATGCGGCTCTGCAGCGGATCGATGACGGCACCTACGGTTACTGTGAGGAGACCGGCGAGCCGATCGGCCTGAAACGCCTTGACGCAAGACCGATTGCCACGCTGTCCATCGAGGCGCAGGAACGTCACGAACGCCGCGAAAAGGTTTATCGCGACGAGTGAGACTTTCCTTTCCCTCTCTTGAGGGTATCAGGGACTTCGATTTCCAGGCACGCATCCTTGCGTGCCTCTTTTTTTGTCCGCTTTTTTGCGGGGGCTTACCGGCAGACAGTGTTCGTGCGCTGACGCGCTGAAGCACAAGATGCCGGTGTCAGACGAATTGGCCCGGTTTTTCGGGTGAAAAACCTACCGCTCGTCGCGTGTGACCGACATCTCGCCGAAAATACGGGCAATTTCCGTCTGCAGCGACGGTTCCGGTGTGGCGCCTGTCACACGCGGATTGGCCGGATCGCGCCGCGCCGTCATCGGCGCAGTTCCGGGCGATGCACCTGGGCGCTCATCCCGGTTTTCGGCCCGGTTTGCGGCAAGATTGCTCGCCATTTCCTCTTCCAGAATACGGTCGAAGGCACTGCCCAGCGGTCGCTCGGATGCCGGGCTTGATGGCATCGATGCCGCGGGAATGTTTGCCGACGCCGATGTCGAGGCAAAGGGCAGCGGATTGGCGGACGGTGTCGATTTGGCGGTGGTCTCGGTGGATTGCGTCGCGGTGCCCCGCGCGCGCTGCTCTGTCGGGAGCGAGCCGGACTGAAGCACACGGCGCCGGGCGATATCCAGTGCATCGCTGGCCGCACCGAGGTCGCCGGCAGTCATTTCCGCTGTGGACTGCTCCTGCGCGGCTTTTTCCGCCGGGGAAGCAGCGGCGTGCGGCATGTCCGGTTCCCTGCGGCGATCGCTGACAGGCGCTGTGCGGCGAACGGGCGGCTGGATGCTCTCGCCGGCTTTTTCCACCTCGACGGACGAACTGGGGCTGGAAATCGGCGTGGCATCTTTCGGGGCAGGCGTCAGCGCAGGTTCGACGGAGGGGGCCGGCCTGGCCGCGGCACGCGGGGCAGGGCGCGTCTCCCGGCCGGTTTCCACCGGTTCCGGAATGTCGCGGAACGCAGGCGCCTGGATGGGCTGGCTTGCGATCTGGCGCGGCGGCGCGGAAAGTGCCGGCTGGCGGGCGCCAGCCTCAAGCCGCGGCTCTGCCGGCTGTTGTTCCAGCGCCTGAGTGTCGCGGAGCGCCTGCTGTTCGGCAAGCGGCCTGATGCCGCTTTCGATGACCACATCTGTGGGACCGCCGATCATCACGAGGTGTTCGACATCATCTCGGCGCACCAGCACGATCCGCCGGCGCGCATCGACGGCGGCCGCATCCAGCACCTGCAGGCGCGGCTGGCGGTTCTTGCCGCCGCGCAGGAAAGGCGAGGGACCGCTGCGGCGACGCACAAGCCACAGCACAGCCACCAGAAAGACAAGGCCGAAGCCAACGCCGAGCACGGCAATCACGAAGCGGCTGCCGTAGTCGCTCATCAATTGCTCCACCATGTGTTTGCCACTCCTTCGAGATTCTGTCTGTGTCAGGGTTCTGCGCGGCGGATCTGCCATCGCTGCATCGACACGTGTCGTTTCGGTCACAACCTAGGCAAGCCGCAAGCCCGCGGCAAGCATGCCCGCCGATAGAGCCTTGAACCGGCCCGCGCCGTGGTGGATGCCGGCCCTGTTGCCATTATGGCAGATATGGACGGATGCGGGTGATCGGCAATAGGAATATGAATGTCTTCAACGGGTTTCTTGGTCGCAGCGCTTTTTGCGGGGTCCGCAAGTTGCTATGGAAGAGGAATGGACCGATTCCATGGCCGCGCTTGTTCAGTAACCGGTCGAAATGCGAGGTGTGATGACGAAGTCGCGACCGATCGGCAGTTATGACGCGCCTTTGGTAGACCGGGGAACGCGCGGCGGGACCGTGCTCAGGCTTCTGCTCCTGGCGTTGGTGCTTGTGGGCGTCTCCATCGCCTTCGTGGTGTTCAAGGACGCCATGGACAATGAGATCGTGCTGGGCGTGCTCGGCGTGCTGGCCATGGTCGGCATCTTTTTCATCGTGTCCTCGATGATCGGCCTTGTCGAGGTGATGCCGAAATCCCGCTCCGACGAATTTGCCGCAAGTTATCTGGCAGGCCATCCCGATGGCATTCTGATCACCGATGAGCGCGGCCGCATCCTGTATGCCAATTCCGCCTATGGCAAACTGACCGGCGCCACCAAGGCCAGCAATGCCCAATCGCTTGAGACACTTCTGTCGAAAAACCGCGAGGCGACCGAGGCGCTCTATCGCCTGACGGCAGCTCTGCGCGACGGGCGCGACGGCCATGAGGAATTTCGCCTGCTGAAACCGCTCGGACGCGGCACGGCCAACGGCTCCGGTGCCCACTGGTATCGGCTGAAGGCCCGCATCCTCGTCTCGCCGCTTTTGCCGATGCCGCTCGATGTGTGGCAGATTGCCGACATCACCTCCGAGCGCGAGGAGCAGGAACGCTTCTTCCGCGAGCTGCAGAATGCCATCGACTATCTCGACCACGCGCCCGCCGGCTTCTTTTCCGCCGGCAAGAAGGGCGAAGTGTTCTATCTCAATGCAACGCTTGCCGAATGGCTGGGGCTGGACCTCACCAAATTCGTGCCGGGCTCCATGGCGATTTCCGACATGGTGGCGGGCGAGGGCATGGCGCTGATCCAGTCGGTGCAGGCAGGGCCCGGCCAGAAGCGCACGGAAACGCTCGATCTCGATCTTCGCCGCAGCAATGGCCAGAGCCTGCCGGTGCGCCTTGTGCACAGCGTGTCGTCCATGCGCGACGGGGCGCCGGGTGAAAGCCGCACGATCGTGCTCGCCCGTTCCAAGGGCGAGGGCGGCGACCAGTCGGCGTCTGCCATGCGCTTTACCCGCTTCTTCAACAACACGCCGATGGCGATTGCCTCCATCGACGGCGACGGCAAGATTCTCCGCATCAACGCACCGTTCCTGCGCCTGTTTGCCGGCGTGGTCTCCCGCGACGACGTGGAAGCCGGCGCAAAGCTCGACGTGATCGTGCATGAGAGCGCCCGCAGCGACCTGCAGCGGGCACTGGCCGACGCCAAGGATCGCCAGGGCGACATCGCCCCGATCGATTGCCGTTATCCCGGCGACGAAACGCGCCATGTGCGTTTTTACGTTAATGCCGTGATCGACGAGAGCGACGAGGCGCCCGAAGAGGTAGCCATCGTTTATGCCGTGGAGACGACCGAGCAGAAGGCGCTCGAGACCCAGATGGCGCAGACGCAGAAGATGAACGCGGTGGGCACGCTTGCCGGCGGCATCGCGCATGATTTCAACAATGTGCTCACGGCCATCCTTCTCTCGTCCGACCATCTGCTGCTGCAGGCGCGCCCATCTGATGCAAGTTTTGCCGACCTGATGGAAATCAAGCGCAATGCCAACCGTGCAGCCGTTCTGGTGCGCCAGCTGCTGGCGTTTTCGCGCAAGCAGACAATGCGTCCGGCGGTGCTGAACCTCACCGACGTGGTGGGCGACCTGCGCATGCTGGTGGACCGGTTGATCTCAGGCACCAATGTGAAGCTGGACGTGGATTACGGCCGCGATCTCTGGCCGGTGCGCACCGACCTTTCGCAGTTCGAGCAGGTGCTGATCAACCTCTGCGTCAACGCGCGTGATGCCATGCCGCAGGGCGGCCAGATCCGCATCCGCACCCGAAACGTGACGGCAGAGGAAGCTTCTGTTTTCGTGAGTGCTCGACTGCCATCGGACGATTTCGTCATGGTTGAGGTCTCCGACAACGGCACAGGCATTGCGCCCGAAATCATGGACAAGATTTTCGAGCCGTTCTTCACCACCAAGGAAGTGGGCAAGGGCACCGGCCTTGGCCTCTCCATGGTCTATGGCATCGTCAAGCAGTCCGGCGGCTACATCTATCCCGAATCGGAAGTGGGCAAGGGCACGACATTCCGCGTCTTCCTGCCCCGCCACGTGCCGGAACCGGTGGTGGAACGTCCTCACGGCCACCTCCCCGGCGAGACGGCGACGGATGCCGGTGCGCCTCAGCCACGCATCGAGGCGGCCACCGCCTCCAAAGCCCTGTCCGGTTCCGAAGATCTCGATCTCACCGGAAATTCCGCCGTGGTACTTCTGGTGGAAGACGAGGAGGCCGTGCGGCGCGGCGGCAAGCGCATGCTCGAAACCCGCGGCTACACCGTCCACGAGGCGGGTTCCGGCACGGAAGCACTCGAGATCATGGAGGAGCTGGATGGCAAGGTGGACATCGTCGTCTCCGACGTGGTGATGCCGGAAATGGATGGGCCCTCGCTGCTGCGCGAGTTGCGCAAGACCTATCCGGACCTCAAGTTCATCTTCGTTTCCGGTTATGCCGAGGATGCCTTTGCGCGTAACCTTCCGGCTGATGCCAAGTTCGGTTTCCTGCCAAAGCCTTTTTCGCTGAAACAGCTGGCTGTTGCCGTGCGCGAAATGCTCGACCGGGAGGAATGACCGGCAATGGTCCGCAGTCGATGAAGGGCGCGGAACACAAAAAGAACATTCACCGGTTTACGGTGTTAAAACAAGAGGATGAACTCCTCTTGCAAAATGAGAACAAAAAGTGTACATACTGATCAATGGCTGCTTCATTGCGAGCGCGGCTGCTTTAACCTAAAGGTGGATCAGATGGCACAGAATTCATTGCGGCTCGTAGAGGACAAAACAGTGGACAAAAGCAAGGCGCTGGAAGCGGCACTTTCGCAAATCGAACGCTCTTTCGGCAAGGGCTCGATCATGAAGCTCGGCGCAAACGAGAGCGTTGTCGAAATCGAAACCGTATCGACGGGCTCGCTCAGCCTCGATATCGCGCTCGGCATCGGCGGATTGCCGAAGGGGCGTATCATCGAGATCTACGGCCCGGAAAGCTCGGGCAAGACGACGCTTGCGCTGCAGACCATTGCCGAAGCCCAGAAAAAGGGTGGCATCTGCGCCTTCGTTGATGCCGAGCACGCGCTTGACCCGGTCTATGCCCGCAAGCTGGGCGTTGATCTGCAGAACCTCCTGATCTCGCAGCCGGATACCGGCGAGCAGGCGCTCGAAATCACCGATACGCTGGTGCGCTCCGGCGCGGTTGACGTTCTCGTCATCGATTCGGTGGCGGCACTGACGCCGCGGGCCGAAATCGAAGGCGAAATGGGCGACAGCTTGCCGGGTCTTCAGGCGCGTCTGATGAGCCAGGCGCTGCGCAAGCTGACCGCCTCGATTTCGCGCTCGAACACGATGGTCATCTTCATCAACCAGATCCGCATGAAGATTGGCGTGATGTTCGGTTCGCCGGAAACAACGACAGGCGGCAACGCGCTGAAGTTTTACGCCTCCGTGCGCCTCGACATCCGCCGCATCGGTGCGGTCAAGGAGCGCGAAGAAGTTGTCGGCAACCAGACCCGCGTGAAGGTCGTGAAGAACAAGATGGCGCCGCCCTTCAAGCAGGTGGAATTCGACATCATGTATGGCGAAGGCGTGTCGAAGACCGGCGAACTGGTCGATCTCGGCGTCAAGGCCGGCATTGTGGAAAAATCGGGCGCCTGGTTCTCCTATAACAGCCAGCGGCTCGGCCAGGGGCGTGAAAACGCCAAGAGCTTTTTGCGCGACAATCCGGAACTGGCACGCGAAATCGAGATGTCGCTGCGCCAGAATGCTGGTCTGATCGCCGACCGCTTCCTGCAGAACGGCGGTCCGGAACCTGATGACGGCGAGGGCGAGCCAGACGCATAAGCTTTGCCTCCCTTCAACGGGGCATAAGGACGGCCGCGCATCCCCGCAAAGATGCGCGGCCGCTTTTCGTCGTGCTGGACAGGGTTTCGTTCCGGCGATAAAAGCCAATGGAATTTTGACGGTAAGGCTGCTGGGGCGGCTTAGAAGGGCATGGCATGAGTGGCGTGAATGAGATCCGGTCGACCTTCCTCGACTATTTCCGCAAGAACGGTCACGAGGTGGTGTCCTCAAGCCCGCTTGTGCCCCGCAACGACCCGACGCTGATGTTCACCAATGCGGGCATGGTGCAGTTCAAGAACGTCTTCACCGGTCTTGAAAGCCGTCCGTATTCGACCGCGACCACCTCGCAGAAATGCGTACGCGCCGGCGGCAAACACAACGACCTCGACAATGTCGGTTATACCGCCCGGCATCTGACCTTCTTCGAAATGCTCGGCAACTTTTCCTTCGGCAATTATTTCAAGGAAAACGCCATCGAGCTGGCCTGGAACCTCGTCACCAAGGGCTTTGACCTGCCCAAGGACCGGCTGCTGGTGACTGTCTATGCCGAGGACGAGGAGGCAGCCAGCCTCTGGAAGAAGATCGCCGGTTTTTCCGATGACAAGATCATCCGCATCCCGACCTCCGACAATTTCTGGCAGATGGGCGATACCGGCCCCTGCGGCCCGTGCTCCGAAATCTTCATCGACCAGGGCGAGAGCGTCTGGGGCGGTCCTCCCGGCTCGCCGGAAGAGGATGGCGACCGGTTCCTCGAATTCTGGAACCTGGTTTTCATGCAGTTCGACCAGTCGGCGCCCGGCGAGCGTTCGCCGCTGCCGCGTCCGTCGATCGATACCGGCATGGGTCTGGAGCGCATGGCCTGCATTCTGCAGGGTGTCCATAGCGTCTTCGACACCGACCTTTTCCGCACGCTGATCGCTGCGACCGAAGAAGTTGTCGGTGTGAAGGCTGAAGGCGACGTGGCAGCAAGCTTCCGCGTCATCGCCGACCACCTGCGCTCGTCCGCCTTCCTGATCGCCGATGGCGTTCTGCCGTCGAACGAGGGTCGTGGTTATGTGCTGCGCCGCATCATGCGCCGCGCCATGCGCCACATGCAGCTGCTCGGCGCCCGCGAGCCGCTGATGTGGACGCTGCTTCCGGCCCTGATGAGCGAAATGAGCCGCGCCTATCCGGAACTGCTGCGTGCCGAAAGCCTGATCTCCGAAACGCTGAAGCTGGAAGAAACCCGCTTCCGTGCCACGCTCGCGCGCGGCCTGACGCTTCTGTCGGATGCCACATCGGATCTCGACAAGGGCGACAGCCTGGACGGCGAGACGGCGTTCAAGCTTTATGACACCTATGGTTTCCCGCTTGACCTGACGCAGGACGCTCTGCGTGCCCGCGGCATCGGCGTTGATCTCACCGGCTTCAACGACGCCATGCAGCGCCAGAAGGCCGAAGCCCGCGCCAGTTGGTCCGGCTCCGGCGACAAAGCCACCGAATCGGTCTGGTTCGAGCTGAAGGAAAAGCACGGCGCGACGGAATTTTTGGGCTATGACACCGAAACCGCCGAGGGCGTGGTGCAGGCTATCGTACGCGATGGCGCCGTGATCGAGACGGCATCTGCCGGCGACACCGTGCAGATCGTCGTCAGCCAGACGCCGTTTTACGGCGAATCGGGCGGCCAGATGGGCGATACCGGCCTTATCTCGACCGACACCGCAAAGCTGACCGTGACCGATACCCTCAAGAAGGGCGAGGGACTGTTTGTTCATATCGCCATCGTTTCCGAAGGTGCGCTGAAGGCTGGCGAACCCGTTGTGCTGACCGTCGATCACGCCCGCCGCTCAAAACTACGCGCCAACCATTCGGCCACGCATCTTCTGCATGAGGCGCTGCGCGAGGTACTTGGCACGCATGTCGCGCAGAAGGGTTCGCTCGTCTCGCCGGACCGCCTGCGTTTCGACGTGTCGCATCCCAAGCCCATGTCGGCGGAGGAGTTGCAGACGGTCGAAGACATGGCAAACGCCATCATCCTGCAGAACGCGCCGGTCACGACGCGGTTGATGAGCGTCGACGATGCGATTGCTGAGGGCGCCATGGCACTGTTTGGCGAAAAATATGGCGATGAGGTGCGTGTGGTTGCCATGGGCACCGGCATCGAGGGCCAGAAGGCCGGCAAACCATATTCCGTCGAACTCTGCGGCGGCACCCATGTGACGAAGACCGGCGATATCGGCCTGGTGCGCATTCTGGGCGAAAGCGCCGTCGGCTCCGGCGTACGCCGTCTCGAGGCGGTGACGGCAGAGGGCGCGCGCGCTTATCTCGCCGAACAGGACGAGCGGGTAAAGACGCTGGCAAGTACGCTGAAGGTGCAGCCGGGCGAGGTGGTCTCGCGCGTAGAGGCGCTGATGGACGAGCGCAAGAAGCTCGAAAAGGAACTCGCGGATGCCCGTCGCAAACTTGCAATGGGCGGTGCGCAGGGCACGCCGGCCGATGAGATCAAGGACATCGGCGGCATCAAATTCCTCGGCAAGGCCATTGCCGGCATCGATGCGAAGGACCTGAAGGGCCTTGTGGACGAGGCAAAGACCGGCCTTGGCTCGGGCGTCGTGCTGCTCATCGGCATCGGCGCCGATGACAAGGCGAGCGCCGTGGTCGGCGTCACGTCGGATCTGACGGCCCGTTTCAGTGCGGTTGATCTGGTGCGGGCAGCCTCGATTGCGCTTGGCGGCAAGGGCGGCGGCGGCCGGCCGGATATGGCGCAGGCCGGCGGTCCCGATGGCAGCAAGGCCGGCGAGGCGATTGACGCCGTGTCTGCGGTGCTTGCTGGCTGACAATGGAAAAAGCCCCGGCGTCGCCGTGACGTGCGGGGCTCATGCCGAGGGTGCCTGTGGCGCCTTTCGGCAGAACAACTGGACTGGAGACGGATGTGACGCTGGCAGCGGCGATCGACGAGATCGAAGATGGGGCGTCTGGCCTGCCGGAGACGGACGGTTTTCTGAACGGGCTTTATGCGAACGCACCGCAGACCACCGCCTTCAACAAGCTGCGCAAGCGGCTTCTGAGGCAGGTGCGCCAGGCGCTTGATGATTTCGGCATGCTGAACGGCCAGAAGCGCTGGCTCATCGGTCTTTCCGGCGGCAAGGACTCTTATTCGCTGCTGGCGCTGCTGATGGACCTGCAATGGCGCGGGCTGTTGCCGGTCGAGCTTGTGGCGTGCAATCTCGACCAGGGCCAGCCGAATTTCCCAAAACACGTGCTGCCGGATTATCTCTCTTCGATCGGCGTGACCCATCGCATCGAATACCGCGACACCTATTCGGTGGTGAAGGAAAAGGTGCCGGAAGGCGCCACCTATTGTTCGCTCTGTTCGCGGCTGCGCCGCGGCAATCTTTATCGCGTCGCGCGCGAGGAAAACTGCGAGGCGCTGGTGCTCGGCCATCACCGCGACGATATCCTCGAAACCTTCTTCATGAACCTTTTTCATGGCGGGCGGCTTGCCGCGATGCCGGCCAAGCTCTTGAACGACGAGGGCGATCTTCTGGTGCTGCGGCCGCTGGCCTATTGCGCGGAAGAAGACCTCGAAAAGTTTTCAAGCGCCATGCAGTTTCCGATCATTCCCTGCGATCTCTGCGGCTCGCAGGACGGGTTGCAGCGCAATGCCATGAAGACGATGCTGACGACGATGGAAACGCAGATGCCCGGCCGCAAGGACCGCATGCTGCGGGCGCTTTCCCACGTCAATCCGTCACATCTGCTCGATCCCGCCCTGTTTGATTTTTCCGCTCTCGCTCCTGTTTCCAAAGATTGAGGTTTGCTGATGCCGATTGATGTAATGGCGCTTGCCGACGTTTTGCGCCGGGCCGCCAAGGCCGAGATATTGCCGCGTTTTCGCCGGCTGGGTGCCGATGACATTCGCGAGAAAAGCGAAGCGACGGATCTTGTGACAGAGGCCGATATCGAGGCCGAACGGATGATCAGGGCCGAACTGGAGACGCTGGCACCGGATGCGCTGTTTGTCGGAGAAGAATCGGTCGCCGCCGATCCGGCACTGCTGACGCGGATTGCCGGCGCCGATCTTGCCGTGATCGTCGATCCGGTCGATGGCACCTTCAATTTCGCCTCCGGCATTCCCGCCTTTGGCGTCATGGCCTCTGTCGTCTACAAGGGCGAGACGGTGGCCGGTATCATCTACGATCCGATGGGCGATGACTGGGTGATGGCGGAAAAGGGTGCCGGTGCCTACCTGCGGCGCCCGGATGGTGATGCGGTCAGGCTGTCCGTTGCCGCGCCAAAGCCGCTGGATGCGATGATCGGCCTGGCCTCGACCGGCTTTTTCTTCGGCGACGAGCGCCGCAGGGTCCTCTCCAATCTCGCCAAGGTGCGCATGTTTGCCTGCTATCGCTGTGCGGCGCAGGAATATCGTGCGCTGGCCGGCGGACATGTGGATTTTGCGCTCTACAACAAGCTGATGCCGTGGGATCACCTCGCCGGCACGCTGATTTCGCAGGAAGCGGGCGCCCATGCGGCGAAATTCGATGGCAGCCCCTACCGTGCGACGGACATGAAGGGTGGGCTGCTCGTTGCAAGCGACCCGGACAGCTGGCACCGCCTGCGCGATGAAATCATCGCATAAAGCTTTCTCATGCCAAAGAAAAAGGCCCCGGTGCGATGCATCGGGGCCTTTTTTTCATCAGTGCCTGGCGCCTCATGCGCGAGGATTGTGCGCCTGGAAGAGTTTGCCCTTTTCCGCGATCAGCACAAAGACCAGCCCGATGATCGACACGGTGAAGAAGCCGAGAACCATTGGCAGCGCCGTTCCATTGAAGGCCTGACCGATGACGGCGCCGATGGCGGCACCGCCGACCGTGCTCATGAAACCGAGGACGGAGGACGCGGTGCCGGCGACATGGCCGAGCGGCTCCATGGCGAGCGAGTTGAAGTTGGCGCCGATCCAGCCGAACATGAACATGGCGCAGCCGAAGAAGCTCAAAAACAGCAGGAAGGGCATCGGCTGCGGCCCGAAGATCTGCACCAGCATCCACACGAACGTGACGAGGATGAAGCAGAGCAGGGAGGCGTGCGAGAGCTTGCGCATGCCGAAGCGGCCGACGATGCGCGAGTTGATAAAGGAGGCAAGCGACATGAAGGCAGCAACGGCTGCAAAGGCCACCGGGAACCAGTGCCCCAGCTGATAGATGCCGACATAGACCTGCTGGGCGGAGTTGATGAAACCGAACAGGGCGCCGAAGATGAACGTGGCCGAAATCGTATAACAGAGCGCCACGCGGTTGGTGAGCACGATGCGGAAGCCCGCCACCACGGACGTCATCGTCAGCGGGCGCACGTCTTCTTTCGCCAGCGTTTCCGGCAGGCGCATGCACATCCAGATCAAAAGCAGGATGGCCATGACACCGATGAACAGGAAGATCATGTGCCAGTCGCCGCCGAGCATGATCAGCTGGCCCGTGCCCGGCGCGATGATCGGCACGATCATGAACACCATCATGATAAGCGACATGACCTCTGCCATGGCGCGCCCGCCAAACACGTCGCGCACGATCGAGACGGTGATAACGCGGGTGGAGGCCGCACCGGCGCCCTGGATGAAGCGCAGCGCCAGCAGCAGCGCAAAGGACGGCGTGGCAACGATGGCAAACGAGCAGATGATATAAATCACCAGGCCGATGATCATCGGCAGGCGGCGCCCGAACCGGTCCGACATCGGGCCATAGAGCAGCTGCGCAAAACCGAAGCCGAAGAGATAGGACGAGACGATATACTGGCGGGCGTTCTCATCCTCGACCTGAAGGGCAGCGCCGATTTCCTGAAGAGCCGGCAGCATGATGTCGATGGCGAGCGCATTGAGGGCCATCAGCATGGCCATAAGCGCAATAAATTCTACCTTGCCCATGCCTTTCAGGCGGGCAGGCGCAATGTTCGGTGCGGATGTCACGGTTTTTATTCCTGAAAATACAAAAGGCGCCGCAAAAGGCGGCGCCTCGATCTCAACTGATCATGGTCCCTTTAGAGACCGGAGGGCCATCAGGCAGCGCCGCGAACGGCGATACCCTGTTCCTGAAAGTGGGACTGAAGTTCGCCGGACTGGAACATTTCGCGCACGATATCGCAGCCGCCGACAAATTCACCCTTGATGTAGAGCTGCGGAATGGTCGGCCAGTTGGAATAATCCTTGATGCCCTGGCGGATTTCCTGGTCTGCAAGAACGTTAATGCCCTTGTAGTCCACGCCGAGGTAATCGAGGATCTGCACAACCTGGCCGGAAAAGCCACATTGCGGGAACTGTGGGGTGCCCTTCATGAAGACAACGACGTCGTTGCCCTTCACTTCGCTGTCAATCAAATCAGTAATTCCGCTCATCGCTTCCATCCTTGTCTGTCCGGATTCAAGGTCCGGACTGTCTCAGGGCCTTAAATAACATGCACGATGGGAAATTCCAGCACCGCATTCACATTGAAGCGATCAATTCCGCGCAGCCATCGTGCTTTAGCCGTAAATTATGACAGTCGTTCAGTCAGCAGGTGCCGATGTCTGCAGTGCCAGGGCATGCAGAACGCCGCCCATGTTTCCCTTCAGCGCCTCATAGACCATCTGGTGCTGCTGCACGCGGGTCTTGCCACGAAAGGCTTCCGCCACGACTTCTGCCGCGTAATGGTCGCCATCGCCGGCGAGATCCCGGATGGTGACCTTGGCACCGGGAATGCCGGCTTTGATCATGTCTTCGATTTCGCCGGGACGCATCGCCATCAGGTCTTTCCTTCCATTACAGTCTTTCCGTGCTTTTGATGAAGAGTGCCAAAAAGCACGCAATTGTCAAAGCGCCTGCCGCAGAATTCCTGAGGACGTATGCGCGCAGAGTGACAGGATCTGGCACAGGCACAGACAACCCCCGTGCCAGCCAGAGATTTCAAGCGGCCATGGTCAGGCCATGAAGGTCGGGAACCAGCTTTCGTGAGCGTTGACCAGTTCCGTGACGGGCACGTTGATGAGATCGTCGATGACAAGTGCATCACCGCCAACTGAGCCCAGCGTGCGGAAGGGAACGCCCGCCGATTCGGCGCTGGCACACATGAAATTGGCAAGATCGGCTGGCACCGCGATCACGTAACGCGCCTGGTCCTCACCGAAGAGCAGCGCATGCGGCAGGCCGCGGCAGTTACGCAGAGACAGTTTGGCGCCCTTCAGCGACGCCATGGCCATTTCAGCCAGGGCAAGACCAAGTCCACCGGACGAAATGTCGTGGCAGGCGGTGACCTGACCGTTGCGGATGGCGGCGCGGACAAAATCGCCATGGCGGCGTTCTGCGGCCAGATCGACCACAGGGGCGGGGCCATCGGTGGAGCCCAAAAGATCTCGCAGATAGATGGACGAGCCGAGATGGCTGCCGTCAATGCCGATCATGACGAGAACGTCGCCGTCTTTGGCCGTGCCGATCTTCGCCATCTTCGACCAATCCGGCAGCAGGCCCACGCCGGCAATGGTGGGCGTCGGCAGGATCGCAACACCGTTCGTTTCGTTGTAGAGCGACACATTGCCGGAGACGATCGGGAAATCGAGCGCCCGGCAGGCCTCGCCGATGCCCTGGATGGCGCCAACCAGCTGGCCCATGATCTCGGGCTTTTCGGGATTGCCGAAATTGAGGTTGTCGGTCGCAGCTAAAGGCTCGGCGCCGGTTGCGGTGATGTTGCGCCAGCATTCGGCAACCGCCTGCTTGCCGCCTTCGACCGGATCTGCCTCGACGTAACGCGGCGTCACATCCGAGGAGAAGGCGAGCGCCTTGGTCGGATGGTTTTCGACGCGCACCACGCCGGCATCGCCGCCCGGAAGCTGCAGGGAATTGCCCTGGATCAGCGTGTCATACTGCTCATAAACCCAGCGGCGGCTGGACTGGTTGGGCGAGCCGACGAGCTTCAGCAGCGCCTCACCGTAATTTTCGGGCTGGGCCACCTGTTCGGCCGGCAGGCTCGCGCGCTTGTCGGAAGCGCGCCAGGGGCGATCATATTCGGGAGCCTCGTCGCCGAGTTCCTTGATCGGAAGGTTTGCCACTTCCTCACCCTGATGGATAACGCGGAAGCGCAGGTCATCTGTGGTCTTGCCGACAATGGCAAAATCGAGACCCCACTTGACGAAGATCGCCTTGGCAACCTGCTCCTTGGAGGGTTCGAGAACCATGAGCATGCGCTCCTGGCTTTCCGACAACATCATCTCATAGGCGGTCATGCGCTCTTCGCGCACGGGCACCTGGTCAAGCTGCAGCTCGATGCCGAGATCGCCCTTGGCACCCATTTCAACCGCCGAACAGGTGAGGCCGGCGGCCCCCATGTCCTGAATGGCGATGACGGCGCCGGTGGCCATCAGTTCGAGGCAGGCTTCCAGCAGGCATTTTTCTGTGAAGGGGTCGCCGACCTGAACGGTCGGGCGCTTTTCCTCGATCTGTTCGTCAAATTCGGCAGACGCCATCGTGGCGCCGCCGACGCCATCACGGCCGGTCTTTGCGCCGAGATAGACAACAGGAAGGCCGACGCCCTTGGCTTCCGACAGGAAGATGCCATCGGCCTTGGCAAGGCCGGCGGCAAAGGCGTTGACGAGGATATTGCCATTGTAGCGCGCATCGAACTCGACTTCGCCGCCGACTGTCGGCACGCCGAAGGAGTTACCGTAGCCGCCAACACCCGACACGACGCCGGAGACGAGGTGTTTTGTCTTCGCATGGTCCGGCGCGCCAAAACGCAACGCATTCATGGCAGCGATCGGCCGCGCACCCATGGTGAAGACGTCACGCAGGATGCCGCCGACGCCGGTGGCAGCCCCCTGGTAAGGCTCGATATAGGAGGGGTGGTTGTGGCTTTCCATCTTGAAGACCACGACATCGCCATCGTCGATATCAACGACACCGGCGTTCTCGCCCGGTCCCTGGATGACGCGCGGCCCCTTGGTGGGCAGCGTGCGCAGCCATTTTTTCGAGGATTTATACGAGCAGTGCTCGTTCCACATGGCCGAAAAGATGCCAAGCTCCGTATAGCTCGGCTCGCGGCCGATCAGATCGAGGATCCGCTGATATTCATCCGGCTTGAGGCCGTGCGCGGCAATGAGGTCAGGCGTGATCGCAATCGTATTGGAAATGGTCATCGTCTTCTCTAGTGGCGGTCCAGACTGGCGTCTCTTTAGCCTAGAAGAGAAAAGGGCGCGACAGGAAATTTCCGGTCACGCCCAACTCATTTCTCAGCCATCTGCGTTATGGCGAATCTAGAACTTGTAGCCCAGCATCACACCGCCGCGCGAAAGACCATTGTTCGTGTCCCCGCAGAGATTGGCGTGCGAGGAATGCTCGGCCATGGCGATGAGGCGCCAGTTCTTGTCGAGATTGACACCGGCGGCGACATATTCATGAAACAGCGTGTGGCAGCCGACAAAGGGTCCGCGTCCGCCATCAGGCTCGCGCTTGCCATCGTTCAGGCTGCCGCCAAAACCGGCTTCGAGGAAGAAACGTTCACCGAGATTGGCCGTCCAGGAAAAGCCGGCATAGGCCTGATTGGTTTCGCCGGCCGTGGAAATATCGGCCCCGACATGGATGCGCGGGCGGATGAGCTTGCGCCATCCCGGCGTGTTGTCATGATCCCATGGATCGAACAGCACCATGCCGTTGATGAAGGCGCCCTTTTCATCATTGGTATCGGTCTTGTCTATGGCAACGAGCGACCCGAAACGGGCTTCATCGAACAGCGGCTCCTGCGCGACGGACAGCGAGGAGGAGGCAAGTATTGCGCTTGCGGAAACGAACAGGGAAAGCGCCAGCCTGGCGACCGCGGTATGGGTCATCGTTCGGGTCAACTCCGTTGAAGTCAGATGCGTTGCAACGGCTGTCCGAAGCATCAGCTTGGCCAAGCTATTCGGTCGGCCGCAGTTAACGCAAGACTTCAAAGCGCCGCGTGCGGCACTTGTGGCGAAAAAGCGACAAAGGTGTTGCACGATCAAGACGCCCATCGCCCGTTTTGAAGCAGCCGGCGTGTTTCACAATGGGCCGCTCCACCTTTCTGGGGGGGCGACAGCCTGTGCCTTGGAAAGATCCGACAGGGTCAGGTGCTGCGAATCACAGACACAGGTATCAGGAAAAGGCGGTCTGCGATGGAGTGTCAGCAGCCCTTGCCGCCGGCTGCCCAGCGCTGGATATCCTTGCGGATGCGCGCACCATGGACACCCTCCATCATCGGCCCGAAGGCATCCAGGCGGGCAGGGCTGCCTTCGGCCTGGACGACGAGGAGCGGGCGCGATTCCGGACTGTTCTTCGGTACGGCAAGAATGCGCGGTCGGCCAGAAAACGAATTGAGTTCCGGTGCCAGTCGATAGGCGGCAAAGGCCGGATCGGCGGACTTGAACCAGCAACCATTGGCCGCGATTGCCACCCGCTCCATCGTGGGCAATGCACCGCGGTTGACGGCGACCGGTGCCGGACGTTCCGGTTTGCAGCCCGAAAGCGCCACCATGGCTGTGGCAAGAAGGGCAAGGGCGGTGCTGGTTTTCATCGGGAAAAGGTCCGGTTCAAGGGGATGTGCGGCCAGACGGTGCCTTGAACCGGAGCGGGTTCAGAGGCATGTCGGGCACAAAGACGATATGCGCCGTGCATGTCGAAACTATGCCCGGCGCCAAGGTGGCGTGTCAGATGTGGAGATGGCCTCAGGCTAAGCCTCAGGCAGCGATGACATCGAGCGCCGAGGCAAAAATACCGCGACCGTCGGTTCCGCCATGGGCGGCCTCGATGAGGTTTTCCGGATGCGGCATCATGCCGAGCACATTGCCCGCCTCGTTGACGACACCGGCAATATCCATCATCGAGCCGTTCGGGTTGGTGCCCTCGGCATAACGGAACACCACCTGGCCCTTGTCTTCCATCGCCTTCAGCGTTTCGGCCTCGACAAAATAATTGCCGTCGTGATGGGCAACCGGGCAGCGGATGATCTGGCCTTGCGCATAGGCCCGGGTGAAATCCGTCTCGGCATTCACCACTTCGAGCTTCACTTCCCTGCAGACGAATTTCAGCGAGGTGTTGCGCATCAGGGCACCCGGCAACATGCCGGCCTCGACGAGAATCTGGAAACCGTTGCAGACGCCCAGAACCTTGACGCCCTGCGCGGCTTTTTCGCGGATGGCCTGCATGACCGGCATGCGTGCGGCAATCGCCCCGCAGCGCAGGTAATCGCCATAGGAAAACCCGCCGGGGATGACGATGAGGTCAACATCAGGGATTTCGGTCTCGGTCTGCCAGACGGTGACCGGAGCCTGTCCGGAAATGCGGGTGAGGGCGGCAATCATGTCCCGGTCACGGTTAAGGCCGGGGAGCTGGACGACGGCGGACTTCATGGGTGGGGCTCAAACCTTGCTTGTGCTTCTGCCAGTTCTCGAAGTTCGAGACGGTTTTCGATGCGGTCGAGACGCAACTCGTGTCGCGCCAGAGTCGTGTGAAGGCTATGGATATCCTGATGCAGGGCCACCATCGCGCCCCGCATCGCATTCACTTCGGCCTTTATTTCGCGCTGGCCCAGTTTCACATCCGCAATATCCGCATGCACCCGCTTCAAAAGCTCATACATGAGGTCATTGGACATATCGGCCATGCGAAGATCCTCCGCTGAGTTCCCTAAAGCAGAGCGATAGAATAGTTCTCGATGACCGTGTTGGCCAGCAGCTTTTCGCACATGGCCTTCAGGTACTCTTCCGCCTTGGCGCGGTCGGATGTGTCGAGTTCGAGGTCGAACACCTTGCCCTGGCGGATCTGATGGACACCATCGAAGCCGAGGCTGCCGAGCGCCCCCTCAATAGCCTTGCCCTGCGGGTCGAGAACGCCGTTCTTCAACGTGACGGTTACGCGTGCCTTGATCACTGACTGCTCCTTAAGGCTTTACTGCACCAGAACCGGGCCGGTGCCGCGGATCGGTTCGTTTTCGTTGATGATGCCGAGACGGCGGGCCACCTCGGAATAGGCTTCGACCAGGCCGCCCATGTCACGGCGGAAACGGTCCTTGTCCATGCGCTCCTTGGTCTCGATGTCCCAGAGGCGGCAGCTGTCCGGCGAGATTTCGTCGGCAAGGATGATGCGCATCATGTCGCCTTCGAACAGGCGCCCGCATTCGATCTTGAAATCGACGAGCTGGATGCCGACGCCGAGGAAGAGGCCGGAGAGAAAATCGTTGACGCGGATGGCCAGCGCCATGATGTCGTCAAGCTCGGCGGGGTTTGCCCAGCCAAACGCGGTGATGTGCTCTTCCGACACCATCGGGTCGTTCAGCGCATCCGACTTGTAGTAGAACTCGATGATCGAGCGCGGCAGCACGACGCCTTCCTCGATCCCCAGCCGCTCCGAGAGCGAGCCGGCGGCGACATTGCGCACGACGATCTCGAGCGGAATCATCTCCACTTCCTTGATCAGCTGCTCGCGCATGTTCATCCGGCGGATGAAATGGGTGGGAATGCCGATCTTGTTCAGATGCGTGAAAATGTATTCGCAGATACGGTTGTTCAGCACGCCCTTGCCATCGATGATGTCGTGCTTCTTCTTGTTGAAGGCAGTCGCATCGTCCTTGAAGAACTGGATCAGTGTGCCCGGTTCCGGCCCTTCATACAGGATCTTGGCCTTGCCTTCGTAAATACGGCGGCGACGATTCATGAGTTCTTATCTCGTCTGGTTGGGCGTCGAGGTGACGCCGTGGATGGCGTTTGAGCGGTCCCATAACGGAAAACGGTCCGTTTCACAATGCGCGCCGACGCCACATTGTGCGGGATGAAGCAGCCCGGAACGAATCGTTCACCGTGACCCTACACGGTTTGGCAAATCTTCTCGGGCAGTTTCACCTTGTCTGGCCTGAGCGCCACGATCATAGCGTATCTCAGCGGGGACCAGGAATGATTACATTACGTGACCGGGCGCGGGCGCTCGAAGACCGGTATGCCTTTGAGCAGACCATCCAGTTTCGCGCCGAGGCGCGGCGCAACAAGCTGGTCGGCCTGTGGGCCGGACAGTTGCTCGGCAAGGAAAATCCCATTGCCTATGCCGAGGAATTTGCCATCTGGGCCGTCGAACATCACGATGACCAGCATCTGCTGAAGCGGTTGCGCGAAGAATTTGCCGCAGCCGAAGTGCGCTTCGACGAGGTTGACCTTGCCGGACGCCTCGCCAAGATGCTGGCCGAAGTGCTGGAAGACATGCGCGCCGTTTAAGATGTGACGCAACCGCCTGATTGATCGCCGCCTGCGCAAGCCTGCCGCCTTGTCGGCAGGCCTTCTCGATCGAGCCACGGGCGGTGCCTCAGCAGCAGGCCTAGCGCCAGGATTGTCCGCGGATGAAGGGGCCAACCTCTTCGAACGGCATCGGTTTTGCCAGTGCAAAGCCCTGAAGCACATCGCAGCCGAGTTCCTTCAGGATGCTGGCATGCGCCATCGTTTCGACCCCCTCGGCGATCACCCTGATATCCAGCGATTTTCCAATCTCGACGATGGAACGCGCCAGCCTTCGCTGCCCGGCTGATTCCGGCAGTTGCTTGACCAGCTGGCGATCGATCTTCAGGGCGGACGGGTTGAGCCTGAGCAGGCTGACGATGGAGGCATGGCCGGAGCCGAAATCATCGATCTCGATCTCGATGCCAAGACGTTTCAACTGCTCGAGCGTGCGCATCACGTCTTCGCCGCAGTCATCGAGGAAGGTTGATTCCAGCAGTTCGAAGGAAAGTGTGCCGGCCGCAATGTTCTTGCGTGTGAGCTTGCGCAGCAGGGTTGGGTCGAGCAGCCGGCGGTAGGAGACGTTGGCGGAGATTTTCGGCACCGGAACGCCGCCCGCCCGCCATCGGGCAAAGTCCTTCAGCGCGTGGTCGAGAATGATCGCATCGATCATGGCCACGGCATCGATATCCTCGGCGGTCGACAGAAAATGCTCGGGCGTCAGCAGGCCATGTTGCGGGTGTTGCCAGCGCGCCAGCGTTTCGGCGCCGCAGACATCCAGCGTGCGGGCATCGAACTGCAACTGGTAGGCTGGCAGGAACTGGCCTTCCTCGAGGCCCAAGAGAATGTCGTCGGCCGTTCTTTTGGCTCTGACGATTTCCTGATGGGTATCCGGCGAATAGAATTCATGCCGGTTTCTGCCGGCGTTCTTGGCACGGTAAAGCGCCATGTCGGCATTGAGCAGCAACTGCTTGGCGTCGATCTCCGTGCCTTGCGACCAGGCGATGCCGATGCTGGCGCCGAACCGGCATTCGCGCCCTTCATGCAGCACCGGCTTGCGCAACTGCCGGATGATGCGATCGGCAAGGCTGGAGAGTTTTCGCGCGCCGCCGACGGCCGGCGTCACCAGGACGAATTCGTCACCGCCGATGCGCGCGACGAATTCGTCGGCGCGGGCACTGTCCTTCAACACCAGCGCCGCGTGGCGCAGGATCGCATCACCGGCATTGTGGCCGAGCGTATCGTTGATCTGCTTGAACCCATCGAGATCGATGTGCAGCACGGCGAGCGAACCGCCGTCGACCGCGCATCGATGGGCTTGGCGCATCAGCACGTCATCGAGATAACGGCGATTGGGCAGGCCCGTCAGGTAATCGTGCATGGCATTGTGTTCGATGTCCACCCGAGCTGTTTCCAGCTCGCGGTTTCGAGCTTCAGCCAGAAGCCGCGCCCGCTCCAGTTCCTGTTGCAGGGTGACGTCCTTGGTGATATCCCAGTTGGCACCGACCATCTTCAGATGACCGTCGGTATCGACAAAGCTCATAGAGCAGCTGCGGATCACCCGTTCCTCGCCGCTTTTCAGCACGATGCGATACTGATCCCAGTAACGGCGGTTCTGCTGCGTGTTGCCGGCAACGGAGGCCAGGACACGCGGCCGGTCGTCCGCATGCAGAAAGCTTTCCCAGGTTCGCCCGACGGACACGGGCGCGGAGGGATCGAGGCCGTACATTTCGTACATACGCTCGTCCCAGTAGACCTCTCCGGAGACCATATCGGCCTCGTAGACACCAACGCCGGAAATGCTGAGTGCCATTTCCAGACGGCGAGACATTTGCGCCCGACCATGTTCGGCCTGCTTGCGCGCGGTGACATCGGTATCGGTGCCGACGACACGCAGCGGCCGGCCATCCGGCGCCCGCTCGATGCAGGCCCCGCGACATTCGATCCAGATCCAGTGGCCGTCGGCATGGCGCTCGCGGTACTGGAACATCTGGAATTCGGGGTCACCTGCCTCCTGCCGTTCCATGGCATGGAGGGTAAACTCCACATCATCGGGATGGAGAAGCTTGATCCACGCGTCCTTGGTCGGCGGCAGCGGATCATCGGCAGACATGCCGCGAATAAGGCGCCAGGTGGGCGAATAATATTTCTGGCCCACGGCATAGTGGTGGTCCCAGACGCCGGAGACGGAGCTGACGAGGGCACTGTTCCAGCGGATTTCGCGCGCGGCGATGTCGTCCTCGGCCCGCTTCTGTGGCGAGATATCAGCCAGTTGCACGATGGCGACCGGGTTTTCACCGCCTTTTGAGGCCGGCCCGAGGCTGCAGGAGGCAAGCGCCCATTTGATCGTGCCATCGGCAAGCGGTACACGAAGCTGAACGGCGGCGGCAGGCACCCCGGGAAAAGACGCGGCCTGCTCAAACATCAGGGCAAGAGCCGGCCTGTCATCCGGATCGACGAGGTTTGCAAGGTCACGGGCGTCCGGCCTTGCCGAGACACGGTGCCAACCATCCTTGAACGGTGCATTCGCATGCAGAAAGCGGCCGCTTTGCTGTTCCAACATCACGGTTGCAAAGGGCACCTTGTCGATGCCGGCTGCAAGCACTGCAAGGTCATCAAGTTCCGTCCCGTTCAAAGTTCGGTCAGGAATACCGTAATCCGCCAGCACCAGCGCTTTATCCCGTCTTGTGATCTATTGTCGGGATAACCTTAACGTAGTTTCGTGAAGTGACGTTAAATATTTTACTTAATGGCCGGTTGATTTATCTCTGATCAGACCTTCAGCCCGGAGAGGAATTTGGCAAAGACCATGGTTCCCTCCGGCCAGGGGCCATGACCCGATTCGGCATTGATGTGGCCGGCTTCACCGGCATCGATGAGAAGCGAGCCCCATGCGCCGGCAATATCATCGGCATGGTCATAGGAGCCGAAGGGGTCGTTGCGGCTGGCAATCGTCATGGAGGGGAAGGGCAGCGGGTCGCGCGGGTAGGGCCCGAAGGTCATCAGGTGTTTGGGACGGATGGCCGGATTGGCGACGTCAGGCGGTGCCACGAAAAACGCGCCGGCCACCTTCTGACGAAACTGCGGGACGGCATGGATGGCGGCCGCAACGCCCAGCGAATGGGCGACCAGCACCACCGGGCGCGACGAGGCGTTAACCTCCTGCGCCACCCGTTCCACCCAGTCTTCGCGCACGGGTTTCGACCACTCCGCCTGCTCGACGCGCCGCGCCGTCTGGAGCTTGTTCTCCCAACGGGTCTGCCAATGGGTGGGGCCGGAATTGGTATAACCGGGGATGATGAGAATATCTGCGTCGGAAGCCTTCATGCCCCTTATCTGCTAGCCGCATCGCCCGCCGTCAAGAGAGACAACCGGGACGTCCGCGCAAAAATTAATAGGCAACACTTACTATTTTGCCAATAATTCCGGTGTTATGTTCCAGCCATGGACGGTGCGGAGGCGGCGTCTTGCGACAGACATGCTTTGGGAGGAGCTTATGATGAAAGCCTTATTTGGGGGTGCCGCAGCACTGGCGGTGTTTTGCGGACCGGGTCTTGCGATGGCGGCGGTCGATTGTGCGCAGTTGCGTGATGCCGGCCATCACCTGGATGGAGTGACACTAACGGAAGCGGTGGCGACGCCGGCAAGCGACGAGATACCCGTTGCCCATTGCCTCGTGCGCGGCAAGGCGGGAGAGCACAAAGGCGCTGACGGCAAGGATTATGCGGTCCAATTCGAACTGCGCCTGCCCGACACGTGGAACGGCCGTTTCGTCCACCAGTTCAACGGCGGCAATGATGGCGTCGTGGTGCCGGCACTCGGGCCGCTTCTCGGCGGCAACAAAAAGGATACGGCGCTGTCGCGTGGATACGCGGTCGTTTCCAGCGATGCCGGCCACGATGGCAAGGCCAACCCGGAAAAGGGCATTGCCGGCGGCGCAGCCTTCGGTTTTGATCCGCAGGCGCGCCGCGATTATGGCTATTCGGCCGTGGCGACGCTGAACCCGCTGGCGGAAAAGCTTGTGGAGATCCGCTATGGGAAGCCGGCCGAATATACCTATGGGATCGGCAGTTCGAACGGCGGCCGTCACGGCCTGATGGCGGCAACCCGCATGCCCGAGATCTTCGAC
This sequence comes from Neorhizobium sp. PAMB6716, assembly GCF_058242805.1. NCBI lineage: Bacteria > Pseudomonadati > Pseudomonadota > Alphaproteobacteria > Hyphomicrobiales > Rhizobiaceae > Neorhizobium > Neorhizobium sp. PAMB6716. Next base: position 1,441,674 of record NZ_CM177835.1, read on the forward strand.
GGCATTCTTTCCGGTTATCCCGGCTTCAACCTGCCAAAAGCCGCCATTCAGCACGCGCATGACATAAAAGCCTGGTCTTCCGTCAACACCGATATCGCCAAGGCTTTTTCCCGCGATGACATGGCGGTTCTCGCCAAGGGTATTCTGGCCGCCTGCGATGGGCTCGATGGTTTAGCCGACGGCATCGTGGCCGATTCGGCAGCCTGCCAGACGGCGTTCAAGCCGCAGGTGCTGCAATGCGCCAAGGACGGTGACAAGGATTGCCTGTCGCCGGCGCAGATCGCAGCCCTCACCAAAAGCCATGAGGGGCCGAAGAACAGCAAGGGCGAGCAGCTTTACAGCGAATGGGTCTGGGATCCGGGCATGGCATCCGGCAATTGGCGCGGCTGGAAGCTGGAAAGCGCTGTCGAGCCCTGGGGCAAGAAGCCGATCATCGCGGTGATGGGGGCCGCCTCGCTGGCGCAGGTGTTTACGACGCCGCCGACGGCTGTTGGAGGCACGCCGCAGGCCCTGCAGGATTTCCTCCTGAACTTTGACTTCGACCGGGATGCGCCAAAAATCTTTGCGACCGATGCGACCTTTGGCGAATCGGCAGCTCAGGTGATGATCCCGCCCGGTGCCGACAATCCTGACCTCAAGGCGTTTCATGCGGCCGGCCACAAGATGATCGTGTTCCACGGCAATGCGGACCCGGTGTTTTCGGTTCTCGATACCGTCAACTGGTATCGCAAGCTTGATGAAAACAATGGCGGCAAGGCTGGCGATTTCGTCAAACTCTACCGCATACCCGGCATGCCGCATGGTGCCAGCGGTCCGTCCTATGACGATTTCGATTTCTTCTCGGCGCTTGTCGCCTGGGTGGAAAAGGGCAAGGCCCCGGAGGGGATTACGGCCGGGATCACAGCTGGCAACAAGGAGGCGGCAGGCCTTGTCGGCAGCCGTTTCCTCTATTGCCCCACTCCGAAGGTGACCCGATTTACCGGTGGGTCCGGCAGCGACGAAAGCCGTTTTGCCTGCCAGTAACAAGGCGATAAAACGCAATCAGCCGGCAGGGTTACCCCTGCCGGCTGATAGTTTGAATCACTTTAAGCAGACCTCAGCCGAAGACGCGTCGAAAAATCGTGTCAACGTGCTTGGTGTGATAACCGAGGTCGAACTTTTCGCGGATTGCCTCTTCCGGAAGAGCGGCGCGCACTTCCTGGTCGGCCAGCAGTTCCTCGAGGAAATCCTTGCCCTGTTCCCACACCTTCATGGCGTTGCGCTGCACGAGACGGTAGCTGTCTTCGCGCGATACACCGGCCTGGGTCAGCGCCAGAAGCACACGCTGCGAGTGAACAAGTCCGCGGAACTTGTTGAGGTTGTTCATCATGTTCTCAGGATAGATCACCAGCTTCTCGATGACGCCGGCCAGACGGTGCAGCGCGAAATCGAGCGTCACGGTCGTATCCGGGCCTATGGCGCGCTCAACGCTCGAATGGGAAATATCACGCTCATGCCAGAGGGCGACGTTTTCCATGGCGGGCACCACCGACATGCGCACGAGGCGGGCAAGGCCGGTGAGGTTTTCGGTGAGCACCGGATTGCGCTTGTGCGGCATGGCCGACGAACCCTTCTGGCCGGGCGAGAAGAACTCTTCCGCTTCCAGAACTTCCGTGCGCTGCATGTGGCGGATTTCGATGGCGACGTTTTCGATCGACGACGCGATGACGCCGAGCGTTGCGAAGAACATCGCATGACGGTCGCGCGGGATAACCTGCGTAGAGACCGGCTCCGGCGTCAGGCCAAGCTTTTCGCAGACATGTTCTTCGACGCGCGGATCGATATTGGCAAAAGTGCCGACTGCGCCGGAAATGGCACCGGTGGCGATCTCGGCGCGGGCGGCAACGAGACGTGCGCGGTTGCGCTCCATTTCGGCGTAGAAGCGGGCAAAGGTCAGGCCCATCGTCACCGGCTCGGCATGGATGCCGTGGCTGCGGCCGATACGCACCGTGTCCTTGTGTTCGAAGGCGCGGGTCTTCAGAGCTGTGAGCAGCCGGTCCATGCCGGCGATGAGAATATCGGTTGCGCGCACCAGCTGGATGTTGAACGTGGTGTCGAGCACGTCGGACGACGTCATGCCCTGGTGGACGAAACGGCTGTCAGGACCGACGAATTCGGCGAGATGCGTGAGGAAAGCGATCACGTCATGCTTGGTGACGGCCTCGATCTCGTCGATGCGGGCGACGTTGAATTCGGCAGCGCCGCCCTTTTCCCAGATCGTTTTTGCCGCATCCTTCGGGATCACGCCGAGTTCCGCAAGCGCATCGCAGGCATGCGCCTCGATCTCGAACCAGATGCGAAACTTGGTTTCGGGCGACCAGATGGCGACCATTTCAGGCCGGGAATAACGCGGGATCATCAGCGGATTTCCTTGGGAACGACAAGAGTTGGCACGCTTTAGCAAGAACCACCCGCAATCTCAACGCAGGACGCAAAGAAGGTTTGCGGGAGCGGCAAGCGGCCAATGGCGAAAGAGAGATGCGGTCAGGCCGCACCGGCCTCGGCATTGCGGCGCAGAACGGAGATGTTGTCGCGATAGGCCGCGATATCGCCGCCCTTGTAGATGGCCGAGCCTGCAACAAAGACATTGGCGCCGGCGCGGGCGGCGTCGCCGATGGTGTCGGCTGTAATGCCACCGTCGACTTCCAGATCGATCGGCCGGTCGCCGATCAGCGCGCGGGTGGCGCGGATCTTATCAAACATCGCCGGGATGAATTTCTGACCGCCAAAGCCTGGATTGACGCTCATGATGAGGATGAGGTCGACATCGTCAAGTACGTTTTCGATGACCGAAAGCGGCGTTGCCGGGTTGAGCGTGACGCCGACCTTCTTGCCGAGCGACCTAATGGTCTGCAGCGAACGGTGCAGGTGAACCCCGGATTCGGCATGCACCGTAATGCTGTCGCAGCCGGCCTTGGCGAAGGCTTCGAGATAGGGATCGGCAGGCGCAATCATCAGGTGGCAATCGAACCAAGCCGTGGTGTGCGGGCGAAGCGCCTTGATGACATCGGGGCCGAAGGAAATGTTGGGCACGAAATGGCCGTCCATGACATCGAGATGCACCCAGTCGGCGCCAGCTTCGATGACGTCGCGAACCTCCTGGCCGAGCTTTGAAAAATCGGCGGCGAGGATGGATGGGGCAATGCGAATGGGCAGGGGCATGTCGTGTTCCTCCGGCAGATCAGGGGCGGCGCCTTATTCCTTTTTGGAGCAGCAAGCACCGGGCAGAAAGGCTTGCCGCAGAACGCTGTCCTTCAAATGAGGAGATCAGGCTGCGTGCGGCAGATTTCGGCTCCGCTTAACATTCCGTCTTCTGCTGCACAATCGCCGGATGGGCCGGCAAACCGTCATTCCGTCTCGCCATCCACTGGATGAAAGGTGTTGTCGCGCCATTCCTGCAGGCGGAACGGATTTTGGGCCAGTTCATGATTGGCGCCGAAGGTGAGCGGACCGAGCACGGTGTCGACCGAAAGGTTCGCCAGCACCTGCGCCACGGTTTTCTTCTCCGCCAAGGCCTTTGCTGTGGCCGCTCTCGCGACCTGCACAGCCGCATAGGCCGGCAGGGTATAACCATCGGCCTCGCTGTTTTTGGAACGAATCGCGGCAACCGCCGGGGCAGCGGAGGGCAGGGTCGCATAATCGGGCAGTGCAACGGCCAGTGCGCCATCGGCAAGGGCTAGCGGGCGGTTGGCGGCCCGCATCACATCGCCGCCGATGAAGGTGAGGGCGGCCTTTTCGGCAGCCGCATCGCGCGCCATGATGGCGACATCCGCCCGGTCTCCGCCCACCACCACATGCGAGGCACCGGTCTTGACCAGCCGCCGCACCAGCGCCAGTTGCTGTTCCTGCCCGGGGCGGAACGTATCGGCAAAGGCGGGCTTGATGCCGCCGGCTTCCAGTTTCTGGCGGATGGCGCCGGTGAGTTCCCGGCCATAGATCGTGCCGTCATCGACAAGCGCGATGGATTTGTTCTGGAATCTGGACAGCACCATGTCGGCAAGCTTTTCGGCTTCCTCGCCATCGACGGGCGCCAGCCGGAAGAAGGGCCAGCCATAGCGCGTGGCGTCCTCCATCAGGATTTTGGAACGCACCGAGACGGTGATTGCAGCAATGCCCGCCTCCTTCAGCTTCGGCAGCGATTCCGACAGGGTTTCGACACACAAAAATCCAATGGCCGCCGTGGCACCCGCCTGTTTCAGCGCCTCGGCAATCGCGCCGCCAGACCCCTGTTCGCAGCTTTCGGCAATTGGAACCAGTTTGTCGCCATCTGTCGCGGCCGCCTGGGCGCCGCGCAGGATCTGCTGGCCCAGCAGCGCATAAGGTCCGCTCTGCGGCGCAACGACGCCGATGGTGGCCGCCGAAACGGGCACGGCGGCGAAGAAAAGCGCAGCTGCCCCTGCAGCCAAGAGGCCGCGGCGGGCGGCGGATCGGATCGAAATATCGCTCATGGCGCACATTTAGCCGGCCTTTGGCTGGGGTCAAAGGAAATTGCGTTGGTTTTCGCCATGGCACGCGCAAATTGCCTGCGGGCGTGGACAACGACGGGCGCCCTTACCATATTCAGAATTGCAAGGCGGTCGATGGGGCTGTCGAGGTCCGGGAGACCGGGGGAGGAACCTTGTGACTGTTTCCGACACGCGCAAAGACGCACAGGGCCGGCCGCAGCCGGTCGATCCCACCCTCTACCGCGATGGCATGGCGCGTTATGCCGGCCATGTGCAGGCCGTCACCACCGAGTGGCAGGGCGTGCGGCGCGGGGTGACGGCCACAGCCGCCTGCTCGGTGTCCGACGATCCCGCAACCGTTCTCGTCTGCCTCAATGCCACCAACGACAGCAATGCCATCTTCGAGCAAAGCGGCGTATTTGCGCTGAATTCGCTCGCCGGCCACCATCAGGCTCTGGCCAAGGCGCTTGCCGGTTTTGACCGGCTGCCGGTGGAGGAGCGTTTTGCGCTGGCGCACTGGCTGACGCTGGAAACCGGCGCTCCGGTTCTCTCCGATGCGCTGGTTTCCTTCGATTGCCGGCTGATGGAAATCCGCCGGATGTCCACCCATCTGGTGCTGTTCGGACAGGTCGTCGCCATGCATTTCGGGCCGCACAATCCGCCGCTCATTTATCTGGACCGGGCTTTTCACGCGCTGTAGTCTTTGTGGATCGGGGGAGTTGCCATGACAGATCAGGATGCGCGCCGGCCTCCGGCGTCGATCGATGAAACCATTACTCTGCTCGGCGAGCAGGATTATCTGGCCGGGCGCGGACTGGCGACGGTGATTTTTCTGGCGCTTCGCATGCAGCGGCCGTTATTTCTCGAAGGCGAGGCGGGTGTTGGCAAGACGGAAATTGCCAAGGCGCTGGCCAAGGGTCTCAACCGTCCGCTGATACGGCTGCAATGTTATGAGGGGCTGGATGTCGCCTCTGCCGTCTACGAATGGAATTACCCGGCGCAGATGCTCGACATCCGGCTTTCGGAAGCCGCCGGCCTTGAAGACCGCGACCGGCTGGAAGCCAATCTCTATTCCGAGCGCCACCTGATCCGTCGCCCGGTGCTGCAGGCCCTTTCGCGGGCAGGCGAGGCGGCGCCGGTGTTTCTGATCGACGAGCTTGATCGTACCGACGAGGCCTTCGAAGCGTTTCTGCTGGAAGTTCTCTCCGAGTTTCAGGTGACGATCCCCGAGCTTGGTACGATCAAGGCGGCCGAGCCGCCCATCGTCATCATCACCACCAACCGCACCCGCGAGATCCACGACGCGCTGAAACGGCGCTGTCTCTATCACTGGGTGGATTATCCCGATGCCGCCCAGGAACTGGCAATCCTGAAGCGCAAGGTGCCGCAGGCGGGTGCGGCATTGTCGCGTCAGGTGGTGGCCTATGTCCAAAAGCTGCGCACGGTCGATCTGTTCAAGAACCCCGGCATTGCCGAAACCATTGACTGGGCCACGGCACTGACCGAACTTGACCGGCTGGCGCTCGACCCCGAAACGATTTCCGACACGCTCGGCACGCTCCTCAAATACCAGGACGATATTGCCCGTATCCGCGGCGGCGAGGGCGGTGCCATTCTGGCCGAGGTGAAGGCGGAACTCTTGGCTGCGGGATAAAGCCATGATGGCAGGTGAGGCCACCACGTTCGGGTCAGGCAAGGATGCGGCTGGGGAAGGCCGCCTTGCCGAAAACATTCTCTATTTTTCCCGGGTGCTGCGGCGGGCGGGCCTCAAGACGTCGCCACAGGCAACGCTTGATGCCGTCGCCGCTGCCGAAGCTGTCGGCATCGGAGCCCGTGAGGAATTTCACGCAGCGCTCGCCGCCGTCTTCGTCAAGCGGCGCGAGGATATGGCGGTCTTTGACGAGGCGTTTCGCCTGTTCTTTCGCAAGCGCGATCTTGTCGAAAAGATGATCCAGATGATGTCGCCAAAAATTGCCGAGCAGCGAGAAGCGGAAAAGCCGAAACCGGCAGCAGCACGCGTCGGCGACAGTCTGGTGGCAGAGCAGGCGCGTCCGCAAAAACCGGAAGCGCCGCCGGAAGTGGAGGCCGATGCGCGTTTTACGGCATCTGCCTCTGAAGTTCTGCGCCGGACGGATTTTGCCCAGATGTCGGCGGCGGAACTCGCTGCTGCGCGGATCGAGATGGCAAAACTCGTGCTGCCGCTCGATTCTGTGGTGACGCGACGGTATCGGGCGGCAAACCATCCGGGCCGGATCGATCCGCGCGCCACGTTGCGCCAAGCGATGCGGACCGGCGGCGATATCATGCTGCCGAAATTTCGCCGGCTGCAGAGACAGGAGCCGCCGCTGGTGGTGCTTGCCGATATCTCTGGCTCGATGAGCCAGTACAGTCGCATCTTTCTGCATTTTGCCCATGCGCTGATGGAAAAGCGCCGGCGCACCCACGTCTTTCTGTTCGGCACCCGCTTGACCAATGTGACGCGTAGCTTACGTCACCGGGATCCGGACGAGGCGCTGGATGCCTGCACGCGATCGGTCGAAGACTGGTCTGGCGGAACACGGATCGGCGAGACCCTGACAACGTTCAACCGCATCTGGGGCCGTCGGGTACTGGGTGGCGGCGCGGTGGTGCTGCTGATTACAGACGGGCTGGAGCGCGACGGGGTGGCGGAGCTGGAAACCGAGATCGACCGGCTGCACCGCTCCTGTCGACGGCTGATCTGGCTTAATCCGCTGCTGCGTTTCGACGGTTTTCAGCCTCGCGCCCGCGGCGTGCGGGCCATGTTGCCGCATGTGGACGAGTTTCGCCCCGTGCATAACTTAAATTCGCTGGCGGATCTGGCGCAGGCGCTGTCGGGCAAGGCGATGGCTGGCGCCAATCCCCGCCGTTTCAGGGAAAGGACTGTCGTATGACGACCACGCTTGATCCGCTTGTCACCGCAGAAACCTGGGCGCGCGAGGGGCGCACCGTCGCCATTGCCACGGTCATGGAAACCTGGGGTTCGGCACCGCGCCCCGCCGGCAGCCATCTCGTCATTGACGGCGAGGGCAATTTCGAAGGATCTGTTTCCGGCGGCTGCGTCGAGGGTGCCGTCATCACCGAGGCGCTGGAAGTAATCACCTCGGGCGCGCCAAAAATGCTGGAATTCGGCGTGGCGGATGAAACCGCCTGGCGTGTCGGGCTCTCCTGCGGTGGGCGTATCCGGGTCTATGTGGAGAGGCTCAACTGATGCGGCTTGATCATCTGGCAGAGCTGAATGCGGCCCGAAACGCCCGCAAGGCGGCCATCCTCATCACCGATACGGCGTCCGGCGAGACGCAGGTTCTGGTAGAAGGGCAACCGGTGCCGGCGCATCTGGCAGAGGCAGCGGAGAAGGCGTTTCGCAGCGGAAAATCGGGGCTTATCGACATCGAGGGCCGGCCGCTGTTTCTCAACGTCCACCTGCCGCCGCCGCGCATCGTTGCCATAGGGGCCGTGCATATTACGCAAGGGCTGGCGCGGCTGGCGCCTGTTATCGGTTATGATCTCACCATCATCGATCCGCGCACGGCCTTTGCGACGCCCGAACGGTTTGAGGGCGTCGACCTCATCGCCGACTGGCCGGAGGACGTGCTGAAGGCGCGGGTGCTCGATCCCTATACGGCGGTGGCGGCCGTCACTCATGATCCGAAGATCGACGATTTTGCCCTGGCCGAAGCGCTGCGGTGCGGCTGTTTTTACGTTGGCGCACTCGGCAGCCGAAAAACCCATGCGCGCCGTGTGGAGCGCCTGCTGGAAACCGGGGTCACGCAGGAGCAGATCCAAAGGATTCGCGCGCCCATCGGCCTTGATATCGGGGCCGCGAGCCCGGAGGAGATTGCGCTGTCGATCCTTGCACAAATCGTCGAAGCCTTTCGGCGCCGTTCGCTGTCCGGCGGTGCAGAATGATCTTTGGATCGGTGCCGCTGGAATTGGCACAAGGCGCGATCCTGGCGCATAGCGTCAGCCATCCCGGCGGGCGCATGCCGAAGGGCACGATCCTGTCGGCCGGCGATCTTCAGACACTGGCCGAGGCGGGCCTTGCCGAGGTGGTGGTGGCAAGGTTGCAGCCGGGAGATCTTTCGGAAGATGTCGCTGCCGAGCAGCTTGCCGCCTGTTTTGGCGACGAGTCGCTTCGGCTTTCGCCGGCCAGCACCGGGCGGGTGAACATCCACGCGACGCGGAACGGGCTTTTCCGCGCTGATCGGGCATTGATCGACCGGTTCAACCAGATCGATCCGGCCATCACGCTGGCCTGTCTCGCCGACCGGTCGCCGGTTGTTGTCGGCGATATGGTGGCGACGGTGAAAATCATTCCGCTGGCGGTGCCGGGTGACAAGGTGAATGCCGCAAAGGCCGTGCTGCGCGAGGGCGAGGCGGTGTCCGTCGCGCCCTACCGTCCCTTTTCGGTGACGCTGATCCAAACCGAACTGCCGGTGCTAAAAACCTCCGTACTCGACAAGACGGCGAACCTTCTGTCGCGGCGCCTTGCCCCCTCCGGCAGCGTCATCATCCGCGAGCACCGCGTGGCGCATCGGGCAGAGGCCGTGGCGAATGCCTTGCGCGCGGCACTCGGCCAGCCGGAAGATGGTGTGCCGCGTATGGTGATCCTGTTCGGGGCCTCTGCCGTCTGCGATGGCGAGGATGTGCTGCCGCAGGCGATGCGGCTTGCCGGCGGTGCGGTGGAGCAGGTGGGGCTGCCGGTCGATCCCGGCAATCTTCTGGTGCTTGGGTATCACGGTGATACCGCCTTGATCGGCGCGCCGGGCTGCGCGCGTTCGCCCAAGGAAAACGGCTTTGACTGGGTGCTGAACCGGATCCTCTCCGGTGAGCGTCCACGGGCGCAAGAGCTGACGGGGCTTGGCGTTGGAGGATTGCTGATGGAAATTCCAAGCCGGCCGCAGCCGCGCGACCTGCCATTGTCCAGGAACAGGGCGCTTTCGATCGGAATTCTTCTTCTGGCCGCAGGCCGGGCAAGCAGGATGGGCGAGGCGGGTCACAAGCTGCTGGCGGAATTCGATGGCGTGCCCCTGGTGCAGCGAGTGGCGGAACGGGCGCTGGCCGCCTCCGCTCCGGATGCCGTTGGACCTGAGGGCGCGGTTGCATCGGAGAACCCGCCCGCGCCGTTCGTTGTCGTCACCGGTCATCGGGCAGACGAGGTGTCGCAAGCGCTAAAAGGCCTCGCCCTGACGCTGGTGGAAAACCTGGATTACGCCAGCGGCATGGCCGGATCGATCAAGGCTGGTCTTGCCGCGCCTGATCTGTCGGAGGTCGCAGGTGTGATGGTGCTTCTGGCCGATATGCCGGCCGTATCGGTCGAGGATTTGCGCACCCTTCAGGCGGCGTTTCGCAAGGCGGAAGGCCGCGCCATCGTGCGCGCCGTCGCGGGCGGCAAGCGCGGCAATCCTGTCATCCTGCCGCGTGCGACCTTTGGCGAGCTGGTGCTGCTGGAGGGTGATGTCGGTGCCCGCCACGTCATCGAGACCTGCGGTCTGCCGATCATCGACGTGGAGATCGGGGCAGGCGCTCACATCGATGTCGACACCCCGGAAGCAGTGATCGCAGCCGGCGGAACCTTGCGGGGATGAGCATGGACAAAGCCGATATCGAAGACCTTTTTCATGGGCTCGGCCCCGTCACCATCCGCCGCATGTTTGGCGGCAAGGGCATCTACCATCACGGCGTGATTTTTGCCATCGACCTGCGCGGCGAGATGATGCTGAAGGCAGATGCCGAAAGCGCACCGCAATTCGAAGAGGCTGGGGCAAGACAGTGGGCGTACGAGGGAAAGACCGGCAAGCCGGTGCTGATGCCCTACTGGTCCATTCCCGAGGAAGCCCTTGACGATCCCGACGAGATGACCCGCTGGGCACGGCTTGCCTATGAGGCAGGTGTGCGCAGCGCAAGTCGGTGATATCAGTCTATCTGCAAGGATTTACCGGTGCGGGTTAAAGCGCCTCGCGAATCTTCCGGGCGTTTTCCGCGAGAACCGCCCCGTCCTCCATCTTGCCCGTATGCGGCTTCAAAGCCTGCCCGTCGTGACGCGGGATCACATGAAAATGCAGGTGGAACACAGTCTGGCCGGCGGCGGGTTCGTTGAACTGGGCGATGAACACGCCATCGGCTTCAAAAGCTTCTTTTGCCGCAACGGCAAGCTTCTGCACCACCGGAAGAAGCGTCGACAGCACGCCCGGATCGGCATCCAGGAGGTTGCGCGAGCCGCGCTTGGGGATGACGAGGAGATGGCCGGGCGCCTGCGGCATCACATCCATGAAAGCCAGCGTATCGTCGTCTTCGTAGACCTTGTGCGCGGGGATCTCGCCCTTCAGGATTTTGGCAAAGATGTTGTTTTCGTCATAGATCTGGCCGGTCATGCGGGCGCTCCCTGAGTGTCTTTTATCAATCGTCCTCTTGCCGCTCTCCCTTGCGGAAAGGGCTGTGCTCGGTCAAGTATTCGCCGGCATATTCCACCTCTTGCCGTTCCCGCTTCAGGTAATCGCCGATGGCGCGGCGAAGGCCGGGATGGGCGATGTAATGGGCGGAATGGGTGGTGACGGGCAGGTAGCCGCGCGCCAGCTTGTGTTCCCCTTGCGCGCCGGCTTCGACACGCTTCAGGCCGTTTGCCAGCGCAAAATCGATCGCCTGATGATAACAGACCTCGAAATGCAGGAAGGGATGATCCTCGATGCATCCCCAGTGGCGCCCGAACAGCGCCTCTTCGCCGATGAAGTTGATGGCGCCCGCCACATAACGCCCGTCACGGCGCGCCATCACGAGCAGGATATCGTCGGCCATGCGTTCGCCGATCAGCGAATAGAACGCCCGCGTGAGATAGGGCTTTCCCCATTTGCGGCTGCCGGTATCCATGTAGAAGGTAAAAAACTGGTCCCAGATCTCTTCGGTCAGGTCCTTGCCCGTCAGCCAGTCGATCTCGATGCCGTTTTCCAGCGCGGCGCGGCGTTCCTTGCGCAGGTTCTTGCGCTTGGAGGAGGAAAGCTTGGCGAGAAACGCCTCGTGGTTGTCATAGCCGTCATTGATGAAATGGAACTGCTGGTCCATGCGGTGCAGGAAACCCGCCTCCTCGAAGGCCAGCAGTTCCACTTCCCGCAGGAAGGTGACATGGGCTGAGGAAATGCCAAGCTGGCGGGTGACTTCGGCAAGGCCGGCCGCAAGCGTCAGGCGCACGTCATCGGCGCCGTCGCCGTCGCGCACCAGCAGCCGCTGGCCAGTGGCGGGGGTAAACGGGATGGCGCATTGCAGCTTTGGATAATATTGCCCGCCGGCCCGCTCGAACGCATCCGCCCAGCCGTGATCGAAGACATATTCGCCCTGGCTGTGGTTCTTGAGGTAACCGGGGACGGCGCCGATCAACTGGCCGTCGCCATCTTCCATCAGCAGGTGATGGCCAAGCCAACCGGTCTTTGCCGTCGCCGAACCGGAATCCTCCAGCGATGACAGATAGGCATGCGAGAGGAAGGGGTTATAGGGCGTTTCACCCCCGCGTCGTGTTCCTGAAAGCTGCGACCAGCGTTCCGGGCTGATCGCTGCAAAAGATTGTTCGACGCGGAGAGTGACGGTTTGGCTCATGAGGCAGAAGCTTTGCTTTCTCGCGGGTCAAAACCCTCGAAGGTCATCTGGTCAGCATGAGTATAGGTATGGGCGCGGGCATTTTCATCCCTCACCGTCCAGGTAATGACGGTGATGCCCCGGGCGCGCTGACCGGTGACAAAACTGTTGGGCAGGTCGGCATAATGGTAGGAGATGAAATCGAGCCCAAGCTGCATCGCCTCGTCATGGGCGAAGAATTCTTCGGGTTTCGTGCCCATGGCGGTGAGGCCGACCGGGTAGGGGCATTTTTCAGCCTTCAGCGCGCGCAGCAGGTGATAATCGAAGCTCATCAGCGCCAGCGGGCCCTCATAACCTTCCAGCACTTCCAGCACACTTTCGATAAAACCGTCGTCCTGCTCGGCATCGATGCCCTTCAGTTCGATGACCAGCGGCACCTGACCTTTAACGAGAGCCAGCATCTGCTTCAACGTCGGGATACGGTCTTTCGTGCCGCCGACGGACAGCGCCTGCAACTCGTTTGCCATGCGCTCACGCACTTCGCCGGTAATGCCGCAGAGACGCTGCAGGTCATGATCGTGAAACACCATCGGCACGCTATCGGCCGAAAGCTGGATATCGCATTCGATGGCAAAACCCGCCTCGATGGCGCGGGAAAAGGCAGACAGCGTGTTTTCCCACACGGCCTTGTTCAGGTCATGATAACCGCGATGGGCAACCGGCGTCTCTTTCAGCCAGGTGAGATCGGCGCTCATGCTTCGACTTCCAGGATGGCATCCACCTCGACGGCGGCATTAAAGGGCAGGGCGGCCATGCCAACGGCGGCGCGCGCGTGCTTGCCCGCCTCGCCCAAAACGTTGGCGATGAGGTTGGAAGCGCCGTTCATCACCAGATGTTGTTCGACAAAACCGGGAGCGGACGCAATGAAGCCGTTCAGCTTCAGAACGCGGCGCACGCGGCCGAGATCACCGCCAACGGCAGCCTTCACCTGCGCCAAAATGTTGATGGCGCAAAGCTCGGCGGCGCGCTGCGCCGCTTCCACGTCTACATCCGCGCCCACAAGGCCTGTCACGGCGACCTTTCCGGCTTCCATCGGCAACTGGCCGGAGATGTAAAGCGTGGTACCGCTCTGCGTGTAGGGCACATAATTGGCGGCAGGCGCTGCGGCCACCGGCAGTTCGATCCCCATCTCCTTCAGGCGGGCTTCGATCGCATCCGACATTTCGTTCTCCGGTTTGATTGTAAAATTGACTCGATTCCGTCACACATGACGCTAAGCATCACTTGATGGCGTACATATAACATCGCGCGTCGAGTCCCATAGGAGATTGTGGATGTTGCGGCAGAGCTTTGCAGCGGTCCTTCTAGCAGGCAGTACGCTTGCCCCTTTCAGCCCGGCCCTTGCAGGCATGGAGGGCGCACGAGCGCTCATTCCCCACCGTGCCATCTATGATTTGAAGCTGAAGGACGTCTCTGATCGTTCGGGCATCGAGGGCATGTATGGCCGCATGGTCTACGAGTTCACCGGCAATGTCTGTTCGGGTTTCACCACCAATTTCCGCTTCGTCACCCGTGTCGATACGGGTGAGGAAATGCGCGTGACCGACCAGCAGACGACAACGTTCGAAAATGCCAGCTCCGGCGAGTTTCGCTTCGACACCAAATCCTTCACCGACGAACAGCTGGACAAGCAGGTGACGGGCGAGGCAAGCGACAAGGCCGATGGCATCAAGGTGGCGCTCGCCAAGCCCGATCAACGGGAAGTGGACCTGACACCGGCGCAGTTTCCGACGGAGCATATGCTGGAGGTGATCGACAATGCCAGGGAGGGCAAGCGCTTCTTCGAAGCCCGTATTTTCGATGGCTCGGAAAACGGCGACCAGAGCCTGTTGACGACCACGGTTGTTGGCACGCAGCAGATGCCGAAACCGGATGATGCCGATGCTGCAAGCGCCGGCGAATTCGGTAAGCTGCCCTACTGGCCAGTAACGATCGCTTATTTCAACGAAGACCAGAAAACCGATTCGCTGCCGATCTACCGCATGTCCTTCAAGCTCTACGGCAATGGCATCACACGCGACCTGACGATGGATTATGGCGACTTCGTCCTGTCCGGCACGCTGTCCAAGCTTGAACTTCTGGACAAACCGGCCGAACCCTGCCGCTGAAACCGCTGTGTAGCGGGCAGGCGGATAAGGCCGGGCACTGCCCGGCCTTATCCGCTGCGCGAAACCGGCGTCATTTGCGTTTTTCTGGCGGAAACGCTTGCTTTTGCGGCCAATGCCCGTTATGCGCACCACCATTCCACACGCGAAACTTGGGATTGACCGGGAGAAATCCGGTCCGTTCCGCCGGTGGCCGGCCCTTTCGGGCGGCTGTTCGTTTCGCGGGGGTTAAACCGGAAACAAGGAGAAAAGGCATGGCATTGCCTGATTTTAGCATGCGTCAGCTTCTGGAAGCTGGCGTTCACTTCGGTCACCAGACGCACCGCTGGAACCCGAAGATGAAGCCGTACATCTTCGGCGATCGTAACAACATCCACATCATCGATCTGGCCCAGTCCGTTCCGATGCTGTCGCGCGCCCTGCAGGTCATTTCGGACACCGTTGCCCGTGGCGGCCGCGTTCTGTTCGTTGGCACCAAGCGCCAGGCATCCGAGCTGATCGCCGATTCGGCGAAGCGTTCGGCCCAGTATTACGTCAACTCCCGCTGGCTCGGCGGCATGATGACCAACTGGAAGACCATCTCGAACTCGATCCAGCGCCTGCGCAAGCTCGACGAGATTCTTGGTTCGGAAGCTTCGGGCTTCACCAAGAAGGAACGCCTCAACCTTGAGCGCGAACGCGAAAAGCTTGAAAAGGCTCTCGGCGGTATCCGCGACATGGGCGGCACCCCGGACCTGATGTTCATCATCGACACGAACAAGGAAAAGATCGCGATCGACGAAGCCAAGCGCCTCGGCATCCCGGTCGTTGCCATCATCGATTCGAACTGCGATCCGGACCTGATCGACTATCCGATCCCCGGCAACGACGACGCTTCGCGTGCCATCGCTCTTTATTGCGACCTGGTTGCCCGCGCTGCCATCGACGGCATCGCTCGCCAGCAGGGTTCGTCCGGTCGTGACGTCGGCGCTTCCGCCGAAGCTCCGATCGAGCCGGCTCTGTCGGAAGAAGCTGCAGAAGCCTGATCGTCGGACGGCTCTGCCGTTCGTTTCGAGATCTGAAATTAAGGAGATCGCCCTTGGGCGGTCTCCATCCAAGGCGTCCAGCGCCGGCGGAGCCTAAGCGTTCTGCCACTGTTGCCGTGAGACTGCGCGGACGACCATTCATCACGCTGTCATATTTTCGGGTACATTCGTGCCCCAAACGGGCGCCGGCCGTTCCAATACCCGGCAGGCGCATCCCCAGATGGACAAGAGGCAAACATGAGCGAAATCACAGCCGCAATGGTGAAGGAACTGCGCGAAAAGACCGGCGCAGGCATGATGGACTGCAAGAAGGCGCTCGCCGAGACCGCTGGCGACATGGAAGCCGCGATCGACTGGCTGCGCGCCAAGGGCATTGCCAAGGCCGACAAGAAGTCCGGCCGCACCGCCGCTGAAGGCCTCGTCGGCATCGCTTCGTCCGGCACCAGCGCCGTGGTCGTCGAGCTGAACTCCGAAACCGACTTCGTCGCCCGCAACGACGCCTTCCAGGATCTGGTTCGCGGCATTGCTTCGGTTGCGCTCTCGACCGACGGTTCCGTAGACGCGATTTCGGCTGCCAACTACCCGGCAACCGGCAAGTCGGTCTCCGACACGATCAAGGACGCGATTGCAACCATCGGCGAAAACATGTCGCTGCGCCGCGCGGCAAAGCTTTCCGTTGAAGACGGCGTTGTCGCAACCTACGTTCACAATGCTGCTGCTGACGGCCTCGGCAAGCTCGGCGTTCTGGTTGCCCTGAAGTCGACCGGCAACAAGGATGCACTGACGGCGATCGGCCGCCAGGTTGCCATGCACGTTGCCGCCACCAACCCGCTGGCCGTCCGCGCCGACGAAGTTGATGCAGCGGTTGCCGAGCGCGAGCGCAACATCTTCATCGAACAGTCGCGCGAATCGGGCAAGCCGGAAGCCATCATCGAAAAGATGGTCGAAGGCCGCATGCGCAAGTTCTTCGAGGAAGTCGCTCTTCTTTCGCAGGCTTTCGTCATCAACCCGGACCTGACTGTCGCAGCTGCCCTCAAGGAAGCTGAAAAGGACGTTGGTGCGCCGATCGAGATCACCGGCATGGTGCGCCTGCTTCTCGGCGAAGGCGTCGAAAAGGAAGAGACGGATTTCGCAGCCGAAGTGGCAGCAACCGTCAAGCGTTGATTTCGGCATCCTGAAATATTGGGATAGCGTCAGGGCGTCGCGTGACAACGCGGCGCCCTTCGTGTATCCGGCACTCGGTGCGATCCTCGAAGGAGTTTCCATGTCATCCTCCAATCCCGTCTATAAACGTGTGCTACTGAAGGTCTCCGGTGAGGCCCTGATGGGCAGCCAGGGTTTTGGCATCGACGTTACCGTTGCCGACCGCATTGCAGCCGATATTGCCGAGGCACGCCGGATGGGCGTCGAGGTCGGTATCGTCGTTGGCGGCGGGAATATCTTCCGCGGCGTGGCCGTGGCCTCCAAGGGCGGCGACCGGGTGACCGGCGACCACATGGGCATGCTGGCAACCGTCATCAATGCGCTGGCGCTCGGAACATCGCTGCGCAAGCTTGATATCGACACCGTGGTGCTCTCAGCCATTGCCATGCCGGAAATCTGCGAGAGCTTTTCGCAGCGCCAGGCGCTGCATCACATGGCCCAGGGCCGCGTGGTCATTTTTGCCGGCGGAACCGGCAACCCCTTCTTCACGACCGACTCGGCCGGTGCGCTGCGCGCTGCCGAAATCGGCGCGGAAGCCATCTTCAAGGGAACCCAGGTCGACGGCATCTATTCGGCCGACCCGAAGAAGGACCCGACGGCCACCCGTTTCGACCACCTGACCCACAGCGAAATCCTGGAAAAGGGTCTGGCCGTGATGGACGTTGCAGCCGTGGCACTTGCGCGTGAAAATTCCATTCCGATCATCGTCTTCTCGATCCACGAGAAGGGCGGTTTCGGAGAGATCTTGACCGGCGGTGGTCTCAAGACCATCGTGACCGACAATTAATAGCCTTAAGCGCACGCAGTTGCGCAGACGTCTTGCCAGAACGGAGTAGAAGATGAGCGGAGCCATCGACCTCAACGATATCAAGCGGCGCATGGATGGCGCCATCTCGGCGTTCAAGAGCGATATCGCATCGCTGCGCACCGGACGTGCGTCTGCCAACATTCTCGATCCGGTGGTCGTGGAAGCCTATGGCTCGCGCGTGCCGCTGAACCAGGTGGCCAATGTGACCGTGCCGGAACCGCGCATGCTCGGCATCTCCGTCTGGGACAAGTCGATGGTGAATGCCGTCGACCGCGCCATCCGCGAAGCCAATCTCGGCCTCAACCCGATCATGGACGGCCAGAACCTGCGCATTCCGCTGCCGGAACTGAACGAGGAGCGCCGCAAGTCGCTCGTCAAGGTGGCGCATGATTATGCCGAAAAGGCCAAGGTCGCCATTCGCCATGTGCGCCGCGACGGTATGGATTCGCTGAAGAAGGCGGAAAAGGACGGCACCATCGGCCAGGACGACAGCCGTACGCAGTCGGACCGGGTGCAGAAAATGACCGATGACACGATTTCCGACGTCGATCGTTTGCTTAGCGAGAAGGAAAAGGAGATCATGCAGGTTTAGTAATCTGCCTGATTGCCTGTTTTTCAACGTTGAAGCGAGTGGATGTTCCATGGTGCAAGGTGAGCTGCCCTCCATACCCAGACATGTTGCCATCATCATGGACGGCAATGGACGCTGGGCGAATGAACGCGGCCTGCCGCGCACCGTCGGACACAGCAAGGGTGTCGAGGCGGTTCGGCGCACCGTGGAGGCAGCCGGGGATGCCGGCATCGAATTCCTGACGCTGTTTGCCTTCTCCTCGGAAAACTGGAGCCGGCCGCAGGAGGAAGTTTCGGTGCTGATGGGGCTTCTGCGCCGCTTCATCCGGCGCGATCTGGCCGAACTTCACCGCTCGAACGTGCGCATCCGCGTGATCGGCGAACGCGACGGACTGCAGGGTGATATTCTTCCGCTTCTCCTTGAGGCAGAAGAGACCACGGGCAATAATACCGGCCTGACGCTCATCATCGCCTTCAACTACGGCGCGCGCGACGAGATTGCCCGGGCCGTCAGGCGCCTTTCCATCGAGGTGGAAGCCGGACGCCTGAAGGCCGCGGACGTGACGCCCGATCTCATTGCGGCGCATCTCGACACGGCCGGCATTCCCGACCCAGATCTCATCATCCGCACCAGCGGCGAAGAACGGCTGTCGAACTTTCTGCTCTGGCAGGCGGCCTATTCGGAATTCGTCTTCGTGCCGCAATACTGGCCCGATTTTGACCGCGAGCTGTTCTACGAGGCGATCCGGACGTTTTCGGCACGGGATCGTCGTTTTGGTGGCCTGTCACCCGTCGCACCCGCTGCGGTGGCGGGCTGATGTCGATCGAACTCAGACGACGCATTTTTTCCGCCATTGTCATGGCGGCCGTGACGCTCATCGCCACCTGGGCCGGCGGGCTGTCCTTCCGTGGTTTCTCGGCCATCATCGCCGTCCTCGTCTATTACGAATGGTCGCGAATGACGCGGCTTGCCGATGTCGATTTTCGCGGCAATGCGCTTGGCTGGCTGGCTGTCGTGTCGGTTGCCGCCAATCTGGTGCTGGGTGACGAGGGCATGGGCGTGCCGCTGGCCGGCGGCTTTACCTTGACGGCCATCCTGCTG
Organism: Neorhizobium sp. PAMB6716; assembly: GCF_058242805.1. Classification (NCBI taxonomy): domain Bacteria; kingdom Pseudomonadati; phylum Pseudomonadota; class Alphaproteobacteria; order Hyphomicrobiales; family Rhizobiaceae; genus Neorhizobium; species Neorhizobium sp. PAMB6716. Next base: position 1,460,615 of record NZ_CM177835.1, read on the forward strand.
ATTGCCGTGCGTGGCGGAAGCGGCTGGCTTCCCGCCGGCATTGCCTATTCCGCCTTCAGCGGCATCTCGCTTGCTGCCATCCGCGGTGCAGACGAGCCGGGATTCGTTGCCATGCTGTTCGTTTTTGCCGTGGTCTGGGCCACCGATATCCTTGCCTATTTCGTCGGGCGCGCCCTGCGCGGGCCAAAACTTGCGCCACGCATCTCGCCCGGCAAGACCTGGTCCGGTGCCATTGGCGGCACGGTCTCGGGCGTGGCAGCGGGCTGCCTTTTGTCCTTTGCCTTTTTTCCCGTGCTTTCGCTGCGCACCGCCTTTCTGGCCTTCAGCCTGTCGGTTGCAAGCCAGGTGGGCGACCTGTTCGAGAGCTTCATCAAGCGCCGCTTTGGCGCAAAAGACTCAAGCCACCTCATTCCCGGCCACGGTGGCGTGATGGACCGGGTTGACGGCCTCGTTTTTGCCGGGTTTGCGGCATTTCTTCTTGCAATCATGCATGCCGCATGGTCGGAAGAGGGCGGCACCTCCGTGGCAGCGTTCCTGTTCGGCCTTTAAGGCCGTTCAACAGGAGAAGTGGATCAATTGATGGCAATCTTCGGTTTCCTGACGGGCTATATCATCCCCTTCATTCTCGTCCTGTCGCTGCTCGTTTTCGTGCATGAGATGGGGCATTACCTCGTCGGCCGCTGGAGCGGCATTCGCGTCACCGCCTTTTCGATCGGTTTTGGCCCGGAGCTTGTGGGCTTCACCGATAGCCACGGCACGCGCTGGAAGCTTTCGCTGGTTCCGCTTGGCGGCTATGTGAAATTTTTCGGTGACGAGGACGCCTCCAGCCGTCCCGATGCAGAAAACCTGTCACAGCTCAGCGCCGCCGAGCGCGCGCAGACGCTGGCAGGGGCTGCCCTCTGGAAACGCGCCGCAACGGTTGCCGCCGGCCCGATTGCCAATTTCATCCTGGCCATCACCATTTTCGCCGTGCTTTTCGGTGTCTACGGTCGCATGATCTCCGATCCGGTCGTGGCCGAAGTGCGTCCGGACAGCGCGGCCGCCGAAGCCGGCGTTCTCCCGGGCGACAGGCTTGTCGCGCTTGACGGCTCGACCATCCGCACCTTTGACGATGTCCGCCGTTATGTCAGCATCCGCCCGGAGACGCCGATCGTCGTCACCGTGGAGCGCAACGGCCAGCGGATCGACCTGCCGATGGTGCCAAAGCGGTCGGAGATTACAGACCAGTTCGGCAACAAGGTGGAAATGGGCCTGATCGGCATCGTCACCAACGAGCAGAGCGGCAATTTTCGCCATGTCACCTATTCGCCTGTGGAAGCCGTGGGGCAGGGCTTTGTGGAGACAGGCCACATCATCACCGGCACCTTCCGCTATATCGGCAACCTGGTGACCGGCCGCATGAAGGCAGACCAGCTGGGCGGGCCGGTGCGGGTGGCGCAGGCCTCAGGACAGATGGCGACGCTCGGCCTTTCCGCCGTCATCCAGCTGGCCGCCGTCCTCTCCGTGTCCATCGGTCTTTTGAACCTGATGCCGGTTCCCGTGCTCGATGGCGGTCACCTTGTCTTCTACGCCATTGAGGCGATCCGGGGAAAACCCTTGGGCGCTGGCGCACAGGAGGTTGCATTCCGCATCGGTTTGGCCATGGTGCTGAGCCTGATGGTTTTTGCCACCTGGAACGACATCAGCAACCTGATCGGCTGACGAAGTCAGTTGTAAACCAACTGTTTACCCTGTTTGGAGTTCGCCGTGGCGATTGGGTCACGCCTTCAAAGGAAGTAAATAGAAATTAACGGGATACCTTGCTTGTAGGGCAAAAGCAGGTAAAACGACACACGTGGCCGGAGTCGGGTATCCCCCGACAAGGACAACGGAAAAAGGTAAGAATTGAAAATGAAAGCTGGTTCAAGGTTTTTGAACGCAGTCTCGGCGGTTGCGCTGTCTGCTGGTGTTGTTGCGTCTGGTGCAGGTGTGGTTGTTCTTAGCTCACCCTTGTCTGCGCAGGCCGCGACGATTCAGCGTGTCGAGGTGCGTGGTGCACAACGGTCCGGCCAGGAAGCTGTTCGGTCCAACATCACCATTCGCCCAGGCGTCAATTTTTCCAATTCCGATATCGATGAATCGGTAAAGCGTCTGTACGCCACCGGTTATTTTTCCGATGTGAAGATCGCGGTATCCGGCTCGACGCTGGTCGTGACGGTCAATGAAAGCCAGCTGGTCAACCAGGTGGTGTTCAACGGCAACCGCAAGATCAAGGACGACAAGCTGCAGGGCGTCGTCAACACCCAGCCGCTCGGCCCCTATAGCGAAGCGCTGGTCACCGCAGACATCGCGCGCCTGAAGGAAGCCTACAAGGCCATCGGTCGTGGCGACGTCGAGATCACCACGCAGGTGGTTCCGGTCGGCCAGGGTCGCGTCAACATTGCCTTCGTGATCAACGAAGGCGACCGCACCAAGATTTCCGACATCAAGTTCATCGGCAATCAGGCCTATGGCAATCGCCGCCTGCATGACGTGCTGGTGACGAAGGAATCCGGCCCGCTGTCGTTCCTGACCCGCAAGGACGTGTTTACCGAGGACAAGCTGCGCGCCGACGAAGAGGCGCTGCGCCAGTTCTATTACAACCATGGTTATCCGGACTTCCGCATCGTTTCGTCGGATGCGGTGCTCAACGAAGCAAAGAACGAATACACGCTGACTTTCACGGTCGAGGAAGGTCCTCGCTACAATTTCGGCAACGTGGCTGTCGAATCGACGGTCGACGGGATCAACGGCGCAGACCTGCAGGGTCTCGTCGAAACGAAGTCCGGCGACGTCTACAAGGCCAACGAAGTTCAAAAGACGATGGAGGCAATCTCCAAGAAGGTGGCCGAAGCCGGTTATCCGTTTGCACGCGTCACCCCGCGTGGCGACCGCAACTTCCAGACCAACACGATCGGTATTTCCTACCTCGTGGACCAGGGCGAGCGCGCCTATGTCGAACGCATCGACATTCGTGGCAACACCCGTACCCGTGACTACGTGATCCGTCGCGAGTTCGACATCAGCGAAGGCGACGCCTTTAACCAGACGATGATCACCCGCGCCAAGCGCCGTCTTGAAGCGCTGGGTTATTTCGGCAAGGTCAACATCACCACGCAGCCCGGCTCGTCCGCCGACCGCGTCGTGATCGTGGTTGATGTCGAGGATCAGGCAACCGGCTCGTTCGGTATCGGTGCCGGTTATGCCGCCGATGATGGCGTGGTTCTGGAAGCCTCGATCGAGGAAAAGAACTTCCTCGGCCGTGGCCAGTACATCCGCGTGGCCGCCGGTGGCGGTCTTGACGATGCCCGTACCTATTCGCTCAACTTCACCGAGCCCTACTTCCTCGGTTATCGCCTGGCTGCCGGTTTCGATCTGTTCAAGAGCCAGACGTCGTCGAACGATTATTACGACTATAACGAACAGGGTATTACCCTGCGTGTTACGGCGCCGATCACAGAGAATCTGGCGACGACCTTCCGTTACACCTACAAGCAGATCGAATATGACGGTACCGACGACTGGCAGACCAATCTGTCGCAGCCGTTCCGTGACCTCGTCAATGGCGGTACCTACGATCAGTCGTCTGTCTCGCAGACGCTGACCTACAACACGCTGGACGACAAGACGCTGCCGCGCGAAGGCATCTATGCAACCGTGACGCATGAATATGCCGGTCTCGGCGGTGATTCGGAATATTACAAGATCTACGGCCGCGCGCGTTATTTCCACCTTCTGTCGGATGAGCTTGATATCATCGGCCAGCTGTCGGTTGGCGCAGGTCATGTACTGGCGACGGGCGACGACCTTCACGTCTTCGACCAGTTCACCTTCGGCGGACGTCAGGTTCGTGGCTTCAAGAACGACGGTATCGGTCCGCGTGTTGGCGAAGATGCCATCGGCGGCACGACCTACTTCAACGCTTCGGCCGAAGTCACCATGCCGATGCCAGCCGTACCGGAAGATTTTGGCCTTCGCGCCGCCTTGTTCGCCGATGCCGGTTCGCTCTATGGCAACGATGTTCCGGTTAGCGGCACGGTCAACGGGACTGACAGTTCGCTGCGTGCCTCGGTCGGTGCAGGCATCTCCTGGGCCTCGCCCTTCGGTGCTCTGCGCTTCGATTACGCCGTGCCGGTTGCCAAGGAAGACTACGACGAAGAGCAGCGCTTCCGCTTCAGCATGGCAAACCAGTTCTGATCTTCAGCATCCAGAACCGCGGACTTTAAACTGTTCTGGAGCAATGGCTGATGGACAAGAACGACTTCTTTCCGCCGCATGATGGCGTAAGCCTGGGTGACCTGGCAAAGCATCTTGGGGCGGAACTTCTGGATCAGACCCAGGCGGGGCGGCTTGTCCGCTCCGTTTCGCCTGTGGCGCGCGCCCGCGAAGGCGATGTCTGTTATATCCTCTCCCGCAAGTACCGCTCCGAGCTGGATACCTGCAAGGCGTCTGCCATCCTCTGCGATGAGGCGCTGCGGTCTGTTATTCCCGCCCATATCCCGGTTCTTCTGACGCCAAAGCCGCATGCGGCTTTTGCGCGCGCCGGGGCGCTTTTGCATCCAAAAGCAATGCACTCTCCAGCCACCGTCTTGGGCAACGGCATTTCGCCGGCTGCCTATGTCGATCCGACGGCACGTCTCGAAGAGGGCGTTTCCGTCGAACCCATGGCTGTGGTGGGTGCGAACGCCGAAATCGGCGCGGGCACCCGAATCGGCGCCGGCGCTGTCATCGGCGCGGATGTACGCATCGGGCGCGATTGTTCGATTGCCGCCGGTGCTTCCGTCATCTGCGCGCTCATTGGCAATGGCGTCATCATCCATAACGGCGCGCGCGTTGGCCAGGATGGTTTCGGTTTTGCGCCCGGTCCCGCCGGCATGCTGAAAATGGTGCAGGTCGGCCGCGTCATCATCCAGGACAATGTCGAGCTTGGCGCCAATACCACGGTTGATCGCGGTGCAATGGACGATACGGTCATCGGCGAAGGCACGAAGATCGACAACCAGGTCCAGATTGCCCACAACGTAAAGATCGGCCGCCATTGCGCCATCGCCAGTGGTACTGGTATAGCGGGCTCGACAAAAATCGGCGACGGCGTGCAGATTGGCGGTGCGTCCGGCGTTAACGGCCATATCACGATCGGCGATGGTGTGCAGATCGCGGCAATGAGTGGCGTGGTGGCGTCCATCCCCGCAGGTGCGCGGTATGGCGGCATTCCGGCCCGTCCCATGCCCGATTTCCTGCGGGACCTCGCCGAGATTATGACGCGCTCGGACGAGCGCGCAAAGAAAAGAGGAGAAAGGAATGGCTGATCAGGAACAGGTGGTGCTCGACTCCGTGGATATCATGGAGATCATGAAGCTGCTGCCTCACCGGTATCCGTTCCTGCTGGTTGACCGCATCATCGAGATCGATGGTGACATGAGCGCAATTGGCATCAAGAATGTAACGGCCAACGAGCCGCATTTTGTCGGTCATTTTCCCGAACGGCCGATCATGCCCGGCGTGCTTTTGATCGAGGCGATGGCGCAGACGGCGGGTGCCATCTGTGCCCGCAAGCAGGGCGAAACCGGCAATCTCGTTTATTTCATGACGATTGACAATGCCCGTTTCCGCAAGCCCGTTGTGCCGGGTGACCGCGTCGAATTCCATGTCGTCAAGCAGAAGCAGCGCGGCAATATCTGGAAATTCCACTGCGATGCCAAGGTGGATGGCGTGCTTGTCGCCGAGGCCGATATCGGCGCGATGATCCGTCCGAAGGACGCGGCATGAGCACGATTGCCGCCAGTGCCCGCATTCACCCGATGGCTGTTGTCGAAGACGGCGCGGTGATTGGTGAAAACGTTACCGTCGGCCCTTTCTGCCAGGTTGGTCCGAAAGTGGTGCTGGGCGACAATGTCGAGCTTGTCTCGCATGCGGTCGTCACCGGAGCCACGCAGATTGGCCGTGGCAGCCGCATCTTCCCGATGGCAGTGATCGGTGGCGATCCGCAGAGTGTGCATCACGCCGGCGAGGAAACCACGCTGTTCGTCGGTGAAAACTGCACCATGCGCGAAGGTGTCACCATGAACACCGGCACGGTGGATGGCGGCGGCACCACCGTCGTCGGCAACAACTGCCTGTTTCTCGCCAATTCCCACGTGGCGCATGATTGCCAGCTCGGCAACCACATCATCATGTCGAACAATGTCATGCTGGCCGGCCATGTGAAGGTGGAAGATCGCGTGATCCTCGGTGGCGGCGCTGCCGTACACCAGTTCAGCCGTATCGGCCGCCAGGCTTTTGTCGGCGGTCTCTCTGCCGTCAATTACGATGTCATCCCCTATGGCATGCTGAACGGCAATCCGGGCCTGCTCGGCGGGCTGAATGTCGTCGGCATGACGCGCGCCGGCATCGACCGTGCAGTCATTCACCGCGTCCGCCGCGCCTTCAAGGATATCTTTGAAGGCGAAGGCTCCATCCGTGCCAAAGCCGCTGCCCTTCGCGACGACTATCTCGATTGCAAGGAAGCGCTTGAAATCATCGATTTCATCGGTGCAGACAGTGACCGGGCGATTTCCTCGCCGCATCGCGGCAAGGCCTGAGGCGGTGGCGCCGGTTCCCGTTCGAGACCGGGCGGGACGGCTTGCCATCATCGCCGGCGGCGGTTTTTTGCCGCTCTACGTGGCCGAAGCTGCGCGTGCTGCCGGCGACGAGCCTTTCGTCATCTGCCTCAAGAATGAAATTGACCGAGACTTTTCTCCCTTTGACCACGCCATTGCCGGCGTGGGTGATCTCGCGCGCATCGAAAAGCTGGTGCGTGAAAAAGGCGTGTTGCGCATCGTGATGTCCGGCGCCGTGCGCCGACGCCCGGAATGGCGCGATATTCACCCGACTTGGCGCACCTTCATCCAGGTGCCGCATGTGGTAAAAACACTGCTATCCGGTGGCGACGATACTGTGCTGCAGATGGTGATCCGTCTGTTTGAAGGCATGGGCTGCCAGGTGGTCGGCGTGCATGACATCGTGCCGGCACTTCTTGCCGAGACCGGCGTGATGGGTCGCCATCGCCCGACCGCCGATGACGAGCGGGATATCCTGACCGCATCCACCGCTGCACGACTGCTGGGGCAGCTCGATGTCGGGCAGGGCGCCGTCAGCGTCGGCGGGCGTATTGTGGCGCTGGAAGGTGTCGAAGGCACCGACCGCATGTTGCAGCGGGTGGCCGAACTGCGCGCGGAGGGCCGCATCTCGGCGCGGCGTCGCGGCGTGCTGGTCAAGCTCTGCAAACCGCAGCAGGATGTGCGTGCCGATCTGCCGACCATCGGCCCCTCGACGATCCGTTCGATCATTGCCGCCGGTCTTGCCGGCATTGCGGTGGAGGCGGGACGGGCGCTGGTGCTCGACAAGACCGAGATGCTGTCACTTGCCGATGACGCCGGTGTCTTCGTCTGCGGCATTGATGCAGGCCTTCCGGGGCAGGGAGTGAAATGAACATGCGTCCATTGAAAGTGGCCGTGGTGGCCGGCGAAGTCTCCGGGGATCTCTTAGGCGGTGACCTGATCGCCCATCTGAAGCGCGCCTATCAAGGCCCGGTCGAACTGGTGGGCGTCGGTGGCGATGCATTGGAAGCCGAAGGGCTGACCTCGATCTTCGATTTTTCCGATCTGTCGATCATGGGCCTGACGCAGGTGCTGAAACGCCTGCCGCTAATGATCAAGCGCCTGGGCGAGGCCGCCGATGCCATCATCGCGGCCAAACCCGATGTGCTCCTGATCATCGACAGCCCGGATTTCACCCACCGGGTGGCTAAACGCGTTCGAAAGGCGCTGCCGGATCTGCCCGTGGTGGATTACGTCTGCCCGAGCGTTTGGGCATGGAAGGAATACCGTGCGACGCAGATGCTTGCCTATGTCGATCAGGTGCTCGCCGTGCTGCCTTTCGAGCCGGAAGCCATGCGGCGGCTGGGCGGCCCGAAGACGGATTTCATCGGCCATCGGCTGACGGCGGACGCAAACGTCATATCGGTGCGCGCGCGCCGCCGTCTGCGTGGCCTTGAGAGCTCCGAAAGCGGACAAAAAACCGTGCTTCTGCTGCCCGGTTCGCGCTCGACGGAAATCCGCGCGTTGATGCCGGCGCTGAAGGAAACGGTGGACCTTCTGGCCGCCCGCAACGCGGCCATGCGCTTCGTGTTACCCACCGTGCCGCGCCAGAAGGCGCTGGTGGAAAGCCTTGTGCAGGACTGGACGGTGAAACCGGACATCACCGTCGGCGCCAGTGAAAAATGGGCCGCATTTGCCAGTGCCGATGCAGCCATTGCCGCCTCCGGCACGGTGACGCTGGAACTGGCGCTTTGCGGCGTGCCGACCGTCTCCATCTACAAAGGCGATTTCCTGATCCGGATGATGGCCAAGCGCATCAAGATCTGGTCGGCAGCCCTGCCGAACCTGATTGCCGACCAGCCGGTCATTCCCGAACATATCAACGACATGGTGCGCCCCGGCTACCTCTGCCGCTGGGCCGAATGCCTGTCATCCGACACGCATCAACGCCGCGCCATGCTGGCAGGCTTTCAAATCGTGTGGGATCGGCTTTCCACCAGCGTCCCCCCGGGAGAAGCCGGAGCCGGCCTGGTGCTGGAGGTTCTGGCGCGGCGCGGTCATGCGTCGGGAACAATTGTTCCCTGATGAAACACCATCTGCCAGCGGTTATCGATCCGCTTCCAGATTGAACTTCTGAGGGTTTGGCGCGCCGCCTGCGCCTGCGTCGCCAGTCGGTTGATCCGATAAGTGACCAGCAGGACATCGACGCTGAGTTCCTGCACGGCAAAGTCCTGTGCCTGTAACGACGATCCGCCATCCGTCGGGTCTTCCGCAGCAAGAGCCGCCACGGTCATCTGTTTGTCGAAGATCCGTCCCGAACTGCCGAATTCGATGAAGTTTTCGGCGAGAAGGCCTGCGACCTCGCGCGGGTCGGTTCGGACGTCCGCTCGATGCAGACTGCGCTCGAGGGCAACGATATTCTCCGCTGTCGTCTTCGCCATCAGGCTGCCTCTTTTGCCGGCCGCGTCACGGCAACTGTCGAACTTTTAGCGCGCAGTCTCGTGTCAGGCGCCTGTTGAACGCTTCCAGGCAGCACCATCATTTCCAACTTTTCAAGCTCCATCCGATCGCTAATGCGACCGCAAGGATCACGAGAACGCCGATCAGGAAACGGCCGACAAACAAGCCGACACCCGCAGCCGTGGTGATGTCCAGGTCTTGCTTGAACCATCGCACCTGAGCCTGTCCATACCAGAAAATCGCCAGGGCAAAGAGAACGGCGCCGGTGACGAGCCCCGCCTGGTGCGGGATGAGCATGAGATTAAGACCGATACCGGCCACCAAAACGAACAGCGCCGCCACATAACATTGGCTGTAGAACGGTGGCCGCAGTGTTGCCCGCGTCAACCGGACTTTCTTGCGTCTCACCAGCGTAACGGCCATGACGAGCGGCAAGACGCTGAAGATCACCCCGCGGGCGATCAGCAGATTGGCAGTGGATGACAAAATCGGTGGAAGCGTCGAATCATCGTAGAGAGACGGAATGGCGTGGGAAATTGTCTCGGCTAACAGGAGCGTCAGCAGCAGGAAAAGCGGCGGGCTTAGCGTATCGTCGTACTGGTCCTGCGGCCGGTCTGCCAGTTCCTCATCGGCGTAGCGCATCATGTCAAGCGGCGTGACGAGCGAACGCCACATGGTCAGCGGATAGAAGACGAGCCAGGAGACCACCTCGTAAAGCAGCTCTTCAAGAGACTTCAGCAGCTTCATGAAATCCATGGGTTTCCTCCGGTATCCTGCAGCGTCCACTGCGATTGCCGACACGATAGTTCGACCGGGCGGAAGAATCATCCCGATACGAAAAAGCCCGCGAAAATTTCGCGGGCTTTGATGGTATGATCTCTGTCCGAAACGGGTCTTAGCGCTTGGAGACCGGCACGTAATCGCGCTGGGCAGCGCCCGTGTAAAGCTGGCGCGGGCGGCCGATGCGCTGCTGCGGATCTTCGATCATTTCGGCCCACTGGGCAATCCAGCCGACGGTGCGGGCAAGCGCGAAGAGAACCGTGAACATGGTGGTGGGGAAACCCATCGCCTTCAGCGTGATGCCCGAATAGAAGTCGATGTTCGGATAGAGCTTCTTTTCGACAAAATAGCTGTCAGTGAGCGCGATCTTTTCCAACTCCATGGCAACCTGCAGAAGCGGGTCATCCTTGTGGCCAAGCTCGTTCAGCACTTCATGCGTGGTCTTCTGCATGATCTTGGCGCGCGGATCGTAGTTCTTGTAGACGCGGTGGCCAAAGCCCATCAGGCGGAACGGATCGTTCTTGTCCTTGGCGCGGGCAATGTATTCCGGAATACGGTCCGGCGTGCCGATTTCCATCAGCATGTTGAGGGCGGCTTCATTGGCGCCACCGTGAGCCGGGCCCCAGAGGCAGGCAATGCCGGCTGCGATGCAGGCAAACGGGTTTGCACCCGATGAACCGGCCAGACGCACCGTCGAGGTGGAGGCGTTCTGCTCGTGATCCGCATGCAGGATGAAGATGCGGTCCATGGCGCGGGCCAGAACCGGGTTCACCTTGTACTCTTCACACGGCACGGCAAAACACATGCGCAGGAAGTTCGAGGCGTAATCGAGATTGTTCTGCGGATAAACGAACGGCTGGCCAATATGGTACTTATAGGCCATCGCAGCGATCGTCGGCATCTTGGCGATCATGCGCAGCGAAGCGACCATGCGCTGGTGCGGATCGGTGATGTCGGTGGAATCGTGATAGAAAGCCGAAAGTGCGCCAACCGTGCCGACCATGACGGCCATCGGGTGGGCGTCGCGGCGGAAACCGGTGAAGAAGCGGCTCATCTGCTCATGCACCATGGTGTGGTGCGTGACGCGGTGATCGAAATCCTTCTTCTGGGCAGCCGTCGGCAGTTCGCCGTACAGCAGCAGATAGCAGGTTTCCAGGAAGTCGCCGTGTTCAGCCAGCTGCTCGATCGGGTAACCGCGATGCAGCAGAATGCCTTCGTCGCCATCGATGAAGGTGATCTTGGATTCGCAGGATGCGGTCGAGGTGAAACCCGGGTCGTAGGTGAAGGCGCCGGTGTTCTTGTAGAGTGCGCCGATGTCGATCACATCAGGCCCGATCGTGCCCTTCTTGACCTGCAGGTCGACCGTTTTATCTCCCAATCCCAGATGTGCGCTTGTGTCCGTCATACTGATCCTCCGATGGGCGGAATGGCGCGAAACGCGCCAGATGAGTGAAGCCTCTGAAAGTAGCTATATGATCTAAAGCGTGCTGCCAAGCACTTGGCGCGGGTAATTGTGCAGCGCGAAAGCCGAGGCGATAAAGCGGCGTCGCGGCCTGGCAAGACCACATTCTGGCAGTTTGGCGCGATTAAATCGATCCAATCAAGGCGGGCGGTCAACCGTGGCGGATGCTGCAATTGACCGGACAAGTTAAACAGGTGCAGGTTGTCTTTCGGTTAAAGGGGAATGATGCTTTTTCCCGGGAGGATGTGTGGCTGAGGTGGACGTCTCGCCAGGCGAATCATCGCGTGAGGCGATGGCGTTTTCGCGCGGCCTGAGGTTACCCGCAGCCATTTCGCCGCAGCTACCCGCACGCCTTGCCGAGGATAACCGCGACCTCGATGATGGGTTTCTCGACGCACGGGAAAGTGAACATCCTGGCTGGCGCCAAAAGCTCGCAAACCTTGTCGCCGAAGAGGAGGCGCACGGCCGCCATTTCCTCCTCGTGCCCGTATTTATAGGGCTTGGCGCAATCGTCTGGCTCTCACTTGCGGAGCCGCCACCCGCTGGCTTTGGCCTCTTGGCACTGCCGCTGATTATGACCGCGATCTTGCTTGGTCGGGCCGGGCGCCGCGGCTTTTCCCTAGCGCTCATGATGCCCGGATTGATCTGCGCCGGTGCGGGCCTTGCGCAGATCGAAAGCCTGCGCAACCGAACGACGATCCTCGACACGCCGGTGACCACGCAGATTGAAGGTCTCGTGGAAAAACGCGAGGCGGCGGCCGGCGGGCGCTGGCGTTATACGGTGCGCATTTTGACAACCGCTGCCCCCGTCATTGCCCGTCCGCCGGAACGCGCCGTCTTGCTTTCCCGCACCGCACACGAAGCCTATGAGACGGGGACGCGGATTGCCGGCAGGGCACGGCTTTCCCCACCCTCGGGACCGGCTCTGCCCGGGCTCGCCGACTTTGCCTTTTCTGCCTATTTTCAAGGCATCGGCGCCGTTGGCTTTTTCTATGGGTCGCCGCAGGTCGGCATCGGCACGCATGAAAACTGGTCGACGCGCATCCTTGGCAAGCTGTTTGAACTGCGAAGCGACATCGGAACCCGCATCCGCGCCGTGGTTCCCGGTGATGCCGGGGCTTTTGCCGCCGCCATCGTCACCGATGAGCGTCGTGCAATCTCGGAAAAGACCATCGAGGCGCTGCGGGTCGCGGGGCTTGCCCATATCGTGGCAATCTCCGGGCTTAACATGGCGCTGGCGGCCGGCATCTTTTTTGTCGGCGCGCGAATGGTGTTCAGCCTGTTTGCCGGCTTTGCGCAGCGGTTTCCCGTCAAAAAGATCGCAGCTATCGGCGCGCTGGCCATGGTGACGGCCTATTATCTCATTTCCGGTTTCGGTGTTTCGGCCGAGCGCGCCTATGTGATGATGGTGATCATGCTGGCCTCGGTGCTGTTCGACCGTCCCTCGATCAGCCTGCACAATGTGGCGCTCTCGGCACTCGTCATCCTGGTCCTGACACCCTCGGCAGTGCTGGGTCCCAGCTTCCAGATGTCGTTTTCCGCAACGGCCGCACTTGTCGCAGGTTACGCCGCCTGGTCGAGTATTCATGGCGATCCGCATGATCCGCTTGCCGCGCGCCGTCCGGCACTGCTTGCCGCCACCGCCGCTCTCTCCAGCATGGTCGCCGGCGTGGTGCTGACCTCGCTCATCGGCGCACTCTCCACCTCGATCTTCTCCGTTTCCCACTTCCACCGCGTCGCCACTTATGGCCTTGCCGGCAATCTCGCGGCCATGCCGATCATATCGCTGATCGTCATGCCCTTCGGCATGCTTGCCATGCTGCTGATGCCGTTCGGGCTGGAGGCGCCGTTCCTGAAACTGATGGGTTTTGGCGTTGAGCTGGTTATCTCCGTTGCCGAGACGGTGGCGGGTTGGGGAGGAGACGCCCCGGTTGGGCGGCAGCATGGCTGGTTCCTGCCCATAGCCTCGCTCGGCTTTCTGATTCTGGTCCTCCTGCGCACACGGCTAAAACTGTTCGGCCTGCCGGTCATGGCGGCAGCACTCATTTTGTCGTTCTGGCCTGACGATGCCCCGCGTCCAAGCCTCTTGATTTCTGAAGACGCAAGCCTCGTCGCTCTCATCGACGGACAGACGGCCGCCACCAACCGCCGGACACCACCCGATTTCATCTATCGCCAGTGGCAGAATGCCCTCATCATCGACAATACGCTTGCGCCGATCATGCCCCGGCGCAACACCGCGGCAAAACCGCAAGACTTACCACCCGGCACCGCGAAGAGCGCTCATGCACAACCCGGCGCCGATGCAGCACACAGCCGCCAGACGGGAGCCGATGCAGACACGCCCGAATCAGAGATCGCCACAGACATCCGCGCGGTCGTTCCCGAGGAAGGACACGGAGCAGGCCCATCAGACGCTGACGCGATTCACTTGAACTCTGGCCGAACCGAGACAGGCGTTTCCCCCCGAAAGCCACCAGATCCGCCCTTGACCAAAGAGGAGCAGCGAGCGGCTGCCACTGCCATGGACAAAGCCCTGACCAGCGCTCCTCCCGGTCAATTCACCTGCATTGCCGCTCTCGGCTGTTTTGCCCGTTCGCTGGAAAAAGTGCGAATCGCCACCATCGATGACCCGCGTTATGCGGGAACCGCCTGCGATACGGCCGACGTCGTGATTGCCGCCCGTGCCCGATTCGAAACCTGCCGCTCCGGCGCGCTGATGCTGACGGAATCGACGCTACGCAAGACAGGAGCCCTTGAAATCCGATTTGCCGGAAGCAGTCACCGCCGGGATTGGCAGGCAACCGGCGCAAGCATCGGCAACAAACGCCCCTGGAGCGTTCACCGAACCTATGATTGGCGGCAGCGCATCTTTGACGAAACGTTGCCGCAACCGGTTTTCGAACTGCTTAGTGGTAACGGCGGATGAGGCCGACAAGCTTGCCCTGGATTTTCACCCGGTCCGGCCCGAAAATGCGGGTCTCGTAAGCGGGGTTGGCCGCTTCAAGCGCAATCGAGGCGCCCTTGCGGCGAAAGCGCTTCAACGTCGCTTCCTCGTCATCGACAAGCGCCACGACGATATCACCGGGCGTCGCCGTGCTGCCATTGCGGATGATCACCGTGTCGCCATCCATGATGCCGGCTTCGATCATCGAGTCGCCCTTTACCTCCAGCGCGTAATGCTCGCCGGTGCCCAGCATCTCGATCGGCACGCTGATGGCATGGGTATTGTTCTGGATGGCCGAGATCGGCACGCCGGCAGCAATACGCCCCATGACGGGAACGGTGGCAGAGCCCGTATATTCTTCGACAGCCGGAGCTGGCGGGGCAGGGCGTGTGGCCGGCGGCTTGCCGAGGCTGCCTTCGATGACGCTGGGCGAAAACCCGCGACGCGGCTGGGCCGGCGGCGAATAGGATTCCGGCAGCTTGATCACCTCAAGCGCCCGCGCCCGGTTCGGCAGCCGTCGAATGAAGCCACGCTCCTCAAGCGCGGTAATCAGGCGGTGGATGCCCGATTTCGACGCCAGATCGAGGGCATCCTTCATCTCGTCGAACGAGGGCGGTACACCGGATTCCTTCATCCGTTCGTGAATAAACAGGAGCAGTTCCTGCTGTTTGCGTGTGAGCATGAAGACAACCTCGAAGTGGAAACAAATCCAGAACAGACACTATATGTTCCATATGTGTTCCGCAAGCCCTCAAAAGCCGGGGATAAAACGCTGATTGCTGAAAGCGTGCGGGATATTCAAGCGCTTATCCGGCGCTACACTGCCGCCCGCATCGTTGAAGGAGAGAATCATGGTCCGCCCGCTCGATCATCTTGTCATGCCCGTCTGCACGCTGGCGGTGGCGCGCCAGCGGCTGGGGACGCTCGGTTTTACCGTGGCGCCGGATGCGCAGCATCCGTTTGGGACGCAGAATGCCTGCGTGTTTCTCTCCGATGGCCTGTATCTGGAGCCATTGGCGATCCGCGACCGCGCTGTTGCCGAACGCACGGCAGGAGAGGGCAACGTCTTTACCGGGCGAGATCTCGCCTTCCGTGCCGCCTGTGGGGACGATGGATTTTCTGGCCTCGTGGTCGCTTCGCCGGATGCCGATGGAGACCACACGCGGTTTGTCGGAGCAGGTCGGTCCGCCGGCGAGATCCTTGAATTTTCCCGCGCGGCGCTGACGGCGGACGGGCATGAGGTGATCGCACGCTTCAGGCTGGCCTTCGCCGAAACCGGATCTCCCGAATTTTTCCTGTTCGCCTGCGAGCGGCTTAATCCCTTGCCGGCCGACAGGGCGCATCTGGAGCGGCATCAAAACGGCGTGGTCGGGTTGCGGGGCGTGTGGCTTGCCGCAGATGATCCGATCGCTGCGCTGCCTGTTCTCGAGACTGTATTGGAAACCAAAGCAGTTGCGGATGCCTCGGGTCATGTCTTTCAGGCGCGGAATGGACATGTTGCGCTGTCGTCGCGGCAGAGTGTTGCGGACGAACTCGGCATTGATCTCTCCCCATCCGCCGGCGGGCTTTGCGGCGCTGCCCTGGTGTTTGCCACCTCTGATCTTGCCGTGACAGCAGATTGCCTTGCTGCTAATGACGTGGCCTTTAAGAAAAGAGGCACGCGCATCGTCGTTGCCGCAGCCCCCGGTCAGGGCGCTGCTTTCGTGTTTGAGGAGTGATCATGGCCGTCACAGCCAATGCAGAGGTATCCGTCGGCGAGGGTTCGGCCCGCGTCGTTTTTTCAAACACCGGCCGCCTGTCGCTGATCGCCGGCCCCTGCCAGATGGAAAGCCGCGACCACGCCTTCATGATGGCCGGCGCCGTCAAGGAAATCTGCGATGATCTCGGCATCGGCCTTGTCTACAAATCCTCCTTCGACAAGGCCAATCGCACCTCGATTGCGGGCAAACGCGGCATCGGGCTTGAGACGGCCATGGAGATCTTTGCCGATCTCAAGGCCGAGTTCGGCTTTCCGGTGCTGACCGATATCCACACGGAAGAACAATGCGCCGTGGTGGCCGAGACTGTGGACATCCTGCAGATCCCGGCATTCCTCTGCCGTCAGACGGATCTTCTGGTTACGGCGGCAAAAACGGGCCGCGTCATCAACGTCAAGAAGGGCCAGTTCCTGGCGCCTTGGGACATGAAGAACGTGCTCGCCAAGTTCACCGAAAGCGACAATCCCAATGTGCTTCTGTGCGAGCGCGGCGCATCGTTCGGGTATAACACGCTTGTCTCCGATATGCGTTCGCTGCCGATCATGGCGTCCCTCGGCGCGCCGGTCATTTTCGATGCAACCCATTCGGTGCAGCAGCCGGGCGGGCAGGGCGGCTCGACCGGCGGACAGCGGGAATTCGTCGAGACACTGGCACGGGCAGCCGTCGCCGTCGGCGTGGCCGGTGTCTTCATCGAAACGCATGACGATCCCGACAACGCCCCGTCCGATGGCCCGAACATGGTGCATCTCAAAAACCTGAAGGGCCTGTTGGAAAAGCTGCTGGCGTTTGACGCCGTCGCCAAGTCCTGAAGCGGTATTTTGCTGAACGAACAAGGGGCGGCCTAAGAGCCGCCCCTTGTTGAGTATGCCGATGTCTGGCTCGGTTGTGCCTTAAGACGCCATCCGGTAACGGCTTGCCTTTTGCTGGCCGACCGTAAACCGGGACAGATGCTGCCCAAGCGTTGCGGTATGGCCGTTGAGATCGCCGCAGGCCGCACTTGTCTCTTCAGCCATCGAAGCATTGCGCTGGGTTACCTGGTCCATCCGGTTCACCGCCTCGCTGACCTCTGCCAGCGCATGGGACTGTTCACCGGCTGCCGAGACGATGGCCGCGATAAGATCGTTCACCGCCTGCACCTGGCGTTCGATATCTTCGAGCGAAAGGCCGGTGCGATTGACAAGGGCGACGCCCGCGCCCACCTGCTTTGACGAGGTGTCGATCAGCTCGCGGATTTCTCGCGAGGCGCTGGCGGAACGGCCGGCAAGCTCGCGCACTTCCTGGGCCACCACGGCAAAACCCTTGCCCGCTTCGCCGGCACGGGCCGCCTCGACGCCGGCATTGAGGGCCAGAAGGTTGGTCTGGAAGGCAATTTCATCGATCACGCTGATGATCTGGCGGATCTGGGTGGATGACCCTTCAATCTTTGCCATGGCATCCACCGCCTCGCGCACCACGGCATTGGAGGTTTCGGCACTCGTTCTCGTCTGCACCATGCGGTTATTGGCCTCGCGCGCACGGTCTGTGGTTGTGCGCACGGTGGTGGTGATCTCGGCAAGTGCTGAGGCTGCCTCTTCCAGCGACGAGGCCTGCTCTTCGGTGCGCCGCGACAGGGCGTCAGTGCCGCCGGCAATACTGGTGGCGCCCGTCTGCACGGCGTGCATCGCCTCGCCGATTTCACCCAGCGTTTCCTCAAGCGTCTGCAGGCTTGCATTAAATTCACGCCGCAGTTTTTCATAGTCGGCGGAAAACGGCACCGAGAGCCGGGTGGTGAGATCACCCTTGGCCAGCCGTTCAAGGCCGGCGCTCAAGGCCTCGATCACACGCGCGCGGGTGGCGTCTTCCTCGGCGCGGCGGGCGTGCTCGGCCCGTTCGGCGGTCATGCCCCGTTCGCGCTCCTCTTCCTGCCGGCGCCGTGCGGCGATCCGCTCCTGCGCGTTTTCGCGAAACACTGTCACGGCCGCCGCCATTTCTCCGATTTCGTCACCGCGTCCGTCATAGGGTACGGGCCGTGAATAATCGCCGCCGGCCAGGATGCTCATATAGTCGCGCATGCCGCGAAGCGGCTTTATGGCACGCCGGTTCATGGCAATGAGACCTGCGATCAGCAGGCCCATGGCAGCAGCCGCCGCGACATAAGAGGCAAGGCTCTGCGTGAAGGTTTCCTCGGCCGCCTGTTTTTCAGCGCCGGAAAGCCGGTCATTGGCGGCTGTCACCAATGCATCCACATCGGCGCGGTGCGCCTGGAAGGCTGTCTTCAGCGCATTGACGGCCGCGCGAATGCGCTGGGCATCGCCTGAGGAAATGGCGCTTTTGTAATCTCCGTCGAGGAGGGACCAAAAGGTTTCGGCGCTCGGCTGAACCTTGCTGGCCAATTGCTGTTTCAACTGTGGCGCAAGCGTCGAGCCGGACCAATAGGCCTTGCGTGTCTCGTAATCCTTGCGCAGGACGGCAATGCGCTTGAGGTTCTGGTCCGCAAGCTCCGGATGGTAGGCCCCTTCGGTTGCCAGCAGATAGGCTTCCACCAGAAACATCGGCGGCGGCAGGATGTCGGCGACCAAGTCCTTGCCGTAGACGATCTGCTCATAGACCGGTCCATTGACCCGCAGCCGGTCGAAAGCAAGTTTCTGGATGCCGATGGCGGCGGCAACGCCAGCGCCGACCAAAAGGCCAAACAGGAGAAGACTGCGCGATATCGTAAGTGTCATGGACGGTCCCGGACGGGTGAGGGGTTATCGGCCGCCAGCGCTCCCCTTGCGCCAGATTAGGCCATGCTCAATTATGCCCGTCAGCTCTTACCAAAACGCAAACAGCCTCTTAAAATGTCTATCCAACTTATTGGAATCACACTGTGAAAACACAACCTTTCGGCTCTGGCCGGTTGCCGCAAGCCATGGAGGAGGTGCCAGCAAACCGACATCGCTGTCATATGCCTGCCATTGTAATTTCTGTACCTTGGATTAAGACAGACGGTGATTTCCACCGCACTTACCAGCAGGAATAGCCAATGACAGCCATTACCGACATCATCGCGCGCGAAGTTCTCGACAGCCGCGGCAATCCGACCGTCGAAGTCGACGTTCATCTCGAGGACGGCAGCATGGGCCGCGCGGCCGTTCCCTCCGGTGCCTCGACGGGCGCCCACGAAGCGGTGGAACTGCGCGATGGCGGCAAGCGCTATCATGGCAAGGGTGTCGAAAAGGCAGTCGAAGCCGTCAACAGCGAGATCTTCGATGCCATCGGCGGCCATGATGCGGAAAACCAGATCCTCATCGACACGCTGATGTGCGAGCTGGACGGCACACCGAACAAGTCGCGCCTCGGCGCCAACGCCATTCTCGGCGTATCGCTGGCTGTCGCAAAGGCTGCCGCCGAATCGTCCGGCCTGCCGCTTTTCCGTTATGTCGGTGGCCCGAACGCCCGCCTTCTGCCGGTGCCGATGATGAACATCATCAACGGCGGCGCCCATGCCGACAACCCGATCGATTTTCAGGAATTCATGATCATGCCGGTCGGTGCCGAAAGCATCCGCGACGCCGTGCGCATGGGTTCGGAAGTCTTCCATGTCCTGAAGAAGGAATTGGCAGCTGGCGGTCACAACACCAATGTCGGTGATGAGGGCGGATTTGCGCCGGGCCTGAAGAGCGCGCCGGAAGCACTCGATTTCATCATGAAGTCGATCGAAAAGGCCGGTTACCGTCCGGGCGACGACATGCAGCTGGCGCTCGACTGCGCCTCGACCGAATTCTTCAAGGACGGCAAATACGTCATGGAAGGCGAAGGCCGCACGCTCGAGCCGGAAGCCATGGCTGATTATCTGGCCGAACTTGCCGCCAAATATCCGATCATCTCCATCGAAGACGGCATGGCCGAGGACGATTGGGACGGCTGGAAGTACCTGACCGACAAGATCGGCGCCAAGGTGCAGCTGGTCGGCGACGATCTCTTCGTCACCAATTCGTCGCGCCTGCGTGACGGCATCAAGATGGGCGTTGCCAACTCCATCCTGGTCAAGGTCAACCAGATCGGCTCGCTCACCGAAACGCTCGATGCCGTGGAAACCGCCCACAAGGCTGGCTACACCGCCGTCATGTCGCACCGCTCGGGCGAAACGGAAGATTCGACGATTGCCGATCTCGCGGTTGCCACCAATTGCGGGCAGATCAAGACCGGCTCGTTGTCGCGCTCCGACCGGATTGCCAAATACAACCAGCTGATCCGCATCGAGGAACTGCTCGGTCCGCAGGCAAAATATGCCGGCCGCTCGGTTCTGAAGGCCTGATTGAAGGGACCGTCGAGGTCCATGATCTGACAAAGCGCGGGCGGCGACCGGAAACGGTTGTCGCCCGTTTTGCATTGAGGCCTTGGAGGCGGGTAAAAATGAGTGCCCGATCAAACCGACAGAGTGTCGCAAGCTCCCCAAGATCAACGATTGATTAAGCAAGATGTGCGATTTTGAAATCCTGGTAATGCGTTTCAGGAACTAGCTCGCATGTGGACGAGACATCACAAGGAACGGAAATTCGGTCGTCTGGTGCTTCCCGTCATCACGGTCGCCTTCCTTTCCTATTTCGGTTATCATTCGGTCCACGGCGACCTCGGTCTGATCGCCACGGAGAAGTTCGAGCACATGCGTGCCGAGCGCGCCGATGAACTTGCCAAGCTGAGCAGCAAGCGCAAGGCGCTGGAGCGGCAGGTGGAATTGCTGAGCGATGGCTCACTGGAAAAAGATATGCTCGATGAAACCGCACGTTATCAGCTGAACGTGTCGCGCGCCGACGAAATCGTCGTGTTCAACAGCTACTTCTGAATTAACCGAAATCCAGTTAATTCTCTTTTTTCCCTGAATTTTCATGGTTTTATATATCATGTGAGCCATGCATTTATGGCATTGCTGGGGCGTGCTTTCTTGCCTATGTTGACGACAACCAACAAACACGCAGGGAGGTTAGTGCATGGCGCCCAAGCAAGTCGCGTCCGCGGCCGGTCGAAAGACAGCAGCGAAGCCTGCAAAGAGCAATGGCGGTGCTATCGCCGAGTTCGATAAGGCCGAGGAACTCAAGGCCTACAGGGAAATGCTCCTTATTCGCCGATTCGAGGAAAAGGCCGGCCAGCTTTACGGCATGGGCTTCATCGGCGGTTTCTGTCACCTTTATATCGGCCAGGAAGCTGTCGTTGTCGGCATGCAGATGGCCCAGAAAGAGGGTGACCAGGTCATCACCGCCTATCGCGATCACGGCCACATGCTGGCCTGCGGCATGAGCCCGCGCGGCGTGATGGCAGAGCTTACCGGACGTCGCGGCGGCTATTCGCACGGCAAGGGCGGCTCGATGCACATGTTCTCCAAGGAAAAGCACTTCTACGGCGGACACGGAATCGTCGGCGCCCAGGTGTCGCTCGGAACCGGTCTGGCCTTTGCCAACAAATATCGCGGCAATGACAGTGTATCCGTTGCCTATTTCGGCGATGGCGCGGCAAACCAGGGCCAGGTTTACGAGAGCTTCAACATGGCGGCGCTCTGGAAGCTGCCGATCATCTATATCGTCGAGAACAACCGTTATGCCATGGGCACCTCGACAGCGCGCGCGACCGCGCAGTCGAACTATTCTCTGCGCGGTTCCGGTTTCGGCATTCCTGGCATCCAGGTGGATGGCATGGACGTGCGCGCCGTAAAGGCTGCCGGTGACGAGGCGCTCGAGCATTGCCGTTCCGGCAAGGGTCCCATCATTCTCGAAATGCTGACCTATCGTTACCGCGGTCACTCGATGTCCGACCCGGCCAAGTATCGCTCCAAGGACGAAGTGCAGAAGATGCGCTCCGAACACGATCCGATCGAACAGGTCCGGATGCGCCTTCTTGAGCGCGACTGGGCGAGTGAAGACGAGCTGAAGGCGGTCGACAAGGAAATCCGTGACATCGTTTCGGACAGTGCCGATTTCGCCCAGGCCGATCCGGAGCCGGATGTATCCGAGCTTTACACCGACATTCTTCTGTGATTGCGGGGAGGGACCTGTAAATGCCTATCGATATCCTGATGCCCGCCCTCTCTCCGACGATGGAAGAAGGCACGCTGTCCAAGTGGCTTAAAAACGAAGGTGACAAGGTCACCTCCGGCGACGTGATCGCCGAAATCGAAACTGACAAGGCGACCATGGAAGTGGAAGCCGTCGACGAAGGTGTGATCGGCAAGCTGCTGATTGCCGCAGGCACCGAAAACGTCAAGGTCAACACGCCGATCGCTGTCCTGTTGCAGGACGGCGAAAGCGCCGATTCGATTGGATCGTCTGCGCCGAAGGCTGATGCCGATACCCCTGCTGCAACCTCCGACGCGGCTGGCGGCAAGGCCCGTGAAGCGACGCAAGAGCCGACGGCGACCAAGGAAGCCGCAAAGGTTCCGGCAGCCCCGAAGGTCGACGTGGCCGCCGACCCGGATATCCCGGCCGGCACGGAAATGGTGATGACGACGGTGCGTGAAGCGCTGCGCGACGCCATGGCCGAAGAAATGCGCCGTGATGGCGACGTTTTCGTGATGGGTGAGGAAGTTGCCGAATACCAGGGCGCCTACAAGATCACGCAGGGGTTGCTGCAGGAATTCGGTGCCAAGCGTGTCGTCGATACGCCGATCACTGAGCACGGGTTCGCCGGTGTCGGCGTCGGTGCGGCCATGTCCGGCCTGAAGCCGATCGTCGAGTTCATGACCTTCAACTTCGCCATGCAAGCGATCGACCAGATCATCAACTCGGCTGCAAAGACGCTCTACATGTCCGGTGGCCAGATGGGCGCGCCGATCGTCTTTCGCGGTCCGAACGGCGCTGCCGCCCGCGTTGGCGCCCAGCACAGCCAGGATTTCTCCTCCTGGTACAGTCAGATTCCGGGCCTCAAGGTCGTCATGCCCTACACGGCAGCCGACGCCAAGGGCCTGTTGAAGGCGGCCATCCGCGATCCGAACCCGGTCGTTTTCCTGGAAAACGAGATTCTGTACGGCCAGTCTTTCGAAGTGCCTAAACTGGATGATTTCGTCCTGCCGATCGGCAAGGCGCGCATCCACAAGACCGGCAAGGACGTCACCATCGTGTCCTGGGGCATCGGCATGACCTATGCCATCAAGGCGATTGCCGAGTTGGAGAAGGACGGTATCGACGTCGAACTGATCGATCTGCGCACGCTGCGTCCGATGGACCTGCCGACCGTCATCGAATCGGTCAAGAAGACCGGTCGCCTGGTGACCGTCGAGGAAGGCTACCCGCAGAACTCGGTTGGCACGGAAATCGCCACCCGCGTCATGCAGCAGGCCTTTGACTATCTCGATGCGCCGGTGCTGACGATTGCCGGCAAGGATGTGCCGATGCCATACGCGGCCAATCTCGAAAAACTGGCTCTGCCGAATGTCGGCGAAGTCGTCGAGGCCGTCAAAGCCGTCTGCTACAAGTGAGGGATCTGGCTCATGCCTAAGTCTTCTGTGAAGCAGATCCTGCCTGTCTCGGGTTCCTGGTTCAGGGTGATGGGGACCAAAGACAGTCCGGTTCTGGAAAGGGTCGTGTTCTGGGCCTTGGTCAAAACTGAGGAAACCGAAGTTATCGTCGGCGTTCCGCGCGAAGAAATCGGCGTGATCGGAGCCGTCGACGGCTGGCTCGAAGACGTTGCTGGATATATCGAAGTGCCTCCTGAACAGGTCGCCCGGATGATTGAAAACCCGGAAGAACTTGCTCAGTTCGAACTTGTGTGGGCGGAGGATTAATATGCCAATCAACATCACGATGCCCGCCCTCTCTCCCACGATGGAAGAGGGCAACCTCGCCAAGTGGCTGGTCAAGGAGGGCGACACGGTGAAATCCGGCGATGTCATCGCCGAGATCGAAACCGACAAGGCCACGATGGAAGTCGAAGCGGTGGATGAAGGCATTGTTGCCAAGATCGTCGTTGCCGCCGGCACCGAAGGCGTGAAAGTCAACGCGCTGATCGCCATTCTCGCCGCAGACGGCGAGGATGTCGCAGCCGCTGCCGCCGGTGGCGGTTCTGCAGCACCAGCTCCGAAGGCCGAAGCCGTTCCTGAAGCGAAGGCTGAGGCTGCACCTGCTGCAGCGCCGGCCGAAAAGGCTGAGGCCGCACCGGCCGCTGCCCCTGCATCGGCATCTTCAGGTGAGCGCGTCTTCTCGTCGCCGCTTGCCCGCCGCGTGGCCAAGGAAGCTGGCGTCGATATCGCCAACGTTTCCGGCTCCGGTCCGAAGGGCCGCGTCATCAAGGCCGACGTCGAAAAGGCTGTTGCCGGCGGTTCCGCCAAGGCTGCACCGGCTTCGACTGCACCGGCATCGGCGCCTGCCGCTGCCCCGACGCTTGCCAAGCCCGCTTCCGACGACGCTGTGCTGAAACTGTTCGACCCAAGCTCCTACGAGCTTGTGCCACATGACGGCATGCGCAAGACGATTGCCAAGCGCCTTGTCGAATCCAAGCAGACGATCCCGCATTTCTATGTGACGGTCGATTGCGAACTGGATGCGCTGCTGGCGCTTCGCGCCCAGCTGAACGATGCTGCCCCCCGCAAGGATGGCGCACCGTCCTACAAGCTCTCGGTCAACGACATGGTGATCAAGGCACTCGCTTTGGCGCTGCGCGACGTGCCGGATGCCAACGTTTCCTGGACGGAGACGAACATGGTCAAGCACAAGCATGCCGATGTCGGCGTTGCCGTGTCGATCCCCGGTGGCCTCATCACCCCGATCATCCGCAAGGCCGAAACCAAGACCCTGTCTGCCATTTCGGCGGAAATGAAGGATCTCGGCAAGCGCGCCAAGGATCGCAAGCTGAAGCCGGAAGAGTATCAGGGCGGCACCACCGCCGTGTCCAACATGGGCATGATGGGCGTCAAGAACTTTTCCGCCGTCGTCAACCCGCCGCATGCCACCATTCTGGCCGTCGGCGCGGGTGAGGAGCGGGTCGTGGTCAAGAACGGTGAGATGAAGATCGCCAATGTCATGTCCGTGACGCTGTCGACCGACCATCGCTGCGTCGATGGCGCGCTCGGGGCCGAACTTCTCGGCGCCTTCAAGCGCTACATCGAGAACCCGATGGGCATGCTGGTCTGAGCCGGGAGCGGAACATGCAAACCGTTCTGGCCTTTGGCGACAGTCTGACGTGGGGATATGACCCGGAAACGCAGTCGCGTCATGCCTTTGAAGACCGGTGGCCGAGCGTGCTGGAAAGCGCGCTCGGGACTTCCGTCAAGGTGATTGCCGAGGGTCTGAACGGGCGCACGACGGCTTATGACGATTATCTCGCCGATTGCGAGAGGAACGGTGCAAAGCTGTTGCCGAGCCTTCTGGAGACGCATGCGCCTCTCGATCTCGTCATCGTCATGCTCGGCACCAACGATCTGAAGCGGGGGCCGGCAGGTTCGGCCTTTGCAGCGGTTCGCGGCATGAAGCGGCTGGTCAACCTCATCTATTACCATGTCTGGGGCAGCGATTTCGATGCACCAGACATCCTGCTCGTGGCGCCGCCAAAGATCTGCGAGACGGCGAATGTGCCGTTTGCCGCAATGTTTCGCGATGCGCTGGAAGAGTCGGCCATGCTGGCTAGCCTCTACCGGGACCTCGCCGACGAAATGGGCTGCAGTTTCTTCGATGCGGGATCGGTGGCGCAAACCACTCCGCTCGACGGAATCCATCTGGATGCGGAGAATACGCGGGCAATCGGGCAGGGGCTTGAACCTGTCGTGCGCATGATGCTGGGGCTTTGAGGCGCCCGAACATTTAACCAGGGTCAAGACGTTTGATCAGGGTCAAGGAGAGAACGGAGCTTGTGGTTGTAACATGATGCATCATCCAGAACGGAGGAACGATCATGTCGAACACACCACACCATCTTGCGCAGGAATTTCCGGAACACCTGGTGCTGATGCGGCACTTAAGGGAAACGGACGGTCATTTCCACCGGGTTGCGGTGGATTATGAAGAGATCAATCATCGCATCCACCGGGCCGAAACGGATATCGAGCCCTGCGATGATCTTCACATGGCAGAGTTGCGCAAGCAGCGTCTGGCATTAAAGGACGAACTGTACGGGATGTTGACGCAGGCCGAGCCAAGGCCCGAGACCATCGAGGTCTAGGCGGCAGAGGGCGCGCCACTCCCGGATAAAAGAACAGGAAACGGCCTTGGCCGTATTTCGAGATCATCCAAGGAGTGGAAGCGCCATGGCTCAGTCCTACGACATCATTATCATCGGCTCGGGTCCGGGCGGTTATGTCACCGCCATTCGTGCGGCCCAGCTCGGTCTGAAGACGGCCATCGTCGAGCGCGAGCATCTCGGCGGCATCTGCCTCAACTGGGGCTGCATTCCCACAAAGGCGCTGCTGCGTTCGGCGGAAATCCTCGATCATGCCAATCATGCAAAGTCCTTCGGCCTGACGCTGAATGGCACTATGACGGCTGATGTGAAGGATGTCGTGGCCCGCTCGCGCGGCGTTTCGGCCCGCCTCAATGGCGGCGTCGGCTTCCTCATGAAGAAGAACAAGATCGACGTGATCTGGGGCGAGGCAAAACTCACCAAGCCCGGCGAAATCGTTGTCGGCAAAATGACAAAGCCGGTCGTTCAGCCGCAGAACCCGGTGCCGAAGGGCGTGCTGGGCGAGGGCACCTACACGGCCAAGCACATCATCGTTGCCACAGGCGCCCGCCCGCGCGCACTGCCCGGCATAGAGCCGGATGGCAAGCTGATCTGGACCTATTTCGAAGCCATGAAGCCTGACTTCATGCCGAAATCCATCGTCGTCATGGGCTCCGGCGCCATCGGCATCGAGTTTGCCTCCTTCTATCGCTCCATGGGCGTCGATGTGACCGTCGTTGAACTGATGGCCAACATCATGCCGGTCGAGGACGTGGAAATCTCCACCTTCGCCCGCAAGCAGCTGGAAAAGCGCGGCCTGAAGATCATCACCGAAGCCAAGGTGACCAAGGTCGAGAAGGGCGCTGATTCCATCACCGCCCATGTCGAGACCAAGGATGGCAAGGTGCAGACGATCACCGCGGATCGCCTGATCTCGGCTGTCGGCGTGCAGGGCAATATCGAAAACCTCGGCCTTGAAGCGCTGGGCGTGAAGACCGACCGCGGCTGCATCGTCATCGACGGTTACGGCAAGACCAACGTGCCGGGCCTTTATGCCATCGGCGACGTCGCAGGCCCCCCGATGCTCGCTCACAAAGCCGAGCATGAAGGTGTCATCTGCGTCGAAAAGATCGCCGGCGTGCCGGGCGTTCATCCTATGGACAAGGCGAAAATCCCGGGCTGCACCTATTGCAACCCGCAGGTCGCCTCCGTCGGCCTGACAGAAGCCAAGGCGAAGGCCGAAGGCCGCGAGATCCGCGTCGGTCGTTATTCGTTTGCCGCCAACGGCAAGGCGATTGCGCTGGGCGAAGACCAGGGCATGATAAAGACCATTTTCGACAAGAAGACCGGCGAACTGATCGGTGCGCATATGGTTGGCACGGAAGTGACCGAACTGATCCAGGGTTTTGTCATCGCCATGAACCTGGAGACGACCGAAGAAGAACTGATGCACACCATCTTCCCGCATCCGACGCTGTCGGAAATGATGAAGGAAAGCGTTCTCGACGCCTATGGCAAGGTGCTGAACGCTTAAACGCAAAGGCATTCGGCTTTGCCCTCATCCCAACCCTTTCCCCGCAGCGTGGGGAGAGGTGGCGATAGCGGGATGGGGCATAAGAGCTGCTATAGCTGCTCGAAAAGCTGCCATTGTGATTGGGTTCCTGAGGGACCATATGGATGTCCGTAAACGGAGAACGGTCATGGAAGGTTTGGGTTTCTTAGGCACGATCATCATTGGCGGACTGGCCGGCTGGCTTGCCGGTATGCTGATGGATCTGCGCTTTGGCGTGTTCATGAACATCGTCATCGGTGTGGTGGGTGCAGCCCTTGCCACCGCCATTCTGGAGCGTGCCGGCATATGGGTTGAACCCGGCGCCTGGGGCGGTCTGGTCAGCGGTTTCATTGGCGCCTGCGCTCTGCTATTTGTCGCCAAACTCGTGAGACGCTAAACACCGCGCGAAGCGGTCAGGAAAGCAATTTGTCATGGTTACAATTCTTGACAGGATCTCGCCTCCAGACGAGACCAAGCGTGCCCGCCATCCGGAAAAGGCGCACCGTCCCGATACGGAGGTGATGCGCAAGCCGGAGTGGATCCGCGTCAAGGCGCCGACATCAAAGGGTTATGCCGAAACGCGTTCCATCGTGAAGGAGCACAAGCTGGTCACCGTCTGCGAGGAGGCCGGCTGCCCCAATATCGGCGAGTGCTGGGACAAGAAACACGCCACCTTCATGATCATGGGCGAGATCTGTACCCGCGCCTGCGCTTTCTGCAACGTATCGACCGGCAAGCCCAACGCGCTTGATATGGACGAGCCGGAAAATGTTGCCAAGGCCGTCAAGCAGATGGGCCTGTCCCACGTCGTCATCACCTCCGTCGACCGCGATGATCTCGCCGACGGTGGCGCCGAGCATTTCGAAAAGGTGATCTGGGCCATTCGCGGCGCCTCGCCGCTGACGACCATCGAGATCCTGACGCCGGACTTCTTGAAAAAGCCGGGAGCACTGGAACGGGTCGTGGCGGCAAAGCCCGATGTGTTCAACCATAATATGGAAACGGTGCCCGGCAATTACCTGACGGTGCGCCCCGGCGCGCGCTATTTCCATTCCGTGCGCCTGCTCCAGCGGGTGAAGGAACTTGATCCGACGATGTTCACCAAATCCGGCATCATGGTCGGCCTTGGGGAAGAGCGCAACGAAGTGCTGCAGCTGATGGACGACCTGCGCACCGCAGATGTCGATTTCCTCACCATCGGCCAGTATCTGCAGCCGACACGCAAGCACCACAAGGTGATGAGCTTCGTGACGCCCGACGAATTCAAGTCTTACGAGACGGTGGCCTATACGAAGGGTTTCCTGATGGTGGCCTCGAGCCCGCTGACCCGCTCCTCGCACCATGCCGGCGACGATTTCGCACGCCTTCGGGCCGCCCGCGAGAAGAAGCTGATGATTGCGGCCGAGTAAGCCTAGTCGTCGGTGACGATCTGGCCGCGCTTGCGCTCGCGCAACTCGAAGCGGTGGCTGCGTGCCTCCGCCTTGGCGACTTCGACCAGGTAGACCAGCATCGTCAGGTTGTTCATTTCAGCCAGCTGCCGGGCCGATTCGAGCAGCCGCATGACCTGTGTGAAATCGTCTGTCATTCTTGCCATGTTGTTTGGTTGCATCATCATGCCATTTCATCTCTTGGCCATTTTTTCGCGGGCTGCCCGGCCTGCTGATAGGAGCCGGACATTGTCGCCCAAAAAGAAAATGAGGCCCCAAGACACTGTTTTTTGTGCGTAATCCGATGTTGAACCTGTTGCGGCACACATTGCGCGACAGCAGGGAACCGCCTGCTGTTCGATCCGCCCATCACAATTCTTGGTGATAAAGGTTAAATTCGCATTAGGCCTGTCTGGAAAAACTCCAGACAGCACGCGACGAACTGTCTCTTGCCAACCGATCGTTCCACCACTAGCTCAGTGTCATGCCAAAGTTTGAAAATCACCGCCCCGTCCGGCATTCCCCAGAAGACATGTTCGCCCTTGTTGCGGATATCGAAAAATATCCGCAATTCCTGCCGCTCTGCGACGGGCTGACGGTGCGCTCCCGCAAGGAGCGTGACGGCAAGACGCTTCTGGTGGCGGATATGACCGTTGGCTACAAGGCCATCCGGGAGACCTTTACGACGCAGGTCCTGCTCAATCCGGCTGAACTCACCATCGATGTCAAATACATCGAAGGGCCGTTCAAGTATCTCGACAACCGCTGGCATTTCACGCCGGCGCCTGAAGGGTGCGTGGTGGATTTTTTCATCGACTACGAGTTCAAGAGCCGCATTCTCGGCGCCGTCATGGGCTCGATGTTCGACCGGGCGTTTCGCATGTTTGCCGAAGCCTTCGAGACGCGCGCCGACAAGATTTACGCCTGAGCAAGCTCGATCAGCAGGGATAACGCCGTGCTGACGGTTGCCAGGCGCACGCCGTCGCGGCCGAGATCGCCATAGCGCATCTCGCGGTGGAGGAGGGCGCCGGTCTTCGTCATCGCCGCGATATGGACGAGGCCGACCGGCTTTTCGACCGAGCCGCCACCGGGGCCAGCAATGCCGGTGACGGCGACGGCCACGGACGCGTTCGAACGGAGCAGCGCGCCCTTCACCATCTGCAGTGCCGTTTCGCGCGACACGGCGCCAAATATCTGAAGCGTTGCGGCATCGACACCGATCAGCTCCTGCTTTGCCGCATTGCTATAGGTCACAAAACCCCGGTCGACGACGGCAGAGGAACCAGACACGTCGGTGAGCGCGCCGGCAATCAGCCCGCCGGTGCAGGATTCGGCTGTCGCCACCTGCCAGCCGCGCGCCGCGCAAAGGCTGATCACCTGCTGCGCCAAAACCTCTATCTCGCCCGCAAACACGCTCATGGCTTCAGGAAGCCATAAACGACTGTCGCGGTTGCAATGGCGGCAATACCTTCCTTGCGGCCGATGAAGCCGATTTTTTCATTGGTGGTTGCCTTCACCGAACAACGATCCAGCGAAATGGCGAGAATTTCCGAGAGATTGCGGCGCATGGCCTCCCGGTGTGGCGCGATTTTCGGTGCTTCGGCCACGAGCGAAATATCGGCATTGGTGATAATGCCGCCGTGCTGGCGCACGATCTCTGCGGCGTGGGCGAGAAAGATCCGCGACGCCGCCCCCTTCCACTGCATGTCGCTTGGTGGAAAATGATCGCCGATATCGCCGGCGCCGCAGGTGGCAAGCAGCGCGTCGGTCAGCGCATGGAGCGCCACGTCGGCATCCGAATGGCCGCTCAGTTTCTGGTCATGGGGCATGAACACGCCGCAAAGCGTCACGCCGTCGCCCGGCACCAGTTGATGCACGTCATAACCATTGCCGGTGCGCACATCAGGCAGCATCTGCGCGGAGGAAAGTTTTTCGTCGGCCATGGCAAGGTCTCGCTTGATCGTCAGTTTCACATTGTCGGCGGATCCCTCGACCAGCCGGACCGTCAGTCCGGCCCATTCGGCAATCGAGGCATCGTCGGTAAAATCGTCGCGCCGGAGGCTTGCAGCCTTGTCATGCGCGGCACGGATGGCGGGAAGAAAAAAGCTCTGCGGTGTCTGTGCCGCATAAAGCCCGGCGCGCGGCACGGTTTCATGCACCACACCATCGGCGCCGGCGCGTTTCAGCGTATCGGTCACAGCCAAGGCGGGCAGGATGGCCTCCTCACCGTCGTCAAACGCCTGTGCGATCCGGTCCAGCAGCGCATGATCGACAAAGGGGCGTGCGGCATCGTGGATCATCACATGGGTCGCATCAGTTTGCGACAGCACCCGCAGGCCCGCGAAGACCGATTGCTGGCGCGTTTCACCGCCCAATGTGGTGATCAGCGATTGCGCGCCGGCAAGGCCACGCACGGCGTCGGACAACAGTGTCTCGTCATCCGGATGGATCACGACCACGATCGGACCAGAGCGCGGCCAGGTGAGGAACTGCCTCAGCGCATGGTGGATCACCGCCTCACCACCGATGCGGCGATACTGCTTGGGGCCTTCCTGGGGCGAACCGGCCCGCTCTCCGCGTCCCGCTGCCACGATAACGATGCCAATTGTCATGAAACTGCCTGCCGGGCTCGCTAACTGGTGGGATTGACGGGAGTAAAGGACTGGGTGAGTTGACACTGGAGAACTATAGACTCAAAACGCCCATTTCCAGCACGTCGCCCTGAAATATCGCAGTTTGGGAATTGCTCTTGGCAAACGCTCAATCTGTGAATAAAAATAGTGCAGAAACTTTATGTGCCCGAAAGATCATCAGTTGAACCCTCCGTCCCTCGCTCGTCCTTTTTCGATTGGGCCTGTCGCGATCCGCAATCGAGTTGTGCTGGCGCCGATGTCGGGCGTGACGGATTTACCCTTCCGCCAGCTCGCCTGGCGTTATGGGGCAGGGCTTGTGGTGACGGAAATGGTGGCAAGCCGCGAACTGGCGGCCAATCGTGGCGAATCATGGGAACGCCTGAAAGGCACCGGCATTCGCCCGCACATGGTGCAGCTCGCCGGGCGCGAGGCCCACTGGATGGCGGAAGCAGCCCGCATCGTGGAAGCCAACGGCGCCGATATCGTCGATATCAACATGGGCTGTCCGGCAAAGAAGGTCACGGGCGGTTATTCCGGCTCGGCGCTGATGCGCGATCCCGATCATGCGCTGTCGCTGATCGAGGCGGTGGTGGGCGCCGTCTCCATTCCCGTGACCGTGAAGATGCGGCTCGGCTGGGATGAGACGTCCTTGAATGCGCCTGAGATTGCCGCCCGTGCAGAACAGGCCGGCGTAAAAATGATTACCGTGCATGGCCGCACCCGCATGCAGTTTTACGAAGGCCGTGCCGATTGGGATGCGATTGCCCGCGTGCGCGAGGTCATCGCCGTTCCGCTCATTGCCAATGGTGATGTAGAGACGGTGGACGATGCCCACGAAATCCTGCGCCGCTCGGGCGCCGATGCCGTGATGCTCGGACGCGGTGCGCAGGGGCGTCCCTGGCATCCCGGCGTCCTTGCCGGCCACGCTCTGCCGTCGGCACGCGAAATGGCGGATGTCGCCTGCGAACACTATGAGATGATGCTGGAATTTTATGGACGCGAAGCCGGTCTTCGCCATGCCCGCAAACAAGTGGGCTGGTATCTCGACCGTTGTGCGCCGCATTTTGCGGCGGAACGAAAGGCAGCACTGATGACGGAGAAAAATGCCGATGTGGTCGCGCGCGTCCTCTGGGACGCGATTGCCACAGGGGCCGGCAACGCCAGCAGGGAGGCAGCATGAGCGCGATCTCGCACGATGGCAGCGGCAACAACCCGCTGGCCATGGCGGTGCTGAATTCGGTGCAGAACCCTGTTATCCTGGTGGATGACACCGGACGCATCGCTTTTGCCAACTGGGAGGCCGAAGCCTTTTTCGGCGCCAGCGCCTCGCATCTGGCCCGCAACAAGATTTCCACCTTCATTCCCTTCGGCAGCCCGCTTCTGGCGCTGATCGATCAGGTGCGCGACCGCCGCGCCCCCGTCAACGAATACCGTGTCGATCTTTCCTCGCCACGGCTTGGCCAGGAAAAGCTGGTCGACCTCTACGTCGCACCCGTTGTCAGCGAACCGGGTTCGGTGGTCGTTGTCTTCCAGGAGCGCAGCATGGCCGACAAGATCGACCGGCAGCTGACGCACCGGGCCGCAGCCCGTTCGGTGACCGGCCTTGCCTCCATGCTGGCGCATGAGATCAAGAATCCGTTGTCTGGCATCCGAGGTGCGGCTCAGCTTCTGGAAAGCGTTGTTCCCGACGAGGATCGGTCGCTGACGCGCCTCATCTGCGATGAGACCGACCGCATCGTTTCACTGGTCGACCGCATGGAAGTGTTTTCCGACGAACGACCGGTCGACCGGTTGCCGCTCAACATTCACTCCGTGCTCGACCATGTGAAGGCAATCGCCAAGGCCGGTTTTGCCCGCGACATCAAGATTTTGGAAAACTACGATCCGTCGCTGCCATCGGTCTATGCCAACAGAGACCAACTGGTGCAGGTGTTTTTGAACCTCATCAAGAACGCCTCCGAAGCCATCGGCGACCAGCAGGATGGCGAGATCATGCTGACGACGGCCTATCGCCCCGGCATCCGCCTGTCGGTGGCCGGCACGCGCGAAAAAATCTCGCTGCCGCTGGAATTCTGCGTCATCGACAATGGACCGGGCGTGCCGAGCGATCTCGTGCCGCACCTGTTTGATCCCTTCATCACCACCAAGACCAATGGCTCGGGCCTTGGCCTTGCGCTTGTTGCAAAAATCATCGGCGCCCATGGCGGCATCGTCGAATGCGACAGCCAGGCCCGCCGAACGATTTTCCGCGTTTTGATGCCCATGCACAAGGATGACGGCTACCCCGATGATGGCCGCAGCTTGAACACGACAGGAAACTTGAAATGACCGCTACGATCCTTGTCGCCGACGACGACGCGGCCATCCGCACCGTACTGAACCAGGCGCTGACCCGCGCGGGCTACGACGTCCGCATCACCTCGAATGCCGCCACGCTCTGGCGCTGGATTTCGGCCGGCGAGGGCGATCTCGTCGTCACCGACGTCGTCATGCCCGACGAGAACGCGTTTGACCTTCTGCCGCGCATCAAGAAATCCCGGCCGGAACTGCCGGTCCTGGTGATGAGCGCGCAAAACACCTTCATGACGGCGATCAAGGCTTCCGAAAAGGGCGCCTATGATTACCTGCCAAAACCCTTCGACCTCACCGAACTGATTGCCATTATCGGCCGGGCTCTGTCGGAACCGAAGCGCAAGCCGGCAAAGCTCGATGACGACATGCAGGATGGCATGCCGCTGGTTGGCCGTTCCGCCGCCATGCAGGAAATCTACCGCGTACTCGCCCGCCTGATGCAGACGGACCTGACGCTGATGATCACCGGCGAATCAGGCACCGGCAAGGAACTGGTGGCGCGCGCGCTGCATGATTACGGCAAGCGCCGAAACGGCCCCTTCGTTGCCATCAACATGGCGGCCATTCCGCGTGATCTCATCGAATCGGAACTGTTCGGCCACGAGAAGGGCGCGTTTACCGGCGCGCAGAACCGCTCGACCGGCCGGTTCGAGCAGGCCGAGGGCGGCACGCTCTTCCTCGACGAAATCGGCGACATGCCGATGGATGCCCAGACCCGTCTTTTGCGCGTGCTGCAGCAGGGGGAATATACCACCGTTGGCGGGCGAACCCCGATCCGCACCGACGTGCGCATCGTGGCGGCCACCAACAAGGATTTAAAGCAGCTGATCAACCAGGGCCTGTTCCGCGAAGATCTGTACTATCGCCTGAACGTGGTGCCGCTGCGCCTGCCGCCGCTGCGCGACCGCGCCGAAGACATTGCCGATCTGGTGCGCCACTTCATGCAGCTCGGCGAAAAGGAAGGCCTTGACGCCAAGCGTTTCGACAATGAAGCGCTGGATGTGATGAAGGGTTATGCCTGGCCCGGCAATGTGCGCGAGCTGGAAAACCTCGTGCGTCGGCTGATGGCACTTTATCCCCAGGAAGTCATCACCCGCGAAATCATGGAATCGGAGCTTCGTTCGGACGTCCCCGACAGCCCGATCGACAAGATGGGCGCGCGCTCGGGCAATCTCACCATCGCGCAGGCGGTGGAGGAGAACATGCGCAGCTATTTCGCCGGTTTTGGCGATAACCTGCCGCCTCCAGGCCTTTATGACCGCGTGCTGACCGAAATGGAATATCCGCTGATCCTTGCCGCACTCACCGCCACGCGCGGCAATCAGATCAAGGCTGCCGATCTTCTTGGCCTCAACCGCAACACTTTGCGCAAGAAAATCCGCGAACTCGGTGTCTCCGTCTACCGCAGCTCGCGCGGCGCATAAGCCTTTGCGGCTTGACAGCGCAGGACACCTCGTTGCATTTTCGCCACATTGCGTTGCTCAATAGTCACGCAAGGGCGCCTTGGCATAAGCCTCTCGGGGGCGAACATCTGTTCGCCGTCGCGGAGACCTTGGGTCACATGCATGCGCCTCGCGTTCCCGCGAGGTTAGAAGTGGATTTCGGAATGACAGATGGCTTGGCAACCGACGCCGGAGACGATCCGGCGACGTTGGTGCAGGACCGCAGGGCCTCGTTTGCGCTGCCCGGCCTGCTGCTGGCTGGCGGTGCGCTGTCCTGTGCGATGTTCACCCTGTTCGTGCTGCTTGGACTGACGCCGATTGCGCCGACGACCAATGTCGTTATTGCCTCTGCCGTTCTCAACGCATTGTTCGTGCTCGGCCTGATGTATCTGATTGCCCGTGAGGTCGGCCGGCTTTTGAAGGCCCGGCGGCGGGGCAGGGCGGCCGCAAGGCTGCATGTGCGCATCGTCGTGCTGTTCTCCTTTGTGGCGATCACACCTGCCGTTCTTGTCGCGATCTTTGCCAGCATCACGCTGAATGTCGGGCTCGACCGCTGGTTTTCGCTGCGCACGCAGTCGATCGTGCAGTCGTCACTCGATGTCGCCCAGGCCTATATGCTGGAAAACGCCAGCTATCTGCAGGGCCAGACCGTCTCGATGGCCAATGATCTCGAGCGCAACCGCGCCATGTTTTATCTCGACCGCACCGGTTTCGTCGATCTGATGACGCGCCAGGCGCGCGGGCGCGGCCTGCTCGGTGCCTTCCTGGTGCGCGAGGACGGCACGGCAATCGCCCAGGCCGATATCAAGACGGAACGGCCGCTGCCGGCCATCCCGAAGGATGCCCTGGCAAGCTCGGCGGCCGGCCAGCCGACGCTCATTCCGCCCGGCGTCACAAACCTCGTCGGCGCCATCATCCGGCTCGATGCGATCTCCGGCGCCTTCCTCTATACGATCCGCGCGGTCGATCCGAAGGTCATGGCCGCCATGCGGCTGATGGAGGATAACCGCGCCGAATACCAGTCGATGGAAGCAGGCCGCATGAGCCTGCAGGTGGCCTTTGCGGTTCTTTACCTCGGCTTTGCGCTGATCGTGCTTCTCGCGGCCATCTGGACGGCCATTGCCGTTGCCGACCGCATCGTGCGGCCGATCCGCCTGCTGATCAGCGCCGCCGACAGCGTCGCGACCGGCAATTTGAGCGTCGTCGTGCCGGTGCGCTCCGCCGACGGCGACGTTGGCAACCTGTCGCGGACCTTCAACAAGATGATTTCGCAGATCCGAAGTCAGCGCGACGAAATTCTGGTGGCCAAGGACGAGGTGGACGACCGCCGACGGTTCATCGAGGCCGTGCTTTCCGGCGTCACGGCGGCCGTGATCGGCGTCGAGGACGACAATCGCATCACCATCGTCAATCCGTCTGCCGAAGACGTTCTGGCGCTTCCGGCAGCGGAACTTCTGGGCCAGCCGCTGTCGGACGTGGCACCGGAGATCGATCAGGTGCTGAAGGAGGCCACGGGGCGGGCGCGCGCAGACTTCCGCAAGGAGGTCTACCTGATGCGCGGCGGCAAGGAGCGCACGCTTTCTGTCCAGGTGACGCGCGAGGAGCAGCGCAATTCCGCCGAATCCTACGTGATCACCCTCGACGACATCACCGATCTGGTGATTGCGCAGCGCTCCACCGCCTGGGCCGATGTCGCCCGCCGCATCGCCCATGAGATCAAGAACCCGCTGACGCCCATCCAGCTCTCGGCCGAGCGCCTGAAGCGCCGCTACGGCAAGCAGATCGACGAGAGCGACCGGGCCGTGTTTGACCAGTGCACCGACACGATCGTACGCCAGGTCGGGGATATCGGCCGTATGGTGGACGAGTTTTCCGCCTTTGCACGGATGCCAAAACCCGCCAAGGAACGTGCCGATCTTCGCGACATCGTGCGCGACGCGATCTTTCTGCGCGAAATGGGCACGAGCCATGTCAGGTTCCAGCGGGAACTGGGCGACGCGCCACTCGAAGGCCTGTTTGATGCGCGCATGCTGGGACAGGCCTTTGGCAATCTCATCAAGAACGCTGTCGAATCGATTGAAGCCGTGCCAAGCGAGGAAGAACGCGACGGTCGCCGCGTGCTGGTGCGCGCCGCCTTCGATGCCAGCCGCGATGAATTCAAGGTGGATGTGATCGACAATGGCAAGGGGCTTCCGGTGGAAAACCGTCACCGGATCCTGGAACCCTATATGACGATGCGCGAAAAAGGCACCGGCCTTGGGCTCGCGATCGTCAAGAAAATCATCGAGGAACATGGCGGGCAGCTCGAATTGCACGATGCGCCGGCCGATTTCGATCATGGCAAAGGCGCCATGATCCGGGTGATCCTGCCGCATCCGCAGGCGGCAGCAGCCCCCGAAACAGACAATGAAAAGGAAGTGTCCTATGGCGTCTGATATTCTGGTCGTGGATGACGAAGCCGACATCCGTGATATCGTGTCCGGTATTCTCTCCGACGAAGGCCATGAAACGCGCGTTGCCCATGACAGCGACAGCGCGCTGGCTGCCATCTCCGATCGCGTTCCCCGCCTCGTCTTCCTCGACATCTGGATGCAGGGCAGCAAACTGGACGGACTGGCCTTGCTGGACGAGGTAAAGGCACGCCATCCGGACCTGCCGGTGGTGATGATTTCCGGCCACGGCAATGTCGAGACAGCGGTTTCCGCCATCAAGCGCGGCGCTTTCGATTTTATCGAAAAGCCGTTCAAGGCAGACCGGCTGATCCTGATTGCCGAGCGGGCGCTGGAAAACTCAAAACTGCGCCGCGAGGTGACGGAACTGAAGAAGCGCACCGGCGACGCCGGAGAACTGGTCGGCACCTCCGTTGCAATCTCGCAGCTGCGCCAGACCATCGAGAAGGTTTCGCCGACCAACAGCCGCATCATGATCCTCGGCCCTTCCGGTTCCGGCAAGGAACTGGTGGCCCGCATGATCCACCGTCGCTCGTCGCGTGCCGCCGGGCCCTTCGTGGCGCTGAATGCCGCAACGATCACGCCCGAGCGCATGGAAATGGCGCTGTTCGGATCTGAAGGCGGGCCTGGCCAGCCGCGCAAGATCGGCGCGCTGGAAGAGGCCCATCGCGGCATTCTCTACCTCGACGAAGTGGGAGAAATGCCGCGCGAGACGCAAAACAAGATCCTGCGCGTGCTGGTCGACCAACAGTTCGAGCGCGTCGGCGGCAACAAGCGGGTCAAGGTCGATGTGCGCATCATCTCCTCCACCGCCTACAATCTCGAAAGCCTGATCGGTGAGGGAATATTCCGCGAGGATCTGTATCACCGGCTTGCTGTCGTTCCGGTCAAGGTGCCGGCCCTTGCCGAGCGTCGCGAGGATATTCCCTTCCTTGTCGATGGATTCATGCGCCAGATTTCCGAACAGGCCGGCATTCGTCCGCGCAAGATCGGTGACGACGCCATGGCGGTGCTGCAGGCGCATGACTGGCCGGGCAATCTGCGCCAGTTGCGCAACAATATCGAGCGGCTGATGATTCTGGCCCGCACCGATGGGCCCGACACGCCGATTTCCGCCGATATGCTGCCGACCGATCTCGGCGACATGCTGCCGAAGATGTCCGGCAAGGGCGATCACCACATCATGACACTGCCGCTTCGCGAAGCACGCGAAATGTTCGAGCGCGATTATCTGGTGGCGCAGATCAACCGGTTCGGCGGCAATATTTCCCGCACCGCTGAATTCGTCGGCATGGAACGCTCGGCGCTCCATCGCAAGTTGAAATCACTTGGCGTTTGATGTGCTATTGCGACTGAAAGTCGCCGTCGCGCCGGGGTTTGAGGGGACGTCATGAAGGTAATCATTTGCGGCGCGGGCCAGGTTGGCTACGGCATCGCGGAACGGCTGTCGCAAGAGGATAACGAAGTGTCCGTCATCGACACTTCGGCAACGCTGATCAATGCGATTACCGAGACGCTGGATGTGCGCGGTTATGTCGGCCACGGCGCCCATCCGGACGTCCTGGCCAAGGCCGGCGCCGAGCAGGCGGACATGATCATCGCTGTCACCCTCTATGACGAAGTAAATATCGTGGCCTGCGAAGTGGCGCATGCCCTGTTCAGCGTACCGACGAAAATCGCCCGCATCCGCGCTCAAAGTTATCTCCTGCCGGAATATGCCGATCTGTTCAGCAGCAAGAACATGTCGATCGACGTGACGATTTCGCCGGAAATCGAAGTGGGCAAGATGGTGCTGCGGCGCATCTCGTTTCCGGGAGCCACCGACGTTGCGCGGTTCGCCGAAGACCATATCGCCATGGTTGCCATCGAATGTATGGAAGACTGCCCGGTCATCAGCACGCCGCTCGAACAGTTGAGCCAACTGTTTCCCGATCTTGTCGCCACCGTCGTCGGCATCCACCGCCAGGGCCGGCTGTTCGTTCCCCGCTCGGCCGACCAGCTGCAGGCGGGCGATCTCGCCTATGTCATCTGCCAGCGCGACCACACGCGGCGCACGCTCGGCCTGTTCGGCCACGAAGAAAAGGAAGCCGGCCGCATCATTATCGCCGGTGGCGGAAATATCGGCCAATATGTTGCCCGCCGCATTGAGGAAATGCAGCCGAAGACACGCATCAAGATCATCGAGAGCGACCGGGACCGCGCCGTTGCCGTCTCCGAGCACCTGCGCCACACGATCGTGCTGCATGGCTCGGCACTCGACCAGAACATTCTCCAGCAGGCCGATATCCAGGATGCCGATCTGATCGTAACGCTCACCAACAGCGACCAGGTCAACATCCTAAGCGCCGTGATGGCCAAGGCGCTGGGCTGCAAATCCAATCTCGTGCTGGTCAACTCGTCGTCTCTCGGCGATGTCAGTGCTTCCCTCAATATCGATTCGCTGATCAATCCGCGCGCCGTGACCATTTCCCGTGTTCTCCAGCACGTGCGAAAGGGACGTATCCGCTCCGTTTATGCGGTGCAGAACGGTGCAGCCGAGGTGATCGAGGCCGAAGCCTTGGAAACCTCGCCGCTCGTTGGCCGCCCCTTCCGCGATCTCGACCTGCCGGCGGGCATCCGTATCGGTGCGATCATGCGCAACGGCACGGTGCTTCGCCCGAGCGGCGACACCCGCATCCGCGCCAGGGATCGCGTGGTGCTGTTTGCAACCTCAAAGGCCGTGAAGGATGTCGAGCAACTGTTTCGCGTGTCGATCCAGTATTTTTAAAAATGACACCAAAATTTGCCGCACGCCAAGACGGTTGCGATTCGCATGACTAGGCTGCCGTGACGCGCGCACCTCCAGCCCCGTGTTTCTTCGCAGGCGCAATCCAGGTGAGGGCATCTGCTTATGCCCTCCTCAAAGGGCTTTGAGCGCGCTGTATTAGGGGTTGTGGCGGCGTTTTTCCATCTCACCGCCGTCGTGTATTCGGCGTTGCGGAAAAGACGGCGATTTGATAACCAATCATGCGGATTGCGGAGGCAGGAGAGGGTTTGCCACTGTTTTCTCACGCGTGATCAATATCCCGGCGCTCAAGCCGGCAAGAAAGAAAGAAGCGGCGCTATGGCGGAACGTTCTCAAAATCTTCAGGATCTGTTTCTCAACACGGTCCGGAAGCAGAAAATCTCTCTCACTATCTTTCTTATCAACGGCGTCAAGTTGACGGGCGTTGTGACGTCCTTCGACAATTTCTGCGTGTTGCTGCGCCGGGACGGGCATTCGCAGCTCGTCTACAAGCATGCAATTTCGACCATCATGCCGGGCCAGCCGATGCAGATGTTCGAAAGCGAAGAGAGCGCTGCCTGAACATACCCCCAGAGGCAATTTCCATGATTGCCGGTTGAATTGCAGTTCCGCTCGCCCCATCTGTGGCACGAGTGGGCTGCGATGGCATTGATGTTTGCCCGTGCCTTACCCTTTTGTGCCAAGGCGTCATCGGTTGAATGGCGGGAAGCCTTCAGGGAGCCTATGCGCGCCTTGAACGGTGCCCGCATCCTTGAAAAGCACGTAACGACGCTGCAGGGTCCCACACCGCTCAATTCGGCATTTAAAAATGCAGCGCGTGCTGCCTGTCACTGAAGGACGATCACCATTACCACGACGCGCGATACATCCAACGAATCCCTCGTGCCGGAAATGGAAAAGCGGCGCGATGATATGCGCGCCGTCGTGCTGGTGCCGGTTCTGAAACAGAACAAGGGCGCGCGCGCACTGCCGGGCGATGCATCCGGCTTTGCGCCTCGGCGCACCGACGAGAGCCGGCTGGAAGAAGCCATCGGCCTTGCCCGCGCGATCGATCTGACGATTGTGCAAGGGCTGATTATTCCAGTCGCCCAGCCGCGTCCGGCAACCCTGATCGGTACGGGCAAAATCGAGGAAATCGGCGCACTTCTGGATGAACACGATGCCGGCTTGGTCATCGTCGACCATCCGCTGACGCCCGTGCAGCAGCGCAATCTCGAAAAACACTGGAACGCCAAGGTCATCGACCGCACCGGTCTGATCCTTGAAATTTTCGGCCGCCGCGCCTCCACCAAGGAGGGCACGCTGCAGGTGGATCTGGCGCATCTCAATTACCAGAAGGGCCGTCTGGTTCGCAGCTGGACCCACCTTGAGCGTCAGCGCGGTGGCGCAGGCTTCATGGGTGGCCCGGGTGAAACCCAGATCGAGGCCGACCGGCGCATGCTGCAGGACCGCATCGTCAAGCTCGAGAAGGAGCTGGAGCAGGTGGTGCGCACCCGCCAGCTGCACCGCGCCAAGCGCCGCAAAGTGCCGCATCCGATCGTGGCGCTTGTCGGTTATACCAATGCCGGCAAGTCGACGCTGTTCAACCGCATCACCGGCGCCGGTGTTCTCGCCGAAGACATGCTGTTTGCCACGCTCGACCCGACGCTCCGCCGCATGAAGCTGCCGCATGGCCGCACCGTCATCCTCTCCGACACCGTTGGCTTCATCTCCGACCTGCCGACCCATCTGGTCGCCGCCTTCCGGGCGACACTGGAAGAAGTGCTGGAAGCCGATCTAGTTCTTCACGTGCGCGACATGTCCGACCCTGACAATGGCGCGCAGGCCGGTGACGTGCTGCGTATTCTCGCCGACCTCGGCATCGATGAGAAGGAGCGGGACGCCCGCATCATCGAGGTGTGGAACAAGGTCGACCGACTTGAGCCGGAAGCTCATGACGCCATAACCGAAAAGGCTGCCGGGCGCGAAAACGTCATGGCAGTCTCGGCCGTCACCGGCGAGGGCGTCGATGCTCTCATGGACGAGATTTCGCACCGCCTCTCCGGCGTGCTGACCGAGGTGACGATCGTCGTTCCGCCGCAAAAGCTGTCGTTGGTCTCCTGGGTCTACGATAATGCGCTGGTCGATGGTCGCGACGACCGCGAAGACGGCTCGGTTGCCTTCGATCTCCGGCTTTCGGGAGAGCAGGCCCAGGCACTGGAGCGCAAGCTCGGTGTGCTGATGGCGCCGGAGAAGGAAGAGTGGGAGCGGTAGGACCAGGTTCGCCAGTTTCTCGCCTGAGGGTCGGCCTGATGACACACGGACAGCGGTTTGCCGGCCTACCGAAAATCTTGCCTATTTCACGGCAATATGGTGTCATATTCCCTTGAGAAGAGGACGGCTCCTATGAAAGCGAACCACGCCTTGACCATTACACTGCCGCCGGATCTGGCCGAGATGGTGGACTTGAAGGTGAGGTCCGGAGAGTACGCTTCTGAACAAGAGGTCATCAACGAAGGCCTTCGGTCGCTTGCGACCGAGAGCGCCGGGCTGGAGGACTGGATCAATGAGACAGTCCTTCCAACGGTCGATCGTCTCGATGCAAATCCATCCCGCGCAGTTGATGACGCGCAAGCATGGCGCCAGATAGAGGCACATATAGATGCGCGCCGCGGTTCCTCACACTCAGCCAAGTGACACATCAGGCGACACACCGTGTGAAATTTGCGCCGGAAGCCATCGCAGACTTCCAGGACCTCTATGATTATCTGTTGCCATGCGCCGGTGACGCTGACGCAACGCGATACGTCGCAGAAATCTATGCCTATTGCCTCGGGTTCGCGACCTTCCCGGAACGAGGCCGAGAGCGCACAGAGCGAAAAGGGCTTCGCACCGTGGGCTATCGTCGACAGGCCACGATTGCCTTTCAAGTGCGCGACGGCACGGTGACAATCATCCGACTGTTTCATCGTGGCCGAAAGATCGATCTTCCAGAAACATGATGCCTGCAGGCCCGGTGTCCCGAAGTATTACCCGTGCCTTCGCGGCCTTCACTCCCCAGCCTTTGCCGCCTGCCACAAGGCCTCCATCTCCTCCAACGTTGCATCTTCCAGCGTCACACCCAGTTCCTGAAGTGAACTTTCGATATAGCTGAAGCGCCTGCGGAATTTGGTGTTGGTGCCGCGCAGGGCCTGTTCCGGATCGGCCTTGACGTGACGACCGATATTGACGAGGGCAAAGATGAGATCGCCGAGTTCGTCCTTCACCTTGTGCGGCTTGCCACTCTTCAGCGCCTCGCGCAACTCGCCAATTTCCTCCTCGATCTTGTCGAGGATCGGTTCGGCTTCGGACCAGT
This sequence comes from Neorhizobium sp. PAMB6716, assembly GCF_058242805.1. Classification (NCBI taxonomy): domain Bacteria; kingdom Pseudomonadati; phylum Pseudomonadota; class Alphaproteobacteria; order Hyphomicrobiales; family Rhizobiaceae; genus Neorhizobium; species Neorhizobium sp. PAMB6716. The sequence continues at coordinate 1,504,693 of NZ_CM177835.1, forward strand.
CGAAACCGACTTTTGCGGCACGCTCCTGAAGTTTCAACGCTTCGGTCAATGCCGGCTGGCTGCGCTGGACGCTGCCGAGAAAACCTGCCTTGGCATCGTCCGTCACGCCGCGCCGGGCGCGACGGTCTGCTCGTTCACGCTTTTCCGCCGCCTTGATCTCATCCCACTGCACTTTGACCGCATCCGGTGTCGCGACATCGGAGCGGGCAAAGACATGTGGATGGCGGCGGATCATCTTGGTCATCACCGCCTCCACCACATCACCGAATTCAAACTCGCCGGCCTCGGACGCCATCTGCGCGTGAAACACCACCTGGAACAGCAGGTCGCCCAGTTCGTCCTTCAGGTCCTCCATGTCATCGCGTTCGATGGCGTCTGCCACCTCATAGGCTTCCTCGATCGTATAGGGCTTGATCGTCTCGAATGTCTGCTCGACATCCCAGGGGCAGCCGGTCTGGCGATCGCGAAGCGCGGACATGAGGTCGATCAGGCGCGAAATGTCGCGTGAGGGCTGCATGGGGAAAGGCATCCTGTGTACTGTCTGAAATAGGTGGCGTCAGTTGAGCGGTATGCTGTTGCCGCTCTTGCTCTCTTGGTAGATCTCGGAGAGTTCGTCATAGCGGGCCTTCAGGGCCGCCACTTTGTCACGCATACGCTCCCGGTCCTCACCGTCGGCGCTTTCCACCAGATCCGAAATGGCAAAGGCATTCCAGAAGGTGTTTTTTCGACGATAACCGCCCGGTTCCAGGTCAAACACTTCCTTGAGGATCTTCAGGTCGTGCGGAATGGCAAAGGCATCGCGCGAATCCTCGTGGCTGAAGAAATAATAGAAATTATCAAATCCAGCCCAGGTGATCGCCGACATGCACATGGTGCAGGGTTCATGGGTGGAGAGAAAGATCAGGTCGCGCGTATCCGGCTTTTCACCCATCTCGTAAAAGCGCTTCAGCGTATGGACTTCCCCGTGCCAGAGCGGGTTTTCCAACTCGTTATTGGTCTCGGCAATCACCAGTGACAGATCGGATTTGCGCAGGATGGCCGCGCCAAACAGCTTGTTGCCGGTTTCGACCCCCTTGGCGGTCAGCGGGATAATGTCATTCTCGATGACATCGAGAAGGCGCGAGGCGAGGGGATGTCCGGTCACGGATGCTGGTCCTTCATGAGTGGAGCGCAAGAGATGGGTTATCTTAAACCGGCGAGGCAGATGCGGGCAAAGCCTTTTCAACGTCTTGCTGCATTGCAGTGTGGATCGTGGCTGTGGACGCACTACAGGCTTATTTTTCCCCGTTACGGTCAATGCCGGAACAGAAATACTCCACCGGCAGCGGTTGCGGATTTGCGTTTCTTCTAACCCCATATGCGCTCTGTCATAATACAGGCACACGCATTAGAGAACCGGTCCGTCCGTCACGGGGCCCGGCATGACGATGGGAATGGAGACATGACAGACAAGGTGTTGACCGCCAATCGCCTGACCGATGGCATTGCCGTGTGGCTGGATGCAGGCGGCGCCTGGAACGAGCGCCTGCAGGATGCGCTTGTTGCCCGCCACGCGGAGGCCGTTACCTCGCTCGAAGCCATCGGCAAGCGTGACTTTTCGGCCAACCTCGTCGTCGACGTCAATATCGTCGAAGTGGAAGAGGTGAACGGCACGCTTCGCCCGCTTCGCCTGCGCGAGCGTATCCGCGCCGCCGGCCCCACCATGGACTATGCCGCCGGCTTTGCCCCTGCCGATCCGGCCTTTATCGCAGCCTGAGGATATCATGTATCGTTACGACGAGTTCGACCACGCCTTTGTATCGTCCCGCGTGGAACAGTTCCGCGACCAGTTGACGCGCCGCCTGTCCGGCGAGCTGGCCGAGGATGCCTTCAAGCCGCTGCGCCTGATGAACGGCGTTTATCTGCAGTTGCATGCCTACATGCTGCGGGTTGCCATTCCCTATGGCACGCTGAACGGTCGCCAGATGCGGATGCTCGCCCATATCGCGCGCAAATATGACCGTGGCTACGGCCATTTCACCACGCGCCAGAACATCCAGTACAACTGGCCAAAGCTGTCGGATACGCCTGACATCCTTGCCGAACTTGCATCCGTCGAAATGCACGCGCTGCAGACGTCAGGCAATTGCATTCGCAACGTCACGGCCGATCATTTTGCAGGCGCCGCCGCAGACGAAGTGGCCGATCCGCGCCCCTACGCGGAAATCCTGCGCCAGTGGTCGTCTGTCCATCCGGAATTTTCCTACCTGCCGCGCAAGTTCAAGATTGCGGTGACCGGTGCCGAGCGCGACCGTGCCGCCATCCAGGTTCACGACATCGGCCTGCACCTCAAAAAGAACGAGGACGGCAAGACCGGTTTTGCAGTTTATGTCGGCGGCGGGCAGGGCCGCACACCGATGGTGGCAAAGAAAATCCGCGATTTTCTGCCGGAAGAGGATCTTCTGTCCTACACGACGGCGATCATGCGCGTATACAACCTGCACGGCCGGCGCGACAACAAATACAAGGCGCGCATCAAGATCCTCGTTCACGAGACGGGTGCCGAAGAACTGGCGCGTCAGGTGGACGAGGAATTTGCCCATCTGCAGGGCACCGAACTGAAACTGCCGGAGGCCGACATTCAGGCGATTACCACCTATTTTGCACCGCCGCCGCTCGGTGAACGGTCCGAAGGCTGGGCGCAACTTGCCGGCTGGAAAAAGGCAGACGCCAATTTCGCCCGCTGGGTGGATCAGAACGTGCAGCCGCACAAGCACCCCGATTACGGCATGGTGACGATCTCGCTGAAGCCGATCGGCGGCATTCCCGGTGACGCGACCGACGTGCAGATGGAGGCGATTGCCGATATCGCCGAGGACTATGCCTTCGACGAAATCCGCATCAGCCACGAGCAGAACGTCATCCTGCCGCATGTGGCGCTGGCCGATCTCGAACCCGTCTACCGGGCGCTGGTGGCGCAGGGGCTGGCGACCGCCAATGCCGGCCTGATCACCGACATGATCGTCTGTCCCGGCTTGGACTATTGCGCGCTCGCCAATGCGCGCTCCATCCCGGTGGCGCAGGCCATTTCCACCCGCTTCGGCTCGGCCGAGCGGCAGGCGGAAATCGGCGAACTGAAGATCAAGATATCCGGCTGCATCAATGCCTGCGGCCACCACCATGTCGGCCACATCGGGCTTCTCGGTGTCGAGAAGAAGGGTGCCGAACTGTACCAGATCACGCTTGGCGGGTCCGGCGATGAACACACCTCGATTGGCGAGATCATCGGGCGCGGTTTTGAGCCGGACAAGGTGACGGACGCGGTCGAAAAGATCGTCGACACCTATCTCGGGCTCCGCCTGTCCAAGGACGAAATTTTTCTCGATGCCTATCGTCGCGTCGGGCCGCAGCCGTTCAAGGACGCGCTCTATGGCCAGACGGCAGCAGCGGCATGACGGGCGAGGGGAAGACACTGATGACACGCATCTGGAAAGAAACCGGCTTTGTCGAAAACGATCCTTGGATCATCGAAACCGACGAGGTGAAGGCGGAAGGTGACCAGCGGCCTCTGTTGTCGCTCGACCGGCTGATCGAAGAGGCCGATACCAGCAACGAAGTCGGCTTCGGCGTTCTGATCAAGCCCGCCGACGACGTGCGGCGGCTAGAACCTTATCTTTATCGGCTGGAATTGGTGGCGGTCGAATTTCCGGCGTTCAGCGATGGCCGTGGCTTCAGCCATGCCTCACTGCTGCGTGAACGGCTGGCCTACAAGAATGAGTTGCGGGCCGTGGGCGACGTGCTGATCGACCATGTGCCGCTGATGCTGCGCTGCGGCTTCGACAGCTTTTCCGTCACCAACGCCACGGCCCTGAAGCGGCTCGGCGAAAACCGCCTGCCGGGCATTGACGTGCATTACCAGCCAACGGCGCGCACGGCAAAGGCCGACGAAGCCTATAGCTGGCGCCGCCGCTCCGCCTGATGGTGGCACCCCATCTGCGGTAAAACCGCGGATGGGTATAAAGCTGACTTTGCCGCACATATTTTTCACCCCAGGCGCGGCATATGAACGCGCATCTCTTCAAATGCGCCAAGGCATGGTATATTTCGCGTCTGCGAGATGAAACGACAACAGGACGAGACGACCGGTATGAATGCTCCCGCCAAGACCGAAGAGTTTGCCGCAAAGCCAGAGATCAAGATCCCCGACGGCGTTTATGCCGAAACGGTTCTGGCGGTAGAGCATTATACCGACCATCTGTTCCGCTTTCGCATGACGCGCCCGGCCGGTTATCGCTTCCGCTCCGGCGAATTTGCCATGATCGGCCTGATGGTCGGTGAAAAGCCGATCTACCGTGCCTATTCGATCGCAAGTCCGTCCTGGGACGAGGAACTGGAATTCTTTTCGATCAAGGTACCGGATGGGCCGCTGACCTCGCATCTGCAGAAGATCAAGCCGGGCGACACCGTGCTGATGCGCAAGAAGCCGACGGGTACGCTGGTTCTGGATGCGCTTACCCCCGGCAAGCGGCTCTACATGTTTTCGACCGGCACCGGCATCGCGCCCTTTGCCAGCCTCATCCGCGATCCCGAAACCTATGAAAAGTTCGAGGAAGTCATCCTCACCCATACCTGCCGCGAAATCGCCGAGCTGAAATACGGTTTTGATCTCATGGAAGAGATCCGCAACCACGAATTTCTGGCGGAAATCGTCGGCACCAAGCTGAAGCATTATCCGACGGTGACGCGCGAAGCTTATCCGTATCAGGGCCGTATCACCGACCTCATGGAAAGCGGCAAGCTCTACACCGATCTTGGCGTACCACCGCTTGACCCCGCCATCGACCGCGGCATGATTTGCGGCTCGACGGCCATGCTGAAGGACACCAAGGACCTGCTGGAAAAGGCAGGGCTGACCGAAGGCGCCAATAACAAGCCAGCCGAATTCGTCATCGAACGGGCGTTTGTCGGCTGATTTTTCAGAACACCTCAGCCGTTAGGCTTCGCTTAGAGCGAAACACTTAAGCCGGCAGGCGATGCGGCGGGCCGGCAGGCGCTGACGCCTGTCTGCTATCCCGCCGTCAGCGCCACATGTTGAACTCCACGAAGGATTGGCGGTTACGCCCGTCCAGCTGGTAGTGATGGGCGTCTATGGACACTTTCTTGCCCGCCTGGCGACGCCGTGCCGTATAGGCGATCACCTCGTCTTCCAGATCTGCCGCATTCCCGGGAAGCTGGGTCAATGTGCGGTCCCACACGCCACCCCAGACAAGCGGCACTCCGAGTTCCTGGCTGGCGTGATGCATGGCGGCAGCGACATGGTAGAGGGGTATGCGTTCGAAGCGAACCTTGCCGTTGATAAAGGGGGCGAGGTCGACGGCGTGGGCAAACCCCGTATCCGTCTGTCTGAGATGCAGGCTGGTCAGGGTTTGGGCAACGCCGCACCTGACATATTCCTTCTGCTCTTCCAGTGTTCGTAATCCGTCATGGACGCGAAATTCGATGACGCAGATCTCCATAGCCCGCTCTACAACGGATACGAGCCTGGGGTGGACGTCAGTCAATGCCTGGGTAATATCCTGATGCCGTGAAATCCGCATGTAAATCTCCAAAGCGAGATCATGTCATAATCTTGCTATAGGAAATCCGCCATGGATATTATCAGAAAAATACTGACAAAAAGCAACCCTGGGTATTTATCTTATTATGATAAAATAATAACTTAAGGCCTTTTTTGCCGATATGGACTCGTATGACGTGTATTTTGCCGACAAGAAGATGTGCATCATATTCTAAATTATCGACGCCAGTATACATAAAATATTATTGTGTAACGGTGAGCTTTGCTTTCATTCCGGCTTCATAATGTCCCTTGATATTGCAGAGGAGAAGGTAGTTTCCGGCCGCGAGCTTCACCTTCAGCTGTCCATCCTTGCCGGCCTTCAGATCGGCGACTTCGCCGAGGCTCTTCAGCTTGGTTTCATCGACACGGTGCTTGGCAGCGTTAACAGGGACGGTCTCGTCAGCCGACTTGAGCTTGACGAGAACCATTTCGTGTTCTTCGCTCATCGCGTCGTTGTGAACCATGAACGTCACCTCGCCAGCCGGAACGGTGGTGTGGTCGAGGCTGATGGTCATTGGGCCGCCGGCTTCGCCATCCTCCTTGACCATGATGGTGCTGGCGGCAAAGGCCTCTGTGGAAAGGGTGAGCGAGAGGGCAACAAGTGTCGAAAGGCGCAGGGAAAGGGCCATGAGGGTTCTCCGTGGGTTGACCATGCGCATCGGATAGGGCGCGAAACTGACAGGACCCTGAAGGCCGAAATCGCTTGCGGCAGATGGCATATATTGCTCTGCCCCGCTTAGCCGGCGATACCGGCCGAAAGCAGGCCTGATGCCCCTGCGGTAAAGACGCCCGGGAACCTTAAGCGGCGGCGTGCGTTAACCGGCACCTCTGGATATGTTTGGACGAACGTGATGAATAAACTGATGATTGCCGTCGTATCGCTGGCAACAGCCCTGACCAGCCTGCCGGCCATGGCCGCGCCCACATTCGTGGCGCGCCCGATGGGTCAGATGACGACATCCGCGCCTGAAGCGACAGTGCAGACCGTTGGGTGCAACAATATGACCAACTGCCCGGAGCTTAACCCGCGATGGGGCAATGGGTCCGGTCGCTGGGATCGTGACCGCGGCCACCGTTGGGATCGCCGGGATTATCGCAGCGACCGCCGCGACTACCGTGATCGCGACCGCCGTCACCATAACAATGCCGGCGCCATCATCGGTGGTCTGGCCGCAGGTGCAGTCATCGGTGGCATCATCGCGTCGCAACAGGGCAACCGCACCGTCAGCGGCTCGCACGAACAATACTGCGCCAGCAAATACCGCTCGTACCGCGCCTATGACAACACCTACCAGCCGCTGAGCGGCCCACGTCAGCAGTGCCGTTAATCACATCCAACCTTTGGCTGACATGCAAAAATCCCCGGTGTGGAGCCGGGGATTTTTTTATGCGCGTTATCGGGAGACTTGCCGGTTATTCAGCTGCTTCCGCATAATCTTCCATCGGCGGGCAGGTGCAGACCAGATTGCGGTCGCCATAGACATTGTCGATGCGGTTGACCGGCGACCAGTATTTGTCGACGCGGAACGAACCGGGCGGGAAACAGGCCTGTTCGCGCGAATAGGGACGGTCCCACTCGCCAACCAGATCCTCCACCGTGTGCGGCGCGTTCTTCAGCGGGTTGTTGTTGCGGTCCATCCTGCCTTCTTCGATGGCGCGGGCTTCCTCACGGATGGCGAGCATTGCATCGCAGAAGCGGTCGATCTCGGCCTTGGTTTCCGATTCCGTCGGCTCGATCATCAGCGTGCCCGCAACGGGCCAGCTCATGGTCGGGGCGTGGAAACCGCAATCCACAAGGCGCTTTGCCACGTCATCGACGGTGACGCCGGCGGACGCAGCAAGCGGGCGGGTATCGATAATGCATTCATGCGCGACGCGGCCGGCCGCAGACTTGTAGAGCACGTCATAGGCGCCGGCGAGACGAGCGGCGATATAGTTGGCGTTGAGGATCGCAACCTTGGTTGCCTGCGTCAGGCCTTCGCCACCCATCATCAGGCAATAGGACCAGGAGATCGGCAGGATCGACGGTGAACCGAAAGGTGCCGCCGACACAGCCCCATCGCGACCATCCGTTGCCACATGGCCGGGCAGGTGGGCGGCGAGATGCGCCTTGACGCCGATCGGGCCCATGCCGGGACCACCACCGCCATGGGGAATGCAGAAGGTCTTGTGCAGGTTGAGGTGGGAAACGTCGGAGCCGATGTCGCCGGGGCGGGAGAGGCCGACCATGGCGTTCATGTTGGCGCCATCGAGATAAACCTGACCGCCATGCTGGTGGGTGATGGCGCAGATCTCGCTGACGGTTTCCTCGAACACGCCATGCGTCGAGGGGTAGGTCACCATGCAGGCGGCAAGGTTTGCCGAATAGAGTTCCGCCTTGGCGCGGAAATCGTCGAGATCGACGTCACCGTTTTCCTTGGCCTTGACCGGCACCACCTTCATGCCGACCATCTGGGCGGATGCCGGATTGGTGCCGTGTGCTGACGTCGGGATGAGGCAGACGTCGCGGTGGGCATTACCTTGCGCAATATGATAGTTGCGGATCGTCAGGAGCCCTGCATATTCGCCCTGCGCGCCGGAATTCGGCTGCATGGAAATCGCGTCATAACCGGTGATCTGGCAAAGCTTTGCCGAGAGATCCTCAATCATTTCCTTATAGCCGAGCGCCTGATCGGCGGGGCAGAAGGGATGCATGTCGGCAAATTCCGGCCAGGTGATCGGCAGCATTTCCGCGGTGGCATTCAGCTTCATGGTGCAGGAACCGAGCGGGATCATCGCCCGGTCGAGCGCCAGATCCCGGTCCGAGAGCCGACGGATATAACGGGTCATCTCGCTTTCGGCGCGGTTCATGTGGAAGATCGGGTGCGTCATGTAGGGCGAGGTGCGCAGCAGATCCGTTGGCAGACGGTAATCGGCTTCAAAATCGGATACTTCGAAATTGCCGCCGAACGCGCGCCAGACAGCTTCCAGCGTCACCGGACGCGTGCGCTCATCGAGCGACATGCCGATCTTCGTGGTTCCGATCTTGCGCAGGTTGACGCCTTCGGCAACGGCGGCGCGCAGGATGAGGCCCTGCATATGGCCGACTTCGACCGTGATCGTGTCGAAGAAGTTTTCCTGCTCCACGGCATACCCAAGCTTTTCCAGGCCCTTGGCCATCAGCACGGCCTTCTTGTGAACCTGCTGGGCAATCGCCTTCAGGCCTTCGGGACCGTGGAAGACGCCGTACATGGAGGCCATGACGGCAAGCAGAACCTGCGCGGTGCAGATGTTCGACGTCGCCTTTTCGCGGCGGATATGCTGTTCGCGCGTCTGCAGCGACAGGCGATAGGCGCGGTTGCCGCGCGCATCCACGGATACGCCAACGAGACGGCCGGGCATGGAGCGCTTGTGGGCATCCTTCACCGCCATGAAAGCCGCATGCGGGCCGCCGTAACCCATCGGCACGCCAAAGCGCTGCGAGGAACCGATGGCGATATCGGCGCCCATTTCGCCGGGCGACTTCAGAAGCGTCAGCGCCAGAAGGTCTGCGGCAACGGCTGCCACCGCACCGGTCTGGTGCAGGCGGGCGATGAGGCCGGAAAAATCATGCGCATGACCTTGGCTACCCGGATACTGGAAGATCGCGCCAAAGACGTCGACCGGGTCGAGATCGGTAAACGGATTGCCGATGATGACGGTCCAGCCGAGCGGGGCCGCGCGCGTTTCGATGAGGGCGATGGTTTGCGGATGGCAGCTCGCATCAACGAAGAAGGCGGTCGCCTTGGATTTCGCCTGACGCTGGCAGAGCGCCATGGCTTCGGCGGCAGCCGTTGCTTCATCGAGAAGCGAGGCGTTTGCGACATCAAGGCCCGTTAGGTCACAGATCATCGTCTGGAAGTTCAGGAGCGCCTCGAGACGGCCTTGCGAAATCTCCGGCTGGTAGGGCGTGTAGGCCGTGTACCAGGCGGGGTTTTCCAGAATGTTGCGCTGAATGACCGGCGGCGTGATGGTGCCGTAATAACCTTGGCCGATCAGAGACGTGAGCGGCTGGTTCTTGTTGGCGGTCTCGCGCAGCCGGTCGAGCGCTTCGCGTTCGGTGAGAGCTGCGCCCCAGGCAAGCGGCTCGCGCTGGCGGATGGTGGAGGGCACGGTCGCATCGATCAGCGCATCAAGGCTCGGATAACCAACGACCTTCAGCATGTCCTTCATTTCGGACGGCGAGGGGCCGATATGCCGGCGATTGGCAAAATCGTAGGGCTGGTAATCGGTGAAATGGAAATCGCGTGTGTCTGACATCAGCCGACAAGCTCCTTATAGGCAGCCTCGTCCATGAGGTCATCGGCGTCAGCGACGTTGGCAAGCTTCAGCTTGAAGAACCAGCCCTTGCCCTGAGGATCGGAATTGACCAGCGACGGATCCGACGTGATGGCCTCGTTGATCTCGACGATCTCACCCGACAGCGGACAATAGACGTCAGACGCTGCCTTGACGCTTTCGACGGTGGCAGCTTCGCCGTTCTTCTCGAACGTGGCGCCAACCTCGGGCAGTTCAACGAACACGAGATCGCCGAGCTGGTCGGCGGCGTGGCTCGTGATGCCGACGGTCGCGACATCGCCGTCGAGCTTCAGCCATTCGTGTTCAGCGGTGAATTTCAGCATGGTTTTGGTCCTCTCTGGAAGGGATTTTGGACATTGGTTGACGAGGGATGCAAGCTTGCCCCCTCTGGCCTGCCGGCCATCTCCCCCACAGGTGGGGAGATGCGATGGGCGCGCCCGGTCTCCCAGCCCTCGACGCCGATGAAAGGCGCGAGGCTGCCGCTTGCTGGTCTCCCCTTGTGGGGGAGATGGCCGGCAGGCCAGAGGGGACTTGGGATGGCAAGGCCAGCATTTAAAACTACCGCTTGTAGGTTGGCGTGATGAAGGGCAGGGCGGAAACCGTGACGGGCAGGTACTTGCCGCGCACTTCGGCAAAGATCTGCGTACCGGGTGCGGCCTGCGCGGCTGGCACATAACCCATGGCAACCGGACCCTCGACTGAAGGCCCGAACGTACCTGATGTCACTTCGCCGATATCCCGCGTTCCCTCGGCATCGGAAAACAGCCGTGCATGGGCGCGCACCGGCGCCTTGCCCTCAGGCTTCAGGCCGACGCGGCGGCGAAGGGTTCCATTGGCGAGTTCACGCAAAATTCGCTCGGCACCCGGAAAACCGCCTTCGCGTTCGCCACCGGTGCGGCGTGCCTTCTGGATCGCCCATTCGAGCGAGGCTTCGATAGGGCTCGTGGTGGTGTCGATGTCGTTGCCATAGAGGCAGAGCCCGGCTTCGAGGCGCAGCGAATCGCGGGCGCCAAGGCCGATGGCCTCGCAATCTGGATGTGCGAGGAGCGCGCGTGCCAGTTCCTCGGCCTTGTCAGAGGGCACCGAGATTTCAAAGCCGTCTTCGCCGGAATAACCCGAGCGGGAAACGATGCAGGCGGCACCAGACAGCGTCACGTCACGCACGTCCATGAATTTCATTGCCGTCACATCGGCATTGAGCGAGGCAAGAACGGCTTCGGCGGCGGGTCCCTGCAGGGCAATCAGCGCCCGGTCTTCCAGCGGTGTGACCGAACAGCCATCCAGATGCGCCTGCATATGGGCGATATCAGCGCCCTTGCAGGCGGCATTAACGACAACGAACAGATGATCGCCTCGGTTGGCAAGCATCAGGTCGTCCAGGATGCCGCCGGCCTCGTCCGTGAAAAAACCATAACGCTGGCGGCCGGGTTTCAGGCCGAGGATATCGACCGGCACCAGCTTTTCGAGCGCAAGCGCTGCATCCTCAAACGTGCCGGATGCGGCTTTCACGATGACCTGGCCCATGTGGGAAACATCGAACAGGCCGGCCTTGGCGCGGGTGTGGAGGTGCTCCTTCATCACGCCAGCGGGATATTGCACCGGCATGTCATAGCCGGCAAACGGCACCATGCGGGCGCCGAGCGAGAGATGAAGGGCGTGAAGTGGGGTGGAAAGGAGAGGGCCGGTATCGGTCAAGAAAACCTCCAGGTCTGTGCAAAAAGTTTTCGCACGGGTGCTCAGTGTGTGGCGTGTTTCCCGCCGTTCATGAGCCCCCTCTGTCCTTCGCGCCTGAGATTGTTATCCCTTCGGCGAGCCTTTTCGCGTCTAAAAGGCTTCTCTCCAGAGTCCTGTTCGTCCCGCTGGTCCTTTTGCCTGAGAGTTTCCGGGGCGGTTGCTCCTTCGGCGCCGCATCGAAGCGGTTTCTCCCAGCGGGATGCGCTCATTATGAGGCAGCCCCCCCTGTTGGCAAGAGGCAAATGTCGTTGCAGGCATGAAATCTGTCGCGCTGCGAAAAGAACGATTTCATGGAATTGAAATCCGCAGATCGGCCGGCCGGCGTGAAGCGGCGAGCCTGCGGCGCGCCACACCCCCCGCCTTCAGGAAATCGTCAGATTTCCTCGTAGGCGTCGCGGGCCTGTTTCAGGCTTGTGTGCTGCCTCTGCTGCTGGCTGGTGGTGACATCGAAGGCCAGAGGCACGGCAGGAATGATGCCCGAGATATCGGCGGGATCGGTGCCGTCGACCCGGCGTTGTTCCTTTTCGGTCACGACGCGCTGGTCTTTCACCTGATCGGCGGTTGCCACGCGCCGCGCAGGCCGTGCCGCATCCATTGCGTAGGATGCCGTAATCGCCGATACTGATACCACCTGAGTCATTTCACCCATGATCTCCTTAAACAGGAAACGATAGGCAGATTGCTTTTGTTCCGCTTTAACCAATTCCTTCAAGTTTTAACGATCGTTGATTTTTTCGGGAACTGACGCTTTGCTGATCCAGATTTTGATTGTCGCAGTCGGTGGAGCGGTTGGCTCCGTCTTCCGCTTTCTGACCGGTGTTATCGTGACCCGCCTGGCCGGGCCGGCCTTTCCGTGGGGCACACTCACCGTCAATGTCGTGGGCTCCTTCGCCATCGGGTTCCTGACCGAACTTGTGGCCCGCAAGCTGAATGCTTCGATGGAAATGCGCTTGCTGATCGTTGTCGGTTTCCTCGGCGGCTTCACAACCTTTTCCTCCTTCTCGCTCGATACGATGGCCCTCATCGAGCGGGGTGCGACGGCTGCCGCTCTTTCCTATGTGCTGGCAAGTGTCGTCATCTCCTTGCTGGCCACCTTTGGCGGGCTTGCATTTGGTCGGGCTGTCCTTTGATCCACTCCTTGGCGGGCTTCGCCGGCCTTTCCTGCCATTTCTCTTTCCCTTCCGGGCTGAAATCATCTAAAGGCTCAGATCAAAGGGCCATGAGCCCATTCCAGAATGAAAGATTTGAGATGGCAGGCATCGAGCATATCAGCGTCGAAGCGGATGAAGCTGGCATGCGCCTCGACCGTTGGTTCAAGGTGCATTACCCCGGGCTGGGCTTTGGCCCGCTCCAGAAACTGTTGCGGTCGGGACAGGTGCGCGTCGATGGCGGCCGGGTGAAATCGGATGCCCGCGTGCAGCCGGGCCAGATCGTGCGCGTGCCGCCAATGGATGTGGACGCCAAGAAAACCGGCCCTATCGCCGGCAAGGACCTGAAACATTCCAGCGATTTCGAACTGTTGTCGCGCATGATCATTCATGAGGATGACAAGGTCATCGTTTTGAACAAGCCGGCCGGCCTTGCCGTGCAGGGCGGTTCCGGCGTTGCGCGCCATATCGATCAGATGCTGGAAGCCTTCACCAGCCCCAAGGGCGAAAAGCCGCGCCTCGTCCACCGGCTGGACCGCGACACGTCAGGCGTGCTCGTCATCGCCCGCACGCGTGGCGCTGCCCAGAAGCTGACGGCAGCGTTTCGCGAGCGTGACACCAAGAAGACCTATTGGGCGCTGGTCAAGGGCGTGCCGCGCAAGCACGAGGACAAGATCTCCACCTGGCTCGTCAAGGAACAGACGCCGGATGGTGACCGGATGCGCATCGCACGCCATGGCGAAGACGGCGCCGATCACGCGGTGTCCTACTACAGGGTGGTGGATACGGCCGCCCAGAACCTCGCCTGGCTGGAAATGGAGCCATATACGGGCCGCACACACCAGTTGCGCGTCCATGCGCTGCATATCGGCCATCCGATCATCGGCGATCCGAAATATTTCGACGACGACCATAACTGGGACTTTCCAGGCGGCGTGCAGAAGCGGCTGCACCTGCATGCCCGCCATATCGACATTCCCCACCCGACGGGCGGACGTCTGCGCGTCACCGCGCCTTTGTCTGCGCATATGGTGCAGACCTGGAACCTGCTGGGGCTCAATCAGTCCGATGGCATCGGGCATGAGGACTGAACATGAAGCTTGTTCTTTTTGATTGCGACGGCACGCTGGTCGATAGCGCCCGCCTCATTCACGAAGTGATGTGCCGGACGTTTGCGCATTTCGGTTATGCGCAGCCGCAGCTTGCCGAGACCAAGGCCATCATCGGCCTCACTCTCGACATTGCCATTGCCCGCATTCAGGGCAAGCCGCATGCGGACGACGAAGCTGTCGCGATGATGGCCTATTACAAGTCGATCTTTCAGCAAACGCGGGCCGAGGCGGGCTTTGAGGAGCCGCTGTTTCCCGGCATCCGCGCGTTGATAGACGAGATCGGCCCGCGCGAGGACCTGCTGATCGGGGCCGTCACCGGCAAATCGCGCCGGGGGCTCGATCTCATCCTCGACACCCATGATTTCCGAAAGTGGTTCCGCATCGGCCGCACCGCCGATGATTGCCCCTCCAAGCCGCATCCGGCCATGGTCACGGAGTGCTGCGACGCGTTCGGGATCGCGCCAGCCGACACCCTTGTCATCGGCGACGCCATTTACGATATGCAGATGGCAAAGGCTGCCGGCGCAAAGGCGGTTGGCGTGTCCTGGGGTTATGCCTCCGTCGACCTTTTGAATGCGGTTGGCGCCGATGCCATCGTCCACCATCCAAGCGAGCTTTTGAGCCATATCGGCTGAGGAATGTTTTAAACGACCATGCGCGACCTGTTCGACTTATCCGAGGGCCACGAGGGCCTCAGCCACCCCGATCCGACGCGCCGCGCGCAGATCCAGATGCATCGCCCGCTGCCGAAGCGCTTTTATGAAAAGGCGACGGTCGGCGAGAGCGAGGGGGGCCATTCGATCCTGCTCGACGGGCGCCCGGTAAAGACACCGGCCAAGAACATGCTGGCCCTCCCGACAAGAGCGCTTGCCGACATCATCTGCGCCGAATGGTCGGTGCAGATCGAGGTGATCGACCCCGTGAGCATGCCGGTAACGCGGCTTGCTAATACCGCCATCGATGGCATAGCGCCGGATCGCCAGCCGGTGTTTGAAGACATCCTGAAGTTTTCGACCAGCGACATGTTGTGCTACCGCGCCGAGACCCCAACCGAACTGGTGGAGCGGCAGGCGAGGGACTGGGACCCCGTGCTGGAATGGGCATCTGAGGCACTTGGCGCCCGCTTCATTCTGATCGAAGGCGTGATGCCGGCCGAACAGCCGGCGGAAGCGGTGGCGGCACTGGCCGCAGCACTTCGCCGCCACGATACGGCGCTGGAACTGGCAGCGCTTCACACCATCACCACGCTCACCGGGTCAGCGCTGCTTGCGCTTGCATTCGCACATGGCGTGGTCACCGTGGAAGACGCCTGGCGGCTTGCGCATCTGGAAGAAGACTGGACAAACGAGCACTGGGGAGCGGATGCGGATGCAGAACTGCGCCGCGCCAAGCGTTACCGCGAAATGCAGGCGGCTGCGTCCACATTCGGAGCATTGCAGCCGGCGGTTTAACCGCTTGCTAACCCTGTTGACCGATGATCGGGAAAAGTTTCTCCCGGTGATCCATGCGCGCGATTTTATTCCGTCTGACTGTCTTGGGCTTAGCCTGGCTGATGCTCGGCGGCTTTCGCATGGCGGCCGTAGAAGAGCAGGGGCAACAGAACCTGCTCTATGACGTAAGGGGCGCTTTCGTCAGTGCCCGTGCCGATATTTCGCGCCGGCTGGTTGCCGATATCGACCGTCTCGTGGACGATTCGATCCGTGCCACGTTCCGCCAGACGTCCATGCCGCGCGCCGTGTTGACGATCCGCATCATCGATGCCGGGCGTTTGCCGCTGTTTGTCGGCGCGCGCTACCGGGCAAAGGTGACAGTGGAGGCAACCGCGGTCGGCAATGGCGAAAGAATCGCGACCGGCACATTTGCCGTATCCGTCTTTGCCTTTGACGAGGATGCAGGCGACACACTTCTGGCGGCGCGCATCGCAAACCGGATTGCCCGCGAATTCAGCCTTGAGGACAACGCACCCTCCACGCTTGCCACAGCACTTTTCCCCTGAAGGCCAGGAATGAACCCGCACCTTGCTTGCGACTTTCTGAATTTCAATGCCGGATCAATAGGATGTGATGAAACGGGAACTCAGTTGATTTCGAATTGCTGCAGTGCAGCGGTAAGGCTGCGCTGTTCTTAATTCTTATTGGAGTGGGGTTTTCCATGTCTGACCGTCTTAACACCTACCAGCCGCAGGCGCTTGCCGTACTGCGCATCATGACCGGCCTGCTTTACACGGCGCATGGCACGATGAAGCTTTTCGCCTTTCCCGCTGCCCAGATGGAAGGGCCGTTGCCGCCGCTGATGCTGGTGGCCGGCATTCTGGAACTGGTGGGCGGCGCCCTGTTTGCCATCGGCTTCCTAACGCGCCCAGTTGCCTTCATCCTGTCGGGCATGATGGCCGTTGCCTATTTCATGGCGCATTTCCCGAAGAGCTTCTTCCCGAGCCTCAACGGTGGCGATGCCGCCGTGCTCTACTGCTTCGTGTTCCTGTATTTCGTCTTCTCAGGCGCCGGTGCATGGTCGGTGGACAATCGCCAGAAGGCCTGATCAGCTTTCGCATGCCACACAAGAGCCCCCTGTCGCTGAAAGCTGCAGGGGGCTTTTTCAGTTTAGCTGGTGAGTTTCAACCCGACGATGCCGGCGATGATCAAGCCGATACACGATAGCCGCGCCATTGTTGCGGGATCGCCAAAGATGACGATGCCAAGCGCAACCGCCCCCACCGTTCCGATCCCCGTCCAGATCGCATAGGCGGTGCCGACCGGCAGGTCGCGGATGGCAAGGCCGAGAAGGCCGATGCTGACCGCCATACAGGTGATGGTGAGGAGAGAGGGGACGAGCCGGCTGAAACCGTCTGTATATTTGAGCCCGATGGCCCAGCCGCATTCCAGAAGACCAGCCAGCAGAAGATAGATCCAGGGCATGATGACGCTCCTTTTGTCAAAAGAGCGAGGTCGTCCCCGCAAGATCAGATGGAGCCGATTTTGGCCCGGGCGGTCGTCCGCCCCAGCCTTAATCTGGGGCATCCGCCCTCCGGTTCAAGGCATCCATGTTGTATACGGCTTACGAAAGCCGCTCGGCGTGCCAGCGCAGATGATCATCCATGAAGGTGGAGATGAAATAATAGGAGTGGTCGTAGCGCTCGTGCAGGCGCAGCGTCAGGCCGATATCGGTGTCCTTCACCGCCTCTTCAAACAGCCAGGGTCGCAGGCCGTTGTCGAGAAAGCTGTCGGCCTTGCCCTGGTCGATGAGGAATTCGGGAAACCGTGCGCCGTCTTCCACCAGCGCGCAGGCATCATAGGCCCGCCACAAAGCACGATCGCTGCCGAGATATTTTTCAAACGCCGGTGCCGACCAGTCGGCCGTCGAGGGCGCGACGATCGGTGCAAAGGCCGAGCAGCTCTTGAAACGCTTGGGGTTCTTGAGCGCAATCGTCATGGCGCCATGGCCGCCCATGGAATGGCCGAAAATGCCCTGCCGGTCCATGTCGGCGCGAAAGTTTTCGGCAATCAGCGCCGGCAGTTCTTCCGTCACATAGGAATACATGCGGTAGTGATCGCTCCAAGGCTTTTGGGTCGCATCCAGATAAAAGCCGGCCCCCTTGCCCATCTGCCAGTTGGTCAGCTCATCGGCCACGTCATCGCCGCGCGGGCTCGTATCCGGGCAGACGATGATCAGGCCCAGTTCGGCGGCCATGCGGCGATATTCGCCCTTGTCCATGACATTCTGGTGCGTGCAGGTGAGCCCGGAAAGATACCACAGCACCGGGCGTTTTTCGGCGATGGCCTGTGGCGGCACAAAGACGGCAAACGTCATCTCGCTGTTGCAGGCTTCCGACTGGTGCTGGAACACACCCTGCATGCCGCCAAACGCGGTATTCTGGGACAGGACCTTCATGGACAAAAATCTCCGTTGATCAGTTAACCGGCGAGCGACACGACCGCGTTGACGGCGGCGGCAACAAGCACGGTGTTGAAAAAGAACGACAGGACGGCATGGCCGAGATTGATACGTCGCATCGCCGTTGTGGTGATGACGACGTCGGATGTTTGCGCCGTCATGCCGATCACCAGCGAGAAATACAGGAAATCATGGCCGCAGGGTTCCGGCGTCTGCGGGAATTCCAACCCGCATTGGGTGCCGAGCGTGCCATCCTCCTTCGAAACGCGCCGCCAGTAGTGATGGGCGTAATGCATGGCAAACATGGTGTGGATGGTCAGCCAGCCGGCAATCACCGAGAGGAAGGCGATGGCGACCTCGAAAACGCTCGGATTGGCGCTGCGGTTCAGCGCATTAAACAGGGTGGCAATCACAGTGATGACGGCCAGAAGCGTGACTATCAGGATGACATAGGCCGGTGCATTGTCGCGTTCGGCGCTGGTCTTCAGGCGGCCGACCGTCAGGCGCGGAATGCGCCGCGCCATCATGCCGAGATAGACGAGAAAAAAGACAATTGCCGAAATTTCGACGGCAAGATGCCGGGCAAGGATCCAGAAAACCGGCAGGGTCAGGACGCCAGCAATGCTTGCCGCATAAAACGGGCTGTGCCTGCGGTGCCGCCAGTGAGGCAAACCATCTGTCATGCGGGGTCATCCGTCGCTTGGGCTGTTATCGCCTTGGCCCGCCGGCAGAGACGGTCGAGCGTCGACAGGAAGGCCGAGCGATCGCGCGGCGAAAAGGCGGCATTATAGCCCTTGCTTTCGCCGGTTTCACGCAGGTGCGCGCCAAGATCGCGCATGGCGCTGGCCATGCCGATGTTGCGCTCGTCGAATTCGCGTCCCGTTGGTCCGGTCACCTGGGCGCCGGCCGCCACGCAGCGCACGGCAAGAGGCACATCTGCCGTCACCACGATATCGCCGCGTCCCGCCCGTTCGGCAATCCAGTCGTCTGCGGCATCAAACGCGCCGGAGACGATGATGTTCTTCACCATCGGATCGCGCGAGGGGCGAAGGCCGGAATTGGCAACCAGCGTGACTTCCAGCCCGTGGCGCTCGGCCACTTTCAGGATTTCGGGCTTTACCGGGCAGGCATCGGCATCCACATAGATCAATTGGCGGCGCTCCGTGTCAGCATTGGGGCAGGTGGCTTGCTGGCGTTTACCAGTTGAGGTTCCGGATGTCGCCGTTGAAACAGCAGCCCTCGGGCTCGGAAATGAAATCGAGGCGGGTCGGAAGATGCTCTCGAAGGCTCTCCAGCGGCGGGAGGCCTTCATCCTCGGCAATGGCAGGAATTGAGGACTTGCGCAGCACGAGACAGATCTCGTCGCCTTCGGTCAGGACTGCCGCCTCCCGACAATCAAAGCCTGCGAGAACAAGATGCTGCAGAAGCAGGCCGGCGCTCCACAGGCTGAGATCACCGTTCACCATCGGATAACGCAGAGCCGGCACCGCAAGCGCGAGCACGCCCCCCTCCGGCAGCAAGGCGTGCAGACGGCGCAGAAAACGCTGTGGATCGCGCGCGCGCTGCAGCACATGGCTTGCCAGAATGCAGTCGAAGGGGCCAGCAAGGCTTTCGTCATCGATAGGCTCGTGACGGATCTCGATACCGGCGCCATGTTCTACGCGTTCTGCAGCCGAGACCAAAACGGTCACGGCCTTGCCGGCCTCGGCCAGAAGACTTGTCCGTTTCTGCCAGCCGGGGCCAACATCGAGCACGGTGTCAAAGGTTTCCGAGACCAGCAGGCGCGCCAGCGCCGGCCCGCCGGGAATGGCGGTAAAATGCGGGGTGACGCCGATCGGCGGCACGGTGGGCTCCGGTGCCTGGTCGCGCAGGTGGAGCTTTGCCTTCAGCATGCGATTTTCCACCTGCAACCGCTGCAGAACCTGCTGCGTCATCTGCTTCAGCCGGTCGATCTGAGACTGCTGGGCGCTGACCAGCGGATCCACAGGAAGCGGTTCCGGGGCGGGGCGGGGTTCCGGCGGCTTTGGCATCATCGCCTGGCGCACGCGGTCGCTCAAGGGAAAGGACACGACCGGCGGCGTGGACGAGGGGCTGCCGATGGCGGGATCCGGCAACACGTCACTGCCCGTTGTCGATCCGTAATCGGGGCCGGCCACCGGTCGCGGCGGCGCGCTGGCATGCATTTTGCCGGAAAACATGAAGGAGAAATCGCAATCGCTGTCGGTGCCCCCGGCGTCCCGGATGGCGATTGCCGCATGCAGGCCATCGACAGACACCACGGCGGCGCGCCAGCCTTTTGCGCTTTCACCCCCAGACAGCTGCGTCATGCCGCCTTCGACGTCGTTGAGCGGCGGCTGGAAGACAAGCAGATAACGTCCGGCCCCCTTGCGGGCAACCTGGAAGCCCTGGCCGGCGAGCACGCTGCCATCCGCCTTGACCGAGCCTGAAACGATACGATCTGCCATTCTGTCTCCCGTTGTGCCGCGCTTGTCGTCCGGCAAAGGTCTATTTCGTGCGATCCTTGCCCGAACCCTAAGCAAAAGGACGCCCGAGGGCGTCCTTCGCGATAACGGGCCGTGGCGCGATCTGGTTTCAGTATAACACGACAGAACGGATGCTTTCACCCGAATGCATCAGCTCAAATCCTTTGTTGATGTCTTCGAGCGGCATGGTGTGGGTGATCATTGGATCGATGATGATCTTGCCGTCCATGTACCAGTCGACGATCTTCGGCACATCCGTGCGGCCACGGGCGCCACCGAAGGCAGTGCCCATCCAGCTGCGGCCAGTGACCAGCTGGAAAGGGCGGGTGGAAATTTCCTGGCCGGCACCGGCAACGCCGATGACCACAGACTTGCCCCAGCCGCGATGCGAGGCTTCCAGCGCCTGGCGCATGACCTTGGTATTGCCGGTGCAATCGAACGTGTAATCGGCGCCACCGATATGGTCGCCAGCGCGCTTCGTCAGGTTGACGAGGTAAGGCACGATATCGCCCTCGACTTCCTTCGGATTGACGAAATGCGTCATGCCGAAGCGTTCGCCCCATTCCTTTTTGTCGTTGTTCAAATCTACGCCGATGATCATGTCGGCGCCGGCAAGCCGCAGGCCCTGGATGACGTTGAGGCCGATGCCGCCGAGACCGAAGACGATGGCGGTCGCACCGATTTCAACTTTCGCCGTGTTGATGACAGCGCCGATGCCGGTCGTCACGCCGCAGCCGATGTAGCAGATCTTGTCGAAGGGCGCGTCCGGATTGACCTTGGCCAGCGCAATTTCCGGCAGCACCGTGTAATTGGCAAAGGTCGAACAGCCCATGTAGTGATGGATCTTGTCCTTGCCGATGGAAAAGCGCGAGGTGCCGTCCGGCATCAGGCCCTGGCCTTGCGTCGAGCGGATGGCGGTGCAGAGGTTCGTCTTGCGGCTGAGGCAGGAATAACATTCGCGGCATTCCGGTGTGTAGAGCGGAATGACATGATCGCCCTTCTTCACCGAGGTAACGCCCGGCCCGACATCAACGACGATGCCGGCGCCCTCATGGCCGAGAATGGCGGGAAACAGGCCTTCCGGATCAGCACCGGACAGGGTGAAATCATCGGTATGGCAAATGCCTGTGGCCTTCACCTCGATCAGAACTTCACCGGCTCTGGGGCCTTCCAGCTGAACCGTCATGACTTCGAGCGGCTTTCCGGCCTGTACGGCAACGGCTGCGCGGACATCCATGATCTTGTCTCCCTGACTTTACGTGATTCTTGAAAACTTTGTGGCATGCGGGGGCAGGCGGCTCAAGCGCAAAGCGGCGAAAGTGCGGTCACGCCGGCGTCACCATCCGCCGGCTCTGCACGCGCTCGCGCCAGATGATGAACAGGCCGGACGCCACGATGACGGCGATGCCGAGCCACTTCGACGGTGTCGGGAAATCGGCAAACAGCAGATAACCGAGCACCGTTGCCGAGATGATCTCGAAATACTGGAATGGCGCGAGAAGCGAAACAGAGGCCATGCGAAAGGCGCGCACGACGAGCAGATGCACATAACCGGAGAGCGAACCGAGGATGATGAGAAGAACAAGGCCGAGCCCGGAGGCCGGCAGTGACATCTCGAAATCCGCAATACCGGCGGAATTGCCGGCAACAAGCACAATGCCCATGAACAGCGTTCCGCCGACGCCCGACATCATCTGCATGGTCAGCGGCGAATCGCCTTCGCCGAGCGCACGGTTGAGGAACAGGTAGAGCGTGAACAGAAAGGCACAGGCGACCGGCAGAAGCGAGGTCCAGCCAAAGATCTCGAAGCTCGGCTGTATCACGATCATGGCGCCGCCGAAGCCGACCAGAATGGCAAGCCAGCGCCGCCAGCCGACCTTTTCACCCAGGAACAGCGCCGACATCATCGTCAGCATGAAGGGTTCGACGAAATAGATGGCAAACACATCCGCCAGCGGCATGTATTTGACCGCGGTGAAGAACATCAGGCTGGCCGCCGCATGCAGTGCGCCGCGCAGCATGTTCATCCACGGCCGCTGAACCTTTGAAAAGCTGCCCACCGTCCAGAAAAACAGCGGGGCAAGCACCACGAGCTGCACGAAAAAGCGATAAAAGGTCACCTGGCCCGGCGACATGGTTTCAAACGTTGCCATGTATTTGGCAATCGCATCCATCATCGGCAGGATGATCATGCAGAACGCCATCAGCGCCATGCCCTTTACGGACCTGTCGGAGGAGGCTGGCGTGGTCGAGATGGCGGCGGTCATGGTGGTTTTCCTGTGGCTGTCCGTTCAACCACGGGTGAGGGTGGCAAGGCAAGGTGCGGCCGCGCCACCCGGAGCGATCAAACCGTCAGATCCCCAGGGGTGAAGCGGCTTCATTGGCGGTTTGCCCGAACACGTCCTCGAACGCCTGGCGAAGCCTGACATCGACATCCGTCATCATGACCGGCAGGCCGAGATCCATAAGGCTCGTCACGCCATAGGCGGAGATACCGCAGGGCACGATGCCGGAAAAATGGGAAAGATCCGGATCGACGTTCAGCGACAGTCCGTGAAAGCTCACCCAGCGGCGAAGGCGAATGCCAAGCGCTGCAATCTTGTCTTCGGCCATGCTGCCATCCGGCAAAAGCGGCTTTTCCGGCCGGCGCACCCAGACACCGACGCGATCTTCGCGCCGCTCGCCGCGCACATTCATCAGGGACAGCGTGCGGATGATCACCTCTTCCAGTGCTGCCACATAGGCACGTACATCCTGGCGGCGGCGTTTGAGGTCGAGCATCACATAAGCGACCCGCTGGCCGGGGCCATGATAGGTATATTCCCCGCCCCGCCCGGTGGAAAACACCGGGAACCGGTCGGGCTCGATGAGGTCACCGACATTGGCGCTGGTGCCGGCCGTATAGAGCGGCGGATGTTCCAGAAGCCAGACCAGTTCATCGGCGCGGCCATCGGCAATGGCGCCCACTTCCGCTTCCATGACGGCAAGCGCCTCCTCATAGGGCACGAGGGAATCGGAAATACGCCAGCGAACGGCCGGACAGCCATCCTTTGGCAGCATGGACAGATTGAGATCGGTACGGGTCAGCATGATCGTTACTCGCCAGTCAAAAAAATGCGCTGGCTATCCACAGGGTCAGAAGCCAGCAAATCAGGGCTTTCCCTATATAGGATTTCTTCCGCAAATTTTATCTTTCAAAAAACTGTCACGGCACACTTGCGTCGGCCAAATCCCTTTGCTAGATGCTCCCTCGCCGGCAACAAACCGGCCTACCACGATGCGGTCGTGGCGGAATTGGTAGACGCGCAGCGTTGAGGTCGCTGTGGGGCAACCCGTGGAAGTTCGAGTCTTCTCGACCGCACCAAAAGAACCCGGCGAAAGCCGGGTTTTTTGTTGTTTTACAGGCTGCTAGGCTTTCGATGTGTCCCACGTCAGAACCATGCCCGGGACACTTTTACTCGGCCCATCGTAATTTGCGCCAGTTTCCAGCGCTCCACACGGCGGGTGCAGACCTCGCGGGTCTTTGCTTCTGAGCCACGATTTCGCGCCGGCTGCAGCCAGGTTCCGCCAACCCCTTGTTTCAGGTTTCTCGAACCACGTCCGGCAGCGACGGGCTGTTACACAGATGGGACGTGATCCACTTCTGCAAGCGCCGCTCGATAGCCAGGTACGATGCAGACGCGAGCGCAACGCTGCATGAAATTGCGCCAATCCAGATTACAAAGGTCGGTAGATCGCTCGCTGCCACCACAGCGATGACCGGATAGTGGAACAGGTAGAGTGAGAAAGAGATTTTTCCGATCCATCCGCTGATCGAGTTCCCGAGCAGTTTCTCGGCCAGTGATGACGTTCGAGCAGACCAAACCAGGCAGAATAGGATCCCCATAAACATCGGATCACCCCAGTTATCAAAGAGCATGGGGGCGGGCAGTCCATATAGAGGGCGCATCTGGGGGAGGGTTACGACATACAGTATGGAAGAGATCAGAAAAACGATGTTGGCTAGCATCTTTGACGGCGGGGCAATCAGCAACCGAGCACTAACACCAAAGAAAAAGAACGGCAGGCAACGAACAAGGGTCGGTAGCGCCTCCGCGGAGGTCAAAATAGTGGGTGTGAGAGCCAGGAGCGTCAGCAGACAGACGATGATCTTACGTTTCGAAACCGCCCAGATCAGCAGGAAGACCACATAGAACTGCACTTCCACCGGAATAGTCCAGAGGATGCCATCGCCCCGGATAAAGGTGGCGTGCGAAATGATATTTCCAGAATTGGTGTTGTAGCCGGCGATCTGCTGCCCGGTACAGAGAAACCATGCAAACGATGTCGCGACAGCGAAAGCGTAAAGAGGCACGATCCTTGCAATGCGACGCACCGCGTAGTTGCGCACGGTGGTTACGCTAAAATCCTCATGGGCATGATGATGCGCCATCAGGAAACCTGACAGGGCGAAGAAAAGCATGACGCCAACTTGACCCGCGCCATAACCCAACGGCGCAAGCGATCCGGTGAAGTTCGACAAATGCGACACAACAACCGTACCTGCCGCGATGCCACGCAAACCGTCGAGTGAGGAGATGTGCTGTCGCGACATTTTGCGGTCCTTGTCTCGAAACAGGCATACAGCCTCGCGAAGCCAAAAGCCCAAGCCTCGGCCTTTTCGCATGCTTGGTCATATGCGCTTGGCGCAATTGCGTCCTCACGGGCTTTTGACAGAGCTTGCGAAACTCGTCCATCCGAGCCTCACGCATAAGTCACTTCCACGCGCGGCCATGATCATCCTCACGTCGTCGCGCGGCGGCTATTCGATTCATAATGCGAACTGAAAATCCGCAGCCGATACGTCACAAACTTCAGACCGAGCCGCTTCATCTGCAACTTTTCGACCGTGCCAAAACTACCATCTGATGGAGTTTTGTTTTTTCTCGTCAGATATTTGTGAAAAACACCTCGTCTCAACTCGAAGCGCGCTTTTCAAGCCCATTCAAGGCGTCGAGCGGCGGAAGCGGGTGACGATGCGGACTGTGTGGTCCGGCTGGACTTCGTAGAGTTCCTCGTAACGGTTGAGGAATTCGTCGCGCACCTCGCGGCTGAAGGAACTGCCGACGGGATAGGGCACGATCGGTGAGCGGCCGCCATAGGTGAGGCTGTTGGGAAACGGCTCGATGGCCGTCTGTTCGGTTGCGCAGCCGGCAAGCGCCAAAAGTCCCATAGCCGCAAGACCGGCCAACCCGGTGATTCTCATCCTTAAAACTCCCTTGTTTTCGGGAGTAAGCATTCTTGCGATGAATGGTTCCTGTCGGCAAGGCCGCAAGCTGTATTAAGGGCAGGGTGTGCGCGGATCTTTTAGACGCCTGCGGCAAACATCGGGCCGCCCTTGTGGGCTGGAAAACCGTAGCCGTTGATCATCACCAGATCGATGTCGCTGCCGCGTGCGGCGATCCCTTCGGCAAGCAGGGCCCGGCCCTCGTCCGCCATCGCCTTGAGCAGGCGTGACAGGATATCCTCTCGGGTAAAATCTGTGGGCACGATGTTCTTTGCGGCCCGGCAGGCTTCGATGATGGCGGTGACCTCTGGATCGACAAGGCGTTTTCCCGCCTCATGGCGATACCATCCGCGCCCGGCCTTCTGGCCGAGGCGCCCGGCCTCGCAGAGCCGGTCGGCAATCTCGACATAACGCTCGGCCGGATCACGGCCTGCCGCCTGCCGCTTGCGGCGGTTCCAGGCAATTTCGAGGCCTGCCATATCATAGACGGCAAACAGGCCCATCGGAAAACCATAGTCCTCCAGCACCGCGTCGATCTCGTGCGGAGCCGCGCCGTCCTCGATCAGAAACTCGGCCTCGCGGCGGTAGGCGGAAAAGATGCGGTTGCCGATAAAACCTTCGGTGACGCCGGCAACGACAGCGAGTTTTTTCAGGCGCCGCGCAAAGGCAAGACCAGTTGCCAGCACATCGGGCGCGGTCGCCTTGCACTGCACCACCTCGACAAGCCGCATCACATGCGCCGGAGAGAAAAAATGCAGCCCGAGCACCCGCGCCGGGTGGGCGGTTGCAGCGGCAATCTCATCCGGGTTCAGGTAGCTGGTATTGGTGGCAAGAATGGCGTCCGGGCGCAGCACCTTATCCAGCCGGCGAAAGAGATCGATCTTCACATCCAGATCGTCAAACACCGCCTCGATGACGAGATCGGCGCGAGCAAGGTCCTGATCGTCGGCCGTTACCGTCAGGCGCGCGCCCTGTTCCTTAGCCTCAGCCTCCGTCAGGCGTCCGGCTGCCACCGATCGCTCGATGAGCCCCAGAATGCGCTCACGGCCTTTTGCGGCGGCTTCCTGCGTCTGGTCGAGCCCGATGACGGTATAACCAGCGCCAAGCGCTGCCACGGCAATGCCGCTTCCCATCAGGCCAAGGCCTGCAATTGCGATTGTGTTTAATGTCCGAGGCAGGACGCCTTCCAGTGCCTGCACCTTGCCCGCCTGTCGCTCGGCAAAAAAAACATGGGCAAGCGCCTTGGCCTGATCGCTGTCGCGCAGCGACAGGAAGGCCGCACGCTCGTTGAGAAGGCCTTGTTCAAACGAAAGTTCGCCGCTTTGCCGCACCAGGTCCACGGCCTTTGCCGGGGCGTTCTGGCCACGGGCTCTTTCGAGGATTTTTTTCGCCTGAGCCTCAAACGCATCCGGCTCAATGATGGGTGGGGCAAGCTGACCGGTGCGCCGCAGCGGTTTTGCCGCCCACTGCCGGGCAAGCGCGCAGGCTGCTGCCACCAGATCACCCGGCACCACCTGATCCAGGATGCCGAGCTTGAGCGCCTCGTCTGCCTTGATGCTGCGGCCTGTTGCGATCAGCTGCAGGGCGGCGAGCGCACCGGCAAGGCGCGGCAGGCGCTGCGTGCCGCCGGCACCCGGCACGAGGCCAAGCTTCACCTCCGGCAGAGCAAGGGTCACGGAGGGCAGGGCGATGCGGTGATGGCAGGAAAGCGCCACTTCCAGCCCGCCGCCGAGTGCCGCGCCATTCAAGGCGGCAACCACCGGTTTTTCATGCGCCTCCAGCGCCTCGACCACATCCGGCAGGATCGGCGCGACCGGCGGTTTGCCGAACTCGCGGATATCGGCACCACCGATGAAGATCTTTCCCGCCCCGGTGATGACAAGCCCGGCAATCTCGGCGTGGTTTGATGAAAAGGCAAGTGCTGCCATCAGCCCCTTGCGCACCTCGGCGCCGGTTGCATTGACCGGCGGATTGTCGATCGTGACGACAAGAACGCCCTCCATGACAGAACCGGAGACGGTGGCGGAAAAGGCGATATCCGGCATGAAGACGTCCTTATTCGGGAATGACGGCGATCGCCTGGATCTCGATCTTGGCGCGGTCCTCGATGAGTGCCACCACCTGGACGGCAGCCATGGCGGGGAAGTGCCGGCCGATTACCTCGCGATAGGCCTGACCGATGCCCTTCAGATTGGCGAGATAGTCTGCCTTGTCGATGAAATACCAGGTCATGGTGGTAATGTGTTCGGCACGCCCGCCGGCCTCTGCCAGCACGGCCATGATATTCTGAAGTGTCTGGCGCACCTGGTCCACGAGATCGTCGCTTTCGAACTGGCACTGCCCGTTCCAGCCGATCTGGCCACCGATATAGACCTGGCGGCCGGTGGCTGCGATGCCATTGGCATAGCCGATCGGTTTGGCCCAGCCTTCCGGCTGCAGGATGGTGTGCATGGCATTGGTCTCCAGGTCAGGCGTTCTTCAACAGTTCGCGGGCAATGATGAGTTTCTGCACTTCCGTGGCGCCCTCGTAGATGCGCAGCGCCCGGATTTCGCGGTAGAGTTTTTCCGTAATCTCGCCGACCCTGACACCGCGCCCGCCAAACATCTGCACGGCGCGGTCAATGACCTTCTGGGCGTTTTCGGTGGCAACCATCTTGGCCATCGCCGCTTCCTTGGTGGCGACCATTTTCTGGACGTCGCGACGCCAGGCCGCGCGGTAGGTGAGGAGGGCGCCCGCGTCCATCTCGGCGGCCATCTCGCCAAGGGCTGCCTGCGTCAGCTGCAGGTCTGCGAGCTTCGCCCCGAACATGGTGCGCGCCTTGGCATGGGAGATCGCCTCGAAAAGCGCGCGGCGGCCAAAACCGAGGGCGGCGGCGGCAACCGATGCGCGAAAAATGTCGAGCGTGCGCATGGCGATCTTAAAGCCTTCGCCGGGCGTGCCGAGCAGCCGGTCAGCGGGAATACGGCAGTTCTCGAACCGGATCGTGGCGAGCGGGTGCGGCGCAATCACATCGATTCGCTCGGCAATCGAGAAGCCGGGATCATCGGCATACACGACGAAGGCGGAAATGCCGCGTGTGCCCGGTGCTTCGCCGGTGCGGGCAAAGACGGTATAGACATCGGCAATGCCGCCGTTGGAAATCCAGGTCTTTTCGCCTGACAGCACATAGTGGTCGCCATCGCGGCGGGCGGCACAGGCCATGGCCGCCACGTCCGAGCCGGCTTCCTTTTCCGATAGGGCGAAAGCTGCGATCCATTCGCCGCTCTGGGCTCTGGGAAGCACCGTCTGCTTCAGGCTGGCCGAACCGGACAGGCCGATGGCGCCGGTGCCAAGCCCCTGCATGGCAAAGGCGAAATCGGCAAGTCCATCGTGGAAGGCGAGCGTTTCGCGCGTCAGGCAGACCGCACGGCTGTCGATCGGCTCGCGGCCGCCGGCGCCCGTTGCGGCATCGAGCAGACCCGCTTTGCCAAGCCCGCGCACCAGCGACCGGCACGTGGCATCCGTGTCGGCATGGTCG
This sequence comes from Neorhizobium sp. PAMB6716, assembly GCF_058242805.1. Classification (NCBI taxonomy): domain Bacteria; kingdom Pseudomonadati; phylum Pseudomonadota; class Alphaproteobacteria; order Hyphomicrobiales; family Rhizobiaceae; genus Neorhizobium; species Neorhizobium sp. PAMB6716. The sequence goes on from NZ_CM177835.1 coordinate 1,533,761, forward strand.
ATGGCGGCAAGCGTGCCGGAAGCGGCAAATGCGTCGAGCTTTTCAACAAGAGCCCGGTGGCTATCGTCAAAAAACGGCCAGTCGAGATGCTCGCGCGAAGGGGGCTCCGCAGACCTGCCGGGGGCGTGATGGGCCATCGCCTCAATTCCCTTCGAAGACCGGCTTGCGTTTTTCGGCAAAGGCTTCGAAGGCACGGCGAAAATCCTTGGTCGCCATGCAGATCGCCTGCGCCTGCGCTTCCGATTCGATCAGCTCGTCGATGCCCATGGCCCATTCCTGGTTCAGCATGGTTTTTGTCATCGTATGGGCAAACCAGGGACCGTCTGCGAGCGACCGCGCCAGTTTCTGCGCCTCGGCCTCCAGATCGTTTGCCGGATAAAGATTGTTGTAAAAGCCCCAGGCATGGCCTTCAGCGGCGCTCATCGCACGACCGGTAAAGAGAAGCTCTGCCGCACGTCCCTGTCCGATAATGCGCGGAAGAATGCCGCAGGCCCCCATATCGGCGCCGGCCAATCCGACGCGGGTAAACAGGAAGGCGGTCTTTGCCTCTGTCGTTGCGAGCCGGAGGTCGGAGGCCATGGCGAGAATGGCGCCCGCACCGGCGCAGATGCCATCGACCGAGGCGATGATCGGCTGCGGGCATTTTCGCATCGCTTTGACCAGATCCCCGGTCATGCGGGTGAAGGCCAGAAGGTCCGGCATTGCCATCTTCGTCAGCGGCTCGATGATTTCGAACACATCGCCGCCGGAGGAGAAATTGCCGCCGGCACCGGTCAGCACCACGGCCCTGATGTCGGAGGCATCCGCCAGCGCGCGAAAAAGATCGCGCAGCTCACGGTAACTTTCGAATGTCAGCGGGTTCTTGCGCTCCGGCCGGTTCAGCCTGATGGTGGCGATGCGGCCATCCTCGCTGACCTCGAAGAGAAAATGCCTTGGCTGGTAATTGCGCAGCGCGTCTTTATGCGCCGCCATCGATGGCTGGTCCATGTTCACAGTCAAAAAACCTCCCCACCGGCGACCGCGATCGCCTGTCCATTGATCGATTGGGCACTGGGAGACGCCAGCCACAGAACAGCGTCCGCGACCTCCTCCGGCGTCACCAGTCGTCCTTGCGGATTGTGTTTCGTCAGTTCCTTCAGCGCCTCCGCGGGCGTGCGCCCGGTCTTTTCCACGATTGTCTCCAGCGCGCCGCGCACCAGCGGTGTATCGGTAAAACCGGGGCAGACGGCATTGACGGTGACGCCGGTGCGGGCAAGCTCGAGCGAAAGCGCGCGCGTGAGGCCGATGACGCCATGCTTTGCCGCCACATAGGCGGACACATAGGCATAACCGGTGAGGCCCGCCGTCGAGGCGATGTTGATGATGCGGGCACCGTCGCCCCTTGTCTTCAGATCGGCAAGGGCCGCCTGCGTGACGCAGAACACGCCGGTCAGATCCACCGAAAGCACGTGGTTCCACATCTCCAGCGAGGTCTTTTCAAAAGAGGCCGTTGGCGCCTCTCCGGCATTATTGACGAGGATATCGATGGGGCCAAAGCGGGCGCGGGCGGTTTCAAGGCCAGCCGCGATGGCCCCCGGATCGGTCACGTCGAAGCCGGGCAAGGCAAGGGTTTGCTCCGCCCCGAGCCGCGCCGAGAGGGATGTGAGCGGGTCTGCCCGGCGTCCCGCAAGCGTGACCTGTGCGCCGGCCGCCACAAGGGCTGCGGCAATGGCGGCACCAATACCGGAACCGGCGCCGGTCACACATGCGTGGCGGCCGACAAGCCGGCCTGCGGAAACCTGTGGCACGACCACCTCCTATTTGCCCGCCGGTGCCGGCTGGGCAGCACGGGCAAGATTGGTTTCATACTGGCGCTTGCCGGAATAATACTGCTTTGGCCAGGCAACGGAGGTGAGCCCGATGCGGGCGGCCTCATGCAGGACCCAGGCGGGATCGGCCAGATGCGGGCGGGCGACGGCGCAAAGATCGGCGCGGCCGGCCGAAATGATCGAGTTGGCGTGATCGGCCTCGGAGATTGCGCCAACGGCAATCGTTGCAATGCCCACCTCGTTGCGGATCTTGTCGGAGAAGGGCGTCTGGAACAGGCGGCCATAGACCGGCTTTTCCGCCTTCGAGACCTGCCCCGAGGAGCAATCGATCACATCGGCGCCGGCCTCCTTGAACATTTTGGCAAATATCGCCGCATCGTCAGGCGTATTGCCGCCTTCCGCCCAGTCATGGCAGGAGAGGCGCACCGACATCGGCTTGTGCGCCGGCCAGACGGCGCGCATGGCCTCAAACACTTCGAGCGGAAAGCGCGCGCGGTTTTCATGAGAGCCGCCGTATTCATCCGTGCGACGGTTGGTGAGCGGCGACAGGAAGGCTGACATCAGGTAGCCGTGGGCTGCGTGGAATTCCAGCCAGTCGGCACCCGTTTCGGCGGCCCGGCGCGTCGCCGCGACAAAATCCGCCTTCACGCGGTCCATGTCGGCGCGGTCCATCGGCTTCGGCACCTGGCTGTGCGGCAGATAGGGCAGGGCTGACGCCGAGATGAGCGGCCAGCCCCCCTCGTCCAGAGGCTGATCCGCCCCCTCCCAGGCCAGTTTCGTCGCACCCTTTGCGCCGGCATGGCCAAGCTGAATGCCAACCTTTGCGGCGCTGTTTTGATGGACGAAATCGACAAAGCGCGTCCAGCCGGACACCTGCTCGTCATTCCACAGGCCGAGGCAACCGGGCGTAATACGGGCATCCGGCGATACGCAGGTCATTTCGCCAAAGACGAGGCCGGCGCCGCCGAGCGCGCGGGCGCCGAGATGGACGAGATGGAAATCACCGAGCAGGCCGTCTTCTGCCGAATACATCGCCATGGGCGACATGACGATGCGGTTCGGCAGCGTCACGTCGCGCACGCCATAAGGCGTGAACATCGGTGGCGGCACAGAGCCATCTTTGGCGGCAACGAGGCCGGATTGTTCGGCAAACCAGCGCTCATAACCTTCAAGCCAGGTCTTGTCGCGCAGGCGAAGGTTTTCGTGGCTGATGCGCTGCGAGCGCGTCAGCATCGAATACATGAACTGTTCGGGTGGCAGCGTATCGGCATAACGCTTACCGACCACCTCGAACCATTCCATGGCATTGCGGGCGGCATTCTGGATGCGCGCCACATCAACGCGGCGGATCTCTTCGTAGACGTGGAGCACGGCGGGGATCGCCGATTTTTCGTGGCCTGCCTTGTTGAACTGGTTGGCAAGTTCGATGGCATCATCGATGGCAAGCTTGGTGCCGGAACCAATGGCGAAATGCGCCGTGTGGACCGCATCCCCCATCAGCACCACATGCGACTGGCCATTAAAATGGCTCCACTTGCCGCAGATCAGACGGGAAAAATTAAGCCATGCCGAGCCGCGCAGATGGCGCGCATTGGTCATCAGCGGCGCACCTTCGAGAACCTCGGAAAACAGGTCCTGACAGAAGTCGATGGAGCCCTGCTGGTCCATCTCGCCCAGCTTGTGGGCCTGATAGGCCTCTTCCGTCGTTTCCACGATGAAGGTCGAGGTGTTTTCGTCGAACTTGTAGATATGCGCCTGGAACCAGCCGTGATCGGTCTTGCGGAAATCGAAGGTGAAGGCATCAAACAGCTTGTTCGTGCCAAGCCAGATATAGCGGTTTGGGCGCACCACCATATCAGGCGCGAAGATGTCTTCGTATTTCTGGCGGATGCGGGAATTCAACCCGTCAGAGGCGATGATCAGATCGGCATCGGGAAAATCCTGATCGCCCTGCACATCGGTCTCGAACACCAGTTCGACGCCAAGCGCCTCGCAGCGCCGCTGCAGGATGTTCAACAGCTTCTTGCGGCCGATGCCGACAAAGCCATGGCCGGACGTGCGCTGGCGGGTGCCCTTGAACAGGACCTCGATATCATCCCAGTGAATAAAGGCCTGTTTGATTTCAGCGGCGCTTTCCGGATCCCAGGCCTGCATGGAGACCATCGTTGCATCGGAAAACACCACGCCCCAGCCAAAGGTGTCATAAGGCCGGTTGCGCTCCACCACACGGATATGGTGCTCGGGGTGGAGCTTCTTCATCAGGAGCGCGAAGTAGAGGCCGGCTGGACCGCCGCCGATGCAGACAATGCGCATGTTCCGATTTCCTTCCCGGGGAATGACAAACTGTTCCGTTTTTATTTTAGGTTTAAAGTAATCGCGTCGAGCGCCACCCGTCAAGCTTGAAATTCACGCGACCGCGCACCGTCAATGGCGAATTGCCGCAGGTGAGTTGTCCGGGCGATGACGGCTTGACGCGACCTCAAAAACCCTCAGGAATGCCGGTTCAGGACACGCCGGATACCAGGTTTCGCGGCGTGCCTCGGATACAGCGATGAATGGAAAAACATCATGGTGGACATCAGGGTAAAAACGCGGCTGACCGGCGCGACGGCACGCATGGAAAATCGTGGTCCGGCCACGCTTTTGACCGAGACGGGCGGTGCGCTGGAGGTGGTGACCAGCGTGTCCGACCCCGGCTTTAATCCGCTCGATCTGCTTTATTCATCACTGTCTGCCTGCCTGGCGCTCAGCGTCAAGGGCGCGGTGGTCAAGCTGCATCTTCTTGAAAAATTTTCCGGCGTCAGTGTGCATGTCACGGGAGAAAAAGCGCATGAAGGTGTGTCACGCGTGGCGGAACTCTCCGCCGATATCCGGATCGGCGGGGAGTATAGCGACGACGAGCTGAAAAACATCGTCACGCTGGCCAAGGAGCTTTGCACGGTGAGCAACACGCTGTCGCTCACCCCGCAGATAAAGATCAGCGCGCAGCCGCTTTAAGCAGACCGCATCACCACGATCAGTCGTCGTCCGGGATCAGGCTGTCGATGCCCAGAAGCGTCAGTTCGTTGACGACACGGCCGACCCCCGGCACGCGCTTCACATGGGCGACGATCTTGCGGGCCGTCTGGCTGTCGTCCACCTCGCCTTCGATCGTGACAGTGGTGCCGTCGGCACGAATATCGATTGTCTCCATGGCAACGATGTCAAGAGCTTCAAGAGATTCGCTTACACGTTCCTCAAGGTCGTCTGTCTCTTCGACACCAACTGTTGCGGGCGTGCGACGATCGCTTACCGGCTCTTCCAGACCGCTTTCGTCGGCGCTGTCGACCGCATAACCCTTGTTTCTCTCACGGTCGAAATTCGCCTTCGGGTCGCCATAGGCGGCATTGTCCACCGGTGCTGCACCAGCGCCCGCCGGATCGGCATAAGGCCAGCCATCATCGATGTTGCGGCTATCGTAATCGCGGTAGTCTTCTTCGCGGGACATATCGTTCACGGGCTTTTTCGACGCCATCTGGGCCTCCTCGGGTGGTCGGGTGCTGCCATAACGCCCGGGAACGCCGTTGGTTCGATCGCCTTATGCGCGCATTTCTTTTTCAAAGCGCCGCACCAGCCGGTCGCGTTTCAACCGTGACAGGCGCTTCAGCCAGAAGATGCCGTCGAGCTGGTCGATTTCGTGCTGGATGCAGGTGGAGAGAAACCCATCTGCCTCGTCTTCGTGAACGGTTCCCTGGAGATCCTGATAACGAAGGCGGATGGCGCGGGGACGTTCCACCTCGTCGGTGATGCCGGGCATGGACACGCTGCCTTCGGTGAAACGCTGGAGATCCACCGACCGGGTGAGGATTTCCGGGTTGATGTGGACGATCAGCGGCTCGTCCGGCCCGAGCTTGATGACCGACACCCGTTTGAGGACGCCGACATGAGCAGCCGTGATGCCGACGCCGGGTGCGGCCTGCATCGTTTCCAGGAGATCACTCACCAAGGCTGCAAGGCTCTCATCGAACTCAGTCACCGGTGCACATTTTGCGGCAAGCAGCGGGTCCCGATAACGAAGAATGGCTCTGACAGGCACGCGGCTCTCCTGATGACGATGACGGGAGACAGGCGCTGTGAGGGGTGTCTCATTCCTGTCAGACGGGTTTCGTATGCCTTTGTAAACCGGAACCGGTATAGGAAACAGATCGGCTCCGGTGTTTTCACAAGGCGCGGCCGATCCCGGTCAAAACGCCGTATCCAATTGTTGACAATCGGTTTTTCAAGGCCATTCTGCGGATCGCAGCCATCGACGGCAAGCGGATGGCGGCAAAGCAGAGGCAAGGCGAGGGCGCGGCATGACTGATATCGACGAGGACCGCGTTCGCCCTCATGCCGACGAGCGCGATGATGACATCTACGCGGATAACGGCTCGATCCGGGCCGACTTCCTTGCCATGGTCGGTGCCGCGATTGCTGACCGCGACCTGCTGTTCCTGCGCCAGAAAGTGGCAAGCCTTCACGAATCAGAACTGGGCGACCTGCTCGAATCGATCCTGCCCGACCAGCGCATGGCGATGGTGCGCCTGCTCGGCGACGATTTCGACCTGACGGCGCTCACCGAGGTGGATGAAGCCATCCGCCTTGAAATCGTCGACCAGATGCCGAATGCGCAGATTGCAGCTGCCATCGGCGATCTTGATTCCGACGATGCCGTCTACATTCTGGAAGACCTCGACAAGGAAGACCGGGAAGAGATCCTGGCGCAGCTGCCGTTTACCGAACGGGTGCGGTTGCGGCGCGCGCTGGATTATCCGGAAAGCTCGGCCGGGCGACGCATGCAGACGGAATTCGTCGCGGTGCCGCCGTTCTGGACCGTCGGCCAGACCATCGATTACATGCGCGACGAAGAGGATCTGCCGGAAAGTTTTACCCAGATCTTCGTCATTGACCCCACATTCAAGCTGCTCGGCATGGTCGATCTCGACCGCATCCTGCGTACCAAACGGCAGGTGAAGATCGAGCAGGTGATGCGCGAGACGAACTATCCGATCCCGGCCGACATGGACCAGGAGGAGGCCGCCCAGCTTTTCGAACAATACGATCTTATCTCGGCCGCTGTCGTGGACGAAAACGGCCGCCTCGTCGGCGTCCTCACCATCGATGATGTCGTGGACGTTATCCAGGAAGAGGCGGAAGAGGACATCATGCGCCTCGGCGGCGTCGGCGACGAAGAACTGTCCGACACCATTCCGGAGATTTCGCGCTCGCGCGTGCCCTGGCTTCTCGTCAATCTGCTGACGGCGCTCCTTGCCGCTTCCGTCATCTCGCTGTTTGAGGCAACCATCGAGCAAATCGTGGCACTTGCCGTGCTGATGCCGATCGTTGCCGGCATGGGCGGCAATGCCGGATCGCAGACCATGACGGTGACGGTGCGGGCGCTCGCCACCCGCAATCTCGATATCTACAACGCCTGGCGGGTGGTGCGACGCGAGGCGGGCGTCGGACTGGTGAACGGCGTGATCTTCGGCATCCTGATCGGCCTTGCCGCAGGTCTCTGGTTTCAAGATCCCAATATCGGCGGCATCATCGCCACGGCCATGCTGATCAACATGATGGCCGCCGCATTGGCTGGCATCATGATCCCGTTGCTGCTCGACAAGATCGGCGCCGATCCCGCCGTATCGTCAGCGGTTTTCGTGACGACAGTGACCGACGTGACCGGGTTTTTCTCGTTTCTCGGCCTGGCCACCTGGTGGTTTGCCATCAAGTAAGGACCACAGCACGTGCGGCATGACCTCACCGGTCCGTGATCGATTTGCCCCTGAAAATTGACTGTTACGTAAAAGTCAATTATCCTGCCTTAACCAGACAGGATGCCGGCGTGAACAAATATTATACCATCACGGAACTGACGCGGGAATTCGGGGTCTCAACCCGGACCTTGCGTTTTTATGAGGATGAAGGGCTGATCCACCCGGAGCGGCGCGGCCGCACCCGGCTGTTTCGCATGGCCGACCGCCGGCTGATCCAGGAAATCCTGCGTGGCCGCCGCATCGGCTTTACCATTGCCGAGATCCGCGAAATCATCCAGGTCTACCGCGAGCCTCCGGGCGAGCTTGGCCAGTTGAAGCTGCTGATGAAGCGCATCGACGAAAAGCGCGACGAGCTTCGCCAGAAGCGCAAGGATATCGACGACACGCTGAACGAACTCGACAATGTCGAGGAAGCCTGCCTGACGCGGCTTGCCGAAATCGGTGTCGGCACCTGATCAGCGACTGCTGATCGTACATTCCTGAGCGATGGCCTGAATTCCCGGATCCGTCACCGGATCGAGATCTCCGCGCTGCATCGGCATGAACAGCGATTGCTCCACGAGCTTGTCGGCTGTGCAGCCGCAGAACCGCTCGCACATGCCTGCTTCATTGCCCTCGGCAACGCAAGAGCGCGCGCAGCTTTGCGTATAGCTCGTCAGCGGATCGGCCGTCGGCGCCGGATAGATCAGCGATACCAGGTAGACGAGGCCGATCAGCACCGGCTGGTGAATGAGATAGAAGGCAAGGCTGTGACGGCCGGTTTTTGTCAGCAGGTTCGGGCGCTGCTGCCATGCGGCAAGCCGCGCAAGTCCGCCATGATCGCGCAGCAGCCCGCCGATCGAAACACCGGCGAGCACCGCGACAAACCAGGGAAACAGTGGCACGAAATCATTCGAGCGCGGAATGGTCTCGGCAAAACCGGTCCAGGCGAGCAGCCGCGTATCAAACACTGAAAAACTGAAGATGCCCGGCATGATCCAGGTGTCGAGCACCATGGCGACAAAAAGGCCGAGCGCGACAAGCCCGGTCAACAGCGGGGGTACTCTCAGGAAGGCCAGCGCCAGAAGGCTGGACAGCGCGATATTGTGCAGGATGCCGAAGAAGATCCATTCCGGCGGCATGGCAAAGCGCGTGGCGATGCTGATGACGGCGGCAGCACCGGCAACCAGCGCCAGCCGCTTGCGAAACGACGGCCAGCGGATGCCCTGACCGTGCGCCAGAATGAGGCTGAGCCCGACCAGCATCAGGAACGAGGTGGCGATCAGCCGCGCATAAATTTTCCACGCCCCCTGCGTTGCCGTTCCAGCATCGAGATAGCCGAAAAATTCCAGATCCCAGGTGAAGTGGTAGGAGGCCATGGCGATGAGGGCCACGCCGCGCAGCGTATCGATGAGCGGGATGCGCGGCGCCCGGAGCGGGCCACCGGGGGGCGTGTGGGAGGCATCGGCATCAAAGGCAGTGGTGGAGGACAAGCGGAATCCTTGGGACGTTGATCCGGGAAAACCGGCCCGGCCTTCCCGATATGACATGAAATGCAACGGCAGACGCCGGCCTGCCGGGGTCGTTTGTCACACCGCCTAACGATCCATGATCGCCCGTCGCGCTTCTGAGAAAAACTGCCGGCGCAGCAGGACAAAAATGACGAAAAGCGTCGATGCCATGAACATATAGGGCCCGATGAACCAACCGAGATAGCCGATCGACAGAAAAATCGTTCTGAGGCCGGCATTGAAGTGGCGGGCAGCTATGACGTTCATGCGGATCACCTGGTCGGCGGCGCGCTCCGCCTCTGCCGGATTGGCATTGGCCTCATGCGTCATCGGAAGCGCGCCAAACAGAATGGTGCAATAGTTGAACAGGCGATAGGACCAGCCGAACTTGAAGAAGGAATAGGCAAACAGCGCCGTCAGGCCGACGACCTTCGCCTCGAAGGCGGCACGTCCGGAATATTCGACGAAGGCGAGATCGCGAAACACCACATCCACCCGGTCGGTGGCGCCGAGAAGCGCAAAACAGCCGCCGATGGCAAAGATCGAGGTGGAGGCGAAAAAGGCCGTGCCGTTCTGCAGGCCGGCCATGATCTGCGTGTCGATCATCTTCAGGTCACGTTTCAGCGAATTGTAGATCCACTGACGGCGCCGGTCGGCCATCACCTGGTTGAGGCTGCGGCGCGACAGCACCGGTTCGCCGCTGGTAAGCCTCGAATAGGTGAACCAGAGGATTGCAAAAAGAGCGAGGGCGACATAATCGAGCGTTGTCATCGGCTGTCCATTCGCGAATCCGGTCGTGTTGAGCATCGCTACAGCATCGGCACGAAATTCGAAACGGTTTTTGAAACGACGCTCACCGAAACGGCTTTGGCAGAGGCGGCGTCCGTTCGGGCAAGGCAAACGGTCCACTCAAATCATCTTGAAGGGACGCCCTCAACAATCCGGTGGATGAAGCCGCCAAGGCGTTCACAACCTATGAGCCATGCGTTTTTTGCAGTTGCGAAATGTAAATGTCATTAATATACAGTTAAGCGTTTGACGCGCACACGACCCTCGTGTCCGCAATGGAGCATTTATGGAAGACAGCGTTCAGAAGTCCTGCTGGGGCGTGACACTCAAGGCTCTTGCAGGTTTTGCCGGCATCCTCGCGCTTGCCTATATCTTCGGAAGCATCTGATCGAACTGCTCTCCCCTTCGTCCCATCCCTGATGGACAACACGCACTCCTTCGTGTGAGGCTTGTTGTCGCATCCGTTCCATTGCGTGTCGGCCCGCCGCCGCAATGGTGCCATGGCGAAGGTTAGGCTGCGCTCTGGATGACGAAGCAAGCCTGAAGGGTCTAAGAGTTCATGTTCCTCTCCGTATTCGATGTGTTCAAGATCGGCGTCGGCCCCTCCAGTTCCCACACGATGGGACCGATGTCGGCTGCCAACCGGTTTCTGGACCTGCTGCTCTCGGATGAGTGGCCACGCCCGGCAGGCACGGCGGTTGCAAGTCTGAAAGTCAGCCTGCATGGATCGCTGGCCTATACCGGCATCGGCCATGGCACGGGCAGGGCGGTGATCCTCGGATTGATGGGAGAAGCCCCCGACAGCGTCGATCCGGACCGCATGGACGACATTCTGGCGGACGTGGATCGCACCGGACGCGTAACACCCGCCGGCCATCCGGCCTACCAGTTCAAACCGGAAACGGATCTCGTCTTCGATCGCAAGCAGCCGCTTGCGGGCCATGCCAATGGCATGAGCTTTTCCGCCTTCGACAAGCACGACCGGCTGCTCTTGAAGCGCATCTATTATTCCATCGGCGGCGGTTTCGTGGTGACCGATACGGAACTCGAGGCCATGCGCGGCACAAAAACGGCGTCAGCCGACAAGGTGCCATACCCGTTTGCCTCTGCAAAGCAGATGCTGGAGATGGCGCGCGGCTCCGGCCTCAGCATCGCCCAGATGAAGCGCGCCAACGAACTGACCAGGATGACTGGTGAGGAACTGGATGCCGGTCTTGACCGCATCTGGACGGCCATGAGCACCTGTATCGACCGCGGCCTCAAGGTGGACGGCATCATGCCGGGGGGCCTCAAGGTGAAGCGGCGGGCGAAATCCATCCACGACAAGCTGAACGCCGAATGGCGCAGCAACCACCTGAACCCGCTTCTCGCCAATGACTGGCTGTCGGTTTACGCCATGGCCGTCAACGAGGAAAATGCCGGCGGCGGGCGCGTCGTAACCGCCCCGACCAATGGCGCTGCCGGCGTCATTCCGGCGACGATCCGCTATTTCCTGCATTTCCATGAGGCGGCAACCACCGAGGATATCCGCACCTTCCTGCTGACGGCGGCCGCCATCGGCGGCATCATCAAGCACAATGCCTCTATTTCCGGTGCCGAAGTCGGCTGTCAGGGCGAGGTGGGGTCTGCCGCTGCCATGGCAGCGGCCGGACTTGCCGCCGTCATGGACGGTTCGCCCGAGCAGATCGAGAATGCCGCCGAAATCGCTCTCGAGCACCATCTCGGCATGACCTGCGACCCAATTGCCGGCTTGGTGCAGGTGCCCTGCATCGAGCGCAATGCGCTGGGCGCCGTCAAGGCCGTCACTGCTGCCTCGCTTGCCCTCAAGGGTGACGGCTCGCATTTCGTGCCGCTGGATGCCGCCATCGAAACCATGCGCCAGACCGGCTATGACATGAGTGAAAAATACAAGGAAACCTCGACCGGCGGTCTTGCTGTCAACGTTGTCGAATGTTGACGCGCAACCGCTGAACATTCCGCACTGCGTCTCAAGCCTCTTGACGGCGCGGCCGGAACGGTTTTGAAGCAGGCCATGGCACTTCATCTCATCAAGCTCTGCGTCGGCGCAGAATCAATTCAGGACCTGCGCGAGTGGGTCACTGAGCGGGCGCTGTCGGCCATGGCGGCCGGTCTTCAGCCGCACAGCACCCACACCACCCGCATGGTGCCCAAGCGCCTCGACGAATTGCTGGACGGCGGTTCTCTCTACTGGGTGATCAAGGGGCAGGTGCTGGCGCGCCAGACGCTTCTCGATATCGAGACCTTTACCGGCGGCGATGGCATTTCACGTTGCAACCTCGTTCTGGCCCCCGAGGTGATCGAGACCGCGCCGCAACCGAAGCGACCCTTCCAGGGCTGGAGATACCTCAAGCCGGAGGATGTGCCGCGCGATCTCGGCGCCCTTGGCGACGATGTCGCCGCCATGCCGGAAGATCTTCGGCGCGAACTGACCGAACTCGGCCTTCTCTGACAGGCTTCGCCTGGCCCCTGCCGAACGACCCGGAAAAACCTCTTCACATGCAAAGAGCCCGCCCAAGCCCCTGGAAAGGGCAGTGGACGGGCTCTCATTGTTCAAAGCAATCAACGCAGCTTGATGTGAACCGGTGCGTGTCCGGACCGTGAAGAGACGTGCAGATGGATCTGCGCTTCCGGCTGCGAATGGCGCCAGGCACGGGCGCCGTGGCACAGCAGCAGGCCGACGAGATCACGCGTGCGCTCTTTCGGTTTGGTGATGCCGATGCTTGCCAGCCGCATTGCGGCCTCATGCAGCGGGTGAAGGGCACCCTGCATCAGCTTTCCCTTGCTGCCCTGGGGCAGATGGAATTCGATGTTATTCTCATTCATCGCCATAACGACCTCGTAACGCAAATACAATCGAGGGTGTGGTTGCGGGTTCACCCGCAGTGCGGGGCCGGTGAAACCGGCCCGACACATGGTTTTATTGCAGCGACGCCCAGCACTGGACGCCCTTCTTCTTCAGAGCATTGCAGGCATTCACGGCGGACTTCTGATCATCGAAGCCGCCGAAGCGGGCGCGATAGATCTGGCTGCCATTGGCGCTGACGGCCACGGCGAACGGCTTTGCCGAACGAAGTGCCGGGCCAGCCTTGCCCTTGGCCGTCTCGAGCAGATCCATTGCCCGGTCGCGATCCGGCGACACACCGATCTGAACGACCCAGCCTTCCGGCGTGTTCTTGCTGACCGACGGACGGGTGGAGGCGGTTGTGACAGAGTCTGTTTCCGCCGGGCTCTCATCACGGGCAGCAGCCTGTGGGGCATAGCCGGTTGCAGCAGCTGCCGGCAATGCCGTGACGGGTGTCCGGGTCATCGCAACGGTCACAGCCTCGGCGGCACTGCGGGACTTCGGTTCTGCTGCATAGGCAGAGGCACCCGGCATCTTCTCGTCCAGACGACCTGATGGCATCGGCCCTGCATTCGGCAGGTCGAGCGATGCGACCGTTTCGGTGGCAGCAGCAACGGCCGGCGAACGGGCGGTGCGCACAGGAACCGGAACGGACGATTCGGCGGGCGGCGCAACGCTGCGGGTCTGGGCAATCAGGTTGCTGTTGCCGCCCTGCGAGGCTTTTGGCAGATAAGTCGCGACGAGCTTGCGCATCTGCGCATCGCGCCACGGCGTGCTGGAGCCGCCGAGAACGACGCCGACGATCGAGCGGCCATTAAGCTGGGCAGAGGTCGTCAGGTTAAAACCGGCAGCGCGGGTATAACCCGTCTTGATGCCATCTACGCCAGGCACGTTGCCGACGAGGCGGTTATGGTTGCCGATGGTCTGGTTGCCGAACTTAAACACGCGGGTGGAAAAATAACCGTAATACTGCGGAAAGTGCTGGCGAAGCGCGATGCCGAGACGGGCCTGATCGCGGGCCGTCGTCATCTGCGCCGTGTTCGGCAGGCCGTTGGCGTTGCGATAGGTCGTGCGGGTCATGCCGAGCGCCCGGGCCTTGCTGGTCATCATCTGGGCAAAGCGGGCTTCCGAGCCACCGAGCTGCTCGCCAAGGGCGGTTGCAATATCGTTTGCGGAACGGGTGACGAGAGCAAGGATTGCCTGCTCGACCGTGACCGAACCGCCAGCGCGCACGCCGAGCTTGGACGGAGGTTCGGAGGCAGCATGGGCCGATACCGTGACTTTCGAATCCAGCGAGAGACGACCGGCCTCCAGCGCTTCAAACGTCAGGTAAAGCGTCATCATCTTGGTGAGCGACGCAGGATAACGCAGCGAATCGGGATCTTCGCTATAAAGCACCTTGCCGGTCTTGGCATCGACCACGATGCCTGCATATTTCGGGTTCGCGGCAGCCGGCTGAAGCCCAAACGCCAGCACCGCAGATATAATAAAGATAAAACCAACGACCTTGTTGAAAATCGAGGCACCATCCTTCGGGAAGGACGTTGTGTTGACGTTATTCAGCACGGCTGCACTCACTCACTGCATTTCGGTTGTCATTTCCGGGCGCGCCCCCACAGCATCCGTTCACGAGACTTTAAGGGACTAGCGTTACCAAGAGGTTTATGATGAACGGGCGTTTAGGATTTTCGCGCGTGTTTTATCGACCATGGTTGTGGCCGTCCCCTGGCCCCCGACAAAAGGGGAAATCACGGCATCAATGTGATGATCTGCTAACAAATACCGGGAGGATGTGCGGCATGAGATGCCGGATCCCGCCAAGGCCGGTTTTGATCGACGGATCAGCGGGGAGGGCGGCGTGCGCCGGAAAGCGCCCCGGCCCTTGATGGGCCGGCAGGCAAGAGCAGGTCGCGCCTGCCTGTCTCTGGCTCTCGTTCAGTGGCGCTTGTGGTGATCCAAAGCGATGAAGTGGCGCACGACCGGTCCCTGTTCGCCCTCATGGAAGGCCCGTGTGGCAGCCTGCAGATCGGCGTCGGCTTTCGAGACGCGCTTGTGCTGGCGAAGATGTTCGGCCCAGGATTCCACGAAGAACCATTCAAGCACGGTTGCCGGGTCGGACGAATCCTCCGTTACGCCCCAGTTATAGGCGCCGTCCTTCTGGCGCTCGCGCGAAAGATTTGACAGCGCATGAAGAAAGGCCGTCCGGCGGGCCGGATCGATGCGGTATTCGATGGTGATCAGCACCGGCCCACGGTCATGGGCAACGGGTTCTGCCTGCAGCGGTTCGGGCCAGTGATTGGATGCCACCAGATCGGCTTCCCCGCGCGGCAGCTTGACCCGGTGCATCACAACACCTGCCACAAGAAGCCCGGCGGCAGCAATCAGCAGGGTCTGCGGGATACCGGCGGCTTCAGCCACCACACCCCAGCCGAGACTGCCGGCGGCCATCGCGCCGTTGAACACCGTCAGATAGATGGCAAGCGCCCGCCCGCGCACCCAGTTGGGCAGGATGGATTGGGCCACGCCATTCAATGTGGTCAGCGCCAAGATCCAGGCCATGCCGAGAAACAGAAGCGCAACGGGTGCCATCGCTTCCGGCGGCCGCAGGGCAAGGATCGTCATCACGACCGCGGTTATCACGGCGGAAAACAGGATGAGCCCGTCGGCATCCAGCCGCCGGCGCAAAGCTGGCAACAGGAAGGCGCCGGCGATCGCGCCAAGGCCGATGGCACCGAGCAGAAAGCCGTAATAACCGGCGCTGCCGCCCAGAAGATTGCGCGCGACGAGCGGCAGCAGGGCCCAGACGGCGCTGGCAAAACCGAAGAAGACGGCGGCGCGCAGAAGCACGATATGCAATTCATGGCTGGCGCGGGCATAACGAAGGCCGGCCCGAAAGGCACCGGCAAAATTTTCCTTCAAGAGGTCCGCCTCGCCACGCGGCCTTTTCCACCACACCAATGCGGAGATGACGATGACATAACTGGCAACGTCGGCGCCATAGGTGACGGCTGCACCAAAGCCGGCAAGCAGCAACCCGCCGAGCGCCGGACCGATGGCACGGGCGATGTTGATGCCGAGCGAATTGAGCGCCACCGCACTTTTCAACACCTCGCGCGGCACAAGTTCCGGCACCACCGCCTGCCAGGCGGGGGCAGCGAGGGCAGCTCCGATGCCGCCGAGGAAGGTCAGCCCGATCAGCGCTTCCACGGTCAGGAGATCAAGGCTTGCCAGCGTCATCAGGGTGAGGCTGACGCAGGCGAGCAGGATCTGCACCCCGATCAGCAGCTTGCGCCGATCAAAAATATCGGAGAGGACACCCGCGGGAATGGCGAGCAGAAAAAAGGGCAGGGTGCCCGCCGCCTGGATCGTGGCGACCGCTGCGGGGGCGGCCGAGAGATCCGTGACCAGCCAGGAACTGGCGACATCCCGGATGAACGTGCCGGTATTGCCAAGGATCGTCGCCATCCAGAGCACGGCAAACACGCTCTGGCCAAGGGCTGCGAATGCGCCGGTCGCATCCTTTTCGTTTGGAGCCGATGACATGGCAACCTCCATCTGCGGGGAATGAGAGATCCCGGCTGCTCGGGCCGGGATCGATGACGGGTGAGGAAATCAGGCGAGCATATCGGCGTTGAACTTTTCCGCCTCCATCTGGCATCAGGAGGAGGACGAGGGCTGCGATGTCTGGGTGAGCGCGACATAAACAAAGGCGCCGGAAAGCCCGAGATGTTCGAAGAAGGCGTTCATCGCCATCATCCGTTCCATGCCCGGCGCCATCTCCCAGAAACGCAGGGCAATGGAGGTGGCGGCAAGGGTGAAGGCTGCAAGTGCCAGGGCACCGAGCCGACGATGGAAACCGGTGAGGATGAGGGCCGACATGGCAAGCTCAAAGACAATGACGCCAACCGCAAACAGCGGCGCGGGCAGAAGCCCGAAATGCACCATCTCGGCGAGCGCGCCTTCAAAATCGAAGATCTTGGTGAGTGGCCCCTGGATATAGGCCGAGCACAGCGCAAGAAGAGCGAGAAACCGGATGATCCGGCCAGCGGTGACGGCGGGGGAAGCCGGCTTCTGCGTGGTGTGAGAAATGTGTGTCATGATGTCCTCACACCGCCCAGCAGGCGCAACCGAGGGCGCCGAAAAAGCCCTTCAGATCGGCAATCGGAAGCTTTGACGACCAGGCGCCCGCATGATCATGGCCATGAACGTTGCAATCATTGGCGCAGCCGCAGCTTGCCATCGCCATGCGGCGCAGCGAGTTCTTGCCGGCGCCCTGAGGTTCGCCCCAGGCGGCATAACCGCCGAAGGCACGTACCGGAGACCAATCCGGCATGGCGGGCGGAACCTTGTTTTCATCGAATTTCGCAAAATCGCCGGCGCCATACACGATTCTGCCCCCGACCATGGTCAGTTCGGAGGTGAGAAACGAAATCTCGTCTTCGGCGCAGGCGAAAAAGTCCTTGTCGGGAACGATGAGGTCCGCGAATTGGCCTTTTTCGATACGGCCCTTCTTTCCTTCCTCGTTGGAAAACCAGGTGACGTTTTCCGTCCACATGCGCAGCGCCGTATCGCGATCGAGGCAATTGGCGCGCGGATAAAGCTGCATGCCGCCCAGTGTCTTGCCGGTGATCATCCAGGCAAGCGACACCCAGGGGTTATAGGAGGCGACGCGGGTGGCATCCGTGCCGGCGGACACATGCACGCCCTTTTCCAGCATCTTTGCAATCGGCGGCGTGGCTTCGGCAGCACCGTGGCCATAACGTTCGACGAAATATTCGCCCTGGAAGGCCATGCGATGCTGGACCGCGATGCCGCCGCCGAGCGCTGCGATCCGGTCGATCGACTGGTCGGAAATCGTCTCGGCATGATCGAAAAACCAGTTGAGGCCTTCCAGCGGTATATCCTGGTTTACTCGCTCGAAGACATCGAGCGCGCGCGAAATCGTCTCGTCATAGGTGGCGTGCAGGCGCCAGGGCCAGCGGTTTTCGGCGAGAACCCGCACCACGCCTTCCAGCTCACCTTCCATCTCCGGTGGCATGTCCGGGCGCGGCTGGCGAAAATCCTCGAAATCGGCGGCGGAAAACACCAGCATTTCGCCAGCGCCGTTGTGGCGGAAATAGTCGTCGCCCTGCTTGTATTTGACGTTCGCCGTCCAGTTGAGGAAGTCTTCCTTCTCCTGTTTCGGCTTTTGCGTGAAGAGATTATAGGCGAGCCGCACCGTCATGTTGCCCTCGTCGGAGAGCTGCTGGATGACGGCATAATCATCCGGATAATTCTGGAAACCGCCACCGGCATCGATGACACCGGTGATCCCCAGCCGGTTCAGTTCGCGCATGAAATGGCGGGTCGAATTCACCTGATAGTCGAAGGGAAGTTTTGGACCTTTTGCGAGCGTCGAATAGAGAATGCCGGCATTCGGGCGGGCGAGCAGAAGGCCCGTCGGATTGCCATTGGCATCGCGCGTGATTTCGCCGCCGGGCGGATTTGGCGTGTCGCGCGTATACCCGACGGCGCGCAAGGCTGCCCCATTCAGCAGCGCCCGGTCATAGAGATGCAGCAGGAAAACCGGCGTATCCGGCGCAATCGCATTGATCTCGTCAATGGTCGGCAGGCGCTTTTCGGCGAACTGATGTTCGGTGAAGCCGCCGACGACGCGCACCCATTGCGGCGGTGGCGTGATCGCCACTTGGCGCTTCAACATATCCATGGCATCGGCGAGCGAGCGCACGCCGTCCCAGCGCAGCTCCATGTTGAAGTTGAGACCACCGCGCACGACGTGGGTATGGTTGTCGATAAGGCCCGGCAGGACACGTTTTCCCTTGAGATCCACGATCTTCGTATCCGGGCCGGCAAGCGCCATGATCTCCCGGTCACCGCCGACAGCCAGAAAACGACCATCCTTGATGGCAACGGCAGAGGCTGTCGGATTGGTGCGGTCGAGCGTGGTGATCAGTCCGTGGTGCAGGATGAGATCTGCGGTCATGGGATTATCTCCAGATAAAGGGCCATTGGCGGCCGATGCCGGGCGCAGGAATTGCGGAAAGGCAAGACTTGAGGCGGCACTGAGAAAACGTCTCCGGGTCGGCATCAGGCGTCTCCGGCCTTGGACCTGGCTTCTTCTGACCTGGCCTTTGTCACTGTGTCGAGGGCCGGCGCTACGGGTCGGCTGCCCCTCGGCAGATGGCCGAACATGTGAGGCTTCACCTCATGCAGCCAGGAGAGGGCGGCCGGCTCCCGTTTCCAGACGGTGCGCACCAGCGGCAGAACCTGTTCCCCGACGAGAATGCCGAGGAGGCCGATCAGCGCCACGATGGGCGGGGCGGGAGAACGGACATTGAGCAGGCTGTAGACGATCCCGACCAGGATCCCTGCCGCGAGCGACATCAGGTAGATTTTCATGAGATTATTCCGGAATGCGGGTCGCCGGCGGCCCCGTTTGTCGCAGAGATCTCTGCAACGGCGTCCAGGATGACCCTGGCGACGGCATGGGGTTGCGAAAGAGGCGACATGTGGCTCGCCTCGAGTTCGGTCGTGCGGGCATCAAGGGCCTTTGCCAGATCACGCTGCAACTCGACGCTCACGGCTCTGTCAGCTTTCGAGATGACGCACCAGTTGGGCAGGTCCGCCCAGGCAGCGCGCGTCACCTTGTCGGTGAATGTCGTGGGACCGAGCGGCGGTTGCGAGGCAAACAGCGTATCGGCCTCCACCTCCGGCAGGTCCTGGGCCACGCAGGTCTCCCAGCCCTTGCGGCTCATCCAGTAGCTGCCGCGGCTGTCGGGCGAAATTTCGGAAAGGCCGGGCGGGGCAGGGTATTCGCCCACCTGATCGCCGGTCGATTGGCCCGCTTTCGGCGCAAACGCTGCGACGTAAACCAGCGCTGCCACCTTCGGATCATTGCCGGCCTGCGTGATGACAGTGCCGCCCCAGCTATGGCCGACGAGCACAACAGGCCCCTCGACGACCTCAAGGACATGCGCGACCGCCTTCACGTCATCGGCAAGCGATGTCGTCGGGTTCTGCACGGCATGAACGGATAGGCCCTCCTGCATCAGGAGCGGGATCACCCGCCGCCAGGTGGAGCCATCTCCCCAGGCACCATGCACGAGAACAACGGAAGGCCGGATAGCGGATTTCTGAGACATGCGAACCTCTTCGGATCACAAAAGCGGGAATGGGTCGCAGCGCCCCTCTTCATCGAAAGGAGGGGCGTTGCCGGTCTGGTCTCAGTGGCTTTCGGAGGCGCCGAACATCGATTTGGCGTAGATGATGCCGAGGCCGTAGGAACCGCCGAATTTTTTGGCCACGCCGGTCGTCATCTCGTAGGTTTCCGTGCGGGCCCAGTCGCGCTGCAGTTCGAGCAGATATTGCAGCGAGGTCATCGGCTGCGCGCCGGCCTGCACCATGCGGTCCATGGCGCGGTCATGGGCTTCCGTGGAAACGTCGCCGCAGGCATCGGCAATGACGAAGACTTCAAAACCCTGGTCGATGGCCGACAAAGCCGGACCGACGATGCAGACGCCCGTCCAGAGGCCGGCGAGCACGACGCGGCTCTTGCCGATGCGGTTGACTTCGCCGATCACGGCCGCGTCTTCCCAGGTGTTCATCGAAGTCCGGTCAAACAGCGGCTGGCCGGGGAAAGCTTCTGTGATCTCGGAAAACATCGGGCCGGAAAAGCTCTTTTCGGCAACGGTCGTCAGGATGGTGGAAACGCCAAAACCCTTGGCGCCGTTGGAGATGAGGGCTGCATTGTTGCGCAGGTTGACGGCATCGATGCTCTTGGTCGCAAATGACATCTGCGACTGGAAATCGATCATGATCAACGTGTGGTCGCTCGGCGTCAGAAGTTTTGCGCCGGGGGTCGGGGTCGCGGTGACGGACATGGATGGCCTCTCGAAATGAACGGGGTCCGGAAAAGAATGCCCGTCCGTTATGGTCCGCCCGCCCGTCCGGTTCTTGCACGTTGCGGCATGATTTGGACGTTTCGACTTTTTGATGTTGTGCAAGCCTATGTTGGGCCGGGGAGGCGGCTATCGTCCTCCCCGGCCCCTGCCATCAGGTGCGCTTGCCCAGGCCAACAGTGCGAATGGCAAGCGCCATCACGGCAAGGACTGCGCCAAGTGCGCTGACGCCGGTCCAACCGGCATGGGCCCAGGCAAAGGTGGCAAACGCTGCACCGGCGGCACCACCGAGGAACATCAGTGTCATGAACACCGTGTTCAACCGGCTGCGGGCATCGGGGTCCAGCGCATAAACGGTATGCTGGTTGGAGATGAGCGCACTCTGGATGCCGAAGTCGAGCACGATCACGCCGATGATCAGCGCCACAAGCGAGGCCCAGAGCCCAAAGATGATCCAGGCCGCAAGCGTCAGCAGGGCACCAAGCCACACCACGAAATGCGGGCCATGCCGGTCTGCTATGCGGCCGGCAAGCGGCGCGGCAAAGATGCCGGCTGCACCGACGATGCCGAACAAGCCCGCAACATCGGCGCCGAGATCAAAGCGGGGCGTCGCGAGATAAAGCGCCAGCACCGTCCAAAAGGCGGTAAACGAGGCAAACAGCGTGGCCTGCATCAGCGCTGCGGTGCGAAGGGCGGGATAACGCCGCCACAGATGGGCAAGCGAACGGATCGCAGCCGGATAGGCCATGCGCGAGGCTGGGCGATGATGCGGCAGCGCGATTGCCATCAGACCGGCACCGGCCAGCGCCAGCGGCACGCCGATCCAGAACATGTCCCGCCAGCCGGCATGGGCGCCGACAAAACCTGAGAGCGTGCGGCTGAAGAGAATGCCGGAGAGGACGCCTGCCATGACGGTGCCGATAGTGGAGCCGCGCTTTTCCGGGCTTGCGAGCGAGGCAGCGAAAGGAACGATCTGCTGGGCAACTGTTGCACTGGCCCCGACGCCAAGCGAGGCAAGCGCCAGCAACCAGCCGCTGGGGGCAAGCGCCGTCAGCGCCAGAGCCACTGCCAGCACCAGGAATTGCACGATGATCAGCCTTTTCCGGTGGACGATATCGCCCAGCGGCAGAAGAAAAAACAGGCCGAGCGCATAACCGAGCTGCGTTGCCGTCGGGATCAGCGCGGTCACTGTTTCCTGCGGGAAGTCCGCTTCGATCAGGCCGAGCATCGGCTGGTTATAGTAGATATTGGCAACCGCGATGCCGCTTGCGACCGCCATGGCAAGAAGCGGCGCGGTGCCGAGGCCCTTATGTATTGCCGGTGAATGGGCCGTGTGCGTGTGCGGTGCGGTGGTCTCCATGATCGTCGCCTTTCTGGCTTTGTTGTGATGTTCCTCTATACCTTTCTTGCGGATCATGATTTAGTCACCGAACATGATCTGGCTGCATAACGGAAACCGATAGAATGGATACCGCAGACGTGCAGGTCTTTTCCGCCGCCGTCACTGCCGGCAGCCTGGCCGGTGCTGCAAGGCTGCTTGGCCTGACGCCGATGATCGCCAGCCGGCGGCTTGCGGCCCTGGAGGCCTCGCTTGGCGTGCGGCTGCTTCACCGCACCACGCGCTCACTGTCACTAACGCCGGAGGGCGAAACGTTCCTGCCTTTTGCGCGGGCTCTGGTCGATAACGAGGCGGAAGCCATGGCGCAGCTGCGCGCGGAAACGCTGGGAGCCGCCGGCCTCTTGCGGGTTTCGGTGCCGATTTCCTTCGGGCTGAAATTCATCATGCCCTTCCTGCCAAAACTTCTGCAGGAAAATCCTGATCTGCGCATGGCGGTCGATCTTAATGACAGCCTGCCGGATCTCGTGGCGAGCGGCACGGATCTCGCCATCCGCATCGCAAGGCTGCGCGATAGCAGTCTGATCGCGCAAAAGCTTGCCGACAACCCGCGCACGCTGGTGGCAAGCCCTGACTATATCGCCACGCGCGGATTGCCGGAGCGTATCGAGGATCTCGCCGGCCATGATTGTCTGGCCTTGGGAAGTGCCACGCACTGGACCTTTTCCTCCGCGCACGGGGAACGCCATGTGCGGCTCGCCGCACGGCTGTCCTGCAGCAGCATTGCCGGCTGCCATGCCGCAAGTCTTGCCGGCGGCGGCGTGGCGCTTCTCTCCAACTGGTATGTCGATGAGGATGTCGCCGCCGGACGGCTGGTAAAAATCCCACTTGCCGATGCCAGCCCGGAAGAGATCAACATCTGGGCGGTCTATCCGACGCACCAGCTTGTTTTGCCAAAAGTGCGCGTCTTCATTGCAACCCTTCGCCAGACGCTCAACGCGGCAGGGGTGGCAACCGCCGGCGGTTAACACGCCGTCGAAGCCGAAAAAGCCGGGCCAATTTGCCCATTCCGATTATTCTTGTCCAATCCGGCCAGGTGCCGACTGCCCCCCGGCGCTCTTGTCCGCGTATGCATTGCCAATATTCGAACAGGCGAATAAGTGTGGCGCGGAGCCTCCCGAGGCGCAAAAGGAGCATGACATGGCGGCAGGACCACACCACGAGGCCGAGAAGCTGCTGCGCCTGGACCAGTTTCCTCATGTAAAGGTTGAGCCGTTCCAGGCAGGCGCCATCTGCGCATGGCATATCCGCCATGCCCATGACGATAGCCCCGGCGCTGTTCTGGAACTGGAGCCACGGCCTGCCTATTTCGCCATGATCTATCTGCGTCCGGTGACGCACTGCGATCTTCTGCGCAACGGTGAGGCACTGTCTCCAAAACGATATGACGAGGGCAGTATTTGTCTGGTGGATCTCTCCGAAGGAGCGGCAATCCGTCTTTCCACGGAGCTGGATGGAATAGGGCTGGTTGTGCCGTTTTCGCTCGTGGATGAAATCGCCGACCGCTTTCCGCAGTTGCGGATCTTGCCGAGGCCACGCCGCAACAGCCCTGACATGGTGCTCTATAAGCTCGGGCTTGCCCTTCTGCCTTTCCTGTCCGGACATGATGATACGGCCTCGCCCGCACTTCAGCATATCCTGGCGGCACTCTGCATCCAGCTTCTGGCCGAGCGCCACAGCCTTCATTGACCGTCTTTCAGCGGCGCCCGTCCTCGGCTAACGGCCGTGCCTTGCGGGCTGCCCTCTGTCAAATGATGGTCCAGATCGTCCAATTCAGGATACTTTTCTCCTATAGCTCATGCGCGACCTGATTTAGTCTCAGGTCTTCAGGCATTTTCGAGATGCCATGCGCCGGGGATTGTCGCCGATGAACCAAGATCCACTTGCCAAGGTGGTGCTGTCAGAGCGTTTTACCCTCTCCGTTCAGGAGCGGACGCTTTATTGCGAGGGTGAACCGGTCAAGGTTGGTGCGCGGGCGCTGGAAATCCTGCTGGTGCTTTCGGAAAAACCCGGCCATCTCGTCTCCAAGCAGGAATTGCTGGCACGGGTGTGGCCGAATCAGCATGTGGATGAAACGGCGTTGCGTGTTCATCTGTCGGCTCTCCGGCGGCTGCTGGTGTCCGATGGCGAGGACCGCAAGCTGATCGTTAATGAAAGCGGGCGCGGTTACCGGCTCGTGCCTCCGGCCTTCGACCGCACCGATGGGCTTGTCGCCCCGCAACGGCTGAAAAGCACGTTGCCTCTTGCCGTTGCAAGCCTGATCGGCCGTCAGGCCATGGTGACGCGTTGCACGGATATTCTGGCGGCGCGACGCCTGCTGACGCTGACCGGGCCGGGCGGCATCGGCAAGACGACGCTGGCGGTCGCCGCAGCATCCGCCTTTGCCACAGTCCACGACATGCCGGTGCTGTTTCTCGACCTTGCGGACATGGCCGATGCGGGCGCACTCCGCGCCGAGCTTGCCCGCCAGCTCGGTCTTTTCGATCTGGAACGGGGGAGCCTGCGCGACCTTGCGGACGTGATCGGTGCCTCGAACCTGCTCATCGTCCTGGATACCTGCGAACACCTCATCGACACCGCCGCCACCTTTGCCGAAAACCTGCTCGGCATGCTGCCGAACCTCGTAATCCTCGCAACAAGTCGCGAGCCCTTGAGGGCTGCCGGAGAATGGGTGCTGCACGTGCCGCCGCTTGGGCTGCCGCAGGGCGATGCCGAGGGTGGGCCCCGGTCCCTGCTGCATCCGCCGGCCGTTCGCCTGTTCATCGAGCGGGCGCAGGCCGTCTGCCCGGACTTTGCGCCCTCGAGTGCCGAACTTTTGCAGATCAACCATATCTGCCTGAAGTTGGACGGGATGCCGCTTGCGATCGAAATGGCCGCCGCGCGCCTTGCAACGCACACGCTTTCGGAACTTGCCCGCCTCTTGTCGCAGGGTCTTTCGGTGCTGGTCAGCGGCCGGCGAACCGCACCGGCCCGGCACCGCACGCTGGTGACCAATCTCGACTGGAGTTTCAATCTTCTCGGCGACGAGGAGAGGGACGTTTTTGATCGGTTGTGCGTCTTCAACGGGGCGTTTTCCATGAAGGATGCCATAGACGTCGTCGGCACCATCAGGATGGGAACCGACAGGATCGTCTGTACGATCACAGCCCTTGTCGAAAAATCGCTGGTCATGGCCCAGCAGGTCGGGACGGAGACCCGCTACAGTCTCTTGAAAACCCTGCGGCATTATGGACTTCGCCACGCGATGGGCAATGCTGCCTGGCGCGAGGCGAGCCGCAATCATGCCCGCCGCGTCCTGTCTCTCACGCAAGGCGGCGCAAAGCGCCTCGCTGACGATCGGCCGGACACCTTGCCGGCGCTGATCGAGGACGTTCGGTCGGCGCTCGCCTGGGCGGGCGGCCGACAGGGCGACCCCGAACTGGCAACGGCTCTGTTCGGCAGCGCCTCGCGGCTGTTCTTCGATCTGTCGCTTCCCATTACCTGCCTCGACCTTCGGGCGACGAAACCATCCCTGTCGGCGACGAACTCGGCGCGAATGCTGGTGCAACAGGGACGCTGCGGGGATGCGCGCCGCGTGATCACCCAGGCAGGAGCGACTGTCTTGCGCATGAAGGATGCCGTGCCGGTTTGCGAGCCGCGCATGATCCTCGCCGATCTCGGCTGATACCCCACCGGCGTGCATCGCGAAGCGACAGTTCCAGTCATGCGAGAACCTGACCTTTCCGCCACCGCAGATATGTGCAAGACTAGGCTCGGTTGCATCCCGCACAAGGGATCGGGCAGCGTCGACAGGCGACGTGCCCCGAGGCGATAAACCGGCCGAAACCACGGTTGCAGAGGGGAGAGCGGGCATGGTCAGTCAGGTCGCCAATCAGGCATCGTCGCGCGATGCCCTCGGCTGCACATCCAAGACTTTGGCCCGCGATCAGGAACTCTGCCGCAACGGGATCCACCTTTATCGCAAGCAAGTCGTCTCCGATCGGGTCTCCGAGGTCGTGCTGCCGGCCAATGATCGCGGGTTTCTGATCGGTGTTTCCATGGCCCCCGGCCATCGGCGCAATATCTACCACGGACGCAGCCGCACAGATTACAGCTTTTCCCCCGGTTCGCTTTACCTGCGTAATTTCGGCGAGGATTACCGCGCCGAAATTGACGGCTCCTTCGATTTCATGCTGTTTGAAGTCAGCCATGTGCAGCTTCGCCGGGCAGCCGAGGAAACCCGCTCGCGCATGTTCGACGGACTGCTCGAAAAGGCAGCACATGACGATCCGGTGCTGTCCAATCTGGTGCGTGCGCTCGTCCCATCGCTCGACAGGCCGGAGGAGGCGCACGGCCTTTTTCTCGATCAGGTGTCCATGGCCATCGCCACGCATCTGGTCCACCGTTATGGCGGGGGACGTGGAGCCGCAGCGGGACAGCCGCTCCTGTCGCACCGGCTGGAACGGCGGGCCAAGGAGTTTCTCGACGCGCATCTGGACAGGGACATTTCCGTCGGCGATGTGGCCGAGAGCTGCGCCATGTCGCGCAGCTATTTCATCCGCGCCTTTCGCGAGACGACCGGCATGACGCCCTATCGCTGGCTTCTGGAACGGCGCGTGGAGCGGGCGCGCAAGATGGTGGAAGAAACCGATGTGCCCTTGGCCGAAATTGCCAGCGCCTGTGGTTTTTCCGACCAGTCCCATCTCAGCCGGCACTTCATGCAGATCATCGGACAGCCACCGGGCCGCCTTCGCCGGACACTCCGAGGTTGACAGCATCGGGGGGCTGACGAGAGGGTGCCCGCTTTCGAAAGCTTAGCTTTACAAAACTTTACGGGGATTAACTGGCCCCTTCGCGCAACGTTTCCTAGCATTCAGCAATCCTGCCACCGAATGTCGAGGGATTGCACGTGTCTGAACTTGCAAGCACCACCAGCCAGCAGAATCAGGAGCCGGGCTTCCGGACGAGCCAGTTGGCCGCCGAACTTCTCACGCTGCTCTGCGAGGCCGGTGAGAGCATAGACGAGGATGTCGGGCATACGCGCGACTGCCTGCACCGCGCCAGACGGCTGCTGGCGGGCGATCATGATATCACGCCTCAGCCACGTGCCGTGCAAGGGTCGGGCCTTGCGCCCTGGCAGATGCGCCGCATCGTGCGCCATGTCGAGGAACACCTGCATGCCATGATCCGGACCGAGGATCTGGCCGCGGTTGCGCGCCTCAGTGTCAGCCATTTCAGCCGGGCTTTCCGTGACAGTTTTGACGACACTCCTTATGCCTACGTGCTTCAGCGTCGCGTCGTGCGGGCGCAGGAGATGATGGTGTCCTCAAATGATTCGCTGGCCCAGATCGCGCTCTCCTGCGGAATGGCGGACCAGGCACATTTTTCCCGGCTGTTTCGCCGCATCACCGGGGAATCACCAAGCCGCTGGCGCCGTCGACATTCGGCAACGCTGATGGACAGGCAGCTAAGCTGAAGCGAACACGCCAGCGAGCTTCAAAGGAAAGACACCGGCACATGCGGCAAACGGGCGAGAGGCGAAGATCCCGCCAGACAAACCATAACGCCCAGCCTTACTGTTTGACGCTGCTCACCGCCGTTGCGCGACCGTCCTGGAGTTTTACCCAACGGGCGGGATCGTCGGTCGCCTGACGTTTGAGGAACGTATATTCCGTCTCCGACCAGAGCATGACCTTGTTGCGCATGTTGTCGAGCACGAAGTCACCACGGTCGGTGCGCACCGTCAGCACTGCATGGCCCTCGCCATTCGGTTGCAACACCACGGTCAGCAGCAGGTTGGACGGATCAAAACCCTGGTTGATCAGCATCTTGCGCTTCAGCAGCGCAAAATCTTCGCAATCGCCAACGGAGGTGGGATAGGCCCAACGCTCCTCGACACCGTAGATTTCCTCGTCCGTCATCGGCTTGATTTCGGTGTTGACGGTATAGTTGACCTCAAGGATCGTGCGCCAGCCGTCTTCGGTCAGCGTCAGCGGGCCTGTATCCCGGGTACGGCTGATGCATTCGCTCTGGTAGGTGCGACAGAATTCATAGTGACCGATGGGGGGATTGGCCTTGCCGGTGATGCGCATGCTGCCGGCAAAAGCAAAAGCGGCCTGCGTGGACAGGAAGGTCAGGCAGAGGGCAGCAAGGCCGGCCCCGATGATCTTGGTGTACAACATGCGCGTTTCTCCTTCGTCGGGAGAAACATCGCACCACCGCCTTGATCGCTCGCGAAATTCGGCAGTCAAATCAGATGCTTGTTTTAGTCAAACTTGGCGCGAATTTGGCTAAAGTTTAAATCAAAACCGCAGCTCGGCTGCCGCCCCGTCGCAAGGCGTTGAGCGACGCGGCAAGATGCATTTGGATCAAACTTTATCGATCATCCGACAAGTGATTGAGTTTTCGGGAAAATGCCTACCCCGCGTCCGTGTGCCCAAAGGCGTCCCGGCGGCCGTGGCAACCCTTGCGATCCGTTCGCCGGTAGAGGCAACAAGCCGGAACGCGCCGTTTTTCACCTCTAAAAGCACCGCGAGGGGACATGAAAAAAATGTGCCGGAACAGGAATTTTTTTGGGGCTCCCGCCACGGGAGCGACAACACGTGCGGCTTTCCCGCAGCCGATTGCACGAAAAAACCCGCCGGGCAGGCGGGTTGAGGCAGTCGTTTTCCGGTTGCTGATTTTTAAAGAAACGTCCGCAGGCTTTCGCGTGTCTGGACGCTGGAAAATTCGACCGCCACGCCTTCCGCGAAGTGACGCACCACGCGGCCGCGCAAATGGTTGAGTAGAACGGGCGTACCGATCGGCGGGCGCATGTCGATATCGACGGCGGCACCTGACAGTGACAGGTCGACAAGGCGGCAGGCATGGCGGCTGCCGTCTTCCAGGGTCAGTTCGGCATGGGTGATGCGCGGCGTCAGGCGGTCATGACGGCGGTCTTCGGGCAGGCCGAGTTCGTGGCGGTTGGCAAGCCAGGTCAGTTGCGCTGCAAGTTTTTCGCGCTTGCGGTCCGTTGCCACCACCGACATGACGAAACCGTCATTGGTGAGTTCCAGGACCTTGCCCTCGATGCGGCCGAGATGATCGATATAGGCGATGATCCGTTCGCCCGGAAGCGGCGCACCGACGCAGGTGAGCACGACATCGCCCGGCGACATCTCGGTGATCATGCACGGATATTCGTCATGGCTTGCAAGCATCAGGCGCCCGGGCATGTTGACCAAGACACGCTGAAAACTGCGCACCGGCATCGGGCGGGTATGGGCTGGAGCGTTCCGGAACGTGAACATCACCGTCCTTCACATGTTCGTCTGTCGCAAGTCCATCATCGATACAGCCCGGGCGGTTAATATATGGTTCCAGGGATGACGCTATCACCTTGCGTCAGGGCTGGGGAATCGGCACCGGTCGGATCGACCGCAGCCGGTCGAAAATCCGATTTTCGCTGCGCACCGGTGGCGCAATTGCCGGCAAAACATCGGCAGGGGCGGTCATATCGATCATCTGCCAATGATCGACACCGAAGGCGCCAAGCGCAAGCGGCCGAAGCGCCGGTATCTGCCCGAGCGGCAAAAGGCTTGCAAGCAACCGGTCGGCGCGCCCCTGCGGAGAACGCAGCGGCAGCAACAGCGCCTCAAAGGCCGGATAAGACGAAGCCCCGGCGATCGAAAGATCCATCACAACCGGGCGTTCCGTCCGCAGCGCAAGGCTTGCGGCGCGGTTTGCGACGGCGCGGGAATGGGCATCCCAGATCACCTCGAACGGATTTGCCCGCAACTCTCTGTCGAACAGGTCGCAGATACGCGTTCCCGCCAGCCGGAACTTGAGGCTGCCGCCTTCCTGGTCGAGGATGAAAAGATCGGAAAGACGATGGCGCAAGGCTGCGGGATTGATCTGCGTGCGTGTCGGAACAGCCTCGCCGAGACGTAAGCTGTCCCAATAGCTGAAGATTTCCTTGCTGCGCTCGTTTCGCATTGGCACCATCTGTTTCGTTCCGAAGCGGTTCGTGACGCATTTCCGCCACAAATATGAAAGGAGCGAAAATCGTGCCAAGAGACCGGCACAGCACCGGCGGAGACGGTGACGGATGAGACAATAAGGCGGACACATGAGAAAAGCGGCCCGCAGGGTGCGAGCCGCCGAAGGTGTCGGAAGGGGCGCGCGCCTCCAGTCAGCCCTTGATGCGCAGCGAAAGGCCGGCCTTGCCGTAGACGGGTACGGTCTCGTGACCCTCGACCACGATGTCATCAAAGCGGCCCTCGAGAGCGCCGGAACGGATCACGGACAGTTCGTCGCCGGCAGACGGCGTGTAACCGGCAGCCAGCTTAACCCGCAGCACTCCCCCTTCGATTGCGGCATTCTTGCCGATCGTCAGGCCGCCCTCCTTGCCGGACACGGTGACTTCAAGGGTGCCTGCCTTGCGCATCACGAAATTGCCGGACACGGTAAGCTTCGGCCCCGCCACCACCGCCCGGCCGCCGGCGACATAAAGATCGCCCGTGCCGAAGGCGCTTGGTGAAGCCGCAACGAGCGCGCCACCTTCCACGATCACGCCGCCGGAAAAGCTGTTTTGGCCGGAAAGCGTCAGCGCACCGCTTCCCGTCTTCACCAGCCTGCCACCGCCTGCGATATCGTTCTTCCAGCTGTCGGCGGCATTAAAGCCGCCCTTTGCGGCGTCCATGGCAACCGTGACGTCGCCATCGAAGGCACCGAAGCCGTCGGCTGCGGCAAACAGGTTAAGGCGCCCCCAGCCTTCCGCATCGCTCATGATCGGATAACCGCCGCCAAGTGCCGTGCTTTTGAGGACGACACGGCGCTGGGCGGCATCGAGATAGGGAAGGCGGGTTTCGAGCAGCACTTCAGCGCCTTTCGGAACAACCGCTGCGGCATCACCGGCGCCAATCCTCGGCAGGCCGTAGGTGAAGCGGGGTGCAACGAAGGCTGCATTTTCGGCGCGGTCGGCAAACCGGTCCGTGCCGGCCGAGGCGGAATGCGCAAGCGCCATCAGGCCGGAAAAATCTGCAGCACCGGTTTCGCTGGCCAGAAAAGCCTGGGTCTGCTGATAGGCTTGCGACTTCAACACGGCATAATCGGACCGGTTGAGATTATAGGCGACGACGGCTGTTGCCTGCATGCGCCCGCCGATCACATCGGAAGGCTGGTGCATGCCGGCGCGGATGCGGTTTTCGCCCATGCGCACGGCGCGTGTCACCATCTCCTGATAGCGCTCAGGCACCAGATAGGCCATGACAAGCGCATCGCGCCAGGCTTCGGCCGTATGGCCGCTCGGAAAGCCGCCATCGCCGGCGGGTTTGGTGCTCTTGGCCGGCTCCAGCTCCGGCACAACGCGCACATCCTCGCTCCAGCGGTAGGGGCGGGCATATTTGTAATAACGTTTGGCGGGTTCGGTGGAGCCATCCTTGCTGCCGGCCTCCACCAGATCGACCGCCTTGCCCATAGTGGCATTGCCGTCCTTGCTGCCGACGCCGCGATTGTTGCCCTTGTCGTCATATTTGACGCTTGTCGCATCCGCGGGCATGGCGGTGATGGTCGTCGTCTGCTGAACGCCTTTGCGCCAGGCATCCGCGAGCGGCCCAAGCCCGTCGGTGATGCTGACGCTCTTGCCGCGACGGTCATCGAGATAGGCTTCGAGATCGGTTTCGGGCGTATGGGCAGCCGTCGTCCGGATCACGTAACCGATATTGGCGGCATGAACGTCCGGCTGCTTTATCGTGCCATCGGTTGCGCTGCGCGGCAGCCCGTCCCAGTCGGATTTGGCAATGGCGGGGCAACCGTCCTTCGCCGGCGCATCCTGATCGGCATCGACGAAGGGTGTGCGGGGTGTCCAGAGATCAAGGAAGCCGGACAATAGCCGCACGCCGGCATTGGTTTCCAGCGTCGAAAGGCAGGCATCGCCGCGCTGATTGCTGGCACCGTTATCGACATAGGCCGCAACGCCTTCTGCCGGATTGGCGCTGTCGGCATGACCAACTCCTGCTGGTGCCGGCAGCAGCACGATCGGATCGGCAAACGCCGGGGCAAGGGCTGTGGATAGGAGAAGGGAAAGGGTAAGGCCGGCAAGGGACGGAACGCGGCAGTTCATGATGGGGCCTTTCTGAGGAGGACGGCAGACAGGATGCACGCATGCGTGGTTTACCGGTCGCCTGGCGGACGGGTCGGGCATTAAGGTGTCGGCAATATCCCGGCGGTCGGGCACGGGGCATTCCCGGAAGCCCGCCTTTAGATCATGCGTGCGACAGTTTTCTTACAATCGGAGCATGACTTAGATTTTGCGCGAACTGTGCATGGCCTGTTCAGGAAGCAGCGTTGAAGCGGAGGGTCTTGTTACCTTTCCCAAATGCCGTGGCGTGCTTATATGACTGTCATCAAAACCGGGAAGGACGCGCAGATGGACGATTCGCCGAACACACCAGGGTCAGGCGATCAGCCACCGCATAACGCAGGCCGTCCGCCGGCTTCTGTCCCGAATACTGGGCCGGATGTGGGGCCGGCAGTGGGGCAAGGCATGGAGCGGCCGCGCGCGCCGGCCCAACCGATCTTCAATCTGCCGACACCGCTCGTTGTGACCCTTGCGGTGCTGGTCGTACTCTATCTGGTCGATACCTATCTGCTCAGCGACCAGTGGCGCGAGCTGATGTTGTTTGAGATGGCCTTCACGCCGCTGCGTTATGTCTATCCGCTGACCGATCAGGGGCTGGAATGGCTGTGGACGCCGGTCACCTACT
Source organism: Neorhizobium sp. PAMB6716 (assembly GCF_058242805.1). Classification (NCBI taxonomy): domain Bacteria; kingdom Pseudomonadati; phylum Pseudomonadota; class Alphaproteobacteria; order Hyphomicrobiales; family Rhizobiaceae; genus Neorhizobium; species Neorhizobium sp. PAMB6716. The sequence goes on from NZ_CM177835.1 coordinate 1,566,521, forward strand.
CCTTGATGCATGGCAGCCTGGAACACCTGATCTTCAACTGCCTGTGGCTGACCGCCTTTGGAGCGCCCGTGGTGCGCCGCATCGGGCTCTGGCGTTATCTTGCCTTCTGGATTTGTTCGGCAGCCGCTGCCGCCTTTTTCCACGCGGGCCTCAACTGGGGGCAGGAGACGCTGCTGATCGGTGCGTCGGGTGTCGTCTCAGCCCTGATGGGCGCTGCGTGCCGTTTCGCCTTTCCCAAACATGGCGGTGGCATGCGCCGCGATTCGGCCAATTTCCTGCCGCGCCAGGGCATTGTGTCGGCGCTGAGGAACCGCACGGTTCTGGTTTTTACCGTGGTCTGGTTTCTGGGCAACGTGCTGGTGGCTCTGGGCATGCCGCTGGTCGGCTCGGATGCCGGCGCCATTGCCTGGGATGCGCATATCGGCGGTTTTCTGTTCGGCTACCTGCTGTTTGGCCTGTTCGATCCTTTGGTCGGTGAAAAAGAGATTGCTTAACAAATGCCGTCTGCAGGCAGTTGACTGTTGCAAAGCCTTTGAAGCGGGCGCACCATTCCTATCCGGGTGCGCCAAAAGCAGTGGGGAGTTTAGCCGACGGCGCATCCAGACATAGTCAATAGGAGGAATTGATGCCTGTCTCCGTCAAGAACATTCTGGATGCCAAGGGCCGTGACGTGATGTCCGTCAGCCGGGAAAAAACAGTGGCCGAAGTGGCTGCCATTCTGGCTGAAAACAAAATCGGCGCGGTCGTGGTGACCAGCCTTGAAGGCCGCATTGCCGGCATATTTACCGAGCGCGATCTGGTGCGCGTGGTGGCAGCCGATGGGGCGGATGGCCTGCAAAAGCCTGTTTCTTCAGGCATGACCGCCAATGTCATTCGCTGTCGCGAAGACACCAGCCTCAACGAATTGATGGAAACCATGAGCACCGGCCGCTTCCGTCATATTCCCGTGGAGGAGGGCGGCAAGCTCGTCGGCATCATCTCGATCGGGGACGTGGTAAAAGCCCGCATCCGCGAGGTGGAGGCCGAAACCGAGCATATGATGGCCTATATCGCCGGCTGATTCTGTTGCGGCGGGCGGCCGGAAATGGCCGTCAGCTGGCAAACACATCCTGCATGCGCTTCAACTCGCCGATGCGCGCCTTGGTTTCCTTGTAGCCGCGGTCGATTGCTTCGCCGGCGCGGTGGAATTCAGACAGGCCGATGTCGCTGAGGCGCGGATGCAGCGCCAGATCCGGCGGATCGCCGGCAAGGCGTGCCCGCGAAATGCGCTCCTGGATAATATTGAAGGCCTGCACCATGACGCTCGTCATGCCGATCCGGGCCTCACGCACCTTCGTGTGTTGTCCTTCGACCACCGGCAACACGCTGGCATTGTGCTTGACCACCGCCGAGCGGCCAAAGATGTCATAGTTGAGGTTGACGGCTACCACGAGCGGCTGCTCGTAGGCGCGGCAGACGGAGGTCGGCACCGGATTGACCAGGGCGCCATCGACCAGCGTGCGGTTGTTGCATTTGACCGGCTCGAAAATGCCGGGCAGGGCATAAGATGCCCGCATGCCTGTGATCAGCGAGCCGCTGGTGATCCACACTTCGTGGCCGGTGTTAAGTTCGGTACAGACTGCGACGAAGGGCCGGTCAAGGTTCTCGATGGCAATGTCCTCGAGATCCTCTTGCATGCGTTTGGTCAGCCGCAGGCCGCCGAACAGCCCACCGCCGCCAATGGTGAGATCGAGAAGACCGGCAATGCGGCGCACGGTGAGCGAACGGGCAAAGGTTTCGAGTGCATCGAGCTTGCCAGCCAGATAACAGCCGCCGACAAGCGCGCCGATGGACGTGCCGGCAACCATGCCGATTTCGATGTTTTCTTCTTCCAGTGCGCGCAACACACCGATATGGGCCCAGCCGCGCGCAGCCCCGCCCCCCAGCGCCAGCGCAAGCTTTGCCTTGCGCACCGGTTTTTCGGGGGCAGGCAAAGCCGAGGGCGTTTTCGCGCTCCCCTCTGCATTTGCTGCCGGCACATCGCCGCGATTCCAACTCCAGTTCAGCATGCCTGCATCCGTCCTTTAGCTGAACATCACCCGGACATCCATCTAACGTCCGTTCTGGTTTAGAATTCGTTGATTGTGTGACCGCGCGCCGATACCGGGATCAAATGCCGTTTACGCGTGCGTGCCGCCATAGACAGCATTTGGATCAAAATGCCGCTGTTCATCGATGACTTCAAGATGCGGCTTGCCATCGACCAGAGACACGGCACGATAAAAACACGAGCGACGACCCGTGTGGCAGCTGGCATCGTGGCCAGCGACCGCGACCTTCAGCCAGACGGCATCCTGATCGCAATCGGCGAGAAGCTCGACGACATTCTGCAGGTTGCCGGAGGTTTCGCCCTTCTTCCAGATTTTTGCCCGCGAGCGGCTGTAATAATGGGCAATACCGGTCTCGATGGTCAGCGCAAGCGCATCACGGTTCATATGGGCGACCATCAGCAGGTGGCCGTCGCGGATGTCGGTCACGATTGCGGTGACAAGGCCCGCCTCATCGAAACGCGGCGTAAACGGTCCGGCATCCTCCAGCGCCGCCTTGTCGAGCGGCGCCTCGTCAAATTCGATCGTCATCAAAAAACTGCCTTCGGACTTTATCCGGTCATTGCCGGATCATGGTGAGGAAACGCGCCTGCTCGGCGGCATTGTTCTGGTAGTCGCCGGTAAAGGTGGTGGTGAGCGTCGAGGAACCCTGCTTCTGGATGCCGCGCATGGACATGCAGAGATGCTCCGCATCGATCATGACAGCAACGCCCCGTGGCTGCAGCACCGATTGGATGGCATGGGCGATCTGCGCGGTCATGGCCTCCTGCGTCTGCAGGCGACGGCCGAACACCTCCACCAGCCGGGCGATCTTGGACAGACCCAGCACACGGCCCTTCGGCAGATAGGCGACATGCGCCTTGCCGATGATCGGCACCATGTGGTGCTCGCAATGGGAATAAAACGAGATATCGCGCACCAGCACGATATCGTCATAACCTGCCACTTCTTCAAACGTCCGGCCAAGCACCTCTTGCGGGTCCTCGCCATAACCGCTGAACAGCTCGAGATAGGATTTTGCAACGCGCTTTGGCGTATCGATAAGGCCTTCGCGGCTCGGATCGTCGCCGGCCCAGCGCAGCAGAAGGCGCACGGCATCCTCGGCTTCCTGCTGGGTCGGGCGATCCTCGCTGTTGCCGGCGGGGAAATTTTTCACGATGGCGTCCATCTTCTCGTCTCCTGATGCGGTTCAAGGCCGCACCTGACCAAAGCCCGTCGGCTGGCTGTCCGGTTTTACATTCGCCGGTGCCGTCAGGCGTTACGGGCTTTCTGCCCCTGCGGATCGGTTTTTACAAGACAAAGCCTACCGCTTTCGCAACCCTTTCAGCCAAAACTTTCCGTCTTGATGCGCCGGGCTTGGATCATCATATATAGTGGCAAGGACTGCACGACCAGCGCCGGCGCAAAGACAATCCGTTCGCGATCCACATGCAGATGGGGCGGCACGGCAAGACCCGGACGCCCCGATGACAAAAAAGCCCGCAAGAGAACAATGATGGACGATATCTACAACAGCCGCATCCTCGAACTTGCCGGCAATATCGAGCGCACCGGCCCGATGGACGATGCCGATGCGACATCGGAAAAGCATTCCAAACTGTGCGGCTCAAAGGTGCGCGTTTTCCTGAAGGTGAAGGACGGCGTCATCGACGACTTTTCCCAGCAGGTGCGCGCCTGCGCACTCGGCCAGGCCTCATCTTCCGTCATGGCCCGCCATGTGGTGGGTGCGGCCCCTCAGGATGTGCGCGCAGCCCGAGACGCCATGCTGGCGATGCTGAAGGAAGGTGGCGAAGGGCCGGAGGGTCGTTTCGAGGAAATGCGCATTCTGAAGCCGGTGAAGGATTACAAGGCCCGCCACGCCTCCACGATGCTGACCTTCGATGCCGTCATCGACTGTCTCGACCAGATCGAGGCGAAAACACACGCCATGGCAGGCTGAGCCCATGTGTCGCCACTGCGAGGCGCTTGATGACGAGGACGAAGAGCAGCCGAGACGCAAGACCCGACATCGCGGCCGCAACTGGCAGGGACCGTTTAAAAAGACCCCGGGACGTCTGCTCGGCATGGGTTTCATCCGGCTCTACCAACTGACGCTCTCGGGCTTCATCGGCAATTCCTGTCGCCATATCCCCACCTGTTCGGAATTCGGTTATGAGGCCGTGGCCCGCCACGGCCTGTGGTTCGGCTTCTGGATGACGGCACGACGATTTGTAAGCTGCGGCCCCTTCGGCGCATCCGGCCTCGATCCGGTGCCGGAAACACTGTCCGCCCGGCAGCGCTGGTGCATGCCGTGGCGCTATCGCAATAAAGTCCCGAAAGCCTCCTGACCATGCCGATCCCGATGGAATATCACCACGCCACAGACGAATTCGAAGCCTTCATGAAGGACCTTCTGGCGATTTCACTGCTAAAAACTCGCCATCAGGGCTACACGATGCTGCAAGCCGTTCTTCAGGTCTTTCGCCGCCGGCTGACATTGGAGGAGGCAATCACCTTCGCCAATCTTTTGCCGGCAGTGCTGCGCGCGATCTTCGTCAGCGACTGGGATAAACGCGAACCGCTCAAGCCTTTTCTGGATCGGGAGGCGATGATGGACGAGGTCCGGGCACTGCGCCACAACCATAATTTTTCGACGCCAAGCGCCATCGAGGACGTCACCAGCGCCATCCGCCGCCATGTGGATGCAGAGCGGCTGGAAGCGTTTCTGGGCACCTTGCCGCCCGGAGCCCGCGCTTTCTGGGGACTGCCCGGCTGACGGTTGATCTTTACGCGGCGGCGTTTTTCACCTATCACGCGCGGGTTAAAGCGACCGCACCGCGCGGTCCGATATCACCACCCGCATTCGTTGGCGGGACTGGATAACAGGAGAAAAGCATGTCCGTTTCCCTTAGCTTCCCCGATGGCTCGATCCGCAACTATGACGCCGGCACAACCGGTCTGGCGGTCGCCGAATCCATTTCGAAATCGCTTGCCAAGAAGGCCGTTGCCATCGCCATCGATGGAACGCTGCGCGACCTCTCCGACCCCGTCATCGACGGCCGGATCGAGATCGTCACCCGCACCGATCCGCGCGCGCTGGAACTCATCCGCCACGATGCCGCCCATGTGATGGCAGAGGCCGTGCAGGAACTGTGGCCCGGCACGCAGGTGACCATCGGCCCCGTCATCGAGAACGGCTTTTATTACGACTTCAAGCGCGTCCACCCTGAAAGCCGCGAGGACTGGCCGTTCACGCCCGAAGATCTGCCGAAGATCGAAAAGCGGATGAAGGAAATCATCCAGCGCAACAAGCCCTTCACCAGGGAAATCTGGCCGCGCAACAAGGCGCGCGACGTGTTTGCCGACAAGGGCGAGGCCTACAAGGTCGAGCTGGTCGATGCGATCCCGGAAGACCAGGACCTCAAGATCTATTACCAGGGCGACTGGTTCGATCTTTGCCGCGGCCCGCACATGGCCTCCACCGGCCAGGTCGGCACGGCCTTCAAGCTGATGAAGGTGGCTGGCGCCTATTGGCGCGGCGACAGCACCCGGCCGATGCTGACGCGCATCTATGGCACCGCCTGGGCAACACAGGAAGAGCTTGACCAGTACCTGCATGTTCTGGCCGAGGCCGAAAAGCGCGACCACCGCAAACTTGGCCGCGAAATGGACCTGTTCCATTTCCAGGAAGAGGGTCCGGGCGTCGTGTTCTGGCACGGCAAGGGCTGGCGCATGTTCCAGACGCTGACCGCTTATATGCGCCGCCGGCTTGAAAACACCTATGAGGAGGTCAACGCGCCGCAGGTGCTTGATGCCTCGCTCTGGGAAACGTCTGGCCACTGGGGCTGGTATCAGGAAAACATGTTTGCGGTGAAATCGGCCTATGCCTTCACCCATACGGATGACAAGGAAGCCGACAACCGCGTCTTTGCCTTGAAGCCTATGAACTGCCCCGGGCACGTGCAGATCTTCAAGCATGGGTTGAAATCCTATCGCGAATTGCCTGTTCGCCTTGCCGAATTCGGTCTTGTGCATCGTTATGAAGCCTCTGGCGCGCTGCATGGACTGATGCGCGTGCGTGGCTTCACGCAGGACGACGCACATGTGTTCTGCACCGAAGAGCAGATGGCAGCGGAATGCTTGCGCATCAACGACCTGATCCTCTCGGTCTACGAGGATTTCGGCTTCCAGGAAGTGGTGGTGAAGCTTTCCACCCGGCCGGAAAAGCGCGTCGGCACCGACGACCTCTGGGATCGTGCCGAAAGCGTGATGCTGGACGTCTTGAAGGAAATCGAGGCCCAGTCGGGCGGCCGCATCAAGACCGGCATTCTGCCGGGCGAGGGCGCCTTCTACGGGCCGAAGTTCGAATATACGCTCAAAGATGCCATCGGCCGTGAATGGCAGTGCGGCACGACGCAGGTGGACTTCAACCTGCCGGAACGGTTTGGCGCCTTCTATATCGATCAGAATTCCGAAAAGAAGCAGCCGGTGATGATCCACCGCGCCATCTGCGGCTCGATGGAGCGTTTCCTCGGCATCCTCATCGAGAACTTTGCCGGCCATATGCCGCTGTGGTTTGCGCCGCAGCAGGTTGTTGTCGCCACCATCACGTCGGATGCGGATGATTACGGCCGCGAAGTGGCGGACGCCCTGCGCGAGGCCGGCCTCATCGTCGAGACCGACTTCCGCAATGAGAAGATCAACTACAAGGTCCGCGAGCATTCGGTCACCAAGGTGCCGGTCATCGTGGTCTGCGGTCGCCAGGAAGCGGAAAACCGCACGGTCAATATCCGCCGCCTCGGCAGCCAGGCGCAGACCTCGATGACGCTCGATGAAGCGGTCACGTCGCTGAGCGAGGAGGCAACCCCGCCGGACCTCAAGCGCCGTGCCGCACGCCGGCTGGCGGCCAAAACATCCTGATAGGGCTTCCTGAGCCGTATGACAGCCCTTGCGCCATTGGGGCAAGGGCTGTCAGCATCCTGACATGAAAATGCAATAGTCTTGTCATCCTGATTTGAGCCTGCGCCGGAGAGGCATGTTGCGTTTCAAGGAACTGTCATACGCGAACGATCGCGATCCGCGCCTGAAGCGCTGGTTCATCCGTTCCATCGAAGGCCTGTCGGGCCGCAACCGCTATGTGCGGCTCTACGATGTCTGGCGCAGCGACATTGGGGCCGGCACCGAACGGGTGTTCGGCCGCATGCTGGATCTGATCAACGTCCGGCTTGAGGTGGATGGGGCATGGCCGCCCAAAGACCTGCCGGAGGCGCCGCTTGTCATTGTTGCCAACCATCCCTTCGGCATTGGCGATGGCATTGCCATCCTGTCGCTTGCCGAACAGCTGAACCGCCCGTTTCGCGTGATGATCAACAACGAACTGTTGAAAGTGCCGGAACTTCAGCCCTACGCGCTGCCCGTCTCCTTCGAGGAAACCCGCGAGGCGCTCGCCATGAACATGGAGACGCGCCGCGAGGCGATGCGCCTCCTGAAGGACGGCGTCACCATCATCATCTTTCCGGCCGGCGGTGTCGCTACGGCGAAAAAAGGCTTTGGCCGCGCCGAAGATTTGCCGTGGAAGATGTTTCCGGCGCGCCTCATCCAGGCCGCCCGCGCCAATGTCATCCCGGTCTATTTCCATGGGCAGAACGGTCGGCTGTTTCACCTGGCAAGCCGAGTCTCGCTGACGCTGCGGCTGTCGCTGCTCATCCGCGAATTCAAGCGCCTGTCGGGCACCGCGATCCGCGCCAAGATAGGCCCGCTGATGAGCTGGGAGGAAATGGCCGCGTTTCCCGACCGCAAGGATCTGCTCGCCGAGCTTTACCAGGCAGTGTTCGTCATGCGCGACATTCCGAAATCACGCTTTCGCAAGGCTGGGTAGGGCAAAGGTCTCAATCAGCATCGACACTGGTGGCCTGCTGCTCGCGCAGCAACACTTCCACATCGGCATTGCGCCCGGACGTTACGGTAAAGTCGCGCTGGTAGATCTTGTCCTTGTTTCGGGCAATGGCGGTGTAATCGCCTTCAGCCAGCACCATCGTGGAAAAGGCGCGCACGCTTTCGCTCACCACATCGCCGCCGGATGTCAGCACCGACCAGGCCGTATCGGCAATCGCCTCGCCACCGGGCTGGGATACCAGTTTCAGGGTGATCTGGGCGGCGCGGTGCTGAAGGGTAGCTTCCGTCAGCTTGCCAGCCTCGACCTGAATATCGGCACGTGCCACCGCGTTGATATCGCCGTATTCGGAAACGATATGATAGGTTCCGGCATTGAGGCGCACGATCGTGTCTGCCGTAACATTGGCCATCACGAGGCCGCGTTCGCCATCCTCGCGCACATCGGCGGAATAGACGGAAAAGCGCAGCTTATTGGCGGGAATGCGCTGCTGGCTGCCGGCAACGGCGTTCAGCACAAAACCACCGGCATCCAGCACCAGCGTCTGCTTTTCCACCGGGCCATCGGCCGGCACGTCCAGCTTCTTGGTGACACCAGCCCGCCCGAAGGCGACATTGACGAAATAAGCGCCGGGCGGCAGCATGAAATTGGCAGCCCCGCCTTCGGAACTTGCCACCACCGGCAGTTTGCCATCCGGGCCGGCAATCGGGCTGAACACACGCCATGTCAGGCCCGCCTTCATCGTCTCGCCGTCCGGCGTCAGCTTGGCCTGCAGCGTCACGTCCTTGGCCACCGGCGCGGCGCGGCCGGCGCTTGGCGAAAAGGCATTAAGCTTCGGCATCTTGGCGGTGCTGTCGATCTGCTTGAAGGTCTTGAAGGCATCTTCCGCCAGGGCGCGGGCTGGCACGACAAGGCCAGCGCCCGGCGTCACAAGGAGCGCTGCAAGGAAGGCGACCGCGAAGGGAGATGATTTCATGCCGTGGCGACCGTTGACTCTTTGAGACTGAGCCGCCACTTCAAGACCAACCGCGCGGCAAATTCAAGACCTACCGTGTCCTGGCGCTTCTTTTACAAATTGAAGCTGTGCCCAGAGACGCAATTTGCCCGGAAAATGTCACGCGCGGGAGATGTCCCGTCAAACACAGCAGCCGGACCATTCTGCCCTTGTTCACGCCCGGCAAAACACGGATCTTCTGTTTCCCATGAGCAACGAAAAGACATTGTTCGACTATCTTGCCACCCGCCGCTCGATCCCGGCGCCACAGATGACCGATCCGGGGCCGGATCGCACTGCCATCACCTCCATCCTGACACTTGCCTCACGCGTTCCCGACCATGGCAAGCTGGCGCCCTGGCGGTTCATCGTCTATCGCGGTGCGGAAAGACTGCAACTCGGCGCAAAACTCCTGGAGATCGCTCTCCAAAAGACGCCGGATCTGTCGGCGGAATTGCAGGAGGTGGAGCGCACGCGGCTGGCGCGCGCGCCGGTCGTCATCGCCGTTATCAGCACGGCAGCCGAACACTTTAAAATCCCCGTCTGGGAACAGGAGCTTTCGGCCGGTGCCGTCTGCCTCAACCTGTTCATGGCCGCCAATGCGCACGGCTTTGCCGCCAACTGGCTGTCGGAATGGATCGCCTATGACGAGGCGGCGAAGGCCGTGCTCGGCATCCAGCCGCAGGAGAAGGTGGCAGGTTTCCTTTATATCGGCTCCACCACATTTCCGCAGACGGATCGCCCGCGCCCGGATCTTGCAGAGATCGTCACCTGGGTCGGCGAAGGAACGAACTGATGTTCTACAGCACCGACGAAAACCGCCACGGACTTTCGCACGATCCATTCAAGGCGATCGTTGCCCCGCGTCCGATCGGCTGGATCGGCACGAAGGGCAGGGATGGATCTTTCAACCTCTCTCCCTATTCCTTCTTCAACATCGTCTCCGACCGCCCGAAGATCGTCATGTTTTCGTCCAGCGGGCGAAAGCATAGCGCGCGGAATGCCGAGGAAACCGGGGTCTTTACCGCAAGCCTCGTCAGCCGTTTCATCGTGGAGCCGATGAATGCCTCATCGGCGCCGGTCCCCTATGGCGTCGACGAATTTAAACTGTCAGGGCTCACGCCGAAGATGGGCGATCTGGTCGAGGCGCCTTTCGTCGCTGAGGCGCATGCAGCGCTTGAATGCCGGGTCACGCAGGTGGTCCAGCCCATCGGGCTCGATGGCGCGACCGGCGAATCGGTGATGGTCTTCGGGCAGGTGGTCGGTATTCATATCAGCGACGCCATCATCCGTGACGGCCGCATCGACATGGGCCTTGCCCGGCCGATCGCGCGTATGGGCTATATGGATTATGCCGATGGCGGCACCGACGTCTTTCAGATCGAGCGTCCGAAAAGCTAGAGCACATCCAGCAAAAGTGCGTCAGCGGTTTTGCGTCCGGGCTGCGTGAACGCCAATCGATAGAGCATTGAAGGTGATCCCGTTTTCACCGGAATGCTCTAGGAGGGTGCTGCAAACACCTGATCGATAATGTCTGCCTGCATGGGCAGGGTGGCGATCCTCGCCCCAAAGCCCTGATCGCGGGCAAACAGACATTCGGCGGAAAACAAAGCGGCATCGTCGGTATCAGAGGCGGTGTCGATGGCAGCGACGCCGGCGGCCTTGGCCGACAGCAGGAAGAGGCTGCGGGCGGTACGCAGCATTTCGGGTTCCTCACCCGGTGCGGTGCGCTCGGCAAGGCCCGCGGCACGGCAAAAGGCCGGGCCATCCCAGATCAGCGCCTCCAGCCGCGCGCTCATCCGGCGAAAATCCCGCGCAAAGACGGCGCCCTCGGCCGTATCGGCCGGATAGGCCGCAATCCGCAAGGGCGCGCCGGGCAGGTTTTCCTCCGCTTCGATCACCGTCAGCAGAACATCCAGATGCTGCAGCATGGCGGCCTGCGTCACCTGCGGCAGGATGACGGCCCGCGCATGCCAGCGGATGGCGGCGCGGATCGTATCCTCGATCAGCGCATCCTCGAGGGGCGGCAGCAGAACGCCGAGATTTTGTCCGCCCGCAAACACGCCCTTCTGCGGCGGCTCTCGTTCCTGCAGTTGCACCCCATCCACCAAAGGCCTTCGCAGGCTTAAAGCCGGCGCGGTGTCGAGGGCATCTACCGCCAGTCTTTGCCAGCAGTGGGGAAGGATAGCATGGCTCGGAAGCGCGATTGCTTGGGTCAGCGGAACCCCCTGTCAAATGTTAAGGGACATGGTGAACGGAACATAAACCATTTCTCTCTAGCCTCATTGCCATGGAGAGGTCTGCAGTAGACTACTCCTAATATTCGAGGCGCGTCATCGGTGATCGTACAGACTTTTATTCGATGGGCTGAAAGTGCCAGCGTCAGCGAACGGGAAAAGGCGGCAAGCGCACTCGCCAGCACCTTCCTCAGGCTAAAACCCGAAGACGGGCGCCACCGGCAGGCTCTCACGGCCCTGATCCATCTCCTGGATGATCCAGCCTCCAGCGTCCGCAGTGCTCTTGCACAAGCGCTTAGCACCTCGCCGCATGCGCCGCGCGGTATCGTGCTGGCGCTTGGCGAAGACCAGCCGGATGTCGCCTGCCATATCCTGACACTCTCGCCGGTGCTGACCGATCATGATCTGGTGGATCTGGCCGGACGCGGAAGCCGTCTGGTGCGGGGCCTCATCGCCGCACGCCCGGGCCTTGGTGCCGGCGCAGCCGCCGCCATTGCCGAGATCGGTGAGATCGGCGAGATCCTGCTGCTGCTCGACAACGACACCGCTCGCCTCACACGCTACAGCCTGATGCGCATCGCAGCCCGGCATGCGGGCGATGGTCGCGTGCGTGGCAGCCTGCTCTCCCGTCCCGACCTGCCCGCCGAGGCGCGTGCGCTATTGGTGCGCCATGTGGGCGAGGCGCTCAGCGGCTTTAATCTCGTCTCGCGCCTCATCGATCCGGTTCGCCTCGTGCATGTGACACGGCAGGCAGGCGATGCGGCAACGCTGCACCTCAGCGATCATGCCGCCGGCGAGGAGATGGCACGGCTTGCGGCCCACCTTGCCGCATCGGCGCGGCTGACGCCGACTTTTCTGATGCAGGCGCTGGTCAGCGGCCGTATCGATTTCTTCGCCGCAGCAATCACGCAACTGTGTGGCCTTTCGGAGCATCGGGTGCGGGCAATGATGGCAACGGGGCGCCGCCATGCCATACGGGCGCTTTACGAATCATCCGGCTTCGGCCGCGACATCTCGCCGCTTTTCGTCGAGGCAACGCTGATCTGGCGCCAGTGTGCAAGCCAGCCCGAAGGCCAGCCGGAGGAGGGAATTTTCGAGGCGCTGGCGGCCAGCGTCAGGCGCCCGGCAGACCCGGCTGCCCCCGTCAATACTCTCCTCGACCTTGTCGAGGAGATCGGCCATGACGACCGTCGCCTGAGGACGCGCGCACTGGCGCGGTCCCTTGCCGCCTGAACAGATCCTCCATCAGCGCAGCTTGCGCGCCACCCAGGAATAACCGTCCTCGACCAGCCGCACCGGGCTTTGCACCAGATTGCGCACGGCATCGCCGCTTGGCAGGATATCGCGGACCCGGCCCAGCGCCTGCCGGGCGAGGTTTTCCTCCTGAGCCCGCTGTTCTTGCGGTGTGGTCGGCTCGACCGGCGGGGTCGCTGCCGGCTTTTGGGTCGGTACCGCCGTCTGCGCCGTCACGACCGTCGGGTCCTGGCAAACGGCAATCACCACCGGGTAGGAAATATTGGCAAAAGCGGCCAGTTCCTTGTCCGAGACGGCATTGCAAAGCTCCAGTGTCGGCCAGCGCTGTTCCAGCGTTGCAACGTATCGGCAATCGGTCGCGCTGTCATCGCATCCGAGAATCGTCATCATGACCATGGCTGTGCGCATCGGAGATCCTTGGCAGGGGCGGGACCTCCCTTTATGAGGAGGATCGTGACGCCGTTAAGGCAGATGAAACGAGATAGACATGCAGCAAGACATCATCATCCAGCGCGAACCGCCGCGCCAGCCGGGCGTGATCCGGCTTCTTGAACTCTCCAACGCCTATGCGGCCTCGCTCTATCCGGCTGAAAGCAACCATATGCTGCCGCTCGAAGAGTTGGAACTGCCCAATGTGTCGTTTTTCGTGGCGCGGCGCGGCGAGATCGTGCTCGGTTGCGCAAGCCTTGTGCGCTACGCGGATGGCACCGCCGAGATCAAGCGCATGTTCGTGGACGATGCGGCGCGCGGCCTGAAGCTCGGCAAGACGCTGCTGGAGACACTGGAAGCGGAGGCGGAGGCTCTCAAGATTTCGGCCATCCGTCTGGAAACCGGCATCTACCAGCCGGAAGCCATCGGGCTCTATCGCAAGGCCGGATATATCGAGATCGAGCCCTTCGGCAGCTATCGCCCGGACCCGCTCAGCCTGTTCATGGAAAAGACGGTTTCAGCGGCTTGAAGAAAAGCACCGGCGCGCGGCATGCCTTATGCGGTGCGTCGGTCCTTGGCGGCAATCTCGGCCACGTGTTCGGCAGTGTCGTGCGGATCGGACAGTTCGATCTCACGCATCCATTCCCGCCAGATGGCAACCAGAAGCGCCATCAGCACGGGGCCGATGAAAAGCCCGAGAAAACCCATCGTCTTCACGCCGCCAACAAGACCGAAAAAGGTCGGCAGGAAAGGCAGCTTGATCGGCCCGCCGACAAGGCGCGGCCGGATCGTCTTGTCGACGATGAACAGCTCGACCGATCCCCAGACCAGAAGCGCAATGCCGGCGACGTAGGAACCGCTCGCCGCCAGATAGATCGATACCAGCGTGAAGGACAGCGGCGCGCCGCCCGGCACAAGCGCCATGATGCCCGTGAGAACGCCGAGTGTGACAGGAGAGGGCACGCCGGCGATCCAGTAGGCAAGGCCGAGCACGATGCCCTCACCGAGGGCGATCAGCGTCATGCCCGTCACCGTCGAACTGATCGTGGCGGGCACAACGCGGGAAATCCGCTCCCAGCGCGATGGCAGGATGCGTTCTCCCAGCATGTCGATCTGGCGTGAGAAGGATGCGCCGTCGCGGTAGACGAAAAACAGCGCGATCAGCATGAACAGCAGCGACAGGATAAGATGGAAGGCGCCATCTCCGGCTGCAATCACCGCACGGTAGATATTGCCGATATTGGCGCCGCTGACGATCTGCACCAGTTCGCCGATGGCACCGGGTTCGCCGATATGGCGCTCCCATTGCTGGCCAAGCCAGGTGCCGGCCATCGGCAGGTCGACAATCCATTTCGGTGGCGGCGAGCCGAGACGGTTTGCCTGGAGGGCCCAGCCGATCCAGTCGCGCATTTCACCGATCGTGTAGGAAATTGCGATGCCCAGCGGAATGACCAGGAAGGCGATGACGAGAATAATGGCAATCGTTGCGCCAATGGTGGTGTTGCCACCCGTGCGGCGCAGGAGATCGCGGTATAGCGGCCAGCTGGCAAATCCCACCACAAGGGCGGCAAGCACGGGCACGACGAAACCGTGAAAGAAATAGATACCGGCAAAGACGATCAGCACCAACAGCCAGCGAGCGGCCGAAATGGGCGGGACAAGGGCAATGCGCGTTGGCGCCACCGGTCCGAGCCAGCGGGGTTCCTTGGTGATCTTGTCTCTTTCGGTCACGATAGGTCAGTTATCCTTGTTCGCGCGTTCGCACCATATGGTCCGGCTGACCACAGGGCGCAAGTGAGCATTTATCAGCATATGCGAAGATTGTGGTTTTCCGGGCGTCTCGAATGGGATAGTACTATGACCATCGTCAATTAAGTTTCCGTCCACCCGAATGCCCTTACCGTATCGCCGCTTGCCTTTGAGCAAGCGCATGTCTGGCACAACCCATGAAGTCTTCGGGCCTGCCGACCGTTTCAATACATTGGAACATTCCCGACACTGTTTGCAAGCACTCTGTTTCCTGCCACGGCAGCAGTCGGCGGCTCGAAACGTTGTTTCTAAACCACCGATATCCGCATTGGCTCATCTCGGGCTGCGCAAGACAGCAGCTCCACACCGTATCATGACAGGGCTGCATGATCTGCATATGACGCCGCAGCAACGCCCACCGGTGGATTTGCAGCCCATTCCACGGGAGGGCTGGAAAGGTCGCGGGGCTGCTCTAAGTATTTCCAGGAGCGGGTGCCTGCGGATAGGCGAGGGCATGCCAGGCGCAGGTTTGGCGGATGTTCTTGCAAGTCGACACTGCATTCGCCGCCCCGGCCAGTCAAAGGCTCTCCCAAGGATGAACGCCTTGCTGGCATTCCCGAATTCAACACGATTGTCGATATGGATAGAGTGATCGAGGCTTCGCACGCCACCCCGACACCTGCCGCGGTCACTCCCAAGGAACCTGTTCATGCCCGATGCCCCTAAGGTCGATCTGACGAATTGCGACCGCGAGCCGATCCATATTCCCGGCAGCATCCAGCCTTACGGCTGCCTTCTGGTAACCGATATGTCCGGCGGTGCCGTGCTGCGCCATTCCGGCAACCTCGCTTCCATGCTCGGCATCGAGGGCGACGTCATCGGCCGCCGGCTGGACGAGGTGGTGGGGGACGAAGTGGCGCATACGCTGCGCAATGCTCTGGCCACCACGGACGATCCGGCAAGGCCGGCTCTGCGCATGGCGGTGCCGCTTCCCACCGGCGCTTTCGATGTCTCCGTTCACCGGTTGAACGACGTGGCGATCATGGAGTTCGAGCCGGCAAGCGCCCATTCCGACCAGCCGCTGGAAACCGCCCGCATGCTGATCAGCCGCATCCGCGCCATCAGCGGCATTGACGAACTTGTTGAAAAATCGGCACGGCTGGTGTTTGCCATGCTCGGTTACGACCGGGTGATGATCTACCGGTTCGAGCATGACGGTGCCGGCAAGGTGGTGAGCGAATACAAGCGCCGCGATCTCGAAAGCTTCAAGGGCCAGTATTTTCCGGCAAGCGATATCCCCAAGCAGGCCCGCACCCTCTACCTCAAGAACACCATCCGAATCATCTCGGATGCCAGTGGCGCGCGCGTGCCGGTGCTGCCGGAGCTGGATGCGAACGCGGCCCCTCTTGACCTCTCGTTTGGGCATCTGCGCTCGGTGTCGCCGATCCACTGCGAATATCTGCGCAACATGGGCGTCGCCGCCTCCATGTCGATCTCTGTTATCGTCGATGGCGAGTTGTGGGGACTGATTGCCTGCCACCATTACCAGCCGAAGTCGCTGGCCATGTCGCAACGGATCGCGGCGGAAATGTTCGGCGAATTCTTTTCGCTGCACCTCAGCGCTTTGAAGCAGAAGCAGATCCTCGACACCGCCAACAGTGCGCGTCGCTCGCTCGACCGCTTTCTTCAATCTGCCTCGCACACGCTTGATATTTCGGCTTTCCTTCGCCAATCCTTGACCGAATTTGCCAAGATCATGTCTTGCGATGGCATCGGCCTCTGGCTCGATGGCATCTGGACAGGGCATGGCGCCGTGCCGCCCGAAAAAGCCATTGCCGGCATTGGTGATTTTGTCGGCTCCGTCTCGGGCGGGCGCATCTGGGGTACGGACCACCTGTCACTGCACCTGCCGCAAGCGGTTGATTATGCCTCCGACGTCTGTGGCCTGCTGGCCATTCCCCTGTCGCAGCGGCCGCGCGATTACCTGTTCTTCTTCCGCCGCGAACTGGTGCAGATGCTCGACTGGGCCGGCAATCCCGACAAATCCTACGAGATCGGGCCGATGGGCGACCGCCTGACGCCGCGCAAGAGTTTTGCGCTGTGGAAGGAAACCGTTCACATGAAGTCCGAGCGCTGGACCGAAAGCGAGCGCGAGATTGCCGAGGCCATCCGCTCCGTGCTGGTCGAGGTGGTTCTGCACCACAACGAGCTTCTGGCCGACGAGCGCGGCAAGGCGGATGTCCGCCAGCGCATGCTCAACGAGGAGTTGAACCACCGCGTCAAGAACATCCTTGCGGTCATCAAGGCACTGGTTGGCCATCCCGTGCAGGAAGGCCGGCTGATCGGCGATTATGTGGCGACATTGAAGGGCCGCATCCAGGCGCTGGCCTTTGCCCATGACCAGGTGGTGCGCGGCGGCGACGGTGGTTCGCTTCGTGACCTGCTGGAGGCCGAGCTGAAACCCTATCGCGACGGCGAACGGCAGGTGATGCTTGACGGTCCGCATGTCTGGCTGGATAGCCGCGGTTTTTCCGTGATGGCACTGGTGCTGCATGAAATGTCGACCAACGCCGCCAAATATGGCGCGCTCTCGGCCAATGGCGGCCGGCTGGACATCTCCTGGAGCAACAATGTCGACGGCGGCACTCAGTTGGCCTGGATTGAAAGCGGCGGCCCATTGGTTCTTGCGCCAAAGCGCGCCGGTTTCGGCACCATCCTCATCGAGCGCAGCATCCCCTATGAACTGGGTGGCGAAAGCCAGGTGGATTATGCAGCATCCGGCCTTCACGCGCGCTTTTTAATTCCGGCAAAACACGTTCACGCCTCCGATACACCCGTCTTCGACCAGGAAGTCGATCTCAATCTTGCATCGGCAAGCGAGATCGCCAGCATTCTGGGCGACCTCGATCTGCTGCTGGTGGAAGACCAGATGCTGGTGGCAGCCGATGTCGAGACGATGTTGCTCGACCACGGTATTACCAAGGTCACAACCGTGCCATCGGCTGCCGAGGCGCTTCGACAGTTGCGGACGTTCACGCCCCATATCGCCATCCTCGACGTCAATCTCGGATCGGGGACGTCGCTGCCGATTGCCGAGGAACTGGTGAGGCGCGACGTGCCCTTCGTTTTCGCCACGGGATACAGTGACCAGTCGGTCATCCCGGCAAGTTTTTCGGCCCCCGTTGTACGCAAACCCTATGAGGCGACGGCTCTCATTGGTGCCGTCATCCGGGTGCTCGCCGCCCGCGAACCGGTACTGCAGGATTAAAGCAGACGGCTGCGGCAGAGAGGACAACACAAACGCGAAAAAGCCCGAAGGTCCGACCGGATCCTCGGGCTTTTTTATATTTCGGTTCAGCTTTCGCTGTCTGACCGCAAAGCGTCAGATGTCGAGATTATCGGCGAAGGCGGCCCGCTCCTGAATGAAGCGGAAACGTGCATCAGCCTTGGTGCCCATGAGGTTGTCGACGGCCTCGCGGGTGCCTTCAAAATCGACGTCATCGATGCCGACGCGCAACAACGTGCGCTTGGCCGGATCCATCGTGGTTTCCTTGAGCTGCGCCGGCATCATTTCGCCAAGACCTTTGAAGCGGCCGATCTCGACCTTCTTGCCCTTGAACTCGGTTTCCATCAGTTCGGCCCGGTGCCGGTCGTCGCGGGCATAAACGATCTTGGCGCCCTGGCGGATGACGTAAAGCGGCGGCACGGCAAGATAGAGATGGTTGCCGCGGATAAGCTCCGGCATTTCCTGATAGAAAAAGGTGATGAGCAGCGAGGCGATGTGAGCGCCGTCCACGTCGGCATCGGTCATGATGACGATGCGCTCGTAGCGAAGATCCTCCTCGCGGTATTTTGTGCGCGTGCCGCAGCCGAGCGCCTGGATGAGATCGGCGATCTGCTGGTTGGCGGACAGCTTTTCACGGCTGGCGCTGCCGACGTTCAGGATCTTTCCACGCAGGGGCAGGATGGCCTGGTTGGCGCGGTTGCGCGCCTGCTTGGCCGAGCCACCAGCCGAATCGCCTTCCACGATGAAAAGCTCGGCGCCCTCGGCGGTGTTCTGCGAGCAGTCAGCCAGCTTGCCGGGCAGACGCAGCTTGCGCACCGCCGTCTTGCGGTTGACTTCCTTTTCCTTGCGCCGGCGAAGCCGTTCTTCCGCCCGCTCGATCACCCATTCGAGCAGCTTTGCCGCTTCCGCGGGGTTGCCGGCAAGGTAATGGTCGAACGGGTCGCGCAGCGCGTTTTCCACGATGCGTTGGGCTTCGACGGTTGCCAGCTTGTCCTTCGTCTGGCCGACAAATTCCGGCTCACGGATGAAGACGGAGAGCATGCCCATGGCCGAAATCATCACGTCGTCGGTGCTGATCTGGGCGGCGCGTTTGTTCTGCGTCAGTTCGGCGTAATTTTTGAGACCCTTGGTCAGCGCAATGCGCAGACCCGCCTCGTGCGTGCCGCCTTCAGGCGTCGGAATGGTGTTGCAATAGGAATGGATCAGCGGGTCGCCGCCATACCAGGTGATCGCCCATTCCATGGCGCCGTGGCCGCCGGTCTTTTCCGTGCGCCCGGCAAAGATTTCGCGGGTGACGGTGAAATCCTTGCCAAGCGTGGCCGCCAGATAATCCTTCAGGCCACCGGGGAAGTGGAACACCGCCTTGTCGGGAATGTCGCCGCCGGCCACCACTAAGCCCGGATCGCAGCTCCAGCGGATTTCCACGCCGCCGAACAGATAGGCTTTTGAGCGCGCCATGCGGAAAATGCGGCCGGCATCGAATTTGGCATGGTCGCCAAAGATCTGCGGATCGGGATGGAAGCGCACGCGTGTGCCGCGGCGGTTGTGCACATCGCCCAGTTCTTCGAGGCCACCCTGCGGCACGCCGCGCGAAAAACGCTGGCGATAGAGTTTGCGGTTGCGGGCAACCTCCACTTCGAGAAGATCAGACAGCGCATTGACAACGGAAACGCCAACGCCGTGAAGGCCGCCCGAGGTTTCATAGGCCTTGCCGTCGAACTTGCCGCCGGCATGCAGCTTTGTCATGATCACTTCGAGCGTGGATTTTCCCGGCACCTGCGGATGGTTTTCCACGGGGATACCGCGGCCGTTGTCGCTGACGGTCAAAAACCCTTCGGCATCCAGATGCACTTCGATGAAATTGGCGTGCCCGGCGACAGCCTCGTCCATCGAGTTGTCGATGACTTCGGCGAAAAGGTGATGCATCGCCTTTTCGTCGGTGCCGCCGATATACATGCCCGGACGCATGCGCACGGGCTCCAGCCCTTCCAGCACGCGGATCGAGGAGGCATCGTAGGTATCGGTTCCCGCAACCGCCACCGGCGCTCCGCGCGCCGCACGGGCAGGCTCCGGCGCCCTGGTCACAGGCTCGGCGCTGTTGGCTGGCGTCTGCGGTGCTTCGGACGTCTTGGCGCTCGCGCGGCTCGGGGTCGGAAGGCTGGCGAAGAGGTCGGTGGTATCGTCCATGGGGTCCGTCTATATGGCCTTTGAGCAAGCGGCAAATGGCTCTCGATGGGCAAGTCCCGCGTCTGGGTGGCTATCGAATCGCCCGCGAGTGTGCCAGATAACCGGCTTTTTCGCGATGCCCGCGCATGAAGGCAAAGGGCAGTTCCGGGTTTGCGCCGCCGCGCGCCCGTTGGCAAGCCAGACATCTGGCGGCAAATGCATTGGAAGCGGCATGTCCACAGATCATTTTCACAACCGCCCCGTCAAGCACCGCCTTTTGCGTTCAATGCTGGTTCTGGGGCTTTTGTTTGTGCCAGGCGTTGCGGTTGCCGATCCGCCGATCAGGCCATTCAAGGATGCGCTCTTTTCGCAGCAGCGTGTGCTGGAAACCCGCGATGGCGGCGCCTTCCAGGTGATCGACTATCAGGAACTGCGCGATATCAACGCGCGCGACCAGGAGCCGGAGCGGAGGGTGAAATCACCTTACGTCGAGACTGGCGTGCGCAAGTATCAGGTGAACGAAACGCTGAACCTCTCCGGCAGCAGGCTCGACGTGATGCGTGTCGGCCCACTGCAGGATGCGGCATTTACCGTGATTTTCATCCATGGCCGGGGAGGGGATCGCCGCCTTGGCGCCAATGATTATTCCTTCGGCGGCAATTTCAACCGGCTCAAAAACCTCGCGGTGCTGAATGGCGGCAGCTATTACGCCCCAAGCATCAAAAGCTTCGACCCCAATGGGGCCGCCGACGTGGCAGCCCTGATCCGCCATGTCTTCGAGCTATCGGCGGGGCGGCCGGTCATTCTCGCCTGCGCCTCCATGGGCGGTTTTATCTGCCAGAGCGTCAGCCGCGACAAGGAGGCGGTGCGTTATCTGAAGGGGCTGGTGGTGATGGGCGGCCCGCCGGATCCGGGTTTTCTGACGACGCCGGCGGCAAAGCTGCGCATCCCCGTCTATTTTTCTCATGGCAGTGCCGACAAGGTCTACAAGGCCGAAGACCAGATCGCGCTTTATGAAAAGATGCAAAGCCGCAAGTATCCGGTGGCGTTCCGGCTGTTCGAAACCGGGGGCCACGGCACACCGGTGCGGATGAGTGACTGGCGCGACATCCTCAATTTCGTCCTGACTGCCGGCGGCTGAACATTTTGTTGACGTTTCTGCGTCGTTTTAACCACACTTCTGAACCAAGGCCGCGTTTTTACATACCATTTGCGTTCGGAACCGTCTAAAAAGCCCCCGAGCACAAGATGAGGACGCCGTTCGTGTTTGAACGGCCGGGAGTTGAAGGGATATAAAGCGCAATGACGCCGGATGTTCGCCCGCTGGTGGCTGGTAACTGGAAGATGAATGGCACGCGGTCCGCGCTGGACCAGATCAAGGCAATGGCCGAGGGCGTGCAGGGCCCCTTGTCGGAAAAGGTCGATGCGCTGATCTGCCCGCCCGCGACCCTGCTTTATGTCTCGACGGCCCTTTGCACCGATAGCCCCCTGTTGATCGGCGCCCAGGATTGCCACCAGGACCAGGCCGGCGCCCATACCGGTGACCTTTCGGCGGAAATGATCGCCGACTGCTTTGGCACCCACGTCATCGTCGGCCACTCGGAGCGACGCAGTGACCATGCCGAAACCGACCATCTGGTGCGCGCCAAGGCGCAAGCCGCCTACGGCGCCGAGCTGGTGGCCATCATCTGCATCGGCGAGACGGCAGACGAGCGCAAGGCCGGTCAAACACTGGAAATCCTCAAGCGCCAGCTCGCCGGTTCGCTGCCTGATAGCGCTACCGCAGACAACACCGTCATCGCCTATGAGCCGGTCTGGGCGATCGGAACCGGGCTGACGCCAACCGTGGACGACGTGGAAAAGGCGCATGCCTTCATGCGCGCCGAACTCGTTGGGCGTTTTGCGGGCGAGGGCCAGAAGATGCGCATTCTCTATGGCGGCTCGGTAAAACCAAGCAATGCCAAGGAATTGATGGCGGTTAAAAATGTCGATGGCGCACTCATCGGCGGAGCAAGCTTGAAAGCCTCCGATTTCCTCGCCATCTACGGGGTATACGAGGCGCTGACCGCATAAATCGGCGCAAAACGCCAAACCGGGTCACTTGCCCCTTGGAATACCGGACCGGCTCGGGTAAAGAGCCGGCCAAACCATTGATGCCGAACCCTTCATGGATGCCGCCCAGACGGCGCGCAGGACTGGACTGATATGCAGACCGTATTGATCGTTATCCATCTCATGATCGTGCTGGCCCTTGTCGGCGTTGTGCTGATTCAGCGCTCCGAAGGCGGTGGCCTTGGCATCGGCGGCGGCTCCGGCTTCATGTCGGCCCGCGGCACGGCCAATGCGCTGACCCGCACGACCGCCATTCTGGCCGCACTGTTCTTCGTGACGTCGCTGGCGCTTGGCATCATGGGCCGCTACGAACAGCGCCCGACCGATATTCTCGACCGGATCCCCGCGACCCAGCAGGGTCAGGGCAACGGTATCCTTGATTCGCTTGGCGGCCAGCCGGCCGGCGGTGCCGCACCGGGTGCAACTGCCCCCGCACAGCCGGCACCAGCCGATCCGACAGCCGTTCCGACCGGCCAGTAAGGCCGCGTCGCAGACCAAACCGCCGGCAGGCCAAAAGCCTGCCGGTTTTCTTTTGTTCAGATTTCAACAGCTTTAATCAACCCATGCAAATTTTGGGCTGGTGGAATCGCTTGTTTATAGGTATCCGGTGACTCCCATGGCGCGATATGTATTCATCACAGGCGGCGTGGTTTCTTCCCTCGGAAAAGGAATTGCGGCCGCAGCCCTCGGAGCCTTGTTACAGGCCCGCGGTTACCGGGTTCGCTTGCGTAAGCTCGACCCTTATCTCAACGTCGATCCAGGCACGATGAGCCCGACCCAGCACGGCGAGGTCTTCGTGACCGACGACGGTGCCGAGACGGACCTCGATCTCGGTCATTACGAACGCTTCACGGGGCGTTCGGCGACCAAGACCGACAACATCACCACCGGCCGGATCTACAAGAACATCATCGACAAGGAACGGCGCGGCGATTATCTCGGCGCCACCGTTCAGGTGATCCCGCACGTCACGAACGAGATCAAGGACTTCATTGTCGAGGGCAATGACGACTATGATTTCGTCATCTGTGAAATCGGCGGCACGGTGGGCGATATCGAGGCAATGCCCTTCGTGGAAGCGATCCGCCAGCTCGGCAACGAGTTGCCACGCGGCGCTGCCGTTTATCTCCACCTGACGCTGATGCCGTATATCCCGGCCGCCGGCGAGCTTAAGACCAAGCCCACCCAGCATTCGGTGAAGGAACTGCAGGCCATGGGCATTGCGCCCGATATCCTGCTGGTGCGCGCCGACCGGGAAATCCCGGAGGCCGAGCGCCGCAAGCTTTCGCTGTTCTGCAACGTCAGGGCCTCCGCCGTCATCCAGGCGCTCGACGTCGCCAATATCTATGACGTGCCGATGGCCTATCACAAGGAAGGCCTTGATTCGGAAGTGCTGGCCGCCTTCGGCATCGAACCGGCCCCGAAGCCGCGTCTCGACGCCTGGGAAACCGTCAGCAACCGCATCCGCAATCCGGAAGGCGAAGTGACGATTGCCATCGTCGGCAAATATACCGGCCTCAAGGACGCCTACAAATCGCTGATCGAGGCGCTTTACCATGGTGGCATCGCCAACCAGGTGAAGGTCAAGCTCGAGTGGATCGAGTCCGAAATCTTCGAGAAGGAAGATCCGGCGCCGTACCTCGAAAAGGTCAACGGCATCCTGGTGCCCGGCGGCTTTGGCGAACGCGGAGCGCAGGGCAAGATCAACGCGGCCAAGTTTGCTCGCGAACGCAAGGTGCCGTATTTCGGCATCTGCTTCGGCATGCAGATGGCCGTGCTGGAAGCGGCCCGTAACCTCGCCGGTATCGACGACGCATCCTCGACCGAGTTCGGCCCCTCCAAGCAGCCAGTCGTTGGCCTGATGACGGAATGGGTGAAGGGCAACGAGTTGCAGAAGCGCTCCGTGGCCGGTGATCTCGGCGGAACCATGCGGCTTGGCGCCTATAAGGCTTCGCTGAAGCGCGACACGAAGATCGCCGACATCTACGGCTCCACGGACATTTCCGAGCGTCACCGCCACCGCTACGAGGTGAACGTGGACTACAAGGAACGGCTGGAAAACTGCGGCCTGATCTTCTCCGGCATGTCGCCGGACGGTCTGTTGCCGGAGACGATCGAATATGCCGACCATCCGTGGTTCATCGGCGTGCAGTATCACCCGGAACTGAAGAGCCGGCCGCTCGATCCGCATCCGCTGTTTTCGAGCTTCATCGAGGCGGCACTGGAACAGAACCGTCTGGTCTGACGGTCCGTTATTGCTTCACATACAAAAATCCCCTTCCGGTGACGGAGGGGGATTTTTTCGTTTGGCCGAAGTGAATTGCGTGGAGACGCGGAACAGCGGGTCAGTCGCGTGAATCGGCCTCAGAGCTTTTACCGGTTACCTCAGCATAGGCCGCCAGCGCCCGGTCGCGCGCTTCGAAATGATTGACCACCGGCTTTGGATAGGTTTTGCCGAGCGTCACGCCGGCCTTTTGCAAAACCTCCGGCGGAGCTTCGAAGGGGCGGTGAATGTATTTCTTCGGCAGACGTGAAAGCTCAGGCACAAACCGTTTGATGTACTCGCCATCGGCATCGAATTTCTCGCCCTGCAGGATGGGATTAAAGACCCGGAAGAAGGGTGAAGCATCGGCGCCCGAGCCCGCCACCCATTGCCAGTTGGCGGCATTGGAGGCGACATCGGCATCCAAAAGTGTGTCGCGGAACCAGGCTTCGCCGCGCCGCCAGTCAACCATCAAATCTTTGATCAGGAAGGAGGCGGTGATCATGCGCACGCGGTTGTGCATGATGCCGTGGCGCCAGAGTTCCCGCATGCCGGCATCAACAATCGGATAGCCGGTCATGCCCTTCGTCCAGGCTTGAAAACCGTCGTCGTTCTCCTCCCAGGGAAACGCATCGAAGCGGTCGTTCCAGTTGTGTGTGCGAAGCTTTGGAAACGCCACCAGAAGGTGATGGCAGAATTCGCGCCAGACCAGTTCCTTGCGAAAATGGGTCACATGGTCGGAGGCTTGCAGGCCGCGTGTTGCATACCAGATGCGGGCAGGCGAAATTTCACCAAAGGCCAGATGCGGCGAAAGCTTTGACGTCGCCTCGGTCTTTCCCGGAAAATCGCGGTCGGCCTTGTAGGTGTGGATCGGGCGCTCGACAAACTGTTCGAGCTTTTCGACGGCACCGGCTTCACCCGGGGTCCAGAGCGTTTCGAATTCCTCTGCCCAGTTCGGGTGCATCGGCAGGAGATGCCAGTCGGACAGTGTTTCCGACGACGGAAACGTGCCAGGGGCGGGCAGGGTTTCTGGCGCCTCCGCCGGTTCGCGCGGCTCACCATCCTTTTCCAGCGCTTTCCAGAAGGGAGTATAGACCCGGTATGGACCGCCGGTGCCGGATCGCATCGTATGCGGATCATGCAGAAGCTGGCCCTTGAAGCGCTTCACCTCGAGCCCGCCGTCATGCAGTGCCTTCAGGATCTCGGCATCGATCCCGTCACGCTCGTAGAGCCGGTTGAGATAGACGGCTTTGGCCCCAGTCTCCTCGGCAAGGGCTGCAAGCACTTCGCTTGCCGTGCCCGTCTTCAGAATGAGCCGGTTGCCGCGGGCCTGAAGGGCTGCTGAAAGCGCCTGAAGCGAATGATGCAGCCACCAGGCCTGCGCCGCACCGAGCGGCCCGACAGCCTCGTCATCGGGCTCGCGCACATAAACGCAGAGGATCGGCCGCTCTTTCTCGACAGCACTCAAGAGCGCGCCATTGTCATCCAGACGCAGATCCTTGCGGAACCAGACAAGGATGGGCGAATGTGTTGCGTCTGGCACCGTGTAAAACTCCGGAATCGTTTGTCTTTGCCGTCGTTTACGGCAAGGAGAGCCCATCGGATCATCTTTGGTGAAAAGTCAGAACCGACGCAGCAGCAGGATCGGGCAGGGGGCGCCGGCCGGCAGTTCGGGCGCATGCGGCGGGCGCACGATCAGGCAATCCGAATCGGCAAAAATCCTCATCATCGAGGAATCCTGCTTGGCAAACGGCGTTGCCATCAGGCGCCCGTCATGATCGCGCGCAAGCGTTGCACGAAGATAGTCCTGCCGGTGGTCGTTCTGGCCAAGCGGTACTGCGGCAAAGGCATCGCGAGCGCGGCTTTCGGTGCCGCGATGGGCAAGTTTTGCGACCAGCGGTTCGAGGAAAAGCAGGCCGCAGACCAGGCTTGCGACCGGGTTTCCGGGCAGGCCGAGCACCTGCATGGCGCCGAGCGAGCCTACCATCAGCGGTTTGCCCGGCCGCATGGCGATGCGCCAGAAATCCAGTTCCATGCCTTGCGCCTTCAAGCTCTTCTGCACCAGATCATGATCGCCGACGGAGGCGCCGCCCAGCGTCACCAGCACATCGGCGCCTTCATCGACCGCCTTGCCAATGGCCGCCTCGATCAGGTCGGAACGATCCGCCACGATACCGAGATCCAGAACCTCGCCGCCGGCCGCCTCGACCAGAGCGGAAATGCCAAATGTATTGGAGGCGATGATCTGCGATGGCTGAGGCACGGCGCCCGGTGATACCAGTTCGTCGCCGGTGGCAATGATGGCAATGCGCGGGCGGCGATAGACGGAAAGTGCCGGATGGTTCATGGCGGCTGCCACGGTGAGACGGGCCGGATCGAGCCGTGTTCCGCTTGAGAGCACCACGTCGCTTTCGGCAAAATCCTGTCCACGCGGGCGGATATGGCGGCCCTTAGTCACCGCAAATGTCGTACGGATACGGTTGCCGTCGCGTTTTTCCGCATCCTCCTGGATCAGCACCGTATCGGCGCCCTCCGGCACCGGCGCGCCGGTAAAGATGCGCACCGCCTCGCCCTTGCCGACAGACCCGGAGAAACCGTGGCCCGCGGCCGATTCGCCGATGACCGTCAGTTCCGAGCCGATGACGGGGGCATCGCCGGCCCGCAGCGCATAACCATCCATGGCGGAGGAATGAAAGGGCGGCTGGGTGAGGCGGGCGGCGATATCGGCTGAGAGAACACGGCCCGCAGCCTCCCGCAGGGGCACCTGCTCGGATGCATCGATCGGTCTTGCGCGCGACAGCAGGCGCGTTAAGGCTTCTGAGATCGGCAGCAGGCTTGCATTCATCAGCTTGCCTCGTCTGATGACCGGCGCCAGTCGCCGGATTTGCCGCCGCTCTTTTCGACAAGCGTGATGCCGCCGATCTGCATGCCCTTGTCGGCGGCTTTCGCCATATCATAGATGGTGAGGCAGGCGATGGAAACGGCCGTCAGCGCCTCCATCTCGACGCCGGTCTTGCCGGTGAGCTTGGCGGTTGCCTCAACCCGAAGGCCCGGCAGATCGTGGTCTTCCACAATATCCACCGTCACCTTGGTCAGCACCAGCGGATGGCAGAGCGGAATGAGGTTTGCCGTCTGCTTGGCGGCCATGATGCCGGCGAGCCGCGCCGTGCCGATCACATCACCCTTCTTGGCATTGCCATCGAGAATGAGGCGAAGCGTTTGCGGCAACATGCGCACAAAACCCTGTGCCACGGCCACGCGGACAGTCTCGGCCTTGTCGCTGACGTCAACCATATGCGCCTCGCCGGAGGCGCCGAGATGGGTGAGGCGCGGCGCGTCCTGCGTCATTCCGCAGCCTCGGCTGCGGGCGTGCCGGAAAGAAGCGTGCGGGTGGCCGCCGTCACATCATCCTGCCGCATCAGGCTTTCGCCGACGAGGAAGGTGGTAATGCCGGCTTTCTCCAGACGCTTGCAATCGGCGTGGGTGAAGATGCCACTTTCGCCGACCAGGAGCCGATCCGCCGGCACCATGGCAGCCAGCGCCTCGCTGACGGACAGGCTGACCTCGAAGGTGCGCAGGTTGCGATTGTTGATGCCGACAAGCGGCGAGGACAGTTTCAGCGCGCGCTCCATTTCCGGGGCGTCATGCACTTCGATGAGAACATCCATGCCCAGCGACAGGGCCTCGTCTTCCAGCTGGCGTGCCTCGTCATCGGAGAGCGACGCCATGATCAGCAAGATACAATCGCCGCCCCAGGCGCGGGCTTCGTGCACCTGATAGATGTCGAACATGAAATCCTTGCGCAGCGCCGGAAGCGCGCAGGCCGCACGGGCGGCCGTCAGAAATTCCGGCGCACCCTGAAAGCTCGGGCCATCGGTGAGCACGGAGAGGCAGGCAGCACCGCCTGCTTCATAGGCCGCGGCGAGCGCCGGCGGATCGAAATCCGGACGGATCAGCCCCTTCGACGGGCTTGCCTTCTTGATTTCGGCAATCAGGCCGAACGTGCCGGCCTCCTGGCGCGCCTTCAGCGCCTTGTAGAACCCACGCGGCAAGGACTGGTCCGCTGCCATTGCCTTCAACTCGGCAAGCGGCACGCGAGCCTTGGCAGCGGCGATTTCATCGCGCTTGTAGGCTTCGATTTTTCTCAGGATATCGCTCATAAAACCTCACATAGGTTCGTTGGAGACGGCGACAAGCGCATCGAGCACCTGAGCCGTGCGCCCGCTGTCCAGCGCTTGCGCTGCAATCACCATGCCCTCACGCAGATCACCTGCCTTTCCGGCAATCACCAGCGACGCGGCGGCATTGCAGAGCGCAATATCGCGATAGGCATTTTGGGCGCCCGCCAGCACCGCCCTCAACGCTTTCGCATTGGCCTCGCCATCGCCACCCTTCAGGTCGTCGATGCTTGCGCGGGCGACACCAAAATCTTCCGGTGTCAGCTCGAAGCTGCGGATTGTGCCATTTTCCAGCGCACTGACCTGCGTCACGCCGGTGGTGGTGATCTCATCCATGCCATCGCCATGCACGACCCAGACCGTCTCAGAGCCCAGATCCCGCATCACTTCGGCAATCGGCTGCACCCAGCGCGGCGAAAAGACGCCAAGCAGCTGCTTGCGGGCACCGGCCGGATTGGACAGGGGGCCAAGCAGGTTGAAGATGGTGCGCGTGCCAAGCTCGACCCGGCTTGGACCGACATGGCGCATGGCCGCGTGGTGCACCTGCGCGAACATGAAGCCGATGCCGGCCTGATCGATGCAGCGCGCGATAAGCTCCGGCGTAATATCGAGCTTCACGCCAAGCGCTGTCAGCGCATCGGCAGTGCCCGATTTGGAACTGAGCGCCCGATTGCCATGTTTACCAACGGCCACGCCGCAGCTTGCGACGATGAGCGCTGCGAGTGTCGAAATATTGTAGGTGCCAAGTCCGTCGCCGCCGGTTCCCACGATATCCATCACGGCGGCCGAGGTTTTCACCGGCAGCATTTTGGCGCGCATGGTGGACACCGCGCCGGAGATTTCCTCGACGGTTTCACCGCGCACGCGCAGTGCCATCAGGAAACCGCCGATCTGCGATGGCGTTGCTTCGCCCGACATCAGGATGTCGAAGGCGAGACGGGCTTCATCGCGGGAAAGCGCCTGGCCGTTTGCCACCTTGGCAATGAAGGGTTTCAGTTCGGGCATCCTCTGGCTCTCCCCGGCGCAAGGGCCCCGAAACCCGCAACCGGTTTCGTCAGGCCAGATGCGATATGTTCAGTCCTGTTCAAGCCCTCAGCGCACCATCGCCTGATCGGCCAGTGCCTGGTTGATCTGCACACCATAGGTGGTCTGCAGCTCGGTCACCATCTGGTCCAGCATGTCGTCGCCGGCAGCCCGTGCAATCTGCTGCAACTGCTGTTCCTCACCCGACAGCGCATCGGCCGGCGGCTGGTTGACGGCCGTGACATGCATCAAGAGGCGGCTTTCGCCATCGGCGGCTGGGCCGGTGGCATTGGTGTTGACGGGGCCGGAGAAGGCAGCCTTGACCGCTTCGCCCCCGAAAATCGGATCATTGCCCTGGCGGCGAAGACCGGTCTTGGTTTCGACGGCAAGGCCAAGCTCGCCGGCGACGGCGGCAAGCGTGTCACCGCCGTCAAGGCGGTTGCGCAGCTCTTCGGCGCGCGCGGCCAGCGCATTACGCTGCTGCTCGGTCGTCCAGTCGGCCACGACCTTGTCATGCACTTCCGAAAGCGTGCGGTCGCGCTCGGGGATGACTTCGCGCACGTCAAACCAGACATAACCGTCATTGCCAAGATTGGAGGGCAGGGTCTCGGCGCCGACATCGCTGCGGAAGACATCCGTCAGCAGGCTTTCGCTCTTGGGCAGGGGAACGCCGGCGCCATTGCCATCGTTGCCGCTGCGGTCGGCCGTGACGGTCACGGCCTTCAGCTTCAGCTGCGCTGCGGCTTCCTCCAGCGAAGAACCGGAACCGCGAAGATCCTCGAAACGATCATGCACGGCCTGAACGTTCTGGGCGGCGGCGGCAAGCGACAGGTTGTTGCGGATCTCGTCCTTCACCTCATCGAAGGATTTCACCGTTTCCGGACGCACATTCGTCACACGCAGCACGACCGGGCCAAATGCCCCTTCAACGACCGGCGTAACACCCCCTTGCGGGCCAAGCGCGAAGGCCGCGTCGGCAATCTTCTGGTCCGGCAACTGGTCCTTGGTGAAATCACCCAGCATCACGTCGGCCAAAGTCTTGCCCTGATCGGTCACCAGCGCACTGAAATCCAGCTGGCGTTCCTTCATCTGCGCCAAAGCGGCAACCGCCATTTCCTTGCTCGGAAAGGCAAGCTGCTCGATGGTACGGGTTTCCGGCGTCTTGTAGCTGTCCTTGCGGCGGTCGTATTCGGCACGGACCTGCTCGTCGGTCACGCCCGTCGGGTCTGCCACATCGCTCGGCTGCAGCGTCACATAGGCAAAGCGGCGAAGTTCCGGTGCGCGGTAACGGCTTTTGGCCGCATCGAACCATGTCGCGAGCACGTCTTCGGCGGGTGCCTTGACCGGATCGATATTGGCGAATGACAGAAGCAGGTAATCGACGTCGCGCGCTTCGTTGCGATATTGCTTCAGCGCGTCCACCAGTACCTTCGGCGCCTGGAAACCGTCGGAGACCGCATCGACAATCTGGCTGCGCACAGCAACCTTGCTGCGCTCCTTGATGTAATCGTCCTCGCGAAGTCCGGCATTGCGCAGGCGCGTACTGAACAGCGTGCGGTCAAACCGGCCGTCATTGCCGCGGAAGGCGGGGTCTTCGGCGATCAGGTTTGCCAAGCGATCCTCGGAAAGACCAAGCCGCATGTCCTCAGACAGCTGGTCAAGGGCAGCACCTGCCGAAAGCTGGGCGAAGGCCTGACGGTCGACGCCAAAGGCGCGCGCCTGTTCCGTTGTCAGCTGCGTGCCGAACTGGCGGCTGAGCAAACTCAACTGGCGCTGATAGGCGAGGCGGAATTCGGCCGGCGATACTTCCTGGTCCCCCACGGTCATCACGGCATTGCTGCTCGGTCCCACGAGCGATGCAGAGACACCCCAGATCGCGAAGGAGCCCACGAGAAGCAGAAGCAGCAGTTTCGAGACCCAGGAGCGGGAGTAGTTTCTGAGGGTATCAAGCATCGATCGACATTACCTTGAAAACGGGGCAGCCACAGGCAGCGCGCCAGCGGGTTCGAAGGACTGTCTCTAGAACAAAGCGCACAGGAAATGAAGGTCCGCATTGGTAAAAGAAATGCGTGCATCGTCCTCAATGCGCAGGAAAGGCCGTCGCTACCGCCAACTGAAGTCGCAGGACCGCTTTTGAGGGAAGGCACTCGGCCCGATACGCAGATGAGAGCGGAGGGAGGAATGCGCGGGGCTTTCCTGGCCGCACCGGTCAGGCCGAGGGCGCGCGCAGGGCAGGATCCTGCGAGTGATTTTGCTTTTCCGTGCTGCCCTCGTGTTTTTTGCGGGCGCGGAACACGGCCTCACCCACCAGCGAAACGGGAAGCGCAATGGCAAAGGGAATAAAGAAATAGATCACCCGGAAGGCCACCAGCGCGCCGATTGACGCCTGATCGCCCATCACGTGCTTCACCGTCACCTCCAGCACGCCAAGCCCGCCCGGCGCATGGGTGATGAGAATGGCGATATTGGCGAGCACATAGGCGGTCGCAGCCTTGAGGTAACTGACATTTTCGGTCGCCTGCATTAGTTCCATTAGGCAGGCCGAGACGAGGGCGAAATTCACCGTGCCGATCACGATCTGCAGGATGGCAATTCGAACCGTCGGCATCACAAAGGTCCATTTGCGGATCTTGAGCGGCGCGCGCAGGAAGGCGGCGAGGACGACATAGACAAGGGCAATGACGAAGCAGAGGCCGCCGATCAGCATGGCAATGGTGGGGGAGACGCGCAGAAGCGCCGCCGCATCCGACGGGTTCAGCACCATCACAATGCCGGAGAGAACGAGAAGGCCAAGGCCGACCGTCATGCCCGACATCAGCACGATCTTTGCCACATCCTCCGTCGACATGCCCCAATGGGCATAATAGCGATAACGAATGGCGCCGCTGCTGAGGCCGGCAAGGCCAATACTCTGCCCGAGCCCCAAGGCGACAAAGGAGGCGAGCGCAATTTTTGGATAGGCAAGATCGTTCTTCACATACCGCACGCCCGTCCAGTCAAAACCGGTCAGGCAGAGGTAGGAGCCGGCGCAATAGAGAAGCGCCAGCAGGAAGTTCGACATGGGAATGGCGCGCACGGATTCCAGGATCTGCGCCCAGGTGAACTGGCTAAGCCCGATATAAACGAGATAACCGGCAAGGCCGACGCCAAAAATCATCGTGCCATAGGTGAAGAGGCGCTTGCGTCCGCTCATGCAGCGCACGCGACGTTGTGGTGCCCCCGAGCAGGCGACGATAAAAGCGCGAAAGTTTTGGAAGCGTTGGTCAGCGGGGCCATCATCATCACCTGAAAGAACGCCGGTAAACGGGATGGCGCGGCTTTGGTTCCCAGGCGTTAAAAAAGCAATCCCGCCGGCCTTTCGGGCGGCGGGATCAAAGGGCAGGGTCTTTGGCAAACGGCAGGTCAGTCTTCGTTTGCCGCCATCTGTGACAGGACTTCGCCGCGACCGCGTGCCCGAAGGATCAGCGGCACGATCAGTGCGAGAGCTGCAACGATCAGCAGGCCGGCAGCAATCGGCGAGGTGAAGAGAACCGAGAAATCCCCCTGGCTGATGGCGAGCGCCCGGCGCAGCTGCTGTTCGGCAAGCGGCCCGAGGATGAGACCCACCACGACAGGCGCAATCGGATAACCGAAGACGCGCATGACGTAACCGAGAATGCCGAAGGCGAGCAGCATGCCAAGCTCGAAAACCGACGGGTTGGCGCCAATCGTGCCGAGCGTCGCAAACAGGAGGATGCCCGCGTAAAGCCAAGGCTTCGGGATGGTGAGCAACCGCACCCAAAGGCCGATCAGCGGCAGGTTCAGCACCAGCAGCATGAAGTTGGCAATCAGCAGCGAGGCGATAAGGCCCCAGACGAGCTGCGGATTGGTGGCAAACAACAGCGGACCGGGCTGAAGACCATATTGCTGAAAGCCCGCGAGCATGATGGCGGCGGTCGCCGTCGTCGGAAGACCAAGCGTCAGCAGCGGCACCAGCGTGCCGGCAGCAGACGCATTGTTGGCCGCTTCCGGACCGGCCACGCCTTCGATGGCGCCATGGCCGAACTCTTCCGGATGCTTCGACAGGCGCTTTTCGGCGGCATAGGACAGGAAGGTGCCGATTTCAGCACCGCCGGCCGGCATGGCGCCGATCGGGAAACCGATCACGGTGCCGCGCAGCCACGGCTTCCAGGACCGCGCCCAGTCAGCGCGGTTCATCCAGACGGACCCCTTCACCGCTTCCACCTTGTCGGGACCCTTGACGCCCTGCGCTGCGATAAACAGCGTTTCGCCAATGGCAAACATGGCAACGGCAAGCGTCGTCACCTCGATGCCATCGAGAAGATCCGGCACGCCGAAGGCAAGCCGGGTCTGGCCGGTCAACTGGTCAATGCCGATGGTCGACAAAGCAAGGCCGATAAAGAGGGCCGTGAGGCCACGAAGCGTCGAATCACCGAAGGCCGAGGACACGGTGACGAACGCAAGCACCATCAGCGCAAAATATTCGCGCGGGCCAAATACCAGAGCCAGCTTGACGATGAAGGGGGCGATGAAGGCAAGACCGATCGTGGCGAGCAGGCCTGCCACGAACGAGCCGATGGCCGCCGTCGCCAGTGCCGGTCCACCGCGTCCCGCACGTGCCATCTTGTTGCCCTCGAGCGCGGTGACGATCGAGGCACTTTCGCCGGGCGTATTGAGCAGAATGGACGTTGTGGAGCCGCCATACATGCCGCCGTAATAAATACCGGCAAACATAATGAGCGAGCCGGCGGGGTCCAGCTGATAGGTGACGGGCAGAAGCAGCGCCACCGTGAGCGCCGGCCCGATGCCGGGCAGAACGCCAACGGCCGTGCCGAGTGTCACGCCGATCAGGGCGTAGAAGAGGTTCATCGGCTGCGCGGCAATCACCAGGCCCTGCAGCAGGAATTCAAACGTGCTCATGACGTGGCTTTCACTGGAAGAGGCGCTCAAGCGGCCCGGCGGGCAGGGAGAGCTGGAGAAGACCGGCAAAGATCAGCCAGACGACAAGACAGAGAACGATGCCGACCGGCAGCGAGATCCACACCTTGCGCTTGCCGAAGCCGGCTGCGGTTGCTGCAAACAGCACACCTGTCGCGATGGAGAAGCCAGCCGTGTTCAAAAGCAGCATCTGGGCCGCAAGCCCACCGATCACCCAGGCAACCGGCTGGACTTCCTGCTTTTCGCGCTCGGGGAAATCGCCGCGGAAGGCTGCGATCACGGTCCAGACGGCCAGCAGCAGCAGCACAACGGCAATCGCCATCGGAACGGTGCCCGGACCGACCGGCGAATAACCGCTGACTTCGCGAAGGCGGGCCGCGTCGAAAAAGATGACGCCGGAAATTGCGACCAATACGGCAGCAATGACAAGCGCCGCCCAATCGGGGCGACGCTCTCCGGCCTTGTTCAAAGGTCCTTGGTTCATTTGACCAGTCCGATGTCCTTCAGGATGGTTTCAGTGGCAGAAATATCCTTGGCAAGCTGTGCGTCGAAAGCCGGGCCGGACAGATAGGTATCCTGCCAGCCCTTGGTCTTCAGCGTTTCCTGCCAGGTCTTGGAGGTGACGAGCTTCTGGATATCGGCCGTGACGGCTGCCTTCTGCTCGGCCGTAAGGCCCGGAGCGGCCGCCACCATGCGCCAGTTCTGCACGGACACATCAAGACCGGCTTCCTTCAGCGTCGGCGCTTCGGTGCCGGGGATGCGCGTGTCGCCGGAGGTGGCGAGCAGGCGCAGCGTGCCCGACTTGATCTGCGATTCGAATTCGCCATAACCGGAAATTCCGACCGTGACCTGCGAACCGAGGATAGCGGCCAGCGCTTCGCCGCCGCCGGAAAACGCGATATAGTTGATCTTCGTCGGATCGACGCCGGCAGCCTTGGCAATGAGGCCTGCTGCGATATGGTCGACACCGCCGGCCGAACCGCCACCCCAGGAGACCGAGCCCGGATCCTTCTTGAGCGCTGCCACGAGATCGGCAACCGACTTCAGCGGCGAAGAGGCCGGAACCACGATGGCTTCATTTTCGCCGGTGAGGCGTGCAATCGGGGTCACATCCTTCAGCGTGACCGGGGCCTTGTTGGTGAGGATGGCGCCCACCATCACGTAGCCGCCGACGATCAGGGCATTCGCCTTACCCTTCTGCTGGCTGGCGAACTGGGCAAGGCCAATGGTGCCGCCGGCGCCGGGCACGTTGATGACCTGCACGTTCTTGGAAATGCCTTCCTGCTGCAGCGCGGTCTGGAGCGAGCGGGCGGTCTGGTCCCAGCCGCCGCCCGGTGCTGCCGGTGCCATCAGCGTGTAATCCGTGGCATAGGCCGGAAGCGCCATGGCGCCAGCAAGCAGGGATGCGAGAATGATGTGTTTCAAGGGTCGATCCTCCAATGGCGTCGCTGTGACGCTCTGATTTCAGCCAAGCTGGAAGGAAGACGACAATCTGGTGCACCCGGCGAAAAACGTCTCGGGCGCGGATCCCCCTCCCACGCAGTCCGGGACGCCTCCACGGCCCGAATAAAGACAAGCGACCACATTATGCTGACATTTAGCTGACACCCACCGACAGGTAACCGATTTGGCCGCAATTCAGCTCTATTGCAGCCGCAAAACCTCGTTCCAGCGGGCAATCAGCCGGGCACGCTTGACCTGATCGAGATAGACCATGAGGCCAGGGCTGACCGGCACAGGCTTCAACTGGCCACCGAGCATTTCGCGCATGGTGGTGGCGGTATTTCCAATAGCAACATCAGGGCTTACGGCGGGGATCTGCAACTGCTGCGTGAGGATTGTCTGACCTTCCTTCGACATGAAAAATTCAAGGAATCGACGCCCGAGATCCGGCGAGGCGGCCGCCTGTGGCACCAGACCGATGCGCGACATGACAACCGTATAATCCTTCGGCAGCACGATGCCGACCTCCGGATGGTTCGAGGCCCAGTCGGCGGCATAGGAGCCGAGGATGTTGTAGCCGAGCACGAATCGTCCGTCCGCCACCCGTTCGAGAATCGCCTGACTGGTGGAGTAGAGTTTGACGCCAGCTTCTCCCATGGCGTTCACCACAGACCAGATGTCGTCGAACTGCTCCTGGTCGCGGGACATGAACAGGAAGCCGACGCCGGAGCGTTCGATATCATAGGTGCCGATCCGCCCGAAGACCGCGTCGCCCTCGGCCTTCAGATAGGCCACGAATTCGGCCCGCGTGGAGGGCGGTGCGCGGTCGATAAAACTCGGCTTGTGATACACGAAGACGGCGGGCTCAAACGTCAGCGCATAGGCGGTGTCGCGCCAGTTTGCCCAATCGGGCCAGCGCGCGCTCATCGGCAGCCGGCTCGGCTGGGCGTATCCGTCATTGGCGAGCTTCACCTGCAAGTCCATGGCGGAGGAAAAGGCAAAATCGGCCGTTTTGCCGCCCTCGTCGGTTTCGCGCACGATGCGATCATGGATCTCGCCGGTCAGCATGTCCTCGTAACGCACGGCAATATCGACATTGGCCTTCTGGAATGCCTCGATCATCGGCCGGGCAATCGGCTGGTCGAGCGACGAATAGACCACGAGAACCGGTGCATCCGCACGACCCGAACGCGCGGCAAAGGAGGTGACCTCCGCATGGGCGGCCGCTGCAAGGCTGAGGCCGATGCAAAGGGTGAGAAGACGAATTTCCATGACATCCATGATGCATGACCGCTGCGGCCGAGACAAGGTGAAGCGAAAGGGGCTAGGGGCACGCCGACGCATGGGGATAACCTCTGCCACCGGCGGCTTGCAGCACTCTGCCGACGCAAAGGCAAGTGACAGCTGAGACTTTCGCCTCTAGTCTTTACCGCGACGAGGGGGAGTTTGGGTGCGCATTCTGCTGGTGGAGGATAATGGCACGCTTGCCGAGGGCCTGTCGGCTATTTTGCGCGGCAGTGGTTATGCCGTGGATGTCGTGTCGGATGGCCTGTCTGCCGAAGCAGTGGCAACGGCGGAAAAGTTCGACCTGATCATCCTCGATCTCAACCTGCCGGAAATGGACGGGCTCGACGTGCTGCGCTCGATCCGCGCGCGCCAGAACCAGGCGGCCGTGATGATTCTTACCGCGCGCGGGACGCCGGAGGAGCGGGTGAGGGGTCTTGATCTCGGTGCCGACGATTATCTCACCAAGCCTTTCGACATTTCCGAGCTTGAGGCGCGCATCCGGGTGCTGCTGCGCCGGCAGGCAGGTCTTCGCTCCTCACGGGTGGAGTTCGGCGGCCTCGTCCTCGATTTGACCTCACGCAGCTTTTCCGTCTCCGGCCGGCCGCTCGATCTGCCGGCGCGCGAGGTGGCACTGCTGGAACTTTTGTTCCTGCGGGCCGGCAAGGTCGTCTCGAAGGAATCGATCATCGGCTCGCTCACCGGTTTTGATGACGACCTTTCGTCGAATGCCATCGAGCAATATGTGTCTCGTCTCCGGCGCCGGCTGCAGACGCATGGGCTGACCGTCAAGACCGCGCGCGGCATCGGCTATTATCTCGATCTGGTGGCAGCACCGTGATGAAGGGCATCCCGCGTTCTCTGCGCGGCCGGCTGCTCGCGTGGCTTCTGGCGGCAACGGCCGTGCTTGGGTCGCTGGCGCTGATCGATACCTGGCGGGAGGCACGCCAGACGGCCAATGATGTGTCCGACCGGGTGCTTGCCGGGTCGGCGCTTGCCATTGCCGAACG
This sequence comes from Neorhizobium sp. PAMB6716, assembly GCF_058242805.1. Classification (NCBI taxonomy): domain Bacteria; kingdom Pseudomonadati; phylum Pseudomonadota; class Alphaproteobacteria; order Hyphomicrobiales; family Rhizobiaceae; genus Neorhizobium; species Neorhizobium sp. PAMB6716. The sequence continues at coordinate 1,604,846 of NZ_CM177835.1, forward strand.
GGTCGTGGTGGCCGAAGACGGGTCGCTGGAGGTGGATATCCCCTATGTCGCGCTCGAAATGCTGACGTCAGCGGCGCAGGACCGGGTGTTTTACCGCGTCGACGGCCCGCCCGGCACGTTCATCACCGGTTATCAGGCGCTGCCGGCGCTGGCGCGGCGGGAAGGCCAATCGACTGCGTTTGACGATGCAAGCTTTCGCGGCGAACCGATCCGCGTTGCAACGCTTGCCCGCTCCGCGTCGACCGGAATTTCCTCCGTGCCGTTTACGGTGACGGTTGCAGAGACAACGATTGCGCGTCGCCAGCTCAGCCGCTCAATCCTCTTGCATTCGGCCATCCGCCTGCTCCTGATGATGGCCGGCGCCTCCGTCATCGTCTGGATTGCCGTCTCACTGTCGCTGCGCCCGCTCTACCGGCTGGGCGGCGCCATCGAGAGCCGCAGCCCCGACGATCTGGAGCCGATCGGCGAACAGGTGCCAAGCGAGGTGGAAGGGCTTGTCGAGACGGTCAATTCCTTCATGGTGCGGCTCAAATCAGCGCTGGAGGCGCTGCGCCATTTTACCGGCAATGCCAGCCATCAGCTGCGCACGCCGCTCGCGGTCGTGCGCACGCAGCTGGCACTCGCCGCCCGCTCCACCGATCCCGCCGACGCACGCGCCGCCATCGAGCGGGCCGATGCCGCCGTTGCCAATGCCGAGCGCATCCTCGCGCAGCTGTTGATGATGTCGCGTATCGATGCGGCCTCGAAGGGCACGCAGACGGATCTTGTGCGGCTTGATCTCTGCGAACTTGCGCGCACCGTCACGGCAGACCACGTGCCACCGGCGGCAGAAGCCCATATCGATCTCGGCTTCGAGGGGGAGGGGCAGGCTTTTATGCGCGGTGAACCGCTGCTGCTGGCCGAAATGCTGAAGAACCTGATTTCGAACGCGCTGCTTTATGCCGGCCGGGGCGCCGAGGTCACCGTGCGCGTTTTGGCTGATGAACAGCATCTGGTACTGGAGGTCGAGGATAACGGCCCGGGCATTCCCGCCGACAGCATAGGCCGGGTGATGCAGCGGTTTGAGCGCGCCAGCGGCCCGGAAGAACGCGGCAGCGGTCTTGGCCTGCCGATCGTCGAGGAAATTGCCAGCCTGCTCAGCGGCAGCATGATGCTTCAGACGGGGCGCGAGGGGCGGGGCCTGAAAGTTGTGCTTCGCTTTCCAGCTTGCGGCGAATAGATCCTTGGACAAGACCCTGCGCCGGATTGACAGAAAGACCGCGCGCCGTCAGTGAACGGTGTCGCCTGCCAGATCCTCGTACATCAGCCGCAGCGCATCATCGAGAGCCGCCACCAGAATATCGGTGATCTGGTCGGGATCATTGGCTTCGAGAAAAAGCGCAAGGGCGGCGTCCTGGAGGTCCATCTGGGTTTCCGTCTCGTTCATCGTCATGCTCCTTCTGCGCCGTGGCTCATCCCGGCTGACCACCCGGATATAGCGTTTGCGCCTTGCGTCTGGCTTGCCGTACCGACCAAAAGCCGGCACGACACGTCAGCGAACGCCTATCCGTGCCACGACGAAATGATCCACGGGAACCATGGTTCCGGTACGCCCCCGTCTTTGCCTCATCCGGCACCGAAGCAGGCGTTACGTGAATCACTTCGGGTGCACACATCGCGTCCGCGGCGCCTCCCGTCAACCGTTTCCATGACAAAACCCGCCTTGACCGGACCGCAGATAGAAAAACGGCAGCAATCGCCAGATCGCTGCCGCCTTCCATTTCCGGGTCCAATGCCGGCCAGTATCGCAGGTCAGTATCGCAGGACCGGCAGCGGCCGGGTGGCCCGGCCTGGCGCAAGCGGCGGAACTTCCGTCAGGTCGTCCCAGTCAGGGCCATGGCCGCGCCCGGTCATCAGCCAGGACAGGCTGACCTGCAGCACCCCGGCAAGCACCGCCAGTTGATTGGCCGGTGGCGCGCACCGGTCATTTTCCCAGTGACGCAGCGTTTGCACATCGACATCGATCAAGCGCGCCGCGTTCTCCAGTGAAAAGGCCAGCGCATCGCGCGCGAGCGAAATGCGGCCACCGAACGTGTCGTCGGTGCCATACATTCCATCATAGCCGAACATGCCGTCATAGCGCGCATCCGTCATCGAAGGCCCTCCTGGTGCCGGATCGTCATAAGGGTTGCGGGGGCCGACGAACTGCTGCCCCCCGCAGGTTTTCAGGTCTGGCTTATTCCTTGCCAACCCATGCCTTGATCTGGTCGGGATGGTCCTTGATGTAGGCCGCAACCGCCTCGTCGTAAGAGGTCTCCTGCGCCGTGAACATCGCCTTTTCGAGATCTGCAATCGGCAGCTTCATGCGCGACAGGAAGCCTGCAACCTCGGCATTTTCTTGCCTGAACCCCTTGCGGGCGAGCACATCGACATGTTCCGCTTCGCCGAGTGCCTTCTTGGGGTCGGCAATGTAGCGCAGGTCATATTTGCCGAACATCCAGTGCGGGCTCCACGACGTCGCCACAAACCAGTCCTTCGAGCGCTCGGCGCGATTGACCGTGGTCAGCATGCCCGCTTCGCTGGAGATCTGCAGTTTGTAATCGTCGAGACCATAGGTCTTCAGCGCGTCCTGCGAGAGGCGGGTGAGGCCGGCGCCGGGGTCGATGCCCTGCACGGTGTTTTTAAGCTTTTTCTGCACCTCGGGCTTTTTCAGGTCTTCGATGGAGGCGATTTCGCTTTCGGGAATATAGGTGGGCACCACCCAGCCGAGCTTGGCGCCTTCATAAACGGAGCCCAGCGTGTCGACCTTGTCCTTCACCTTGGCATAATAGTCGGCATGCGTCTGGGGAAGCCAGGCCATCATCATCACGTCGAGATCGCCCCGGCTGACACCCTGATAAAGCGGCGCGACATCGGTTTGCACCAGATCCACCTCGCGGCCCATCTTGTCCTTGATGAGCTTTGCGGCCAGCTTGGTGACGAATTCGGCATCCGACCAGGCGGCCCAGCCGATCTTCACCGGCTTTGCATCCTGCGCAAAGCTTGACGTTGCCGTGCCGCTGACAAGGGCTGCGGCAAGAGTGATGGTTGCGCCGAAAGAGGCGAGTGTCTTGAACATAGATGCTCCTTTTTCAAAGGTTCGCAATTTTAGCGGGGAACACCCCGCCATGGGTCAGCCGGCGGTGGAGGCGGCAACGCCTGGTGCGGATGCCGCACTGCGCTGGCTGGCGGGCTTCAGAGACAGGAAACGTCGCAAGCCGACGCTTTCCCGGCCGAGAGACTGGGTGATACGGTCAAGAATGACAGCCAGGATAACGACGGCAAGACCGCCCTCGAACCCTGTGCCGACGTCAAGCCGCTGGATGCCGGTAAGCACGATATTGCCGATGCCGCCGGCGCCGATCATCGAGGCGATGACCACCATGGACAAAGACAGCATGATCGTCTGGTTGATGCCGGCCATGATCGAGGGCAGGGCGTTCGGCAGTTGCACCTTGAACAGCAGCTGCGAGGAGGTGCAGCCAAAGGCCTGGCCCGCTTCGATGAATTCGCTATCCACCTGGCGGATGCCAAGATTGGTCAGGCGCACCACCGGCGGCATGGCGAAGATGACGGTCGCAATGGTGCCCGGAACCGCGCCAAGGCCGAAAAACATGGCGGCCGGAATGAGATAGACGAAGGCCGGCATGGTCTGCATGAGGTCGAGCACCGGGCGAACGCCGGCGGCTATCGCATCGCGCCGCGCCATGGCAATGCCGAGCGGCAGGCCCAGCAGCATGGCAAGGAAGGTCGAGGCAATGACCAGCGCCAGCGTTTCCATGGTAGGAATCCAGAGGCCCATATGCTGGACGAGCCAGAGCGACAGGCCGGTAAACACGGCAAAGCCGATGCCGACACGCCAGAGCGACAGCAGCACGAAGATGGCAATGCCAAGCGGCATCGGCGCCGATGTCAGCAGGTTCAGGATGCCATCCGTGACAAAGCCGATAGCAGACGCAATCACGTCGAGTGCCGGCGAATAGTTGTCGAGTATGTAATTGACGGCCGTATCGACGCCGTCACCGATTTCAAAATTCATGGGGGAATATCCTCTCGTCATCGCGACCGCTCAGACGCCAGACCATGGGCCTGGCGCGCGCGGCGTTCGATCAGCTGGCGCGATCAAGCGTTTCCAGCAGGGCGGATTTGCTGATGGAGCCGATATAGCGCTGGCGCGCGTCCACCACCGGCACGGGCCAGGCGCTGCCGGCCACACGGCCGAGCACGTTGGACAGCGGCTCATCGGATGGAATGGGCTCCACATCGGCCAGAAACGCACGGCGGTAGGGATCCGGGTCCTTTGCCTTGACGTTTTCGATCAGCGACGAACGGCTGACCATGCCGTGATAGGTCTTGTCGCGGCCAAGGATGATGGCGTAGTCGCGGTCGAACTTTTTCATGCGTTCGAGTGCGGCTGCCGCCGATACGCCCTGGCGCTCGATGATCGTCACCTGCGTCTGGCGCGCCACGTCGCCGGCCTTGAACACCTGGGCGACATCGACATTGCGGAAGAACGAGCGGACATAATCATTGGCCGGCTGCGTGACGATTTCATCCGGCGTCCCGACCTGGATGACCTCGCCATCCTGCATGATGCAGATGCGGTCACCGATGCGCATGGCTTCGTCAAGATCGTGGCTAACAAAGACGATGGTGCGGCTGTGTTCGGATTGCAGGCGGACAAGCTCGTCCTGCATTTCCGTGCGGATGAGCGGGTCGAGAGCGGAAAACGCCTCGTCCATCAAAAGCACGGTCGGTTCGCTCGCCAGCGCCCGGGCAAGCCCGACACGCTGCTTCATGCCACCGGACAACTGGTCCGGACGACTATCGGCATAACCGGAAAGGCCAACGGCTTCGAGCGCTGCAAGCGCCTTTGCCTTGCGTTCCTCTTCGCCAACGCCTGCGACTTCAAGGCCGAAGGCGGCATTGTTCAAGACCGTGCGGTTGGGAAGCAGCGCAAAGGACTGGAACACCATGCTGATATCGCGCCGGCGAAGAGCGATCAGCTCGCCGCGCGACATTTTGGTGATATCCTGCCCGTCGATGGCGATGGACCCTGAAGTGGGTTCGATCAGGCGGTTGAGAAGACGCAGCAGCGTCGATTTACCCGAGCCGGAGAGGCCCATGATGACAAAAATTTCGCCGGGGTAGATGTCGAAACTGGCATCGGACACGCCGATGGAATTTCCCGTCTCGGCATGGACATCGGCTTTCGATTTGCCGGATCTGAAGAGTTCGAGCGCCTTTTCCGGACGCTCGCCAAAAACCTTGAAGACGGATTTCAGACTGATCTTGGGCGTGTCAGGCGAAACCGACACGTCATTTTCAGTGGGCATAGCCATGAATGTTCAAGCCCCCCGCTCGGTAGCAGGGGAACGCTCCTTTTTTGGGAATGGTTCGCCGCCAGAGGATTTTTCAACCCTCCGGGACATCTCATTCCGATTTTAAATCACGCGGCGCGAACGCCGCAGGTTCCATGCTGATAAGGGCGACCGGTGGCAGAAATGCCAAGGCTCGGACGCATGCCGTTGAATGAAAGATGACGGGGCCCACATGTCGCAGACGCATCTTCCCGGCGAATTTGTGCCTCTAAATATAGGAGAAAACCGCCTTTGTCCATAAAAAAATCCAGATTTGGTATGTCTGTCGCGCAGCCCAGCTTTGAAGGGGGGCTTCATGCACCAGCGGAACCTGCGTTCGGGACAGCTGTTTCCGGCCGTTTGCAGAGGGGTGAGGGGAAGCGTCCGGGGACAACTTTTGAGCCACCGGCACGCTCCGGCGGATCACTCTCCCGCTTTGTACCACTGGATGAAGACGTGAATTTCCGCTAGTCAGGTCGTTCGACATCACGCGCAGGGCCTGCCATGAACAACGTCATCAAGTTCCAGAAACCGAAACCGGTCAAGCCGCCGCGCCAGACACCGCCATGGCTGCGCAAGGCCCTGACATCAGGTGTGATCATCCTCGGTTTTGCTGCGGCCTGGGCCTATTTCCAGTTTGGCGTGACGGGCACACCGGTTCCTTGATGTCATACGCGCCGGGCACCAGCACTGTTCCCCGGTGACACTATTCCGAGGTGAGTTGCTGGCGTGAAAAGGCGACAAGGCCGAGAGCCGACGTGGCGGCAAGCCAGCCGGAAAGCACGACAAGTCCCATCTGACCGGCCTCGGCATTGCCGTGAAACAAAAGCCAATCGCGCAGCGCAGTTGCCGCGGAGGCGGGAAGCGGCAATATTTCAGCGGTGTTGGCAAGATCGAGATAAAGCTGCAGCAGCGTGACCGTCAGCGTCAACACGAAGGCAAAAATGACCGCTGCAATCATCGACCGGGTGAGGATCGTCAGCGCCGAGACCACCGCCGTTAATACGGCAAGTTCAACAAGCGCAATTGCAAAGGCAAGGACCAGCAGCCGGCAGCCTTCGAAAGAGAAAACGACACCCGACAGTCCGCGCCCGGAAAACACGGAGACGGCAAGGTTCAGCGCCATGTCGCCGAAAACGATCAGAACAAGGCCGGCTGCAAGACACAGCAGGCAGATGAGAAATTTTGCCGCAAAGAGGTGAGGGCGGCCACAGCGCGGCACCAGATGCCGCCAGGTCGCATAACGGTATTCGGTGAAGAACACGCAGGCAATGCCGATGGCAAAGAGCAGATGTCCGACGGCATTGCCGGACACCGAGAGCGTCTTTGCAGCCGAAGACAGGATATCAACCGTGTCGCCCATGCCGCGCCCCGTGCGCACGAATACCAGCATCTCCAGCCCAAGCCGGAAAAGCAGCACAAAAAACGGCACCGCCAGATAACCCCAGAACAGGATGGCGGGCTGACGGATGAGTTTTAGCATTTCACCGGATAGCAGGGCTCTCATGGCTGATGATCCCGCGTTTCGGACAAGAACACCGATTCCAGATCCGGCTTCACCCATTTGGCTTCATGAATGCGGATGCCGGATGCCGCAAGCGATGCAATGAGATCGGGCACATCCTTGCGGGGAAGGCGCACATAGATGCCGCCATCACCGGCCTGTGCGTGCTCTCCCAGCCGCGCCAGAAGCGTGTCGGTCTCTTCCACGTTCAGCCAGAAGCGCCCGTCACGATTGAGAAGATCCGCCACATTTCCCTCTGCCGCCAACTGTCCGCGCCGAAGAATGGCAACCCTGTGACAGACACGCTCCACTTCATCCAGCAAATGGCTCGACAACAGAACCGTGATCCCATCGCGCGCCGCCAGTTCGCGGATCAACGAGCGCATTTCAAGAATACCGTCCGGATCGAGCCCGTTCGTCGGTTCATCGAGCACAATGGCATCCGGCCTGCCGATCAGGGCGCAGCCGATGCCCAGCCGCTGTTTCATGCCCAGAGAAAAGCCGGACACTTTCTTGTCGGCTGCAGACAGGATACCAACGCGCCGCAGCACCGGGTCAACGAAGGCACGCGTATCGGACAGCCGGGCGAACATCTCCAGATGCTCGCGCGCCGTCAGAAATGGATAAAAGCTTGCCGCCTCGACCAGCATGCCGAGCCTTTGGCGGCTGGCAACGCTTGCAGGCGCACCAAAGATGTGCACCGAACCGCGATCCGGCCGCACCAGACCGGCAACAATCCGAAGCAGCGTACTTTTACCCGCGCCGTTCGGTCCCAGCAGCCCGTAGACACGGCCGGCCGGAACTTGAAGCGAAAGCCCATCAAGCGCCATCACGGCGCGGGCGCCATGCCCGAACTTTTTTTCAACCGCATGGACGGCAAGCGCTGTATCCACCGCGTCAGGCTCCATCAATACCGCCATTCAACCAAATCCATCCACGCGCGCCAGTCTCTCTGATCTGCCTGCCGCAGCACGGCTTTTCTACGGCACACATCAAACACCTGTTCTTTTCACCGCTTACCGCATCAGGAGGTGAGGCTTGTCCCGTTTAGATGGTATCTGCCCCAGCGACATAGCTTTGCGGGATAAGATAGATTATGGAATATTTTGGTTGTTCATAAGGCCAATCCTACGCCTTAGGATGTCAAACCGATTGGCGCATCAATACATCAACTGCTGCCATCACGAGGATCCGCGATCACACTCTGGATTGCTTCCCATTCTTTTCGAAGGATCGCGTATTGCATCGTATTCTCGTAGATCGGGTTGCCGTCGTCGTCGTTTGTAAACGAGATGAACTCCTTGAACACACCCTCCCGGCGCATCCCCAAACGTTCGCACAGACGCTGCGACGGGAGATTGTCGTCCTCGACATAGGCATATAGTCTGCGCGCATCTTTCACGGCAAAAAGGAACTGAAGCAAGGCGCGTGCCGCTTCCGAAGCCAGACCCGCTCCGCCAAAGTCCGGGTTGAAGTTCCATCCAACCGAATATGTATCTTCTTCCGGTATGGCAAACAGGTCACCGATGACCCTGTCTGTCTCTTTCAGGCAGACAGCAATGTAGTCATCGCTTCCACTGCGTTTTTCCGCTTCTGCCTTTGCCGCATCCCTATGATCGAGCTTGAGGGACAGGAAACAGCTGACCTTCGGATCGGAAAGATAGGCAAAAAGATCGGCGGCATCGTCGATCTGGAAATTTCGCAAGGTCAGGCGCGGTGTTGTAATAATATCCATTGCAGCACGTTATCGCCGTTTGTTCATGTGTGAAACAGGACGCTGCTACAAAGTCCGTTTGCAATGGTCGTAGAACGATCAACCGGCCAGCGCGAGGCCCGCGCCATAAAGCCCAAGGGCGAAGATCGTGTGAGCGGCAAGGTTGAGGAAGCGGGCCTTGTTGGGGTTTGGTGTTTTCGATGCAGCAATACCGAGGCCCATGCCGGGTTGCATGATGAACCAGCCGGCCCCCACGGTGATGATGCCGAAGATAAACGCCGGCAGAAATGTCGGGTCCTGGCGCCAGTCCGTGCCGACGATTGCTGCAAACACGATGCCGTAGAAAATGCCGACGGCGTAATGGCCGGTCCAGCCGATCAGGTTTTCCTGGCGATGCGGTTCAAGCGCTGCGATGTTTTCATGCAGGAAACGGCCACGTGATACTGCAACGAACCAGCGACCAGCCGGGCGCCAGTTCGGGCGGTTCTGCTTCAGCGCCCCATAGAGGAAGAGCGCCCAGATATCCATGGCAAGCGTTGCGACGATCCCCAGAACCGTGCCGTACCAGATCAAAGCCCCCATACCCGACACTTTCTCTCTTTTTTGCCCTGTACCGGACCACGTGCCAGCTCACCGGTCACGATGGCCAACCAAATTGCACACCGACAACCCCGCCGCCCCGGCTCTCAGGCATCCTCGCCTGTCACGTCGCATTCGAAGCTCAGGCCGTCATAGGCCGGCTCCACATGGTCAGGCGTTTCCGCCATCACCGTTCGGTAGTCCATCGGCACATGCATATGGGTGAGGATCGCGCGCTTCGGCTTTAGGCGTCCGATCCAGCCGAGCGCCTGTTCCAGCGACAGATGGCTCGGGTGGAACGTGTATTGCAGCGCGTCGATGATCAGCATGTCGAGGTTTTGCAGCCGCGCAAGGCTCTCCCCCGGAAAATCGCTGACATCGCTGCAATAGGCAACGTTTTCGAAGCGAAAGCCGAGCGATTCGATATCGCCATGTTGTTGCACATGCGGGTAAGCGCGGATCGGTCCCCCCGGCCCGTCCACGACCACGGGCTCGTCCAGCGTCTCTATGAGATGCGGTGTGACGATCGGCGGATAGTTGCCACCCGGTGGCGTTTCCAGACAATAACCAAACCCTTGGCGGATCCGTCCCATGGTAAAGGGATCGGCCCAGATCGGAATACGCTGGCGCTGCGCGTGGAAATAACCGCGCACGTCGTCAATGCCGTGCAGGTGGTCGGCATGGGCATGGGTGTAGAGCACGCCGTCCAGCCGCTTCACGCCGGCCGAAATCATCTGCTCGCGAAAGTCCGGGCCGGTATCGATGACAAGGTTCGTTACGCCGCCGCCAGCGGCCAGCCGCTGCACCAGAAGCGCTGCACGGCGGCGGCGGTTGCGCGGCTCGTGCGGGTCGCAGGCGCCCCAGTCTCCATCGAGCCGTGGAACGCCAGGCGACGACGAGCAGCCGAGAATGGTGAAACGAAGCCGGTCACCCGCCACGATGTCAGATCCTCGTCATCTTGGAAAAGCAGCGAAACGCGTTGGCGGTGGTGATCTCAGCCATCTCCGCGTAGGAAACGCCCTTCACCTCAGCCAGAACCTCGGCCGTGTTGACCACGTAGGAGGGTTCGTTGCGCTTGCCGCGCCAGCGTTTTGGCGCCAGATACGGCGCATCCGTCTCCACCAGCAGACGATCCATCGGCACGGTTTTGGCGATGGCGCGCAGCTCTTCGGATTTCGGAAACGTCACGATGCCCGAAAACGAAATGTAGCCACCAAGCGCCACGCCGGCATCGGCCAGCGCCTGGCCTGCGGAAAAGCAGTGCAGGATGAAGGGGAAGGCGCCCTTCCCCGTTTCCTCGGTCAGGATCGCTGCCATGTCGTCATCGGCGCTGCGGCTATGGATGACGAGCGGCAGCTGCGTGCGGCGTGCAGCCTCGATGTGACGGCGAAAGCCGGTCTGCTGGTCCTGAGGAGTCTGCGTATCGTAGAAATAATCGAGACCCGCCTCGCCGATCGCCACGATCTTCTCGTGGCTTTCCGCCAGCCGCACCAGATCGTCGGCGCTGACATCCAGTTCCTCGCCGGCATTGTTCGGATGCGTGCCGACCGAACAGAACACGGACGGATAGAGCTGCGTCAACGCAAGCAGCGTGTCGAGCTTTTTCACCCGCGTCGAGATGGTCACCATCTGGGAAACGCCCGCCGCATGGGCGCGCGCCACCAGTTCGTCGCGCTCGGCGTCGAAATCGGCAAAATCCAGGTGGCAATGGCTATCGATCAGCATGGACGTCATGCCTGGGGTGCCTCAGGCGCCACATAACGCGGGAAGACAGGGGCAGGCGCCGGAAGTTCCGTGCCGGGCAGCAGACGACCCGCCTCGCCCAGCCGGTCGAAGCCGCGATCTTCGGGCGCCACCGCCACGAGATCGAGGATCTTTGCCGCCGATTCCGGCATGATCGGCTGGAAGAGGATCGCGACTTCACGAACCACCTCGGCCGTGACCCACAGTACGGTTTCCATGCGCGGCACGTCCGTCTTGCGCAGCACCCAGGGCTCCTGGGCGGCGAAATAACGGTCGGCCTCGTTGACGATGTTGATCGTGGCGGCAACGGCCTTGTGAACCTGCTGGCGGCCCATTTCCTCGCGGCAGATGGCAATTGCGGCATCCGCCGTTGCAAGGATCGCCCGGTCGGCGTCCGTCAACTCGCCCGGCTGCGGCACCCTGCCCTCGCAGTTCTTGGCAATCATCGACAGCGAGCGCGAGGCAAGATTGCCGATGCCGTTGGCGAGATCCGCATTGATGCGGGTGGCAATGGCTTCCGGCGAATAGCTGCCGTCCTGCCCGAACGACACTTCGCGCAGGAAGAAATAACGCACCTGATCGAGCCCGAAATGCGAGACGAGGTTGACCGGATCAACCACGTTGCCGAGCGACTTCGACATCTTCTCGCCCTTGTTGAGCAGGAAGCCATGGGCGTAAACGCGCTTTGGCAAAGGCAGGCCCGCCGACATCAGGAAAGCCGGCCAGTAGACGGCGTGGAAACGAATGATGTCCTTGCCGATGATGTGGGCATCGGCCGGCCAATATTTTGCCCGCGGTCCATTCTCATCTTCGACATAGCCGGTCGCGGTAATGTAGTTGGTCAGCGCATCCACCCAGACATACATGACGTGTTTCGGATCATTCGGCACCTTGATGCCCCAGTCGAAGGTCGTGCGCGACACCGACAGGTCCTTCAGGCCAGATTTGACGAAGGAAATCACCTCGTTGCGGCGCTCGTTCGGACCGATGAAATCCGGCTGGTCCTCGTAGAGCTTCAGCAGCTTGTCTTCATAGGCGGACAGCTTGAAGAAATAACTCTCCTCTTCCACCCATTCGACCGGCGTGCCCTGGGGACCGTAGCGAACGCCATCGGCGCGCAGCTCGGTTTCCTCTTCCTGGTAATAGGCTTCGTCGCGCACCGAATACCAGCCGGCATAACGGTCCTTGTAGATGTCGCCCTTGTCGGCCATGCGGTTCCACACAGCCTGCACCGTCACATGATGACGCTCTTCGGTGGTGCGGATGAAATCATCGTTCGATGCATTCAAGAGCTTGCCCATCTCGCGGAATTCATTGGAATTGCGCTCAGCAAGTGCTTCCGGAGTAATGCCTTCGGCACGCGCCGTCTGCTGCATCTTCTGGCCGTGCTCGTCGGTGCCGGTGAGGAAGAAGACATCCTTGCCGTCAAGGCGCTGGAAGCGCGCCATGGCATCCGTCGCGATCAGCTCGTAGGCGTGGCCGATATGCGGCTTGCCGTTCGGATAGGAGATGGCAGTGGTAATGTAATAGGGCGTTTTGGAGGACATTTCGGCCAGCATTCGTGAATTTCTCTGGCCCGCGTCTTAACCCATGTTTCGCCGTTGCGAAACAGCAAGTTTCCGTTCGTGGGGCCACGCGATCTGCCGTTTACCGGGCGACGTCCTCCAACAGCGAAATGATCGTCTGCTTGCGATCGAGATTATACCCTTGCGAAATGGCGATCCGCTCGCCGATCTCCGACGACAGGCGCGAGGCACGGTCGGCGGCGGCAAGATCGCCGGCATGGGCGGCTGCCCTCGCCCGCGCAACCAGGCTTTCGCGCAGGTGATCGAGGAAAAAGCCGAAGATCACGTCATTGTCCTTGGCCGCGAGCACGTCGGCCAGCCGGTGCATCGCCTTGCGGGCGGCAGGGCCGGACGACGCGGTCACCTCGGCAAAGGCGCTGATAATGTCGGTGCCACCATAGTTCATGAGCTTCAGCGCCTGCGAGACGCTGCCGTTCGCGGTGGCCAGCACCTCCTGCGCCGTGCGCCCGCCATCAAGCGTGATGCCAAGTGAGGACAGCGCCTGGGTCAGATCCCCCTCGCCCAGCGGCTGCAATTTCAACGGCAGGCAGCGCGAGCGGATGGTGGGCAGCAGTTTTCCCGGCGCGTGGCTCAGCACCAGAAACAGCGCCCGCTTCGGCGGCTCCTCGAGGATCTTCAGGATGGCGTTGGCGGCATTGCGGTTGAGATCGTCGGCGGGGTCGATGATGACGATGCGCCAGTTGCCGGTGCCTGATGTCTGCGAAAAGAAGTGCCCTGCCCGGCGCACCTCGTCCACGGTAATTGCGGTTTTCGCCTTGCCGCTCTTTTCGTCCACCGGCCGTGTCAGGTGCAGAAGATTGTGCGAGGCGCCCGACGCAATCTGCCGGCTGACCGATGAGGACGGATCGGGCTCGGCAAGAAAATTCGGCGCCGTTTCCGGTTCCGGATGCGACAGAACATGGTTGGCAAACCGAAACGCAAGTGTTGCCTTGCCGATGCCTTCAGGCCCTTCGATGAGAATGGCATGGTGGCTGCGGCCGGACCGGTAAAAACCCGCCAGGAAATCCTCCGCCTCGGTATGGCCGAAAAGATGGCTGTTGGATTGCGGCGGAATGGCACCGTCGAGAACGCCGAAAGGCAGGTCACTCATGACAGGCTCTCCGCCCGAAGGGGATTTGAGTCGGCCGCATCTGCGGCCTCCTCCTGGTCCAACCTGTGCTGGACGATCAAAAGAATGTCGCCCGCAATATCGTCTTCGCTGCGGGCCGCATCCACCACATGGCAGCGGTCGGGCTCGCGGGCGGCAATGTCCAGAAAAGCGCGGCGGCGCATCTCATGCACCTCGATCTCTTCCTTTTCGAACCGGTCGGGCGCCTCACTTGATCCTTGATCGGCGCTGCGCTTTCTTGCGCGCGCCAGCCCCTGTTCGGCGGGAAGATCAAGAATGATGGTCAAGTCCGGGCGCACGCCATCGACGGCCACCCGCTCCAGCCGGTCTATGAACTCCTGCTCCAGATTGCCGGTAATGCCCTGGTAGACACGCGAGGAATCGATGAAGCGGTCACACAGCACCACCTTGCCCTGAGATAGAGCCGGGCGGATCAGCGCCGTCACATGGTCGTTGCGGGCCGCGGCAAACAGCATGGCCTCCATGCGCACGCCAAACGGTTCGGCAGCACCCGACAGGATGACATGGCGGATCGATTCGGCGCCGGCAGACCCACCGGGCTCGCGGGTCACAAGCACCTCATGTCCGTTAGCGCGCAAGGCTTCGCCCAGCCGGCGGATCTGGGTGGATTTTCCAGCCCCTTCCCCGCCTTCGAAACTGATGAAAAATCCTCGGGTTTTCGTCACTCTGTCGCCGCTCTCACGCTGTCTTGAGGTTTTCCCTTAGCGCATTGCGCTGCGCTGCGAAACAGCAGTCGGGCTCAGAGCCAGAACAGCAGAAGCTCCATCAGCGCATCCGTCGCCTTGGAGACGAGCGAGCCGGAGCTGACAGCCGAGGCTGCGTAAAGCGGAACCTCCTTCAGCGGCCGTTCCCCCTCAAACACCTTCAGCACGCCAATCTCCTGGCCTTCGCTGACAGGTGCGTTGAGCGGCCAGCGATAGACGATGCGCGCCGACAGCCGTTCGGCATCGCGGCTTGGGATATAGACATCGACAGGGCCTTTGGCCGTCAAGTCGACATAGTGATGCTCGCCGCCATAAACCGCCGCCTGCCCGATCGCCTCACCATCGGCAAACAGCACGCGGGTGGTAAAGGCGGACAGGCCCCATTCGAGAACGCGGCGCGCCTCCTCCAGCCGTTCCTTGTCGCTCGCAAGACCGCCAAGCGCCAGAAACAGCCGCGTTCCATCGCGCTCCACGGAGGCGACGCCTGCAAAGCCGGAGCCTTCCGCGTAACCGGCCCCCAGCCCGTCAATGCCAAGCCCAAGCGACAGGAACGGGTTCTTGTTGCGCTGAAAGATCTTGTTCCACTCGAAATCCGGCTGTGCATAAAGCGGATAGAACTGCGGATAGGTGCGGTGAATGTGGCGGGCAAGTTCCACCAGGTCACGCGCCGTCGTGCGGCTTTCTGCATCCGGCAGGCCGGTTGCGTTCAGATAAATGCTGCGGGCAAGCCCGAGGTCCTTTGCGCGCGCCGTCATCCGTGTGGCAAAGGCCTGCTCGGACCCGCTGAGGCCTTCGGCAATGATGATGCAGGCATCATTGGCATTGTGGATGATGACACCCTTGATGAGGTCTTCCAGCCGGATATCGGAGCGCAGCGCAGCAAACATGGTGGTCGTGCCCGAGGGGGCGCCGCCGGTGCGCCAGGCGTTTTCCGAGACGCGGTAGGTCGTGTCGAGCGTGACCTCGCCCTTCGCCAATGCCTCGAAGACGAGGTCCATGGTCATCAGCTTGGCAAGTGATGCGGGCGGAAACGCCTGGTTTTCATTCTGCGCCAGAAGCACGGTGCCGGAGCGCTCCTCCACCATGTAGATCTGTTTGGCCTTGAGGCCCGGCAGCCGCGTTTCGTCGGCCGCCGGCACTGACGAAACGCAGGCAAGGGTTGCAATCGCCACGACAAAGGCGCGGACGACGGGGAAGGAAATCGCAAAACGCATCGTCAAGCTCTTCAACCGCATGCGTCGTGCCTAGCAAGGCCAGACGGAAGGCGCAACCGCAGGATCAGGGTCGGCCGGCTTTTTGCGACGAACCGTTGCTGACCTGCTCGATGCGCCCGTCATCCCGCAGGATGACATTGCCGAAGATAACCTGAGGCGAAGCCGCCGAATGGGCCGGCGCCGCATAAGCCGTCTGCGCAGAGGCCGGATAGGGCTGAGCCGTTTTTGCCGCCTTCTGCACGGGCTGAGCGGGTGCTGGAATGACGGAGCGCGCCGTCGCGACCGGCTGGCCGGAAGCGGGCTTCACGGTTGCGGCCTTCTGCGCCACGGGACGCGCCTGAACCGGCTCTGCCACAACAGGCAGGGACGCTACCGAATAGGCCTGCGCCGGTGGCTGGGCCTTTGCCGAAGCGACCGCCGTTTGCGATGAGCGGACAGCGGCCGGACGCGACGACGGCATTGGCGCACTCGCCACCGATGCCGAAGATTTTAGCGGAGCAGCGGACCGGATCGGGGCCGCCTCATAGGTTCTCGCGGCTGCCGCAAAAGCGGCATCCGGCGCGTGCTGCTTGCCGCCCTTGCCGCTCGGCGTCGAACCGGCATAGGCGGTCGGGCCGCCATTGCCATAGCTCTGCAACTGGTCACCCAGCGACTGGTTGGAGGCGACCATCACGCCGGATGCGATCTGGCCATCGGGGTGGATCCCAGGCATACGATCGCCCTTGCGGACATAAGAGGCCATCAGGAAGGGCATGTCGCGCCCGTCCATGCGGGCACGGCCGACATACTGCACGTTGACACGCGCGGTGCCGGTGTTCTTGAAATCCAGGAGTTCTGCGGTCTTGCTGGACACATCGATCAGGCGGCCCGGATGGAACGGACCACGGTCATTGACGCGCACGACGACCGACGAACCGGTGTCCATATTGGTCACGCGGGCGTAGCTCGGCAGCGGGAAGGTCGGGTGCGCAGCCGACAGGTGATCACTGTCATACACTTCGCCATTGGCAGTCACGCGGCCGTGGAAAGCGGAACCATACCAGGAGGCAAGGCCGGTCTTATTGTAGTTGGGGTCTTCCTTGGGAACGTAGACCTTGCCCTTCACCTCATACGGATTGCCGACCAGAAAACGGCCGCCGCCCTTGGGAACCGGCTGACCATCACCTACCACGCGCGGGCTGGCCTTGACGCCATACTCGCTCTCGGAAAAATATTCCTTGCTCTTCGGTTTGTTCTTCTTGGCGACGGTCGTCGATGGTGTCGCCGCGCAGGACGCCATGCCGACGCAGACAAGGGTGATCCCCAGCCAACGTGCACTCAGATGAAGTTTGCCACTTTCAGAAGTCAAAATATCGTTCCCACGCCGCTTGGTGATAACGCCCGGGTCCTCGTCCTGGCGTCTCCCGCGCCCTTCACGCCGCATGGTTAACGGCTTCAGGCTCACAGGCCTGCAGTTTTGCCTTCAACGTGGCCAAAATGCGATCCAAAACCGTGGATAGTTAGAATTACAATGAGTTATGGTTAACCCTTCGCTAACATGCACAGTGCGGAACCGCGATTTGGCGCTGATTTGGTCACGGGAAAACCCGAAATGCGCTGATGAGGACCGGCCAGGCAAAGCATGGTGACGGAAATCACGACCTGTTGCCTTGCGACATTCCCTGCCACCCGTCTATCGTGACAGGATGATGACATCCCGCCTCCTGAAGTTTTTCGCCTGGTCTTCGTTTGCCGCAATCGTTTTTGTGACCATGTCGCCCATCGGACTTCGTCCGCACGATCCGCTGCCCGTCAACACCGACCGTGCGCTTGCCTTTGCGGTGATGACGTTTTTCTTCGTCAGCGCCTATCCGCGAAAGCTCTGGTTTCTCCTGCCGCTGCTTGTCATCAGTGCCGGTGCCATCGAAGCAATGCAGCTTCTCGCCCCGACGCGCCACGCGCATTTGCTGGATGCATTGGTCAAGGCATCCGGTGTGATGATCGGCGCTGGCGCAGCCGTTCTGGCGACGTGGATCGCCAAAAAATGGCCGATCCGCTCAGGCCAGCAGGCTCGGGAAAGCGCCCGCTGAACAAGCGCGGCACCGCGCTGGAAACGGTTCAGGCGCGGCGCACGAGATCGCGGATCAGCCGGCGTTGCGTCAATGCCAGAAGCACCGCATAGATAAGGCCACCGGCCACCATGCCGAGCGCCAGTTGCAGCAACGGCCCCTCCACGGCCAGAGTGCCGCCGTTGAGAAGAAACCGCACGGCAACCGCCATCAGGGCTGCAAGGCCAAGCGGCAGAAGCGTATCACGCATGCCCTGCACCAATGGCAGGCGGGCAACCTTCAGAACGATGGCGAGATAGGCCAAGAGCACGCCGAGATTGGCAATACAGACTGCAAAGCAAAGACCCACCAGCCCATTGACAGAGGCGCCGATCACCATGGCGCTGACGACAGTGATGGCGCGGCCAAGGCCGAACCACCAGAGCACCGAGGCGTGGCCGGTGGCCTTCAGATAGGGAATAAAACTGCCGCAGGGCGACATGATGCCCTTGGACACAGCCAGAAGCCCGAGCACCGGCGCGGCAAACAGCCATTTTTCGCCAAACACCACCGCCATTGCCGGTTCCGCCACCGCCCAGATGCCAAACAGCAGCGGCGCCAGCAGAAGCGTGGTGGCGCGGGTGGTGCGCGACAGGATTTCAGACTGGCGAAGCGCGTCGTCGTTCATGCGGCTGAACGAGGGAAACAGTACGCTCATCAGGCCGGTCAGCACGATCTGGTTCGGCAAGTCGGAGAGGCGATTGGTAAGGTTGAACGTGCCGGCCTCCGGCAGGCCCAGCATGCGGGTGATCACGATAATCGGCGACTGGAAGGACAGAAAATTCACGAAATCGGCACCGACAAGCCGCACGCCATAACTGGCATGCCGCTTCAGTTCGTGGCCGGCAAATTGCAGCCTCGGCCAATAGCCGGCCGCAATGAACAGGCCGATAAACCGCAGCACAGCGCTCACATAAAGCTGCGCGATCAGCGCCCATATGCCGAACCCGCCCAGCACGACCGCAATGGCTGCCAGTGCCCCGATCGCTTCGGCCACAACAGTCACAAAGGCCTCGCGGTCAAACGCCATGCGCCGCGCCAGAAGCGAACTTGGCACATCCGGCACCAGGTACAGCACGAAAAGCGGCGAAAACACCTGCAGCAACCAGCTTGCCTCCGGTGCCCCCAGAAGGGATGCCAGCGGATCGGCAAACACAAACACCGCACAGCCGAGAAACACCGACATGGCGAAATTTGTCCAGAACACCGTGTTATCGCTCAGCGCATCTTCCCGCGCATCGCGAATGAGCCCGGCTGTCAGGCCGGCGCCGGCAAACATCAACAGGAAGGTGATGACGATCATGCCGCTTGCCACCATGCCAAGCTCGGATGGCGACAGATATCTGGCAAGGATCGGCACGCTGATGAATTTCAGGGTGAATATGGCGATCTTGGATGAAATGCTCCACGCAACGCTCGTCATCGTCTTCCGTTGCGACGCCATTCAATCACTCCATTTTCTCTGCCACCCGTCCGCGCGGACACCTCAACGGCACCCGCGCCAGAACGTTACCACCATGGAACCCAGATTCCATGGCCGATCTAGGGCAGAATTGCTGCAGTGCAAGAGAACATGCTGCATCCGCGTCATCAACCACTCTCCAGCATGCCGCCAATCATCAGTTGACGCGCGGGCGCGCCTGGCTATAAACCCGATCCAGCGAGCCGATTTGTTCGGTTGGCCTTGGAAGAGTGTCCGAGTGGTTTAAGGAACCGGTCTTGAAAACCGGCGTGCGGGAGACCGTACCGTGGGTTCGAATCCCACCTCTTCCGCCATCCTTATATCCGCATTTGTCCATATACGTCCTTAACCCCCTTGAAAACCTAGCTTTTTTGCTGCACTTTAGTCCGTATGCGTCCGGGATAAACCGGATTAATCCGAAGCAAAAGCGGGTATAATGGCGGGTATAGAAATCAAAAAAGGCGGGTATAGGAGAAATGCGTGGCAGCGCTGACGGATACCCAATGCCGCAAGGCGAAAGCGGCCAAAAAGAACTACAAACTACCCGACGGTCGCGGGCTTCAGCTATTCATCAGTCCGACCGGACTTAAGTCGTGGCAATATCGCTATAAGCTGAAAGGCGGTTCCGAAAAGGTACTGACGATTGGCAACTATCCAGAGGTATCTCTGGCCGAAGCACGAACCCATCGAGACAAAGCGCGCGCCGAACTGAACGCCGGGAAAGATCCCGCCATCGTCAAACGGCTCAGCAAGCTGACTGCGCAGCGCAACGGCGAACACACATTCGAGGTTGTGGCGCGCGAATGGTGGGATTTCCAAAAACCGAACTGGGTAGCGCAGCATGCGAAGGACGTTCTCGACAGCCTGGTCGAAGAGGTTTTCCCGCACATCGGATCGGCACCGATAAAGGATCTGTCCCCGGTCGAGGTTCTGGCCGTGCTGCGCATGATCGAACAGCGAGGCGCGATCGAGACAGCACGCCGAGTGCGGCAGCGCATGTCGGCCGTGTTCGTCTATGCCATCGCTTCAGGTCGCGGCGATACTGATCCAGCCGCCGTCGTGCAGAAAGCAATGTCCCCTCTCATGAAGGGACGTCAGCCGGCGATCACCAACCTGTTGCAGGCGCGCACCATGCTGCGGCGGGTAGAGACGAACCCCAGCCACCCGGTAACGCAGCTGGCAATGCGCATCCTCGCGCTGACGGCAGTTCGCCCGGGCTCGCTTCTCACCACGCCTTGGAGCGAATGGTCGGACGAGGTGCTGGAAAAGGGCCTGTGGCTCATCCCGGCCGAGCGCATGAAGCTGAAGATGGCGCAGAAGGTAAACGACGAGAAATCGCACATCGTGCCATTGTCGAGCCAATGCGTCGAGGCGATCCGGGCGGTGCGCCGCATCACCGGGCGCGGTCCTTATGCGTTCCCGAATGGCCGCAGCGCGCACAAGACGATGTCAGGCAACGCCCTGGGGTATCTCCTCAACAGGTCCGGATATCATCACAAGCACGTCCCGCACGGCTGGCGCGCAACGTTCTCGTCGGTGATGAATGAGCATTTCCCGGCAGACAAGCACATCATCGATCTGATGCTGGCGCACGTGCCGAAGGACAAGGTGGAAGGCGCCTATAACCGCGCGCTACACCTGAAGCGCCGCATCGAACTGGCGCAGGAATGGGCCGACCTGATAATGAAAGACGCCCCCGCAGCGGATAGTTTGCTGCCGAGGGCGCGTAAGATTTTAAAGGTGGATGCCGAATAAGCTGGTCACATGCCTTTTGCGGAAGCGAGACGGCGGTCCCATTTGGCTGATGGATCGGCCGAGGCCTGTGGTGCAGGGCGTAATTTGTGAAATGTGCCCACGTGCTTTGGTAGATCAGATAGTTTGCACCGCTCGGGCTTGTGTCCTGGCGTCAAGGCCCAAAGCTGGCCCGCTATGTCAGCAACCTTTGCCTCCACGCGAACTGGTGGGATGCCATAACAAAAGACGATGGTGTCGCCAGCCTCGACGAGGTCGCCGTCCATATCTTTAACGGGCATCACTTCCCCTCCCTATCGCGTGCCCACTTGGCGCTATCTTCTTTCGAGAGGTGATTGGGAATACCATCAAACTTCGGGTGATTTTCGGCCGGTCCTACCGAGTAAGATATCGGTTTTATCAACGCATCAATGCGCTTGGCCTCCAAGACCTGCAATTCTGTCCTGGTCCACCCCAAAATGCCACGTGGCTCCAACCCATGGGCGGCCCGGTCATGATCGGTTACGGCATCAATCCCCGCGCCTTTGTACGCCTCCACGAGCGCGCGGTAGGCATCTTTTACGCTTTCATCCGGGATGATGTCCTTCAAAGCCATCATCGTCAGATTGACGAAGGCCTCCGCGCGCATGCGCCGAACATCTCCCCATCTCTCCTCTTCCGCTCTTACTTGTGTTGCAGTCTTTTCACTCATATCGGTCTCTCCGGTCTCCGGCTCCAGCCTTTTTCATTGTCGCTTTTCGCGCCGCGGTAAACGGCCCATTTGTCTACCGTCGGGGAGGATTCGATGCCGTCTCGTCGTAGCCAGTAGAAAAACGTCTCGTCTCGATCGAGCATCAACGCATAACCGTCTGGCATCTGCACGATGCCGAGGCTCTTGCTCACATCAGTGCAGCCCATCGACACGTGATCGGCGACGACGGCGGCCATGATCTCGGCGCGGTCATCCATCACTTCCCCTTCCTCTGTTCATTCAACCGATGGAGCCGCAACGCGGCGGCACTGCCGGCGTGATGCTTCGCAGCTTCTGCCGCCTTCAGCTGCCCCGGCATTCCAACTCTGACGTCTTGGCGCATTTCGTTGAAGGTGCGAGCCTGCTTGTCGTGCCAGTCTGCGACAACGTCGAACGGATCGCGCGCCGCCGCAAGCCTCGCCTCCAACTCCCTCACCTGCCGCCGCAACCGGCAAACCTCCGGCAGGTGCGAGTGCGTATCGTCAATCGCAATGCCCTTGGCGGCCGATGCCTTGACGGCGCATGGCCCGCACCGAACGCGGTCGCCGAACTCGAAGCATAAATCAGGGGAAGGGCATACTCCGATAACATCGCCTTTTCGGAGCGCCCGAGACGAATCCGAAAGCGTGAAAGCAACCTGCTGTTCCAATTCCACTAGACGCTCCCCCATCACACTCTCCGATCGTCTGGCCACTTGTCGTTCACATAGAAACGCTGCACCAGGGCTTTCCCGATCTCCGACGGCCACATGACGGCGGCGATTGCCGCCGTAAGCCTCGCCGCGCCGTGACCCCGCTCCTTATCAAACGCTGCGCACATCCCGCCGACGTAAAACGTAATCCCGATTATTGAAATCATTCCCCGTCCCTCCCCTTATCCAACTCCCATCGCTGGCTTCCCGCCTTCACGCGATGCCGCTCCCTCAACCGCACAAACCCGCACGGGTGCGGCAAAACCTCCGGCGCGTCGATCTGCATTGTCTTGATCTCCAGCCAATAATCCTCATGATCTTCAGGCTCCAGAACAAACGCCATCCTAAGTCCTGTCATCACGCGACACCTCTGGCAAATAGCGGGGCTCTTTCGGCCTCAAGCCGCATAGCGCAGTGAGGATTGATCCACAGAACCTCCGTTCGGTCTAAGGCCCCGTCAGCGTGGGCGGCCACCTCTACGCGTTCCCAGCCTGCCAAATGCTGATCGTAAGTGTCGTTTGGGTATCCAGACAGCACCACGGAAGCCCGACAGACCAGTATGCGCTCAAGCAGTTGCATATGCTGTGCATCAGTCATTTCGTGCTTGTAAGCGTGGTACTGCGAGCCACTCCTCCGCTTCTGCGATCGAGTGTCGGGGACGTAAGGAGGATCGAGGTAAATTAGCGCCTCCGGCTCGTCGTACCTATCAATGATCTGAAGGGCGGGGCGGTTCTCGATAAGGACGCCCCTCATTCGATCGGTTACCGCCTGCAGCGCTCCGGGCAGTGTCGGCCATTCGCCGGCCGGCAGCGCGCCTCCTCGGTTGACCATACTTGCTCGAAAGCCAGTGCTCTTCAGACTGATCGCCGAGCTTGAGCCGTGCCCCATGTAGGAGCGAACCACGAGCCGGCGGGCGCGCTCGACCGGTTCGTCGGCCGCATCGAACGCCGCATCATACTCTTCACGCGAGAATGGGGTCAGATCGATCAAGCGCCGCAATTCGCTCGCAGTGCCAGAGTTTCGAAGCACTTTGAAAAGGTTGACAACCTCTCCATCAAGATCGTTATAGCACTCTCCCATCGATCGCGGCTTGCGCAGCAACACGGATGCGGCCCCGCCAAACGGCTCAACATACAGGCGGTGCGCGGGAAAATGGCTGATAATCCACGGGGCGAGGCGCCACTTCCCGCCGAGATAGCGCAGCACTGGACGGGTAGGCATCATTCCGACACCCCCTCCCTCGGTTGGGGCGATGGGGCCACTGCATACTGGATGTCCCATTCGAAAAACGTCTTGATGTGCTGAAGCGTATGCGGAGACAGGTCTGCATAGCTCGGTGCCACTGGGCATTCAGAGCCGTTCTTGCGAGCTTCCGGATCAAGATCCAGCATAGACAGAACGTCGCCTATCGACATGATCTCGGTCCCAAGATCCGGACGGAGATACATAAATAAGCTCTTCCGGTTTTCTGGGATGGGGCTCCGTACGGCATATCGAGGCCAATATCGTGTGCCGGCGCTGTCAAAGGGATCCGTGAAGACGATCGCGTTGTCGATCACCCACTGATCGAAGGGCGCGGATACCGAAGCCATGACCTTTGCCCGCCATTGCGGTGTGCCGCGATCCGAAATAGCGACTGATTTGCAGTAATGGTAAACGGACCAGAGGCGGGCAAGAGGCTCCCGAAAGATGCCGATCCTGCGCCAGCGATCGTAGCCAAACGGTATGCCGTCTGCTTCCATGTGCCGGTATGGTCGGAAGGACATCGGATATCTGGCTGCGACTTGATCAGACAGCGACGTGCTGCCCGTGCGAGGCGGTGTGATCAGCACGATCTCTTTTTCAGGGATAATGATCATCCTTCCGAGCCCTCCGTGGTGGCGAGGGCGGCGCGGGCAAGTCGAAAGTCCGACATGACCAACGACCCCTTTTCCTTGCTGTGGGGCGTGACGGTCCACACCGGCATCAAGGCGTCGGCCCGATCGTAATCCCCCGGCCACCGAGCGAACGGTTCCAGCGCGGCGCGAAGACTGTTATTTTCCGTAGCAAGCTGCGCGGCTTTTTCGTTCCAGAAGCGCCAAAGGCTTTCGTCGTCATGGCCTCCCACATGCGGCGGTGGCGTCGGCTCGCGGAGATGTTTGCAGCCGGCAATGTCGCACTCTGGGCAGACCTGCACGGCATCCGTGACACCCTTCTTTGCACTTTCTGCAAAGAACTCGCCTTCTACATGTGATGGGGGTGTGGGGGCGACCGCTTCCACAGCCGCCGCTAATTCATCGGCCAGCGCGCCGATGCCAGTGATTGCCGTCTTGTCCCGGAGGATGTCGAGGATGGCGTTTCTGATATCGCTCATGACGGCACCCGCTGGCCGTCCTGAATCCACGCCTCGATGTCAGAGGAAAGCCAGCGCGTGCATTTCTCGCCGCGGCGGTGCGCCTGCGGGAATTTGCCGTCGCTCATCCACTTGTAGATCGTGCTTCTACCGATTTTCGTTCGGTCGCTGACTTCGTTGATGTTGAGATATTCCGCCACGATGGGCGATCCGCGTGTTGCGGCTGCGTCGTTCATATCCGGGCTCCTGAAATAGAGGATAGGAGCGCTAAAAAGCGCTCGCCCGTGTCCGCGTGGACAAACTCGGCCAAATACGGCCAAATGTCAATGCGCGTTTTAGGTGGAGCCGATTGCGATCCAAATCACGAATATGACCAGCGCAACCGCCAAGTATCTGCCTTGGGGTTTTGCTGCTTGCGTCACGTGTCTGGCCTTAAACCGGCTCATCAACCTTCTCCGCCTTCAGTTCGTTGCGACGAATCTTCCATGCGGCGAGAATGATTTCGGCGATGACCACACCGCCGACGCCCATGAGGAAACCTCCTGCGCTGGCGGAATGTTCCACGCTGATCGTCAGAACGTGCCCCAGCGACCATTGCACAAGGGGCACACCAATGGGCGCAGTGAAGTATGCCGTCGTGAACCCGACGAACAATTTTCGTGCGCCAGATCCCCAGCCGCGCCACTCCATTGCGACCGACACTGCGGCACCGGCAAATCCCGCCAGCGCAATTTCGCCCCGCCCCGAGGCCAGCCAGTCCCACGGATTGCTCATTCGCGCCTGCCCTTAGCGCTTCACACTGCGCAGCAACGTGTTGCCGCCCATGTAAAGTCCCGTGTAAACCGTAAAGATCGTGATGAAGGTCGCGACGTCCAGCCCGATTTCGATCTGAACGCCCGTGCCCATTGCCCACAGAGCGGCATTGATCATCGGCCGCACCATGACATACCAGGCGATGCAGCCAAGCATCAGCCACATGCCGGCCGGCCGCCACAGCCAGCCGAACCCGCTGTCCTTCTGCATTTCTGCCAGCTGCAGCTTGTTGCCTTCGCGCTGCGCCTCAAGCGCGGCCATCATGATCTGCGGCAGATCACACTCCGCCTGCTGCACTGCGGCTTCCAGCTGCGGCGCCGGCAACGAGGGCAGCTCTTCCGGCTTTACGCCCGCCTTCTCGGCAATGACGTCAATGACGGTCCCGCCTATCTCGCCGGCAGTGCCGCCCACCTGCTTGGTCAGGATCTCTTTGAGGAGCGGCGCACCGATGCGCACCGCAGTATCGAGAAGAATTGCTGCGATGGCGCTCATGGTGCTGGCTCCGGTTCGAGATCAGGAATTTCGACAGTCTGCCCGGCGAGCGCATGCGTGGTGTCGCCGAGGAACTGGATGCGCCCGTCGGTGACATAGGAATGGCACCGGTGGTGAATGTCTTTTGCTGGGTCGTCGAACTCTTCGGCTTTGTCGCTCGGTTCGTTCCATGTCACCAGAATTGAGGGCGTGAATGTCGGCGCTTCCGGATTGCCGTTGTATTCCCAACGAGGACCGAGCCCGGCACCGGTTCGCACCTGGTGGCGCTCGTTGCAGCCGGGACACCGGAAGAACAGCCGTCCGTCTTCGCCTTGTCGAAGTATGCGGCTTAACGCGCTCACTCCTCTGCCCCTTTTTGGGCGACAAGCTGGGGGCCGCTGCGGGCAAGCGCGTCATATGCCGAGGCGCGCTCGGCGGCTGCGCGTTTGCGCACGTTGATGACGATCAGCACCAGGACGAGGATTGCCGCAACACCGCCCATCACCGCGATGGCCGTGTAATAGTCGAAATCACTGGCAACCGTCGGAGTCGACGCGGTCACTGCGGCACCAGACCCGCTACCTGCAGCGCCGGCGGCGGTAATCTTTTCGGTTCCTGCGGCATCGTTCTTTGCATGGGTCGCGTCAACGGCATGCGCCGCTGCTTCCGTGCGGATGACGATTGGCGTGGCGCCCATGGCGGCCATTGCCATTGCCACGCCGCGCACCTCGATGTCAGCAACGCGCCGGCCCCAGCCGTTCCCAAACGATTGCCAAATTTTCAGCGCCTGCATGAAGGACAGGCGGGCCCGGCAGATCTTGCGCACCGTCTCAGAATGATCGTTGGAGCCGGCGGAGGCCAAAAGCCATTTCTTGCCGCGGGAAACGCCCGAATTGACCGACGCATCATAAACGGCAAGGTCGACGCCGGCGAAGAGGTTCGGCGCGCGGCATTCTTCCCAGAACTCGCTGCGATAGAAGGTGAGCGCCTGCGCCTTGGTAACATTGCGCACCGGGGAAAGCTTCATTCCCATCTTGCGCTGATATTCGTGCCAGCGCACTTCGGTGATGCCGTACATCGTCTTGCCGCCGGGGTCGGCGGGATGGTCACTCCATCCGCCCTCCCACTTGGCGGTGATCGGGTGGCATACGGGAAAACGGTCCATGACGGGGGGCTCCTTGGTGAACCCGCACGTCCTGCGCAGCAATGTTTTTCATTACCACGCACCGTGTATTGCAACAATCCCGCAAGAAAGGTAATAAGGAAAGAGTAGGCGCAGGACGTGCTAATTTTCCATCAGGAGTTAGCACCATGCCCACAATTGTACCTTTCGGCGATCCGAAGGCACAGAAGAAGTGGTCCGGCCAGTTGATGGTCGCCACCATCCAGCAGTCCTACTGGGATCGCCGCTTCATCGGCGAATCCGATGAGAACTGCATCCAGAAGCTCACCGACCTTGAAAGCGCCGCCGGTGACAAGATCACTTACGATCTGTCCGTCCAGCTGCGCAACAAGCCGACCTACGGCGACAACCGCATGGACGGCTCGGAAGAGGCGCTGAAGTTCTTCACCGACGAAGTGAACATCGACCAGATGCGTAAGCCGGTTTCGGCTGGCGGGAAGATGTCGCAGAAGCGCACCGCGCACAATCTGCGCATGATCGGCAAGAAGCGCCTCGCCGATTACTGGTCTGCCTTCATGGATCAGATGCTGTTCATCTACCTGTCGGGTGCGCGCGGCATCAACCAGAACTTCATCGAAGACACGGCTTGGACCGGCCACGCGGCCAATCCCATTCAGGCGCCGTCGAGCGACCACATCCTTTATGGTGGCGATGCCACCAGCAAGGCGACGATCGACAGCTCGGACAAGATGTCCCGCAACCTGGTTGAACGTGCCGCCGTCGCCGCGACCATGATGGCCGCCACCGATCCGCGCAACGCCCGCCTGCTGCCGCTGAATATCAACGGCGAAAAGCATTACGTCTGCATCATGTCGACCTTCCAGGAACATGACCTGCGCACGTCCGATACCGCCGGCTGGCTGGAAATCCAGAAGGCGGCAGCAGCGGCCGAAGGCAAGGCGAACCCGATCTTCAAGGGCGGGCTGGGCATGATCAACAACGTCGTGCTCCACAGCCATGAAGACGCGATCCGCTTCAGCGACTACGGCGCAAGCTCCAACGCTCCGGCGGCCCGCGCGCTGTTCCTCGGCCGTCAGGCTGGCGTCATCGCATTCGGCGCCGTTGGCGGCTTCCGCTTCCAGTGGACCGAAGAAACCAAGGACCATGGCAACGAGCACGTCATTGCCGGCGGTCTGATGGTCGGCGCCAAGAAGGCCCGGTTCAACAACCGTGACTTCGGCGTCATGGCCCTCGACACCTACGCCAAGGATCCGAACGCGGCTTAATCGCCGCGCTCGCCCTCGATCCAATCGGAGAACCTGGCAATGACCATCTTTCAGAGCAAATACGCAATCGGGCAGCTTGCCACGCCCTATCCGGGCTACGCTGGCGCCGTCATTGGCAAGCGCTACACCTATGCTCTCGCTTCCGCCCCGAGCGTCGGCGACATCATTGAGCTTGCCCCCATCCCGCCGGAATGCCGCATCCTCGACCTGATCCTGACGGCCACCGACATGGACACGGGCGGCTCCCCCGCCATTGTCTTCGACATCGGCGTCATGAGCGGCGAATGGATGGATGAATCGCAGTCCCGCACCTGCGGCGCTGAATTCTTCTCGGGTTCCACGCTTGCCCAGGCTGGCGGCATGGCCCGCCCTACCCTGCGCGGTGCGTTCGAAGTGGCGCCCTCCGGCGTCTATCGTTCGATCGGCATCAAGATCACCACCGCCGCGGCAACGTTCGCGGCCGGCACGTTCGGTCTGACGGCGCTCTTCGCCACCGACTGACGCGCCCCCGCAAGCAGTGATGTTTCAACAAGGGGGCGTTTTCATGCGCCCCTTTTTCCTATGAGAGGTTCAACATGCCGCTGATCGAATGCAAGCTCGGCCCCACGACGCAGCACGTCGCAGGCACACCCTACACCTTCGAATATGACGAGCACCGCCGCGCCGTGGCTGAGGTTCACAACCTCGTACATGTCCAGTGCTTCCTCTCGGTAGAGCACTATCAGGAAGCCCCCGCAACGCCGGCACCAGCGCCCGTGTCTCCCGACGACATCACCGAACTGCCGTGGTTGCCACGCGCCGGCCTGATTCTTGGCCTTGGCGAAGATGCCGCCGCTTCTGAAGGGGAAGAGGATGGCGAAGGTGCTGGATCACTGGATGAACCCGCGCCGGCCGATGAGCCCGCCCCCGCAACACCGGCACCGGCCGCCAAGCCTGCGCGCAAGCCGCGGAGCAAAAAGGCCTCCTGATGCTTTCCGCAAAGACCATCATCGATCGCGCCGGCACGTTGCTTCTCGACGAAGACTACGTTCGTTGGACCGTGCCGGAACTGGCGGGATGGATTGAGGAAGGCATTTCCACCATTGTCCTCGTCAAGCCGTCGGCATCGAGCGGCGCGCTGCAGCTGGATCTCGTATCCGGCACGCGCCAATCCCTGCCCGATGACGAGCATGTCCTTCTACTGCTCGACGTCATTCGCAATGTGGACCGGACAACCGGCGCTCCAGGGCGCGCGGTAAAGCCTGTGTCCCGTGACAGCCTCGACGCAACGCAACCGGACTGGCACGACGGCACGAAGGTGCCATTCAAGCCGGGCGTGCGCCATTTCATCTATGACGAGGCAATCCCTCGCCTCTTTTACGTCTACCCCGGCAACGATGGCACCGGATCTGTCGAGGCGAACGTTTCGATCTTGCCGCCTGCCATTTCGACGCTGATCGCTGACGGCGCCAACGTCGCGCTTCCTGCCACGTGGAATGTGGATGTTGGCATCGGCGAGGAATACCAGTCCGCCCTGCTCGACTACGTCATGTACCGCGCCTTCAGCAAGGAAGAGCCATCCGCCGCACCTGGTCGCGCGGTCGGGTTCTACCAGTCGTTTGCCACAGCGCTTGGCATCAAGACGCAGGTCGATACCGCGCAGGCGCCCCGCGCCAACAGGAGCAAGTAACCAATGGTGGACATGGTCGACATCGACGACTTTCTTCCAGAGGTGCTGCAGTATGCGCCCGGCGTGTCCGATCCGGTCGCCTTTCGCCATATCATCGCCGTGGCGCGCGAACTGTGCGAGCGCTGCAAGATCTGGCGCGAGACGGTGACAATTACCATCACCGCACCAAGTGGGCAGGGCCTGTCTGTCATCGACAATGCCGAAATCGACACGATCGAGCATGCGACCATCGACGGGAACCCGCTTGAACCTGTCACCGTGCCTTGGCTCGATGCAAAATACCCCACATGGCAGACATCGACCGATGAGGGCGTGGCCAAGTACATCACGCAGACGGAAGAAGACACCATGG
Source organism: Neorhizobium sp. PAMB6716 (assembly GCF_058242805.1). Classification (NCBI taxonomy): domain Bacteria; kingdom Pseudomonadati; phylum Pseudomonadota; class Alphaproteobacteria; order Hyphomicrobiales; family Rhizobiaceae; genus Neorhizobium; species Neorhizobium sp. PAMB6716. The sequence continues at coordinate 1,635,165 of NZ_CM177835.1, forward strand.
CGGTCTATCCCCGTCAGTTTGCTGACGTGTCCGTCCGCCTCATCCTGAAGCCTGCGCGAAACGTCACCGAACTGCCTGCCCTGCTGCTGCGGTCATATGCCGAGGAAATCGGTCGCGGCGCGGCGGCACGCCTTCTTGCGCTCCCCACGGATGCTGCGAACCCGCAACTGGCGCTCGATCATCGGGCTTGGTTCCAAGCCCGGCTTGGCGAGCTTTCCGTCAAAGTCACACGCGGGCAGCAAAACGCGCCGTTGCGCACAAAAATGAGGGACTTCTGATGGCCGTCAAGCTCGCGAACAACGCCACCAGCACACTGGCCGCACCGATCACCAGCTCGGATACCGTTGTTACCGTCCAGGCCGGCGATGCCGCCACGTTTCCGGCATTGGGAGCTGGCGAGTGGTTCCCGCTGGCTGTTGTCGATAGCTCGCTCAACCGAGAAATCATGAAAGTCACGGCAGTCAGTGGCGCCAGCCTCACTGTCACCCGCGCACAAGAAGGCACCGTCGCGCTTGCTTTTGCTGCGGGCTCCAAATGCGAGTTGCGGGCAACCGCGATAGTTTTTTCATCTCTGACCACGGACATCGCAGGGAAAGCGGCGCTTGTCCATACGCACGCAGAAGGCGATGTGACCGGTCTTACCAGCGCTCTTGCTGGGAAAGAAGTCAAAGGCACCTATGCGTCCAAGTCGGGGAACTACACGGCGCTGCTCGGCGATAGAAACGCTATATTGCGCTTCTCGGCGGGGGCCACATTGAGCTTGACGGAGGCGGCGACTCTCGGCGCGGGGTGGCACGCCGTGGTCATTGCCGATGGAGGGGCTGTGACGATCGATCCGAATGGATCGGAGACGATCAATGGTGCTGCTTCTATCTCTCTGCCTAATGGGTACAGCACGTCTATCGTCTGCGATGGGACGGGGTTCGTCGCGGCAAAAGACTACGGCACTATCGTTGCGGCTTTGGCAGGAAAGCTTGCCAAGGATGGCGACACGATGTCCGGCAACCTCAGAATTTTAAAGACGACGCCGGTACTCACGCTTGAGCAAGCCGGTCTTGTGGCATGGACGGTTCAAGCCGGAATTGACACACGATTGCGCATTCTTATCGCTGGAGCGTCCACAGAGCAGTTCTACATTGATGCCAATGGCGATATCGGGACATCATTGCTTGGCAGCCTAGCGACGGCACTCGCCGCCAAGCTTTCAACATCTGCGCTCATGAGCACAATTGCTGGGCAGGGGCTTGCTGCGCAGGGGACGCCAATTTTTGCGCGCAATACTGCCGGGGCAACCGCACCCGGCGCTCTCGTTGCTGGCACCAGCCTGGTTTACGCCAGCAGCGCGAACCAAGGGGCGGCAGTGAATACCGGAACTTGGCGTTGCTGCGGCACAACAGGCGGCGCAAGTGAAGCAACTTTGTGGGTAAGGACGTGACGATGACGATCGATGTCGCAGCAATCCAGTATCTAAACGCAGCATGGGCGCACGCCGACAACAGCGCGATTTATGTCGAGATCCTGATGGAAGCCTCCGTTAACCCGGCCTGGGCTTATCTTGAGGGGCTTTGGGTGCCTTTTGGCGCAAGCCCTGATGACCCGGAGGAATATGGCCGGCTGCTTTTTGCTCGCCTTGTCGCAGAGGGCAACGTTGCCCCTTACACGCCCCCGGAGCCTACGCCATGAACCGCGCTGCATTTTATTTGGCGTGTGAGGGCTGACATGGCGGTCATCAAGGTTGCCGCATTTGCCGGTGAAAAGCCGCAAATCACCTCCCGGCTTTTGCCCGAGACGGCGGCCAAGACCGCTTCGAATGTGCGTCTGAACGATGGCGCGTTGACGCCGACGCGCCAAGCGCTCGACGTCGGTGGAGACGCGGCAAGCCTTGCGACCAAAACAATCTATCTGCATGCCGGGACATGGCTGTCATGGACAACTGAAGTTTGGGCAGCACCGGGCCCGGTTGCGCAGGACCGGCTCTATTACACCGGCGACGGCGCACCAAAAATGCGGGCTTCTGGCACTGTCTACCCCCTTGCCCTACCCCGTCCTTCCGTTGCATTGACCGCTACCCCGTCAGGATCTGGCTCGGGCGACGTCCAAAGCCGCACCTATGCCTATACTTATGTGACCAGTTTTGGCGAAGAATCCGCGCCGTCGCCGGTTTCCGGAATCATCAACTGGCAACCGGGCCAGACTGTCACCCTTTCCGGGTTCGCATTGCCGGCGTCTGGCCGCGGCGTCACGCTCCAGCGCATCTACCGATCGCAGACTGGTTCCGGCGGCACTTACCTCTACCTGATCGCCGAGCGTGCAGTTGCCAACACGAACTATGTGGACACCATTGCCGTCGATGCGTTTCAGGAAGCGCTGCCGAGCGCCGACTGGAACGAACCGCCGGACGGGCTGCAAGGGCTGATATCGATGCCGAATGGCATGATGGCCGCCTTCAGCGGACGCCGCGTGTATTTCTGTGAGCCCTATCGCCCGCACGCATGGCCCGAGAAGTATGTCATGACCGTCGCGAGCGACATCGTCGGCCTCGGCGCCATCGGATCGAGCCTCGTCGTGATGACGAAAGGCAACCCTCACCTGATGAGCGGATCAAGCCCTGACACGATGCAGGCAGTGAAGCTGGAGGCGACATATCCGTGCATCAATTCGCGCGGCATTGTCGATCTCGGTTTTGCTATCGTCTACCCGTCCGAGCTTGGCCTGGTTGCGGTGCGCGGCGATGGCTCAATCGGCATTGCATCGGAAGAGCTTTTCGGTCGCGATGAATGGCTGGCGCTCTCGCCGCAGACCGCCATCGCCGGCCGCCACATGGATCGCTACGTTCTTTTCTACGACACCGTGTTTCAAGACGGCCCCAGACTTTCCGGCGCGCTTCTGATCAACATCAATGCAGCGCAGTTTCTCGTCAGATCGGCGGAGACGGCAAGTGCCGTGCATATCCCGGCGGATGGCTCGGCGCTATATTTCACGCGGCCGGACGACGTCACCATTCGCCGCTTTGACGCGCCCGACGCCACGCCCGAAACCTATTACTGGCGGTCTAAGGAATTCTGGTTCACCGTGCCGCAGAATTTCGGCGCTGTGCTGGTCGATCTTGGTAATGGCGTCAGCATCCAATCGGAAGCCGCGATCGAGGCGGAGCGTGATGCGATCATTGCCGCGAATGAGGCGATCATCCTGGGCGACACGGGGGGCGCACTTGGGGGCGCCGCGCTGAATGTCTATCCCGTCAACGGCGATGCCCTGCTGGGCTTCCCGATCTATGACGAGGTGACCGTCAACATCTATGCGGACAAGGTGCTGTTCCACACGCTCACCAACATCAACCAGGTGCGCCGCCTTCCGTCGAACAAAAAGGCGCGCGTGTGGGAATTTGACGTCAGCGCCAACATTCAGGTCACGCAGGTGATCATGGCCGGCACCATGGACGAGTTGAGGAGCGCGCAATGATCACAACACGGTATGAAGAACAGTCGCTGAAGGAGAAGATCGAGACGCTGGACGGGTCTCGGTCGAATGATCGACAGCGCGCCGCAGTGCGCATCACGGATCTGTCCGAGCTTATGCGCCTGGCAACGGTCCGTTCTTCTGAAGTCACATCGGCACCGACGGCAGCGGAATACAATAAGCTGCGTGCCGACGTGCTGGAAATCAACAACCGGCTGCAAGCGGTCATCCTTGACCTGCAGGAACGCCTGCGTTGAAGTCCGTCATCTACCAGCCGGTAGACACCATGCTCGCGTGGGCATCAGAGCGATGCTCTGGAGTTTTGTTCCGGCAGGATGCGCGCGCAATTGGCATGATCGACGACGATGGCATTTCTGCCGTGGTGGTTTTTGACACCTTTTCCCCGGGTGATTGCTGCATCAGCGTGGCGTCTGACGGCTCGCGCCGCTGGCTCACGCGCGAGTTCCTTGTCCATGTCTTTGCCTATCCCTTCCTGCAACTGGGACAACGCCGGCTGACTGCACTCATTTCCGATCAGAACGCAGACAGCGTGCGCTTTTGCACGTCTTGCGGCTTTTCGCGCGAGGGCACGCTGCGCCGTGGCGACGTGAACGGCGACGATCTTCATATCTATGGCCTGCTGCGCGAGGAATGCCGTTTCCTGCCTGCCAGCATGGCTGGAAACGCGGCCCCCGCTGCGCTATAGTCTGCCCGTCGCGCAGGACGTGCGGCCTCTCCTTCTCATGAGGCCACACAATGGGTAAAAGCAGCACCTCCGCACCAGCTCCTGATCCGCAGATCGGCGAAGCCGCATTGAAGCAGGCTCAGACCGGTGAGGCTTGGCTTGGGTTTGCCAAGGATGCATTCGCCGTATCGCAGGAGCGCCAAAAAGAACTTGACGCCCTCACGACGAAGGTGACCGAGCAACAGCTTGGCCTCGCGACCGATCAGGCGACATGGTCAAAAGAGGATCGCGCTCGCTACAACAGCGTCTATAAGCCGATCGAGGATCAATACATCGCCGAGGCGACCAACTATGCCTCCGACGAGAAACAGGCCGAGGCCGCGGCAGGCGCCCGCGCCGACGTGCAAACCGCTGCGGCCAACGCCCGCTCGGCCACCGAACGCCAGGCGGCGTCCATGGGCATCGATCCAACGTCCGGCCGGTTTGCCGGCGTGCAGGCCACCACCGACATGAACGCCACACTGGCCGAGGCTGGGGCTGCAAATGGCGCGCGTCAGGCAGTGCGCGACAAGGGTTTGGCGCTGAAGGCCGACGTGGCGAACATGGGGCGTGGTTATGCGTCCAGCGCCGGCAGCGCTGCAGGCAGCAGCGTCGGCGCGAGCGCAACCGCATTGTCCGGAGCGCAGGCCACCAACGGCCAGTCGCTTGCGGCAAACAACATCATGGGCGCAGGCTACCAGGGCGCGATGCAGGGCTATGGCGGTCAGGCATCCACACTGAACCAGCAGTTCGGCATCCAGTCGAACAACTGGCAGGCGCAGCAGAACATGGCCGGGCAGAGCGCTGCCGGCTTTGGTTCGTTCCTTGGTGGCGTCGTCGGTCTCCTATCCGACGAGGAACTGAAAGAGGACATTCAAGACATCCCTGAAGGCGAAGGTATCGACGCCATGCGCAAGATGCCTGTCAGCGAGTGGAGCTACAAGGAAGGCGTGGCGGATGGCGGCCGGCATGTCGGCACCATGGCGCAGGATTTCCAGCGCGCCACTGGAAAGGGCGATGGCCACTCTATCCCCATCGTCGACGCGATCGGCGTGACCATGAAGGCGGTGCAGGATCTCGACCAGAAGGTGGAGAAGCTGGCCGGCATGATCGGCCTTGGCGACCACGAGAAGGCGGAAACCGCACAGGAAGAGGCGGTTGAGGACGATGAAATGTCCGAAGAAGAGGATGCGGTGGCCCCGCCGCCCATGCCAGCCAAGCGCCGTGCCAAGCGCAACACGCCGATGATCGGTATCAATTTCGAGAAGGAAGCCGCGTAATGTTGTTGGGTATTGGCCTTGGCGCTGCGATGGAAGGCTACCAGCGCACGAAGAAAATGCAGCAGGATAAGGCCATCCAAGACCAGCAGCTGGCACGTCAGAAGGCGGCCGACGAGCGCGCCAAGGTCGTGCAGGGGCGCGAAGACACCGAATACAACCGTCAGATCGGCCAGCGCAACGAAATCGACCAGATCAACGCCGACGCGAAGAAGACGTTCGATCAGCGTGTTGCGGCAGGGCAGGAAAAGGCGGACAACTTTGACGGCTTCTGGACTGGCTATGCCTTGCCCAAGCTCAAGAACACGTACCTGACGCAGGGCAACCCCGAGATGGCCGACAAGGTGCAGAAATGGGGCGACAGTCAGGACGCGCGCGCCGGCGCCAAGTTGTTCATGAGCGCAGTCAGCAAGGCGCAGACCGGTGACGCGGCCGGTGCATTGTCGGATGCCATGGCCGCCGGCAAGCTGAAGGGCTATCTCAGTCACAACATGGAAATCCTCGGGCAGGACACCATCCTTGATCCGGATGGCAATCTGCAAGGCTATCGCCTGAAGATCAAAGGACAGGACGGCAAGGAGGTCAATCAGGACGTCCCTCTTGCCCAAGTGCCAAAGCTCATCGCCACATACCTCAATCCCGAAGCGGCATGGCAGAGCCAGATCGACGCGCAGAACAACGCCGCTAAGACCGGCAATGAGCTGAAAACCTACGAGGCAAAGAAGGCTATCGATAAGCGCTACGACAACTCAGGCGACAAGGATCGCGGATCCGCGATCACGTTGCTTCGTAAGCGCATGGATGGCGGCATTACCGGCCGCGACCAGAAGTTCGACGACTTGCCGCCCGAAGAAAAGGAAAAGATGATCGCCGAAGAGGTCGCGCTGCAGAAAGGCTCGATTGGCCTTGGCGATGCGGCACCAACGGCAGGTGCAGCCCCTGCCGCAGCGCCGGCCGATCGCAAGGTGGTTGTCGACAAGGCAACCGGCAAGCCCGTGCAGGCGAGCCCGCCAGCCGCAGCGCCGCAGGCAACACAGCGGGCAGCGCCGCAGGATCAGTCGGGAAGCCGCGAATCCGCAATCACGCTTGCGGTTCAAGATGCTGAAGCGGCGATGCAGGACGGCGTTCCAATCTCGCGCATCGTCGAGCGGCTTCGCATGGATGGCATTCCTGAAGAGGTCTGGCCGCAATCCGTGCGCCGCGGCTTTGCTGCCGCCCAGGAACGCGCAATCGGTCTGGCTCAGTAGCAGATATTACCGGTGCAGGTACGGCTGAATGGCCGCCCTTCCTTGTCCGTTCCCGTCGTCATCGTCGTATTTCCGAACTGGTGCGTCTGCATCGACCAGTTACTTCCGGTGCGCGCGTTCATGCCCTGCGTATAGCTGCTCGTGCCCAGGCGCTGGGTGTTGTAGCTATTGCCGCTTTGCAGGTCATAGCAGGTCTGGAACGTGTCGGTTCCAACGCAATTGGCAAACGCGGGCAGTGCGCTGGCGGCCAGCATGGCAGCAGCCATTCTCACAATCTTTGGCATTTGGTCTCCACAGACACGCCCGTCGTCATGTCGGGCGTGTCGTGAGCCTATCAGTCATAGATCCGTTCTGACAAGGCGCCGCGCAACCGCTCGCCCAGCAGTTCGTTGCGAATGAGCGTTCCCTGCTCATCGCGGTTCGCTGAATTCTTCATCCGCGTCTTGACCGAGCGCTTCAGCGTGTCCGGCTTAATCGGCACCGCCTGGTGCAGCGGAATATCGTTCCACTTGTCGATTGCCTTCATTGCCTTGTCGATCTCAGCGTCTTCGTCCTCGATGACGGACATTGCCCACTTCGTGACCAGGCGCTGGCGCTCACGCATGATGCGGGTTTCCGCGTTCTTCAGCGCCGTGTTGCGGTCCCACGTCTCGGCCACAGACGCCGGCGTAAACCCAAGCGCCTGCGCGACGATGCCATGAACCCCGATCTGATCGGCCGTCATGACGGTGGTGCCGTCAAACGACGTCAGCCCCTCGCTCGCGTAGCGGTAGGACTTCATCAGATCGCGAACAACTTTCGGAGCCGCCGTCTCGATGCCGCGCGCTACCTCGCCATCCATTACAAGGTTGAAGCCGTTATAGAGGTTTTCACCAAGGCCGACGGTGGCGCCGAGCGATTGCGAAAGCCAGTACTGATACTCGTCCTTGCCCTGCAGTTCGCGGTTGGGCGAGCGGAACCACAGATCCGGCATGCCGATGCGCGTCGTGAGGTCGATGCCGAGATAATGGCCGGGCACGCCATTGAGCACCACCCCGCCAAGCTCGGGACCAAGGATGTTGACCATGTCGGTGCGGAACGCCTGCTCAAAGCCCAGCGGGTCATCATCCTCGTCGCCGAAGATCAGCCCCGCAACCATCATGGCCAGATTGAAGCCGGCAACACCCGACACGCCGGCAAACAGCGCCTGCATTCCGACGACGCCGGCCAGCTGGTACCGGGCTTCCTTGCGGGCCGCCGGCGTCTCGCCTTTCAACGACTGGTGAATGTCGCGGAACAGGCGATAGAGCATGTTGACGTTGTAGTTTCGGAACACGAGCGCGACCTTGGCAAGATCGTTCTGCATGATCGCCGGGCGCGACGAATTGGAATAGTCGAAATGCGTTTTCCACGTCAGGTCATGGGCCGTATCGATCGCGGCCAGATGGTCCTGCCCGGATCCGCGGGCCATTCGATAGGCGGCGAGCGCCGTGACCTCACGGTTCCAGACCTCGGCACGGTGGAACGCCCAGGAGATCACGCCCATGACACGGGCGCGCAGCGGGCTATAATTGACGCCAGTGTCACCGACGCCGGCCAACTCATGGCTTTGCGTGCGGTCAATCAGGCCGCTGTCATAGAATGCCTGGATTGCGTCCTTCTCCTCGCGGGAGAGGTTTGCATTCGTGATGCTGCCCCTGCCCTTGACGCTGTCCATCGACGCCTTCATCAGCGCTTGCCCTGCCTTCTTCATCCCGCCGAACCGGCCGGCGAGGATCGGCATGCCCATCATAACGGTCTGCGTCATGTTGAGCGCGGCCGAGGCAGGCGATGCGGCGAGGAACCACACGAAGGCGGCGCTCGTGAGCACCTGCGCGGCTTTGCCGCCCGTTGGGTTCATCACCCAGTCGTGGCGCTTGGCAAGCTCATTCGACAACGTCATGCCGCGCGTCGGGTCATCTGCTTCGCGTGCCTGATCGCGGGCCTGTTGCACCAGCTCCTGCAATTCGAGGCCATACTTGACCTTCGCCATCTGGTGGGCAGCATGGAACATGTGTGACGAGAACACGCGCAGCGCATCCCGGTTGAAGCCGGCAGTACCCTTGCGGTGGATGAAACGCTTGCGGGTCGAAAGATCCGGCATGGTTTCGAGATACCGCTGCCAGATCATGTCCATGACTTCGCTATCGACGCCGGCACCGCCAAGGATCGTCTCGATTTCGGCCACCATGCGCGGGTCCATGGAGTTGCGAAGGTCTGCCCCCTCCTCCATCACACCCTTTTCGACCGTGCCGCCCGGATACTCGCGGCCGATCTCAGAAGCGAAGCGGTCACGATCAGCGGCCTTCTCGAACTTCGAGAACGTCAGCACTGAACCATCGATGTCACGCACGGTGACGAAGTACCGACCGAACCGGCCGAGCGGGAAGTATGGCGCCGGCACGCGGCTGCTTTCGAATGCAATCCGCAGCTTCGTCATCCGGGCCTTGGCTGCCCATGACGATTTGGTGGTCTCTGCCTGGTAGGCGCTCTTGGCGTCTTCTTCCGCCTTGCGGCGCTGGTCCATGGCAAGGCCCGCGTCGCGGATCTGCTCGAGCGTTTTCTTGTACCGGCGCTCTGCCTGCTCGCGTGCGATCTCCTGCGCCTTGCGCACGTTGTCCAGCAGGATCTCATCCAGTTCGGCGGCCTGCGCGCTGTAGGCGTCACGGACCTTATTATAAAGCTCGCGGCCGGCGGGTGGCAGGGCGAGATAGCGCTGGCGAAGGGCGGCATAATGGCCCTTGGCTTTCTCCTCATCTTCCGTGCTCGACGGATCGACACCAAAGATGGTGCTGTCGTGCATCAGATCCGAGAGGGCCTGCGCCTTTGCCTTGTCGCGCGAGGCAAAGCCCAGGCGCGTGAACTTCAGCCACTGTCCGGCGATCTCGTCGGCATCGGCATGCTTCTGACCACGGAAGGCGTCCATAAGCCGCTTCACGCGCAGATATTCGCCGACGGCCACCATGTTTGGCCGAGCCAGTTCGATGAAGTAATTGAGGGGGATTGCCTTGAGGACTGCCGGCGTGATGTCCGTCAGCCGGCCGCTCAGTTCGCGGGTAATCCGTTCCCGATTGACCGTTCTGCCCCTTTCAGGCGAATAGTCTCGCGCGCCTGCTTCAGCAAGTCCGCCCGATTTGGAATTCGCGCCGACATCGCCTCGATCTGCGACAGCCATTCCTTCCATTTCTGCAATGTGTCGAAGGGGCTTGGCGGATCGATAAACCCCGGCATCAGCAATTTTTGCTGTTGTGTCATTGAAAATAGCCCTCTCAAGGCTCTTTGCAGCCTTATCCAATTGCGCATCCATGCCGGGAACGCTAGCAAAATCATATGGCTGATTGCTGAAATAAGCAATGAGGCCAGCGCGCTTGGCAACTTCTTGAATCGCGGCGTCATGCGCATCCTGCGCCACATCCATACCGATGCTGCCATCCCGCACCTGACGCTGCAGGAAATTGAAGACGGCATCGCTTGCGACCATCGCGGATCTGGTCATGTCGGCCTGTGCCTGTAGCTGCCGGTTGGCATCGCTTGCGAAGGTTGAGCGCCAATCCTTGACGCGCTGCGTGGGCTCAAAGCGGGTGTTCTGCCCGCCTGATCCGATGGCCCAAACCGCGTGAACTCCAGGCAGCGCCGCGTTGCCGATATCCGGCGCGCTCAATGGCTTGTTGCCCGGGTGATTGTGGAACAGCACGATCTGCCTATCCGGGTTGCTCATGGCCGAGGCGAGCTTATTGCTCATCCCCGTCATGTTCGGCTTTCCGGCGGTGCCATACTCGATCACGGCGCCGTCGTCGTCGATTGCCACCAGATGTTCGTTACCCGATTTAAGGCCCGGCTCCGAGACGACACGGAACGCCCACTGCATCAGGCCTTCATCGGCATTTCGTGTCGGAACCGGCATCGAGCGCAGATCCTGTGACGAAGTCACCACCGGATCCGGCCGCTTGTCGGCCTTGGCCGGCAGAACGTCGGCATCAGCCGGCGCGGCGACTGGCGCGGTGCCAGTCTTCTTCGGCTTCAGGGCATCGAGCAATGCACGGTGCTTGGTTGCCGTCTCTTCCAGTTCGGCCGCGTTCGGCCAAGGGCCGATTTGCTTTTCGATCAAGGGGATCTGCTCTTGCACATCCGCTGCCCGCGCCTCGTCGCTGGCTGGCAACTTTGTCAGCCTGCGCACCTGGTTGGTAATCGACATGGCAAGGCCGGTCGGGTCTTGCTGGCCGACGTCCTCGATCGTCAGATGGTAAGAGCGCGCGCCTTTGATTTCGACGTCGAACTTCGCTTCGTACATGTGATCCATGCGGATCGTGAAATCGCCGTACTTGCCGACGGTTTCCGCGCCGCCCATGCCATCGACAATGCCCTTGCGCATCCGGGCCAGCAGTGCGGCACCGAACTCTTTCGGCTTCTCGAAGGTCTCGCCATCGACGATGGCCTTGAACGGCTGGTCGGCCAGCTTTTCGGCGTTGGCCGCATCGGTGCGCTCGCCGGGCAGGCGAGCGTTGATGGCCTCGATCTCCTCGCGTGCTTGGCGGATCTTGTCGCGGATGCGGTGCTGATTGCGGTTATGCTCCGATGCTTGGCCTTCCAGCGTCCGCAGTTTGCGCCGTGTCTCCATCTCTTCCAGGATGAGCGGGTTACCGGATGCCGCGGCCTTCATCTCGGCGGCATTGGCCGCTTCGCCGGCAATGTCCTCGATCTGGCGCGTTTTCACATCGCCCTTGCGCACCTGCCCGATGAACCGGGCCTTTGCCTCGATGCCCTGCCACTGACGCGCATCGAGCGTGTTCTTCGTGGCATAGCGCAAGATCTCGACCTCAAAGCCGTTCGGATCTTCCGAATACAGGTCGTTGCCCTGCCGGATGATGCGCCCGTCGCGCTGCTCAAGGTCAGATGGCCGCCACGGCGCATCAAGGTGGTGCAGCGCCACAAGGCGGTTCTGCACGTTGGTGCCGGCGCCCATCTTGGCGGTGCTGCCGAACAGGAAGCGAGTCCGGCCCGAGCGAACTTTGCCGAAAAGCTCTTCCTTCTGGATTTCCGTGTTGGCGTCGTGAATGAACGCGATCTCATCGGCCGGCACACCACGGTCGATCAGCTTTTGCCGCAGATCGTCATAGACCGAGAATTTCGATGTAAGAGCAAGGAACTCGTCGGGGCTCATGGCATCGAGCTTTTCCTGCGCTGCCTCGTCGCCCTCCTCGGCCTTGCGCATCAGGTCACGCAGTTCGCTTTCCTGCTTTGCCTTGGCTTTTTTGGGCGTGGACAGGTCGATGAATACCAGCTGCGCGCCGCGCTTGTCGCTCCATTTGTCGTAGATGCGCTTCATTTCGTCGGCCGCACGATTGACCTTGGAGCCTTCATTGTCGGCATAGGAGGGATCGATCAGGCGCATGTCGAGCGCGGCCTTGCGGGCGTCCGACATCACCTTCAGCATGTTGTCGGCGCCCTTCTCTGCTTTCTTCGGCAGGTTCTCGGCGCGATATACCAACGACCCTTCCGGGAATCGCATTTCACCGTTGGCATCCATTCGGCCTTCACCGATAAATGCCGCCTGGTCCTGCGAACGCTCGACGGTGATGTTGTTGGGCTTGCCGCCCATGACCTTCGGCAACGGCAACGTCTCGCCCTGCGCGGCAAGCTGCGCCTTGATGTCGTCGTTAGAGATGACGTCGGCAAAACCGAGATACATCTTCATCAGTTCGGGGATGTTCACGAACTTGGCGAAGCGCGTGTTGAGCTTGTACTGGCCGCTCGGGCTCAGTTCCCAGTCGGTGACAGCTTCACCGAACACACGTGCCCATGCGTCGAAGTGCGACAGGCCCAAGTTCCCGAGGCGCTTATTGTCGAGGTAGCGCTGCACCGTGTACATTTCCGCCATCGTGTTCGACAGCGGAGTGCCAGTTGCCACAACGATGTTGCCGCCGGTTCGATCGAGAACGTTCTGGATCTTGATGAACATGTCGGTGGCTTTTTTGCTGCCAGACGGGTTCCCAAGGCCGGCGACACGCTGCATGCCGGTGACAAACGGCAGGTTCTTGAACTCGTGGAACTCGTCGACATAGAGCGCATCGACGCCGAGATCATCGAAATACAGCCCGTCATCCTTGCGGCCGGCGTCGAGGAGCCCCTTGATCTTGCTTTCAAGGTTCTGCCGCTGCTTCGCCAGCTGCGCCACGTTGCGCGACTTCTCGCCCGTTTCCCGGCGCATGTCTGTAATGGACTGCTCAAGGTCGCCGATCTGCTGCTGGATGAACGCGGCTTCGGTCTCAGGCGTGACGCCAATCAGGCCGAACTGCGAGTGAGCGACGATCACCACATCCCAGTCACCGGTCGCCACGCGGGCGAACAGGCGCTTACGGTTCTGCTTCTCGAAGTCGCGTTTGGTCGGGGCCAGCACCTTGGCGCCCGGGTAGAGCTTCTGGAAATCTGCTGCCCACTGCCCGACAAGATGGTTCGGGACGGTGAGCACTGGCTTCTTCGCCTGCCCGGTGCGGCGCTTTTCCATGATGGATGCGATCAGGGCGAATGTTTTGCCTGCACCGACGGTATGGTCTGCCAGCGCAACAGATGACTGAAGCGTGCGCCAGACGAAGGATTTCTGGTGGGGGCGCAGCGTGACAATGTCGTCTCCGACTTTACCCGGCAACGACAGGTGCGCGCCGTCATAAACGCGGATGACGTCTGTGTTGAACGTATCGTTGTAGAGCCGGGCCAGTTCGACGCGGCGTGCATCGTCCTGCCAAAGCCAGCGGTTCCACTCTTCCTTGACGCGCGAAACCTTCTCGTTGGCGGCTTCCGTTGCCGGCTGGTCGATCACGTCTTTGCCTTCGGCATCCTTCGTGTAGACCTGCGCCGACTTGCCGTTGATCGCAGCGTTGACGATCTGGCTCACCGATGCGCGTCCGGTAGCCCACATTGCATCAGATGCCGGCGTCGAGCGCGGCACGTCCAGCACCCAAATGCCGTTGCCCTTGGAGTAAACTGCGCGTGCGCCTTTGCTCCCCGTGATGTGCTCGATGAAGTCTCCAACGTGCTTCGGTGGCACCCAGGGCGAACCCGCCTTCACATCGATGTCGATTGCCTCGATATCTTCCGGCTGCACATCCCGCAGGGCCGCGACGTTGCGGCGGAATGTCGGGTCAGAGACGGCGGCACGCTCGGCCTCGGCCAGCTTCTGCTTCACGTTGCCGGACAGGTAGGCGTCGGCCGTTTCATAGGTGCCGCCCGGCGTCTGATAGAGAAGCGAACCCAGTTCATCGACGATGGCGTCGGCCGGCTTGCCGTACAGCCGCGACATTTCATCCAGATCGACGCGGCCACGGTCATTGAGCACCTGCGCCAGCGCATCCTTTGCCGATGCGGCAGACGTTGGGCGCTGGTAAGGCTGTTGCGTGCGCTTGGTGAAGATCGGGGCCTTGTCGGCCTTCGGCGGCCGGGCCGTCTCGCCCGTGTTCTTGGCGACTTCGGCGGAAATGCCCTTGTCGTAATTGTTTTCCAGCGCCGAAATCTGCGGCCACGTCGGATCGTCGCGGAACAGGCGCTTGTTGGCGTCGTGGTTGATCGGCCCGTTCTTGCCAACGAAGGCGTCATACGCCTTGTTCAGCCGCTCGCGCAGGTTCTCGATCTGCTTATCGGTCGCTGTGTCGCTGATCTGCGCACGACGAAGGCGCGAGAATGCATCACGGACGCGCACCATGCCTTCGACACGTTCTTTAGCCTTGTCGCTGGCGAACGTCACCGGCTTTGACTGGGGCGTGCCCAGGCTATCCGCGATGCGCTCATGGACCGTGCCATCCGACGACAAGAACATCGAGCCAACGGATGCCGCCTCGACGCCATCGACGACGGTTTCGGTCGGGCGCATCTCCACGCCCGGCTCCGGCATCACATCCTTGGGCAACGTCGCGATTGCAGCGCGCAGGTCGGCCGGCAGATCCTGCCCCTCGCGCGCGACAAGCGCCGGTTCATCCGGGCCGTACATCGTGCCATAGGCGCCGAAATCGCCGAGCATCATACCGGGGTTGGCTATGAAGTAGCGATTGAGCGGAACCGTCTTGCCGTCTTTGCCGCGGTAATCGGCCACGTCCACCCACGCGCGGTCGCCGGCGCCGTCCTCGGCGGTGCGCTTGCGCAGGATGACGATATCCGTGGTCACTTCGGTGCCGGCGTTCTTCAGAAACGCATTGTTGGGCAACCGGATCGCGCCGACGAGGTCCGCCTGATTGGCAATCATCGTGCGGGCGGCGGCATTGTTGCCGTCAAGGAAGCGGTTTGTCACCACCATTGCCAGCACGCCGCCGGGGCGCAGCGCCTCAACAGCCTTGGCAAAGAAGAAATTGTGGATCGAAAGCTTGTTGAGGTGGCGACGGTTCTTGTCGTACAGCCGCTCGGAGCCGAACGGCGGGTTACCAATGACCAGGTCGAAATAGTCGTTTGGCACCACAAGCGTCTCGAATCCCATCGGCGCCTGAATATTGGCCGCGGGGTAAAGGTTCTTGGCGATGCCGCCCGTGATGTGGTCAAGCTCGACGCCGGTGACATGCGATCCTGCTTTCGCGCCTGCAGGCATCATGCCGATGAAGTTGCCGGCGCCGACTGACGGTTCAAGCACCTGCCCGCCCTTGAAGCCAAGCTGCTGCGCGACGTTCCAGACGGCACCGACGATCTCGGGCGAGGTGTAATGCGCGTTGCGTGTCGAGGATTCGGCCGCACGGTATTCTTCCGGCGTCAGCAATGCCTTCAACTCGGCGGCCTGCTTCTCCCAGCCCTTGTTCGCTGATCCGTCATCACGGAAGAACGCGGCACGAAGGCCGCCCCAGCCTACCCACTTCGCAAGCACCGCCTGCTCTTCGCGGGTGGCCGGCCTGTTCTCATCGGCCAGCGTGCGCAAAACCTTGATGGCTGCGACGTTGCCAGCAAACTTGGCCTTCGATCCGCCTTGGCCGATCTGGTCGCTATCCGTGATGGCATAATCGGCCGGCAGGCTTTGCGCGGGCGTGGCGGCGCTCTCGACGCCCTTGAGGGCATCAACCGACGACTTCGGAACTACTCGGCGCCCATCGTCCGTTGACCGGCCCGCATCGCGTCCATCATTGCCGCGCTGATCGATGTCGGGCTCTGCGGCTGCGTTCCTTCCGGTGGCGGGAACAGATACTCCTCCCGCGTCATCTGCCACGCTTCGTCCGGACTGAACCCGCTCTGTTCGAGCGCGTCCGTCTCCCGAAACGTCATCTCGGCCGCCTGCTGCAGGGCGCTCTCCAGCTGCCCGGCTTCCTTCAGCGCCTGGTACCGCGTCGGCTGGAATTCCTTCCAGTGTTGGCGCGCCTGGCTGATCCAGTTTTGCAGGTTCATCTGCGGTCTCCTTTCCGATCGCGTTGACGTCGGCACTGTCCACCTCGGCCGCGCTCGACATTCCGTCGAAGCCTGTAGCGCGAGGATCATATTTCACACCCATATACCACGATTTCAGGTATGGGCGCGCTACCTCGCCGAGGTCGCCGATCATCGCGGAGGCGTAGGCGGCAAACGTGCGAGCGCCCTTCTCGATGTGGTAGCCGGCAAGCGTGATGCCGGCCTGCATAATCTCGGGATCGATACCGCTATTCAGCTGATTGAGCTTTGAGCGCAGCAACGCGCGGGCCTTATCGGCCGCGCTTTCGGTGAAGATCTTGTTCTCGCTGACGGCCGGCGCTGCCTTTGGTGCCGAGGCCGCCTTCACCGCCGGTTGCTTCTCCGGTACCGGGTTTGCCTTCTCCCATGCGGACAGTTCGCGATCTGTGGGTATGGACGAATGTGTGCGCTCGCGATCAAGAGAACCGTCCTTCTTGACCTCGGCAACCGTCACGGTCCATTCGGTCCCGTTGCGGTTAAAGCTGATCACGCGGTCTTTGCCACCGCCATAAGCATCGACGTCTCGGCCTGGCTGGAAATAATTCGCGTAGCGGTCCACGCGCTGCGCTTGCGTCAGCGGTTTGGGACGTGGTGCGGCGGCCGGCTTCGCGACAGACACTGGTGCCCGGGCGGGCTTCTCCACCGCCGGCTTTGCAGCCGCAGTCGGTCGAGCCGTCTCCGCCTCGTAGATCTGCATCGCCGATCGATAAACCTCATCCGCCTGCGAAGCGCGGATCTTGAGACCGGCGCCATCGCGCGCACCGATGTAGCCCATCAGATACGGCTCGATCGGGTCCGTCGTTCCGCCGTTTGGTGCGGGCTTGGTTGGCGGCTTGCCTTCCTTCTGATCCAGCCAGCCGGCGATCATCTGATAGGCGACCGAGCTTTCGCGGTGCGGGTCCATCGGTTTGATTTCGGCGCGGAACTTGCGGAATGCCGGCGTGGTCCAAACGGCTTTGACTTCCTCGTCAGTGACCTGACGCATGCGAGCCTTGTCCTGATCCGGAACGCCGGCGCTGCGTTCGCTGAATCGCTTTGCCGTGTTGCCGGTATCAAGCCATTGCTTGAATTCGCCCAGCGTTGTTTCCGTCACCGGGCCGAGTTTCCAACCGTCGCTGTAGTTGTCGAGATAGCCCTGTTCTGCCTCGGCTCGCGTGTTGAAGCCGAGCATCACCTTGTGCTCATCCCATTTGCCATCGGGGCCGACCTGGTCGACCACGAAAACCGGCGCGGCATCCGTCAGCGTCTCTGTGCCTGGCTTCACGAACACGTCGATGTGGTCTTTGTCGCGGCCCACAGTGCCCTTGATGTAGCCATAATGGCTCTTCATCCGCACCGACCACGCCTTTCCGCCCTTATCGACGCCCTTACGATCGGAACCCGCCGGGTTCTCGATCGAGATATCGAGCCCGCCGATGCGTGCATGGCCGAGCTTGTAGTTTCCGGCTTCCTTCTGCGCCTGCGTCGGTTCTGGCCGTTCGTTCTTCGGCGAAGTCGCGGCTTCCGTTGCGGCCATGTCAATCGGCGCTGTCTGCGTGGCGGTGCCGGGTTCAACGTTTGCATCTGCCACAGGCGCTGCACTGGCCGAATCCTCCTGCACCGCACCGCCATTGCGGGCGGCCTCGATCTTGGCGCGGATCGCGGGCGTGAACGTGCCCCACATTGCGTTTTCGCTGCGCTTGACGCCTGCCTCTTCCAAAATACGCTTGCGATCCGGCGCGGTCAGTTCGGCATCCCACCACATTTCGTTGCCGACAGTGTTCGTCGTATCGGCATCGGCCTTGGACCGCTCTAGCTGCCACTGCTTCAGCCGGCGCTCGTTCACCGGTGCGATGCGCTGCGGCAGATCGGAACCGGCCGTCTTTGCCGCACGCTGCGCGCGGTACCGGTAATCATCGGCCATGCTTCCGAGCGCCTGCGGCGTCACCTTGAAGGCATCAGCGAGCGCCTTCAGTTCGGGGTTATCGACGTTCGCCAGATCCAGCTGCGATGCGCCGAGCGTGTTCTTGGAGATCGAGCGGCTAAGACCGAGATCGAAAAGCCGTGCATGGTTCTCATCGGGCATGACAAGCGTCTTGCCCATAACCTTGCGCATGGTCGGGCCGGCAACAGCGGCCTTCTCTTCCGTCCGGTCCACCGGCGGCACGCGCTGCGCGTCTTCGGCCGCCACCTGCTTTGGCGTCTGCTTATTGACCTTCAGGCTTTCGAGCGGCACCTGGTACGACTTGCCGTCATCCGTGCGCACGACGGCGTCCGTGCCGTCCCACGTCTCGACCGTAGCAGCAAACCGGCCGGCCTTCTCGTCGTTGACGATGATGCGCTGGCCCGGCGGTGGTGCGCTGGGGAAGCGCATGTTGGCTTCCATGTCCTGCGATGCCGGCGCCAGCCCCTCATTGGTCACCGTCGCGGCAATCGGTGCTGCCGGCTCCAACGCCGGATCGGTCGAAAATTCGGGCAGGCTATCGCCAATCGGGATCGGCCCGGTTTCCGGCGGGTTATCGGCCGCAATCTTCTCCGGCGAATCCGCAATCTTTGACAGGTTGGCGAGCGGGATCTGGTAGACCTCGCCAGTGCCGCTATCGACGATGACAGCCTCGTCACCCTCGTAACTGTCCACGCGGCCCATGAACGGCTGAATGCCGTCCGCATCCACGCGCACGGTTGCGCCGACTTCCGGAGCGCCATCCGGCATAGTGGCGGCGGCCGGCGTTGCCACCGGTGCGGCTGCTGCGGTGCGTGCCGCCTGCTGCTCTGCCGCATGCTGCGTGGCTCGGCCAATCGGTCCGCTTGCCGTTGTCTCGACCGTGGGCGCGGCTGCAGCGCCTGCATCTGCCGGCATGGCCTCGCCTTCGGCCTTCGGCCTGGCTGCACCGCCCACGCCGCCGAGTGTGCCGCCCATGACGCCACCACCGGCCAGACCAGACGCGACCGCCTCGCCGACGCCTTCGGTAATCTGCTGATCCGGGGCCACGCGCTGCACGCCGGCATTCTCGGCCATCGTCTGCAGCGCGCTCTGCGGTGCTTCTTCCAGCACGCCCTCGCCGATCATGCCGCGCGCGGCACCTGCCATCACGCGCTTTGCCACGTTGCCGCCGACGCCCTCGGCGAGGATCTTTGCCAGCGCACGGTCGCCCATGCCGCCGAACATGCCGGTGGCAACGCCTGCCATGAGGAACGACTGCGTTGCGGCATCCTCGGTCACTGCCTTGATTGCCTGCTCTTGGCTCATCCCGCCATCGACGAGTGCCTTGACGGCATCGCTTCCCGCCAGCTGGTCCGGCGCAATCTGCCCGATCCGGTCGCGCACGTTCTTTGCCGCGTCTGCACCGCCAAGGATGCCTTCCGAGATCGCGCCGGCGACTGTGGCCGTGCGCGCAGCAATCGCTGCTGCCCTCACTTGCGATCCGGTTGCCGCCATGGTGCGCAGATATGCGCCGCGCGCGAGAATGCCGCCGGGCAGCATTGTCACCAGTGTGCTTGGCGCACTTTCGCCCACCACGCGCAGATAGCTGCGAGGATCGCGCCACGCCGGGCCAAACCGCTTGTTGTCGGCGTCCCACCAGTTTTTGGCGTCTGCATCCTGCTGTGCTTGCGTCACCGACGCATTGGCCTGCGTCTGGCTCTGCGCCATGCGCTGATCCAGCGTCTTGCCCATGGCCCAACGGTCGATATCGTCGGATGCCTGCAGGAACGTCTCGCCGCCTGGCAGTTTGCGGAACACGGTGTCCGCAAGCGAAGACAGGGACTGCCCAAGACTGATGGTGCCGGACTTGAGGATGCGGCCGGTATCGCCCAGCACGCCGCCGGAACGGTTCTGCTCTTCCCATTTCTGCTGCCAGTCGCCCAACTGCGATTCAGCGATCGTCTCGTATCGGCCCGGATCTTTCGCCTCGAGCGCTTCGACACGCTGGCCGGCCTCCGCATTGTGCTGCTCATTGAGCGCATTGATGCGGTTGGTCTCGGACTGCGTTGCTGCGGCCTCTGCATCGGCCTCGATCTGCGCGCGCCGCTGCTTTGCCATGTCGTCGAACGGATTTCCGCCGGCCAATAGCCCCATTGGGTCCGATGCCTTGAAATTCTCGTCGACCACGATCGAGTTGCCAGACGCGCTGGCCGAGACGGGTTCGAGCGGCGCACGTTCAACGCGGCCACCGCCAATTTCGCGACCGGGCCGGAATCCCTCGACGCGCTCCATTGCATCCAGTGCCGCTTCGCGCTGCGCTGGCGTCAAGCTTGAAATCGGCGTGTCGGTCGTAACGCCTGCAGCACGCGCAACGGCGCTGGCATACGCATCCGTGTCGTTTTCGCTCGGGGGCGCATAACGGGAGATCGCTCCATGAATCGTCTTGTCGCGATAGTTCTTGCCCTCGAATAGCAGCGCGGCCTTTGCCGCACGCCCTGCCTCGTAGCTGGGGAACACGGCGAACCGTCCGTCGGTGCCGATCGCGCCGAGGCTCTTCGCAAAGCTGCCATACTCGATGTTGCCGGGGTTGTTATTGCGCCATGCCCTGGTGCCGGTGCGGCGCACCACATTTCCGTCTGCATCGACGACGTCCGTCCAGCCCTTGCCGGCGGCGGCCACCTCCTCAAACTGCGGCGTGAACACCTCTTTGCGCTCCGGCTTGGGCGCATATGTGCCATCGCGCAGCACGGCTGCGAACGGATCATCGCCCTCATCGCCGAGGCCCGGCATTTCCGCAATGCGGCTGGTCTTTTCCGCGCGCGGTGCCTTCGTTACATACGGGTCGCGATAGCTGTTTTCGGGCTTGGTTGCAGGTGCATCAGCCTTCGTCGCTGGCGCTGCCTCAACCGGCTTCTCGGCCGCTGCCGTTGGCTTCCCGCCATAGATGTTGAGCGGGTCATTCCAGTCCGAGCCATCAAGGCCGAGGATAACAGGCATAGGTGTGGCTCCGGTTGATTTGGAGCCGCACGTCCTGCGCGACAGGTGCATGATTTATAGATGGCGCGGGGGCATAAGAAAAGCCCGCCGGAGTGTTCCGACGGGCTTGTTTGCGATCTTATCTCGATCAGGCCGCGGCGCGGACGCGAGCCTTGACGCCGGGCTTGACGTAGACGTCGTGCGTGTGACCGTCGTCGAGCATCAGCAACAGCGTGACGGCATTGGTCAAGTCGCCTGTGCCAATGTCGAGATACGCATCGGCCTGCACCGTGACGCGAAGAACGGGCATCATTCCGTTGCGGTCGGTAGCAGCATTGGTGGTGATTGCATCGAGCGCCGGGGTTTCGGACCACGCGCCGTCGATCACGCCGAACAACGGCTGTTTTGCGCCGAACGGTGCGTCTGCCGGGGCGAACCCGCAAGCGATATGAACATCAGGGAGAGCCATGGGCGTGCCTTTCGATCGATGATGATTGAGCACGTCCTGTGCAGTTGGCGCATATTACCACGCGCTTATTGAGTTTGCACGTGCCGGCAGTCGTCAAGGAATCCTTGTCACCTGCTGGCACGTACACACTGATCGGGAGTGTGGGTTACGCCGACTGCCGCTCTAAAGCACCGATGTCAGGCGCAGCGCCGTACGGCACAGGGTTGCCGGCATAATCAGACGTAAAGCCAAGGTCCACGCCAGCATTGAGGCAAGGCGATCCAGATTGCAGGTTGAAATCGTCGCTGGCTGCATCCACGAAAAGAGGATTGGACAGGACATCGCCTGCCCCAGCCGCCACACCACCTGCCCCAGGCGTCGAGTTGTTGAAATAGTTTGTCGTGTTGCCATGCAAGCAGTTGTTGGTGTTGACCAGAGTGCCGTTTGCCGCTTCCGATGCACGGAAATCAATGGCACGACTAAAGCCTTTGATGATGCCGTTTCGGAATGTAACATCGCCGCCGCCCATACGAAGACCACACTGTCCTGAACCGGGCGTGCCGGAGCAATACAGCGTGTTGTTGTCCGCGCTAAGGCTTGGCCTTTGGGGGCTGTTCGCCACAAATATCGCGCCAAAACCACTGGCCTGCCCCTCTGGAACATACACGATGACATTGTAGTCAAAAACGAACTCCCCGCTGACCGAACCAACGCCACCTGTCGCGAGAATAACAAGTTCCTGATAATTGCCTTTCAGGAAGTTTCTACGCATGGTTACGGATGCGGACGGCTGGTGTCCCATAGCCTCCTTTTCGTTGTCGAGGAAGATACAATCTTCCACAGTACCGCTGGTGGTGTCGTGCGCACTAAAACCATCGCCCGGCGCGGTAGTGCCTCCACGTACCTGACCATTGCGCTCAAAGAGATTGCGTTTTACCACCCAGCCGGACGCTGTTTCGTGCGCTCCACCACCGTCATTGCTATTATAGTTGCAATCACAATCAATAACTTGTGACCCTACACCAGAGCCAGCCAGTTCAAAGCCGTTGAAGCCGAAGAACCAGAAGCGAAGGCCCGAGACGCGGTTATTGTCTCCTGTAGAGTGGAACCCTGTTGCAGTATTGATCGCCCCGTTTATGGGAACCTCAATGTTAAGGGTATTCGGATCGGTGGCCGAGTTTATCCGCAGCACATTCCCTGAAACGCCGAACTGACCGGATGTGAGCGAAGCATATGTGCCGAGAATGAATTTAGTTACCGTCTCGCTGCCGACATCGCCGGACATGGCAAAGCAGTTAAGCGCGGTATACCCAATGTCCTTTTCCCATACGGTGCCGGAAACATTGGACCATCCAGACGTGTGCCGAATGGACCCGAGAAACAGCGGTGGAGCGCCCACGCCATATGCGGCGATTGTCACGTTTGAGGCAGTGTCAGGGCTTATATCACCACGGACAACAATGCCCCGCTGGACGCCGATATTCATGCCACTCGTAATGGTCAACGCATCAAGGCTTGCCTGATCCGTTACCAAATAATCAAAGGAAATACCCGCATTGGTAACGGGAGGGCCTATCGTCTCTAGTGTGACGGTTTCTGCGATTGTCGAGGGGATAGACAACGGGAGCGCGCCCTCAAGCACAATCCATGAAACCCCATTGTTGAGGGAATAACGAAGTTTTGCCATAATCAACCGTTCCCCGTTACAACAACAGAACCGTCAGGCTGGCGGGTCATGATAGCCGTCCATGTCTGGGCGAGAGATAAGACCGCAACTGTGCCGTCTGTCTCACGGCGCAGCGACGTGACACCGCCACCCTTCACGGGGGCGTCACCCAACGCCTGTGCGCCAGTCAGCCGGCGCTTGAGCTTGAGACGTGTCGCGAGCCTGCTCATTCGACGCTCCACACCTCGGCGACATTGCCGCCGATGTTGCCGGAGATATCGACGCGCATCAGCGGCATCGCGTTGTACGCTGCGATGGGATCTTTGATGTCGATTGTGTCGATCTTGACCCACGGCGCAGTCGTCGCGGCACGTGCGAGCACGTCGAACTTGACGTCAAGCGTTTCCGCCTTGACCTGGAACGTCACGATGCCACCGGCAGGCGCGAACGCGCTGCCCTCTTCCGAGGCTTCAACGGTGGTGGTGTGGATAACTTCCATGGGGAACTCTCAGCGGGTGTGGACTGGCACATCCAGCGCCTGAGATGGCTGCACTCTAACCGATGCGGGAGCCAATCTCAACCAGCGAAGATATTCGTTGACAGAGAAGCCGATCGAGGCGAATTTTGCTTGCTGCCTACAAGACAGGTGGCCTCCGTTTTCAAATCCAGATACGGCGGACCATTGGCGATTTTGGCTTTCCTCCCGTTTCGCTGCGACGTAATCCACGGCTGCAACCGATGGGTTTCTGAAAAGGCTCCGTGCTGCCATACGGGGCCTTTTTTCTTGCGGAAATCACCTCACAAAATCGCGCAAAACCGCGTTCGTCGTTCCATCCTCATCCTCCACATCAACACCCCACCACAACCACCTGAAACCAAACCATAAACGCAACGTGGGCGGCATCGCTGCCGCCCACGCTTCCCCGCCGCATCCCCTTTTGGACTGCCAGAACTACCAATCCTCGACCGGATGGACCGGCGTGCTCGCGACCGGCTCCGCAGGCACAACTGCGCCCGGCTTCTGAATACGCACGCCTTGCGTTTTCGGCACGTCAATCGCCAGCCGAACACGCCGGCCGGACTTCTCCTGCATCGTGATTTCGCCGATGCCGTCCAGAACCAAAATCTGTCCCATTTTCATTTCGAGGATCAGCATCGTGCGTCAGCCCTGTTGCAGGTAGCGCTCGTGCGCTGCCGGGTTGGATTTTTCCAGTTTGGCAAGCTCGCGCTCGAAGCCCACACTGTCTTTCTCGGCCAGGCGATCGAGATAGGCAAATTCGCCGCCGTCATCCGCCTCGCTGATATCGGACGCCGGGACGGATGCCAGTGTCGGTGGTGGCGCCGGACGCTTCTTGAGAGGCGTTGCGCCTGCCTTCTTGTCCGTTGGCTTCTTGTCGGCGGTCTCGGCCGGCTTGACGCCATAGGCCGCGGCAACCGTCTTCTGTATCGCCTTGTGGGCACGCTCAAGCAGCGCTGGGTTGGTCGGGTTGTTGACGCCGGCCTGCAGCTTGCGCACCTCGGCATCGAGCAGACCACGAAGCGGCGAATTCGGGCCATATTCCGGATGGTCGCGCGTGAAGTCCTTGACCGTTGTGCCCCAGGTCTTAAGGGCGTGCTTTTTCTCGATGTCGGCCGAGATCTGCTGCGTGTCGATCGCGCGCTGCTGCTTGGCAAGGGCGGCGCTTTGTTCCGAAAACTCCTTGGCCGTCAGTTCACCATCATCGAACTTGGCCGCCAGTTCGTCTCGCGCTGCCTCGATGGCAGCGGCCTTCTCGGCAAAGTCGGGCGGCAAGATCCAGCCTGGCACCTCGTCGTCTTCAAGCGGCTCGTCTTCTTCCTCTGCCGTATCGGGTTCGGCCACAGCGGCAGTATCGGCGGCAACCGCAGCGGCATCACCTTCCGGCGCTTGCTCGCCTTCTTCCTCATCGTCGCCGCCTTCATCGTCTGGGGCGGCTGCGGTTGCGCCGTCATCCTCGGCGGCGCCTTCGCCACCTTCCTCGTCCTCACCGTCCTCGTCTTCGAGCATGCCTTCGCGCTCATCTTCGGTGAGTAGCGCCAGTTCTTCTTCGGTCCACTTCTTGGCCGCCATGATCAATCCCTCATCCAAGTCCAATTTGCTCCGGTGCCGCCTGGGCGCCCGGTGCGGGTTGCTGTTGCTGTGCCTGCTGTTCGGCCATTGCCTGTTGTTGCTGGGCCGCCTGCGCTGCGCGCTGCTCGGCTTCCGTGCGCGAGACGTAACCCGCCTCGTGCAGCATGGCGTCGGCCATATCTGCGGTGTTGGGGGCTACCGCCGCGGCTGCTGCTGTCTCGACGGCGGTGCGTTGCGATTCCGTGTTGACCTTGGCCACACGCGCATCGAGTTCACGGGCGGCGGCCTCATCTCGTGCCGCCTTTGCGGTCAACGCGCGCAATTCGCCCATGATTTGCGTTAACTGCAGTTCTTGCTGCTTCCCGGCCGCCTGCTTGCGCTCAATCTGTTCCGGATCGTTCTCGTCTGCGTCGGGGTCCACCATGCCGGTGACCTGACGAATGCGCTTGACCAGTTCGTCGCGGCTCGGGATGTCCATGCTCTCGACAATGAGATCGAGGCTCACCATGACCACCTGCGGTGCAACGCCAGCAAGCTTGCCCAACAAGTCGAGCAATTCCGCCACCTGCGCCTGCCGCACGGACGCGCGCCAATCTTCCTCCGAAATCACGTAATCGGCCTTGGAGCGCACGATGTCGTTCTCGGGCATACCGTCGTTGATGGTCGGATATTCCGCGCTGCCACGTTGGTTCGTGATGCGGAACTGCTTTTTCTCGCTCATGAACTGCTCCATGAGGGATAGCTGCTTCTCGCCGCGCACCTGCTGGGCCAGCCGCAGATTGTCGAACAGGTGCGCAGTGGCAAGCGCGCCCTGCTCCTGCCTGGCGGTGATGGCAACGCCCGAAACGGCATTGGTGGAGCGGCCAAGGTTCTCGTCAGTGACGCCGCCGACCTGCTGCACCATCTGGATGTTTCGCGACATCATTTCGAGGTGGTACTGGGACAGATCGCGATCGGCGTCGATCTTGAGTTCTGACCCCTTCTTTTTGACGATCACCGCATCAGGGCGGGAAACTTCCTCAATGAACTTGTCGATATCGTCGACCGCGTCATCGTCCATGATGACCTTGTTCGTGGAGAGGATGTGCAGCGCCTTCGATGCGCGCTTGTTGATGTCGATCTGGATGTCGCGAATGTTGCGGATGATGCCATACGGCAAGCCGTCACGCCCGCGGCGCTTGTTCCAAACAGGTGTGAAGGGGAACCGGTTATGGCGATAAGGGCTTTGGCTCAACCAAAGCATGCCATTCGTGGTGAACAGGGCGACATACATGCGCATGGCGGGCTTTTTGACCACCTCGGCTTCGCCGCGCTCCACCTGGTCCAAATGGCCCGGCGAGTATTGATCATAGACCTCGCCCTGGAACATCCCGCCGCGCATGCGTTCCATTTGGACCGGAAGCTTGAACCACAATTCGATGATTCGCGTGCGCTGGCGCTGGTAGCCGGTGATGTGGCTGGAAACCTGTCCGCTTTCGCCCTGCCCTTCATTCTCGATTTCGATTTGGTCCATGACCTCGTCGCCATAGGTATCAAGGCTGTGATAGGAGTTTGCGTCATCAACGGAGCGGGAGAGAAGCACCTTGCGCTTGGGGAACATGGCGCAAGCCACGTCCAGATCCACCCATTTGCTGCGGCCGATGTAGCGACCGTCTTCGAGATCCAGCTGCGTGGCGCTGCTGTCATAGATCATGTTGCGCCAATTTTCATAGCGCGCATAGATGGGTTCGCCCTCGTCGTCGCCCTGCCAGCCATCCTCCATCCAGCCGAGGCCGACCTTGGCCGCGTCTTCGAACGCTCGGCTGACTTCGAACCCCGTCCTGTTGACGTCAGACAGGTATTTCATCAGTTCGGACTTGCGCCGTGCCGGCTCGCCATCTTCCTTGCGGCGCGGCAGCACCTTGAAATCGGTTCGGGCGCGCTTTTCGCTGCCGATCACCCAATCCAGCGTGGTCGCCACGACGTTGAAGACGAGAGGCACCTGCCCGCGATCACGCAGCACCTGCTCCTCATCTTCGGTCCACTGGATGTTGTCGTAAAAATCCTCGTCGATCGCCATGGAACGGCGGTTATCCGCCTGCCGATCCACTTCGCGCTGCCAGATATCGAGCAAACGCCCGTGCAGGCTCTGCATTTGCGCGCTGTCGAGCTTGTTGCCCGCCAGAGGGCGCTCCATTGGGACGCCATCTGCGGGAATCGGGCTGTCATATTTTTTCTTGCGGACTGATCCGTCATCGGCGCGCAGGTCGAACATCAGGCGTTCGCCCCGCAGATATGATCATCCGTCGAAAATTTCGGTCTCACGCAGCACTTCCCCTGTATCCCCGTCGAACAACGTGGCGTCGGCCACGGCATTGCGGTTGTCCGCCTGGTAGGGAGGAATTGTGAGAAGATCGCCGAGCATGTCACAGATGAACATCGCAAGCCGAATGACGGTGCGGGGGTTTTCTGCCGAGAGGCCGAGTGTGCTTGCAAAATCCATGGCAATCGGGGCGGCTTGGGAAGGATCTCCGATCCTATCGTCCCAAATCCAGGCGCGATCCTGCGTGATAACGCAAGGTCGCATCCTCTCGTCTTTCTCCCTGCCCGCCGGGATAAGAACCATGCACGGACGAAAACTCTTTTCGATCCGTATCCAGGTGCCAATAGCTGTAACGCCTTCGCGCGTTTTTGTCCATTGCGCGCGCGCTAGATCGATGTCTGGTGTCATGATCGCATCCTTTTTCTGTGTTTAAACGACAAGGCCGCTTCTGTTGCGGCGCGTTGGGATGGTTTTCCGGCCGCCGGTGACCGCAAGGCGGCGCACTTCTTCTCGGGCCTGTGCCTTCTGGCGCAGAGCGTCGGCAGCGTGCTGGTGACCGTTCTTCTTTGGTGCGTCGGACCACACGCCCATGTTCTCGTTCCAGCTTTTGGTATAGCCCTCGAGGTGGATGAGGCCGTCTTTGCAGCCCTCCTCGTCGAAGACGTAATTGACGAAATCCTCCTTGAGCGCTGGCATGGCTGCGGCCATCAGATCGGGAGTGCGCTCGACGATATGGACGTTGCGAAGGCCAAGGCCTTCAATCATCTGCTGGGGTGTTTCGATGACCATCGCGCCCGGGCGACGGTGCGCAGCGTCGTGCGGCAACCAGTGATGACCGTAGACGTAACCGCGCCGCTGGAACTCTGCCATGATGTACGAGTAAGGCTCGCCCGAGCACTCGAAATAGCCGATGAAATGATCCATCAGCCCCACCGCCTGGTGGAACCATATGGCGATGTCGTCGCCGACGCCGATATCCCAAAATGTGTTGACCGGTAGTTCCGGCCGATATGGCACGCGCGTGATGCGGTTTTGCTGACGCGCAATGGAAATCTGCTTGCCAAGGATCAGGCCGTCCGTGCCGACCTTAAACGCTTCCTCGACCGTTGACGGGTGCTCCTGCCACATTTTCTCCTCGTCGTCAGAGAAGTCGTTGAGGCGGGTGGCTACATACCAGGCGCGCTTGCGCAGCGAGATCGGTTGCCCGATCAGCACTTCCAACTCGTCGAAGTATTTGTGGTCCTTCGGCGTGATGATGATGCCTTCAGGCTCTGTCTCGTATTCGTCTGCGTCCCACCAGCTGGCGAAGTGCAAACGATATTCGAGCCGCCCCAGCTTCTTCCCAAGCTCGGCATTGGCCTTGGCCGTCATCACCATGTTGTAATAGGCGCCGGCGCGGCCCTTTGCCGTGCTTTCGATAAAGACAATCCCCTGCGCTGCAGCGGGGAGCGCACCGGTGATGATCTTCTCAGCGCGGCGCGGGCTTTCGAAGCAGATGATGCCGAACTCGGAGACGTGCAGCCAGTTTAGCGTATCGCCGCGGGCCGATGTGGAGACCTGAATTGACGAACCGTTGGCGAATGCCTTTTCCGTCACGTTGTCCGTCGTAATCGGCACCGCCTTTCGGATCACCCACGGCAAACGCTCATACGCAAACTCAATCTTGTTGCGCATGATCTTCGACGCTGTTGATGCGTCCTGGGCAATGATGGCCGCCTTCTGGTTTTCTTTGAACAGGCAGGCGTCGAGGATCAGGATCTGGATCAGCGTCGAGAACCCGCGCTGGCGCGCCTTGGGCACAATGTTACGGTGCCAAAGCCGCTTGAGGAGGCGTTCCTGCGCCCGGTTGGGCTTAAACAGGACAGTCTCACCATCCTTGTCGAGGATGTAATAGAGGTTACGCAGCCGCCACCACTGGTCCTTCAGCTTTTCCATAAGCTGTTGCTCAGACATGGCTGCGAGATGTTCATACATCGTCTTCGTTTACCGGCAGAATGGACGAATGCCCGGCGTCATTGCGGTCCTCGTAAACTGGCTCGATCGTGTTGCCGGAAATCTCCCGCAGGAACTGGGCGAGCGGGGATTCCGGCGCGACGTCATGCTTGTGGTGCTGCGTGGTGCGCCATTCTGCCGGCCGGCGGTTGTACAGCCATGCCAGCGCTGCCTTTGTGTCCGGCGGCACGTGCTCGATAGTGTCGAGACGAACCACTTCCTTGTCGACCACGACGATCTTCTCGCTGTCGAACGAATAGCCGACGGCACGGCGGAACAGGCTTTGCTCCACCTTGGCGTCTGCGGCTTCCTTGCCCATCTCCATCGCGGCGCGGAAATCGTCGTTCTCGATCTTCCAGCGATAGAGCGTGCGCACCGAAACCTCGAAGAACTGCGCCACTTCCAGATCGGTGGCGCCAAGCTTTGCCAGTTTCTCGGCCTGGGTGATCATCTTCACGTCGAACGACGATGGCCGCCCGCCAAGGTTCTGCACGACGAGTGGCTTTTTGGCTTTTGCCGCCGGCTTGCGCTTGGCCGGCGCCTTCGGTTTTGCCTTGGAAACCGGCTTTTTGGCCGCCTTTGGCTTGGCGGCTTTCGTCGTCTTGTCGTCGGCGACTGCTGGCTTTGCCTTTGCCTTCGCAGGCGTGCGCTTTTGCGTCGTGGCTGGTTGTGCCTTGCGTGGTGCCATTACCCGGTTCCCTTCGGGCTTGCGTCGGCATCGCAGAGGGCCGAGACATCACGCCGGCCCCTGACGCCAGCGATCAGCGCGCGAACGCGGGCGATGGCTTCGGGCGATTTCTTTTCGGGCTTGGGCGGCGCGATGGATGCGGCCTTGAGCTTTTCCCGCGCCAGATCGTTAGCCATCGTGCGTGCTTCTGTGCGGGCGAGGCTCGCAAGCTGGGCCGTCCGCGGGATGTAATCGGGGTTTACTCCCTCGTACTCACCACGGATCAGCTTTGCGACCGTGCGCTTGAGGGCGGAGGCAGGAATTCCAGCAAGCGCAAAGGCGTAGACGGTCGGGGCCTGCTGCGGGTCGATCGAGGATGGAAGGACCATCCCGGCCGTCAGCAACGAACTGATGGCATCGGAAACGTCCGTGTTGGTCGCAGTCGGAAGGCGCTCAGTGCGCGCGGAAATCTCGGTCTGCGAGGTCGATTGTGGTGCCGGCAAATTCGTCATCGGGTGCTCCTCTTGGTCTGCCGTGGCGGGCAAAAGCGTCAACTGCGGCCTGGTGCCGTTGCTGGTGTGGCGTTGGCGCCGGCGGCCCGGTATTCCGCGTCATGCCGCCCTTGTCCTGCTCCCGCATCAGCCATTGCACGACGAAGCGGCGCATCCCTCTGGCGGTCTTGCGTTTGGCCGGATTGGCGATGAGCCATTGCCGGATGCCCTGCAGCTTCAGCCGCACGTCAACAGCCGGGAAAGCCTTGGTCCATTCGTCGATGTCTGCGGCGGTTATCGCTACCTGCTGATCCTGCGTAGCCGGAAGCTCGATCACCGTCGGCGAGGCCGGTGCCGATTTCGGCTCCGGGCAAACATCCGAACGAAGTGAGGATGTATCTATGTTGTCGGTTAAAGGTGGCACGCGCGTATCACTGCATTTGCTATCCACATGCAGTGCATTTGCATTCGGCTTGCTCTTCTCGTGCTTTGCATATCGAGCATTGCTTGCCGCACGGCGCTTTTCGATGATGTCGTCAGCCTTGGAAAGCTCGGCATCAATGCGCCGATGCTGCCAGTTCGGGCCAAACAGCATCGCCAGAACGTCGCGGCTTTCTGCCCACTGCTCGGCGTTCAGTTTGGCGATGCGAGCAATCAGGCGCTCGTTCTCGGGCAGCTGGCCGTTCTGCCAATAGTGCATGATCAGCAGAAGGTAGGCGCCGTGCTCCGTCGCCGTCAGGTGGCCCGTGTCGGCGAGATAGTCTGCGATATGAAGTGGCATCCACGCACGATTGCTCACGCTGCCCTCCTCACGATGCCAAGATCCTCGATCAGCGTAATTGCCTGATCGAGACCATAGGTGACGTAGAAGGGGATTCCGCGAGCGATGCAGAGAGACTGAAACTCCCTCTGCGGCCCGGAAAGCTTTCCCGTTGTCGTCTTCAGTTCAAGGTAACCGTGCAGCCGCGGCGGCGCGATCAGGATCAGGTCAGGAAGGCCCGGCGTGAGACCAGGTTGCCCGAACGCGCGCTGGTTCGGGATGGCGGCGATGAATGTGCCCGGCAGGCCGATGGTGCGCCAGCGGTCCAAAACAGCCTTCTGGATGTCTGTCTCGCGGACGTCGCTCATACCTTGCTTGCCTTCCTGATCATGCTATCGACCATGCGTTCGGCGCGCGTGCCGGCGCTATAGGAAAGGCGCGAATGGAACCGGCAGTAAGATCGATCTGGCTCAGTGCTTCCGGCGCAGAACAGCATGTGTTCACCCTCGCCAGACATCGGCCACTTGCATTCGTTCTTGGCGAGATTGATCAACCTGACGCGCTCGACGTCCGGCGCACCAATGACCGGCAGAACAAACTCCGGCTCGGGCTCCGGCGCCTTCACGGCAACGGGCGGCGCAGCAACGCGCGGCATGCTGTTGAACTTGCTGACCTGCCGTGCGAGCGCCGGACGCGCGATGCGCGGCACCGATGGCTTCTCGGCGTCCGGGCCACGTTCGGTGATGCCCATGCGGTGCATCTTGCCGATGATGGCATTGCGCGAGATCCCGCCCATCTCAAGGGCGATAGCGCTAGCGCTTTTCCCGTCCGTCCAGAGCTTCATCGCTTTGGCGGTATTTTCTTCATTCCAGAAACCGGTATCCATGGTCATTCTGCCGCCACCATCCGCGTCAATTCCCGACGCACGTTGCATTCCGCCAATAGCTGCACCATCCGGGGCGGCACGCTGTTGCCGACCAGGTGATACTTCTGTGTTTTGGTAAGCCTCACCGCTTGGCCGTCGAGCATGATCGTTTCCGGCAAGCTGCCTTTGGCAAACCCATGCGCAGCGGCGCCTTCTTCCGGTTCCAGCATCCGCATTCCGATGTCGGTAATGACGAATGTCTCGCGGCCGACCTTGACGGTCACAAGTCCATGCCGTGCCTTGGCCGTCAGCGCCCCGAGCGGCGCATCCAGTGACTGGTCTTGGCCGCCCGTGCCATAATAGTGTTGCAGGAAGCCAAGGATCAGGCCGGCATGGTTGCCGGATGCGCACAGCGCAGAAACCGGCTCGCGGGCATCGCGGCCAGCCTTGTCGCTTCCCCGCAAATTCAACATCGAGGCGGCAATCACGCCCTGCTGCGATCCTGATGCAGTGAGGGCGGACATGGGTTCCGTCGCTTCGCGGCCTGGGTTAACGCCTCCGTCTCTTCGGACGTCGTTGTTGTGCTGTGCAAGAAATGCCGCGATCAGCGCCGTCTTGCCTTGCCCTTCGGAAACAAGGGTCGGCACCGGCTCGTCAATGTCGGCGCCATTGCTCTCGCCGAACTGACGCTGCAGGGAAGCGGCCACCAACGCTGTTTTGGCTGTGCCCTCAAATGTCGGCGCAGGTTCCGCCATTTCGGCACCGGTACTGCCAGAAAACTGACGCTGCAAAGACGCCGCAATCACCGCCGCTTTGCTCCCGCCAGCGACAACCGTCCCCAGCGGCTCCATGATATCAAGCGATCGCGGCGCCTGGCCTTCTCGCTCTCCGTATCCACACTGAACCATGGTCGCGGCCATAAGCCCGAGCGGAACGGCGCCACCGGGGCGTTTGTTGAAGCCATTTGCCGTGAAGGTTGGCAACGGCTCAAGCATGTCGCTGCCGACCGCACCGGTGCGGAACTTCGCAATCGACGGCACCGCCACCGAAAGCTCACCACGATGGGCTGTCGTCAGAGTGCGCAGCGGATCGTCAAGCGAATGCACACGATCCGCGCCGCTATGCGTGATGGGCACGATGAAAGGCTTTGCAGCCTCCACCACGTAGCGCATCACCCCACGGGCAGTGCGGCGCAGCGTGGCCGGCGCCAGATCCTTCTTACGGCCGAAAATGGATTTCACCGCCAAGGACCAGTCAATGATCGTATGCGCACCGACCCACGGCTTCAGGCCAAGCCGCTTGGCATCCTTCCGAGGCGCATGCGTGCGCTCCGGCCAGACGATTTCACCGCCATTGGCCTGCGCCACGCCGAAGAAACGTTTGCGGATGGTCGGGACGCCATAGTCAGCACAGACGAGCACGCGGCCTTCAAACCGATAGCCGAGGCCAGCCATATGCTTCAGCCAAGCCTTCCAGATGCGACCCTTGTGTTTCGGATCGGGGATCAGCCATTGATCGGCAACGGGAACGCGCTCGCCCTTGGCGGCAACTGATCCGTCCAGACGCATGACACGGCCGGTTTCCGGGCAGCGCTTGGCGACCAACGGCCCCCAAGTCTGGATTTCCGGCACATTCTCCAGTGTGATAGTTTCCGGCTCCACCTGCCCTGCCCAGCGGCACACGACCCAAGCCAGCGAACGACGCCGCTTTGATACCGGCTTGCCGCCCTTGGCGACGGAAAAGTGAGTGCAGTCCGGCGAGGCATGCAGGACACGAACGCCGCGGCCCCGGGTTGCCTGACGTGGGCAAACTTCGAAGACGTCGCAGCGCTCATGGCGCGTGTGCGGATGCCGGGCCTTGTGAACGGCAACGGCGATCGGGTCATGGTTGATGGCGAGGTGGACATGGAAGCCTGCGGCTTCCAGCCCATCGCACCCGCCGCCCATGCCGGCGAAGAGAACCACAGTCATGCGGTTATCAAGATCGAAGGGCGCGGCCCTCGGATGCGTCATGATGTTCATTGCGCATCACGCCTCCGCTTCGTCGGCGACGATCATGCCGAGCGCGGCCAAATACGTGTCGAGGATCAGATCTTCCTCGGCGCGCTCCTGCTCATCCTTTTTGCGCAGCGCAATGACGCGCTTCAGGATGGCCGTGTCAAAGCCCATGGATTTGGCTTCTCCATAGACGTCCTTGATGTCGTCGGCGATTGTCTTCTTTTCTTCTTCCAGACGCTCGATGCGCTCGACAAAGGCGCGGAGCTGGTCGCGGGCAACGCCATGGGCAGTATCAGTCATCGTATGTTCCTTCGTTGGGGTGCTGCTGTTTAATCCGGTGGGCGATCCGTCGGATTTTCTGGTGAGCTTCGTTCTCGCTCATCACGCGAAGGCGCTGCTGCGGCCGATGGCGCGCCTCGACGACTGTGACGATGCTGAAATTCTCGGAAACGTGGATCCCGAACTGGCGGGTCCAAATGGTGCGGAGGCCAAGCTTGATGGCTTGGCAGACGAAGGGCGTCCAGATGACGGCGCGAACCTCTGCGATCGACGTGCCGGCCGCCTCGCAATGTGCTGCGGCCTCTTCCTGACGATCCTCGAAGCAGCCTTCAGCAGCAACGAAAAGGATGCGCTGCACGTATCGTGTCACCGCGTGATAGGTGACGCGCTCCGGCGTGAAATAGCCGTCACCGTGGGTGATCTGCATCGCCGGCTCCCCTGCGCCTGGGAAGCGCCATGTCATAGGCGTGGACGAGGGCCGAAAGTGCGATGCGTGTGTTCTGCACTTCGTGAGCTGGGCGAGCGCGCGGGCCTTGCCCGAACGTGTTGAGCCACCAGATCTTGCTCTGGATCTGACGCTGAAGGCTGTTGCGAATGGCATCGACCGACATTTCGCGGGTGCGCGCCTGCGCCATCGCTTCATCCAGCTGCGCCTGCTCGGCATTGGAAATCAGCCGCTTGATGCTGTCACTCTGCTGTTTCATCGCGCCACCTGCCGCAGCTTGTCGCGCTCAAGGCGAAGGCGCTCGATCTCCTGATCAAGCTCCAGCGCGCGTTCTGTCTGCGCGGCGCGCTCCATCCACCCGGCAGGGCGCGTCACAGACGTCTGCAACAGCGCCGGCCCGAAGACGAAGATGAGGCGCACGAAGTGATCAACGGTCGGCCGCGAACGCCCGATCAGCCAGTTCTCGACGGTAGCCGCCGGAATCCCTGTCTCTGCCTCCACATTTTGGCAGGTTGAGCGCGGGTATTCCTGGCGGAGCCAGTCGACAAGGCCGTCTCGGGTGAAAGCGGCGAATTTCCCGCAGTTCTGCGGGAAGGAAGAGGCAGACCCCCGCCCGCCCTTTGAGGCATCTTGAAATCGTGGGGTTTCGATCTCGCAGAAGCCGAAAGGGCGAGCGGCGTTGGACGGCAGGGCAATCAGGGGCGTGTTGCGGACACGGGGGTACCCGATCATGGCCTGCCGGCCAAAGCGCGGAAGAAAGCGCGTAACGCTGCGGCAGAAACGAGAGAACGCATCTGCTTTCGCGGGCGGGGG
Source organism: Neorhizobium sp. PAMB6716 (assembly GCF_058242805.1). Taxonomy (NCBI): domain Bacteria; kingdom Pseudomonadati; phylum Pseudomonadota; class Alphaproteobacteria; order Hyphomicrobiales; family Rhizobiaceae; genus Neorhizobium; species Neorhizobium sp. PAMB6716. The sequence continues at coordinate 1,670,973 of NZ_CM177835.1, forward strand.
TGTGAAGGCGCCGGCAACGCAATACGAGGAGACCGGCTTATCCAGCGAACGAGGACCGCTGAAATAGGGAAACGAAAGGGAATTTGCTTGCGTGCGAATCATGATTTGCCCGCCATCTGACGGCGCTCGACAATGAAGGCGCGCACGTCTTGTTCTGTTGTTGTTAGGATCCCGCGCCCGGCACGCAGGCGCTTGACCAATTCGGTGTTGCCGCATGCAGCGCGGCCGAAATAGCTCGGTCCCATGCCAGTGTCGGCGAGGAACTTGTCAATCTCGTCAATCAAAGGAGTGTCGGTTCGTGTGGTCATGTCCGGAAACATACGTCCGCTATAGCGGACAGTCAACCGCCATCTATAGCGTTCGTGCAAATCGAGCCGAAATCGCTACAAATACTGGTATGGGCAAGGCGGACGAAGATATGACCGGATGGCGGGAGCGGCTGAAAGAAGCCGTCGAAAGAACAGGCAGATCGTATGCCGACGTAGCTGTTTCATGCGGTTTGAGCCGCGGCTATTTCACGAATATCTTTAAGGACGGCAAAGAGCCCACGATAGGCAACCTGATCATCATCAGTCAGGAGATAGGCGTAAGCCTGTCGCACGTCATCTATGGCTACGAGCTGACGCCGCAGACTGAGGAAATACTGGCGCTGATGGAGGCAAACCCGGATCTGCGGGACGGGGTTCTGAAGATCCTGCGCGCGCAATCAGGGCGTTGATCTCAGCGATTGAGCGGTCCAGCTGGGCTGGCGTCATTCTTTGCAGCAGCAACGAAAAAGTTGAAATCTTCATCAATAAACTCCCATACCCCAACTGATATGATGACTAAACAAGCAGAGTGGCAAGTGTGATAATTCACAAAGCCCCAAATTGAGACAATCATGGCGCGCACTCGACAATTCATCGCTGGCCCCGCCGCCGCATTATTGTGTTTTGTCAATTTCGGGTGGTTGCATTGCGAAGCAATGGAATTTGCGGTTGATTTTAAACGACAAAGTATCACAGCCGATGGCGTGATCGATCACGGCGACGGGGACGTTTTCCGCTCCATGCTCGCCGACGGCACCGCCGCAGGCTTCTCCATGCACCTGAATTCCCCTGGCGGCACCGTCGACGACGGCTTGGATATCGGCCGGCTAGTGCGGCGATGGAATATTTCAACCACCGTCAATGCCGGCGATACGTGCGTATCTGCCTGTTTGCTTGTTTTTATCGGCGGGGAACGCCGAACAGTGGCGCCGGGCGGGCGCCTTGGATCGCATCAATTCCGATGGGAAACCCCGCCCGATGCGTCGGCCGCAGCGATGGTGGCCGCAACGCAAGAACTATCCTCACAGATCCTCTGGCACTTCACTTCAATGCAGATCAATCCGGAGGCTTTTGCCGTCATAATGGCAACGCCAGCTGACCAGGTTACCTACTTTAATGCAGAGCAGATGCAGCGTTACCGCCTCACTGGCGAGACTGTCGACGCGCCTCAGTCGATTGGCGGCACGATTACCCTCCCTCCCGGCAAGAAAAAGCCCGGATGCCCATTCCCCGACAACTTTGCATTCCATGATCCGCTAAGGCTTATGACGCATTGCTACTGAAACATTTGCGTCCTCTATAGATGATTTCATGTTGACACGTCCGCTATAGCGGATATTATCAACTCCACAAATGGTTGCGCAATGCGCCGCCGCACCGTGGAGACCTACCCCATGAAAATCGCCGCATTTTGCGTAGGCGCGCTCGCGCTTGCTTGCCTGTGCCTGCCTGACAGTTCGATGGCGACGTGCCTGAAGCACGCCAGCCTCGATACCTGCCACTACACCATGATCCGGTGAGGTGCGCGATGAGCAAGAGGTATTTCCAGCACGCCTTCACACACGACGTCACCGCCGACGCCTATATCTTTGAAAATCCTGACGGCAGCTTTGGTGGCCATGTAGCCGCGACAGCTGTGGTCGGGAAGGACACTGTTATTTTTAACGGCGCGCGAGTGATGCCGGGTGCTGTTTTGGGTGACGCGGTTTGCGTGATGGGGGGAGCAATTATTTTCCCTGAAGCAGAGGTTGGAGATCGATCTGTCATTCAGACGAGGGCGCGAATTGGGAAACAAGTACAGCTAGGTCAGCGCGCCATCATCGGGCTTGCCTCCTCGTGCTCAAGTATAAAGGCGGGTGACGATCTATTCGTCGGTATGGGGTCACGCATCACAAGTGGCCGGATAGGCAATAGCGTTCGGATCCTGGACAAATGCCTTATCAGAGGCAAGTTCATCGGAGATTACGCCTTCATATCAACCTCAGTGAAGGTTGGGGAGTACTCCACCATAGGTCGATCTGCGTTTGTTGGGCGCAACGTCACGATCGGCATGCGGATTGCCATCCCTGACAATGTCGTAATTCCTTCGGTTCTTCTGGATGACGCAGACCTCCCTGTCGACGAGGAGGCGTGACCATGTCCCTGGGAGCTTTCACCACCTGCGAATGCGGAAACTACATGCACCATGGCAGCGCATGCTCCCATTGCGGCAAGCTTGACGGCGACCTGCCTGAAGCAGGCCAGCCATCACACCCTGATCCGGCTGAGTGCGCCACGACCAAGGCGACATGCGCATTTTGCGGCTGGACCGATTATTCGGGAATTTTCGAAGACTGCTGCAGCCGGCCAATGTGCGTCGAGACAAGCGAAGTCGCCGCCACCGAGCCCGAGCCTGACTTTGAGCACGAGTTCGAAGAAGCCATCGCAAACTTCGAAGACGAGCTTGCGGCAGATGCCGGCAACGAGCCGGCGGCAATCCGCCTCTGGATGCGTGAGCAACCGCTCCCGCCTGTTGGCCGGGCCATCATCGACAACCTCTCACACGGCAATCGCCTGGCGCTGCTCGCCACGATCTATTCCAGCGAGGCGGCATAATGGGCCTGCATTCGAACTTCCAGCGTGTCGACGGCGACCGGTATTTCACGCCCTACAGCGCAACACTGCCTTTGGTGCCTTTTCTCAAGGGCGTGCGCACGTTTTCAGAACCCTGCAAGGGCGACGGGGAGCTTGTGGTCCACATCGAAAGCCACGGGCCGTTGTGCATTCATTCCGGCGATATCGCCGAGGGCGTTGATGCGCTCACAGATCCGGAGCTGGGGCGTTTGGTGGTTGATCGCATCATCACCAACCCGCCCTACAAGTGGAACCTGCTGAAGCCGCTCATCCAGCGCTTCGTTCCCATCGCACCAACATGGCTGCTTCTGGAAGACCGGTTCCTGTTTAACGAGCGTTCCGAGCCGTTTATGCGGCAGTTTTGCACCGACGTCATGACGATCGGGCGCATCAAGTGGTTCGCCAACACCAAGCACGCCAGCAAGATCAACTACGCATGGTTCCTGTTCGACCAGGCGAAGAGTGAGCCGACGCGCTTTCACCGCAACCCCTACACCGGCCGGCAAATGCGTTCGATCGCAGCTGCCCGCACCTCATCTCTGTCCGCAACCAAAGGAGACACGCATGCTCGATAGACCCATGAAGGCGCTGGAAGCGCACGCACTCAGAAAGCCCATGAAAAAGGCTTCACAACCCGTTGATGTTCATGTCGGAACACGCATTCGCCAGCGCCGCACACAGTTGGGCATGTCGCAGACGACGATTGCCGAAGGTCTCGGCATCACGTTCCAGCAGATCCAGAAATACGAGAAGGGAACCAACCGCGTCGGCGCGTCCCGCCTGCAGGCGATTGCCAACATTTTGAAGGTGGACGTCGCCTATTTCTTTGAAGGCAATCCGGGCGTCCCCGGCGCCGCACCGGCACCGGAGCCGGAATTCGCGATGGCCTATGCGCTGACCAGCGAAGGCATGGACCTCCTGCGCGCCGTCTCTGCCATCCCCAACGCGGTTGCGCGCCGGCAGATCATCAACATCGCCAAGACGGTCGCAGGCACCACGGACGCGGCCACCGCCTGAAACACCCGCTGCGTTGTCCGCCGGCCTTTGTGTCGGCGGCATTCGGAACGGATGGTTCCATCTCAACTGGAGAAACAGAATGTTTGCAGCACTCAAGAACAAGATGACCGGAAGCGTGAACAAGTTTTCCGGCCGCAAGGATTTCCTCGAGGCGGTGTGCGCTTCGTGCGCGCTGGTTGCCGCCGCAGACGGCGATATCTCGGACGCGGAAGTCGCACAGACGATCAAGGCGATCTCGTCCAACGCGAGCCTGTCGGCCGCATTCAAGGCGCCGGAAATTGAGCGTGTCGCCGATACCATGCTGAAGCGCGCCCAGGGTGGTCGCGTGGGCCGCGCGGGCCTTTACAAGGAAGTCGAGGACGTCGCCAACGATCCCGAGCTTGCTGAAACTGTCCTTCTGTCGGCGCTTGACGTCGCCGACCACGGCGGCATCAGCGAGCAGGAGCGGCAGGTGCTGGCGAATATTGCGCAGCGCCTCGGGCTCAACCTCGCAAGCTACGGCGTCTGACATGGGCAGCAAGGTTATAGCGGCAGCGTCCGCCGGCGTCACCCTTCTCGTGCTTCAGTTCGTCCTCTTCGGCGCGCTGTTCGACTTGGCCACGAGCCTTGCCTTGTTTGGCATCGGGTACGCCGTCGGCCGCCTCACCCGCTGATCGGCTCCGATTTCCCCGGCTGGGCCAGCGGCCGGGGGCTTCCGAACCGATGGAGACAATCTTCATGAACAACACCCGCTATTACACCCTGGGGACAATCGGCATGATCCTCATCATCCTTGTCATCATCTACGCGCCGCGGCAGGCCAATGCCGCCACGTTCGGCCGCGTGGCGCAGGACTGCAGCTATGACGCCGTGCAGTTCTGGCTTGTCGGCATGTCTGGCTGGTGGGTGGCGCTGATCCTCTTTGTCTGGGTGCTTTTCCGGTTTTTGTCCGGCAAAGATCCGGGCGCTGGCTCGGCGGCGAAGACGCGCATCGACAACCTGTGCCGCCAGAATGAGCGGCTTCGCAAGCGGCTGGATGCACGGGAGAAGCGCTCGTGAAAATCGCTTCGCATCACACGTGGAAAGACAAGGATTTCACTCCTCGTCATGACTGGCCGGGCGACACGCTTGTGCAATGGGGTGGCCGCGGCGTCGTGCTCGGCAAGACCCCGTACAGCACGGCCTTCTTCGAGGCGTTCCCCGACAAGAACCTCTCGACAGCTGGCGGGTTCATCCGCGGAGAAGGCGCGACTATAGCGGAGGCTGAAGACGCGGCCTTTGCCAAGTTTTCCCGGCAGAACCAGTGCAGCCATCTTTGGGGCCGCGAGAAGTATCAGAACGGCGGGCAACTCTGCCGGCATTGCCGTGCATTCCGCTCCGGTCACCTCAAGGAAGTCGTTGTTCTTGGCAGGCATCGCAAGCCTTTGCAATGGTATGACGCTCACACCCTTGAAATGGATAGCGACGGGACGTGGATGCGTATGCTGCGCCTGCGCGCAAAGCTGTTCGGCATCACTGAGCGCCCGCCAAAAGCGACCGCCGTTGATGGGATAATCGCATCGATTTTCCCATCGTCTTTGGAAGGGGAGGATGCGTGATGGACGCTAAACAGCTCCACATTCTGCAGCACTCGCTCGGCCTGGACCAGTACGGACGCGGCACGATGTTCCGCAATCGCTTCGTTACGGGCGAAGGCAGCAATGACCACGCCGACTGCATGGCTCTCGTCGATCAGGGCTTCATGATGCGCCGCGCCAACATCGAGATTTACGGCGGCATGGACGGCTTTTGGGTGACCGAAAGCGGCAAGCGTGCTGCCGTCGAGAACAGCCCTGCGCCGCCGAAACTCACGCGTGGACAGCAGAATTACCGTGACTGGCTGAATTACGACAGCGGCATTTCCTTCATCGAATACCTGAAAATGAAGGCACACCTTCGCGCCAAGGAGGCTGGACGGATATGACCGATTTCCAGAAGCTTGCCGACCGCGTTGCCGCCGGCGAGATCAAGTCACTCAGCATCAAGCAACCCTACCCACACCACATTTTCCACGATGGCAAGGATGTCGAGAACCGTGACTGGCCGACGAAAGGCCGAGGCTGGTTCATCGTGCATGCCGGCGTCTCTAAATCCGAGATCGACAAAGACGACGAGCACCAGATGGCTATGCCTCGTGGGGGCGTCGTCGGCATGGCGCGCATCGTCGACTGCGTGCGCGAGATGGAAAGCCAATGGTTCTACGGCAAATTCGGCTTTGTTCTGCGCGATGCATTCCCGCTGCCGCTGATCCCATGCAAGGGCGCCCTCTCTTTCTTCTCGCTTGAGCCCGACGTGAACCTGCAGGTGGCGGCCGCCATTCGCGAACATGCGAGAAGCGCAGCATGACTGACACCCCCGCCGTTTACGGCAAGTGCCCGAAGTGTTCGCACGTGTTCCTCGTCATCCAGCTTCCTGCGCCACTGATCTTGGCCGTAGGAGCGATGCAGAACGCCACCTGCCCCAAGTGCGGCACGAAGAAGGGCATCACAATCGCTCACTCCACAGAGGTGCCCGCCAATGGCTGACCACATCAACATCCACCACCCGGAAGGGCGGGAATTGCGCATGCGTGATGAGATCCTGATCGCAACTTTGCGAGCACAGATAAGCGTGATGGACATGCACCTGTCAGCCGTCCGTGGCGATCTGGAAGCCATATTCACGCGGATCGCACGCGGCGAGAAGTGCGAACTGCACATGCCGAATGGTGACGTGTTCATTATCGAGGGGCAATCGCGGCAGAAGAAAGCGCGCAAGGAAGCCATGGCGGCGACATACGGCGGTGACGCCAATGGCTGAAACCTCCGCAATCGAGTGGACCGATGCCACGGTGAACTTCTGGTGGGGCTGCACGAAGGTCTCTCCCGGCTGCGACAACTGCTATGCCGAGACGTGGAATGCATTCCGCGGCAACGGCCTTTGGGGACCAGGTGCGCCGCGCCGGCCGATCAAGGGTGCGGCCGCCCTGCTGCGCCGACTGAACAACGCGGCCGGCGCTTTTGAATCGCAGCACGGGCGCCCGCGCCGCGTGTTCATGCAGTCCATGTCCGACGTCTTCGATAACGAGGTGGATGACAGCTGGACGCTGGCGCTTTGCCGCGGCGCTGAAGATGCGCCTCGCCTTCGCATCCAGATGCTCACCAAGCGCATCGGCAACGTGGAGAAGCGCGTGCCGGATGGCTGGCGGATCGGCGGCTGGCCGCCTCACATAGGCCTGATGATCTCGATCTGCACCAATGTCGAGGCGCGTCGCGACGTCAAGAAACTGCGCGACCTGAAGAAGCGCCTGGGCATTCCATGGGTCGGCATCAGCGCCGAACCGATGCTTGAACCTCTGCCCGCTTTGGATCTGAACGGCATCGACTGGTGCATCGTCGGCGGCGAAAGCGGCAAGCATGCACGGCCCACGCATCCACGCTGGGTGCAGCAGATCCGCGACCGGGCGGCGAGATCCGGCACCGCCTTCTTCTTCAAGCAGTGGGGCGAGTGGTTGCCGGATCTGGAAGCGCCCGCGCCTCTCCTCGACGAGTTGCGGCGCACGCGGGTCGAGCGGCAGGAACTGCACTCCGATCCGAGCCCCTTCGCCACGATGCGCTTCGACACGCGCACGCTCTATCGCGCAGGCAAGAAGCGGTCCGGATCGCTCCTCGACGGCAACACCTATCACGCATTCCCCAAGGAGTTATTGCGATGAGCAAGGAATACAAAACCCACTATCTGCCGGGCGTTTGGATGGACGAGATTATCCCTTGCCCGCTCGCTGACGTGAATGACTTCGTCCACCGCATGCCGGACGGTTCATTCATGATGATGCCTGTGGACCCTGATGAGCAGGATGAAAGCTGGCGCACGCCGCTCGAAGACGGCCAGATCATGCTTTTCGGCGTCACCGAGCAGTACGGGCATTTTGACGTCACGATTTATGATGATGGCACCGTCTCTGCGCCTGAATGGCCGGAGAAGGCGAACTGCTTTTGCCTGCATGGCGACATCAATTTGCTCGTCGATACCCTTGAGCAGGCAATCGCCAACGGCGACGAGGATATCGCGCCGCTCAAGGCCGGCACGCACGACTTCCAGATCTACTGGTGGGCAGACGACGAGGCGTCGTTCCGCTTTGTCGTCGCCGATGACGGCACCGGGCGTTTCGAGCCCTGCGCCGGCCTGCACTGAACCTTAACGCTCATCGGAGAATATTCATGCCTATCATTCCGGAATATCGTCCCGAGATCTGCATCTATCACGGCGATTGCCTCGACGGCTTTGGTGCTGCGTGGGCCATCAGCCTGAAATGGGCCTGCGACTTCCGCCCCGGCTGGTACGGCAAGCCGCTCCCACTTGATGGGGTCGAAGGCAAGCATGTGCTCTTCGTCGACTTTTCGGCACCGGCCGCCGACCTGGTCGCGCTGGCGGAACGCGCGGCGAGCGTTGTGGTTCTCGACCACCACAAAACCGCAGAAGCCGAGCTTGCCCCGTTCCTGCGCAACAAGTACGACATCGATTCTTGCTATCAGCATCTTGCGGATTGCTCCAGCGACGGTAAGCCGCCGATTGTCGCCTACTTCGATATGGCGCGCTCTGGCGCATCCATGGCTTGGGAGTTGGCCTCGCAGGGCGGCCCATATCGCATGCCGGATCTGTTGGCCTTCATCGAGGACCGCGACCTCTGGCGGTTCCGCATGGGCGACACCACGCGGGCGGTTTGCGCCGCGTTGCAGAGCTACCCCATGGATTTCGAGACGTGGGGACGCTGGCGTCATTCCGCGTCTGATCTGATCAATGAGGGGCATGCCATCCTGCGCGCCAACCGCATGACGGTGGCGAAGCTTCTGCGCTCAACCAGGTGGGAAGAGATCGCCGGCCACAACATCCCGGTGGTCAACGCTCCCTACCAGTTCGCCAGCGACGTCGGGAACGAGTTGCTGATCGCGCATCCTGACGCGCCGTTTGCTGCGACCTTCCACATCGGCGCCGACGGAAGCCGTCACTGGTCCTTGCGCTCCACCAATGAGCGCCGCGACGTTTCCGCGATTGCGACCATGTTCGGCGGCGGCGGCCACCGCAACGCCGCCGGCTTCAAGCAGACGGTCTACCGGGCGGAGGAGGCTTCGCTGTGAAACCCAAGGATTTTCGCACAGAACTGGTGAAGATCATGCCGTTCTACGACTGGACCGTTTCCAAGACGTCCACCGAAGAGCGGATGGTTGCTACCGGCACGCAAAGCAGCGGCTTCAACCGGCTTTCCACCTTGCAGGTGACCCGCACCGACAAAGGTGCTGACGTCTTCTACGAGGCGCGCTCGGCAGGTCACGGAACGCGCTCTCCGTGGCTTGCCGCGCACACCGACACGACGCTCGCCCGCGCGCTTCGCGGCTTGCAGGGTCACTACGAGCACATGGCCGGGCAGTACCGCGCGCACGCCGCCGCGATGCAAGCTGGGCGGAAAGGCAGAGGGGCCAAGCCATGAAACCACGATTCACAAAGCGTGCGCTTGTGAAGTGCAAAAACGGGCGGCACCGAATTGCGACTTCGGGCGAAATGATGTTGTCGGCCGAAGTTGCCGAGGTGCGCTCTCGGTTTCACCAGATGAAGCACCGGACGCATCAACTTGAGGACCGGATCGAAGGCTTCCTCGCCGGAGACCTTACGCAGGCTCTTCCGCCGCCAGTGCGTGGGATGATGCTCGATAACATGACGGCAGCACTCGTCGAGGCTTTCGGGAAAGAGATCGTCCGAGAAATTCTGCCCCATGTTCGGCAAGCCCCGAAGCACGGCGGGTTGACACTGGAAGGGAGTATTTCCAGAGGGTTCGGGCTGGTTCCCAACACTGAAGTCATGCTGAAAGCCTACATCAGCGGGTTCAACGTCGCCGTTGCCCATGGGGTAGAGAGGCGCCGTCGATGAACTTTCACAAAGCCGTCGGCGTCGACTTCGACCGCATCGACATCACATCGCAATCTGGTAGCGACTGGCTCAAGCTGGAAATGCGCGTCGGCCATGACGTCGAGCGCCGCGAGATAACGTTGCGCAGCACAGAGGCGGTGCGAGATCTTCACTACGCGCTCGGCCGCTACCTGGCCGGCATTCCCGATGCAGCGCGAACGCCATGACCACGCGCTGCCGCTGGCACAAAGATCAGGACGTCCCCGGCGGAAAGTTCCTCGTGCCGGGATGCTGGAACCGGGTGATCAGCGGCGACAATGCCGAATGCCATTGCCGCGGCGGTCCCATCAAAGGCCCAACGCCGGAAGAGATGATGGAGAAAATCTTGGACCGGCTCGAAAAACTCGAAACCACCATTGCAACCATGCAAAAACCCAACAAGGCGACAAAGCCGTGACCACAATCATCCAAAAGTCAAAGCCGGCAAAACTAACCTCTGCCGACATCCGCATGGGCATGTCGAAGCGCTGGGCGGCACCGGAATACGCAATCATGTGGGAGGTGGCGGACAGCACAGGCGGCAATGCGAGACGCTATGCAGATGCCGTCATCATGTCCCTGTGGCCGTCACGCGGCCTTGAGCTTCACGGCGTCGAGATCAAGATCAGCCGTTCCGACTGGAAGCGCGAGGCGGCCGATCCGCGGAAGGCGGAAGCAATCGCGCGGTTTTGTGATCGCTGGTATGTCCACACGTCTCCCGGCATCGTCGATGACATATCCGACTTGCCGCCGGCGTGGGGCCTGCGCGAGTTCGATGGCAAGGTTTGGAGAACCGTCCGCGAGGCGTCGAAGAACGAGCCAGAACCCCTCACGCGCTCGTTTCTGGCTGCGCTGTTGCGGCGCGCAGACGAGACGATGCGCCTCATGATCAACGAGGCAAACCGCGAGGCGCGCGACCAGCAGTATGCCGAAATGGAAAAATTCCGCCAGCAAAGGGGGAAAGAGATCGAAGAGGCCGCGGCTCGGCGGACGGCGCACCTCGAGGACGCTGCGAAGAACATTGCAGCCTTCCAGGCAGCGTTCGGTGAAGACGCGACCAACAACTGGGGGCTTGACCACGCGGCACTCGGCCGGGCCGCTCGCGCACTCAGCAAATGCGGATCGAGCGACTACACGCCTTTGGCAAAGCGCCTTCGCGCTGCAGCCGATGAAATTGACGCAATCTGCGGCCTGGTCGATGCGCCAGCAACAGGAGAACAGCAGCCATGACCGACACCACACCGATAAACGACAAGACCCATCACCGCTTCATCGCGGGCTACGATGCCGGCCTGGCCGACGGCTACCGCGAGCGCCTTGGTGCCGACACCCGCCTTCCGCAGGACGTCATCAACCTCGTCATAGCCGCCCGCGAGGCATTCGACACCGGTGACCTTCCAATGATCGAGGAACGCGCACTCGACAAGGCGCTGGAAGCGTTCTCCGAGCGCGTGCCTTACGAGAACGAGCCCGATGACGAGGAACCCGCCGCCCCGATCACCGGCCTCCGGTACCGCCCCAACCGCTACGACGACTGGGGGCAGATCCGCAATGCCGACGGCAGCATGTTCGCGAGCGTGCGGCGGCCGGCGTCGGAGGAAGAACTGGCCAAGCATCGCCGCGCCGGCACCGATCCTTACGAAGATCTGGCTCGGCGGCTGATGTCGACCTTCGACACGCCGGCCCCCACACCCTCAACACATGTGCGGTGTGACGACTGGTTCAGCCAGGTCGTCTCCTTCCTCGTCAAGAACGACATGCTGGACGCTCGCGACGAGTACGACATCAGCGATGTCATGGCTGCTCTTGCCGACAACTACGAAACCCCATCGAATTTGGGCGTTTTGAAATTAGCTGAGCGGCTGGCCGATCAGGTCGATCATTGCCTGCTGGGGTACGCGATCAGTCGGCAGAATGGCCTCTCAATTGAAGAGGCAATGCTAAACTTGCGCGCAGTTTGCAATGAGTTCCGGTCGGCTTTCGACGCCCTCGCCACCACGGAGGGCCAGTCATGATCTCAGTCAGCCGGACATTCTTCTGGCAATGGAAGCCGGGCATCAATCGGTTGCACTTTGGCTTTGATCTCTGGCTGCCGGGGATCAAAGTCCGTGTCGGCCACGACGTACCGCCGTGCCGGGTATGCCGCAAGCGCGATGGCATCTTCTCGTGGTCGCTCGAAAATCCCGGCGCGGCAATCTGCCCAGATTGCTGCGAGCATCCTGACTACAAGTACGAGCGGGGCGACCGCGATTACTTTTGCGTCGAGTGTGGCCATGCCGCGCCATACGAATGGATCTATGACCACTCGCGCTGCGATGACGATGTCTGCATATCCTTCTCAGGAAGCCGCGATCCCGGCCAGCCTATCGGCACACCTATTTCCGAACTCTCCGGCCGGCCAGGTCATGACGGCTACGACAAGTTCGTACAGATCGCAAAATCATGGGGGCACGACTGATGGCCACTAGATCAAATCCGACTTGGATCATTACTCAACAACCGCGTGAAGTGCCGTTCCGAAAGGGGCCATTCTACGATGACAAGTATGTCGAGGATTTCCTGCGCGAAGCCTATCGGATTTACCCCGACATCATCTGCATCGTTGTGGATGGCCCCATGGATAGGGACTGGCAGCCGCAGCATGGGTACGAATGGCTGGATATGAACGGGGATCGCCGCAAAAGGCACCCGCGAAAGAATCGCATGGCCACAGCGCCCCAACCGAGGGAGGGGGTGACAGATGCGAATTCTTGAGCGGGCGCCTGGCTATTTCCGTGGCACCCACAAAGGGGCAACGATTGAAATCGAGTATGATCCCTGCCCCGGAGATCCGGACCGCAAATTCTACACTCGCGTCCGCTGGAAAGATGGCGGGTATCTCTATGATGGCTGGACGCTCGAGGGCGTCAACACGATGGCCGAGGCAAAGCGGGACGCCATCAAGGGGGCTTGCCTATGAGCCCCGTGCGCGTCATCCAAACTTTTATCCGCGTTTGCGCAGATTGCCCGAACTGCAATTATTACTCGGGCGGTATGTATCGTTGCAGTCTGACGGAAGAGCTTATAGCCCCTGATGACAAACGCTATGGCATCGGCCGTCTATGCCCGCTACCATACGCCGGCCCGCCATCGCCACAACAGAGGCTCACGGAAGAATGACCACGCGGATTACCTGCTGCGTGCCTTTCTGCAAACGCAGCTACCACAACCGAGACGGATATACGGCTTGGATCTGCGCGCCTCATTGGCGCGCAGTTTCCGTTTTAAAGCGCCGTCGCTGTAGCAATCTGCGGCGGCAGTATCGTCGGAGATTTGGCGACAACCCTCCTTGGGCCTATAAGGGCGGATCGCCCGAGCGCCTGGCAGCAGTGAAGCTCTACCGCCTTCGCAACATGGCATGGGATTCGTGCATGCGACAGGCCATTGAACGGGGTATGGGCATCTGATTTCGGGAACAAATGTGAAAATCCTAGCCCCGTCAAAAGCGGGTATAGAGGCGGGTATTATTCGAATTTTCCATTTTTATTTTCCAGCAAAATCAACACCCTGTGGACCTTAAGTCGAAAGACACCTCTTCCGCCATTTTCATATCCGAGGGTGTGCGTATACGCCTGCAACCCCTTTGAAAACCTAGATTTTTCGATGCAACTTAGTCCGCATGTGTCCGGCAAAAGCCGGATCAATCCGAAGAAAAAGCGGGTATAGAGATCAAACCAGGCGAGTATTGGAGAAATGCGTGGTAGCGCTGACCGATAACCAATGACGCAAACCTTCAAAAACTTCCGAACATCGAAAAGCCCCTCCCGCATGGTACGGAAGAGGCCTCTTTGATCTGATTGAAATTGGCCTAAGGCTGTGCGGGCTGCCCGGGCGTTGCTGGTGCCGGAGCGGCCGGTTCGCTGGTTGCGCCTGTCGGGGTGCCTGCGCCAGGCATGGGCGCTGCGGGGGACTGGCTGGTGGGGGCCTGCGTGGTCGATGAGGTCGTTGCCGGATCCGTCGGCGTGCCGGATTGAGACCAGATCAAGCCGCCGATCAAAATCACTGCAAGCAGGCCGATCCACACGACGGTGGATCTTGTCTTGCCGCGGGTCGGCGGAATGTCGGGGCCGCGGTCGTTGGGGCTATAGGCCATGGTCACTCCTCCCAGAGCACCTTGCGGTCATATAACGCAAGGAAATGCTCTTCCTGTTGACGCTACACTTTGAAGCCTGTTCAAGGCCTGCAGATGCGCGCTGATGAGATTTCAACAGATCCGAAGGGCTTTTGTTCCTCGGCCACGGGAGTGCTGTCGTCCAGTGTTGTCGGGAACAAGATAATCGTTGAGCATGTTCGGCTTTAGAACCCGGGCCGTGTCAAGCGGACATGATGGGGATGGAGAACATGGGTATTTTTCCGCTTTCTTCCCATGGCCAACGAAATGGCAGGCGAGCTTCCCACCCATCCGACCCGGGGGGATCGCACCCCTTGTATCACCAGTGGATTTCCCGGAGATCGGACGTCCGGGTTCGCACGCGGTCGTTGGCACGATGCCAAACGGATTATTCAGCCGCCTTTGGCATCTCCACTTCCAACTCGTAGGAATACCCTTCCAGCATGGAATAGGCCTGCTCGATCACCTTGATCTCGGTCTCAGTCTTCGTCATCGCGTCGGCAATCGCATCGCAGCGGGCCGTCAACATGCGGCCCAGCACGTCGCTTTCCGGGCGTTTTCCCATGCGGTCCATGTGGTTGCGGATGCGGCCGCGGTGACGCTCCAGCTCCAGGATGTGAAAACGCGCGTTGACGATCCGGTCGGTCAGCTTGCGGCGCATGGCCGAGACGGGGTCGAAACTGCCAGGCGGGCGTTCGTCCAGGATGATCTCGTTGACCAGCCCGTCCAGCAGCAAAAGGCCTTCCAGATCCTTGGCATCGGTCAGTTGCGGGTCATAGCCGGTATCGTCGTAGATCTTTCGGCGCACGGGGTCGAGCAGGAGTTCGTAGGATGTCGTCAGCCGCGCAAACGCCTCCACATCGCCGCCGGAATCCGGATGCGCGCTTTTGGCCCGGGAGCGATAGGCCGATTTGATGGCTGCGCCATCGGCATCGCGCGGCACGCCGAGTGTCTTGTATGGATCGGTCACGGTTCCACCTGGTTTCAGGGCTTCCAAGGTCACCTCTCGTAGTCTCCCGCGCGGCAAGCCTCAACCCCTCGCGGCATCTTGTGGCGAAACGGCGGCCGGATCGACATTATCCCCAGCCTTTGCCACTTTGACAAAGCCGACAAGGAACCGTGGCACGCGGCCTTCTGCCACCGGCGCCATGATGACGCTGACGGCGAGGAAGGGCAAGAGCAGAGCAAAACTGGCGACAAGACCGACGTGCTCTGCAACAAAGCCCAGAAGCGGTGGCACGCCGATACTGGAGAGGAGAAGCGTCAAGGAAAGCGCTGCAAGATTATCTGCCGTCTGGCCGCGCCCCAGTTCCACCGTCGTTGCAACGGCAAGCGGAAAGCCGAGGGCGACCCCGCAGCCGATGAGAAAAAGCGCGGCCCCCGCAAGCGGCAACCCGCTGGTGGACAACAGTGCCACAAGGCCGATGGCAACGCAGGCGGCAGAACCGCGCACCAGCGTCAGCGGCCTGAACTTTTCGCGCAGCACATCGCCCACCATGCGGGTGGCGCCCATGCCGACGGTAAAGCCCGCATACAGCACGCCGGCGGTTGCCGCATCCGCATGCAGCACTTCGCGCAGGTAAAAGATGCCCCAGTCATAGACCGCCCCTTCGCTGATGCCTATGCCGAACACCATGATGCAGATGAGGACGATGATCCGATCCGGCAGCACGAAAACCGGGCGCCGGCCGGAGGGGCGATGCACCACGCGCGGCTCCACCGGCGTGATTTTCCAGACGATGAGACAGCAGAGAACCACAACCAGCGCTGCGCCGGACTGGTGGACAAACGGGCTGACCTCACGTGATGCGAGGAACCCCGAGACCAGCGAGCCCGCCAACAGACCGACGGACCAGAAACCGTGGCTGCGCGACAAGACCTTGCGGCCGGTGCGCTGCTCGATCCCGGTCGAGATCATGTTGGCGGAAACGTCGTGGATGGTGCGGAAAAAGCCGAACAGCAGGAAGCCGAGGAAAAAGCCCCAGATCGGAACGACAGTCAGCAGCGGCGTCAGGAGACCGGCGACCGACAACATGAGCGGCGCGGCAATGCGAGGGGTAAGCTGGGCCGTCACCCGCCCGGCAATCGGCAGCGCCAGAAAGGTGCCGACCGGCGCACCGAGGAGTGCCATGCCGAGCACGGCCTTATCGACGCCGAGCCCTTCCTGGATGGCGGGAAGACGGGTGAACAAGGAAACGAAAATCAGCGCATTGCAAAAGAACAGCAGCGCAGGCGGCGCAAGAATCGGCATCGGGGGAAATATCCGGAAACGGCAGAGTTGCTCACCTCTGGCACCGGGAACGCCTGACGACAAGATTGCGTTCGACATCCGTCCGGTGATCGCGCTTGCTATTTCTCCCGTAGTGACTGCAGGGAAACAGTGTTTTGCGGGGCTGGCTGGTTATCGCCCACATGGCCCGCGACGCGCGTTTGCCGATCCGGAAAAAGAGCCTATCCTGCTTTTGCCATGAGGACCGTCGCGCCATGTCGTTTCGTATGATGCCTCTTCGTATGATGTCTCGTCTGATGCCCCTCCGTCTGATGCTTGCTTTCTGTCTGTTCGCGCTTGCCGCCGGCGTTCCGTCACGGGCCGAGGACCCCGCTGACACTGCGCGCAAAATCATCACCCGCCAGATCGAGGCGCTGATACGCGGCGACAATGCCACGGCCTATGCACTCGCCTCCCCCGGCATTCGAAGCCTGTTTCCCGATCAGGACCGGTTCGCTGCCATGGTGGACCAGCATTACAAGCCGCTGCGCCATGCCACACGTTACGCCTTCGGCCGCTCGAAACTGGTGGCCGGCGGCGAGATCGTTTACCAGGAGGTGATGATCGAGGGCGAGGAGACGGACTGGACGGCGGTCTACGAGATGCGGTTGCAGGACAATGGCAGCTACCGGATCAACGGCGCCCGGATGCTGAAAAACACCACCAGCACCGGCATCTGAGCATCGTCATCGCCTGCCCTCGGTATCACCCTTTGTGGTCGACCGAACAGGCAACCATGCTCCTTTCGCGACGTGGCGTGAAAGGGAAAAAAGAATCAATCGTCGCCGCGCGCCCAGGCTTCCTGCGTTTCCGCCATGAAATCCGCATAACGACCTTCGGCAATCGCCTTGCGGATGCCCTGCATCAGGTCCTGATAATAGGACAGGTTGTTCCAGGTCAGAAGCATGCCGCCCAGCGCCTCGTTTGCGCGCACGAGATGGTGCAGGTAGGCGCGTGAATAATCGCGGCTGGCCGGGCAGTTCGACTGGTCGTCCAAGGGGCGCATGTCTTCGGCGTGCTTGGCATTGCGGATATTGACCTTGCCCTTGCGGGTGAAGGCGAGCCCATGGCGGCCGGAGCGGGTCGGCATCACGCAGTCGAACATGTCGATGCCCTTTGCCACAGATTTGATGATGTCATCGGGCGTGCCGACGCCCATCAGGTAACGCGGCTTGGTGGACGGCAGCACCGGCAGCGTGATGCCGAGCATATCCAGCATCACCTCCTGCGGTTCGCCGACGGCAAGGCCACCGACGGCGTAGCCTTTGAGGTCCAGTTCGGTCAGCCCTTCTGCCGAGCGGATGCGCAGGTCAGGCTGGTCGCCGCCCTGCACGATGCCGAACATGGCCTTGCCCGGCTGTTCGCCAAAGGCCACGCGGCAGCGTTCGGCCCAGCGCAGCGAAAGCTCCATGGCGCGTTCGATTTCCTTCGGCTCGGCCGGCAGTGCCACGCATTCGTCCAGCTGCATCTGGATATCCGAATCGAGCAGACCCTGGATCTCGATGGAACGTTCCGGAGACATGTGATGCGTGCTGCCATCGATATGGCTCTTGAAGGTCACGCCCTTCTCGTCGAGTTTTCGCAGGCCCGACAGTGACATCACCTGGAAGCCGCCCGAATCGGTGAGGATCGGCTCTGGCCAGCGGATCAGCTCATGCAGGCCGCCAAGGCGGGCGACACGTTCCGCGCCAGGGCGCAGCATCAGGTGGTAGGTATTGCCGAGAATAATATCGGCGCCGCCTTCCCTCACCTGATCGAGATACATCGCCTTCACCGTACCAACGGTGCCGACAGGCATGAAGGCCGGTGTGCGGATGGTGCCGCGCGGCATGGAAATCTCGCCGAGGCGGGCGTTACCGTCGGTTGCCTTGAGCGTGAACTGGAAATTCTCGGTGGTCATCAGGAATTGTTCCGGAAAAGCAGGCTGGAATCGCCGTAGGAATAGAAGCGATAGCCCGAGGAAATGGCATGGGCGTAAGCGCGCGTCATCGTGTCAAAACCGGCAAAGGCCGAGACCAGCATGAACAGCGTCGAGCGCGGCAGGTGAAAATTGGTCATCAGCACGTCCACGGCGCGAAACCGGTAGCCGGGGGTGATAAAAATGTCGGTGGCGCCGGACCAGGCGTTGATCGTGCCATCCTCGCTTGCCGCACTTTCGAGCAGACGCAGCGAGGTGGTGCCAACCGACACGATGCGGCCACCCCGCGCCTTCACGGCATTAAGAGCGGCGGCGGTTTCGGCGCTGACATGGCCGATTTCCGAATGCATCTTGTGTTCGGCCGTATCGTCGGCCTTGACGGGCAAAAACGTGCCGGCGCCGACATGCAGCGTCACGAAATGCTTTTCGATGCCGGCGGCATCGAGTGCTGCAAAAAGATCGGGTGTGAAATGCAGGCCGGCGGTAGGGGCCGCCACGGCCCCTTCCTCGCGCGCATAAATGGTCTGGTAATCCTTGGTATCCTGCGCATCTTCCGGGCGCTTTGCGGCGATATACGGCGGCAGCGGAATATGGCCGACAGCCATGATCGCCTCGTCGAGCGCCGGGCCGGAGAGATCGAAATGCAGCGTCACCTCGCCGCCCTCGCCTTTCTCCGCAAGCAGAGCATCAAGCGTGCCGAGCGCGCAGGTTTCGCCGGAATGGCCAAAGCGGATGCGATCGCCGATCTTCAGCCGTTTGCCGGGTTTGGCAAAAGCCTTCCAGCGGTCGGGCGCCACGCGCATATGCAGCGTGGCAGAGACCGAAAGATCCGGCGCGCCCTCTCGCGTGCGAACCCCTTCGAGCTGGGCGGGAATGACCTTGGTATCGTTAAACACCAGCGCGTCGCCGGGTTTGAGGAAGGACGGCAGGTCGCGCACGATGCGGTCTTCCAGCACCGGATCATGCTGAGGGCGAACGATCAGCAGGCGCGCGCTATCGCGCGGGCTTGCCGGCCGCAGCGCAATGTTGTCATCCGGCAGATCGAAATCGAAAAGGTCTACTTTCATACTAAGCTCGCGAAACTCTGAAGCAGGCGCTCGAATCGATATAAATCAAATTCGAATATGAATTTGCCGCCTCGGTCGTCGGTATATCGTTTACCGCAGTGGGCCAAGGGTCCACCTCCCACTTCGGCGTTGGGAAGCAGCTTGCTAACATATCTGCCAAACTGACGGTCATGAGCATGTGTGACCGCATCGCGTGCTTCTTTCACATGGGGGAATATCTCAGCAAAGCAATCCTTCGATTTTTTACCCCATTCCGGCGCAATCACGACCATTTCGACCGAAGAAGCTGTATTCATTGCATTGAATAAATCGATGGGAACTACGTCAGCAAAGACATGTGCGGCCTCAATGGCGGCGTCTCTGACAGGATCGGGAACGGTCTTTGCAGACAGCTTGTCAAAAACAGTCGAATACTCGAAATAACAGGCGGCGGAAAATACTGCCGATCGCAGATGCGAATAAAAGAAGTCCGGTGCGGCAAGAATTTGCTTCCGCGTCAATCCGTCCGCAGAATTAGCTAACTGATGACGCGCGCCACGGGTCAAACGCCGCCAAGCATCGTCTTGCGCGGACATAGTCTCAGAAGCACGGAGCCGTGCCTTATGCAGCACGGCCCCTAAATCTTCGAACGTGTAAGATACGTTCGATGCGGATGTCATGCGTCCGCAGCAACCTTCATCGAGATGATCGAATCGGGATCCGTGACCGGCTCGCCCTTCTTGACGAGGTCGATGACGTCCATGCCTTCGATGACCTGACCCCAGACGGAATACTGCTTGTTGAGCCAAGGCGCATCGGTAAAGCAGATGAAGAACTGCGAATTGGCCGAGTTCGGGCTCTGCGAACGGGCCATCGAGCACGTGCCGCGCACATGCGGAACGGCCGAGAATTCCGCAGCCAGATCCGGCTTGTCGGAACCGCCCATGCCGGCGCGACCCGGGTTAAAACTTTCGCCGCCCTTCTTGCCGAACTTCACGTCGCCGGTCTGCGCCATGAAATCGGGGATGACGCGGTGGAAGACGACGCCGTCATAGGCGCCTTCGCGTGCCAGTTCCTTGATGCGGGCGACATGGCCAGGTGCCAGGTCCGGCATCAGGGCGATAACGACCTGGCCCTTGGTGGTTTCCAGGATGATGGTGTTTTCCGGATCCTTGATCTCGGCCATGTTTCTCTCCTTCTTGACGGGCGTTGCGCCCTTTACTTTCCGACGGTGACCTTGATCATCCGGTCGGGGCTTGAAACTTCTCCATTGCCGCCCTGCCCGCGCTTGATCTTGTCGACATTTTCCATGCCCGACACGACCTTGCCGACGACGGTATATTGTCCGTTGAGGAACGAGCCCTGGTCGAACATGATGAAGAACTGCGAATTGGCGGAATTGGGATCCTGCGACCGCGCCATGCCGACGGTGCCGCGCTCAAACGGAACCTTGGAAAACTCGGCGGGAATGTTGGGCAGGTCGGACTGGCCGGTGCCGGCACGGCGGGCGTCAAAACCCTTTTCCATATTGCCGAACTGCACGTCGCCGGTCTGCGCCATGAAGCCGTCGATGACGCGGTGGAAGGCGACATTGTTGTATTTGCCTTCCGTGGCGAGCTTCTTGATCTGCGCCACATGCTTGGGCGCGACCTCCGGCATCAGCTGCACGACGACGGGGCCGCTCTTCAGCTGGATGGTGAGGAAATCATCGGCTGCCGCCAGCGCCGTCGAGGCAAAGGATACGGCGGCCATGGCGCCGGCAAAGGCAAGGGTGAGAAGTTTCATCGGGTGAACTCCGTGTTGGACTTGGCGCCTCAGCGCTTGAACTTCCTGGAAAGGGCATCGAGAACGGGGGCCGGCACAAAGGCCTTTACATCTCCGCCCATGGCCGCGATCTGACGAACCAATGTGGCCGTAATAGGCCGCGAAGCCGTACCGGCCGGCAGGAAGACGGTCTGGATGTCAGGCGCCATCGCCGCATTCATGCCCGCCATCTGCATTTCGTAATCGAAATCGCTGCCATCGCGCAGCCCGCGGATCAAAAGGGTGGCACCCTTCTGGCGCGCGGCTTCCACCACAAGACCGTCGAAGGCCACCACGGTCAGCTGGGCTGCCCGCTCCGGCAGCACCTCTTGCAGCGAAAGACGAATAAGCTCCGCCCTCTCCTCGAAGCTGAACGTCGGCGCTTTGCCCGGATGCACGCCAATCGCCACCGTGACCGCATCGGCAACATTCAGCGCCTGGATGAGAACATCCAGATGACCATTCGTCATGGGGTCGAAAGATCCCGGATAGAAGGCTGTCCGCATTGCACCTCGCCTGGCGATTTGACGCCTTGTGTCATGGAAGACGCCTGTTCGCAAGCGTCCACCCGGATGAACGGCAGATGAACGCGGCGTTCAAGACCGTTTCAGGCGATCTATGATTATCTGTCACCATTCAAACGGCGCGATAGAAGGTTGCGTCCCGAAGATGAACAAAAACAAGGCTGGCGAGCCTGATGACCGGCAAAACCCTTCCGCATTCTGCGGTTGACGTTCTTTCGATCAACGCCAGCAAGGGTCGAACCTTAACGAATTCTGAACGCCAGATGAACGGCGCCTTCAGGCAGGCTTCAGAGGCCACACGTTAGGGTCTCTTCATAATCGGGTGGAACCCATGAGCGCGATGCGCGTTCTGGTCAACGAAAAGGAAGTTGGAAATGTTTGCCAAGAAAAAGACGGCCATGCCGGACACCATCACCATGATCAATGTGGTGTGGACGGCGGTGATTGCAGTGATGATGACTGCAACGGTCACGCTTTATCAGGGGAAGTCCAACGTCAATGAAGTCAATTATACTCAGATGACGGGCAGCTACGTGGAGCAGCCGTACTACTGAGTTTCATCCGTCAAGGAAGGAATGCATATGTACGTGACGATGATTGTTCTTGCTGGCCTGATCAGCACCATGTTCGTGGCAACTGTGACTTCCACCGTGACGGAACTTCGGCGTGAACACGCCAACCTGCGCGATTTTGCCAAACGCCACAGCGCGTTCTAAGGCAAACGCCTGCGGAACGGATGGAGAGGTCAAAACCGCTCATCCGGAATAAAAACTTAATCCCAAGACTGACAAGCCGGGTTCACCCGGTCCTGAAAAAAGCCGGTGGCGAAAGCCCCGGCTTTTTTCATGCGCGCTTTTTTTTTGCACAGTCCTGTTCTCCATCATTCTTTGAGAGCAACAAAAAGGCCGGGCGATGAAGTTGCCCGGCCTTTCAAATTCATCAGAGAGAGAGGCCTTACTCGGGCTGCCCCTCGCCGCCTTCGCCGGACGCGCCGTCTTGCGACGGTGCAGCTGCCCCGAGATCACCGGTTTCGGCCAGAACCTCTTCCGGCAGACCTGCGGTATCCTCGTCACCTTCCGGTTCGCTGATCCGTTCCACCGACACGACCTTCTCATCCTTGGCGGTGGAGAATATGGTGACCCCCTTGGTGGCGCGGCTGGCGATGCGGATGCCATCAACAGGCACGCGGATCAGCTGGCCACCATCGGAGACGAGCATGATCTGGTCCTTGACCTCGACCGGGAAGGCGGCGACCAGCTGGCCGATTTCCGCCGTCTTGGAGGTATCGGTGGCGCGGATGCCTTTGCCACCGCGACCGGAGGTGCGGAAATCATAGGTGGAGGACCGCTTGCCAATACCCTTTTCGGAAATCGTCAGCACGAACTGCTCGCGTGCCTTCAGTTCCTGGTAACGCTCGTCCTTGAGTTCGCCGACTTCGCCGACCTCTTCACCGACAAGCGCGATATCCTCCTCGTCGACACCGCTGGCGCGGCGCTCGGCAGCAGAGCGCTTCAGATAGGCGGCGCGCTCCCACGGCTCGGCATCCACATGGCCAACGATCGTCATCGAGATGATGCGGTCGCCGGATGCAAGGGTGATGCCGCGCACACCGATGGAATTGCGGCCGGCAAAGACACGCACTTCATCGACGGGGAAGCGGATGGCCTGGCCAAGTGCCGTCGTCAGCAGCACGTCGTCACCTGCGTCGTTGTCGGCAGCGCCCGCACCATTGCAGGTCTCGACGGAGAGGATTTCATCGCCCTCTTCCTCGAGTTTCATGGCGATCTTGCCGTTGCGGTTGACCTGGATGAAGTCCGACAGCTTGTTACGGCGCACGGTTCCGCGCGTCGTGGAGAACATCACGTCGAGGTTCTCCCAGCTCTTTTCATCCTCGGGCAGTGGCATGATGGTGGTGATACGTTCACCCGGCTCGAGCGGCAGCATGTTGATGAGCGCCTTGCCGCGAGACTGCGGCGTGCCGATCGGCAGGCGCCAGACCTTTTCCTTGTAGACGATGCCACGCGAGGAAAAGAACAGAACCGGCGTATGGGTATTGGCAACAAATAGCCGGGTAACGAAATCCGTATCCCGGGTAGCCATTCCCGACCGTCCCTTGCCGCCACGGCGCTGGGCGCGGTAGGTGGTAAGCGGAACGCGCTTGATGTAACCCAGATGCGACACGGTGACGACCATGTCCTCGCGGGCAATCAGGTCCTCGTCGTCCATGTCGGGGCCGCCATCCATGATGACGGTGCGGCGCGGCGTGCCAAACTCGTCGCGCACGGCGATGAGTTCATCCTTGACGATGGTCTGGATGCGCAGGCGCGATGACAGGATATCGAGATAATCGCTGATTTCGGCGCCGATCTTGTTCAGCTCGTCGCCGATTTCATCACGACCGAGCGCCGTGAGGCGTGCCAGGCGCAGTTCGAGAATGGCCCGCGCCTGCTCTTCCGAGAGGTTATACGTGCCGTCCTCGTTGATGCGATGGCGCGGATCGTCGATTAGACGGATCAACGCTTCGACATCCATGGCCGGCCAGCGGCGGGTCATCAGCTGCTCGCGCGCCGTCTGCGGATCGGGCGCACGGCGGATGAGACTGATGATCTCGTCGATATTGGCGACCGAGATCGCAAGGCCGACCAACACATGGGCGCGATCACGCGCCTTGCGCAGAAGGTACTTGGTTCGCCGGCTAACCACTTCCTCGCGGAAGACGGCAAAGGCGCGCAGCATGTCGAGCAGCGTCAGCTGTTCCGGCTTGCCGCCGTTCAGCGCCACCATGTTGCAGCCGAACGAGGTCTGCAGCGGGGTGTAACGATAGAGCTGGTTGAGGATCACATCGGCATTGGCATCGCGCTTCAACTCGATGACGACGCGGTAACCCTGGCGGTCGCTTTCGTCGCGCAGATCCGAAATGCCCTCGATGCGCTTGTCACGCACCAGTTCGGCGATCTTTTCGATCATCGTCGCCTTGTTCACCTGAAAGGGAACCTCGTCGATGATAATCTGCTCGCGGTCGCCGCGCATCGGCTCGATACGGGCGCGTCCGCGCATGATGACAGACCCGCGGCCGGTCTCATAGGCCGAGCGGATACCGGAACGGCCAAGAATCAGCGCGCCGGTCGGAAAGTCCGGGCCGGGAATGATCTGCATCAGTTCCGGAAGTTCGATGGCCGGATTATCGATGAGGGCGATGACCCCATCGATCACTTCCACCAGGTTGTGCGGCGGAATGTTGGTCGCCATGCCGACGGCAATGCCGCCCGCACCGTTAACCAGCAGGTTCGGGAACTTTGCGGGAACAACGACCGGCTCCGACATGGTGCCGTCGTAGTTGTCGCGGAAATCCACTGTTTCCTTGTCGAGATCGTCGAGCAGCGCATGCGCCACCTTCTGCAGGCGGCACTCGGTATAACGCTGGGCTGCCGGCGGATCGCCATCGATGGAGCCGAAATTGCCCTGACCATCGATCAGCGGCATGCGCAAAGACCAATCCTGCGCCATGCGGGCCAAGGCGTCATAGATCGCGGAGTCGCCGTGCGGATGGTATTTACCCATCACGTCACCGGTCACGCGCGCCGACTTGACGTATTTCTTGTTCCAGTCCAGCCCAAGTTCATTCATCCCGTAAAGGATGCGTCGATGGACCGGCTTCAAACCGTCACGCACGTCAGGCAGCGCGCGGCTCACGATAACGCTCATGGCGTAGTCGAGATAAGACCGCTGCATCTCCTCCATGATGGAAATAGGTTCGATGCCGGGAGGCAGCTTTCCGCCGCCGGGGGTGCTCTGCTCAGTCAAATCGGATACGATCTCTGTTCGGAATCAGTTGGTTCTGTATAGCCGAAAGGCCGGTTCAACGCCAATTTACCGGCAGGTTTTGAACAGGCTTTTGCGACGTTTGCGGGGCAAATGCACGAAAGTCAGTGCATCTGGAACTTTCCTCGCCCGCAGAACTGTCCTAACAATGTTAACGGGCCGCCGCAAGCGGCGTCAGGGGGAAGACGGATGGCGAGCGCAGATACCATCATGAGCGCGTTCACGACGCTGCTGGTCACCCTTGATCCGCCGGGGTTGGCGCCGATCTTTCTCGGCCTGACAGCGGGGCTCACACGGGCGCAGCGACGCCAGGTGGCCTGGCGCGGCTCGGTGATCGCCTTTTTCATTCTTGCGGTGTTTGCCCTCTTCGGTGCTGGCATCCTGTCGCTGCTCGGCATTTCAATGGGCGCGTTTCGGATTTCCGGCGGTCTGCTGCTGTTCTGGATTGCCTTCGAGATGATTTTCCAGAAGCGCAACGACCGCAAGGAAGAGACGTCCAAGACTGCCATCACCATCGACCACATCCAGAATATCGCCATTTTTCCGCTGGCGCTGCCACTGATTGCCGGCCCCGGCGCCATTTCGGCCACTGTGCTGCTCGCCGGCTCCTTTGCCGAACCGCTCGACCGGGCGCTGCTCATCCTGATGCTGGCGATTGCCATGGCAACCGTACTGATCGCGCTGATGATTGCCGACCGGCTCGACCAGTATCTCGGCGTCTCCGGCCGCGCGCTTCTAACGCGTCTCCTCGGCGTGCTGCTCGCCGCCCTCTCGGCGCAGTTTGTCGTCGATGGCGTCAAATCCGCTTTTGCGCTCTGACTGTTCTGTCGACACACGCCTCCTCCCGATGCAGCGCTGTGAGCGCGTTGCTGCTTCCTCTGCTGCCGGAAAGAGGGTCTTCACACCGCCTTCTTCCGCACCCCAGGCCCATGACATGAAACCCATTTTCGACCTCCGCCGCTTTCTGCCCACGCCGCCGCCGCTCAGCCTCAAGGAACGCATCCGCGCGCCGATGGGCGCGCTTGTCGGAATTGCCGTCACGGCTGTTGCAAGCCTTCTTGCCCTGAAGCTCGGCCTTGCCGCCCCCGCGCTGATTGCCCCCATGGGTGCCTCGGCCGTGCTGCTGTTTGCCGTGCCCTCCAGCCCGCTGGCGCAGCCCTGGTCGGTGGTCGGCGGGAACGGGCTTTCGGCATTGATGGGTGTGGCAGCGACGGTTCTGGTAGCAGACCCAGTTCTCGCCGCAGCGCTTGCCGTCAGCCTCGCGATCGCTGTGATGACGGCCTGCCGCTGCCTGCACCCTCCGGGCGGCGCCGTGGCGCTGACGGCCGTCGTTGGCGGTGCTGCCGTTCACGATCTGGGGTTCGGTTTCGTGTTATGGCCGGTTCTTGGCAATTCGCTGCTGCTGCTTGCAAGCGCGCTTGTCTTTCACCGTCTGACCGGAGGCATCTATCCGCACCGCCTGCAGCCTTTTTCCCGCGTAACGGCCGATCCAGCGCCGCTCTCGCGTATCGGATTTCTGACGGAAGATCTGGACGAGGTGCTGAAGGACTATGACCGGTTTCTGGATATCGACCGCGGCGACCTCGAAACCATTTTGCGGCGCACCGAACTGCGCTCTTATCGCCGCCGCGCGCAGCATGCCGATTGCGCCAGCATCATGTCACGCGATGTCGTGGCGGTGGCGCCCGATACCAGTCTTCGCGAAGCCTATGCCCTGATGCATCGATACCGGTTTCATGCGCTCCCCGTGACCAACGACCGGGCAGAAGTTATCGGCATCGTCACGCAGAGCGATTTCCTGCACAAGCCGCGCTGGGTGGCGGGGCGTCCGCGCATCGCGTTCAGACAACGGCTGAGCCTGATCCTGTCCGGCGCGTCGGCGCCGAACGATACGGTCAAGGACATCATGACGGCGCCCGTGCGCACGGTGCGGGGAGACACGCCCATCGCCGAGGCTATCATCGCCTTTGCCGAAGGTGGCCTGCATCACCTGCCGGTGGTGCGCGAGGGCAACCGACTGACCGGCATCATCTCGCAATCCGACGCGTTGGTCGCCATGCTCGAAGACAAAACGGCCGGCGAAACATCCGCTTCGCCGGCCGCATCCTGAACGATAGCTATAGAAGAATCAGAATGGGATGTCGTCATCGAGATCGCGGGCAAAACCGCCGCCGGCAGCGCCACCGGAAGGCTGGCCGCCGCGGCTGGACGATGCCGGCGCGCGATCATAATCGTCGCCATAGCCGCCACCGAAATCACCACCGCCAGCCGGCTGGCCGCCGGATCTGCCGCCGCCAAAGCCAGCGCCCTGCCCGCCGCCGCCTTCACCACGACCACCCAGCATGGTCAGCGTGGAGTTAAAACCCTGCAGCACGACTTCGGTGGAGTAACGGTCATTGCCGGTCTGGTCCTGCCACTTGCGGGTCTGCAGCTGGCCTTCGATATAAACCGTGGCGCCCTTTTTCAGGTACTGCTCGGCCACCTTGCAGAGACCCTCATTGAAGATCACCACACTGTGCCATTCGGTCTTTTCCTTGCGCTCGCCGCTGTTGCGGTCGCGCCAGGTTTCAGACGTTGCGATGCGCAGGTTGGCAATCGGCCGGCCGTCCTGCGTCCGACGGATTTCCGGGTCGGCGCCGAGATTGCCGATCAAAATTACCTTGTTGACGCTGCCAGCCATTTTTTCACCTTGTCTGCTGCCGCATGCGGCGCGCGAATTTTAAAAACCTTTCCCACTCTACCCCATTGCCGGCGGCGAATGGGTTTTGGAGATCGGTAATCCACAAGCAAATTTGTTCTTTCTTTGTTCTAGTATTCCGCTATGATCCTGTCAACGCCCGGATGCGTAGGACGAATCGAAAAGCCACTCGGCAACGCCTTTCGCCTCGACACCAGCCGTTGGATCACTAGATAAGGGACTTGTCCTCCCACAGAGCCTTTTTCACGATGAGCGAACTCAAGACGATTTCCATTCGCGGTGCCCGCGAGCACAATCTCAAGGGCATCGATCTCGACCTGCCCCGCAACAGCCTGATCGTGATGACCGGCCTGTCCGGATCGGGAAAATCATCCCTGGCCTTTGACACCATCTATGCGGAAGGCCAGCGGCGTTATGTCGAAAGCCTTTCGGCCTATGCGCGCCAGTTCCTGGAAATGATGCAGAAGCCGGATGTCGACCAGATCGACGGCCTGTCGCCGGCTATTTCCATCGAGCAGAAAACCACCTCGAAAAACCCGCGCTCGACGGTTGGCACCGTCACCGAGATCTACGACTACATGCGCCTTCTGTTTGCGCGCGTCGGCGTTCCCTATTCGCCAGCCACCGGCCTTCCTATCGAAAGCCAGACGGTGAGCCAGATGGTGGACCGGGTTCTGGCCTTCGAGGAAGGCACCCGCCTCTATATCTTGGCGCCCCTCGTGCGCGGCCGCAAGGGCGAGTACAAGAAGGAACTCGCCGACCTCATGAAGAAAGGTTTTCAGCGCGTGAAGGTGGATGGCACCTTTTACGAGATCGCCGAAGCCCCGACGCTCGACAAGAAATACAAGCACGATATCGATGTGGTGGTTGACCGCGTCGTGGTGCGCTCCGATATAGGGGCGCGTCTGGCCGACAGTCTGGAAACCTGCCTGCGGTTGGCGGATGGTCTGGCGATTGCCGAATTTGCCGACAAGCCGTTGCCGCCGGAGGAAACCTCTGCCGGCGGTTCGGCCAACAAATCGCTCAACGAGACCCATGAACGGGTGCTGTTTTCGGAAAAATTCGCCTGCCCCGTCTCCGGCTTCACCATTCCGGAAATCGAGCCGCGGTTGTTTTCCTTCAACAATCCCTTCGGTGCCTGCCCGACCTGCGACGGTCTGGGGTCGCAGCAGAAGGTCGATGAAGCGCTCATCATCCCGGAGACGGAGCGCACACTGAAGGATGGCGCCATCGCGCCCTGGGCCAAATCCTCCTCGCCCTACTACAACCAGACGCTGGAAGGATTGGGCAAGGTCTATGGCTTCAAGCTGTCGGACCGCTGGGCTAAACTGTCCAAGGAAGCGCAGGGCGCGATCCTCCACGGCACGGACGAAAAGATCGAGTTTCATTACGTCGATGGCGCGCGCGCCTACAAGACGACGAAGAATTTCGAAGGCATCGTGCCCAATCTCGAGCGCCGCTGGAAGGAAACCGACAGCGCCTGGGCGCGCGAGGAAATCGAACGTTACATGTCGGCGGCACCCTGCCCGGCCTGTTCCGGTTTTCGCCTGAAACCGGAAGCGCTGGCGGTCAAGATCGATAAGATGCACATCGGTCAGGTCACGCAGATGTCGATCAAGGTGGCGCGCGACTGGTTTGAGGATCTGCCGGAGCGGCTGAACGCCAAGCAGAACGAGATTGCCGTGCGCATCCTCAAGGAAATTCGCGAGCGGCTGCGCTTCCTCAACGACGTCGGGTTGGATTATTTGAGCCTGTCGCGCAATTCCGGCACGCTGTCGGGCGGAGAAAGCCAGCGCATCCGGCTCGCCTCGCAGATCGGCTCGGGCCTCACCGGCGTGCTCTATGTGCTGGACGAACCGTCGATCGGTCTTCACCAGCGCGACAATGCCCGCCTTCTCGACACGCTGAAACACCTGCGCGACATCGGCAACACGGTGCTGGTGGTCGAGCATGACGAGGACGCGATCCTGTCGGCCGATTATGTGGTCGATATCGGCCCGGCTGCCGGCATTCATGGCGGCGAGGTCATTGCCGCCGGCACGCCGCAGGAGGTGATGGCGCATCCGAAATCGCTGACGGGCAAATACCTCTCCGGCGAACTCGGCGTGCCCGTTCCCGCCGAACGGCGCAAGCCGAAGAAAGGCAAGGAGCTGAAGGTTTTCGGCGCCCGTGGCAACAATCTGAAGAATGTCACGGCCGCCGTGCCGCTTGGCCTGTTCACCGCCGTCACCGGCGTGTCCGGCGGCGGCAAGTCGACCTTCCTGATTGAGACGCTGTACAAGGCCGCCGCACGCCGTGTCATGGGCGCGCGCGAAATTCCGGCCGACCATGACCGCATCGATGGTTTTGAATTCATCGACAAGGTGATCGATATCGACCAGTCGCCGATCGGGCGCACGCCGCGCTCGAACCCCGCCACCTATACCGGCGCGTTTACGCCGATCCGCGACTGGTTTTCCGGCCTGCCGGAGGCAAAAGCGCGCGGTTATCAGCCTGGCCGCTTCTCGTTCAACGTCAAGGGCGGTCGTTGCGAGGCCTGCCAGGGTGATGGTGTCATCAAGATCGAGATGCACTTCCTGCCGGACGTTTATGTCACCTGCGATGTCTGCCACGGCAAGCGCTACAATCGCGAAACGCTGGATGTCACCTTCAAGGGCAAGTCGATTGCCGACGTGCTCGACATGACGGTGGAGGAAGGTGTCGACTTCTTCTCGGCGGTTCCGGCGGTGCGCGACAAGCTGCAGGCGCTGTTCGATGTCGGCCTCGGTTATATCAAGGTCGGCCAGCAGGCCAATACGCTGTCGGGCGGCGAGGCGCAGCGCGTGAAGCTGGCCAAGGAATTGTCAAAACGCTCGACCGGCCGCACGCTCTATATTCTGGATGAACCGACAACCGGGCTGCACTTCCACGATGTCGCAAAACTGCTGGAAATGCTGCATGAACTGGTCAACCAGGGCAATTCGGTCGTCGTCATCGAGCACAATCTGGAAGTCATCAAGACGGCAGACTGGGTCATCGATATCGGCCCGGAAGGTGGCACCGGTGGTGGCGAGATTGTGGCAACAGGAACGCCGGAAGCCATCGTCAAGGAAAAGCGCTCCTATACGGGCCAGTTCCTGAAAGACCTGCTGGAGCGCCGGCCGGTCCGCAAAGTCGAAGCGGCAGAATAAGGCTCTGCCGCCTGCCCTGCCACCATGGATCGAAAGGACCAACGCATGAGCACATCCGGCATAATCCGCACCGGCATCGGTGGCTGGACCTTCGATCCCTGGGAGGGCACATTTTATCCGGAAAAGCTCACCAAGAAGCGTCAACTGGAATTTGCCAGCCGCGAACTGACGGCCATCGAGGTGAACGGCACCTATTATTCCAGCCAGAAGCCGGCCACCTTTGCCAAATGGGCGGCTGAGGTGCCGGAGAGTTTCGTGTTTTCCCTGAAGGCCAGCCGCTACTGCACCAACAGAAAGGTGCTGGCGGAAGCCGGGCCGTCGATCGAAAAGTTTCTCGGCCAGGGCATTGCCGAATTGGGGCCCCATCTCGGACCCATTCTCTGGCAGTTCATGGGAACGAAGAAATTCGAACCGGAAGATTTCGAGGCCTTTCTCCAGCAATTGCCGAAAACGCTCGACGGCCTGCCGCTTCGCCACGTGGTGGAGCCCCGTCATGAGAGTTTCTGCACGCCCGAGTTTGTCGATCTCCTGTCAAAATACCAGGTTGCCGCCGTCTGCGCCGATCATCCCGACTACCCGATGTTTGCCGATGTCACCGCCGATTTCGTCTATGCCCGCCTGCAAAAGGGAACGGACGACACGCCGACCTGCTATCCGCCAGAAGACATCGACCTCTGGGCCGAGCGGTTCAAAAACTATGCGAAAGGCGGCGTGCCAAAGGATCTGCCACGCAATGCACCGGACCATCAGGGGCCGGTAAAACCGCGCGATGTCTTTGCCTTCTTCATCTCCGGCGGCAAGGTGAATGCGCCGAACGGTGCGCGCCATCTGCAAAAATCAGTGGCGCCGTGAAGGCGGTAACGCAAACAGATGCGTTTACGGTTCGCATTGCCGCAGCAGGCAGGGCGGATTTTGAAAGCCTGCGAGCCCTAGAACTTGCCGCCTTTGCCACCCTTCAGGCGGCAGGTGCCGTCACTGGCGAAGCATCAGCAGCCACGTTGGACGAATTGCAGACCTACCTCGATGCGGGCATGCTGGTCGCGGCTTTCCTTGATGCAGAGCCGGTCGGCTATGCCGGTGGTTCTATCGCAGATGGTGATTGGCTGCATATCGGTGAGATGGATGTTCACCCCGACTTCCAGCGCAAGGGCATTGGCCGGCGTCTGGTGCAGGCCCTTCTCCTTGAAGGTCGGTCGCACAAGCTTCAAGGTGCAACGTTGACCACGGATCGGTTCGCCCCATTCAATGCACCATTTTACGCGACGCTTGGCTTTCGCATCGTGGAGAAAGAAGCCTGCACCAAGCGTTTGGCGCACATTCTGGAGGAAGAGGTACGACAGGGGCTTGATCCCGCCCGCCGCGTGGCGATGCTTCTCGACTTTCTGCCGTAAAGGCGGGTTCAGGAAGACGCCTTGCGCAAGGCCTCGATCGGGCGGACGTGTTGGACAAGGGTTTCGGCCGTCAGGCCAAGCCCGGCTCTCATGCCTGCCTCTCCATGCAGGAAAACACCGGCCGCGGCAGCCTCGAAGGCCGGCATGCCCTGCGCGAGAAGCGCCCCGATCAGCCCGGCCAGTACATCGCCGGAACCTGCCGTCGCAAGCCAGGGCGGGGCGTTCTCGTTGATCAGCGCGCGACCGTCCGGATGCGCCACCACCGTGTCTGCTCCCTTGTAGACGATGACGGCATGCGCGCGCAGAGCCGCCGCCCTTGCTTTTTCCATCTTGCCAAGCCTCGCATCGCCGGCAAGATCGGGAAAAAGCCTCCCGAATTCACCTTCGTGCGGCGTCAGCACCAGCCGCGTCTCGCCCCGCTCAAACAGCGAAAACAGGTCCTCGGGCGCTGACCCGCCAGTGCCTGCAGCAAACGAAGTGATGGCATCAGCATCGACCACCACCGGCTTTTCTGCAATCGCGCGCACAAAATCGCGGACTTTCTCGCCAATGCCAAAACCCGGGCCGATAACGAAGGCGGCAAGTTTTCCCGCAGCCAGCCAGTCCTGCAGATCGCCGCTCGTGTCGATCTGTCTGAGCATGACGGCCGTCAGCGCCGGTGCCTGTTCCGACAGCGCCTCGGTGGGCGAGGCAATGGTCACCAGCCCTGCGCCCATGTGGAGGGCTGCGGCTGCCGAAAGGCGGGCGGCGCCTGTGTGACTTTTCCCGCCGCTGAACACGACGAGATGGCCGCGACGGTATTTGTGCGTCTCGCTGCCAAGCGTCGGAGCCGATGCGCGCCATGCAGAGGGAACGTTGACGGCCAGTTGGCCTAAGTTCTGCGCAAGGATGCGTTGGGGAATGCCGATATCGAACACCTCCACCGCGCCGCAGAGCGCCCGTCCCGGCATCAGCAGGTGGCCGGGCTTGCGCGTCATGAAGGTGACCGTGCGCTCCGCCTTAAAGGCAGCACCCAGCACAAGGCCACGGGCGCCGCAGACGCCGGAGGGAAGATCGATCGACAATACGGGGATGCCCGCCTTTTCGACGCGCGCAATGATATCGGCCACGCCGTCTGGCACGTCCCGCGACAGGCCCGCGCCGAAAATGCCGTCGATCACCAGATCGCCCTCTGCCGGTCGATAAAGATGAAGCGGCTGGGGAAAAACAGCGGGCGCTTCGCCCGCATAGAGGTCGAAGGCATGTCTGGCGTCTCCCGTAAGGCACGCCGGGTCTGCCAGCGCATGGATCTCCACCTTTGCTCCGGCGCCGCAAAGCGCACGTGCGGCCACATAGGCATCGCCGCCGTTATTGCCGGGCCCTGCCAGCACGAGGAAGCGCTGCGTGCCGGGATAAAATTTCAGCGCGGCCGCTGCGACCGCCTGCCCTGCCCTCTCCATCAGCGAAAACGACGAAAGGCCGGAGGCGGCCGCCGCCGTATCGACGGCCGCCATCTCGTCCGGTGTGAGCAGAATTGGTGCATTTGGAAACATCGCGCCATTCAAGCCCAGGCAGCCGAAAACGCAACCCCGAAAATTGAACAGAAAATGTCTATATTTTGGGCATTTGAACAAATAAAATCCACATCGAAACAAAGGCAGGCTTTACGCGCGAAAAGCAGGAGGTGAAGTTTCCAGACACCTCTTGCCACCGGCATCGCGAAACCATAGCCTGCCATATGCATACCGGCTGAGCGACCAGGGCTCGGCAACCGGTAAAGGATTTCTGCCAAACTCAGTCCTGGTTTGGCACGATACCTGCATCAACAAGGGCGAGCGGGCAATGGCCTGCTCCCAAGGGAGAAGCGGAGAGACATTTTCTCATGAAAAAGATCGAAGCGATCATCAAGCCTTTCAAACTCGACGAAGTTAAGGAAGCGCTTCAAGAGGTCGGACTGCAGGGGATCACGGTGACGGAGGCCAAGGGCTTCGGACGCCAGAAGGGACATACGGAGCTTTACCGCGGCGCTGAATACGTCGTGGACTTTCTGCCGAAGGTGAAGGTCGAGGTCGTGCTGGCTGACGAGAATGTCGACGCTGTGATCGACGCCATCCGCAACGCGGCCCAGACTGGACGCATCGGCGACGGCAAGATATTCGTATCCAACGTGGAAGAAGTGGTTCGTATCCGCACCGGCGAGACCGGCGTGGACGCCATCTGAACCTGCGTCATAAATCCGGCTGCAAAGAACCGGATAACGCCATTATTTCATATCCAAGGGAGAGACCATGACGACCGCAAGCGACATCATGAAACAGATCAAGGAGAACGACGTCAAGTTCGTCGATCTGCGCTTTACCGACCCCAAAGGCAAGCTGCAGCACGTGACGATGGATGTCGTGGCGGTCGACGAGGACATGTTCGCCGATGGCGTCATGTTCGACGGCTCGTCCATCGGCGGCTGGAAGGCCATCAACGAGTCCGACATGGTGCTGATGCCGGATCCGGCAACCGTCCACATGGACCCGTTTTTTGCCCAGTCGACCATGGTTGTCATGTGCGACATTCTCGACCCGGTGTCCGGCGAAGCCTATAACCGCGATCCGCGCGGCACGGCCAAGAAGGCCGAAGCCTATCTGAAGGCCTCCGGTATCGGCGACACGGTCTTTGTTGGCCCCGAGCCGGAATTTTTCGTCTTCGACGACGTGAAATACAAGGCAGACCCTTACAATACCGGTTTCAAGCTCGATTCGTCGGAACTGCCGTCGAACGATGACACCGACTATGAGACGGGCAATCTTGGCCACCGTCCGCGCGTCAAGGGCGGCTATTTCCCGGTTCCTCCGGTCGACAGCCTGCAGGACATGCGCTCGGAAATGCTGACGGTGCTGACCGAAATGGGCGTCGTCGTCGAAAAGCATCACCACGAAGTGGCATCAGCCCAGCACGAACTCGGCGTCAAGTTCGACACGCTGGTGCGCAATGCCGACAAGATGCAGATCTACAAATATGTCGTGCATCAGGTGGCCAATGCTTATGGCAAGACGGCAACCTTCATGCCGAAGCCGATTTATGGCGACAACGGCTCGGGCATGCACGTGCATCAGTCGATCTGGAAGGACGGCAAGCCGACCTTTGCCGGCGACGAATATGCCGGCCTGTCGGAAACCTGCCTCTATTACATCGGCGGCATCATCAAGCACGCCAAGGCGATCAACGCCTTCACCAACCCGACGACCAATTCCTACAAGCGTCTGGTTCCCGGTTATGAAGCGCCGGTTCTGCTTGCCTATTCGGCTCGCAACCGTTCGGCCTCCTGCCGCATTCCGTTCGGCTCCGGCCCGAAGGCCAAGCGCGTGGAAGTACGCTTCCCCGATCCGGCACAGAACCCCTATCTCGGTTTCGCCGCCATGCTGATGGCCGGTCTCGATGGCATCAAGAACAAGATCCATCCGGGCAAGGCCATGGACAAGGATCTCTACGACCTGCCGCCGAAGGAACTGAAGAAGATCCCGACCGTCTGCGCCAGCCTGCGCGAAGCGCTCGACAGCCTCGACAAGGACCGCAAGTTCCTGACGGCCGGCGGCGTGTTCGATGACGACCAGATCGATGCCTATATCGAACTGAAGATGCAGGAAGTCATGCGTTTCGAAATGACCCCGCATCCGGTCGAATTCGATATGTACTACTCGATCTGATCGACGCTCGATCGCGATCTGGAATTGGAAACCGGCAGGTCTCACCTGCCGGTTTTTTTCATGGACGCGAGAGATCCGCCTGACTGCGCCTTGAGATTGAAAATGCGATTTCCCTTGCAGAACCCTGATTTCTCATGGACCTGCCAGCCACTTGATGTCAGTTTGATGAATAACCACATGTCATGCGAAAGGAAGTTCGCATCATGAAACAGAGAAACGCAAAATTCACGATCGGCGAAGTCGTTCGCCACAAGGTGTTTCCGTTCCGCGGTATTGTGTTCGATGTGGATCCCGAATTCGCCAATACCGAAGAATGGTGGAATTCTATCCCGGCAGAAATCCGTCCGCACAAGGACCAGCCTTTTTACCATCTGCTCGCTGAAAACGACGAGACGGCCTACGTCGCCTATGTCTCGGAGCAGAACCTGATGCATGACGAGAGCGGTGAACCGCTGCGCAATCCGCATGTATCGCAGATCTTTGATCGGGCACCGTCCGGGCAGCTGCGCCCGAAAGCGATACTTGCCCACTGAAGGCAAGCCGGCCGATCGCCCGAAGGGCTCAACAAAAAACGACGCTGCGATGATCCGCAGCGTCGTTTTTCATTGAGACGAATGACCTTTCAGCCAGTCGTTTATCAGTTACCAGCCTTGGCAGCGTTCTGGGCGTCTTCCAGCTTCTTGCGTGCTTCTTCGGCCTTCTTCTGCATGCTTTCCTGCAGGCTGCGCTGGCTTTCAGCCAGCTGCGACTGCGAAATTGCCGGGCCGTCGAAAACGCCGGTGAAGCCGCCGAGAGAAACCTTGATCGGGTTCGGCGCGCGGCGGAAATTGATCGAGGTGAAGACCACCTCATTGCCCTTCTTGAGGCTTGCGATCATTGCATCGCTCAAAGGCACTTCAGCCGTGCAACGGTCGGGAATGCAAAGCACGTAATCGAGCTTCTGGCCCTTGCCGCCATCGATCTGCATCATCACGCCGGGCTGGATGAGCCGAGCGGACGGAACCGAAACCTGCAGGATCTTGCGGTTGACCTTGCCTTCCACGGTGATCAGGCCAACGGCCGTGATGAGCTGGCCGTTCTGCGACAGAAGCACGTTCTGCACGGCGCAGACATCGCTGTCGTCCTGCTTTTCGCACGTCTTGAACCAGCCAAGCGGCGGAGCGCCAGCCGGGGCGGCAGCGTTCTGGGCGAAAGCTGCGACCGGAAGAGCGCCGATGGAAAGTGCGAGAGCGGACATTGCCGTCCGCAGAACGTTGTTTGCCTTAAGCATCATACCAGAATCCGTCTCCTGAAAGCGGTTTTTCGAAGCAGTTGTGCCGCTCCGTGCCGGGGTCGTGGTCCCTCACCTGTCGTTTAAATAAGGCAATTGAATGACCCGCGTGTTCGGCCAAATCTGTTACATCGCAGCGCCTGCGATATCCAGCACTACTTTTGAAATTCGCTCCGCCCTTTCCAAGTTTCGCGGCGCTATATTGGTTTTTGACGGTCCTATGCGTTAGTTTGAGCCGAATCGCGAAGAGATAATGAGGTAGAGGATGCGCCATCTGATCACCCTGTCGCTGGCAGCACTCCTGCTGGCCGGCCCTTCCCTTACGGGTTCTGCAGGTGCCGCCCCCCAGCATGGACTTGCCATGCATGGGCAGCCGGCACTGCCGCCTGGTTTTCAGCATTTCCCTTACGTCAACCCGGCGGTGAAGAAGGGCGGCAGCATTGCCTATGGCGTCGTCGGCACCTTCGACAGCCTCAATCCGTTCAACCTGAAGAGCATCCGCACCACGGCGCGCGGCATCTGGGACAATATCTTCGGCAACCTGATCTACGAAACGCTGATGGTGCGCTCGTCCGACGAACCGTTCACGCTCTACGGGCTTCTGGCGGAAAGCGTCGAGACGGACGAGGCACGCAGTTTCATCCAGTTCAACCTCAATCCCAAAGCACGCTGGTCCGACGGCGAGCCGGTGACGCCGGAAGATGTCATCTTTTCGCTGGAGGTGCTGCGCGACAAGGGCCGCACCCCGTTCAGCAACCGCATGCTGCCGATCGAGAAGATGGAAAAGGTCGGCGAACACGGTGTCCGCATCACCTTCAACGGCAAGGCGGATCGTGAGTTTCCGTTGATATTGGCGACGGGCACGCCGATCCTTCCCAAACATGCCGTGGACGTGGACAGCTTTGACCAGTCTACCTTAAAAATTCCAGTCGCCTCCGGCCCCTATCGCGTCACGTCGGTCCAGCCCGGCCAGAAGATCGTCTACGAGCGGCGCGCCGATTACTGGGGCAAGGACATTCCCTCCAAGGTCGGCTTTGACAATTACGACCAGATTTCGGTCGAATATTTCCTGCAGGAAAACACCCTTTTCGAGGCCTTCAAGAAGGGCGCGATCAACGTCTATCTTGAGGGCAACCCCACCCATTGGTCCCGCGCCTATGATTTTCCGGCCGTGACCAGCGGCGAGGTGGTGAAGGACGTGTTCAAGCCGGAATTGCCGACCGGCATGCTGGGCTTCGTCTTTAACCTGCGCCGTCCGATGTTTGAAAACCCGGATGTGCGTGCAGCGCTGACGCTGGCCTTTGATTTTGAATGGGCCAATCGCAACCTCTTCGATGGCGCCTATACCCGCACGCAAAGCTACTGGCAAAATTCCGAGCTTTCCTCGCTTGGCCATGCCGCCGACGACAAGGAACTGGCGCTGCTCGGCCAGGCGAAGGATCGCATCCCCGCCGACATCCTGGCCGGCAAGACCGTCCTGCCGCAAACCGACGGGTCCGGCGGTGACCGCAAGGTGCTGCGCCAGGTGGTGGAGCGATTGAAGAAGGCCGGCTACAGCATCGACAAGGGCCGCATGGTGGATGGTAGCGGCCGCCCGCTTGCCTTTGAAATCATGACGCAGAGCCAGGACCAGGAAAAAGTCGCCATCGCCTTCCAGCGCACGCTGAAGATGATCGGCGTTGACGCCGCGATCCGCACCGTTGATGACGCGCAGTACCAGAGCCGCTCCGGCAGTTTCGACTATGATGTGATCATGAAGTCCTATCCCTCGTCGCTGTCTCCGGGCATCGAGCAGGTCGGGCGCTGGGCGAGCGATTCGAAAAACCGGCAGGGAAGCTTCAACTTTGCAGGCCTTGGCGATCCCGATGTGGACCGCGTGATCCAGGCCATGCTGAATGCCCGATCGAAAGAGGACTTCACCACCGCCGTGCGCGCCTATGACCGGCTGCTGCTTGCCGGCTTCTACATGGTGCCGCTCTACCATATCCCCGAGCAATGGGTGGCGCGCTGGCGCACCATTGCCCATCCCGACACGGTGCCGCTCTACGGCTACCAGTTGCCAACCTGGTGGGATGTTCGCGCGCAGTAGCGCCAGCCCCACCTCGCCTGACCAAAGGACCTTTGCGATGGAAAAACTGACAATCGACCTCGTTTCGGACGTGGTCTGCCCCTGGTGTTATCTCGGCAAGGCGCGGCTGGAACTGGCCATCGCCGAAGTTCAGGACGAGGTGGGCATCGACATCAACTGGCGCCCCTATCGCCTCAACCCGGACTATCCGGCAGAAGGTGTCGACCAGAAGGCAGCACTGGAGGCAAAGCTCGGCGGCGCAGAAGCCGTCAAGCGCGGCCACGAGATGCTGACCGGGCTTGGCCGTGAAGTCGGCATCGCTTTTGATTTCGATGCGATCCGCATTGGCCCGAACACGCTCGATGCCCATCGGCTGATCCACTGGGCGATGATCGAGGGCCGCGTGATCCAGGACAAGCTGGTCGACCTGCTGTTCAAGGCCAATTTCGAAGAGGGACGCAATGTCGGTGATCACGCAGTCCTGCTTGACATCGCTGAACAGGCGGGGCTCCAGCGTGCCGTCATCGCTCCGCTGCTTCAATCAGACGCAGACAAGGACACGGTGATTGCCGAGATCGAGGCCGCCCAGACGATGGGCGTTAATGGCGTGCCCTTCTTCATCATCGACCAGCAATATGCGGTGAGCGGTGCGCAGACGCCGGATGTGCTGGCCAATGCTTTTCGCGAGATTGCCAAGGCGAAAGCGGAGGCCCGTGCCGGCATGAACTGACCGACACACGGGTGTGCGTCCACCGCGGCATGACATTGCGAATTGACGGACAGGCGCATCGGACCTATCCCGGCAGGACAAGAACCTCGCCGGGATATTTCGTTTGCGTGCTTCCGATTCGACCTTGAAGGGCGTTCTGATCGCCTTTGCCTGTTTTGCCGCCTATTCCTTCAGCGATGCCGCCATCAAGATGGTGGAGGGGCGCGTGCCGCCGTTCCAGGCGGGCTTCCTTGGGACGCTTGTCGGTGTTCTCGCCGTGCCCTTCCTGCTGAAGTCCGGCGATCGCTGGACCGACATGGTGCGCACCACCAACCGGCCGCTCTGGCTGTTGCGGTTTTTCTGCTCGGCCATCGGCACGGTCGGCAGCATCGTCGCCTTCACGCATCTCTCCATGGCAGAAGCCTTCTGCCTGATTTTCCTGCTGCCGTCCTTTGCCACGATCATGTCGGTGATCTTCTTGAAGGACAAGGTCGGGGCAAAGCGCTGGACGGCGGTGGCTGTCGGCTTTCTGGGGGTTCTGGTGGTGCTTCGGCCAGGTTTTCGCGAGCTATCCTTTGCCCACCTGACGGCCCTCGCCTCCGGCTTTACCGGGGCCGTTTCCGTCATCATCTATCGTTATCTCGGCCCCAGCGAAAAGAACATCTCGATGTATGGCGCGGGGCTTCTTGGCGGCCTCATCGTCTGCGCCATCGCCATGCTGCCGAACCTGATGGTGCCTTCAGCCTATGATGTTTTTCTGATCGTTATTTTCGGGCTTCTCGCGGCGGTCGGCACCGTGCTGCTGATGGTCGCCTCCTTTTATGCGCCAGCCGCCATCGTCACACCGATCCAGTACAGCCAGATGCTCTGGGCCATCCTCCTCGGTTATCTGATCTTCGGCGATCACGTGGATCTCTGGATGGGCCTCGGCATTGCCCTCATCGTGGGCTCCGGCCTGCTCACCCTGTCACGTGAACGCATCCGCGGCGTGACGCTTCCTCCACCCGTTGCCGGGCAGAGTGAAGCCACCATTGCCGTGAAGCCGGAGGATGCCGACACGCGGGGCTGAGGCGCGACCTCAGCCCTTCCTTGCAAGCTCCGCCAGCTGCGTCATGATCTGGGCTGCCGTCGTCAGGCGCTTTTCCGGCGTCGGCAGGTCGCGCAGCAGCATGATCGAGTGGTCGGGGCGGATTTTTGCCATCGAGCCCTGTTTGGCGATATAACCGACGAGGCCTGCCGGGTTCGGGAACAGCTTGTCGCGCAATTGCAGCACGATGCCCTTCGGGCCTGCCTCCACCTTTTCGACATTGGCCGTGCGGCAGAGCGACTTGATGTAGACGACCTTCAACAGGTTCTGCACCTCGACCGGCATCGGGCCAAAACGGTCCATCATTTCGGCGCCGAAACCATCGATTTCGGAGAGATCC
The DNA here is from genome assembly GCF_058242805.1 of Neorhizobium sp. PAMB6716. Classification (NCBI taxonomy): domain Bacteria; kingdom Pseudomonadati; phylum Pseudomonadota; class Alphaproteobacteria; order Hyphomicrobiales; family Rhizobiaceae; genus Neorhizobium; species Neorhizobium sp. PAMB6716. Next base: position 1,712,793 of record NZ_CM177835.1, read on the forward strand.
GTCAACTCGCCAAGGCGGCGATAGAGACCCATGCGCAGGTGAAGATCCGGCACGTAGTTTTCCGGGATCATCACCGTGATGCCGACGGAAATCTGCGGTGACCAGCCGGTGTCGAGAATTTCGTCGTCGCCCTTCACTTCGGCAACCGCTTCCTCCAGCATCTGCTGGTACAGCTCGAAACCGACCTCCTTGATGTGGCCGGACTGTTCTTCGCCCAGAAGATTGCCGGCGCCGCGAATGTCGAGGTCGTGGCTTGCCAGCTGGAAGCCGGCGCCAAGTGTGTCGAGCGATTGCAGCACCTTCAGCCGCCGCTCGGCCGTCGTCGTCAGCGTCTTGTTGACCGGCAGCGTAAAGAGCGCAAAGGCGCGCACCTTGGAGCGCCCGACGCGGCCGCGCAGCTGGTAAAGCTGGGCGAGACCGAACATATCGGCGCGGTGAACGATCAGCGTGTTGGCTGTCGGCACATCAAGGCCCGATTCGACGATGGTGGTCGACAGAAGTACGTCATACTGGCCGTCATAGAAGGCATTCATGATGTCTTCCAGCTCGCCCGCCGCCATCTGACCGTGGGCGATGGCGACCTTCAGTTCGGGAACGTCCGACTGGAGAAAAGCCTGGATTTCCGGCAGGTCGGCGAGACGCGGGCAGACATAAAAACTCTGGCCACCGCGATAATGTTCGCGCATCAGGGTCTCGCGGATGACGAGCGCATCGAACGGCGAGATAAAGGTGCGCACAGCCATGCGGTCAACCGGCGGCGTGGTGATCAGCGACAGTTCGCGCACCCCGGTCATCGCCAGTTGCAGCGTGCGCGGAATGGGCGTCGCCGAGAGCGTCAGCACATGTACGTCGCTCTTCAGTTCCTTGAGCTTTTCCTTGTGCTTGACGCCAAAGTGCTGCTCCTCATCGATGATGAGAAGGCCGAGATTGGCAAACTTGATGCCGGTGCCGAGAAGCGCATGGGTGCCGACGACGATATCCACCTTTCCGTCAGAGATATCCTTCTTGGTCTGGTTCAGCTCCTTGGTGGTGACCAAGCGCGAGGCCTGTTCCACCCGGATCGGCAGCCCGCGAAACCGCTCGCGAAAGGTCTTGAAATGTTGGCGGGCAAGAAGCGTTGTCGGCACGACGACCGCCACCTGTGCGCCATTCATGGCAGCGAAGAATGCGGCGCGCAGCGCCACTTCCGTCTTGCCGAAACCGACGTCGCCGCAGACGAGGCGGTCCATCGGGCGGCCGGCGGCGAGATCGCCGCGCACCGAATCGATGGCGCTCGCCTGATCTTCCGTCTCGTCATAGGGGAAGCGGGCGGCAAATTCGTCGTAGAGCCCTTCCGGCGTTTCGAGAACCGGCGCGCGGCGCGTGATGCGGGTGGCAGCAAGCTTGATCAGGCCATCGGCCATGTCGAGCAGGCGCTTCTTCAGCTTGGCCTTGCGGGCCTGCCAGGCGCCGCCGCCGAGCTTGTCGAGCTGGGCTTCCGCCGCATCCGAACCGTATCGCGACAAAAGATCGATGTTTTCGACCGGCAGGAACAGCTTTGCCTGATCGGCATAATGCAGTTCCAGACAGGCGCGCGGCGCACCGGCTGCCTCGATCGTAATGAGGCCGACGAAACGGCCGATGCCGTGTTCGGCATGCACCACCAGCGACCCCTCGTCGAGGCCCGCCACTTCTGCAATGAAATCGGCACCGCGCTTGCGGCGCTTGGAGCGGCGCACCATGCGGTCGCCAAGAATATCCTGTTCGCCGATGACGACGAGATCGCCCGTCTCAAAGCCGCCCTCGATGCTGAAGACGGCAGAGGCCGCCTCGCCTTTCTGGAGCGTCTTGATATCGGCGAATTTTTCGATCTGACGGATGCGCTTCAGGCCGCGCTCGTCCAGCACCTGCAGAAGGCGGTCGAGCGAACCGGCGGACCAGCCGGTGATGAGAACCTTTGACCCCTCAGCGCGCTTGTCGGCAATATGCTTGACGACGAGATCGAAAACGTTGACGCGCTCTTCGCGGTTTGCCCGCTCCGCTTCGGCCTCAGCCTGCGCCTTTGCCCAGCGCGGCCCGGCATGGGCATCGAGCGTCACGACGCGGCGCGCCTGCCCGTCATGCTCGTTGAACGGCGTCAGGCGCAGAGCGCCGGCGGCATCCAGCAGATCGGCAAAGGCACCGCCCGTCAAGTAAAGCTGGCCCGGCGACACCGGCTTGTAGGGCGCCGATTGCGCCGTCGTGCCCTTGCCTGTGGTCACCGTGTTCTGGCGCGCATCAAAATAGTCGAGGATCAGCTTGGAGCGTTCCTGGGCTGCCTCGCGCGCCGTATGATCGGTGACGATGCGAAACCCCTTGAGATATTCAAAGGCTGTTTCCAGATGCTCGTAGAACAACGGCAGCCAGTGCTCCATGCCGGCATAACGCCGACCTTCGGAGACGGCCTGATAAAGTGCATCGTCGCGGGTCGCCGCGCCAAAGGTGGAGAGGTAGGATTTGCGGAAACGGCTGATCGTATCCGGCGTCAGCGTCACCTCACTCATCGGGTTGAGATCGAGCGAGCGGGCTTGCCCCGTCGTGCGCTGGCTTGCCGGGTCGAAGGTACGGATCGTCTCCAGCGTATCGCCAAAGAAATCGAGCCGCACCGGCTCTTCTGTGCCGGGCACGAAGACATCGAGAATGCCGCCGCGCACGGCAAATTCACCCACTTCGCGCACCGTCGACACCCGGTCGAACCCGTTGCGCTCAAGGCGAGCGGCAATATCGTCCATGCGGATGACGTTGCCGGGACGGGCCGAAAACGCCAGGCTGTCGATCACTTCGGCCGGCGCGATCTTCTGCATCATCGCATTAACGGTGACGAGTACGATGGCCGGATGCGGCTTTTTCGCATGGGCAATGAGGCCAGACAGGGCCGTCAGACGGCGTGCCGAGACATAGGCGCTGGGCGACACACGGTCATAGGGCAGGCAGTCCCAGGCCGGCAGCGTGAGCACCGGAATATCGGGCGCGACGAAAGACAGCATCTGCTCGATATCGGCCATGCGCTGGCCATCGGAGATGACATAGGCCACCGGCTGGCCGGTGCGCGCCAGTTCCGCAAGCAGCAGCGGCTCCATGCCGGCCTGAACATTGGCAATGGTCAGCCCCGCCGCGGAGGCAGCGATCTTCTTCGCGTCGAAACCTGAAATCATTCGCTCAGTCCGTGCTTTGCTTTCAAAGCCTCGACCGTCACGATGTCGAAGTCCGGGCGATAGGCGGCAAGCCGCGCAAACATCATCTGGGGCAAATACTCCGGCACGGGATCCGCGCCGGTGATCCAGCGGTTCAGATCCTGGTCCTCTTCCGCCATGATCGTCTCGAACTCGTCGAGTTCGGTGTCCGACAGCTCGGAAATATTGTTCTCGGCAAATTCGCCGAACACGAGATCCATTTCGCGAATGCCACGGTGCCAGCAGCGGTAGAGAATCCGGCGGCGGCGGGGATCGAGATCAGCGCTGGTGCGTGTCAGTCCAGTCATGGAATTCAAACCTTTGTTGAGCCGCTGATATAGGATGAAAACTTCTCCGTGTCAGCCTTGCCAAGCGGCCAAATTCCAGCGCATTTTGCCGGCCATGCGTCCTGCCCTGCTTGATCCCCTGTTTGCCCCCGTCGGAAGCCTGGCCGGTATCGGCCCGAAACTCGCCGATCTGATCGCCCGCGTCACCAATCGCGAGGACGGAGAGGACTGCCGTGTGGTGGATGTGCTCTTCCACGCGCCGTCCTCGATCATCGACCGGCGCAACCGTCCGGGCATTGCGCTTGCCCCGCAGGGCGCCATCGTCACAATCGAAGGCCGCGTCGACCGTCATCAGCCACCACCGCCGGGCTCCAACATGCCCTACCGCGTTTTCCTGCATGACGAGACCGGCGAGCTGGCGCTGACCTTCTTTCGCGCCAAGGGCAATTGGCTGGAAAAGGCGCTGCCGATCGACGAACAGGTGATGGTGAGCGGCAAGGTGGACTGGTTCAACGGCCGTCCCTCCATGGTGCATCCGGACCTGATGATGAAAGTGTCCGAAGTCGGTGACATGCCCTTGGTCGAGCCTGTCTATCCGATGACGGCCGGCCTGATGCCGAAGGTCTTGCGCCGCGCCATCGAAGGATCGCTTGCCCGCCTGCCGGAATTTCCAGAATGGATGGATCTGGCGCTGCAGCAGAAACAGGGGCTGCCTTCCGTTTCGGATGCCTTTCGTCAGTTGCACGATCCACGCGACGCCCATGACCTCGATCCGCAGACGCCATCGCGCCGCAGGCTGGCCTATGACGAGTTTCTGGCAGGCCAGGTATCGCTGGCGCTGGTGCGCCAGAAATTGCGAAAAGTCGCCGGCCGGCCGATCCGCGTCGAAGGCCGGCTCTCCGCCGCGATCAAGGCTGCCCTTCCCTTTACGCTCACCGGCAGCCAGCTTCAGGCAATTGCTGAAATCCGCGCCGATATCGCCAGAGACGAGCGCATGTTGCGGCTGGTGCAGGGTGACGTCGGCGCCGGCAAGACGCTGGTGGCGCTGATGGCCATGGCCGATGCAGTGGAGGCCGGCGGCCAGGCGGTGCTGATGGCGCCGACGGAAATTCTGGCGCGGCAGCATTTTGCGACGATCAGCCGTTTTGGGCTAGCGGTCGGCCTGAAGGTCGAGGTGCTCACGGGCCGCGTCAAGGGCCGCGAGCGCGACGCGCTGATGGAGCGTATTGCGTCTGGCGAAGCGCAGATCATCGTCGGCACGCATGCGCTGTTCCAGGATGCCATCGTCTACAAGGATCTCATGCTGGCGGTGGTGGATGAACAACACCGATTCGGCGTGCATCAACGCCTGCGCCTCACCGCCAAGGGCATTTCCCCGCATATGCTGGTGATGACGGCAACGCCCATTCCGCGCACACTGGTGCTCGCCGCCTTCGGCGACATGGACGTATCCAAACTTACCGAAAAGCCGGCCGGCCGCAAGCCGATCCAGACGGTGACGGTGCCGACAGAGCGGCTGGATGACATCATCGGGCGCCTGCGTGCGGCGATTGCCGATGGCAAGAAAGCCTACTGGATCTGCCCGCTGGTTGAGGAATCGGATGCCTCGGAGCTGATGTCGGCGGAAGAGCGTCATACGGTTTTGGTCAAGGCGCTTGGGCCGCAGATGGGATCAAAGGTTGGCCTTGTCCATGGCCGCATGAGCGGCACGGAAAAGGACACGGTGATGGCAGCCTTCAAGGCCGGAGACCTGCGCCTGCTTGTTGCCACGACCGTGGTCGAAGTCGGCGTCGATGTGCCGGATGCCACCATCATGGTCATCGAGCATGCCGAACGGTTTGGCCTTGCCCAGTTGCACCAGCTGCGCGGGCGCGTCGGGCGCGGCGACGAAGCCTCGTCGTGCATCCTACTCTACAAGGGGCCGCTCAGCGAAACCGGCAAGGCCCGCCTTTCGATCCTGCGCGACAGCGAGGACGGTTTTCTGATTGCCGAGGAAGACTTGAAACTGCGCGGCGAAGGCGAATTGCTGGGCACCCGTCAATCCGGCACGCCGGGTTTTCGCATCGCAAGTCTGGAAGCCCATGCGGATCTTCTGGAAATCGCCCGCAAGGATGCGGCCTACCTGTTGGAAAAGGATCCGGATCTCACCGGTGAACGGGGCCAGGCTCTGCGGGTGCTGCTCTATCTGCATCGACGCGACGAAGCGATCCGCTTCCTGCGTGCCGGCTGACCTTGCCGCTACCACCCCCTCGCAGTATCGCGGCAAAAAAGCCGGGTCCACTCTCAAAATTTTTAGGAAATTGACAAGACGACATGCAGCTTCGCCGTTTAGATTGATGAAAGCCAAGTTTTGACATTTTTCGCGCCTGCGGTTGCAGCAAACATTTGGAGTTACTCATGTCCAGCAAAAGACCCACAGGCATCAAGGAATACGATGCGCCGGCCGGTGGTTGGGGTGCGCTCCGCGCTGTCGCAAAGGCCCTTTCCCAGCAGCAGATTGTCGCTCAAGGCAGCGCAACACTGCTGAAGGCCAACCAGGCGGAAGGGTTCGATTGCCCCGGCTGCGCCTGGCCCGACCCGAAACACACCTCGTCCTTCGAATTCTGCGAAAACGGCGCCAAGGCGATCACCTGGGAATCCACCGCAAAACGCATTGGCCCGGAATTTTTCGCAGAGCATACAGTGAGCGAATTGTGGACCTGGACCGATCATCAGCTTGAGGATCAGGGACGCCTCACCCACCCGATGATCTATGACGCCAAGCTGGATCGTTACCAGCCGATCGACTGGGCAGACGCCTTCGCGCTGATCGGGCAAGGCCTGAACGCGCTGGAAAACCCGCATCAAGCAGAATTCTATACGTCCGGCCGCGCCTCCAACGAGGCAGCCTTCCTGTTCCAGCTTTTTGTGCGCGCCTATGGCACCAACAATTTTCCCGACTGTTCGAACATGTGCCACGAGGCGACCAGCGTCGGCCTGCCAAAATCGATCGGCGTCGGCAAGGGCACGGTGCTGCTGGAGGATTTCGACCATTGCGACGCCATCTTCAGCTTCGGCCACAATCCCGGCACCAACCATCCACGCATGATGGCGACACTGCACGAAGCCGCACGGCGCGGCGTGCCGATCATCGTGTTCAATCCGCTGAAGGAACGGGCGCTCGAAAAGTTTGCCTCGCCGCAAGACCCGGTGGAGATGGCGACGTTCTCTTCCACACCGATTGCCTCCGCCTACCATCAGGTAAAGGCCGGCGGGGATCTCGCCGCCCTCAAGGGCCTGATGAAAGCCGTTTTCGAGCGCGACGATGCCGACCGTGCCGCCGGTGGACCGGGCGTTCTCGACCGGGATTTCCTCGCCGAACACACGATCGGGCTTGAAGCGTTGCGGCAGGATATCGATGCAACCTCCTGGCGGGCCATTGTTTTGAAGTCGGGCCTCACGCAAGAGGCTCTGCGTGGCGCAGCGGATGTCTACATCAAGGCGAAGAAGGTGATTGCCTGCTACGGCATGGGCATCACCCAGCATGCGCATGGCACGGAAAACGTCCAACAGCTCGCCAATTTCCTGCTGCTGCGCGGCAATATCGGGCGCGAAGGCGCCGGCATCTGCCCCTTGCGCGGCCATTCCAACGTGCAGGGCGACCGCACTGTCGGCATCACCGAAATTCCGACTCCCGCCCTCCTCGATGGCATCGAACGGGCTTTCGGCTTTCGCCCGACCGGCGACAAGGGCCACAATGCCGTGGAAGCGGTGGATGCGATCAATGACGGCACATCGAAGGCCCTGATCTGCCTCGGCGGCAATCTGGCCGTTGCCATGCCCGATACCGAGTACACGTTCGAGGCCATGCGCAAGCTGGATCTCTCCGTCCACATCGCCACGAAACTCAACCGCTCGCATCTGCTGACCGGCAAGACGACAATCGTCCTGCCCTGCTTCGGGCGCACCGACCTCGATGTGCAGGCATCGGGTCCGCAATCGGTGACGGTCGAGGATTCCATGTCGATGGTGCATGCTTCGCGCGGCTTCCTCAACCCGCCGGGCGAGCTGCTTTTGTCCGAACCGGCCATCGTTGTCGGCATGGCGAAGGCGACGCTCGGCGACCGCTACGGCATCGACTGGGACGGCATGCTCGCAAACTACGACCGAATCCGCGACAAGATCGAGGTCGTGTTTCCCGATTTTGCCGATTACAACGCCCGCGTCCGCGTCAAGGGTGGTTTCCGCCTGACGGTCGGTGCGTCCAACCGTGTCTGGAACACGCCATCGGGCAAGGCAACTTTTCTGGTCGCGCGCGGTCTTGAGGAAGACGGCACCGGTCTTTCCGCGGATGCGCTGGTGCTGACGACACTTCGTGCCCACGACCAGTATAACACCACCATCTACGGCATGGACGACCGTTATCGCGGCGTGTTCGGCCGTCGCGACGTGGTGCTCATGAACGCCGAGGATCTGGCCGCTCGCGGTCTTGCCGATGGTGACCGCATCGACATCCGCTCGCTGTTTGCAGGGGACGACCGCCCGCGCGGCGTGACCGGCTACACCGCCGTCGCCTACGATATCCCCAAGGGCTCGATTGCCGGTTATTATCCCGAAATGAACGCGGTGATTGCCATGGCCGATCACGACAGGCGCTCCGGCACGCCAGCCTACAAGGGCGTGCCGGTGCGGGTCTTGCGCTCAGCCTGATGCAAAAGGCCCCGGCGAGACAATCGCCGGGGCCTTTCACAACGTGCCGGAATTGCCGGAAAAGCTTTACTTCTTCATGCCCGGCAGGGTCACGCGGAACACCTGAAACATGGTGTCGACATCGGCGCCACCTTCGGCCTTGTAGGCCGCGCCCACCTGGAAACCATCCTGCGTCAGGAAATCGTTGTCATTGGCAACGAAGAGGAAATAATCATCGGGTGCGGCCGGATCGAGAGCGCTTGCGATCGACATCGCCTCCCACTTTTCAGAGAGGTTGTTGCGGTCGTTCGGCGCGCCGTTGTGCAGGCCGAAACGGGCCAGCTGTGCCGCATCGTTGAGGTCGATAAAATCGGAGAGCTTGGCCGGCGTGACGGAGGCATCCACCACGCCCTTGGGGGCGACCGGTTTCATGGCGTCAAAGTCACCGTTTGCGATGTCGGTGGCATCAGACAGATCGACAAGATCGATCTTGCGATAGACGGAGGTATCGCCCTTCAGGCCCTGGCCATTGTTGCTGTCGCGGGCAATCATCAGGAAGGCCTTGTCGGAGAGCGCGAGGATCTCGCTCTGGGCGGCAACGGCCACCTTGCCCTTGTTGTCGAAGGTCGGCAGCGGCACGACATATTCATGCACCAGCTTCAGCTTGGACACGTCGCTGGCATCATAGACCAGCGCGCGGGTGTTCATGCGGGTCGAGGACGAATCGCCGCCATCCTGGCGGGTGGCCGATTGCAGAACGGCAATCGCAAACTTGCCATCCGGCGTCAGCGACATGCCCTCAAGGCCCTGGTTGTTCTGGCGGCCGGTATCGGGATCCTTCGGGTCCGGCTTCTTGCCGCCGGCATCGACATTGTTGGAGGAGAAGTTCAGCGCATCCTTGCGCATCGGCAACAGCGCCTTTGGCGGCTGCGTGGCGGAGAGAAGCTTGCCGTCCGCACCGAAGCGGTAGATGTAGGGGCCGTATTCGTCGCTGATCAGCATCGAACCGTCATTCAGAAGCACGACGGCTTCGGGATCGAGCGAAACCTTGCCGGTGCGCGCTTCAGGAAGTGCCGGCAGCGTGCCCGCGGCGGCGCGAACGCCCGATTCCGGATCAAGCCCGGTCATGCTCTTGCCCTTGTCGTCGAGAAGCAGAACCGTGTCGGCAAGCTTTGCTTCAAGGCCCGTTTGCTGCTTGTCAGCGGCAACGGCCGCACCTGCCGCTGCCGGTGTCAGGCGCAGTTCGATACGGTTGATGCGGGTGTTGTAGTCGGTCGTGCCTTCGACGTTATAACCACGGTCGGGCAGCAGCCACAGCGCGCCGGTATAGGCATCGCCGTCCTTCTTCCAGCTCTTCATGTCCACGGCCATGCCGGAACCGGAGCCAAACGTTTCGCCGAACTTGTCCTTGAGATTTGCCGGCATGCGGCCGATGGCCACAAGGCCCTTGTTGGTAACGGTCACGCCGGGGGCGCTGACGCTGCCTTCGGCGAATGCCGCAACGGGCAAAAGGAAGATCGAGGCGGCAAGCGCCATCTTCAGGCAATGCAAAACACGGGTGTTGGAAGTGCGCATGGATGCGGCCCTCTGGAAAAATTTCGGGAGGGGATCCGTTCGCCACGCCCTTGGACCCGGTAAAGGAGCCTTTTGGCCCTTCATCCTCCAGCAGTCGAACACCCCCAGCCCTTGTCTCTAGGCGGCCAATATGACGGCTGGATGAAGCCTGGCACCGCTTGCGATGCTCAGGCGGGTTGCGGTGCGATTTCGCTTGGTGGCTGCGGTTCCACCGGTGCCTTCGGCGTCCAGGGCGGGGTGATAAGCGCGCCTGAGATCAGGAGCTTTGCGGCATCTTCCGGCGTCATGTCCAGCATGACGATCCGGCTTTTGGGCACGAACAGCAAAAAACCGGCAGTAGGCACCGGCGTCGGCGGCAGGAAGACGGCGATCATCTCTTCGCCGGTCTCGTTGAGGCGCGCGGCCACCTCGCCTTGCGCTTCCGCCGAGATGAACACCAGCGCCCAGGTGCCGGGCCCTGGAAATTCGATGAGCCCGACCTTCTTGAACGAAGTCGACTGGTCCTTCAGCACCGTCTCGAAAATCTGCTTCAGGCTCTTGTAGAGAGTGCGCACCAGCGGCGTGTGATGCAGGATCGATTCGCCGAACTTGACGACCGAGCGGCCGATGAGATTCTTGCCGAGAAAACCGATCACGGTGATGAACACCATGGCGATCACAAGCCCGGTGCCGGGGATCGCAATATCGAAATAATACTGCGGGTTGTAACGCTCGGGAATATAGGGCGTCACCCAGCTGTCGGCCCAGTCGATGAAGGCAAATGTCAGCCAGATGGTGATGGCAAGCGGCGCGCAGATAATGAGGCCGGTGAGGAAATTGTTCCGCAGCCGGCCGGCCAGCGTAATTCTTTCCGGGATATCCGCCATTTCAATCCGTCATTTTATGCTGCAATGCCGTAAACGGCCGGGTGAACCCGGACAATGCCGGAGGCATCCCTTCCCCGCAAGCGCATCGCCATTAAATAATCGCGTGCGCGTCAACGACGGGAGAAGCCGGCATCGGTGACGATGCCGGCCAAAGATCTCATTCCACCGTCACCGACTTGGCAAGGTTGCGCGGCTGGTCGACATCTGTGCCCATGAAGACCGCCGTGTGATAGGCCAGAAGCTGGATCGGCAGCGCAAAGATCATCGGCGAAATCACCTCATCCACGACAGGCAGAACGATGGTCGCCATGGTCGGGAGTTTGGAGGCGGCCGCTCCCTTTTCGTCGGTGATGAAAATGATCTTGCCGCCGCGCGCTGCCACTTCCTGCATGTTGGAGACGGTCTTTTCAAAAAACCGGTCATGCGGGGCAATGACGATGACAGGCATGTTTTCATCGATCAGCGCAATCGGCCCGTGCTTCAGCTCGCCCGCCGCATAACCTTCGGCGTGGATATAGGAAATTTCCTTGAGTTTGAGCGCGCCCTCGAGTGCCAGCGGATAGCTGGTGCCGCGCCCGAGATAAAGCACATCCTTGAAGCGCGACAGGTCGCGTGACAGCGTTTCCATCTGCGGCTGGATGAGGTTCAACACATGGCTCATCACGCGGGGCATCTCGATCAGATGGCGCACCATGGCCTTTTCATCCACCTCGGACAACGTGCCACGCGCCCGGCCGGCCTGAATGGCAAGCGAGGCCAGCACCGCCAGCTGGCAGGTGAAGGCTTTTGTCGAGGCAACGCCGATTTCGGGACCGGCCAGAATCGGAAACACCGCATCGGCTTCCCGCGCAATGGTCGATTCGCGCACGTTGACGATGGCGCCGATGGGCAGCCCCGCCTCCTTGCAATAACGCAGCGAGGCCAGCGTATCGGCGGTTTCACCCGATTGAGAGATAAACAGCGCCGCCTGATCGGAGGACAGCGGCATTTCACGGTAGCGGAACTCGGAGGCGACATCGATTTCCACCGGCAGGCGCGCATAACGCTCGAACCAGTATTTGCCGATGAGACCAGCGAGATAGGCCGTGCCGCAGGCGGAAATCGCAAGGCTTCTGACCTTGGCAAAATCGATGGCAGGGCCTTGCGCCTTCACCGTGCCGCTTGCGAAATCCACATAGTGGCTGAGCGCGTGCGAAATGATTTCCGGCTGCTCGTAGATTTCCTTTTCCATGAAATGGCGGTGATTGCCCTTGTCGACCATCAGGGCTGCGGCCTGCGAAATCTGCATCGGCCGCGAGACCGGCTTTCCGGCATAATCCATGATCGACACGCCGCGCGCCGTCATCACGGCGCAATCGCCATCCACGAGATAGGTGATGCGGTTGGTAAAGGGTGCGAGCGCAATTGCGTCGGAGCCCAGAAACATTTCGCCCTGGCCATGGCCGATGGCGAGCGGCGGCCCGAAGCGGGCGCTGAAAATCGTGCCGGGATCATCGGCAAACATCACCACCAGTGCATAGGCGCCGCTGACGCGGTTCAGCATGGCCAGCATCGCCGCCTGATGATCCATGCCCGCACGGATAAATTTGGCCAGCAGATGCGCCACCACTTCCGTATCCGTCTGGCTTTCGAAGTTAGCCCCTTCGGTCAGCAACTCGTCGCGCAGCTCGGAAAAATTCTCGATGATGCCGTTATGAACGACGGCAACGCCTTCGACGAAATGCGGATGGGCATTGGTCTCGTTCGGCACGCCGTGCGTTGCCCAGCGGGTATGGGCAATGCCGATTTCGCCCGGAAGCGGTTCCAGAGACAGCTTCTTTTCGAGGTTGAACAGTTTTCCCTCGGCGCGGCGGCGCTCCATCATACCGTCATGGATCGTGGCAACGCCGGCCGAATCATAGCCGCGATATTCCAGCCGCCGCAACGCATCGACCAGCCGTTCCGCCACCGGTGCCTTGCCGACGATGCCAACGATACCGCACATATGAACCTCTTTCGTTTTCTCGAATGCGCGAATTCCTACCGCACCGCACACAATGTGCAATTGGCGCGCCGGTCAAATTCGATTTGTTACGGTAATCTATCTGAGTTTACCGGATGTTCTTCCGCGACGCCTTCAACGCCTGCGCCCGTTCGCGCACGGCTTTCGCCCGGTCCGCCTTCACCTCCTGGCGGGCACGACCAAAGGCCAGCGCATCATCGGGCACATCCTGCGTGATCACGCTGCCCGAGGCGATATAGGCGCCGTTTCCGATGGTGACAGGGGCGACCAGCGCGGAGTTGGAGCCGATGAAGGCGTTTTCGCCGATCCGCGTCTCGCTCTTGTTAAAACCATCGTAATTGCAGGTGATGGTGCCGGCCCCGATATTCGTGCCCGCGCCAATGAAGGCATCGCCGATATAGGTGAGATGGTTCACCTTGGCGCCAGCCCCGATCTCGGCCTTCTTCACCTCGCAGAAATTGCCGACCTTGGAGCCCTCGCCGAGATTTGCGCCGGGACGCAGGCGCGCGAACGGGCCAACCGTTGCACCGGATGCCACGTGGGCTCCTTCCAGATGCGAAAAGGCATGGATCACCGCGCCCGATTCCACCGTCACCCCGGGGCCGAAAACCACATTCGGCTCGATCAGCACGTCGGGCTGAAGCTCGGTGTCATGGGCAAGAAACACCGTTTCCGGCGCAACCATCGAAACGCCTGAAAGCATCGTTTCGTGACGGCGGCGCTGCTGCCAGCTTGCCTCCAGTAGCGCCAGTTCGGCGCGCGTGTTGCAGCCGGCAAGTTCGGCCTCGGGTGCATCGATGGCAACCACCCGGCCACCGTGGGCACGCGCGATTTCCACCAGATCCGTCAGGTAATATTCGCCCTTGGCATTGCTGTTGCCGATCTTGTCCAGCCATTCCAGCGCACGCGCGCCATTGATGGCCATCAGCCCGCTATTGCACCAGGTAACCTTGCGCTCCTCGTCGGTTGCGTCCTTTTCCTCGCGGATCGCCACCAGTTGACCATCCTCGACCAGAAGCCGACCATAACCGGACGGCTTTTGCGTGTGAAAACCGATCACCACGACATCGGCGCCTTCGGCCAGTTTCTCACGGGCTGACAGGAATGTTTGCGGGCGCACCAGCGGCACGTCGCCATAGGTCACCACCACATCGTCGAAGCCTTGCGCAATGGCCTCGCGCGCCGTCAGCACCGCGTGGCCTGTGCCGCGCCGCTCCACCTGCAGAAATGTGGTAATCTCGATGCCTCCGGTGACGGCAGCCTTGGCGACCGCCTCCGCATCTCGCCCGAGCACAAGGGCTGCATTTTCCATGCCGGCATCGCCGACCGCGCGCATGACATGGCCGATCATCGGCAGCCCGGCAATCGGATGCAGAACCTTTGACATCGACGACTTCATCCGGGTGCTGTCGCCGGCGGCGAGGATCACGGCAAGGCAGGTGCGAGGCATTGAGGTCTCCATGAAAGTCTTCGGCGCGCTTCATATCAGCAGTTGCGCCGACACGCCAACAGGCAGTGCATCAAGCCGCCGCATCAGCCTCTGCCATTGCGACAAAATGCAAAAAGGGCGCCACGGTGGCGCCCTTCGCATTCCTGTTCGACAGCCGGCCCCAAAGCCGAGCCGTCGTCACGATGCTTTACTGCGGCAGCTTGTCGTCGACGCCCTGCACGTAGAAATTCATGCCGAGCAGCACGCCGTCTTCAGCCTTTTCGCCAGCCTTCAGCCAGGGCGAACCGTCCTGCTTGTTGATCGGGCCAGTGAAGGGATGCAGTTCGCCGGACTTGATCTTGGCTTCGGTTTCTTCCGCCATCGCCTTCACGTCATCGGGCATGTTGGTGTAGGGCGCCATGGTCAGGATGCCGTCCTTCAGGCCGTCCCAGATCTGTTCCGACTTCCAGGTGCCGTCCAGAAGCGCCTTGGTGCGCTTGATGTAATAGGCGCCCCAGGTGTCGACGATGGCGGTCAGCTGCGTCTTCGGGCCGGCAGCAATCATGTCGGAGGCCTGGCCGAAGGCCATGATGCCACGCTCGGCGGCAACCTGCATCGGAGCCGTCGTGTCGGTGTGCTGCGTCATCACGTCGACGCCCTGGTCGATCAGAGCCTTGGCGGCATCGGCTTCCTTGCCCGGGTCGAACCAGGTGTTGGCCCAGACGACCTTCAGCTTGAATTCCGGATTGACCGACTTAGCGCCGAGTTCAAAAGCGTTGATGCCCATGACGACTTCCGGGATCGGGAAGGAGGCGATGTAGCCGGCCACACCCTTCTTCGACATTTTCGCGGCGATCTGGCCCTGGATATAACGGCCTTCGTAGAAACGCGAATTGTAGGTGGCGAGGTTTTCCGCCGCCTTGAAGCCGGTGGCGTGCTCGAACTTCACCTTCGGGAACTTTGCCGCAACCTTCACGGTCGCATCCATGAAGCCGAAGGACGTGGTGTAGACGAGAGCGCAGCCGGAACGGGCCATGCGCTCGATAGCACGTTCGGCATCGGGGCCTTCCGGCACGCTTTCCAGATACGGCGTTTCGATCTTGTCGCCGAGCGCCTTCTGCAGCTCCTGGCGGCCGATGTCATGCGCCTGCGTCCAGCCGCCATCAGTCTTGGTGCCGACATAGATGAAACACACCTTGGTTTTTTCCTGCGCCTCAGCGCCCACGGTAAAACTGCCCAGCGTGGCAGCCGTGGCGGCGAGTGCGATAATCAGCTTCTTCATTGTACAACCCCTGTTTGGCTCGAAGCTACGGTATGGATGGTGCCGCCTCAGCGGTCCGGAACGAAGGGTTTCCCCAGGCAAGCCGGCGTATTGATGAGCGTTGTGCGGCGATTATGCGAGATCACGATGAGAACGACAATAGTCACGGCGTAAGGCAGCATCGAGAGAAATTGCGAGGGCACACCGATGCCGAGCGCCTGCGCATGCAATTGCAGGATGCCGACCGCCCCAAAGATATAGCCGCCGGCCAGAACCCGCCACGGCCGCCAGGAGGCAAACACCACGAGCGCCAGCGCAATCCAGCCGCGACCTGCTGCCATGTTCTCCACCCATTGCGGCGTGTAGACGAGCGACAGCTGCGCGCCGGCAAGACCGGCACAGGCGCCACCGAACATCACCGCCAGATAGCGCGTGCGCACCACATGGATGCCGAGCGCATGGGCCGAACCGTGATTGTCGCCGATGGCGCGCATTTTCAGGCCCGTGCGGCTCTTGAACAGGAACCAGTGGACGCCGATGACGAGCGCAATCGAGAGGTAGAACGTGATGTCCTGCGCAAACAGCAGGCGGCCAATGAAGGGGATGTCCGAGAGGATCGGAAACACGATCGGCTGCAGCTTGACGCCGGGAATGCCGACGAAACTTTCGCCGATCTGGCCGGAGAGGCCAAGCCCGAGCAAAGTCAGCGCAAGCCCCGTCGCCACCTGGTTTGCCACCAGTGTCAGCGTCAGGAAACCGAAGAGAAGCGAAAACGCCGCCCCACCCAATATGCCGCAGAGCACGCCGAGAAGCGGTACGCCGGTGAGGTAGGAGCCCGCAAAGGCGCAGACCGCGCCCATGATCATCATGCCCTCGACGCCGAGGTTGAGCACGCCGGCCCGTTCGGTGACCAGTTCGCCGACGGCGGCAATCACCAGCGGCGTGGCGGCCGTAACGATGGTCAGAAGAATGGCTTCAAACATCGTCAGGACCTCGCTTCAACATTGCGGCCGGCGCCGAAGACCAGGCGCACGCGGTAGAGAATCAGCGTGTCGCAGGAGAGCACGAAAAACAGCAAAAGGCCCTGGAACACCCGCGTGACCTTGTCCGACACGCCGATGGACAGCTGCGCTGCCTCGCCGCCGAGATAGGTGAGTGCCAGCACGAAGCCGGACGCAATGATACCCAGTGGATTGAGGCGTCCCAGAAAGGCAACGATGATGGCGGTAAAGCCGTAACCGGGCGAAATGCTCGGCTGCAGGTGGCCGATGGAACCGGAGACTTCGGAGATGCCGGCAAGACCGGCAAGTGCCCCCGACAGCATCATCGAAAACCACACCATGCGCCGCGCCGAAAAGCCGGCAAACCGCCCTGCCCGCTCCGAGCGCCCGAGAACCGTCACTTCAAAGCCTTTCAGCATGAAGCGCATCATGAACCAGATGGCGACGGCAGCCACGAGTGCAAAGACGATCGACCAATGGGCACGGCCCGATTCCAGCAGTTCCGGCAGCACCGCTTCCGGCGCAAAGCTCACCGTCTGCGGAAAATTGAAGCCCTTTGGATCGCGCCACAGGCCGCGCGTCAGCCAATCCAGGAACAGCTGGGCGATATAGACCAGCATCAAGCTGGTCAGGATTTCGTTGGTGTTGAAGCGGGTCTTCAGGAGCGCCGGGATACCAGCGTAGAGCGCGCCCCCCAGCATGCCCATCAACAACATGAGCGGCAGCACCATCGGCGAATGCCACTGCGGCACCATGACCGGCAGGATCGAGCCGCAGATGGCACCGATGGTGAACTGTCCCTCGGCGCCGATATTCCAGTTGTTGGAGCGATAACAGACGGACAGGCCAACCGCGATGAGGATCAGCGGGGCTGCCTTGATCGCCAGTTCATGCAGTGACCACACTTCCAGCAGCGGATCGATGAAGAAGCTGTAGAGCGCGTGGCCGGGAATGTCAGCAAAATAGTGAAATGTTAGCACCGGATGCTTGATAGCAAACTCTAAAGTGGCAACAGGATGGGAAACAAGCTGTGTGAAATCAGCCAGCAAATTTTCCTTCAGCGTGAAGAAAAACATCAACGCGCCAGCCAGAAGCGTCAGCGCCAGCGCCAGCAGCGGTGATACGACGGAAAACAGGCCGGATGCGCTGGCGCGCCGTTCCAGTTCAATGCGCATGGACGGCCTCCCGACGGCTGGTGGAATCATGAACGCCGCCCATCAGCAGGCCGATCTTTTCAAGGGTCAGTTCGCTCGCCGCATAAGGGCGCGACATGCGCCCCTCGGAAATCACCGCAATGCTGGTTGCCACCTCGAAAATCTCGTCGAGATCCTGGCTGATCACCACGACGGCAGAGCCTGCCCGGGCAAGATCCACCAGCGCCTGACGGATGCGGCTCGCAGCGCCTGCATCGACACCCCAGGTCGGCTGGTTGACGATGAGGACTTGCGGCTTGCGGTCCAGTTCGCGGCCGATGATGAACTTTTGCAGATTGCCGCCCGACAGCGAACCGGCGGGCGGATTATCCCCGCTCTTGCGCACATCCATCTCGCCACAAATACGTTTCGCGATCGAGCGGATCACGTCATGGCGGATGACATTGGCAAGACCGCCCGACAAAAATGTCTTGCGGTCGGACTGGCTGCGCGACAGCAGAAGATTGTCGGAAAGCGCCATGTCGGAGACCGCGGCATGGCCGTGGCGTTCTTCCGGCACAAAACCTGCCCCCAGCAGCCGGCGCCCGTTGATACCCTTGCGCCCGACCGGTTTTCCACAAAGCATGATCGCGTCATCGTCTGCGACAGGATATTCCCCCGAGAGGGCATCGAACAATTCTCCCTGCCCGTTGCCCGCAACGCCTGCAATGGCCAGGATTTCACCGGCACGCACCTGCATGGAAATGCCCGACAGCGTGATCGCAAACGGCGTGCGGGCGGGAACGGCAAGGTTCTTCACATCCACCAGCACGTCACCCAGCGGCGTGTCAGCCGCGCGTTCGACACCGGCGACATCAGATCCCACCATCATGCGCGCAAGCGAGCCCGGCGTTTCCTGTCTGGGATCGCAGGCGCCTGTCACCTTGCCGTGACGCAGCACGGTTGCGCGGTCGCAGATGCGCTGCACCTCTTCCAGCCGGTGGCTGATATAAAGCACCGAGCGCCCCTCGGCCTTCAGCTTGAACAGCGTCTCGAACAGCCGGTCGGCCTCCTGCGGCGTCAGCACAGACGTCGGTTCATCCAGAATGATCAGCTTGGGGTTCTGCAGCAGCGCGCGCACGATTTCGATCCGCTGGCGCTCGCCAACCGACAGATCGGCCACATGCGCCTTCGGATCGAGCGGCAGGCCATAGGCGCGCGACAGGTTTTTCGCCTCTTCGGCAATCTTTGTCAGCGGGATTTTAGGATCGAGCGAGAGCGCGATATTTTCGGCAACCGTCAGCGCCTCGAACAGCGAGAAATGCTGGAAGACCATGCCGATGCCGAGCGTTCTTGCATGGCCGGGCGACTGGATGGTGACCGGCTTGCCGCCCCAGACGATCTCACCGTCGCTCGGCTGCAGAACGCCGAACAGCATCTTGACGAGGGTGGATTTACCGGCGCCGTTTTCGCCGAGCAGGGCATGGATCTCGCCCGGAGCAATCGACAGGTCAATGCCGTTACAGGCAGCAAAACTTCCGAAATATTTGGTTAGTCCCCGGACCTTCAGAAGCGTTGCCGCCTCCGGAACCTGCGCTTCACTCACTCGCATCCCCTCATGCACCTCGCGCCCACCTTCTGCGAGGTTTTGATGGCTGCCAAAGTGTCCTGTGTTTGCCGTTCACTCCCGGCGCTTGACTAGATTGATACTCGTTTTGGTGCCGCGCACAACAGGAAAGTCCAGCTTTCCCGGCGCTTTACTTGGATTTCCCAAGGTTTGGAAAAAGTTGCAGCACACCGCCCACCGCATAAAGATAAAGGCCCGTCACCACCACGCCCCAGACCAGCCAGGCGGGCGATTCGAAATGCAAAAGCAGCGAATAGGCCGACAGAGCGCACCACAGCAGGAAGATGCCGAGATTGAGCCGCCGCAGCCGTTTCACGCGCACCGGATGCAGGAAATTGATCGGCAGGAAGGTGAAGAACACCGACACCATCACCACGATCAACGCCGTGATCTCGCTTGCCTCGATGACAAAAAGGGTGAGGATGACCATGTTCCAGACGACAGGGAAGCCGGAGAAGAAATATTCGTCCGTCTTCATGCCCGTATCGGCGTAATAGATGGCGCTGGAGACGACGATCATGCCAGCCGCCACAAAGGACCAGGTCTCGCCGATCATGCCGCTCTGGTAAAGCGCAAAGGCCGGCAGCAGGACATAGGTGACGTAGTCGATGATGTTGTCGAGCGTATCGCCCGACCAGTTGGGCAGCACTTCCTTGACGCGCACCTTGCGGGCAATCGGCCCATCGATGCCATCGATCAGAAGCGCAAGCCCCAGCCACCAGAACATGTCGACGAACCGGTGTTCTGCCGCCGCCACCACGCCGAGAAAGGCGAGGAACGACCCGGATGCGGTCAGCACATGCACCGAAAACGCCCGGATCTCGGCATAGGGCACTTTGCGGTAATTGAAGATTCGCCTGATCACGCCCTGCTCCGGAGCTTAAAAATCGAAGGGCTGATATGCGGCCAATCGGCGCGCATTGCAACATCTGCGTCGCAAACGGAGGACGCCCATGGATAAGTGTTACAAGTTTGCCTAAATAGGAAGCGCGCGACAATGTCCCTTTAACGGGTCTGGACACCGCGTTTTCGGGTAGGCCGCAAGCGGCATTGGACATGAAGAAGATCGAGGCCATGAACGAGTTCGACATCGCAGTTGTGGGTGAGGGTCTGGCGGGGTCTGTGGCAGCGCTTGCGCTCGCCCGCGCCGGCCGCAAGGTGGCGCTGGTTGCACCGCAGACCACCCGGCAGGACCGGCGCACGACGGCGCTGATGGATCAATCGGTGCGGTTCATGGACAGCCTTGGCCTGTGGGAGAAAATTGCGCCGGATGCCTCCGCCTTGTCGACCATGCAGATCCTGGATGGCACCAAGCGGTTGTTTCGCGCACCGCCCGCGCAGTTTCGCGCCGCCGACCTCGGGCTTTTGGCTTTCGGCTATAACATTCCCAACCGCGCGCTGATGGCAGTGCTCGGCGAGGCACTTTCCGCTGAACAGAACGTCACGCGGGTCGATGCAAGCCTCGCGCATCTCGACCTGCCGGGTGACCGCGCCGTTTTGACGCTTTCCAGCGGCGAAACGCTTGAGACTGCTTTTGTGGTCGGCGCGGACGGACGATCCTCCACCGTGCGGGAAAATGCCGGCATCGGCACGCGCCGTTGGGCCTATCCACAGACCGCCGTCGTCCTCAATTTTTCCCATGAGCAGCCGCATGGCAATGTCTCCACCGAGTTTCACACCGAAACCGGTCCCTTCACGCAGGTGCCGCTTCCCGGCAGCCGCTCCAGCCTTGTCTGGGTGGTAAAGCCCGCGGAAGCCGAGCGGCTTCTTTCCCTGCCTCTCGACGTGCTGTCGCAGGAGTTGGAGCAGCGCATGCAATCCATGCTCGGCAAGGTGACAGTGGAAGAGGGTGTCGAATCCTGGCCGCTGTCGAGCCTGATGTCGGACCGTTTTGGAAAGGGCCGTATCGCGCTCATCGGCGAAGCGGCGCATGCCTTCCCGCCGATTGGTGCGCAGGGCCTCAACCTGTCGCTGCGCGATGTGATGGAGCTGGCGGACCTTCTGAAGACGGATGGCACCCGGGCGATTGCCGCCGATACCGGCGACCGCTTCAACCGTCACCGCCGGCCCGACATCATGACCCGCACCTTCGGCGTCGATCTTCTCAACCGCTCGCTGCTGTCGGATTTTTTGCCGATGCAGGTGGCACGCGCCGCGGGTCTCCACATGCTGACCGCCATCGGGCCACTGCGCAACGTGCTGATGCGCGAAGGCATAGAGCCTGGCCGCAGCCTGCGCGAATTTGCACAGACCCTACGGCATCCCTTCGGCTCCAAGAAAACCGGATGAGATGAGATAAAGCACCACCGGCAGCGTGGCGATGGAAAGAACTGTCGTGATGAGCACCGTTGCCGAGGCCCGCTCCTGCCAGACGCCATAATGCTGGCTGATGACGAAGACATTGGTTGCTGTCGGAAGGGCCGCCAGCAGAACGGCCGCCTGGATCCACGACGGCTCGATGCCGCCCACGGCTGTCAGCGCCAGATAAACGACGGCCGGCAGAGCGACGAGCTTTGCCACGGCAATCACACCGATTTCCGCTGGAATGCGCGTCAGCGGCCGCAAGGCAAGCGTCACGCCCATGGCAAACAGCGCGCATGGGGCGGCCGCCTGCGCCAGGTAATCCACCAGCCGCATGGCGGCAAGCGGCGGCTGAACGCCAAGTGCGGCCACCAGAAAGCCGGCCGCGGTGGACAGGATGAACGGATGCAGCGCCACCTTGCGCAGCACGTCGAAAGCGAGTGCCAATGGCGGGCGTCTGTCACCGCCGGCAAGCGCCATCATGGCGGGGGCTACGATGAAATGCATGGCGTTCTCAAAGCAGACGATGAGCGCCACGGGCACCGAGACCGTATCGCCGAGGACCAGCAGCGCAAGCCCAGGCCCCATATAACCGATATTGCCATAGGCGCCGCCAAAGGCCTGGATGGTGGAGGCCGCCGTGCCGGCCTTGCGGATGAAAAAGCCGAAGGCAAACACCAGCGCATAGACCGCATAGACGGCCACCAACTGCGTGACAATGAAATCCACCCTTGTCAGATCTTCAATCGGCGTGCGTGAGACAAGCTTGAAAAACAGCGCCGGCAGCGCCGCATAAACGATGAACGTGTTCATCCAGCCCAGCGCCTCGGCGCCCTGCCCGCTTGCCTTTGCCGCGATATAGCCGATGAGAATCAGCCCGAAAAACGGAAGCAGCAAAGCAAGAATGGCAGTCATCTCAACCCTCCGCCCCGGCAGCGGTCCGATGGGGCAAGGTCTCGCTTAGCCGATTTGCATGAGGATTGGAAAGCTCTGCTGAAACCAGATCGCCATGTCGCTGACAAAACCGAAGATGAAGGCAAGGCCGGTCAATACCAGGAAGGCGCCCATCAGCTTCTCCACCAGGCCGAGATGGCGACGGAATCGCGTCAGAAAGCGCATGAAGGCCCCGGAAAATGCGGCCGCAATCCAGAATGGAACGGCAAGCCCGAGCGAATAGATGGCAAGAAGCAGCGCGCCATCCCCCACCGTCTGGCGCGAGGCGGCAACGCCGAGGATCGCGCCCAACACCGGGCCGATGCAGGGCGTCCAGCCAAAGGCAAAGGCGAGGCCCATCACATAGGCGCCGGAGACGGTTGCCGGCTTTCCGCCCGACTGGAACCGCGCCTCACGCGAAAACAGGCCGATGCGAAACAGCCCGAGAAAATTCAGGCCCATGATGATGATGATCACGCCGCCGACCTTGGCCAGGAGATCAATATGCTGGCGCAGCAGCACGCCAATGGTCGTGGCACCGGCGCCCAGCGCAATGAACACAGTTGCAAAGCCAAGCGTGAAGAAGAGCGACG
Organism: Neorhizobium sp. PAMB6716; assembly: GCF_058242805.1. Taxonomy (NCBI): domain Bacteria; kingdom Pseudomonadati; phylum Pseudomonadota; class Alphaproteobacteria; order Hyphomicrobiales; family Rhizobiaceae; genus Neorhizobium; species Neorhizobium sp. PAMB6716. The sequence continues at coordinate 1,735,660 of NZ_CM177835.1, forward strand.
ACAACAGCACTGCCCGCCGCACGGAGAGCGTTTCCACCTTCGCCTCGCCGCGAAACTGATCGACAGACACGCCCGCCATATAACAGAGGTAAGGCGGCACCAGCGGCAGCACGCAAGGCGACAGGAACGACAGGGCGCCGGCGATCAGGGCGCTGAACAGCGATATTTCGGCAATCGACAAGGCACTCTCCGCATCCGCATCAGCCTCTTCCTAAAGCAGGCTCAGCCCCGTCTGCCAATGACCTATCACGCCCGTCGCGCAAAAGTGTGCGGAGGGACAAGTACAAGCGAGCACCGCGCCGGCGCCTCGGGCGTGATGTTCGACCTAGCCATTGGGCCTATAGAATATGCGACAGCCGAGCCCGGATATGCTCGTTCGGGATCACATGCGCATATTTGGCGGCATGATAGGCATCGCGGGCTGCGTCAAACGACAGCACCCACATGATCATACTCAGCAGAAAGGCGATCAGGAAATATTGGACACGCATGCCACATGGCTCGGGCTAGGCGGTGGCAAAATTATGGCGCAACTGGAAACTGGAAACTGGAAACTGGAAACTGGAAACTGGAAAAGTGAAGACACCACATCCGCAGTGCAAGAGGTTGAAGCTTTCGAGAAAAATCTGGAAAGTGGTGAGAGCGCAGGGGTTCGAACCCTGGACCTACTGATTAAAAGTCAGTTGCTCTACCGGCTGAGCTACGCTCTCCCGAAAAGGGCTTTGGCTGCCCTTCGAAAGTGCGCGGAACATAGGCAGGTCGCCCCCCGCGGTCAACCCGCGAAAGGCGAAAATTTGGCATGTTTCAACAGCCCCATGCCTCAATGGGCATTGCTGCCGTTTTCTTCCTGCTCGTAGGACACCGAAACCGAACCATTGGACGAAAGCCGCACCACGCCCTCATCGGCATAGGCGACCAGCGAGAGCGGGATAAAATGATGGTGCCCTTCATGGCTGCCTTCGCCGCTGTCGCGCTTGGTGAGTTTGATTCGGCCGTTTTCCACACGATCCACCGTTCCGACAGGAATGCCATCGGCACCGATGACCTTTGCATGTTCCTGGATGCGTTCTGCCTCGATCATGACCATCTCCATGTTTGAATTCGATACTGGTCAACGCCTGGCTGCTGGAAAGGATGCATGGCGATCGCAGCCGGCGCATGCGCTGTCGGACATACGCTGAAAACACATCGCGCACCGCAGTTGCCGCACACCGGCTAGTCTCCTCACGCCGTTCAGCCGTAGTGCCCCGTATGCGCCGTTCAGAACAGAGATCCGGGCCGTCCCGAGAACAATCTGATATATCAGCGACCATCAGGGTCGGATTGCGTGCGCTGGCTATCTGATATATCAGCTACACGATGGAAACCTTCGATACACCTTCGCTTTCCGACTCGCTGGCACGCCAGGCCTACCGCGTCCTGGAGCAGATGATCGTCATGCTGCATCTGGCGCCCGGCGTATATGTGACGGAAAAGCACCTGATCGACGTGTCAGGCCACGGCCGAACGCCGGTGCGCGAGGCGATCCAGAAACTGGAATGGCAAGGGCTGATGCTGGTGCGTCCGCGCGTCGGGCTACAGATCAGCGACATCGCCGCGTCCGACCATGCCGACATCATGACCGTGCGATGCAGGCTGGAACCGCTGGCGGCAGCGCTCGTCGCCACCCATGCCGATGACCGTCAGCGCGAACGGCTGGTGGACTGCGCCCGCGATATGAGTGCCGCCGCGGCCACCGCGGACATGGCCGGGTTTCTGGCAGCAGACAAACGATTCGACGATATCGTGGAAGAAGCCTGCCCCAACCGTTTCGTCACCGGCGCGCTTGCGCCTTTGCGCAGCCATTCGCGGCGCCTCTGGTTTTCCACCGCAACCGTAGAGGCGATGGACCGGTCGGTGAGCCTGCATGTCGGGGTCATCCGCGCCATCGGGCGAAAGGATGCCGCAGGCGCCGCTGCCGCCACGGAAAAGTTGCTGGATGATCTTTCTCACTCCGCCTGACGTCGGAGATGTCGAGGAGAGTGAGCAGCAAGGGCGGCAATCGCCCCGCATCCCGGCGCGCCAAAAGATCGGCGCGCGATATAGGTCCTCAGGCCGAAGGCGCCTGCCCTGCCCTTTCCTTGGCAAGTGCTGCCAGATCGGCAGGCTTCAGTTCCACCGATTCGCCGCAGCCGCAGGCAGACGTCTGGTTCGGATTGTTGAAGGTAAAACCGGAGCGCATCTTGGTGATCTCAAAATCCATCTGCGTGCCGAGAAGATAAAGCACGGCCGACGGCTCAACCCAGACCTTTGCTCCGCCATGCTCGATCAGGTCGTCCTTGGCATTCGGCTCGGTCACCAGATCGATCGTGTATTCCATACCGGCGCATCCGCCCTTCTTGATGCCGACACGGATGCCGAGCGCCTGAGGTCCGGAATTGTCAACGATCGCCTTCACGCGATCTGCGGCGGAATCGGTCATGGTCATCACTGCAAAGCCCATCGGCTCATTCTCCTTCACACAACCGGGGTCAAGGCCCGGCGGTTTTCTTCCGTCAATGTAGGCGCCACGGCGATTTCAATCAAGAAGCCTATCCCGGGCGTAGCCATCGTCAGGTGATCAACTTCGTCCAGTCTCGGGCAGCATGGAGAACGCGGACGATGTCGACCTTGTCCTCGTCCACCACGAAGAAAATCAGGTAACTGCCCCTGCTGAACATCCTGATGTCATCCGGCAGGACACTCACATGGTGCCCCATGCCGGGCATATCCGAAAGTGCCCGGCAGGTCGCTTGAATGGAGTGCCGCCACTGTCTGGCTGCTGCCGGGTTGAAATCCGCGATATACTGCGCGGCGCGTAAAATGTCCTGCTTCGCCCTGGGGCGGATGATCAGGACCATCAACGTGCTTTTGCGGCGATATAGAGTTCCAACTCGTCTTCGATTTCGGCAAACGCCTTATCGCCGTCGATGGGTTCGCCGCTGTCGAGGCCTTCCTGCAAAAGTGCCTGAAGCTCGCCGGGTACAAAACTTGAAAGCAGCCTCTGGACCTTCCACTGCGTCAGCGCCGCTGCAACCACCTCGTCCGGCGATTGGAAGTCGCCTGACTGCACGACGCTCTCAACCAATTCGCTCATGTCTGGCGAAAGCTCGATACGAATGGTGTGTGCGCGCGCCATAAAAGGTCTCTCCGCTTCGGACACGAGATTAGCGCATCGCCGCCCTCAATACCAGCCGACGGACACCTGCGCCTCTTCCGACATGCGCTCGGGCGTCCACGGCGGATCGAACGTCATCGAGACCTCGACGCCGGACACACCTTCGACGGCGCCGATGGCATTTTCCACCCAGCCCGGCATTTCACCGGCCACCGGGCAACCCGGCGCGGTCAGCGTCATGACGATCTTCACCATGCGGTCATCTTCGATGTCGATCTTGTAGATCAGCCCGAGTTCAAAGATATCGGCGGGGATTTCCGGATCGTAGACCGTCTTCAGCGCCGAAATGACGTCGTCGGACAGGCGCGCCAGTTCCTCCTGCGGAATGGCAGATTGGATCAGCCCCTCGCGGGCATCCCATTTCAGTTCTGGTTCGTCGATAGCCATGGCAAAATCCTCAGGCAAAGAAGTTTCGCGCGTAATCGAGCGCATCGGCCAGCGCGTCCACTTCGGCGCGCGTGTTGTACATCGCAAAGGATGCACGGCAAGTGGAGGTCACGCCGAAGCGTTTCAAGAGCGGCATGGCGCAATGGGTGCCAGCACGCACGGCCACACCCTTGCGGTCGATGACCATCGACACATCATGCGCGTGAATGCCGGCAAGCTCGAACGAAAAAATCGCACCCTTGCCCGGCGCATTGCCTATGATGCGCAACGAGTTGATCGCCGTCAAACGCTCGGTGGCATAGGCTGCAAGATCCGCCTCGTGGGCGGCAATCTCGGCACGGCCGATGCTTTCGATATAGTCGAGCGCATAACCAAGACCAATTGCCTGCACGATGGGTGGCGTGCCGGCCTCGAAACGGTGCGGCGGGTCGTTATAGGTGACGAAATCCTGGTCCACGTCGATGATCATCTCACCGCCGCCCTGGAAGGGGCGCATCGCAAACAGGCGTTCCGTCTTGCCATAGAGCACGCCGATGCCGGAGGGACCGTACAGTTTGTGGCCGGTCATCACATACCAGTCGCAGCCGAGATCCTGCACGTCGACGGGCATATGAACAGCACCCTGGCTGCCATCGACCAGAACCGGAATGTCGCGCTCATGCGCCACGCGGCAGACATCCTTGATCGGCACGACAGTGCCGAGTGCATTGGACATCTGGGTGATCGCAATCAGCCGTGTCTTTTCCGTCAGGCAGTTTTCCAGATCTTCCAGATGGAAGGCGCCGTCCTCGTCCACGGGCACCCAGACCAGCTTGACGCCCTGCCGCTCGCGCAAGAAATGCCAGGGCACGATGTTGGAGTGATGCTCCATGATCGACAGAACGATCTCGTCGCCCTCCTTCAGGTGCGTCATGGCCCAGCCATAGGCAACCGTATTGATGGCTTCCGTGGAGTTCTTGGTAAAAACGATCTCGTCAACGGTCGGCGCGTTCAGGAAGCGCCGCACCTTTTCGCGCGAGGATTCATAGGCTTCCGTCGCCGCATTAGAGAGATAATGCAGGCCGCGATGCACATTGGCATATTCAGCCGAATAGGCATGCGAAATGGCGTCGATCACGCTTTTCGGCTTCTGCGCCGAGGCACCATTGTCCAGATAGACCAGCGGCTTGCCATGGACCATGGTGGAGAGGATCGGAAAATCCCGGCGGATTGCTTCGACATCATAGGCCATAGGCGGTGATCTCTGTGCTTGCCCGCCGTTCCTGCGGATGCCGCAGGTCAAAGGGGCGAAAAACGTCACGATGCGATGCTCCGGCAATGGGCGCCGGAGCATCGGTCTGATCAGGCGTGCTTTTCGAGCCAGCTGGAAATAATGGCTTCCAGCGCCTCGACAAGCTGCTCGTCTTCCAGTTCCTCGACGATTTCGGCAACGAAAGCGTTGACCAGCATGGCACGTGCCTTGTTGCGCGGCACGCCGCGCGCCATCAGGTAATAGAGATGGTTGGCATCGATATCGGCAACGGTTGCGCCATGGCCGCACTGCACGTCGTCGGCAAAGATTTCCAGCTCCGGCTTTGCCGAAAACTCGGCTTCATCCGACATCAGAAGTGTGTTGCAGGCCATGCGGGCATCGGTCTTTTGCGCATCGAGCGCCACCTTGATCATGCCCTGGAACACGCCCCGGGCGCGATCGAACACCACGTTGCGGAAAATTTCCGTAGACGTGGTGTTGGGCACATGGTGGCCGAGAACCAGCGTCACATCGGTATGCGTCTCGCCACCGAGAAGGTTGACGCCGCGCAACTGCAGGTCCGAGCCTTCACCGGCCACGTCAATGCGCAACTCCTGGCGCACCAGCTTGCCACCGGCATTGATGACGTAGAGCCGCAGTTTTGCATTGGAGCCGACGCGCACCCGCAACTGGCCAAGATGCGTATCGGATGCGCCCTGCTGCTGCAGGATGATCCAGGTCACATCGGCGCCGTCCTCCAGCGAGATATCGCTGACGGAGGTAACGAAGGCATCGCCCTTGCCGGTTGGCAGATGCCGCTCGATCACGGTTGCCCTGGATCCGGCACCGAAGCTGACCGGAAAGCGCGTATGCACCTGTCCATCGCCATGCAGGACCTGGATTTCCACCGGCTTTTCGATCTGGGCACCGGCTGGAAATTCCAGCACGAAGCCATCGCGGACAAAAGAACCGTTGATCTTGCCGATCGTGTCGTCACGGTCGATCACCGAAAGGCCAGGCGCGGCCGTGCCTTCCGACAGCATGTCGGAAAACGCATTCACCAGCACGTCGCTGATGCTGACCTTAGGGTCGGCATGGCCGTGGCGGGTGGTGATGACGGCAGATCCCTCCACCAGCGGTTCCGGTGTATCGCTCACGGCGGCCGGCACTGCAGCCGGGATGGCGCGCAGCAGCGTCTTCAGGTCCGTATAATGCCAGGCCTCGACGCGGCGCGTCGGAAACCCGTTGGTCTTCAGGTCGTCGACCAGGCGGTCGCGGGCGCTGATCACCGCGCCATTGCCGGGCAGGTCACCCAGCTGGGCATTGTAGGCCTCGATCAGCGCAGATTCGGCGGCGGTCTGCCGGCTTGTCGTCTGCATGTTCATGGCAAGACTCCTCTTACTGGCGCCTTACGCCGCTTCACCGATGATGTCGGCATAGCCATTGGCTTCCAGTTCGTGCGCCAGGCTCTTGTCACCGGTACGGATGATCTGGCCCTTGTAGAGAACATGGACCGTATCCGGCACAATGTAATCGAGCAGGCGCTGGTAATGGGTAATGACGATGACGGCACGATCGGGTGAACGCAGCGCGTTGACGCCATCGGCAACGATCTTCAGCGCATCGATATCAAGGCCCGAATCCGTCTCGTCGAGCACGCAGAGTTGCGGCTCGAGCAGGGCCATCTGCAGAATTTCGGCGCGCTTCTTTTCACCGCCGGAGAAACCGACATTGAGCGGGCGCTTCAGCATGTCAGGGTTGATCTTCAGTTCGGCAGCAGCTTCCTTGACGCGGCGGATGAAATCCGGCGTCGTCAGTTCCGCTTCACCGCGCGCCTTGCGCTGCTCGTTCATCGCAACCTTGAGGAACTGCATCGTGGCAACGCCCGGGATTTCCACCGGATACTGGAAGGCCAGGAAAATGCCCTTGGAGGCACGCTCGGCCGGGTCGAGTTCCAGAATGCTTTCGCCGTTATAGAGGATCTCGCCCTCGGTGACTTCATAGTCCTCGCGGCCGGATAGGATATAGGACAGCGTCGACTTGCCCGATCCGTTGGGGCCCATGATAGCCGCCACTTCGCCCGCCTTCACGGTGAGGTTCAGGCCACGGATGATTTCGGTGCCATCTTCGGCGATGCGGGCGTGCAGGTTTCTGATCTCAAGCATTTTTCGTCGTCCTGTCCAAAAGCGGTTCAAGGGCCGCTTGTTACCATCTGCGCCATCTTGGCGCTTGTACCGTCATCCTCGGGCTTGACCCGAGGATCTGCCTGCTACTCAATTGTAGTCAGACCATTTCGTCGTATTCCGATGTGGTACGTAGGCGTTATCGATCTCATCGATCTTTTCGAAAAAATCCAACCATGTCGGGTTCATCCCCTCGATCAACTTGATCTTCCACTCCCTGTTGTACCGTTTCAGCGATTTCTCCCGCTGGATAGCCAGAACAATATTCGGGTGCCGTTCAAACCAAACCAATAGCTTTGCCTTGTAGCGCTCGGTAAATCCCTTGTGGATCTCATTGCGGTGTTCCCAAACACGTCCATGAATGTCACTGGTGACGCCGGTGTATATGACCCCACGAGGCTTGTCCGACATCATGTAGACGAAGCCTGTCATGCCAGGCGCCCTTTCGTCATCCTCGGGCTTGTCCCGAGGATCTGCTAGGTTTACTCCGCCGCTCCGTTCATGGCCCACCGCATTCCTGTCGTAACGCAGAACTCACAGTTTCGTCGGTAGATCCTCGGGACAAGCCCGAGGATGACGACTTTCAAAATCAGCCGACAGACCCTTCCAGCGAAATCCCGATCAGCTTCTGCGCTTCCACGGCAAACTCCATCGGCAGTTCCTGAATGACTTCCTTGACGAAGCCGTTGACGATCAGCGCAATCGCCGCTTCCGTCGGAATGCCGCGCTGCAGGCAATAGAACAGCTGGTCTTCCGAAATCTTCGACGTGGTCGCCTCGTGCTCGAACTGGGCAGACGAATTTTTTGCCTCGATATAGGGCACGGTATGGGCGCCGCAGCGGTCACCGATCAGAAGCGAGTCGCACTGGGTGAAGTTGCGGGCGTTGGTGGCCTTGCGATGCGCCGAAACCTGGCCGCGATAGGTGTTTTGCGACACCCCGGCGGCAATGCCCTTCGAGACGATACGGCTCGACGTGTTCTTGCCGAGATGGATCATCTTGGTGCCGCTGTCGATCTGCTGATGGCCGTTGGAGACGGCGATCGAATAGAATTCGCCGCGGCTGTCGTCGCCGCGCAGAATGCAGCTCGGGTATTTCCAGGTGATGGCCGAACCGGTTTCCACCTGCGTCCAGGAGATCTTGGAACGGTCACCACGGCAATCGCCGCGCTTGGTGACAAAATTGTAGATGCCGCCCTTGCCCTGCGCATCGCCCGGATACCAGTTCTGCACCGTCGAATACTTGATCTCGGCGTCGTCAAGCGCGACCAGTTCGACCACGGCCGCATGCAGCTGGTTTTCATCGCGCTGCGGCGCCGTGCAGCCCTCGAGATAGGACACATAGGCGCCCTCTTCGGCGATGATCAGCGTGCGCTCGAACTGGCCGGTGTTCTTTTCGTTGATGCGGAAATACGTCGACAATTCCATCGGGCAACGAACGCCCTTCGGCACGAAGACGAAGGAGCCGTCCGTGAAGACCGCCGCATTCAGCGTTGCGTAATAATTGTCGGTGGTCGGCACGACGGAGCCGAGATATTTCTTCACCAGCTCCGGATATTCGCGAACGGCTTCGGAGATCGACATGAAGATCACGCCAGCCTTGGCCAGTTCCTTCTTGAAGGTGGTGACGACGGAAACCGAATCGAACACGGCGTCAACCGCCACGCGCGGCTTTTCAACGCCGGCGAGGATTTCCTGTTCCCGCAGGGGAATGCCGAGCTTCTCATAAACCTTCAAGAGTTCCGGATCGACGTCTTCAAGCGAGGTCGGGCCAGGCGTCGTCTTCGGCGCGGCATAATAATACAGGTCGCTGAAATCGATCTTCGGGTAATCGACGCGCGCCCAGGTGGGCTCTTCCATCGTCAGCCAGCGGCGATAGGCGTCGAGACGCCATTCCAGCATCCACTCCGGCTCCTGCTTCTTGGCGGATATGAAGCGGATGATCTCTTCGGAAAGGCCCTTTGGAGCCTTGTCGACTTCGATAACGGTTTCGAAGCCATACTTGTACTGATCCACATCAATCAGGCGGACCTGATCGATCGTCTCCTGCACAGCAGCCATGTTCATTCTCCAATCTCGCCGGAATCAAGGGTCCGGCAGCTTGTCGGTCGTGGCGGGGGTCCGCCTCTATGTAGGCGCCAGAAGGCGGTTTTCACACCTTTTGGCAAGCAAATTTTGCGTTTGCGCAATTACGCAGAGTTTGCGTCTGCGCAAGCCGCCCGCTTTATGCGGCCTGTCCGGGCAGCCTGCGCCGCCCGGCAATTCTCTCGAAGGCAACAAGCGCCTTAGTCATGTCTTCCCGCGTCGTATCAGGGCCAAGCGATATCCGCAGCGCGCCAAGACCCGGATCGCATCCCATGGCCGCCAGCACATGGCTCTGACCGAGTTTTCCGGATGCGCAGGCGGAGCCTGCCGAAAGCGCCACACCTTCGAGGTCAAAGGCAATCTGGCCCGTCTCGGATTTGAGGCCCGGCAGAGTGAAAAACGTCGTATTGGCGACCCGCGCCACGTCGGCGCCGTGGATGATCACGTCAGGTGCCGCCTCGGCCATGCCGGTCTCCAGAATGGCGCGCAATTCCGCAATGCCGGCATTTCGCGAATCGAGATCGGCAACCATCCGTTCGGCCGCCGCACCAAAGCCCAGGATACCCGGAAAATTTTCCGTGCCGGAACGATGCCCCTTCTCCTGTCCGCCGCCCCGGATCAGCGGTTTGGGCATCATCACCTCGCCACGCGCCACCAGAGCCCCGACACCCTTCGGGCCTCCGATCTTGTGCGAGGACAGAATGAGGAAGTCGGCATCCAGCGCCCCGATATCGACAGGGATGCGGCCTGCTGCCTGCACGGCATCCACCATCAGAAGCCCGCCCTTGGCATGCACCAGCTTCGCCACATCCGCCACCGGCTGGATCACGCCCGTCTCGTTGTTGACAAGCATCACCGCCACCATGGGCAGGCCCTTTGCCGCATCGTGCTCCGCAAGGACTGCCTCAAGGGCGGACAGATCGACCACGCCTTTCGACGTCACGGCAATCTCGCTCACCTGATCCACGGCAAAACGTCCGCCTTCGCGAACAGCCGGGTGCTCGATGGCGGAGGCATAAAAATGCCCGACGACAAGCGGCGCGCGGCCCATGCGGTAATCCGGCGTCAGCGCCAGATTGGCAGCTTCCGTCGCCCCGCTGGTAAAGGTCACATGCTGGGGATCGGCACCGACGAGAGCTGCCACCTGACGGCGGGCGCGGTCCATGCCGGCGCGGGCAGCACGGCCCTCGGCATGCACCGAGGAGGGGTTGCCGGGCAAAAGATAGGCATCCAGCATGGCGCATCTGGCCGCATCGCTGAGCGGCGCCGTCGCATTCCAATCCAGATATGTGCGCGCCATGGCCATTGCCTGCAGAGCTTCCCGGTCTAGATCTGCATGCGCGACGCATTTTCCTTGAAATTTTCGCCGCGCATGCCGTATGAGACGACCAACTGGGTGGCACATGCCAGCCCACTTTCGAATGGTTCTAAACTGTTTCTAGAAAAGATGAGCGACTTCGTCAAGTCAAAGCCATCATGAAACAGCTGGAAACATCAAAAAGCTGACCGGAGTACCGATGCCCGAAGTGATTTTCAACGGCCCTGCGGGCCGCCTCGAAGGACGTTACCAGCCCTCCAAGGAAAAGAGCGCACCGATCGCCATCATCCTGCATCCGCATCCGCAGTTCGGCGGCACGATGAACAACCAGATCGTCTACCAACTCTTCTACATGTTCCAGAAGCGTGGCTTCACGACGCTGCGCTTCAACTTCCGCAGCATCGGCCGCAGCCAGGGCGAATTCGACCACGGCGCCGGCGAGTTGTCGGATGCGGCATCGGCGCTCGACTGGGTGCAGAGCCTGCATCCCGACTCCAAGAGCTGTTGGGTCGCCGGTTATTCCTTTGGCGCCTGGATCGGCATGCAGCTTCTGATGCGCCGCCCGGAAATCGAAGGTTTCATGTCGATTGCGCCGCAGCCGAACATCTATGACTTCTCGTTCCTTGCCCCCTGCCCGTCGTCCGGCCTGATCATCAATGGCGACGGCGACAAGGTGGCACCGGAAAAGGATGTGAACGGCCTCGTGGAAAAGCTGAAGACGCAGAAGGGTATTCTCATCACCCACCGCATCGTCGAAGGCGCCAACCATTTCTTCAATGGCAAGGTGGAGCCGCTGATGGCCGAATGCGAGGATTACCTCGACCGTCGCCTGAACGGCGAACTGGTGCCGGAACCGGCCGCCAAGCGTATCCGCTGAAGGTTTTAGGTCCTCTTCGAAATCTCGATCATCAAACGGCCCTGCGGGGCCGTTTGGCATTTGGGGGGCTGGTCAGACGAGTGTGAGCGATATCGGCGTGTGCTGGCGATACAGGCGCACGCAGTTGCGCCCGGCCTCCTTGGCCTCGTAAAGCGCACGGTCTGCGTGGCGCAACGCCGTCGACAGGTCTGCGGCAGAACTGAAGGTCGTGACGCCGAAACTCGCGGTTGCCCGAAACACCGGCGGCAGGCCAGGCACGGCCTGCAGGGCAAAAGAGCCACGCAGCGCCTGCGCCAGCATCAGCGCCGCATCGGCCTGTTGCCCCGGCAGAAGCACACAAAACTCCTCGCCACCAATTCGCCCGATAACGGCATCCTCGGGAGCGCTCGCGCTCAACAGCTGACCGAACAGGCTGATGACGGAATCACCACTCAGGTGGCCGTAGGTATCGTTGATTTTCTTGAAGTGATCGAGATCGCACAGGATCAAGGCGTGCGGCCCATTGGGCAGGCGCTGCAGCACCCGGCTGCAGTGATTGTCGAAACCGCGCCGGTTCAAGAGCGATGACAGCGCATCCACTTCGGAATTGGTGCGTTCATCCGCCATGATCTGCAGCACAAGAACGGCAAGCAGCATCAGACCGGTCATGACCATGAGCACGGCAGTCATGCTCTGCGAGATCAGCGCGTAATTGGAACCGATATAGTCCTTGGCCGTCACGCCGGCCCCCACGACCACGGCAATACCTGATTTCACGGGAAAATGTGCCGCGGTGACGATAAGCAGTGTCAGCAGTGCCCGATCGACGGCAGCCCGATACGGCGAGCGCAGGACCGCAAAAACACTGAAGAGAAGCGCAATGGCAAAGGGCATCTGGTAGGTGAAGGCATGGCCGATACTTCCCCTCGGCAGCGGATAGATCAGCGCATCGCTGACGAGTGCTGCGCAAAAAAAGATGATCAGCATCCGCCCGTCGGCCGGCGCGCCGTAAAGCTTGCCGATCCCGACGCGCAACAGCAGGAGGCCGGCGAGCACAGTGACGAAGGCAAGTGACGCGCCGAACCAGACGAAATGCGTATGAGCAACCAGAAGTTCGGCGGGTGCGGACAAGGACGCGACGGCAAAACCTGCAGCAAACCAGCGAGCCGCCTCGCGCGAGCGGCTGCGGGTGGAAACCACGATAAACACCACGGCGAAAGACATCGCGATGAAGAAATTCATGACGAGGAAAAAGTCGGCGCCGTTCATCATCCTCGTCCTTCCTCCATCGTCTTCGTCGCCTTCGTCCATAGAACAGACCCACGGCCGGACACCATGAATGCTTCTGTTTGCTGCCGTAGACCGCAGCCACCTCAAGGCGACACCCGAGGGCCGGCATAGCGTCGCACCCCCTGCGCTCGCCAATCGCCACGGCGCAGAAGATGACACTGCCTTTTGTTTGATACAGTGCATTATCGCCACGTTTCAATGTGCAACGCACACAAAACAATGGAATTTCCAGTCGTGCTCATAAAAGAATCGCAGCGCCTGGCCGCTTGTCCTCCGCACCGAACCAGGAGCACTTCAACTTTTGGAGTGATTCCACGGACAAAGAGTGTTAGAGGCCCGGCACGCAAACAAGCCAATCGTGAAAAGCAACATCTGCCAGAGATAGATCATGTCCAGGTTCAAGTCCGATTTCCTCCGCACCCTCGATGAACGCGGCTTCATCCACCAGGTTTCCGATGAAACCGGGCTGGATGACCTGCTGGCGAAGGAGACGGTCACGGCCTATATCGGCTACGATCCAACGGCCTCCAGCCTGCATGTCGGCCATCTTACCCAGATCATGATGCTGCACTGGTTCCAGCAGACCGGCCACCAGCCGATCTCGCTGATGGGCGGCGGCACGGGCATGGTGGGCGACCCCTCGTTCAAGGAAGAAGCGCGCAAGCTGATGACCATCGAGATGATCGAGGAGAATATCGCCTCGATCAAGCGCTGCTTTGCCCATTACCTGAACTACGATTCCGGCCCGAAGGGCGGCGCCCTGATGATCAACAATGCCGAATGGCTGCGTGGGCTGAACTACCTCGAATTCCTGCGCGATGTCGGCCGTCACTTCTCGGTCAACCGCATGCTGTCCTTCGACAGCGTAAAAACGCGGCTGGACCGCGAGCAGTCGCTGTCCTTCCTCGAATTCAACTACATGATCCTGCAGGCCTACGACTTCGTGGAGTTGAACCAGCGTTACGACTGCCGGCTGCAGATGGGCGGCTCCGACCAGTGGGGCAACATCATCAATGGCATCGATCTCGGCCACCGCATGGGCACGCCGCAGCTTTACGCGCTCACCTCGCCGCTTCTGACGACCTCGTCCGGCGCCAAGATGGGCAAGTCGGCCTCAGGCGCCGTGTGGCTGAATGCCGATCTGATGCCCGTTTATGACTTCTGGCAATACTGGCGCAACACGGAAGACGGCGATGTGATCCGTTTCCTCAAGCTGTTCACCACCCTGCCCATGGACGAGATCGCAAAGCTTGCAAGCCTCGGTGGCTCGGAGATCAACGAGGCAAAGAAGATCCTTGCGACCGAAGTGACCGCAATCCTGCACGGCCGTGACGCGGCGGACGCATCGGCAGAAACCGCACGCAAGACCTTCGAGGAAGGCCAGCTTTCAGACAACCTGCCGTCGATCGACGTGGCTACGGGAGAACTGGAATCCGGCATCGGCCTGCTCGCCCTCATCGTCAAGGCCGGCCTTGCCGCGTCCAACGGCGAAGCCCGCCGTCATGTGCAGGGCGGTGCGGTGCGCATCAACGACCAGCCGGTCGCCGACGAGCGCAAGCTGATCGGTACAGGCGACGTGACCGGTGATGGCGTGATCAAGCTGTCGCTGGGCAAGAAAAAGCACATCCTGGTGCGCCCGGCCTGATCGGCTAAAACGTCTTTAAAGAACAAGAAGTCCGGCCCTCGCGCCGGACTTTTTCGTTCTCCATCGCGTGCATAGGCGGCAACGTTCACGTTTTACTGGAACTCGAAGATCTGGCGGAAAACGCCGGGCGCAATGATCGATAGGGGATTGATCGTCAGTTTCGGCTGGTCGAAGCGACCAACGACCTTGAAGGTGATGCCCAAAAGTCCGCGGTCGCGGCCATTGCCGAGAATGGCACCAATGATCGGCAATTCCGCAAACAGCCGGTTGAGGCCATAGGCGGGCATGAAGGTTCCGGTCATGTCCATATTGCCTGCGGCATCGCGCAGCATGCCTTGAAATGTCGCACCGATCTGCTCACCGCGCACGACGCCGTTTTCAACACCAAGCGCACCGCCGCGATAAACAACGCGGGCAAAGGCGCGCTGGAATTTTTCCGAACTGACATCGATGTCGCGCTTCACCGCCGCATTGAGGCTTCGCCCGTCCTCGCCGACCGGCGTGGAGACGATGGATTGCAGGCGGTTTTCGTTCACCAGCGAGAAGCTGCGGATATCGACCGACCCACTCATGTCTCCCGCCGCTTCGTTGTTGAGGCGAATGTTGAGCAATCCGCCGCGCATGTGATCGTAGAGATTGGCGAAACGCACAAGCGCACCGGCGTCCCCACTGGTCAATGTGATAACTTCACCGCCGTCGCTGCCGGCCGTCTGGGCCACAACAGCCTGCCCGCTACCGGTCACCGCGTTCAAGTCCACCGCACTCAGCTTGCCCTCGCGCAGCGAAAGCGAGAAATCGACATTGCCGAGGCTTTCGTCGTTGAAGCCGATGGCGCGGTCGAGTTTTGCCCGCACACGTGCGCTGCCGGAGGATTTGCCGCCACTGCCGCTGCCACTGCCGCCGCCTTGGGCACGGATCTGCTGGAGAACGGGACGCAGGTCGGCGGCCTTGCCGGAGGCGGAAATATCATAGGTGCCCTTGGATCGTCGCACGGACACGGCAAGGTCATCGGAAGGTGACAGGCGGACCTGCGAGAAATCGGCAGAGACCAGCCCGCCGCTCCCCATCTTCAGGTCGCCGCGCACGCCAAAACCATCGCCGGTCACATCCAGCCCATGAATATCGGCGCCGCCGTCTTTTTCGCTCAGTTCAAACGCAGCAGTTGCCGGAATGCCGCTTCCTTTCGTCCAGCCGACCCCCGGCACGGACAGCACCGCGCGCCCGAGATCGAGCTTGACGCTTTGGCGGTCATCATCGATGCGTTTGACCTCCACGCCCACGGTGCCGTTGATGATATCGGACAGGCCGGGCGCCAGTTTTTCCCGCTGCTCATTGTTGAGCGATGCCGTGACCACCAGGTCTCGCGCCACCTCCGACGTCTTGCCGATCGGCTCGACAAGCTTGATCTGCGCCGGAACGGCATCGATGGTGCCCTTGGCGGAGAGACGGGCAGCACTTCCGTCGATATCGAGATCACCCTCCAGATTGCCAATCTTTCGCCCGGCAATCGGTTGGCCGACATCAACGTTCAGGAGATCGATATTGGCCGAAAAGGAGGGCTTGGGCGGATTTTGGGCGCTGACCAGGCCAAAGCGGGCCTTGACTGCCGCGCGGCCATCCCCCTTGAAGTCTTCGGGCTTGAAGGGCGTATTCTTCAGGCCTTCGATCGGCTTGAAGCTTGCAAGTTCCGCCAGCGCATCGGCAGAACCCGACACGTCGAGCGCAAGATCGGCCATCAGCGGCTGTGTGTAGGTGGAGGCAATGGCAAACTTGCCGCCGTCTGCGGTTACGCTACGTCCGGAGGGAAAATAGGACGCTGCTTTTTTCACCCCCACTTCGATACGTTCGCCACGCACGTCCACATGGCCGGCGAGATCGCGCACCGGTGGCAGGTCTCCGGGAAGGGTCAGCCGGGTATCGGCAATGTCGAAGACGATGTTCAGCTCGTTGCTGTCGAGCTGCAGGGGGATGCCCGGCCCATGCATCCGCCCGGCCGGGATGAAGACCGAAATCGAGCCATTGGTGACTGTTCCGCCGAACATATTGGCGACGGCCCAGTCGCGCGCCTTGCGCGCCATCCAGAACGGCCAAAGCTGCTTGACGCCGGCCACATCCATGCGCGGCAACTGCGCACCAAAACTGATTTCCGGCGAGACGACGCCGGGGAAATGCACCTTCAGCGAGCCCGCCATCTGGCCGGCGGGGCTCGAAACCTTCATGTCATCATATTCGAGCACGCGGTCGGCCGAGAAATAACGGCCGCTGGCAGTGAGATCGAACAGAACCGGTTCCTCGCCGCCATTGGCGGCCTGCGCATGGCCGCCGCTGATCAGCGTGCTGAGGCCAAAACCGGGGCGCTTTTCGGCAGGATTCAGCCGGTCGAGATCGACGATGGCGCCGGTCAGCGGCAGGACGGTCGGCCCGAAGCGGAATTTCGACGGCCGGATCTCGATGGAATTTCGGGTGAAATCATAGGCGGTGTGGATTTCCGCGCCCGACAGTTCCTGACCGACGCCATCGAAATAGAAAAAGCCCGGCGCATGGTGAATGCTCGCCTCGATCACAGGCTCGGTTTCCTGCGTATCGCGTGTCGCGTTGATATCGACGTCGATGGCACCCTGAAGCCCCTCGCGCGGCGCACCGTCGGGCATGCGCTGCAGCAGGAAGGGCGTCATGTCGAGGCCGGCCACGTGCGCTTTCAGGGCTCGCGTCACGCCATTGACGGCGGTTGCCTGCACATTGAGATCAGCACGCCGCCCATCCAGTTCCATGATGCCGGTGAGCGCCACCAGGCCTTCCTGCGTCAGCGTCAGCTTCAGGTCATTGATGAGAAGCGTGGAAACCTTGCCTTCACGGTCCGGCGGAAACTGGATGTTGATGCCGTTGATGCGCACAAGGCCGGTTCCGGTGCGCTCGATAATGCCGCGCGCCTCGTCCAGCCGCTGGAACGCCTGTTCGAGCGCTGCCGGCAAGCGGTCGACACGCGTCTTCGACAGGTCCATCGGATCGCCTGATGGCAGGAGTGCCGTATCGAGCGAGATATTGTCGGCCTCCATGCGCCGGATGGTGACGCGACCGCTGATCAGCGCCAGCGGATCGATGGCAAGGCGGATGGCGGCGGTGCGCGTCAGGTGTTCGCCGGTCGCGACCTCAACGATATCGACGTCCCGGGCTTCGAGCGCC
Source organism: Neorhizobium sp. PAMB6716 (assembly GCF_058242805.1). Taxonomy (NCBI): domain Bacteria; kingdom Pseudomonadati; phylum Pseudomonadota; class Alphaproteobacteria; order Hyphomicrobiales; family Rhizobiaceae; genus Neorhizobium; species Neorhizobium sp. PAMB6716. The sequence continues at coordinate 1,753,032 of NZ_CM177835.1, forward strand.
AGGCGAAAATCATGATCGAAGCGGATGGCGGTGGAGCCGACCGTTGCGCTGTAGCGATTGCCGATGGCGTTGGAGAGGGCGCTCTGCGCGCGCGCATTGAGCGCGCCGTCAATGGTGCCTGTTTCGATGGCAAAAAAGCCGCTTACCACCGCACCGGCACAAAGCGCCAAAAACAGCAGACAGAAGCGCAGGATGCCTTGCGCACGCGAACGCTCGCGCGGGCAGTGCACGATCAGCGGATCATGCGCCTGCGCCGAGGGAAGCTCATGCAGCGCCACCAAATCCTTCCGGCGGAAGCTGACCTTTTCCCCTCTGATTTCCGCCATGTTTCTCCAAAGCGTGCGTCACCCGTGATTCGGGTGATCTGGACCAATGTCGCGCCAGTATATATCGATTGCGGCGACAATTACCCAACATGCAGGCGAAAGAAAGGAAAACTATGTCGGAACTAGCAAGCGGCATGCCAGCCCCGGATTTTACCCTCCCCCGCGATGGCGGCGGTGAAATCACGCTGTCGGCCCTCAAAGGCGCACCGGTGGTTCTCTACTTTTACCCCAAGGACGACACCAGCGGCTGCACCACCGAGGCGCTGCAGTTTACAGCGCTTTCCGCCGAGTTCGAAAAACTGGGCGCCACCGTGGTTGGCGTATCCCCTGATTCGGCGGCCAAGCACGACAAGTTTGTAAAGAAGCATAACCTGTCTGTGGCGCTTGCCGCCGACGAGGAACAGGTGGCGGCCAATGCCTATGGCGTCTGGAAACAGAAAAGCATGTACGGCAAGAGCTATATGGGCATCGAGCGATCCACCTTCCTCATCGCAACCGATGGCACAATCGCCCGCGTCTGGCCGAAGGTGAAGGTCGAGGGCCATGCGCAGGAAGTGCTTGAAGCGGTGAAGGCCTTGTGACAAGGACGGGGCCATGACAGAGGCCCCGCTCCCACAAGAAGCCACACCCAAAATCCCGCTGCCGCCGGTATCGTCGCTGCGCGCCGGCGCCATACTTGCCATTTCGTCGGCTGATCTCGACGTGAAGACGGAACTGGCGCAGCAGACGGCCACCCGCTGGTTCGAGCGGCGCCTGTCGCTTCGCTCCCCACTCGATCCGCCACTTGCCGACCGCCCCGGGCGCCCGGCAAAGCCGGAGCTGGTGCCGCCGAAGCTTGTCGAAAAGCGGTCCCTTCACACGGTCAAGGGCCGCATCGCTATCCTCCATGCCATCGCCCATATCGAGTTGAATGCCGTGGATCTCGCGCTTGATATTGTCGCGCGTTATGCAACCGAACCGGTGCCGAATTCCTTCTTCGATGGCTGGATGCAGGTGGCGTTCGAGGAGGCCAAACATTTTCGCATGGTGCGCAAGCGGCTGAACGACCTGGGTGCCGATTATGGCGACATGCCCGCCCATGACGGCCTCTGGCAGGCTGCCCATTCCACCCGCAACGATTTGACCGCACGCCTTGCCGTGGTGCCGCTGATCCTTGAGGCCCGCGGGCTTGACGTAACGCCCTCGCTGCAGGCCAAGATGCGCGAGACCGGCGACCATGAAACGGCCGCCGTGCTGGACGTCATCTACACCGACGAGAAAGGCCATGTCGCCATCGGCGCCAAATGGTTTCGTTTTCTCTGCGCGCGTGAACGCAAGGACCCGGCAGCCACGTTCCGGGATCTCGTGCGGGCCAATTTCCGCGGCGCGCTGAAGCCGCCTTTCAACGATCTCGCCCGCGCCGAAGCCGGCCTCACACCCTCCTTCTACCGGGCACTGACGGCCACCAGCAACGCCTGATACACACCATGTAACGCTTCGTTAACCTTAACAGGTTCTAATCTTCTAAAGAGAAGGCCCTTAAGGATTGGCTGGGAGACGAACGTGGCGAAGGCTGGCGACAACAGCGTCTTTGGCAGGAAAGCCACAAGACCCGTTCTCATCCTGGCATCCGGCAACACCGTGCGTCATGTCACCCTTCGCCCCTGGATGGTCGCGGGCGGCGTAACGCTGTTTGGCGTTCTCTCCATCGCCTATCTCGCCGCCACCACCTATCTCGTCTTCCGCGACGACCTGATCGGCGCCTCGATGGCAAGGCAGGCACGCATACAGCACGACTATGAGGGCCGCATTTCAACGCTGCGCGCCGAGATCGACCGCATCACGTCACGTCAGCTGATCGACCGCAAGCTGGTAGAAGACAAGGTAGAGCTGCTTCTCGAACAGCAGGAAACGCTTTTTTCCAGGCATGGAAAGCTTGGCGACTTCGTTCAACGCGCCGAAGCCTCAGGCCTCACCCCTCTCAACGGACACGAGCTTGCCAGCGACGAGCCACTTGCTGAAACCGGTCTCGCCCAGGCCTACCAGCAACACAACACGACCGAAAATCCGGCGGGCCGAAACCGGGCCCTGAAAGCCATCGAGCGGCTGATCATGCCGGAAACCACGCCGGCGGCGGGGCCGAACGGCGCCCCGGCCACGCTCGGCTTCGTGCCTCTTCGCGACCAACCCCTGCCCGGCGAAGGTGTGGCGGAACGGGCAAGCCGCGCAGTTTCCAAAGTGGCGCGGTCGCTGAAGACCATTGAGCAGGAACAACTGGCGCGCATCCGCGGTCTCACCGAAAACGCCGATGAGACGGCAGACGCAATGGCAGCCATCATGCGGCGTACCGGGGTTTCGCTCCAGCCGCCGTTGGCAGAGGCGCCAGCGGACGGTACGCAGACTGGAGCGCCAGCGGGCGGCTCAGTGGGCGGTATTGGCGGTCCGTTTGTGGAGCCCGCGGCAACCGACCCCTTCGACAACCAGCTTGACCAATTGGACACCGCCCTGACGCGGCTTGAAACCGTTCGCCAGACAGCCATCGCCCTCCCCTATGGCAACCCGGCCCCCGGACACGAGATCACCAGCCGTTTCGGCAATCGTATCGACCCGTTTCTCGGTCGGCTTGCGCTGCATGCGGGCGTCGACTTCCAGGCAGAAACTGGGGCCGACGTGCATGCAACCGGTGCCGGCCGGGTCATCACCGCCGGTTACAACAGCGGTTACGGCAACATGGTGGAGATCGATCACGGGCACGGCATCACCACCCGCTACGGCCATCTGTCGCGCATTCTCGTGTCGGAAGGCGAGACGGTGGCCAGTGGAGACGCGATCGCAAGGGCAGGCTCGACCGGGCGCTCCACCGGCCCGCACGTACATTACGAGGTGCGCCGTGATGGCGAGGCGACAGACCCCGTTCACTTCCTCAATGCGGGGATGAAGCTGACGACCTACTTGAAATGAGCTGAACGTGTTCCAGTTTGATCTTTATTGCGGGCGGATTTACCAATCCGGCCGCTTACAGCGCTGTTTTCTTGACTTTAGGCCATATTGCGCCTATGTCGCGCCCATCGTCGGACGCCAAGCGGTTCCGACTCACAGCGTTCTTCATGAACCGGAACGGAAATAGTTTTTTCTTTGACCACATTTGCTGATCTTGGCCTGAGCCAGAAAGTCCTTTCTGCCGTCACTGACGCGGGTTACACAATACCCACGCCGATCCAGGCTGGCGCCATTCCGCCTGCCCTGCAGCGTCGCGACATCTGCGGCATCGCGCAGACCGGGACAGGCAAAACGGCATCCTTCGTGCTGCCGATGCTGACCCTCCTGGAAAAGGGCCGAGCGCGGGCACGTATGCCGCGCACTCTCATTCTTGAGCCGACGCGCGAACTGGCAGCCCAGGTTGCAGAAAACTTTGAAAAATACGGCAAGAACCACAAGCTGAACGTGGCTCTTCTCATCGGCGGCGTCTCCTTCGAGGAGCAAAACCGCAAGCTGGAGCGTGGCGCAGACGTTCTGATCTGCACCCCCGGCCGGTTGCTCGACCATTGCGAGCGCGGCAAGCTTCTGATGACCGGTGTTGAAATTCTTGTCATCGACGAAGCCGACCGCATGCTCGACATGGGCTTCATCCCCGATATCGAACGCATCGCCAAGATGATCCCGTTCACCCGCCAGACCCTGTTCTTCTCGGCCACCATGCCGCCGGAAATCCAGAAGCTGGCCGATCGCTTCCTGCAGAACCCGGAGCGTATCGAGGTGGCAAAGCCCTCGTCGACGGCGCTCACTGTCACGCAGCGTCTCGTTGCCGCGCACAACAAGGATTACGAGAAGCGCGCCATCCTGCGCGATCTCATCCGTGCGCAGGACGACCTGAAGAACGCCATCATCTTCTGCAACCGCAAGAAGGATGTGGCGGATCTGTTCCGCTCGCTCGAACGCCACGGTTTTTCCGTCGGTGCCCTGCATGGCGACATGGACCAACGTTCGCGCACCGATATGCTGGCTGGCTTCAAGGCCAATGCGATCACTCTTTTGGTGGCCTCCGACGTGGCCGCCCGCGGCCTTGATATTCCAGACGTCAGCCACGTCTTTAATTTCGACGTGCCGATCCATGCGGAAGACTATGTCCACCGTATCGGCCGCACCGGACGCGCCGGACGTTCCGGCCGGGCCTTCACGCTGGTGACCAAGACGGACACGAAATTTCTCGATGCCATCGAGAAGCTGATCGGCAACAAGATCGAATGGCAGGACGGCGATATCTCGGCACTTCCCGCGCCGATGGAAAGCCAGGAAAGCGACCGCCCCCGCTCCAAGGGCCGTGATCGCGACAAGGACCGGGGCCGCGGACGTCGTTCCGCCGTTCCGAAGGCGGAGGTCCGCCAGCCGGAAACTCCGGCCCTCATCGAAGAAGCGACCACGATCATCGAAGCAAGGACGGATAGCGTGAATACTGAGCAGCAGCCCAAGGCGGACAATCGCAAGCCCCAGCACGGTGCCCGCAATGCGGTGCGCCAGCAGAGCCCTGCCAATGATGACCAGCGCGAACGCCGCCAGCGTCATCACCGCGACCACGATGACGGCCCGACGCCTGTTGGCTTCGGCGACGACATTCCCGCATTCATGCTGATCGTTGCCGGCGCCAAGGGCTGAATAGCCGATGTCGCCACGGCCGGGATCTGATTTTCCAGGCGTCGGGGCGGGTCTTCTGATCCGCCGCGACGATGGCCGTCTCCTTCTCTACAAACGCGTCAAAGCGCCAGAGGCCGGCTTCTGGAACATCGTCGGCGGCAAGATTGACCATATGGAACACTCGGCCGACGCGGCACGCCGCGAGGCCGAGGAAGAAACAGGCCTTTCCATCGGTCACGTCGATTTCCTCTGCGTCAGCGAACAGCGCATCGAGGCCGACCGCCAGCACTGGCTGTCGATGATCTACATCACCTCCGATTTTTCCGGCGAGCCGCAACTGACCGAGCCCGACAAGCTCTCGGCCATGGGCTGGTTTGCGCCCGACGACCTGCCGCAGCCGTTGTCGGCCTTTGCGCGCGACGCACTGAAACATCTCTAAATTTTCGCACGAGCGGCCATGAGGTCGATTGCGTGCCGGCAAACATGATCGCCGCCGAGCGCCTCTCCGATAGAGGCCGCCTGAAAAAATCAGAGCAGCAGCAGGCCGGCCGACAGGGTTGCAATCGACACAGCAACGCAGACGATGACGCGTTGGCCTGCAAGCAGGAAAGCTGCAAATCCCAGCCCAAGGGCTGCAAGCCGCAGCCAGAGCGGCGAACCGGCAAGCGTACCGGTTGGAAAGACAACGAGTTTTGCCGTCACCGCCATCACAAGTGCTGTGGCAACCGCCCTCACCCAATGCAGCGCTTCGGAATCTTCATCCAGCCGGTTGCCAACGAGCACGCCAAGCCAGCGCCAGAGATCGGTTGCCAGCCAGCCGGCAACGATGATGACGAGATAGGTCCACCACCAGGTTTCGCTGTTCATGGTCCTTCCTCCAGCCGAGTCTCGCGCAAGCCCGCGCGGCGCGGGCGCACGAAAAAGCGGTCGATGAGATAGGCGACGGTTCCGCCGCCGACGCCGGCGTAGAGGATATCGAATTCCGGCTCGATCAGCGCCATCGCCGGCCCCATCACCACACCGATGACGAAGGCAAGTTTCACCACCGAATGGCGTGCCGAAGCCCAGATCGAGGCGAAGAAATAAACCGGCGTCAGCATGAACAGGCAGCCGGCGACGACAGGCGGAAACTGCGCCACGATGCCGTAGCAGACCCCGACGATGACGGCGTTCACCAGCGTCAGCGTGATGGCAAAACCGGCGAAATAGGCGGTTCGTTTGTCTCGCGGCACATCGTTCAGATGCTGTATGGCAAAGACCCAAGAGGTGATCGCGACGAAATGCGACAGGAAGAGCAGAAGCCATGTCGGGCTCTTCTCGTTCTTCATATCAGGCATGATCGAGGCAACCATCGGCATCATGCGGATGGAAGAGAGCGTGACGGCGAGAAAACTTGCCGCAAGCGGCGCGCCACCGGCCATGGTGCCGATGAGGATCATCTTGGCCGGCAGCGCCCAGACCGACAGCGTCATGAACACCGCCTGGCTGCGGGTAATGCCCGATTCCAGCGCAAAGGCGCTGAAGCCGACAAAGGATGTCATGAGAATGAGCGCCGGAAGCGAGGTAATGCCGCGCATGCCGGTGAAAAACCAGGAGACGCTGGAGCGCACGTCAGGATCGGAAGGAGGCATCGAATTGTCCGGTATGGCCGTTCGCAACCGACCGGCATGCAGAAAAGGCAATGCCGGGGCTTTTTGAAGCCCCGGCACAGAATTGTCAGATCGGATCGATCATTTCGTCTTCGGCACCCGCGGAACGGTCGAGCCCTTGCGTGGCTTTTCCTTCTCCTCGGTCAGCACGTCCGCCTCGGCCTCGGACCGGGCCTTTGCGGCCTTGCCCTTGGACGACGGTGACTTCGGCTCCGCCTTTGCCTTGCCCGGTTTTGCCTTGGCCGTCGTGCCGTCCTCTTCGACGGCTTCCACTTCGGCTTCCGGCTTGGGCTTCACGGGTGCTGCCTCGGCAATCGATTCGAGGATCAACCCGTTGGTTCCATCGGGCTTCGTTCCCACCGTCACCTTGACGACGCCCCCCTTGCGCAACTTGCCGAACAGGATCTCGTTGGCGAGCGGCTTCTTGATGTGCTCCTGGATGACGCGCGACAGCGGGCGGGCCCCCATACGCTCGTCGTAACCCTTTTCCGCAAGCCAGGCGATGGCATCCTGATGCAGGTCGAAGGTCACGTTGCGTTCCGACAGCTGGCTTTCCAGCTGCATGACGAACTTCTGCACGACCTGATGGATCACGTCGGTCGGCAGCGGCGCAAACGGGATCGTTGCATCGAGACGGTTGCGGAATTCCGGCGTGAACAGGCGGTTCAATGCCTCCTCGTCTTCGCCGGTGCGCTTGGAAGAGCCAAAGCCGATGGCAGCCTTTGCCATTTCCGATGCGCCCGCATTCGTCGTCATGATCAGGATGACGTTGCGGAAGTCGATCTTCTTGCCGTTATGGTCGGTGAGCGAGCCATGGTCCATCACCTGCAACAGGATGTTGTAGATGTCCGGATGCGCCTTTTCGATTTCATCGAGCAGCACGACCGAATGCGGATGCTGGTCGACGCCATCGGTCAAGAGACCGCCCTGGTCGAAACCGACATAACCGGGAGGTGCGCCGAGTAGGCGCGACACCGTGTGCCGCTCCATATATTCCGACATGTCGAAGCGCAGAAGCTCGACGCCGAGCGACGAGGCGAGCTGCTTTGCCACTTCCGTCTTGCCCACACCCGTCGGGCCGGAAAACACGTAGGAGCCGATCGGCTTGTTGGGCTCGCGAAGACCGGCACGCGCCAGCTTGATCGCTGTCGATAGCGCCTCGATGGCGGCATCCTGCCCGTAGACGACCGAGCGCAGTTCCTTTTCGAGGTTCGCCAGCACGGCCTCATCGTCCTTGGAGACGGTTTTGGCCGGAATGCGCGCCATCGTGGCGATGGTGACCTCGATCTCCTTTTCGGTGATCAGCTTGCGACGCTTGGAGGCCGGCAACAGCATCTGGGCAGCGCCGGTCTCGTCGATCACGTCGATCGCCTTGTCCGGCAGCTTGCGGTCGGAAATGTAACGCGACGACAGTTCCACCGCGGCCTTGATGGCCTCGTTGGTATAGCGCAGCTTGTGATATTCCTCGAAATACGGCTTCAGGCCCTTCATGATCTCGATGGCATCATCGATGGAGGGTTCGTTGACGTCGATCTTCTGAAAACGACGCACGAGTGCCCGGTCCTTTTCGAAGAACTGGCGATATTCCTTGTAGGTGGTGGACCCGATGCAGCGGATGGCGCCCGAAGACAGCGCCGGCTTCAGCAGGTTCGACGCATCCATGGCGCCCCCCGACGTCGCACCGGCACCGATCACCGTATGGATCTCGTCGATGAAGAGAACGGCGCCCGGAAACTCTTCCAGTTCCTTCACCACCTGCTTCAGGCGTTCCTCGAAGTCACCGCGATAGCGCGTACCTGCAAGCAGCGTGCCCATGTCGAGCGAGAAGATGGTGGCATCCGCCAGCGCTTCCGGCACCTTGCCCTCAACGATGCGTTTGGCAAGGCCTTCGGCGATGGCCGTCTTGCCGACGCCGGGATCGCCCACATAAAGCGGGTTGTTCTTTGAGCGGCGGCACAGCACCTGAATGGTGCGGTTCACCTCCTGATGACGACCGATCAGCGGGTCGATCCGGCCATTGACGGCTTTTTCGTTCAGATTGACGCAATAGGCCTTCAGCGCATCCTGAGGCTTCTTGGCAGAACTTTCTTCCTGCTCGCGACCGGGCTTTGCATCCGCATCACTGTCTTCGGCACCGCGTGGCGGGCGCACCTGGGAGGCGCCCGGACGCTTGCCGATGCCATGGCTGATGTAATTGACCGCATCGTAGCGGGTCATCTCCTGCTCCTGCAGGAAATAGGCCGCATGGCTTTCGCGCTCGGCAAAGATGGCCACGAGCACGTTGGCGCCGGTCACTTCTTCGCGACCGGAGGATTGCACGTGGATAACGGCGCGCTGGATGACGCGCTGGAAGCCGGAGGTCGGCTTGGAATCCTCGTCATACCCGGTGATCAGGTTGGCGAGTTCGTTATCGACGTAATCGGAGACTGTTTTCTTCAGGACGTCGAGATTGACATTGCAGGCTCCCATCACGGCAGCGGCATCGGCATCGTCGATCAAAGCCAGGAGCAGGTGTTCCAGGGTGGCATATTCGTGGTGCCGCTCATTGGCGAAGGTCAGTGCCTGATGCAGCGCCTTTTCGAGACTAGGCGAAAATGTTGGCACGTCGGTTCCTCACTTCTTTTCCATGACACATTGCAGCGGGTGCTGGTGCTGGCGGGCAAAATCCATGACCTGGCTCACCTTGGTCTCAGCGACCTCGTACGTAAAGACCCCGCATTCGCCGACACCGTGATTGTGAACGTGCAGCATGATACGGGTGGCCGCTTCGCGGTCCTTCTGGAAAAAACGCTCCAGAATATGAATGACGAAGTCCATCGGTGTGTAATCGTCGTTCAGCAGAAGCACGCGGTAGAGATTGGGCTTTTTCGTCTTCGCCTTGGTCCGTGTGATGACCGAGGTGCCGCGATTGCCGCTGTCTCCCTGTCCGTTCTTCTCGTCTTGCATGTAGATCGGCAATGCGATCATCTTTCTATCATTCCCCAACAGTCCGGCAGCTCGTTCGAACGAACAGCCGGAGCCGGACATCAGAAGCACTTATCTAGTTCGTCGAAGCGCGATTTTAAGCCCCTCTCGCCATCGCGCAATCACTATTCCTCAGGAACATGCCGATAGCGGGGGAAATAAGCGGCATTGCCGTGAATGGGCAGAATCAAAAACCGGTTGCGCCAGAAACGCAACCGGTTCTTTTGGTTTCCATTCAAGCCTGGATGCGATCGGTTGTCGGGATCAGGCGGCGTTGGACACCACCACCGCCGTTGCCCGCGCTGCCGGCAGCTCGTAGGGCTTGTAGGCATTCTTGGCCAGATCGGTGTACATGCCGCCGATCTTGGTCGCTTCCGCGACGAATGCCTCATAAGCGGTCTTGGCAAACTTGGTCTGCAACTCATACGCTGTCTCGATGCTGCGCACAGCCATCAGCTGTTCCATGAAGCTGGTAAGCTCCTGCATCGACTTCTTGGAATAATCGCCCGTTTCCGACGCAATGGCCTGAAAGCCCTTCGTCACCTCGGCATAGTTTTTCAGCAGCCCGTCGACTGCTTCCTTGTTCTTCCGGCTGGCTTCATCGAGATTGAACATTTCCGCCTCCTATGGGTGCATTCCCACTTGCTTATGGAATGATTCCGCAGTGCAAAAGTCAAGAGTGGAATCGTGCCGCAGCTGCGAAGAAATGCGCGAAGACCAAATGCCGCGGCACCTGTTTGCGCATCCGCAAAAATGACTGCCAAAACCCATAAAAAACGGCGGGTCGCAAGGCGCCCGCCGTTTTCGAAATCGTGATCCGGACCGCGCTATTTTCTTTCCGGAGAAAGCGTCGCGAGGATCGTCAGGGCAAACGACCGATCAGAGATCGACGTCGAGGATTGCCATCGAGAAGTTGTAGGACCGCTCATCGTCCTCATCATCGACATAGACAACGCCGAGGAATTCATCGCCGGCATAGACCTCTGCCGAATCATCCTTGCGGGGGCGTGCCCGGACGCTCATCGTGGGGTTGAATACCCGCTTGAAATAGGCATCGAGCTTCTTGATTTCATCGGCTTTCACTGGTGTCTCTCCGTCAGTGTTCTCGTTGCGGGGCTTTTGGCATGGGACAAAGGCGAAAGTAAAGAACGTCCGCCCATGATCCTTTGCCTGTCCGCGCGCACGTAGTTTCGAGCGCCCGGCAAAGCCGCCGGTGCAAGCGACATAGACGCCTGCGACCGCCGATCAACCCCTCGGCAGGCAAACCCTCCGGAAACCGAGATCAGTCTTCCGAGCGCAGGATCTGGTCCATCAGGCGCGAGGGTTCCGAACACCCCGCCTCTCCTACCACTTTCGCCGGCACGCCAGCGACTGTGGTTTTCGGTGGTACCGGCTTTAAAACGACGGAACCGGCCGCCACGCGTGAGCAATGGCCGATCTCGATATTGCCCAGGATTTTTGCACCCGCGCCGATCAGCACGCCGTTTGCGATCTTCGGATGACGGTCCGCGCCTTCCTTGCCGGTGCCACCGAGCGTCACGCCATGCAGGATCGACACATTGTCGCCGATAACAGCCGTCTCGCCGACCACGAAGCCGGTGGCATGATCAAGGAAAATGCCTTTGCCGATGCGCGCTGCCGGATTGATGTCCGTCTGGAAGACGCTGGAGGCGCGGCTTTGCAGATACATGGCAAAGTCCCGCCGCTCACGTTTCATCAGCCAATGCGCCAGACGGTGCGTCTGGATGGCGTGAAAGCCCTTGAAATAGAGCACCGGCTCGAGAAAGCGCAGGCAGGCCGGGTCGCGGTCGTAATAGGCCTGGATGTCGACGCGCAGGATCGCGCCCCATTCCGGCCAGTCATCCAGCATTTCCTCAAACGTCTGGCGCAGAAGCACCGCCTGAAGGTCCGGATGATCCAGCCGTTCGCAGATCCGGTGGATTACGCTATCTTCCAGCGAACGGTGGTTGAGCACCGTCGAATAGAGGAAAGCCGCCAGCAGCGGATCACGCTCGGCGCTGGCCTGCGCCTCGTGCCGCAACGTATCCCAGATCGGATCGACCGAGGCGATCGGCTCCTTGGGGCGAATTTCAGTGCGTGCCGACATGGCAGTATCCTCGTTTGCGCAGAGGCCAGTATATAGAACATTCTTTGCCAAACACCAATGCCGGCGAAACGTTCGCGCCTTGGTCAGCCGCCGGCAATTTCGCGGTAAAAGTCGAGAACTGCAGCCTTCAGCACCCGGTCGCCGACAGCCAGCATGTGATCGCGGTTGGGGATGTCGAGGGCACGCGCATTTGGCATCAGCGCTGCCAGTTCCTGCGGGGACCCTGCAATATCGTCCTTCGTCCCAACGCCGATCAACGTCGGAACCGTGATTTTTGCGATATCCTCGCGCGAGACGAGATCGCGTGATCCGCGAATGCAGGCGGCCAGCGCCTCGCGGTCGCTCTTCGTCTGGTCGGCAAAGGTCCGGAACATTTTGCCGCGTGCATGCGTGATCTCGTCCGGCGATGCGGCCAAAAGCGCATCGGCAATCGGATCCCAGTCGCCAACGCCGTCGGTCATGCCAATGCCGAGACCGCCGAGCACCAGCGAGCGGACGCGCTCCGGATGGCCAAGCGTTGCAAAGGTCGAGATGCGCGCGCCCATCGAATAACCCATGAAATGCGCCTCATCGATGCCGAGATGATCGAGCAGCGCAATCGCATCGCCCGCCATGACCCAGGGGCGGTAAGCTTCCGGATCACGCGGCTTGTCACTTGCGCCATGGCCGCGATTGTCGATGGCGATCACCCGATAACCGGCATCGGCCAGCGTCTTCAGCCAGCCGGGATAAACCCAGTTGACGCTGGCGGTGGAGGCAAAGCCGTGGATCAGCAACACCGGCTCGCCGGAGGGATTGCCCTCGTCGAAATAGGCAAGCTGCAGATCCTGATGGGTAAATTTCTGAAATTCGGGAGCATTGAGGTTCATGAGGCAGGCTTCCTTTCGCGGGCGAGACCATAAGCCATGTGACAGCTGGCCTGAACAGGCAAGGCGACAAAATCCCGCCTGTGGGCGATGTTTCCCCCTACACTTTCGCGGCATGCCTCTGTAATGTCGGCGCAGATTACAAGCATTGGAGTTCAAACATGGCCGGTCACGGTATTCCCCATTTCCAGAACGACGGTGGACATCGCCTCATCGAGGTGGGCGTGAAGGAATTCATGTGCACCGGGGCCAACGTTCCCTTCGACCATCCGCACATCTATATCGACATGGGCGACGACAACGAAAAAGTCTGTTCCTACTGCTCGACGCTTTATCGCTACAATCCGGCGCTGAAAGCCGAAGACACGATTCCGGCCGGCTGCACCTTCCACGTCAAAGCTGCCTGAACCGAAACGCCATGGCGATCACACATGCAGCCATTGTCGGCGCCGGCATGGCCGGCCTGACGACGGCGCTGGCGCTTGCCGTACGCGGTATCCGCTCCGACATCATCGAGCAGGCACCGCATCTGGCAGAAGTGGGTGCGGGCCTGCAGATCTCGCCCAATGCCAGCCGCATCCTGGCGCGGCTCGGCGTTCTCTCAGGTCTAGAGGCGGTCTGGACGGAGCCGGAGCGCATCGCGATCTCCTCGGGAAAATCGCTGCGCCAGCTGTCGCATGTGCCGGTCGGCCGGTTTGCGCGTGAGCGCTGGCGCGCACCGTACGGCGTCATGCACCGGGCGACCCTTCAGCATGTGCTGCAGGCAGCCGTGGAAAACAACCCGCTTTGCCGCCTGCATCTGGGCCAGCGGATCGGGCAGAATTGCCGCACCTCGATCAAAAGCATGATCGGCAGCACGCCAGATGTCATCATCGGCGCCGATGGCGTGTGGTCGAGCATACGCGATGAAATCGAGAATGCGCCGGAGCCGGATTTTTCGCGCAATGTCGCATGGCGCTTCACCGTTCCCGCAGAAAAGGCGCCGTCTTTCCTGATGCCGCAGGCGGTGACGGCTTATGTCGGCCCCTCCTGCCATCTGGTCTGTTATCCGCTGCGCGAAGCCGGCGGCTTTAACGTCGTTGCCATCGCAAGCGGCGTCAGCCCCGGTGAAACCTGGGAAGTGCATGCCAGCATGGAGCAGAAGCGCATGCTGCTGCGCCAGTTCAAGGGCTGGCACCCCGAGATCCTGTCACTGCTGACGGGTATGGAATCGGGGAAATTCTGGCCGCTCTATCAGGTGAGCGACGGGCGCTGGCAGAACGGCCGCGATATCGTGCTGGTTGGCGATGCCGCCCATGCGATGATGCCGTTTGCAGCCCAGGGTGCGGCCATGGCCATCGAGGATGGCTGGGAGCTTGCGGCACGGCTTGCCGCAACACCTGCCCTTGGCGATGCGCTGTCCAGCTACGAAACATCGCGCAAGGCGCGCATCGCCCGGGTCCGCAACCGCGGCGCGTTCAACCGTTTTGCCTATCACGTGCGCGGGCCGCTGCGTGTCGGCCGCGACCTCGTGCTTGCCCTGCGTCCGCCGCAAGCGCTCGCGGCGGATCTCGACTGGCTCTATGGTTATGAGGCCGGCGTCTGATCAGACGGCGGCAGCGGCTGCAAAACCCGCTTCCAGATCCTTCTGAAGATCGACAACATCTTCAAGGCCGATCTGCAGGCGGATCACCGGCCCCTCGGTCGGCGCCTTGGCGATAGTGCGGTCACCGAGATTGACCTTCACCGCAAGGCTCTCGTAACCACCCCAGGAATAGCCGAGCCCGAAGATCGACAGCGCATCCAGGAAGGCATGCGCCTTCGCACGAAAATGCTCCGGCCCATCCGCCTTCAGAACGAAGGAAAAGACGCCGCTGGATCCCTTGAAATCGCGCTTCCACAGCGCGTGGCCGGGAAAGCTTTCCAGCGCCGGATGCAGCACGCGGGCAACGTCGTTGCGGGCCTCAAGCCAGCGAGCCATCTCAAGCGCGCTCTTTTGATGATGTACAAGCCGCACGCCCATGGTGCGCAGGCCGCGCAGGATCTGGTAGGCGTCATCAGGCGCGCCGCAGATGCCGAGCGTGATCGTTGCCTCGTGCAGGCGCGGCCAATGTTTTTCATTGGCAGAAACCGAGCCCATCACGATATCGGAATGGCCGGACGGATATTTCGTCGTTGCATGGATCGTCACATCGGCGCCAAAATCCAGCGCACGGAAATAAAGCGGTGTCGCCCAGGTATTGTCGATCGTCACCACGCAATCATGCCGGTGCGCGGCATCGGCGATGGCGCGGATATCCTGCATTTCCATCGTATTGGAGCCCGGCGCTTCCGTGTGGACGAGCCGCGTGTTGGGGCGAATGAGAGATTCGATGCCCGAGCCGATCGCCGGATCGTAATATTCGATCTCCACACCCATGCGCGTCAGCATCGTATCGCAGAAATGCCGGCACGGCGCGTAGACCGAATCGACGATCAGCGCGTGGTCGCCACTCGAGAGATAGGCGAGGAACGGCACGCTGATGGCGGCAAGCCCTGACGGCACCAGAACGGTGCCGGCCGAGCCTTCCAGCGCATTTAACGCATCGCACAAGGCATCGGTCGTCGGCGTCCCCCGCGTGCCATAGGTATATTTCTGGTCACGGCTTTCCATCGTCTTGCAGTCGGGAAAAAGCACCGTCGAGCCGTGGACCACCGGCGGGTTGACGAAGCCATGATAACTCATGGGATCATGGCCGAGATGAGCAAGGCGCGTGTTATCACCGGCGCCGGTGAGGTAGGTCTCTTTGTTTTTCATGGGAAACTGCGGCTTTCGTATTGACGACCGCCGAAGTTTTGAAGGCAGAGGGGACGCCGGTCAAGCCCGGCAGACAGCGGCGCTTGCTACCTATGCGCTACAACCGGAGCCGCTGTCGCTCGTTTAAGCATAGGCTGCATAAAATCTGACACCCTGCCTAATATATCATCTACCCACGGCAATTTGTCGGATTTGAGGCGCTAATTTAAAGTGCAAGACTTGACCCCTGCACATATTTCCGACTGTGATACAGGCAGCTCGTCTCGGGAGGCCTTGCGGGCGGCCTTTCGTTGCTGATCCCCGGATCGGCGGCAAGGCTTTGGGTCTATCAAAAACAAGAGATAAAGGTTGGGAAAAATGAAAAAGACGATTCTGTCAGCTGCGATTGGCGCGGCAGTCCTTGGCGCCGCCTCGGCTGCTTCCGCTGCCACGCTTGCCGACGTCAAGGCCAAGGGTTTCGTTCAGTGCGTTGTGAACACCGGTCTTGCCGGCTTTGCTTCGCCGGACGCATCCGGTAACTGGACCGGTTTCGACGTCGACTACTGCAAGGCCGTCGCTTCGGCAATCTTTGCCGACGCCACCAAGGTCAAGTACACGCCGACGACGGGCCAGACCCGTTTCCCGGCGCTGCAGTCGGGTGAAGGCGACGTTCTGTTCCGCAACACCACCTGGACGATCAGCCGCGACACAGCCCTTGGCCTGAACTTCCGCACCGTCAACTATTACGACGGCCAGGGCTTCATGGTTCCGAAGAGCCTGAACGTCAAGTCGGCGCTTGAACTGTCGGGCGCTGCCGTCTGCGTCCAGTCCGGCACCACGACCGAACTGAACCTTGCCGACTACTTCAAGGCCAACAACCTGCAGTATAACCCGGTCGTCTTCGAAAAGTTCGAAGAAGTGAACGCTGCTTACGCCGCTGGCCGTTGCGACGTCTACACCACCGACCAGTCGGGCCTCTATGCTGTTCGCCTTGGCCAGACGAATCCGGATGATCACGTCGTTCTGCCGGAAATCATCTCCAAGGAGCCGCTTGGCCCGGCCGTTCGCCAGGGCGACGACCAGTGGTTCGACATCGTCTCGTGGACCCACTACGCGATGATCCAGGCTGAAGAATTCGGCATCACGCAGGCCAATGTCGACGAGATCCGCAAGTCCACCACCAACCCTGATGTCAAGCGTTTCCTCGGCGTTGAAAAGGACTCCAAGATCGGCACCGATCTCGGCCTGACCAACGACTGGGCCTACAACATCATCAAGGGCGTCGGCAATTACGGCGAAGTCTTTGAACGCAACATCGGCAAGGGCTCGCCCCTCAAAATCGAACGTGGTCTGAACGCCCTGTGGTCCAAGGGTGGCCTGCAGTACGCACCGCCGGTCCGTTGATCGCATCCTGATACCCGGCGGGGCGGCACTGCCGCCTCGCCTCTATACCCTTAGCATAATTAGAAAATAACGGCCTTAAGGCCTTGCGGGGAAATTGGCACGCATGACAGACCACGCCATCAATGCGCCCACGCGCGGACGCACCCTCCGATCCCTGGTCTACGATCCCAAGGTTCGAAGCCTCTTCTTCCAGATCGTCACAGTCGTCATCACGGCTTTCTTCATCATCGAAATCTACCATAACGTCACGACCAACCTGGCGCAGTCCAACACGGCTTCCGGCTACGCCTTTCTCGGCAGCCGCGCCGGCTTCGATATCGGCCAGTCACTGATCGCCTATTCGAGCGATTCGACCTATGGCCGCGCCATTATCGTCGGCCTGTTGAACACATTGCTGATTGCTGCGTGCGGCATCGTGACGGCGACCATTATCGGCTTCATCGTCGGGCTCGGGCGCCTGTCGAAGAACTGGCTGATTGCAAAGCTCTGCACGGTTTATGTGGAAGTCTTCCGCAACATTCCGCCGCTCCTCGTCATTTTTTTCTGGTATTCCGGCGTTCTGTCGACACTGCCGCAGCCGCGCGATGCAATCCAGGCACCGTTCAACATCTTCCTCAGCAATCGCGGCCTCACCTTCCCGAAGCCGATCTGGGGTGAAGGCTCGGGCCTGATGGTCATTGGTTTTGTGGCCGCCGTGCTTCTGTCGATTGCCGTTTCGCAATGGGCCAAACGCCGGCAGATGGCCACCGGCCAGCAGTTTCCCAGCGGCTGGACCACCCTTGGACTGATCATCGGCCTGCCGCTCATCGGTTTCCTTGCCGCCGGTTCGCCGCTGACTTTCGATATTCCCGTCGAAGGCCGCTTCAACCTGTCGGGCGGCGCCGTCATCGCACCGGAATTCGTGGCGCTTTATCTCGCCCTCTCCTTCTATACCGCGGCCTTCATTGCGGAAATCATCCGTGCCGGCATCGGCGGCGTTGCCAAAGGCCAGTCGGAAGCGTCTGCAGCCCTTGGTCTCCAGCCCTCGCAGGCGACGCGACTGGTCGTTGTGCCACAAGCCATGCGCATCATCATTCCACCGCTGACCAGTCAGTATCTCAACCTCACGAAGAACTCGTCGCTTGGTATCGCAATCGGTTTTCCGGACCTCGTTTCAACCGGCGGCACGACGCTCAACCAGACGGGGCAGGCTGTGGAAGTGGTTGCCATCTGGCTCGTCGTCTACTTGACGATCAGCATCACGACCTCGCTCTTCATGAACTGGTTTAATGCCAAAATGGCCCTGGTGGAGCGGTAAACCATGGAAACACGCAATCTTTCCTACGTCCGCGACAGCATGCTGCCGCCTGAACCGGCCCCCGACAATTCCAGAAGTTCGGCCGCCTGGATCCGCGCCAATCTTCTGGCAACGCCAAAGGACGTGGTGTTCACGCTGGTTGCGATCGCATTGCTCGCCTATGCGCTGCCGGGCATCATCAACTGGCTGTTCATCCAGGCAAGCTGGGTCGGGTCGGACCGTTCGGTCTGCGCCACCGTGGTCCAGGGCGGCCTCCAGCCGAACGGCTGGAGCGGCGCCTGCTGGGCTTTCGTCGAAGACCGCTTTGCCCAGTTTGTCTTCGGGCGTTATCCACTCGACCAGCGCTGGCGTGTGCTGCTGACGCTTGGGCTGTTCATCGCGCTTCTGGCACCGATGCTCATTCCGAAGGCACCGAAGAAGGGCCTGAACGCTCTCCTTCTCTTCGTCGTTTTCCCGGTCGTTGCCTTCTTTCTCTTGAGCGGCGGCTTCGGGCTGTCGCATGTGGAAACGCCGCTCTGGGGCGGGTTGATGGTCACCCTCATCCTGTCCTTCGTCGGCATCGCCGTGTCACTGCCGCTCGGCATTCTGCTCGCGCTCGGACGCCGGTCGAAAATGCCTGTCATCAAGACGATCTGCGTCGTCTTCATCGAAGTCATCCGCGGCGTTCCGCTGATCACGGTCCTCTTCATGGCAAACGTCATGTTGCCGCTCTTCCTGCCGACCGGCTGGACGATCGACAATTTTCTGCGCGCGCTTGTTGGTGTGGCCCTGTTTGCCTCGGCCTATATGGCGGAAGTCATCCGCGGTGGCCTGCAGGCCATTCCGAAGGGCCAGACCGAAGGGTCCGAATCGCTCGGCCTCAGTTATTGGCAGACGACGCGGCTGATCATCCTGCCGCAGGCGATCAAGCTGGTCATTCCCGGCATCGTCAACACCTTCATCGGCCTCTTCAAGGATACGTCGCTCGTTTCCATCATCGGGATGTTCGACCTGCTCGGCATCGTACAGCTGAACTTCCGCGATCCGAGCTGGATCAGCCCCGTCGTACCTTTGACCGGCCTGATCTTTGCAGGGTTCATGTTCTGGGTCTTCTGCTTCGGAATGTCGCGTTATTCCGCCTTTATGGAACGGCATCTCGACACCGGGCACAAACGATAAAATGGGGAAAAACATGGCAAACGCCGCACCCGCCGCAAAACCGGCTTCCAAGACCGACATCGCTGTTGAAATCACCGCCATGAACAAGTGGTACGGGGATTTTCACGTCCTGCGCGACATCAACCTCAAGGTGAAGAACGGCGAGCGGATCGTCATTGCCGGGCCCTCGGGCTCGGGCAAATCGACGATGATCCGCTGCATCAACCGGCTGGAGGAACACCAGTCCGGCCAGATCGTCGTTGATGGCATTGAACTGACCAACGACCTGAAGAAGATCGACGAAGTGCGCCGCGAAGTCGGCATGGTGTTCCAGCACTTCAACCTCTTCCCGCATCTGACGATCCTGGAAAACTGCACGCTTGCGCCAATCTGGGTGCGCAAGATGCCGAAGAAGGAAGCCGAAGAGGTTGCGATGCATTACCTGAAGCGGGTCAAGATCCCCGAACAGGCCAACAAATATCCGGGCCAGCTCTCCGGTGGCCAGCAGCAGCGCGTGGCGATTGCCCGCTCGCTCTGCATGAAGCCGAAGATCATGTTGTTCGACGAACCGACCTCGGCGCTCGATCCGGAAATGGTCAAGGAAGTGCTGGACACCATGGTCAGCCTTGCCGAAGAAGGCATGACCATGTTGTGCGTGACCCATGAAATGGGCTTTGCCCGCCAGGTTGCCGACCGGGTGATCTTCATGGACCAGGGCCAGATCGTGGAACAGAACGCGCCGGCGGAATTTTTCGACAATCCGCAGCACGAGCGCACAAGACTGTTCCTCAGCCAGATCCTGCACTGATTTTTCCAATCGGCAGGCGAGACGAACACAAAGGGCGCCACGTGCGCCCTTTGGCACATCTAAGGACCGGCAAGGCTTGCCCGCGGGTTACCAGCGGAAGAAGTAACGCGCGTTGACCCGTGCGGCCGGATCGCCTCCGGCGGCGCGATTGATTTCGCCGGTGACCGTGAACTGTTTGCCGAGCTTCTGCTCGAGAGCGATGCCGCCGCCAAGCCGCTTGAAACTGTCGATGGCGCCGGCTTTCACCTGAATTGCAGAGCCCGTATCGCCATAAGACAGCTTCAGCGCCTGGTTCATGTCCAGGCCGCTCCAGCTTTGTGCCGCCCCATCATAACGCAGCGTGTATTTCCGACTGACCTCCAGGTCGAGATCCGGCGTCAGGATTTCCCGGTCCGCATAGGTCATCTGCGCCGCAGCGCTGCCAGTCAGCGCGTTGAGCGTGAAATCGACGTCTCGGCTCAAGCGGGACGCTGGCGTCTGCAAGGCCTCCGCCCGCACCCGTCCCCAGAGTTTGACTGGCGTGTCCACCGGCCCGCCGACCACGGCCGATGTCACACCCATGTCGACACCCGCCGATGCGGCGGTCCAGCCCGGGATACGAAGGCCCATCCGGGCCGTATAGGATGTGTCGGAGCTTTTGCTCGGCGCCCAGATGAGCAACGGTTCCTCGGCTGAAACGGAAACCGGCGCGGCTGCGAATGCGCAAAGAGCAAGAATTTTGCGGGTGATCACGGCGAGCCCCCATTCTGGCGTTTCGTTTGCGGCACGGCATATCTGCCGAACCGGGCGTCGCCCTCCCCGCGTCCTCCTCACATCCTTGTACCATTATAATTCAGAATCGGGCAGCAGCGCAGCCACGATATGGTGACTGTGTGACTTTGGGGCATCAATTTTCGAATAGTTACAAAATGCGACACAACGTGACGAGCATCGGGTCGCTTTCATGTTAGCATGGCATTGAAAAAGAAAAAAACGAGCTACTTCACACCGGGAGGTATCGAGTTATCCGGATCGGTCGTCGCCTGATGCAGCAAGGATTGTTGCCGACGATAGCCACGGGTCAGGATGTAACACGATAGTCAACAGAAACGGGTAATCTGCCCGGAAACCGTGGACGAGACAAAGTAATCATGACGATTGTGCAACTGGATTCCGCAAAAAGGCAGACCGAACAGGCTGCCGGACCATCCATTCCTTCGCCCCTTGCAGATGTTTCCGCCCAGAGCCTGATCCGGATTGCAGCGCGGGTGGCCTTTGCGGTCGCGGTGATCGCCATCCTCTGTACCTGGCGCCAGACCGGTATCTGGTAATCCCATTTCCCCAGTGAATTTGACGCCTGCCTGTCGCCGCCACCACGTCGGCGCCGCATTTGCGTTCAAGGAATGTCGCCACAGTGAAAACGCGCCGATTCGTTTGACATTGTTTGCCCGTGCAAACAGCGTGGCCAAAAATGTCTCCGGCCTGTGCAAGGCAATTGCTCTTCCAGAAGAGCAGGCAGCGCGACACTGGTGATTTCAAGATGCGGGCAGCATCGACAATGGCAGTGCAGGCATGACGCAGGACAAGAGACGCAGGATCGTGGAACAGGTCATCCAGCGGCTCGATGCCAGTGGCATGGCATTCGAGACGGATCCGCAATTTTTATCCGCCATGAACGATTGGATTGCCGGCTCCATAGAGATGCCGCAGCTGCGCCAGCGTTTTCTCGACCTGCTACAGGAAAGACAATCGGCAGTGCGGATCCGTTACGCGCTGCCGCCCCGGCCGCCCGAAAAAGGGCGCTCACCCCTTGCCGGGAGCGCCCTTCCCACCCCTGTCAACCTCGAACACGCAGCGGAACTGCGGCAGGAGGAAATCGAGATAGGGCGTAACGACTAGAAGGGATGTCGTGACTTCGGCCTCAAGGGCTGTTGCGGGGGCATCGCTCCCCGACGGCGCGGGTGTTCAGGTACAGTTAAGCTTACCACTTTATATTAACCCTTGTTCATATTCAAAACGGGGGAATATCATGGCGCTGCACGGAACGGCCTTTGTTCTTGCCCTTGTCCTGTTTGCCATTTCCCTTCCGCTTGCCGCCAAGTTTGCCCGGCACGACCCACGGCCTGCGATCGAATTTTCCCGCATCCAGCGCTGAACCTGCTGATGTCCTGGATTGAGCCGCCCTCGATCAGGACAGGAACCCGTCCGGTGAAATCCGGCCCTGAAGGTCCATGCCTGCCTTGCGACAGGCAGAGCCATTCGCTACACACCGCGTCTGGCCGTTACGGCGCCGAGAGCGCATGATGCGTCATGGGACTTAAGGGACTTAACCAGCGATGATCGGCCGTCGCTTGCGGTCGTGAGAACGGAAAACAGCCATGAACACCCCCTGGAGTACACCGGTCGCAATCCGGATCGGCGAACCGCCGGAAGAGACCCTGATCACCACAACGCAGGCTGCAGCCTGGGCGATGATCGAGGACTGGCCGACCGAAGACGGCACTGCGCTGGACCGCGCCCTGCCCCTCTGTGCCGCCGTGGATGCCCGCAAGAGCAAGCCGGAAGAGGCCCGCAAGGCCTTCGTCGATGCAGCCTCGGAGGCCGGCATTCTGATCCGGGCCTAACTTATTTATGGGGTAAACGGCCCGGCAATCCTTGTGATTGCGATGGTCGTGACATGCAACGCCGCACCATCCATGCGGGGGCTTTTTGCTGGCGCCGCCTTACACCGGCCAATAGGCATCGTCTCGAAAATGCTCGGGAATTTCCGGCGCTGCCAGCAGCGCATCCACGACATAGCTGATCCGAAGCTTTAAATCGCGCATTTCCTGCGGCATCCGCACACCAAGGCCAAGCGAGCGGACCCGCTGCCATTCATAGCCCCGCTCCCGCAGGCGCCGTGCCGCCTCGCGCCTGACGTCCGAAACGCTCGGCGGCGCTGTTTTTTCGGCCGGTTCGTACAAACCGCCTCTGATCAATCGCAATGTCGATGCCACACTCTGCCCCTACCGTCCCCCTCCGGTTGTGGCGGACGAAGCTTGCGGGAAACTGAACGGACAGGCGCCGCAAACATATTTCCGCAGACATGATTACGTACGAATACGCCAATGGATCACCCGACCCGGAAATGGTGGCCGGCCGATCAAAATCCTGTTATCATGAAGCTGCCGGCGCGTTGAGGAGCGCATCCGGCACATCGTCATTTCGGTTTGAGGAGACCGGCAATGCACTATCTCACACTCGTCACCGCACTTAATCCGTACATTCTCGCCGCTCTGGCCCTGGTGCTGGCCTGCGGCGTCTATGATCGTTGGCACAACACACACTGACGCCAACCCGTGAAAAGGCAGATTGATGCCCGTGTCCGCTGCCGCTTGTGGATGTGGTGAAGACACGCGCCCTTCAACCGCCACCTGAATGCTGATAGTGTCTGGCCGGAAAACAACCGGAGATCCAGGCTTTGCAGCAGACCATGACCTTTGACGATACATCCAGATCGCTCAGCCAGACGCTCCGCGATCTGATCAGCGGTATCCGGGGCCAGACGGTCACGCTGCGCGAGCTTATGGATGCGGTTGGCGAACAGGGACTGTTGCTGATCTGCGCAGTCGCGTCGCTTCCGTTCCTCATCCCGGTGTCCATCCCCGGCGTCAGCACGGTATTCGGGGCAGCGATCATTCTGGTCAGCATTGCCATCTGCCTCAACCGCATGCCCTGGCTGCCGGCAAAGATCCTCGATCGGAAGCTCGATTCGGCAAAACTCGTGCCGGCGCTGGAAAAGGGGGCAAGCCTCGTCTCGCGTGTCGATCGTTTCCTCAAACCGCGCATGTCCGGCCTCACCACCGGTGGCGCCATCGGCCGCGTCAATGCGCTGGCGATTTCGGCCGGCGGCGTGCTTTTGATGTTCCCGCTCGGCCTCATCCCGTTTTCGAATACGCTGCCGGGTGTGGCGATCCTCCTCCTGTCCACCGGCATGATGCAGCGCGACGGCCTGGTGGTGCTCGGCGGCTACCTGTTTTTGCTAATCACAGCGGTTTATTTTACCGCACTTGCCTGGATGGCCGTCGCTGCAGGCCAGGGCCTTGCGGGCGTTCTCGGCTGATTGGTTGCCAACGCCTATCCACGCCCCGCACCGGCCACTTTATCCCCGGTGCGGTCGCCGCCCTGGCATTGATCAGGGTTGTTTGGGGCGTGCAGTGCGCCTGCGACCCCACCAGAGGGTCAGCCGGCGGCGCTTGCGGCGCACATAGGCGATATCGTGCGACAGCACCAGAAGACCGAGCGGCACCATCCAGAAACCGAGAATCGGCAGGAATCCCAGCGTACCCCCGCCGACAAGGGCTGCGCCGACGCCTATGCGCCCGATCCGCGAGCGTGGCATGGGCACGCGCCTGCCCCCCAGATGCAACCGCCCGCTTGCCGCATCAAAGCCAAATTGGCGCGGCTTTTCCTTATGATCCACGGGTTTCACCTTCCAACAGCATCTTCTAACGTCGTTGGCCAGATGGGAAGCGGATGTGGATAAAGCAAGCAGGTGAAACTTTTTTGAAAAAACCGCTTGGCAAAACGATCAAGCGTTTGTATTACCCCGCTCACACCGCGGCGACGCGATGTTCCCTGGTAGCTCAGCGGTAGAGCATTCGACTGTTAATCGACAGGTCGCCGGTTCGAATCCGGCCCGGGGAGCCAAATTCTTCAGCAGATTGCTGATTATAGATAAAAGCCGGTTCGTTCGCGAGCCGGCTTTTTTCTTGGAAATTTTTGCGCGAATTGCATTGAGGCAGCCTCAGCGCCCTCACCACGTCCTGTAGCGCGCAAAATCGGTTGGCACGAAGCGCAACATCACTTGGCAGCATTTACTGCTGAATAGTTAGCGCCAAATTGGCATCCCGTCGGATGGTTACAACAGGGGATGCTGGCGCATGTCGGACGAAGCAGAGATTAAGCTCTTCAACCAGAATGGCTGGCCGATGTGGCAGGAGATCCCGTCAGGGACAAAGCCGCAGTTCCGATGGCAAAACAGCTGGAGTGATGACGGCCTGCCAGATCTTATTGGGTTTGACGGCACTCAGCCGATCGGTCGCATTTTTCAGATCGAATCGGTCGCCACACCCGACGTATGGTTCTGGCTGCTTTACGGTGTCGAAGAGAAGAAGAGGAAGCGCCCTGTCCAAGGCAGCGGATGGGAGCGCTCTAAGCTGGTCGCGGCCTGCAGGGTGGAATGGTGTTACCGCCGGATGCTTGAAAGTGAATGAGGCCGGCTTGTCGCCGGCCTTAACTATCTCAGAATGGCTCGACGCGGTGGATGGCTTTGCGCTGGCAGCAACGCTGGCATATACATTGCGAACAAAGAAACAGCAAAGGTGGGACGATTGGCATGAACTGGGAACTTGTTGTGCAGGTGGCATCAGCGGTAGGCACGTTGCTGGCCGCATATTACACGTTCCGGGCGGCCTTAGCATCGAAGGAGGCTGCAGACGCGTCAAAGGATGCGCTCCGAAATCAGATGGAAGCGCGGCTGCACGTTTCGATCGCGCAAAAATCGGTTACGTTGAGTTGGGATCCGAGGAAAATGCGCGATCCTATTGTAGAGAGTTCATGCCCCTTAGAATGGGAACTGGTGAATGTAGGCCTGGGAGGCGCCGTTAATATCGATCTCACTCAAGAGATGCAGGTCGACCCCTACTATTTTGACTTTGTGCCTTCACGGAGCGGGCTAACGCTTAATGTTTCGAAGTCCGGTTGCCGCTGGAGTAACATCTTCGGTCCGCCATTCTCAGAAGTATCGGAGAGCTATCTCGGAATAAAGCAAAACGCTGCACCGTCCGGCGCTTCCACGTCGATCTCCTGGCCCAAGAGCATGCATTCGCAGTTGTTTTTCGCATTTATGACTGAGGTCACCAAGCCCGACGTCCTATTTATCGAGGCTAACGTACAAAATCAGGGCCGCATTCTCACGGTGTCAGCGTCATATGCTGCTGCTGATGGCACAAGCAGGGTTGTGTCGACGTCTTACCACGTTCACTGCAGTGCAGCCCGATTCCTGGGGCCGTCGCCCCACGAAGGCGCGACCGACATTGAACAGGCCGGCCCTATCGAGCTGGATCTCATCTTCAGCCCAGTCGGCTGAAGGCCCTAGCCCTACGGCGTGTCGGCTGGATCGAGTGCCCAGCTGTCGCCATGGTACCGGCCGCCAGCGGCGAAGAACTTGGCATAGAGTGCTGCATCCGCCTCGTTCAGCTGGTCATAGGTCTTGCCTGTGGCGAGGACGTCGACCAAGTGGAAACGGTAGAGGATGAACGAGCGCCCCTCGTTGGGATTTGCCGAGTTGTAAGCCGGGATATTGCCGAACGCGACGGCCTCCTTCGCCGTAGTCGATACGCTGCCAGGAACGGTGCCGCTCCAGCCTGTCGGACGGCTGGCCGCCACACGCTGGGTTCCGGTGGCATTGCTGAAGCCCGCTTCAAAAAGCTTGTTGGCCGAAAATCCCGCGTTGTTGCCGATGCTCACTTCGAAGAGGTTGCTCGCAGTCAGCGCGGCGCGCGTGACATTGCCCCAGAGAAACATGGCATAGGACCGCGTCGGATTGGCGCGGATGTACTCAGCGACGACGTCAGATAAACGAGCATAGGCCGCATGACCGCCTTGAGCCGAGCGTGAGACGACGCCGTGCAGCGCCTTCTTTGTGGTGCGCTCGAATTTCGCCTCGCTGGTGGTGAAGGTATTGGTCCAGGAGAAGCCGAGGCTGGTTGCCGAGCCCGAGCCGATGAGTGCTGCGGCCTCCCTGGTGGCGATGTTGTAGATCACGTCGCCATTGGCGGGTACGCCCGACGTAGTGACATAGGAATGCGTCATGTCGAGCATGGCGAGACTGCCGGCCGTCAGGCCTTCGTCATCGCGCAGGATTGGCAAGCTGGTGTCGGTAAAGGAAACATCGGTCAGGCTGAGCTTCTGGCCCATATCAATAGTACCTCGTGTTGATGGTGGAGATGATGGCGTCAGACAAGGGGTCCGCGCCTGTGGTGGAGAGATGCGTGGCGTCCCAGGTCCATTCGATCCAGGTGCCGTCCACGTTGATCAGCAGCGCACCGGTCGTGCCGTTGGCGATGCGGATGTAATAGTCATTGGCCGTGCCTCCGCTCGGCAGACCGGCCGTCGACCAGGTGCCCTGGTAGACGAGTGCCGAGGGGCTGACAGGCAGCGCAGTGCCGCCAAAGAAGGACAGCGGCACGATGCCGTAGGTCGCGGCGACCTGCTCCTCCGTCATCCCTGGAAAGTGAGGGTCCGGGATGTTGCGGCCGGCAGCTGCTGCAATCAGCGCGTCATAGGGATGGATGGCGAGGCCGGGGAATGTGGCGTCATACCAAGCCTTCAGCTCGTAAAGCGCGCCGGTCTTTGCCTTCTGGTCCTCGTGCTGGGAGGCTAAGAGACGCGAGCCATTCCAGGTGAAGGTGCGCTGGCCAAGGACACTGAGAAACAGCGCCCGACGATCGCGCGAGCCGATCAACTCGTACATGGCCAGGCTTGTCTCACGGATCTGGGCAGCCGTTGCCTCGGTATTCGGCTGGTTGTTCTGGCCATGCCATGGAATGACGATCGCGCCGGCAAAGGCATCGCCCTGGCGTGCGATTTCGTATTCCATCATGGCCAGGATCTCGGATGATTTTCCCCCGCCGTATGAGTTGACGATGCCATCACGCCCCGACTTCGACAGGACGAGGCCGCCGGTGCCACCAACGCCATACATCGAGTCCGAGATCAGCCAGAGGAAGTCCTTGTGCCGGCGGGCATTCACCTGCATCTGCGCCGAAAGACGCACGCCGACGCTCGTTGCCGATTTGTCCGCCCGTCGCACCTCCCATTCGGAGGCATCGGCAATGCAAGGCAGCGTGATCGCAGCATTCGCGGCATAGGTAGAGGGCGCGCTGTTGACGATCTGCTGCCAGCCGCCATCGGCATAAAGAGCGTAGTCGCCACCGGCAAAGGTGATGCCGCCGGCGGTGCCTGCTGCGCTCGCCTGATAGAGTTCGCCATTCGCTGGCGATGCCGGCAAGCCACCGGAGGGCGCGAATTCGCCGCGATAGCAAAGATCACCCTTGGCCACATCGATCTTGTACCACCGCTCGTATTGCCAGCCGCCGCCGCCCGGCTGCGGGCCGATATAGAGGATGCGGTCACCCGCCGCATAGGTCAGGCCGTCGAATGCGCCGGCAGCGGAGGCCGTCCACCAGGTGTTCTTCGCCCGCGATCCGCGCGTGCCGGGTGCGGTCTGGATGTGCCAGGCGCTGTCCGAACCATAGACCAGCGCGTCGCCAACCTTCATGCCGGCAAAGTCGCCTGTCGAGGTGGCGTCGGTGCCGTTGACGTAGAGGAAGTAATCTCCGGCGGCAAAACTTCCTGACGGTGCGGAGACGGCCGGCCCCGCCAGCACGCCCTTATAGTTCGTCGAGGGCCAGCTGCCCGGCGACCAGGTGCCGCCATAGGACGTACCGAGGATCTGCAGGCCGAGCGACTTGCGGATCTCGATCGACTGGCCGGACTTGTTGAGGCCACGCATCAGCCGCAAAGGCCGCGCCGGAAACGGTTTCCAGAGGGATCCGTCGCCGGTCATGGTGGTTAGCGCCACCTCGCCGGTGCGTTGGCGCCAACGGTCAGGCTTTGCCGCCACCACATCGGTCGGCCTCGGCACCACGTTGCGCGACAGGCTGTCCAGCAGATTGTCAGCAGAAACCGATTTCCCGATCAATGTGCTGACACGTATGGTCACCGCACCGCTGTTGTCGATGCCGAAGGCAATGCGGCCGTTGGCATCGACGATGGCATAGGCAAAGCCTGTCTCGCTCGACATGGCCTGCCCGAACAGCCCGGTCACATCGGCTCCCAGCACCTCATAGTCGATACTGCCTTCGGCAAGACGGATCTTGCAGTTGACGGTGCCGTCGAGGTCGATCGTCAGGCAGGCACGCCCGCTCGCATCGACGATGGCATAGGCGGCGCCGCTTTCGATCGGCATCGCCTTGCCCACAAGGCCCGTCACGTCACTTGCAAGGTTGTCATAGGTGACGGCCTGCTCGCCCACCTTGATCTTCCCGCTCACAGTCCCGTCCGCCGCGATCATCAGGCAGGCGCGGCCGGCTCCGTCAACGATTGCGCCAACAAAGCCGCTCTCGGGGGCCATGCGGACAAAGCGGGCATCCGACATGCGATCATCGAGAACGACCTTGGTCGTTGCCGGGGTCATGGTCCTGTCTGCAGCAGCGCCGGCCAGTGCCTGGTCGGTCGAGGCTGGCGTCAGATAGTTGTCGCCGATCCGCACCCAGCGCCCCCAGGCGAGATTATACCGGTAACGCCCAGCATTGGAGACAGCCGCGCCGTTGTAACCGGTCGAGGTGGCAGCAGGATGCGTGCCGGCATCGCCGTCGAGAACCTGCCCGCCGGCGCCATCGGTGGTGGAGGTCCGCGGACTGAGCGCCGCCCAGGTCGCCTCGGTCAGCAAGCCTTTCACCAAATCGTCACGGACGCTCTGGAATTCGGATGCGATCGCGCCGGTGACAGCCAGCTGGCTGTTGAGGTCAGACACAGCCTGCAGGCCGGTCGAGCCCGAACGATTGCCGATGATCTCATCGATCAGCGGCACCCGGTTTGTGAGATTGGTAGATTTGACGCCTGCGTCTGCCATGGGGTGCCTCAGCGAATGGTGACTGTGAAGGGACCGGCAACAGGTCCGGGCAGGCCGTCCGCGTTTTGCGGTTCGACCCAGATGTAATGGGTGCCCTGCGCCAGGCAGGTTGCGGTTTCGAGATAGGCGACGACGTTATCGACGGAGCCGTCAAAGGCGCTGTTGGCCAGCAGTTCGAAGGTGTTGTTACCGGCCGCCGCCTGGATGCGATCGGCAAAGATGCCGTTGGCTGATCGCGCCGTGCCGGCGCGCGTCGTGCCTCCTGTCAGGCGTGGCGTTAGCGTGCCAGCCGTCACGCCTGAAAGCTGGGTCGAAACGCGGAAATACTGGCCGGCAGTGGTTGTAAGCGGCTGGCTGATCGCATCCATCGAGCCCGGCGTGTGGGTTGCGACACCTGCCGCGATCTCCCATCCGGCATCGAGCGTCCAGGTGCCTGTTTCGCTCATTGCGCCGTTGATCAGCAGGTTCTCGCGGGTCGCGTCACCGATCGCAACGGAATAGGAGCGCGATGCAACGACCTCGACCTGACCGCCGATCGCGTCCGTTGCCCGGTTGAGCGCGGACGTGCTGGAGCGGTAGATCTGCACCTGCGTCGTTGCGGTGTCGGCCGAGGTGGAAAACTGCACCACGGCGCCGCCCAGCAGTGCGCCGATCGAGATCATGCTGTCGTCCAGCCCGCTTGCGGCGGAAGCATCGGTTGCGCCGACTGTCACGCTGACCACGGTCGTATAGGCACCGGGCGTGCCGCTTGACGAGAGAGCGGCCGCGCGCAGCTGCACCACGTTGCCGGTGGCATAGCCAGTGATCGTTGCGCCGCCATTCGAAGCTGGGAAGTCCAGCGTATCCCAGACCGTCGAGCCGTTAAGCCGGTGCTGCAGCCGGAAACTGGCGCTGGGGATTGAGCCGGTCCCCGGCGCCAGCAGCGCCGTGATGGCGCCAACCGCACCGGCACCATTCAAGCCGGTCGCTATGGAGGTAAATTTCGGCGTTGGCGGCACGGTGGAGCCGGCATCGATCTCGGAGCCGACGCGACCATTCCAAGCCGGCGCCACCTCTTCATCCGTCAGCTCGTCAATGATCGGCGCTGCATCGACCATACGGTAATGCACCGACATGTTCTCACCGGCCTCGACGTCCTGGATGATGACGGGAATGCTCTCGCTGGTCGAACGCCCGAAATGCACGATGTCCCCAACGGCCGGCATGTCGCCTTCGCTTCCAAACCGCAGCAGGCGCGTCTCACCGGCCGCAGTCACGACCTGGCGCACAACAGAAGTCCCGACCGTGTCCTCGTCATCGGCGAACACACGGAAGCGCACCGCATAGGTCACGCCGGCATCCATGGTCACCGGATCGGATAGCTCGATCAGGCGCCCCTCGATCGAGCGGACGCGGGCGGTTGCCTGCGTGCGGTCGAGGATATCCATCGACAGCATGACCAGATCGCCGCGTGTCGCGACGCGCGCCGGGCCGTCCTGTGATGCCTCGTAGATGTCCGGCCGATAGAGCGCTTCGTACATGCGCCGGCGCGCCTCGCGCCACACCTCGGCCGGGTTCGTCTTGCCGGGCAGTTCAAGCTGCTCGGTCAGCGTGATCGGCCCACTATGGCCCGGCCATGGCACCAGGCGCTCGGCTGGCTTGTAGTCATTGGTGGCGTCGAGGAACTTGACGCGAAACCCGTGTGGCGGCCGAATATAGGTTCGTGTCGAGCGCATATTGTAGGCATTGCGGGGGTTGATGTGGTCGACCACCAGCGTCTGCGGCCGATCGATGACTACGCCCCAGCGCACGCCGTCATGGCGCTTGGCGGCCCGGCCGGCGCCAGCGATCTGGGAGAGCATGTCGCCGAGCGACAGCGACGGATCGTCAATCACGCCATCAAACTTCAGCCCCTTGATGCGGCAGAAGTCGTGCCAGTCCTCCAGCTGATCAAGATCAATGCCGGCATCACTCACCGGCCGTGGATTGGCATTGCTTTGCAGGACGTCGCGATAGAGTGACGCCGGATTGCTGGTGGCTCGCGCGACCCAGGCGCCCGTCGCGTGGTCGTAGTCGAGGCAGATCCGCGACGCCTCGGCGCTGAAGTTATCTAGCTGGCCATTCAGCTGGTGCGTCGCCTTGATGCGCAGGGCTGCGAGAGAGAGCGGCTTGGAGAAATTCAGCACATACTCCGGCCGGATAGTCTGCAAGGCCGCCCAGGTGGTGCGCTGCTGGATCTTGATGTCGGTCGTTTCCGGCGTCAGCATGATCACCCGGATCTCCCAGCGGCCGCGCGTTGGGAAATCCCAGGTGTGCTGGCGATAGAAGGCTTCCAGCGTGCGTGCGGTGATGTTGAGCGTCACCACGTCCGCCCAGGCTTCCGTGTCGCCAGGTGTCACCAGCCGGTGCTGTATCTTCATCGAGACAGTGGTGGCGTTCGTTCCGCCCTTGTCATTGCTGGCATAGAGGCCGGCCGGCCAGCTGAAGATGGCCGAGGCGCCAGAGGCATCGGCGCCGGTGGTGCGCGTGACGGGCGTTTCCTCGGCCGCACTGCCGCTGATGATTTCTCCGAGATCGTCGCGCGGGAAAGGTCGTGTCAGCTCGGCGCCGACGTTCTCTTCGGCCACCTGCCGGGGAAGGAGCGAGATCGGCGCATCGCCGGTCAAGCCGCTGCGCAGTTCCGTTTCCACCTCGTCATATTCCGAGATGTCAGTCTCGCCGATCCTAAGGGCGCTCAGCGTGAGCCAACCATAGCCAAAGTTGAACAGGCTGCGGACATAAAGCCAGTTGCCGACGATCTCGCTATGTGACAGCGCGCCGAAGGGCGGTGCATAGCGGATCTTGCCCAGCACGACGGGCACCGCACCCTCGCGGTCCAAACGGTTGCGCCAGCCACTGATTGCATAGCGATTCTCGCGCTCCTGGCTCTGCGGCTTCTCAGGCGGAATAAGCGCATTGATCAGCAGGTTGCCAAGCACCGAGACGCCAATGCCGATCAGGCCACTGGCAATGGCAAAGCCGACGGTGCCGGCCGTAAAACCCAGTGCCAGAGCCCAGTATTGACCGAGCGCGACTGCGGCGATCGAAACGACGATCTGCAGGATGGACTTCAGCGCATTCTTGCCAGGCAAGACACGGATGACCACGCGCACGCCCGCATTCGGATAGGCCCGGTGCCAGATAGTATGCGGCACGATCTGCGTGCCGCGATCGGTGACGAGAGCCACACGGATATATTCGCGGCCGATAGCACGATCCGGCAGCACCTGGTCGACAATCTGCGCAATCGTCATGCCGGCCGGAAACTCCGCCGTGATGCGATCCTGCCCCGGATCAAAGGCCGGCGCTGCCAGAACGGATACGAGACCCTGGCTCATCGAGCAGCCCTCGAAACCAGTTCAACATGCCTGTAAACGCCCGTTAAACGGTGTTTCCAGACGCCGCCTTCGTAGCTCTCCACCTTGGCGCAGTCTTCGCCGGCCGCGTGCAGCATGAGGCCGTGCTGCACCACGATGCCGATATGGGTATCGAGGCGGCCACGCCGGAAGACGGCCACGTCGAAGGCCACGGCACGCCCGGTCACAGGAATCCACATCGGCATTGCTGTTGCGCCCGCCACCAGGGCGGCGATCTCGGCATGCTCATCGACAGAGCTATAACCGAGATAATCCGGCAGGCTGATCTGCAGCTCCTCGCGATAGACAAGGCAGGCAAGGCCCCAGCAGTCGCAGCCGTCGCGGTCGCGGCCGAACTCGGCAAAGGGCAGTCCAACAAAGCGGTTCGTCCAGTCGATCATAGGTAAAGCCCCGGAAACCCGTCGCGGCTCATTCGGCCGCCCGGAAAATATTCGTTCTCGATTTCCTCACGGCTGATCGACAGCGTGATCTCGCCGGCATTGATGTCGGCCGAGATGATTTCGAGGTCGGTGTATTCGACCTCGATGAGGCTGGGAGAGGAGGCCAGCACCACCGCCATGTGGAGGGTCGCGATGTCGACAAAGGAGCGCACCAGGCGCACCATGTCCGCATCGAGGTTTTCCAGCACGAGCTTTGCCGATGCCGGCGCATCCTCCTGGTCGGAGGGCAGCACGGTGGATGCGACGACCCACAGGAACGGTTCCGTCACGGGGTTTGCACCGCGCCAGGTCGATCGGGTGCCGTAGTAGAGCGGATCTTCCGACAGCCGTTCCGTATTATCGGTGGACAGCCGGATCGGGGCAGACAGCAGCGGATGGTTGATCTCGAACAGCACCACGTAAAGTTCGGACGTCGCCTCGGCATCCTGGGCCAGTCTGGCGTTGAGGGAGACACGCCTCATGGCATCACCTCGACAGAAAACGTCTTTCTGAATTCGACACCAACGATCGTCTCGGCCGGCAACTCGTCGCCGAAGGTAACGAGCCACATGGCAGCCAGCAGGATCGGCTGGCCTTCACTGGTCAAAAGCGGCTGGCCATCGCTGGCCGTCAGTGCCCAGCCGTCCGTGGTCGGATCCGGCATGCGAAACAGCAGCGCGCCCTTTTTGGTGTCGTACTCATAGAAGTTGTCGAAGATCGCCCGCTGATCGGCCGTCAGAAGCACCGACAGGCTGACCACTTTAGAGACGTTGGAGAACCGCCGGCGGAAGGCGGCTGGGCCTGCATCCGATGAGCGGCGCAGACGGGCTTCCTGTGGCTGCGACGACCACGTGTTGCGCTCGGGCTTGGGAAGTTCCGCGGGCCATGTGGCAATCGTCATCGCGCCACCCGCTGGGGCTTCATGCCGAATTCGCTCTGCAGCGAACGGCGCAGCGGGTTTCCTCGTTGTGCCACGGCGCCGGCGGTCATTTCGCCGACCTGGATGACAGTCTGCCGGCGACCCTGCTCATCGGTGCGCTCCTCCGCCTGCACCTGCTCGCGACCGTAATTGTTGATGACGATCGAGGAGCCGCGATCACTGGCGCCGGCCGCATAGGGATCGGCGGTGCGGGCATTGCTGTTGGCGCTGGCATAGACAGGGGCGATTGAGGCCACATAGCCGCCTGTGTCGAATCCGGTCTTGCCCCCGCTGCGGGCCATGCGGCGCAGGCCGTCGAGATTTTGCACTCCGATCGCGGCCGTGCTGGCGGCATCGAAGACATATTCCTTCTCATGGACGACGCCGGCGACGCGGGTCGGGTCGGACCCACCGGTGTCACCACCGCCGGAGAAGCCACGTACGAGGAACGAGCCGAGCGTCGTATTGGCAGACCAGGCCGAACTGGTCGGAGAGACCCCGCCGAAGAGCTTGCCAATCCCGCCGACGAGCGAGGACCAAAAACCACCGCCCGACGATGCACCGCCGGTCGCTGCGATATTGCCGATCTGGCTCAGACCGTTCGACAGCTGGCCGAGGCCATTGCCGAACACGCCGAGGTTCTGCGTGGCCGCACCGGTCGAGCCGGCCAGCGAGGCCAAGGATGCCGAGGCTTCCGTCGCCCGGCGGATCTGCAGTTCGGAGGCATTGATCCAGGACGTGGCGACGGAATTATCGGTATTGCCCGACAGCATCTGGAATTGCTGCTGCCCGCCCAGCATGCGGCTGGCGCCGGTGGCAAAGCCGACATGTCCGCCAGTGCTTCCCGCGCCGAGCCCACGCGACTGGAGCAGTACGTCGCCGCGCAGCAGCTGACTGGGATCGACCGCGCTGCCCCAGTTTTGGAACGAGTTTGCCGTGAGCGATCCCGAACCATCGATCCCGACTTGCTTCAGCGCCGAGTTCACGAAGCCGGCGCACCAGGCGGTCGTTGCCGCATCGATGTCGACGCCGCCGGCGCGCAGGAAGGAGTTTATATCGGTGCGCTGGCTCACCTCATTCGAGCCGATCAGGCCGAGCGCCTTGTCGACGGCATTGCCGGCCAGCCCGGAATAGACGCGCCGGCGCGCCAGCGAGATGGTCGCACCGCAGTCGGTGCATTCTTCGGTGCCAGCGCGCTTCAAGGCGGCGCTGGCGGCGCGGCAGCCTGCCTCACGTTCCTGTTCGGCACGCTCGGCCGCGAGATCGAGCGCGGCATTGCTTCCAAAATTCATGGTTTTGCTCCTGCGGCATCGGCGGCTGCGACAGCCGACCGGCGCTTCTGCTCGCAAACGCGCAGCGCGCCCCGGTCGCGGCTCCAGCTGGTGGTGGTCTCGGCCTCGGACAGCCTGCGATCGGGCACGCCTTAGCCAGGTCGATGGTGATCGCCTGCCACTGATCCGTGACCGATGCGCGCTGGTGGACCCGGTCCATCTCCTTGCAAAAGGTCGTGTAGATGGCGAGCGTGCCAAACGTCTTGGCCTTGGCCTGGTCCCAGGCATTTTGCGCCCCGAGCAGCGCATAGCGGGGCAACCGCTCGAAATAAGGTAGTTGATTGTGGTTGGTGATGTTCATCGCTGTTTCGCCCTCCATTCGGCGTCTGCTGCCTGCTCCTCGCGCTCAAGCAGCGCCCGCAGCTCGCGGGCTCGCTCGCGCTTCAGAAGCGCCTCGTACTTCTTGGGGATGGCGATCAGCCCGGCCTCTTCGAGAAGGACGTTGAGGGCGCGGGCATCGCCGGTGATCGCGACCAGGGCGGCAAGCCGCACGGCCGAGATTTGGTTCTGCTCTTTGGCCTGGGACGTGTAGGCATCCAGCATGGCCTTGGAGACAGATGTCTTGGTCATGTCGGACATGGCGTGCGCTATGTCCTCGCGCGTCATGTCACTGTCGTCGATGGTAAGCGCGATGGCCTTGGAAAGCCGCCCGGCCAGGGACCACGCCTTGACGGCGTCATCGGCAAAGCGCTCGACGACCGGCTCTGGCTGGTAATCCCTGAAGAGATCGAGCGAAAAGGCATCGCGCTTGCGGGCCATTACTTGCGGCCCCGCTTTGCCTGCCAGCGCATGATGCCGGCTTCGTTGAGATCAAAGAAACGATCCTGCTGCGGCTCCTGCAGGCGACTGAACGACTGCGCCATCTTCTCCCAGGTCTCGATTGCCTGTTTCG
Organism: Neorhizobium sp. PAMB6716; assembly: GCF_058242805.1. Lineage (NCBI taxonomy): Bacteria > Pseudomonadati > Pseudomonadota > Alphaproteobacteria > Hyphomicrobiales > Rhizobiaceae > Neorhizobium > Neorhizobium sp. PAMB6716. The sequence continues at coordinate 1,789,570 of NZ_CM177835.1, forward strand.
GACGGCCGTCCAGATAGGCAAGCGCATCTTCGACGGAGGCGAACTTGCCCGACAGGATCAAGTCGACGACTGCGGTCTGGCGCTCTGCCTGCTTGATGCCGCCGAGCACATAAAGTTCGCCCTCAGACTTCGCCAGCGCATGCAGCTCGATGCGCTCCCGTTCGAGCGAGGGGATCGAGGCGATTCGAAGCGCGCGAAACACGCTGGCGCGGGAGATGCCGAGGAACGCCTGGGCGGCTTCGGAGAAGCTGGCGGCAAACTGCGCGCTGGCCTCTGCAAGCGCCTCATCCGAATTGAGTCTAAACTTTAGACTCAATTCATCGGCTGCCTTTAAAGCCGGTTTTGGTCCGGGTTTAAGAGCCGGTTGAGCCGCCCGGTAGATGGCGCACCAGTCGGCAATCGCGACGCTGCGATAGAGCGCCGTAAGCGGATTGCGCAGCAGGTTTTCCGAGATCGATCGAAGCCGGGGCTCTGCCTCAGATGCAAACTCCTCCGGCGTCTTGATCAGTGCCCGGATCGTCGAAACGTTGAGAAAGCGCACGGCTTCCAGACGCAGCCGGCCAAAGGTCAGCTGGAAACGGTCACCGCTGGTGATGACTTCGATTGCCTGCAGCTGGCCCCGGACGTCGATATCCTCGGCCATGGACTGGATGGCATACTGCGGATGCTTGCGGTGGTCGCGGGCGATGTCGACGAGTGCGACGGGGATCTCGCGCTCGATGCTGATCGGCGCAGCACTGTCTACGGATGCGATGCGGGCTGCCATGGCGTTCATGCCACGCTCCGCGCGCTGTCAGCCGTTCCTGCGCGTTTTTGGCTAGCGGGAGCAGCGGCCTTGCTGGTAGTCTCGCCAGCATCATGACGGCCAAGCGTATAGCTGTCGGGGAAAAGTTCGCGGAACGGAATGCCAAGTGCCGAGGCAATTGCTTCGGCACCTGGTCTGCTGGCTCCGATGATACCCGCACGGCATGCGCTGTCGTAGAGGCCAGCATCACGAGCAATTCCTGTCAGGGTTTTACCCTGCCTTAGAAGCTCGGCTTTGATGGCCGCGCGATCCCACTTTTTAGTGGTCGTCATGGTTGCTCCCTAATTTCTGACCTCTGCGAAAGGTCGGTTCAGTGGGGGGTAGTCGTTCAAACAATGTTGCAACTGCATATTCGCGTAATTGCTTGATTCGGTCAACTCGATCCACGTGATTATTTGGTCAAAGTTCACGGAAAAGATTGAATCCGCCGAAGCCGCGCATTCAATAGGTAAATCAAGCTGTTAATGCGGAGATTGCCGACAGGGGGGACTCTGACGCAAGGTCAGAGTTCGCGTTTTTATGGGAACAACGTTCCAGCAAAGACTTGAGGAATTGATTGACGGCGAATCAGTCCACGCTTTTGGAAAGCGGGCTGGGATCAACGACACTTCAATGAGGGCCTACCTGCGCGACACCATGCCGGGACTGGATAAGTTGGTCGCGATCGCCGAGGCCGGGGGCGTCACCCTCGATTGGCTTGCTCGGGGAATTGGCCCTAAAACGAGCAATGTTGATGACCTCACCGTCACGGCACCGGACGGTAATCAGGCACATTTTCAGCTCAAGACGTCGGAGCCAAAAGGGTTTGCCCTGATACCTCGGCTTGATATTCAGGCTTCAGCAGGAAACGGGCGCGTCGCGCTGCACGAAGACCCATTGGAATATCTAGCATTTCAGAGCGATTGGCTTCGCGGTCGCGGAATCAACCCATCGACGGCGAGGATACTCACCGCTCGCGGCGATAGCATGGAAGAGACGATCCGGGATGGCGATGTCCTGCTCGTCGATGCTTCGATCGACCGTGTCAGGGACAATTCAATCTACGTGGTCGTTTATGGCGAAATGGTTCTCGTAAAGCGCATACACGGGCGCCTGAATGGGTCATTTCAGTTGATTAGCGATAATCCACGCTACCCACCTGAAGAGGTCTCTGCAGGTGAAGTGGATCAGCTTAATATTGCCGGCCGCGTGATGTGGTTTGGAAGATCGATTTAACGGAGCTGCGCATGCATAAGGCATTGATTCTGATCACGTTAGGAGTAGCTCTTGCTTCTTGCCAGAGCCAGATGCGCGCACTGGAAAGTGGCGGAGCAATACGAGTTGAGCCCTCCAACGTGGCCGGTGCCGACTACGTCGTACATCTGCGCAACACAGTAGATTTCGGCTACAACCCGGACGATAAGGCCAATCGGGACAAGTTTGCTCTTCAGATGCTGCAGAAGCAGTGCCCAACTGGTCGGATTGTAAAGGAAACCAGCGTCGAAACAGGCACCTATGCGCTCGGCCGCGTCGCACGCACCCACTTTGTTTACGTGAAGTGCCAGTGATGGCGTCTCGCATCCTCCACGCTGCCCTGGCAGGCGTTCATTCTCCGAGGGCGATGATCTTCGGTCTTCTGCTGCTTGCATCCCATGGCAGCGCCTTTGCAGGCGAAGAGGCTGGCATAATCAAGCTGGGCTCGACCTATTGGATGTCCAAAGAGTGCCGGATTACAATCAGGCCTGATGTCGAACGCTGGCTGGAGGAGTTGGGCACTAAATCAGCCACGGCTGACCAGGTGCAGGAACTTCGGCCGCGCGTGGAAGAAGCAGTGAAGGCTGCCTTCGCTGCGGATGGCAAAATCCTCACATGCATCGCTTTGCGAGCGGCTCTCTACCGCGACGGTTGGCTATAGGCGGTATCTGTCTAAGCCCGCCATCCTGCCAAGTGATCTTGCGCGCGGCTTTCTGCCAACCTTCCCACAAAGCGTCGTGAACGCCCTTATATTCCGGGCCTTTCGCAGCCATTCCCACGAATTCCTAGATATTCCCACTCACTGCCATCTGTTATTGCGGGTTACACGTCCCTATGCCCTATGCCCTATGCCCCATGCCCCATGCCGCATGAACCGCTTGACGTTCCGTTCGAAACAGACTAGAACAAAAGAAGAACAAAGACGGAGATGCCTTATGACGAGTGCAGAGCAAGTCGTAGAGAATGCATTGGCGGCCGTTGCCGCGTCGCGGGCCTTGCGTGAAAAGGCTGCGGAAGACCGCAAGAAAACGTTCCAGCGCATCCAGATCGCCAGCCAGAAGCCGCTCTATGTGCCCAAGGGCGTGCAGATGCCGCTGCGTTTCAGCTAATCCTGCGGCGCGGTGATGACAGCCTACGAACAGTCATTAACGGTTTCGGCGCTGCCTGCGCTCGAAATACCCGAGACGTCCGCGCCAGTTCGACGGGTTAATGTTGTGTTAAAAAAATCGGAACCGATCCGCCCCTCACCTGTTTTGTCATTGGCAAAAGCGGAATGCCTGAACCAAAAACAGGAGTAACACTTATGTTCAAGACACTGATGACCGTATCCATCCTCTCGCTTGGTCTGGCCGGCGGCGCTGTCGCACAGACGTCCATGGGCAATGGCTCGGCAGCGGGAACCGACATGCAGTATGGCACCTCGACAAACCCCGCCTATGGCACCTCCGGCGCCAGCACGGTGGATCCGACGGTGACATACAGCACAACGGGCACAACCATTCATCCGGGAACGACACTGTCGTCTGACGGCAATTGCTCGGCCCCCGTGCCGGTTGACCAGGTCGAGCAGAGCAAGAACCCGGTCACGCGCACCCAGTGCTAATCTGGGCTGATCCGGGCTGATGTGGATCGATGCTGACGGTGGCGATACGGGAAGCCTGTATCGCGCTTGGCATCTTAGTCTCTGAGATTTTAAAGGGGTGGCTTTAGCTGCCCCTTTTTCAGGACAGTCCTCACAAGCGCCTGGCAAACGGCTGCGACGCGCCGGCAACCTCAAGGCGGTCACCCACCCCTTTACCGGCCTTTCCGTCATCATTCGCCTGTTTGCGCGAACGGATTTTACACGCACAAGTGTGGAAGCGGAACGTATTTCCTTGCCGTGCGGCTCATGACGTCGGAAAAGCGTTCAAGCGAAGTTTTGCAAGATAGGGCAGTTCCATGACCATCAATCCGTCCGTGCTGAGTGTGATCGGCAATACGCCTCTGATCCGCCTCAAAGGCCCGTCCGAGCTGACGGGCTGCGACATTCTCGGCAAGGCTGAATTTCTCAATCCGGGCCAGTCGGTGAAGGATCGCGCCGCACTTTATATCATCCGGGATGCGGAAAAGCGTGGCCTGCTGCGTCCAGGCGGCGTCATCGTCGAAGGCACGGCCGGCAATACCGGCATCGGCCTGACGCTGGTGGCCAAGGCGCTGGGGTATCGCACCGTCATCGTCATCCCGGAAACGCAGAGCCAGGAAAAGAAGGATGCGCTGCGACTTCTCGGCGCCGAACTGGTGGAAGTGCCCGCCGTTCCCTACAAGAACCCCAACAATTACGTAAAACTGTCCGGGCGCCTGGCCGAAGAACTCGCCAAAACCGAACCGAATGGCGCGATCTGGGCCAATCAGTTCGACAACATCGCCAACCGCCAGGCCCATATCGAAACCACGGCCGAGGAAATCTGGGCGCAGACGGATGGCAAGGTGGATGGCTTCATCTGCGCCGTCGGCTCCGGCGGAACGCTGGCCGGCACCGGCATCGGCCTCAAGGCGAAGAACCCTGCCATCAAGATCGGCCTTGCCGATCCGGACGGTGCAGCGCTCTACGAATATTATGCCCATGGCGAACTGAAGTCGGAAGGCTCATCCATTACCGAAGGCATTGGCCAGGGCCGCATCACGGCAAATCTTGAAGGTTTCACGCCCGATTTTGCCTATCGCATCCCGGATGCCGAAGCGCTGCCGCTGGTGTTTGATCTGGTGGAGGAAGAGGGGCTTTGCCTTGGCGGCTCCTCCGGCATCAACATTGCCGGCGCAATCCGTCTGGCGCGCGATCTTGGCCCCGGCCACACGATCGTGACCATTCTCTGCGACTATGGCAATCGCTACCAGTCAAAGCTGTTTAACCCGGACTTCCTCTCCTCGAAGGGTTTGCCGATCCCGCAATGGCTGGTAGAGAAACGGGATATAGCAATCCCCTTCCAGCAAGCCTGAGGATCTCCATGCCGACGAAACCCCTCTACCGCGATGATTTCTATCTTTCCACGGCAGAGGGTATCGTTACCGCCATCCACGAGGATGGCGGCATCGAGTTGGACCAGACCTGCTTTTATGCAACCTCCGGCGGCCAGCCGGGGGATACGGGTTTTCTGGAGCGTGCCGATGGCTCGAAGGTCCAGCTCGGCCCAACCCGGCACGGCCCGACGAAGGACATCATCATCCATGTGCCGCTTGCCGGCGAGGCCGTGCCCGACATAGGCGAAAAGCTTGTCCTGCATGTCGACTGGCCGCGACGTTACAAGCTGATGCGCATGCACACGGCCTGCCACCTGCTGTCCGTTGTCTGCCCCTTCCCCATCACCGGTGCTGCCGTCGGCGAAGACGAATCGCGCGTCGATTTCGACATGGGCGACACGGTGGACAAAGACGAGGTGACGGCAAAGCTGATGGCGCTTGTTGCCGAAAACCACCCGGTTTTCCTGCAATGGATCACCGACGAGGAACTGGCCGCCAACCCGGAAATCGTCAAATCCAAGAACGTTCGCCCGCCGGTCGGCCTCGGCCGGGTCAGCCTTGTCTGCATTGGTGAAAATTCCGGCGTTGACAGCCAGCCGTGCGGCGGCACACATGTGTCCGAAACTCAGGAGGTCGGGGCGGTTCACATCGCCCGGATCGAGAAGAAGGGCAAGGAAAACCGCCGGCTGCGTATCCGCTTCGGGACACCGGGCGGCGAGACCGCTTAAAGGCCGTCGCAACACCTCCCCCCCCACGGCATCGCGGCGTGCTTGAGGCATGCCGACATCGAGGAGAGACACCATGAGCACGGGTCAAAGCCGCTTCGTCGTTTCCGCGGCCTGGGTGGAAAGCCAGCTTTCAGACCCGGGCTTTCGCGTCGTGGATGCCTCCTGGTATCTACCGGCGCAGGGGCGCAACGGTGCGCTGGAATACGCAGCAGGCCATATTCCAGGGGCCGTGTTCTTCGATCAGGATGCGATTGCCGACCACACCACCGGCCTGCCGCATTCGCTCCCCTCGCCGGAGCTTTTTGCAACCGAGGTCGGCAGGCTTGGTCTTGCCGAGCACAATGTCATTGTCGTTTATGATGGTCCCGGCTTCTTTTCGGCGCCGCGCGTCTGGTGGATGCTGCGCGTCATGGGGGCCGAAAAGGTCTATGTGCTCGATGGCGGACTGGATGGCTGGAAGGCCGACGGGCGCCCGCTCGAGACGGAGCTGCCGGAGCCGGAACCGGCGGTCTTTACCCCTCGCCTGCGGGCCCGCCGTATCACCAGCCTTCACGAGATGCGCGCCGTCGTCGAGACCGGATCGGCGCAGGTGGTGGATGCGCGTGGCCCCGGCCGCTTTACCGGCGACGAAGCCGAACCGCGTGCCGGCATGCGCTCCGGCCATATGCCGGGTGCGCGCAGCCTTCCCGCGGCCAGCCTTTCCGAAGGCGGCCACCTGAAAAGCCTTGGCGCCCTGAAGACGATGATGGACGAGGCAGGCATCGATCTGTCGCGGCCGGTCGTCACCAGCTGCGGATCGGGCGTCACGGCAGCGGTGGTGACGCTAGCGCTCGAATCGCTCGGCCACACCAGCAATTCGCTTTATGACGGCTCTTGGTCTGAATGGGGCGGACGCGCCGACACGCCTGTTGTCACCGGCCCGGCCGAGACACTGGAAGCCCCGACCCATGGACCGATCAAGGCGCATGTCACGCGGCTTGAAATGACCGCTCCGCCGCGCCAGAGCCTTGCCGTTCCAGTCAATCTCCATACGGCGCTGATGAGCGCCCAGAACATTCCGCTGCATTATTACCGTTATCTCTACCGGCAGGTCGGCAAGCGCTGGCACTGGTACAATCGTCTGCGCCTCAGCGACGAGGAACTGTCGGCGGTCCTCACCGACAAGCGGGTGTCGGTCACCATCCTTTATGTCGATGGTGCGCCGGCCGGTTTCTTCGAACTCAACCATATCAACGAAGACGTGGTGGAACTGAGTTATTTCGGCCTGTTCGAACACGCACTCGGCCTTGGAATCGGCAAGTGGTTCCTGCTGCAGGCGCTCTATTCCGCCTGGCAGCTCAACCCGAAGACGGTGACGGTGACCACCAATACGCTCGACCACCCGCGTGCCCTGCCGCTTTACCAGATGATGGGTTTTGCACCGGTTTCCACCAGCGATGCCTGGATCGAACCGATGTCGGATGCGGAAACCCTGGCGCTTGCCAAACGCGACTGATCTTTTCAGAACACCTGCGCATTAAAACACCTGCGCAAGAATCGGGTGGCGACAGTGCCGCCCGTTCCGCATGGTCGCAAGCATCGCAACAGAGAGATGCCGCCATGCAGAACATCCATTTCACCGCCATGCCAACGAAAGCTGCCGACACATTTCGCAAGGGCGGCGTCGACGCCTATGGAAACGCTCCGGAACGCATGATCTCGCCCGGAGACGGCATGCCGTGTCGCCATTGCCTCGGGTTCATCGAAGACGGCGAGGACATGCTGGTCATCGCCTATCGTCCTTTCGACACCCTGCAGCCCTATGCCGAAACCGGCCCGATCTTTCTTCATGCACGCGACTGCCGGCGTTACGAAGCGGTCGAAATCCTGCCGCCGATGCTGACCAGCCCGGATTACATCGTGCGCGGTTATGGGGATAACGACCGCATCGTCTACGGAACCGGCGCGGTGACACCGACGGGAGAGATTGCCGCGCGGGCAGACGCACTTCTCCAGCGCCCCGATATTGCCTATGTACATATCCGCTCGGCCCGCAACAATTGCTACCAGTGCCGGGTGGACCGGGCCTGAAGCGGCCCGGTCAGCAGGATAGCAAGAGGCAAAAAGCCCAAAAAGATCAGTCGCGGGATGCGTCCGCCTCCAGATCTTCGGCCATCTGCAAAAGCGCCTTCACAATGCTGCCGGCGCGCCGTTCATCCTCGCTGAGGCGGCGTGCAATGACTTCTCTAAGATTGAGAAGGGCTGAATCGACACTGCGCGGCAGATCGGGGCCGTTCTCCTCGCGGCGGCCACGGCCTGCCTCCCGGCGCTGACGAATACGCTCGGCCACCATGGAGAGCCGCTCCAGAATGGCGCTCGCCAGGCCCCGGTTGCTGTCGAGATGCGCGCGGCCCTCGTCGGTGATGGAATAGCGCTTCTTGTTGCCATCCATTTCCGCCGAGACATAACCCGCCTCTTCCAGATAGGTCAGCGTCGGGTAGATGACGCCGGGGCTTGGCGCATAAAAGCCATAGGTCAGTTCCTCCACATGGCGGATGATCTCGTAGCCGTGACGCGGCTCCTTCTCGATCAGCGCCAGCACCAGAAGGCGCAGGTCACCCTGCAGCAGGAAACGCCCGATGCGGCTATCGCCGCCATCGTCCTGTCCGCCCTCGTCGGAGCCGCGGCCCCGTCCGCCCCGGCCGAAACCGCGGCCAAACCCATCGCCCCGCATGGCCAACAGGCCCTCCAGATCCATCCGCATCCGCTTGCCGCGGCCCGCACCATCTTCACATCTGCGTCCAAACATCGATCGATCCTCACGATTGTTTTTAGATATATCTAAGATAGATCAAATCACCCGATGCGCAAGGGATCGACCTATCGAAGATCTATCTTTTTAGACAAAATGGGATTGAAAATATCTAATCCCTTGAAAAGATAGAACTTCACGAACAGCCTCACCATCTCAAGATATATCGAAGACTGCGCCTGCCCGGGCGCTGCAGGGTTTATCCCGTTCCCGCCCGCGGGATGCGCTTGTTCAGGATTGTGCAATTCAACGCCGAGTACATGTCATTTTCCTGATGCGTCCCCGTGGCATTGACCCTACAGTCATGCTGTAACGAATGAGGGAACGTCCATGTCACTGCTGCTCGCCCCACCCCCCATGACCCGCCGCTCGCTTCTGGGTGGTCTTGCCGCCGGCTCCGCGCTGGTGCTGCTGCATCCCTTTGCTGCCCGGGCCCAGGCCAATCAGGCGCATCTGCGGCTGATGGAGACGACCGATATCCACGTCAACATCATGCCCTATGACTATTATGCCGATAAGCCGAACGACACGCTGGGCCTGTCGCGCACCGCAAGTTTCATCGATCAGGTGCGCGCGGAAGCGGGAAATTCCATGCTGATCGACAATGGCGATCTTTTGCAGGGCAATCCCATGGGCGATTACATGGCCTATGAAAAGGGCATGAAGGGCGGCGATCTCCACCCCGTCATGAAGGCGATGAACGTGCTCGGCTACGACTGCGGCACGCTTGGCAACCACGAATTCAACTACGGGCTCGACTTCCTGTTCAACGTCATGGCGGGGGCGAAATTCCCTGTTGTCTGCGCAAACCTCACCAAGGGGCAGCTGGCGTCGGATCCGAAGAAGGACGACCTGTTTTTCAAGCCGTACATGATCATTGAAAAGCAGATCCGCGACGGTTCGGGCGCCACAAACCCGCTCAAGATCGGCTTCATCGGTTTCGTGCCGCCGCAGATCATGGTGTGGGATGCCAAGAACCTCGAGGGCAAGGCGCAGACGCGCGATATCGTCGAAGCCGCCAAGGCCTGGGTGCCCGCCATGAAGGAAGAAGGCGCCGATATTATCGTCGCCCTTTCCCACTCCGGCATCGACGGCACCGGCCAGAGCGAGCGCATGGAAAACGCCTCGTTGTATCTGGCAGGCGTAGACGGCATCGATGCGATCTTCACCGGCCACCAGCATCTCGTCTTCCCCGGCCCGAAGGATTTCGACGGCATTGCCGGCGCCGACACGAAGAAGGGAACGCTGATGGGCAAGCCGGCGGTCATGGCCGGCTTCTGGGGCTCGCATATGGGTCTCATCGATCTCCTGATCGAAAAGGACGGCAAAAACTGGAAGATCGTCGACTTCACCACGGAGGCACGGCCGATCTACCACCGCGACGAAAACCGTAAAGTGGTGGCCGATGCCAAGGACAAGCCGGAAATCGTCGCCGCGGTGAAGGATGAACATGAGGCAACGCTTGCCTATGTGCGCCGCCCCGTCGGCAAAACGTCAGCGCCGCTCTATTCCTATTTCGCGCTGGTCGCCGACGATCCCTCGGTGCAGATCGTCTCCAACGCCCAGACCTGGTACGTCAAGGACCTCTTGAAGGAAGGCCAGTACAAGGATTATCCGGTCCTGTCGGCTGCCGCCCCCTTCAAGGCCGGCGGGCGCGGAGGTGCTGATTATTTCACCGATGTTCCCGCCGGTGATATCGCCATCAAGAACGTCGCCGATCTTTATCTTTATCCCAACACCGTACAGGCCGTTCTGATCACCGGCGCGCAGGTGAAAAACTGGCTGGAAATGTCGGCGGGCATGTTCAACCAGGTGCCGGAAGGCGCCAAGGACGTGCCGCTTCTCAGCACCTCCTTCCCCTCCTACAATTATGACGTGATCGATGGCGTGACCTATCAGATCGACCTGTCGCAGCCGAACCGTTTTGACAAGGACGGCAAGCTGGTGAACCCCGATGCCAACCGCATCACCGATCTGAAGTTCGATGGCAAGCCGATTGATCCCGCACAGAAATTCGTTGTTGCCACAAACAATTACCGCGCCGGCGGCGGCGGCAAGTTTCCAGACATTGCCGGCGACAAGGTGATCCTGGTGGCGCCCGATACGAACCGCGACGTGGTCGTGCGCTACATCATCGAGCAGGGCACGATCAACCCGTCCGCCGATGCCAACTGGTCGTTCAAGCCGCTTGCCGGCACAACGGCCGTGTTTGAAAGCGGGCCGAAGGGACGGCAGTATTTAGGCGACGTGAAGGGCGCAAAGATCGAGGATGCCGGCGACGGCGCAGACGGCTTTGCAAAATTCCGCCTGGTGCTCTGAACGAAATAATCTGAAACCATCTCGGTCGCCGGCAAGATCACGCCGGCGACTGGCGCCTCAATGCAGGATGCCGGCATGGCTCTCGCGGGCAAGCGCCTCGAACACCGCCTGCATGTCATCGGGATCGTCATTAACGATGAAAGGCTTCACCGCACTTTCCGGTTTTGCGTGGTCAACGACAAAGAGAAAAGCCATATCCTCCATCATCAGCGTTTCGGACGCCTGAAACAGAACGGCAGCATCCAGCGCGACATCGAGAAGAACACCAGAGGCTCCTGACAAAATATCTGCATCCAGTCTATCGGGTGAAACGGGCCCGACGATCAGGACGCCGGCATCCGCCCAGGCCTGCCTCACCGGATCGGCAACAAAATCCTCTGCCGCGACGATGACGATCTTCAATTTCTGCACCTTGATGCTGCTCCCAGGCGCTGGATATCTCGTCGCCGTCTACACATGACCGCTTATACCGGTCCAATTCTTCCCAACAGTCTGTGGAAGCAACAGTTTCAGTAAAAAATACGCAAAACGTGTCATAGCGATGCAAAACCCGCACCGCCACCCATGCGCAGGCGAAAACGGCAGGGTGCGCAACCGGAGGATCAGCGCAAGAGCGCAAAGCGACGAAGGGGGAACCTTGCCCCCGGCGGACATGCCGTCCGGGGGAAATCCGTGTTAATGGCGGTGCGGTTCGCCTGATGTCGTCACGCCGGCCTGCGAAAACGTCGCCATGCCGGAATGACAGGCGGCGGCGGCCTTCACGATGCCGGCAGCCAAGGCAGCACCCGTTCCCTCGCCAAGCCGCATGCCGAGCGCCAAAAGCGGCGTCTTGCCAAGCTTTTCGATCGCCTTCAGGTGACCCGGCTCGCCGGACACGTGGCCGATCAGGCAATGATCGAGGGCCGTCGGATTGGCAGCCTTCAGGATGGCCGCCGCAGCCGTTGCCACATAACCATCGATGAGGACGGGGATCTTTTCGACACGGCAGGCAAGAATTGCCCCGGCCATGGCCGCGATTTCACGCCCGCCAAGACGGCGCAGCACTTCCAGCGGATCGGAGAGATGATCCTTATGGAAGGCAACCGCGGCCTTCACCGCTGCAATCTTGCGGGCCAGAACCTCGCCCTGCGAACCTGTGCCGGGGCCAACCCAGTCTTCCGCGTCGCCGCCATAAAGCGCAAGATTGATGGCAGCGGCAATCGTCGTATTGCCGATGCCCATTTCACCGATGCACAACAGGTCGGTGCCGCCGGCAATCGCTTCCATGCCGAAAGCCATCGTGGCGGCACAGTCACGCTCGGAGAGCGCCGGCTCGCAGGTGATGTCACCCGTCGGATAATCCAGCGCCAGATCGAAGATTTTGAGGCCGAGATCATAGGTGGCGCAGATCTGGTTGATCGCGGCACCGCCGGCGGCAAAGTTTTCCACCATCTGCTGCGTTACGCTTGGCGGATAAGGCGTGATGCCATGTTTTGCCACGCCATGATTGCCGGCAAAGATGGCCACCAACGGACGGTTGACGGCAGGCGGCCGGCCCGTCCAGGCCGCAAGCCAATAGGCGATTTCCTCCAGCCGGCCGAGCGAGCCTGCGGGCTTCGTCAATTGCTGGTCGCGCTCGCGGGCTGCCACCAGTGCGCGGGTATCCGGGCCGGGAAGCTCGCGCAGAAGCACGCGGAAATCGTCGAAAGGCAGGCCGCTCATGCTCATCGGATCATTCTTCCTTTGGTCTTTTATCGCCGCGCTAGGTTTGTGCGACGGAATCTGATTTGCTAGGCCCCTGTTTATCAGGCATCGACGGAGGAACAACTGCCAAACGCCAAGGAATTTTGGGTGGAATTTTGCACCGACCTTGCACGCTCGCTCGCCTTCCTGTCGCGCCTGCCGGTTCCGGCGCGGTTTTTCGAAGGTCACGACGGCACGGTTTCGCGCGCCTGCCGCGCCTTTCCGCTCGCCGGTGCGCTGGTGGCCGTGGCCCCGGCGCTCGTCATTCTGGTGCTCGGATCCCACACGATTGCGCCACTGGTGGTCGCGCTTCTGTCGCTGGCCCTGATGACGGGGCTCACCGGCGGACTGCACGAGGATGGCCTTGCCGATTGCGCCGATGGCCTGGGCGGCGGCCGTGACAGGGAGCACGCGCTTGCCATCATGAAGGACAGCCGAACCGGAAGTTACGGCGTGCTTGCCCTCATCCTGTCGGTCGGCTTGCGCGCGGCCTGCCTTGCAGCACTGCTGTCCACCGGACCCGCGGCGCATGCCGCACTCTCGCTTGTGACGGCCGCTGCCGTCTCGCGGGCGCTGATGGTGTGGCACTGGTCGGCTCTTGCCCCGGCGCGCGCCAATGGCACGGCCGTCGCTGTCGGTCAGCCGCAGCCGCAGGCGCGCCTGTTTGCGCTTGGTTCCGCAGCCGTCCTCGCGCTGTTTTGCCTCGGCATGCCCTTCGGGCCTGCTCCGCTGCTGCTCTCGCTTACGGTGGCCGCACTGTCTGCCCACCTTTTCACCCGCTACGTCGCGCAAAAGATCGGCGGCCATACGGGAGACACCATCGGCGCCACCCAGCAGATCACGGAAACGGCACTGCTCTGCACCCTTGTGATCACGCTCTGAGAGGCCGATATTATCCCCATGATCACCCCTTGCATTCTCGTCTGCACCCTTGATGACACAACCGGCCTTTGCAGTGGCTGTGCCCGCAGCCTCGAAGAGATCGGCGGCTGGGCGAGCTATACGCCGGATGAGCGCCAGCAGATCATGGCAGCCCTGCCCGCGCGTCTTGCAGGCCTTGCGCAGGCTGCAAGCGTGCCGTCAATTGGTGGCGTTCAGTCAAACGGTCGGGATGGCCAAGCCTCATGAACGGTCTCACCCTCGTATTGATCCTGCTTGTCGGCGGCCTCGGCCTTCTGGTGTTCAACCACGATACCGGCCAGACGTTTGGCATGGCCAATGACGATTTTGCCCATCTCATCTATCTGCTCCCCATCGCAGCGCTGCTCTCTGCCGGCATCCTGGCCGGTCGGCGCGGACCGGCCGGAGAGGTTTTGCGCAATATCGTCATCTGGCTCGTGATCGTCACCGCACTCGTGGCCGGTTACCTCTACCGCGGCGATTTCAGCCGCTTTGCCTCGCGCATGATGGCAGGCCTCATGCCTGGCAGCGCCGTGGTGATGACCACCAGCGAAGGCGGACAGGAAGTCATCCTGCACCGTCGCCTTGGCGGACATTTTCAGGCGCGGGTGGAGGTGGACGGCACGACGGTGCAGATGCTGGTGGATACGGGCGCCAGTGCCGTGGTGCTGTCGCATGAGGATGCGATACGGCTTGGGTTAAAGCCGGAAACGCTGACCTATTCCGTGCGGGTGATGACCGCAAACGGGGAAGCCTATGCGGCACCTGTGCGCCTGTCGTCCATGGCCATCGGCCCGATCGAGCGGGAGGATATCCGTGCGCTGGTGGCCGAGGAAGGGCGTCTTTCCGAAAGCCTGCTCGGCATGACCTTCCTCTCGACGCTCGGTTCCTTGCAGATCCAGACCGACGAGTTGAAGTTGCGCGACTAAGGCCGTCATGGCAGCCTTCACCGGCGCCAGATCGAAAAGCGCGTCACCGCCTTTCGGACATGAGGAAGAGTGTGCGCAGCGCAAAATCCGGAGGAATGATCAACCATGGCGGATTTTCCGGCATGGAACTGATCGGCAATCGCGTTCATTGTGATCACGGTTCTCCCAAACCATATCACAAGGACATTTTTCATGACCCATCAATCCCGCACGGCCGTTAATGGCCGCAGCGATGGTAGCCGGTCTGCCTGGCTTGCGGTCGCCTCTCTCTCGCTGGGCAGCTTCAGCCTCGTGACCGCCGAATTCCTGCCGGCAAGCCTCATCCCTGGCATTGCCTCCGATCTCTCGATCAGCCCCGGCCTTGCCGGACAAACGGTCACCGCGACAGCCGCCATCGCCGCCTTTGCCGGCCCCGGCATTGTCGTCGGCGCCCGCAAGCTCGACCGCCGGCTGGTGCTCTTGAGCCTGACGGTGCTGCTGGTCATCTCCAGCCTGATTGCCGCGACCGCAAGCGGCTTTGCCCTTTTGCTCTCCGCGCGCGTGCTTCTGGGCGTCGCGCTCGGCGGCTTCTGGGCGTTATCCGCCGCCTTCGCCATGCGTCTGGTGTCGCCGGACAATCTGCCGCGTGCCATGGCCATCGTCATGGCCGGCGTCTCCGTCGCCACGGTTTGCGCGGCCCCTCTCGGCGCCTGGATCGGTGACCTCTTCGGCTGGCGCTCGGCGTTCTACATGACATCAGGCCTCGGCGTGATCGCCCTCATCATCCAGGCGCTGACGGTTCCGGCCATGCCGCCTGCCGGTCATGCCGGTTTCGCCACCATGGCCCGCCTGTTTCGCCGCCCGGCGCTTCGGGTGGTGCTGCTTGTCACGGTCTTTGCCGTGGCTGGCCATTTTGCCGGCTTCACCTTCATCCGCAGTTATCTGGATGAGGTGATCCATCTCGACGTGGCAACCGTGTCGCTGGTGCTGCTTGCCTTCGGCATCGCGGGCTTTTTCGGCAATATGGCGGGCGGCGCGATGTCGGCACGCAGCAGCAGCGTTTCGCTCGCCGTCGCTGCCGGCCTCATCGCGCTTGCTGCGGGAACCATGGCCTTGTCCGCCAGCATTCCAGCCCTTGCCATCGCAGCGGTTGCCGTCTGGGGTTTTGGCTTTGGTGCCTTTCCCGTCAGCGTGCAGAGCCGGATCACCCGCATCGCCTCCGATGAAGTGGAAAGCGCCGGCGCCGTGATGCTGACCACATTCCAGGTGGCGATTTCTGCCGGTGCCATCATCGGCGGCCTGCTGGTGGATGCTATAGGCCCGATCGGCGTCATCAGCTTTGCCGGCGTATCAAGCGCGCTCGGCGCCTATATCATGCTGGCCGGCACATCCCGCGTGCCCGCCGAAAGTGCTGCCTGACATCGAACGGCCGGGCGGCGCAACCTTCGTGCCGCCCAACCTGCCCTATTTGCGCAGTCGATACCCTGTCTTGAAGATCCATGCCAGCACGCCAAGGCAAGCGCTGAGAAAAACCGCGATCATCGCCACGCTGATCAGCGGATTGACGTCGGAGATCTCGTAAAAGCTCCAGCGGAAGCCGGAGACGAGATAGAGCACCGGGTTGAGGTGGCTGACGGCCTGCCAGAAGGGCGGCAGCATGTCGATGGAATAGAAGCTGCCGCCAAGGAATGTCAGCGGCGGCACGACCAGCATCGGCACCAGGTTGAGCTGTTCGAAATTATCCGCCCAGATGCCGATGATGAAACCGAACATCGAAAACGTCACCGCCGTCAGCACCATGAACAGCAGCATCATCACCGGATGGGCGATGGTGAGATCAACGAAGAGCGAGGCGGTGGCCAGGATGATCAGGCCGATGATCAGGCCCTTCGTGGCGGCAGCCCCGACATAACCCATGACGATTTCGGCCATCGAGACCGGCGCTGACAGGATTTCGTAGATCGTGCCGGTGAATTTTGGGAAATAGATGCCGATGGAGGCATTGCCGATGCACTGGCTGAGCAGCGTCAGCATGATGAGGCCGGGCGTGATGAAGGCACCATAGGAGACGCCGCCGACTTCGTTGATGCGCGAGCCGATGGCCGTGCCGAAGACGATGAAATAGAGTGATGTGGTAATGACCGGCGAGATCACGCTCTGCAGCAGCGTCCGCTTCATCCGCGCCATTTCGAAGAAATAGATGGCCTTGACCGCTTCAATATTCATGGGCGTTCTCCCACAAGCGACACAAAGATATCTTCAAGCGAGCTTTGGCGGGTGGCAACATCGCTGATTCCCAGGCCTTCCGCTTCGATGGCAGCGAGTACTGCGCCGATGCGGCCCTCGCCGGCGCCATTGCCATACTCATGCACCAGTCCGCGCCCGCCATCGGCAAGCGTCAGGCCAAGGGCTGCAAGCGTGGGCGGCAGGCTCTCCAGCGGCGCCTTCAGCTCCAGCCGCAACTGCTTGCGCCCGAGCTTTTGCATCAGCGCCCGCTTTTCCTCGACCAGCAGCAGCTCGCCGCCGCTGATGACGCCGATCCGGTCCGCCATTTCTTCCGCTTCTTCAATGTAATGCGTGGTGAGGATGACGGTCACCCCCGTCTCGCGCAGCCGGCCGATGGCCGCCCACATGCCGCGCCGAAGCTCCACATCGACGCCTGCCGTCGGCTCATCGAGAAAAAGGATCCGCGGCTCATGCGCCAAGGCCTTGGCAATCAGCACACGCCGCTTCATGCCGCCGGAGAGTTCGCGCAGCTTGGCATCGCGCTTGTCCCACAGCGTCAGGTCCTTCAGGATCTGCTCGATCAACGCCGGATTGGCCTTTGCGCCATGCACGCCGCGCGAAAACGTCACGGTGTTCCACACGGTCTCGAACTGATCGGTGGTCAGTTCCTGCGGCACAAGCCCGATCAGCGCGCGTGTTTTGCGAAACTCCTTCACCACATCATGGCCGCCGACGAGAACGGCACCTGAAGTGGGCATGGAAATGCCGCAGATGATGGAGATCAGCGTCGTCTTGCCGGCACCGTTCGGCCCGAGCAGCGCCAGGATTTCACCCTCGCGGATCTCGAGATCGACGCCTTTCAGCGCCGAAAACCCGTTGGCGTAGGTTTTCGTGAGGTTTTGGATAGAAACAATGGAGGACATGGGGGAAAGGCGCACACGTTTTGGGCAGGATGATGCGCCTTATATAGGCATGATATGACAATTACGAGGGCTGGAAACGAAACCTTGGCAGGCAGCGCCGCTTCGGGATGCTGCCTGAAGATGTGGTGTTTGCCGAGAAACCGTCAATTTCGCCGCAAAGACATAAGCATGGAACCGCTGATCCGGCATGCCTGCTGCAAGCGTCTGCCTGCTTCGCTCACAGTGCGTGTTAGCTCTGGCCTCGACGCCTGAGGGCAAACTCCACCGCCACGTCGATCCAGCCGGAATAGTTGATGCCGCATTCGGCCAGCGCCAGTGGATACATGCTGCGATCGGTGCAGCCGGGCATGGTGTTGACCTCGTTGAGATAGAGGCTGCCATCCTCCAGGAGAAAGAAATCGATGCGGGCAATGCCTTCGCAGCCGAGCGCGCGAAACGCCTTGCGGGAAAGCGCCCGTGCGCGCTCGGTAACGTCCTCCGGCACAAGCGCCGGCACATGGATGGCTGCCCCTTCCGGATCGAAATACTTGGCTTCGTAATTGTAGAAATCATGTTTTTTCGAGGTGACGATTTCGCCCGGCGGAGACACGGTGAGGCTGCCATCGGCGTGTTCGAGCACGGCGCATTCGATCTCGCGGCCGGCGAGGAACTGTTCCACCAGCAGCTTGTCGTCAAATTCGAAAGCCTTCTTGAGTGCCGGCAGAACCGCCTGCGCGCCATCGACGCGCGATACGCCAAAGGATGAGCCCTGTCGCGCCGGCTTGACGAAGAAGGGATAACCGAATTCCGCCTCGAGCGCTGCCGCATCCATGGCATCGCCAGCCGCAAGGCAGCGGGCCAGCGCCACAGGCACGCCTGCCTCGCGTAAAAGGCGCTTGGCCACATCCTTGTCCATGGCAACCGCCGAACCCAGCACACCGCAGCCGGCATACGGCAGACCCGCCATTTCAGCATAACCCTGCACGGTGCCATCTTCACCATACGGGCCATGCAGCACCGGAAACAGCAGGTCTAACTTCGGCAACTCGGCGGGGCCGCCCGGCGCGACGGCGACCATCAGGCCCTTGCCGCCCGGCACCAGCGCCACCGGCACGCCGCGGTCCGCTGCCAACGCGCGCCCCGTCGTGTCATCCTCCTGCAGCCACCAGCGACCATTGCGATCAATGCCGATCGGAAACACGTCATAACGCGTGCGGTCCATCGCCTTCATCACATTGGTGGCAGACAGGATGGACACGTCATGTTCGGCAGAACGGCCGCCGAACAGCACGCCGACGCGGATTTTAGGGCTCATGGGATCTCCGGAAAAGGAATTTGTCGAGGCAATGGGAAAAGGGTCACGCGGCAGGGGCAAGGGTGCGGTTCGAGCCGCCCCGGTTGCATCCGCCAGCATCATCGCCAGTATGTCGAAAGTCGGGCATCCGGCACGCCGTCCCCACGTCCGGCAAAAATTTCAGTCGCAGTAGCGGTTTCCGGTGGCGCGGCTGCGCAGGTCGAAATGGAAATGGTTCCAATGTTCCTTGTTGCTGCCCGGACCGAGCACGGTGTTGAAATACTTGCAGCTGTCGCTGCGCACCGCCTTCAGCAGCGCACCCTCGCGAAACGAGAACAGACCCTTCTTGCGCACATCGATTTCGTGGCCGTTCTTCAACACGAACTTGCCGACATCGATCGCGTTTCCGCGCGCGTGTTCCGACATCGGGTTGTAGCGCTGGCGGCTGTTGTTCATGCGGCGGCAGGAATAGCCACCCAAGGGCTCGATGGTCTTGACGCCGGTCAGGTAGCGCAGCCGCGAGGACGGAGCGAGTTCGTTCTTGACCCATTTGGCAAAGGCAAGCGTCGTCTGGCAATTGAGCGTCACGGAAGGCTTCACGTCGATATTGCCCGACAGCCCGGACAATTCCACCGGGTAATCGATGCCGCAGCTTGGGCCGTCGGAAATGCGCGGCTTGTCGCGAAATTCAACGCCCATGCGCTGTAGCTCGCGCCGGCAGGAGATTTCCGACGCCGGCATCGGCCCATCGGCAGGGGCGTCCATGCGCGGGCTTTCCAGCGCTCCGGCGGGGCTGTTCGGCCTCAGCATCGCCACCTGCTCGGGCTCCGGCTTCGGGCGGCTTGGCGCAATGACACGGCTCTGGTCGCTCCAGCGCGGCTCGGCGGGCGCCGAATTGCTGGAAACAGGCGCACGGGCCACGGATCCAGAGGGCAGCGGTCCAGGGGCGATCGATCCGCCGGACGACGTTGCGTCCATGCGTCTTGGCGCAACGGTGCCATTGGCATAACCGGCACCTGGCACGGCAGTTGGCGGCGCCATCGCCGCCTGCGGTGCAACGGACGCGACCTTCCGCGAAGGCGTGACGGGCTGGCGCGGCATGACCATCGAAATATCGTTATCCTGTTCCTCGGCAAGACCGACGACGCGGCGACTGTCAGCGGCAGGGTCTGCCAGCCCCTCACCGCGCACCGGCGCTGAGCCCGGATTTTCCGCCGCAACCGGATTGCCGGAGGCTGAAAGGGTGAGTGTGCCAAGCGATGCGGGCGGCGCTCCAAGCGTGACCGCTCTTCCGATAGGCTGCCTGTTGCCGCCATCGGGTGCATAGACCTCTCTGGAGAGGCTGTCACTGTTCTGGTTTTGGCTGTAGGCCTGCACCGCCTGCTGCTGCGGGACGGCATATCCCTGCTGCACCGGCGCATCCGGCAGCGGTGCCGGCGGCGTCATCGGCTGGATCGACCCGACCTGCGTGCGGGTATCGATCGATGCCAGCGGCATCAGGCCGTCCGCCGTGCAGCCGACCAGCACGGTCGAAATCATCAGGAAGGCCATCGCCCGCCGGGAGGAAAAGGCATACGCCATACGAAGCTCGTCACATCTCGTGGTGCGGGAAAGCCACACAGACGGATTCTAGGCGGTCAGGGTAAACGAAAGCTTTCTGAAACAAGGTCTTTTCATGACCAAAGGTTGCGCAGCAAGTCGCATCGCGCAACTGCGCATCCGGCGATCATCACGGAGTGTTCGGGAGGGAGCAATCGGGTCTATTCCGCCGCCAGCCGCTCCGGACCACCCCGGCGCCCGATCAGCTGGTGAAAATCCTGGCTGCTCGGGCACTGCGTCAGGCGCTGCGTCAGCGCCTCGATCAGCCAGCCTGTGGCAGGCCCTGGCGGGTTGGCAGTCCGGCGGATGTAATAGAGCGGATATTCCGTCGTCTCATAGGCATCGATATCGAGCGCCACCAGCCGGCCGCTCGCCAGATCCTCGCGGACCAGCGGGGCCGGAAGGCCGCCCCAGCCCAGCCCGCCGCGGATCAGCTGGTGTTTCGTCGCCACATCGCCAACCCGCCAGACCTTGAACGACAGCACGTTGAAATCACGCCCTTTTGTAATGCCGGAGGCATCCGTGACCACCAGCTGCACTTCCTCGCGCACGTCGCGGCGTGTCAGCGTGCGCTCGATCAGCGTCAGCGGATGGTCGGCAGCGGCCACCGGCACCATGTAGGAATGGCCGATCTTTTCCGCCGTCAGCGTGTCATCTTCCTTCAGCAGACTGCCGCCGATGCCGATCGTGGCACGCCCGGTCGCCACCATGTCCATCACCATGCCAAGCTCTCCCGCATGGAGGCTGAGCGAGACGGAGGGAAACCGCTTGCCGAATTCCGTCAGCGATTCGACGATGGCATCGATCGGCACCATGTTGCTGACGGCAAGCGACACATCGGCTTCCAGCCCCTGCTTCAGCGCCTTGGCGCGCGCCCGCATGACCTGCAGGTCGGAGTTGATGCGCCGCGCATCGGCCAGAAGTGCGCGGCCGGCATCGGTCAGCTGCGTCTGGCGCGAGCCGCTGCGCTCAAACAACGACACTTCCAGCTGCGCTTCCAGATTGCCGATCGTGTAGCTCACCACAGATTGCGCCCGGTTCACCTGGCGGGCGGCGGCGGAAAAGCTGCCGGTCTCGGCCACGGCGAGAAACACCTGCAACTGATCGAGCGTCGGATTGGCGTCCATGAGCATCATCCACAGAGTTGATGGGTATCTTCGATATTATCACTATTTTCTGGATAGGTGTCCAACCTTATGTTCCGCCGCGATGGAGGCGATCCCAGGCCTCCCGCCAGAAATCAGTATGGATAACCACCATGTCGAAGATCCTCCTCATCACCTCGAGCCCCCGCGGCGAAGAATCGGTTTCCACGAAGGTTGCCACGGATGTGGCAGGCGCACTCGCCACCCGTAGCGGCGGTGACGTGGTCGTACGCGACCTCGCCGCCCAGCCGATCGCCCATCTCGATACCGTCACCACCTCGGCCATCCGCAAGGCCCCTGCCGACCGCACGGCACCGGAAGCCGCCGCCGCCGAAACCTCTGACGCGCTTGTCGCCGAACTGTTTGCCGCCGACGAAATCGTCATCGCCACCGGCCTCATCAACTTCAACATCTATTCGGGCCTGAAGAGCTGGATCGACAATGTCGCACGCGCCGGCATCACGTTCCGCTACACGGCAGAAGGCCCGGAAGGCCTGGTGACCGGCAAGAAGGTCTACATCGTGCTCGCCGCTGCCGGCGTTTATTCCGATGGCCCGGCCGCCCCGCTGAACCACGCCGTTCCGTACCTGAAGACCGTGCTCGGTTTCCTCGGCATGAAGGACGTTGAAGTCATCTATGTCGAAGGTCTGGCTTTCGGTCCGGAAGCCGTCGAAAAGGCACTGGCCTCTGCCAAGAGCCGCACCGAAGAACTGGCAAAGGCTGCCTGATCAGCTTGGCCTGACCGGTCAATCCCACCAAAGGGCCGTAGCGCACGCTGCGGCCCTTTTTTTGCGTGCGTTACGTGGTGCGGGAGGCTGCACCATCCGAAAACAGCGAGGCGCCATTCTGGTCGATGATCTGGCGTGCCTTGCGGAAGGTGCATTCCATCGCATCGTCCATGGAGGTGAACATGTCGGCGCGCACGAAGGTGCGAACCAGCGTCTGGCCATCCACCACCTTTTCAATACGCCCGGCAAGCCGCAACTGAGACCCCTCGCGCATCGGCTCGGCATAGATCATGCAGCCGGCATGTTCCTGCGGCTCGGCTTTCGGAGCGGCAGCAGCCGGCTTGTCTCCGGCGGAAAACATCGAGAGGATTTTTGAAAGGAAGGCCATGGATTTCCCTGTCCGTGTCGCGTGGTGAACGAAACGCCGGCAGCAAGCCACCGGCGCCAGTTTAGATTGATCAGATGATCAGGTTTGCCAGGATCTCGTTTTCGGTAATGTCCTGGTAACCGAGCCCGGCCTCCTCGAAGCGGGCGAGCAGGCCCGCAAAATTCTCCGGTCGGATGGTTTCGATGCCAATCAGGATCGAGCCGAAATTGCGCGCCGATTTCTTCAGGTATTCAAAGCGGGCGATATCGTCCTCAGGCCCCAGAAGATTGAGGAAATCGCGCAGCGCGCCGGGGCGCTGGGCCAGCCGCAGGATAAAATATTTCTTGAGGCCCGCATGGCGCATGGCGCGTTCCTTGACGTCGGGCAGGCGCTCGAAATCGAAATTGCCGCCGGAGACCACAGCGACAATCACCTTGCCCGTCACCGCATCCGCCGGAAGCGATGCCAGCGCCGTCAGCGACAGCGCACCGGCAGGCTCCAGCACCACGCCCTCGATATTCAGCATTTCGGTGATGGTCACGCAGATGGCGTTTTCCGGAACCGCCATCACCTGGGTCTCCGGAAAATGCTTCAGCGCCTCGAAATTCATGTCTCCGATGCGCGCGACGGCTGCACCATCGACGAAATTATCCACCTTCGCCAGGGTCACCGCATGGCCGGCTTTGAGGCTTTCCTTGAGGCTTGGCGCACCCGCCGGCTCCACCATCAGGAAAGCGGATGGATCAAGCGTATCGGACAGATAACCTGTCATGCCCGAGGAAAGGCCACCGCCGCCGACGGGCATGATGACGAGATCCGGCGTCACACCCTCAGGCAACTGGCGGGTGATTTCGGCGGCCACCGTTGCCTGTCCCTCGATGATGTCGGCGTGATCGAAAGGCGGCACCATCATGCCGCCGGTTTCCTCCACATGCGCGCGCGCTGCCGCATAGCACTGGTCAAAGATGTCGCCGATCAGGCGGATGGTGATGAAGGGACCACCGAACATGCGCGTCTTGTCGATCTTCTGCTGCGGCGTCGTCACCGGCATGAACACCACGCCGGGCACTTCGAAATGACGGCACACGAAGGCAAAACCCTGCGCATGGTTGCCGGCGGAGGCACACACGAAGGTGCGACCGCGGGCACCGTTGGCGATCGCCTTGCGCAGGAAATTGAACGCGCCGCGGATCTTGTAGGAGCGCACCGGCGACAGGTCCTCGCGCTTCAACCACACTTCGGCACCGAAACGACGGCTCAGATGCTCGTTGAGTTGCAGCGGAGTTTCGGGAAAGATTTCCCGCATCGCGGCCATCGCGTCATCCACAGCTGCACTGATCATCATATTCCATCCGTTGAAATTCCATTCGCTCCCCGCTATGCCATAGCTGATCGAGAGAGACAAAAGCTTCTTTCCAGACACAACCATCAGGACATCAGGCTTTTGAACGCAAACCTGTTCCGGTCATCCCTCTATATCGTTGCCCTATGCGGCATGTATCTGTCGGCGGCGATGTTCGTTCCCGCCTTCGTCGACGTCTACTACGGCCATCGCGACTGGCATGTGTTTGCCTTTTCCGGCGTGATGGTCGGCGGATTGTCGCTGGCAACGGCCATGGCGACGCGCGGCTCGGTGCCGGTCTTCAACAAGCGTCTGGGCTTTTTCCTCGTCAATATGCTGTGGGCGCTGTTTTCGCTTGTGGGCGCCATTCCGTTTTACCTGTCGGGCCTTGATCTCACCTTTGCGCAGGCGCTGTTTGAATCGATCTCGGCGATCACCACCACGGGTTCGACGGTTCTTGTCGGGCTGGACCGGATGGCGCCGGGCATTTTGATGTGGCGCTCACTTCTGCATTGGCTGGGCGGCATCGGCATCGTGGCGCTCGGGCTTTTCGTGCTGCCGTTTCTGCGCGTCGGCGGCCTGTCCTTCTTCAAGCTGGAATCATCCGATACCGGCGACAAGCCGTTTGCCAAGCTCGCGAGCTTCACCCGCGCCTTCATGGCCGTTTATGTCGGCATCACGATCCTGTGCACCATGGCCTATGCTTTTGCCGGCATGGGGCATTTCGATGCGCTGAACCATGCCATGGCAACCGTTGCCACCGGCGGGTTTTCCACGCATGACGCCTCTTTCGGTTATTTCAACAGCATTCCCCTGATGTGGGTCGGCACCGTATTCATGACGCTGAGCAGCCTGCCCTTCTCGATCCTCATCCTGTTTGCGGTTCGCCAGCGGCTCGACAGCCTGCGCGATCCGCAGATCGGCTTTTTCCTCGGTTATCTCTGCCTGTTTTCCGTCGCGCTTGGACTCTATCACCACCTCTACAACGGCGTCGATATGCAGACGGCGCTGGCGCATTCCTTCTTCAACATCTCCTCGATCCTCTCTACCACCGGCTTTGCCAGCGAGGATTATACGCTGTGGGGACCGTTTGCGGTGATGCTGGTGTTTTTTGCCACCTTCATGGGCGGCTGCTCCGGCTCGACGGCGGGCGGTATCAAGGCCTACCGGTTCGTCGTCGTCCTGAACGTCGTGCGAAGCGGCCTCAAGAAGCTGATCTATCCCAACGCCATCTACCCGGTGCGTTATGGCAAGACCGTGGTGGACCCGGACGTGGTGCGCGGCGTCTTCCTGTTCATCAGCCTTTATCTTTTTCTCTGGGCGGTCGGAAGCCTGTGCATGGCACTGCTCGGCTACGATATTCTGACCTCGGTCTCGGCTGTCATCACCTGCCTCTCCAACGTCGGTCCCGGCCTTGGCCACCTCATCGGCCCCGCCGGCAATTTTTCCTCGATCAGCGACCCGGCACTTTATCTGCTCTCGCTGATGATGCTGCTCGGACGCCTGGAAATCCTGACGGTGATGGTGCTGCTCCTGCCGCTGTTCTGGCGCAGCTGAGGCCGGGGGTTGCCGGGAGGTGGGTGGTGCGGACGACGGGGATCGAACCCGTATACCTCTCGGTGAGAGATTTTAAGTCTCTTGCGTCTACCAGTTTCGCCACGTCCGCATGCGCCAAGTCTTCTTCATGGGCTTGAAGAAAAATGCAAGGGCATGTTTGGGCTGAATCGGCCTCGCCTTGCAAGACGGGCGGTGACATATATTTGAGCCGTGGCATCCGCCTCGCCTTCCGCTGCTTGATCCGAGCGCCGAGGACGATAGGCGAAGGCCGGGGCTCACTCGGGAACTTCGCCGCAGCCTTGGCCGTTTGCCCGCCATCAAAAACAGGACACGAAAGATCATGAGAATATCGACGCTTGCGATTTTTGGCGCACTGGCACTTTCCGCCTGCAGCACGGCCACCAATGCGCCCGGTTATGATCCCATTCCCGGCAGCATCATCTACAATGGCCAGCCGCGCACGAAGCTGACGAAATCCCCCATCGGCAGCACGTTTTCCCATGAGTTTCGCGCAAATGGCGGACAGTATATTGAAACCTACCAGATCCAGCCGGATCGCAGTCTGAAGATCGTGCGCCGTATCTTTATGCCTGACATCCTCAGTTTCGATGACTGACCCTTGTGACAGCCCCACGACCGGCCGCAATGAGAGAGGAACCGTCAGGGGCCGGTGACGCACCCTGCATTGCGCAGTAAACAGCCGCCCCTTGCATCCGGGGCGTGCAGCCCTATCTCGTCTCGGCATTGAAAGGGAATACCAGTGAAATATCGCTTCCTCATCGTTGAAGACGGCCTGCTGATCGCCATGGATCTGGAAGAGGCCATCGAGCGAAGCGGCCATGAGGTGGTGGGCATCGCACCGGATATGAAGGTGGCGTTGAACTATGCCAAAGATGCCGACATCGCCTTTGTCGACGTGCGTCTGGCCGATGGCGAAACGGGACCGCAGCTTGCCCGCATCCTTGTCGAGCGCGGCATCCTGGTGGTTTTTGTGACCGGCAATCCGATGCTGGTCGAAGGGCGCGATGCCGGAGCCCTCGGCGTCATCGCAAAACCTCTGACGCAGCAGGCGGCGCTCGATGTCATCCAGTTCGCTGTCGACTGGAAAAACGGCATAACCCGCAATCCCCCGGGCCGCCTGCGCCTGTTCAAGCCGCTCCCGGTTCCAGGCACCTGACATTCAGAATCTGCGACAAGACGTTGAAATAAAAGAAAAGGCGCGAAAAAATGATCCGCGCCTTTTCCTGTTGTGGTTTGCAGAAAATACTCAGCTGGCGAGCTTGTTGGCAATCTTTGCCACATGCGCACCCTGGAAACGGGCACCTTCCAGCTCGATCTCGGAGGGCATACGCGAGCCGTCGCCTTCGGTGATGGTCGAGGCGCCGTAGGGCGAGCAGCCCTTGACCTGTTCGGTGCCCATCTGGCCCTGGAAGGAATAGGGCAGACCGACGACGGCCATGCCATGGTGGAGAAATGTCGGAATGAACGACAGGATGGTCGATTCCTGGCCGCCATGCTGAGTGGCCGTCGAGGTGAAGACCGAGCCGACCTTGCCGATCAGCTTGCCGGCAAACCACTGGCTGCCGGTCTGGTCCCAGAAATTGCGCATCTGTGAGGCAACCGTGCCAAAACGGGTGCCGGCACCGACGATGATGGCATCATAGCTTTCGAGATCGGCAGGTGTGGCTATCGGGGCCGACTGATCCATCTTGTAATGCGAGGCCTTGGCCACCTCTTCCGGCACCAGTTCCGGAACGCGCATCACCGTCACTTCCGCACCTTCCGATTTTACGCCTTCAGCCACCGCATAAGCCATGGTTTCGATGTGTCCGTAGGTCGAATGATAAAGTACCAATACCTTCGCCATGTTTTTCTCCCTTGGTTGCAAACACCGGGCTGGCGTTTGCCTTGGCCCGCAGATTACCTGCAACCGGCGCGGAAGCTACCGCGAATTCACGCACGCACTGTTCGATGATACGAAACGACAAATCCGCAACGATCATGTTTACGTAACAATGCGGTCGGACAAAATCGGCCCGCCGGTAAACGGGTCGCAGGCTCTTCATCCGCTGCCCGGTTTGCCGTAGGAACA
The DNA here is from genome assembly GCF_058242805.1 of Neorhizobium sp. PAMB6716. Classification (NCBI taxonomy): domain Bacteria; kingdom Pseudomonadati; phylum Pseudomonadota; class Alphaproteobacteria; order Hyphomicrobiales; family Rhizobiaceae; genus Neorhizobium; species Neorhizobium sp. PAMB6716. The sequence continues at coordinate 1,817,225 of NZ_CM177835.1, forward strand.
GCAGACACGGATCATCGTTCCATCGCATCAATCGCCACCCCATGAGGATCACCATGACGTCTCAGATCGTAACCGCTGCCATACTCGCGATTGGCGACGAACTTCTGTCGGGCCGGACCAAGGACAAGAATATCGGACATCTCGCCGATCTGCTCCTCCTGTCGGGGATCGACCTCAAGGAAGTCAGGATCGTCGCCGACGAGGAGGACGCGATCGTCGAGGCACTGAATGCGCTGCGGGCACGCTTCACTTATGTCTTCACCTCCGGCGGCATCGGCCCGACGCATGACGATATCACCGCCGATGCCATCTCAAAGGCGTTTGGCCTGCCCTGCGAGCACGATCAAGCGGCCATGACACAGCTTGCCGCCATGTATGAGCGGCGCGGCATGGAGTTTACGGACGCCCGCCAGCGTATGGCCCGTATGCCCCGGGGCGCGCGGCATATCGCCAACCCGGTCTCGACGGCACCTGGCTTTATCGTGGAGAATGTCTATGTGATGGCCGGCGTGCCTCAGGTGTTCCAGGCCATGGTCGACAACATCCTGCCGGAGCTTGCAACGGGCGAAAAGATGCTCACCCGCGCGCTGCCCTGCCCCTATGGCGAAGGCGATATCGGCACGCTTCTCGGCACCATCCAGAAAGCTCATCCCGACACCAGCATCGGCTCTTATCCCAAATATGATGGCCAGCGCTTTTCCACCGAGCTTGTGGTGCGCGCCCGCGACGCATCCGCACTTGACGCTGCGGCAGAGGCAATCATTGCGATGATCCGGGATCTTGATGCCGCACGCGCCACCGGCCATCCCGGACCGGAGGCCTGAGAGGCCGTCTTTTCCGGATTATCAAGGACATATGACTCAGCGTGAGAAGACGGGAACACGCACTGCTTGACCCAGCGCAAGGCGTGTCCCATCTGAAGTGAGATGGTGGAACAATACGTCCGCCATCCGCGCAGAGGAGATACCGCCATGGGTTACAAGACCATACTCGCCGTCCTCGACAGCCAGAAAAACGCCAAGCCGATCACCGATTTCGCGGTGGACTTTGCGCGGCAATTTTCCGCGCATGTCGTGGGGGTCCGGGCGGAAATGCTGCCGACGGTGCCGCTGATTGCGCCGATGGAAATTCCAGATCCGACGGCCATGGAAATGTTGCAGCAGGCAGCAGAGGCAGAAACCGGCAAGATTGCCGGCATATTTCGCGGCATTGCCGAGCACGAGGGCATCTCGTTTGAATGGCGTTCCTTCGTGTCCTCTGCCAGCTACAGTTCCGAAAGCGTGTTGGAATGCACCCGCGCCAGCGACCTGATCCTCGCGGTCCAGAATGATCCCGCCACCAGCAACGACAACAGCGCGGATCTGGAAACGCTGCTGTTTGAGAGCGGTCGCCCGGTGCTGCTGGTGCCGCATGTTCTCTCGGCACCGAAGCCCATCCGCCGCGTGCTGATTGCCTGGAACGGCTCGAAAGAGGCCGCCCGCGCCACCTTTGATGCGCTGCCCTTCCTGAAAGAGGCCGAAAGCGTCGAGATCCTGTCCATCGACCCACCCGGCATGCCGCGCCAGACGCCAGCCCTTGCCGGTTCAGATCTTGCCGCAGCGCTTGCCCGCCACGATGTCAATGTGACGCTGAGCACCGAAGAAAAGGGCGATCTTTCGGTAGCGGCCATTATCGAGAACCGCCTCTCCGACAACAGCATCGATCTGCTTGTCATGGGCGGTTATGGCCATTCGCGCTGGTGGGAAATGCTGTTTGGCGGGGTCACCCGCAATGTCTTGCAGAGCATGACGGCGCTGACGCTTCTGTCACGCTGATCCGGCTTGCACAGGCAAGCAATTTGCAGCTAATAGCAACGGCCAACGGGAACAGGGCGAAAAGACCTGTTTCCGCGGGCTGCTCCGGCGTCACGGCCAGCCCTTGATCTCCCTTCAAAGCGCCCTTCCGGAGCCAGCTGCATGTCCCTACCCGATAAAGCCTTTCCCGTTTCCTGGGATCAGTTCCACCGTGATGCCCGCGCGCTTGCCTGGCGTCTTACAGGTCTCGGCCAGGAGTTCCGCGCCATCGTCTGTATCACCCGCGGCGGCCTTGTGCCGGCGGCGATCATTTCGCGCGAACTGAACATCCGCCTCATCGAAACCGTCTGCATCGCCTCCTACCACGACTACGTGAACCAGGGCGAGATGAACGTGCTGAAGGGCATTACAGCTGATCTCACCACCGAAGGCGGTCGCGGCGTTCTGGTGGTGGATGACTTGACCGACACCGGCAAGACCGCATCGGAAGTCCGCGCGATGATGCCTGCCGCGCATTTTGCCTGCGTCTACGCCAAGCCGAAGGGTGTGCCGATGGTCGATACCTTCGTCACCGAAGTCTCGCAGGATACCTGGATCTATTTCCCCTGGGATATGGGTTTCACCTATCAGGAGCCGATCGCCAAGGGCGCCAAGGGCTGAAGCAGATTTTTTAGCAAACAACGGGGCGGCTGCGTGTCAAACGGGCCGCCCTGATGTGTGCGCATCAAGAATGCGACACTAAATTACATTATTTATCAAAGACATGATCGCGCACGCACAGCGTGCAACGCGGCCGAGTTAAGCTTTTTTTCACGTTCCGGCCCCATAAATCAGGCGTGTCCTCGTATCGCAAGATACAACGCCGATCATGATCGATTGAGCTTTTGAGCACACGGTGCGTTGCCAGGGTCCCGGGATTACCGGCCATGAAGCAGAGACGCCACATCATGCATCGATCCGCGAAATCCCTCACGCTCACGGCAAAACTTGCCACCGTCATTGTCGGAATAAATCTAACCGGAATGCTCGGACTGGCATTTTACACATGGCGCAACGAAAGCACGTCCATGCTGTCGGATGCCACACAGACCTGGAGCAAGGATACCGCCCAGTTTGCAACCCTTGCCGCCGGTGGCGTGAAATGGGGCAAATCCGAAGCGGTTGCCGAAACCTATGCGCTTTATCGTGACGATGTGACGCTCAACCTCGTGCAGTTTGCAGCCTTTGGCCCGGAACTGAAACCGGTCAACAACTGGAGCCGAACAGGACTTGCAAACCTGCCTGGAGACGCAGAGCTTGCAAAGGTTGCCGCCGTGCGGCCGGAAAAACCGAGCGTCGATCTCAGCGCAATCGGCAATCATTATGTCACCATCACCTCGCCCCTGCCGCTCGACAAGAGCGGTAAAGTTGGCGGTTATGTCGTCACCACCTGGTCGGCGCAAAGCATCATGGCGGAAGCGACGCAAAAGATGCTGGTGGCGCTTTCCATGCAGTTTGCCATCATCGCAATTGCCGTTGTCGTCTTCATTCTCACCATGCGCCGCATGATCGGCCGACCGTTGAAGGCGCTGAGCGGGCGCATTACCGACCTCCAGAACGGCGATCTGGAGACCCCGGTTTCGCACCGCGATGGCGGCGACGAGATCGGCTTTCTGGCCCGCGCGCTCGAAGGTTTTCGCAATGATGCGATTGCCACCCTGGCGCAGCGCCAGCTTGCCGAAGAACAGCAGCAGGCGCTGAACGCCGAGCGCGCCCGCAATGCAGCCGCCGCGCAGGCAACGTCTGCCACGCAGAACCACGTGATGCAGACACTGGGTTTCGCGCTGGAACAGGTGGCAAACGGCAACCTCAACACCCGGCTGGACGATCTCGGCCCCGAATTCGACAAGCTCCGGCTTGATTTTAATGCCATGGTGGCCGCAATCACCGGCGCCGTCACCGATATCAAGACCGCATCCTTTGCCGTGGAAACCGGCGCCGGCGAACTGACCAGCCAGGCCGAGCAACTTGCGCAACGGACCGAACGTCAGGCCGCAGCGCTGGAAGAGACCGCAGCCGCCCTCGACCAGGTGACGAGCACCGTGCGCACCTCCTCGCGCAATGCCGAAGAGACCGGCGCCATGATCGGCGAGGCCAAGTCGGAGGCGCAGCATTCGGCCCAGGTGGTGCGCAACGCCATCGGCGCCATGGACCGCATCCAGCAGTCTTCCTCGCAGATCGGACAGATCATCTCTGTCATCGACGAGATCGCGTTCCAGACCAATCTGCTGGCCTTGAATGCCGGCGTGGAAGCGGCACGCGCCGGCGAAGCCGGCAAGGGGTTTGCGGTTGTGGCGCAGGAAGTGCGCGAACTGGCCCAACGCTCGGCCAATGCCGCAAAGCAGATCAAGGCGCTCATCGAAGTGTCCAGCACGGAAGTCTCCGGCGGCGTCGAACTGGTCAACCAGACGGGCGACGCCCTCCTGAAGATCGAATCCCATATTGCCCGCATCAATGACGGCATCCTGGTCATGGTGGACGCCTACCGCCAGCAGGCTACCGGCCTGCAGGAGATCAATGGTGCCATCAACAACATGGACCAGACGACACAGCAGAACGCCGCCATGGTGGAGGAAACCAGCGCGGCCTGCCACGAGCTGCTGTCGCAAAGCCAGTTGATGCAGGACGCGGCAAACCGCTTCCAGCTCGGCTCCGGCACGCCCGCAATGGAAACACGGCGTTCCGTCGCCTGACCTTTCTGAATACCTCCGCAGCGGCCCGGGAGGCGGCAGTCGGGCTGCGCCAGAACCCAGATGACATCCAGATCAAACAAGAGGAACATTCCATGACACGCGCATCGACCAGCCTTGCAGTCCTTGCCCTCCTTGCCTTCGGCGCGCAGCCGCTGATGGCCGAAGAGGCCCATGTCGCCCCCGTCACGGCCTTCATGCAGAGCGGCGTCAAGCCATGGCTGAACGACCCGACGATCATCTCCGCTGTGAAGGCGCAGAACGCCAAACATGCCGCTCTTGCCGAAGCCGACATCATCGCGCTCGACAAGACGTGGCGCGCCGAAGTGGAGGCTTCCGACAAGCCGCTGATCAGTGCGACACTCGCCAATGCGGTATCTGTGTTCCTCAAGGAAAAACAGGCGGCATCGTCCGGCGCCATCGCCGAAGTCTTCGTCATGGACAACAAGGGCCTCAATGTCGGCCAGAGCGATGCGACATCCGATTATTGGCAGGGCGACGAAGCCAAGTTCAAGAAGAGCTTCGGAGCCGGCAAGGATGCCGTCTTCGTGGATGGTGTCGAGAAGGACGAATCGACCCAGGCCCTGCAGTCGCAGGCGTCCATGACCATCGTCGATGAAACCGGCACCCCCATCGGCGCCATCACCGTCGGCGTCAACATGGACGCCATCTGATACACTAGCCGCCAAGGCGCTGAGCAGACACGTATCAATCGCGGCCGCCCTCCGGGGCGGCCTTCAGACTGCTGACGATGGGCTTTCAGCTTTGTTCCGTCATGCTCGGGCCTGTCCCGAGCATCTACAAACGTCTGATGCTATTGGATCTTAGTAGATCCTCGGCACAAGGCCGAGGATGACGTCGTGGTGGGAGACAGGTTTGTCAACAAACTGGCGGCCGCCCTCCGGGGCGGCCGTTTTTATTCATCTGACAGCCTATCGCTTTTGCCCCAGATGAGGCCATACTTCCCCGGATATCGTCTTTCCCAGTCTGCGTTCCATCTCCTTGCGTTGCCGCCCATCGTCTCGGTCTTCAAAAGCATTTGCAGGCGCCATGTCGATTTCCGATTTCATCTACCGCCCGTTCGAGACGCTGATCCGCCCGCTCGACATTCCCTACCGGCCGCTGCCGTCGAAAAGCCCCTATGCGGTTCTCCTGCATTTCATCGGCCTGTTTCGCGGCATCCTGATTGCGCTGGCGCTCTCCTCCATGGCGATCGAGGCGATCAACCTCACCATCGTCTGGGGGCTCTCGGTCATCGTTGACGGCGTCACGCAGATGGGTGCCGAAGCGTTTCTCATAAACCGCTGGCAGCTTTTGACCGTTCTCGGACTGCTGATCTTTCCCGCCATGCCGCTCGTGTCCTTCCTCGTCAACACGTTCCAGTCGCACACGCTCGGCATCGGCATGCCGGTTGCCATCCAGTGGCAGGGCCACAAGGCGGTGGAGCGGCAGGACCTTGCCTTCTTCCACGATCTGTTTGCCGGACAGGTCGCCTCGCGCCTGTCGCAGGTAGCGTCTGCCGTGCAACAGCAGGTGATTGCCGCCTTCCAGTCCATTCCGCGCTTCCTGCTGCAGATGGTCGGTTCCGTCGTGCTGCTCGCCACCCTCTCCTGGCAGCTGGCACTTCCCGTCATCATCTGGATCGCGCTCAACGTGGCGCTTGCCGCATATCTTGCGCCGATCTTTGCCGATCGCGCCCGCCGCTCTGCCAAACAGCGCAGCCTTGTCTCCGGTGCCATCACCGATCTCTATGCCAACATGCAGATGATCAAGCAGTTTGCCGCCGAAGACAGCGAGGCCGGCGCCATCCGCCGCATCCTCGAAAAATCCATGCGCGCGCAGCACCAGGAACAGCGCATCTACCGCACGTCGGAACTGATCGTCGTTGCGCTCAACATGCTGTTGTGGCTTGCCATCCTCTTCATTGGCTTTTCCGGCCTTTTGCGCGGCTTTTTGAGCGTCGGCGAATTCGTGGCGGCGGTCTATGTGCTGCACCGGCTGTCCGGCCACACCTTCACGTTCCTGCAGATGGGCCAGCAGATCTTTCAGGCGATCGGCACGATCCGTGATGCCATGCCTGTCATGACCACGCCGCCAACCATCGTCGACCGGCCGAACGCGCCTCAACTTGCGGTATCGAGGGGCGAGATCCGCTTTGAAAATATCCGGTTCGAATACAAGCCCGGCAAGCCTGTCATCGAGGGCCTAGAGCTTTGCGTGCGGCCCGGAGAAAAAGTCGGGCTCGTCGGCCTTTCCGGTGCCGGCAAAACGACGCTGGTCAGCCTGCTCCTGCGCTTTTACGACCTGACGGAGGGGCGCATCCTCATCGACGGGCAGGATATCCGCACCGTCACCCAGGCAAGCCTGCGCGCGCAGATCGGCGTCATCGCGCAGGACGTGGCGCTGCTGCATCGCTCCGTCGGCGACAATATCCGTTACGGCCGCCCCGGTGCGACAGGCAAGGAAATCGTCGCAGCCGCCCAAGCAGCCGAAGCCGATCGTTTTATCGCCGATCTCTCCGACAAGGAGGGCCGGCACGGCTATGATGCCTTTGTCGGCGACCGCGGCATAAAGCTCTCAGGTGGTCAGCGGCAGCGGGTCGCCATTGCCCGCGTCCTGCTGAAGGATGCCCCGATCCTCATTCTCGACGAGGCAACCTCGGCGCTCGACAGCGAGGCGGAAGCCGCCATCCAGGACCGCTTGAGCCTGCTGATGCACGACAAGACCGTGATTGCCATTGCCCACCGCCTCTCGACGATTGCCGCGATGGACCGCATCGTCGTGCTCGACAAGGGGCACATCGTTGAACAGGGAACGCCAGACGACCTTCTGCACCAGGATGGGCTTTATGCGCGGCTGTGGAAACGCCAGACCGGCGGTTACATTCCCGATGTGATCGATCCTTGAACCGGCGCATGGCAGGAAAGGCTTGTCCTGCCCGCCTTCGCATGCCAGATGCAGGCGCACGTGAGACAGCGCCTGGCAACAGGCCAAACGAAGGGCCAACCGCTGGCCCGCCTGCCATACGAGGCCATCAGAAAAAATGCTCCCCTGGATACAGATCGACGAGGCAGACATTCCAGGCGATGGCGGCAAGCTGCGCCTCAAACAGCGCGGCCAGGAATTCTCCATCATGCTCGGCGCAAACGAGTTGATGAACAGCCGTCTCAGCGGCTCGGAAGAAGCGCTGGCCGTTCTGTCGCAGGAAAAGATCTCCGGACGCAAAAAGCCGCATATGCTGATCGGCGGTCTCGGCATGGGCTTTACGCTGCGCGCCGCCTTGGCCGTGCTGCCGCCGGACGCAAAAGTCACCGTGGCCGAACTGGTGCCGGCAGTTGTTGCCTGGGCACGCGGCCCCATGGCCGAAGTCTTCAAGGGCTGCCTGGATGATCCGCGCGTGGCCATTCACGAGGGCGATGTCGCCGGGCTGATCGCCGCCTCCCCCGCAACCTTCGATGCGATCCTGCTGGACGTGGACAATGGCCCGGACGGGCTGACGCGGCCCTCGAACGATCGCCTCTACGATCACGAAGGGCTGCGTTTCACCCGCGCGGCATTGCGCCCGGGCGGCGTTCTCTCCGTCTGGTCGTCCGGCCCCGATGCCGCCTTTACCCGGCGCCTGAAGGACAGCGGTTTTAGCGCGGAAGCCAAACCGGTGCGTGCCAGCACCAAGCGCAGCGGCGCGCGTCATGTCATCTGGCTTGCGGTGAAGCCTTAAGCCGACGTCCCCCATATAAAAAAGGCGCCGCATCGCTGCAGCGCCTTTTTGTGTTGGAAGCCTCGATAATCAGGCAGCGCGGCGATAGCCTTGGCCGCCACCCACGTCTCCACCGAGGCGGAACTTTGACAGGATTTCGGTGAGCTGGCGGCTTTCGGATGCAAGCACCTGGCTTGCCGCCGTGGTTTCTTCCACCATGGCCGCGTTCTGCTGTGTCATCTGGTCCATGTGGTTGACGGACGTGTTGATTTCGCCAAGCGCTGCGGACTGTTCGCCGGCCGCCCGTGCAATCATCGCCACGTGCTCGTTCACCCGGTTGACCAGATCCTCGATCTCCTTCAGCGCATCGCCGGTGGACAGGACCAGCGTCACGCCGCCCTTCACCTCTTCGGCCGACGTATTGATCAGCGTCTTGATCTCCTTGGCGGCATTGGCCGAACGCTGGGCAAGCTCGCGAACTTCCTGCGCAACGACGGCAAAACCACGCCCCGCCTCGCCGGCACGGGCGGCCTCGACGCCGGCATTCAGTGCCAAGAGGTTGGTCTGGAAGGCGATCTCGTCGATCACGGAAATGATCTGGCTGATCTTCTGCGAAGACTGCTCGATGCGGCCCATGGCGTCGATCGCGTCGCGCACGATACCGCCGGAACGGCCGGCGCTGACCTTGGTTTCCGACACCATACGGGTCGCCTCATTGGCGCGGTCCGTGGAGGTGCGCACCGTCGTGGTGATTTCCTCAAGCGCTGCGGCGGTTTCTTCCAGCGAGGCCGCCTGCTGTTCGGTGCGGCGGGCAAGCTGGTTGGAGGCGGTAGAAAGCTCACCGGAATTGTCGGTGATCGTGCCGGCGGCGGTCCGCACGTTTTCCATCGTGGCGCGCAGCGTCGCCATCGTCGTGTTGACGTTGTCCTGCAACTCGGCAAAGGCACCCTGGAACTGTCCGCGCATATCCTGCGTCAGGTCCTGCTCGGCAAGGGCTGCCACGACGCGGCGCACTTCGGTCACGCCGAAATCGACATTTTCAACGAGTTCGTTGACGCTAGCGGCAAAACGCTTGAGGTCGGCATCGTCATAGGACTTGCTGATACGCTGGCTGAAATCACCGGCGGCAGCCGCGGCCACGATACCGCTGATCGAGACCTGCAGATCCTTGCTCTGGCGGTTGAGGGCTGCTTCCTGCGCTTCCATCGCCCGCATCTGGATTTCGTTGGCGCGAAACACTTCGAGCGCACGCGCCATTTCGCCGATTTCGTCCAGGCGATCCGTATCGGTCACCGGCTGATCGGTGCGGCCCTTGGCCATTTCGCTCATGACCCCCGTCATACGCCGGATCGGGCCGGCAATGTCGCGCCGCGCAATGAGAAGGCTGAGCGCCACGCCAAGTGCGATGCAGACAGCTGCCGTGATGGCAAGGATCATCACCGTCGTCTGCGATTCGTCGATGGCGCGACCACGCGACTGCGACAGCGTCTTTGCCGAATAGGTGCTGTAGACCTTGACGGCGGCGGTCACCGCCTTCTGACCGTCGAGCGCCTTGTTCAGGGCTGCGGCCATCAGCTTGGGATCCTTGGCCGCATCCGTCGCGGCAACCTTCACCATGTCGCGGATGCTGTCGAAATAGGCGTTGAGGCTGGTGCGGATATCGGCGAGCTGTTTCTGTTCTTCGCTATCGGCGGTCGCTGCAATCTTCGGCAGACGCTCCAGCATTTCCTTGGAGCGCTTTTCCGTTTCGGCGGCAAAGTCAGCAGACTTTTCCGGCGCCAGCGCCAGCTGATAGGTCATGCGGCTGATGGCGATGATGTCGACGCGCAGGTCCATCGCCTCGCGGGCAACCTCTTCGCGCTGGCCGGTATCCTTCAGCGAGGAGCCGAGCATGAAGAGGCCTTGCGTACCGACCGCCGCAATGGCTGCCGCCGCCACGCCCATCAAGCCGACAACAAGGCTGATCTTTTTCAGGATTGATAGGTTCTTGATTTTCACGGGACGTGATCTCCGACGGACAGGACAACAATCGCCGTGCCTCACGAAGCGCAGGTTCACTTCATGAGACAAGGCTTATATGGAGAAATTCTAAGATTCGAACGTTAAAGATTTGGGTGGAGAACATTGTGGATTATCGCGCAAAGCTGGCGTCCGGGATGCATTTGCCGTGACGGGAGGCTGAAACATCACACCAAACGGCAGCGACAACCCCTTGAGTTTCCTCAGCGATTTATTTCTCCCCGTTTTCCACAGCTTACAGACACAAGATCTTGTGGTTAAAAATCCGTTGCAAACTACGGCTTGACGAATCTATAGGTTCGGCCGAGATTGAATTCCATGTTGCGGCGGCGACTGAACCGGAACTAACGAGGCCGGTTCTTCATGCGCAAAATCACCCCTTCCGTCTGTTGGCGGCCTGCCATGAAGGCATGCACGCGACGCGGTCTCTGTGTGTCGTTTTGCGCCTCGTCTCGACAAAATGCGCTGGTGGACAAGTGTCGTTTATACTATATTTAGTGTTTACAGACATCATAACCACCAGATACAGGTCGCCATCCCAGCGATGGTTTGCCACATGGCATGAACACGCAACGGCCGACGGTTGAAGCTCAACCGCCGCGGATGAGATTTTTTGCGCCTTTCTACGGCGCACAGCGAGGACGAGAGAGATGCGCATAGAACGTCGATTTACCAAGCCTGGCCACGGTGCCTATGCGGACATCCCCTTCCGTAAGGGGATCAGCGAAATCCGCAATCCGGATGGCTCCATCGTTTTCCGCCTGGCCGATATCGACGTGCCCGCGCAGTTCTCGCAGGTCGCCACCGACGTTCTCGCGCAGAAATATTTCCGTAAGGCCGGCGTTCCGAAGTTTCTGAAGAAGGTTGAGGAAAACAACGTTCCTTCCTTCCTCTGGCGCTCGGTTGCCGATGAAAAGGCGCTGAAGGATGTGCCGGAAGGCGAACGTTACGGGTCTGAAACCGATGCGCGCCAGGTGTTTTCGCGTCTCGCCGGCACCTGGACCTACTGGGGCTGGAAGGGCGGCTATTTCTCGTCCGAAGAAGATGCCTCCACCTTCATGGACGAACTGTCCTACATGCTCGCCACCCAGCGCGTTGCGCCGAACTCGCCGCAGTGGTTCAACACCGGCCTGCACTGGGCCTATGGTATTGATGGCCCCGGCCAGGGCCATTTCTACGTCGACCCCTTCACCGGCAAGCTGACGAAGTCGAAGTCGGCTTACGAACATCCGCAGCCGCATGCCTGCTTCATCCAGTCCGTCGAGGACGACCTCGTCAACGAGGGCGGCATCATGGATCTGTGGGTGCGTGAAGCGCGCCTGTTCAAGTACGGCTCCGGCACCGGCTCCAACTTCTCCTACCTGCGCGGCGAAGGCGAAAAGCTGTCGGGTGGCGGTCGCTCGTCGGGCCTCATGTCCTTCCTGAAGATCGGTGACCGCGCAGCCGGCGCCATCAAGTCTGGCGGCACCACGCGCCGTGCGGCCAAGATGGTCGTTGTCGACATCGACCACCCGGATATCGAGGCTTACATCGACTGGAAGGTGAAGGAAGAGCAGAAGGTTGCCGCCCTCGTCACCGGTTCCAAGGTTGTTGCCAAGCACCTGAAGGCCATCATGAAGGCCTGCGTCAATTGCGAAGGCGATAACGAAGCTTGCTATGACCCGAACCAGAACCCGGCCCTGAAGCGCGAAATCAAGGCCGCCAAGAAGGACCAGGTTCCGGAAAACTATGTGAAGCGCGTCATCCAGTTCGCCAAGCAGGGTTATAAGGATCTCGACTTCAAGACCTATGACACGGACTGGGATTCGGAAGCCTATCTCACGGTCTCCGGCCAGAACTCCAACAACTCCGTCTCCCTGAAGGACGACTTTTTGCGCGCTGTCGAAAACGACGGCGACTGGAACCTGACCGCCCGCAAGGACGGCAAGGTGATGAAGACGCTGAAGGCACGCGATCTCTGGGAAAAGATTTCCTACGCCGCCTGGGCCTCTGCCGATCCGGGCCTGCACTTCAACACGACCATGAACGACTGGCACACATCGCCGGCGGCCGGTCCGATCCGCGCGTCGAACCCGTGCTCGGAATACATGTTCCTCGATGACACGGCCTGCAACCTTGCCTCGCTGAACCTCCTGCGCTTCAAGGATGCCAAGACCAAGAACATCGACATCGCCGATTACGAACATGCCGTTCGCCTGTGGACCGTCGTGCTCGAAGTCTCCGTGATGATGGCGCAGTTCCCGTCGCGCCAGATCGCTGAACGCTCCTACGAATACCGCACGCTCGGCCTTGGTTATGCCAATATCGGCGGTCTGCTGATGTCCTCGGGCATTCCCTACGACTCAACCGAAGGCCGCGCCATCGCCGGCTCGCTGACGGCGATCATGACCGGCATCTCCTATGCCACCTCGGCTGAAATCGCCTCGGAACTTGGCCCCTTCCCGGGCTTTGCGCCGAACCGCGAGAACATGCTGCGCGTCATGCGCAATCATCGCCGCGCAGCTTACGGTGAAGCGACCGGCTACGAAGGCCTTTCGGTCAACCCGGTTCCGCTCATCCATTCGGAAAACCCGGATCAGGATCTGGTTGCCCATGCCAAGGCTGCCTGGGACAAGGCGATCGCACTTGGCGAAGAGCACGGTTACCGTAATGCCCAGACGACCGTCATTGCCCCGACCGGCACGATCGGCCTCGTCATGGATTGCGACACGACCGGCATCGAGCCCGATTTCGCGCTGGTAAAGTTCAAGAAGCTCGCCGGTGGCGGTTACTTCAAGATCATCAACGGCGCCGTGCCGGAAGCGCTTCGCACGCTCGGCTATTCGGAAAGCCAGTTGGCCGAGATCGAGGCCTATGCCGTTGGCCATGGCAACATCAACCAGGCCCCCGGCATCAACCCCGGTTCGCTGCGCGCCAAGGGCTTTTCCGACGAGAAGATCGAGGCGATCAACGGCGCCACCAAGGCGGCCTTCGACATCAAGTTCGTGTTCAACCAGTGGACGCTCGGCGCCGACTTCCTCAAGGACACCCTGAAGGTTTCCGACGAGCAGCTCGCCGACATGAGCTTTAACCTCTTGGAACATATCGGCTTCTCGAAGAAGGACATCGAGGCTGCCAATATCCACGTCTGCGGTGCCATGACGCTGGAAGGCGCGCCTTTCCTCAAGAACGAGCATCTGCCGGTGTTCGATTGCGCCAACCCCTGCGGCAAGATCGGCAAGCGGTATCTGTCGGTGGAAAGCCACATCCGCATGATGGCGGCTGCCCAGCCCTTCATCTCCGGTGCCATTTCCAAGACGATCAACATGCCGAACGAGGCAACCGTCGAGGATTGCGGTTCCGCCTACATGCTCTCCTGGAAGCTGGCGCTGAAGGCCAACGCCCTTTACCGCGATGGCTCCAAGCTGTCCCAGCCGCTCAACGCCTCGCTGATCGAGGATGAGAACGACGACGATGCGCTGGAAGAGCTGCTTCAGCAGCCGCAGGCAGCACAGGCCGTGACGATCACCGAAAAGATCGTCGAGCGGGTGATCGAACGCGTCACGCGCGAGCGGGAAAAGCTGCCGAACCGCCGTCAGGGTTACACCCAGAAGGCCAATGTCGGCGGCCACAAGGTCTACCTGCGCACCGGTGAATTCGGCGACGGCCGCATCGGCGAGATCTTCATCGACATGCACAAGGAAGGTGCCGCCTTCCGTGCGATGATGAACAACTTTGCCATCGCCATCTCGCTCGGCCTCCAGTACGGCGTGCCGCTCGAAGAGTTCGTCGAAGCCTTCACCTTCACGAAGTTCGAACCGGCCGGCATCGTGACGGGCAATGACGCGATCAAGAACGCCACGTCGATCCTCGACTACGTGTTCCGCGAACTTGCCGTCTCCTACCTCGGCCGCCACGATCTGGCCCATGTCGATACGTCCGACTTCTCGCAGACGGCGCTTGGCAAGGGCATCCAGGAAGGCAAGACCAACCTCGTCTCCACCGGCTGGACGCGCGGCTACAAGCCGACGCTCGTCTCCGGCGGTTCCGAGCGCCTCGCCGCCAACGAACCGAAGGGTTCGGCAACGGCAGCCCCCGCCAAGGCATCCTCCGGCGGCAACGTAACGGCGTTTGCGGGCTCCGCCGCCCGCAAGCTTGAAACCACGCTTGCCATCTCGACGTCTGAAGTCGTTTCCTTCAAGCGTGACTACGAAGAACGCGCCAAGGAACTGGTCGAAGAGATTGCCGAGGAAGCGCTCGCCGACGAAAGCCAGCAGTCCGCCACCGCCCTCTTCTCCGACAAGGCCGAGGCAGACGCCGCCGCCGCCAAGGCGGAAGCCAAAAAGAAGGAAGCCGACCGCCGCATGCGCTCCATCGCGCAAGGCTACACGGGCAACATGTGCTCCGAGTGCCAGAACTTTACGATGGTGCGCAACGGCACATGCGAGAAGTGCGACACGTGCGGCGCAACGAGCGGGTGCAGCTGAGGACCAACTAAAAACTCAAGAAGATTGAAAATAGATCTTAATTGAAATGAAGCCAGACGCATTCCGCAAACATGCGTCTGGCTCATATTGAAATCAATTGAGTTAATATTCCAGCGTACTATTTGGCCCTTAATAACAATGCTACGGCAGTCTGGTGGAAGACCATGATGAAGGGCAGCAAAAAATGGATTTATTTATCAATCACAGCACTTTTATGTTTAATAATTTTTTTCTCATTTTATTTGGACAGCCCACTATTTTTCCGAGAAAGCTGGTGCTATGGCGAAAATGACCAGTGCTTGCGCGAATGGATAGCAGCGCTTGGTAGCTGGGCGGCTGTGGCGGCTGCGGTGCCCACACTCATTTACTTGTCAAAACAGATTAGCGACGCACGCGGTCACCACCGTGAAAAACTCCGCTTACAGCAGCAACGGTCGTACGCAATTGCGCGCAGAGCCGAAGTAGCTGTGAAGAGAACCGAGTGGCGCTTAAATCAATTGATAGACGCAATAGAAAACAAAGATTACATCACAACTATTCGAGAGCTTCGATGTCAGTTCACTGATTTGATGGCACATTTAAGATCCCCCGAATTTTCCGCGTTTGAAAAAAATTTCGGACCACCAGATTATGATGATCTCAACAATCTCCTAGATCAATTGAAGCTTGCAGAAGATGCAATCGAAACCCTAAACATAAAATTTGGCCCGGACGACACCATCGATTGCGAGGAGAATAGTATAAATTTCGTTAGGTATAATGCAGAATTCACTCAATCATACCTAAAAAACTGCAAGACTATGATAGCCGCTTCTATTGAAGAATACCGCGCACTCGCACCAACCGACCTGGAAACCCGCCGCTGACATCAGACAATTGCGCGGCACCGCGCATGCCCCATGTCAAAGTCATCCGCCGGGCCTTCCGCCTGATGCAGGAAGAGTTTTCCGCACGTTACCACATCCCGCTCGGCACGCTGTGCGATTGGGAGCAGGGACGTTCCGTGCCCGACCAGACGGCACGCGCCTATCTGAAGGTGGTTGCCGTCAATCCCGATGGGACGGCGCAAGCACTTGCGAAGGGCGCGGCGTGATCGTCGGCGTTTAAGCCAGTTCGCCCTCTCTGCCCTACCGGCTGCCGGGGTCAGCAGCACGAAGGCACGACGCCGGCAGAAAATGTCACAAACGCCCCTACCCCTCCAGCAACCCCGCCGGAACCGGCGCGTCGTCGTAACCGCCATAAACAGACTGGTCGAACGGAATAACCGCTCCCGTCATCATGCCGCTGTCGTCAGAAGCCATCCAGAGCACGGTGCGGGCCACTTCCTTCGGGTCGAGAATGCGGCCGAAGGGTTTTGTCGCGGCCTTGCGGTCGATGAAATCGGGGTCGCCGGTTTCCGACAGGATGAGCTTGCGTTCGTGGTCTGAATTCATCCAGCCGATATCCAACTGGTTCACATGAATGCGGTGGCGCATCAGCGAGAAGGCGGCGTTGCGAGTGAGCGTCGCAAGCGCGCCCTTGGAGGCCGAATAGGGGGTGAGGAAGGGCTGCCCCGCAAGGCTCGACATGGAGCCAATATTGACGATCCGGCCCTCGATACCGTCGCGGATCATTAGTTTCACCGCATCCTGCATGAGGAAGAACGGCGCGCGGGTATTCACCGCAAACATCCGGTCAAAAAGCTCTGGCGTGGTGTTCAACAGATTGCCGCGATCGGTGAGCCCGGCGGCATTCACCAGAATATCCACGCGGCCGAACACACGGTCCGCTGCAGAAATGACGGTGCGCACCGCCTCGATGTCGGCAAGGTCGGCCGCCACCATCTGCACCGGCACGCCCGTTTCGCCGGTGATGCGGTCGGCCACCGCCTGCCCCTTGTCCGCATCGCGGCCCACGATGACGATGCCGGCCGCACCGGCTTGCGCAAACTGTTCGGCAATGGCGGCACCCACCCCCTGCGTGCCGCCCGTGATAACGGCGATCTTGCCTTCAATCCGGCTCATGGTCTCTCCTCCCGTTTTTTGATGCGTCCTCAGCAAGGCAATTGTTGCTCAGACGTGCGCCTCCCCGCGCCCGTCTGAGCCCCAAAGGAACTTAGCCCTTGCCTTCCAGCCCCGTTGCCACCACCGACACGCGGAAACGGCCGTCGAGATTGCGGTCGAAAATGGCGCCGACGACGATGTCGGCTTCGTCCTGCACCTCGTCACGAATGCGGCTGGCGGCCTCGTCCACCTCAAACAGCGTCATATCCGAGCCGCCGGAGATGGAGATCAGCACACCGCGGGCACCATGCACGGAGATATCGTCGAGCAACGGGTTGGCGATGGCGGCTTCCGCAGCCTTCATCGCCCGGCCCGTGCCTTCCGCTTCGCCGGTGCCCATCATCGCCCGGCCCATGCCGCGCATGACGGATTTCACGTCGGCGAAATCGAGGTTGATCAAGCCTTCCTTGACGATGAGATCGGTGATGCAACCAACGCCGGCAAACAGCACACGGTCGGCGGTCATGAAGGCATCGGCAAAGGTGGTTTTTGCGTCAGCAATACGAAACAGGTTCTGGTTCGGAATGACGATGACAGTATCGGCTGCCAGCCGCAGCGCCTCGATGCCGGCCTCGGCCGTCTTCAGCCGGCGGTTGCCCTCGAAGGAAAAGGGCTTGGTGACGACGCCGACCGTCAGGATGCCGGCAGCGCGCGCGGCTGCGGCAATCACCGGTGCGGCACCCGTGCCGGTGCCGCCACCCATGCCGGCGGTGACGAAGCACATGTGCGAGCCGGCGAGATGATCCATGATCTCGTCGATGGATTCTTCTGCTGCCGCACGACCTACTTCGGGTAGCGAGCCGGCGCCAAGGCCTTCCGTGACATGCGCGCCAAGCTGGATGCGGCGCGAGGCCTTGGAGGTGGCGAGCACCTGCGCATCCGTATTGGCGGCGATGAATTCCACGCCCTCGAGATTCTCCGCGATCATGTTGTTGATCGCGTTGCCGCCGCCGCCGCCAACCCCGATGACGGTGATATGGGGCCGCAATCCGGTAACGCCGCTCCTGGCATTGCTCATGGTATTCTCCTGTTATGCAGAGCTTGCAGCCCGGCGCTTGCGCCGTCCGCCCTTGTCACAGGCGCAGACGGCACTTCAAATCCTGATGAAACGCGTCGTGCTGTCCAAAAGACCGGCGCCGGGAAACGGGCCGATGCTGTCGGGCCGACGGCGAATCGACGCACACATTAGCATGGCCAAGGCGGCAAAGCCGGGGCGAAGAGAGACGCCTGCGCAGATGTTTTTCCTGCCCCGCCTGCCGCTTGCCGTCGGTTGATCCTTCAGCACATGCCTGCACGACGCCAAACAAAAATGGCCTCCCCGGACCTGGGGAAGCCATATCTTTTTTTGCCCAGTCGCGCGGCGACTTAGAACTTGTAGTTGAGGCCAGCTTTCACCGAATGGTCATGCAGGTCCCGCTCGGAGGCGACGCCGCTGGCGAAGCTGCGCACGTTCGGCGTGCCGGTGTAGTTATATTCCACCCTGGCGGAAATATTGGAGGTGAGCTTCTGCTCAACGCCGGCACCGACGATATAACCGGGCTTCCAGCCATCCGGGCCGGAGACGTCACCATTATCGCGGAAGTTGGTCATGGCAAGGCCCGCCGTGCCATAGATCAGCGTCTGGTCAAGCGGCATGCCGACCTTGCCTTTGGCGGCCAGACGGTGACGTTCCTTCAGGTTGCCGCCGTTCACCTTCACTTCTGTGTCACCCATGTAGGAGGCTTCCACTTCACCGCCGACAACCGCACGGCCAACCGTGGTGTTGTAACCGGCCTGCACACCGGCTGCGACGCCGTTATTGCCGGAGAAGGGGTTGAGCTTGGGCATTGCGACGCCGCCATGCGCACCCACATAGGCGCCGTCCCAGCCGGACGAAACCGACGGTTCGTTATAAGCCGGCGGCTCCGAATAGGGGGCAGCCAGATCGGCAGCGGACGCAGCCGTTGCAAAGGCGGTGGTGGCGGAAAGAGTGGCGAAAAGCGCCACGGCAAAAGGCTTCGAGGTCATATTTTACTACTCCATACACAGCCTGCGTGTGGCGAATGCGCAGGCGATACATTCAGCTGTCGCCACGAGATCAGAAGACGGCGGCGCCCCGTTTACCGCACGTCGATCCCGCACCAAAGGTACCTTTCATTCGCATGAATTCATAAACATTCCATTAACCGTCCAGCCTGCACTTCCGTGCCGAAGGGACAGGCCTCGCCGTGCATTTTAGCTAAATCGCATTCACAATCAGGGGTTTGCCTTGAGGTAGGCGATCACGTCATCGATCTGCGACTGAAACCAGAATCCGTAAAAGCGCATCTTCGTGCCCGGCAGCTTTTTGGCGGGGCTGGCGAGAAAGGCCGAAAGCGCCGCCTCATCCCAGACAAGCCCTGCGGCACCGGCCTCCTGCATGGCCTCAGAATAGGCATAACCGGGCACACTGCCGGCACGTCGCCCCACGACACCCTTCAGGTGCGGGCCAAAGCCGTTGCTGTCACTGTCCACCGCATGGCAGGAGGCACATTGCTGAAACGTGCGGCGGCCCTTTTGCGCATCGGCAGCAGAGGCCGGAGCGGCAAGACTGAAGGCGGCCACTGCGATCGCCGGCAGCGCCACGCGTGCAAGGAGAGATGAGGACAGACGAGAAGGATTAGACATGGCGACAACCTTATGAAGGCATCGCCGGACGCGGCAAGAGGCCCGTTTGATCTCGACCATATCACGTCCGGGCTTTACGCCCCGTGAAAGGCGCCTGCCGCCGTTAAGGGCGTCAGGCACCCGCATCTTCGGGAGGGACTAAAACTCAGGCACTCATCCGGTCTGCCACCACACGCCAGTTGACCAGCTTGTCGAGGACCGCGCGGATGTGTTCGGCCTTGCGGTTTTCATAGTCGAGGTAATAGGCATGTTCCCATATGTCGATGCCGAGCAGTGCCGGCCGTCCGAAGGCCAGCGGATTGTTGCCGTCCTCATAACCAACAAGCGCTAACGCATTGCCTTCATCTCGTGTCAGCCATACCCAGCCGGTGCCAAAGACTTCGTCGGAGACCGTTACCGCGCGGTCGATGAACCCATCATATCCGTCGAATGCCGCATCGATTGCCGCTTTCGCATCGCCGTCCGGCCTTGCCGGTCCACCCGGAACGAACTGGTCCCAATAGGCCACATGGTTGAAGGCCTGCGCCGCATTATTGAAAATCTTGGCATCGTCGCTCGTCTTGGCAGAAGCCTGCACGATACCCTCCAGATCCATGTCGGCATAACGCGTTCCGGCGGCAAGTGTGTTCAGCTTGTCGAAATAACCCTTGTGATGCTTGCCGTAATGCAGGCCAACGGTACGGGCGGAAATGACCGGCGCCAGTGCGTCCTCCCCGAACGGCAGCGCCGGCTGGGAGATCGGCAAGGCCGCCCTTGCAATAGGCGGGGCTTGCAGAACGGTGGCGGCTGCCGTCACCGCTGTGGCCGTCAACATGGTGCGTCGGGTTATTTGCATCGAAACCTCCTCTGATGCTTCCTGGGCTGTGATAGAACAGCGCGCATCCGGCGGTGTTTCTTCACCCTTGCGTTATCGGCAGCCGCAAGAGGTAGGGTTTCGTAAGCTCAGAGATTGATTCAAGCGGTTGCCGCATCGATTCATCCGATGGGTTCAAGCTGCTGTAAGAAAAGGGGTTTCGCCATCTCGGCGCAAAGAAAAGGCCTTGTCCGGCAGGGGAAACGGGACAAGGCCTGAAACGACTGGAGATCAAATTCTTGTTGTTATCGGCTGTGGTGGATCACAGCCATGGCCGCCCGGGCGGGGAAATCCTCTGGCGACACGTCTTGTTCGCTCTGTTAACGAATAAGTTGCCACCCGGTTCCACCAAGCCTTAACTTCCTCGCCCTACCCTTGGCCGCGCACAAAAATCAGGGAGACAAGCATGGCAGGCCCCGCATTTCGCTTCACGCATTTTGACCTCAGCATGCAGCGCCCCGGCACGGTGATCGAGGTGACGCTGTCGGCCGTCAACAATGTCCGGCTGATGACGGCGGTCAACTACCAGCGTTTCACGGAAAAACTCGATTTCAAATTCGTTGGTGGCGTTGCGAAAAAATCGCCCATCCGGCTCACCATTCCCGAAGGCGGCCATTGGCATGTGGTGGTGGATTGCGAAGGTCACCACGGCCTTGCCGATTCAGCGGTGAAAATGATCGCCGCCCCGTCCGCCGGCGGTGTTATCCCGGCGCAGAAGAAGGCATCCTGACAACACGACGTCAGGCCCCGCCCCGCTCGCGGCGCAGTTTTGACCACCAGTCGAGCCGCTTGCGGATCTCGCGCTCAAAACCCCGCTCCGGTGGATCGTAAAATACCTGCCGGCCGAGCTTGTCGGGAAAATAATCCTGACCGGAAAACGCGTCCGGCTCGTCATGGTCATAACGATAGCCGTCGCCATACCCTTCGCCCTTCATCAGCTTGGTTGGGGCATTCAGGATGCGCTTGGGCGGCAGCAGCGAGCCGTTTTCCTTGGCAGCCCGCATCGCCGCCTTGAAGGCGACATAGACGGCATTGGATTTGGGCGCTGTCGCGAGATAGACGCAAGCCTGCGCCAGCGCCAGTTCCCCCTCGGGCGAGCCCAGGTAATCATAGGCATCTTTTGCGGCATTGCAGATGACCAGCGCCTGCGGATCGGCAAGGCCGATATCCTCCACCGCCATGCGCACCAACCGGCGTCCGATATAAAGCGGGTCCTCACCGGCATCGAACATGCGCGCGAGATAATAAAGCGCGGCATCCGGATCGGAGCCGCGCACGGATTTATGCAGGGCAGAGATGAGGTTGTAATGCCCGTCCTGCGCCTTGTCATAAACAGGCGCGCGGCGTTGCACGATCTGTGCCAGGCCCTGGCTGTCGAACACTTCCCCCTCGCGCGCTGCGCGCCACACTTCCTCGGCAAGCGTCAGCACGGCGCGGCCATCGCCGTCAGCCATCCGCACCAGCGCAGAGCGCGCCGCCTCATCCAGCGGCAAGGGTTTCTGCTCCACCTTTTCGGCGCGCAACAGAAGTTCACCGAGGCTCTCGTCGTCATGCGCCCGGAAGGTCAGCACGCGGGCGCGTGACAAAAGAGCGGCATTCAGCTCGAAGCTCGGATTTTCCGTCGTGGCGCCGACTAAGATTACGGTGCCGTCTTCCATGACAGGCAAAAAACTGTCCTGCTGGGCGCGGTTGAAGCGATGGATCTCGTCGACGAAAAGCAGTGTCTGGCGCCCGTCCATGCGCCGAAGTCGGGCCGTCTCAAAGACTTTCTTGAGGTCAGCCACGCCGGAAAAGATCGCCGAGATCTGCTCAAACGCCAGCCCCGCCTCGCCGGAGAGAAGCCGCGCAACCGTTGTCTTGCCGGTGCCGGGTGGCCCCCAGAAGATCATCGAGCCGAGCGAGCCTGCGTCAATCATGCGGCGAAGGGCACCATCGGCGCCCGTCAGGTGCGGCTGGCCGGTCACCTCGGCAAGCGAGGTCGGGCGCAGCCGGTCTGCAAGCGGCCGCCCTGAAGCGACCGCAGCGGGCATGGTCTTCTGGAACAGATCGCCACTCATCGGAAGAACTGACGGATGCGCTGTCCGTCACGTTCGATTTCAACCCGCCAGAGGTTCGGATCGCTTCCGACCAGTGTCTGGAGCACCTTGGTGGAGGAGACCGCATCGCCATTCAGCGAGATCACGATGTCACCCGGCTGGAAACCCAGGCGGGCAGCGGGAGAATTGCGCACCACCTCTGCCACGACGACACCGGTCTTGTCTGTGGGCAGGCGCAGTTCTGTCGCAAGCTTTGGCGAAAGATTGGCAACCTTCAACCCGGCAAACGGGTTGCGCCCCTCAATCAGCCGCTCGTCGCGCGGCACCGTCTCCGGCGCCGTGCCGAGCGTCATGGTCAGCTCCCGCTCACTGCCGTTCTGCGACACCATGAGGCGGGCGGATTTGCCAAGCCCGGCCGTTGTCAGGCGGTACCAGAGCGCATCGGGATGTTCCACCGCAATGCCATTGACGGACGTGATGACTTCGCCCGGCTTCAGCCCAGCCTTGTCCGCCGGACCGCCTTCCGTGACACCGACCACCAGCGCGCCGCGGGCTGATTTCAACCCCAGCGCCTCAGCCACTTCCGAGGTGACCGGCTGGAAGGTTGCCCCGACATAGGGCTTTTCAAAGCTCTTTTTGCCCTCTTCGGCCGCGGCCACGAAAACTTTGACGAGATTGGCCGGAATGGCAAAACCGATGCCGTTCGAGCCACCGCCGCGCGAAAAGATCGCGGTGTTGATGCCGATCAGCTCACCGCGCATGTTCATCAGCGCGCCGCCGGAATTGCCGGGATTGATCGAGGCATCGGTCTGGATGAAAAAGCCGACATCGCCGCTCGACACCTGGTTTCGGGCAAGCGCCGAAACGATGCCGCTCGTCACCGTCTGGCCAACGCCAAAGGGGTTGCCGATGGCCAGCACCAGATCGCCCACCTCCACGGCATCGGAATTGCCAATGGCAAGCACGGGAAACTCCTGCTGCCCCTTGATCTTCAAAACGGCAAGATCGATGTTTTCGTCCTTCAGCAGCACTTCGCAGGGAAACTCGCGGCCATCGGGCAGCGCGATCTTGATGTCGTCGGCGCCCTGGATGACGTGGTTGTTGGTGACGACAAGACCATTATGCGAGACGATGACGCCGGAGCCCAGCGACGACTGCTTTTCCGAACGGTTCGGCATGCGCTGGCCAAAAAACTGCTCGAAGAAGGGGTCGCCGGCAAACGGGTTCTGTCGCTGCACAACACGCTCGGCATAGACATTGACGACGGCGCCCGACGTCTGCTTGACCAGCGGCGCAAAGGAAAGCTGCATTTCCGGCCGGCTCTGCGGCAAGGTCTTGTCCTGCGCGAAACTTTGCGACGGCAGAACAAGCGACAGGGCCAGAAGGCAGAGGGAGATGCTTTTCGGCATGCTCAGCATGTGATTCCTCACTTTGAAGGGTATGATGACTTCTACCGACAAACGCTAGAAATGAAAGGTGGCCGAAAATGGGGAGGCAGCGGGCCTGAATGCTGCATCTGCATTAAACTATGTTCATGTGAGGAAGACATAGAACCAGACCTTCGAAAGACCAGACGATCGCTCGTCATTGCGCAGCAGTTGCGCGCTGCTTTACGGCCTTGCTGCCCCGCCGCTCGCCGTGCCTGCATTTTGGCGGGAACCATTTGGTTCCAAAGCCGTAGTGGGGGTTCATGGAGACTAATTTGATGATGACGATCCGCTTGTCCCACACCTTTGCCGCCGGCGCACTTGCGCTTTCCAGCCTCACCCTTGTTGCTCCCGCACCGGCTTTTGCCGCAAGCTTCGATTGCCAGAAGCCCGATCTCTCCGGCGGCGAAAAGGTGATCTGCGAGGACCGGTCGCTGAACGATCTCGACGTGAAGATGGTCACCACCTTCGACATCCTGACATCGCTGATGGCGATGGGAAACCGTGACCAGCTGAAGGACGAGCAACTGGCATGGCTGAAGAAACGCCAGGCCTGCGAGGCCGACGCCGCCTGCATCCGCGCCGCCTATGAGGAGCGCATGAAGCAGCTGGAAGAGGCGACAAAGTCGCTCATCCGCCCGATCTGAACAGCGTGAGAGGGGGCAGCGTAACGGCTGCCCCCCACTCCTCATCCCGCCTTCCGGCGATTGCCCAGATAGATCAGGCAGAGCGCTGCGGCAAGCAGCGCAATCGAGGCATAACGGCTGGCATCCAGTGGAATGACGCTGTTGCCGAACCAGCCGAAGTGATCGATCAGGAGGCTCATGGCAAGCTGACCGGTAATGACTGCAACCGTTGCGGCCGCAATGCCGACGCGCGGGACCGCAACGACATTCACCAGAATATAGATCACACCGAACAGTGCGCCGATCAACTGCCATTTTGGCGCGGTAAAAAGGGTCATCGCATGCGGTGGCTCAAAGAAAAAGAACAGAAGGAAACATACCGCCGCCCCAAGCACAAAGGTCAGCCAGGCGGTTTCCATCACGCCTGCGGCCTTGCCGAGCCGCCCGTTGATGGAGGATTGCGCGGCAAGCGAAACACCACCGGCCAGCGCAAGAAAAGTAACCAGCACGAAAATCATCGATTGAGTATCCCGAGAGCCAGAAGAATAAGGACGAGCGCCGAAAGGCGGTATCGGTCGATCGACTGTCGCGGCGTGCCGAACAGGCCGAAATGGTCGATGGCAAGGCTTGCCGCCACCTGCCCGCAGAGAATGCCGACCATGGTTGTGCCAACGCCGATCACCGGCGTCGCAATGGTCAGCACGATCACGTAGACGGGCCCGAGAATGCCGCCGGCGAGCAGCCATCGAGGCTGCGCAAGGAGCCTCGGCAGGCTGCGCTGCGGGGCAAAGACCAACGCCACCGACAAGAGCAGCCCGCCGACGAGAAAGATCGACAGTGCCGCGGCCGTATGACCGACTTCCTCGCCAAGCGGCCCGAGCAGGCCCGCTTCGACGGACAGCCCCATGCCGGACGCGACGACAAGAAGAAGAATGAAAATTTGGCCCATCAGGCGGCCTCCGTTCTGTTGAAGGAGCCGCAGATAGGCTAATGTCGACAGCGCAACAATGACGTCAAATTGCAAAAGATAATTGTGCGATGAGCAACGAACTCACTCTCCTGTCGCTGCGCCTGTTTGTTGATGTGGCAACGACCGGCAGCTTTACCGAAAGTGCCAGACGCTGCGGCTTGCCGCCCTCTTCCGTCTCCCGCCACATCCAGGGTCTTGAGCATCTGCTGGGTCAGCGCCTGCTGTTTCGCCACACACGCGCGGTGACGCTGACGGAGGCAGGTGCTGCCTATCTCCTTGAGGTACGCGATCTCATCGCATCGCTCGATCTGGCAACCGAGCGGGCAAGCGGCGGGGCTGCGGGTGCGCCGCGCGGGCTGCTGCGCATCAATGCGCCGATCGCCTTCGGGCGCCGCCATGTGGCACCGCTGCTTGCCGATTATCAGGCGCGTTACCCTGAGGTGGAGGTGGAACTGACGCTGTCGGATGCCTTCCACGATCCGGTGGCCGAGGGTGCCGACATCACCATCCGCATCGGCATGCTGAAGGATTCAAGCCTCAGCAGCCGAAAGCTCACCGCCCAGCATTATGTGCTCTGTGCCTCGCCCGCCTATCTCGCCAGCCACGGTCGCCCGCAGGTGCCTCTCGAGCTTAACGCTCACAACTGCCTTCTCTACAAGGGCATCAGCGGCGCGCAGAAATGGTATTTTCGCTCAGGCACGGCTGCCTTTCAGGCCCATGTCGTCAGCGGCAACTTGACCAGCAACAATGCAGAAAGCCTGGTGGAGGCCGCCCTGCAGCATCAGGGCCTTGTTCTCTTCCCGACCTGGCTCCTGCACGACCATATCGACAGCGGCCGTCTGGAGGTGCTGATGGCCGACCACGAGGCCGCCATCGACACTACCGTTCACGACATTCACCTGATCTATCCGGAAAATCGCCTCAGATCCCTCAAGGTCCTGTCGTTTCGCGACTACCTGATCGAGCACATCGGCACGCCTCCCTATTGGGACCGAACGCCGGGTGCCGGGCAAGACGCATGAAAAAGCCCGCCGGATCGCTCCGGCGGGCCAATATCAAATCAGAACCGTCAGATCCGGATCATTCCGGCAGGATGCGCACGGCACCCTTGTCGGCACTGGAGGCGAAGGCCGCGTAAGCCTTGAGCGCCGTCGTGACATTACGCTTGCGCGGGGCAACCGGCTTCCAGCCGAGCTTGTCCTGCTCGGCACGGCGGCTTGCCAGATCGCTGTCCTGAACCAGAAGGTTGATCGTGCGGTTCGGAATATCGATCTCGATCATGTCGCCTTCGCGTACCAGACCGATCGCGCCGCCATTGGCCGCTTCCGGCGAGGCGTGGCCGATGGAGAGGCCCGACGTGCCGCCGGAAAAACGACCGTCGGTGATCAGCGCGCAGGCCTTTCCGAGACCCTTCGACTTCAGGTAGCTCGTCGGATAGAGCATTTCCTGCATGCCCGGGCCGCCCTTCGGGCCTTCATACCGGATAACGACGACATCGCCGGCCTTCACCTCGTTGTTGAGGATTGCCTTGACGGACGCATCCTGGCTTTCGAAGACGCGCGCCGGGCCGGTGAATTTCAGGATCGATTCGTCAACGCCCGCCGTCTTTACGATGCAGCCATCAAGCGCGATATTGCCGTAGAGTACCGCCAGGCCGCCATCCTTGGAGAACGGCTTTTCGACCGAGCGGATGACGCCGTTTTCGCTGTCGGTATCCAGATCATCCCAGCGCGAGGACTGCGAGAAGGCAACCTGCGTCGGCACGCCACCCGGTGCTGCCTTGAAGAAGGTGCGCACGGTTTCCGAATTGGTGCGGGTAATATCCCAGCGGTTGATGGCATCGCCAAGCGTTGCCTCATGCACCGTCTTGCAATCGGTGTTGAGAAGGCCGCCGCGTTCCAGTTCGCCGAGAATACGCATGATGCCGCCGGCCCGGTGGACGTCTTCCATGTGAACGTCCTGCTTTGCCGGCGCCACCTTGGAAAGGCAGGGCACGCGGCGCGACAGGCGGTCGATATCGTCCATGGTGAAATCGACGCCGCCTTCATAGGCCGCCGCCAGGATATGCAGAACCGTGTTGGTCGAGCCGCCCATGGCGATATCGAGCGTCATGGCGTTTTCGAAAGCTTCCTTGGTGGCGATCGTGCGCGGCAGAACGCCGTCATCGTCCTGCTCATAATAACGGCGGGCGAGATCGACGATCAGGTGGCCGGCCTCGACGAACAGGCGTTTGCGATCCGAATGGGTGGCAAGCGTCGAACCGTTGCCGGGCAGCGACAGGCCGAGCGCTTCGGTGAGGCAGTTCATCGAGTTGGCGGTGAACATGCCCGAGCACGAACCGCAGGTGGGACAGGCCGAACGTTCGATTGCCTGCACATCCTCGTCGGAATATTTCTCATCAGCAGCCGCCACCATGGCATCGACCAGATCGAGCGCCACGGTCTTGCCATGCATGACGACCTTGCCGGCCTCCATCGGACCGCCGGAGACGAAGACGGCCGGGATGTTGAGGCGCATGGCTGCATTCAACATGCCGGGCGTGATCTTGTCGCAGTTGGAAATGCACACCATCGCATCGGCGCAATGCGCGTTGACCATATATTCGACCGAGTCGGCGATGATCTCGCGCGACGGCAGCGAATAGAGCATGCCATCATGACCCATGGCGATGCCGTCATCGACAGCAATCGTGTTAAATTCCTTTGCAACGCCACCGGCCGCCTCGATCTCGCGGGCCACCAGCTGGCCGAGATCCTTGAGGTGGACGTGGCCCGGCACGAACTGCGTGAAGGAATTGACCACGGCAATGATCGGCTTGCCGAAATCGCTGTCCTTCATGCCCGTGGCGCGCCAGAGACCACGGGCGCCCGCCATGTTGCGGCCATGGGTCGTCGTTCTCGAACGGTATGCAGGCATGGTGTTTTCCTCAGGTCTTGAATTTATCCGGGCATGGCCGCTTTGTCGGCTTGAAAGCCCTGCTTTTAGGCATTTCCTAGCGGAAATGACCCACTCTGTCACTATCAGGACAGGCCAAAGCGGTACGCCTGCGCAGGCCTGGGGCATCACGAGAACGTGGCCGGGCAAATCTGCGTAAAACCTGTGAAACAAATCGCCTTGCCGCTACGTAATAGATAATATCACAACCGATCCGCTTATCCGCAGGAGACTGTCTCATGTCGCTCTACCGGCCGCCGTCCATTCCCGCATCCGAGATCACACCGCAGTCTCTTTATGTGTCGCGGCGAGGCTTTATCGCCGGCGCTGCCGCCGGGCTGACATTTGCCGGCGCCGGCGGCGCTTTCGCTGCCCCCATTGCGACGACACCCAGCATCTACAAGGTCGATGACAAGCTGACACCGAAAAAGGATGTCACCACCTACAACAATTTCTACGAGTTCGGCGTCAACAAGGCCGATCCCGCCCAGAACTCCGGCAGCTTCCAGCCGACACCCTGGGCGATCACCGTCGGCGGCATGGTAGCAAAACCCCAGGTGATCGACATGGAAAAGATCATGGCGGAAATCCCCATGGAAGAGCGCATCTACCGCATGCGCTGCGTCGAGGCCTGGTCCATGGTCATCCCCTGGGTCGGTTTTCCCATCTCGGCCATCCTGGACCGGGTGGAGCCGCTTGGCAGCGCCAAATATGTCGCCTTCGAAACCGTGGTGCGCCCGGAACAGATGCCCGGCCAGAGCGGCTTTTTCCAGGCCCTGCCCTGGCCTTACGTCGAGGGCCTGCGGCTGGATGAGGCCCGCCATCCGCTGGCAATACTTGCAACCGGCGTCTACGGCGAAACCCTGCCCAACCAGAACGGCGCGCCGATCCGCCTGGTGACCCCGTGGAAATACGGCTTCAAGGGCATCAAGTCGATCGTCAAGATCACCCTCACCGACAAGGAGCCGCCGTCCACCTGGAACATCTCTGCTCCCAGCGAATACGGCTTCTACGCCAACGTGAACCCGAAGGTCGATCACCCGCGCTGGAGCCAAGCGACGGAACGGCGCATCGGCGAAGGCAGTGGCCTCTTCGGCGGCCGCACGCTGGATACCCTGCCCTTCAACGGTTACGCCGATGAGGTTTCAAGCCTCTATGCCGGCATGGACCTGAAGAAGTTCTTCTGAGCATGGCGCAACTTGCCCTTACCGCGCGCTACAAACCGGCTTCGGTCTGGGCGCTTTATGTGATCGGCCTGCTACCGGGCCTCTATGCCTTTTACCAGGGGGTCTTCGGAGATCTCGGCGCCGATCCGGTGAGAACATTCGAGCATCTGCTCGGACTATGGGCTCTCAGGTTTCTCTGTCTCGGGCTTGCGATCACCCCGATCCGCGACCTCTTCGGCACCAACCTCATCGCCTACCGACGGGCGCTGGGGCTGATCGCCTTCTATTATGTGCTGGCGCATTTCGCCGTCTACCTGACGCTGGACCGAGCCCTCGTTCTCTCCTCGATCCTCGGGGATATCCTGAAGCGGCCCTATATCATGCTCGGCATGGCGGGCCTTGTGATGCTGATCCCGCTGGCGCTCACCTCCAACCGCTGGTCGATCCGAAAGCTCGGCAGCCGCTGGAACACGCTGCATAAGCTGAGCTACCTCGTGCTCCTCGTCGCGATCCTGCATTTCGTACTGTCGCGCAAGAGCCTGACGCTGGAGCCTGCGTTCTATATCGCGGTGGTCACGGTTCTGTTGGGCTACCGGCTGGTGCGGCCGAAGCTGATGGAGCGCCGCCGGGGACGCAGGTCATTTGCGAGATGAAGCCCTACTCAGCTCGATTGCTGCTGCAAGACCAATACCCAACAAATAGGCTAGGATATTAGCCCAGGAGAAGATCCGCCCCAACAGCAGAGCGCCTGCCAGAGTCAGGCGGAAGGCATCAAGCCAGGGCGTATGGTAAAGCCGGCTGAACTCGGTCAATACCGCAATGACAGCAGCTACCAGCGCGATGACGAGAATTGACCGGCCATACAGGATCGCCCCGACGATCCACAACACCATCATGCCCCAGAGAAAGGAGCCACCGTATTTGACCAAAACATACGGCAAGCCGATGTCATACCCGGTCAGCCGCAGTGTCAAACCGCATAGGATTACGAAGGCCGCAGTCATCAACCGACGCCGCAACGCTTTGGGTATTGCCTTGAATTTGTCCATGCCACTTCTGTAAGGGATGTGATGAGGAAAATACAATCAGGGGCAAACGATGCAGAGAGTGGCAGGCGGCAAGAACGGTTTCCTGCAGACCTTTGACGCCGCATTGACGCATCCGCGCTCCGATCCAGGTCTTGCGGGCATAAAACGCTTCGTCGTCGAGTTCCTCTTATTCGGCATCAAAGAAGGGCGAGCCTGCCTGTTTGCCGGGCTGTTTTTCGTGTCGATCTTCGTCGTCCCACGCAGCGGGCTTTTCGGCATACCGCGCTATGACCTGCTGTTAATCATAGCGCTGACGATCCAGGCCTGGATGATCTGGACAAAACTGGAAACCAAGGATGAGTTGAAGGCAATCTGCCTGTTTCATATCGTGGGCTTTGCGCTTGAAGTGTTCAAGACATCCGGCACCATCCAGTCATGGTCCTATCCGGATTTCGCCTATACCAAGGTTTTGGGCGTGCCGCTTTTTTCCGGCTTCATGTATGCAGCCGTCGGCAGCTACATCATACAGGCTTGGCGCATCCTCCATGTCCGCATAGAACACCACCCGCCCTACTGGATGGCTGCACTGGTGGCGCTCGCCATATACGCCAATTTCTTCGCACATCATTATATCGGCGATTACCGCTGGTACCTGGCAGCCCTTGCCATTGGCCTTTACGCGCGTGCCACAGTGATTTTTCGCCCTTACGACCGGGACCGCCGCATGCCCATGCTACTGTCTTTCATTCTGATCGGCTTCTTCATCTGGCTGGCAGAAAACATCTCCACCTTCTTTGCAGTCTGGCACTATCCAAACCAACTCGGCGCATGGTCGACTGTGCATATCGGCAAATGGAGTTCATGGACGCTGCTGGTCATCATGACATTCACGATCGTTGCGTCACTGAAACATATCCGCGACACCATCCATATCCCGAAATAGCGTCCTGCCCAGCCGCGAGCCGGTTGCGAACCCAACCGGTATGACCGGGCGAACGAACGTCTGCAACGATACCCTCAGCAGCAGAATATGTGTGTTGAAAGCTTGTGGAAAGATGCCCCGCCCCCTCAAGGTGGCCCGGGGTGCGAAGGAGTGCCCTCCCACACAAGAGGAGAGAGACATGCGCGTCATGGTGTTGGTCAAGGCCACCGAAGACAGCGAAGCGGGTATCATGCCAACCGCGGCAGCAATGGCGGCGATGGGAGAGTTCAACGACGAGCTGATGCAGGCCGGGATCCTGATTACCGGTGACGGCTTGAAGCCCTCGAAGCTCGGCAAGCGGATCGCCTTCGAGGGACATGATCGGCGGGTCACCGATGGCCCTTTTCCGCAAACCCGCGAACTGGTCGCCGGCTACTGGATCTGGGAGGTCGAGAGCATGGAGGAAGCGATTACCTGGGTAACGCGCTGCCCAAATCCCATGCCGGGTCCGAGCGAAATCGAAATCCGTGCCTTTTACGAAATGTCGGATTTTGCTGCCGTGACATCGGCCGATGCCAACCA
This sequence comes from Neorhizobium sp. PAMB6716, assembly GCF_058242805.1. Lineage (NCBI taxonomy): Bacteria > Pseudomonadati > Pseudomonadota > Alphaproteobacteria > Hyphomicrobiales > Rhizobiaceae > Neorhizobium > Neorhizobium sp. PAMB6716. Next base: position 1,849,161 of record NZ_CM177835.1, read on the forward strand.
TTGACGGCAGGAAGCACCAAACCGCCTTGGTTCAAAGGCCTTAAGGTCACCCATTCAGATACAACAAAAAGGCCGGACGATCGCTCGTCCGGCCTTTTTCGTGTCTACCCTTTACAGGGCAAAACATTATGCGGCTTCAGCAGCTTCTGCTTCAGCGGCAACGCGAGCCTTGTCGGCTGCGCCCTTGGCGTTCACATCGCGTTCAACGAACTCGATGACGGCCATGGCAGCGTTGTCGCCCTGGCGGAAGCCAGCCTTCATGATACGCAGGTAACCGCCGTTGCGGGTTGCGTAACGCGAAGCAATGGCATCGAACAGCTTCTTCACAGCGTCCTGATCCTGGATCTGCGAGATGGCCTGACGACGAGCGTGCAGGTCGCCGCGCTTGCCGAGCGTGACCAGCTTTTCAACGATCGGACGGATTTCCTTGGCCTTCGGAAGCGTCGTTACGATCTGCTCATGCGTGATGAGCGAAGCCGCCATGTTGGCAAACATTGCCTTGCGGTGGCTGGCGGTACGGTTGAGCTTGCGGCCGGCTTTATGGTGGCGCATCTCTGGTCTCCTTTACTTGCAGGCATCCGCCTGCAGTTTAAACATGCTTTCCAATTCCATCTGCGGGCCAGACACTGGCCCGCGCGGAACGGTTGGGCGGGTTAATACTGGTCTTCGTAGCGCTTGGCGAGATCTTCGATGTTTTCCGGCGGCCAGGCAGGAACTTCCATACCCAGATGCAGGCCCATGGAAGCCAAAACTTCCTTGATCTCGTTCAGCGACTTGCGACCGAAGTTCGGCGTGCGCAGCATTTCCGCCTCGGTCTTCTGGATGAGGTCGCCGATGTAGACGATGTTGTCGTTCTTCAGGCAGTTGGCCGAACGGACAGACAGTTCCAGTTCGTCGACCTTCTTGAGGAGAGCCGGGTTGAACGCGAGTTCAGTGACCGATTCTTCTTCTGCTTCCTTCTGCGGCTCGTCGAAGTTGACGAAGACCGACAGCTGGTCCTGAAGAATGCGAGCGGCAAACGCCACGGCATCCTCGCCCGTGACCGAACCATCGGTTTCGATGGTCATGGTCAGCTTGTCATAGTCGAGAACCTGGCCTTCGCGGGTGTTTTCCACCTTGTAGGACACTTTCTTGACCGGGGAGTAGAGGCTGTCGACCGGGATAAGACCAATCGGCGCATCTTCGGCACGGTTACGATCGGCAGGAACATAACCCTTGCCGTTGTTCACCGTGAATTCCATGCGGATCTCGGCACCCTCGTCGAGCGTGCAGATCACATGGTTCGGATTGAGGATCTCGATGTCGCCAACCGTCTGGATATCGCCGGCAAGCACAGAACCCGGGCCCTGCTTGCGCACGACCATCCGCTTTGCATCGTCGCCATCCATCTTGATGGCGATTTCCTTGATGTTCAGCACGATGTCCGTCACATCTTCCCGAACGCCGGGGATGGAGGAGAATTCGTGCAGAACGCCGTCGATCTGCACAGCAGTGACGGCAGCACCACGCAGAGACGACAACAGAACGCGGCGAAGCGCGTTGCCGAGTGTCAGACCGAAACCGCGTTCCAGCGGCTCCGCGACGAGCGTGGCCTTGGTGCGGCCGGACGAGGTGAACTCCACCTTGTTCGGCTTGATCAGTTCCTGCCAGTTCTTCTGGATCATGATTAAAACCTTCCGTTCGCTGCCACTATCCAATCGTGGCAACCGAGCATGAGAAGCGCCAAGGAGAAACACTCTTCTTAGGCGTTACGGCAAAGCCGCCAAACCTCGATTGACGAAGTAAGGCGGCATTACACGAATTCGAACCGGGACCGCCGCGAGGGCAGCCTCCGAAGGCGAATTAGACGCGGCGCTTCTTGCGCGGACGGCAACCATTGTGCGGGATCGGCGTCACGTCACGGATCGAGGTGATCATGAAACCCGCAGCCTGGAGGGCGCGCAGAGCCGATTCACGACCGGAACCCGGGCCGCAGACTTCGACTTCGAGAGACTTCATGCCGTGTTCCTGAGCCTTCTTGGCGCAGTCTTCGGCAGCGATCTGGGCAGCAAACGGGGTCGACTTACGCGAACCCTTGAAGCCCTTGGCACCAGCAGACGACCAGGCAATTGCGTTGCCCTGTGCGTCGGTGATGGTGATCATAGTGTTGTTGAACGTCGAGTTGACGTGAGCAACGCCCGATGAAATATTTTTACGTTCGCGACGGCGAACGCGTGTGGCTTCCTTGGCCATGGTCTTCCTTTCGTTGATATCGTCACCGCCGTAATACCAGCGGCTCCACCTTTTCAGGCAATAGAAATTAGGCAGTAGCCAGTAGCTGTTTCCGCTACCGCCTACCGCCTATTGGCTAATGCCCGAAAAATTACTTCTTCTTACCAGCAATCGCCTTCGCCGGACCCTTGCGGGTGCGGGCGTTGGTGTGCGTGCGCTGACCGCGGACCGGGAGGCCGCGACGATGACGCAGGCCGCGGTAGCAGCCGAGGTCCATCAGACGCTTGATGTTCATCGCGGTCTCGCGACGAAGATCGCCTTCGACCTGATAGTCACGGTCGATGGTTTCGCGGATCTGCAGAACTTCTGCGTCCGTCAGCTGATGAACGCGACGTTCAGCCGGAATACCGGCCTTCTCGACGATTTCCTGAGCGAATTTAGGTCCGATCCCGTGAATGTAGGTCAGCGCGATAACGACGCGCTTCGCAGTCGGGATGTTGACGCCAGCGATACGTGCCACGCCTATTCTCCTTGCGTTCCAGTTGCCATCCGGCAAGTGGTGCTTCTTCCATGAGAGCAGCCATAGAGGGCCGCCAGTTCAAATCTCATCCGTGACAAGTCAAAAAGACCGGACCGGACATCCATCTCTGGATGGCCCACGCCGATCGCTGTCAAATGTCGCGAGTTGGCGCGGTCTTTAGCGGAATCAGTCGAAAATAGCAACCGGCCCCGCCAAGATTCTTGGGTAACACCTGGGTTAAGCTCTAGAGAGCCGCCAGGATCGCCTCGATATTGGACGTGACGACGTCCATTTCGGCCATGCCATCGACAGTCTTCAGCTTGCCCTTGGCATAATAATAACCGATCAGCGGCGAGGTTTCCTTGTAGTAGACCTCGAGTCGCTGCGTCATCGTCTCGGCATTGTCGTCCGGCCGACGCTTGAAGTGGGTCGACCCGCACTTGTCGCAGACGCCTTCCACGGATGGTTTGTGGTCCGTGTCGTGATAGACCGCACCACAGCTGGCGCAGGAATAACGACCGGAGACACGGCGAACCAGTTCCTTGTCGTTGACCCGAAGCTCAATCACCACCGAGAGGTCGAGACCCTTGGCGGCCAGCATCGATTCGGTGGCATCCGCCTGCACCAGGGTGCGCGGAAAACCATCGAGAATGAAGCCCTTGGCACAGTCCGGCTGGTCGATGCGTTCCGAGACGATCGCAATCACGATGTCATCCGAGACCAGTTTGCCCGAATCAAGCACCGCCTTGACGCGCTTTCCAACTTCTGTCTCCGCGACGATTGCCGCGCGCAGCATATCACCCGTGGACAGTTGCGGAATGCCGTACTTCTCCACGATCCGCTGGGCTTGGGTCCCCTTACCCGCCCCCGGCGGCCCCAAAAGAATTAATCTCATCGTCCCCTCTTTCCTCCACGCAGCTTGGACTTCTTGATCAGTCCCTCATATTGCTGGGCAATAAGATGGCCCTGGATCTGTGCTACCGTATCAAGGGTAACACTGACAACGATCAAAAGCGAAGTACCACCAAGGGCTAATGGGATACCAGTCCTTGCGATCAGCGTTTCGGGAAGAATGCAGACAAAAACGAGATAGATGGCGCCGACGACGGTGATGCGCGTCAGCACATAGTCGATATATTCGGCCGTGCGCTCGCCCGGACGAATCCCCGGAATGAAGCCACCATGCTTCTTCAGATTGTCGGCCGTATCCTTCGGATTGAAGACGATGGCCGTATAGAAGAAGGCGAAGAAGGCAATCAGAATGCCGTAGAACAGCATGAACAGCGGCTGACCATGCTGCAGCGAGCCGATGATCATCGTCGCCCAGGATGGCAGATTGGTGTTTCCGGCAAAGCCGGCCGCCGTTGCCGGTAAAAGCAACAGCGACGAAGCAAAGATCGCCGGGATCACGCCTGCGGTGTTGAGCTTCAGCGGCAGGTGCGACGTATCACCCTGGAACATGCGGTTACCAACCTGGCGCTTCGGATACTGGATCAGCAACCGGCGCTGGGCGCGTTCAACAAACACGATCAGCGCGATGACGCCGATGGCAACGACCACGACCATAAGAATCAGTGCCGTCGACAGCGCACCCGTGCGGCCAAGCTCCAGCGTACCGGCAAGTGCCTTCGGCAGGCCTGCGGCAATGCCCGCAAAGATGATCAGCGAAATACCGTTGCCGATGCCGCGCGAGGTGATCTGCTCACCGAGCCACATCAGGAACATGGTCCCACCCAGCAGCGTCACGACCGTGGAGATGCGGAAGAACCAACCCGGATCGATCACGAGCCCCTGCCCGCCTTCAAGGCCGGCAGCAATGCCATAGGCCTGCAGCGTGCCGAGCAGAACGGTGCCGTAGCGGGTGTATTGGTTGATGATCTTGCGGCCCTGTTCGCCTTCCTTCTTCAGGTTTTCCAGCGAAGGAACGACAGACGTCATCAGCTGCACGATGATCGAAGCGGAAATATACGGCATGATGCCGAGCGCAAAGATCGCCATGCGCTCCACGGCGCCGCCGGCAAACATGTTGAAGAGGCCGAGAATGCCGCCCGCCTGACCGCGGAAGGCCTGCGCATAGGCTTCTGGGTTGAGACCCGGCAGCGGAATATGCGTCCCCAGGCGATAGACAAGAAGTGCTGCGAGTGTGAACCACAGGCGATTCTTGAGATCCGTCGCTTTGGAAAAGGTTGAAAAATTTAGATTGGAGGCCAGTTGTTCAGCTGCAGAAGCCATGCATTTCTCCGCCTGACCAATTCCGGCGGCACGCCCCTGCGGCCATATCCGGAAAGCAGTCCATATTCAGGTTCAGAAAACCGGGAGACGGAAGGGCTGCAATGCACCTTATGCCCCACCCCGTTTTCCGCGATATCCCGGATGAGCCAAAATAACGGGTCCGGGATCGTGAGGCTCACATATGGGAGCAAAATCGCCCGGTGTGAAGCACCCCGGGCGATTTGTCAGACACTTATTCGGCAGAAGCGACTTCCGGCAGCTGGATCGAGCTGCCAGACTTTTCGATCTTCTCGACAGCAGCCTTGGAGGCGCCAGCAGCGACGATCGAAACCTTGGTCGTCAGTTCGCCATCCGAGAGGATGCGAACGCCGTCCTTGAGGCGGCTGATCACGCCGGCAGCCTTCAGAGCAGCAGCATCGATCGGTGCGGAAGCGTCGAGCTTCTTGGCGTCGATGGCAGTCTGGATGCGGCCGAGCGACACGACAACAAATTCGGAAGCGAAGATGTTGTTGAAGCCGCGCTTCGGCAGGCGACGGTAGATGGGCATCTGGCCGCCTTCGAAGCCGTTGACGGCAACGCCGGAACGGGCCTTCTGACCCTTGACGCCGCGACCACCGGTCTTGCCCTTGCCCGAACCGATACCGCGACCTACGCGGATACGGTCCTTGGTGGAGCCTTCGTTGTCTTTGATTTCATTCAGTTTCATGATGTCTTCCTCCGTCTCACTTCTCGTCGACGACGCGAACGAGATGCTGGACAGACCGGATCATGCCACGCACGGACGGGGTGTCTTCCAGCGTGCGAACCCGGTGCATCTTGTTGAGGCCGAGGCCGATCAGCGTCTGGCGCTGAACTGCCGGCCGGCGAATGGGGCTTCCGATCTGTTCGACCGTTACCGTCTTGGAATCATTGGCCATCGACGAAACTCCTTATTCTTCCTGAGCATTGCCGGAAGCGGCACGGCGAGCCTGAAGCGTTGCATACTTGATGCCGCGCTGTGCTGCCACGTCCTTCGGATGCACCTGGTGCTTCAGGGCGTCGAACGTTGCGCGAACCATGTTGTAAGGGTTCGACGAACCGGTCGACTTTGCAACGACGTCATGAACGCCGAGCGTTTCGAAAACGGCGCGCATCGGGCCACCGGCGATGATACCGGTACCGGCCTTGGCGGCACGCAGCAGAACCTTGCCAGCGCCGTGACGGCCATTGACGTCATGATGAAGCGTACGGCCATCGCGCAGCGGTACGAAAATCAGGTCGCGCTTGGCAGCTTCAGTTGCCTTGCGGATAGCTTCCGGCACTTCACGTGCCTTGCCATGGCCGAAGCCAACGCGGCCCTTCTGGTCGCCAACGACGACGAGTGCAGCGAAACCGAAACGACGGCCACCCTTGACAACCTTGGCAACGCGATTGATCGCGACCAGCTTGTCAACGAATTCGCTATCGCGCTCTTCGCGGTTCGAGCGATCGTCGCGCGAGCCTCTCTTTTCCTGTGCCATTGTCCTTTTCCTTTTTCTTTTCCGGTTCGAACGGCAAACTATGGAAAGCCGGGGGATCGCCTTTATTCAAGGAGATATCCACCGGCCGGTGATGGCGTAAAACGCCGAAGACGTCCGGCCCGCAAGGGACCGGACGACTAACTTTAGAAGCTCAGACCACCTTCGCGGGCAGCATCGGCAAGTGCCTTGATGCGGCCGTGGAAAATGAAGGCACCGCGGTCAAAGACCACTTCCTTCACGCCAGCCGTAACGGCACGCTCTGCAACGAGCTTGCCAACTGCAGCGGCTGCAGCGGTGTCGGCACCCGTCTTCAAGGACGTGCGCAGACCGCCATCGAGCGTGGAGGCGGCCGCAAGCGTGCGACCAGCCACGTCATCGATGACTTGGGCATAGATGTTCTTCGACGAGCGATGAACCGACAGACGCGGGCGGCCGTTCGCAACCGCCTTGATCTGGCGGCGCACGCGGCTCGCGCGCTTTGCAAGTGCTTGTTTCCTGCTAGCCATTTCGCGTCAACCTTACTTCTTCTTGCCTTCCTTGCGGACGATCCGTTCCTCAGCGTACTTGACGCCTTTGCCCTTGTAGGGCTCTGGACCGCGGTATTCGCGGATTTCCGCTGCTACCTGACCGACCTGCTGCTTATTAATGCCGGTGACGACGATTTCCGTCGGCTTCGGCACGGCAATGGTGATGCCCTGCGGGGGCTCATAGACCACGTCGTGGCTGAAACCAAGCGACAGCTGCAGGTTCTTGCCCTGCAGAGCCGCGCGGTAACCAACGCCGTTGATTTCAAGCTTGCGCTCAAAACCGTCCTTCACGCCCTTGAAGATGTTCTCGATCATCGTGCGGGACATGCCCCACTTGGACCGAGCATCCTTGCTATCGTTGGCCGGAACCACCGATACGGCGTTATTGTCGAAGGAAACCTTCACTTCGTCGTTTGCAACGAAGACGAGTTCGCCTTTCGGGCCTTTTGCAGTCACTGTCTGGCCTTCAACCGAGGCCGTGATCCCTGCAGGTACCTGAACGGGCTTCTTACCGATACGAGACATTGTTCAACCTGTCTGTTTCGCTGGAGAACGTTGCATCAGTCTTAGAAGACCGAGCAAAGTACCTCACCACCAACATTCTGTTCGCGAGCCTGGTGATCGGCCATCACACCCTTCGGAGTCGAAAGGATGGTGATGCCGAGGCCGTTCGCGACCTGCGGAATGGACTTAACCGAGACATAAACTCGGCGGCCCGGCTTGGACACGCGGCCAATCTCACGAATGACAGACGCGCCTTCATAGTACTTCAGTTCGATTTCGATCTCGGACTTGCCGTTACCGTAATCGGTCTGGGTGTAACCGCGGATGTAGCCTTCCGCCTGAAGCACGTCGAGAACGCGAACGCGCAGCTTGGAAGCCGGCGTGATCACGGAAGACTTGCGACGGGCAGCGCCGTTGCGGATGCGGGTGAGCATATCGCCCAGAGGATCAGTCATGGTCATTGAACCGTCTCCTTACCAGCTGGACTTAACGATGCCGGGAACCTTGCCCAGGTTGCCCAGTTCGCGAAGCGCGATACGGGACATCTTGAGCTTGCGGTAGAAAGCGCGCGGGCGACCGGTGACTTCACAACGGTTGCGGATGCGCGTCTTCGAACCGTCACGCGGCAGCGAAGCGAGCTTCAGGGTAGCCTGGAACCGCTCGTCGATGGGCAGCTCCTGGTTCATGACGGTTGCCTTCAAGGCTGCGCGCTTGGCAGCCTGTTCGGAAACCGTCTTGCGGCGGCGCTTGTTCTTTTCGATTGCGCTTGTTTTCGCCATATCGAGTTCCTTTTCTACGCTCGTCGTTACGGTTACTGACGGAACGGGAAGTTGAACTCTTTCAGAAGAGCCCGTGCTTCGTCGTCCTTGGTGGCCGTCGTGCAAACGATGATGTCCATGCCCCACATCTGATCAACCTTGTCGTAGTTGATCTCCGGGAACACAATGTGTTCCTTGATGCCCATGGCGAAGTTGCCACGGCCGTCAAAGCTCTTCGGATTCAGGCCGCGAAAGTCGCGAACGCGCGGAAGCGCGATGTTGATCAGGCGGTCCAGGAATTCATACATGCGAGCGCCGCGCAGCGTCACCTTGGCGCCGATCGGCATCCCTTCGCGAAGCTTGAAGCCAGCGATGGAGTTACGGGCGCGGGTGATCACCGGCTTCTGACCAGCGATTGCGGCCAGATCGGCGGCAGCAACTGCGGGCTTCTTCGAATCAGCGGTTGATTCGCCGACGCCCATGTTGATGACGATCTTCTCGAGCCGCGGGATCTGCATCTCGTTGGCAAACGAAAACTGCTCCTGCATCGCCTTGCGAATGCGGGAAACGTATTCTGCCTTGAGACGCGGTTCGTACTTTGCCTCAGCCATCGATAACATCTCCCGTACGCTTGGCCACACGGACCTTCTTGCCATCGACCACGGAGAAGCCAACGCGAGTGGGCTTTCCGTCCTTCGCGACGATCGCGATATTGGACAGATGGATGGAGGCCTCCTTGTTGATGATGCCGGCTTCCTGCGTCTGGCTCTGGCGCTGGTGGCGCTTGACCATGTTGACGCCACGCACGAGTGCGCGGTCTTCCTTCGGCATCACTTGAACGACTTCACCGGTACGGCCCTTGTCCTTGCCGGCGAGTACGACGACATTGTCGCCCTTACGAATTTTCTGCATGGCTATCCGCCCCCTTAGAGTACTTCCGGAGCCAGCGAGATGATCTTCATATGGTTCTTGGCGCGAAGTTCGCGCGGAACCGGTCCGAAGATACGGGTGCCGATCGGCTCTTTTTTATTGTCGATGAGGACCGCTGCGTTGTTATCGAAGCGGATGACGCTGCCGTCGGGGCGGCGGATGTCCTTGGCGGTGCGAACAACGACGGCTTTCATAACGTCGCCCTTCTTGACGCGGCCGCGCGGGATGGCTTCCTTGATCGACACCACGATGATGTCGCCGATGGAAGCGTACTTGCGCTTGGAGCCGCCCAGCACCTTGATGCACATGACACGACGCGCGCCGGAATTATCGGCAACGTCGAGGTTTGTTTGCATCTGAATCATGTCAGGTCGCCTTCTCGTAATGACTGGAACGGTTGGGCCTTGGCCCCCTCTTCCAGCTCATGGACATATTTTGTTTTTCGCGCGGGATGGTGTCTTGCCAAGGTGGTTTCTCAGCCTGAGACCTTCCCTGCGCTGCAAAGCAAAAGAACGCCCGTGACCGGGCGTTCTGCGCCAATGCGCTGCTTCATACAGTTTTTTACGCCGAACACAAGGCCCGGAGCGCATCGAACTGTAAATTAAGCCTGGGCGGCAATCACCGTCCAGCACTTGTCCTTGGAGATCGGTGCGCATTCCTGAATGGAAACTACATCACCGGTCTTGTACTGATTGTTTTCGTCGTGAGCCTTGTACTTCTTGGAACGACGAACCGTCTTCTGGAGCAGCGGGTGAGCGAAACGACGCTCAACCCGAACCACTACCGTCTTGTCGTTCTTGTCGCTGACCACGACGCCCTGCAGAATGCGCTTCGGCATATTTTTTTCCTTTAGGCCTTTGCTTCTGCCGCCTTCTGGCGGGCAATGGTTTTCACGCGGGCGATATCCTTGCGGACTTCGTTGACGCGCGAGGACTTCTCGAGCTGACCGGTTGCCTTCTGGAAGCGCAGGTTGAACTGCTCCTTCTTCAGGTCCGCAAGCTTGTCCTTGAGCTGGTCGGCCGTCAGGCCGCGTACTTCTTCGGCTTTCATGTGCCTTACCCCTTACTCTGCGATGCGCTGAACGAAGCGCGTCTTGACGGAGAGCTTGGCGGAGCCGAGGCGAAGTGCCTCGCGCGCCGTTTCCTCGGACACACCGTCGATTTCGAACATCATACGGCCGGGCTTGACCTTGCAAGCCCAGTATTCAACCGAACCCTTGCCCTTACCCATACGCACTTCGGTCGGCTTTGCCGTGACCGGAACGTCTGGGAAGACGCGGATCCATACGCGACCGGCGCGCTTCATGTAACGCGTGATCGCGCGGCGGGCCGCTTCGATCTCGCGTGCATTGACGCGGTTCGGTTCGAGTGCCTTCAGGCCGAATTCACCGAATGCCAGGTCGAAGCCACCCTTGGCGACGCCCTTGATGCGGCCCTTGAACTGCTTGCGGTACTTGGTACGCTTTGGCTGCAACATTTTCTTACTTCTCCGAGCTTATCTTTCGCCAGCGCTAATCAAGCGTTCTCGCGACGACGATCACCACGGTCGCGGCTTGCCGGACCCTGTGCGTCACCTTCGAGAGCGCGGCGTTCAGAAGCCATCGGATCATGCTCAAGGATTTCGCCCTTGAAGATCCAGACCTTGATGCCGCAGATACCGAATGCGGTTTCGGCTTCCGCCGTCCCGTAATCGATGTCGGCGCGCAGCGTGTGAAGCGGAACGCGGCCTTCGCGGTACCATTCGGTACGCGCGATTTCCGCACCGCCGAGACGACCGGCGCAGGTGATCTTGATGCCTTCGGCGCCAAGACGCATGGCCGACTGAACGGCACGCTTCATGGCACGACGGAACGCGATACGGCGTTCCAGCTGCTGGGCGATCGACTGAGCGACCAGCGTGGCATCAACTTCCGGCTTGCGCACTTCAACGATGTTGAGGTGCGTTTCGGAGTTGGTCATCGTGGAGATCTTCTTGCGAAGCTTCTCGATGTCCGCACCCTTCTTGCCGATGATCAGACCCGGGCGAGCCGAGTGGATCGTGACGCGGCACTTCTTGTGCGGACGCTCGATAACCACCTTGGCGATGCCGGCCTGCTTCAGCTCGGACATCAGATATGCACGGATCTTCAGGTCTTCATGAAGCAGCTGGCCATATTCGGCATTGTCGGCGAACCAACGGCTGTCCCATGTCCGGTTAATGCCGAGGCGGAAACCGATTGGATTGATTTTCTGACCCATTATGCGGCCTCCCCTTTTTCCTCGACTTCGCGCACGACGATCGTGAGATGCGCGAACGGCTTTTCGATGCGGGAAGCGCGACCACGGCCACGAGCGTGGAAACGCTTCATGGTGATGGACTTGCCGACATAGGCTTCGGCGACGACAAGGCTGTCGACGTCGAGGTCATGGTTGTTTTCGGCGTTGGCGATTGCAGACTCAAGGGTCTTCTTCACCTGGCCGGAAATGCGCTTGCGGGAGAACTCGAGTTCTGCGAGCGCGCGCTCAACCTTCTTGCCGCGGATCATGGCGGCAACCAGGTTCAGCTTCTGCGGGCTGACGCGAAGCGTGCGGGCAACAGCCTGCGCTTCATTGTCCTTCAGCCGGCGTTCGGTCTTTGCCTTCGCCATGATTACTTCCTCTTTGCCTTCTTGTCCGCACCGTGACCGTAATAGGTCCGGGTCGGAGAGAATTCACCGAACTTGTGACCGACCATGTCTTCGTTGACATTGACCGGGACATGTTTGCTGCCGTTGTAGACACCAAAGGTGAGACCGACGAACTGCGGCAGGATCGTGGAGCGACGGCTCCAGATCTTGATCACTTCGCTACGACCGCCTTCACGAACCTTCTCAGCCTTCTTGAGAAGATAGCCGTCAACGAACGGGCCTTTCCATACTGAACGAGCCATTTCTGACTACCTCTCTTACTTCTTCTTCAGGTGGCGCGAGCGCATGATGAACTTGTCGGTCGACTTGTTCGAACGAGTCCGCTTGCCCTTGGTCGGCTTGCCCCAGGGGGAAACCGGGTGGCGACCACCGGATGTACGGCCTTCACCACCACCGTGGGGGTGGTCGACCGGGTTCATGACGACACCGCGGTTATGCGGGGTCTTGCCGCGCCAGCGGGTACGACCGGCCTTGCCATCGTTGGTGTTGCCGTGGTCCGGGTTGGATACGGCGCCAACGGTTGCCAGGCACGAGCCCGGAACCAGACGCTGTTCACCCGAGTTGAGGCGCAGGATCGCCATGCCGGCATCGCGGCCGACGAGCTGGACATAGGTGCCAGCCGAACGTGCGATCTGACCGCCCTTGCCGGGCTTCATTTCGACGTTGTGAACGATCGAGCCAACCGGGATGTATTGCAGCGGCATGGTGTTGCCGGGCTTGACGTCGACGGCCTTGTCGGAGGCGATCACCTTGTCGCCGGCAGCAAGACGCTGCGGAGCAAGGATATAAGCCTGTTCGCCGTCAGCATAGCTGATCAGCGCGATGAAGGCAGAACGGTTCGGGTCGTATTCCAGACGCTCAACCGTGCCTTCGACTTCAAACTTGCGACGCTTGAAATCGACGAGACGGTAGGTGCGCTTGTGACCACCACCGATGAAGCGAGCGGTGATGCGACCGAGGTTGTTACGGCCGCCGCTCTTGGAGAGACCTTCCGTCAGCGCCTTGACCGGCTTGCCCTTCCAGAGGCCAGAGCGGTCGACGATGACCAGCTGACGCTGGCTCGGGGTCGTCGGATTGTAGCTTTTCAATGCCATTGTTCTTGTTCCCTACCTCAGACGCCGGTCGATACGTCGATCGACTGACCTTCAGCAAGCGTCACGATCGCCTTCTTGACGTCCTTCTGCTTGCCGATGAAGCCGCGGAAACGCTTGGTCTTGCCCAGACGGACGAGCGTGTTGACGGCCTTGACCTTGACGCCGAACAGAGCTTCCACGGCAGCCTTGATTTCAGGCTTGGAAGCATCCTTGGCGACGTTGAAGACGACCTGGTTCTGTTCAGAGAGCAGCGTCGACTTTTCGGTGATCGAAGGAGAGACGATCACATCATAGTGGCGAAGATCGGTCACTTGAAACGCTCCTCTAGAGCTTCGACAGCAGCCTTGGAAAGCACGAGCTTGCCACGACGCAGGATGTCATAAACATTGATGCCCTGAACCGGCAGAACATCGACGTTCGGGATGTTCTGGGCAGCGAGCTTGAAATTGCTGTCGAGTTCGGCGCCGCCGATCACGAGAGCATTGGTGAGACCCATCGTTTCAAACGTACCGGCCAGTGCCTTCGTCTTGGCATCGGAAGCGACCAGCTGATCGATGATGATCAGGTCTTCAGCCTTCAGCTTTGCCGACAGCGCATGACGCAGAGCAAGCGCACGAACCTTCTTGGGCAGGTCATGCTCGTGGCTGCGAACAACCGGACCATGGGCCTTGCCGCCGCCGCGGAACTGCGGAGCGCGTGCGGAATGGTGACGAGCGCGGCCCGTACCCTTCTGCTTGTACATCTTGGCGCCCGTGCGCGATACTTCGGCGCGGGTCTTGGTCTTGTGGGTGCCCTGCTGCTTCTTTGCAAGCTGCCAGCGTACCATGCGGGCCAGGATATCCTGGCGGGGGTCGAGGCCGAAGATCTCGTCCGACAGGGAGACCTTGCCGGCGTCTTTACCCTCGAGGGTCTTGACGTTGAATTCCATGTTCTTGGCTCCCTTACTTCGCGGCCGACTTGACGGCGTCGCGGACGATGATCCAGGAACCCTTCGAACCGGGAACGGCACCCTTGACGAGGATCAGACCACGGTCGTCGTCCAGCGATACCACTTCGAGGTTCTGGGTGGTGATGCGCGTCTGGCCCATGTGACCAGCCATGCGCTTGCCCTTCCAGACCTTGCCCGGATCCTGGTTGGAACCGGTCGAACCATGCGAGCGGTGCGAAACGGACACACCGTGCGTGGCGCGAAGACCGCCGAAGTTATGACGCTTCATGGCGCCGGCAAAACCCTTACCGATCGAGGTACCCGTCACATCGACCAGCTGGCCGGCAGTGAAGTGGCTGGGGTTGATGGCCGCGCCGACATCGACGAGGTTGTCCGCATCGACGCGGAATTCGACGACCTTTGCCTTCGGCTCAACCTGAGCCACGGCAAAGTGACCGCGCAGGGCCTTCGTCGTGTTCTTGACCTTGGCAACGCCAGCGCCAAGCTGAACAGCCGTGTAGCCGTTCTTTTCATCTGTGCGGTGCGCGACAACCTGGCAGTTCTCAACGCGCAAAACCGTCACCGGGACATGTTCACCGGCGTCGTTATAGACGCGGGTCATTCCCACTTTCTGTGCAATTACACCTGAACGCATCGGTTCAATCCTTCTCACTCAGCTCAAGACGTGGGTCTCAGAGCTTGATTTCCACGTCGACGCCGGCGGCCAGATCGAGCTTCATCAGCGCGTCTACCGTCTGCGGGGTGGGATCGACAATGTCGAGCAGGCGCTTATGCGTGCGCATTTCGAACTGCTCGCGGCTCTTCTTATCGATGTGAGGGGACCGGTTAACCGTAAACTTCTCGATGCGAGTCGGAAGCGGAACGGGGCCCCGGACGCTAGCTCCGGTGCGCTTCGCCGTCGACACAATCTCGCGCGTGGAAGCATCGAGAATTCGGTGATCGAACGCCTTCAGGCGAATGCGGATATTTTGGCCGTTCATTCGACGTTATCCTTGTTATCTTGTTCTCCCCGGTGCCAACAGTACGGCATGGGGTGTTCTTTTTCTAAAAAGGCGGGACCACCGGTGTCAAAGATCGAGAGGGACACCGCAACAACGGCATCCCTATCCAGTCTTCGGGCCATAAGCCCACCTTTTGGATTGTTCTACCCGATCCGCTCAAAAGCGAAGCAGGCCGCAAATCTTGCTCGCGCGCCATTTGCAACATTTTCATGTCATACGCAAGCGCCAAGAGGCACTGCGCATGAAATTTCATGGATCATCGGATAAAAACCGACGGGCGGGAGGAAATCCCCTCGCCCGGCAGAATTTAAATTACTCGACGATCGAAGCGACGATGCCGGCGCCGACGGTACGGCCGCCTTCGCGGATCGCGAAGCGCAGCTTTTCTTCCATCGCGATCGGAACGATCAGCTCGACTTCAACGGTGACGTTGTCGCCGGGCATAACCATTTCCGTGCCTTCCGGAAGCGACACGATGCCGGTCACGTCGGTGGTGCGGAAGTAGAACTGCGGACGGTAGTTGGTGAAGAACGGCGTATGACGGCCGCCTTCTTCCTTCGTTAGGATGTAGGCTTCAGCCATGAACTTCTTGTGCGGCTTGACCGAACCCGGCTTGCACAGAATCTGGCCACGCTCAACGCCATCGCGCTGAACGCCACGAACCAGAGCGCCGATGTTGTCGCCAGCCTGGCCCTGATCGAGCAGCTTGCGGAACATTTCAACGCCGGTCACAGTCGTCTTGGAGGTGGCGCGGATGCCGACGATTTCGACTTCTTCGCCAACCTTGACGATGCCACGCTCAACGCGACCCGTCACAACCGTACCACGGCCGGAGATCGAGAATACGTCTTCGATCGGCAGCAGGAAGGGCTGGTCGATGGGGCGCTCAGGCGTCGGGATGTAGGCGTCAACCGCTGCCATCAGTTCGCGGATCGCGTCTTCACCGATCTTCTTGTCCGAATCTTCAAGAGCAGCAAGAGCCGAACCCTTGATGATCGGGATATCGTCGCCCGGGAAGTCGTAGGACGACAGAAGTTCGCGCACTTCCAGTTCGACAAGCTCGAGAAGCTCGGCGTCGTCAACCTGGTCAACCTTGTTGAGGAAGACAACGATTGCCGGAACGCCAACCTGACGGGCGAGCAGGATGTGCTCGCGGGTCTGCGGCATCGGGCCGTCGGCAGCCGAGCAAACCAGGATCGCGCCGTCCATCTGCGCTGCACCGGTGATCATGTTCTTGACGTAGTCGGCGTGGCCGGGGCAGTCGACGTGCGCGTAGTGACGAGCAGGCGTCTCATACTCGACGTGTGCCGTCGAGATGGTGATGCCGCGTGCCTTTTCTTCCGGTGCAGCGTCGATCTGGTCGTACGCCTTGTATTCACCGAAATACTTCGTGATCGCTGCCGTCAGAGACGTCTTGCCGTGGTCAACGTGGCCAATCGTGCCGATGTTCACATGCGGCTTGTTGCGCTCAAACTTGCTCTTTGCCATTTCAGGCTCTCCATCTTCTTACCCGCAAGGAGCGGGTGAATTATCAATTATTATGGGTTCAAGGGAACCCCGGTCACTTCTGACCGGAGTACTTCGCCTGAATTTCCTGAGCGACGTTGGACGGAACCGGCGAGTAATGGTCGAAGACCATCGAATACTGAGCGCGGCCCTGCGACATCGAACGCAGGTTATCGACATACTTGAACATGTTCGCGAGCGGAACATGGGCATTGATGACCACGGCGATGCCGCGGCTTTCCTGGCCCTGGATCTGACCACGGCGGGAGTTGAGGTCGCCGATCACGTCACCGACGTAATCTTCCGGCGTTACCACTTCGACCTTCATCATCGGCTCGAGCAGCTGGGCTCCAGCCTTCTTGGCCGCTTCACGGAAGCAGGCACGCGAGGCGATTTCGAAGGCGAGAACCGACGAGTCGACATCGTGGAAGGCGCCGTCGATGAGGGTCGCCTTGACGCCCAGCATCGGGAAGCCAGCCAGCGGACCGGAAGACAGAACGCTTTCGATACCCTTCTGAACGCCCGGGATGTATTCCTTGGGAACAGAACCACCGACGATCTTGGATTCGAACTTGAATTCGTCACCATCGGGATTGGGTTCGAAGACGATCTTGACGCGCGCGAACTGGCCGGTACCACCGGACTGCTTCTTGTGCGTGTAGTCTTCTTCGTGCTGGCGCGTGATGGTTTCGCGGTAGGCAACCTGCGGAGCACCGACGGTGGCTTCAACCTTGAACTCGCGACGCATGCGGTCGACGATGATGTCGAGGTGAAGTTCGCCCATGCCGGCAATGATGGTCTGGCCGGATTCCTGGTCGGTCTTGACGCGGAAGGACGGATCTTCTGCAGCCAGGCGGTTGAGCGCGAGGCCCATCTTTTCCTGGTCGCCCTTGGTCTTCGGCTCGATGGCGATCTGAATGACCGGCTCGGGGAATTCCATGCGCTCCAGGATAACCTGGTTCAGGGGATCGCAGAGCGTGTCGCCCGTGGTCGATTCCTTGAGGCCTGCGAGAGCCACGATGTCGCCAGCAAAGGCTTCTTCGATGTCTTCACGCGAGTTGGAGTGCATCTGCAGCATACGGCCGACGCGCTCGCGCTTGTCCTTGACCGTGTTGATGACAGACGTACCCTTTTCGAGCTTGCCCGAGTAGATGCGGCAGAACGTGAGCGAACCGACGAAGGGGTCGTTCATGATCTTGAAGGCCAGCATCGACAGCGGCTCGCTGTCATCGGCGTGACGTTCGATTTCGGCTTCGGTCTTGACGTCGATGCCCTTGATCGCCGGAATATCGAGCGGCGACGGCAGGTATTCGACAACGGCGTCGAGCAGGGGCTGAACGCCCTTGTTCTTGAACGCGGTACCGCAGAACATGGGATGGAACTTGACGTCGATGGTGCCGCGGCGAACCAGGGCACGAATCTTGTCATTATCCGGCATGATGCCGTTCAGGTAGTCTTCCATGGCCTGTTCATCGGCTTCGACGACCTGTTCGATCATCTTTTCGCGATATTCCTCGGCCTTTTCCTGCATGTCCTCAGGGATCTCGACGACATCCCAGGCAGCGCCGAGCGATTCGTCGCGCCAGACGAGAGCGTTCATCTCGATCAGGTCGACAACGCCCTTGAACTCGGTTTCTGCACCGATCGGGAGCTGCATGACAACAGCGATGGCGCCGAGACGGGTCTTGATCATTTCTACCGAGCGGTAGAAGTCAGCGCCGGTCTTGTCCATCTTGTTGCAGAAGATCATCCGCGGGACGTTGTACTTTTCAGCCTGACGCCACACGGTTTCTGTCTGCGGCTCAACGCCGGCATTGGCGTCGAGCAGAGCGATCGCACCGTCGAGCACGCGCAGCGAACGTTCGACTTCGATGGTGAAGTCAACGTGGCCGGGGGTGTCGATGATGTTGAAGCGGCGCATCTTGCCGTCGCGACCCTTCCAGTAGGTCGTGGTGGCAGCGGAGGTGATCGTGATGCCACGCTCCTGCTCCTGCTCCATCCAGTCCATGGTGGCCGCGCCGTCGTGTACTTCACCGATCTTGTGCGACTTGCCGGTGTAATAAAGGATACGCTCGGTGGTCGTCGTCTTGCCGGCGTCGATGTGCGCCATGATACCGAAATTACGGTAGTCTTCGATTTTATATTCGCGAGCCATAGGACTGCCTTTCGAAATTCGATCGGATGAAGATTACCAGCGATAATGCGAGAATGCGCGGTTGGCGTCGGCCATCTTGTGCGTGTCTTCACGCTTCTTGACAGCGCTGCCGCGGTTGTTTGCTGCATCCATCAACTCACCGGACAAACGGTCGACCATGGTGGTTTCGTTGCGCTTGCGGGCAGCCGCAATCAGCCAGCGGATCGCCAGCGCCTGACGGCGCTCGGGGCGAACATCAACCGGAACCTGATAGGTTGCACCACCAACGCGGCGCGAACGGACTTCCACATGCGGAGCCACATTTTCGAGCGCCTGATGGAAGGTCTGCAACGGGTCGGACTTGGCCTTGCCCTGAACCACATCGAACGCACCGTAAACGATGGTTTCTGCAACCGACTTCTTGCCGTGCAGCATGATGGCGTTCATGAACTTCGTGACAACAAGATCGCCGAACTTCGGATCCGGATTGATCTCGCGCTTTTCTGCTTTATGACGTCTGGACATACGTTCCGTCTCTTTAAAACTGGAGTGGGCGCCTTAACACGCGGAGAACCTCGCGCGGCGCCGGATCTGGTGAATTACTTCGGACGCTTCGCGCCATACTTGGAGCGGCGCTGCTTGCGGTTCTTGACACCCTGGGTATCGAGAACACCACGGATGATGTGGTAGCGAACGCCGGGCAAGTCCTTGACGCGGCCGCCGCGGATCATCACGACAGAGTGTTCCTGAAGGTTGTGACCTTCGCCCGGAATGTAGCCGATGACTTCAAAGCCATTGGTCAGGCGGATCTTGGCAACCTTACGCAGAGCCGAGTTCGGCTTCTTCGGGGTCGTCGTGTAAACGCGGGTGCAGACGCCGCGCTTCTGCGGGTTTTCCTGCAGTGCAGGCACCTTGTTGCGCTTGACCTGTGCCTGGCGAGGCTTGCGGATCAGCTGGTTTACGGTAGGCATATACCCATCCCTTGCAAAATCTTGTCTCAAGGCCCTTTTGGGGCCCGTGTGGTCGCCGTCTCCGGCCTCGGCACACATATCAACATGCGCAAAATATGGCCCGTTCCAAATCTGGAAAGGACCACATAAAGCAGAGGACGCATTCCTATGCGTCATGCGTGCAGCATACCTGTCTTCAACGTGCGTTTGGAACCTTGTTTGAGGCCAAGTCAGGAACGAGTCGATCCAAACGGGCAAGCCTCACATCGCTTCCGATGAGGGGCCGTTTACTGTTTTACCCCCCGCGCGTCAAGGCCGAATCCGGAATTAGCCCTCGGATGCCCCGCATCTGCGGCCTTTCCAGCCCTTTTGTGGCAAGGCAACCGTGCAAAAGGCAGGCATCAATTCATTAACCACTGGGATTTGCATGGCAAGCCGCTAAGTATCAACCGACAGCCACCGGCTAATCCTGAGTCGGTCCCACCCCTCCCACCAGGAGCAGAATTTTTCATGATCACCGACCCGGACAACGACAACAAGCACGACACCCCGATGGTCTTCATCATCATCGGCAAGGGTTATGAGGCCAAAGACAGCGAGGGCATCGAACTGCATATCCTGCTGCGCGCGCCCGACGATGACAGCGCAGTGCGCGAGGCGCTGAACGCGCTTTCCGAGGAAGGATTCATCGAGGCGGATCTCGACCAGATCGGTATCATGACCGAAGAGCCCGTCGAGGAACCACACGCCGCCGCCTATCAGGGCGCGCTCGAAGGCGAAGTCTCGATCATCCGCTTCCAGTAAACCGCCCTCGCCCGCCTTGCGCGGGATATCATCACCCACGACCCGACCAACAAAAAAGCGCCCGGATGTCTCCAGGCGCTTTTTTTGTGTCCACGTGTCCGGTTCCGTCGAAACGTCACCGGCAAAAACCCGGCGCGGAGAAAACCGCGCCGGATCTGATGATGTTATTCGCCAGCCGGAATGTCGCTGGCCGACAGTTCCTGCAGCATCGGCGTTGCAACGTTTGCACCGGTGCCCTTGCGGCGCTCGTCGAGGATCATCTCGTCGCGCGATGTCGCAATGCGGCGGATCTGCGTCATGGTGCCGCCGGTACCAGCCGGGATGAGGCGGCCGACGATGACGTTTTCCTTGAGGCCCTGCAGCGTGTCCGTCTTGCCGGCGATCGCAGCTTCCGTGAGAACCTTGGTAGTTTCCTGGAAGGATGCGGCCGAGATGAAGGACGGCGTCTGCAGCGAAGCCTTGGTGATACCCAGAAGAACGGGATCGCCATAAGCCGGCTTCTTGCCTTCCTCGATCAGGCGCTCATTGTTGTCATCCAGTTCAATGCGGTCGACATTGTCGCCCACGATGTAATGGCTGTCACCACTGTCGGTGATCTCGACCTTCTGCAGCATCTGGCGAACGATCACCTCGATGTGCTTGTCGTTGATCACCACGCCCTGCAGACGGTAGACTTCCTGGATTTCGTTGACCAGGTACGAGGCAAGTGCCTCAACGCCCTTGATCGCCAGAATGTCATGCGGTGCCGGGTTACCGTCGAGGATGTAATCACCCTTTTCGATATAGTCGCCATCCTGAAGATGGAAGGGCTTGCCCTTCGGGATCAGGTACTCGACCGGCTCGACACCGTCTTCGGCAGGCTCGATCTGGACGCGACGCTTGTTCTTGTAGTCGCGGCCGAGGCGGATCGTACCATCGATCTCAGCGATGATGGCATGGTCCTTCGGACGACGGGCTTCGAACAGTTCGGCAACACGCGGCAGACCACCGGTGATGTCCTTCGTCTTGGCGCTTTCCATCGGAACACGCGCCAGAACGTCACCCTGAGATACCTTCTGGCCGGGCTCAACCGACAGGATGGCATCCACGGACAGCATGTAGCGGGCATCGCCACCACGAGCGAGCTTCAGGATATTGCCGCTGGCATCCTTGAGGATAACCGCCGGCTTGAGGTCGATACCGCGCGGGGTCGAACGCCAGTCGATAACCTGACGCTTAGTGATCCCGGTGGACTCGTCGGTCGATTCCGTCACGGAGATCGAGTCGACGACGTCTTCGAAGTGCACGATACCTTCGACTTCCGTCAGCATCGGACGTGTGTAGGGGTCCCACTCGGCCAGACGCTGTCCGCGCTTGACCTTGTCATTGTCGTCCACGAACACCTTCGAACCGTAGGCGACGCGCTGCGAGGAACGTTCCACGCCGCGTTCGTCCAGGATCGTCACGGCCAGGTTACGACCCATGGCAATCAGATTGCCTTCCGAGTTGCGCAACAGGTTGCGGTTCTTGATCTGGATCGTGCCCTCGTAGGAGGCTTCCAGGAAGGACTGGTCGACCACGTTGGCCGTGCCGCCCAAGTGGAAGGTACGCATGGTGAGCTGCGTGCCCGGCTCGCCGATCGACTGTGCGGCAATGACGCCGACCGCTTCGCCCATGTTGACAGGGGTACCGCGTGCAAGGTCACGTCCGTAGCAGATCGAGCAGACGCCCGTCTGAACTTCGCAGGTCAGCGCGGAGCGAATACGGATCGACTGGATGCCGGCCTTTTCGATCTCGATGACATCGGGCTCGAGGATCATGCGACCGGCATCAACGATGCGCTCACCCGTGACCGGATGATCGATATCGTCAAGGGCGGTACGACCGAGAACGCGCACGCCGATGGAGGCAACGACCTGACCTGCATCGACGATAGCGGTCATGGTGAGGCCCTTGTCGGTGCCGCAATCCACGAGGTTGACGATGCAATCCTGCGCGACGTCGACGAGACGACGGGTCAGGTAACCCGAGTTCGCGGTCTTCAGGGCGGTGTCTGCGAGACCCTTACGGGCACCGTGGGTCGAGTTGAAGTACTCGTTAACGGTCAGGCCTTCCTTGAAGTTCGAGATGATCGGCGTCTCGATGATTTCACCCGAGGGCTTTGCCATCAGGCCGCGCATGCCGCCCAGCTGACGCATCTGGTTCGGAGAACCACGGGCGCCGGAGTGGGACATCATGTAGATCGCGTTCATCGGCTTCTGACGACCGGTTTCCGGATCGAACTCGACAGCCTTAATGCGGGCCATCATGTCTTCGGCGACCTTTTCGGTGGCCTTGCCCCAGGCGTCAACGACCTTGTTGTACTTTTCGCCCTGGGTGATCAGGCCGTCATTGTACTGCTGCTCGTATTCCTTGACCAGCGTTTCGGTGTCGCCAACGATCTTCGCCTTGGTTTCCGGGATGATCATGTCGTCCTTGCCGAACGAAATGCCAGCCTTGCAGGCGTGGGTGAAGCCGAGCTGCATGATCCGGTCGCAGAAAATGACCGTGTCCTTCTGGCCGCAGTGACGGTAGACCGTGTCGATCATCTTGGAGATGTTCTTCTTGGTCATTTCCTGGTTGCAGATGTCGAAGAGCACCTTGCCGTTTTTCGGCAGGAGTTCGCCCATGATCATGCGGCCAGGCGTCGTTTCATAGATCTTCGAATAGGACTTGCTCTCTTCGTCGATCGACTTGAAACGGCCACGGATCTTGGCGTGCAGGGTGACGACCTTATTTTCCAGCGCATGGTGCAATTCGCCCATGTCAGAGAAAACCATGCCTTCGCCCGGCTCGTTCTGGTTCAGAATCGACAGGTAATAGAGGCCGAGAACCATGTCCTGCGAAGGAACGATAATCGGTGCGCCGTTGGCCGGGTGCAGGATGTTGTTAGTCGACATCATCAGCACGCGAGCTTCCAGCTGGGCTTCCAGCGAAAGCGGTACGTGGACAGCCATCTGGTCGCCGTCGAAGTCGGCGTTGAAGGCCGTGCAGACGAGCGGATGCAGCTGGATGGCCTTGCCTTCAACCAGGATCGGTTCGAAGGCCTGGATGCCCAGGCGGTGCAACGTCGGTGCGCGGTTCAGGAGAACCGGATGTTCGCGGATAACCTCGTCGAGGATATCCCAGACTTCCGGCTTTTCCTTTTCAACCAGCTTCTTCGCCTGCTTGACGGTCGAGGAATAACCCTTGGCGTCGAGGCGGGCGTAGATGAACGGCTTGAACAGTTCGAGCGCCATCTTCTTCGGCAGGCCGCACTGGTGCAGCTTCAGTTCCGGACCCGTCACGATAACCGAACGACCGGAATAGTCGACGCGCTTGCCGAGAAGGTTCTGGCGGAAGCGGCCTTGCTTGCCCTTCAGCATGTCGGACAGCGACTTCAGCGGACGCTTGTTGGCACCGGTGATGACGCGGCCACGACGGCCGTTGTCGAACAGCGCGTCTACAGATTCCTGCAGCATGCGCTTTTCGTTGCGGATGATGATGCCCGGAGCGCGAAGTTCGATCAGGCGCTTCAGACGGTTGTTACGGTTGATCACACGACGGTAGAGGTCGTTGAGGTCAGACGTCGCAAAACGGCCGCCATCCAGCGGAACCAGCGGACGCAGGTCCGGCGGGATCACGGGAACGACCTTCATGATCATCCATTCCGGCTTGTTGCCGGATTCGATGAAGTTCTCGACGATCTTCAGACGCTTCATCAGCTTCTTCTGCTTCAGATCCGACGTGGTGTCGGCCAGATCCGAGCGCAAGTCGCCTGCGAGCTTCTCAAGGTTCATGGAAGCCAGCATCTCGAAGATGGCTTCGGCGCCGATCATGGCGGTGAACTGGTCTTCACCATACTCGTCGATCGCCAGCATATAGTCCTCTTCGGACAGTAGCTGGTTTTCCTTGAGCGCGGTGAGGCCCGGTTCCGTCACGATGTAGTTTTCGAAGTAGAGCACGCGCTCCACATCCTTCAGCGTCATGTCGAGCAGTGTCGAGATACGCGAAGGCAAGGACTTCAGGAACCAGATATGGGCAACCGGAGCGGCCAGCTCAATATGGCCCATGCGCTCACGGCGAACGCGCGACAGCGTCACTTCGACGCCGCACTTTTCGCAGATGATGCCCTTGTACTTCATGCGCTTGTATTTGCCGCACAGGCATTCGTAGTCCTTGATCGGTCCAAAAATGCGCGCGCAGAAGAGACCGTCGCGTTCCGGCTTGAACGTACGGTAGTTGATGGTCTCCGGCTTTTTGATTTCGCCGTAGGACCAGGAGAGAATCTTCTCAGGCGATGCAATCGAAATCCGGATGGAATCGAAATGCTGCGCAGGCACCTGCGGGTTGAAAAGATTCATGACCTCTTGGTTCATGCCTATCTCCTTATGGGGCTCTCGCCCTCGCTTGCGAGCGTCATCGGTCCGTTTGACCCGGGAGGACCGATCCGCTGCTTAAAACGGTCATAGCCGCGAAATGCGGCGAAATTCCCCTGCCCTGCAATCGGAAGCAGCAGGTGGGGACGGCGCGCGCTCATCAAAGCGCGCGCCCTTTTCCGATTTATTCTGCCGCGTCGGGCAGCTGGCCAGCGGCGTTCTCATCGAGCTTGGAATTTTCCAGCTCGACCGACAGTCCGAGCGAGCGCATTTCCTTGACGAGAACGTTGAAGCTCTCCGGAATGCCCGCTTCGAACGTGTCGTCGCCGCGCACGATCGCTTCGTAGACCTTGGTACGGCCGGCCACGTCGTCCGACTTCACCGTCAGCATTTCCTGCAGGGTATAGGCAGCACCATAGGCTTCCAGAGCCCAGACTTCCATTTCCCCGAAGCGCTGACCGCCGAACTGTGCCTTGCCGCCGAGCGGCTGCTGGGTCACGAGCGAGTACGGACCGATGGAGCGTGCGTGGATCTTGTCATCGACCAAGTGGTTGAGCTTGATCATGTACATGTAACCCACGGTGACCTTGCGGTCGAACGCTTCGCCGGTACGGCCATCATAGAGAACCGACTGGCCGGACGTGTGCAGGCCTGCCTTTTCGAGCATGGCCGAGACGTCTTCCTCGTGCGCACCATCAAAGACCGGCGTTGCGATGGACACGCCACGCTTGGCTTCTTCGGCCAGGCGAACGAGCGACTCGTCGTCGAAGCGCTTCACCTCGTCATGCGATTCAGACGCATAGATCTCGGTGAGTTCGGTGCGCAGTTCGCTGATGTCCATCGTCTTGCGATAGTCTTCGAGCATCTGGCCGATCTTCTTGCCCATGCCGGCGCAAGCCCAGGCCAGATGGGTTTCGAGGATCTGACCGACGTTCATGCGCGAAGGCACGCCGAGCGGGTTCAAGCAGATGTCCACATGCGTGCCATCTTCCAGGAACGGCATGTCTTCGACAGGAACGATGCGCGAAACAACGCCCTTGTTGCCGTGACGGCCGGCCATCTTGTCGCCTGGCTGGATCTTGCGCTTCACAGCGACAAAAACCTTGACCATCTTCATGACACCAGGAGGCATTTCGTCGCCGCGCTGGACCTTTTCGACCTTGTCCATGAAGCGCTGTTCAAGGCGCGACTTGGATTCGTCGTACTGGCCACGCAGGGCTTCGATTTCGCCCTGGACCTTTTCGTCCTCGACGGCAAACATCCACCATTGCGAACGCGGATATTCGGAAACAACCGCGTTGGACAGCTCGACGCCCTTCTTGAAGCCCTTCGGACCGGCAACGGAGACCTGACCACGGAGCATCTCGATCAGACGGCCGTAGACGTTACGGTCAAGGATCGCCTGTTCGTCGTCACGGTCCTTGGCAAGACGCTCGATTTCTTCACGCTCGATGGCCATCGCGCGTTCGTCTTTTTCCACCCCATGGCGGTTGAAGACGCGCACTTCGACGATCGTGCCGAACGTACCGGGCGGCATGCGCATGGATGTGTCGCGCACATCCGATGCCTTTTCGCCGAAGATGGCGCGCAGAAGCTTTTCTTCCGGCGTCATCGGGCTTTCGCCCTTCGGCGTGATCTTGCCGACGAGAATGTCGCCAGGAGCCACTTCCGCACCGATGTAGACGATGCCGGCTTCGTCGAGGTTCTTCAGCGCTTCTTCCGAAACGTTCGGAATGTCGCGCGTGATTTCTTCCGGACCAAGCTTGGTGTCACGTGCCATCACTTCGAATTCTTCGATGTGGATGGAGGTGAACACGTCGTCGGAGACGATGCGTTCCGACATCAGGATCGAGTCTTCGTAGTTGTAGCCGTTCCACGGCATGAACGCGACGAGCGCGTTGCGGCCGAGAGCCAGGTCGCCGAGGTCGGTCGAAGGACCGTCCGCGATGATGTCACCCTTGTTCAGGATGTCACCGACAGCCACCAGCGGACGCTGGTTGATGCAGGTGTTCTGGTTGGAACGCTGGAACTTCTGCAGGCGGTAGATATCGACGCCGGACTTGCCAGCATCCAGATCTTCCGTGGCGCGGATAACGATACGCGTCGCGTCGACCTGGTCAACCACACCGCCACGACGGGCAGCGATGGCAGCGCCGGAGTCACGGGCAACGACCGGTTCCATGCCGGTGCCAACGAACGGCGCTTCGGCGCGCACCAGCGGCACGGCCTGACGCTGCATGTTCGAGCCCATGAGGGCGCGGTTGGCGTCGTCGTTTTCCAGGAACGGGATGAGAGCGGCGGCAACAGAGACCAGCTGCTTCGGCGAAACGTCCATCAGGTTGATGGTGTCGCGCGGCGACAGCATGACTTCGCCGGCATGACGGCAAACGACGAACTCTTCGACGAACGAACCGTTCTTGTCGAGTTCGGCATTGGCCTGCGCCACGTAGTATTTTGCCTCTTCCATGGCGGAGAGGTAAATCACTTCCTTGGTGACGACGCCGTCGATGATCTTGCGGTACGGGCTTTCGATAAAGCCGTACTTGTTGACGCGGGCAAAGGTGGCCAGCGAGTTGATCAGACCGATGTTCGGGCCTTCCGGCGTTTCAATCGGGCAGATACGGCCGTAATGGGTCGGGTGAACGTCGCGGACTTCAAAGCCTGCGCGCTCGCGGGTCAGACCACCCGGTCCAAGAGCCGAAAGACGGCGCTTGTGGGTGATTTCCGAAAGCGGGTTCACCTGGTCCATGAACTGCGACAGCTGCGAGGAGCCGAAGAATTCACGCACTGCAGCCGCTGCCGGCTTGGCGTTGATCAGGTCCTGCGGCATCACGGTGTCGATTTCGATCGACGACATGCGTTCCTTGATGGCGCGCTCCATGCGCAGAAGACCCAGGCGATACTGGTTCTCCATCAATTCACCCACCGAGCGAACACGACGGTTGCCGAGGTTGTCGATATCGTCGATTTCGCCCTTGCCGTCGCGCAGTTCGACCAGCATCTTGACCACGGCCAGGATGTCGTCCTTGCGCAGTGTGCGCACGGTGTCGGCCACGTCGAGGTCGAGACGCATGTTCATCTTGACGCGGCCAACGGCCGACAGGTCATAACGTTCGCTGTCGAAGAACAGCGAATTGAACATGGCTTCGGCCGATTCCATCGTCGGCGGCTCACCCGGACGCATCACGCGGTAGATGTCGAAGAGAGCGTCCTGACGGTTCTCGTTCTTGTCCACAGACAGCGTATTGCGGATATAGGCGCCGACATTGATGTGGTCGATGCCCAGAATCGGGATCTCGTCGAAACCAACGTCGAGAATCTTCGGCAGATTCTTCTCGTCGATTTCTTCGCCGGCTTCCATGTAGATTTCGCCGGTTTCCATGTTGACCAGATCTTCGGCAAGGAAATTGCCAAAGAGGTCTTCATTGGAAGCCTTCAGAGCCTTCAGGCCCTTGTCGACCAACTGGCGCAACAGGCGCGGGGTGAGCTTCTTGCCGGATTCGACAACAACTTCACCCGTATCGGCGTCGACCATTTCCGACAGCGTCTTGGCACCCTTCAGCGTATCGGGCTGGAACGGAACGCGCCAGCCATTGCCGTCGCGCACGTAGACAGCCTTCGAATAGAAGGTCGACAGGATTTCTTCGCCGTCCATGCCAAGCGCCATCAGCAGCGAGGTGGCCGGGATCTTGCGGCGACGGTCGATACGCGCATAGACGATGTCCTTGGCGTCGAATTCGATATCGAGCCAGGAACCGCGATAGGGGATGACGCGGGCAGCAAACAGAAGCTTGCCCGAGGAATGACTCTTGCCCTTGTCGTGATCGAAGAACACGCCCGGCGAACGGTGCATCTGGGATACGATGACGCGTTCGGTGCCGTTGACGATGAACGTGCCGTTGTCGGTCATGAGCGGCATGTCGCCCATGTAGACGGACTGTTCCTTGATGTCCTTGATCGACTTGGAACCCGTATCCTCGTCAATATCGAACACGATGAGGCGCAGCGTCACCTTGAGCGGCGCTGCATAGGTCAGGTCGCGCTGACGGCATTCCTCGACGTCGAACTTCGGCGGCTCGAATTCGTAGGAAACGAATTCCAGCATCGAAGCACCGGAGAAATCCGTGATCGGGAACACCGACCGGAAAACGGCGTTAAGCCCCTCATCGGGGCGACCGCCGGCTGGCTCTTCAACCATCAGAAACTGATCGTATGAAGCCTTCTGAACCTCGATGAGGTTCGGCATTTCTGTAACTTCGGGAATTTTTCCGAAAAACTTGCGTACGCGCCTACGACCATTGAACGAAAGGGTCTGAGCCATCGTCGCTCCTTCAAAAATTGCATCCGGGCCTGCAACGGACGGTGTGCGATGGCCAGTCGACCCCGTCGATCATGAGTTGTTCAATCTCGTTTCCGCTCTCGAGACACCGGCCGGATTGCCGTATGCGCCGAGGAGAAACCATCCTCTTGAAGAACCCATTACCCAAAAGCCGTTTCACGGGCTTTTGGGTAATCAGTTCCGATGAAATGGACAACGGGAGAGGGCAGACAAGCCCTCCCCCATCGCATTTCGATATTACTTGACGTCGACCTTGGCGCCAGCGTCTTCGAGCTTCTTCTTGAGGTCAGCAGCTTCGCCCTTGGAAACAGCTTCCTTGACAGCCTTCGGAGCGCCTTCGACGAGGTCTTTGGCTTCCTTGAGGCCGAGACCGGTGATGGCGCGGACTTCCTTGATGACGTTGATCTTGTTAGCGCCGGCTTCAACGAGGATAACGTCGAATTCGGTCTTTTCTTCTTCAACGACAGCAGCAGCAGCGCCGCCAGCAGCAGCAACAGCTACCGGTGCAGCAGCCGAAACGCCCCACTTTTCTTCGAGCAGCTTGGAAAGCTCAGCAGCTTCCAGAACCGTCAGAGCGGAGAGGTCTTCAACGATCTTTGCGAGATCAGCCATGGTATTAGTTCCTTAATGTTGTTCGGTTCGAAACGAACGGGTTAGGGTATGAACAGCGAAAAACCGCCTTACGCGGCTTCGTCCTTCTTTGCATAGGCCGCAAACACGCGGGCAAGCTGAGCTGCCGGTGCTGCCACAACAGCTGCGATGCGGGTAGCCGGGGTCTGAATCATGCCGACCAGCTTTGCACGCAGTTCGTCCAGCGAAGGCAGGGTCGCAAGCGACTTGACTGCATCTGCCGACAACGTGGTTGTTCCCATGGCGCCGCCGAGCACAACGATCTTGTCGTTGGTCTTGGCGAAATCCATGACGACCTTCGGAGCCACAATCGGGTCAACGCTGTAAGCAATCAGCGTCTGACCTTTGAAGAGATCGGTGATCCCTTCGGCTTCCGTGCCCTGAAGAGCGATCTTGGCCAGGCGGTTCTTCGCGACTTTGACGGTGCCGCCAGCAGCACGCATTTTTGAACGGAAGTCGTTCATCTGCGCAACTGTGACACC
Organism: Neorhizobium sp. PAMB6716; assembly: GCF_058242805.1. Lineage (NCBI taxonomy): Bacteria > Pseudomonadati > Pseudomonadota > Alphaproteobacteria > Hyphomicrobiales > Rhizobiaceae > Neorhizobium > Neorhizobium sp. PAMB6716. Next base: position 1,879,272 of record NZ_CM177835.1, read on the forward strand.
AGCATAGTGGGCCACGACAACCGAACCGGAAGCCTTGAAGACTTCGTTCAGCTCCGTGACGAATTCGCGTTTTTCCGCTCTTTCCACTGTCTGTCTCCAGTTGATGGGACCGCAATCCTGCAGGCCCCACCGGGTTTGCCTTTGCCTCAGGGGATCCATTTCGAGATCCCAAGCGACGCTTGAGGATCCTGTCCCCTCCGGTTGGATTTTCATCCAGCCAAAAGGCGAATAAGGCTCGAACCGAACTTCAAGACGTCATCAGACGTTTAAATACCGGATCTCACCCGTCTCATGCAGGCAGATATTAAGGCCCGGAGGCCGCCCACAATCTCGGACAGGAGTGCCTGGTTTTGACACCAGGCATTTCCGGCCCCGAAAGGCCGGAAACTTTGTAGACCGGAGCATGACGCTCCGGTCAAAACTTAAATCAGGCCGTTACCGTCGAAGGCTCGACGCGCACGCCAGGACCCATGGTCGAGGAGAGCGCAACGCGCTTCAGGTAGTTGCCCTTGGCACCAGCCGGCTTCGCCTTGATGACGGCGTCAGCAAATGCCTTGATGTTTTCTTCGAGAGCCTTGGCGTCGAACGATGCCTTGCCGATGCCGGCGTGGATGATACCAGCCTTCTCGACGCGGAACTCGACAGCGCCGCCCTTGGAAGCCTTGACGGCGCCCGTGACGTCCATGGTGACGGTGCCGACCTTCGGGTTCGGCATCATGCCGCGGGGGCCGAGAACCTTGCCGAGACGACCGACGAGCGGCATCATGTCAGGCGTGGCAATGCAACGATCGAAGTCGATCTTGCCGCCCTGGACGATTTCGAGCAGGTCTTCTGCACCAACGATGTCAGCGCCGGCAGCGCGAGCTTCGTCAGCCTTGGCGCCACGTGCGAAAACAGCAACGCGAACGTCACGGCCCGTGCCGTTCGGCAGGTTGACCACGCCGCGGACCATCTGGTCTGCGTGACGCGGATCGACGCCGAGGTTCATGGCGATTTCAACGGTTTCGTCGAACTTGGCGGTAGCCCGTTCCTTGACCAGCGAGATTGCGTCGGAAAGAGCAATCAGCTTGGTGGGATCGATGCCTTCGCGGCTCTTCTGGATACGCTTTGCAACCTTGACCATGATTAAGCCACCACTTCCAGGCCCATGGAGCGGGCAGAGCCCTCAACCATCAGCATTGCGCCTTCGATGTCGGCTGCATTCAGATCCTTCATCTTGCCTTCGGCAATGGTGCGGACCTGCGCCTTGGTGATCGTTCCGATGTTGGCGCCCTTGCCGGGCGTCTTGGAACCGGACGTGATCTTTGCTTCCTTCTTCAGCCAGTAGGTAACCGGCGGCTGCTTCATTGCGAAGGTGAAGGACTTGTCCTGGTAATAGGTGATGACGACCGGGATCGGCATGCCCTTTTCCATTTCCTGCGTGGCAGCGTTGAACGCCTTGCAGAATTCCATGATGTTGATGCCGCGCTGACCAAGAGCCGGGCCGATCGGCGGGGACGGGTTAGCCGATCCTGCCTTGACCTGGAGCTTGAGCTGGCCTGCTACTTTTTTAGCCATTTCTCTGCCTTTCAATGGGAACCGGTTGCCCGGTCCAGATATGCCGGACAATGCCAGCGGCTGCGGTTGCGTGGTGCGTCTGAACGGTCCGGCTTAGAGACCGTCATCCTCCCACGCGGGGTTCGGGAAGTTGCCTTCCCTATTGAAACTCAGACCTTCTCGACCTGAGCGTATTCCAGTTCGACCGGCGTTGCGCGACCGAAGATCGACACCTCGACCTTGAGGCGCGAGCGCTCTTCATCGACATCCTGAACGATGCCGTTGAACGAAGCGAAGGGACCGTCGGAGACGCGAACCTGCTCGCCGATCTCAAACGAGATCGAGGACTTCGGCCGCTCGACGCCTTCCTGGACCTGGCCCAGAATGCGGTCGGCCTCGAAGTCCGGAATCGGAACCGGCTTATTGTCGGAACCGAGGAAACCAGTCACCTTCGGGGTGTTCTTGATGAGGTGGTAGGCCTCATCCGTCAGGTTGGCGCGCACCAGCACGTAGCCTGGGAAAAACTTGCGCTCGGTATCGACCTTGCGGCCGCGACGAACTTCGACAACCTTTTCCGTCGGCACCAGGATCTTTTCGAACAGATGCTCAAGCCCCTTCTGGCGAGCCTTATGTTCGATATCCTCGGCAACCTTCTTCTCGAAATTCGAATACGCGTGGACGATGTACCAACGAGCCGCCATCTTCATCTCCACAAATTTTAAATGCTGATGTTCAGCACGAGCCGGATGAGCCAGCCGATCAGCTGGTCAGCCGCAAAAAAGAACAGCGCGGCAAAAACAACCATCACGAGCACCATGGCCGTGGAGATCATCGTCTCACGACGAGAAGGCCAGGTTACCTTGGACGTTTCGGTGCGCACCTGCTGCAGAAACGCGAATGGATTGGTTTTGGATGCCATGACTGCCCACGCAATTACGGCGCGCAAGCTGAGATTAATCAGCCCCACGCACCGCGTGTCTGTTTGTACCCTACATAAACACAGCCCTTCCCTTTCACAAGGGGAAAAACAGCATCCATGCAATTTGCCGATATGGGCCGGCCTGCCCTCCTGCGACGCGCCAATGAAATGCTCATGTCGCGCGCCTGGAAAAAGTGGCAGGGGCAGCCGGGCTTGAACCGACGACCTGCGGTTTTGGAGACCGCCGCTCTACCAACTGAGCTATACCCCTATTCGTCGCAAGAAGCCTGCCGTTGATGACGGCCCCTTTTGAAGACATGGCGCTCTTTAAGATGCACAAAGCGGCTTGGCAAGGGGATTTGTCGAATTTGACGCATTTTCTGACACGGTGGAAAACATTGTTCACATGGTTTTGGCATTCGGCTTCAAGGCTTTGCAGCATTTCCCGCAACGACAGGCTCCTGGCGCGTCGTTGACGCCGCGCAGACAGTCGTTGTGGCCGCATTCTGTAAAGAAGGCGCTCGAAACGCCGCTTGCGCGACCGCTATTGTAGCCGGTTTCGCGCGCAGGGAATCACCGCGCAGGCGATTCGCTTGAGCTATTTCTTGTGTCATTAGAACGACCGCAACGCCGCTGTGCGATTCGCATCGCGACAAAACGCAAAAAAGCCCCGCCGTTGCCGGCGAGGCTCTTCTTATTCCCTTGCGGGAAAAACTATTACTCGACGATCGAAGCGACGATGCCGGCGCCGACGGTACGGCCGCCTTCGCGGATCGCGAAGCGCAGCTTTTCTTCCATCGCGATCGGAACGATCAGCTCGACTTCAACGGTGACGTTGTCGCCAGGCATAACCATTTCCGTACCTTCCGGAAGCGACACGATGCCGGTCACGTCGGTGGTGCGGAAGTAGAACTGCGGACGGTAGTTGGTGAAGAACGGCGTATGACGGCCGCCTTCTTCCTTCGTCAGGATGTAGGCTTCAGCCATGAACTTCTTGTGCGGCTTGACCGAACCCGGCTTGCACAGGATCTGGCCACGCTCAACGCCATCGCGCTGAACGCCACGAACCAGAGCGCCGATGTTGTCGCCAGCCTGGCCCTGATCGAGCAGCTTGCGGAACATTTCAACGCCGGTCACAGTGGTCTTCGAAGTCGCGCGGATGCCGACGATTTCGACTTCTTCGCCAACCTTGACGATGCCACGCTCAACGCGACCCGTCACAACCGTACCACGGCCGGAGATCGAGAATACGTCTTCGATCGGCAGCAGGAAGGGCTGGTCGATCGGGCGCTCAGGCGTCGGGATGTAAGCGTCAACCGCTGCCATCAGTTCGCGGATCGCGTCTTCGCCGATCTTCTTGTCGCTGTCTTCCAGAGCAGCAAGAGCCGAGCCCTTGATGATCGGAATATCGTCGCCCGGGAAGTCGTAGGACGACAGAAGTTCGCGCACTTCCAGTTCGACAAGCTCGAGAAGCTCGGCGTCGTCAACCTGGTCAACCTTGTTGAGGAAGACAACGATTGCCGGAACGCCAACCTGACGGGCGAGCAGGATGTGCTCGCGGGTCTGCGGCATCGGGCCGTCGGCAGCCGAGCAAACCAGGATCGCGCCGTCCATCTGCGCAGCACCCGTGATCATGTTCTTGACGTAGTCGGCGTGGCCGGGGCAGTCGACGTGCGCGTAGTGACGAGCAGGCGTCTCATACTCGACGTGTGCCGTCGAGATGGTGATGCCGCGTGCCTTTTCTTCCGGTGCAGCGTCGATCTGGTCGTACGCCTTGTATTCACCGAAATACTTCGTGATCGCTGCCGTCAGAGACGTCTTGCCGTGGTCAACGTGGCCAATCGTGCCGATGTTCACATGCGGCTTGTTGCGCTCAAACTTGCTCTTTGCCATTGATGCTTCCTGTGATCAAAAAGAATGATGGACCCGCGCGTGCGGATTTGGTGTCGCCGTTTACGGCTTTCCCGTTCGATGCGCAAGATATAATTACGCCGCCTGCCCGTACAAGGCCCGGAGGTTGCGGCACCTCCCGACGGGAGGCTTGCTATCGTCTTTGAAACTTGGAGCGGGTAGCGGGAATCGAACCCGCGTATTCAGCTTGGAAGGCTGCTGCTCTACCATTGAGCTATACCCGCGGGGGTGGCTTGTCGGTCGAAGATCAGAATGGTGGAGGGAGTTGGATTTGAACCAACGTAGGCTGAGCCAACGGATTTACAGTCCGTCCCCTTTAACCACTCGGGCATCCCTCCAGTATTCTGTCTGGACCGAAGACCAAGCTCGTCTGTGTCTGCGGCGAAGTCGTTTGCCTCAGTCACGGCGGCGTATATGACTGCCCCGCTCGCCTCTGTCAACACGACTGCAAACGAAAAATGACAGAAAATTTAAATCTCTGCGGCAGCCTGTGGACAGAGGCCGGGACTATGCCGAACGACGCCTCATGTATATAAGGCGGCCATGAGCAAGGAAGATCGCCCCGACAAATCCGCCCGCGACACCCATTACGCGACGCTGCGCCGACAGGTGCGCGACGCCAAGCGTGAGCGTGGCGAAATCCCCACCCCGCAGCAGGACCGCCGCAGCCGTCGCAATGATGACTGGACGCCGCCGCAGCTTTCGCCCGATGTCGTCTATCTCTACGGCCTCCACACCGTGCGGGCCGCCCTCGACAACCGCGAGCGCAAGCTGATCAAGCTGACCGTGACCCAGAACGCCTTTGCGCGCCTGGATATCGGACCGGCCGAGAGCCTCCCCTACCCGGTGGAAATGGCGTCGCCGCAGGATATCGACAAGGTTCTCGGACCCGACGCCATTCACCAGGGTGTTATGCTGGAAACCCGGCCGCTGCCGGCGCGCCGGCTTGAGGCGCTGAAGGAAAGCCCGCTGCTTCTCGTTCTCGATCAGGTCACCGACCCGCACAATGTCGGCGCCATCATGCGCTCGGCCGTTGCCTTTGAGGCCGGTGCGATCATCACCACCCAGCGTCACAGCCCGACGGAATCAGGCGTGCTCGCCAAATCCGCCTCCGGTGCGCTCGAAATGATCCCCTATATCCAGGTGACGAACCTTGCCGATGCGCTGGGCGAGCTGCACCGCCTCGGCTTCCAGACCATCGGTCTCGATTCGGAAGGTCCGCAGCCGCTGGAAGGCACGTTTGCAGGCGCAAAGGTTGCGCTGGTGCTCGGATCGGAAGGCAAGGGTCTGCGCCAGAAAACGCGCGAAACCTGCACGGCGCTAGCACGCCTCGACATGCCGGGCGCCATCAAGTCGCTCAATGTGTCGAATGCCGCAGCCATCGCGCTTTATGCATCGCGTCGGCATCTGGGTGATGCCAAGGGCTGACCGCCTGGAAGATCAAGGCGCAACCGAGGTGCAGACGGCAAGCGTCAGGAGACGAAACGGCGCATCCGCTCCGGCGGCAGCGCATCGTTTCCTGCACGCACTTCGGCGGCATACTGGATCGAGCCAATCAGTTCCAGATCAAACAGGGGTTTGGAAATGACGCCAAGCGCACCCGGGATGCCGCCCGAAAGCGCTTCCGGATTGGCTGTCATGAAGACAACGGTCGTGCCGTTTGCCGCAAGGCTTCGGCCGATCTCCGGTCCGGTCGGACCGTCTTGCAACTGCACGTCAACGAACGCGATGTCGCACGCGTCCGACAGCCGCAATGCATCGGCGCGATTGGCCGCGATCCCCGCCACTTCATGGCCGAGAGCAAGGACGGCTTCCTCAATGTGAAGCGCGATGAGTAGCTGGTCCTCAACGACCAGTATTCTGAATGCCATGGCCCCCTCGCTTTGCCATTCTTGATACACGCAACGTGTATTGTGCGCAAAGGTTCCTGCTTCACCGGCGCCCGCCCGTAAATACCATGCCGCCTAACCGGCCTCCGCCATCTCATCATTCGAGACACTGGGATGCACCGCCATGATCTGGCGGATAACCGGCAGGCTCTTCACGAACGCGGCAACGCAGAGCGGATCATACTGCGACCCGGCGCGCTCCTTGATGTGCTGCACGGCCCGCTCCATGCTCCAGGCTTCCTTGTACGGCCGCGCGATCGTCAACGCATCGAAACTGTCGGCAATCGCCACGATGCGCCCGGCAAGCGGTATGTCCTCTCCGGCCAGCCGTTCAGGATATCCCTGTCCGTCGAATCGCTCGTGATGGGCGCTTGCAATATCGGCGGCAAGCTGCAGCAGGCTGATCCGCGACTGGCCGAGAATATGGCCGCCGATGGCGCCGTGGCTTTTGACATAGGTCACTTCCGGATCGACATAGGTGCCGCGCTTCAGCAACATGGCATCGGGAATGCCGACCTTGCCGATATCGTGCATGGGGGCTGCAATACGGATATCGCTGCAGATGGCGGGCGGCAGGCCATAAGCCTTGGCAATCGCCTCGGCATAAGCGCCGACGCGCAGCGTATGCAGGGCCGAATCGGTATCCTTGTAGGTGGCAGCCAGCGTCAGGCGGTAGATGATTTCCTGTTCGCGCTCGCGCAGTTCATCGACGGCCTTTTCCACCTCGCTCTTGATCCAGGCCGCCTTTTCCGCCAGCTGATTGCGCGCATTGACGAGTGCCACGAGATTGCGGATGCGCGCCTGAAACTCGGCCGGGTTAACCGGTTTCGTCAAGAAATCGATGGCGCCGGCGTTGATGGCTGTCATGCGCGTTTGCGTATCGCCATCGGCGGTTACCACAACAAAGGGCTTGTCGCGGTATTTTTCAAAGCGGCGGATCTCGATCAGCAGGTCGACGCCGTTATACACCGGCATCTGGAAATCGATCACGCCGATATCGAAATCCAGCTCCGGCATCGCGCCGAGCGCTTCCTCCGGGCCTGAGAAGGCAATGGCCGTGCAGCCGGACACCGTACCGGCCAACTTCTTCAGAAGGATCAGGTTGGTTTTGTTGTCGTCGACCACGAGAATTTTCATCGTCTCTCTATCCTTATGCAGCGGCGGTCTGGTCTTTTGCGGAAAGGGACTGACGCGCGACGTCCACCATCTGCGTCAGTCGTTCGATATCGGCAGGAGCCGGGTCCGAATGGCGAAGCGCCTGCGACAGGTCTGAAATGTCCATCAGGCCGATATTGGCGGCAGAGCCCTTCAGATTGTGCAGCAGCGGATCGAGCTTTTGCCGCTCGCCGCTGGCAAGCATCGCATGGAGGCCCGCCAGGATATCCACGGCATCCTCGAAAAATGCATCCAGCAGTTCCTGGAACCCGTCCTCGCCAAGAATCTCGGCAATCTCCTGCCGGCGCGCCGAAACGGTGGCTGCAACCTGCGGCGAGACGGCGGGCGCAACGGGATGAGACACGGCAGCCGGTTTCGGTATTGTGGCCGGCGGTTGGCTCTGTACGGCGACCGCCTCCTCCCGGCTGCTGCCGCCCATCTCGCGGATCAACCGGTGCAGAACGGCAATGCCGATCGGCTTTGCCTGAAAGCCCGTCATGCCGGCCTCAAGGCAGAGGCGACGGTCTTCTTCCGATGCGTTGGCGGTAAGGGCCACCACCGGCACATCGCAGCACGGCCCGGAACCGGCGCGCAGCTGGCGCGTCGCCTCGATACCGTCCATGACCGGCATCTGCATGTCCATCAGGATGAGGTCGAAATGTTTGGCGCCGGCCTCTTCCACCGCCAGCGCACCATTTTCCGCAAGCGTGGCGTCCTGGCCGAGGTGATCGAGATAACCGAGAATCACCTGCTGGTTGACCTTGTTGTCTTCAGCCACGAGGATCCGGAGGCGCCTCAGCGCTGCAAGCGGCGCATTGTCTCTTTCGCCCTGCGACGAGACCACCGCATCTGTCGCCTCGATCGGCATTTCGAACCAGAAGGTACTGCCCTCGCCCACCGTGCTGTCGACGCCGACCGATCCGCCGAAACGATCGATGATCTCCTTGCAGATAATCAGGCCGAGCCCCGTTCCGCCATAGCGGCGGCTGATGCTGGCATCGACCTGCGAGAAGGGCTGGAACAGTTTGGCCTTGCCCTCCTCGTCGATGCCGATCCCGGTATCCTGCACCTCGACGCGCAGCCAGAGCACGCCTTTGCGCAGCGTCTGGCGCATGCGAAGCGTCACCCGGCCACCTTGCGTGAATTTCACCCCATTGCTCATGAAGTTGAGGATGACCTGGCGCAGCCGCGTTGGATCAGACAGGACCGTGCGGGCACGCCAGTCGCCGGCCAGCTCGAGCGTTACGGTATTTCCCGCCTCCGCCGCGCGCCCGCGCATCATGTCGGTGCAGGTTTCCGCAAGCCCCTGAAGATCGACCGGACGGCGCTCAAGCTCCAGCTTGCCATGCTCGATCTTGGCGTAGTCGAGGATCTCGTTGATGATATCGAGGAGCGCCTCTCCGGAGCGGCGGATGGTGCGGATATGGGCAGACGTCTCCGGCGAAAGCCGGCCAAGTTCCAGGAGTTCCACCATGCCCAGAATGGCGTTAAGCGGGGTGCGGATCTCGTGCCCCATCGTGGCCATGAACTGCGATTTTGCCCGGTTCCCTGCCTCTGCCGCCTGAAAGGACACGCTGAGCTGCTCGGCCATCGCCTCAAGGCTGACGCCGGCGGCCTGCACGCTGCGCAACTGGCGTTGCAGTGTCAGAATGAGGAAGGCAACGGACAGCACCAGAAGGCCGATCAGCGCGATCGATTTGCGTTGCAGGCCTTCCAGCTCGATGCGCGCCTTGGCCCGCTCGCTGGAGACGAATGTATTGGTATAAACGAGCAGATCGCTGGTGGCGCGGAAAAGCCTCGACCATTGGCCGTCGAGGTCTTGCAACTGCTGACGCGACACCGGCTGCCCGGCCGTAATCGCATCGAAGATCGGCTGGCTGTCGAAGATGATCCTCTGGACCAGATCGAGGTGCCTGCCGACCCCGACATCGACGGCGAAATTCTTCTCGAACTGCGCCTTCTTCAGCATGTTCATGCGTGAATAGACCACGTCATACCGAACAGACAATTCCTGCAGCCGGTCTTCTGCCAGATTTTCGCTGAAAAGCATCAGCTGCAGGTCGTGAACGAGATCCCCGCTTTCCCGGTTCAGCTGGTAGACGGACCACATGGCATTTTCCCGCACCGCATCGCGCATGTCGCGCTGGCGGCTGGAGATATCCACATAGACCGAGACCAGGATTGCCAGCAGGACGACCGCAAAAATCTGCAGTATCGCCGTGATACGGCTCGCCTTGCGGATCACGTCGCCGCTGAAAGGGGTCGCCGGCATCACGGCTGGACCTCAATCTCCTTGATCTGCCAGACGGAGCGGGAGAAGTAGGCCTCGTTATAGAGCGCCGGCTCCAGATCGAATGGATAGATCAGGAAGAGCGGCCCCTTGTCGCGCACCGACATCAGCTTGCCATTGGCGCGGGTGGCGAGGATCGTGTCATGCTTGATCGCGTCTTCCGCTGGAACGGTGGCGAAATAATCGTTGATGGCGCGCACCAGCAGTACATTGCCCTTTGCACCGGCAGCCGTCAGGACGGAGCGCACCAAGGGCCCGGAAAACTGCGTTTCCCCCTCGGTCCAGGGGGTCTTCATCGTGCCGGTGCGCCCGGCAAGCTTTTCCAGCATGGCCAGATCGAACTGCGCTGTCTCGCCGACATTGGGCGTTGCAAGCTTGCCCTTGATGGTCAGAATGACCGGGCCGGTCGGCTTATCCAGCGACCAGGCAGCAGGGGCCGAGAAGGACAGGGCAGCAAGGAGAACGGCAAGGGGTGCAAGGATACGCATAGGGTCACTCGCTCGGGTCAATGGTTCCGGGACAGGGTCAGAACCGCCGCCATCCTGGCGGCGGGAGCGTCAGGCGGCTTCCGACAGGCTATCGCCACCAAACAGACGCTGCACGTTGATGAAGCAGATCATTCCCTCCGCATGTGTGATGATGCCATCGCAGAAGCGGCTATCGAAGGAGGAGACGACATCGGGCACCGGCTGCAACTGTTCGGCGGAGACGGACAGCATGTCGGTGACGTGATCGACGAGCAGCCCGATGATCTCGGCTCCTGCCTCCACCACCACGATTGCACTGCGCTCGCTACGCTCGGCCGGCGCCATGCCAAGACGATAGGCCAGATCGATCGTCGGAATGACGGTGCCGCGCAGGTTCATCACGCCCAGCACATAACCCGGCGCATTGGGGATCGGCATGGAAGGCGCCCAACCGCGGATTTCGCGCACGCTGGTGGTGCGAATGCAAAAATTCTGCGCGCCCAGCCGAAACGCAATGATCTCAAATATGTCGGATGACGCCATGGCGGACCGTCCCTCTCTTGTCATCTGCAAACAGGTGCCGCCGGGAGGCGGGCAGAACAGGACAGGCGTCGTCTGCTGGAAAGCAGCAGAAGGCCTTGCCCGGATATGGTGAATTCCTGATGTTCCGAGCCGCGTTCAGCTCTGTCCTGCATGCCCGAATGCAAGCGGCCGGCTGCGCGGCAAAGGCTCCAGGCCGGGCCCGCAATCATCACGGAAGGGACGCTGAACCGCATCACCCGGCTTTCGAAATCTAGGGCAAGGTCTCTAACCAAGAGTGAAGGAAAAGCCTCAACTGCCTCTTTTTCTCAGATTTTCCTAATATGCACCCTCAAAGCATCGTGTTTGCCAGGCTTCATTGGCCGCATTTCCCCTCAACCGATGCATTTTACGCTTTACACACCGGGAGAATATGGTAATTCGCACCATGAAATGCCCTTGTAGCTCAGTTGGTAGAGCACCTGATTTGTAATCAGGGGGTCACGAGTTCGAACCTTGTCGGGGGCACCATTTCACCTTCCAATCCTTGCGCCGCATCACCTGCAGTTTAGCTTCTCGCAGGCGCCCTCAGGCCGTTCTTCGCATTGCAGGACGCAAGCACTTGTTCCCACCGCAGTTCTTCCTGTACCAAGGTGCTCCAGAAGAGGTGCGCCAATGTCGTTGAATTCCAATCATCTTTGCTTCATGGCATCCTCGGCGCCCGAAGCGCAGATGGCTCTGTCGGAACTGACCGGGCTTTACGGCAATGCCACCGTCGAGGAGGCCGATGTGATCATTGCGCTCGGCGGCGATGGTTTTATGCTGCAGACGCTGCACCAGACGATCAACAGCGGCAAGCGGATCTACGGCATGAACTGCGGTTCCGTCGGCTTCCTGATGAACGATTATCGCGTCGACCAGCTGCTTGAGCGCATCGACAACGCGCTGGAAAACGATTTTCATCCCCTACAGATGACAACGGTGAATGCCGACGGCACAAGCTCGGTGGCGCTTGCCATCAACGAGGTCTATCTGTTTCGCCAGTCCTATCAGGCGGCAAAGCTTCGAGTGACGATCGATGGCCATGTGCGGCTGTCTGAACTCATCTGCGACGGATTGATGATTGCAACGCCCGCCGGTTCCACCGCCTATAACCTCTCGGCCCACGGCCCGATCCTGCCGCTGGAGGCGCCGCTTCTGGCCATGACGCCGGTATCGGCCTTTCGCCCGCGCCGCTGGCGCGGTGCGTTGCTGCCGAACAAGGTGTGCGTCGAGATCGATATTCTCGAGCCGGACAAACGCCCGGTCAACGCGGTCGCCGACAATACCGAGGTGAAGGACGTGCTGCAGGTGCGCATTGCGCAATCGGATGCGCGCACCGCCCGCATTCTCTCCGACCCCGATCATTCCTGGTCGGAACGCATTCTGGCCGAGCAGTTTTCCGACTGAGAAGCCGCCGAAAACGAAAAACGGCGCGCCCCTTGCGAGTGGCGCGCCGTTTTGATGGCTCGGGAAAACCGCCTGTTAGTCGATATCGGCAACATCTGCACCGGCGCCGCCGCTGATGCGGTGGGCCAGGGCTGCTTCCATAAAGTCGTTCAGCTCGCCGTTCAAAACGCTATCCGGATCGGTGCTTTCCACGCCGGTGCGCAGGTCCTTGACCAGCTGGTAGGGCTGCAGCACGTAGGAGCGGATCTGGTGGCCCCAGCCGATTTCCGTCTTCGACGCGGCTTCGGCATTGGCTGCCTCTTCCCGCTTCTTCAACTCGACCTCGTAGAGGCGGGCGCGCAGCATGTCCCAGGCCTTGGCCTTGTTCTTGTGCTGCGACCGCTCCTGCTGGCACGACACCGCGATGCCTGTCGGAATGTGCGTGATGCGCACGGCCGAATCGGTGGTGTTGACGTGCTGGCCGCCGGCACCCGACGACCGGAACGTATCGATGCGGCAATCGCTCTCGTTGATCTCGATATTGATGGAATCATCCACCACAGGATAAACCCAGATCGATGAGAACGAGGTGTGGCGGCGGGCGTTCGAATCATAAGGCGAGATGCGCACCAGGCGGTGAACGCCCGATTCGGTCTTCATCCAGCCATAGGCATTGTGGCCCTTGACCAGAATGGTCGCGGACTTGATGCCGGCCTCGTCGCCGTCGTGCACTTCGAGCAATTCAACCTTGTAGCCGGAACGCTCGGACCAGCGGGTGTACATGCGCAAGAGCATGTTTGCCCAGTCCTGGCTTTCGGTTCCGCCGGCGCCCGAATGCACTTCCACATAAGTGTCGTTGCCATCGGCTTCGCCTGACAGCATGGCTTCCACCTGCCGACGCGAGGCTTCAGACCGCAGGGCTTTCAGCGCATCCTCGGCTTCGCGAACGATGGCGTCATCGCCCTCTTCCTCGCCAAGCTCGATCAGCTCGATATTGTCCTTCAGGCGCTGCTCGAGCGCTTTGACGCCGGCAATCGAATCGTCCAGCTGCTGACGCTCGCGCATCAGCTTCTGCGCTTCGGCAGCGTCATTCCAGAGGGAGGGATCCTCTGCCTTGTTGTTCAACCAGTCCAGTCGTCTTACCGCCTGATCCCAGTCAAAGATGCCTCCTCAGCAGGCTTATGGCCTGCTTGATTTCGTCGACAATGTTCAGGGTTTCATTGCGCATCGTGTGTGCTTCGTCCTTTCGGGGAAATTGCGCCGTGCATAGTGGCAGGCGCTGGCGAAGTAAACCCCGCACGCGCCCGTGAGGCCCATGCGGGAGATGTTGATCCAGAGATCAGAAAAGTCCGCCGGCGCCTGATGTCACGGCCTGTTGGGCCTGCGGCGATGTCTTGAGGATTTCCTCAGGCGGCAGCTGGTCGCCCATGCCGATGACCGAAAGCGAATCGGCAGGGCCGGTGCCCGGCTTGAAGGCTTCGATGATCGTATCCGGCTCGCCCTCATAGGCAAACATGCCGGTCTTGCGGTTGACCGGAATAAGCTGCATGCCATCGGGCACGATGAACTTGCTCGGTGCCGTCACCTTGGCGGCCTGGGCCAGAAAATCGCCAAAGATCGGAGCTGCCAGGCCACTGCCGGTGCCGGCGCGGCCAAGCGGGGCCGGCGTATCGAAACCGACATAAAGACCCGCCACCAGATCCGGCGTGAAGCCAACGAACCAGGCGTCCTTTTCATCATTGGTGGTGCCGGTCTTGCCGGCGACGTCGCGATCCTTGACCGGGATTTTTCCAGCCGCCGTGCCGCGCGTGACCACACCTTCCATCATTGACGTGATCTGGTAGGCCGTCATCGGGTCGAGCACGCGCTCGCGGTTGTCGACCAGCGTCGGCTCACCCTGGTTTGCCCACTGGCTGAAATTGCAGCCCTCGCAGCCGCGTTCCTCATGACGGAAAATGGTCTTGCCGTAACGGTCCTGGATGCGGTCGACCAGTGTCGGCTTGATCTGCTTGCCGCCATTGGCAATGACGGAATAGGCCGAGACCATGCGCAGCACCGTGGTTTCGCCCGAACCCAGCGACATGGCGAGAACCGGAAGCATCTTGTCATAGATGCCAAAACGCTCGGCATATTCGGCCACGAGATCCATGCCCATGTCCTGCGCCAGACGAACGGTCATCTGGTTGCGGGATTTTTCGATACCAAGACGCAGCGTGGAGGGACCGGCACTGTCGCCGCCATAGTTTTCCGGACGCCAGACCTGACCGCCCGAGACCATTTCGATCGGGGCATCGAGAATGACCGAGGCCGGCGTATAGCCGTTATCCAGCGCTGCCGAATAGACAAAGGGCTTGAACGAAGACCCTGGCTGGCGCATCGCCTGGGTCGCACGGTTAAACTCTGACTGGCCGTAGGAGAAACCGCCGACCATGGCCAGAACGCGGCCGGTATGCGGGTCCATCACCACCATGCCGCCCTGCACTTTTGGCGGCTGGCGCAGCCGGAATTTGCCGGTCTTGCCTTCGATGGCTTCCACATAGACAACATCGCCGGGCTTCAGCACGCCATCGGGTGATTTCGCCGTCTTGCGCTCGCCCTTGGCATCACGATAGGCCCATTTCATTTCATCGGCGGGGATCTGGCCGCGCACACGATCGTCGGCCACCTTGCCGGCAACGGTTGCAGGCTGAAGGCCGATATCGACACCGGTTGCCGAGACGGCGGTGACCACCGCAAGCTGCCATTCCGGCACGTCACGCAGCGGCGACATCTTGGCAAGATCCGGCCCCCAGTCACCGGTGACGGCAATCGTCGAGACCGGCCCGTGGAAACCGCGGCGCTGGTCATATTCCACCAGACCGTGCTGGAGTGCCGCGCGCGCCATGATCTGCATCTGCGGGTCAAGCGAGGTGCGGACCGAAAGGCCACCCTCGTAGAGGGCCTTTTCGCCGTATTTGCCGATGATCTGGCGACGGACTTCCTCGGAGAAATAATCCGATGCAAAGAGCGAGGAGCCACCGCGGCGCAGCTTGACGCCGAGCGGCTGGGCCTTGGCTTCGGTCGCATCGCCAACGGTGATGTAGCCATTCTCGGCCATGCGGTCGATGACCCAGTTGCGGCGCTCGAGCGCTGCCTTTTCATGACGGAACGGATGGTAATTGGCGGGACCCTTCGGCAACGAGGCCAGATAGGCGGTCTCGGCAATCGTCAGTTCCGTCACCGACTTGTCGAAATAGGTCAGCGCTGCACCGGCGATGCCATAAGCATTAAGGCCGAAAAAGATCTCGTTCAGATAAAGCTCGAGGATCTTGTCCTTCGAATAGGTCTGCTCGATGCGGAAGGAAAGGATCGCTTCCTTGACCTTGCGGTCGATGGTCTGGTCAGCCGACAGAAGGAAGTTCTTGGCCACCTGCTGCGTGATGGTCGAGGCGCCCTCCGGACGACGACCGGAACCGATGTTCTGGACGTTGTTGACGACTGCGCGCGCCAGACCCCAGAAATCGACGCCCGGATGATTGTAGAAGTTCTTGTCTTCCGCAGAGAGAAAAGCCGCCTTGACACGATCCGGAATGGCCTGGATCGGCAGGAACAGCCGCTTTTCGCGGGCATATTCGGCCATCAGCGCGCCGTTGCCGGCATGCACACGCGTGGCGACCGGCGGCTCATAGGAGGCCAGAACTTCGTAATTGGGCAAGTCCCTGGATACGCCGCCGAGATAAACGGCAGCGACGGCGGCCACCACGAGGAACCCCGCGCAGGCCAGTCCGAAAAGGTATCCAAGCAATCTGATCATCAGCAGCTACCGCTTTAATATCGTCTGGCGCACAACAGCACCATCTCATGTTTCGAGGCGTTTTGCACGGGCGGCCTTGCAAGCGCAAGCCTGAAGCCGGGAAAACCGGGCTGTCGCCGGTCTCTGTCAATCCCCGTGCTACCGCTTGTCCCGTGTAACCGCTCGAATGTGAGGAAAGTAGGGCTCCAGCCTGCCTTTCACAGGCACGTGTTGGTGCAAGGCCTCGAAAAGCGCAATTTACCGCAGGCTGTAACATTGTGGGCACGCTCGCGCGCTGAAGGCTGCCGATCGGCGACTGTCAGCCGCCCCCCGCCACCGTCTCCGTCCGGTAGCGCATCACGGCGTCAACCATCCGATCCGCCACCTTCTGGCGCCATTCGGGATCAAGCAGAAGCGCCTCGTCGTCGGGATTGGAGAGGAAGCCTAGTTCCAGCAGGATGGACGGCATGTCCGGCGCGCGCAGCACCTGGAAACCGGCCTGCCGGTGCGGATTGTTGATGAGGCCGATCTGTCCGTCGAAGGATTTGACCACCCGTTCCGCCAGCGAAATCGAAAAGGCCTGGGTTTCCCGGCGTGCGAGATCGAGCAGGATATCGGCAATTTCCGGCGGCCCCCTTTCGATGGAATAACCGGCAAGCTGGTCGGACAGGTTTTCGCGCGCTGCAAGCGCTGCCGCCATGCGGTCAGAAGCGGTATCGGAGAGCGTGTAGACGGTTGCGCCGCGAATGTTCTTCTGGCCGAGCGTATCGGCATGCAGGGATATGAACAGGTCCGCCCCGCCCTGGCGCGCCAGCGTCACCCGTTCGGACAAAGACAGGAAGGTATCGCTGTCGCGGGTGAGAAACGCCTTGACGCCTGTCTGCTGGTTGAGGCGGTCGGCCAGCGTATTGGCGAAGGCGAGCGTGATCTCCTTTTCAGGCGTCTTCGATTTCGCCCCCATGGCGCCGGTATCGATGCCGCCATGGCCCGCGTCGACAGCAATGGTAAAGACGCCATCGGTTGCCGGATCCTTTGCCGTGGCGCCAAGGCCCTGCAGGGCGGAATTGGATAGCGACTGGCCCCATTTCTGCTGGGATACGAGATCCGCAAAGGCCTTTGGCGTGGTCATCTCTGCGTCAAGCACGAGGCGGAAACCATGGCCCTCGTTCTTTTGCACTTCGGCAAGCACCAGGCGCACCGGGCGGATGCCGGTAAAGACGATGCGCGCACTCCCCTGCCCCATCGTGCCGTAACGGATGTCCTTGAAGAGCCCGCGCGGCGCAAGATCTTCGGCTGGAAAGCCGAAGGCTGTGGCCGGCAGGTCGATGACGATCCGCTCCGGCCCCGCGACATAATGGGCGGTAAATTCCGGCTTGCCGTCGAAATCGATCACCACGCGCGTGCGGGCATCGTCTCCGGCAATGCGGGCGCTGAAGGCGAGCAGATTTTCGCCCGGTTTCGTTTCGGCTTCGGTTTCGCTGGCGCGCGCCATGAAGGGCATGAGCAACGCCAGAGACACGGTCAGCGCAAAGGCCACGGCAAGGCATGCAGCGCAGAACCGGCGAGGCCATTGCACAGAGCCACGGGAAAACACCGGCGGTACAACCGTCTGGATTGCTGTCGAAAGCCGTATCATTCGCCCTGCCGTTCCCCTCTTGCCGAACCTCTTGCTCGCCCCTGCCCGATGATCGCTGCGGCCCTGCCTTGCCTTGCCGTCCGCGCCAGCCAGGCAACGACCGATTCGCCACGCGGATCCCGCTGCGGGATGGTCCGCAACCGCCCGCCCGTTCGTCCGGTCACGGCACTGCCCTTTTCACGTCTGGCTTAAGGCGCGCAAATTGATCCATAATAAGGCAGAACCGGCTTTGCCCTTGCTATTGTGACGGATAAAACATACAAGGGTTATGAGGGTTTAAGTGTCGACGGGATAGTATGTTGATAGGCTGCCAGCAAGTTAGTTCTGGCGCCGGAGACCGACAGACATCCGCCGTCTCTACATTTGGCCTGAAACTCTATATGAACCGGCGGTGGCCGGAGACAGTACCGGATGGTTCGCCATCCACGCTCATCGGGAGCAAATTCATCGGACCCCTGGTCGGGTCTATTGTATCGTCTTTCTCGTCTGGTCTTTGATGTCGCGGCACGGATTGCATAAACTGGAACAGCGGAGGGAGCCGATGGCTCCGGTCGGCGTCCGGTTGATCCCTTCGCCGAGGCTGCCGACGGGAATATTCTTATCCGGCGCCCTGTACGCGACGCACGATCGGCCTGTCCTTGTGATGCGCCCCTCTGCCTCTGCGCGTCCGCGCCGAGGAGCAGAACTTTCATGGCAGACAAAATGCTTATCGACGCGTCTCACGAAGAGGAGACACGCGTAGTCGTCGTTCGGGGAAACCGGATCGAGGAATTCGACTTCGAGTCGCAGCACAAGAAGCAGATACGCGGCAACATCTATCTGGCCAAAGTGACCCGCGTCGAGCCGTCACTGCAGGCCGCCTTCGTGGATTACGGCGGCAACCGCCACGGCTTCCTCGCTTTTGCGGAAATCCATCCGGACTATTACCAGATCCCGCTCGCCGATCGCCAGGCGCTGATGCAGGCCGAGGCCGAAGACCAGCGCCGCCATCCGGATTTTGATTCGGCAGATCCGATCGTTGATCTCTCCAAGGAAGACCAGCCGGATATCGGCATCGTTGCCCAGGTGGACGCCGCTCTCGGATCCGAAACGCCGGAGCCTGCGACGACGGAAGTCGTTGAGGCCGTATCGGAGGTTTCCGAACCGGCTGCCGAGGAAAAGCCCAAGGCAAAGCCCCGCCGCAGCCGTTCGCGCAAGAAGCCGGCCGCAGACGAAATTGCAGACGCCGGCGAAGCAGCAGCTGACGCTGCCGACGCGCAGATTGCCGCCGTTGGCAGTGACGACGACACCACGCCGGATACGATGGCCGCCATGGTGGAAACCGACGCCATTTCCGAAGACGTGTCCGACCGTCGCAGCCGCGATGACGATGATGACGACGACGATGACGACAATCACGAAAAGGAAGTGATCGAATCGGTCGGCGCCGAAGATGCGATGGAAGAGGTTCCGGATCGCGTCTACCGCAAGCCGCGCAAGCAGTACCGCATTCAGGAAGTCATCAAGCGCCGGCAGATCCTGCTGGTGCAGGTGGCCAAGGAAGAACGCGGCAACAAGGGTGCGGCCCTCACCACCTATCTGTCGCTGGCCGGTCGTTATTCTGTCCTGATGCCGAACACGGCGCGGGGCGGCGGCATTTCGCGCAAGATCACCCAGCCGACGGACCGCAAGCGTCTGAAGGAAATCGCCCGCGAGCTGGAAGTTCCGCAGGGCATGGGCGTTATCCTGCGCACCGCCGGTGCCAACCGCACCCGCGTCGAGATCAAGCGCGACTTCGAATATCTGATGCGCCTGTGGGAAAACGTGCGCACGCTGACGCTCGCCTCCATGGCGCCGTGCCTCGTTTATGAAGAAGGCTCGCTGATCAAGCGCTCGATCCGCGACCTCTATAACAAGGACATTTCCGAGATCGTGGTGTCCGGCGAAGAAGGCTATCGTGAAGCGAAAGACTTCATGAAGATGCTGATGCCGAGCCATGCCAAGGTGGTTCAGCCCTACCGCGACCTGCATCCGATCTTTGCCCGTTCGGGCATCGAGGCGCAGCTGGACCGCATGCTGCAGCCGCAGGTGACGCTGAAGTCCGGCGGTTACCTGATCATCAACCAGACCGAAGCGCTGGTGGCGATCGACGTCAACTCGGGCCGTTCGACCCGCGAGCATTCCATCGAGGAAACCGCGCTGCAGACCAATCTGGAGGCCGCCGAAGAGGTTGCCCGCCAGCTGCGCCTGCGCGACCTTGCCGGCCTTGTCGTGATCGACTTCATCGACATGGAAGAGAAGCGCAACAATCGCTCCGTCGAAAAGCGCCTGAAGGATTGCCTGAAGAACGACCGCGCCCGCATCCAGGTCGGCCGCATCTCGCATTTCGGCCTTCTCGAAATGTCGCGCCAGCGTATCCGTGCCAGCGTTCTGGAATCCACGACGCAGATCTGCTCGCATTGCGGCGGAACCGGCCATGTGCGCTCGCAGTCTTCGGTTGCCCTGCATGTCCTGCGCGGCGTCGAGGAATATCTGCTGAAGAACACCACGCACGACATCACCGTGCGCACCACGCCCGATATCGCGCTTTATCTTCTGAACCAGAAGCGCGGCTCCGTGGTGGATTATGAAAAGCGTTTCGGCGTTTCCATCTTCATCGAATCGGATGCCGGCGTGGGTGCAGCCCACTTTGCCATCGATCGTGGCGAGCCGGTGGAAAACCCGGTTCGCATCGAAAGCCTGATGCAGTTTGCGACCCTTCCCATTGAGGATGAGGATGACGACTACATCCCCGAGGTAGACGAGGAAGAGGAAGACGATGTGGTTGTGGCAGCACCTGCTGCGGCGGCCGCAACGGCTGCAGTCTCGCAGGAAGCGCGTGGCGAGGACGATCAGAACGGTCGCAAGCGCAAGCGCCGCCGTCGTCGTCGCAACCGCGATCGCAACGGCGCCGAGCTTCCGCAGTCTGCCAGCGACGAGGCTGAAGGCGACGAAGACGACACGGACGAGGACGATGCAACCGACGCAGGCGAAGGTGCTGGCGAGCGTGCAGAAGCTGGCGAAACCAGCCTGAACGACACCGAAGAAGGCCAGCGCCGCAAGCGCCGCCGTCGTGGCAAGCGTGGCGGTCGCCGCAATCGCAGCGACGAAGACGAAAACGGCGTTTCCGCGGATGGTGACGACACGACTGGCGAAGAGGGTGGCGAAGACACCGGCGGTGAAGCCGATGACGCAGTGTCCGCAACCGAAACGCCCGCGGATGCCACCATCGCTGTAGAAGCCGCAGCGGAAGCCGTTGAACAGCCGGTTGCAGACGTTGGAGTCGCAGTGCCGGAAGCAAAGGTTGCCAAGCCGCGCCGCAGCCGCAAGGCAAAGGTCGTCGAGGCCGCGCCGGATGAGGTAGCGGTTGCCGAAGCTCCAGCTTCTGCCGCCGTCGAGGAAGTACCTGCGGAAACACCGGCTGCCGTTGAAGCGGAAGCCCAGCCTGTTGCAGAGCCTGCAGCGGTTGCAACGGCTGAGACCCCACGCGATGAGCCCGCTGCCGAAGCGGCTCCCGCCCCGGTCGACACCACATCCGCCGAGGACGGCGAGGCCGATCAGAGGCCTGCCCGCGCCAATCGCGCCTCCACCATCACGGCCTCCGAGCCGGTGATCAAGTCGGCCGCTTCTCCGGAAGGCGATAGCGATCCGTCAAAGCCCAAGAAGGGCGGCTGGTGGCAGCGCCGCGGTTTCCTTTGAGAAACCGGACAGATTGAAAAGACGAGACGGCCGCGCATCCCGCGGCCGTTTCCTTTGGTGGATGCACTGCTGTCGCTGCCATACACAGATGTGAGTTTGTCTAAGGTGCGATCAGGCATTATGGTTCGATCGATTGCAGGCCACAGACAGACGCCGGTGCGATTCGTCCTGCGCGCTCGCGCGGCCCTTTGATGAAATTTTAAAGACGAGGACAGACATGAAGCCCTTTTCCAAGACGCTCGCTGCGCTCCTGATCGCCGGCACTGCCATCGTTCCTTTCGCGGGCGCAGCCGTTGCGCTGGATGACCAGCAGAAACAGGAAATGGGCGCCTTCATCCGCGAATATCTGATCGCCAATCCGGAAGTGATGCTGGAAGTGCAGGATGCGCTGGAGAAGAAGCAGCAGGAGGCGCGCATCTCGCAGGCCTCCAACGGCATCGAGGCCAATCGCCAGGCGATCTATTCCACCCCGAGCGATATCAGCGTGGGCAATCCAAAGGGCGATGTCACCGTGGTCGAGTTCTTCGATTACAATTGCGGCTACTGCAAGCGGGCGCTGTCGGACATGGAAGAGATCCTGTCAGAAGACAAGAATGTCCGCTTCATCCTCAAGGAATTCCCCATTCTCGGGCCTGATTCGATGGCAGCCCATCGCGTGGCAAACGCCGTGCGCCTGACGGCGCCGGAAAAATATGCCGAGTTCCACCGCACCCTGCTTGGTGGGCAGGACCGCG
Organism: Neorhizobium sp. PAMB6716; assembly: GCF_058242805.1. Lineage (NCBI taxonomy): Bacteria > Pseudomonadati > Pseudomonadota > Alphaproteobacteria > Hyphomicrobiales > Rhizobiaceae > Neorhizobium > Neorhizobium sp. PAMB6716. The sequence continues at coordinate 1,901,245 of NZ_CM177835.1, forward strand.
CTACGGAAGCCTCGGCGATTGCCGTTGCTGCCTCGCTCGGAATTCCGGAAAAGACCTTGCGGGCCTCCATGGCGAAAAACCCGAACGATGCGCAGGTGCGCGACACCTATGCGCTCGCCAACAATCTCGGCATCACCGGCACGCCCTTCTATGTCGTCGGCAACGAGGCCGTGTTCGGTGCCGTTGGCCATCAGGAGCTTTCGGAGAAGATTGCCAACATCCGCGCCTGCGGAAAGGCAACCTGCTGAGGCGTCCGTCCTGCTTCGAAAATAGGCCTGCCCCCCGGTTATCAACGGCTTTCGCGGCCGGGGGCTTTCCCTTGGGCGCTGGCCGGTCTATAGGTGGCGCTGATTTTCTGACGGGTATTCCATGATCAAAACAATCTTCGTTCTCAACGGGCCGAACCTCAACATGCTGGGCAAGCGCGAACCCGGCATTTACGGCGGCAAGACGTTGAAGGACATCGAAGAGGATTGCATCGCGGCAGGCGAAACGCTCGGCTTTTCGGTCGAATGTTTCCAGAGCAATCATGAGGGCGTGCTGGTCGACAGGCTGCATGAGGCCAATGACCGTGCTGTCGGCGTGGTTATCAATCCCGGCGCCTACGGCCACACCTCGATTGCCCTGCATGATGCGATCCGCGCCATTTCCGTGCCGGTCGTGGAAGTGCATATTTCCAACATCCATGCGCGCGAGGAATTCCGTCATAAATCCATGATCGCGGCGGCCGCCAAGGGAATGATCTGCGGATTGGGCCCGGGCGGTTACGTGTTGGCCTTGCATGCCCTGCGCGACATCACCAGCTAAGAACAACAGAACATATAGGTTGACCATGTCTGAGAAGAAAACCGGTATCGACAAGGGGTTGATCCGCGATCTGGCGAACATCCTCAAGGATACCGATCTCACGGAAATCGAAGTGCAGCAGGACGAGTTGCGCATCCGCGTGTCGCGCAACATTCCCGCCGCACAGTATGTGCAGGCCGCAGCGCCGCAATATGCCGCAGCACCTGCAGCCGCCGCACCGGCCGCAGCAGCCCCCGCCGAAGCCGTGAAGGATCGCAGCAACGCCGTTGCCGCACCCATGGTCGGCACGGTCTACCTGTCGCCGGCCCCCGGCTCGCGTCCTTTTGTCGAAGTCGGCGCGATGGTCAAGGAAGGCCAGACGCTGCTGATTATCGAAGCCATGAAGACCATGAACCAGATCCCCGCGCCGCGTTCCGGCAAGGTGACGGAAATCATCGTCAGCGACGGCCAGCCTGTCGAATATGGCGAACCGCTCATCGTGATCGAATAAGGCAGATCCATGATCTCCAAGATTCTCATTGCCAACCGCGGCGAAATTGCACTGCGCGTCCTGCGCGCCTGCAAGGAACTCGGTATTGCGACCGTCGCCGTCCACTCGACGGCCGATGCAAACGCCATGCACGTGCGCCTTGCCGACGAAAGTGTCTGCATCGGTCCGCCGCCCTCGCGTGACAGCTATCTGAACATCCACCAGATCGTTGCCGCCTGCGAAATCACCGGCGCCGATGCCGTCCACCCCGGTTACGGCTTCCTTTCGGAAAACGCCAAGTTCGCCGATATCCTCGACGCACACGGCATCACCTTCATCGGACCGACGGCGGAACATATCCGCCTGATGGGCGACAAGATCACCGCCAAGAAGACGGCGGTCGAGCTTGGCATTCCGGTTGTGCCGGGGTCCGATGGTGAAGTGCTTCCGGAAAACGCGCTGGAAATCGCCCGTCAGATCGGCTTCCCGGTCCTGATCAAGGCCACCGCCGGCGGTGGTGGCCGCGGCATGAAGGTTGCCAAGACCGAGGCCGAACTGGAAGAGGCCGTGTCGACCGCCCGTTCCGAAGCGCTTGCCGCCTTCGGCAATGACGCCGTCTACATGGAAAAATATCTCGGCAAGCCGCGCCATATCGAAGTGCAGATCGTCGGTGACGGCGAAGGCAACGCCATTCATCTCGGCGAACGCGACTGCTCGCTGCAGCGGCGTCACCAGAAGGTCTGGGAAGAAGCAAACTCCCCTGCCCTCAACGTCGAACAGCGCATGAAGATCGGCCAGATCTGCGCCGACGCGATGAAGAAGATGAAGTACCGGGGCGCCGGCACGATCGAGTTCCTCTACGAAAATGGCGAGTTCTTCTTCATCGAGATGAACACCCGCCTGCAGGTGGAGCACCCGATCACCGAGGCAATCACCAATATCGACCTGGTGCACGAGCAGATCCGCGTCGCTTCCGGCGCCGGCCTCTCCGTGACCCAGGAAGAGATCGTCTTTTCCGGCCATGCCATCGAATGCCGCATCAATGCCGAGGATCCGCGCACCTTCGTGCCGTCTCCGGGCACGATCACGCATTTCCATGCGCCGGGCGGTCTCGGCGTTCGCGTCGATTCAGGCGCTTATGCCGGCTACAAGATCCCGCCCTATTACGACAGCCTCATCGGCAAGCTGATCGTGCATGGACGCACCCGCGTCGAATGCATGATGCGTCTGCGCCGCGTGCTGGACGAGTTCGTCGTGGACGGTATCAAGACGACGCTTCCGCTGTTCCAGGACCTCGTTTCCAACCAGGATATCGCCAATGGCGATTATGATATCCACTGGTTGGAAAAGTACCTGGCAGGCGATAAGCCCGAAGCCTAACTATGGCAGGGCGGCGCGGCAGATATTATCCAGCCATTACCCCGGATGTTCTGCTGCGCGCCTATTCCATCGGCCTGTTTCCCATGGCCGAATCGGCTGATGATCCGGAGATTTTCTGGGTCGAGCCGGAACTGCGCGGCATCCTGCCGCTCGACGCTTTTCATGTGTCACGCAGCCTGCAGAAGGCAATCAAGCACTCCACCCTCACCATCCGTGTCGATACAGCCTTCGAGTCCGTGATGGCTGGCTGTGCAGCAGAAGCGCCTGACAGGCCAAGCACCTGGATCAACGCCACCATCCGCACGCTCTACACGGAATTGCATCGCATGGGCCACGCCCATAGCGTGGAAGCATTCGAGGGGGATGAACTGGTGGGCGGGCTTTACGGCGTCTCGCTTGGCAGTGCCTTCTTCGGCGAAAGCATGTTTTCGCGCCGCACCAACGCCTCCAAGATCTGCCTCGTCCATCTGGTGGACCGGCTGAAGGCCAAGGGCTTTCGCCTTCTCGATACGCAGTTCACCACCGAACACCTGAAGACCTTCGGCGCAATCGACGTGCCGAAGGCGGACTATCTGAAACTTCTGGCCGGCGCGATGGAAGGCGAAACGCTGCGGTTTTAGGGGTAAAGCCCTGTGTCCCGCAGCGGCAATGCCGCCTTAGTTTGTCGTCAGATCCGCCGTCTCGCCAAAACCGATGATCAGCTTCGGGCTCGACATGTCGCCGCTCTCCTCATCCACCTGCACGGAATAGGCGGCAACGCCGATATGGCGGGCGGACATGGCAGTGGCGATCTTTTCCGCGGATGCAGCGCTGGAGGCCTGGCGCATTTCGCCCGGCACGATATGGCCGCGGTTCTTCTTGAACGGCAGGACGATGAATTTTTCAGCGAGTGGCATGGCAAAGGCTCCGGTGGCGTCCCACGATAATCTTCATCATCGCATATATCCAATGACGACGCGCAGGGAATAAGTGAGATTTGGGGCCTTACTTGCGTGCGGCAGCCGGTGGCGGAACGTCAGACGTCTTTTTGCAGCCGGTCAGCCACACGTCATAGATCGGGTGTTCGACTGCATTCAAACCGGGGCTATCGGCAAACATCCAGCCGGTAAAGATGCGGCGGATTTTTCGGTCGAGCGTGATCTCATCGACCTCAACGAAACCGTCGATCCGCTGCGCCTCGCTGTCATCGCGTGAATAACACACCTTCGGTGTCACCTGCAGCGCGCCATATTGCACCGTCTCGTTCACATAGACGTCGAACTTGGTGATGCGGCCTGTGATCTTGTCGATGCCGGAAAATTCCGCCACCGGGTTTTCCAGCCGCGCGGCAGAGGCAGGCATCATGCCGGACAGCAAGGTCGCCCCCACAGTCAGGCTGAGAAGCAGCGGTCGAAGGAAATTCTGTCGCATCGGCGATCTCACCACGATTTAAAACCTGTCCCGACAAGTAACCGGGGCAGGCATGGGTTATGCCGCAAATGTGGCGCGAAGGCGGAGAAAGAAAAGGTCAGCCGCCGGGTGTCCAGGCGTCATAGTCGCCGGTGACGCGCGGACGCTCGCCGGTTGCCTCGAGCGAGCCCTTGGGACGATAGGCGAGCGGCGAACCGGTCATGTTGGGCACATGCGACTTCTGCCATTCGCGGGCCACATAGGTTTCCTTGCTCGGGGCTATATCCGTGCGGTGATGCATCCAGCCATGCCAGCCGGGCGGAATCGCGGAGGCTTCCGCATATCCCTTGTAGATCACCCAGCGCTTCTGCAGGCCATAGGAGGACATGGGGCCCTCATAATAGACATTGCCCAACTCGTCTTCGCCGACGCGCGTTCCCTTGCGCCAGGTAAAGAAGCGGGTGCCCATTGTCTGGCCATTCCACCAGGTGAAGATTTGCAGGAGGAGATTTTTCATGCTTTTTTCCAACGTCCTCGCGAGAGACAAGGAATGTTTCCTTGATCTGCTTATGCAATCTCGCACCGTCGATGTCCAGTGGTTCGGCGGCCGCGCACTCTTATTTGAGCTTCATCTTGAAGCCGATATGGGTGCGGGTAAACCCTTCCCGTTCATAGAAACGATGCGCATCGGTGCGCGCTGCATTGGAGGTCAGCTGCAGCAGCCGGCAGTCGCGGCGACGGGCTTCCTGCTGCGCATGGTCCATCAACGCCCGGCCAATGCCCTGCCCGCGGCAGTCGGCACGCGTGTGGACCGCCTCCACCTGCGCATCCATCGCGCCTCGCCCGCGCAGCGTGCGCAGAAACGTCATCTGATAGGTCGCAACGATCTCGCCGTTGCGTTCGGCCACAAACAGCTGCTCCTGTGGCGCCTGATCGATCACATGAAAGGCGCGCAGATAATCCTCGAACGCACTCGGATCGACGGTATCGCCATGCGAGCCGACCGTATCCTCCGCCAGGAGATGAATGAGTTGGGGAAGATCCTCTTCCCGGGCCTTGCGCACTACAAAATCCTCGGCAGTCATTCGCACTCTCCTCCAGTTCCGAATACTGCTCAGATCTTATCCCGTCGGGTGGCGCACCTCCACCCCTCATCTGGCATAACAAGCATTTAGCCGAACGGTTGCCCGGCCCTGCTCATCTTGCCAGCGGCTTTTCCATGATCACGGCTTCGATACCGCTGTCTGCACCGCCGCAGTTTTTCGTGCGATCGACCTCGATGAAACCGAGGCGGCTGTAGAAGGCGATGGCGCGCACATTGCGTGGCTCCACTTCCAGTCGCATGATTTCCGCGTCGGGAAAGCAGGTCTCCAGCTCGGCAAAGATATCCCGACCGATGCCTTCGTTCTGGCAGGAGGGGCGCACGTAAAGCTGATGCAGCATGGCGGTCTTCGTCATCTTCGGCGACATCGCCGCATAACCGACACCACCAAGCTTGCGCCCGTCATCGGCCACCAGAAACTCGCCGTCGCGCTTGCCGATCTGTGCCTTGATGTCCGCCGCCGAATGCCAGGTCGTGGTCAGTTCAGCCACCTTTGCACTGCCATAAAAGCCGTCATAGGTGGCATGCCAGGTTTCGCGCAGCAGGGCGCGGATTGCCTCCACATCCTGCTCGCCGGCGGTGCGTACAAAAAACACCATGTCTTTTATCTCTCCTCAAACGACAACACCGGCCACGCGACAGGCGCGGACCGGTGCTGTGGAACGGCTTCAAACAGCCCCGAAACAGCGTTGATCAGTCTTCAAGCCCGAGCTTTGCCTTGACCAGCGCCTGCACGGCCTGCGGGTTGGCCTTGCCACCCGTTGCCTTCATCACCTGCCCGACAAACCAGCCGGCAAGCGTGGGCTTTGCCAGCACCTTGGCGACCTGATCAGGGTTTGCGGCAATGATCTCGTCCACGGCCTTTTCGATGGCGCCAGTATCGGTCACCTGGCGCATGCCACGGCTCTCGACGATTTCGGCGGGATCGCCGCCTTCGGTAAAGACGATCTCGAACAGGTCCTTGGCGATCTTGCCGGAAATGGTTTCCGACTTGATGAGATCGATGATGCCACCGAGCTGGGCCGGGGAAACGGGAGTCTCTTCAATGCCTTTGCCGGCTTTGTTCAACGCGCCGAGCAGGTCGTTGATCACCCAGTTCGCCGCCGTCTTGCCATCGCGGCCGGCAGCCACGGCTTCAAAATAATCGGCAATCGACTTTTCCGAAACCAGCACCGAGGCATCGTAAACCGACAGGCCAAGCTCGGCCACGAAACGCGCCTTCTTGTCATCGGGCAGTTCCGGCAGGTCCTTCTTCAGGGCCTCAACAAACGAATCATCAAACTCAAGCGGAAGCAGATCAGGATCGGGGAAGTATCTGTAATCATGCGCATCTTCCTTGGAGCGCATGGAGCGCGTCTCGCCCTTGTTCGGGTCGAACAGACGGGTTTCCTGGTCAATGGAGCCGCCGTCCTCAAGGATCGCGATCTGCCGGCGTGCCTCGTATTCGATGGCCTGGCCGATGAAGCGGATGGAGTTGACGTTCTTGATCTCGCAGCGCGTGCCAAACCCTTCGCCCGGACGGCGCACGGAAACGTTGACGTCGGCGCGCATGGAGCCCTCGTCCATGTTGCCATCGCAGGTGCCGAGATAACGCACGATGGAGCGCAACTTGGTCATATAGGCCTTGGCCTCGTCCGAGGAGCGCATGTCGGGCTTCGACACGATTTCCATCAGCGCCACGCCCGACCGGTTGAGATCCACATAAGACATGGTCGGATGCTGGTCATGCATGGACTTGCCGGCATCCTGTTCCAGGTGCAGACGCTCGATGCCGATTTCGATATCCTCGAAATTGCCCTGGCGATCCGGTCCGAGCGAAATCACGATCTGGCCTTCGCCGATGATCGGATCCTTGAACTGCGAGATCTGGTAGCCCTGCGGCAGGTCGGGATAAAAATAATTCTTGCGGTCGAAGATCGAGCGGTTGTTGATCTTAGCCTTCAGGCCCAGGCCGGTGCGCACGGCCTGGGCCACGCATTCTTCGTTGATCACGGGCAGCATGCCGGGCATGGCGGCATCGACCAGCGACACATTGGCGTTTGGCGCCTTGCCGAACTCGGTGGAGGCGCCGGAAAACAGCTTGGATTTAGACAGCACCTGCGCATGCACTTCCATGCCGATGATGACTTCCCAATCGCCGGTGGCACCGGGAATGAAGCGTTTCGGATCAGGCGTGCGAACATCGACAAGGGTCATGGAAAAAGCTCTTCATGCGGACTGTTTGAAGTCTTTGTCAGGTAGAGCAAATGAGGCAGGCGTGCAAGCTTTCCCGCTTTTGAACGGCACCAGCCCGGCCTCAATTGCAGGCTTCAGAACTCGCGCCCGTAGCCTTCAGCCTCCGGCGCCACCAGTTGCTTGGACATGCCGACCGATTGCACATCCTGGTCAAGCTTTGGCGCATAGGCGACCGACAGCCAGTTCACGGCATATCCGTTTCTTTCAAAAAAGGTCACGGCATCCGTATTGTGGGCATGCGTTTCGAGCCTTGCGGTGGCAAACCCCTGGTGGACGATTTCCTTTTCCACCTCGCCGATCAGGGTTGCCCCAAGGCCGCGGCGCTGATGATCCGGGTCGATCCAGAAATCGCTGATCGTTTCGTCCAGCCCCTCGCGCGCCGCCCAGCCGGCCACGACGCCATTGTCCTCGATGACGGTGATGGTGAGCCAGGATGACCGGACGAAATTGGAAAAGGCGGACGATGCGCTTTCCTGCAGCACATCGCTGCCGCCGATGGCGCCCATGGCCTGCGCCCAGGCGCGCAACCCGATCTCAGTCAATAACTCGGCCTCGTCTTCCCGGGCATTGCGAATGGTCAGCATGGCAGCCTCTGTGTGACGACAGGATTAGACCATCGCATCGCGGCAATTCCAAGAGGCACCACCGACCAACCGCTTGATTGCCGGTTGCTTTCCCGGTAATTCTTAAGCGTCAACAGGAGTTTTGATGTCCAATTCGTCCGAGTCCCGGTATGGGGCAGCCTGAGAGCCCATCTCTCACGGCCGCCCGATGATCACGAAGCCCCGGCGCAGCCTTTGCGTCCGGACCCGTTTTCATGCGTCCCCACGGGACCTTTCGGACTTCACGACTATGGACATTTCCCGCGCCGAACAGCGCATTCTCCACCTGCTCGCCCAGGGCGGCAGGATCGAACTCATCCGCAACGACAACCGCAAGATCGAGACCGTGCGCTTGCTGACCCGCGAAGGCTGGGCCTTCTCCGGCCTCGACCTCATCACCTTCCGCAAGCTGAAGCAGAAAAAGGCCATTTCCTCTCGCAGCGGCCAGCCTTACCGCATCACCGAACGCGGCCTGGTTCTGGTGCGCTCCGAGCAGGATAACCGATAGAGCAATGGGCCGGCGCAAAGGCAAAGCAAAGCGTCGGCCCTTTGCCTTTCGGCCATGGCTGCGCTATTGTTAGACCATGGCGAAACTTCGCAAAAGTTCAGCACAAACAGATACAGCGCCACCGACCGAAAAGCCGGTGACGCCGGAGCAATATGCTGCCTGGAAAGAGGCAAAAATTCGCGCCGCGCTTGCTGAAGCTGACAATCGTTCCACGCTGATACCGGCTTCCGATGTCTGGGAGCAGTTTGGCTTTGAACGTTAGGTTCACACCGCAAGCACTGGCCGATCTGATCGACATCCATCGCTATATTGCCGAGACCGATGAGCCGACGGCAGACCGGATCCTGTCTCGCATACGCCAGGTGACCGTCATGCTGGAAAGCTTCCCCGTATTGGGACGGGAAGGCAGTGTCGAGGGAACGCGTGAGTTTGCTATTCCCGGGCTTCCTTACACCATCGTGTATCGCTTAGCCTCGGAGGCGGATCTCGACATTCTGACTGTCATCCACCAGCGCAAACTCTATCCGCCCGTACGGAATTGAACGTCGGCCAGACACCAACGCTCACCCCAGCGCCCTCTCCATATGCACCTTCTCCAGTTCCGTGCCGGCGCTTCTGGAAAACTCCATGCCGCGCCAGACGATGCGAAAGCCCGCGCGCTCATAGAGCCGGATCGCGCCTGAATTGGTGGCATGCGTGTGGATGGTAACGCGGGAAATGCCTTCGCTCCGCATGCGCAAGAGCAGATGATCGGTCATAGAGCGGCCGATCCCTATCCCTTGGCTTTCAGGATGCACCCACAGGTCGGAGATGTGGTTTCTCTCCCTATTCAGCGCCGTCCAGCCGACGACCTTCCCGTCCTGTTCGGCAACGGTGACCAGATCCTGTGCTTCTGCCGGAAAGGCATCAAAGGCACGGCGCACGTGGTCGATCACCGCATCGGTCGGCCGCTGAACGCTCCAGGCATCGCTGCTTATCCACGCGGAAAAACCGATCTCTGCGACCGCCCGGTGATCGGCGGCCGCCATCAAGCGGATGGTGAGCTTCGTTACCACCACTTCGCCGGCGAAAACGTGCCGGCGGCCTGTTCGATGACATGCGCCGTCTTGAACAGCGTTTCTTCCTCGAACGGCTTGCCGATCAGTTGCAGGCCAAGCGGCAGCCCCTTGTGATCAAGCCCTGCCGGCACCGAAAGCCCGGGAAGGCCCGCCATGTTGACGGTGATGGTAAAAACGTCCTGCAGGTACATTTTCACCGGATCGGCCGCCAGTTCCTTGTCGCCGATGGCAAAGGCCGAGGACGGGGTGATCGGCGCCAGAACCGCATCGACGCCCTCATGGAAGACATTCTCGAAGTCGCGCTTGATCAGCGTGCGCACCTTCTGCGCCTTCAGGTAATAGGCGTCGTAATAACCGGCAGACAGCACATAGGTGCCGATCATGATGCGGCGCTTCACTTCCTTGCCGAAACCGGCTGCACGCGTCTTCTCGTACATGTCGGCAATATCCTTGCCGTCGACGCGAAGGCCGTAACGCACGCCGTCATAACGGGCCAGGTTGGACGAGGCTTCAGCGGGCGCCACGATATAATAGGCCGGCAGCGCGTATTTGGTGTGCGGTAGCGAGATGTCGACGATTTCGGCACCGGCATCCTTCAACCACTGCATGCCCTGCGCCCAGAGCTTTTCGATCTCTTCCGGCATGCCCTCGACGCGATATTCGCGGGGAATGCCGATCTTCATGCCCTTCAGCGACTGGCCGAGCGACGCCTCGTAATCCGGCACCGGCAGATCGACGCTGGTCGAATCCTTCAAATCCACGCTTGCCATGGATTTAAGCAGGATCGCGGCATCGCGCACGTCGCGCGCAATCGGCCCGGCCTGATCGAGCGAGGAGGCATAGGCGGCAATGCCCCACCTTGAGCAGCGACCATAGGTGGGCTTGATGCCGACGGTGCCGGTAAAGGCAGCGGGCTGACGGATGGAGCCGCCGGTATCGGTGGCGGTGGCACCGGCACAGAGGCGCGCGGCAACGGCTGCCGCCGATCCGCCGGACGAGCCGCCCGGCACCAGCTTCTCGTCAGATCCCTCAGCCTTCCAAGGGTTCACCACCGGGCCGTAATAGGAGCTTTCGTTGGACGAGCCCATGGCGAACTCGTCCATGTTGAGCTTGCCCAGCATTACGGCCCCGTCGTTCCACAGGTTCTGCGTCACGGTCGATTCGTATTTCGGCTTGAAGCCATCGAGAATGTGGCTGGCAGCCTGGGTGTGGACGCCTTCAGTCGCAAAGAGGTCCTTCACGCCAAGCGGAATGCCTTCCAGCGCTCCGGCCTTGCCGGCGGACAAGCGCTCGTCGGAAGCCTTGGCCATGGCAAGCGCCTGGTCGGGCGTCACCGCCACATAAGCGTTCAGCGCGCCATTGGCCGCGTCGATGGCGGACAGGTAGCTCTGCGTCAATTCTACAGCGGAAATGTCACGGCTCTTCAGGCGGTCGCGGGCGGCGGCAATGGAAAGGCTGGTCAGGTCGGTCATGATGTTTTCAAGGCTCGTTCGGGTGCGGAGGGAGGCTGGAAAGGCGTGAGAGGACGCGCTTATTCGACAACCTTGGGCACGAGGAAAAAGTTCTGGTCGGCACCGGGGGCATTGGCCACCACGTCATCGGCCTTGTCGCCATCGGTCACCGCATCGACACGCTTGCGCATGGTAATCGGCGTCACCGACGTCATCGGCTCGACGCCCGACACATCCACTTCCGAAAGCTGCTCGACGAAACCGAGAATGCCGTTCAGTTCACCCACCATACGCTCTGCCTCCTCATCGGTGACGGCAATGCGGGAGAGGCGCGCGACGCGCTTGACGGTGGCTAGATCGACGGACATCAGTTTTCTCCGGATGGAATTTCCCTCCCGCTATAATGTCCCGCTCCGGCCTTCGCAACGGGTTTGGCCGCATCCCTGCACCTCGAAGCCCTTAGAAACGCAAAAGGCGACGGCAAGCCCGCGCCTGCCACCGCCTTCAGCAATCCTCAGGTCAAAAATCAGAACGACAGGGTCGTGCCGACCTTCGGCGCTTCGACGCGGGTCTTCAGGCCTTCCATGCCCTTCACGAACTTTTCCGGCGTCTGGTCGATGATCGGGAAAGTGCCGTAGTGGCAGGGAATGGCGTGCTTGAAATCGAAGAAACGCTGGCAGGCAAGGGCTGCGACGGCACCGCCCATGGTGAAGCGGTCACCGATCGGCACGAGGCCGATATCGGGCTGGTGCAACTCGTTGATCAGGCCCATGTCGGTGAAGATGTCGGTGTCGCCCATATGAAGCAGCGAGGATTCCCCCTCGAAATGCAGCATCAGGCCGTTGGCATTGCCCAGCGCATGCGACACGCCGTCTTCGGTGATCTGCGCCGAGGAATGCAGCGCCTGGGTAAAGGTCGCTGTGAAATTGCTAAAGCCGACGGTGCCGCCGGTATTGCCCATCTCGATCTTCTGCACGCCCTTGGAACCGAGCCAGGCTGCAAGATCCGCGTTGGCCAGCACCACGGCACCGGTCTCGGCGGCAAGAGCGATCGTGTCACCGACATGGTCGCCATGGCCGTGGGTGAGAAGAATATGGGTTACGCCGTCGGCGACATCCTTGCGGTCAAGATCGGCGAAGGAAGCATTGCCGGTGAGAAAGGGATCGATGAGGATTTTTGCATCCTGGATTTCGATCTTGAAGGCGGAATGGCCAAGCCAGGTGATCTTCATGAAAAACTCCTCTTTCTGCTAAAATCGGATTAGGTGTGGGAGACAAAGCACGGATCGATAATCTGGGGGCACCTGCACATTACGCAAGGGGCTCGCGCCCGGATCTGCTTTACCCCGCACGGGATAGCACATAGGCAATCCGGCCATAAATAAAAGCGGCGGATGCGATTCCCCCGCTCAAAGGACAAAGGAAACGGCATGGCGGTTTTGACGATAGAGGAACTGGCGGTCCATCTTCAGCCCGGACAGGCGGTCGCCGGTCTCGACCTCGGCACAAAAACCATTGGCCTCTCCATGTCGGATCTCGGCCTGCATTTTGCCTCGCCACGCCCGGTGCTAAAACGGGTGAAATTCACCCAGGATGCCGTGACGCTTCTTGCCTTTGCCGAAAAGGAAAAGGTGGCGGCCTTCATCATTGGCCTGCCGACGAACATGGATGGTTCAGCCGGACCGCGTGTCCAGGCCACCCGCGCCTTCGTACGCGCCATGAGCGAAAAAACAGACATCCCGTTTGTTTATTGGGACGAGCGGCTGTCGACGGTGGCTGCCGAACGGGCGCTTTTGGAAATGGATGTGTCGCGGGCCAAGCGCAAGGAGCGCATCGATTCGGCCGCCGCAAGCTTCATCCTTCAGGGGGCTCTAGACAGGCTGTCGTCGCTGCGGGCGGCATCGACGGCCAACTGACGCGCCCGCCACCAGGCGGCAATCTGCTTACGCTTACGGAAGGCAACGATCGACAGCACGATCAGGCTGTCGACAGCAATGGCACGCGCCACCAGCGGCGGCAGGTTTTCCGGCGGAATGCCGAGCACGTTGCCATAGATCTGGAACACCAGGTCATGCGTCTGGCGTGTCAGCATGAAGAAGCCAAAGCTCATGTCGTAATAGGACAGGCCGTACCAGGCGCCAAGCAGCAGCACGGGGCCGGCCCAGAGGATGAGAAACCACTTCATGCGGCCTGCCCTTTCATATTGAAATCGTTGGGTGCGAGATCATCGGCGGAAAGAAGCGCCCAGCGGATCGCCGCCATCAGCGTCAGCACCAGCGCCGGAACGGCGATATCGAGCGCCAGCGTGGCGAAAAACGCCAGCGACACCAGAAGCAGGCAGACACTGTAGAAACGGTTGGCGGCCAAGGGCGTTACGCTCGCGGATGGTTAACAATCTGTTAACGGCCAATGTAGGCCTTGCCGTGCCCTAAGCAACGCAAACCCCGCGACATGGTTAATCGCGGGGCGAAGACTGTGGACAACAGGGGTTTTGGAAGCCGGCAGGCTGGTCAGTTCGCCGCCGGATAAAGCAGGTCGACGATGTAGGAGGCATCAAAGCGCGAATCGAGCATGCCATAGGTGGCGCGCCAGCCGCCGGCGAGGCGCGTTTCGAGAAACGCATCGGCAATCTTGCCTGCACCCAGCCGGAACAGTTCGGCAGCACCGGCCGCCAGCGCCAACTGCTCGACCAGAAGACGCGAGGCACCCTCGTCGCGTTCGGCAAGCGCCATGGCGGCCCGCAGCACGTCGGTGGTCTTGCGCCCGCTCGGGCCGAGATCCCGCTCGATGCCTGCAAGAACCAGATCGAACAGATCCTTGCCGCGCCCGAGAACCCGGAGCACATCCAGCGCCATCACGTTGCCGGACCCTTCCCAGATGGCATTGACCGGGGCCTCCCGGTAATGGCGCGCCAGTGGGCGCTCTTCCACATAACCGTTGCCGCCAAGGCATTCCATCGCCTCGTAGATCAGCGATGGCGCAATCTTGCAGGTCCAGTATTTGATAACAGGCGTCATCACGCGGGCGTAAGCCGCATCGGTCGGGTTGCTGCCGGCCTTGTCGAAGGCTTCCGCCAGACGATAGGAGAGTGCCGTCGCAGCCGCCACATCGAGCGCCATGTCGGCGAGCACCCGCGTCATCAGCGGCTGGTCGATGAGGTTCTTGCCGAACACCGAACGGCCCCGGCAGTGATGCACCGCTTCGGCAAGCGAGGCGCGCATGATGCCGGAGGAAGCGAGCGCGCAATCGAGCCGTGTCAGCGTCACCATGTCGAGAATGGTGCGCACGCCGCCGCCAGGCTCGCCGAGCAGATAACCGAACGCATCGGTGAACTCGACTTCCGAAGAAGCGTTGGAGCGGTTGCCGAGCTTGTCCTTCAGCCGCTGGAACTGCAAGCCGTTGGCGGTACCGTCTTCCAGAAGGCGCGGCACGAGAAAGCAGCCGATGCCCTCATTGGTTTTGGCGAGCATGATGAAGCCGTCGCTCATCGGCGCCGACATGAACCATTTGTGGCCGGAGAGGCGGTAGACGCCCTCGCCCACGCGCTCGGCGGTGGAACGGTTGGCGCGCACATCGGTGCCGCCCTGCTTTTCCGTCATGCCCATGCCGATGGTGATGGCATTCTTCTGCATGGCAGGCCGGTTGGACGAATCATATTTGCGCGAGAGAACGCGCGGCGCCCATTCCTTGTGAACCCGCGGCGAAGCCATCATCGCAGCCACCGATGCGCTCGTCATGGTGAGCGGGCACAGATGCCCGCATTCCAGCTGCGATGTGAGATAAAAGCGGGCAGCGCGGGCGCGGTGCTGGGCATTGCGTGATTCGGGTGCGTTTTCCCAAATCGAGGAATTCAGCCCCGTTGCCATCGAGCGGCGCATCAGCGCGTGCCAGGCCGGATGGAATTCCACCGTGTCCAGCCGCTCGCCGCGCGGTCCGTGCGTCTTCAGCTTCGGCGGGCTTTCATTGGCCATCCGCGCCAGTTCCTGCGCCTCGGGCGAGGTGACGTAACGGCCGAGCACGTCGAACTCCTCGCGCACGGTGCGGTGCAGGCCGGCCGTCAGATCCACCATCAGCGGATCGGTGCGATAGGCGTTGATGCCGGACCAGAGGCTTGGCTGGTTCAGCTCGGATAAGGTGTCGTCGGTCCGGGTGATCTGATTCATAGGGTGCTTCTAATCGAATTTTTGGCAAATTGCATGGGGATCGGAATTTCTGGTCGCCTGCTCCGCTTGCTCCCCGCGCGCTCGTTCTCTATAGACCGCGTGAAACCAGCGGAGGACAATTTCGTGGTCTTCTTTCCCCACCGCCATCTCCTCGGGATCAAGGGCCTGACCGAGCAGGACATTACGTTCCTTCTCGACAAGGCAGACGAGGCGGTCAAGATCAGCCGGCAAAGAGAAAAGAAAACCTCGACGCTGCGCGGTCTGACCCAGATCAATCTTTTTTTCGAAGCCTCAACCCGCACACAATCGTCTTTTGAACTGGCAGGCAAGCGTCTTGGCGCCGATGTCATGAACATGTCGGTCGGAAACTCGTCGGTCAAGAAGGGCGAAACGCTCATCGATACGGCGATGACGCTGAACGCCATGCGCCCGGACGTGCTTGTCGTGCGCCATTCATCAGCCGGCGCTGCAGCGCTTCTCGCGCAAAAGGTCGCCTGCTCGGTGGTCAATGCCGGCGATGGCCAGCATGAGCATCCAACGCAGGCGCTTCTCGATGCGCTGACGATCCGGCGTGCCAAGGGCAAGCTGTCGCGCATCATCGTTGCCATCTGCGGCGATGTGCTCCACTCGCGTGTCGCCCGCTCCAACATCCTGCTCTTGAACGCCATGGGCGCAAGGGTCCGGGTCGTTGCCCCTGCAACGCTGCTTCCCTCCGGCATCTCCCAGATGGGTGTGGAAGTCTTCCACTCCATGGAAGAGGGCCTGAAGGATGCCGACGTGGTGATGATGCTGCGTCTGCAGCGTGAGCGCATGTCGGGCTCCTTCGTGCCGTCGGTGCGCGAATATTTCCACTTCTACGGTCTCGATGCTGAAAAGCTGAAAGCCGCCAAGGACGATGCGCTTGTCATGCATCCGGGACCGATGAACCGCGGCGTCGAAATCGCCTCGGAAGTCGCTGATGGCCCGCAGAGCGTCATCGAAAGCCAGGTCGAAATGGGCGTTGCCGTGCGCATGGCCGTGATGGAAACGCTTCTGGTCTCGGAAAACCAGGGCCCGCGCAGCGAGGGATGGGGCGCATGAACACTTCGCTTGTCTTGAAAAATGCCCGCATCCTCGATCCCTCCCGCAACCTCGATGAGATCGGCACCATCATCGTCGGCGCCGATGGCGTGATCCTTGCCGCCGGCCGCGACGCCCAGAACCAGAGCGCTCCAGACGGCGCGACCGTTCGCGATTGCAGCGGCCTCATCGCCGTGCCCGGTCTTGTCGATGCTCGCGTTTTCGTCGGCGAGCCCGGCGCCGAGCACCGCGAAACCATCGAATCGGCCAGCCGCGCGGCAGCCGCCGGCGGCGTCACCAGCTTCATCATGATGCCCGATACCGATCCGGTGCTGGATGACATCGCGCTGATCGAATTCGTCAAGAAGACGGCGCGCGATAAGGCGCTGGTCAATGTCCATCCGGCCGCCGCCCTGACGCGCGGCCTGAAGGGCGAGGAAATGACCGAGATCGGCCTTCTGTCCAAGGCCGGTGCCGTTGCCTTCACCAATGGCCGCCATTGCCTTGCCGATACGCAACTGCTGCGCCGTGCCATGACCTATGCGCGCGAATTCGGTGCCGTGGTCTCGCTCGAAGCCCGCGACCCCTACCTTGCCGTCAACGGCGTGATGAACGAGGGCCTGTTTGCCAGCTGGCTCGGCCTCTCCGGCGCTCCCAAGGAAGCAGAACTCCTGCCGCTCGAACGGGACCTGCGCATCGCGCAGCTCACCGGCGCCGATTATCACGCAGCAAAGATTTCCGTGCCCGAATCGGCAGAAGCCATGCGGCTTGCCCGCCAGCGTGGCGCCAAGGCCACCTGCGCCATCTCGATCAACCACCTGTCGCTCAACGAAAACGACATCGGCGAATACCGCAGCTTCTTCAAGCTGTCGCCGCCGCTGCGCACCGAAGATGATCGTCAGGCCATGGTCGATGCGCTCGCCGACGGCACGATCGATATCATAGTCTCCTCGCATGATCCGCAGGATGTCGACACCAAACGTCTGCCGTTCGCCGATGCCGCCGATGGCGCGATCGGTCTTGAAACCATGCTGGCGGCCGCCCTTCGGCTGCACCATGCCGGCCGCGTGCCGCTGATGCGGCTGATCCACGCGCTCTCGACCCGCCCTGCCGAAATTTTTGGCCTGCCCGCGGGCACGCTGAAGCCGGGCGCGAAGGCCGATATCACGCTGATCGATCTCGATGAGCCGTGGCTCGTCTCCAAGGACACCATCATCTCGCGGTCGAAGAACACGCCATTCGAGGATGCGCGCTTCAGCGGCCGGGCTGTCGCGACCTATGTCGCCGGCCGGCTCGTCCATCAGCTTTAAGGAGCGCCATCATGACAGACCTTCTGACCTGGCAGATCACGGCGCCGATTGCGCTGGCAGCCCTTGCCTTCGGTTACCTGCTCGGCTCCATCCCCTTTGGCCTTCTGCTGACGAAGGCGGCCGGCCTTGGAGATATCCGCTCCATCGGCTCCGGCAATATCGGCGCGACCAATGTGCTGCGCACCGGCAACAAGAAACTGGCCGCTGCAACGCTGCTGCTTGATGCCTTCAAGGCAACAGTCGCCGCCCTTCTCGTTGCGGCCTATTTCGGGTCGGAGCTTGGGGCGGAAGCTGGCGTTCTTGCAGGCTTTGCTGCCTTCCTTGGCCACCTCTTTCCCGTCTGGCTCGGCTTTAAGGGCGGCAAGGGCGTGGCGACCTATATCGGCACGCTGCTCGGCGTGGCGCCTGCCATGGTGCTGGTCTTTGCCTTCGTCTGGCTGACGATTGCAAAACTCAGCCGTTATTCCTCGCTTGCCGCACTGGTTGCAACGCTTGTCATTCCGGTTGCATTGTGGATAGTGGGCGAACAGAAGATCGCGCTGGTGATGGCCGTGATGACGCTGATTTCCTACTGGAAACACAAGGCGAACATCGAGCGGCTGATCAACGGCACCGAAAGCAAGATCGGCCAGAAGGGATAAACATCCAATGCCATCCGACAGCGCAAGACGACAGGGTATTGCGCTATCGGACAAACAGAGGATCGCCTGGCTGCGGCTGATCCGCAGCGACAATGTCGGCCCCTCCACCTTTCGCGACCTCATCAACCATTTCGGTTCGGCGGAAGCGGCCCTTGCAGCGCTTCCGGAACTGTCGCGGCGCGGTGGCGCTGCCCGCGCCATCCGCATCGCCTCCGCAGACGAGGCCGAACGCGAGCTGGACCGCGCCCATAAACACGGCGCCCGCCTCGTCGGCATCGGCGAGCCGGATTATCCCCCTGCCCTTCGCCAGATCGATGGCGCCCCGCCGCTTCTGGCCATGAAGGGTGCCTTCACCTCTGCCACGCCACCTTCGGTCGGCATTGTCGGCTCGCGCAATGCCTCGATTGCCGGCGCCAAGTTTGCAAGCCTGATTGCCCGCGATTGCGGCCGCGCCGGTTATACGATCACCTCAGGCCTTGCCCGCGGCATCGATACGGCCGCCCACCGCGCAAGCCTCGAAACCGGCACGATTGCCGTTCTCGCCGGCGGCCTCGACAAGCCTTACCCGCCCGAAAACATTGCCCTTCTGGATGAAATCACCGGCGGCAACGGCTTGGCCGTCAGTGAAATGCCCTTCGGCTGGGAGCCGCGGGCGCGCGATTTTCCGCGTCGAAACCGATTGATTGCAGGCATTTCGCTCGGCGTTGTCGTTATCGAAGCGGCTGAACGCTCCGGTTCACTGATTACCGCACGCCTTGCCGGCGATTTCGGCCGTCTCGTTTTTGCCGTGCCCGGCTCGCCGCTTGATCCGCGCTGCCACGGCACCAACGGTCTTTTGAAACAGGGCGCCATCGTCACCACCGGCCCGGCCGATGTCATCGATGCGCTGGCGCCCCTCTCCCAGCTTGACCTTCTCGACCAGTCGGTGATCGAGGAACCGGGTGGCGAGCGCACCCCCGCCGATATGCTGCCGCCCGATGACAGCGACCGCGAGCGTATCGCCTCCTCGCTTAGCCCCACCCCTGTCGATATCGACGACATCATCCGCCACACCGGACTTGCACCAGCAACCGTTTACCTGGTGCTCCTGGAACTGGATCTCGCCGGCCGGCTACATCGGCATGTCGGCGGGCTTGTGTCCCTGTCCATGCTGGATTGAAAGGCCGCGACGCCCCTGCTGCAGGTCGCCCGCCTCCACGAAGGCCATCTCGATGAGGTAACACAGCATGTCGGCGCCCTCGGTGTGGGCGACGTGGCGCAACTCGCCGAGCATCTGTCTGATATAGGCGATATTGGCCTTGGTCTGCTCGCTGCTTCTGAAATTGGCGCTATCCGAAACCATCGTCCCCAACTCATCCCACTGGCAGAGTTTCATCCTCTGCGTGTAAATAATAATCAACACTCGCAAATCTACATTGTTTATCCTTGATTGCAATACTGATTAGGACTTGCATGGGTTGCAGTGCCGGGATTGGAGAAAATGAGGCTTCCCCCTTGACCGCGAGGCAAACGCCCGCCATGTCGGGAGGTCAGTTTCCCGGTGAAGGCGTGTTGTGACAACGCCGTTTTGCCCGCTTTAGAGAACAAAGATGAATGTTGTAGTTGTAGAATCTCCGGCAAAAGCCAAGACGATCAACAAGTATCTTGGCCCAGGCTACAAGGTTCTCGCTTCGTTTGGCCACGTCCGTGATCTTCCCGCCAAGGATGGATCGGTGCTTCCCGACCAGGATTTCGAAATGTCCTGGGAAGTGGATCCGGCATCCGCCAAGCGCATGAAGGACATTGCCGATGCCGTGAAGGCCTCCGACGGTCTCTTCCTCGCGACCGACCCGGATCGCGAAGGAGAAGCAATTTCCTGGCATGTGCTCGATCTCCTCAAGAAGAAGAAGGTGATCGGCGACAAGCCGGTGAAGCGCGTCGTCTTCAACGCCATCACCAAAAAGGCCGTGCTCGATGCCATGGCCAACCCGCGCGATATCGATACGCCGCTGGTGGATGCCTATCTTGCCCGCCGCGCGCTCGATTATCTCGTCGGCTTCAACCTTTCGCCGGTGCTCTGGCGCAAGCTGCCGGGCGCCCGCTCGGCCGGCCGCGTGCAGTCGGTCGCCCTTCGTCTCGTCTGCGACCGCGAAAGCGAGATCGAACGGTTCGTCCCCGAAGAATACTGGAACATCTCCGCCCTCCTGAAGACCCCGCGCGGCGATCAGTTCGAGGCCCGCCTCGTCTCGGCTGACGGGAAGCGCGTGCAGGCGCGCGGCATCAAGAACGGCGAGGATGCCGGCCGCATCAAGGCGATACTGGAAGGCGCTGCCTATAGCGTCGATACGGTCGAGGCAAAGCCCGTCAAGCGCAATCCCGGCCCGCCCTTCACCACTTCGACGCTGCAGCAGGCCGCCTCCTCCAACCTCAGCTTTTCGGCGTCGCGCACCATGCAGGTGGCGCAGCGTCTTTATGAAGGTGTCGATATCGGCGGCGAAACCGTCGGTCTCATCACCTATATGCGTACCGACGGCGTGCAGATGGCGCCGGAAGCCATCGATGCTGCCCGCAGTGCCATCAACGGCCAGTTCGGCCCGCGTTACCTGCCGGAAAAGGCCCGCTTCTATTCCACCAAGGCGAAGAACGCGCAGGAAGCGCACGAAGCGATCCGCCCGACCGATTTCAACCGCACGCCGGACCAGGTTCGCCGTTATCTCGATGGCGATCAGCTGCGCCTTTACGAACTGGTGTGGAAGCGCGGCATCGCGAGCCAAATGGCCTCTGCTGAAATCGAACGCACCACGGTCGAGATCCTTGCCGCCAATGGCGCAGATCGCGCCGGCCTTCGCGCCGTTGGCTCCGTCGTCCGCTTCGATGGTTTTCTCGCAGCCTATGTGGACCAGCGCGAGGAAGGCGAAGGGGGCGATGACGATGAAGACGGCCGTCTGCCGGAAATCAACGCCCGCGAAAAGCTCGACAAGAACAAGGTGAATTCCAGCCAGCATTTCACCGAGCCGCCGCCGCGTTATTCGGAAGCCTCGCTGATCAAGAAGATGGAAGAGCTGGGCATCGGCCGCCCGTCCACCTATGCCGCGACGCTGAAGACGCTGAGCGACCGCGAATATATCGTCATCGACAAGCGCAAGCTGATCCCCCATTCCAAGGGACGGCTGGTGACGGCCTTCCTCGAAAACTTCTTCACCAAATATGTGGAGTATGATTTCACCGCCGACCTCGAAGCCAAGCTCGACCAGATCTCTGCCGGCGAGCTGAACTGGAAACAGGTGCTGCGCGAGTTCTGGGACGATTTCTTTGCCCAGATCGAGGACACCAAGGAACTGCGTGTCACCAACGTGCTCGATGCGTTGAACGAAGCACTGGCGCCGCTGGTCTTCCCGAAACGCGACGATGGTTCGGATCCGCGCATCTGCCAGGTCTGCGGCACCGGCAACCTCTCGCTGAAGCTTGGCAAATACGGCGCCTTCGTCGGCTGCTCGAATTACCCCGAGTGCAATTTCACCCGCCAGCTCTCCTCCGATGGCAATGAAGCGGAAGCCTCGGGCCTCAGCGAGCCGAAGGCGCTCGGTGCCGATCCGATGACCGGCGAGGAGCTGACACTTCGCTCCGGCCGTTTCGGGCCCTATATCCAGCGCGGCGATGGCAAGGAGGCCAAACGCTCCTCACTGCCCAAGGGCTGGAAGCCCGAGGATATCGACCACGAGAAGGCGCTCGCCCTCATCAGCCTGCCCCGCGATGTCGGCCAGCATCCGGAAACGACCAAGATGATTTCCGCAGGCCTTGGCCGTTACGGACCCTTCCTGCTGCATGATGGCACCTATGCCAATCTGGAAAGCATCGAGGACGTGTTTTCGATCGGCCTCAACCGCGCCGTGACCGTTCTCGCCGACAAGCAGTCGAAGGGTCCCGGGCGCGGTCGTGCGGCCGCGGCCCTGAAGGAGCTTGGCGAACATCCAAGCGGCGGTGCCATGACGGTGCGCGAGGGCAAATACGGCCCTTACGTCAACTGGGGCAAGGTCAACGCCACGCTTCCCAAGGGCAAGGATCCGCAGAGCGTCACCGTCGAGGAAGCGCTCGCCATGATCACCGAAAAGGCCGGCAAGGCGCCGGTCGCCAAGGGCAAGGCGAAGAAGCCGGCCGCCAAGGCTTCCGCCTCCGCCGAAGGTGCCGAGAGCGCGCCAAAAGCCCGCAAGCCTGCGGCTAAGACGGCGGCCAAAACGGCCACCAAGACGAAATCCGCCGCCAAGCCCAAGGCGGCCCCCAAGGTAAAGAAGACAGGCACGTGACGAGAGAACCGCGCGAAGGCAAACGCATCAAGGCCGGTGGCCGAACCCTTTCCCTTCGTGCGGAGAAATCCGCACCGACCGAGCGGGCGACCATCATCCAGGGCGTCGTGCCGCCGCGTGACGTGCTTCTGGAATTCATCGCCGACAATCCCGAGCGCGCCTCCAAGCGCGAGATCGCCAAGGCCTTTGGCCTGAAGGGCGAAACGCGCGTCGAGTTGAAGGACGTGTTGCGCGATCTCGAAGACGAAGGCCTTCTGCAGAAAAGCCGCAAGACGCTGACGCGTCCCGGCGCGCTGCCGCCGATGACCGTGCTCGACATCACCACCCGCGACAAGGATGGCGATCTGATCGCACGGCCGACGGAATGGCCGGAAGATGCAGGCGTCGCCCCCGCCGTCCTGATCCGCCAGTCGTCTGACGCCCGCAGCAAAAGCAAGGCACCGGCCGCCGGTCTTGGCGACCGGGTGCTTGCAAAAATCTTTCCGAACAAGGACCGCGCCGGCCCGGCCTATACTGCCCGCGTCGTCAAAGTCATCGACAAGCGCCGCAATGCCGGCCTCGGCGTCATCCGCCTGATGCCGGAGGGTGGCGCGCGCCTGATGCCCATCGACCGGCGCGGCGAAGAAATGCAGATTGCCGCCGGTGATCTCGGGGATGCCAAGGACGGTGACCTGATCGAGGCTGACGTCCTGACCGGCGCCCGCTTCGGCCTGCCGCGCGCCAAGGTTTTGTCCGTCGTCGGTTCGGTCGCCTCCGAAAAGGCGATCTCGATGATCGCCATCTATTCGCACGGCATTCCCCATATCTTCCCGCAGGCGGTGATGGATGAGGCAGACGCTGCAAAGCCCGCCAGCATGGCCCATCGCGAGGACTGGCGCCACGTGCCGCTGGTCACCATCGACCCCGCCGATGCCAAGGACCATGACGACGCGGTCTATGCCGAGCCCGACCCCTCGCCCGACAACGAAGGCGGCGTCATCGTCACGGTCGCCATTGCAGATGTGGCCTATTATATCCGCACCGGCTCGCCCATCGACCGCGAGGCGTTGAAGCGCGGCAATTCGGTCTATTTCCCCGACCGCGTCGTGCCCATGCTGCCGGAGCGTATCTCCAACGATCTCTGTTCGCTGCGCGAAGGTGAAGACCGTCCCGCACTTGCCGTGCGCATGGTGTTTTCCAAGGATGGCCGCAAGGCAAGCCACACCTTTCACCGCGTGATGATGAAGAGTGCCGCAAAACTCTCCTACCAGCAGGCACAGGCCGCTATCGACGGGAAGCCCGACGACAAGAGCGGCCCGCTTCTGGAGCCCATCCTGAAGCCGCTGTGGAGCGCCTACGAGATCATGAAGCGCGGCCGTGACCGCCGCCAGCCGCTTGAACTTGATATGCCCGAGCGCAAGATCAAGCTGAAGCCGGATGGCACTGTCGATACCGTCATCATTCCAGAACGCCTCGATGCCCACAAGCTGATCGAGGAAATGATGATCCAGGCCAATGTCTGCGCCGCCGAAACGCTGGAAAAGAAACGCCAGCCGCTCGTCTACCGCATCCACGATGCGCCGACCCTCTCCAAGCAGGAAGTGCTGCGCGAGTTTCTGGCAACGCTTGGCATTCCCATGGCCAAGGGTGGCCAGATGCGCTCCAACTCGTTCAACGGCATCTTGGCGAAAGCGCAGGATACGCCGCACCAGATCATGGTCAACGAGATGGTGCTGCGCAGCCAGAGCCAGGCCGTCTACAGCCCCGACAATATCGGCCATTTCGGCCTCAACCTGATGAAATACGCCCATTTCACTTCGCCGATCCGCCGTTACGCCGATCTTATCGTGCATCGGGCGCTGGTCGGTTCGCTGGGGCTTGGCGAAGGCGCCATCACGCCGGAACAGGAAGCCCAGCTCGAAGATATCGCGGCTGAAATCTCCACCTTCGAGCGGCGCGCCATGGCCGCCGAGCGCGACACCATCAACCGGCTGATCGCCCATCACTTGGCAGAACGGGTCGGCCAATCCTTCGAGGGCCGCGTGTCGGGCGTCACCAAGGCGGGACTGTTTGTCGCACTGCCCACCTATGGCGCCGATGGTTTCGTGCCCATATCTACGCTGGGCACCGATTATTTCCATTATGACGAAAGCCGTCAGGCGCTGGTCGGTGACAGAACGGCCCTCGGCTTCCAGTTGGGCGATACGGTGGACGTGAAGCTCGTGGAAGCCATTCCGCTTGCCGGTGCGCTCCGGTTCGAGATGCTGAGCGAGGGCCAGAAAATGGGCGTTGCCACGCGGTCCTTCCACAAGTCGGGCCGCAGGGCCGGCCAGCGGAGCGGCAAGATGCCGGGAACGCGCCCCCCACGCCGCGGGCGCTAGGAGACAGCGACATGACAGCCAAGATCGCAGCATCGGGTGAGGACACCAATCCGGTCCGCTATGGGCAGGCCGAAAAGCCCGAGCGTCCGCTTGGCCGCTCCATCTGGCGCGGCCTCTGCTGCACTTGTCCGTCCTGCGGCGAGGGAAAGCTGTTCCGCGGCTTCCTGAAGCCGGTGGACCGCTGCGCCGCCTGTGGCGAGGATCTGCACCACCAGCGGTCCGACGACCTGCCGCCCTATCTGGTGATCTTCCTCATCGGCCACGTCACCGTTGGTGGCTTCATGATGACGGATATGGTGTGGCAGTTGTCCATCTGGACACATCTCGCCATCTGGACACCGATCACCATCGCGACGGCGCTTTTATCCATGCAGCCGATCAAGGGCGGCGTCATCGGCCTGCAATGGGCGCTGCGCATGCACGGCTTTGGCGATGAGGATGAAAACTTTGATCCCGGCAGGGGTGGTCCCATCGAATGATCGAGGGCCATGGCCGTCCGCCGACCGGTGGAGAGAAGCCTTTGCGGCAAGCCCCCCTGCGAGGCCTGCGGCCACGCCCCTCCGCATCGCTTATCCTGATCGACCGCTCCAGGCAAAGCCCCCGCATCCTGGTCGGCCGGCGCGGCAGTGGCCATGTCTTTATGCCCGATGTTTATGTGTTTCCAGGCGGTCGACGCGACCCGCGTGATTTTGCCTTGCCTTTTTCAAAGGATCTCGACCCGGCCGTCCTCCAGAAACTGCAGGCGGGATCGTCCGCTCCCGTATCCACGGCCGGTGCCCGCGCTCTGGCACTCGCCGCCGCACGCGAGCTTTACGAGGAAACCGGACTGACACTCGGTCGCCCTGAGACGGCAGCCGAATACGGCGCCGATCTCTCCAGCCTGCGCTACATCGCCCGCGCTGTCACGCCACCCGGTGCCATCAGGCGCTTCGACAACCGGTTCTTTGCCACATTTATCGATGAAGCTGGTATCGATACCGGCCAGTTGCGGGAAAGCGACGAACTCAGCGACTTCCACTGGCTCGATCTTGACGACTTGCGCGCAGTGAAACTGCCGGAAATCGTCTTCGCCGTGGCCGATGACTTGAAAATATCACTTGAGTCCGGTCGCTGTTTGCCGTTTGGAAGCGATGTCAGCGTATACACTCATCGCAACGGTCAGTTCCTGCGTAGTCGGTTGTAAGAAAAATGGATATTCATACCAAGGATGGCCCTATGCCCGATGTGGCGGGTGGCAGTTGCCGCCACCCCGAAGAGATCCATTGGCCGTCTCTCATCGCCGCGATATCGGCGATCAGTGCCGTCGGCATTGCCATCGGTCTTGGCCTGCCGCTGCTCAGCGTCATCCTGGAAAAGCGCGGCATCTCGTCCACGCTGATCGGGCTGAATTCAGCCATGGCCGGCGTCGCGGCGATGATTGCCGCCCCGATCACCACCCGGCTTGCCCATGAATTCGGCGTTGCCCGCACCATGCTGTGGGCCGTGGTACTGTCTGCCATCAGTGCGCTCGGCTTCTATTATGCCACCGATTTCTGGATGTGGTTTCCGCTGCGCCTCGTCTTCCATGGCGCCACCACCACGCTGTTCATCCTGTCGGAATTCTGGATCAATGCGGCCGCACCGCCAAAACGGCGCGGTCTGGTGCTCGGCATCTACGCAACAGTGCTTGCCATCGGCTTTGCCATGGGGCCGCTCATATTTTCGGCCATCGGCAGCGAGGGCGTTCTGCCCTTTGTCATCGGCGCCTGCGCCATCATGCTCGCCTTCGTGCCGATCTATATTGCCCGCGCCGAAAGCCCTGACCTGGACGAGAAACCGCAGAAGCATTTTCTGCGCTACGTCTATCTGGTGCCGACGGCGACCGCGGCCGTTTTCGTTTTCGGTGCGGTGGAGGCCGGCGGCCTGTCGCTGTTTCCGGTCTATGCCAACCGTTCCGGCCTTCCCGAATCGAGCGCAGCCCTGCTACTGACGGTCATGGGCATCGGCAACATGGTCTTCCAGATCCCCTTCGGCATGATTTCCGACCGTCTGAAGGACCGCCGCCCCATGCTGTTCCTGATGGCGCTGACGGGGCTTGCAGGCGCCCTGGCGCTGCCCTCGCTGATGGGCAACTGGTGGCTGATGGCGGGCCTGCTGCTCGTCTGGGGCGGCTGTGTGTCCGGCCTCTACACCGTCGGCCTTGCGCATCTGGGCTCGCGACTCACCGGGGCAGACCTTGCAGCGGCCAATGCGGCCTTCGTTTTCTGTTATGCGATCGGTACGGTTGCCGGCCCGCAAGCCATTGGCGCTGCCATCGATATCAGCGGAAATGACGGCTTTGCCTGGGCCTTGGCCGGCTTCTTTGCCCTTTATGTGCTGATATCCATCGGCCGAATGGTTTTCGGACGAGATCAGGCTTGACTTTTCGGGCGCGATTTGTAGTTTCGCGCCAGATTTGGCCGTGGACCGCGTGAGGCGTCCGCGGCATGATTTTTATTTAGAGGCAGGAAGACCATGGCGAAAGCTACGACCATCAAGATCAAGCTGCTGTCGACGGCCGATACCGGTTTCTTCTACGTCACGACGAAGAACAGCCGTACGATGACCGACAAGATGACCAAGACCAAGTACGACCCGATCGCACGCAAGCACGTCGACTTCAAGGAAACCAAGATCAAGTAATCCTGATCTTTTTCCTTTCATCAAAAGGCGCGGCGCCCCTGGCACCGCGCCTTTTTTCATGCGCGCCCTTGCCGGATCATGCTCTGCTCGGAGCGTTTCACAGGCACGACCAGACCGAATACGACGACAGCCGCCGGACCGGACCTCCCCTCGCCCAAATCTTTCATGAACTGCCGCAGCCAATGCGCAAACGCCCGGTTCAGGGTGGACGGCACCGGCCGCCTATAGTTGGCGGCCCAGAGGGCATGGAGCTGCCTTGCAGGCGCTCTGGCGGGCCACAGGCGTGGATGAACGCGCCGTGCCGGCGCTGCCTCTCCCGGGCCAACCTCCGGTCATTGCCAAAAGCCTGGTATCAGGCCGGCTTCGCCCATGCCTGCCTCCCGACGAGGCAGAGGTTGCCTATCGCATGCGCACATCGGTGGCCGTGCCCCGCTTACCGTGGGCATACCGTTTTATCATTCACAGGGGAGAGGTTTAGGGGGTCGGTCGGCGCGCAAAGCGGCACGAGGAACCGCGTGATATGCGAACCGACCGACCGACCCCACGACCCAGGAGATGCGGCGGACCTGAGCATCATGGGGTATCTGAGTTCCCGCACCCCTCGAAAGGAGGCAGAAACAATCTGGCATGTGCTAAACTTGCCTAGTTCAGAAATAAAATCAACCTATTCTTAACCAGCCAGCGGTTTTCCACATGACATGGTTAAAAACAACAAGGCCATTGCTATATGCGCAGACAATATCGGTAAGTAAATTCTTGCCGGTTCTTGACGCGTTCGGCACCGGTCAAAGTTCATCCATGGCTGGGAAAAGTGCTGGAAAGCAAGCTTTGCAGCTCACAAGCGTTGAACGAAGGTATTCAAAAAACAGAATAATACACGCGAGCGCGGAAACCTGTCTACCTTACATATTTTAGCTTGGCATAACCTGATGCACAATATTTTGGCCTTCTCGACGGCAGTCCTGCCGGATATTGAGGCGAATCACTACGCTGCGGCGGCAACCACGCGATTGCGCCCACCGGTCTTGGCTGCATACAGCGCGCGGTCGGCCTGTTTCAGCAATTGCTCGGGCGTCTCGATGCCTTGCGTATTGGTGGAAATGCCGAGCGAGGCGGTTATGGCAAGGCGCAGGCCGGAGCGTTCCAGCACGAAAGGTTCGTTTTCGATACTGGCGCGCAGCCGCTCGGCAATCGCTGCCGCAGACGTCGCATCCGTATCCGGCATCACCACGACAAACTCCTCGCCGCCGTAGCGACAGGCAAGGTCAGCCCCACGCACCGTGGAGCGGACGCGCCGCGCAAACTCGCGCAGCACCTCATCGCCCACATCATGGCCATAACTGTCATTCACCTGCTTGAAGCGATCGATATCGGTCATGCAGACCGAAAGCGCCCTGCCGCGCGTTGCTGCCCGGGTAAACAGCACCTTCAACTGGTTGTCGAGGTAACGGCGGTTGTTGAGGCCGGTCAGGCCGTCGGTCACGGCCAGCTCAATCGTCTGGCGCACATTGGCGCGCAGACGGTCATTGTAACGCTTGCGCTTGATCTGCGTCAGCGTGCGGGCCACCAGTTCGTTGGGATCGATCGGACGCACGATGTAATCGTTAACGCCGAGATCGAGCGCCCGCACGATCACGTCCTCATCGCCAAGCTCCGTCACCAGCAGCAGCGGCAGGAAGCGGGTACGCTCCAGAAGACGCAACTGCGCGCAGAGCCGCAGCGGATCATAATCGTCGCCGGTGCCGTTGATGATCACCATGTCGACGGGGTTTTCCGCTGCTTCAAAGAGCGCCGCCTGCGGATCGGACATGGCGATGACTTCTGCAACGGGCTTCAGTGCCCTGACGATGCGCTCCTGCGAGCTTGCGCGGCTATCGACCAGCAGTACCTGTCCCGGCCCTTCCATCGCATCCAGCCGCAGCGGCTCGTCCATGCCCATGGTACGCGCGGTTTCGGCACGCAGGCGCAACTCGTCGCCCAGTGTCTTCAGCCGCACCAGGCTCTTGACCCGCGAGATCAGTTGCAGGTCGTTCACGGGTTTGGTCAGAAAATCGTCGGCACCGGCTTTGAGGCCGCGCACGCGGTCTGCCGGCTGGTCCAGCGCCGTCACCATCACGACAGGGATATGGGCGGTGCGCGGATCGGTCTTCAGCCGCTCGCAGACCTCAAACCCGTTCATGCCAGGCATCATCACATCAAGCAGGATGATGTCCACATGGGTTTTCTGCACGATATCGAGCGCCTTGAAGCCGTCCTCAGCCGTCAGCACGTCGAAATATTCGGCAAGCAGCCTGGCTTCCAGCAGCTTCACGTTCGCCGGAATGTCATCAACCACCAGGATCCGTGCCGTCATCTGTCAAAAGTCCCGTTCAGGCGTCGCCCAGATATGTCTTGATGGTCTCGATAAATTTCGGCACGGAAATCGGCTTGGAGACATAGGCCTCGCAGCCGCCCTGGCGAATGCGCTCCTCGTCTCCCTTCATCGCAAAGGCGGTGACGGCAATGACCGGAATGACGTGCAGTTCGTCGTCTTCCTTCAGCCACTTCGTCACCTCCAGCCCCGACACTTCCGGCAGCTGGATATCCATGAGGATCAGATCCGGTCGATACTTTCGAGCCAGATCCAGCGCTTCCATGCCGTTGCGCGTCTGGATCGTCGTATAGCCAGAGGCTTCGATCAGATCGCGGAAGAGCTTCATGTTCAGCTCATTGTCTTCGACAATCATGACCCTTTTGGGCATAACATCATCCCTATCCAGCCTTGCAAGCTTCACCTTGAGATATAAGCTCGCATCATGGCCGATTCCATTCATTCGGCAGGATGGAGACTAAAGGCATTTGGTTGAAGAAAAGGTAATTTATAAACATATGCGCCTCGACACGGGAAAAACATCGGCATTGCCCAAGCCGGAGGAAACGGCCGCTGCCGTTCTTCAATGGCTGGCGGAGGAGCCGGACATGTTCGGCCGCTTTCTGGCGCTCTCCGGCCTGCAGGTGGACCAGCTGCGCAATGCCATCGGCGACCCTGGTTTTCTGGCCGGCATGATCGATTTCATCATGGCGCATGAACCGACGCTTCTCGCCTTTTGCGAAGCACGCCAGTGGAAGCCGGATGCGGTGGTGGCGGCCTGGCATCACTATTCCGGGCCGGGCCTTGCCTCGGGAGATTACGAGTGAGCGAGATTGTCGACCTCGATCATGTGCACCTCACCGACCGACCGCTGGCCGTCTGCGACGTGGACGACGTGGTGCTGGAATTCCTCACCCCGTTTGAAAGCTACCTGACGAGCCTCGGGCACCGGCTGGTGCCGCGCTCCTACCGGCTGCAGGGCAACATCGTCTCGGCGCTTGATGAGGCACCGGTCGAGGATGCGCTGGTGAGCAAGCTGATCCTCGATTTCTTCGAGGCGCAGGAGACCTGGCAGGTTCCCTTCGGCGATGCCGTCTCGGCGCTGCAGCGCATCGGCGAGACGGCCGACGTTGTGTTTCTGACAGCCATGCCGCCGCGCTACACGCAGATGCGCCGCCGCCTGCTCGACCGGCTGGATCTCACCTTTCCGCTGCTCGCCACCGAAAGCCCCAAAGGCCCTGTCATCGAGCGCCTGCACGGCAACCGCTCCCTGCCCGTCGCCTTCATCGATGACATGGCGCATAACCACGTGTCGGTCGCAGACAGCGTGCCGGAATGCCTGCTCGTTCACCTGATGCCCGCAAGCGAGATGCACCGCCACGCGCCAAAACCCGGCCCGCATGTGGTGCAGGCCAGCGACTGGGCCGATGCCGAAGGCCATATTCTTCGCCATTTTCAGACCGTCTAGCCGGCCAGATCGGATTCAGTTGCCGCCATCCACAAGCCTGTCGCTAAACGTCCTCTGGCAGTGCTTGTGCGCGGGGCTTGCCACACGTATGGTGCAGATGTTCAACATTTGTTCCCGGCCATGACCCAACCTGCTGCCCATGATCCCGGCTTCTGCCGCGACTGCCTGACCGGCCAGCCGGCCGGCAACCGGCGTTGCCGCGCCTGCGGCAGCCCGCGCCTTGTCTACCATCCGGAACTCTACGACCTGACGCTGGCCCATATCGATTGCGATGCCTTCTACGCCTCCGTGGAAAAGCGCGACAATCCTGATCTCGCCGACAAGCCTGTCATCATCGGCGGCGGCAAGCGCGGCGTCGTTTCCACCGCCTGTTACATTGCCCGCATCAGCGGCGTGCGCTCGGCCATGCCGATGTTCAAGGCGCTGGAGGCCTGTCCCGATGCGGTGGTCATTCCCCCCAACATGGAAAAATACGGCAAGGTGGGCCGCGAGGTGCGCACGCTCTTTCAGGAACTGACGCCGCTGGTGCAGCCGATTTCCATCGACGAGGCATTCCTCGATCTCTCCGGCACGGAACGCCTGCACCACGATCCACCGGCACGCATTCTGGCAAGGCTTGCCAAGCGCGTGGAACAGGAAATCGGCATCACGCTGTCGGTCGGCCTCTCCTACTGCAAGTTCCTCGCCAAGGTCGCCTCAGACCTCAACAAGCCGCGTGGCTTTTCGGTGATCGGCCAGGCGGAGGCCGTGGCCTTTCTTGCGCCCCGCCCCGTCACCACCATCTGGGGTGTGGGACGCGCCCTTGCCACCACGCTGGAGGCCGATGGCATCCGCACCATCGGGCAGCTGCAGGTGATGCAGGAGGCCGACCTGATGCGCCGTTATGGCGCCATGGGTCAGCGGCTGTCGCGCCTTTCCCGCGGTATCGATGAGCGCACCGTGCATGCCAATGAAGCCGCAAAAAGCGTTTCCGCCGAAACCACCTTTTTCGAGGATATCTCGCGATTCGAGGATCTGGTGCCGATCCTGCGCCGTCTCTCCGAAAAGGTGTCGGCCCGGCTGAAACATCAGGAGATTGCCGGCCAGACAGTGGTGCTGAAGCTGAAGACCGCCGATTTCAAGAGCCGCACCCGCAACCGCCGGCTTGAAGACCCGACTCAGCTGGCAGACCGGATCTTTCGCACCGGTCTCAGCCTGCTGGAAAAGGAAACCGACGGCGCGAAATTCCGCCTGATCGGCATCGGCGTGACCGACCTCAGCGACCCCACGCGGGCCGATCCGCCCGACCTTGTCGATGAGCAGGCGGGGCGGCGGGCAGCGGCGGAAGCGGCGATGGACAAGCTTCGCCAAAAGTTCGGCAAGACCGCCGTCGAGACGGGTTACACATTTGGTGCCGTGCGTCCAAAACGCTGATGGCGTGTTCCATCACCGCAACGTGATGACGACGTCCACACTCCAGCCAAACGACCGCCGGCTTTTCTAAAACTTCGTTAAACTTGTCTGCATAGGCTGCTTCTCTGTTTACTGCGTAAAGAGGTTTGCCATGTTGAGATCCGCCGCAATCGCGCTTGTGCTGATGTCAGGGGCGGCCCTTCCGGCAGTGGCGGCCGATGAGGCCCGTACCCTGCAGATCATCGTCTCCACCGACAGCCAGCGCCTGACGGTTTATGACGGCGATATGATCGTCGCGACCTCGAAAGTATCCACCGGCAAGCCGGGGCACGACACGCCAACGGGCATTTTTTCCG
This sequence comes from Neorhizobium sp. PAMB6716, assembly GCF_058242805.1. Taxonomy (NCBI): domain Bacteria; kingdom Pseudomonadati; phylum Pseudomonadota; class Alphaproteobacteria; order Hyphomicrobiales; family Rhizobiaceae; genus Neorhizobium; species Neorhizobium sp. PAMB6716. The sequence continues at coordinate 1,934,288 of NZ_CM177835.1, forward strand.
TGCTCGAAAAACGCAAGTACCACGAATCCAACATCTATTCGGCAGCCCCGATGCCGTGGATGCAGCGGCTGACCTGGTCGGGCATTGCGCTCCACGAATCAAACAGCGTGCCGAACTACCCCGCATCGCACGGCTGCGTGCGGATGCCGGCGGAGTTTGCCCGCACGCTTTACCGCATGACGAGCCGCGGCGTGCATGTCATCATCAACGACACAGCCGTTGCGCCGCAACCGGTCAGCCACCCCGCACTGTTTTCTCCCCTCGCAGAGCAGCCACCCCGCGAACTCCTGTCCGACGTTCCGCTGCGCCCATCCGCATCCCACGGCGGTGCGGGCGAGGTTCAGGTGGCGATGGCCATGCCATCCCCGCCGGTCACCGCCACACCGCCGGGCAACACAGACAAGAGCGGCAATCCGCCAAAGGTCGGCAAGGCCCCACAGGCTGCGGCAGACAGCGAACCGGCGCCTCTACGAATTCTGATAACCCGCCGGGACCAGCGCGATACGGTGCGCGACGTGCAGGACATGCTGACCGAACTCGGCTTTGACGCGGGCGCTGCCGATGGCATCATGGGGACGACGACGCGCAGCGCGCTCGCCGGGTTCAAGCGCTGGAAGGCGCTGCCGGCCAAGGGGCCGCAGCTGACGCCCGACCTCATCGCTGCCCTCTATGCCTCTTCCGGCCGCACCCCGCCGCCGGCGGGCCAGATACTGGTGCGACAGGGTTTTGAAGACATTCTTTCCGAGCCGGTGGCCTTCAAGGAACCCGAAAAGGCGCTTGGCACCCATTTCCTCAGCGTGATCGGCATCGACAGGGACAAGGGCGATGCGCAATGGCGCGGCCTTTCACTGCCGAACGATCTGTCTGACGCCGACAGAAAACGCCTCGGAATCACGCAAGGAACCCTTGAGGGGCCGAATGCCTTGAACGCGGTGCTCGACCGGATCAGCATTCCCGAGGACGTGCGGATGAAGATCAGCACAACGATGTCGACGGGGACGTCGCTGACGATCACCGATACCGGTACCGGCCTTGAGACGACCGCTGGCACCGATTTCATTACCCTGACCCACCGCGGCCCCCGCGCCTGACGAGAGGCTACTCAAGGCGTCGACAGGGCTGCCAGACCGATCATGACACCGGTCAGACCAGACAAGGCCCGGCAGGACGCCGAGCGACGAGCATCAGACCAGTTCGACATCCAGCACGCCGGGGGCGGCGCGAAGGGCTGCGGCGATTTCCGGGGAGATGCGGTATTTTTCCGTCAGTTCCACCTCGATCTCGCGCCGGCCGTCATCCTTGATGACGACAAAGGAGACAAGGCCATCGCCGCGGGCGTTAAGATGACGGGCGACGGTTTTAAGCGGACCGGAATCGCGCACATAAACCCGCAGCGCCTTCTGCATCTGCACCGACTTTTCCTCCAGCGATTGCGCTGTCTGGATGCGAAGGCCGATGCCTTCCGGCCGCTCGTCGGCCTGCACGGTGATGACAAGCGATTTGCCGGGCTCCAGCAGGTCGCGGTACTGGGCAAGCGCTTCGGAAAACAGCACCGCCTCGAACTGACCGGTGGCATCGGAAAAGGTGACGATGCCCATCTTGTTGCCGGTGCGCGTCTTGCGTTCCTGTTTACCCGTCACCGTGCCGGCAAGGCGTCCGGCATTGGCGCCGGCTTTGACGGCGGCGGAGAACTCGGCAAAATTCTGCACCCGCATCTTGGCCAGCACATCCTTGTAGCTATCAAGCGGATGGGCCGAGAGATAAAAGCCGAGCACCTGATATTCGCGCATCAGCATTTCCGACGGAAGCCAGGGATTGAAGGCGGGAAGGCTGAGGCGCTCGGGCGAGGCGCTGCCGCCGCCGGAGCCAAACATGTCCGACTGGCCGCTCGTCTTGTTTTCCGCCGCCCGCTGCGCATACCCCATGATGCGCTCCAGCCCGCCGATCAGTTCGGCGCGGTCGCGGCGGAAACAATCGAAGGCGCCGGCTGAAATCAGGCTTTCGAGCACACGGCGGTTGACCTGTTTCGGATCGATGCGCAGGCAGAAATCCTCGATGCTCTCGAAGGGTTTTTCGCCGCGCACGGCAACGATGTGTTCCACCGCCGATTCGCCGACACCCTTGATGGCGTTCAACGAATAGAAGATGCAGGCATCGCCGGTTTCGAACATGCGAAACGAAGTCTGGATGGACGGCGGCACGACCTTGATGCCGAGGCGCCCGGCATCCTGACGGAAATCGTTGAGCTTTTCGGTGTTGGCCATATCGTAGGTCATCGAGGCCGCGAGAAACTCGACGGGATAATGCGCCTTCATATAGGCCGTCTGGTAGGAGACGATGGCGTAGGCTGCGGCGTGCGATTTGTTGAAGCCGTAATTGGCGAACTTGGCCAGAAGCTCGAAAATGTTCTTCGCCTGCGGCTTCGACACGCCGTTCTTCACGGCGCCATCGATGAAGCGCTCGCTCTGCTGGTCCATCTCCGCCTTGATCTTCTTGCCCATGGCGCGGCGCAGAAGATCGGCTTCGCCGAGCGAATAACCGGAGAGAACCTGGGCGATCTGCATCACCTGTTCCTGGTAAACGATAACGCCCTGCGTTTCCTTCAGGAGATAATCGATGGTCGGGTGGACCGATTCGATCTCTTCCTCGCCGTGCTTGCGGGCGTTGTAGGTGGGGATATTCTCCATCGGGCCGGGGCGATAGAGCGCCACGAGCGCAATGATATCCTCGATACAGTCAGGCTTCATGCCGATGAGGGCTTTTCGCATGCCCGCACTTTCCACCTGGAACACGCCGACCGTTTCGCCCCTCGACAGCATCTCATAGGTCTTGGTGTCATCGAGCGGGATGGTGGCGAGATCGACATGGATGCCGCGCTTGGCAACGAAATCCACTGCAGTCTTCAAGACGGTCAGCGTCTTCAGGCCGAGAAAGTCGAATTTGACGAGGCCGGCCTGTTCGACCCATTTCATGTTGAACTGGGTGACCGGCATGTCCGAGCGCGGATCGCGGTACATCGGCACCAGTTTTGACAGCGGCCTGTCGCCGATCACGATGCCGGCGGCGTGGGTGGAAGCGTGGCGATAAAGCCCTTCGATCTTCTGGGCGATATCGAGAAGGCGGGCGACAACAGGCTCCTTGTCCGCCTCTTCCTGAAGTTTCGGTTCTTCCTCGATCGCCTTCGACAACGGCGTTGGCGCGGCTGGATTGTTGGGCACGAGCTTGCAGATCTTGTCGACCTGGCCATAGGGCATTTCGAGCACGCGGCCGACGTCACGCAGCGCCGCACGGGCCTGCAGCGATCCGAACGTGATGATCTGCGCCACCTGCTCGCGGCCGTATTTCTGCTGCACGTAACGGATCACCTCTTCGCGGCGATCCTGGCAGAAGTCGATATCGAAGTCGGGCATCGACACGCGTTCCGGATTGAGGAAGCGTTCGAAGAGAAGCGAGAAACGCAAGGGATCGACGTCGGTGATGGTGAGCGCATAGGCAACCAGCGAGCCGGCACCCGAACCACGGCCCGGGCCGACGGGGATATCGTGCTGTTTTGCCCATTTGATGAAGTCGGCAACGATCAGGAAGTAACCGGGGAACTTCATGCGCTCGATGACCGACAGCTCAAAATCCAGCCGTTCGCGGTATTGTTCCTCGGTATAACCCGGCGCCATGCCGAGTGCCTTCAGACGGCTTTCCAGACCTTCGATGGACTGGCGACGCAGTTCGGCCGATTCGGCGCGTTCCGCCTCTTCCGCATCGTCGGTGGCGCCGGTGAAGCGTGGCAGGATCGGCTTTCGTGTCTTCAGCACGAAGGTGCAGCGGCGGGCGATCTCGATGGTGTTGTCAAGCGCTTCCGGCAGATCGGCAAACAGCTTTGCCATCTCGGCGCGGCTTTTCAGGTAATGATCCGGCGTCAGGCGAAAGCGGGTGTCATCGGAAACGATGGCATTGTGGGCCACCGCCATCAGCGCGTCATGGGCATCGTAATCGGACTTGGCCGGGAAAAAGGCCTCGTTGGTGGCAACGATCGGCAGATCATGGGCGTAAGCGAGATCGAGCAGCTTGCGCTCGTGGCGGCGGTCGTAATTGCCGTGGCGCTGAAGCTCGACATAAAGCCGGTCGGTAAAGACGCCGCGAAGCCGCAGCAGACGCTGTTCTGCCTGCGCCGTGTGGCCATCCTTCAACAGCGGGTCGATGGGACCTGAGCTGAAGCCGGTGAGCGCGATGATACCGTCTGCACCGCCCTCCTCCAGCCAGGACATGCGGATATGCACCGCCTGATTGCCACCTTCGCCGCTCAGATAAGCGCGGCTGACAAGATCCACCAGCCGCTCATAACCCACGGCATTGGCGGCCAGCAGCACTAGTGACGGCAGCTTGACGAGGCCGTGGTTCGGGCCGCCGCGCTTTTCATCGCCCTGATCTTCCATGTCGATGGAGACCTGGCAGCCGATGATCGGCTGGATGCCATCGCCAACCGCCTTTTCGGAAAATTCGAGCGCGACGAAGAGATTGTTGGTGTCGGTAATGGCAATCGCCGGCTGGCTGTCAGAGGTTGCCTTGCCGAGGATCTTTTTGAGCGGCAGCGCGCCCTCGAGAAGCGAGAAGGCCGAATGCACGCGCAGATGCACGAAGTGTGGCGTTGTTTCCGCCTGCCCGCCCGTTTCCGTCATTGCGCCCAAGTCCGCCATGTCTTGCCGTCTCGCATTTCTGAATCGGCGTGATTGTCGGGCGGTGGCGTCCAAGAGTCCAGTAAAGCTTCAGACCATCAACGGAAAACGGCTTCTGGTCACATCGCCATGACGAGAATACCGAGGCTTGCGACAAAGGTCATGATGGAGGCGAAGGCTGCGACATCGCGGAGGAAATCAGTCATGATAGTGTCTCCTTTTCCGTTATGTTTTCTATTTGTTCTTATTTTGTTTTCGTTGTCAACAGCATTTTGTAAACAAGCAAAACGCGATACTTCAAAGAGGTATCAGCTTTTACGGGTGCCGCCTGATGCCAGCCTTCGCGGCGGCCGGCAGGCGGACAACGGGTTTTATCCGGGCGGCGTGAACGCTCCCGGTTTTGGATGACAGATGGACCGGACGCTGAAAGCTGCCGGATTGGGGGTAGAATTTTATGACACCTTTCAGCGCCCTGTTCGGCGGTTTTTGCTCGCGCGTGGGGTCCCTCTGCCTGACGGAAGTTTTTTAGGTTTTTGCCATCGCCGCACTCCCAAAAGCCGGGAGCAGACAGCGGGCGATGAAACCCAAAAATATCCTGCCCCATGTGTGCCGCACAGACACGCCCGGCGCGCTTGCTGGGAATGAAACGGCAAAGCCTGTCCGGGGCCTGCCATTTCCCCCTTGTCGCCGGAGGGAGACCAATTTCCGCGAGCCCGGAGCATGAGGTTTTGCGTCGCCCCCTCATGCACCGCGCCGGCCCCGCATCGCCAGAACGCCTTCTGGTGTATCCGCTGCGAGACGGGGCTATTGTAGGCCGGGCTTTGCGGGGTGGGGATGGGAAAAAGCTAACCCGTTGATCTCACAGATGCAGGGCGTCTGGATATCCCCGCCTTGCCCGGCTGCGGGAAGAAACCACCGTTTACATCCCGGCCCGCCTCGCCTACTGCAGGGGCCGATAAAAACCACAACAGGCGAGCCCCGAAAAACATGTTGATCAAGCAGAGCGACTACCAGCGGATATACCGCGTCATCAACAGCCTGCTGATCAACGAGAACGCCGATCCATCCACCGCCGCCATGTATTTTTCCACCTTCGGGGCCTTCATCCTGAAGCAGCATTTTGGCGTGAGCGCCACGCCGAAGGGCGGGCTTGCGGCCTATAATCTCGGGGGCACTGTTGTGCTGTTTGCCGATCACCGCGAGGATGGGTTCGTGACCGGCGCCGGTGAGAACTTTCACTGCTGGGTGGAGGCCGACGGCTGGGCCATCGACTTCATGGCGCCGGCCTTTTCGGAACGGGCCGCAGGTTTGGCCGTGCCGTCAAAGATGTTCCAGAAGCCGCTCGCCACCATGGCCGGCTCCATCAACGATTTGAGCCAATCGGGCGATTTCTTCTACCAGTCGGAGCCGCAGGCGACGGCCGCCCGATTTGCCACCTGGCGCAACCAGGCGATGATCGGCGATCTCGCAACCGTTGCCGCACAATGGTTCCGCAAGTCGCCGAAGCAGATGCAGGCGGCGCTTTCCGTGAGTGACCGGAGTGGGGCGAAGCGGAGCATTCCTCTGGTGGGGAATGGGTTGTCCGGGAGCTGGTGAGGTTTGGGCGGCGGGAGTAATAAGGGCCCTCTCTGCCCTGCCGGGCATCTCCCCCACAAGGGGGGAGAATCGCAGAACTGGAACGGTGTTCCGCTCACATTGGCTGTCGGTACGCGAACATCACATATGAAATGTAGGGCTCTGCAATCAACCGCTCTGCGGTCTCCCCCCTTGTGGGGGAGATGGCGGCAGCCAGAGAGGGCCTTACTTCATAGCCCCAAAGCCCACTCTCAGAACTCGACGATCCTGCCGCCTTCGATCGTCACGCGGCGGTCCATGCGCGACGCGAGGTCGTGGTTGTGGGTGGCGATGAGGGCGGCAAGGCCGGATTGGCGCACCAGCGCTTCCAGCGCATCAAAGACGTAGGATGCGGTTTCCGGATCGAGATTACCGGTGGGCTCGTCGGCCAGAAGCAGAAGCGGTGCGTTGGCAACGGCGCGGGCGATGGCCACGCGCTGCTGTTCGCCGCCCGACAGTTCCGAGGGGCGGTGCGTGCCGCGATGGCCGATGCGCATGTAATCGAGAAGCTGGGCTGCCCGTTCCTGCGCATCCTTTTTGGACAGGCCACCGATCAGTTGCGGCATCATGATGTTTTCAAGCGCTGAAAACTCCGGCAGCAGGTGGTGGAACTGGTAGACGAAGCCGATATCGCCGCGGCGGATGGCCGTGCGGCGCTCATCCGGCAGATTGCCGCAGCTTTCACCATTGATAAAAATTTCGCCGGCATCGGGATGTTCGAGCAGGCCGGCCAGATGCAGAAGCGTCGACTTGCCGGTGCCTGACGGCGCGACCAGCGCGACGATCTCGCCGGCGCGCAGCTCGAAATCCGCCCCCTTCAGGATCGACAGCACGGTATCGCCCTGACCATAATGACGGTCGACGCCGGAGAGCTTCAGAACTGTTTTGCGTGCCATGGATTTAAACGGGATCCTATTCGTAACGCAGCGCCTGCACCGGATCGAGCCGGGAGGCCCGCCATGCGGGGAAGATGGTCGCGATGAACGACAGGACAAGGGCCATGATGACGACGGTGACGGTTTCGCTGAGACTCATTTCGGCCGGCAGCTGGCTGAGGAAATAAAGCTCCGGGTCAAACAGCACGGTGCCGGAGACCCAGGAGAAGAACTGCCGGATCGATTCGATGTTGAGGCAGACGAGTACGCCGAGTGCCACGCCGGCAAAGGTGCCGACAATGCCGATGGCGGCCCCTGTCATGAAGAAGATGCGCATGATGGCACCCGCTGTCGCCCCCATGGTGCGCAGGATGGCAATATCGCTGCCCTTGTCCTTCACCAGCATGATGAGGCCGGAGATAATGTTGAGGGCGGCGACCAGCACGATCAGCGTCAGGATCATGAACATCACGTTGCGCTCCACCTGAAGGGCGGAGAAAAAGGTCTGGTTGCGCTGGCGCCAGTCGGTGATGAAGATCTGGCGACCGGCCGCCTCCTCCACCTTCGGGCGCATCTCATCCACCGATTCCGGATGGGTGAGGAACAGCTCAATGGACTGCACGAGGCCATCGGCGTTGAAATAGGCCTGCGCTTCGGCAAGCGGCATGTAGACGATGGAGGAATCATATTCCGACATGCCGATCTCGAAAATGCCTGAAATGACATAGGATTTGACGCGGGGGCTGACGCCCATCGGCGTGACATCGCCTTCCGGCGAGACCAGCGTGATGCGGTCTCCGGCGGCAAGGCCAAGCGAGGCTGCCATGCGCGAACCAACGAGCACACCATCGCCGGTAGCAAAACCGGTGAGATCGCCCGAGCGGATATTGGTGGAGACTTCCTTCAGCTTTTCCAGATCCTCGGCGCGGATGCCGCGCACCAGAGCGCCGGAGCCGGCGCCCTGCTTGCCCGATGCGAGCGCCTGGCCTTCGACCAAGGGCAGCGCCATGGTGACGCCGGGAATGGCGGAGAAGCGCTTGGCAAGATCGGCGTAATCATTCAACGGCTGGTCAATCGGCTGGACGATCATGTGGCCGTTGATGCCGAGGATGCGCGAGATCAGCTCGGTGCGAAAGCCGTTCATCACGGCCATGACGATGATGAGGGTGGCGACCCCCAGCATGATGCCGACAAAAGAAAAGCCGGCAATGACCGAGATGAACGCTTCCTTGCGGCGCGAGCGCAGATAGCGCCAGGCCACCATGCGCTCGAAGGCCGAGAAGGGCCCGGCGGAAGGAATGACTTCCGCCTGCTGTTCCGTTCCGGTCACCTTTGCGGCCTTGGCCATTGTCGCTCCTGTCGCTCCCGCCTCAGGCGGTGTTGTCGTCCTGGCCTCAGGCCGCCGTCAGGCGGTTGAGGGCTGCTTCGACGGTCATCGTCTCGCGCTGGCCGGTCTTGCGATCCTTGACCTCCACCTCGCCGGTGGCGGCCGAACGCGGACCGACGATCAGCTGCACCGGCACGCCGATGAGGTCGGCCGTTGCGAATTTTGTTCCGGCACGATCATCCGTATCGTCGTAGAGCACATCTTTTCCAGCCTTGCCGAGACCGGCATAGAGGCCGCCGCATATGCGGTCACAGTCTCCGTTGCCCGGTTTCATATTGATAACTACAACATCGAATGGCGCGACCGAGGCCGGCCAAATGATTCCGTTCTCGTCATGCGAGGCTTCGATGATGGCGGGAACAAGGCGCGTCGGGCCAATGCCATAAGATCCCATGTGGACAAGGTGTTCCTTGCCATCCGGTCCCTGCACCTTTGCGCCCATCGGCTCGGAATATTTGGTTCCGAAATAGAAGATATGGCCGACTTCGATACCACGGGCAGAAATCCGAGCCGCGTCTGGTATCGCGTTATACGTTGCTTCATCGTGCATTTCTGATGTTGCGGCATATTCAGATGTCCAATCGTCGAAGATTTCTTGCAGTTCGCCGACGTCATCAAAATCGGTGTTTTGACTAGGCACTTCCCGATTAAGGAAACTCCGATGGCAGAACACTTCGGATTCACCGGTGTCAGCTAGAATGATGAACTCGTGGCTGTGGTTGCCGCCAATCGGGCCGGTATCGGCGCGCATGGGGATGGCGCGCAGACCAAGCCGGTCGAAGGTGCGGAGGTAGGCGGCGAACATCTTGTTGTAGGAGTGGATCGCGCCTTCCTTGGTCAGGTCGAAGGAATAGGCGTCCTTCATCAGGAATTCGCGCGAGCGCATGGTGCCGAAGCGCGGACGGATCTCGTCGCGGAATTTCAGCTGGATATGGTAGAGGTTGAGCGGCAGGTTCTTGTAGGATTTGACCGACGAACGGAAGATATCGGTGATCATCTCCTCGTTGGTGGGGCCATAGAGCATGGGGCGCTCCTGGCGGTCCTTGATGCGCAGCATTTCCTTGCCGTAATCGTCATAACGGCCGCTTTCCTGCCAAAGCTCGGCCGATTGCAGCGTCGGCATGGACAGCTCGATGGCGCCGGCGCGGTTCTGTTCCTCGCGCACGATGGCGTTGACCTTGTCGAGAACCCGCTTGCCGAGCGGCAGCCACGAATAGATGCCCTGGCTCTGCTGGCGGATCATGCCCGCACGCAGCATCAGGCGGTGCGAGACGATTTCCGCTTCCTTGGGATTTTCCTTCAGGATCGGCATGAAATAGCGGGATAGACGCATCACGGGTTCCAGGGCTGAGGCCGTTCCTGTGGGGTGAGGAATCGACGCATGAATGGCTGACAATGGGCTGGCTTCATAGCGGTTTCGAAGCTCCAAGGGAACCCGCATCCGCAGATGGTACACGCGCCATCCCACCGCTTCGCCAGGGAACGCCACCCGGATTGCGCCGTGATTGTGACAAGAGGGGATTTTTTTCCGTCAACAGAATAATTTTAGCGAAGTGTAGCAAAACTGCCAATTTTGAGGGTGACAAAGCCCAAACGTTAAGCTAGTTTCGGCTCATAAAAGAGGCAGGGAGTTCAAATTTCTGCCATTCGCGGTCAAGTCTTGGGAGGATCAGATCTTAGGCGCGCACGCACGCTGCCCCGGCAACGGTTAAGGATCACGCGACATTTAAAACAAGGCTGCAAAGCCTTGTTTTTTTTTGTTTATCACAGACCCAACCAAGCGATTGATCGGTCTTTGAAGGCGTCAAGTGCGGCCGAAATCGGGCACGATGCGCGGCAGCGAATTCATCGAGAATCCGTAGTAATTGGACAGTACGAACCAGGCGCCATAGATGAGCGCCGAAGCGACGGTGGTCATCAGAACCACCCGCCCGCCGCGAAATTTCGCCGGCGCACTTTCAACGGTTCCCAGCACCACCTCCTGCTCATCACCTTGCGTCCGCAAGCCGATCGGCAGGATGAGAAACAGCGTGATCCACCAGATCACGAAATAGACGGCGAAGGCCGATAAAAACTGCATTTTTGAAAATCTCCTGCCCGCTGATCTCTAGCACGAGGCAGAGAGGTCGCGAAAGGGCGCATGGCCGGACGCGGTGTCACACCTGCGTCAGTCCCTGGTGTCGATCACACCTCTTCCAGTTCCACCAGCGTGCCCAGAAAATCCTTGGGGTGGAGGAAGAGGACCGGTTTGCCATGGGCGCCGATTTTTGGCGTTCCATCGCCGAGCACGCGGGCGCCGGAGGCGACCAGTTGATCGCGAGCAGCCAGAATATCGGCGACTTCGTAGCAGATGTGATGCATGCCGCCCGCGGGGTTCTTGGCGAGGAAGGCTGCGATGGCAGATTGTTCGCCAAGCGGTTCCAGCAGTTCCACCTTGGTATTCTCAAGTTCGACGAAAACGACGGTGACGCCATGCTCCGGCAGTGCCTGCGCCTGCGAGACGCGCGCGCCGAGCACGTCGCGATAGACAGTGGTGGCGGCGGCCAGATCCGGGACGGCGATGGCGATGTGATTGACGCGGCCGAGCATGGTGTTTTCTCCCTGGAATCCGTTGGTTTAGGCGTCGGAGTGCAGCCAGCCCCTACTCTGCCAAACTTCCCCGCCCTTACAAGGTCAAGTCAATCGATAGGAAGAAAGGCCCCTCCCAAACCCTCCCCACAAGGGGGAGGGCTTAACCCGGCCGCACCCTCTGATGCGGGAACGGGGATGCGGGAACGGGACGCTTGCCGCGCTTTTTCTCCCCCCTTGTGGGGGGCCCGAAGGACGGGGCGAGACCCGTGGCTCGACCCCGGTTGGCCCGGCAGGGCAGAGAGGGTCTTTTTTCAAATGCGATAGCCCCCACACGGGAGAAATCAGACGGGGTAACGCCCTCACCTATCCCATCGGCGACGAAATCAGACCTTTGAAACGAACACCGTTACGATCGGCTTCTTGCCCCAGGCGATATTGGCCGTGGAGCGGATGGCGCGGCGGACGGCTTCCTTCAGCGTGGCCAGATCCTTGCGGCGGCTGCGCGGAATGCTTTCGACGGCACCCAGCACGGCATCATAGAGCGTATCGGCCATGTCCTCGCCCTCGTCATCGAATTCCGGCAGGCCAAAAGGTTCGACATCGGGATCGGCGAGGAAATCATACTTGGCGTCGAGCAGGATATTGACCGAGACATGGCCAACATAGGCCAGTTTCTTGCGGTCGGATATTCCCATTTCGTCGATATCGCCGATGAGCTTGCCATCCTTGAAGACGCGGCCGTGCGGCACGTCATCGATGACCTGAACCGGGCCGGGGGCAAGCCGCAGCAGGTTGCCGTTGCGCACCTTCGGCACGGTCTTGATGCCGGCCGACAGCGCAAGTTCGGTCTGCGCCGTCAGATGCGCTGCCTCGCCATGGACGGGCACGAGAACTTCCGGGCGAACCCAGTCATACATCTGCAAAAGCTCGTTGCGGCGGGGATGGCCCGACACGTGCACGAGGCCCTGTTGGTCGGTGACGATCTTGACGCCCTGCTCGATGAGGCCGTTCATGATTTCGAGGATCGGCTTTTCGTTGCCGGGAATGGCGCGCGAGGAAAACACCACCGTATCGCCGGCGGTCAGCGCCACATGGCGCATCTCGTCGCGGGAGATCTTGGCAAGCGCTGCACGCGCCTCGCCCTGGCTGCCGGTGAGGATGATGACGACCTTGTCGCGCGGGATATAACCGTACTCGTCTTCGGCGATGAAGGGTTTGAGGCCTTCCATGATGCCGATATCGCGGGCAACGCCGACGACGCGCTTCAGTGACGAGCCGAGCAGCAGCACTTCGCGGCCGGCCGCTTCCGCAGCTTGGGCAATCGACCGGATACGCCCGACATTGGACGAGAAGGTGGTGATCGCGACGCGGCCTTCGGCGCCCTCGATGATCTGGCGCAGGCCTTCCGAGACTTCCTGCTCCGACGGCGACACACCTTCCCGCATGGCGTTGGTACTGTCGCACATCATGGCGAGCACACCCTCTTCGCCCACGGCGCGGAAACGCGCTTCGTCGGTGAGCGGCCCGAGCGACGGATCGGCATCGATCTTCCAGTCACCGGTATGGACGATATTGCCGAGCGGCGTGCGGATGACCAGCGACATCGGCTCGGGGATCGAGTGGTTGACGCCGATCGCCTCCACCTCGAACGGGCCGATCTTGATGCGGTCTCCGGCATTAAACAGCGTGATCGGGATTTCCGCGCGCGAGCCTTCATAGTTACGCTTGGATTCCAGCATGCCGGCGGTAAAGCGCGAGGCAAAAACCGGCACGTTGAGGCCCGGCCACAGATCATTCAGCGCGCCATAATGATCTTCATGGGCGTGGGTGATGATGATGCCCTTCAGCCGGTCGCGCTGCTTTTCGAGAAAGCGGATATCGGGCAGCACGAGATCGACGCCCGGAAGATCGAGCCCCGCGAAGGTGACACCGCAGTCGACCATGATCCACTGGCGCTGGGAGGCTGGCCCATAGCCATAGAGTGCGAGATTCATGCCGATCTCGCCAACTCCGCCCAACGGCAGAAAAACCAGTTCGTCCTGTTTGGCCATTCACATACTCATTTCGAATTCAAAGGAAAAAGACATCGCCGGCCGCAATGGGCATCATGGCGTTTCCAGTATCGAGTATCAGAAGTCCTCGATCATCGATACCGGCAAAACGCCCCTCGATGGAGCGATCCGGCAGATTGACGCGGATCGGTTCCCCGATACCACAGGCGACACTGCGCCAGCGGGCGGTAACATCGGCCACGGCCCGGCCCTCGTCCCAGAGGTTCAGAACCTCCGTCATCTCCCGGTAGAGATGGGAGAACAATTCCTCCGGCGAGATATCGCAGCCCTGCTCCTGCAGCGAGGTGACGCCATAGGGGCCGTCCTCCGGGCGATGGCGCATGTTGATGCCGATGCCGGCGACCAGCGCGCGGCGGCCATCCGATAGCCCCTCGCCTTCCAGGAGAATGCCACAGGATTTTTTCCGGCCGATCAGTACATCGTTCGGCCACTTGATCTCCAGCTTTTCGGCGCTCTGCGGCAGCACCGAGCGCAGCGCGCCATGGACGGCAAGTGCCACGGCAAGCGGCAGGGAGGCCAGTTGCTCCGGCGGCGCCGGATCGATGAGGAGAAGCGATGCGTAGAGATTGCCGGTCTCAGACGTCCAGGCACGGCCGCGGCGACCACGACCGGCCGTCTGGCGCCGTGCGGTGACCCAGAGATTGCCCGGGTCACCCTGCCTGGCGCGCGCCAGGCATTCGGTATTGGTGGAGGTCACCTCGTCCAGTGCCTCGTGACGGAACGTGTCGAGGGAGTAACGGCCCCCTCGCCTTGTCGTGCTCAAAAGAACGCCCTTGCGGCAGCCGTTGCTGCACTGCCGACCGGGCCGCCGAAGAGGACATAACCGGTGACGAAGAGGCCGGAGAGGCCGAACACCAGCCGCAACTCGCCGGCCGTGCGGCCGAACTCGCCTGTCGGCGCATCGAACCACATGACCTTGATGACGCGGATGTAGTAGTAGGCACCGACGACCGAGGCGAGCACGCCGATGATGGCGAGCATATAGAGCTTGGCTTCAATGGCGGGCAGGATCACGAACCACTTTGCCCAGAAGCCCGCAAACGGCGGAATGCCGGCCAGCGAGAACATCAGCGCGGTCATGACCAGCGCCATGAACGGGTTGGTGGAGGAGAGGCCCGCGAGATCATCGATATTTTCGACAGCCCCACCATCCTTGCGGCGCATCGCCATGATGCAGGCAAACGTGCCGAGCGTCATGACCATGTAGATGAGCATATAGAGAGCAACGCCGGAAATGCCGGTTTCGGTGCCGGATGCGAGACCGACAAGCGCATACCCCATGTGACCGATGGAGGAATAAGCCATCAGTCGCTTGATGTTTCGCTGCCCGATAGCGGCAAACGAACCGAGCAGCATCGAGGCAATCGAGATGAACACGATAACCTGCTGCCAGTCATGGAAGATCGGCATGAAGGCTTCGGTCACGACGCGCACGAGAACCGCCATGGCGGCGACCTTCGGGCCGGAGGCGAAGAAGGCGGTGACCGGGGTCGGTGCGCCCTCGTACACATCCGGCGTCCACATGTGGAAGGGAACGGCCGAGATCTTGAAAGCAAGGCCGGCCAGCATGAAGACGAGGCCGAAAACGACGCCGAGCGAGCGGGTTTCAGCCGTCAGCACGGCAGCGATGTTATCGAGGCCGGTATTGCCGGTGAAGCCGTAGATCAGCGACATGCCGTAGAGCAGCATGCCCGAGGACAGCGCGCCGAGGACAAAATATTTGAGGCCCGCTTCCGTGGAACGCAGGCTATCGCGGTTGATGGCGGCAACGACATAAAGCGCCAGCGACATCAGCTCGAGGCCGAGATAGACGGCAATCAGGTCGTTGGCCGAGATCAGCAGCATCATGCCAAGCGTGGCCAGAACAAGCAGGACCGGGAATTCGAACCGATCAAGCTGTTCGGAGCGCGCATTGCCGACCGTCATCACCATGGCGGTGATGGAGCCGATCAGCGCGATCACCTTCATGAAGCGGCTGAACGGATCGAGGATAAAGACGCCGCCAAAGGCTTCGCCTTCCACGGGCACGAGAACGAGCCAGAGGCCCGCGGCAATGAGAATTGCCACGGCAAGGCCGGTGACCGTCGGCGCCGACCGGTCACCCGAGAAGACGCCGATCATCAAAAGCGCCAGCGCGCCGACCGCAAGGATCAGTTCGGGCGTCGAGATCTGCAGGCTCGCAAGCAGGATTTCAGCAGTCATGTCCAGTCGTGTCCCGTCTCAGTGCACCAGGAGTGCAAGTTTCTCGGCAGCCTGCAGGGCAGCGGAGTAGTTATTGATCAGCATGTCGACCGAAGCGGCAGTGGCATCGAAGACCGGTGCCGGATAGACGCCGAAGAAGATGGTGAGCGCGGCCAGCGGATAAAGAATGATCTTTTCGCGGGTCGACAGATCGAGCAGGCCCTTCAGGCTTTCCTTTTCGAGCGCACCGAAGATGACCCGGCGATAGAGCCAGAGCGCATAGGAGGCCGACAGGATGACGCCGGTGGCGGCAAAGAGAGCCACCCAGGTGTTGACCCGGAAGACGCCGATGATCGTCAGGAATTCGCCGACGAAACCGGAAGTGCCGGGAAGGCCGACATTGGCCATGGTGAAGATCATGAAGGCGACGGCATATTTCGGCATGTTGTTGACGAGGCCGCCATAGGCCGCGATGTCGCGGGTGTGGAGACGGTCATAGATCACGCCGACGCAGAGGAAGAGCGCACCCGACACGATGCCGTGCGACAGCATCTGGAAAATGGCACCCTGCAGACCCTGCTGGTTTGCCGCAAAGATGCCCATCGTGACGTAACCCATGTGGGCGACGGAGGAATAGGCGATCAGCTTCTTGATGTCTTCCTGCATCAGCGCCACCAGCGAGGTGTAGATGATGGCAAGAACCGAGAGGCCAAAAACGAAGGGCGCGAAATAATCAGACGCCAGCGGGAACATGGCAAGCGAGAAACGGATGAAACCGTAACCGCCGAGCTTCAGCATGACGCCGGCCAGAATGACCGAGCCTGCCGTTGGCGCCTGCACGTGCGCATCCGGAAGCCAGGTGTGGACAGGCCACATCGGCATCTTCACCGCAAACGAGGCAAAGAAGGCAAGCCATAGCCAGGTCTGCAGACCGGCGGGGAAGCCGAACTTCAACAGTTCGGTCATGTCGGTCGTGCCGGCCTGCCAGTACATGGCCATGATGGCGACCATCATCAGCACGGAGCCGAGCAGCGTATAGAGGAAGAACTTGTAGGAGGCGTAGACGCGATCCTTGCCGCCCCAGACGCCGATGATGATGAACATCGGCACGAGTGTGGCTTCAAAAAAGACGTAGAACAGAACGATATCCAGCGACACGAAGACGCCGACCATAACCACTTCCAGAAGCAGGAAGGCGATCATGTATTCCTTGAGGCGCTTCTCGATCGATTCCCAGCTTGCCAGCACGCAGAACGGCATGAGGAAGGTGGTGAGGATGACGAACAGCATGGAAATGCCGTCGACGCCGAGATGATAGGAAATGCCGGTGCCGAGCCAGGAGTGCTTTTCCACCATCT
This sequence comes from Neorhizobium sp. PAMB6716, assembly GCF_058242805.1. Classification (NCBI taxonomy): domain Bacteria; kingdom Pseudomonadati; phylum Pseudomonadota; class Alphaproteobacteria; order Hyphomicrobiales; family Rhizobiaceae; genus Neorhizobium; species Neorhizobium sp. PAMB6716. The sequence goes on from NZ_CM177835.1 coordinate 1,951,016, forward strand.
GGAAACCGGGGTTGGAATTGTCAAACCCGATCCAGATGGACAGCGAGACGACGAAGGTGAAGACGGTCGTCAGCAGCGAGACGTTCAGAATATTGCGGCGGCCGAACGGGCCGTCCTCCCGGGTGAGCAGGAGAAGCACCACACCGACGAGCGGCAGGAAGGTGACCGTGGAAAGAATAGGCCAGTCGGTCATCAGATTGAACTCCCGAGCATCATCCAGGTGACGAGGGCGGCGATACCGATCAGCATCGCGAACGCATAATGATAGAGGTAACCGGTCTGCAGGCGGACCACACCGCGGGTGATGTCCGCGACGCGTGCTGCAATGCCGTTTGGTCCGTAGGTGTCGATGACGCCGACATCGGCCTTCTTCCAGAGGAACTTGCCAAGCGCCTTGGCCGAACGCACGAAGAGGAAATCGTACAGCTCGTCGAAATACCACTTGTTCAAGAGGAACTGGTAGAGGACGCGATGGTTTTCAGCCAGGCGCTTGGGCGTGGAAGGCGACTTGATGTACATGTACCAGGCGGTGACGAAACCGGTCAGCATGGCAATGAACGGGCTCCACTTCACCCAGACAGGCACGTGGTGGAACTCTTCGAGGATCTCGTTATGCGCACCCGTAAACAGCGCGCCCTTCCAGAACTCGGCATATTCCTCGCCGAAGAAATGGCCCTCGAAGACGACGCCCGCGAATACAGCACCGATGACCAGGACGACCAGCGGCAGAAGCATGATCATCGGGCTCTCATGCACGTGATGCATGACATCCGAGGAGGCGCGCGGCTTGCCGAAGAAGGTGAGGAAGGCCAGACGCCAGGAATAGAAGCTGGTGAAGAGCGCAGCAATCACAAGCAGCGTGAAGGCAAAACCCGACAGCGCCGAATGCGAGGCGTAAGCCGATTCGATTATGACGTCCTTGGAGAAGAAGCCGGCAAAACCGAACATCGTGCCTGGGATGCCGACACCGGTCAGCGCCAGCGTGCCGATGGTCATCGCCCAGAACGTATAGGGGATGTGCTTCCGGAGACCGCCCATGTAGCGCATGTCCTGCTCGCCATCGACCGCGTGGATGACGGAGCCGGCGCCGAGGAACAGCAGAGCCTTGAAGAAGGCGTGCGTGAAGAGGTGGAAGACGGCCGCACCGTAAGCACCGACGCCGAGCGCCACGAACATGTAGCCGAGCTGCGAACAGGTGGAATAGGCGATGACGCGCTTGATGTCGTTCTGCACGAGGCCAACGGTTGCCGCAAAGAAGGCGGTGATCGCACCGATGAGGGTGACGACGAGCAGCGCGTTCGGCGACAGTTCGAAGATCGGCGACATGCGGGCGACGAGGAAGACGCCAGCGGTGACCATGGTTGCGGCATGGATGAGGGCCGAGACAGGGGTCGGGCCTTCCATCGCGTCCGGCAGCCAGGTGTGCAGCAGGAACTGCGCCGACTTGCCCATGGCGCCCATGAAGAGCAGCAGGCAGACGCCGGTGATCGCGTGGCCCTTGTCGAGCTGCATGCCAAAGAGGTTGATGACGGCCTGGCCGGCATCGGCAGCCCCTTCCGCCGGCAGGTAGATCGCGGCAGAGGCAAAGATCGTGTCGAAATTGATCGAGCCGAACAGCACGAAGACGCCGGAAATGCCAAGCACGAAACCGAAGTCACCAACGCGGTTGACGATGAAGGCCTTCATGGCGGCAGCAGAAGCCGACGGCTTCTTGAACCAGAAACCGATGAGCAGGTAGGACGCAAGGCCCACGCCTTCCCAGCCGAAGAACATCTGCGCCAGGTTGTCCGACGTGATGAGCATCAGCATGGCGAAGGTGAACAGCGACAGATAGGCAAAGAAGCGCGGCCGATGCGGATCGTGGTGCATATAGCCGATCGAATAGAGATGGACGAGCGTCGAGACCGTGTTGACGACGACGAACATGACCGCCGTCAGAGTATCAATGCGGAAGGCCCAGTCGAATTCGAGGCCGCCGGACTGCACCCAGCGCAGCACCGAGACCTTGATGACCTCATGGCCTTCGCCGCCATGGGCGAGCGCCACGTTGAAGAAGACCACCCAGGAGAGGATGGCCACAACGATCATTAGACCGCTGGTGACGTATTCCGATGCCTTGGCGCCGATCTGGCGGCCGAACAGGCCGGCAATCAGGAAGCCGATCAGGGGAAGAAAGACGATAGCCTTGTAGATCATGACCTGATCAGCCCTTCATCATATTGATGTCTTCAACCGCGATGGAGCCGCGGTTGCGGTAGAAGACCACGAGAATTGCAAGACCGATGGCAGCTTCCGCCGCAGCAACGGTCAGAATGAACAGCGCAAAGACCTGGCCGGTGATATCGTTGAGGAAGGACGAGAACGCGATCATGTTCAGGTTGACCGAGAGCAGGATGAGTTCCACCGACATCAGGATGATGATGACATTCTTCCGGTTGAGGAAGATGCCGAAGACGCCGAGCGTGAAGAGGATGGCGCTGACGGTCAGGTAGTGAGAAAGTCCGATTTCCATATTCGCTGTTCCTTGATCGCGCTCAGATGCCCTGGCCCGGCTTGACCTTGACCACCTCGACAGCCGTTGCCGGCGTGCGGGCGACCTGCTTGGAGATATCCTGGCGCTTGACGTTTTCCCGGTGACGCAGCGTCAGCACGATCGCGCCGATCATGGCGACGAGCAGCACGAGGCCGGAGACCTGGAAGAAATAGACGTAATGCGTATAGAGCACATCGCCGAGCGCTGCCGTATTGGTGCGCACCGCCGGCGACGGAATGGGCATGGTGATCGACTTTGCCGCTTCCGGGGACATGACGCTGCCGCCGATGACCAGCACCAGTTCGGCTGCGAGAATGAGCCCGATCAGCGCACCGACCGGCGCATATTGCAGGAAGCCCGAGCGCAGTTCGGCGAAATCGATGTCCAGCATCATCACGACGAAGAGGAAGAGAACCGCCACCGCGCCGATATAGACGACGAGCAGGATCATCGCGAGGAATTCAGCGCCGGTCAGCAGGAAAAGGCCTGCGGCGTTAAAGAAGACCAGGATCAGGAAGAGCACGGAATGCACCGGGTTCCTGGCCGAGATGACCATGAACGCCGACGCCACCGCGACGAAGGCGAACAGATAAAAGAAAACAGCCTGCAAACCCATAGTGGTGCCTTTTCGTCTTCCCCGGCAAGGCTCTTGTCCCCGCCGTCAAAACCCGGCGGTCGCATACCAGCCAGGTCTCATGCTTGTGGTCGATCCGGCACCTTTTTCAAGCGCCGGCAGTGTCAATCAGAACCGCGATCGGGCGATCAGCGGTAGGGTGCATCGATCGACAGGTTGCGCGCGATTTCGCGCTCCCAGCGGTCGCCATTGTTGAGCAGGCGTTCCTTGTCGAAATACAGCTCTTCGCGGGTTTCCGTCGCGAATTCGAAGTTCGGGCCTTCAACGATGGCATCCACCGGGCAGGCTTCCTGGCAGAAGCCGCAATAGATGCATTTTACCATGTCGATATCGTAACGCACCGTGCGGCGCGTGCCGTCATTGCGGCGCGGACCGGCTTCGATGGTGATCGCCTGGGCAGGACAGATCGCCTCGCACAGCTTGCAGGCGATGCAGCGTTCTTCGCCGTTGGGATAACGACGCAGCGCATGCTCGCCGCGGAAGCGCGGAGAGATCGGCCCCTTTTCGAAGGGATAGTTGATCGTGGCCTTCTGCTTGAAGAAATAGCGCATCGAGAGGAAAAACGCCCCGACGAATTCCTTCAGAAACAGCGAACTGACGGATTGTGCCAGACTTGCCATGTTAGTCTCCAATTCAGCCGGGAGGCAGCGCCCAGATCAGGCGCCGGCCGTCAGCTTCAGAACGAATGCAGTAATGATGACCATGACCAGCGAGAGCGGCAGGAAAACCTTCCAGCCGAGACGCATCAACTGGTCATAGCGATAGCGCGGAACGAAGGCCTTCACCATGGCGAACATGAAGAAGATGAAGGAGGCCTTCAGCAGGAACCAGATGATCCCCGGAACCCAGTTGAGGAACCAGACATCCACCGGCGGCAGCCAGCCCCCGAGGAAGAGAATGGTGGTCAGCGCGCACATGAGCAGGATGGCGGCATATTCGCCGAGCATCAGCATCATGTACGGGGCCGATGCATATTCCACCATGTAACCGGCAACCAGTTCCGATTCGGCTTCCGGAAGGTCGAAAGGCGGACGGTTGGTTTCGGCAAGGGCCGAGATGAAGAAGATGATGAACATCGGGAACAGAACGAGCCAATGCCAGTCGAGGAACGACGACGGCAGGCCAACCATGGTGCCGATGCCCGACTTCTGGGCGAGCACGATATCGGTGAGGTTCAGCGAACCTACGCAGAGCAGAACGGTGACGATGACGAAGCCGATCGAGACTTCATAAGACACCATCTGGGCGGCAGACCGCAGCGCGCCGAGGAACGGGTATTTCGAGTTCGATGCCCAGCCGGCCATGATGATGCCGTAGACTTCGAGCGACGAGATGGCGAACACATAGAGGATGCCGACATTGATGTTGGCGATCACCCAGTTTTCGTTGAGCGGGATGACCGCCCAGGTGGCAAGTGCAAGCGTCACCGATACGAGCGGTGCCAGCAGGAACACGCCCTTGTTGGCGCCCGACGGAATGATCGGCTCCTTGAAGACGAACTTCAGAAGGTCTGCGAACGACTGGAACAGGCCGAAGGGGCCAACCACGTTCGGGCCGCGGCGCAGCTGGACGGCAGCCCAGATCTTGCGGTCGGCCAGAAGGATATAGGCGATGAATACCAGGAGGCAGACGAGCAGCAACAGGGACTGACCGATCATCACGATCGCCGGCCAGAGATAGGTCGAGAAGAAAGAGTCCATGATTGTGCCTTTACTCTGCCGCAGCCTGGAAATTGTTGCGGGCCAGTGCCGAACACTCCGCCATCACCGCCGAAGCGCGTGCGATCGGGTTCGTGAGATAGAAGTCTTTGATCGTTGACGCAAACCCGGACTTGCCCAAGCTCACCGGTTTTTTGGCAAGCGTTGCAATATCATCCGCGGATCCTGCGGCAATGCCGTCGAGATCGGCGAAATGCGGGTATGCGGCATAAAGCTTGGCGCGCAGCTGCGACAGCGAATCAAACGGCAGCTTCTTGCCGAGAACATCCGAGAGCGCCCTGAGGATCGCCCAGTCTTCGCGGGCTTCACCCGGTGCAAACCCGGCACGGTTGCCCATCTGGACGCGGCCTTCAAGGTTGACCCAGGTGCCGGACTTTTCCGTGTAGGTCGCGCCGGGCAGGATGACGTCGGCATGGTGCGCGCCGGCATCGCCGTGGCTACCGATATAGACGGTGAACTTGGCGTGCTTGGACGTGAATTCCATTTCGTCTGCGCCGAGCAGGAAGAGAACATCCATCGAGCGCAGCATGGTCGCGGCATTCGAGCCGTTCGGGCCCGGCACGAAGCCGAGATCGAGACCACCGACGCGCGAGGCTGCCGTGTGCATGACGCCAAAGCCGTTCCACTCTTCCGAGACAGCACCGACGGAGGCAGCAAGGCTTGCAGCGGCGGCGAGAACGCCTTCGGCATCATCGCGCACCAGCGCGCCCGAGCCGACGATGATCATCGGCTTCTTGGCACTGCGCAGCTTTTCAAGGAAGCCATGCGATCCGTTGACGAGATCCGACAGCGTATCCGTGCCGGCGCCGAGATATTCGTAACCGTAACGCATGTCGCCCCCCTCCCCGATCACGCCGATCGGGAAGTTGCCGCGACGCCAGCGCTTGCGGATGCGGGCGTTCATCACGGCCGCTTCGTAACGCGGGTTGGCGCCGATAAGGAGAAGCGCGTCGGCCTGCTCGATGCCTTCGATTGTGGGGTTGAAGATGTAGCTGGCGCGACCAAGCGACGGATCGAGTTTGGCGCCATCCTGGCGGCAGTCGAGATTCTGCGAACCGAGCGCGGTCAGCAGTTCCTTCATCGCGTACATTTCTTCGACGGAGGCGAGATCACCGGCGATTGCGCCGATGCTGTTGCCGTTCGTTGCCGACACGGCCGTCTTGATGGCGGCGAAGGCTTCGCTCCAGCTGGCCGGCTGAAGGCGGCCGTCACGGCGCACGTAAGGCCGGTCGAGGCGCTGCGTCTTCAGGCCATCCCAGATGAAACGGGTCTTGTCGGAAATCCATTCCTCGTTCACCGCCTCGTTGACGCGCGGCATGATGCGCATGACTTCGCGGCCACGGGTATCGACGCGGATGGCGGAACCGACAGCGTCCATGACGTCGATCGATTCGGTCTTGCCAAGCTCCCACGGACGCGCCGTGAAGGCGAACGGACGCGAGGTGAGCGCACCGACCGGGCAAAGGTCGATGACGTTACCCTGCAGTTCCGACGTCATGGCATGTTCGAGATAGGTGGTGATCTCGGCATCCTCGCCACGGCCGATGAGGCCCAGCTCCGAAATGCCGCCGACTTCGGTGGTGAAACGAACGCAGCGTGTGCAGTGAATGCAGCGGTTCATCACGGTCTTGACGAGCGGGCCAATATACTTGTCTTCTACGGCGCGCTTGTTTTCGGTGTAGCGCGAGGCATCCATGCCGAACGCCATCGCCTGGTCCTGCAGGTCGCATTCGCCGCCCTGGTCGCAGATCGGGCAATCGAGCGGATGGTTGATGAGGAGAAACTCCATCACCCCTTCGCGCGCCTTCTTGACCATCGGCGTGTTGGTGAAGACTTCCGGCAGTTCGCCGTTCGGGCCACCGCGGACGTCGCGCACACCCATGGCGCAGGAGGCAGCCGGCTTCGGCGGTCCACCCTTCACCTCGATCAGACACATACGGCAGTTTCCGGCCACCGAAAGGCGTTCATGGAAACAGAAGCGCGGCACTTCGGCGCCGGCTTCCTCGCACGCCTGCAACAGCGTGAAGTGATCCGGAACCTCGATCTCTTTACCGTCAACCTTGAGCTTTGCCATCGTCACTTACGTCCTGTTTCCAGTCCCCTGCCCTCATAACGAAAAGGCAGCGACACATTCGTCACCGCAGCAGGTTTTTTGCCTGCGCGATCCAACCATCTTTCGCAATGCGGCCATCGAGCTGAAGCTCCTGGTCGAAATGCTCTACATCCTTGTCCGTCCAAGCGGCGATATGCGCAAACCGCGTCACACCCATGCCGTTCAGCAGGTCTGCCAGTTTCGGGCCGATGCCGGTGATCGTCTTCAGATCGTCGACGGCCTTTTGTCTCTTCGGCTGTGCCTTTGCGGCAGCCTTTGTCGTTGCCGGCTTTGCAGCCTTGGCGGGAGCAGCCTTTGCAGGCTTGGCCGCCGTCTTCACCGGTTCAGCCTTGACGGGCAGAGCGCCGGTATCAGCGCTTGCGGCCTCAGGCTTTACCTTTGCAATCCTTGCCGGCTTTGGCTTTGCCGGGGCTTTCGCCGTCTCAGCAACCTTGGCGGCCGGCTTTTCAGCCTTCTTGACCACGGCAGGCTTTAACTCGGCAGGTGCTGCCTGCGGGGCAGCCTCCTCTTGCGCCTTGGATGCGGCTGCCGCCTCAGTTTTTACGTCCGGCTTCACGTCCGGCTGAGGTGCCTTCTCCGGTGCTGCCGTTTTGGCCTCCGGGGTCGGCCGTGTCGCCGCCTCCATCGAGGCCTGCATCATCCCGAAGAACGCCTGGGCAAACTGGGCGCCGATCGCCATGCCGGCGGCCGTTGCTGCAGCCATGGCCGCCATCGGATTGTGGAGTGACTTGGCAGAGGTCTCGTCGGCAAAAGGCAAAGTGAAACCGAGCGGCGGTTTCTCCGCAGCCTGATCCTTGTCCTTGTTGTCCGATCCGCTTGCCATGATGTTACTCCGCAGCCTCCAGAACAGCACCCTCGCGGGTGGCATTTGCCGAATACTGATCGATGCGCGCTTCAATTTCCGGACGGAAATTGCGGATGAGGCCCTGGATCGGCCAGGCCGCGGCATCGCCCAGCGCGCAGATCGTGTGACCTTCGATCTGCTTCGTCACCTGCAGCAGCATGTCGATTTCGCGCTTCTGGGCATTGCCCTTCACCATGCGCTCAACAACGCGCATCATCCAGCCCGTGCCTTCGCGGCACGGCGTGCACTGACCGCAGCTTTCATGCTTGAAGAAGGCAGCGATCCGCCAGATTGCCTTGATGATATCCGTCGACTTGTCCATGACGATCATGCCGCCGGTGCCGAAGGAGGATTTCACCTCGCGCATGCCGTCGAAGTCCATGATGGCATCCTTCATGTCCTCGCCCTTGACGACAGGACAGGACGCGCCACCGGGGATGACGGCGAGAAGATTGTCCCAGCCACCGCGGATGCCGCCGCAATGATGCTCGATGATCTCACGGAAGGTGAGGCCCATCTGCTCTTCGAAGGTGCAGGGCTTGTTGACGTGGCCGGAGACCATGAACAGCTTGGTGCCGACATTGTTCGGGCGGCCGAAGGACGAGAACCAGGAAGCGCCACGACGCAGGATGGTGGGTGCCACGGCAATCGATTCGACGTTGTTGACGGTGGTCGGGCAGCCGTAGAGGCCCATGTTCGCCGGGAACGGCGGCTTCAGGCGCGGCTGGCCCTTCTTGCCCTCGAGGCTTTCGAGAAGGGCTGTTTCTTCGCCGCAGATATAGGCGCCGGCGCCGTGGTGAACGTAGATGTCAAAGTCCCAGCCGCACTTGTTGTTGGCGCCAAGGATGCCCGCATCATAACATTCGTCGATGGCAGCCTGCAGGGCTTCGCGTTCGCGCATATATTCGCCGCGCACGTAGATGTAGGCGGTGTGGGCACCCATGGCGAAACCGGCGATCACGCAGCCTTCGATCAGCGTATGCGGATCGTGGCGCATGATTTCGCGGTCCTTGCAGGTGCCAGGCTCCGATTCGTCGGCGTTGACCACGAGATAATGCGGCCGGCCATCCGATTCCTTCGGCATGAAGGACCATTTGAGACCGGTCGGGAAGCCGGCGCCGCCGCGGCCGCGCAGGCCCGACGCCTTCATCTCGTTGATGATCCAGTCACGGCCCTTTTCGATGATCTCGTTCGTGCCGTCCCAGTGGCCACGGCTCATGGCGCCTTTCAGCGACTTGTCCTTGAGCCCGTAGATGTTGGTAAAGATGCGATCCTGATCTTTCAACATGACCTATTCCACCAGTCCGCCGCCACATCGGGTCGGCTTGTCAATTCCGTGATGCGCCCGGATGCCGGGCGCGGTGCAAGGCTTTTTAAAAACCTTACGCTTCGTCTTTCCCAGGCTTTTCCGTGCCGGCAACAGCGCTGCCTTCCGCGGGTGCGCCTTCGGCCGTGCTGCCGACAGCCTTCGGATCCGGCTCGCTCTTTTTCGTCGCCGATCCTGCTTCCGCAGCCTTGTCATTGGCTTCCGACGCGGCCGGAGCCGTGACCGGCGTCTTCACCGACGGATTGGTCTCAGTCGCGGTATCCTTGGGACGCGCCGCTTCCGCCGGCGGAACGGACGTGCCTTCGGCTGCGGGTGCTGCCGGCTGCGGATCAAGATTGGTGCGCACCGGCTTGATCTCGTCGTTCAGCGTCACCGGGCCACCTTCAGGTGCCGATGTCAGGCGGTCGATCTGCGGGCCGGTTTTGACTTCGGCGCCCTTGCCTGCCTCGAACGCATCGATGATCTCTTCCAGACGCTCCGGCGTCAGGTCTTCATAGGCATCCTTGAAGATGATGACCATCGGCGCGTTGACGCAGGCGCCCTGACATTCCACCTCTTCCCACGACAGCGTGCCCGCCTCGTTGCGGTGCAGCGGATCGTGATGGATCTTGCGCTTGCACACATCCATCAGCGCTTCCGAACCGCGCAGCATGCACGGCGTGGTGCCGCAGACCTGGATATGGGCCTTGGTGCCGATCGGCTTCAGCTGGAACTGGGTGTAGAAGGTCGCCACTTCGAGCACCCGGATATAGGGCATCTCGAGCTTCTGCGCGACGAATTCGATCGTCGCACGGGTGACCCACCCTTCCTGTTCCTGCGCGCGCATGAGCAGCGGGATGACCGCCGATTGCTGGCGGCCTTCGGGATATTTCCGGATCGTCGCCTCAGCCCACGCGGCATTATCCGCAGTGAAGGCAAAGGCTGCCGGCTGGAACTGATCTTCGGCTAGTCGACGAACGGACATTCTTTCTCACGCCTTATCAATTGACAGAACCGCACCGCGATTTCGTGAGGGTCACGAATTCGCAGGCATAGGCAGATGCACCCTTTTGCAGGAAAACGATGAACTTCGTTCCATTGGGCACGGCCGCCTTGATTTCATACTCTCTGGAAACGAGTTCCGCCATGGTCGCCGTCGATCTGCCTGACGATGTCGACGGCTGTTCCGCCGTCTGCGCAAGCGCAGACGGGGCAACAGCCACAAGACAGGCGATGATCGACAGGCGTCGCATCAGCGGTCCACCTCTCCAAACACGATATCGATAGAGCCGAGGATGGCCGAGACGTCAGCCAGCTGGTGGCCGCGGCAGAGGAAATCCATCGCCTGAAGATGCGCATAACCTGGCGCGCGGATCTTGCAGCGATACGGCTTGTTGGTGCCGTCGGACACCAGATAGACGCCGAACTCGCCCTTCGGCGCCTCGACGGCCGCATAGACCTCGCCTTCCGGCACGTGGAAACCTTCGGTGTAGAGCTTGAAGTGGTGGATGAGTGCTTCCATCGACCGTTTCATCTCGCCACGCTTCGGCGGCACGACCTTGCCATCCAGCGCCGATACCGGGCCGGTCTTGGCATCCGACAGCAGGCGGTTGACGCACTGCTTCATGATCTTCACCGATTCGCGCATTTCAATCATGCGGATCAGGTAACGGTCGTAGCAGTCGCCGTTCTTGCCGATCGGAATGTCGAAATCGAGATCCGCGTAACATTCGTAAGGCTGCGACTTGCGCAGGTCCCAGGCAGCGCCCGAGCCGCGCACCATCACACCGGAAAAGCCCCAGGCCCAGCAGTCTTCGAGCTTCACCACGCCGATATCGACGTTACGCTGCTTGAAGATACGGTTGCCGGTGATCAGGCTGTCGATGTCATCAAGGGCTGCCGGGAAGGCATCACACCACTTGCCGATATCCTCGACCAGTTCCACCGGCAGATCCTGGTGGACGCCGCCGGGACGGAAATAGGCAGCGTGCATGCGCGAGCCGGAAGCGCGCTCATAAAACACCATCAGCTTTTCGCGCTCTTCGAAACCCCAGAGCGGCGGCGTCAAGGCGCCGACGTCCATGGCCTGCGTGGTAACGTTCAGAAGATGCGACAGGATGCGGCCGATTTCGGAATACAGCACGCGGATCAGCTGGCCCCGGATCGGAACCGTGATGCCGAGCAGCTTTTCCACCGCCAGACAGTAGGCATGCTCCTGGTTCATCGGCGCGACATAATCGAGCCGGTCGAAATAGGGCAGCGCCTGCAGATAGGTTTTCGTCTCGATCAGCTTTTCGGTGCCGCGATGCAGCAGGCCGATATGCGGATCGACACGCTCGACGATTTCGCCGTCCAGCTCCAGCACAAGACGCAGAACGCCGTGGGCCGCCGGATGCTGCGGACCGAAGTTGATGTTGAAATTGCGAACGTCGTGTTCAGTCATCAATGCGCTCCGCGCCTGGGGCCAATAGCCAATAGGCAATAGGCAGTAGGGCTTTAATCAGTGGTTCGACCATTGCGTTCTTCCTGCAGGCTTCGGATCAGCGCACGCAACATTTTTCCGATTTCCTCGCTCATCGTCAAAACGATCTGGATTCTGTCTCTGGAGACGAACCCGAGGCGGGAACTGAGAATAAAATGCGTCTCCAACTCCTTCAGAGAACCCTGAGCGATTTTCAAATGCTGGACATAGGCGCCCGTCGCATTTCGACCGTGACCTTCCGCGATGTTGGCGGGAACGGAACTTGCCGACCGCCTGATCTGCGAGATGAGGCCATATACCTCTTCTCGCGGGAAGCTCTTGGTTACCTCATAGCCCTCCACTGCAAGATCCATAGCGCGTTGCCACACTTTCAGATCCTGGTAGGAGTTGATCGTCGTCGGCCTGATCCTTCTCGTCTATTGGCTACTGCCTATTGCCCAAATCCTACTTCGCCGCCTTCTCATCCCCCGGAAGCACGTAATCCGTGCCTTCCCAGGGGCTCAAGAAGTCGAAGCTGCGGAATTCCTGTCGCAGTTCCACCGGTTCGTAGACAACGCGCTTGGCGCTGTCGTCGTAGCGAACCTCGACGAAACCGGTCGTCGGAAAGTCCTTGCGCAGCGGATGCCCCTCGAAACCGTAATCGGTAAGGATGCGGCGCAGGTCCGGGTGGCCGGTGAACAGGATGCCGTAGAGATCCCAGGCTTCGCGCTCGAACCAGTCGGCACCCGGAAAAAGACCGGTCAGCGACGGCACGGCGACGTCTTCGGCGGTTTCCACCTTGATGCGCACACGCATGTTCTGGCGCGGCGACAGGAAGTGGTAGACCACATCGAAACGCTTTTCGCGCTTGGGCCAATCGACGCCGCAGATGTCGATGAAATTGATGAACCCGCACTGCACGTCGTCACGCAGGAAGGTGACGAGCGCGATCAGCTTGTCGGCATCGGTCTTCAGCGTCAGTTCACCATAGGCAACCGACGAGGACGACACGAGACCCGGCCGCGCTTCGGCAAGGTATGCGGCAAATTCGTTCAGGGCTTCACTCATGATCTGTCCTTGCCCTCAACGTTCGATCGTGCCGGTGCGGCGGATCTTTTTCTGCAGCAGAAGCACGCCGTAGAGCAGCGCTTCGGCCGTGGGGGGACAGCCGGGAACATAGATATCCACAGGCACCACCCGGTCGCAGCCACGCACCACCGAATAGGAATAGTGGTAATAGCCGCCACCATTGGCGCAGGAGCCCATGGAGATCACGTAACGCGGCTCCGGCATCTGGTCATAGACCTTGCGCAGAGCCGGCGCCATCTTGTTCGTCAGCGTGCCAGCAACGATCATCACATCGGACTGGCGCGGCGAGGCGCGCGGCGCAAAACCAAAACGCTCCACGTCGTAACGCGGCATGGAGACCTGCATCATCTCGACCGCACAGCAGGCAAGACCGAAGGTCATCCACATCAGCGAGCCGGTGCGCGCCCAGTTGATCAGCTCATCCGTCGAGGTGACGAGAAAGCCCTTGTCGGCCAACTCGTTGTTGATCTCGCCGAAGAAGGCATCGTCGCTGCCGATGGGCTTGCCGGTATTGGGATCGATGATCCCCTTCGGGCTTGGCGCGATCATGGTCGTGTTGTTATCCACTACTCCCATTCCAGCGCTCCTTTCTTCCACTCATAAATGAAGCCGATGGTGAGGACGCCGAGGAACACCATCATGGACCAGAAGCCGAACCAGCCGATTTCACCGAAGGACACGGCCCAGGGAAACAGGAAGGCGACTTCCAGATCGAAGATGATGAACAGGATCGACACCAGGTAAAAACGAATGTCGAATTTCATGCGCGCATCGTCAAATGCGTTGAAACCGCATTCATAGGCCGACAGCTTTTCGGCATCGGGCGCCTTGTAGGCCACGGCAAACGGCGCAATCAAAAGCGCCAGGCCGATCACAAGGGCAATACCGATAAAAATCGCGATCGGGACATAGGAACTGAGGAGTTCTGTCATGGTATTCGATCCCTGCTTGCCAAGCAGTGCCCGGGCGGCACTTAAGCGAATGCGCGGCAAGCGAACGTGCATTGCAACAAGCCGTGACTAGCGCAGCCAAGAGCCGCGCGCAAGACTTTTGACGGCCACACCTCGAACCAAAACGGGACAAAATGCCGCCACCGAACGGTGTTGATTTAGACTCAACTTCCGGCGCGCCGAACAGCAACCATTTTTACGACGGCGAAAATAAAGTTGATCTTTTTCATCAAGATAGACCGCAGCAGCTGAGCTGCAACTGATATGCACGCCGACCCCGGCGACAGCACCCGATCCAAAACCCGCCCGCGGGCGGCGTCGAAGCTCATTTAGGGTCCGGCCACACCGGTTTCAACGCGGTTTGCAATATATTATTAGCTTTTTCTTGAGGACCTGTGCCCGCCCTGGCGCGCGCGAATGGCGCAGACGCCCGGCACCTTCCGGCAACGGTGGTCTTCGCGTTAACAGATGAACAACACAGAAAACCGCAAAGACAGGATCACGAGAAAATGACTGGCAGCCGCACCGGCCGGGGACACGCAACACCGACGCCTCAAGGAGTGACGTAACAGCGACAAACCAGTGCAGGAGGCCACTTGCGCCGTGCGACACAGCAAGCGGCAGAACAGTCGGCGCGCATCGCGACATGATGCAGCGCAGCAAAATTGTTTTCCACAGCCCTCCCCCGCCACAAGGGCCGGATGACGCAGCAATGGGAAAGCACACCGGCAAACGCCACCGCCTGCCAGAGGCAGAAGACGGCGCAATGACGGGCGCCTTTACGGCGCCACACACTGCAAAAAATATTGGAGGAGAAATGAAAAATGGCGCGAGTGACGGGGCTCGAACCCGCGACCTCCGGCGTGACAGGCCGGCACTCTAACCAACTGAGCTACACCCGCGCATTTTTCGTAATGCCGTTCGGCATTCGTCGGCCCGAAGGCCTGTTTCTTTTTTATCAGGAATGGCGCGAGTGACGGGGCTCGAACCCGCGACCTCCGGCGTGACAGGCCGGCACTCTAACCAACTGAGCTACACCCGCTTATTCCTGAGAGAGGAAGAAACTTCCCCGTCGACCGGCGTAACCAGTCGATGAGCGGCTCTCTAAGGGGTTCTCCAAAGGGTGTCAAGCAGGTTTCAAGACAAAACCGTGACGCAGCGAAATTTGTCTGCCTTCCCACCGCGACCACCAACCACTCCTGTGGACGGTTGATCATGACCATCTGCTCAAATAGCCGGATTCTAAAGGGTTTTGGCTTCTTCTCTTCCGGTCGCGGCAAAAAAAATCAAAAAAACTTCACAAACACTCTTGCGTCTTTTCCGCGATCCGCATAGATCACGGCCACCGACGCAGCGGACACAAACCGCGGGGACGTCAGGGCGATTAGCTCAGTTGGTAGAGCGCCTCGTTTACACCGAGGATGTCGGCGGTTCGAGTCCGTCATCGCCCACCATTTTCCTTTTTTTTTAAATTTTGTTGCGGTCGCTGGCGCTTTTACGCGTTGCTTGGGTGCCGCTTGTCCGTGCGCGGAAGCGCGTGCGGCCCCCTCACCCTGCCTCCGCTTTGCTCGGCAGACCTCTCCCCGAGGGGAGAGCGACTGTCTTTGCAGTCAAGCGTTTTGCCATGGTTTTTGGTCCCGGATGATGGCGTTGAGCATGGTGAGGAGTTTGCGCATTGTTGCGACGATGGCGACGATCTTGGGTTTGCCGGCTGCGACGAGACGGTCACGAAAGGCTTTGAGCACGGGGTTGTGCCGGCTGGCGACGAGGGCTGCCATGAACAGCACGGCCCGCACTTTGCCCCTGCCGCCGCCAATGAAGCTCTTGCCTTTCCACGTGCCCGATTGTCGGGTAAAGGGTGCCAGACCCGCCAGCGATGCGATCTGACGTCGATCGAGACTGCCCAGTTCCGGCATCTCGGCGAGCAGCGTGCGAGCGGTGGCGGCCCCCACCCCCGGCACCGATGTCAGCAGCTGCTCGCGCACCCGCCACAGCGGCGACCTGCGGATATGTTCATCGAGATCGGCGTCGAGACTTTCCAGCTCGCGCTTGAGGGCTTTCAGCAACCGCGTAATGCTCTTCTGGGCCTCTTTCGCCAGAACCATGCGCGCCCGGTTTTCCTCGGCCACGATCATCTGGACGATCTGCCGCCTGCGGGCCACAAGTGCCGACAAAGCCTGGGTTTCCAAGTCTTTGAGCGGTCTCAGCTCTGGCTGGGTCGCAATCACGAAAGCGGCAATCACTGCCGCATCGATCGGATCTGTCTTGGCGCGACGGCCGATCGCATTGGCATAAGAACGCACCTGCGCCGGATTGACCACGAGGACGGCAAAGCCCGCCGAAGACAGCGCCGCCACCGCCAGCATCTCAAACCCGCCGGTTGCTTCCATGGCAACGGCATCGGCTTTGATCGATTGCAGTCGCGAGACCAGATCTTCGACGCCCGCATGCGTATTTTCCACCGCAAACGTCACACCGGATGGCGCCACGGCGATATCCAGACGATCCTTCGAAACATCGATCCCAACAACGATATCCATCTTTTCCCATCCTTGCCTAAACGGACTTTGCCTGCGCAAGCGGTCCTGGCGACTGTTCGGGTTCGATGGAACGGCGGACGGAGACCCTTGCTCTCCCACGGGCTTGGTGTCCCAAAGGTTTGTCGGTCTCCCATCCGCCACCGCATCGGGCAGTACACACCCAAATGCGGCTATTGGGAAGTTACAAGGGGATCACTGGCGCCGCGGTGCTGTCCCATCTTTTGTTTGTCACCGGAAGAATTACAGGTCCCACGCCATTAGGCCCGCGAGAGAATCGCAGGGCGCGTCACAGCTCCCCTTCTCCCCAGCGGGGAGAAGGTGCCGGCAGGCGGATGAGGGGGCGGCCCGGCGTTTCGCGTCAATCAGCGAGCCCCCAACACACACCTCTGGACACCCTGCCCCGCCTCTGGCACAAGCGCGCCAGAACGCGACTGCCGTTATCTTTAGAACGGGGTCGGGCGGCAGATTGACGTCACGCTGCTGCCACGAGGATACGTGGCCGTTCTTTTTCCCTGAAATTTTTTGATTCGATTCGACCCGCAGAGCCGCCACCGGCGACCGCTCGATGACGCGATGGCGGCTTTACAGCTGTAAAGCTGCCCGATGTTCGACATACCACTCGACAAAGGCCCGCACGCCCTCTTCCAGGCAGATCTCGGGCTTCTGACCGGTCAGTGCCACCAGAAGGTCCGGACTTGCGTAGGTGCGCGGCACGTCGCCCTGCTGCATGGGCAGCATTTTCTTGGCGGCGGGTTTTCCCATCACCTTTTCGATCGTATCGACAAAATCCATGAGGCCGATCGGCTGGCCGCCGCCGATGTTGACGACGCGGAACGGCGCCTGGTGCGACAGCGTGTCCTCGATGCCTGAGGTCGTGACACGGTTATCTTCGGACGGCACCACATGCGACAGCCCGATGATACCGGAGACAAGGTCGTCGATATAGGTGAAATCGCGACTCATCAGGCCTTCGCCGTAAATCTCGATTTCCGCGTCTTCCAGCATCGCCTTGACGAACTTGAACAGCGCCATGTCCGGCCGGCCCCAGGGGCCGTAGACGGTGAAGAATCGAAAGGCGGTCGTCGGCACCTTGTAGAGATGGGAATAGCTGTGCGCCATCAGCTCCATCGCCTTTTTGCTGGCGGCATAAAAGGTCAGCGGCTCATCGGCCTTGTCGCCTTCGCCGAACGGGATCTTTTCATTGGCGCCGTAGACCGATGAGGTGGAGGCGAGCATCAGGTGGCGCACGCCGGCATTCTTGGCCAGTTCCAGCACGTTCCATGATCCGACAAGGTTCGAATCAAGATAGGCTTTGGGGTTTTCCAGGCTGTAGCGCACGCCCGCCTGGGCCGCGAGATGGATGATCACTTCCGGCGCCCCGACATCCGCAGAGGTTTCCAGCGTGCTCTCCAGCAGGCGCTGGTCCTCCAGCATGCCGATGACCGGGCGAAAGGCGGGAAACTGCGAGAGCGCCGCGTGGCGGGCTTCCTTCAGGTGCAGGTTGTAATAGGGCGTCATGCCATCAAAGCCGGTAACGTGGTGCCCCTCCTCCAGAAGACGGCGGGCAAGATGAAAGCCGATGAAGCCCGCGGTTCCGGTGATGAGGTAATGCATGAGGTCACTCCAGTCTGTGGCGGCGGATAGAAAAGCATTCGCCGCCGATATGCAACCGCATCGGTCATCTTGTCGATGCCCGACAGGGTGTCAGGCCGACCTGCGCTCAGCGGGCGGGTTTATTGCGGCCTGGATTTGTCCCGCTCGCCGCGCGCCTCCTTCAGCATCAGCGTCAGCGAGGCCGACAGGATCAGCAGCGCGCCGATCCATAGCGAGCCGCTGGGCGCATAACCGAAGACAACAAAACCGGCGAGCACGTTAAGCGGCAGCTTCAGATCGTCAAAGGGCTGCACATAGGCCGCATCCGCCGCATTATAGGCAAGGGTCAGCAGATACTGGCCAAAGGCCGTCAGCAAGCCCGCCAGAAGCAGCAGCCAGAAGACCGGGCCGGTCGGCACCACAAAACCTTCCGCCAGCGCCAGGCCCGCATTGATGGGCGTCAGCAGCACCAGCAGCCAGACGGTGACGGTTTCGGCACTCTCGTAGCGCGTCAGGTTCTTCATGATGAGCGAGGACCCGCCCCATAAAAGCGCCGAGAGGATGGGCAGGAGCGCTTGCGGCGAAAACTGGTCCGACCACGGCTGCAGGATGATCATCGCGCCACAGAAGCCGGCAAGCGTGGCAAGCCAGCGATGCAACCCCACCTGTTCGCCGAGAAACAGCCGCGCACCGACGATGACGAAAAACGGCGAGGTCATGACCAGCGCAATGGCCTGCCAGATCGGCACCGTGGCAAGCCCCATGATCCAGGCCTGAACGCCAAGGGCTGCCAGCACCACGCGCACCGCATGGCGGCCGGGATAGGCCGTGCGCATGGCCGACAATCCAAGGCGCCGCAGCAACGGCAGAGACAGCAGAAGCGCCAGGCCATATTGCCAGAAGGCGATGGAAGCCGGCGCCACGGCAAGACGCATGGAGAGCCACTGCGTGACGACGTTCAACGCCGCAAAGGCAATGCCTGCCGCGACCATAAAGGCGGCGCCAGCAAAGGCCCTTGAGCGGACAAGGGAGGTAAATTTCGACGTGCTCATGCCATTCCTCTTCGAACCTGCTGGAAAACGCCAACAGGGACGGCGGGGACGACAAGGCGATGCGCGCCGCCTCTTCATGAGACAGACGCGCACGTCTTGCGGCCGCCACACCGGCAGATGCCGATGCAACAGCCGGGCACAGCCCAGCGCAAACCGCATGGGCTGGCCTTCCCCGCTCTCTTTCATCCGGACTGTGACCGTCGGCTCCGGCATCTGACCGGATCTGCTGACCCCGCATGGCGACAAGACACCGTGCGGGCGCTCGCGGGCTTGAAGCATCATGCTTCCTACCGCCGGTGGGGAGTTTCACCCCGCCCCGAGAACGTTGCCGGAGAACCGGCACTGTCATGGTTAAGCGCCGCAACAGAAGATTGCAAGGTTGCCTATCCTGCGGGCAGACGGGCCGGCGCAAATCTTGGCCGTTTTCGAAACAGCCGTCGTATAAAAAACTTCGGCCCAGGAACGGAAGAACCGATCCTGGGCCGAGGGGTATTTCTAGGTTTGGCGAGGCGCTGGCCGTACGACCGGAACGATCGCGGGCGGGCCTTGCCAAAGAGGCGGCCGGGGCAGACGCCACCGGCGACCGCTGTCGACAGCTTAGCTGTTGACGGCGTCCTTCAGGCCCTTGCCGGCCGAGAACTTGGGAACGTTGCGGGCCGGAATATCGACTTCGGCGCCGGTCGAGGGGTTACGGCCCTTCGAAGCTTCACGGCGGGAGACGGAGAAGCTGCCGAAGCCGGCGAGGCGGATATCGCCACCGTTCTTCAGTTCGCCCTGGACCGTCTCGAACACGGCGTCAACAGCAGAAGCTGCATCAGCCTTGGAAAGACCGGCCTTTTCAGCAACAGCAGTCACCAACTCGTTCTTGTTCATGTTTCCACCCCTTTCAATGGTTTCACACAATGGATCTGACGGGGCGACAACGGAACGCCGACCCCTTCGCAAACCCAAAAGCTCCGCGATCGCCTGAAAAACAAGGGGCTTTAGCGAATTTGCACAAAAAAGGCCGGCGTTTTGCCGGCCTTTTTTTCGTTCTGCAGTGGTTTTGCACAGGTTGGCGCCATCAGTGGGCGACAGCTGCCCCGGTCTCGTCCACCCCGTCCACCGTGGCGATGACAGGCGTTTCCACCGTGCCGTCCCATTCGATGGGCTGTGGTTCGCGAACCAGCGCGTGGCGGATGACTTCACCCATGCGCGAGACCGGGATGATTTCCATGTTGTTCTTCACGTTATCCGGAATCTCCGCCAGGTCCTTGGCGTTTTCTTCCGGGATCAGCACCGTCTTGATGTTGCCGCGAAGGGCAGCCAGCAGCTTTTCCTTCAGGCCACCGATGGGCAGCACGCGGCCGCGCAGCGTGATCTCGCCGGTCATCGCGACATCCTTGCGAACAGGAATGCCGGTCATGATCGACACGATGGCGGTTGCCATGGCAACGCCGGCCGACGGTCCATCCTTCGGGGTTGCCCCTTCCGGCACGTGAACGTGGATATCCGACTTATCGAAGCGTGGCGGCTCAATGCCGAAATCGACGGCGCGCGAGCGGACATAGGATGCCGCTGCCGAAATCGATTCCTTCATCACTTCCTTCAGATTGCCCGTCACCGTCATACGGCCCTTGCCGGGCATCATTACGCCTTCGATGGTCAAAAGCTCGCCGCCGACTTCCGTCCAGGCAAGACCCGTGACAACACCCACCTGATCCTCGCCCTCGGCTTCGCCGTGGCGGAAGCGCGGAACGCCCAGATAGTCGTTGATATTGGTCGCAGTCACCTCGATCGATGTCGACTTGCCCTTGATGATCTCGGTCACCGCCTTGCGGGCGAGCTTCATCAGTTCACGCTCGAAGTTACGCACGCCGGCTTCGCGGGTGTACTGCTGGATGATCACCATCAGGGCCTCGTCCGTCACCGAAAATTCTTCCGGCTTCAGGGCGTGTTCCTTGATCGCCTTCGGCAGCAGGTGACGCTTGGCGATTTCGCGCTTTTCGTCTTCCGTGTAACCGGCGATGCGGATGATTTCCATGCGGTCCATCAGGGGCGCCGGAATGTTGAGCGTGTTGGCCGTGGTGATGAACATCACGTCGGACAGGTCGTATTCCACTTCAAGGTAATGATCCATGAAGGTGGAGTTCTGCGCCGGATCGAGCACTTCGAGCAGTGCAGACGACGGATCGCCGCGGAAATCCTGGCCCATCTTGTCGATTTCATCGAGCAGGAAGAGCGGGTTGGACTTCTTCGCCTTCTTCATTGACTGGATGACCTTGCCGGGCATCGAGCCGATATAGGTGCGGCGATGGCCGCGGATTTCGGCTTCATCCCGCACGCCGCCAAGCGCCACGCGCACATATTCGCGGCCGGTTGCTTTAGCGATCGACTGGGCAAGCGAGGTCTTGCCGACGCCCGGAGGGCCAACGAGGCACAGGATCGGGCCCTTGATCTTGGTGGCGCGGGCCTGCACGGCCAGATATTCGACGATGCGTTCCTTGACCTTGTCGAGACCGAAATGATCCAGTTCCAGGACCTTTTCGGCGCTGTTGAGGTCGGTCTTGATCTTCGACTTCTTCGACCACGGAATGGTCAGCAGCCAATCGAGATAGTTGCGCACGACGGTGGCTTCCGCCGACATCGGGCTCATCTGCTTCAGCTTCTTCAGCTCGGCATCGGCCTTTTCCTTGGCTTCCTTGGAAAGCTTGGTCTTGGCGATGCGGTCTTCCAGCTCGGCCATCTCGTCGCGGCCGTCCTCGCCGTCGCCAAGCTCCTTCTGGATCGCCTTCATCTGCTCGTTGAGGTAATATTCGCGCTGGGTCTTTTCCATCTGGCGCTTGACGCGCGAGCGGATGCGCTTTTCCACCTGCAGAACGGAAATCTCGCCTTCCATGAAGCCGAGCGCCTTTTCGAGGCGCTGCTTGACGCTCACGGTTTCCAGCATTTCCTGCTTTTCGGTGATCTTGATGGAGAGATGCGAGGCTACCGTATCGGCAAGCTTCGAATAATCCTCGATCTGGCTGGCAGCGCCGACGACTTCTGGAGAAATCTTCTTGTTGAGCTTCACGTAGTTCTCGAATTCCGAGACGACGGAGCGCGACAGGGCTTCCACCTCGACGGCTTCATCCTCGGGTTCTGCGAGAACGTCGGCGTGGGCTTCGTAAAATTCCTCGCGGTCGGTATAGCTGCCGATTTTTGCGCGGGCGCGGCCTTCGACCAACACCTTCACAGTGCCATCGGGCAGCTTCAGCAGCTGGAGAACATTGGCAACCGTGCCGACCGTGTGGATCGCGGACGGTGCCGGATCGTCGTCGCCGGCATTGATCTGGGTGACCAGCATGATCTGCTTGTCGGAACCCATGACTTCTTCCAGCGCGCGAATGGATTTTTCGCGTCCGACGAACAGAGGTACGATCATGTGGGGGAAGACCACAATGTCGCGCAAAGGCAGGACCGGATAGGTATCACCGCCAGGTGCCGCAGACGTTGTATTCGTCATGTCATTTCCTTTCACTCGTCCCGCTTTTACGGGATCTGGCCCAGAAACAAATCTGGACTCATCTTGTCCCTCCAAACGTGGAGGTTTCGAATGGAGTTTTCAAGCCTTGAACATCTGCACAATCGCGACGACGTCCAAGCAATCAACTGTAGAACGGGATGCTTACGCGTAACTGTAGGCTGTCGTGCCGTCTTAAGAGCGGGCCTCGGGTGTCCGGACCATTGACCGGATCTGCAGCGCTACAGGAAAAGAACAGGAGCCACCGGTCCGGGGCTCGCGTTTCCACCTGATCCTGCCGCATCGGCCAGAGCAAGGCGGAGCGGGAAAGGAGAATAATCCCCTTCCCCGGCAATCGTCGTTATCAGGCCGAAACGTTGGCCTTCTCGTCCTGGCGGTCGGCATAGATGTAGAGCGGACGGGCAGTCCCGCGCACCACTTCTTCCGAGATCACCACTTCGCGCACGCCTTCGAGCGTCGGCAGTTCGAACATGGTGTCGAGCAGGATCTTTTCCATGATCGAACGCAGGCCGCGCGCGCCGGTCTTGCGGGTGATCGCCTTCTTGGCGATTTCGCGCAGCGCGTCCTCGTGGAAGTTCAGTTCCACGTCTTCCATCTCGAACAGGCGCTGGTACTGCTTGACGAGCGCGTTCTTCGGCTCCGACAGGATCTGGATCAGTGCATCCTCATCGAGATCCTCGAGCGTTGCCAGAACCGGCAGACGACCGATGAATTCAGGAATGAGGCCGAACTTGACCAGATCTTCCGGCTCCAGTTCGCGCAGCACTTCGCCAACGCGACGATCATCCTCGGCCTTCACCGTGGCGCCAAAACCGATCGAGGTCTTTTCGCCGCGTGCCGAGATGATCTTGTCGAGGCCGGCAAAAGCGCCGCCGCAGATGAACAGAATGTTGGTCGTATCCACCTGCAGGAATTCCTGCTGCGGATGTTTGCGGCCACCCTGCGGAGGAACGGAGGCAACCGTGCCTTCCATGATCTTCAAAAGCGCCTGCTGCACGCCCTCGCCCGACACGTCACGGGTGATCGACGGGTTGTCGGACTTGCGCGAGATCTTGTCGACTTCGTCGATATAGACGATGCCGCGCTGCGCACGCTCGACATTGTAGTCGGCAGCCTGCAGAAGCTTCAGGATGATGTTTTCCACGTCCTCGCCGACATAACCGGCTTCGGTGAGCGTCGTCGCATCAGCCATGGTGAAGGGAACGTCGATGATGCGGGCCAGCGTCTGGGCAAGATAGGTCTTGCCGCAGCCGGTGGGGCCGACGAGCATGATGTTCGACTTCGCCAGTTCCACGTCGCCGTTCTTGGAGGCGTGTGCGAGGCGCTTGTAATGGTTGTGGACGGCAACCGACAGGATCTTCTTGGCCTGTCGCTGACCGATCACATATTCATCGAGAACCTTGATGATATCCTGCGGCGTGGGAACGCCGTCACGGGACTTCACCATGGAGGTCTTGTTCTCTTCGCGGATGATGTCCATGCACAATTCGACGCATTCATCGCAGATGAACACCGTCGGTCCGGCAATCAGCTTGCGGACTTCGTGCTGGCTCTTGCCGCAGAACGAACAATACAACGTATTCTTGGAGTCGCCGCCGTTGCTGCCGCTGACTTTGCTCATATCACTTCCCTTCCAGCACACCGCTCGCCCGTCATCGGGGCGCGGACACTTCTTTCGCCGGCTGGCAGGCTTCCGCCGGAAGACCTGCCTGCTTCGCTCTTGAGGGTACTCTGCCGGTTGGGAACCAGAATGTCCCCGGCCCGGCGGCAACGAACCCCTTCCAGACCGATGCTATGTCATAAGAGTTCAACACAGCATTAATATCAACTCTTAGCGCTTTCCTCGCGAGATAAAACCCCTGTTTTCGGTCACAACGGGGTGAAGCTTCGCGCGGCATGCCCGCCTCAGGCGGCGGGAGCGCCTTCCAGTTCAAGCCTGGAGGTCAGGATCTTGTCGACCACGCCCCAGTTCAGAGCTTCCTCACTGTCCATGAAGTGGTCACGATCGAGGGTTTTTTCAATCTCCTCATACGTGCGGCCGGTATGCTTCACGTAAACGTCGTTCAGACGTTTTTTCATCTTCAATATGTCACGAGCGTGGCGTTCGATATCCGAGGCCTGGCCCTGGAAACCGCCCGACGGCTGGTGAACCATGATGCGCGAGTTCGGCATGGCAAAACGCATGCCCTTTTCGCCGGCTGCCAGGAGCAGCGAGCCCATGGACGCAGCCTGGCCGATGCACAGCGTCGACACGGCCGGACGGATGAACTGCATGGTGTCGTAGATCGACATGCCGGCCGTCACAACGCCGCCCGGCGAATTGATGTAAAGCGCGATTTCCTTCTTCGGGTTTTCCGATTCGAGAAACAGAAGCTGCGCGCAGACCAGCGAAGCCATGTGATCTTCCACAGGCCCCGTCAGGAAAATGATCCGCTCCTTCAGGAGGCGCGAATAGATGTCATAGGAGCGCTCGCCGCGATTGGTCTGCTCCACGACCATCGGCACCAGAGCCATGGCGGTATCAACGGGATTTCTCATGTTGTTCCTTTGTTTCATCGGGCGCCCGACGGCGTTGCCGCGCCAGGAATCGTCTACACTTGCTCAACTCCCTACATAGAGTGTGCAAGGGCCGCACTTCAAGACGCGCTAGCGGATATCCTTAATCCCTCCCCGACGAAGCTAACAATTCGAAAATGCCCCGACCCGACCTTTTTTGATACAAGGGCTTCTTAATTGATAGCCGATTATGTTACCCAAGGAGAAGTTCGCGCAGGGGTTTTACTTGGATATCAAAACGGCAATGCTACTCTGGGCAGTGGAATCCCTCACGCTTTCAGTATTGCTGATTGCGATGTGGCTCCATGACCGTGCGCAGAAAGTGGTTCTCGCCTGGGCTCTTGGGTTTGCGGCGCATGGTATTGGCATCGCACTTGTCGGCGCCCGTGGACTGGTGCCGGACATACTGTCGATCATGGTGGGAAACCAGCTGATGCTGCTCGGCATTATCTGCTGGTGCGCCGGCATGCGTCTTTATGATGGTAAAAAACTGCACGCCTTGCTTCTGGCGCCTGTCATCATCTGGCTTTCTGCCATGCAATGGCCTCTGTTCAACGCACAATTCTGGACGCGCGTGCTGGTTTTCCAGATGTGTGGTGCTCTATGCTATATCATGCTCGCATACCTGATGCTGCGGGGCGCACCACAGCCGCGCGGCCCGCGCCGCGTTTTTGCCGGCGTCTGCGCGCTCCAAGCGACGACCATGTCCCTGACCGCGCTGTCCAGCCCCATCGTGCGCCCGCAGAATTTCAGCGAGTTGCCGAACCTGACGCTCTATACGGTGATCGGCATATTTTGTCTTGTTTCGGGAATCCTCCTCGGGGCGCGGCTCTTGATGGTGCGCGGCGAGGAAAGGTTGCGGCAGCTTGTCATCTCCGATCCGCTGACGGGCGTCCTCAACCGGCGCGGCTTTCTGGAACAGTTCGAGACCATGCGCAGCCACCCTCCGGCGGGCAAGCTGATGCTGGCGCTCGCCGTCTTCGATCTCGACCATTTCAAAGACATCAACGACCGCTTCGGCCATACCTGTGGTGATGCGGTTCTGGTGACCTTCTGCCGGGCAGCCCAGCAGTGCATCGGCACCCGCGGCACATTCGGGCGTATCGGTGGCGAGGAGTTTGCCGGTCTTCTGCACGTGGCAAGCGCCGAGGAGGCCGTGCAGATCACCGAATCGGTGCGGCTTGCGCTGATGCGCCAGGCCATCGAGACAGGCGGCATCGAGCCTGTGGTCACGGCAACGGTCAGCGCCGGCATCATGCTCGCACCTGTGATGTCGGCCGGCATAGACCATATGCTGTCGGTGGCGGATCGGGCGCTTTATGCCGCAAAAAGTGCCGGCCGCAATGCCACGGTACTGGACGACGGGATGACCATCACGGTGATCGGGGCAACGGAAACGCGCCAGGTGCAGGACACGTTTGTCGATACCGGCCAGACCGTGACGCCCTTCCCGCCCCAGACGCTGTCAGCCTGACGCATAGGCGGCGATTTTTTCCAAAAGGCCCAATTCCGGTTTCCGGGATTTTGCAGTAGACCGCGTGGCATGACCGAGATTTCCCCTTCCCCCGCGCCCTTCGCCCCGGATGTCCTGAAGCTTGATGCAGCCGCGCGCCGGGTCCGCCTTGACGGGCGAAACCCCGCCTTCTTTTCGCAGCCGAACGCCGTTTACGCAGCACTTCATGCAAACTGTCCGACCTTCTACTGGGAAGACCAGCGGCAGTGGTTTTTTACCGGCTACGACCACGTCAATGCGTTGTTGCGCGACCGTCGTTTTGGTCGGCAGATCCTGCATATCGCCAGCCGCGAGGAACTGGGCCTGCCGGAGCCTTCCGCCCACACGCAAAATTTCGATCTGGCCGAGCGCCATTCGCTGCTGGAGATCGAGCCGCCGGAACATACGCGGCTGCGCACGCTGGTTAACCGCGCCTTCGTCTCGCGCCATGTGGACAAGATGAGTGGCGAGATCGAGGCGCTGGCCAACCGGCTGATCGACGGTTTTGAGGCGGATGACGAAACGGAACTGCTGTCGCGTTTTGCCGACATCATTCCCGTCACCATGATTGCCCGCATGATCGGCATTCCCGAAGAGATGGGGCCGCAGCTTCTGAAGTGGAGCCATGACTATGTCGGCATGTACATGTTCAAGCGTTCCCGCGCCGACGAGGAGGCCGCCGACCGCTCGGCAAAGGAATTTGCCGATTACGTCAAGACGGTGATCGCCGAGCGGCGCCAAAACCCGCGCGACGACCTGTTGAGCCACATGATCCACACCGAACACAAGGGCCAGTATCTAAGCGACGACGAGCTGGTCTCGACCACTATCGTGCTCTTGAACGCCGGCCATGAGGCAACCGTTCACCAGATCGGCAATTCCGTGCGGGTGATTCTGGAGAGCGGGCTCGATCCGGCCGTGATGTTTGCCGATGCCAAGGCGACCGAGCGCACTGTGGAGGAAACGCTGCGCATCTGCGCGCCCGTCCACATCTTTCAGCGCTGGGCTCTGGAGGATGTCGAGGTGGATGGCGTCAGCCTGAAACGCGGCGACAAGGTGAGCCTCATCCTTGCCGCGGCCAATCTCGACCCGAATAAATTTTCCGATCCGCTCACCTTCAAGCCGGATCGCAACGAGGGCGCCAACCTCTCCTTCGGCGCCGGCATCCATTTTTGCATCGGCGCGCCGCTGGCAAGGCTCGAACTGAATATCGCACTGCCGCTGCTGTTCCGCCGCCTTCCCGGGCTTCGCATCGCGCGACCGCCGGTGGTGAAGGACGTCTATCATTTCCACGGGCTGGAACGGCTGGATCTGGCCTGGGGCTAAAGCCGGATGACGTAATCCTTGCGAGTCGTTTCAAGGACTTCCCAGCTTCCCGTGAAGCCGGGCCTGAGGATCATGCGGTCACCGGCTTTCAGGTTATGTTGCGTGCCGTCCTCTTCCGTCACGATGGAATAACCTTCGAGAATGGAAAAATATTCCCATTCGTCATAGGCGATACGCCACTTGCCGGGGGTTGCTTCCCAGACGCCCGCATAGATGCCGCCCTCGGCCTCCTCGACACTCCAGGTGCGAAATTTCGGGGTGCCGGAGATGACCCGGTCGGGTGCGGGGGCGCCGTCTTCCGGTTCGATGGCCGAAAGATCGAAAGCAAGCGCGTGGAACATCGCAGTCTCCTCATGTCGGCCGGGCAAATCACGGCGCTTGTCGGTGGGCTGGCAAGTGATGGGCCGGGCGTCTCAAAACGCCCCTGCCCGCCCTTGTGCCTCAGCGGAGGCTTTGCAGCCAAGATTATTTTTCACCGGGATACTGGTTGTCTTTCAAGAGTGCGGCGAGATGCACCGTGTTGCGCGCCAGCATGTCGACCGCCGTCACCACGACCTCCGGCACCTCCTCCAGATCGACGAAATTGGTGCTGCCCATCGCTTCCCCGACCCAATAGGCAACTGCGTTGGCGGGAATGGTAAAGCCGACATCGCTCAGCGCCTGGTAAAGCTCCGCAGACACGTGATGCGCGCCGTCTTCATTACCGACCACGGCAACCGCTGCCACGCGCCCGTAGCACACCATACGGCCGGCATCATCGGTTTCCGACAGGAAGGCATCCATCCGCTCCAGCGCACGCTTCACCACGCTGGACGGCTGCCCCATCCAGATCGGCGAACCAAGCACAAGGATATCGGCATTCAGTACCGTGCGGCGGATCGCGGGCCAATCATCGCCGGCTCCCTCGTCGGATGAAACGCCCGGCAGGATATTGTGGTCGGCAAGACGGATCGTTTCGGTCTGAACGCCCTCTTTAGCCATCGCCTCGGCAATCAGGCCCAGCATGCGATCGGTGGAAGACGGGTCGCCGCCGCTGCGTTTCAGGGTGGCATTGAGGGCAACAGCCTTCAATGCCGTTTTCGTGTCCGTCTGCGGGGCCATGAACATCTCCTCGTATCGCGCGCCTTGAGGCGTCGGTTGGGCAAAGGGTGGAGACTGCCCAACCCGATACGAGGTGCCGTTGTTCCGCAAGACCCGCGCCGGCGGATCAGACCTTGGCCAGCGACTGCTCGAGATCGGCGATGATATCGGCGATATCCTCGATGCCGACGGAGAGGCGCACGACATCCGGGCCGGCACCGGCCGCCACCTGCTGATCGGCCGTCAACTGACGGTGCGTGGTGGAGGCCGGGTGGATGACCAGCGAGCGGGTGTCGCCGATATTGGCAAGATGCGAAAAGAGCTTCAGCCCCTCGACAAAATTCTTGCCCGCCTCATAACCGCCCTTCACGCCGAAGGTGAACACGGCACCGGCGCCTTTGGGTGAATAGCGGGTCTGAAGCGCATGGTTCGGATCGTCGGCCAAACCGGCGTAATTGACCCAGGACACCTTGTCATGGCCCTTCAGCCATTCCGCAACGGCGGCCGCATTGTCGCAGTGGCGCTGCATGCGAAGCGGCAGGGTTTCGATGCCGGTCAAAATCATGAAGGCGTTGAATGGCGAGATCGCCGGACCCAGATCGCGAAGGCCGAGCACGCGGGCGGCAATGGCAAAGGCGAAATTGCCAAAGGTCTGGTGCAGCACGAGGCCGGCATATTCCGGCCGCGGTTCCGACAGCATGGGATAACGCCCCGACGCCGACCAGTCGAACGTGCCGCCATCAACGAGAATGCCACCCATGGAATTGCCGTGACCGCCTAAAAACTTGGTCAGCGAATGGATGACGATATCGGCACCGTGTTCGAGCGGGCGCAGCAGATAGGGGCTTGCCATCGTGTTGTCGACGATGAGCGGCAGGCCATGGGCCTGCGCCACCTCGGCAATGGCTGCGATATCGACAAAGGTGCCGCCGGGATTGGCCAGGCTTTCGATGAAGATGGCTTGCGTGTTCTCATCCACATGCGCGGCAAAACCTGCCGGATCTGCCGGATCGGCCCAGCGCACCTCCCAGCCAAAATTCTTGAAGGCATGGCCGAACTGGTTGATCGAGCCGCCGTAAAGCCGCTTGGCCGCGACGAAATTGGCGCCCGGTTTCATGATCGTGTGGAAGACCAGCATCTGCGCCGCGTGGCCAGACGCGACGGCAAGGGCTGCCGTTCCGCCTTCGAGCGCTGCCACCTTCTCTTCCAGCACCGCCTGCGTCGGGTTCATGATGCGGGTGTAGATATTGCCGAATTCCTTCAGGCCAAACAGGGCGGCGGCATGATCGGCATCGTTGAAGACAAAGGACGACGTCTGGTAGATGGGCGTTGCGCGGGCACCGGTTGCCGGATCGGGCTTGGCGCCCGCATGGATGGCGAGTGTGGAAAAGCCCGGATGTTTCGTGGTCATGTCTGTCCTCCCGAAAATTCTTGATGCCTGCTCCATTGGTCAAAGGCCGGCAGGTCAGGCTGGACTATAACCCGCACCCTGCGGTGGCAACAGCCTCTGGAACAGCCAAGTCGCGCCTTGGCAAAGAAGGATTTTGCGGCAAGCGGGCATCGGTTGCAAAAAACAGCTCCGACTTTCGCCGTCCCGTCCCGAAAGCTTGATCCGGATCAATGCGGCGATGCCAATCCGTTTTCATCCTGTTTTCCAGCTGAAGGGAGAACGGCCATGAAAGCCTTGACGACGGCCTCGACACAGACATCTGCGGGATTTGCCGCCCGCCTTGCCCATCTTTACGGCAATATCCGCAACTGCTTTTCGAGCGATGACGAATTTCAAAAGCTCGACCGCGATCTTCAGCGGCAAACGGCACTGGATCTTGGCATGGCACCGGAGCGGCTCGCCGCCATCAGCCGCAAGGGCGAACACGGCGCGGACGAGATGGAGGCGCTGATGCATGCGCTGCACATCGACCCGGTGGAAGTGCGCCTGCTGCAACCGGCCGCCTACCGCGACATGCAGGCCAGTTGCGCGCTCTGCGCATCGAAAGAGACCTGCCGGCACGATCTTGGCGAGGGCAAGGCCGCCACGCACTTTGCCGGTTATTGCAACAATGCCGTCCCCATGAACGGCCTGCGCGCCGAGCCGGACCTGCTGGAAGACTGAAAAACCTTCGGCTCTCAGAGATGGCTGCGCAGCCGCGGATATTCCATCGCCGGGCACCGGTTCATCACAACCCTGATGCCGGCAGCCTCCGCCTTTGCCGCGGCCGCATCGTCGCGCACGCCAAGCTGCATCCAGAGAACCTTCGGCAGTTTGTCCAATGCCAGCACCTCGTCGACGAGAGCCCCGACATGGGCCGAGGCCCTGAAGACATCGACCATGTCGATCGGTTCGGCAATGTCGGAGAGATGCGCAATCACGGTCTGGCCGAGGATGACCTTGCCCGCCTGCCCCGGATTGACGGGAATGACGTGATAACCCTTCGCCAGCAGAAAAGCAGAGACACCGTGGCTGGGCCGCGAGGGATTGATGGACGCGCCGACCACGGCCACCGTCTTCACGGTCTTCAGGATGTCGGCCAGATAACCGTCGTCATACTGCTCATGGTTCATCGTATTTCCTCCCGGCGCAACACTTGGCCGTCAACGGAGTGTGCGCTAGTTACGTTCCCGGAGCTTTAAAAGGGAACAGACAATGCGAAAGATTCTTGCCCCTGCGACCCTTGCCTTGCTGGGTGTCAGCCTCCTCACCGGGACACAGGCGCAGGCGATTTCGCGCTACAATTCCACGGGCATGTCCTGTGCCGCCGTGCAGGATGCTATTTCCCGCGAGGGGGCCGCCATCCTGCGTTATCCCGGCCGCACCGGCGTTACCCTCTATGACCGTTACGTTGCCTCCGGCCGCCTTTGCGCATCCGGCGAATTTGCCAAGGCCTCCAGCGTGCCGACGAAGGATTTGCGCAATTGCCCGGTGCGCCACTGCGAGCGCCGCCCGGACCCGGAGGATTGCCATAACTTCCTCGAGCCCGGCTGTTTCGGCCTCGATTGAAGCGTTTTCGGCACGGGAAAGACCGTCCAGGGTGGCGATATTTTGTGGTATCACGAAACCACACTCTTAAGCCATTGAATTACATGAAGAATATTTCAGACCCTGCCAATAGCCCTTCTTGACGCTTGCCGGCGCCATCCGTATAAGCCGCGCCAGGAAGCGGATCCTATCGGGATGCGCAGCCTTGGGCGTGAAAACGCCTTTTCCAAACAAGCAACAAGAAACGCCTGGGGCTGGGGCTTGCTCCGCCCGGGATTATCGAGAAGAGAGCAACATATGTCTACCTTCGTTCAGAAGCCCGCTGAGGTGGAGAAGAAGTGGGTGCTGATCGACGCCGAAGGTCTCGTCGTCGGACGCCTCGCTACCATCATTGCTACCCGCCTGCGCGGCAAGCACAAGGCCACCTACACCCCCCACGTTGACGACGGCGACAATGTCATCGTCATCAATGCCGACAAGGTGGTTTTCACCGGCAACAAGTACAACGACAAGAAGTACTACTGGCACACCGGTTACCCGGGTGGCATCAAGGAGCGCACCGCGCGCGCCATCATCGAAGGTCGTTTTCCGGAACGCGTCGTTGAAAAGGCTGTCGAGCGCATGATCCCGCGCGGCCCGCTCGGTCGTCGCCAGATGAAGAACCTGCGCGTTTACGCCGGCTCGAACCATCCCCATGAAGCACAGCAGCCCGTCTCGCTTGACGTCGCCTCGCTGAACAGCAAGAACGTAAGGAGCGCCTGATCATGGCCGATCTCTCCTCCCTGAAGGATCTCGCTTCGGCGACCGAATCCCAGGCTCCGGTTCACGTCCGCAAGGTCGATGCACAGGGCCGCTCCTACGCAACCGGCAAGCGTAAGAACGCCGTTGCCCGCGTATGGGTCAAGCCGGGCTCCGGCAAGATCATCGTCAACGGCAAGGAATTTGCGGAATATTTCGCACGTCCGGTTCTGCAGATGATCCTGCAGCAGCCGCTCGTTGCCGCTGCCCGCACCGGCCAGTTCGACATCATCGCAACGGTTGCCGGTGGCGGTCTTTCCGGCCAGGCCGGTGCCGTTCGTCACGGTGTTTCCAAGGCCCTCACCTACTTCGAGCCGGGCCTGCGCCCTGTTCTGAAGAAGGGTGGCTTCCTGACCCGCGACAGCCGCGTTGTCGAACGTAAGAAGTACGGCAAGGCAAAAGCCCGTCGTTCGTTCCAGTTCTCCAAGCGTTAATCCGCTCGGATCTCTTGCAGATATGGAAAAGGCGGAGTTTCGGCTCCGCCTTTTTTTATTGCCTGAATTTTTCGTCCCCTTCAGCCCAGAAACTCGACCGTACCGGTGTCGAGGTCGTAACGGCCGTAGACGACCTTCACCTTGCCCTCGTGTACGAACTCGGCAACGATCGGGCTTTCGGTAGCAATCTTCTGCGCGGTGCGGCGGGCGCTTTCCTTGACGACATTATCGACAAAGTCACCCGGCTTGCCGAGAAGGTCGCGGGCGGCAGGAACCATCGCTTCGACCATAGGGCCGATGGAGCCGGGTAGTTTCGTACCCTTTTCCGCCACTTCGCAGGCCGCCGAAATGGCGCCGCAGCGTTCATGGCCGAGCACCAGGATCAGCGGCGAGCCGAGATGTTCGACGCCGTATTCGATCGAGCCCATCACCGCCGTATCGGCGGTATTGCCGGCATTGCGGCAGACGAAAAGTTCACCCAGATTGACGCCGCCGAACAGAAGTTCCGGCGACAACCGGCTGTCGGCGCAGGTCAGCACCGTCGCCCAGGGTTTTTGGCCCTTGGCGACCGTCGTGCGCGTGGCACCGATATCGGCCGCGCACAGTTGCGGGGCGGAGACGAACTTGGCGTTGCCGGCCTTCAGCCGCGCCAGTGCTTCGTCCGGCGACAAGCCCTTTGCCGCCTCGGTCGCGACAGCCGGCCGGCCAAGACCACCGAATAGCGCAAGCCCCAGGCCCGCCGCCCCTGCAACCGTCATCATGCGACGACGGCTCATCGTCATACAGTCAAGACACATGGAATTTCCCCCGGATTACATCAGCAGACCCCAAAATCTCTCCGCCAACACATCGAGTTTATTCCGACTACAGCCCATGTAAATCTGTTTTTTCTAATAGATAGTTTCCGCTTCCTTTCTTGTGTCACGGCGCTTCATTCGAATTTCTGAAAGTAGAGTGAGTGTAATTTTATTTTACAACACCGTTTCTATATTTCAGACGGCGCAGGTTTTTCGCAAGTTTCTGATGCAGAATCATGTTCAACGGACAGTGCGGCGCCCTGGACCAGGATAAAGCCCGGATGCTGCCTCTCAAATAGGCTGGCAATTGCCGAAGCCCCTCTTTCGGGATGCGGATGGCGCGGCTACAACCGGTTTGCCTGCGCTTGCAGCAGGCCATCGTGACGCGCCCCTGAAGGATACCGTTATGGCCAGCAAAACCATCGACCACGCCTTTTCCGCCACCGGCAACCGGGGGGCTGCGACCGACCCGACCTATGCCGGCGCCTTGTCTTTCATGCGCCGGCGTTTTTCCAAGGATTTGACCGATGTCGATGCGGTGGTGCTGGGCATTCCCTTCGATGCGGCCACCTCCAACCGGCCCGGCGCCCGCTTCGGGCCACAGGCGATCAGGCGTGCCTCCGCCATCTTCGACAATGACCCGCAGTACCCGTTTGCGCGTGATCTGTTTCAGGACATGGCGGTGATCGATTACGGCGATGTTCTCCTCGACTATGGCAATCACCAGACGACGCCCGGCCGCATTCAGCAGGAGGCGGAGCACATCCTTGCCTCGGGTGCCTACCTGCTTGGGCTCGGTGGCGATCATTTTGTCACCTGGCCGCTCCTGAAGGCGCATGCGGCAAAACACGGGCCGCTGGCGCTGGTGCATTTCGACGCCCACCAGGACACCTGGGAGGATGACGGACAGCGCATCGACCACGGCTCGTTTGTGGCACGCGCCGTGCGCGAAGGTGTGATCGATGCCAGCCGCTCGATCCAGATCGGCATCCGCACAGAGGCGCCGGAGGATTTTGGCATCCGCATTCTCAAGGGCGATACGGTGGAGGACATGAGCACGACCGAGATCGCAAAAACGATCCTCGACCATGTCGGCACTGCCCCCTGTTATCTCACCTTCGATATCGATTGCCTCGACCCCGCCTTTGCGCCGGGCACCGGCACGCCGGTTGCAGGCGGCCCGTCTTCGGCAAAGATCCTCTCGGTGCTGCGCAAGCTCGGTCCCCTTGATATCAGGGGCTCCGACGTGGTGGAGGTGGCGCCGGCCTATGATCATGCCGATATCACCGCCATTGCCGGTGCGACGGTCGCCATGTATATGCTGGGGCTGCGAGCCGAACGATTGGCGGGCGGCTGTTAACAAACTGAATCAAGAGCCAGGTAAACTGAATCCGGTTCTTCTTCCAACGCACTGATTTCACGGGTAGATACAATGAGCGCGAAAATCTTCATCGATGGCGAACACGGCACCACGGGGCTGCAGATCCGCACCCGCATGGCCGACCGCCGCGATGTGACGCTGCTCTCGATCCCCGAGGCCGAGCGGCGCAATGCGGCGCTCCGCGAAGAGCTGCTGAACAGCGCCGACATCGCCATTCTGTGCCTGCCCGACGAGGCCTCGAAAGAGGCCGTGTCGATGCTCTCCGGCAACAACAATGTGCGCATCATCGATACCTCGACGGCCTATCGTGTTGCCGAGGACTGGGCCTATGGCTTTGCCGAGATGGATGCAGCGCAGGGCGACAAGATCCGCTCGGCACGCTCAGTTGCCAATCCCGGCTGTTATCCGACCGGCGCCATCGCCCTCATCCGGCCGCTGCGCGAGGCTGGCATCCTGCCTAACGGCTATCCGGTCTCGGTCAATGCGGTCTCCGGTTATACCGGCGGCGGCAAACAGTTGATCGCGCAGATGGAAGACCAGAACCATCCCGAGCATCTGGCTGCGAACAATTTTCTCTACGGCCTGCCGTTGAAGCACAAGCACGTGCCGGAGATGACCGTGCATGGCAAGCTCGATCGCGCACCGTTGTTTGCCCCTTCCGTTGGCCGGTTTGCCCAAGGCATGATCGTGCAGGTGCCGCTGTTCCTCGACCATCTGGCTGAGGGCACGACGCTGGAGACGATCCATGCCGCCCTCGTTTCGCATTATGCCGGGCAATCTGTGGTGAGCGTGGTGCCGCTTGAGGACAGCGCAAAACTGCCGCGCGTCGATGCGGAAGAACTGGTGGGCCGCGACACGATGAAACTTTACGTGTTCGGCACGCCCGGTGGCGCGCATGTGAACCTCGTGGCCGTGCTCGACAATCTCGGCAAGGGCGCGTCGGGCGCTGCCGTGCAGAACATGGACCTGATGCTCTCGGCCTGAGCATTCACGCAAGGAGGAGGATGCCGCATGCTGGATCATATCGGTCTTTCGGTGGCAGACCTTGCCCGCTCCCGCACCTTCTATGACGCGGTCATGCCGACGCTCGGTGCCGCCTGCCAGATGGCGGTGACGGCCTCGGAGACCGGCGGTTATGAGGGTTTTGGTTATGGCATGGCGGGCAAGCCGTCTCTCTGGATCGGCAATGGCGGCCGCACCAAGGGCAGCCTGCATATTGCCCTCGTTGCGCCTGATAGGGCGGCTGTCGACGCCTTTCATCAGGCGGCCCTTTCGGCCGGTGGAATCTGCAACGGTGCTCCGGGGCTGCGCCCGCATTATCATCCGAACTATTATGCCGCCTTCGTGCTTGATCCCGACGGCCACAATGTCGAGGCCGTCTGCCACCGGCCGCCGGACGGCGCGTAAGCATGGACGACAGGCCCCAGTCAGATGATCCGCTGCTGCGACCTGACCTGCTGGCCGGCTGGAAGCTCGGTGCGCCGCGCCTTCTCGCCGATACGCATTCCAGCCGCCTCTACCGCGTGGCGCGCGCAGATGGCAGCGACGCCATCCTCAAGCTTCTGAAGCCGGAGGGCCTTCGCGAACGTGCCGGCTTTGCCTATCTCGCCTGGCGCGACGGCCAGGGTGCCGTGCGACTGCTGGAGCAGGCGGACGATGCCTGCCTTCTCGAAGATGCCGGCGCGATCAGCCTCGCCGACCTGCACAGGATGGAGGGCGATGCGGCAGCAACGCCGATCCTGTGCCAGTTGTTGCCGCTCCTGCACGCGCCGTCTGACCGGACACCGCCCCCGCACCTGATAACGCTGGAGC
Source organism: Neorhizobium sp. PAMB6716 (assembly GCF_058242805.1). Lineage (NCBI taxonomy): Bacteria > Pseudomonadati > Pseudomonadota > Alphaproteobacteria > Hyphomicrobiales > Rhizobiaceae > Neorhizobium > Neorhizobium sp. PAMB6716. The sequence goes on from NZ_CM177835.1 coordinate 1,988,004, forward strand.
GGCACTTCCGCTGCCTGTTCGAACTGGCGGAACGGGACGGCCCGCACCGGGAGATGGCCATCTGGGCGGCAGCGGAGGCGCGCGACCTGCTTGGCCGCCAGACGCGGCAGATCCCCCTGCACGGCGATCTGCACCACGACAATGTCATGAAGGACGCACACGGCACCTGGCGCGTCATAGACCCACAGGGCCTGATCGGCGATCCCGCCTATGAGGTGGCCAATGTCTTCGGCAATCCCGGTGGCGCTCACCTGTTCGAACCGGCCCGCGTGGTGCGATTGGCGAAGGCCTTCGCCCTGGTTCTGGGCTGCAGCCCGCTCACGGTGCTGCGTTATGCCGGCGCGCATGCCATGCTCTCGACCGCCTGGTCGCTGCGCCCGCCGGAAAGCGCGGATGCGGCCGAAAACATCCGTGAGCGCACGGCCGTCGCCAGCTTCATTCGTTCACTAATTGCACAACAATCTGTTTAATATTCGACGGATAGTGTGAACAATCGACTGTTGTTATGATGGCTCAACAATCAGAGAGCACGTTCATGCCGCAGACACGGTTTCCCGTCTATTTCATCCCCCATGGCGGCGGCCCCTGGCCCTTTATGGAGTTCCCAAGGGATAGCGAGGGCAAGGGCCCCTGGGACGCGCTGGGCGCTTTCCTGCGCGGGCTCGATGCCGAGATCGGCCGGCGTCCTAGGGCGGTTCTCGTCATCTCCGGCCATTGGGAAAAGGAACCGGTGCCGACGCTCAGCACCGCGCCAAAACCGCCGATGCTGTTTGACTATTACAATTTCCCACCGCACACCTACGAACTGTCCTACCCGGCCGAAAACTCGCTGGCGCTTGCCGCACGCACCCGTGCGGTTCTGTCGGAGGCTGGCATTGCCTCTGCGGAAGATGACACACGCGGCTTCGACCACGGTGTCTTCGTTCCCTTCATGCTGATCTATCCGGATGCGGATGTGCCGATCACCATGATGTCGCTGAAAAATACGCTGGACGTCGAAAGCCATGTGGCGATCGGCAAGGCGCTGGAACCGCTGCGCGATGAGGACGTGCTGATCATCGCGTCCGGCATGACCTATCACAATATGCCAAAGTTTCGGAAGGCCGATGCCGAGCATGTGGCCGAGGCGGTGCGTTTCGACGACTGGCTGGCCGATGTGATTTCCGATGCCGATCCAGAGGCGCGGGCCGAGCGTCTAGCAACCTGGGAGGACAATCCCGATGGACGGGCCTGCCATGTACCCGATCATGACCATCTGGTGCCGCTGTTTGTGGCAGCAGGAGCTGCCGGCAACGACCGGGGCGCCCGCATTTTCACCGCGACATATCTCGGCAAGCCTTATTCCGGCTACCGCTTCGGCTAGGATTTATCCGCGTGCGGACACGGCTTCGTCACGCGGAAACTCGCCATAAAAGCCGCGCCAGTGGCTGATGGCATAGGCGAGCACGATGAGGCCGCCGGCCTGGTGCAGAAGCCCCGCCTCGATCGGCACATGCGTCAAGAGCGTGACGATGCCGATCACCGCCTGGCCGCAGACGAGGCCGAACAGCATCATGGCGCCCTTGGCATGCGTGCTGCCGGGCGTCTTGTTGACCGAAACGATCATGTGGATGAAGGTCAGCGTCAGCAGAAGATAAGCGCCGCAGCGGTGGACGAACTGCACGGTCTTCGGGTTTTCAAACAGGTTGATCCACCACGGGTTATGGGTGAAGAGATCGCCCGGCACCAGCGCGCCATCCATCAGCGGCCAGGTATTGTAGGAAAAGCCGGCATCGAGACCCGCCACCAGCGCGCCGAGATAGATCTGGAACAGCACGAGGAAGGCAAGGCCGGCAGCTGCCAGATGCGAGCGGGACGTCGGCGGCACATCGACCTTCTGCGGTGTGAGACCGCGCATGATGAAGGTAGAGGCGGCAAAGATCAGGCAGGCGATGGTGAGATGGGTCGCCAGCCGGTACTGCGAGACGTCAACCCGCTGCGTGAGGCCGGATGACACCATCCACCAGCCGATAAAACCCTGGAAACCGCCGAGCGCCAGAAGCCCGACCAGCGGCCAGCGCAGGCGACGCTCGACGCGGCCGGTCAGCCAGAAATAAGCAAGCGGCAGAGCAAAAACGAGGCCGATGGCGCGCGCCAGCAGCCGGTGCGCCCATTCCCACCAGAAGATCGTCTTGAACTCGTCCAGCGACATGCCGCGATTGATCTCCTGGTATTGCGGGATCTTGCGGTAGAGAGCGAGTTCCTCTTCCCATTCGGCAACCGAGAGCGGCGGGATGACGCCGTGGATCGGCTTCCATTCGGTGATCGACAGGCCCGAATCGGTGAGACGCGTGGCCCCGCCGACCAGCACGAGACAGAAGAGCGTGAAAAGAACGACCTGCAGCCAGCGCCGCAGCAGGGTGCGATTTTCCGCCACGCGTGCATGGGCGCCGCCAAGGCTCGTCTGATCCAAGATCACCATTTGCTCTCCTGACATTTATCAACAATGTCTGCTTTGCGTTGATTTGCCCGAGGCGCCCGTGCAAAACAAGCCCTCAGGGTTTGCGGCATGCCGTCGCGGCCTTGCAGACTGTTGCGATTTCGGGAGGATAACGATGCCCCTGCGGCTCAAGAAGTTCATCGGCACGATCCTCATCATCATCCTGGTGCTGACCTATGCGCTGCTGGCCACCACGATTGCCTCGCTGACGCTCGCTACCTCGCCCTGGTGGGTGCATCTGCTCTATTTCCTCCTGAGCGGGCTCTTGTGGATCCTGCCGGCCATGCTGATCATCAAATGGATGGCCGGCCCGCGCCCGCGAACCTAAACACACTGCATCAGCGACACCTTATATTAACCACACGTAACGGATGGGCGCGTCAAACCAGTGTGATTAACTGTCTTGTTTCGACCACGCCGCTAGGCTGTCCCGGATGTTTGAGGACAGCAGGCTGGAAGGGTGTCGACGAATGCAGGTACAGGACATTGTGCGAGACGCGCGCGCGCAAACCGGAGATCGCTCCCTCGAACGGTCAGACAAGCCGGCGGCACCGGCCCTTGCGATGGACAGGATGGAGCTTTTCGTTGTCCCCGACATGGCCGCACTAGAGCCGGTGTGGCGGCAATTGCAGGCACTGCCTCGCAATTCCCTGCATCAGGGCTATGACTGGTGCAAGGCCTGGGTGGACAGCCACAAGCCGGACCTTGCAGTTGTCGAGGGCCGGATCGATGGCCGTACCGTGATGATCCTGCCGCTCGAGATCGAGCACCGCGCCAGCATCCGCACCGCCTATCCGCCGGCGCGTGGCCATAATAACCTGAACAGCGGCCTGTTTTCACACGATTTTGCGCTGACGGCGGAAGGACAATCGCTGTTTTGCCAGAAGCTGGCGGCCTGCCTGAAGAACCGCGTCGATCTGGTGGTGATCGATACGGTGCCGCTGGTCTGGCGCGGTCTCAGCCACCCCTTTGCCGGCCTCACCGCCGTCGCCCATCAGAATCACTCCTTCCAGCTGCCGATCCTCGATACGTTCGAGAAGACGATTGGGCAGCTGAACGCCAAACGCCGGCGCAAGAAATTCCGTGTCCAGGTGCGGCGCATGGAAGAGGCCGGCGGTTACGAACACTACATCCCGCAGACGCGTGAAGAGCGTCATGCGCTGCTGGAGACCTTTTTTGCCCAGAAGCGGGCGCGATTTAAGGCGCATGGCCTGCCCGATGCGTTTGGGCGAAAGGGAGTGCGAGATTTCTTCCATGCTCTGCTCGATGTGCCCCCGTACGGACATGACCAGCCGCTTTTCCTGCATGCGATCCGCCTCTCGGGCGAGCCGGGAAAACCGGTGGTCGGCATTTCCGGCATGTCGCGCAAGGGCGATCACCTGATCTGCCAGTTCGGCTCCATCGATAGCGTGCGCGTGCCGGAGGCAAGTCCAGGCGAGCTTCTTTACTGGCTGATGATCGAACAGGCAGGGGTTGAGGGCATCAAGCTGTTTGATTTCGGCGTCGGTGACCAGGGTTATAAACGCAGCTGGTGCCCGATGGAGACACCGCTGTTCGATATCCTCATTCCGCTGACGCCGAAGGGACGGATTGCCACCCATGTCTATGCGGGTCTCGTGCGCCTGAAGACGCGCCTCAAGCACCAGCCAAAACTTTACCGGCTGGTGCAGCGCCTGCGCGCCGGCCGGAACCGGCTATCCGCTGAGGAATAATGTTGGCCGGTCAGGCCGCTGTCTGGCGGCCCCGCGGTGGCAGATAACCGGAGAGGTCGGCCGTCATGATAAGCGCATCGGGATAACCGGCTTTCTCATATTGCACCTTCGCCTGCTCAATCCTTTCAGCTGAAGCGCCACCCATAGAAAGAACGATCTGCGCCTGATGGGCGCGCATCAGGCGGTCGAGATTGTCGGTCTCGGTCGCCCCGCATTCCACCAGCACGATCTCATAGGCGCCGGCGAGCGCATCGATGATCATGCCGAGCCGGTCGGCAGCGCGCATGGCGTCTGTCGGATCAGCCTGGCCTTTGGGAACGATATGGGCGCTGGACAGCCGGTCCGGGTGAATGGTTTCGCCGAACGCCGCTGAACCGCAGAGAAGGTCGGTAATGCCGGCCTGTTGCAGCGTCTGCGCCATCAGGCGTGTCGGACAGGCGGTGGCCGAGAGATCGAGCAGCACGACGGACCGGCGCTGCCCGGCAAGCTCACGCGCCAGGATGACGGTGGCCGTCGAACCGTCGTCCCCTTCAGGCGAAACGATGATCGCCACCGCATCTCCGCGCCGCATCAGATATTCCCGCACGGGGGCGAGCCCCGGCAGCGGCCCTTGCGGGTTCAAGAGTTCCGTACGCCGCTCGGCCGCTGCAACGGCACCGGCGTCGGGCAGAGCGGCAGGCTGCGATACCGGCTGCGGCTCGACAGATACGCGCTCGTCTGCGGGGCGAAGGCCACGCCCGGAAAACAGCGCCACGACGATCAAGCCGACGGCCTGCAGGATGAGACTTGCCAGCACCAGAACGATGGTGATCGGGATGACCTTCGGGAAATACGGTTCGGCCGGTTCGATGGCCGTGGAAACGATACGCGCATCGGCCGGCATGGCATTGCCCTCGACGCGTGACGCCGCCTCGCGGTAGCGCGCCAGATAGGTTTCCAGCAACTGGCGTTCGGCGGCTGCCTCCCGTTGGAGCACGCGAAGCCCCACTTCCTCCTCCCCGGCGCGGGCCGAATCGGCCTTCAATCCGCCCAGCTGCTGCATCAGCTGCTGTTCACGCAGGCGCGCCACCGATGCCTCGCTTTCAATGCTTGCAAGGATCTTGCGGCTTTCGGTCTCGATCTGCCGGCGGATGCCGGACAGCTGCGCCCGAAGCGCCTTCAGGCGCGGATGGCCTTCCAGAAGCGTGATGGAGGCCTGCGAAATCTCGCCCTCCACCAGCGACTGGTTTTCCTTCAGCCTCTGGATCATTGCCGAGCCGACAATGTCACCCATCGTATCGTAACCGCTGCCCTTTTCCAGAGCGGCGCGCACATTCTGCGCCCGTGCCTCGGCATTCGCCCTCTCGCCGCGCACGCGGGCAAGCTCGCTCGACATGCCGCTCAGCTGCTGGGCCGAAAAGCTGGTATTGTCGCCCGACTGGAAAAGCCCGGCGGAACTGCGGTAATCGGCCACCTTGCGTTCGGCCTCAGCCACCCTTGTGCGCAGCGCAGCAATTTCCGGCTCCAGCCAGCCCGCCGCCTCAGACAGCGTGTCGCGTTTGGATTTGCTCTGCATGGAAAGGTAGACATCCGCCATGCGATTGGGGATCTCGGCCGACAGCTTCGGATCTGCCGAGCTGAATTCTACCGCGATGACGCGTGAGCCCTCCAGCGGATAGACCTGCAGCTTTTCGCGAAATGCCTTGAGGACCCGGTCTTCCGCCGGCAGGTCCAGCGGGTTCTGCTTGAGGCCGAGCAGCACCAGAAAATCCGGCAGCAAGGCAGAGGCTTCCGGATCAAACTCCTTACGCGCTGACAGATTGAGGTCGCGTGCGATCTGGCGGATGAGATCGGCCGATTGCAGCAGTTGCACCTGGCTTGCGATGTTGAACTGGTCGAGCACCGGCTCATTGGCGCCCTGCGCCGGCTCGCCGGTGCCGCTGCCGCGCGCCTCGATGAGGACACGCGTTTCGGCCTTATAAGCGGGCGTCATCAGGCTTGCGCCGGCAAAGGCAAACACGGCCACCAGCGCCGTGGTGGTGAGAATACGCCGCCGCCGCTCCCACACAGCACCGAACAATTGCCCGATGTCGATATCCGCATCCTGATTGGCGCCCATGCCGGACATCGCCCACTCCTCTTGTCTCTCGTGGGTCAGAAACTAGGCGAACATGGTAACCCGACCGTTAATGAGAGAGCCTGAATGTTCGTGGGGGCTGACGCTTTATCGACACATGCCCAAAACCTGCACAGCCTCTTTACCGGCCATTAACCATGATCAGCGGATAAGGATGACACTTGCTTTTTCCCAGCCGGAGTTTCGCGCGAAATGTGGTTCGCACGACCAAGACCTGTTCTGACCATGGCTCTTGCAGCCTGCATTTCGGCAGGCCTTGCCAGTTGCTCGTCCTATGCGCCGGCGCCAAAGGCCTTTCACGAGGCGACCATCCAGCCCTACCGGCTGGACAGCGGAGACCGATTGCGGGTGGCCGTATTCGAACAGCCGAGCCTCTCCAACACCTATACGGTCGATCAGGCCGGTTATATCTCCTTCCCGCTCGTCGGGCAGGTGCCGGCGCGTGGCCAGACCATCGCAGCGCTTGAGGGGGCCCTCGCCACCAAACTCAAGAAGGGATACCTGCGCGATCCCGATGTGACCATCGAAGTGGACCGCTACCGTCCCGTCTTCGTGATGGGCGAAGTGGGCCGCCCCGGACAATATGCCTATGTGCCCGGCATGACGGCGCAGAATGCCATTGCCATTGCCGGCGGCTTTACGCCGCGCGGCAACCAGCGCGATGTGGATGTGACCCGCAAGATCAACGGAGAAGTGCTGACAGGCCGCACCACGATTTCAAGCCCGGTTCTGGCCGGCGATACGCTTTACGTACGTGAACGGCTGTTCTGAACATGGATGCGGGCCGGCCTCTTCGGATCATTCACTGCTTTCGCTCGCCGGTTGGCGGCATTTTCCGGCACGTGCGCGATCTCGTGGAGGAACATCATGCCGCCGGCCACGAGGTCGGTATTCTCTGCGACAGCTCGACGGGCGGGGCGCATGAGGAAAAACTGTTCGAGACGATCCTGCCCAAGCTTTCGCTGGGCCTGACGCGCCTTCCCATACGCCGCTCGATCAGCCCATCGGATCTCGCGGCGCTCTACAGAAGTTATAGTCATATCAAAAGTTTGCGGCCGGATGTCTTGCACGGTCACGGCGCCAAGGGTGGCGTTGTCGCAAGGCTGATCGGCTCATTGCTGCGGGTGAACAGGTATTGCGTAGCCCGCCTCTATTCGCCGCATGGCGGCAGCCTGCATTACGACCGGAAAAAGCTGTCCGGCCAGGTGGTGCTGCGCCTCGAGCGATTGCAGGAACGGTTGACCGATAATCTGGTCTTCGTCTGCGATTATGAAAGACGCACCTATGCGGAAAAGGTCGGCACGCCGAGACCGCCGGCGCGGGTGATTTATAACGGGATCCGGGACCGGGAGTTCAAACCGGTTCCGCTCGCGCCGGATGCTGCCGATTTTCTCTATATCGGCATGATGCGCGACCTGAAGGGTCCCGACGTGTTTTTCGACGCCTTTGCCCGCACTGAGCGCGCGCTGCAACGGCCGCTTTCGGCCGTGATGGTGGGCGACGGCCCGGACCGCGATCGTTACCGTGAGAAAATTACCGAACTCGGGCTTGGCCGGCGTATCCGTATGCTGGATGCCATGCCGGCAACGGATGCCTTTGCGCTGGCCCGCACCGTTGTCGTGCCCTCGCGCGCCGAAGCCATGCCCTATATCGTGCTGGAGGTTCTCTCAGCCGAAAAGCCGCTGATCGCCACCCGCGTCGGCGGCATTCCGGAGGTGATGGGGACCGACAGCGCTGCACTTGCAGCCCCCGGCGACGCGAATGATCTTGCCGCCCGCATGGTCGAATCGATGACGGATGCAAAATGGCAGGAGCGGGTCATGCCGAAACCGCATGCATTTCGCGCAAAATTTTCCGCAAGCGTGATGGCGGGTGACATGCTGGCGCTCTACCGCGAGCTGACGGCACAGCGCCCGGGCGCATAACCGGCGCAAACCTTTCTTAGCATCTTGCTGATATTGCTCGCATCAACGCGCAAGGGCCGGTGTTTGCCCTTAAGCCAGCGACGGGCGGGATCAGAGACGATGAGCGGGCCGGTACAGCAGGATGAGTTGAACGTGGAGGCGCTGCGCCAACGGGTTTCCTCCCCGCCGTCGATGGAGACGCCTGCAGGGGCAGACACTGACGCCGGAGCGTACATCACCAGCTCCTCCGTACCTGTCGAACTCAATCCGTTTGCGCGCGAGATCGCCGAGCAGTTTCGCCACCAGACCATGGCGCCTGCCCTGCTGATAGGCCAGTTCCGGATCCTCGAACTGCTTCTCCTGCTGGTCCTCGGCCTCGGCATCGGTTTCCTGCATGGCTTTGCCGAGAACAGCGCGTTCCCCGTCTATTTCCTCGTCACCACGGCCTCATCCACGCTCACCGTGCTTCTGCTGCAAATGGCGGATGCCTATCTGATCCCGTCGCTGCGGGCGCCCGCCCGCATGGCGCGGCGCGTGGTGGTGGCCTGGGGGCTGGGCTTTCTGGCGCAGGTCGTCGCCATGCATCTGTTGCACGACCTCACCTTCCCGCCGTCGACGCTGGTGGTCTGGGCCATTGCAGGCGCCGGGCTTCTCATGGCAACCCGATACCTGACGGCCTTCGGTATCCGCCACTGGGCGCGCAACGGCACGATGGAGCGGCGCGCCGTGATCGTCGGTGGCGGCAAGCCTGCCCGCGATCTCGTGCGGGCGCTCGAACGGCAGGCCGACAACGACATCCGCATCTGCGGCATCTTTGACGATCGCGGCGATGCCCGATCGCCCGATGTGGTGGCCGGTTATCCGAAACTTGGCACCTTTGCCGAACTGGTGGAATTTGCCCGCCTTGCCCGCATCGACATGCTGATCATCGCGCTGCCGGCAACGGCCGAGGAGCGCATCCTGCAGCTGGTGCGCACGCTCTGGGTTCTGCCGGTGGATATCCGCCTTGCCGCCCATGCAAGCCAGCTGCGGTTTCGCCCGCGCGCCTATTCGCACGTTGGCAGCGTGCCGATGCTCGATATTTTCGACAAGCCGATCCGCGACTGGGATCAGGTTGCCAAGCGCATTTTCGATATCGGTTTTTCCCTGCTGGCGCTTGCCCTTGCCTGGCCAATCATGCTGGCGGCGGCGATTGCCGTGAAGACAACCTCGAAAGGCCCGGTTCTTTTCGTGCAGAAGCGCCATGGCTTCAACAACGAGGTGATCCACGTCCTGAAGTTCCGCTCGATGTATACGGAACTGTCCGATCCCACGGCCAAGCGCGCCGTGACGAAAAACGATCCGCGCGTCACCCCCGTTGGCCGCTTCCTGCGCAAATCATCGCTGGATGAACTACCGCAGTTCTTCAACGTGCTGCGCGGCGAACTGTCGCTCGTCGGCCCGCGCCCCCATGCGGTGCACGCCCAGACCGGCGACCGGCGTTATGTCGATGTGGTGGAGAGCTATTTTGCCCGCCACCGCGTCAAGCCCGGCGTCACCGGCTGGGCGCAGATCAACGGCCTGCGCGGCGAGCTTGACAGCGACGACAAGATCCGCGCCCGCACCGCCTTCGATCTCGATTATATCGAGAACTGGTCGCTGCTGCTCGATCTGAAGATCCTGTTCCTCACCCCCATCCGGCTGCTCAACACGGAGAATGCCTATTGAGCGCGCTTGCCGCACAACAGCCGTTCCACCCGCAAAGGGCAGAGCTGCGGCTGATGGGCTCGGCTATGGTGGCGATCGGTGTGTTTCTCTCCGGCTTCGTGATTTCGGAGCCGGCGCCTTACGAACTGATGCTGGCGGTGCAGATCGGCCTGTTTTTCCTGCTCGGCCTGAAGATTTCCAGGGCGGTCGGGCCCCTTCTCATCCTGCTCCTGCTGTTTAACGTCGGTGGCATGCTGTCGCTGACTGTCATGGCGGATCTCTCCGGCGCGCCGATGTATATGGCGGTCTCGCTGTTTTTGGCGCTTACCTCCGTGTTTTACGCCGCCATCATCGAGGATGACCATCGGCGGCTGGGGCTGATCTTCCGGGCCTGGGTGGCGGCTGCGGTGATCACGGCACTTCTGGGAATTCTCGGTTATTTCCACGCCTTTTCCGGCTCCGAGGTCTTTACGCTTTATGACCGGGCCAAGGGTGCCTTCCAGGATCCGAACGTGTTTGGGCCCTATCTGGTCGCGCCGGCGCTTTACCTGATGTACCGGCTGCTCAGCGGATCGCTTGCGGCAGCCCCGCTTGCCCTTGCAGGGCTTCTGGTGCTGACGCTTGGCATCTTCCTGTCGTTTTCCCGTGCGGCATGGGGGCTTTACCTGTTTTCAGCCTTGGCGCTCGTCATCGTGATGCTGCTGAAGGAACGCACGGCGGCCTTTCGCCTCAAAATCTTCATGCTGACGCTTGCCGCCCTTGTTCTGTTGATGCTGGCGCTTGGCGGCGCCATGCAGTCGAAAAAGGTCTCCGACCTTTTTCTCAACCGCGCCAAGCTGGTGCAGGATTATGACGGCGCACGACTCGGCCGCTTCGAGCGCCATAAGATCGGTTTCCTGATGGCCATGGAGCGACCGCTAGGCCTTGGCCCGATGGTGCTCGGAAAAATGTTCGGCGAGGACGAGCACAATATCTGGCTGAAGTCGCTCACCACCTATGGCTGGCTCGGGTTCGTGTCGTACATTCTGCTGATCTGGTCGACCCTTGCCATCGGCTTTCGGGCCTTGCTGCGCGATCGCCCCTGGCAGCCGTATCTGATGATCGCCTGGATCGTGCTCGCCGGCCATGCGATGATCGGCAATGTCATCGACCTTGATCACTGGCGCCATGTCTACCTGCTGTTCGGCGTGATCTGGGGCTGTTTTGCGCTGGAACAGCGGCATCGTCGCAGCGCTCGCGCAATTTCCATGCCTTGACATCACCGCGACCTGTGCCACTTTTTCCCGTATGATGACAGCAGAACAAATTCGCGCCGCACGCGCCATGATCGGTCTTTCGGTGGACGAACTGGCAGCAGAGAGCGAACTTTCCAGTGACGAGATCGAGACGATCGAGCGCGGCGGAACCGCCGGTGCCGGACGTCTGCGACAGTGCCTTGAACACCGCGGCATCGTGTTTCTCGCGGCCGGGGAAGACGATCCCGGTGTCGGCCCGGGGATCCGCCTACGCCATGCGTCCTCGGACGAAGGCATGCGGCCGGAAAACCTCAATGCCGACAACGACGGCTGACAATCCCGATCCCGGCCGCGCCCACACAGCCTGACGCTTTTATGACAGCCCCCTGATCGCACAGTGATGCGACTATCCCGCCGGTGCGCGCCCTGCCCGCCCGCGCGGGCCGCTTCTCCTGTTGTGTGCAGCCAACAATCACGGAAATTCCCGGGAACAAAATCGCCCTTGCGTCGTTGTCGGGCGCAATCACGCAAAGGAATTTTCATGGCCCGCAGCAACAGCCTTTATTTCGTCATCGGCGCCCTCGTCATCGCAGTCGCTGCTCTTGGCGTTTACGTCATCCGCGAAGAAACGAAGCCAAAGGGCGTCGAGATGAGCATCACTGGAAACGGCGTCAAAGTGGAACAGAATTGACGTCGATCAATGAAACCCCGTTTGCGAACATGTCTATATTCGGATATACAATCTGACGGGGAATAAAAGAAAGCCTTACGCGCTTTCAAAAAAGAGGGTGGCAGATGAGCAAACATATCGACCAGCAGGCGACGGAAAAGTCCGGTTTCAAAAAAGTCTGGAACGTCAGCGAATTTGCGCGACGTTACCGGCTGGATGCCCGCGAAGAAAACCGTCTCCTGAAGCTGCTCGGTCCGTTTGCCTCCGAACAGGAGCTTCTGATGAATGCCACCCGCACGCCGATGTTTCGATAGGCATTCTTTCCACAGCAACCCAATTTGTTCTTGCGCCCTGCGCGGCAAGTCAGTAATGAGGGCGTGCTTCGAAAGAAGCGGGTCGGGGCGTAGCGCAGCCCGGTAGCGCACTTGACTGGGGGTCAAGGGGTCGTCGGTTCAAATCCGGCCGCCCCGACCATTTAAAATCCGAACCGCCGCATCCCCCAGATGCCGGTTCACTCTCTCCCACGATTATGAAGACTTGAAGTCGCAGGCACCGGTTTGGGTGTTGAAGCGTACGAGGCCACATAGCAGGCTGTTTCGCTGCATGAGATAACCGGCGCGCACCTGCAAGCGCCAACGACGCGCGCACGCGCCGAGCCCTCCCCCGCACAGAAAAACAATAAAAGAGAATCAGCGAACCTGATCGAGCAGGCGCTTGCATTCCAGGAGGTCGAACAGCGCCTCCTGCAGAAGCGCGCGGTCTTCCTTGGCAATCGAGCTTTTACCAAGCGACACTTCCAGCCCGTCATCCTCTGCTCCGCCGCCGAAGCCGAAAAAGCGGCCGCTGGGCTTGGCCTTGGGACGGCCGACGATCTGGTCGTCCTCGGGGTTTGCCACCTTGGGCTCTGCCGGCCGGTCGGCATTGGCAGCCATGATGGCTTCCATCGTGGCGAGATCGCCGGATGCGATGGCCGAGACGAACTTGTTGCCATTGGTGCGCAGCAGCTTCTGCACGCCCTTGATCGTATAACCATGGTCGTAGAGCAGGTGGCGGATGCCCTTGAGGAGATCGACATCTTCCGGGCGATAATAACGCCGGCCGCCGCCACGCTTCATCGGCTTGATCTGCGGAAACCGAGTTTCCCAGAAACGAAGCACGTGCTGCGGCAGATCGAGGTCGTCGGCAACTTCGCTGATCGTGCGAAAGGCGTCCGGGCTCTTGTCCACGTCTTCATCTCCAACAGTCTGCGACTCAACGCGACGTCACGGGTATTCGATAGACCGTATTTCAACGGTTTGCGGCGTCGAACTCAAGCGGTTTGAGAGAGAATGAACAGCTAACTGGCTGGCCGTGCCACGCCATGCGGACGAAAATACCGTCCGGGCAACTTCAGGTGGCAGGGTTGGCCGGCTTGGTCTTGGCCTTGCGCTGCAGGTGCGACTTCAGGATACGCTGTTTCAGCACGTTGGAGGCCTTGAACGTCATCACCCGACGCGGCGAGATCGGCACTTCCTCACCGGTCTTCGGATTGCGGCCGATTCGCTCGTTCTTGGAGCGCACCTGGAAGGTGGCAAAGGACGAAAGCTTGACCATTTCGCCGCGCACGATGGCGTTGCAGATTTCGTCAATCACCGTTTCGACAAGCTCGGCCGACTCGGTTCGCGAAAGCCCGACCTTGCGAAATACCGATTCCGCCAAGTCTGCGCGTGTCACTGTCTTGCCGGCCATGGACCCCGCCCGTCAACGTTCGATTTCTAACGAGTGCAAACTCTATGTCCCTTGGTCTTTCGGGTCAAGCACTTGTAAACGCGAGATTACCAGCGAATCAGCAGGGCGCCCCAGGTAAAGCCGCCGCCCATGGCTTCCAGCATCACCAGATCGCCCTTTTTGATCCGCCCGTCGGCGGCGGCAACCGAAATTGCCAGCGGAATGGAGGCAGCCGACGTGTTGCCATGCAGGTCCACCGTCACCACAACCTTCTCGGGGGGAATGCCGAGTTTCTTGGCGGACCCATCGATGATGCGGCGATTGGCCTGGTGCGGCACCAGCCAGTCGAGATCGTCAGCCGTCGTGCCGGTGGCGGCGAATGCCGCCTCGATAACGTCGGTGATCATGCCGACGGCATATTTGAACACTTCCCGGCCTTCCATGCGCAGATGGCCGACCGTGCCTGTGGTGGACGGGCCGCCATCCACATAAAGCTTGTCCTTGTGCGAGCCGTCCGAGCGCAGGTGCGCGGTCAGCACACCGCGGTCAGCGATGGTGCCTTCGCTTTCCTGCGCTTCCAGAACAAGCGCGCCCGCGCCATCGCCGAAAAGAACGCAGGTGGTGCGATCCGTCCAGTCGAGAATGCGGGAGAAGGTTTCAGCGCCGATCACCAGCGCACGCTTGGCAAGGCCGGCCTTCAGATGCGCATCGGCCGTTGCCATGGCATAAACGAAGCCCGTACAGACCGCCTGCACATCGAATGCATAACCATGCGTCATGCCGAGCCGGTTCTGGATGTTGACGGCCGTTGCCGGGAACGTGTTGTCCGGCGTCGATGTCGCGACGATGACGAGGTCGATATCGGCAGGTGTCAGGCCTGCATTGTCGAGCGCGGCACGGGCCGCCTGCTCGCCGAGCGAGGCGGTGGTTTCCCCCTCGCCGGCAATGTAGCGCTGACGGATGCCCGTGCGCTGCACGATCCAGTCATCGGAGGTTTCCACGAGGCTTTCGAGTTCCTTGTTGGTGACCTGGCGCTTTGGCAGCGCCGCCCCGAAACCCAGAACCACTGATCGGATCATGCGCGTCATTCCTGCTTCCTTACGCCGCTTCTTCCGGACCTGCCGGCGGCAGGTGGCGGGCATGATAATCTTTGAGATCCTGCAGGATCTTGTCGTTCAGCTGATTGCGCACCATGTCGTAGCCGACGTCGATGGCCGAGGCATAACCTTCCGCATCCGTGCCGCCATGGCTCTTGATGACAATGCCGTTCAGCCCGAGGAAGACCCCGCCATTAACCTTGCGCGGGTCCATTTTTTCGCGCAACCGGTCAAACGCGCCCTTGGCGAAGAGATAACCGATCTTCGACATCAGCGTGCGTGACATGGCAGAGCGCAAAAGCTCGGCCATCTGCTTGGCGGTGCCTTCGGCTGTCTTCAGCGCAATATTGCCGGTAAACCCTTCGGTGACCACCACGTCGACCACGCCGCGGCCGATATCATTGCCCTCGACAAAGCCATGATAGGCGATGGTCGACAGGTTCGCCTCGCGGATCATGCGGCCCGCCTCGCGCACGTCTTCCTGGCCCTTGACCTCCTCGACGCCGACATTGAGGAGGCCCACGGTCGGGCGCTCGATCTCAAACAGCGAGCGGGCCATGGCCCCGCCCATCAGGGCGAAATCCAGAAGCTGGCGGGCATCGGCCCCGATGGTGGCGCCGATATCCAGCACGATGCTTTCGCCGCGCAGCGTCGGCCAGATGCCGGCAATCGCCGGGCGTTCGATGCCAGACATGGTGCGCAGGCAAAACATCGCCATCGCCATCAGCGCGCCGGTATTGCCGGCAGAGACCACCACATCGGCGTCGCCGGTCTTTACCGCATCGATCGCGCGCCACATGGACGAGACATGGCGACCGCGCCGGAGTGCCGCGCTTGGCTTTTCGTCCATGGTAATGGCGACGTCACAGTCATGAAAGACGGTCTTGGCGGCAAGCTTGGGGTATTTGGCAAGAAGCGGCTCGCACAGCGCCTTCTGGCCGAAAATGAGGAAAGTCACATCGGGGTGACGGTCCATCGCCTTGGCAGCGCCGGGAATGACGACTTGCGGACCGAAATCGCCACCCATGGCATCGAGAGATATCCTGATCACGCGTTCCTGATCCTTCTGTCCCGCGCTTGGCGAAATCGCGGCCAAAATACTGTTTCTGCCGCCGCATACAACTCATTACTGGGGAAATGCAAACGCTATTCCTTGGTTTTCCAGTCCTTGAGCACCGCAAAGGGGTTTGGTTTGCCCCCGTTGGGCGTCTCGTCGGCCTCGATATGATCGGTGAATTCATGGCCGGCCTTGCGCGGATAGGGATTGATCGCAAGCGCTGCAAACTCCGCCACCACGGCGCCGGCATCGATCGTATCGCCGACAAAGGTCTCGGGAAGATCCGGTCCATCGGGATCGAGCACCATTTCAGCGGTATCGCCAGTGATCATGCGGGCAAGCTTGGAACCCTCCGGCACGAAGATCTGTTCCAGCTCTTCGTCGATATCGGCTTCCACCGGATCCAGCGAAACAACGCAGGCCTGAACGATATGCGCCTGGACGCGGCCCTTCAGCCGTACGCCATCCTTTTTCCAGCGCGCAATCTGCAGCTCTGCCTTCAGCGAACCGACCGAGACCACCTGCCAGAGTTTGGCAAGGGCTTCGCGCTCACGCTCGTCTGCCTCCACACGCACAGTGACGGCATTGGCCGAGATATTGCCGACCTTTACCGGATAGGAGAAAGGCGGTTTTTCCTTGTGGTCGAGGGGTGTATTCATGACTGTTCTCCCTTTCCGGGCTCGGGCAACATCAGCATGCCGCGTGCGATGTCGTCTTCGGAGACCGCTGCAAGCGCTTCCTGCGCCTCAAGCATCCAGCGTCCGAGACCGTCCATCGTCGGGGCTTCAGCGCCAGACGGATAAAAATTGCGCCGCAGGGCGGCAGACAAAGCCGGTTCATCACCGACTTCCAGGGCGTTTCCATAAGCTTCCAGCCGGCCGTAAAACATGCCAGCCAGTTTTTTCATGCGCTTGGGCACGGCCTGATCGCCAATGCCCAGTTCCCGGATCGAATGGTCGATGTCCTGGAAAAACGCATCAACAATCTCTTGCGCCAGTTCCTGACCGCTGGTGCCCGATTTCGCAGTGCGGCGGAAAAACAGGATCATGACAGCCGACAGCATCTCGAAGCGGCCCATGACGGTATCAGGCACATCGAGGTCTGTATAAAAGAAAGGAATGCGGGCAGCCGCCGTCAAGGTCGCATATTGCCGATCGACAATGGCGCGGTTTTGATTTTTCTGACGGAAAAGACCGAAGATCATGAAAGCCTGCACTTCTTGGCCGCCAAAGCGGATGCTGGTCAAGCCAGCCGTGTTGCATGGAAACGAAAGCTGGTTTACCGAAGCAGGCACGAATTGCAATGCCGTTCCGGCGTCGCAGCGATGAGGCAGGCGGATTTCAGGCCCTCGCCGACTGAAACATGCCGGTGTTCGCGGAATAGCCACAATGCTATCGCAGCAACGGTCGGATTGGTTGGTGGGATGGAACACATGAGGACAGGGTGTTGAAGAAGCGGGTGTTTGGGTCTCATTTTGATAGGGCCGGCAAGGCTGCGATCGTGGCGGTCACCGTCACCCTTGGTCTGTCCGGCTGCACGACAGGGATCGGCGAAACGCTCCACAACGGCTATGTGCTGGACAAGGATGCGCTGGACCTGACACCGGAAGGTTCGAGCCGCGAGCAGGTTCTGCTCTCCATGGGCACGCCCTCCACGACCGCGACCTTCGACGGCGAAGTGTTTTATTACATCTCGCAGAAGCGCGAGCGCCCCGTTGCTTTCATGAAACCGCAGCTCGTCGAGCAGACGGTGGTCGCCTTCTACTTCAACAAGGAGGGTGTCGTTGCCCGTCGCGCGGTCTATACGCTGAAGGACGGCCAGGTTTTCGACACGATTTCGCGCACGACGCCGACCGGCGGCCGCGACCTCACCTTCCTGCAGCAGCTGCTTTCGGGCGGCGGTGGTGCCGGTGGAGCAGCCTCGACCTTCCGCAACATGATGGGCGGCGGCAATACCACGGGCGGCTACTGACGCCTCCAGCCCCTGCCCGTGCGGCAGACGGATCATTCGAAAAGGCCCGCGGCATTTTTGTGCCGCGGGCCTTTTCCGTTTCGCCAAAAGTTAGTCCTAGCGGTCAGGCGGCAAGCACCGCCAAGAGCAGGAGCGCCACGATATTGGTGATCTTGATTGCCGGATTGACGGCAGGGCCTGCCGTATCCTTGTAGGGGTCGCCCACAGTATCGCCTGTCACGGAAGCCTTGTGCGCATCCGAGCCCTTCATGTGGCGATGGCCGTCCTTGTCGACAAAACCGTCCTCGAAGCTTTTCTTGGCATTGTCCCAGGCGCCGCCGCCCGATGTCATGGAGATCGCGACAAAAAGGCCGTTGATGATGACGCCGAGGAGCGAGGCGCCAAG
Source organism: Neorhizobium sp. PAMB6716 (assembly GCF_058242805.1). Taxonomy (NCBI): domain Bacteria; kingdom Pseudomonadati; phylum Pseudomonadota; class Alphaproteobacteria; order Hyphomicrobiales; family Rhizobiaceae; genus Neorhizobium; species Neorhizobium sp. PAMB6716. The sequence goes on from NZ_CM177835.1 coordinate 2,006,023, forward strand.
CGCTGCAAAGGCCGAGGCCTTGGAGCCGGAGATGAGCAACACGCCGAAATAGACCACGACAGGTGCCAGCACCGGCAGAAGCGACGGCACGATCATTTCCCGGATGGCAGCCTTCGTCAGAATATCGACGGCGCGGCCGTAATCCGGCTTTTCGGTGCCGAGCATGATGCCGGGATGGTTGCGGAACTGGGCGCGCACCTCTTCCACGATGGAGCCCGCCGCGCGTCCGACGGCCGTCATCGCCATGCCGCCGAAGAGGTAAGGAATGAGACCGCCGAAGATGAGGCCGGCGACGACATACGGATTGGCAAGGCTGAAGGAGATTTCGCCGACATCGGCAAAATAAGGATATTGCGCACCGTTTGCGGCAAAGTAAGCCAGATCGTTCGAATAGGCGGCAAAGAGCACGAGCGCGCCAAGACCGGCAGACCCGATGGCATACCCCTTGGTGACGGCCTTGGTGGTGTTGCCGACCGCATCCAGCGCATCGGTGGACTTGCGCACTTCCGGCGGAAGGCCCGCCATTTCCGCGATGCCACCGGCATTATCCGTGACGGGGCCGAAGGCATCAAGCGCCACGATCATGCCGGCAAGGCCAAGCATGGTGGTGACGGCAATGCCGGTGCCGAAGAGGCCGCCGAGCTGATAGGTGGTGATGATGCCGCCAACGATGACGATGGCCGGCAGCGCCGTCGATTCGAGCGAGACGGCGAGGCCCTGGATGACATTGGTGCCGTGGCCGGTGACAGAAGCCTGGGCGATGGAATTGACCGGGCGCTTGTTGGTGCCGGTGTAATATTCCGTAATCACCACGATGAGCGCGGTGACAACGAGGCCAAGGATGCCGCAGAAAAACAGGTTGGTGCCGGTGATATCCATGCCGGCGACCGTGCCGATCGAGCCCCAGCCGATGGTGAAGGATGTGGCGACCGCAAGGCCGACGATCGAAAGTGCGCCGGTGGCGATCAGCCCCTTGTAGAGCGCGCCCATGATCGAGCCGTTGGTGCCGAGCTTCACGAAGAAGGTGCCGGCAATCGAGGTGAGAATGCAGACCGCGCAGATGGCGAGCGGATAAACCATGATGACGCCAAGCGCCGGTACACCGGCAAAAAAGATCGCCGCAAGCACCATGGTTGCCACAACGGAGACGGCATAGGTTTCGAAAAGGTCTGCCGCCATGCCGGCGCAATCGCCGACATTGTCGCCGACGTTATCGGCGATGGTCGCGGGGTTGCGCGGATCGTCTTCGGGAATACCGGCTTCGACCTTGCCGACGAGATCGCCGCCGACGTCTGCGCCCTTGGTGAAGATGCCGCCGCCGAGACGGGCGAAGATGGAGATGAGCGAGGCGCCGAAGCCGAGCGCCACCAGCGCATCGATGACATGCCGGCTGCCCGGCGCATTGCCGAGACCGTGGACCAGGATGGCGTAATAGATGGAGACGCCGAGAAGCGCGAGGCCGGCCACCAGCATGCCGGTGATGGCACCGGACTTGAAGGCGATATCAAGGCCTGCAGCAAGGCTATGCGAGGAGGCCTGTGCCGTGCGCACATTGGCGCGCACCGAGACATGCATGCCGATAAAGCCGGCCGCCCCTGAGAGAACCGCGCCGATGACGAAACCGATGGCCGCAAGCCCGGACAGAAGCGCCCAGGTGCCAACGGTGACCACAGCGCCGACCACGGCGATGGTCATGTACTGGCGCGTGAGATAGGCCTGTGCGCCCTCCCGGATATAGCCGGCAATTTCCTGCATACGCGCGTTACCCTGATCGGCCGCCAGCACCGAGCGCGTCGCCCAGGCTGCATAAGCGATCGACAGGAGACCGCAAACGATCACACCCACTATCACTGTCATACGATGTTCCTCTCCCAAAATACCGGCCGCAGCATTTGCGCCGGACGAGAACCACGCGCCTCCCCTCCCAAGGAGCCTGTGACGTGATCCAGAGCCCAAGAGTGCGGCGATGACGAAATGGCGTCAAGGGCTTACCCGGCAAGGGTGGCCCTTCAGCCTAACTTCGTCTGTATTTGAAGGATGTGAGGCAGATCAAACGGTCTGCGCGCGGTTCTGGCGCAGAATCAGTGCGCCGATGAGGCTCAGGCAGAGGATGGCGACCGGCCAGATGGCAAGGTTGATGAATGACCAGCCATAAGAGGTGAACACCTTGCCGGAGGAAAACGACGACAGCGCCACCGAGCCGAACAGCACGATATCATGAAACCCCTGCACCTTGTCGGCCTCATGCGGCCGGTAGGTGGAGGCGATGATGGCGGTGGATCCGATGAAGCCAAAGTTCCAGCCGATGCCGAGCAGCACCAGCGCACCCCAGAAATTCCACAGCTCGATGCCGAGATGGGCAATGATCGCGCAGGCCATCAACGTGACGAGACCGAGCGCCACGACCCGTTCGGCGCCAAGGCGGGCAATGATCATGCCGGTAAAGAAGCTCGGCCCGAACATGGCAAGCACATGCCACTGGATGCCAAGCGTGGCGAGTTCCGTTGGAAAACCGCAGCCGACGACCATGGCCAGCGGCGCCCCGGTCATCACAAAGGTCATCAGCGCATAGGTGCCGATGCCGCAGACCATGCCGGTGGCGAAACGCTGCGTGGTGATGATCTCGCGCAGCGGCCGTGCAGCCCCGCTCTGGGCCGTGACCTTGGCCGGCTGCGGCAGCTTCAGGAAGGCAAGGATGGCGATGGCGATGAGGCTCAAGGGCAGGATGGCGAGAAACGTGCCGGCAAAGGTGACCGGCTCAAAAACATCCTTTGCCCAGATGGCAAGCTGCGGCCCGATGATGGCCGAGACAATGCCGGCGCCGAGGATCCAGGAAATGGCCTTGGGCTTGAACATAGACGGCGATGCATCGGCTGCGGCAAAACGGATTTTCTGGGTAAAACCGCCACTGATGCCGATCATCATCAGGGCAAAGGCAAACAGCCAGAAATTACCCTGGAAAAGCGCAATCGCTGCCAGCACGCCACCGGTGGCACCAACGAGTGCGCCGGTCATGAAGGCAGCCTTGCGCCCAAGGAAACGGGAGACAAGGGCAATGCCGATGGCACCGAGCGCCGTCCCGACATTAAAACCGGTCACGGGAGCGGTTGCCAGCGACTTGTCGGCGGCCAGAAGCTGGTAACCGGCAAGCGCGCCGACAGAGATGGATAATGGTGCCGCAGCACCCAGCACGGCCTGCGCACCGGCCAGCAGGAAAACATTGCGCCGCGCGGCGGAAAGCTGCCGTTCCAGTCCCTCGCCGCCGACACGATCCATGGTTCTTCCGCCTACTTCTTGATCTCGACGCGGACCTGCTTGGCAATGCGGTCGAGAACCGCATTGACGATCTTGGGTTCTTCACCGTCGAAGAAGGCCTGGGCGATCTCGACATATTCCGTGACGATGACGGCGACCGGCACATCCTTGCGCTCGACAATCTCGAACGTGCCGGCACGCAGGATGGCGCGCAGCGTCGAATCGAGACGGGACAGCGGCCAGCTTTCGAGAAGCGAGGCGCGCACCAGCGGATCGATCTTCGTTTGGTCGCGCACGACGCCCGCAACGATGGAACGGAACCAAGACGGATCGGCCTTCAGATAGGTTTCGCCGTCAAGCTCCTGGCCGAGACGATGGGCCTCGTATTCGGCCACGACCTCCAGCACACCGGTGCCGCCGATATCCATCTGGTAAAGCGCCTGCACGGCGGCAAGCCGCGCCGCGCCACGCTGGTTGGCCGGTTTTACCGGCTGCTGCAGATCCTTCGCCATGGCTCAGGCGCCCAGCTTTTCGCGCAGTTCGATCATGGTGAGCGCAGCGCGGGCGGCAAAACCACCCTTGTCCTTTTCGCTCTTCTTGATGCGGACCCAGGCCTGTTCATCGTTTTCAACGGTCATGATGCCGTTGCCGATGGCAAGCGATTCCGACACGGCAAGATCCATCAGCGCGCGCGAGGATTCGTTGGAGACGATGTCGAAGTGATAGGTCTCGCCACGAATGACCATGCCGAGCGCAACAAAACCGTCGTAGTTGACGCCGCCCTGCTCGGCAGCATCGAGCGCCATGGCAATTGCCGGCGGGATTTCGAGTGCACCGGGAACCGTGATGACGTCGAAGGTCGCGCCCGCTTCCTTCAGCGCCGAAGTGGCGCCATCGAGCAGCGCGTCGGCCATGTCGTCATAAAAACGGGCTTCGACAATGAGGAGGTGAGGCTTCAGAGAATCGGTCATGGGTCGTCCTGGTCGCAATTCTGCGAAATGATCTGTTGGGAATTGCGGCGGTCAAACCACGCCACGCGCGCCTTGGCAAGCGATTTTCGAAAAGACACGCTGTTCAGGGCATTGCCAAGCCTTATAGAAAGACGGGAAACCCCGCCACGGTTCAATCGGAATGCAGACCATGAAGCCCATCCCGACCATCGAAACACCCCGCCTGAGGCTTCGCGCCTATCACGTCGATGACTTCGAGAGCTTCTTTGGCCTCTGGGCCGATCAGGCGGTGGCGCGTTATGTCGGCGGCAAGCCCGCGACGCGCGAAGAAGCATGGCAGAAACTGATGCAGCGCGCCGGCATGTGGCACCACATGGGCTTCGGCTTTCTGGTGATCGAGGAGAAGGCAAGCGGCCTACTGGTCGGCGAAGCCGGTTTTCACGAGGCCATGCGCCCGATTAGCCCCTCCGTCGAGGGCACGCTCGAAACCGGCTGGATGGTTTCGCCCGGCCATTGGGGAAAGGGTTATGCGAGCGAAGCGGTCGCCGCTCTCATCGGCTGGGGCGAGCAGCATTATCCGGCCATGGACATGAGCGCGCTTGTTCACCCCGAAAATGCGGCCTCGCTTGCGGTGGCGCGCAAGGCGGGATTTTTCGAAATTGCCCGCACCGAATACAAGGGCCCCTGCTTGGTGCTGCTGCGCCCACGCCGGGAAGCGGCCGCCTGAGAGGCGGCCACGCAGAAACATGCCTCAGCGCGCTGCGGGAAACTCCGCAAGACGGGCAGCATAACGCGCCATCGTATCCACTTCGAAATTGACGAAGTCGCCGGCCTTGAGGTCGCCCCAGGTGGTGACCTCGAGTGTGTGGCGGATGAGAAGCACGTCAAAATCGGTGCCATCGACGGCATTGACGGTGAGCGACGTACCATCGAGCGCGACGGAACCTTTTGGCGCAACGAAGCGGGCAAGCGCTTCGGGCGCGCGAAGACGAATACGCACCGCCTCGCCTTCATGGGTGATAGACAGCACCTCCGCCTTGCCATCGACATGGCCGGAGACGATATGGCCGCCGAGTTCGTCGCCGATTTTCAGCGCGCGTTCCAGGTTGATGCGGCGGCCGGTCGTCCAGGACGAGATGGTGGTCAGCCGCAGCGCCTCTTCCCAGGCTTCCACCTCGAACCAGCGCTCGTTGCTGCCCTCGTCCGGCAGCTTCGTCACGGTGAGGCAGACGCCGGAATGCGAGATGGAGGCGCCGATATCGATGGTTTTCGGATCATAAGCGGTGTTGACGCGCAGGCGCACGCCTTCATCCAGCGGCTTCAGGTCAGCCACGGTGCCGACATCGGTCACGATACCTGTAAACATTGAAATTCCCTCTCGTAATCGGAGCAGCAGTCATCGCCGAAGCGAAGCCGGCGGACGGGCGTGTAATCTCTCGGGATATCGGTGCGGGAGAGCGGCGATTCAATGCCGTCGCCACCGATCTCGCCCGGTCCTTCGAACAGAAGAATGCGATCCACCAGCCCGGCATCGAGGAAGGAGCGGGCAACCGTGGCGCCGCCCTCCACCAGCACGGAGGAAATGCCGCTCGCGGCAAGCTGCGTAAGGAGTGCTGCGAGATCGTCGGCCTCAAGGATTTCCAAGCCGGCTTGCGTCAAATGCTGGCGGCGGGTGGAAAGGTCCTGCTCGGTGACAGAGCCTCTCGTCGGCGCAGAAGGGGGTGTGCGCAGCATGGCCACGATCACCGGCACGTCACGCGCGGTCTTCACCAGCTTCGACGTCAGTGGCAGGCGCAGATGCCGGTCGAGGATGATGCGGATGGGCGAGCGATCCTTCAGCCCTTCAAGTCGCACCGTCAGTTCCGGATCGTCGGCGATGGCAGTGCCGATGCCGACGAGGATGGCATCCATTTCCGCGCGCAGCGTATGCACCTGCGCCCGCGACAATGGCCCGGTGATCGCCACTTGCCCTGCCCCCTTGCGGCCGATCATGCCGTCCCGGGAGACAGCAAGTTTCAGCGTCACATAGGCGCGACCCTTGGTCTGGCGCATCAGGTAGGCGGCAAGTGCCCGGCGCCCTTCAGCCTGCAGCACGCCGGTCTCCACGGTGATGCCCGCCTCGCGAAGGATCGCAAGGCCGCGGCCGGAGACACGCGGATCGGGATCAGGAAGGCAGACGACAACGCGGGCAATGCCTGCAGCGACCAGCGCGTTCGCGCAGGGCGGCGTGCGGCCATAGTGGGAACAGGGTTCCAGCGTCACGTAGGCGGTCGCCCCGCGCGCAGCGTCGCCGGCGATATCAAGCGCCTGCGTTTCCGCATGCGGGCGCCCGCCGCGCGCGGTGACGGCGGAGGCCAGAATAACGCCGTCCTTGACGATGAGGCAGCCGACGGAGGGGTTGGTGCTGGTCTGGCCGGTATGGTGGCGCGACAGGCGGATGGCGGCGGCCATGAAACGCTGGTCTTCGGAAAAACCGTCCTCAAGACCCTCGCCATCAGGCAGGCACATATCGGCTGCCCCGCCCACGGCTCAGGATTCCACGATGGAATCGCGGCCGATGCGGGCGCTGATCTCGGCAATCACCTTCTCGAAATCTTCCGCATGGGAGAAATCGCGGTACACCGAAGCATATCGCACGAAGGCGACGTCATCGAGGCTCTTCAGCGCTTCCAGAACCTGGAGGCCGATCTGTTCGGACGAAATTTCGCTTTCGCCTGAACTTTCCAGCCGGCGCACGATGCCGGACACCGCCCGCTCGATACGGTCGTTATCAACCGGCCGCTTGCGCAGCGCGATCTGGAACGACCGCACCAGCTTGTTGCGATCAAACGGCACCTTGCGGCCGGTCTTCTTCATCACCATGAGTTCGCGCAGCTGCACGCGCTCAAACGTGGTGAAGCGACCGCCGCAATCCGGGCAGATGCGCCGCCGGCGGATGGAGGTGAAATCCTCGGCCGGACGCGAATCCTTGACCTGCGTGTCTTCGGAACCGCAATAGGGGCAGCGCATACCAGTATCGGCCTCTTACATATAAGGGTACATCGGGAAACGATCGGTGAGCGTGACAACCTTGTCGCGCACCGAGGCTTCCACGGCGGCATTGCCTTCGTCGGAATTGGCAACCTTCAGGCCATCGAGCACTTCCACGATCAGATTGCCGATCTCGGCGAATTCGGCTTCCTTGAAGCCGCGCGTCGTACCGGCCGGCGAACCGAGACGGATGCCAGAGGTGACGAAGGGCTTTTCAGGATCGAACGGAATGCCGTTCTTGTTGCAGGTAACGAAGGCGCGGCCAAGGGCTGCTTCCGCCCGCTTGCCGGTGGCGTTCTTCTTCCGAAGATCGACCAGCATCAGATGGTTGTCGGTGCCGCCGGAGACGATATCGAGATTATGGCTGATCAGCGTATCGGCGAGAACTTTTGCATTCTTCACCACCTGAGCGGCGTAATCCTTGAATTCCGGCTGCAAAGCTTCACCGAAGGCGACGGCCTTGGCGGCAATCACATGCATCAGCGGGCCGCCCTGCAGGCCGGGGAACACGGCCGAATTGAACTTCTTCGCCAGCGCCTCGTCATTGGTGAGGATCATGCCGCCGCGTGGGCCGCGCAGCGACTTGTGCGTGGTGGTGGTGGCCACATGGCAATGCGGGAACGGCGACGGATGCACGCCACCGGCGACGAGACCGGCGATATGCGCCATGTCGACCATCAGATAGGCGCCAACGGAGTCGGCGATCTCGCGGAAACGCTGCCAGTCCCAGATACGGGAATAGGCGGTGCCGCCGGCGATGATCAGCTTGGGCTTATGTTCTTCCGCCTTGCGGGCGACTTCGTCCATGTCGAGCTGGTGGTCTTCCTCGCGCACGCCGTAAGAGACGACGTTGAACCACTTGCCGGACATGTTGACGGGCGAACCATGGGTCAGGTGACCGCCGGAATTCAGATCGAGGCCCATGAAGGTGTCGCCCGGCTGCAGGAGCGCCAGAAACACGGCCTGGTTCATCTGGGACCCGGAATTGGGCTGCACATTGGCAAAGCCGACGCCGAACAGCTGCTTGGCGCGCTCAATCGCCAGTTCTTCAGCGATATCGACGAACTGGCAGCCGCCATAATAACGCTTGCCCGGGTAACCTTCGGCATATTTGTTCGTCATGATCGAGCCCTGCGCTTCCAGAACGGCGCGCGAGACGATGTTTTCCGAAGCGATCAATTCGATTTCGTGACGCTGGCGACCCAGTTCCTTCTCGATCGCGCCAAAGATATCCGGATCTGTATCGGCGAGCGAACGGGAGAAGAATGCATCTCTATGCGACATGTCGGGGCTCCTGGAAGAAACTGATGCGATGGCGTCTTAGCGGCACGCCTTCATAAGGGCAATACGCAGCGTAATATTTGCAGATCAATCCGCAGTGTCGGGCTCTATCAAAGCCAGTTTCCCGCCCGATTGCGACACTATGCCCGCGCCGCCTGCGCTTTTCCGCCAAAAGCAGGCGAGCCGTAACGGAAAACGGCGGCCTCTCTGCAAAGAGGCCGCCGCAAGAGAGGGGCTGCGGGCTAAAGCCTGCACAATTTTATTGCGGCAGCAGATCGTCGTCGATGGAACCGGCCGGCTGTTCGATGCCCGTCTTGGTCTGAAGCGCAAGTTCGGTTGCGCCATCGCGCTGGTAGATGTCGTCGCGGAACTGCACGACACCGTCCTTTGCCGACCAGGCGGTGATGTAGACGAAATAAACAGGCACTTCCTGCGCAAGCTTGATCGGGTTGTTCTGGCGAAGCGCAATCACGCGCTCGATCTCCTGACGGGTCCACGGCGCGGTGTCGCGCAAGAGCCAGGTGATGAGGTCGCGCACGTTCTGCACACGCACACAGCCGGACGATTCAAACCGCATCAGCTTGTTGAACAGGCCCTGCTGGGGCGTGTCGTGCATATATTCGTTGTTCGGGTTGTGGAAGTTGATCTTGGTGGACGCCATGGCGTTGTTCTTGCCAGGATCCTGGCGGAACATCAGGTTGGGGGCCTTCGGCGCATTCCAGTCCACCGCTTCCGGCGGCACTTCCGTGCCCTTGCCATCGAACAGGCGGATATTGTTGCGCGTGAGGTAGGTCGGGTCCTTGCGCATCAAGGGCACGATGTCCTTCTCGATGATCGAGCGGGGTGCCGTCCAGTACGGGTTGAGGATGACTTCGTAGATCTTCGAGTTGATGATATGCGTCGGACGGTCAATGCGGCCAACGACGGCGGTGTTGCGCAGCACCACGCGGTCGCTTTCCACGGCTTCGATCGAGGCGGCAGGAATGTTCACCATCACATGGCGCAGACCCAGATCGCCCGACATCGACTGCAGGCGAACCAGGTTCGTCTGCAACTGACCAAGGCGGGTTTCGGCCGGAATATTAAGCGCCTTCAGCGTGTATTCTCCAAGAACGCCATCCGTCGGCAGGCCGTGGCGGGCCTGGAAACGCTTGACCGCGCTATCGACATAGCTGTCGAAGGAGGAGGACATGCCGGCCGACTGCGGCAGGTCGCCCACCACCATCAGGCGCTGGCGAAGCTGCTGTACGACCGGATCGGCATTGCCGATGCGCATGCCGGCCTGGCCCGGCGTGACCTGTGGCCAACCGCCATTGGCGACGATATTCTGGTATTCGAGAATGGCCTGCTGGATATAGGCAGGTGAGCCCTGCCCCAGCACCGGATTGTTGGACATGACGTTGACGGCCGAGCGGGAGGAGGCATTGGCGTCGAACTGATCATCCCAGGTGCCGCGCTGCGGCGCGGAAATGATATCCTGCAGGGCGCTTTGGGCCAGCACCGGTGCGGCCAGAGACACGGCCCCCAGCGACACCGCCGAGCGCAGAACGGCGCGGCGGGACAAAAATTCGGATTCGCTCTTTTTCGACATCATTCGATCCACGTTATCCGTCATCACTTCAGGCCAAAGTGACTACAAGGATATGGTTAATAAAGCGTCGCGGACCTCTTTTCATCCACACGCACCCGGCGGCCCGGCCAGGCCTTCGACAAAAGCTTTGAGAGCCGGATTTTCCCACCATATTTAGGCTTTGCGGTCCCATAGCAATATGGCCAATTCTTGTCAGCAGCCATGCGCTCACAGCAGCGTGTATCAACGTGACTTTTTCGCTTCAGTTGCAAACGCGGCAAAATAAAGCCAGCCGCAACGGAAAAACCGGACGCGCGGGAGCGCATCCGGTTTTGAAGGCGACTGGAGGGGTGCCTGTCAGGGGAGAGCCGCAAGGTCCGGTGGATCAGAGCCTTGAGCTGCCGAAAGGTTTTTTAGAGGCGATACATGATCTGGTCGTTCCAGAAGCGGTCGAGGCGCTGAAGCAGCTTGTTCATCTGGGCAAACTCGCCCTCGCCGATGCCACCGACCTTTTCGATCGAACCGATATGGCGCTCGTAAAGTTTGGCAACCACTTCGGCGATATCCTGGCCGGTCTTGGTCAGGCTGATGCGGACCGAGCGGCGGTCGATGCGCGAACGCTGGTGATTGATGAAGCCGAGATCGACCAGTTTCTTGACGTTATACGAAACGTTAGAACCAAGGTAGTATCCACGGGAGCGCAGTTCACCGGCAGTCAGCTCGGAATTTCCGATGTTGAACAGCAGGAGGGCCTGCACGGCATTGACGTCGTCGCGACCCTGGCGGTCGAACTCGTCCTTGACGACATCGAGAAGGCGGCGGTGAAGACGTTCCACGAGGTGGAGCGATTCCATGTAAAGGCCGCGGATGGTTTCGTCCTGAGCGTCGGCTACCGTTGCAGCCTGCGGCTTGATCTTGGTGTTCAACATGTCTGCCTCACTGTTTGTTTGGCGGTGTGTTTGTTGTCTCCCGCCTTGTGAGTGACACTACCCGGAGCCCATAAAATTCGACTTAAAACATAGGGCTAACGGTGGCTTAACAGGATAAACCCTGTGCCGGACGGCCAGTTCAAGCCTGTCGATTCCATAGATCGGATTCAGCGATTTCAATGACTTAGGTTGGGAAATTGCGTCGAATATCCGCTAAAAAGCGTGGGAATCAGGGTAAATCAACCCTTACCCTCTCTTCCATCTTGCGGCGCTCATCGAGGAAGATGGCCAGCCGGAAGACGAGATAGAGAGCCGCGACCAGCCCATGCATCAGCGGCACCAGAATGTTATGGCCAAAAACCTCCGGCCAGACCTGGTACATGAGCAACTGGCAGCCGGCGGCGATAACCCAGAGCACCGGCCCCCAGGAGACGGCAAGCCAGAGCCCAAGTGCTGCCACCGGAAAGACCACAGCAAGAACCGAGGCCGCCGACCGCCAGGGCAGGTTCAAAAGATCAAAGCGCGCCCGCCCATCAAAGGAATATCCGACGAGCATGGCCCAGTATTGCAGGCCGAACCACAGGCACACGCCCGCAATCAACCGCAGGAAGATCACGAACAGGATTTCGGTGAGGCTGAGTTTTGGCTGGGCGAGTGAATCAGGTTCCATGCCGGTAAGGATAACCCGGTTCGACGCCCCCCGCCAGACACGCACCGCACGCATCGCCTGCGGCAGCCTGACCCTTCGCAAATTTTGTCGCGCCGTGTTAAGCCACGGCAAAATCCAGATGCAGAAAGCGAGACCCGCCATGACCGACAAGACCCATCTCGTGGACGAAATCACCGGCCACCGCCGCATGCGCCGCAACCGCAAGGCCGACTGGACGCGCCGGATGACGCAGGAGAACCGGCTGTCGGTGGATGACCTGATCTGGCCGATCTTCATCGTGCCCGGCGAAAACATTGTCGATCCCATCCGCGCCATGCCCGGCGTCAACCGCATGAGCGTCGACAAGGCTGTCGAGGCGATCCGGGAAGCCGCCGATCTCGGCATTCCCGCCATTGCCCCCTTCCCCGACGTGGAGATGGACAAGCGCGACGCAACCGGCTCGCAGATCCTTGATCGCGACAACCTCATCAACCAGTTTACCCGCGCCGTCAAAAAGGCCGTGCCGAATATCGGCCTAATCACCGACGTGGCGCTCGATCCGTTTACCAGCCACGGCCATGACGGCATCTTGCGCGACGGCGTCATCGTCAATGACGAGACCGTGGATCAGGTGGCGCGTGCCGCGGTAATGCAGGCCGATGCCGGTGCCGATATCATCGCGCCGTCTGAAATGATGGACGGGCGCATCGGCGCCATCCGCCGCGCGCTTGATGCGGCCGGCCATCAGGATGTCGGCATCATGTCCTATGCGACGAAATTCTCGTCCGGTTTCTATGGCCCCTATCGCGAGGCGATCAACACCGGCGGCCTGTTGAAGGGCGACAAGAACAGCTATTACATCAGCCCGGCCAATGGCACGGAAGCGCTGCGCGACGCGGCGATGGACGTGGAGGAAGGCGCCGACATGCTGATGGTGAAACCCGGCATCGCCTATCTCGACATCTGTTGGCGCATGAAGGAAGCCTTTGGCCTGCCCACCTTCGCCTATCAGGTGTCCGGTGAATACACGCAGATCAAGGCGGCGGCGATGAACGGCTGGATCGACGGCGAACGGATCATGATGGAGACGCTTCTCTGCTTCAAGCGCGCCGGCTGCGACGGCATCCTGTCTTATTTCGCCGTAGAGGCCGCCCGCAAGCTGAAGGGCGTGTAGACCGAGCCCCGGCGGCACCGTCTCAAAAAGCCGGCGCCGCAGACGGCGGGCCCATTGTGAAGACGGCCGGGATCTCCCATATTGTGTTGGGAACACAAAGGAGAACCCAAAAATGTCGTTCGACAACACACCCGCCGTTGCAGCACCGGAAGACTGGCGCGCCTATAGTGGTGTGCTGTCGCGCCGGATCTTCGCCTTCATTATTGACTATATGATGGTGCTGCTTTTGTGCATTCCGGCCGCTGTCGTGGTGTTCTTCCTCGGCATTATCACGCTGGGGCTAGGCTTCTTCCTTTACCCGATCCTTTTCGTCATCGTAGCGCTTCTGTATTTCGGGTTTTCGCTCGGCGGCGCTGCCCAGGCAAGCCCCGGCATGCGCATGATGGGCATTGCCATGGCCCGGCTGGACGGTCGGCGGATGGATTTCATGACAGCGCTCGTCCACATGGTGCTGTTCTGGATCCTCAACTCCGTGCTGACGCCGCTTATCCTGCTGGCTGGTCTTTTCATCGATCGGTCTCGCCTGGTGCATGACCTTTTGCTGGGCACGGTGGTGGTGCGCACCACCTGAGTTGCTGCGATTGCATCTCGACATGGTTGACGTTTTGCGAACTTGCGCCATGCTATTCTTTAACCGGCGACGCAGTTTGCAACAGGTGCGCACGGCCAGACCAGCCTTATCCCTTGCAGCGAAGGTCCATTTGCGCGGATGAACACCCAGGCGACGCCATCTCCGCAGTTTTATCTGACGGCACCGGCTACGTGTCCTTACCTTCCCGGCGAGTTGGAGCGGAAAGTCTTTACCCATCTGGTCGGCCAGCGTGCCGCCGAGATGAACGACCTCCTGACGCAAGGCGGCTTTCGTCGCTCGCAGAACATCGCCTATCGTCCCGCCTGCGAGGGCTGCCGCGCCTGCGTTTCGGTGCGCATCCTCGCTGGCGAATTCGAGCCGGGGCGCACGATGCGCAAGTTGATGGCCACAAATAGCGACCTGATCAGCACCATGATGCCGCCGCAGCCATCGACCGAGCAGTTTTCCCTGTTTCGCCGTTATCTCGATGACCGCCACCAGCGCGGTGGCATGTCGGACATGTCGGCGCTTGATTATGCCATCATGGTGGAAGACACCCACGTCAACACACGCCTGATCGAATACCGCGTCCGCGTGCCCGGCGCCGGCATCGGCGATAAACCAAAGGGCGAACTGGTCGCGGTGGCGCTCACCGACATGATGACCGACGGCCTGTCGATGGTCTATTCCTTCTTCAACACCAAGCTGGAGAAACGCTCTCTCGGCACCTACATGATCCTCGACCATATCAAGCGTACCCAGACGCTTGGCCTGCCGCATGTCTATCTCGGCTATTGGGTCAAGGGTTCGTCCAAGATGAACTACAAGACCCGCTACCAGCCGCAGGAACACCTGACACCGCGCGGCTGGGAGCGTTATCGCCCCGACGAACAGGAAGATATCGCGTTTTTGCGGTGATTGCAGCGTGCAACGCGCCATGTTATAACGCCGTTACAACATGGAGGTTCAGATGAACATCATCGTGCGTAAAATCGGCAATTCCGAAGGCATCATCATTCCGAAGGAAGTTCTGGACCGCGTTGGCGTGCGCGCCGGCGACAGCCTGGAACTGCGCGAGGAGGACGGGAAAATCGTTCTCGTCTATCAGGATGCGGATCTGGCGGAGCAGCTGAAGGCTGCCCGGATTGGCATGGAGAAGTATAAGGTCGCATTGCGCGAGCTTGCCAAATGAACGAGATCCGTTGGCTGAGCCGCGACGCGGTCGAGCGGATGCACGACGAGCAGCTTGCCGAACATGGAGGCCTTCCCGGGCTGAAGGACGACAACGCGCTGGAAGCAGCGCTTGCGAGGGCGCGTCACAAATATGCCTATGGCGAAGAGGATGTGGTGACGCTCGCCGCCGCCTACCTGTTCGGGCTGGCGCGTAATCATCCGTTTTCGGATGGCAACAAGCGCATCGCCTTCCTGGCAGCCTTCACGTTTCTCTACCTCAACGGCTTCCTCTTGGAGGCGGAGCAGGCCGATGTCATCGCCTTCGTGCTTGCCGTTGCAGCCGGCGAGATCGACGAGGACGGCGCCACGCGCTTTCTGCGCGATCATATCGTGCCGCTCGGCGCCTGACGGGGCCGAGCGGGCAAAACGTCAGCCGCTGAACTTGCCGCTGCGGGGAAAGCCCTTTGGCACGGCGCGGCCGGCGGTAGCGCGGTCGCCCAACCATTCCAGCAGTTCGTCCTTGTTGCGGGTGAACACCCGTCCGGCGGTATCTTCCCACGTCAGGCCACCTGCCAGCACAAAGCATTTTACGTCGGAAATGCCGCCATCCTTGTAGCGTTGCAGGCGCACACCCTTGCCGCGCGTCATTTCCGGCAGCTGCGACAGCGGGAAGACCAGAAGCTTGCGGTTTTCGCCAACCACGGCCACATGATCGCCGGCGACGGGGATCACCAGCTTTGCCTCGTCGGGCATCGCCACATTCATCACCTGCTTGCCCTTGCGGGTATTGGCCACCAGCTCGGTTTCGGCCACCACAAAGCCGTTGCCGGCGGTGGAGGACAGGATCAGCTTGCGCTGCGGATCATGCACGAAGGCGGTCAGCACATCCTGATCGTTTTCCATGTCGACCATGATGCGGATCGGCTCGCCATGGCCGCGCCCGCCGGGCAGCTTGTCAGCGCCGAGCGTGTAGGCCTTGCCGCCGGTGGTGAGCAGCAGCAGTTTGTCTGTCGTCTGCGCCGGGAAGGCCAGCCGCATCGCATCGCCTTCCTTGAAGGTCAGCGTCGAGGTATCGGCGATATGGCCTTTCAGCGCGCGGATCCAGCCCTTCTGCGAAATGACGATGGTGACCGGTTCCTTCTCGATCATCGATTGCTGGATGGCATCGAGATCAGCTTCCGGGGCATCGGCAAACTGCGTGAGGCGCGCAAACGGCTTGCCGCGACCCTTGGCGAATTTCTTGCGTACGTCCTGGATTTCGTGCTCGACCACCTTCCACTGCTTCTCGTCGGAAGCGAGCAGCGATTCGATATCGGCCTTCTCCGCCGTCAGCGCGTCGAATTCCTTGCGGATCTCGAATTCTTCCAGCTTGCGCAAATTGCGCAGGCGCATGTTGAGGATGGATTCGGCCTGCACGTCGGTCAGCTGCCACTTGGCAATCATCACCTGTTTAGGCTCATCCTCCTCGCGGATGATGCGGATCACCTCGTCGAGGTTGAGATAGGCAATCAGCAAGCCGCCCAGAATTTCCAGACGCCGGTCGATGGCGGCCAGACGGAACCGCGAGCGGCGGATTAAAACGTCCTTGCGGTGCGCCAGCCATTCCAGCAG
The DNA here is from genome assembly GCF_058242805.1 of Neorhizobium sp. PAMB6716. Taxonomy (NCBI): domain Bacteria; kingdom Pseudomonadati; phylum Pseudomonadota; class Alphaproteobacteria; order Hyphomicrobiales; family Rhizobiaceae; genus Neorhizobium; species Neorhizobium sp. PAMB6716. The sequence continues at coordinate 2,022,216 of NZ_CM177835.1, forward strand.
CACCTCGTTCAGCGCCATCACCTTTGGCACGCGCCCCATTGAGAGGACGTTCATGTTGAGCGGGATGCGGTTTTCCAGTTCCGTGAGCCGGAACAGCGATTCCATCAGAAGCGTCGCGTCCACCGTGCGGCTCTTCGGCACCAGCACGACGCGGATGTCTTCCGCCGATTCGTCGCGCACGTCTTCCAGAAGCGGCAGCTTGCGGGCAATCAGCAGTTCGGCGATCTTTTCGATCAGCCGCGACTTCTGCACCTGATAGGGAATTTCGGTGATGACGATCTGGTAACCGCCGCGCCCGAGATCTTCCATCTCCCACTTGGCGCGCACGCGAAAACCGCCGCGGCCGGTGCGATAGGCCTCGATGATCGACTCGCGGTTGTCGATGATGATGCCGCCGGTCGGCAGATCGGGGCCGGGAATGAAGTCGACAAGCTTTTCGATCGTCGCATCCGGATGGCGGATGAGATGAAGGGCTGCGTCGCAGAGTTCATGGGCATTGTGCGGGGGTATGGAGGTGGCCATGCCGACCGCAATGCCGGACGCCCCGTTGGCGAGCAGGTTCGGGAACGCCCCCGGCAGAACCGTCGGCTCCTCGTCTTCCTCGTTATAGGTGGCGCGAAAATCCACCGCATCCTGATCGACGCCTTCCAGAAGGAGGGCCGCGACTTCCGTCATGCGGGCTTCGGTGTATCGATAGGCAGCCGCACTGTCGCCGTCGATATTGCCAAAGTTCCCCTGCCCGTCGACGATCGGATAACGCTGCGAAAAATCCTGCGCGAGGCGCACCAGCGCATCATAGACCGACTGGTCACCATGCGGGTGGAACTTACCGATGACGTCACCGACGATACGGGCGCATTTCTTGAACGCCGAGTTGGGGCGGATGCCCATCTCGCTCATGGCGTGGATGATGCGCCGGTGCACAGGCTTCAACCCGTCGCGCACATCCGGCAGAGCACGGTGCATGATGGTCGACAGCGCATAGGCGAGATAACGCTCTTCGAGCGCCGCCTTCAGGTCAATCGGCAGGATATTGTCGCCGCCATCGTCACCGGGCGGAGGTGTCAGATTTTTTCCCATGGCTCTTGACTACCGGAAAGCCTGATTCCCGGCAAGAAATCAGGGCAAAGCGCCTGTGGATGAAGGCCCCTTATAGGTGTCCGGCTGACGATTTTCGTCTTTGAAAAGCCGTGGACGTTGACCACCCTATGCATATAAGAACTTTTGCGAATGAACAGCGGCTGCACGGCAGGCCGTAAGGAGGACACCTGATGACATTGAACAACTCCACCCGCATGCTGCTTGCCAGCGCCGTGATGGCAATTGCGACCACGCCGGCCTTTGCTCTCGATGGCAACGACCTGCTGCGCAAGCTTTCGGCGGCCGCCAATCTGCAGCCGGGCAATCTGGAGGTGGCGGGCGTGGATGTCACGGGCTCCACCGTGACGCTGAAGGGCCTTTCGATCGGTGACGGCGACCCCGCCAAGCGGGTCACCGTGGGTGACGTCGCACTTCAGGGCGTCGTTGAAGAGACGGATGGCAGCTACACGATCGAAAAGGCGGTTTTTCCCGATATCAACCTGACGGAAGACAAGACCGTCATCACCGCGTCGGACATGTATCTCTCGGGCATCGTCGTTCCGGCCGAAGCTGGTGGCACTTCGCTCGATTCGATGTTCTTCTACGAAGAAGCCCATGCCGGACCGATGAAGATTGCCGTCGAGGGCCGCGACGTTGCCTCCATCAACGAGGTCCTTGCGACCATGGAGCGCACCGAGGACAATTCGGGGCTCAGCTTCGACGCCAAGGTCGACGGCTTCTCGGCGGATCTGTCCATCGTGGATGATCCGAAATCGCGCGAGGCCATCGACAGCCTCGGTATCCAGACCCTCAAGGGCACGATGACCATGAAGGGCAGCTGGGAAGCAGAACCCGGCACGGTCGACCTGGAGGAATACGCCATCGATCTCGACAAGATCGGCCGCCTGAACCTGGCAGCCAGCCTGTCGGGTTACACGCCGGCCTTTATCAAGTCGATGCAGGAAACCACGCGCGCAATGGAGGCCAGCACCAACAAGGAAGCGGCCCAGCAGGCGCAGATGCTGGCGCTTTTCGGCCTTCTGCAGCAGCTGAACTTCAACAGCGCCGAATTGAGCTTCACCGACGCCGGCATCACCAAGCGCGGCCTGTCCTATGCCGGCAAGCAGCAGGGCGTCAACGGTGACCAGATGGCCATGATGCTGAAGGGCATGGTGCCGCTGGTGGTGGCGCAGTGGAACATTCCCACGCTGCAGAACAGCCTGTCTTCGGCGCTGAACAGCTTCCTCGATAACCCGAAGAGCTTCACCGTGACGGCTGCACCACCGGCACCGGTGCCGCTGCCGATGATCCTTGGTGCAGCGCAGGCGGCTCCGAACACGCTGCCGGACGTTCTGGGCGTGACCGTCTCCGCCAACCAGTAAGGTTTGAAGGCTTCCAGCGCCGCAGAAAACACGGCGCTGAGTACCTGTTTCAGGTTGGGCGAACAACGAAGGCCGGATACGGACGGACTTCAGCAGACAGTTTCTGGCAAGCGCTGCGGCACGGCCTGCTCTTCAAGCAGCATAGCCTCCAGTCCTGCCGCCGGCAGCGGCCGGCTGTAGAGATAACCCTGCAATTCGTGACATCCATTGGCATGGGCCCAATCAGCGGCACATTGCGTTTCGATACCCTCGGCCACGATCGTGACCTGCATGAACTTGCACATGGCAATGACGAGCCGGACAATTTCCTCGTTGCGCGGCAGGCCGCTCACCAGGCTGCGGTCGATCTTGATACAGTCCACGGCCATTTCGTTGAGGCGGGCGAGATTGGAATAACCGGTGCCGAAATCATCGATGGCAATACGGATGCCGAGCGCGCGCACCTGTTCCAGATTGTCATGCACTGTCGGATTGCTTTCGAGCAGCAGCGTTTCCGTCAGCTCCAGCTCCAGCATGGCCGGGTCGCAGCCGTAAAAGGAAAGCAGGCGCCGCACCATGCCGGCAAAATCCACTTCGCACAGCTGGCGGATCGAGACGTTGACGGAGACGGCGATATGGAAGCCCTTGGCCGCCCATTCACTTTGCTGGCGGATCGCCTGTTCGAGCATACAGGCGCCGATCTGGTTGATCAGCCCCGCCTTTTCGGCCAGCGGAATGAAAATCGCCGGCGATACCATGCCGCGTTCGGGATGCACCCATCGCGCCAGCGCTTCTGCAGACACGATGCGTTGCTCACTCGGTGAAACGCGCGGTTGGTAATGGGCTTCGATCTGTCCGCGGCGCAAAGCTTCGCGCAGATCCGCCAGCATTTCCACCTCGTCTTCACGCCGGTTGCGCATGCCGTCGTCATAGATGCGGTACTGGTTGCGCCCGTCAGCCTTTGCCTCGTACATGGCCAGATCCGCCCGCTGCATGAGGATCTGCACATCTGACCCGTGTTCGGGAAAGCTTGCGATGCCGACGCTTGGCGTCACCATCAGCTTGCGACGCTCGGCCTGCACAGGCACGGCAAGCCGCTGCAGCATGCGCACGGCCAGCGCCTCTATGCGGCCTTCATCGCCTTTTTCTTCGGTCGCCAGGAACAGGAACTCGTCGCCGCCCAGGCGAATGACCGCATCGTCCTTGCCGCGCAGTTCGAACAGCCGGCGCGCGACGTCCATCAGCACCGCATCCCCCTGGAGATGGCCAAGCGTATCGTTGATGACCTTGAACTGATCGAGATCGATGAACAGCACACCGATGCGCGCGCCGGTGCGTTCCGACTGGCGCAGAAGGCGCTCGAACAGCGCGGGCATGGCAAGGCGGTTCGGCAGGCCGGTCAGAGGATCGTGATTGGCGCGCATATGCGCCAGCGCCTCCGCCTCCTTCAGCCCGCTGACATCGGTTTCACTCACCAGCACGGATGGCCGCCCCGATGCCGGATCATGGCAGGAGCGGGCCGTCAACTCATGCCAGCGAACACCCTTCGACGTGTAGACCTCGGCAATCAGGCTGATTTCGCCCGTCGCACGAATGGCCTCCATCAGACGGCGGAAATCGTCCTTCGCCACGAAGCGCGAGGCCAGGTGGTCATTGCCTTCAAAGCTTGCCCGCGCGGATGGATTGCAATAGAGCGTGCATCCTTCGAGATCATGTAGCGAAATCATCAGCTGTGTGTGCAAAAGTGCATCGGCGCTGCGGATTGCTTCCGGCTGCTGGCCGGTTTCGTCGCTCCCCTCGCACAGCATCGCCATGCGGCCATCACTCAGCCGGATGCCACTGAAACGGACCCGCAACGGACGTGGCACGCCGCGCGGATAAAGCGTCCACATCTCGGTAAAGGTCGCGTCGCGCTCGATGAAATCCGTCTGGTACTGTTTCAGGCGCCGCGCGACGGCGGGCGACATGTCGGGCTTCATCGGGCGGGCACGCAGTTCCTCCACCGTATCGGCCGCCCATATGTCGAGTGCGGAGGCATTGGCCCAGACGACCAACGCCGCGTCGATGTCGAAAATCCACACAGCCGTACTGAGCCGGTCGAGCATCCACCGGCTGCTCTCGGACGCGCCACAGCCAGGCGTGACGTGGTCGTCCAGCGGCTGATACAGAGTGTTGGTCATGCAGCATGCTCGTCTGCCAGAAAAGGCCGCGCCCTGTCACACAGCGCCGATAGCGGCACGAAGCCCGGCGTCTGGCGCACCCGCTCGATCCAGGCCACGACGTTCGGGAAAAGGTGCATATCGATGCCGGCCTCGTCGGACACATGCACATAACCGAAAAGCGCGATATCGGTGATGCCGTAACGGTCGCCCAGCATGAAATCGCGATTGCTCAGATGCGCATCCAGCACGGCAAGGCCGGCGCTGGCCTTGTCGCGCCAGGCGATGATGTCGGCCTCGCGCCCGACGCCCAGATGTGGCGCAATGCGACCGAGGAAACGGGCGGGGGAGATGAACGGCTCAAGCCTGGACTGTTCGAAGAACATCCATTGCAGGCTCTGCGCCCGCAAAAGCGCAGTCTGCGGCATCAGCCCGGAGCCATCCGCCAGCAGCCACAGCATGGCATTGGACTCACCGACGCCAACACCGGGCTCTGTGACAAGGTAGGGAACCGCACCGGCGGGATTGATGGCGCGAAAGGCTTCGCTGCGTGTTTCGCCGCGGAGAACATCAACGTCAAGAACATCGAACCCGATGCCAAGCTGACACATAGTTACGAACGGTTTGAAGCAGTTGCCGGAACCTTTTGTCGCGTAAAGCCTGTACATTCCCAATCTCCCGCGGAATGATTTTTTAGACTATACACGGAGCCAATTGAACATTCATTGTTAAATATCGTCGATCACATCTAAGCGTTTTGAGGGATTATTAAGATTTTCAAGACCGATAGAAGACCAATATACAGATTTACATAAACAAAAAGATCCCACGGAGGCCAAGCCGCCGTGGGATCTTTCTCGGGGCCCTATCCGAGACCCGACGGTTCAGTGGCTGGCGACGCTCATCACCGCATGGTCCTTGTCGTGCAGGGCGTAGCGGTCGATCATGCCGGCGCTTGCATCATTGAGGCCGATGACATCGACGGCAACGCCGTGGCGGCGGAATTTCAGCACGACTTGATCGAGCGCACCGACCGCCGAAATATCCCACAGATGCGCATCCGACACGTCGAGCGTCACCCGCTGAAGCCGTTCTGCAAAATCGAACGAGGCGACCAGCCCTTCCGTCGAGGCAAAAAAGATCTGGCCATCGATGCGGTAGGTGCGATGCGTAGCGTCTTCGCTGAGCGTCGAGCGCACATGGAAAAGCTTGGCCACCTTGCCGGCAAAGAAGATGCCCGACAGGAGAACGCCGGCGAGAACCCCGAGCGACAGGTCGTGCGTGGCAACCACGGTGACGACAGTTGCCAGCATGACGATGGAGGAGGACAATGGATTGCGTCTCAAATCCGGGATGGAACGCCATGAGAAGGTGCCGATCGACACCATGATCATGATCGCCACGAGCGCTGCCATCGGAATGATCTTTACGATATCATCCAGCACCAGGATGAGGAAAAGCAGGAAGGCGCCGGCGACGAAGGTGGAGAGACGGCCACGGCCGCCCGATGTGACGTTGATGACCGACTGGCCGATCATGGCGCAGCCGCCCATGCCGCCGATGAGGCCGGCTGCAATGTTGGAAGCCCCCTGCCCGATGCATTCCTGGCTCTTGCTGCTGGTCGTGTCCGTCATGTCATCGACGATACGCGCCGTCAGCAGCGATTCGAGCAGGCCGACGGCCGCTAGCGCTGCCGAATAGGGGAAGATGATCTGCAACGTTTCCCAGGTGAACGGCAGGTCCGGCAGCGAAAAGATCGGCAGGCTGGATGGTAGTTCGCCGAGATCGCCGACGGTGCGCAGGTCAAGCCCTGAATACACCGACACCAACGTCAGTGCGACGATGGCGACAAGCGGCGACGGGATGACTTTCGTGACGTAGGGGAAAAGGTAGATGATCGCCAAACCGGCTGCGATCATCACATAGGTTGCAACCGGCACCCCGATGAGTTCCGGCAGCTGCGCCATGAAGATGAGGATGGCAAGCGCATTAACGAAGCCGGTCATCACCGATTTCGACACGAAGCGCATGACGCGGCCGAGCCTGGCCAGGCCGGCCAGGATCTGCAACAGGCCCATCAGCAGCGTTGCGGCAAACAGATATTGCAGGCCGTGTTCCTTGACCAGCGTCACCATCAGCACGGCGGTGGCAGCCGTTGCCGCCGAGATCATGCCCGGGCGACCGCCGACAAAGGCGGAAACGCAGGCGATGGCGAAGGAGGCAAACAGCCCGACCTTCGGATCAACGCCGGCGATGACCGAAAAGCCGATGGCCTCAGGGATCAGCGCCATGGCAACGACAATGCCGGAGAGAATATCCCCGCGAATATTGGAAAACCATTCGCGGCGGTAGGTGGAGAAAGACATCATGATTTTGAGATTTTTCGCAAACTGAACGCATTGGCCGGGAATGAACCAGGTCTGAAAAGGGCCAATGCTTTGCGTTGTCCGGCGGATCGGCGGCCGGAAGAGCCACCCGGGGATCGCACCCGGGTCCTTGTGATAGGCCAGTTCATAGCCCCAGAATTGACGCAAGGCAATATAAGCAGCGCAAAACTTCAATCGCCGCCATTAGGGCTTCCTAGGCACAAAAAAGGGGCAGCATACGCCGCCCCTTTCTTTCATCCTGTCAGTGCAGACAAAAATCAGTCGAGAACCTGGATCACTTCGCGGGTCTGCGGATCGACCACGACGCGGCGCTGGTTAACGACGGTGTAGGCGTAATCGCCATAACCATCGACGACATGCACTTCCACATCCTGCGGAAGAACGCGGCCGACGAGAACGTCACCTTCATAAGGCACGGACTGGACGTCCTGCTCCATCACATAGGTGCGCACTTCGCGCGGCATTTCGCGCACGATGACAGCGCCCGGCGGCGGCGGGGCCGGCTGTTCGGTGACGATGACGGTCGACTGCGCAAAAGCGGTGGTCGAGATGAAAATGGCCGCAGATGCGGCCATGAGGGTCTTCAGCATAATGCTCTCCTCGGGGGCGTGATTGCTGGGCAGACAATGCCCGGCCCCGAAGAAGGTTCCCGCCCGCAAAACCGGGCGGGAGGAGAGATCAATCCTTTTTCAGCGGCGGCAGAACCCGAAGCGACAGTTCCATCAACTGCTTCGGCTGGGCCGGTGCCGGCGCGTTCATCAAGAGATCCTGTGCCTGCTGGTTCATCGGGAACAGCGTGATTTCACGCAGGTTCTTGGCTCCGACCAGAAGCATGACCACGCGGTCGATGCCGAACGCGCAGCCGCCGTGCGGAGGTGCGCCATACTGGAAGGCACGGTACATGCCGCCGAAGCGCTCTTCCACGTCCCCCTTCGACAGGCCAACCATTTCGAACGCTTTGACCATCAGTTCCGGCGACTGGTTACGGATGGAGCCCGAGGCAATCTCGAAACCGTTGCAGACGGCATCGTACTGATAGGCCTTGATCGTCAGCGGATCCTGCGTTTCCAGAGCCTCAAGTCCACCCTGCGGCATGGAGAAGGGGTTGTGGGCAAAATCGAGCTTCTTGTCTTCGTCGCTCCATTCGAAGAACGGGAAATCGACGATCCAGCACAGCTCGAACCGGTCGCGATCGACAAGGTTCAGTTCTTCGCCGGCGCGGGTGCGGGCTTCGCCGGCAAACTTGTAGAATTTTGCGGGTTCGCCCGCGACGAAGAAGCAGGCGTCACCGGCTTCAAGGCCAAGCTGGGTGCGCACGGCTTCGGTGCGTTCCTCGCCGATGTTCTTGGCAAGCGGGCCGGAGCCGGCAATCTTGCCGTCCTCTTCCTTCCAGAAGATGTAGCCGAGGCCCGGCTGGCCCTGACCTTGAGCCCAGGCGTTCATGCGGTCGCAGAAGGCTCTGCTACCACCGGTCTTGGCCGGGATCGCCCAGATCTCGACCTTCGGGTTCGACGCGATCATGCCGGCAAACACCTTGAAGCCGGAGCCGGCAAAGTGTTCCGTGACATTTTCCATGACGATCGGGTTGCGCAGGTCCGGCTTGTCGGAGCCGTATTTGCGGATCGCCTCGTCATAGGGGATGCGCGGCCAGTCCTTGGTGACAGGCTTGCCATCGGCAAACTTTTCAAACACGCCGGTGATGACAGGCGCCATCGTGTTCCAGACGTCTTCCTGCTCGACAAAGCTCATTTCGACGTCGAGCTGGTAGAATTCGCCCGGCAGGCGGTCGGCACGCGGGTCTTCGTCTCGGAAGCAGGGCGCGATCTGGAAATAGCGGTCGAAACCGGCCACCATCAAAAGCTGCTTATACTGTTGCGGCGCCTGCGGCAGCGCAAAGAACTGGCCGGGATGGATGCGGCTCGGCACGAGAAAGTCGCGCGCGCCTTCCGGCGACGAGGCGGTGAGGATCGGCGTGGTGTATTCGGCAAAACCGATTTCGTTCATGCGGTTGCGCATGTCCGACACGATCTGCGTGCGCTTGACGATGTTCTTGTGCAGCGTATCGCGGCGAAGATCGAGGAAGCGGTATTTCAGGCGCACGTCTTCCGGATACTCGGGCTCGCCGAACACCGGCAGCGGCAGTTCCTTGGCAGCGGACAGAACTTCGATCTCCTGCGCGTAAAGCTCGATCTCGCCGGTTGCCATCTGCTTGTTGATGGTATCTTCCGAACGGGCCTTGACGACGCCATCGATGCGGATGACCCATTCGCCCCGCACGGTTTCGGCCACCTTGAAGGCAGGGCTATCCGGGTCGGCCACGACCTGCGTCATGCCGTAATGGTCGCGCAGATCGATGAAGAGAACGCCGCCATGGTCACGGACGCGATGAACCCAGCCGGACAGGCGGACGGTCGCGCCGACATCGGACTTTTTCAGGGCGGCACAGGTGTGGCTGCGGTAACGGTGCATGTCGAAATCCTGGAATCACATGTGCCGGCACAAGGCGCTGGTGTCCCGGCCGGCAAGGGGAAAATCGGGCGGAAAAGCGCATGGCCTGCCGGCTTTGTCAAGGCTGGCGGCAGGTTGCACGGTTTTTCGGCGGATTTCGACTGTTTTTCATCGGCCGCTTGGTTAGACTGGCGATACGGTTCGCCCTTCGATGGATCGCCCCACCTTTCCCGTCGTTGCGGCCCCGGCCGCCGGATATCCCCGCATGAGCCAGATCCGCCCGCTGATTCCCCTTCTCGTCACCGCGGGCATCCTGATCGGCGGCAATGGCTTGCAAGGCACGTTTATTGCGCTGCGCGGCACGGCGGAAGGGTTTTCGCCTTCCACCATCGGGTTGATCGGTGCCGGCTACAGCATCGGTTTTGCCATCGGCTGCCTTTATGTCACCCGCATCCTGCGCGCCATCGGCCATATCCGCACCTTTGCCGCCATGGCCGCCATTGCCGCCTGCTGTTCCATCCTGATGCCGCTCATCACATCGCCTTTGTTCTGGGCGCTGATGCGCTTCATCATCGGCATATCGGTCGCAAGCCTGTTCGCCGTGGTGGAAAGCTGGATCAATGCCAAGGTCACCAACCAGAACCGGGCGCGCACCCTCTCCATCTATCGTCTGGTGGACCTCAGTTCCGTGACGGCTGCTCAGTACCTCATCCCGACCGTCGACATCGAGGGACCGGTGATCTTTTCGCTGGTGGCGATGGCCATGGCGCTGTCGCTGGTGCCGATTTCCGTTCTCGACCGGTCAAGCCCTGCCCCGCCGGAAGCGATCAGCACCGATATCCGCGCCGTCTGGCGCATCTCGCCGCTGTCGGTCGTCGGCGTCATCGCGGTCGGCCTCAGCATGGCGGCCTTTCGCAATATCGGGCCGATCTATGCGCAGCAGATCGGCATGAGCGTGACGGCGATTGCCACCTTCATGAGCGCCGGCATTATCGGCGGCGTCGTGCTGCAATATCCGCTCGGGCTTTATTCCGACCGGCTGGACCGGCGAAAGGTGATCATCTGGGCAACGATCGGCGCAATCCTCACCGGCGGCTACCTGTCGTTTTTCGCCGGCACGGATGAGACCGCCAATATCATTGGCATTTTCGTCTATGGCGCCTTTGCCATGCCGCTTTATTCGCTGTGTTCGGCCCACGGCAATGATTTTGCCAAACCCGGCGAACATGCGCTGGTCTCGGCGGGCCTTCTGTTCTTCTGGTCCATCGGCGCCACCATCGGGCCGCTTTTGGCCTCCGTGCTGCTGCAGTTCATCGGCCCGCAGGTGTTCTTTATCTACACCTCGTTCATTTTCATGGGTTTCCTGTTTTATACGGTGGTGCGCATGCGCACACGGCCCGCCGTGCCGCCGGACGCACGGCCGGGGCGGTTTCGCGCGCTGCTGCGCACATCCGCCTATTTCAACCGCATGGCGGGCGCACCCGGCGATGAGCGCAAGGATGGCCGCACCGACCGGCGGTAGCAGCCTGCGGCAATATCGCGGTTCGCGCCGTATTGCTGATCAACTTTCTCAGGTTTAAGCAGGATCAGGAACAACAGCCGCCAGAGCATGCCCATGGTCCAGATGTCGCGCCGAACCCTTTTGAAGACCGCCGCCGGTTTTAGTGGCGCCTATGGGCTGGGCCTTGGGGCAGCCGGCCTGTTCGGCGGTCCCGCGTCTGCGGCAAACGCCGTTCATCTGGAAGCGAGGACCACCGATGCGCTGCTCGACGGCCAGCACCTGACGCGCGGCGTGATGAGTTATGGCATGGCCGGTTCCCCCGGCACCGTCATGCCGCCAACACTTCGCCTGCGCCGTGGCGAGCGGATCGACGCCAAACTCACCAACCGGCTGGACGAGCCGACGACCGTTCACTGGCACGGTCTTCGCATTGAAAACCGCATGGATGGCGTGCCCTTTCTCACCCAGCCTTACGTCTATACCGGCGATACGTTCGACTACAGCTTTACCCCGCCCGATGCCGGCACCTTCTGGTATCACCCCCATTGCAACACGCTGACGCAGATGGGACGCGGCATGACCGGGCTGCTGATCGTCGAGGATCCGAAGGACCCGGTGTTCGACGCCGAAGTCGACATCAACCTGCGCGACTGGCGGCTTGGCGGCGACGGGCAGTTCATCGAGCAGTTCAAGCCGCGCGATGCCGCCCGCAACGGAACCTTCGGCACCGTGCGCGGCGCCAACTGGCAGGTGGAGCCGGCCTTTGATGCGCCAAGCGGCGGGCTGGTGCGCGTGCGCATCGCCGACACCGACGTGACGCGCCTCTACCAGCTGTCGTTGTCGGGCGCCAAGGCCCTCATCGTGGCGCTCGACGGACAACCGCTGCCGCAAGCCATTCCCCTCGACAGCCTCGTCATCGGCCCCGGCCAGCGGCTGGATCTCGTTCTGCTGATGCCGGAGAGCGAGGGAGAGATCGTGACGCTCACCGACACAAGACCCTCCACCGCCAAGGCTGTGGCGACCTTTCGAAGCGTCGGTGCAAACCTGAAGCGCAGCCTTGGCGACGTGCCGCCGCTGGCGCAAAACCCCTTCGAAAAACCGGACCTTTCATCGGCTGAGGAAATTCCGCTGGTGTTAAGCGCCACCGCCGAAAATGCGGCGCGTGATTCGATCTGCGGCACGCTTGGTTATTCCTTCTGGGCGATCAACAAGGTGCCATGGCCGGGTGACACTGCCGATCCCTCCGCGCCGCTGGCCGAGATGAAGCTGGGCAAAACTTACGTGTTCAACCTCACCAACAACACGCCGCACCTGCACCCGATCCATTTGCATGGCATGAATTTCCAGGTGGTCGCGTCGTCCGCGCGCGCGGTCACTCCGCTGATATCAGATACCTATCTGGTGGCGCCAGACGAAAAGGTGCAGCTTGCGCTGGTGGCCGACAATCCCGGCGACTGGGTTCTGCATTGCCACATCATCGAGCACCAGAAGACCGGCATGACGAGTTATGTCCGGGTTGTCTGATCCCTGTCTCCAAGCCTGTGGATGCCGCCATGACGGACCTCTGCGCCACCCTTCGCATACTCGAGCCCTATCCGGGCCTGTTTGCCTATTATGACGGCCGTATCGCCGGCAAGCGCCTGCACGGGCCGGAGCGCAACTGGCTGGATGACGGCGCCTATGCGTTGGGGATCGCCAGCTACGCGCTCGTTTCGGGCAACGAGGCGCTCGTCTACGATACGCATATGTCGCTCGAACACGCCCGTGCTATCCGCAGCCATCTCGAAGGGCGCGGCGTCTCCCGCCTCACGGTGATCCTCAGCCACTGGCACACCGACCACATTGCCGGAAACGCCGTTTTTGCCGATTGCGACATCATCGCCAACCGGCTGACGCTGCAGGCCATAACCGATAACGAACAGGCGCTCGCCGCCAAGGACCCGCCGATCCATCCGGTGGTGATGCCGAACCGCATCTTTGACGACAGGCTGGAGCTTCGGCTCGGCGGGCGGTCGGTGCATCTCCTGCAGTTCGATATTCATAGCGCCGATGGCACCGTGCTGTGGCTTGCCGACGAACAGTTGCTGCTGGCCGGCGATACGCTGGAAGACACGATCACCTATATCTCCGAACCTTTGGGCATTGCCCGCCATATCGAGGAACTCGACCGCCTCTCAAAACTGCCGATCAGGCGCATCCTGCCCAATCACGGCAGCGAGGAACGCATTGCAGACGGCGGATACGGGCCCGCGTTGATCGACGCCAACCGCGCCTATCTCAAGCGGCTGCTGGAACGGATCGCCGATTCTCAGATCGACACGATGCGACTTGAAGAATTTGTGGCGCCGGAAATCGCAGAGGGTTGGATCGACTATTTCGCGCCCTACGAGATCGTTCACCGCGACAATATCGAGGCGCTGCGTACCGGCCGGTCGGATGAGGATGCCCCGGTTACCGCGGAATAATTGCTGCGACTTTGCAATGATGGTGCGCAAGACTTCCGTCTCTGTTGACATCGGCAGGTGAAAGGGAAAGGAAGGTTAAACGATCTTTCCTCTGTGCCTGACGACCGAAGCTGATGATTGAAACAACTGCCGCTCTTCAAGATGCCTGCCGCAAGCTCGCCCAATCCGAATTCGTCACCGTCGATACGGAGTTTTTGCGCGAAACCACCTTCTGGCCGATTCTCTGCCTCATCCAGATGGCAAGCCCGGATCTCGAAGTCATCGTCGATCCGATGGCCAAGGACATCGATCTGACGCCCTTCTTCGAGCTGATGGCCGATACATCTGTTGTCAAGGTGTTCCATGCGGCGCGCCAGGATCTGGAAATCGTCTATCACCTCGGCAAGCTGATCCCGCATCCGATCTTCGATACGCAGGTCGCCGCCATGGTCTGCGGTTTTGGCGATTCGATTTCCTACGACCAGCTCGTCCAGCGCACCAAGAACGTCCAGATCGACAAATCATCGCGTTTTACCGACTGGAGCCGCCGGCCGCTGTCGGACAAGCAGCTGGATTATGCGCTGGCCGACGTCACCCATCTGCGCGACATCTATCTCAGCCTCAAGGCAAAGCTCGAAAGCGAAGGCCGCACCACCTGGGTTGCCGAGGAAATGGCGGTTCTCGAATCGACCGAGACCTATGACATGCATCCCGACGATGCCTGGCTTCGGCTGAAATCGCGCCTGCGCAAGCCGCAGGAACTGGCGGTGCTGAAATATGTCACGGCCTGGCGCGAACGCGAGGCGCGCAGCCGCAACGTGCCGCGCTCGCGCGTGCTGAAGGACGACGCAATCTTCGAAATCGCCCAGCAGCAGCCTCGGGACAGCGAGGCTCTCGGGCGCCTGCGCACCATTCCCAAGGGCTGGGAACGTTCGTCGTCGGGCACGGCGATCCTCGATGCCGTCAACACCGCCCTTGCGCTTCCGAAAACCGACATGCCACAGGCGCCAAAACATTCGCATACGCCGGAAGGCGCGCAGTCCGCTGTCGAGCTTTTGAAGGTGCTGCTGCGCCTGATCTCTGAAAAACATGGCGTGGCGGCAAAAGTCATCGCCAACAGCGACGATCTCGACAAGATCGCCACCGAAGGCGAAAAGGCCGAGGTGCCGGCCCTTTCCGGCTGGCGGCGCGAACTGTTCGGGGAACCGGCCCTGAAACTCATTTCCGGCGAGGTCGCCCTGCGCTTCATCGACAAGAAGGTCGAGACCGTGGACATGGCTGCCGGATCGGTGCCAGCCTGATCCCGCCCGGCCTGTTCAGGGCCGGCAAACTGCCCGCATGACCCAGTTGGCCAGGCAAGCGGTTCTGTCATTGAAATTTCATCGGAATTTCAATCAGGCGTGATGGTGGCGTCATCTGCTGCACGTAGGAGGAGATTGTTCTCTTCTCTCATGCACAGGTGTTCCATGATCCGAACTCTCCTTGCCTCCGTCGCACTGGTTGCCGTTTTGGCGGTACAGTCCCACGCCGAAGAAAAGGCCTTTCCGGCCAAGCTCGTCTCGCAGGCCGTGCTGCCGGCCAACACGATGATTGCAGCACCCGCCGATGCTCCGGCAACGCTCAAGACCTCCGGTAAGTTCACCACCGCCGACCGCAAGCGCACCGAAAAACTCGCCAGCATTCCCGGCAAGGACGGCGTGCGCCTCACCGGTCTTTCGCTGCCCTTCGATGGCCAGCCCCTGCAGGGTTTTTCCGGCATCAAGACGATGGCCGACGGTACGTTCTGGACACTCTCGGACAACGGTTTCGGCTCGAAAAACAATTCGAGCGACACCATGCTGATGCTGCATCACATCAAGATCGACTGGGCCGCCGGCAAGGTGGAACGTCTCGGCACCGTGTTCCTCTCAGACCCGGACAAGAAGGCCCCCTTCCCCATTGCCATGGAAGGCGCTGACAAGCGTTATCTCACCGGCGCCGATTTCGACGTCGAATCGATCCAGCCGGTGGCAGATGGCTTTTTTGTCGGCGAAGAATTCGGCCCCTACGTGCTGAAATTCGACATCGAGGGCCGTCTGACCGATGTCATTGCAACCGTGGTTGATGGCAAGCCGGTGACCTCGCCCGACAATGCACTGGTGAGCCTGCCGGCCAACCCTGCGGCAAAAATGCCGGTGTTCAACCTGAAGCGCTCCGGCGGCTTTGAAGGGTTTGCGATGTCGAAGGATGGCGCCAAGCTTTACGGCCTGCTGGAAGGTCCGCTGTTCCTGGAAGACGGTTCGGTGGAAAAGACCGACGGCCAGACGGCACTGCGCATCATCGAGCTGGATGCCGCCTCCAAGGCCTGGACCGGCCGCAGCTGGCTTTATCCGCTGAGTGAAGGCGGCGTTGCCATCGGCGATTTCAACATGGTGGATGCCACCACGGCCCTCGTCATCGAACGTGACAATGGCGCCGGCTCCCCGTCCAAGGCCTGCGCCGACCCGAAGAAGCCGGAGCCGACCTGCTTTGATGCACCGGCCAAGCACAAGCGTATCTACAAGATCGAGATGTCGGATGAAAACGTCGGCAAGGCCGCCCGCAAGATCGGTTATATCGACCTCATGAACATCGCCGATCCCGACAAGAAGGCCATGCAGGGCAGCGAGAACGGCGTCTACACCATGCCCTTCGTGACGATCGAGAATGTCGATGTGGTGGATGCCACCCACATCATCGTCGGCAATGACAACAACCTGCCCTTCTCGGCCGGCCGCGCGCTGGACAAAGCCGACGACAACGAATTCGTGCTGCTCGACGTCGGCACGTTTCTGACGGCCAAGTAAGCCTCTGGAAAGACTGACAATGGGCGCTGCCTGCCGGCGCCCATTTCTGCACTTGCGCGAACCGGCCGGTCCCTTATCGTGGCGTGACCGGCGTCGACCTCACAGTGGGATCCCGCCCGAGGGAGACCGTGCCACGGGAGGCTCATGCGCGAACCTGTCAAAACAAGCGTGCACGGGAGGCCGTTGTTTCGGGTCCTGCGTTGGACACTGCTGATCGCCATCATCGCCTGTACGGGCGTGATCTACATCCTGCTGTTTGAAGCGCGGGGCCCGCTCTATATCGGCTCCATCTATGCACTGGCCTGCAGCCTTCCGCTCATTGCCTTCGAAAGCGGGCTGCTGATGCCGCGACTGCTGGAACGTGTGCGGCGACTGGCCACTCCCGCTTACATCCTCTCCAGCCTTGGCCTCTTTTTCATCCTGTCCGGCAGCGGCTTTGCCTTGACCGGCGCATTGATGAAGACACTTGGGCTGCTCGACGCCGGCTGGAAGGATGTGCTTCTCATTCGCCCGCCGGCGTTTCTTTACACTCTGGTCATGTTCTTCTTCGGCATTACCGTCCTGCGCATCCGCCAATTGCTGGGGCGCCGTGTGTTTCTGAGCCTGCTGACCGGCCGTTACCGGCACCCGGTCGAGGAGGAGCGGGTGTTCCTGTTTCTCGACGTCGTGGGCTCGAGCGCCTATGCCCGCCAGTTCGGCGACCTCAAGGCGCAAGCCTTCCTCGGCGCGGTGTTTGCAGCCCTTGCCCAGCATGTCCGGCACCACCAGGGCGAGATTGACGATTATGTCGGCGACTGCGCCATCGTCACCTGGGCGATGAAGGAGGGTGTGGAAGAGGCACGCTGCGTGCGGTGCCTCTACGACATGCTCGACGAGATCGACCGTGACCGCGACTGGTGGGTGGAGAAGTACGGCCTTGTTCCGCAACTGTCGGCAGCGCTGCATGGTGGCTCTGTCGTGACGGCAGAGATTGGCGTCTTCCACCACAAGATCACCTATTTCGGCGATGTCGTGAACACGACCTCCCGCATCGAGAGCCTCTGCAAGACGCTGAAGCAACCGCATCTGGTGTCGGCTGATCTTCTTCAGCGGCTGGTCTTGCCGCCGGATGTGGTGGCAGAGCCGCAAGGGGAACATATGGTCAAGGGCCGCGACGAGCCGGTCGGCGTTCTGGCCTTGCGGCGGATGACAGCTGGCGCAACAGGCGCGGACCTGCCCCGCGCCTCCTGACCGAACCGGCGTCTATTCGAAGACGAAGGCCAGCCGCTTGCCGGTCAGCTTCGAGAGTTGCTGCAACCGGCCATCCAGCCGCTCGCCGGCAAAATCGGCATGCTCGTGCGGCACGACAAATTCCAGATCGAGATCCGGATTGCTGGACCGGCGGAACGACAGATGGTCGACGATGCCGGGCATCGAGGCCGAGAAGAGATAAACGACGCGCAGCAGGCCGCCGAGCAGTTTTGCAAGGCTGAGCAGGCGCGGCGTGGAAATCTGCGACAGCGGGCCGGTGGCGCCGTCGTCGTGCAGGCCTTCGAAACGGTAATAATTGGCGAGCGCCAGATAGGCCCGACCGGGATGCGTGATGCCGGCAAGCGAGGAATGGGCAATCAGGTTCAGCGCCTGCAGGCCCCGGTAATCGGGATGTGCGCGCCAGCTGATATCGGCGAGAAGGCAGGCCGCCTGGCGATAGCGGGTTTCTTCCTCGGTTTCCTCGATGCCGAAATGGGCGACCATGCGGCCGGTCCAGTCGGCAAGCTCGCGGGCATGTTCGGGTGAGCGGGCACGCAGGATCGCCAGCTGGTCTGCCGCCACCAGCAGCGGGTCCAGCTGCTGTTCGTCATCCGGCAGCTGCGCGTAGAGATAACCTTCGCGCACGCCTTGCGCGGAAAACACCACGCGGGACGGCTTCATGGCGGACAGCACTTCCTGCATGGCAATCGCGCCGAAGGGCAGAAGCGCCCGGCGGTTCTTGGACACCGACTGCCAGGCACCGTCCTTGCTGTCCCTGGCGGTCAGCACCAGTTCGAGGAAATTCTGCATGTCGGCCAGCGGCAGCTCATAACCCTGCATCATGTGCAGCGGATACTGCGTCATTTCCATGTGCAGCTTGGCGATGTTGCGCCACGTGCCGCCGACGGCATAAAAGATGCGCCCCTCGCCGCGCGAAAGAAGCTTTGCATCCTTCAGCTGGGCGCGCGCCAGCGTGCGCGCCTTGGTGAGCGAGCCGCCGGATGTTTCCGACAGGCGAAGCCCGCCGAGCGGAAGCGTGATGCCCTTGCCGCATTCGCGGCCCTTGACGTCAATGAGTTCGAGCGAGCCGCCGCCGAGATCACCGGCAATACCATCAACGCCGTTGAAGCCGCTGATGACGCCGAGCGCCGAATAATAAGCCTCTTCCTCACCGGAGAGAACCTGCACGGGCTGGCCGAGAATGGATTGCGCCTCGGCGATGAAGGCCGCGCCATTGCTTGCCTCGCGGGCAGCAGCGGTTGCCAGCACGAAGATCCGCGTGGCCCGCGCCTGATCCGACAGCGCACGAAACCGATGGAGGGCATGCAGCGCGCGCGCCACCGCCTCCTCGTCCATGCGCCCGTTGGAGCCGAGCCCCTTGCCGAGACCGCACAGAACCTTTTCGTTGAACAGAACGGCAGGCGCGCGCGACAGGTCTTCGTAAACGACCAGACGGACCGAGTTGGAGCCGATGTCGACAACGGAAACAGGAGCGCTTCCGGGGAGACGCCCCTGAGCTTCAGATCGTACCATGCATCACTATTTCTTGCGTCCGGACATGACGCCGGCAATGAGCTTCGGCGCACTTGACTTCAGGGCTTCCCCACGCCCCGAAAGGCTGGGATTGGTCATAAAATAGTGTTGCGCGTTGAAAGGTTCCTCGCCCTTTCGGACTTCCATACGGCGCGACGTTCCATCGGCCAATATCTCGTAGCTCTGCTGGTTGTCAATCAGGTTGCCCAGCATGATCTGCGACAGCACCTGCTCATGCACAGTCGGGTTGATCAGCGGCACCAGCGTTTCGACGCGCCGATCGAGATTGCGCGGCATCATGTCGGCCGAGCCGATATAGACGAGCGCGTTTTCCGACGGCAGGCCCTGACCATTGCCGAAGCAGAAGATACGGCTGTGCTCGAGGAAACGCCCGACGATGGATTTGACCCGGATATTGTCGGACAGGCCGGGCACCTGCGGGCGAAGGCAGCAGATGCCGCGGATGACGAGATCCACATCAACGCCGGCGCGGCTTGCCCGGTAGAGCGCATCGATGATTTCCGGATCGACGAGCGAGTTCATCTTCATCCAGATCTGCGCCGGACGGCCCTCCTGCGCATGCACGATCTCTTCCTCGATGTGGCGAAGGATGCGCGGGCGCAGCGTATAAGGCGAAACGGCAAGTTTCATGCTTTCGGCCGGCTCGCCGTAACCGGTGATGAAGTTGAAGATGTTCGACATGTCATGGGCAATCTTCGGATTGCAGGTGAAGAAGGACAGGTCGGTATAGATCTTGGCGGTGACCGGGTGGTAATTGCCGGTGCCGAGGTGGCAATAGGTGCGCAGCTTGCCGTCTTCGCGGCGCACGACCATCGACATCTTGGCATGGGTCTTCAGCTCGATAAAGCCGAACACCACCTGCACGCCGGCACGCTCCAGATCGCGTGCCCAGCGGATATTGGCCTCTTCGTCGAAGCGCGCCTTCAGCTCCACCAGCGCCGTCACCGACTTGCCCATTTCGGCGGCATCGATCAGCGCACGCACGATCGGGCTGTCGTTGGAGGTGCGGTAGAGCGTCTGCTTGATGGCGAGCACATCCGGGTCGCGAGCGGCCTGGATCAGGAACTGCACCACCACGTCGAAACTTTCGTACGGATGATGGACCACCATGTCCTTTTCGCGGATGGCGGCGAGGCAATCTCCGGCGTGTTCGCGCACACGTTCGGGAAATCGCGCATTGTAGGGCTCAAAGCGCAGGTCGTCGCGCGGCGCCTTGGTGATTTCAGACAGCGTGTTGAGGGCAAGAAGCCCCGGCAGGACGGCGACGCGATTGTCCGGCACGCCGAGTTCCTGCACCACGAACTGGCGCAGCGATGCCGGCATTTCCGAATCGGTCTCGATGCGGATGACCTTGCCGCGACGGCGGCGCTTCAGCGCCGTCTCGAAGAAGCGCACGAGATCTTCCGCCTCTTCCTCGACTTCCAGATCGCTGTCGCGAATGATTCGGAACGTGCCGGCACCCTTGACCTCGTAACCGGGGAAAAGCCGGTCGATGAACATCGAGACCACATCTTCCAGCGTGATGTAGCGGATCGTCTGGCCTTCGTCGGGCAGGCGGATGAAGCGATCAAGCGCCGTGGGCATGCGCAGAAGGCCGGTCATCGGCTCGCGACCGCTCTTGCTGTCGAGCTGCAGGCCCATGGTGAAGCCAAGATTGGGAATGAACGGAAACGGATGCGCCGGATCGATGGAGAGCGGCGTCAGCACCGGGAAGATATCGTCCTCGAAATCCGTGGCCAGCCAGTTGCGGTCCTCGTCGGAGAGCGCTGCCGGGCGCACGATGAGAATGTCTTCCTTGGCCATGTACTGCTGGAGAACGGCGAGCGACGCCTGCTGCTCCATCTGCAGGTTGTCGATTTCCTTCAGGATGTCTTCCAGCTGCTCAGCCGGCGTCTTGCCATCATGGCTGCGCACGACGATGCCCTGGCGCACCTGTCCCTCAAGACCCGCGACGCGCACCATGAAAAATTCATCGAGGTTGGCTGCGGAAATGGAGAGGAAGCGTACGCGCTCCAGAAGTGGATGCGCGGTGTTGAGCGTTTCCTCGAGAACGCGGCGATTGAACTGCAACCAGGAAAATTCGCGATTGATGAACCGCTCGGGGCTGTTCAGCAGGTCGACGGTGTCAGCTGCGGACTCTGTCGGCTGCGTTTCGGAAATCTGGTCCATCAATACCCCCTGTTGAGCCGGGCTGCGGCGTGGCCGGCAACTGCATGGCCCCTATAACTTTTCAACGACGAAACAATGACAGTCAATCATCGCCCTCGTTTCTGGCGAGGCTTTCCATCACTTCGGCTGCAAGCGTGCGCGTGATGCGCGTGCCGCGCGCCAGCGCCAACCGATCAAGACGATCGACCACCCCTTGCGCTGCCTCCATCGAGCGTTCCATGCGCTGGACGATATAGGCAACGATCCGGTCGTCGATATTGAGCTGACGGTCGGCAAACAGCTTTATGATGACCTGGCCGAGCAGGTCCTCGTCCGGCTCGCCGATTTCAACGACGGTTGCCGCCTTCAGACGCGAGCGCAGGTCCGGCAGGCTGACCGACCAGGACATCGGCCAGAGCCGCGCCGTCATCAAAAGGCTGGTGCGGTTTTCCTTGACGCTGTTGATGACGTGGAACAACTCGTTCTCGTCAAAGCCGCGCCGGTCGGCATCTTCAAACAGCACCGGGCCGGCAGCCGCCTGCATTGCTGCATCGGCACCCGCTTTCGGATGAATGGCGGTTGCGCCGGATTTTTCCCGCCAGATGCTGGCCAGATGCGATTTACCGCTGCCGGCCGGTCCCGTCAGGATAACCACCGGCGAGGGCCAGTGCGGCCAGGCATCGATGATGGCGACGGCAGCGCTGAGCGGTGCTGCAATCAACAGGTCATCGCGACCGGTGGCAGCATCATGGGTCAGCGCCAGCGGCAATTGCTCCGCGCGCTGACGCTTCAGTTTTTCAAGCGTTTCAGTCATGAGATTTTCGGGGGCTCGTCACGCTCACTCAGAACCTTTGCCTCCACACTGCGCTTGTCGTCCCAGGGCAGTTCGGAGGAATGGCCGAAATAGATGTCGCTCTGAAGATACCGCGAGATGGCGAACCGAACAAGCACGCCGACGACGGCCGCCGCCGGCACGGCGATCAACAGGCCTACGAAACCGAACATGGCACCAAAAGCCAGAAGCGCAAACATCAGCCAGACCGGATGCAGGCCGACACTGGAGCCGACGAGCTTGGGCTGCAGGATATTACCCTCGATGAACTGGCCGAGGAAAAACACGCACATGGTGGCAATCACCCAGCCATAGTCCGGCCAGAACTGCATCAGCGCCACGCCAACCGACAGAACCAGCCCGACCAGCGAACCAATATAGGGGATAAAGCTGATCATGCCGGCAACGAAACCGATGAGCAGGCCGAAATTGAGCCCGACCAGCGACAGGCCGACCGCATAAAAAATGCCGAGGATCAGGCAGAGCGACCCTTGGCCTCGAATAAAGCCGGAGACCGCCTGATCCATCTCATGCGCCAGCTGGCGCACGGTTGCCACCTGATCGCGCGGGATCCAGCTGTCGACCTTGGACACCATACGGTCCCAGTCGAGCAGAATGTAGAAGGCAACGACCGGCGTCACGACCAGCAGCGAGATCACATCCACAATGGTCTTGCCGGAATTCCAGATCTGGTTGAGCAGGCTGCCGAGAAAGCCGGCGCCTTCGGTCATCAGGCTTGAAAAATTTTCCTTCGCAGCTTCGATCTGCGTCACCATCCACTTGGGCAGGAAGGAGTTTTCGGGGCTTGCGATCAGTTGCTGCAGCTGCGTCACATATTGCGGCAGGCTCTGGGCGAACTGGTTGAACTGGCTGATGATCAGCGGGATCAGTACCATCAGCGCCACGGTGAACATCAAAACGAAGCTGATGAGGATGACGACGGTTGCCATCAGGCGGCTGAGGCCCCGCCGCTCCAGCCAGTCGGCCACCGGATCGAGGAAATAGGCGAGCGCCATGCCCGCCACGAAGGGCAGAAGAATGGTGCGGAAGGCCAGCAGGAAGATGATGAAAGCGACGAGCGCGAAAACCCAGAAAAGCACGTAACGTCGCAGGCTCGCACCACTGATATGATAGGCCATTGCATCCGTCCCTTTGCGTCAGTTCAGTAGGAAGTGGGATAGGACGGTGCCCAAGGCAAGGTCAAGGCGGTTGCGACCCCGCGTGGCAATCACGATTGGACACCTTGGAAAACAGGGGTTTCCCCGGCCAGACGCTTGCATCTGGCCGCGTGCCGTGCAATGGCGACCGCTTCCGGGCAGATCCCGCGACCGGCCGGCGTTTGCGCGCCTGGCTTCCGGAGGCGGAATGCCTTTGTTTATTGGCGCAGGTTCTTGTCGCACCCGCGAGCGCTGCCTTTAAGAACCTGCCGGGCACGAGCGGAGACAGGCGATGAGCGAAGCAGGCAAAAACGGTCTCACCTACAGCGATGCGGGCGTCGATATCGATGCCGGAAACCTGATGGTGGAAAAGATCAAGCCGGCCGTGCGCTCGACGCGCCGCCCCGGCGCCGATGGCGAAATCGGCGGTTTTGGCGGGTTGTTCGACCTGAAGGCTGCAGGTTTTACCGATCCGGTTCTGGTGGCCGCCAATGACGGCGTCGGCACCAAGCTGAAGATCGCCATCGACGCCGACCGCCACGACACCGTGGGCATCGATCTTGTCGCCATGTGCGTCAACGATCTGGTCGTCCAAGGTGCCGAACCGCTGTTCTTCCTCGATTATTTCGCAACCGGCAAGCTTAACCCGGAACAGGGTGCCGCCATCGTGCTCGGCATTGCCGATGGCTGCCGCCAGGCAGGCTGCGCGCTGATCGGTGGCGAGACCGCCGAAATGCCCGGCATGTACCGCGATGGCGATTACGATCTGGCGGGTTTTGCCGTGGGTGCTGCCGAACGCGGCCAGCTTCTGCCGACCGGTGACCTTCAGGCTGGCGACCTCATTCTCGGCCTTGCCTCCTCGGGCGTGCATTCCAACGGTTATTCGCTGGTGCGCAAGATCGTCGAGCTTTCGGGCCTTGGCTGGGATGCGCCGGCACCGTTCATCGAGGGCAAGACGCTCGGCGAAGCGCTGCTGACACCGACCCGCATCTATGTGAAGCCGCTCTTGAAGGCGATCCGCGAGACGGGCGCGCTGAAGGCGCTCGCCCATATCACCGGCGGTGGTTTTCCCGACAATATTCCGCGTGTCCTGCCGGATCATCTGGCGGCCGAAATCGATCTCGACAGCATTCCCGTGCCGCCGGTCTTTTCATGGCTTGCCAAAACCGGGGGCGTCGAGGCGCATGAAATGCTGCGCACCTTCAACTGCGGCGTCGGCATGATCGCTGTCGTTTCGCCGGAGCATGCGGCAACCGTGACCGAGGTTCTGAACGCCGAAGGCGAGATCGTCGTGCCGCTCGGGCGCATGGTGGCGCGCACGGAAGGGGCAGCCGGCACGATCTACAAGGGCACGCTTTCCCTATGAGCCCGGTCCGTAAGCGCGTCGTCGTTCTGATTTCCGGCGGCGGCTCCAACATGCTGGCGCTGGCGGAGGCGATGGCGGCTGCGGATTTTCCAGCCGAAATCGTCGGTGTGATCGCCGACAAAAAAACCGCCGGCGGCCTTTCGAAGGCCGAGGCGCGCGGCATAAAAACCTTTGCCTTCGAGCGGCGCGATTTTGCCGACAAGGCGGCGCATGAGGCGGCGATTCTTTCAGCACTTGCGGGGCTTCAGCCGGATCTCGTCTGCCTTGCCGGTTATATGCGGCTTCTGTCCGCCGATTTCATCCGGCCCTATGCCGGGCGGATCCTCAACATCCACCCTTCCCTCCTGCCGCTGTTTCCCGGCCTGCACACGCATCAGCGGGCGCTCGATGCCGGCATGCTGATCACCGGCTGCACGGTGCATTTCGTCACCGAGGGCATGGACGAAGGTCCGGTCATTGCCCAGTCCGTGGTGCCGATCCTTCCCGGCGACAGTGCCGAAACGCTGGCGGCCCGGCTGCTTGCCGTCGAACACCGCACCTATCCGCTGGCGCTGAAGCTTGTGGCAGAGGGCCGCGTGCAGATGCTGACGGATGGCAGCGTCCGGCGCGACGGCGCCGTGGTGGATGCCGGCGCAAGCCTGATCAGCGCCTGAGAAAACCTCAGGCGCCAAGCGCGCCGAGGCTGCGATAGATCACATAGGCGGCAACGACAAAGATGACGCCGGCAAAGATACGGTTCAGCACGTTTTTGTAGGTGCAGAGCCAGGTCGACGCGATTGTGCCGATGACACCTCCGATCACGCCGCCCAGAATGAATTCGCCGGCAAGAGGCCAGTCGACAAGCCCCGAGAGCGAGTAATTGCCGGCCGTTGCAAGGCCGAACGCCGTTACCGCCATCAGCGACGTGCCGATGGCATCGATCATCGGCATGCCCGTTGCAAACATCAGCGCCGGAACAATCAGAAAGCCGCCGCCGATGCCGAAGAAGCCGGAGGCTGCCCCGGTTGCGACGGCCACGACCGCCGTCAGCGCGCAGGTGGCAAGGTCATCCTTGCGCACAACGGTATCCACCGCGACAGCGCGCTTGCGCAGCATCACCACGCCGACGACAATCATGACGAGGCCGAAAAGCAACAGAAGCTTCGAGCCGTCTATGGCCTTGCCAAGCGTCGAGCCGCCAAAGGCGCCCGCCACGCCGAACACCGAAAATATCAGCCCGCAGCGCCAGCGGACATGGCCCTTCATGGCATGGTTCAAAAAATTGGCAGCCGCGTTGACGGCAACCGCCAGCGCGCCGGTGCCGATTGCCACATGCGGCGAGGTCACCCCCACGACGTAAAGCAGGAGCGGCGTGGCAAGGATCGAACCTCCACCGCCGAGAAGCCCGAGCGTGAAACCGACGAGACTGCCCGAGCCGATGGCGGCCACCAGCATATCCGACATTACACGCGTCCCGCCAAAAGACGGTCATGGATGACCATGCCGGCGACCATGGAGAGAACGAAGACGGCAACCGGCATGAGGCCGAGAGAAAGCGCTGCAAGCGCCGGCCCCGGGCAGAGGCCACCAAGCCCCCAGCCAATGCCGAAGATTGCCGAGCCGAGAACCAGCGGCCGGTCGATCGTCCGGTTCGTCGGGATATGAAAGCTGTCTGAGAGCACCGGCTTTGCCATACGGCGCACCAGAACCATGCCGGCCATGGCCACAGAAACGGCACCGCCGAGCACGAAGGCAAGGCTTGGATCCCAGGCACCGAAAAGATCGAGAAAACCTTGGACGCGGGCCGGATCGAGCATGCCCGACAGCGAAAGCCCGAAGGCAAACAGGGCGCCGCAGCCAAGGGCGGCGAGAGGTTGGCGAAAATCGATGCTCATCCGATGATCCTCAACAGGGTGACGGTTGCGATACCGCTTGCAAGGAAGGTGGCGACGGCGACCATCGACCGTGGCGAGAGCCGGGCAAGGCCCAAAACGCCATGGCCGCTGGTGCAGCCGGAGCCCATGCGCGAGCCAATGCCGACGAGAAGACCGGCAACGATGAGAAGTGGCGTGGAGGCGACGAGCGTGACCTGCGGGAGCGCGCCAAACACCAACGCATAAATCAAAGGCCCGGCCATCAGGCCAACGACAAAGGCACCGTTGACGAGAACCGAATGCCCGCCGGCCAACCGGCCCAAAATGCCGCTGATGCCGGCGATACGGCCGGTCAGGATGAGATAGGAGATGGCGGACAATCCGATCAGCAGGCCACCGGACAGGGAAGCAAGATAGCCGGTCATGGCGCAATCTCCTCGGCGCAGAAGATGGTGAAGAGAGCGGCGATCAGTTGTGCCGTCTTTGCCTCCGTCAGGCGATAGAATACCTGCTTTCCTTCCCTGCGGGTTTCCACAATGCCGGCTTCGCGCAGCACGGTCAGCTGCTGGGAGAGTGTCGGCTGATGCAGATCGAGCTTTTCCTCCAGCCGACCAACCGCGTGTTCCCCCTCGATCAGGGTGCAGACCAGCATCAGGCGGGCCGGATGGGCGAGCACCTTCAGATGGCCGGCCACTTCCGTGGCGCGCGCCTCCATGGCCTGCGGCGTCATGCCGGACATGGCCTTCAGGGTTGAGAAATCCATCACCATGCGGCCCCTTCCAGTGTGTTGAGCGGGATCTTGAGGTAGCGTCGGCCGTTGTCCTCCGGTTCCGGCAGACGCCCGCCGCGCACATTGACCTGCAGTGCATGCAGGATAAGCTTGGGCATGGGCAGGGTGCGGTCGCGCGCATCCCGCAGCGCCACGAAGGCAGCCTTGTTGATGCCGGCCAGATGCGGGTTCTGCGCCTTTTGTCGGGCAACCGTGCTTTCATAACGCAGATGGCGCCCGCCCGGCTGGTAGTCATGGCCGGTAAACAGCCGCGTCTCATCCGGCAGCGAGAGGATCGCGGAAATCGAGGCAAACAGCGCCTCCGCACTGCCACCCGGAAAATCGGCGCGGGCCGTGCCACTGTCGGGCATGAAGATCGTATCGTGGATGAAGGCGGCATCGCCGATGACATAGGTGATGGAGGCGAGCGTATGGCCGGGCGAAAACAGGACCCGCGCCGAAAGCGTGCCGATGGAAAAGGTTTCACCGTCGCCAAACAGCCGATCCCATTGCGAACCATCCGTGGCGAGAGAAGGCCAGTTGTAAAAACCCTTCCAGAGCTTTTGCACCTCGACCACATGATCGCCGATGGCAGACGGCGCGCCGGTTTTTTGCTTCAGGTAGAAGGCTGCGGAAAAATGATCGGCATGCGGATGCGTGTCGAGGATCCACTCTACCGTCAGCCCTTCGGCGCCAATGTAGGCCAGGATACGGTCGGCGTTTTCGGTCGAGGTCTGGCCGGATTTTTCGTCATAGTCGAGAACCGGATCGATGATGGCGCAGCGGCGGGTCGCGGGATCGGAGACGACATACTGGACGCTCCAGGTACGAGGATCGAAGAAGGCCTTGACCCGGGGGCTCTTGCCGGCACGGTTTTGCAGCCAGTTGACGGCAGGCGAAAGGTCGAAACCATGGCTCTCGCCAAAGGCTGTAACCTCCTCCAGCGCCATGCGCCCGTCGATCACCTCGACCAGAACATAAAGCAGAAGCGCCCGCATGCCGCTTTTGCAATGGGCAAGCACCGGCCCCTCGCTCTTTGCAAGGGCTGTGCGAAAGGCATCGACATCAGCTTCAGTCAGATCGGCAACGGTCACGGGAATGAAGCGGTAGTTGAGGCCTGAATCATCGGCCACCCGCTTTTCCGCCTTGCTGCCGGGCGCACCCTCCTCCGCATCCGGCCGCAGGTTGATCAGGCAACGGGTGCCGTTTGCGCCAAGGTCTGCAATCTCCGCCAGCGCCGGCTGGTCGGAAACGCTAAAGCGTGGATTGACGACAATGGTCTTCATGGCGGCGTCCTCAATATACATTATATAATTTCATATAACATATATCGAGGTGAAGAGCAACCCCGATGTCAAACGGAAGCGGCCCGCCTCAAGGCGAGCTGCCAGACCGCTGACAAAGGGCCGTGACCCTTCTTCCGTCATGCTCGGGCTTGTCCCGAGCATCTACAACGTTCTGATTTTATTGGGTCCTCGTAGATCCTCGGCACAAGGCCGTGGATGACGCCGCGCTGGAAGACAACTTTGTCATCAAGCTGATGGTGGACCGCACCGCTGGCAACTGGCGTTTTCCGTACCGTGCCCGGTTCAGGCAAACATCTGGCGGTTCAGCATCAGCCAGTGGATGAGCATGATGGTCTTGCCGTCGCAGATCTCGCCGCTCTCGATCATCGAAAGCGCCTGCGAGACCGGCACTTCCATGACTTCGATATCCTCGTTCTCGTCGTCCAGGCCGCCACCTTCGGCAACCCGGTCGCTGGTATCGATGGCGGCGGCGAAGAAATGCACCAGTTCGGTGACGGCACCGGGAGACATGAAGCACTTGAACAGGAATTTAACGTCACGCACCTGATAGCCGGTTTCCTCGATCGCCTCGCGGCGGATCGCCTCTTCCGGCTGGTCGCCATCGAGAAGGCCGGCCGGCGTCTCGATCATCCAGCCGGAATGGCCGTTGAGGAAGGCGGGCATGCGGAACTGGCGCACCAGCACCACCACATCGCGCCTGGGATCATAAAGCAGGATCGTGGCGCCATTGCCGCGATCATAAACCTCGCGATCAAGCCGGTGAGTGCGGCCTTTGGCATCGGTGTAATCGAAGGTGACCTTGTTCAAAAGATACCAGTTGTCGGAAAGAAGCTTCTTCTCGACGATCTCGATCTTCACCTTATTCTCATTGGTCATGCAGTGTCCTTTGAAAGCCAGACGCGATTGTCATGCACCGCAGCTCCACCATAAGGGGCCACCGGATCGGCGCCGGTCAGGATATTGATGCCCTCGCCGTCGAGATGCGCCTTGTTCGGCCAGAGCCCTTCGGCCACCAGCACGCCACGTCGGGCGCCTGATGTCACCTTCGCATGGAGCCGCAGGGAACCGCGGGGATTGCCGATGCGCACGATGTCGCCCTCTTCAATCAGAAGCGCGGCGGCATCGTCGGGATGCACCATCACCTCCGGCCGTCCCTCCTTGTCGCGCGAGGTTTTTGTTTCGGCAAAGGTGGAGTTCAGGAAGTTGCGCGCCGGCGACGTGGCAAGGCGGAACGGATACGCCTCGTTTGCCACCTCGATCACGTCCACCTGGTCGGGGAATGGCGGAAGCTGGTCGTAGGGGCCAAGTGCCCCAAGGCTTGCCGGCGTCTTGTTCGGAGAGGGACCATTTTCCCAGTCGGGCCGGAAGCGGAACTTTCCGTCCGCATAACCAAAGCCGTTGAGATAATGCGCATCCTCGAAGGCCGGCTGACAGTCGATCCACTTGTCGACAAGAAGCTGGTCATAACCCGGATAACCGTTCGGCAGCAGCATGCGGTCGATATGCTCCCGCTCGCTCAGGCCAAAGCCCGGATAATCCGACACGCCAAGGCGCTTTGCCAGTTCCTCGATGACAAAAAGATTGGTGCGCACCGTCTCCGGCGGCTCGACCAGTTTCGGGCCGAGAAGAATGTGGTTCTGGCCGCCGGCGCGGTAGAGATCGTCATGTTCGACGAACATGGTGGCGGGCAGCACGATATCGGCCATCTCGGCCGTTTCGGTCATGAAATGTTCGTGGACGGCGGAAAACAGGTCCGGCCGGGCAAAGCCCTCGCGCACCAGCCGTTGTTCCGGCGCAATATTCATCGGGTTGGTGTTCTGGATGAGAAGCGCCGTCACCGGGCCGCGATGGCGAAGCGCCACCGCATCACCGGTCAGCACGCGGCCGATCTGCGACTGGTCGAGCATACGCACATCCGGGTCCATGTAGGACGTGCCCATCAGCTCGCGTTTGTCGAGCTTGAAGATTTCGCCATTGTTATGAAAGGCGCCGCCGCCTTCATATTGCCAGGAGCCGAGAACGGTGGCGACAGACAGCGCCGCATGCATGGCGACGCTGCCGTTGCGCTGGCGGGTAAAGCCATAGCCGAGGCGGAAGAAGGTCTTTTTCGTTGCGCCGACCAGCCGGCCGAACGCCTCGATCTCTTCCACCGAAAGCCCTGTTATAGCCGAGGCCCATTCCGGCGTCTTCGTTTCCAGATGCGCTTCAAGCCCTGCCGGATCGTCGGCGAATTTTTGCATATAGGCGCGGTCGGCATAGCCGTCGCGGAAGGCGATATGCATGAGCGCGCAGGCAAGCGCGGCATCCGTGCCGGGCTTCAGCACGATTCTGATGTCTGCCTGCTTCATAGTCGGGCTGTCATAGACATCGACCACGACAATCTTTGCGCCGCGTTCCTTGCGGGCCTTGATCGCGTGGGTCATCACATTGACCTGGGTGGCCACGGGATTGGTGCCCCAGATGACGACGCAATCGGATTTCGCCATTTCTCTGGGATCGGGACCGCGAAGCGCGCCGGTTCCCATCACATAACCGGTCCAGGCCATGTTGGTGCAGATCGAGCCGAAGAAACCGGAATAGTGCTTGGCGTGGCGCAACCGCTCGATGGAATCGCGCTGCACCTGCCCCATCGTGCCGGCGTAGAAATAGGGCCAGATGGCCTCTGCCCCATGGGCAGCTTCGGCCTTGACGAAGGCGTCGGCGATCTCGTCGAGGGCCGCCTCCCACGTCACCTCCTGCCAGGCACCCTCGCCCTTTGCGCCAATGCGGCGCTTGGGTGTCATCAGGCGGCCGGGATGGTAGAGGCGCTCGGCATAACGGGCGACCTTGGCGCAGATGACGCCCGCCGTATAACTGTTGGCATTGGCACCGCGCACCCGGCCGATGCGGCCATCGGGCGTCAGATCGACATCGAGCGCACAGGCGGAGGGACAGTCATGCGGGCACACCGTATGACCAATGGCAGATTTGGCGGAGATCGGGGTCGTCACGTTCATGCCTTTCCTATAGGACAGGACAAGCGTCGCCAAAAGCGCATTTTGCGATGCATCAATTCTATTGACGCGACCCAGCAGGCTTTCTCATGAACTATCGGCATATCTATCACGCCGGCAATTTTGCCGATGTCCTCAAACACGCGGTGCTGTGCCTTCTGGTGCGCCACATGCAGAAGAAGGACAAGGCCTTTCGCGTGCTCGATACCCATGCCGGCATCGGGCTTTACGACCTCTCATCGGAAGAAGCCCAGAAAACCGGCGAATGGCGTGATGGCATCGGGCGCCTGATGGCGGCAGAGCTGCCGGCACCGGTCGCTGCCGTTCTGTCTCCCTATCTCGACGCCGTGCGCGAACTCAATCCAACCGGCGACATCTCTCGTTATCCCGGCTCGCCGAAACTGGCGCGCATGCTGTTTCGCCCGCAGGACCGGCTGGCGGCGATGGAACTGCACCCCGACGATTACGGCCGCCTGTCGCGCCTGTTCGAGGGCGATTATCAGGTGCGGGTCACCGAGCTGGATGGCTGGCTGTCGCTCGGCGCCCACCTGCCGCCGAAGGAAAAGCGCGGCATCGTGCTGGTCGATCCGCCCTTCGAGATCGACGGCGAATATGACCGGCTGGTGAACGGGCTTGCGACCGCCTATCGCCGTTTTCCCGGCGGCACCTATTGCCTGTGGTATCCACTGAAGAAGGGCGCACCGATCCGCCGCTTCCACGAGGATCTGCAGGCGCTGGAAATTCCAAAGATGCTGTGTACGGAACTTGCGGTGAAAAGCGACCGCGATGGCACCGGTCTCTCCGGTTCGGGCCTTGTCATCGTCAACCCGCCCTTCACGCTGAAGGCCGATCTGCACACGATCCTGCCGACACTGAAGGACGTGCTGGCGCAGGATCGCTACGCCTCGCAGCGCGCCTTCTGGCTGCGCGGCGAAGAGGCAGCCGAAGAGACCTGACCGGGTGACTTGACTGGGTGTGACTTGACTGGTGACTTGACCGGGTGGCCCGGCCTGGGACATGGTGCCGGCATCTCTGGGGAGGCTTATCCATGATCCGCCGTCTCGTTTCCGCTCTGCTGATGGCGCTTTCGCTTGCAGCAGCCCCCGTTGCACATGCGCAGGATCGCCCATCCGGCTTTGACTTTTACGTGTTGTCTCTGTCCTGGTCGCCGACGTTCTGTGGTTCGGCCAAGGGCAAGAACAGCAAGGAGCAATGCGGGCCGGACAAGAAGTTTGCCTTCATCGTGCATGGCCTCTGGCCGCAGAACGAAAAGGGCTATCCGGAAACCTGCGCCACCACCGAACCGCGCCGCGTGCCGGAAGAGCTTGGCCGCGCCTATTTCGACATCATGCCGTCGATGGGCCTGATCGGTCATGAATGGCGCAAGCACGGTTCCTGCTCCGGCCTCTCCCAGAAAGCCTATCTCGACACCACCCGCGCCGCCTTCGAGCGCATCAAGCTGCCCGCCGACATTCTGGCCGCCGACAGTGCAAAGACCTTTACGGCAGAAACGATTGAACAGAGCTTCATCGCCGCCAATCCGGAGCTTCGCCCGGAGGGTATTGCCGTTGCCTGCGAGGGCAGCCGGCTCGAAGAAGTGCGCATCTGCCTTGCCAAGGACCTTTCCTTCCGCACCTGCCCGGAAGTGGACGCCAAGGCCTGCACGCTCAAACGGATCACCGTGCCACCGGCACGCTGACTTTAAGCCCCCACAGGAACACACCCGATGAAACTGCTCTATTCCCCCGCCTCCCCCTATTCGGCCAAATGCCGCATGGCCGCCCGCCATCTCGGCATTACGCTTGAGGAGGTGAAGACCGATACCGGCGCCGAACCTGCCGACCTTCTCGACAACAACCCGCTCGGCAAGATCCCGGTGCTGATCCGCGACGGCGAAAGCCCGGTCTATGACAGCGTCGCGATCATGCATTACCTTGACCGTGTCTCGGAGGGAAAACTCTATCCGGCAAAGGACGATAAACGCACGGATGCGGAAGTTCTGGAAGCGCTCTGCGACGGCATCACCGATTGCCTGCTGGCCATCGTCTACGAGCGCCGCGCCCGGCCGGCCGAGATCGTCCACCAGCCCTGGATCGACAAGCAGTGGTCAAAGGTGCTGCGCGGGCTGGATTACCTCGAAAACAACCTGCCGAAGACGGAAAAGAAGCTGAATGGCGGCCATTTCGCGCTCGCGGCCCTCATCGGTTATCTCGACCTGCGTTTTGCCGGACAATGGGCAGACGGCCGACCCCAGCTTGCGGCCTGGCCGCAGAAATTCGCACAGCTGTTTGCTGATTACGACAGCATGAAGTCTGTCGCATAAGAGACGCACCGCGTCTCTCAAGGGGTGCCCAGGTTTTCCCGGTGCCCCCATATCTCCCGATTTCGACATCCTCAGGGGAAAGGCAGTGCGCGACATTGCCTTTCACACCTGCACAAAGCACCTCCCCAACGGGAGCTGCACAACCGCGCGCAACCCAAATGGCACAAAAAACCTCAGTTGCGGCAGAAGATCGGCCCGCCTCTGTCGGATCTTGATACACGCGACGCAGCCATTCTTGACGCAAGTATTATTCCGAAACATCCGCCTATATTTTAATAAATATTCCGCACTGCACAATAAATTCAAATAATCACGGAACTCCACAAGTAAAACTGTGTTTTATTTAAAAACACTGTATTCGCCTTGGCATACGCAGTATATAAGAGAAGGCAGAACAACAATTGCCAGGATCGTGTCGTGCGTCTTCTCTACACCCCTTCTTCGCCATTGTCGGCAAAATGTCTGATGGCAGCCCGCCATTTGAGGATTGCAGTTGCGGAAGTGAATGCAGCCGTTTCCGCGCCGCCGCCGGAACTGATCGGGAGCAATCCGCTTGGCAGGTTTCCCATGCTGATCCGCGATGGCGAACTGCCGCTCTGCGATAGTGTCGCCATCATGCATTTCTTTGATCGGCTGACGGAGGGGCAACTTTATCCGCGCAACCCGATGAAGCGGGCAGAGGCCGACATGCTGGAGGCGCTTTGCGACGGCATTACCGAAAGCCTGATGCTCATCACCTATGAGCAGCGGTTCCGCCCGGAAGAGAAGGTTTACCAGCCCTGGCTCGACCGGCACTGGATCAAGGTGGCGCGGGGCCTCGATTTTCTGGAATGCCACGTGCCGAGAACCGACAAGAAGCTGAACGGCGGTCATTTCGCGCTGGCAGCCCTCATCGCCTATCTGCATGTGCGCTACGTCGGACGATGGGATGTCGGGCGCCCTCAGCTTGCGGCCTGGCCACGCGCGTTTTCGCGACTGATCAACGAGCGCATCAAGACCGCTGCCTGACGCGGGCAGCATCGATGGCGGCAGCCGGACATGAAAAAAGGCCGGAGGTTTCCCCCCGGCCCTTTTTGACTATCTGACGATCGAAGATCAGAACTTCACGCCGATGCCGAGCTTGACCGACTGGTCATCGAAGCCGCGCGATACGTTGGTGCCACCCAGGTTGTAGTCCTTGTCCTGGTAGTCGGTGTAACGGTATTCGACGCGTGCGGTGATGTTCTTGGTCACCATGGTTTCGACACCGGCGCCGACCGTGTAACCGACCGAGGTGTTGTTGTCGGAACCGGCAGCACTGGAGACCTTATGGTCTGCAATGGCCACACCGCCCGTGCCGTAGATCATGAAGGGGTTGAAGTCGTAACCGAGGCGGGCGCGAACCGAACCGTTCAGCTTTTCTTCGCCGGTGATGCCGTTCGACGTGCCCTTCTGGTCGTTGTAACCGAGGTCGGCTTCCGCACCGTATACGATCTGGCCGCTCTGCCAGTTGTAACCGCCGTAGACGCCACCGCCCCAGCCGTCAGCGCTCGGCTCGCCGGAGCCGCCCTTGACCTTGCCCCAGTCGTAGGAGCCGGTGCCGCCGAGGTAGAAGCCGGACCAGTTGCTGACGGCAACCGGGGCGTCATAGGCAGCCGGGGCTTCCGGGATCTGGGTGACAGCGTCGGCTGCATGTGCCGATACGGCAGCAAGGCTTACGGCAGAAACCATCAGGGTCGCAATGAGAGTACGCATACTTTTTCTCCTTTTCGATGCCGGCCGGGAGGCGCCTTTTCACTCAATGACAGCGCCATTGCTCCCTGCTCGTTGAGGAGGAATTTGGTGGGCAATTGAGGAATTGAAAGTACCGAATTGTGAATTGATTGCGGCAACGCGATGGCTGAATCTGGATGTTGCTTCACAGCCACAGGCAGTTTGTTAACCCTACCGAAAGCTTAACGTCAGTATAAAAATGCGAATAGTTCTCACGCCGAC
Source organism: Neorhizobium sp. PAMB6716 (assembly GCF_058242805.1). Lineage (NCBI taxonomy): Bacteria > Pseudomonadati > Pseudomonadota > Alphaproteobacteria > Hyphomicrobiales > Rhizobiaceae > Neorhizobium > Neorhizobium sp. PAMB6716. The sequence goes on from NZ_CM177835.1 coordinate 2,057,927, forward strand.
GTGAATACATAAATACGATTGCGTGATGAAAAGGATCGGCATAACGGCCAATCCAGCCCCTTGATCTTCCCGTAAAGCACTTGCAAGCAATGGCGCCGGCGCAACAGGCTAATAAGCAGGATAGAGCATGGAACATTCCCCGACCGTACTTGTGACCGGAGCCGCGCGCCGCATGGGACGGGCCATTGCCGAGGATCTCGCCCGCAATGGCTATGGCGTTGCCATTCATGCCGACCGCTCGTTTTCCGAGGCCGAGCAGCTTGCGGCGGCTCTGCGCGCCGAAGGACACCGGGCGGCAGCCGTAAAGACCGATCTTCTCGATTCGCAGGCGACCGATGCCTTGATCGATGAGTCGGCGGCATTGCTCGGGCCGATCACCGGTCTTGTCAACAATGCCTCGCTGTTTGTCGGCGATACCGCAGACGTGTTCGACGCGCAGTCGTTCGACCGGCACTTCGCCATTCACGTGCGCGCACCCTCTATCCTGTCGGCGGCCTTTCTGCGCCAGTTGCCGGAAGCTGCCAACGCCCTCATCGTCAACATCATCGACCAGCGGGTGTGGAAGCTGACGCCGCAGTTTTACTCCTACACCTTGTCCAAATCGGCACTGTGGACGGCGACGCAGACGCTGGCGCAGGCCTATGCACCGCGCGTGCGCGTCAACGCCATTGGCCCCGGCCCCTCGTTCAAAAGTGCGCGCCAGTCGCCCGAGGATTTTAAGGGTCAGATCGAAGCGCTGCCGCTGAAACGCGGTCCCGCGCCGGATGAATTCGGCCGCACGATCCGATTTCTTTTTGACACTCCGTCCATCACGGGCCAAATGATAGCCTTGGATGGAGGCCAGCACCTGGCCTGGGAAACGCCGGATGTGGCGGAGATCATTGAATGAATGGAACGAAACTGCCTGACGGCGGCGTTCTTTATGACGAGACGGATGAGGATGACGACGAGGTTGTAGCAGCCCCTGGCGATGCCGCACGCATGCTCTCCGGCATCGAATGGAACGCCGGCCTTCGAAACGAAAGCGGCCTCAAGGGCGCTGACCTGATTGCCGAATTCGTCAAACACCTGCCGAACGCGCCGGGCGTCTATCGCATGTTCAACGAGGCGGGTGACGTGCTTTACGTCGGCAAGGCCCGCAGCCTGAAGAAGCGCGTGACGAATTATGCGCAGGGGCGCGTGCATTCCAACCGTCTGACGAAGATGGTGCGCGAAACCGCGCAGATGGAATTCGTCACCACCCGCACCGAGACCGAAGCGCTGCTGCTTGAGGCAAACCTGATCAAGCGCCTGCGCCCGCGCTACAACGTGCTGCTGCGCGACGACAAGAGTTTTCCCTATATCATGCTGACCGGCGACCACCGGGCTCCCGCCATCTACAAGCACCGCGGCGCGCGTGCCCGCAAGGGCGATTATTTTGGCCCGTTTGCCTCGGCAAGCGCCGTCGGGCGCACGATCAATTCGTTGCAGCGCGCCTTTTTGCTGCGCACCTGCACCGACAGCGTCTTTGAGGCGCGCACGCGGCCCTGCCTGCTCTACCAGATCAAGCGCTGTTCCGGGCCCTGCACGCACGAGATTTCGGATGCCGATTATGCGGGGCTGGTGGGGGAGGCCAAGGATTTTCTCTCCGGCCGCAGCCAGGCGGTGAAGGCGACGATTGCCCGCCAGATGACGGAAGCCTCCGACGACATGGATTTCGAACGCGCCGCCGTCTACCGCGACCGGCTGTCGGCGCTGTCGCATGTGCAGAGCCACCAGGGCATCAACCCGGCCGGCGTCGAGGAAGCGGATGTGTTTGCGATCCACCACGAGGCGGGCCTTACCTGCATCCAGGTGTTCTTCTTCCGCGCCGGGCAGAACTGGGGCAACCAGGCCTATTTCCCAAAGGCCGATCCGCAACTGACCGGCGCCGAGGTGCTGAACGCCTTCCTCGCGCAGTTTTACGACGACAAGCCGGTGCCGCGCCAGATCCTGCTGTCGGAGACGGTGGAGGAGCAGGAGTTGCTCAGCCTTGCGCTGTCTGAAAAATCGCCCACCAAGATCACCATTCAGGTGCCGCAGCGGGGCGAGAAGAAGGATCTGACCGACCATGTTCTGGCCAATGCCCGCGAGGCACATGGCCGCAAGCTTGCAGAAACCGCCTCGCAGGAACGCCTGCTGAAAGGTTTTGCCGAAACCTTTGGCCTCACTTACGTGCCGCGCCGCATCGAGATCTACGACAACTCCCACATCATGGGCACGAATGCCGTGGGCGGCATGGTGGTGGCGGGGCCGGAAGGTTTTGTGAAGGGCCAGTATCGCAAGTTCAACATCAAATCGACCGACATCACTCCCGGCGACGATTTTGGCATGATGCGCGAGGTGATGACGCGGCGGTTTTCACGCCTTCTGAAGGAGGAAGGCCTGCCGGACCGCAGCGCTGCGGCCACACAGCCGGCGGACGGGCCGGACGAGGTGATCGAAAGCGGCTTTCCCGCCTGGCCTGACGTTATCCTCATTGATGGCGGACAGGGGCAGATGTCGGCGGTTCGCAAAATCCTGGACGAGTTGGGCATCCGCGACGTGGTGACCGCCATCGGCGTTGCCAAGGGCGTTGACCGCGATGCCGGCCGCGAGCGATTTTTTGCCGACGGCCGAAGCGATTTTTCGCTGCCGCCGCGTGACCCCGTGCTCTATTTCGTCCAGCGCATGCGCGACGAGGCGCACCGTTTTGCCATCGGCTCGCACCGGGCACGACGCAAGAAGGAAATGGTGAAGAACCCGCTCGACGAGATTTCCGGCATTGGGCCGGGAAGGAAACGGGCGCTTCTGCAACATTTCGGCACCGCCAAGGCCGTTTCGCGCGCCGGCATCTCTGATCTGATGGCTGTCGAGGGAATTTCAGAGACGGTGGCAAAGCAGGTCTATAACCACTTCCACGAAAACCGCAGCGGCTGAGAATACAAAGCCGCCACATTTCACGTCGAGGGTGTTGACGCTTCGTCTCTGGCGTATCACTTAACAGCACACATCAGGGTAAGGTCCGTCATGGCATCGCGCGCATACAATATTCCCAATCTCCTGACCTATGCGCGTATCATTGCCGTGCCGATCATCGTCGGCTGCTTCTTCATCGAGGGGCAGCTGGAAAGTTCGGATGTGGCGCGCTGGACAGCGCTTGTGCTGTTTGCGGTCGCCTCGATCACCGATTATCTCGACGGATACCTCGCCCGCATCTGGAACCAGACCTCCAATATCGGCCGCATGCTGGATCCGATTGCCGACAAACTGCTGGTGGCGGCCGTGCTTCTGCTGCTGGCCGCAGACCAGACGATTGCCGGCTGGTCGCTCTGGGCGGCCATCACGATCCTCTGCCGCGAAATTCTGGTGTCGGGCCTGCGCGAATATCTGGCGGCGCTGAAGGTTTCCGTGCCTGTGACGCGTATTGCCAAGTGGAAAACGACGATCCAGATGGTCTCGATCGGCTTCCTGCTGGCAGGCCCCGCCGGCGACAAGGTTTTGCCCTACACGACTGAAATGGGCATCGTTCTTCTCTGGTGTGCGGCCATCCTGACATTCTACACCGGCTATGATTATTTCAAGGCGGGCGTCAAACATCTGGCGGACGACGAATGAGAGTGAAAATCGTTTATTTCGCCTGGGTGCGCGAGCGCATCGACAAGCCGCAAGAAGAGCTGGACCTGCCCGACACGGTGGTGACGGCCGGCGACCTGCTCAACCACCTGAAGACCCTGGGTGAAGGTTATGAAGCGGCGTTGCAATATCCGCATGTCATCCGTGTTGCCGTGAACCAGGAGCATGTCGACCACGACGAACCGATTGCCGGCGCCCGCGAAATCGGCATTTTTCCGCCGATGACGGGTGGCTAAACCATGGACGTCGCGGCAAAGAACACCATCGCTTCGAGCCGACAGGTGAGGTTATCCGTGTGACAAACCCCGCCCCCACCATCCGCGTCCAGAGCGAAAATTTTGACCTGCAGACGGAAATCCACGCGCTGACGACGGGGCGTGCTGATATCGGCGCGGTCGTGACCTTCACCGGTCTTTGCCGGGACGAAGGTTCAAGCCTTGATGCGCTGGAACTGGAACATTATCCCGGCATGGCGGAGGCGGAGATGCAGCGTATTGCAACGCTTGCCATCGAGCGCTTCTCGCTGCTGGGGCTGACCGCCATTCACCGCTATGGCAGGATCCTGCCGGGGGAAAACATCGTTCTCGTCATCGCCTGCGCCCCGCACCGGCAAGCGGCTTTCGACGGCGCAAACTTCGTCATGGATTTTTTAAAAACCGCCGCTCCCTTCTGGAAGAAGGAACATCTGGCAGACGGCTCCATCGGCGGCTGGGTCTCGGCCAAGGACGCCGACGATGCGGCGCGGGAGAAGTGGACAAAAGACTGAACCGGCTCAAACCAGAACCCGTTCCCGCCGGCCCAACACCAGCAGTGCGGTGAGCGCGCAAAGCATGACTGGATCGCGCCAGACCACCGGGCCGTAGCCGCTCCACAGCGTCTCGCAAAGACCAAACAGGGCCGCACCGGCGGCTGATCGCAGCGGATGAGCATGCCCTCCCGCAGCGGCAATCAGCACCACTTTCAGGCCAAATACCACACCCGCGCCAAAATCCATCGTGCCGTAATGGGCGGTGGCAAGAAGGCCGCAGAGAGACGCAAAAAGTGCCGCAAAACCATAGGCGCCGGCGCAGATGCGGGCGGATGGCACGCCGCACAGTTCGGCGGCCAGGGGATCATCGCAGACGGCGCGCCAGTTGCGGCCCCATCGACTGGCCGCCAGAAACCATGCGCCGCCGACCACCAGGAAAACAAGAATGGCGCTGTTGAGAGCCTGCAGGCGCGTGAGGCTTGCTGCGCCGCCAAAGAGCGTGATCGGTGCATTGAGAAAGGGCGGCAGCCAGAGTTGGCGCGTGCCCGAAAGAAGCCGTGCCGCCTCCATCAGCACCAGCAGCAGCCCGAGCGACGCGACGGTGAGCGCGTTTGGCGAGACGCGCGACAAGGGCGCCACCACCCGCCGCCCGATCAACACGCCGCCCCCCGCCCCCACCATGACGGCGAGAAGTGCGCCAAGCGCAAGCGCTGCCGGGAAAATCAGGAAAAGCCGGTCCCACCCCCAGTGAGCGCCCAGCAGAAACACGTGGCCGGAAAAGGCAAAGAGCGCACCATAGGTGATATCCGCCCGCCGGGTGACGGCAAAGGCAATCGCATAACCAAAGGCCAGCGCTGCATAGAGGCTGGCAATCGGCACGGCGTTGAGCAGCTGTTGCAGGGCGTAGGACATGGCACCTCCACGCCTGCAATATAACTGGCAAAACCGTTTTTACCAGTTATATTGCGGCATGACCTTTTCCTGGACCCCTCACCGTTTTGCCGGCGGCGCGCTGGCGCTCGATGTCGCCAACAGCGTGATCCTGCGGTTTGACCCTGCCCGCAGCATCGACCGGTTTGCCGATCCAGCGCATTTGCAGGCCTTCCCGCAGGCCGCCTCAGCATTTTCCGCCGAACGGGCCCTGTTTGGTGACCTGAAACCGATACATCCTGCCAGTCGCGAAACCTTCCTTTCGCTGCGTGAAGCTATCGACCGGCATTTTCGCGCTGAGGTGCAGGGGACATCACACCCGCTTCTTCTGGCCGATCTGCTGGACAACGCCGCCCGCCTGCTGCGGCAGAACCCCGATCCAGACGGGCTTGAGGCGGCCACCGTGCATTCGGCGCTGCGGCTGCTTTCCCTTCCGGAAAAGCAGCGCCTGAAAATCTGCGGGCATTGCGGCTGGCTGTTTGTCGACCGTTCCAAGAACAAGAGCCGCTTCTGGTGCGACATGACTGTATGCGGCAACCGCGCCAAGGCCGCCCGCCACTACAAACGAAAAACGACAGGAGGAACTGCAGGATGATGAAAGGAACCTTTAAGGCCAGAGCAACGGGCCTTGCGCTTTGCGTGGCAACCCTTGTCGGCTGCCAGCGCGAAGCGGCAAACCTTGCGGAGTTTTCCGGCCATATCTTCGTTTTCAACTACCGGCTTTCCCGGGCCAATTACGTGGTGACGCTGCGCCCGACCGCGCCTCTTCCCGAAGGCGGCGTGGCGCTTGCACGGTTTGACAATCCGCAGGGCGGCGCGCCGCTGATAACGCGACAGGCACTTTACCCGAAGATGGACAAGGTGGTGCTGGAAAGCCCGGACGTGCAGTGCGTGCGCGAAGGCCAAAGCTACGGCGTCCATATCGAGCTTGCCGATCGCGATGGCAAAGTGCTGCAAGAGCTGGAAACAAGTGTGCTTGCCACCATCGACCAGAGCATCCTGCCCGCCAATTCCATCGTGGTCGGCCCGGCCTATGACATGAACCCGAAAGTGTTCAAGGCGGGTGGCGTGGTGGATCTTTCACCGGTCCCGTGCCCGACATAAGGCGCTTCACGACGCCCCGGTGCGGTGTTACGACTTGGGTCAAGCCGTAACCGAGGATGCATTATGCTGCGTGGTCTTTCCGCCTTCCCGCCCACACCGACCGACATGCACGGCGCCGTTGATGCGGATGCGCTGTCCCGGCTGATCGAACGCCTGACGAGCGCGGGCGTCGATTCCATCGGCCTCCTTGGCAGCACCGGGGGCTATGCCTATCTGACGCGCGCTGAACGGCGCCGCGCCGTGGCAATTGCCGCCGAAACCCTTCAGCGCCGCACGCCGCTCATCGTCGGCATCGGCGCACTGCGCACCGATGAGGCGCAGGCTCTGGCACACGATGCGGCAGAGGCTGGTGCAGATGGCCTGCTTCTGGCGCCTGTCTCCTACACGCCGCTCACCGAAGACGAGGTGTTTGCGCATTTTTCCGCCGTCTCCGGCGTCACCGATCTGCCGCTCGTCATCTACAACAATCCGGGCACGACGAAATTCACCTTCAGCCCGGATTTGATCGTCCGCCTGGCGGACCTGCCCAATATTGCGACCGTGAAGATGCCGCTGCCGGTGGATGCCAGTTTCGAGGCGGAAATGGCCTCGTTGCGCGCGCGCCTTCCGAACAGGTTTCCCATTGGCTACAGCGGCGATTGGGGTGCAGCCGAAGCGCTGCTTTCAGGCGCAGATGCCTGGTACAGCGTCGTCGCCGGGCTCCTGCCCGCCCCCGCGCTGGCGCTGACCCGCGCAGCCCAGGCCGGAGATAATGACGAGACCCACCGGCTGAACGAGCGTTTCCAGCCGCTCTGGGCGCTGTTTCGCCAGTACGGCAGTTTTCGCGTCATGTATGCGATCGCCGCCGAACTCGACCTGTTTCATGCCGCACCGCCCCGGCCGGTTCTGCCAATCCCGGCTGAGGCGATACCGCGGGTGGTTGATGCGCTGGCGGCTCTCGACGCCTGATTTTTCGTGAGCAGGCGGATGGGCCCTGCCCTTAGCCGCCTGCCCACAACTTCACGCCCGCCTCAAAACCCTTCCAGCACGATCTTGCCGCGCGCCTTGCCGCTTTCGAGGATGGCATGGGCTGCTTTCAGATTTTCCGCATTGATCGGCTGCAGAACCTCGGTGACGGTGGTGCGGATGCGGCCGGCATCGATGAGCGCCGAGACGTCATCCAGCAGCTTGCCCTGCGCATCCATGTCGGGTGTCTGGTAGAGCGAGCGGGTAAACATCAGCTCCCAGTGCAACGAGACGGATTTGCGCTTGAAGGGCATGGCGTCCAGCACGGCGGGATCGTCGATCAGGCCGAAGCGGCCCTGCGGCGCAATGAGATCGGCGATGTCTGCGAGGTGCAGATGCGTTTCCGTGGTGGAAAACACGAAGGCGGGCGAACCGAGCCCCAGTGCTTCCACCTGCGGGGCCAGCGGCTGTGCGTGATCGACCACGTGATGGGCGCCCAGTTCGCGCACCCAGGCCTGCGTTTCCGGCCGTGAGGCGGTGGCGATAACCGTCAGATCGGTCAGTGCCCGCAACAACTGGATGGCAATGGAGCCGACGCCGCCGGCCCCGCCGATGATGAGCACGGCGTTTGCCGCCCCCGCCACCTGCCGGCGCACATCCAGCCGTTCGAACAGCATTTCGAAGGCGGTAATCGCCGTCAGCGGCAGGGCAGCCGATTGGGCATCCGACAGCGTCGCCGGCTTCTTGCCCACCAGCCGCTCATCCACCAGATGAAACTGGCTGTTGGCGCCCGGCCGGTCCAGCGCGCCGGCATAAAACACCTGATCGCCGGGCTTGAAGCGGGTGACGGCTTCGCCGGTCTCGGTCACTTCGCCGACGGCATCCCAGCCGAGCACTTTCCAGCCATCGGGAGCTGCGGACACGCCGCGGCGGATTTTCGTATCGACGGGGTTTACCGAGATAGCGCGGACGGCAACCAGCAGGTCCCGCCCCTTGGCCATCGGCTTTTCCTGTTCGATATCGACGAGTGCTTCTGGCCGATCGAGCGCACCTGCGGCCTGATATGCAACTGATTTCATCGGGTGGTTCCCTTTCAAAGCGTTGTGTCACCCCTCATATGTTTCTATGCTGCGAAAAAGCTATACGCACAAAATTAGCCTATAGTGTCGAAAAGGATACCATCATGGCCAAGGCCCGCCATTCCCGCTTCGATTGCAGCCCCGGCTGTGCCGTGGAGGCAGCCGTCGGCCTTATCGACGGCAAATGGAAATCGGTGATCCTTTACCATCTGCTGTCCGGCACGCTGCGCTTCAGCGAGATCCGCCGCATCATCGCAAACGTCACGCCGCGCATGCTGACGAACCAGTTGCGCGAGTTGGAAGAGGATGGGCTGATCATCCGCACAGTGTATGCGCAGGTACCGCCGAAGGTGGAATACAGCCTGTCGCCGCTCGGGCGCAGCATGGAGCCGGTGCTGGTGGCGCTGAAAAGCTGGGGCGATGCCCATATCGGGCTTTACGGCAAGCCGAAGGGGCATGATCCGCGCGAGGCGGATGAGGCAGCCTGAAAGGCAGGCCTCAAACGCAAAACGCCCGCGACAGCATGTGTCACGGGCGCTTTGGAATTCCTTGCAGGCGCCTTTTGGAAGGCGCCCAAAGGTCAAAAAATTCAGCCGACGATTTCGGTTTCAGCGAACCAGTAGGCGATTTCCTGGGCAGCGGTTTCCGGAGCATCCGAACCGTGAACCGAATTTTCGCCGATGGAGAGCGCAAACGTCTTGCGGATGGTGCCTTCGTCAGCGTTGGCCGGGTTGGTCGCGCCCATGATTTCGCGGTTCTTCAGGATGGCGTTTTCGCCTTCGAGAACCTGAACGACGGTCGGGCCGGATGTCATGCCTTCAACCAGTTCGCCGAAGAAGGGGCGTTCCTTGTGAACGGCGTAAAAACCTTCGGCTTCGCGCTGGCTCATCCAGACGCGCTTGGAAGCGATGACGCGCAGGCCATTCTCTTCAAAAACCTTGGTGATGGCGCCGGTCAGGTTGCGCTTGGTTGCGTCGGGCTTGATCATGGAGAAGGTGCGTTCGATCGCCATTGCCAGAAATCCTTGTTTTCTAGGGATAAGTGGGCGGTGTTTAGCCGCCCCGAATCACGAAGACAAGAGGGCCTTTTCGAATTTCACGCCGCTGTCATGTTGAAGCCTTGGCCTGATCAGGCCACCGCGCGGGCCATGGCGCCGTGGAGATCAAGGCATCGCTCGAACCAGAGATTGACCGGATCGTCCGCCCCCAGCGCTTGAAGCCCGGTTGTGATGCGCAACCATTGCAATGCGCCGAACAGGATATAGTCGGCAAACAGCGGGCTTTCGCCACCAAGGAAGGGCTGGAACTTCAGCATATAGCGCAGCGGCTCCAGCCGGGCTGAGAGAACGGCGATCTCCGCCTCGCGTTCAGCCTCGAAATCCTCGAGCTTGCGCCCGAGGCGCGGCTCGCGGCTCTCGCGGAAATAGATCTGGTCGGTTTCGGCCAGCATGTCGTGGATGTTCTTCACCGCAAGCTTGGTCAGCACCGGATGCACCAGCGTTTGCGAGACACCTTCCACAAAGCGCGACAGCGCCTTGCCACCCTCCCCGCCAAACAGCGTCGGATGGTCTGGATAGGTGTCTTCCAGATAGAGCGCGATATCAAAACTGTCGCGCACCAGCATCTGGCCATCGCGCAGGATCGGCACGGTTTTCGAAAAGCCGTTTTCGATTTTCGGCACGTCTGTAAACGGCACCGGCTTTTCGACGAAATCCAGCCCCTTATGGGCCAGCGCCATCGACACTTTCCAGCAATGGGGCGAAAACGGGCGGTGCTCATCACGGCCGCAGAGCGAATAGAGAATTCTGGTCATCGGGATCCCTCATTGCAAACAGCATCCATTGAACCCTTCGCACTGCCAAAGATCAAATCAGGAAATTTCATGGAAGCGATCACCCCCTTTTGCGTTTGGGCGTCATAAGATCCGATTTAACGAAGGACTGGAGAAACCCATGGCCCAGCATTTCCGCATGTTTGCCGATTACAACCGCTGGGCCAACGCCCGCGTTTACGAGGCCTGCGGGCTCTTGAGCGACGAGGAGTTTCGCGCCGACAAGGGTGCCTTCTTCGGCTCGGCACAGCGTACCCTGAACCATCTTCTCGCCGCAGACCGGATCTGGCTCAAGCGCTTCACCGGCGAAGGCGTCGTGCCTGCTTCGCTTGATGCCCCGCTCTATGAGACGTTTGACGACTTGCGCGCTGCCCGTGTCGCAGAAGACCAGCGCATCACCGACTGGGTGGATACTCTGACCGAGGCCGACCTTTCGGCGATCATTTCCTATAAACCCGTCACAATGCCTGACAAAATCGAGCTGCCGCTTGGTCCGATCCTCTCCCATGTCTTCAACCACCAGACCCATCACCGTGGGCAGGTTCACACCGTCCTGACGGCGCTTGGACGCCCTTCGGTGGTGCTCGATCTCGTCTATTTCCTGCTTGGAGACGGCAAGCGCTGGCAATAGGCGCCCGTCTCTCTTGCATCGCAGCAGGACTTCGGCCAAAACGCCCGCATGATCACCATCACAGACCTTTCCGCGCGCATCGCCGGCCGACTTCTTCTCGACCACGCCAGCATCAGCCTGCCGACGGGCATCAAGGCTGGCCTTGTCGGCCGCAATGGTGCGGGTAAATCCACGCTGTTTCGCGTCATCACCGGCGATCTCGGCTCCGAGAGCGGATCGGTGTCGCTGCCCAAGGCCGCCCGCATCGGCCAGGTGGCGCAGGAAGCGCCGGGCACGGAAGATCCGCTGATCAACATCGTGCTTGCCGCCGACAAGGAACGCACCGCCCTGATGGCGGAAGCCGAGACGGCAACCGACCCGAACCGCATCGCCGATATCCAGATGCGGCTTGTCGATATCGACGCCCATTCAGCCGAAGCCCGCGCGGCAAGCATTCTCGCCGGTCTCGGTTTTGATGCCGAAGCCCAGCTCCGTCCGGCGTCTGCCTTTTCCGGCGGCTGGCGCATGCGCGTGGCGCTGGCAGCCGTGCTGTTTGCCGAGCCCGACCTGCTGCTGCTTGACGAGCCCACCAACTATCTCGATTTGGAAGGCACGTTGTGGCTGGAAGATTATATCCGCCGCTATCCGCACACCGTCATCATCATCAGCCATGACCGCGACCTTCTGAACAATGCCGTCAATGCCATCGTGCATCTCGACCAGAAGAAGCTCACCTTCTATCGCGGCGGCTATGACCAGTTCGAGCGCCAGAAGGCCGAGAACGACGAATTGCAGATGAAGTCGAAGGCGAAAAATGACGCCGCGCGCAAACATCTGCAGAGCTTCATCGACCGGTTCAAGGCGAAAGCCACCAAGGCCAAGCAGGCGCAGAGCCGCGTGAAAGCGCTGGAGCGCATGGGAACGGTTGCCGCCGTCATCGAAGACCACGTGCAGCCGATCACCTTTCCGGAGCCGGAAAAGCAGCCGGCCTCGCCGATCATTGCCATCAATGGCGGTGCCGTCGGTTACGAGCCGGGCAAACCGATCCTCAAAAACCTCAACCTGCGCATTGATGCGGATGATCGCATCGCGCTTTTAGGCTCGAACGGCAACGGCAAGTCCACGTTTGCCAAATTCATCTCCGGCCGTCTGCCGCCGGAAACCGGCGACCTCAGGCTGGCCCCGAGCCTGAAGATTGGCTTTTTTGCCCAGCACCAGCTGGACGATCTCGTGCCGGAAGACACGCCGGTGGAGCATGTGCGCCGCCTGATGCCGGCAGCGCCGGAAGCCAAGGTTCGCGCCCGCGTGGCGCAGATGGGCCTAGCAACGGAAAAGATGAACACGGCGGCCAAGGATCTTTCCGGTGGCGAAAAGGCCAGGCTTTTGATGGGCCTTGCCGCATTCCACGCACCAAACCTGCTGATCCTCGACGAGCCGACGAACCATCTCGACATCGACAGCCGTCGCGCCCTGATCGAGGCGTTAAACGACTATGACGGCGCCGTCATCCTCATCTCGCATGATCGGCACCTGATCGAGGCGACCGTCGACCGTCTCTGGCTCGTCAACAACGGCACCGTCACTACATTCGAAGGCGACATGGAGGAATACCGCGATCTCATCGTCTCCTCGGGTAAAAAAAAAGAAGAAAAAGTTGACCTAGCTGCCGACGCCGGAAAAAAGGCCGAGCAGCGCAAGGCGAATGCCGAAAAGCGCGCCTCGTTGGCGCCTTTGAAGAAAAAGATCAACGAAGCCGAGGCCTTGACGGCGAAACTGGAAAAACTGATTCAGGCTCTTGATCAAGAGCTTGCAGATCCGGTGCTCTACGAAAAATCTCCGGCGAAGGCTGCGGAAAAGGTCAAGCAACGTGGTGAGGCAGCTGCCAAACTGTCGCAAGCGGAAGAGCAGTGGCTGGAGCTTTCGGCCGAATATGAAGAGGCGATGGCCGGCTGAGCCTTGCTTGTAGCAGGGCTGAATATACACTATCGTGGTGACGTATATTCAAACGGGTGACGCCATGCCGCTTTACGTGCGCGATGAACAGGTGAACCAGCTCGCCGAGCAGGCCCAAAAAATCCTGAAAGCCCCAACCAAGACCGATGCCATCCGCCAGGCGCTGGAGCGCGTGGTGAAAGAGGAAGAGCAACGCCCGCCGCTCGCCGAACGGCTGGAGAAGATCAAGCAGCGTTACCAAGGCATGGGCACCGCTAATCCTGAATTCGACGAGAAGGCCTTTCTCGACGAGATGTGGGGCGACACGTGATGTTCCTCGATACCTCCGCCATCATCGAATATTTTATTGAAGGCCCCGATTACGAGCGGATATCGGCGGCATTGGCAGATCCGACGTCACGGTTTTTCGTCTCGCCCACGGTGATTTTCGAGGCGACGGTGGTGCTCGCAGGAAAACGCCAGATCGGTGTCGATGATGCGACAAAGGTGATCACTGATTTTCTCGCCGAACTGAACGCCGATATTCTGCCGGCCACCCGCGATACAGCGCTCACCGCCCTTGATGCGTTCTCCCGTTATGGCAAGGGCCGCCATCCGGCGCGCCTCAATTTCGGCGACTGCTTTTCCTATGCAGGCGCCAAGGCTGCCGGTGCCGCCCTCCTTTATGTGGGCGAGGATTTTCGCCGCACCGATCTCGCCTGAACGACTACACATCAGAATACAAAAGGAGCAGCGCCATGGATCTCTTTCTCGAAAAGGACGACGATCCCCAGACGCTGGCCTATGTCGCCGCGCGCAACGCCGCTTCGCAAGAGGCGCTGACGACGCCCGCCATGGAGGCCGATGCGGCAGCGCTTCAGGCGATGATGGAGCGCCAGGACAGGCTGATCATCCCCACCCGGCGCGGCAACTGGCTGTTTGATTTCAACCGCTCCCGCGACAACCCGCTCGGCGTGCTGCGCCGCCTGCCGGCAGATCTTGCCCCGCGCGCCGATGCCCCCTGGGAAACGGTATTCGACGTCGATAAGTTCTGCGCAAGCGAAGGCAAGCGCTGGATCTTCGGCGGCTCCGTTACCTGCCCCTTCGAGCCGACGCGCGTGCTTTTGCGCCTGTCGGACGGCGGCTCGGACCTGACGCGGTTTCTGGAATTCGATCTTGAGGCCAAGGAGATCGTTAAGGGCGGCTTCGATACGCCGGCTGTACGCGCCCACGCCAACTGGCTGAGCCGCGACGAGATTGCCTATTTCGGCTCGATCGACGCATTTTCTGCCACGCAATCCGGCTGGCCACGGGTTGGACGGCGGCTGCGGCGCGGCGAAGAGCCGGCAGAGGCCGAGGTGATCTTTGCAGCCGCCGAAACGGATGTGACCGGCTATGGCTTCATCATCGACCCTGAACTTGGCGGTTACGAGGGGCCGGACAAGCGGCAGATCCGCGTGTTCGGCATAAGTCACGAGATCGGCAAGGTCAGCGTGCAGGTGGAGGACGCCGCGGGTATCGCCCGGCGCCTGCCGCTTCCCACAGAGATCGGTTTCGACCTCAATCACAGCCATTGCCTGTGGCTCGCCAAGAACGATGAGCAGGTGGCAAGCGGCAGTCTTGTGCTGCAGGCGTTGACGCCCTTTGGCGAGGAGCCGCTTTCCCCCACGCGCCGCATTCTGGTGGAACCGGCACCGGGACGCGCCGTGCATCATTTCGCGCTGCTGCGCCATTTCGCCGTCTATTCGGTGGATGACCGCCTGTCACCATCGCTTTACGTGCTGGATCTGACGCGGCCGGAGGCGGAGCCCCAGCGCATTGCTCTGCCTGAGGGCGTCGAAGCGCTTTATTTCACGCCTGTTTATGCCGACTTGCATCTGGGCGATGACACGCTGTCGGTGATCGGCTCCGGTTTCCTGGTGCCGCCGACCCGGTATACGCTGTCTCTGTCCGACAAGGACCGGCGTCCGATCTCCGCCCCGCCGGTTCTGGTGGCGGAAGATACCTCGCCCGCCTATTTCGATGCTGAGGGCATGACGAGCGAGCTTCTGGAAGCGACCTCGGAAGATGGCACCAAGGTTCCGTATCACCTTGTGCTGCCGAAAGAGTGGACCAAAGGCGAGCTGCCGGTGCTGATCTATGGTTATGGCGGCTTTTCCGCTTCGCTTGCCCCGCATTATTCCGGCACCACCGGCCGGTTTCTCGAACAGGGCGGCGCTTATGTGCAGGCCTATATCCGCGGTGGTGCAGAGCTTGGGCCGCAATGGCACACACCCGCCAAGCGCCACGGCCGCCACAAGGCGTATGAGGATTTCGTCGCCATTTCCCGCGATCTGGTCAAGCGCGGGTATTCGAAACCGTCGCGCATTGCCTGCACCGGTGGCAGCAATGGCGGTCTTCTGACGGGCGTGATGCTGACGCGTTATCCGGATGATTTCGGCGCCATCTGGTGCCGTGTGCCGGTCATCGACATGACGCGCTTCCACCTGTTTCCCGCCGGAAAGGCCTGGATGGACGAATATGGCAACCCGGATGACGAGGCCGACCGCGCCTATCTCCTCAGCTATTCGCCGCTGCACCAGATCAAACCGGCGGCAGAACAGGCTTACCCGCCGCTCTACATCGAAAGCTCCAGCAATGACGACCGGGTGCATCCGTCTCACGCGCGCCGCTTTGACAAGGCGCTTGAAGAGGCCGGCCACACGCCCCTGTTTCATGAATATGGCTCCGGTGGTCACGGCGGCGCCGGCAATTCTGCCGAAATGGCAAGGCGCACAGCGATGGGCTACAGTTTTCTGCGCCAGACCATTTTGAAATGACCATCCGCCTGCGACCCCACCATCTCCTTTGCCTGCTAACCTATGCAGGCAAAGGATACAGCGCGCCCTTTGTCGCCAATTACGATCGGATCGCTGCGCGCCTGTCGCAAGGTGAGGATATTTTGATCGTCGAGGGGCCGGACGACATCTGTGCGACGCTACTAGGCGAGGCTGATCCGCATTGCGGACGAAAAAGCGTGCGCGAACGCGATGAGAAGGCAGCGCATGACGTGGGCGAACTGCTGAACCATTCGATTAAAGCCGGTTCACGCCTCAGCATAGATGAAGCGTGGCTGCACCAGATGCGCGGCGCGTTTACAGAAGGTCGAACGCGCCAAGCGTGCGCAGGCTGCGAATGGTCTGACCTGTGCAGCGCAATTTCGGCCGAGGGTTACTGCCAGGTACGCATCAGGCCACCGGCCTGACGCAGTTTTGCATCTCCTCCCGCGGCCCTGCCCCTCTGTCTTCGATAGAAGAAGGGGTCGCGAACCTTCAGTTTAGGCAGCAGCCAGAGCTTTTTCGATATCCTGGATCGAATGGCCGGTCAGGTCCTTGTCGAGTTCACCGATCAGCACGTCGGACAGTGACTTGTGGTAACCCTTGCGCATTTCGCCAAGCGTGCGGGGCGATGCGACAATGACGAGGCTCTTGATCTTGCCGCTGAGAACATGGCTGTTCAGCATGGAAATCACCCCGGAACCAAAGGCATCCTCGTTCTGCTGGCTGTCATCGGGATTGGCAGCACTGCTGGGATGGCGGGCACCGGATGAGATGACCGAGTCATCGATGACGTCCGAATCCATGGCCTTCAGCTTCGGATTTTGCGCATCGCCATTGTTCTGGAAAAGGCTGAGCTTTTCGCCGTCGGCGACCGCAATCACAGTGTTCTGGGGAAGTTGCATCTGGGTTCTCCATGTTCAGCAAGGCCTGTCCCGTTCGGGAGGCTTTTGCCGCGTGCAGTTGCAACTGTAATCCTTGGGACAGCGATCCGTTCCTTGCGGCAAGCGGTTTCCTTCGCGGGTGGCGGTTGAACAAGGCAGGGGCGTTGGTCGCCGGCTTCGGAACGGCTGACGTTCCAATGAGCGAAAATGCCGGCAGCGTTGGCGCAGACCGAAGCCGTTTTGGCCGGCCCGGACGCGGATGGAAAACCGGAAAACGGTTTTCCATCCGATCTCATCGGTCCATGATCTCGTTGACGATCCGGATCAGGCTTTGAAGGCGCCGTGGACGGCAAGCGTATCGAGCGGCTGGCGCGGGCTTGGCACTTCGCGGGCCTGAAGCGCTTCCGGCAGGAGCGATGCCTCCCCTTGCGTGCCGATGGCAACGGCTGCGTGCAGCACATGGTCTTCGGGCAGGTTCACGGCCTTGGCCATGGCGGCCTTGTCAAAACCGGCCATGGCATGGGCGGCATAGCCGGACATATGGGCCTGCAGGGCAAGATAGCCCCAGGCGGTGCCGGCATCAAACGTGTGGCTGCCGTTATCGCTGGCTTCCGTCTTGCCGGGCGCTGTAAATTTCGTCGCGCTGGCGATGATGACAAGCGCCGAGGCGTTCTTGGCCCAGGACTGGTTGAACGGCATGATGGCATCAAGGATCGGCTGCCAGCCGGCATCGCCACGCAGCGCATAGATGAAGCGCCAGGGCTGGGCATTGAAGGCAGACGGCGCCCAGCGGGCGGCTTCCAGAAGGACAAGCAGCTTTTCTTCGCTCATCGTCGCATCGGTAAAGGCGCGCGGCGACCAGCGGGCGGGAAAGACATCTGCGACCGGATGGTCGGCGGTGCGGGTATTGACCGGGGCGTTCGCGTTCATGGCATCCAAACTCCGAGTTTCGAGGATACCTACCGCTAGCAAGGCATGCTGCGATGCACAAGTAGCCGTAGCGAGAGCAGACTGGCTGGCGGCATGCAGGGCGTGTCGCTCACGCCTTCTTGACCCAGCGCCCCTCTTCAGACTGCTGCCAGTAGGTGAGCTGGTGACCTTGCATCTTCAGCTGCTTCCAGTGCCCCCGCGCGCCCTCCAGCTGGGCAGCGTCATAACCATCGAACATGAAGACCACGCGCTCATAGGGCGAAAGATCGGCCGGCTCGGCGCCATCCACCATGAAGCGAACCGTGGCGCCGTTCGCATTGGCGCCGGTGACCGTCAGAAGCACCGGCTGGTGTTCCGCCATATCCCCCTGATCGGTGCCATGCGGGAGGAAACTTTCCTCCCGATAGGTCCACAAATGAAGGTCGAGCGCATCGCGGCGCGCCTCTCCCACCGTCTGAAGCACAACGCGCCAGCCCCGCTCGACGCTTTTTTCGAGAAGCGCCGGCAGCGCCTCCTCAAGCTTCGATTCGGTCAGATGGTAGAAGAGAACCTCGGTCATTCAGCCGTCACGCCTCGTAGCGATCGCGCACCAGCTGGTCGAGCAGGCGAACGCCGTAACCGGAACCCCAGGACTGGTTGATCTCGTTGAAGGGCGAGGCCATGGCGGTGCCCGCGACATCCAGATGCGCCCAAGGGGTTTCACCAACGAAGCGCTTCAGGAACTGGGCAGCCGTGATCGATCCGGCATAACGCCCGCCGCTGTTCTTCATGTCGGCAAACTTCGAATCGATGATCTTGTCGTACTCCTTGCCGAGCGGCATGCGCCACAGCTTTTCGCCACTTTCCTCGCCGGCGACAAGAAGGCCGTTGGCCAGTTCGTCATCGTTGGAGAAGAGGCCCGCCTGCAGATTGCCGAGCGCCACCAGAATGGCACCGGTAAGCGTGGCCAGATTGATCATGAAGCGCGGCTTGAAGCGTTCTTTCGTATACCAGAGCGCATCGGCCAGCACGAGGCGGCCTTCCGCATCGGTGTTGATGATCTCGATGGTTTGGCCGGACATGGAGGTGACGATATCGCCGGGGCGCTGGGCATTGCCGTCGGGCATGTTTTCCACAAGCCCGATAATGCCGATGGCATTCACCTTGGCCTTGCGGGCGGCAAGCGTGTGCATGAGGCCGGTGACGGCAGCCGCCCCGCCCATGTCGCCCTTCATGTCTTCCATGCTGGCGGCCGGCTTGATCGAGATGCCGCCGGTATCGAAGACGACGCCCTTGCCGACGAAGGCGAGCGGCGCCTCGCCGGCTGTTCCGCCGTTCCACTGCATGATGGCCATGCGGGCCGGACGCGACGAGCCTTGAGCAACGCCGAGCAGCGCGCCCATGCCGAGTTCACTCATTTCGGTTTCGGTGAGAATTTCCACCTCAACCCCAAGCGATTCGAGCGCCTTGGCACGATCGGCAAATTCGACGGGGCCAAGCACGTTCGGCGGCAGGTTGACGAGTTCGCGGGCAAGATTGACGCCGCCGGCGACTGCCTCAGCCGAAACGAGTAGCTCTGTTGCCGCCTGATGGGCTGATGTGACGATGGTAATCGTGACGGCTTTTGCCGCCTTGTCCTCGTCGTCCTTCTTTTTTGTCTTGTAGGCATCGAAACTGTAGGCGCGCAGCAGAAGGCCGGTGGCAAAATCCACAGCCTTCTCAGGCGTGATCTCAGTGCCCGGTGCATCGAGGAACACGGTTGCGGTTTCGGCGCGCTTGATCACGCTGGATGCCTTGCCGCCGGCGCGCAGCCAGTCATAGGCCTTCAGTTCGTCCGGCTTGCCAAGCCCGATCACCACCACGCGGTCGAATGGAGACTGGTGCGGCGCCAGAAGCTCCAGCACACCCATCTGCTTGGCCGAAAAGCCCGAAATCCCGGCGGCGCGCGCAATCACACCTGCCGGATCGGCGACCGAAAGCCCTGCAGGCGCATGATCGCCCGACAGCTGCAGGGCAATGGCAAGGCCACCATCGGCAGGTGCGGATGGTGCGAAACGGATCGTGTACTGAACAGACATTTTATCTCCGGATGCAGAGGATGTGGTAATACGTCAGGGCCAATCTGGGACAATGGCACTTGAACGGCAAGGGTGGCGGCACAAAGGTTCCACACCAGCGTCGCAATATTGTCATTGAGCACTCTTAACGGCTAAAGTCACCTGCACCGCTCACCGAAGGCTTAACCGTTTTGGCATACACGTTCCAGTCACGCGGTCAGTTTTCCGGGCGCCGCGCCCGGGTTCTCTTTCGCCGTCCAGCGACGTGGCTGATCACGCTCATGGGCGCCTGGTGGTTGCTGCTTGCAATCTTCTATGTCTTTCCCGGCCTCGACATCGATGTCGCGCGGACCTTCTTCCGGGAAACGGCCTGTGGCGCAGAGCTTGCGGCGGGCCGCATCTGCGGGCTGTTTCCCTATTCGCAGCAATGGCTGCTGGTGATGATCCGCAAGTTCTTCTTCTATCTGCCGGTCTCCGTTGCCGGGGTGATCCTGATCCTGCTGATCCGCAACCTCCAGCACCATGGTGCGACCTACAGTGCAGCTGCCACGCGCCGCTACTCGATTGCACTCATTTCCTTCGTCGCCGGCCCCTATGTGCTGGTGAACCTTGTGCTGAAGACGATTTCCGGCAGGCCGCGCCCCTACCAGACGGATCTTTTCGGCGGACCGGATCTCTTTACCGCCGCCGGCACGCTGGACGGCGCCTGTACAAACAACTGCTCGTTCATTTCGGGCGAGGCGGCGGGCGCCGGGTGGCTCGTCTGCCTGATCGTGCTTCTGCCGCCGCCGCTTCGACCGATCCTCGGGCCGCCGATGTTTGCCATCTGCCTCATCCCGCCGGCGCTCAGGATTTCGTTCGGCGGGCACTATCTGTCCGATGTGATGCTGGGCTTCCTGTCGTCCTGCGTCGTTTATGCCGCGGTTGCCACATACTTCCAAATGACACAGCCGGAAAAAAAACAGTGACCACAAACAGTTTTGTGAAAAAGTCACTGTCGCCATGGCGCGGCAAATTGCATAGAACGCCAATCGTGGCCGCAGTGAAGCGACGTACCGGATCAGAATGAAGCTCCTCGAACTCTACATATTGCGGCGATCCTTCCAGATGTTCCTGGTCACCCTCGTTCCGGTGCTGACCATCATCTGGACCATACAGGTGCTCGGCCGCATCAATCTGGTGACCGACACGGGCCAGTCGATCGGCTCGTTTGCGACGCTTGCCACCTTCATCCTGCCCACCATCATCCCGGTCGTTCTGCCGTTTGCTGTCGTCATCGGCATCACGCAGACGCTGAACGCGATGAACAACGATTCGGAAATGGCCGTCATCGACGCCGCAGGTTCGCCCCGCATGGTGCTCTACCGGCCGGTGATGATGATGGCGCTCGGCCTTGCGGCGCTGTCCTTCCTCATCAGCAATTTCGTCGAGCCTGCGTCACGCACCAGTGCGCGCGAAATGGTGGCGGAAGCCTATGCCGACCTGCTCTCCTCCGTCATCGAGGAAAAGACCTTCCGCAGCATCGAGGACGGGCTTTATGTGCAGATCTCGGAGCGCCATTCGGGCCGTGTGCTGAAGGGCCTGTTCCTGGTCGATTATCGCGACCCCAACTGGGACCTCATCTATTACGCCCGCGAAGGCTCCATCGACGACAGCGGCACGACGCTGACCATGCGCGACGGCGAAGTTCACCGCAAGGCAAAGGACGGGCGCATTTCCGTCGTCAAGTTCCTCTCCTATGCCTTCGATCTCTCGACCATGACCGAATCGACCGGCAATGCCACGATCTATGCTGGCGACCGCAGCCTTGGCTTCCTGCTCAACCCAGACCCGACCGACAAGGCATTCCTCGCCTCGCCCGGCAGTTTCCGGGCGGAAATCCATCGGCGCCTGTCGGACTGGATGCTGCCGGTGGTGTTTGCGCTCGTGTC
Source organism: Neorhizobium sp. PAMB6716 (assembly GCF_058242805.1). Classification (NCBI taxonomy): domain Bacteria; kingdom Pseudomonadati; phylum Pseudomonadota; class Alphaproteobacteria; order Hyphomicrobiales; family Rhizobiaceae; genus Neorhizobium; species Neorhizobium sp. PAMB6716. Next base: position 2,079,335 of record NZ_CM177835.1, read on the forward strand.
CCTGGTGGTGGCCGGCAGTGCCCGTTCCAGCCGCCGCGCCCGCCTGCATCCCATGGTGTCGGCGCTGATCATCGCCTTTGCGATCCGCTGGCTAAGCTTTTATGTGTCGAACGGTTCGAAAAACGATGCGAGCTTCGTGCCGCTCGTCTATCTCGTGCCGATCGGTTCGGGTCTCATCGCCATCTTCATGCTGGCCACCAACCGGCAACTGCGGATGCCCTCTTTCGTGGCGAATTTTGCCGGGCACTGGATGAACCGCGCCGAACGGCGCCTGGCACGGGTGACGGCGGGCAAGGGGAGCGACAGCCCATGATTTCGCGCACCCTCAGCTGGTACTTTTTCAAACGCTACATCGTGACCGCCGGCTGGTTCTTCCTCGGCGTCTGCGGCATCATCTTTCTCGCCGATTTCTCCGAGACGAGCCGGCGCATGTCGAACTTCGTCGGTTATACGGTGCCGGGCGGCCTGCTGATGAGCCTGCTTCGCCTGCCGCTGATCTTCCAGCAGACCATCCCGACGCTCACCCTCTTCATCGGCATGACGACGCTGATCACGCTCAACCGCCGCTCCGAACTGGTGGTGGCGCGCGCGGCCGGACTTTCCGTCTGGCAGTTCATCATGCCCTTCGTCGCCGGCGCCTTCATGATCGGCCTGTTTGCCACCATGGCCATCAATCCGCTGGCGGCCTGGGGACAGAATCAGGCCACCAATATCGAGACCGACTGGCGCAAGGCGAGCAATGCCGAACGCGGCTCCAACTTCCTGCCCTGGCTTCGCCAGATCAGCAAGGATGACGACACGATCATCGGTGCCAAGAGCTATACCAAGGGCGGCAGCGAACTGAGCGACGTGGTGCTTTTCCACTTCGACCAGAAGGGTCGCGTCATTCTGAGACAGGACGCAACGAGTGCGACCTTGGAGGATGGTTACTGGAAGCTTAACAACGTTCTGGAAACGCGCACCGATGCACCACCGTCACGCAAACCGGAAGCCGAAGTGCCGACCAACCTTCGAAAAGAGTTCCTTCAGGAATCCCTCTCGAAGCCGGATAGCGTTGCTTTCTTTGACATTTTAAGAAAAATTGATGTAGCCCGCACGTTTGGTATTTCCACCAAGCCGCTGGAAACGCAGTTTCACTCGCTTCTGTCGATGCCACTTCTTCTGGTGGCAATGACGTTGATCGCTGCAACCGTTTCTCTCCGTTTCAGCCGCATGGCGCAGTCGCGCTCGGTGATTCTGGGTGGAATCGTCTGTGGCTTCGTGCTTTATGTTGTAACCGTGCTCGTAAGGGCATTCGGGAGCAGCGGAGTTGTTCCGCCATTCGTCGCCGTCTGGATTCCAGTCGTCGTCGCCATGGCGCTCGGAGCAACAATTTTGCTTCATCAGGAGGATGGCTAGTGGCGGTAATTGACCGCGGGAATATCAGACGGCTTTTTGCGGCCCTGCTGACAAGCACGGCTGTAGCACTTGTTGTCGTTGGCCCCTCACCTGTTCTGGCCCAGAGCGCACCTCTGGCGCCTGAAGTCGCCGACGGAGCGAAAATGCTCCTGCGCGCCAATGAACTGACCTATAACCAGGATATCGAGCGTGTCACCGCCGTCGGTGGCGTGCAGATCTATTACAATCGCCACCGCATGGTCGCCCAGCGCGTGGAATACGATCAGAAGACCGGTCGCGTCATGGCGACGGGCAATATCGAACTGATCGAGCCCGACGGCGCGCGCATCTATGCCGATTCGATGGACGTCACCGACAATTTCGGCGAAGGCTTTGTCAATTCGCTGCGCGTCGAGACGACGGATAACACGCGCCTGGCCGCCGAAAGCGCCGAACGCCTGCCCGACGACAAGATGGTGCTGAACAATGGCGTCTACACCGCCTGTCTGCCCTGTGCCCAGCGACCCGACAAGGCACCGCTCTGGCAGGTGAAGGCGCAGCGCGTCATCCGCGACGGCAAGAACCACACGATTCGCCTGGAACATGCCAAGTTTGAACTGTTCGGAATGCCGATCGGTTATGTGCCTTTCGTCACGGTTCCCGACGAAACGGTCGAACGCAAATCGGGTTTCCTGTTTCCGCGCATGAGCCTGACCGACAAGCTCGGCTTCGGCACGACCATACCCTACTATCAGGTCTTCTCGCCCAGCATGGACGCGACGATCAGCCCGACCTACTATACCAAGCAGGGTCTGCTGTTGCAGGGCGAGATCCGCAACCGTTTCGAGACGGGCGATCACATTTTGCGCTTTGCCGCCATCGATCAGCAGAGCCGCAGTGCCTTTGACGCCGGGACAAGCGACGAACGCGCCAGCACGCGCGCCATGGTGGCCTCCAAGGCACATTTCCAGATCAATCCGCGATGGACCTTCGGCTGGAACGTGATGCTCCAGACGGACAATAATTTTTCCAAGACCTACCGGCTGACCGGCGTCAATTCGACGCCCTTCACCAACGACATCTACCTGACGGGCCTTGGAAACCGCAATTCCTTCGATCTGCACAACTACTATTTCGACGTGCAGGACAACACCGCTTCGCGGCTGGCCGAAAAGCAGCAGGCGATCGTCTACCCGGTCATCGACTACAAATATTATGCCCCGGAGCCGGTGTTTGGCGGGCAGTTGTCGATCACGTCGAACTTCACCAACCTGTCGCGTCGTGAAGATGATTTCTACTCCGAAGGTGGCGCCACCCGCTTCCGCGGCCTGGAAGGCAGCTATAGCCGCTTCACCACCGAGGCCGAGTGGGAACGCACCTTCACCACCGACGAAGGCCTGCTGCTGACGCCGCTTCTGGCGGCGCGCGGCGATGCGCTTCGCGCCACGGGCTCGGACGCGCCAAGCTTTACCAGCAATGGCATTACCACCAACTATGACGGTGACTTCAGCGGTGGCAATGCCGATACACGCTACATGCTGACGGCCGGTCTGGAGGCGCGTTACCCGATCCTCCTCAGCACCGACAACAGCACGCATGTCTTTGAGCCGATCGCGCAACTTTACGTGCGCCCCGACGAACAGATGGCCGGCGGCCTGCCGAACGAGGATGCGCAAAGCTTCGTTTTTGACGCGACCTCGCTGTTCGACCGTGACAAGTTCTCCGGTTACGACCGCGTCGAGGGTGGCACGCGCGCCAATGTCGGCATCCGCTACAATGGCTCCTTCGACAATGGCATCGGTCTTCGCGGCATCGTCGGCCAGTCCTATCAGCTGGCGGGCCTCAACTCGTTCTCGACGCCTGACCTGGTTAATGTCGGCGCCGATTCGGGCCTTGAATCGGACGTCTCCGATTTTGTCGGCATGGCCGCCATCGATCTGCCCAAGGGTTACAGCCTTTCAGTGCAGGGCCGGTTCGATGAAAAATCGCTCGACCTTCGCCGCGCCGATGTGGGCTTCAACTACAACCTGGCGCGCACGAGCGGCTCGCTGGTCTACACCAATATCCAGCCACAGCCGGAATACGGGTCGGTGGACAAGGGCGAATACCTGAAGTCCAGCAACAACCTGCGCGTCAACGAAAACTGGTCTCTGGCGACGTCTGCGACCTGGGACATGAACAAGCAGGAAGTCATCCGGCGCGGCATCGGCATGACCTATGCCGACGAATGCACGGTGTTCACGGTGGCCTACAGCGACGAGCCGGCCAATACCGATCCGAACGACTGGACGGTGACGGCCCGCCTCACCTTCCGCACGCTCGGCGAAATCGCCATCGGTTCGGAAGACAGCAGCGACAATTGAACGGATCTGGCACTGACCGGAGCTTTTGCGGAGCCTGCGGGCGAAACGCAGGCGCTCCGGCTTGCCGGCCCTTGCGAAGGTCATTGTTTCGCCGCATGAATTATGCAATCGAACGCGATGTACATTACCGGATGAGCGGGTGACCCTTGAAGGTGACGCCCCACCGCAGGAGGAACGAATGATGTTTGCCAGCATAGCCTTGCGCCGGGCGGCCCTTGCCGCGACCGCACTCGCTGTCTCCTTCGTCGTGACACCGGCACCGCAGCAGGCCTTTGCCGCAAGCCAGGTGGTGGCGGTGGTCAACAAGACGCCGATCACCAGCACCGACATCACCAAGCGGGTCGCCTTCCTCAAATTGCAGCGCAAGACAGGCAACCTCGAGAAGATGGCCCGCGACGAACTGGTCGAGGAAGCCCTGAAGCGCGAGGAAATCGCGCGCGTGCGCATGTCGGTCAGTACCGACGAGGTGGACAAGGCTTTTGGCCGCTTTGCGGCAAGCAACAAGTTGTCACCTGACCAGATGGCACAGATCCTCGACAAGGCCGGCGTCGGCGTCGATCATTTCAAGGCCTTCATCGCCATTCAGATGAGCTGGCCGCGCCTCGTCAACGCGCGTTATGGCTCTGGCGGCAAGATGTCGTCGGAAGAGCTGGTGAAGCGTATGATGCAGAACAAGGAAAAGCCGGTTACCACCGAATATTTCCTCCAGCAGATCATTTTCGTTGTGCCACCGGCCAAGCGCGGGGCAATCCTTGGCAAGCGCAAGGCGGAAGCCGAATCCTCGCGCTCGCGTTATCCGGGCTGCGACCAGGCAAAGGATTTTGCCAAGACCATGCGCGATGTGTCCGTGCGCAGCCTCGGCCGCGTCATGGAGCCGGAACTTCCCCCTGAATGGAAACCGTTGATCGAGAAGGCGTCTGCCAATGGCACGACGGCAACCCGCGAGACCGAGCGCGGCATCGAATTCCTGGCGATCTGCACCAAGCGCCAGGTATCTGACGATACGGCCGCCGAAGTCGTCTTCCGCGCCGAAGATATCGGCAAGCAGGAAAAGAACAGCGAGAACCCCAACGACGCCAAGTATCTTGAGGACCTGCGCAGCAAGGCGCAGATCGTCTATCCTTGAGCGGCCTTCGGGACGTCTCCTCGACCGGTCTTCATGGCGATGATCGCCCGCTGGCGCTGAGCCAGGGGGATCCGGCCGGCATTGGCCCGGATATCGCCCTTGCAGCCTGGGCAAAACGCCGGCAGCTTGGCCTGCGGCCCTTCCTCTACATCGGTGATCCCGCAGTCATTGCCGCGCGCGCGCGTCTGATCGGCCTCGACGTGGCGTTTCGCGAGGCGGATACGGATACGGCATCCGCGATCTTTGCCGATGCCTTCCCTGTTCTGCCGGTTGCCATCGGCGCGGAAATCGAGGCCGGGCGGCCGCATGTGGCCTCTGCCCGCAGCACGATTACCGCCATCGAAACGGCCGTCGCACTCTGCCTTGCCGGCAAGGCCTCTGCAGTCGTCACCAACCCGATTGCGAAATCCGTGCTCTACGAAGCCGGTTTCGGCTTTCCCGGCCATACCGAATTTCTGGCTGATCTCGCGGCGAAGGCAACCGGAACGTCCTTTACACCTGTCATGATGCTGGCTGGCCCCAAGCTGCGCACAATCCCGGTCACCATCCACATTCCGCTGAAGGATGTCGCGACGGCGCTGACGCAGGAGCTGATCATCGAGACCTGCCGCATTGCCGACCATGACCTGCGCACGCGCTTTGGCATGGCGCATCCGCGTCTCGCCGTTGCCGGCCTCAACCCGCATGCGGGCGAAGACGGTGCCATCGGCCTTGAGGACCGCGATCTGATCGAACCCGCCATCAGCACACTGCGCCAGCACGGCATCAACGCTTTCGGACCGCTGCCCGCCGACACCATGTTCCATGACGAGGCCCGTGCCCGTTACGACGTGGCGATCTGCATGTATCACGATCAGGCGCTGATCCCGGCGAAGGCGCTCGGCTTTGACGATTCGGTCAATGTGACGCTTGGCCTGCCCTTTATCCGTACTTCCCCCGACCATGGCACAGCCTTCGGGCTTGCCGGACAGGGTGTAGCGCGTGAGACGAGCCTCGTTGCCGCATTAAAGCTTGCCGCAAGCCTTGCCGACACGGCCAGGGACGCATCCTGACCATGGCGACACTTGACGGTCTTCCGCCGCTGCGCGATGTCATCGATCGCTTTGGTCTTGATGCGAAAAAGGCGCTCGGGCAGAACTTTCTGCTCGACCTCAACCTCACCCAGAAGATTGCCCGCACCGCAGGGCCGCTGGAGGATGTGACCGTGATCGAGGTCGGCCCCGGCCCCGGCGGCCTCACGCGCGCTATCCTGTCGCTGGGGGCAAAGAAGCTGATCGCCATCGAGCGTGATGCCCGCTGCCTGCCGGCGCTGGCCGAAATCGGCGATCATTATCCAGGTCGCCTCGAGGTGATCGAGGGCGACGCGCTGAAAACGGATTTCCAGTCGCTTGTTCCTGAGGGCCCGGTGAAGATCATCGCCAACCTGCCCTATAATGTCGGCACGCAGCTGTTGATCAACTGGCTGCTGCCGCCGGTCTGGCCGCCCTTCTGGCAATCGCTGACGCTGATGTTCCAGAAGGAAGTCGGCCAGCGGATCGTCGCCAAGGGCAATGATGACCATTTTGGCCGGCTCGGCGTGCTCTGCGGCTGGCGCACGGAGGCGCGTATGGCCTTTGACGTGCCGCCGCAGGCCTTCACCCCGCCGCCGAAGGTCACCTCCACCGTGGTGCATCTGACGCCGCGCGAAACGCCGATGCCCTGCGATGTGGCAAAGCTGGAGCGGGTAACGCTTGCAGCCTTTGGCCAGCGCCGCAAGATGCTGCGCCAGAGCCTGAAACCGGTCGGAGGCGAAGCGCTTCTCAACCGCGCCGGCATTGATCCCGCCCGGCGGGCCGAGACGCTGTCGGTCGAGGAATTCGTCACGCTCGCCAATCTCATCTGACGGCACCGAAACCATACGAAAAGGGCACCGCATCCAAAGATGCCGGTGCCCTTTTGTCTGTTGGCGAATGATGCTTCAGGCGCGGGCGGAAAGCTCCGGCTCTTCCTGCAGCAGGTTCTCGACAAAATCGAACAGGCCGTAACGACGGTCACGGCGGATGCGTTCGGCATTTACGATGCAGCTGACATGGCCAAAGGCCTCGTCGAGATTGTCGTTGACGATGACATAGTCGTATTCGCGCCAGTGGGCGATTTCCGAACGGGAATTGAGAAGGCGCGTGCGGATGACCTCTTCGGTATCTTCGGCGCGCCGATGCAGGCGCGACTGCAGTTCCGTCATCGATGGCGGCAGAACGAAGATCGAGACGATGTCCGCCTCCATCTTGTCCTGCAGCTGCAATGCGCCCTGCCAGTCGATATCAAACAGCATGTCGCGGCCGTCCGCCATCGCTGCTTCCACCGGCTCGCGTGGGGTGCCGTAGAAATTGCCGTGGACTTCCGCCCATTCCAGCAGTTCGCCATTGTCACGCATCCGCTCGAACTGCGGGATGGTGATGAAATGATAGTGCTTGCCGCCGATCTCGCTCGAGCGCTTGGCGCGCGTGGTGACGCTGACGGAGATTTCGAGGCTATGATCGTCACGCAGCAGGTTGCCGGCAATGGTGGATTTGCCCGCGCCTGAGGGCGAGGACAGGACCAGCATCAGGCCCCGACGGGCGATTTTGACGGGCGATGACGGCGCCGGGCTCATGCGCTACTCCAAATTCTGGATCTGTTCTCGGAACTGATCGATGACCACTTTCAGCTCTATACCAGCAGCCGTGACCTGAGCCGAGTTGGATTTGGAACAGATCGTGTTGGATTCACGGTTAAATTCCTGGGCCAGGAAATCCAGCCGCCGGCCGATGGGTCCGCCCTTGGCCAAAAGCTCGTCGGCGGCAGCCACATGCGCTTTGAGCCGGTCCAGTTCCTCGCGCAGATCCGCCTTTGTGGCAAGAAGTGCCGCCTCTGCATATAGCCGGTCGCGGTCCAGCCCACCTGCCCCATCGATGAGGAGCGCAAGCTGCGCGGAAAGCCGCCGTGCCGTCTCTTCCGGTGTGCGCGAGGGATCCTGTTCGATCACCTGCGTCAGCTGTTCTATGGTGCGCACCTGCTGGTCGAGGATAGCGGCAAGGGCTGCCCCCTCGCCAAGCCGCATTTCAACGAGATCGTCGAGCGCTGTTTCAAGCCCCGCCATCACGGCTGCATTGCGCGCCTCGGCAGCCTCTGGCCCGTCTTCGGCTTCCTTGATCTCCACCAGGCCGCGGATAGACAGAAGGCTGTCGAGCCTCAGCGGCGCCGGGTCCACGAGGTCACCCAGTTGCTGCCGCAGCGCCAGCACCGCATCCAGCGCATCGCGATTGACGACCGCTTCCACGCGCGCCTCGGCAACCGACAAAGACAGGCTTGCCTGGATGTTGCCGCGGTTGAGGCGCGCCGCAACCTGCTTGCGGATGTCGTTTTCGAGAAGCTCGAGACCGGGCGGCAGGCGCAGGCGCATGTCCAGACCCTTGCCATTGACCGAGCGTAGTTCCCAGGCAAAGCGATAGCGCCCGACGACGCCCTCATGCCGGGCAAAGCCGGTCATGGACTGAACGTTCATGCCACATTCCTCAAACGCTGACGGCTGCCGGACGGCAGCCGCGACCTTAATTGTTGTTGGCCGGCTTTTCCGCCTCGGCGCCGCCCGGCTGGCCGTCGATCACTTCGGAATCAGCTGCACCACCTGCGGGACGCTGCGCCTCGATCTGGCGCCAGCGGCGCACATTGGCGTTGTGCTCGTCCAGCGTTGCCGCAAAGGCGTGGCCGCCGGTGCCGTCGGCGACGAAATAGAGATCCTTCGTGCGCCACGGATTGGCAACGGCCTCAAGCGCAGCGCGGCCCGGATTGGCGATCGGCGTCGGCGGCAGGCCCTTGATCTGGTAGGTATTGTACGGCGTCTGCTTGTCGAGGTCGGCGCGGGTGATCGGACGGTCGGATGGCTTTCCGGCGCCGCCGAAAATGCCATAGATGATCGTCGGGTCCGACTGCAGGCGCATGCCCTTGTTGAGACGGTTGATGAAGACGGATGCGACATGGGCGCGCTCGTCATCCTTGCCGGTTTCCTTCTCGACGATGGAGGCGAGGATGATAAATTCCTGCTTCGTCTTGATCGGCAGGTCCGGATCGCGCTTTTCCCAGATCTGGTCGATCAGCCGCTCCTGCGCGGCGCGCATCTGCGACAGGATTTCGGTCCGCTTGGTACCGCGCGAGAACTTGTAGGTATCAGGCCGCAGGCTGCCTTCCACCGGCTTTTCCTGCGGCAGGTCGCCTTCCAGCACCGGATCGTCGGAGAGGCGCGCAAACATCTGCTGCACGGTCAAACCTTCCGGCATGGAGACCGAATAGAGGATGGACTTGCCCGATTCGAGCAATGCCGCCACTTCCTTCATCGAAGCGCCCGCCTTGATCTCGTATTCGCCGGCCTTCAGCGTCTTGGTATCGCCGAGATAGGTATCGGTGACGTAACGGAAGATGCGGGCATCCGAGACGATGCCGTTGCGCTCCAGCGTCTGGGCAATCTCGACCAGACCGGCCCCCTGGCGGATGATGACATGGCTGTTGGTTTCAAGCGGCCCGGGCCGCTGATAGGTGGTGATGACATAATAGAAGCCGGCGACACCGACGACACAGGCAAGCACCACCATCGTCATCAGGAAGTTGAGGAAGATGACGATCTGGCTGCGGGCTTTTTTGGAACGACGCGGCGGTTCAGGCACGCGTTCCGGCTTCAGCGCCTCGTTGGGCGATTTCGGAATGAAGGGGCCGCCGCCGGATGAACCGGTGCCGCGGCCCGAAGCCATGTCGCTGCTGTTGTTCGTGTCGGTCACCGGCACTCCTTCTGAGACTTGCGTATTGCTTGCGCTTTTGCTCAAGCAATACGGCAAAAACACGGTTCAGAAGACGACAGCCCGGCACAGAAGCCCGGCAGACCCGTCTGTCGTTCAGCCTTCGTAGCGGCGCAGCACGAGGGAGGCGTTGGTGCCGCCGAAACCGAAGGAATTGGAAAGTGCCACGTTGATCTCGCGCTTGCGCGCCACATGCGGAACGAGGTCAATTTTCGTTTCGACATCCGGGTTGTCAAGATTGAGCGTCGGCGGCGCGATATTGTCACGAATGGCAAGCACGGAGAAAATTGCCTCGATAGCGCCCGCGGCTCCCAGAAGATGGCCGACGGCCGACTTCGTGGAGGACATGGAGACCTTGGAGGCGGCATTGCCGACAAGACGCTCAACCGCGCCAAGCTCGATGGTATCGGCCATGGTGGAGGTGCCGTGGGCATTGATATAGTCAAGATCAGCCGGCGTGAGGCCTGCCCGCTTGACGGCAGCGCTCATGCAGCGGAAGGCACCATCGCCATCCTCGGATGGAGCGGTGATGTGGTAGGCGTCCCCCGTCAGGCCGTAGCCGACGACTTCCGCATAGATCTTGGCGCCACGCGCCTTGGCGTGCTCAAGCTCTTCCAGAACCACGATGCCGGCCCCCTCGCCCATGACGAAACCGTCGCGGTCGCGGTCATAAGGGCGCGAGGCCTTGGTCGGATCGTCATTGTGCTGGGTGGACAGCGCCTTGCATGCGGCAAAGCCGGCCAGCGAAATGCGGCTGATCGGGCTTTCGGCACCGCCGGCCACCATCACATCGGCATCGCCGAACGCAATGAGGCGGCTTGCGTCACCGATGGCGTGCGCGCCCGTCGAGCAGGCGGTGACGACCGAATGGTTCGGACCGCGCAGCTTGTGCTTGATGGAAACATGGCCGGAAACGAGATTGATCAGGCGTCCGGGAATGAAGAAAGGCGAAATGCGGCGCGGGCCCTTGTCGCGCAGCGTATAGCCGGCGTCCACAATGCCTTCGATGCCGCCAATACCCGAGCCGATCAGCACGCCGGTGGCGCACTGGTCTTCATAGCTTTGCGGATGCCAGCCGGCATCGGCCAACGCCATGTCGGCAGCGGCAATGCCATAAACGATGAATGGATCGACCTTGCGCTGCTCTTTCGGCTCGACCCAGTCGTCGGCAATAAAAGCGCCTTCCGTTGCGGGATCCGTGGGGATGCGGCAGGCGATTTTGGCAGGAAGATCTTCGGTTTCGAATTCGGTAACGCGGCGCGCAGCATTATGGCCAGCGATCAGCCTGGACCAGCTGATTTCCGTGCCGCAGCCAAGAGGAGATACCATTCCGGTACCGGTGATAACGACACGCCTCATGCCAGCGTCCCACCCCGCATGTATTATGTTATATCACAATATCGAAGCGGCCCGAGCATGCCGGGCCGCTCATGAACAATCACCCGAAGGGCGTGTTCGTCAGATATCGATCGAAATCAGGCCTGGGCCTTCTCGATGAACTTGACGGCGTCGCCGACCGTCAGGATCGAGTCAGCAGCGTCGTCAGGAATTTCAACGCCGAATTCTTCTTCGAAGGCCATGACGAGTTCGACGGTGTCGAGCGAGTCGGCGCCCAGATCGTCGATGAAGCTCGCGCCTTCGACAACTTTGTCGGCATCGACGCCGAGATGATCAATGACAATTTTCTTAACGCGCTCTGCGATATCGCTCATGTCGGTTTCCTCGACCTTTATCTTTCCGGATTGCCTCACCGGCATCCGCACCCTGTTGAAACCCTTGACCGCCTTTTTTTTGAAGAGGCCGGCTTAAGGGCAAACTCGCTCACCCGAAACAAGACTGTAAACTTTAGATGCGCAAATTGCACCAAGTCCATCAATATTCGGGGTGACTGTTCACAGTCAATGGCCCGCTTAACACGGTTTTATCGTGTCGCAAAGCCAGAAATTGTCCCGCCACCCCGCCACCAACAGGCAATACTGCTGGAGGGCGTGGCGGACCCAACCCATTCAGATCATTGCCATGCCGCCGTTGACGTGCAGCGTCTGGCCCGTAACATATCCGCCTTCATTGGAGGCGAGGTAGAGAACGGCAGCGGCGATATCGGCACCCGCCCCCATCCGCTTCATCGGGATGGCACCGAGAATGCCGTCCTTCTGCTTGTCATTGAGCTTGCCGGTCATCGCGCTTTCGATGAAACCCGGCGCCACGCAGTTGACCGTGACGTTGCGGGACGCGATTTCCTGCGCCAGCGACTTCGAAAAACCGATCATGCCGGCCTTGGAGGCACAGTAATTGGCCTGGCCCGGATTGCCGGTGACGCCAACGATCGACGTGATGTTGATGATGCGGCCGAAGCGGCGGCGCATCATCGGATGGGTCAGCTCGCGCGTCAGGCGGAAGGTGGCGGTGAGGTTCACTTCCAGAACCGCATCCCAGTCGTCGTCGCTCATGCGCACGAAAAGGCCGTCCTTGGTGATGCCGGCATTGTTGACGAGAATGTCGACGCCACCCATGTCGGCTTCGGCCTTTTCGCCCAGCGCCTTCACCTCGGCGCGGTCGGACAGGTTGGCCGGAAACACAAAAACGCGCTCGCCAAGCTCCGTGGCCAGCGCCTGAAGCTTTTCGGCGCGGGTGCCGTGCAGGCCAACGGTTGCGCCCTGCTTATGAAGCATGCGGGCGATTTCCTCGCCGATGCCGCCGGTGGCGCCCGTTACCAGGGCCTTGCGGCCGGTCAGATCAAACATGGTGTATCCCTTTGCATTCAGCCGAGGAGTGTCTTCAAAACGGTGTCGATATCGGCGGGCGTATTGACGGCAATGCCGGTGACCGACTTGTCGATGCGGCGCGCCAGGCCCGTCAGCACCTTGCCGGTGCCGATCTCATAAAGCGTGGTGACGTCGTTTGCACCAAACCACTCGACGGTTTCGCGCCAGCGCACCTGGCCGGTGGCCTGGCTGACGAGCAGCTGGGCGATCTCGTCGGCATCACGAACGGGCGCGGCGCGCACATTGGCAATGAGCGGCACGACCGGATTGTGTTTTGCCACCTTGTCCAACGCGTGGCTCATGGCGTGGGCGGCCGGCGCCATCAGGTCCGAATGGAAGGGAGCAGAGACCGGCAGGATGATGGCGCGCTTGGCGCCCTTTTCGGTTGCAAGCGCTGCTGCCTTTTCGACAGCCGCCTTGGAGCCGGAAATGACCAGCTGGCCGCCGCCATTGTCATTGGCGATCTGGCAGATGCCGCTATCGCGGGCGGCAAGGCAGACCGCTTCGACATCGGCATGTTCAAGCCCGATGATGGCAGCCATGGCGCCTTCACCGACGGGAACCGCCGACTGCATGGCATCGCCACGGGTGCGCAGCAGGCGCGCCGTATCGGAAAGCGAGAAGGTGCCGGCAGCACAGAGCGCCGAATATTCGCCAAGCGAATGGCCGGCGACATAAGAGACCTTGTCGGCAAGCGACAATCCGCCTGCTTCCAGCACGCGCATGACGGCCATGGAGACCGCCATCAGCGCCGGCTGCGCATTGGCCGTCAGTGTCAGGGCCTCTTCCGGACCGTTCCACATGATGTCGGTCAGCTTCTGGCCCAGTGCCTCATCGACTTCGTCGAAGACGGCACGGGCTTGCGGAAAGGCGTCCGCCAGATCCTTGCCCATGCCGACGGCCTGGCTTCCCTGGCCGGGAAATGTGAATGCAATGCTCATGGGATGTAATTTCCTTCCCTTTTTTGCCTTTCCATTCACATTCTCTGCGCCCAAGTCAAGGCCGGGCGCCATTTCCGCCCTATGCGATGAGCCCGATCACCTCGTTGATGCACAGGACAATGAACAGAAGAGCGGCAATGCCGAGCAGTCCGTTCGACAGCCAGCCGCTGCGCCACTCTGCCGGAACGCGCGACGAATTCAACAGCCAGATCAGGGTGAGCGCCAGAAACGGCATGAAGAAGGCGCCGAGCGCGCCATAGATGATGACCAGCAGGAATGGGCGGCCAAAATAAAGCAGCACCATCGGCGGGATCGTCAGCCAGAACAGGTAGAAGCGGAAGGCCGGCGTCTTCTCAAGACCGGCCCGCGTGCCCGTTTCGCCCTGGATATGGTTGCGCACGAAATCGGCAAACAGCAGCGATACGCCATTCCACACACCAAGGATCGACGAGACGGACGTAGCGAAGAAGCCGACGAGAAACAGTTTCGACACGAAGGGGCCAAACCGCTCTTCCAGAACCCGGTCGAGATCAAGCAGGCCCCGGTCACCGGATGACAGCGCGATCTGCGCGGAATAGAGCATTTCGGCGCCGATGATCAGCATGGCGATGACAAAAATGCCGGTGACGACATAGGCGACGCGGTTATCGAGCCGCATGACGCCCATCCAGGCCGGCGTGCGCCAGCCCTTGGCGTTCACCCAATAGCCATAGGAGGCCATGGTGATGGTGCCGCCAACGCCGCCGATGAGGCCGAGCGTATAAATGGCCGAGCCTTCCGGGATAGTCGGGATGAGACCGGTCAGCGCATCGCCGATATTGGGACCCACCATGATGGCCACACCGACAACGATGACGAACATGATGCCGATCAGCACCTTCATGACGTTTTCGAACATTTCGTAGCGATTGAGCGCCACGAAACTGGCGCAGGCCAGACCGGAAATCATCGCCCAGGCCCAAAGCGGCAGGATGGGAAACAAAGCAACCAGCGGCAGCGCCGTGGCGCTCATTGCCGTTGCGCCATAGACGAAACCCCAGACGAGGATGTAGATGCCGAAATACCAGCTGGTCCAGCGGCCGAGCGAGCGCCAGCCGTCGAGCATGGTCGAACCGGTGGCGAGATGATACCGCGCCGACCCTTCAGCCAGCGCGATCTTGACGATACAACCGATGACGGCGGCCCAGAGCAGCGCATAACCAAACCGCGATCCGGCAATCAGGGTGGCCACAAGATCGCCGGCGCCAACACCGGTGGCGGCCGCCACGATGCCGGGACCGATGAGCTTCCACTGCCCCCGTTTCGGCGGCACGCCGGCATCTCTCACCTGTTCGCCCATCTCGCCCGGTTTCGTCACATCCGTCATCCAGTCCTCCCATCCTCTTCAAAAGGCCACGCTTTTGGCTAAAAAAGACAGAATGTTCCCGGGCAGGATTGGTTGCATGAACCGGCCGGCTCATGCTTTGCCGCGCAATAGCGGTATTCCGTGCTTGTTTGTCTTGCGTTGCAGCAAAACCGGCCTACATTCGCCTCGCTTTTCACCACAGCCTGCCAGGACGGGACCGCTCTCATGAAATTCAAGACACTCGGCCGCACGGACATCTCCGTGTCCGAAATCTGCCTCGGGACGATGACCTGGGGTTCGCAGAATACAGAAGTCGAAGCCTTCGAGCAGATGGATTACGCGCTCGATCACGACGTCAACTTTTTCGATACGGCTGAACTTTACCCGACAACGCCGCTCTCTCCGGAAACCTATGCCGACACGGAACGGCTGATCGGCAACTGGTTTGAAAAAACCGGCAAACGCGACAAGGTGGTGCTGGCCACCAAGGTTGCCGGTGCCGGCCGCCCCTATATTCGCGGCGGCGCGCCGATCACCGCCAAGGCCATTCACGAGGCGGTGGATGCGAGCCTTTCGCGCCTGAAGACGGATTATATCGACCTCTACCAGGTCCACTGGCCGAACCGCGGCCATTTCCATTTCCGCGGCGCCTGGGGCTATAACCCCTTCAATCAGGACAAGACGCAGACGCTGGACGAGATCACCGAAAAGCTCGAAGCACTCGGCGATTGCGTGAAGGCCGGAAAGATCCGCGCCATCGGGCTTTCCAACGAAACCACCTGGGGCACGCAGAAATTCCTGACGCTGGCTGAACAGAAAGGCCTGCCGCGGGTTGCCACCGTGCAGAACGAATACAGCCTGCTCTACCGCCACTTCGATCTCGACATGGCGGAAATGTCCCATCACGAGGATGTCGGGCTTCTCGCCTATTCGCCGCTCGCCGGCGGCATTCTCTCGGGCAAATATCTGGATGGGCAAAAGCCTGCGGGCTCGCGCGGTTCGATTAACGGCAATATCGGCGGTCGGCTGGTGCCGGAACAGGATGCGCCGACGCGGGCCTATGTGGAGCTTGCCAAGGCCCACGACCTCGACCCCTCGCAGATGGCGCTTGCCTTCTGCCTGACGCGCCCCTTCATGGCCGCTGCCATCATCGGTGCCACCTCGATGGAGCAGTTGAAGCTGAACATCGGCTCGGCCGATATCACGCTCTCCGACG
The DNA here is from genome assembly GCF_058242805.1 of Neorhizobium sp. PAMB6716. Classification (NCBI taxonomy): domain Bacteria; kingdom Pseudomonadati; phylum Pseudomonadota; class Alphaproteobacteria; order Hyphomicrobiales; family Rhizobiaceae; genus Neorhizobium; species Neorhizobium sp. PAMB6716. The sequence continues at coordinate 2,095,276 of NZ_CM177835.1, forward strand.
AGGTGATGACGGCAATTGCCGCCATTCACCGCCAGTATCCAATGCCGATCTGACCTTCAGACTTGCGCTCGCCGGGCCGCTTCGGTGGCCCGGCGCTCACCTTCCGCACGCCACAGCGCGGGAATGGCGCTCCAGACTGGCACCTCATCCGTCAAAAAGCCGAAGGAATGGCCGGTGCCGATCTTCGGAAAGACCCGCATCGCCTCCAGATGGGCCGCGGACCCGCGATAGGCGCTCATCGCCGCGCGGTCTTGCCAGACGGAAAGCGTATGCTGGACGCCATTGATCCGGCGCGCGTCCACCGACAGATTGCCCGGCGCGGTTTGGGCCTGACGCATCGAGCCGAGGGCATGCCACCAGAAACGTGGCACCGTCCAGATGGACAAAGGGCGAAATCCGGTGATTGAAACGTAGACCATGGCAGGGGATCCGGTAAGGACGTCAGATAATGCCCCTCTACGCCGCAACCCGTCGGCCGGACTTCTCACCTGTGCCAGAATCGCGCTTTCGGGTCGATGTTCATATCCCGCTAACGCCACTGGCAATCGTAGATCGCATCGGGTTCGAACATTCTGTTTAAGTGTCTGCTTAAGGCTTTGCCGGTACCATGGCGGCAGAATGCGCTTGGCCTCTTGACCGGCGCGCGATCAAGGCGAACGAGATGAGCGCGATCAGCAGCTTCTTTTCCGGCGCAAACGCCGCCTATACCGTCGATACGCTGTTTTCGACGGCAAAACCCGTTTCCGCTGCTGGTACATCGCCCCGCGCGCCCTTTGCCACGTCAGGGGGAACGGCAGCCCCCGAACAGACGGCCGGCCAAAAGGCGCTTGCCCGCATCGTCGAGATCCTCACCTTCGGCTCGCCTGATGCGACCGCCGCCTCTGACGTCAAGGAACAGCTCGGCTACATCACAGCTGCCCGAGGCACGGAAGCGGACGATACGCTGACGATGACCGGGCGCGCCCTTTATGATATTGAGACCGGCGCCGGGAATGACAGCCTGACACTCAAAAGCGCCAGCATATCCGGCATCGCGCTGGGCGATGGCAACGACACTCTGCAGGCGGCCGGCGGCTTCATCGGCTCCGTTGATGGCGGCGCGGGCGACGATACGATCAAGATCAAGGCCCAGCTGGCGCTCGACGTGCTCGGCGGCGCGGGCAAGGATACCATTGCGGTCTCCGCCGACACCATCATCGGCCTCGATGGCGGTGACGGCGATGATACGCTGAACCTTGAAGGCAATCGCATCTTTGCAACCGGCGGCGCCGGCAACGACACCGTGACACTTCGCCAGACCGGCACCGATGCCGTGATGGACTATGCATTCGGGCGCGGCGGGGGCAAGGATACGATTGCCAGCAACGGCCCCCTCTCCATCCGCTTCGATGGTTTGAGCGAAAAGGACGTAAGCGTTTCCGTCTCCGGCAATACGCTGACGGCGCGCATCAACGGCAGCGAGGATGCGATTTCCGTGACGCTGGACGGCACAGCGCCGAGCAGCCGCTTTGCGATTGAAAACGGCCGCACCGTTCTGAAGATCGGCTGATCTCTCCTCTCGAAATTCCGGCCCTCCCCTTGCCTTTGGCGAAAATGCGCGTATAAGCCGGCCTGTTCGAACCGCCCGGTCTTCTGGCTGGTGGCTGTACGGAGGGCAGGCGCGCCGATAAGGCGTACCGCAGGAACCAAAAGGGTTCCGGTCTCCCGTGTCTCCGCTCTCGACCGTCTCGATCACACGCTTTTCTTGCCGGGGGCAACCCCATCCAAGACCAGTCGTTGAGGCTTAGCCGCCGAATTCCGGGCACACGACAACAGCAAGAAAGGCAAAGCTACCATGGCTCTTTACGAACATGTATTCCTTGCCCGGCAGGATATGTCCGCACAGCAGATCGACGCCCTGGTCGAACAGTACAAGGGTGTTCTGGAAGCAAACGGCGGCAAAGTCGGGCGTGTAGAAAACTGGGGCCTCAAGTCCCTGACCTACCGCATCAAGAAGAACCGCAAGGCTCATTACGCCCTGATGGACATCGATGCACCGGCAGCTGCCGTGCATGAGATGGAACGCCAGATGCGCATCAACGAAGACATCCTTCGCTACATGACGATTGCCGTCGAGAAGCACGAAGAAGGCCCGTCTGCCATGATGCAGAAGCGCGACCGTGACGACCGTCCGCGTCGTGATGGCGACCGTCCGGAACGTTCGTTCGGCGACCGCGATCGCGGCCCCCGTCCTGACCGTGGCCCGCGCGAAGATCGTGGTCCCCGTGAAGGTGGCTTCGAGCGTCGTCCGCGCGAAGACCGCGCGTAATTGAGCACAAGGAGAAAACACAATGGCTGATACATCCTCTGCTCAGGCACGCCGCCCGTTCCATCGCCGTCGCAAGACGTGCCCCTTCTCCGGCGCAAACGCTCCGAAGATCGACTACAAGGACGTCCGTCTCCTGCAGCGCTACATTTCCGAGCGTGGCAAGATCGTACCGTCGCGCATCACGGCCGTTTCCCAGAAGAAGCAGCGCGAACTGGCCCAGGCCATCAAGCGCGCCCGTTTCCTCGGCCTGCTGCCCTACGTAATTTCCTAAAAACAGCTTCGGGGAAGGCATTCGTGCCTTCCCCTCTCCCTTTCGCGTTGGGCGCGGATCGGAACTCCTTCTAAAACCCATGTTGGGGATAACGGGCTGAAAAGCCTCTCCCCTAACTGCTCGACAGCAGGACAGCGAGACGTGACCGGATTGAACCAGACAGTGCTGACCACCGGCATCCTTGCCGGCATTGCCGCCGCCCTGCTTGTGCTGGGCGCCAATGCGCAGCCGTCCTTTGCCTCCGTCCTCTACGCTTCCTCCGCCCTTCCCGTTCTGGTCGCCGGCCTTGGCTGGGGCAACCGCACTGCCATCATCGCGATCCTGACGGCCGCCGTCATCGGCGCTTTGCTGATCTCGCCGCTGTTTGCACTGGCGATGGCGATCTTCACGCTGATCCCGGCCGGCTGGCTGTCGCATCTGGCAAATCTTGCCCGTCCGGCCTCTGAACTCGGCGGCCCCGATGATCTCGTCGCCTGGTATCCGATCTCCGATATTCTCCTGCATCTCTGCGGCCTGGTCACCGTTGCGGTGATCATCCTGGGCGCCGTGATCGGTTATGGTCCTGAACTGACCAACCGCATGGTCGATGCCATGGTGGAAAACTTCAACCAGCAGAATTCCGCAATGGTTCCGGATGCAGCCGCCCTTGCGCAGACCAAGTCAATGATCGTGCTGATGCTGCCGCTGATCCAGGGTGGCATCTGGGTGCTGATGCTGTTTGCCGCCTTCTATTTTGCCGTGCGCATCGTCTCGCGCAGCGGCCGGGCGTTGAGGCCCCGCGAAGACATGCCGTCGGCGCTGCGCATGAACCGCAACGCGATCTTCGTTTTCCTCGTCGGCATTGCGCTCACTTTCATCGGCGGCGTGCCCGCCATGGTCGGCGCCACCATCTGCGGCACATTCGGCGCCGGTTTCCTGATGGCAGGTTTTGCCGGCCTGCATTTTCGCCTGAAGGACAAGGACTGGCGCCTGCCGGGCCTCATCCTCGTTTACCTCTCCACGCTGCTGCTGTTTCCGTTGCTCGCCATTCTCTTCGTTGGCCTCTCCGATACACGCCGCACCATCGCGCTTACCCCGACACGGACGCCGGACAAACCCGGCTCCTGATCAGGCCACAGATAGACCCGCATACAAACACACCGACTGACACTGAAAGGATATCCACATGAATGTCATTCTTCTTGAACGCATCGCCAAGCTTGGCCAGATGGGCGAAACCGTAAAGGTTCGCGATGGTTACGCCCGTAACTACCTGCTGCCGCTCGGCAAGGCCCTGCGCTCGAACGCTGCCAACAAGGCCCGTTTCGAAGCTGAGCGTTCGACGCTCGAAGCTCGCAACCTGGAACGCAAGTCGGAAGCCCAGACGGTTGCCGACGTTCTCAACGGCAAGTCCTTCATCGTCGTGCGCGCTGCCGGCGAAACCGGCCAGCTTTACGGTTCGGTTGCTGCCCGTGACGTCGTTGACGTTCTGGCTGCCGAAGGCTTCAACATCGGCCGCAACCAGGTTGACCTCAACAACCCGATCAAGGCCATTGGCCTGCACACGGTTGTTCTGCACCTGCATGCCGAAGTTGAAATCACCGTTGAACTGAACGTTGCCCGTTCGGCCGAAGAAGCTGAGCGCCAGTCGAAGGGCGAAAGCCTCACCTCGGCCGACGCCATCTACGGCATCGACGAAGACGCGCTTCGTCCGGAAGACTTCTTCGATCCGGACGCAGACCGTGACGACGAAGGCGACGACGAATAAGATCAGGCCTTTTCGGCCCCGATCGAGCGCCCGGAGTTTTCTCCGGGCGTTTTTTTGTGCGCCGTCCTGTAAAACGCCCTAAAGCCTCTGGCGATTCGCACCCGTGACAACAGTCAAACGAAATCGTGCAGAGCGCCAATAATGCCGTTGATGGCCTGTGAACTTCTGTGTGTAGAGGATCGGGACATTCCCCCCCTGCCCTCTGGGATCTAGGGTGCCACCGGCAACCGATGAAATGGATGATGTTGATGAATGAAAAGCTTGGCAATGTAGCGCCGCATTACCGCGAAGCCCCGAGCAATATCGAGGCGGAACAGGCTCTTCTGGGTGCGATCCTCGTCAACAACGATGCCTATTACCGGGTGTCGGACTTCCTGAAGGCCGTGCATTTTCAGGAACCGCTGCACCGCAAGATCTTCGAGGTGGCCGGCGATATCATCCGCATGGGCAAGATCGCCCATCCGGTGACGATCAAGACATTCCTGCCGGCCGATACCAAGGTCGGTGACCTGACGCTTGCGCAATATCTCGGCCGTCTTGCGGGCGACGCCGTCACCATCATCAATGCCGAGGATTATGGCCGCGCCATCTACGATCTGGCGCTGCGCCGCGCGCTGATCACCATCGGCGAGGACATGGTCAACATCGCCTATGACGCGCCACTCGACATGCCGCCGCAGACGCAGATCGAAGATACCGAACGGCGCCTGTTCGAGCTGGCCGAAACCGGCCGTTACGACGGCGGCTTCCAGGCGTTTTCCGATGCGGTGGCGCAGGCCATCGACATGGCCGGTCAGGCGTTTGAGCGCGACGGACATCTTTCAGGGATTTCGACCGGCATCATGTCGCTCGACAGCAAGATGGGCGGTCTGCAGCGCTCCGACTTGATCGTGCTTGCCGGACGCCCGGGCATGGGTAAAACCTCGCTTGCCACCAACATCGCCTACAATATCGCTGCCGCCTACGATCCGGAGGTTCAGCCGGATGGGTCCTACAAGGCCAAGAACGGTGGCGTCGTCGGCTTCTATTCGCTCGAAATGTCCTGCGAGCAGCTGGCCACCCGTATCATCTCCGAGCAGACGGAAGTTTCGTCGTCAAAAATTCGCCGCGGTGACATTACCGAGGCCGATTTCGAAAAGCTCGTTGCCTGCAGCCAGATGATGCAGAAAGTGCCGCTTTATATCGACCAGACCGGTGGTATCTCGATTGCGCAGCTGTCGGCCCGCGCCCGCCGCCTGAAGCGCCAGCGCGGCCTCGATTGCCTGGTGGTGGACTATATCCAGCTGATGACCGGTTCCGGCAAATCCGGCGAGAACCGCGTGCAGGAAGTAACCCAGATCACCACGGGCCTCAAAGCGCTCGGCAAGGAACTCAACGTGCCGATCGTGGCGCTTTCCCAGCTGTCGCGTCAGGTGGAAAACCGCGAGGACAAGCGCCCGCAGCTCTCCGACCTTCGCGAATCGGGTTCGATCGAGCAGGACGCCGACGTGGTGCTCTTCGTGTTCCGCGAGGAATATTACGTAAAGAACCTCGAGCCGCGCGACATCAACGACCCGAAATACCCGGAATGGGAAGCGCTGATGGACAAGGTGAAGGGCACGGCCGACGTGATCATCGCCAAGCAGCGTCACGGACCGACCGGCACCGTCAAACTCGCCTTCCAGTCGGAATACACCCGCTTTGCCGATCTCGCCGACCCGAGCTTTACCCAGTACGAAGAGCATTAAGCCTTCCAGGACCAGTCCAGCAAAAGGCCGGCGCCCTCTGGGTACGCCGGCCTTTTCATGTCGTGTTACGACAGATCAGAATTCCTGCCAATCGTTGCGATCAACGGCCATGGCCGCATTGCCACGCATCGCACCGACGATCTTGCGGCCAAGTGCGTGAACCGGCGAGGCGACCGGCGCTTCGCTGGCCCGTGCAGGGCGAAGGGTCGCCGGCTGCTCAAGCGTGCTCAGCTTGAACTGCGCCAGCATCTGGTTGAGGGAGGCGACTTCCATCGACAGGCTATGGCTGGCGGCAGTGGATTCCTCCACCATGGCAGCATTCTTCTGGGTATCCTGGTCCATCTGATTGACCGCCGTGTTGATCTGCTGGAGGCCTGACGACTGCTCCTGCGCCGATTCGACAATGGCGAGCACATGCCGGTTGATTTCCTGCACCTCGCTTACAATCGTCTGCAGCGCACGCCCGGTTTCGCCGACGAGCTGTACACCCTCCTTGACCTGACCGTTCGACGTGTTGATCAGCGACTTGATTTCCTTGGCAGCCGTTGCAGAACGCTGCGCAAGTTCACGCACTTCCTGTGCCACCACGGCAAAACCCTTGCCGGCCTCACCTGCCCGTGCCGCCTCGACACCGGCATTCAGCGCAAGAAGGTTCGTCTGGAAAGCGATCTCATCGATAACACCGATGATCGAGGAAATTTCGCTCGAGGACTTTTCGATTTTTTCCATGGCAACCACTGCCTGGCGCACGACATCACCGGACTGTTCGGCACCGGTACGGGCGCGGGCAACCAGTTCGCCGGCCTCCTGCGCACGCCTTGTAGAATCGCGAACCGTGGTGGTGATTTCCTCCAGCGCTGCCGCGGTTTCTTCGACGGCTGCCGCCTGCTGTTCCGTGCGTTTTGCCAGATCGTCTGCAGAAGACTTGATCTCGTTGGCGCCGGCATCGATGCCGCGAGCATTCTTGGCAACCCGCGTCAGCGCCTCCTGCAACTTCTCCGCAGAGCCGTTGAAATCGCGGCGCACGCCGTCGAGCTTTTCGACAAACGGGCTTGCGATGCGATAGGACACATCGCCTTCCGATAGATGCGACAGGCCTGCGGCCAGATTGTCGACGGCAAACTTGATGTTGGCGGCATCTTCGGCGGCAATCCGCTCGCGCTCCAGCCGCTCCGTTTCGGACAGGCTGCGATTGGCCTCCGCCTCGGCTTCCAGGCGCTGGCGTTCGATGGCATTGTCACGAAACACCGATACGGCCTTGGCCATGTCGCCCACTTCATCACGGCGCTCCAGGCCCGGCACATCGGCTGCCGTCTCGCCGTTGGCGAGCGACAGCATCCGGGTCCGTAGCCCATCGATGGGACGGGTGATGCCACGCGCGGCAACCAGCAGCGCTATCAGGATGCCGGCGGCAAAGATGATCCCGAGCGTAAGCAGGCTATAGAAGATCGCCGCATCGGTCTGGTCAGTCAGCTCACCCGATTTCGCCAGCATTGCGTCGAGGCTTTTCTGGTTCCAGTTGCGGATATCGGCACGCAGGCCGCCGACAATAGGGCCAAGATCGATCAGCAGCCGGCGTGCCTCGTTGAAGCGACCCTGGCCGATGAAGCTGACAATTTGATCCGAGCGTGTGGTGACGTCGGCGATGCGGGCCGAAAACGCATCGATTTCGGCCGCCTTTTCCGGCGTCAGGTTTCGCGACACAGCAAGTTTTTGCCCGACCGTTTCGATATCCGTCTTATAACTTTGCACCAGATCGGAGACATTGCGCGACATTTCGGCCTGGATGAGCATCTGGCCGAGATCGGAAGACACGGCCACCAGCGCGATGTTGGCGCGTGCCATCTCGACGGCCACCACGGCGTCCGAGGCAATAAACTTTGAATAATCCGTATCAGCCGACTTGTAGCTATAGGCAACCGTGCCGACACCGGCGATGCCGACGAGGGAGAGTGGCAGGATGAGGGACAGGACCTTGGTGCGGATCTTGGCATGGGTCAGGAAGGACATGGGGTCTCCGATGATTGGCAAAACGCTTAAACCGCTTCCTCTCATCATGAGACTTGCTGTGTTCGTGAGGTCCGGCCCATCATTGCCGGACAGATCCGCCGACAGCGCTCCATGAGAGCGATGCCCTGCGCCGAACGGGCACGAGGATTTAAAACCTGATAGTTGCAGGGGTGGGAAAGCGGCTGCAGACAATACATCCTGAAGCGACGGGACGATGCGCGCCCTGCCCTGTCATCAGCCTTCTACACTCTACAATCAGCCTGACGGTTCAAAAACCTCGTCCAAGCGATCGGGATTTCCTATCCCAATTCTTGGACCGTTCGGGACGCTGAAATGACGACAGGCGAAAAAGGTTCCGCGCATTTTTTTCAATTTTCGCATTTTCATCGTAAGGCACGCAAAATACATCCTCGCCGCGAAGATATGGATTGCACACGGTTTTCAAGGCGCAGCCTGAGGGTGAGCCGACCGTTATGACGCGGTAGCTGCAGCAACAGCCCGCACCGAGTGGCCGCGGTGGAAACGATGTCGTGCAAGCGGGCGAAACCTCGTCTGCGATATGAGGCGGCTGGAGTTTCGGCGGCGTGCGGCTGCGAAACATTGTGCATAGAGCCAAATTCTCGTGCTTCGTCATGGTCGCCATGAACAAAAGTGATAGTTTCCGGCCATGGCCCGAGAGGGCGCCGAACGGGATGATGCAGGCGATGACCGGATTTGACGAGAACCAGTGGGACGACGGCGAAGATGCAGGCCCGCAGGTGCCGGTCGAGGATTTCGACGTGGCGCCACTACGCCTGACCGTGGATCTTGCAGCGCTTTCGGAAAACTGGCGCGACATGTCGCGTCTGTCCGGCCGTGCCCGCGCCGGTGCTGTCGTGAAGGCCGATGCCTATGGGCTCGGCATAGAAGATTGCGGCGCCACTCTCTATCACGCTGGCGCGCGGGATTTCTTCGTGGCGCTCGCCTCTGAAGGCGCGACACTGCGCGCTTACGCGCCGCAGGCCCGGATCTTTGTCCTGTCGGGCATATGGCCGGGCCAGGAAGCGCTGTTTTTCGAAAACGATCTGGTGCCGGTTCTTGCCTCGCAGGAACAACTGGCCTTCTGGATGTCGGTTCTGTCTGAACGCGGCGAACACCCATGCGCCCTTCAAGTGGATACGGGCTTCAACCGGCTTGGCCTTTCGCCGGAAGATGCGGTGGAACTGGCTGAGGATGTATCGCGGCCCGCAAGCTTTTCACCCGTCCTCGTGCTTTCGCATCTCCTTAGCGGCGATACGCCTGAAGCAAGCGCCAACCGCGCCCAGCTCGATCTATTTCGCCACGTCAGCGGCGCATTCGAGGGTGTCGAGGCAAGCCTTTCGGCCTCGGCCGGCATTTTTCTCGGTGCCGAATACCATTTCGACCTGACCCGTCCCGGCATCTCGCTTTACGGCGGGGCAGCGGTGGGCGGCGTGCCAAACCCTATGCGACCCGTGGTGACGGCTGAAGCGCGCATCCTGCAGATCCGCGACGCAAAAGCCGGCGAAACGGTAAGTTACGGCGCCGCCCAGACGCTCTTGCGCGACAGCCGTTTGGCCGTCGCAAGCGTTGGTTACGCGGATGGTTATCTGCGCAGTCTTTCCGGCGCAGGCGTGCCGTTACGCCAGAACGGGTGCCAAGGCGCCTTCGGTTTTATCGCCGGCCACGCCGTTCCCGTTATGGGGCGCATCACCATGGACATGACCATATTCGACGTGACTGACCTTCCCGCAGGCCTCATCTCCACCGGCGACTATATCGAACTGTTCGGCGAAAACCTGTCGCTTGACGCCGTGGCGCGCGCGGGCGGCACCATCGGTTACGAACTCCTCACCGGCCTTGGCCTGCGCTACGAGCGCCGCTACCTCGACTCCTTGATTTGACCTCTGGTCAGCGGTCCCCGGCCGCGCTATAAGAGAACAAAAGGAGATCGAAATGACCGAGATCCAGCTGACAGAGGAAGACCGGGCCTTCATCGAGGCCAAGCTGCGCACCGGCGTCTACAAGAGCGCCGAGGATGTGCTGCGGGCGGGGCTTCGCTCGCTTGAGCGCGAGGAAAATGACACGCAGGAACTGCGCCGCCTCGTCGGGCAGGGCCTGGACGACGTCAAGGAAGGCCGTGTGTATGAATACGCGTCGGCGTCCGGGCTGCTGCAGGACGTAAGGCAACTTGCCGCAGAAAAACCGCGGCAAAAGAGGCAGGCCGCGAAGGGAAGCAGTTATTAAACCCCGCCGGCTCCTCTGGACTGAAACCGCGCGCACCGATCTCGCCAGCATCTACCGTTATCTCGCGCTGGACAATACGGACGCCGCCGATCGTTTGATCCTGGGGCTGGAGGAAAAGGCGAGATCGCTTGCCGAAAGTGGCCTGAGCGGGCGCGAGCGCAGCGAACTGGGGGCGGATATCCGCAGTGTCGCCTATCGATCCCGCATTCTTTTCTTCCATGTGACGCCTGCGGCCATCACGATCCTGCGTGTGCTGCACGGCCATCAAAACCTCTCCTCCGATCTTTTTCCACAAGAACAACAAGAAGACTGACATTTCATGGCAAAGCCAAAAACCCAATTCGTCTGCCAGAACTGTGGCACGGTGCATTCCCGCTGGGCGGGCAAGTGTGATGGCTGCGGCGAATGGAACACCATCGTTGAAGAAGACCCGATGGGCGGTATCGGCGCCGGGCCCGGCAAGGTGCCGAAAAAGGGTCGCGCGGTGGCGCTGACCACGCTGTCGGGCGAAACCGAGGAAGCGCCGCGCATCTTCACCGGTATCAGCGAGCTTGACCGGGCAACCGGAGGCGGTTTCGTGCGCGGCTCGGCGGTGCTGGTCGGCGGTGATCCCGGCATCGGCAAATCGACGCTTCTGATGCAGGCAGCCGCTGCCCTGTCGCGGCGCGGACACCGCGTCATCTATGTCTCCGGCGAAGAGGCGGTGGCGCAGGTTAGGCTTCGCGCCCAGCGGCTGGGCGCTGCCTCCACCGACGTGCTGCTGGCCGCCGAAACCAATGTCGAGGATATTCTCGCCACCATCGGCGAAGGCAAACGGCCGGATCTCGTCATCATCGATTCCATCCAGACGCTGTGGAGCGACACCGCCGACTCGGCACCCGGCACGGTGACGCAGGTGCGCACCGGCGTGCAGGCGATGATCCGCTTTGCCAAGCAGACCGGAGCAGCGATGGTGCTGGTCGGCCATGTGACGAAGGAAGGCCAGATTGCTGGCCCGCGCGTGGTGGAACACATGGTGGATGCGGTGCTTTATTTCGAAGGCGACCGCGGCCACCATTACCGCATCCTGCGCACGGTGAAGAACCGCTTTGGCCCGACCGACGAGATCGGTGTGTTCGAAATGTCCGATATCGGTCTTCGCGAAGTCTCCAACCCGTCCGAACTGTTTCTCGGCGAGCGCAATTCCAAGGCGCCGGGCGCGGCGGTCTTTGCCGGCATGGAGGGCACGCGGCCCGTTTTGGTCGAGGTACAGGCGCTGGTCGCACCGACGTCGCTCGGCACGGCGCGCCGCGCCGTCGTCGGCTGGGATTCCTCGCGCCTGTCGATGATTCTGGCCGTTCTCGAAGCCCATTGCGGCGTGCGGCTTGGCCAGCACGATGTTTATCTGAACGTCGCCGGTGGCTACCGGATTACTGAACCGGCCGCCGACCTCGCTGTCGCTGCCGCCCTCGTTTCATCGCTTGCCAACACGCCGCTTCCGGCCGAATGTGTCTATTTCGGCGAAGTCAGCCTGTCCGGCGCTGTGCGCCCGGTTTCGCAGACGGCGCAGCGCCTCAAAGAGGCTGAAAAGCTCGGCTTTTCTTCAGCGGTTCTGCCCTCCTCGTCCGCCGAAATTCCGAAAGGCGGCAAGAGCCGCTGGGGCGAGATCGATGGCCTGCCGGATCTCGTCGTAAAAATAGCCGGTTCTGCGAAGAACCTGGGGAAACAGCCGGATGAGGATTGATCTTCCACCGGCGGGCTCGCTGTTGTAAGAGGTGCCGCAAAGGCGGGCCGCAAGGCATGTTCTTGCGCCCGTTCAGCCACCAGTGTACCCCTTGGCCTTAAGGCCGGGTCAGTCTTGGAGTAGACCATTTATGCCCATCACGATTTTCGACGGCATTGTCATCGGCGTCACCCTGTTTTCAGCAGTGCTCGCCATGGTGCGCGGCTTTTCGCGCGAGGTGCTGTCGATTGCCAGCTGGGCAGGCGCGATTGCCACAGCCTATTACCTCCACCCGCTTCTGCTTCCCTATGCGAAGAACTACACGACCGATGACCGCATTGCGCTGGCGGGTTCTGCCGGCGTTATCTTTCTGATCGCGCTGATCATCATCACCTTCATCACCAGCCGCATTGCCGATTTCATCATCGACAGCCGCATTGGCGCGCTGGATCGCACCTTTGGTTTCCTGTTCGGTGCAGCCCGCGGCATCCTGCTTCTGGTCGTTGCCGTGGCCTTCTGGAACTGGCTGGTGGATGCCCGTTCGCAGCCGGCCTGGATCATGCAGGCGAAATCCAAGCCTTTCCTCGATGGTCTCGTCGGCCGTCTGGAAGCCGTGCTTCCCACCGATATGGAGCCGCAGATCCGCGCCCGCATTCTCGGCCATGGCGACAAGGTCCAGGCGCCGGGCAGCGAACAGACGCCGTCCGATGACGCTCCGGCAACCACGACGCCAAATAATTGACGCTTTGTAACCATTCCAAGGGAAGCCAAGCATCGCTATTTGTGGTAAAACATAGCTTAGAAGGCCGGATGAGAGGATGAAGCGTTAACGCTCCCCGCCGGCCTCTTTCCGTTTCAACCGATAACACCCATATTCGCAACACACCCCGTTCCGAACCAGCCCCCAAGGACCTGCAGACATGAATCAGCCGGTTGCACATGATGTTTTTCTCGATCTGGATGGTGATACGCTGCATGAGGAATGCGGCGTGTTCGGCATTCTCGGCCATCCCGACGCGGCAACGCTGACGGCGCTTGGCCTGCATGCCCTGCAGCACCGTGGCCAGGAAGCGGCCGGCATCGTGTCCTTCGATGGCACGCAGTTTCATACCGAAAAGCATATGGGCCTTGTCGGCGACCACTATACCAACCCGGTGACGCTGGCAAAGCTTCCGGGCAATATGTCAATCGGCCACACGCGTTATTCGACGACCGGCGAAGTGGCGCTGCGCAACGTGCAGCCGCTGTTTGCCGAACTGGAAGTCGGCGGCATTGCCGTTGCCCATAACGGCAACTTCACCAACGGCCTGACGCTGCGCCGCCAGTTGATCGCCGGTGGCGCCATCTGCCAGTCCACCTCCGATACCGAAGTGGTGCTGCACCTGATTGCCCGCTCGCGTTATGCCTCCACCACAGACCGCTTCATCGATGCCATCCGCCAGATGGAAGGCGGTTATTCGATGCTCGGCATTACCCGCACCAAGCTTATTGCCGCGCGCGACCCCACCGGTATCCGTCCGCTCGTGATGGGTGAACTCGACGGCAAGCCGATCTTCTGTTCGGAAACCTGCGCGCTCGACATGATCGGCGCGAAGTTTATCCGCGACGTGGAAAACGGCGAAGTGATCATCTGCGAGATCCAGCCAGATGGTTCCATCGAGATCGAATCGCGCAAATCCACCAACATGCAGCCGGAACGGCTCTGCCTGTTCGAATATGTCTATTTCGCCCGCCCCGATTCCGTCGTCGGCGGCCGCAGCGTTTATGTCGCGCGCAAGAACATGGGCATCAACCTTGCCAAGGAATCGCCTGTTGAAGGCGATGTTGTGGTGCCGGTGCCCGATGGCGGAACGCCGGCAGCGCTGGGATATGCGCAGGAGAGCGGTATTCCCTTCGAATACGGTATCATCCGCAACCATTATGTCGGGCGCACCTTCATCGAGCCGACTCAGCAGATCCGCGCCTTTGGCGTGAAGCTGAAGCATTCGGCCAACCGCGCCATGATCGAGGGCAAGCGCGTCATTCTGGTGGATGATTCGATCGTGCGCGGCACGACCTCGCTGAAGATCGTGCAACTGATCCGCGATGCCGGCGCCAAGGAAGTGCATCTGCGTGTGGCCTCGCCGATGATCTACTATCCTGACTTCTACGGCATCGCCACGCCGGATGCCGACAAGCTTCTGGCCAACCAGTATGATGATATGGAAGCCATGTGCCGCTTTATCGGCGCCGATTCGCTGGCCTTTCTCACCATCGACGGGCTTTACCAGGCCGTTGGCGGCGAAGCCCGCAACAATGCCCGGCCGCAATTTACCGACCACTATTTCACCGGCGACTATCCGACGCGCCTGCTTGACAAGCATGGGGAACCGATGGGACGGAAAGTCTCGGTTCTCGCCAGCAACGGTTGAGGAGGACCGGCGAAGGCCAAGGCTTTCGCCGGACAGGAAGTGACGGGACGGGTAATGACGATTGATCTCAAGGGACGCATCGCGCTGGTCACCGGCGCCTCGCGCGGCATCGGTTATTTCACGGCACTGGCTCTGGCCAAGGCCGGCGCGCATGTCATTGCCTGCGCCCGCACGGTGGGCGGGCTGGAAGAGCTGGATGACGCCATTCAGGCGGCAGGCGGCACGGCAACCCTCGTTCCCTTCGATTTGACCGACATGGCCGCCATCGACAAGCTCGGTGCCTCGATCCATGAGCGCTGGGGCAGACTTGATATTCTCGTTGCCAATGCCGGCATTCTTGGCGTTATCTCGCCGGTCGGCCATATCGAGGCAAAAGTCTTCGACAAGGTGATGCTGACCAATGTGACGGCCACCTGGCGGCTGATCCGCTCCGTCGAGCCGTTGCTTCTGCAATCGGATGCCGGCCGCGCGCTTATCCTGTCGTCGAGCGTTGCAAACGATGCGCGCCCCTTCTGGGGTGCCTATGCCGCCTCCAAGGCCGCCGTCGAAATGCTCGGCCGCATCTGGGCTGCCGAAACGCAAAAGACGAAACTGCGCGTCATCAACGTCAACCCCGGCGCCACCCGCACTGCCATGCGGGCGCAGGCCATGCCCGGCGAAGACCCGGCAACGCTGCCGCATCCTTCCGAGATTGCCGCAAAACTTCTGCCGCTCTGCGCACCCGACATGACGGAAACCGGCCGGCTTTTTGTCGTGCGCGACAATAAATTCCTCGATTACCGCCTGCCGGAATAATCCGGCAATCCTCACTTCTTTTCTCTAGCGGAACTTTTCCCGCATGCGCCCCCGTGACATTGCCGCCTATGTGTTTCTGGCTCTCGCCTGGGGCCTTTCCTTCGTGCTGCTTCTCAAGGTCGTGGCAGCCTTCGGCTGGGTCGGCGCTGTCACCTTCCGCTGCTTCATTGCCGCTGCCATCCTTGTCATCCTCGCACGCAGCACTGGCCGAAAACTGTCGTTTCCAGCAAGCTGGATACCGCTTGCCGTGGTGGGTGCCACGACCGTTGCCGGGCAGTTGATCGGGCTGTCCTATGCGGCACCGCGCATCGGCACGGCAATGGCGGCGATTTTCGTTGCCTCCATTCCGCTGTTTTCCATGGTGATTGCGCAGGTCTGGGGGCTGGAGCGGATTACACCGGCGCGGGTTGTGGGCCTGTTGCTCGGCACGCTCGGCATTGTCATGCTGGTTGGTTTTCCAGCCGTGCCTGTCACCTTCGCCTTCGTGCTCGGCTGCCTTGCCATGGTGTTTTCCACCTTCTGCGCCGCCTTCGGCAGCAATTATGCGAGCCGCTTCCTCAAAGACACCGGCCCTTGGGAAGTCACCATCGGTGCGTTTCTGGCGGGCGGCGTCATTGCGCTGCCGCTGATATTTGTGGTGCCGGTGCCGGTTTCGCCGCAGCCGATCGATTATCTTTATCTCGTGGCGCTGGCGGGCCTGATGAGTTCGCTCACCTACGTGCTCTATTTCGGGCTTGTGGCCAGCATTGGCGCAACGCGGGCCATCAGCGTGGAATTTGCCGTGACCGTCGTGGCGGTGCTGGTCGGCGCGCTCATTCTCGATGAGCCGCTGACGGTGATGCAGGTGGCAGGTGGTGCCGTCATCATTGCCGGCTGCGCGCTGGTTCTCGGCCTTCTGCCGGCGAAAGACAAGATACCGCTGCAGCCTTGACCATTCGCACGGCGCAAAGCTCCCGAACGAATATTTCGCTTTGGCGCCAGCCGACGAACAATTACGCCTTGCCCTCCCCTTGACCGCGGCTTTGGCGCGCGCCATAACCGTGTCCATGAAAAACGGCCTCTGCATCATCTGCGGGAAAATTATTCGCTAGCGCACCGCTGGCCTGGCCGTTCTCGTCTCTCGAAATTCAAAGAAGACACAGGAACCGGGCCGGCGGGTCCATACCTGTTTCGGGAGAATTTCGATGAGCGACACGCTCAAGCTCACTAATACGCTGACCCGCGAGAAGGCGGAATTCCAGCCCATCGACCCCGAAAACGTGCGCCTTTATGTCTGCGGCCCCACGGTTTATGATTTTGCCCATATCGGCAATGCCCGGCCCGTGATCGTGTTCGACGTGCTCTTCCGGCTGCTGCGCCACGTCTATGGCGAAGACCATGTCACCTATGTGCGCAACATCACCGACGTCGATGACAAGATCAACGCGCGGGCGCTGCGCGATTTCGGTCCAAAAATCGCCGATGGCTCGATGAGCCTCAACGAGGCAATCCGCGCCGTGACCGGCACGACGGAAAGCCAGTTCAAGGCGGATGTGGCGCGCCTCGGCTGCCTTGCCCCGACGCATGAGCCGCGCGCCACCGAAAACATTCCCCAGATGATCGCCATCATCCAGCGCCTGCTCACCCAAGGCCACGCCTATGTGGCCAAGGGTTCGGAAGGCCATGAGGTGCTGTTTGCCACCGCCTCCATGGCCGATTACGGACAGCTTTCCAAACGCCGGCTGGAAGACCAGCAGGCCGGTGCGCGCGTGGCCGTGGAAGCCCACAAGATGAACCCGGGCGATTTCGTGCTTTGGAAACAATCGGCCGACACCGAACCCGGCTGGCCCGCCGATTTTACCTTCGAGGGCGAGACCTTTGCCATCTACGGCCGCCCCGGCTGGCATATCGAATGCTCGGCCATGGCCGACCGTTACCTCTGGGAAGAAATCAAGGACAGGCTTTCACCCAAGGGCAAGGCGCGCCCGCACCAGTTCGACATCCACGGCGGCGGGCTGGACCTCATCTTCCCCCACCACGAAAACGAAATCGCCCAATCCTGCTGCGCCTATGACACCGACGTGATGGCGACTGTCTGGATGCACAACGGTTTCGTGCAGGTGGAAGGCCGCAAGATGTCGAAGTCGGACGGCAATTTCGTGACGATCAATGAGCTGCTGGAGACGGAGACGTTTGGCGGACGCAAATGGCCGGGCGAAGTGCTGCGGCTGGCCATGCTGATGACGCATTACCGCGAGCCGATTGATTTTTCGGTGAAGCGGCTGGAGGAGGCGTATCAGATCAACTTAGGCTTTCACAATGTTATGCGGCGGCACGGGCCGGATACAGGTAAAGTAATCCCCGAAGTTATCGCAGCACTTAACGATGACTTGAACACGCCTCAGGCCATACAAGCGATACAAAAAAGTAGCGCATCGGGCGAGGATCTGGCTGCATCGCTTTACTTCTTGGGCCTTGAAAATAAACAGCTGGCAAGCATCGTTGCGAATGTCCGCGCGCACCAAAAATCGGAAATCACCGGAGCCATTGAGCGCGCAGTCTTGGCTGTTGAGTTGAACGAGCTGGGAATAGATTCAGAACATCTGGACGCGGCAGTGCAAGCACGCCTCGAGCTCCTTAAAGCCAAAAGCTTCACCGAAGCTGACAAGATCCGTGACGAGCTGCTGGCCAAGGGCATCCAGTTGAAGGATGGCAAGGATCCGGCAACCGGTGAGCGGGTGACGACCTGGGAAGTGAAGCGGTAGCCATGGCTCTCTTGCCCCGCCATGCCCCTCTCTGCCCTGCCGGGCATCTCCCCCACACGGGGGGAGATCGGCAGAGTGGATGGCGTTTTGCCAAACAAGAGGAAGCAGGACGGCGCGGCATTCTGATCTCCCCCCGTGTGGGGGAGATGTCCGGCAGGACAGAGGGGGGTAACGGCACGAGCGGCGCCAGCCATTGCGAGGACCGGACGCCGGCATCTGCGATGGGCGTAATCCTCCTTGAGGTGAACCTGCCGATAGCACACTCTCGCGCAACGGGATCGTTTCGGAGGAAAAACCTCATGCCGCACACTCCGGTGCCACCGCAGCGTCGAGCCAATGCGAAACGCATGCGAAGTGCCATGACGGATGCGGAGCTGAAGCTTTGGAATGCGGTGCGCGGGCACCGTTTGATGGGATTGAGTTTCCGGCGGCAGATGCCCATCGCCGGCTATATCGTTGATTTTACTTGCCCTCTGCATCGGCTGATCATCGAGATTGACGGCTTTCAGCACAACGAGGATTCAGCGATCCGCTATGACGCCGCGAGAACGGCACGTCTGGAGGCCGATCATTGGACGGTGATCCGCTTTTCGAACGAGGATGTTCTGCGCAACATCGACAATGTCTGCCTGCATATCCTGGCGGCGATCAAGGAGCGTGTGGGATGAGGAAGGGCGGACATCATGCCGTGTGATCTACCCCCCTCTGCCCTGCCGGGCATCTCCCCCACACGGGGGGAGATCACGATGCCGTTGCGCTTTGCACATCGATTTTAACCTCAATGCGGATTGCGCTGCCTGCGGAGGAAAACAGGACATGACCAGCACCTATACCGGCGGATGCCAGTGCGGCGCGATCCGCTTTCGTGTGAGCGGCGCCTTGAAGGCTGCGTCGATCTGTCATTGCCGCATGTGCCAGAAGGCGTTTGGTGCCTATTACGCGCCGCTGGTGTCGGTTCGCGGCACAGACTTCCAGTGGACGCGCGGCGCGCGAAAAATCTTCCGGTCGAGCAATGTCGTCTCCCGCGGCTTCTGCGGCGATTGCGGCACGCCGCTCACCTATGAGGCGCCGGATGGCATGGCCATCGCGGCCGGTGTTTTTGACGATCCGGCAGCCTTTCCCCCGACCATGCAATTCGGCACCGAGGGGAAAATCGCCTTCGTGGACCATTTGCATGAGCTGCCGGGGCACCCGACGGAGGAGGACCTGGAACAGGCGCCGTTCCTGTCTGACATCGTCTCCCACCAGCATCCCGACCATGACACGGCCGAGTGGCCAGAGAAGGGAACGCAACCATGACCATGACAGGTGTGTTTACCGGCGGCTGCCAGTGCGGCGCGGTGCGGTTTCGGGCGGAAAAGCTCGGACGTCCGTCGATCTGCCATTGCCGTATGTGCCAAAAGCAGTTCGGCAGCTTTTTCGGCGCCTTCGTCACCGCCGATCAGGCGCATCTGACCTGGACGCGCGGCCAACCAAGCCTCTATCGATCCTCGGTCAAGGTAAAGCGCGGCTTTTGCAGCAAATGCGGCACGCCACTCGCTTACCTGCATCCCGGCGGCGTGGAGCTTGCCATCGGCGCGTTTGACCAGCCGGAAATGCTCGAGCCGCAGGTGCAGGTCAACCACGACAAGCGGTTGCCCTGGATCGACCGGCTGTTCGACAAGCCGGCCCATACCAGCCCCGAAATGGAAGCCTTCTTCGCCTCGATCGAAAGCTACCAGCACCCCGACCATGATACGGACCAGTGGCCACCGGAAGACGAATGAACCGATTTCTTCAGCAGGACGCATGAGATGACCAACGAGTTGCGCACATTCTATCCCGAGATCGAACCCTATGAGACCGGCTTTCTGGATGTCGGCGACGGCCACCGCGTCTATTTCGAACGCGTCGGCACCAAGGGGGCAAAGCCTGCCGTGTTCCTGCATGGCGGCCCCGGCGGCGGCAGCGGGCCGACGCAGCGGCGGCTGTTTGATCCGGCCCTTTACGATGTGATCCTGTTTGACCAGCGCGGCTGCGGCAAATCCACGCCGAACGCCTCGCTGGAGGCGAACACCACCTGGCATCTGGTGGCCGATATCGAGCGGCTGCGCGAGATGATGGGCGTGGAGACATGGCTGGTGTTCGGCGGCTCCTGGGGCTCGACGCTGGCGCTGGCTTACGCCGAAACGCATCCCGAACGGGTGTCGGAACTGGTGCTGCGCGGCATCTACACGCTGACGAAAGCCGAACTGGACTGGTATTATCAGTTTGGCGTCTCAGAGATGTTTCCCGACAAGTTCGAGCGTTTTCAGGCGCCGATCCCTGAAAACGAGCGCCACGAGATGATGGCCGCCTATCGCCGCCGGCTGACCGGCGACGACCGCGCGGAACAGGTGCGGGCAGCGCTCGCCTGGAGCCTCTGGGAGGGTGAAACCATCACGCTTCTGCCCAACCCGGATTATTCCGGCCCGTTTGGCGAGGCGGAGTATGCGCTGGCTTTTGCGCGTATTGAAAACCATTATTTCGTCCATGCCGGCTGGCTGGAGGAAGGGCAATTGCTGCGCGATGCCTATAAGCTGAAGGACATTCCCGGCGTCATCATCCACGGCCGCTACGACATGCCCTGCCCGGCCAAATATGCCTGGATGTTGCACAAGGCCTGGCCGAAGGCGGATTTCCACCTGATCGAAGGCGCCGGTCATGCCTATCTGGAGCCCGGCATTCTCGACCAGCTGATCCGCGCGACGGACCGGTTTGCGGGCAAGAACTGAGACTGAAGGACCCCCTCTGGCCTGCCGGCCATCTCCCCCACAAGGGTACGGCTATCGCAATTGAAAGAAGACCCTCTCTGCCCTGCCGGGCATCTCGCCCACAAGGGGGGAGATACGATACGGCAAGCGTCCCGTTCCCACATCAGAAGGTGCGGCCGGGTTAAGCCCTCCCCCTTGTAGGGAGGGTTTGGGAGGGGACTACTTCATATGCGATAGCCCTGCACAGGGGTGGAGATGTCCGGCAGGACAGAGAGGGAAAAACACGGCAAGACACTGCTGCCTGGGGAGGCACCGACATGACACGGGAAAAGATCCATCTCTTCGACACGACGCTTCGCGACGGCCAGCAGACGCCAGGCGTGGATTTTTCCGTCGAGGACAAGATCGCCATCTCCAAGCTGCTGGATGATTTCGGCATCGATTACGTGGAAGGCGGCTATCCCGGCGCAAACCCGACGGATACGGCATTTTTTGCAGAAAGACGCACGCGCGCGGCCAAATTTACCGCCTTTGGCATGACCAAACGCGCCGGTGTCTCCGCCGCCAACGATCCGGGTTTGGCAGCGCTTCTGCAATCGAAAACCGATGCCATCTGTCTTGTGGCGAAAAGCTGGGATTATCACGTGCGCGTGGCACTCGGCTGCACGAACGAAGAGAACCTCGCCTCGATCCGCGAGAGTGTGGCCGCCGTCATCGCGTCCGGACGCGAGGCGCTGATCGATTGCGAACATTTTTTCGATGGCTACAAGGCCAATCCGGATTATGCGCTCGCCTGCGCCAAGACCGCGTACGAGGCCGGCGCGCGCTGGGTGGTGCTTTGCGATACCAATGGCGGCAGCCAGCCGCAGGAGGTGCGCGACATTGTATCATCCGTCATCGCCGCCGGTATCCCCGGCACCTCGCTTGGCATCCACGCCCATGACGATACCGGACAGGCGATTGCCAATTCACTGTCGGCCGTGGAGGCCGGTGTGCGCCAGATCCAGGGAACGCTGAACGGCATTGGCGAACGCTGCGGCAATGCCAATCTCATCACCCTCATCGCCACACTGGCGCTGAAGGACACCTATACCGACCGTTTCGAAACATCGATCGACCGCGACCGGCTGACCGGCCTCACGCCGCTCTCCCATGCCTTTGACGAGTTGCTGAACCGCTCGCCGAACCACCAGAGCCCCTATGTCGGCGCCTCCGCCTTTGCCACCAAGGCCGGCATCCATGCCTCGGCGCTGCTGAAGGACCCGCGCACCTATGAACATGTGCCACCGGAAACCGTGGGCAATTTCCGCAAGGTCATGGTGTCGGATCAGGGCGGAAAGTCCAACTTCCTCAACGCGTTGAAGCGGCGCGGCATCGAGGTGGCGAAGGACGATCCGCGCCTCGATACGCTGATCACCATCGTCAAGGAGCGCGAGGCCGAAGGTTATGCCTATGAAGGCGCCGACGCGAGCTTTGAACTTCTGGCCCGCCGCACGCTCGGCACCATCCCGGATTTCTTCGCCATCGAAGGGTTCCGCGTCATGGTGGAGCGGCGTTTTGATGCCAATGGCCAGATGAAGACGGTTTCCGAAGCCGTGGTGCGCCTCGTGATCGACGGCGAACGGGTGATGTCGGTGGCGGAAGGCGATGGCCCGGTCAATGCGCTCGATCTGGCGCTGCGCAAGGATCTTGGCAAGTTCAACGCCGAAATCGTCGATCTGGAACTGGTGGATTACAAGGTGCGTATCCTCAACGGCGGCACCGAGGCCATCACCCGCGTTCTCATCGAATCCACCGATGGTGAAGGCACCCGCTGGTGGACGGTCGGCGTATCCGAAAACATCATTGATGCCTCCTTCCAGGCGCTGATCGATTCCATCGTCTACAAGCTGATGAAGAACCGCCACATGGCAGGAAGGCTTGCGGCGGAGTGAATTTTCAAGCGGCTTGCAGGGATAGCCCTGTCAGACCCGCGAATAGATGCTTCAGCGAAATGAATTGGTCAGCGGCGTGCATCAGTCGTAGACGGGCCGCACTGACGTGAAGGAATGACATCATGGCGACCGAGACCGCTGCACCGAAAGCCCCGGCGGGCGATACGCCGCGCGGATTTGCCTATGCCTTTGCCGCCTATGCGTTCTGGGGCATCCTGCCGCTTTACTTGAAGGCGCTCGGTCATCTCTCGCCATTCGAGGTGCTGGCGCACCGGGTCGTGTGGTCGGTGCCCTTTGCAGCAGTCATCCTGCTCGTCACGCGCCGCTTCGGGGATATAGCAACGGCGCTGCGCTCCCCGCGCACCATGGTGATGGCGGCCGTCACGGCAACGCTGATTACCGTCAACTGGGTGACTTACGTCTACGCGGTCGGTTCCGGCCATGCGATCGAAGGCGCGCTCGGTTATTTCATCAATCCGCTGTTCAGCATCCTCTTGGGCGCCATCCTGCTCAAGGAACGGTTGGCGCCGGTGCAGATGGCTGCCATCGTGCTGGCATTCGCAGCCGTTGCCCTCTTGACCTGGGACGCCGGACGCCTGCCCTGGATTTCGCTGACGCTGACCTTCAGCTGGGGTGCCTATTCCTTCCTGCGCAAGACGCTGCCGGTCGGCCCCAACCAGGGCTTTTTTCTTGAAGTGGCGATCCTGTCGGTACCAGCCCTTCCCTATATCATCTGGATGGAAATGAGCGGTGCCGGCCACCTCACCCACGGCACCACGACCGATGCCTGGCTTCTGGCCGCTGCCGGCCTTGCCACCGCCGTGCCGCTGATGATCTATGCCAATGCGGCCAAGCTTTTGCGGCTCTCGACCATCGGCATCATGCAATATCTGACGCCGACGATCATTTTCCTCATCGCCGTCTTCGTTTTCCACGAACCGATGAGCCCGTTGAAACTGTTTGCCTTCTCGCTGATCTGGGTGGCGCTTGCGATGTACACCTGGTCTATGCTGCGCGCCTACCGCGCCCGCTGATAGAGGATCCTTCGATGCGCATCTCCGACATTCCCTTCGGCACTACCGACTGGGCAAGCATAACCCCCACCGAACATGCGGGCGACACCGGCATGGCAACGTGGCGCACACAGAAATTCGCAGATATTCGCGTGCGCATGGTGGAATACACGCCGGGTTATCTGGCGGACCACTGGTGCGAGAAAGGCCACATTCTGCTCTGCCTGTCCGGCGAACTGACGACGGAACTGGCTGACGGGCGTATCTTCGTGCTCAAACCCGGCATGAGCTATCAGGTGGCCGATGGCGCCGAGCCGCACCGCTCTTCGACAGAGACCGGTGCGACGCTGTTCATCGTGGATTAGCTCAGAGCTTTTCGATGACCGACGACTTGCCCTGATCAACCGGCTCGTCACCGGCCGCATCGAGAATGGCGGGCACGATGTCATCCACCTCGCCGATGATCAGCGGGCGCACCAGACTGGCGTTGTGGATGAAGCCTTGGCCGCGCATGTGATCGACCAGCTGCAGCATCGGATCCCAGAAGCCGCCGATATTGGCAAACACCATCGGCTTGCGGTGACGGCCGAGCTGGCCCCAGGTCATGATCTCGACGATCTCCTCCAGCGTGCCGATGCCGCCGGGAAGCGTCACGAAAGCGTCCGACCGCTCGAACATGGCATGTTTGCGTTCATGCATGTCCTTGGTGATGATCAACTCGCTCAACTGCCCGAGAGAATGGCGCGTTGCCTCCATATCGACAAGAAATTCGGGAATAATGCCGGTAACGCTTCCGCCGTTTGACAGGACGCCGGCCGCCACCGCGCCCATGATGCCCTTGGTGCCGCCGCCATAGACGAGTCGCAAGCCATGGGCGGCGATGGATTTGCCGAGCGCCCTGCCCGCTGCCACATAGGCAGGGTCACGGCCGGGCTGCGAGCCGCAGTAAACACAAATGGATCGAATTGGCACAAGATTCTCCGTCATGCATACTCATCAGAGGCAAAGCAGCGCCCCGACCTGTAAAAGTGACGGGAAATCAAGCTTCGAGCAAGCGGAAAAGGGCCTAAAAGCTTGTTAACACGGCATGAAACCTGTAATTCCGTGATGTTTGACGGGTTTCCGTCTGGAGAGGTCTGATAATGAAAAACCGTGCCGGCTGGCTGGCTGTATCCGTACTCGTCGTTGCAACGCTCCTCATGGTTTTTTTCGTCATGCCCCGTCTCACGACGAATGACCAGCCGGTGGGCGACGCCATCAACAATGCCGGACAGGAAATCAAGCAGGCCGTAAACGGTACCGGCGATGCCGCCCGCCAGCTGGTGGACCCGACACCGGAGACCGCGCCGGAAAAGGCGCCTGCAACGACGGCCAAGAGCGATCTCCCGGCTGAGCCGAAGGCTGCCAACGCTTCCACCGAACTGAAGCCGCTCATCGTGCCGACCTTCGACGTGCTGCGTGTGGAGCCGGATGGTACCGCAGTCATCGCCGGACGGGCCGAACCGGAGGCTCGGCTTGATGTCAACGACCAGGCCGTGACGGTTGCCACGACCTCTGTCGACAAGGCCGGTGAATTTGTCGCCATCATCGACAAGCCGCTTGCACCCGGCGATCACCAGCTGGTGCTGAAGGCAACGGCCAAGGATGGCCGCACGGTGATTTCCGAAGAGATCGCCACCGTCTCCGTGCCGGAAAACAAGAACGGCGAACTGCTGGCCATGGTCACCAAACCCGGCGAGGCGAGCCGCCTGATGGCGCTGCCGAACATCAACCAGAAAACCAAGACGGAGCGCGTGGCGCTTTCCGCCAGCGAAACGGCTGCCGTTCAACAGGCGCCGGCAACCACTTCCCTTGCCACAACGACGCCGGCACCGACCACGGCACCCGCCGCTGCGGCACCCGCCGACACGCAGGTGGCAACGGCACCCGTGCCGCAGGCCCCGGCCGGCGCCGTGACGGAAAAGCCGGCGCTGCAGGTCAGCGCCGTCGAAATCGAGGGCGATCGCATTTTTGTCGCCGGCATTGCGAAGTCGGGCGCCAAGCTGAAGGGCTATGCTGACACGACCGTCATCGGCGAAACGCTTGCCGGCGCCGACGGCCATTTCGTCATCGACGGAACCGTTGCCTTGTCGATTGGCGAGCATCGCATCGCGGTCGATCAGATCGGTCCGAATGGCCAGGTGATCGTGCGTGTCGAAGTGCCCTTCAACCGTCCGGCCGGCGATCAGGTGGCAGCCGTTGCGAGCCCGCTGTCGGGCAATACCGGCCTTGCCCAGATCGATGGCGGCGCCTTCGACCGCCTGCGCAACGAAGTCTCGCGCGGCTTTGATCTGTTGCAGAAGCTCTATGCGAACGGCGCAACGCCCTCCGACGAACAGGTGGCGGCGGCCCGCTCCTCCACAGTGATCGCGCTGCGGTCGCTCACCGAATACCGTCTGCCGGCCGGTGCCGATGAAACGACACGCATGATTGCCGACAATACCGTGCGTGAGGCAGCAGCGGCACTTTCCTCGCTCGACGCGCTGCCGCGCGACGTCAACTCCGTTGGCGCCAAGCTCGGCTCGATCGGTGAGATGATTGCCCGCGCCGTCGGCCCCATCCTGCCAAACGGCACGGTGGCGCCTTTGCCGGCAGCGGCTGCGCAAGCGCAGGTTGAGGCCGGTGCCCGCACCATTGCGCAGGCACCGCTGACGCAGAGCGAGGCCGCCTCCGTCATCATCCGGCGCGGCGACACTTTGTGGCAGATCTCACGCCGCGTTTATGGCGGCCAGGGCGTGCGCTACACCACGATCTATCTGGCCAACCAGGACCAGATCGCCAACCCTGACGTGATTCAGCCCGGCCAGATTTTTGGCGTGCCGAAAAAGGCCATGCCGGATCCCGAAGCGGAAAAGATCCACCGCGAGCGCCTGAAGAAAGGCTGATCGCGCAAAGCCGCAGCCGGCAGGGACATGATCTTTGCCGGCCGGACCGAAGCTGCGTTGCAAAGACAACGCATGCAGCCTATGTGCTGGGTTCCTTCCGGAGGCAGCCATGGCAGACCGACAAAAGACCGTTGCGGCGGATACCAGCAATCCGCTGACAACCATCGTGAACCTCTGGCCCTATATGTGGCCCTCCGACCGGCCTGACCTCAAGGCCCGCGTGGTCTGGGCAACGGTTCTGTTGCTTGCGGCAAAATTCGTGCTGATCGGCGTTCCCTATTTCTTCAAATGGGCAACCGATGCGCTGAACGGCAAGCTGGATCTGGCAGGCCTCGTGCCGGCCTTCCTGCTCGGCGCCGTGGTTCTGGTCATCGCCTATAATTTTACCCGCATCGTGCAGCTTGCCCTCAACCAGCTGCGTGACGCGCTGTTTGCAAGCGTTGGCCAGCACGCGGTGCGCCAGCTTGCCTACAAGACCTTCGTTCACATGCATCAGCTGTCGCTGCGCTTCCACCTGGAGCGCAAGACAGGCGGATTGTCGCGCATCATCGAGCGCGGCACCAAGGGCATTGAGACCATCGTCCGCTTTACGATCCTCAACTCGGTGCCGACGCTTGTCGAGTTCGTGCTAACGGCGGTGATCTTCTGGGTGTCCTACGGGTTTGCCTATGTGGCGGTGACGGCCGTCACGGTCGCTGCCTATATCTGGTTTACCATCCGCGCCAGCGACTGGCGCATTGCCATCCGCCGCTCGATGAATGCCAGCGATACTGACGCCAACACCAAGGCGATCGATTCGCTGCTCAACTTCGAAACGGTCAAATATTTCGGCAATGAGGACATGGAGGCAAGCCGCTTCGATGCCTCCATGGCACGCTACGAGAAAGCCGCCACGCAGGTCTGGACCTCGCTCGGCTGGCTGAACTTTGGCCAGGGCCTGATCTTTGGCGCCGGCACGACCGTGATGATGGTGATGTCGGCGCTTGCCGTGCAGCGCGGCACGCAGACGATCGGTGATTTCGTCTTCGTCAACGCACTGCTGATCCAGCTTTCGGTGCCGCTCAACTTCATCGGTTTCGTCTACCGCGAAATCCGCCAGGGGCTGACGGATATCGAGCAGATGTTCGATCTGCTGGAAGTGGATGCCGAGGTGGTGGACCGTCCCGGTGCCGTGCCGCTTGCCGTTCGCGAAGCTAGCATCGCCTTTCGCGACGTACATTTTGCCTATGATCCGGAACGGCCGATCCTGAAGGGCGTCTCGTTCGAGGTGCCTGCCGGCAAGACGGTCGCCATCGTCGGCCCATCAGGGGCTGGCAAGTCCACGATTTCGCGCTTGCTCTATCGCTTCTACGACGTGCAGCAGGGTTCTGTCGAAATCGACGGCCAGGACGTGCGCGACGTCACGCAAAAGAGCCTGCGCGCCACGATCGGCATGGTGCCGCAGGATACGGTTCTGTTCAACGATACCATCGCCTACAACATCCGCTACGGACGCCTGACCGCGACGGAAGAAGAGATGCTGGCGGCCGCAGATATTGCCCAGATCGGGCATTTCATCACCAGCCTGCCGGACGGTTTCCAGACCATGGTGGGCGAGCGCGGCCTCAAGCTGTCGGGCGGTGAAAAGCAGCGCGTGGCGATTGCCCGCACGGTTCTGAAGGCCCCGCCGATCCTCATTCTTGACGAGGCAACCTCGGCGCTCGATACGACGACGGAACAGGAAATCCAGGACGCGCTGGAACTCGTCTCCAAGAACCGCACGACGCTTGTCATCGCCCATCGCCTCTCCACCGTCATCAATGCCGACGAGATCATCGTGCTGCGCCATGGCGAGATCGCCGAACGCGGCACGCATGCAAACCTTCTTGAGCAGAACGGCCTCTACGCCTCGATGTGGAACCGCCAGCGCGAGGCAACGCAGGCTGAAGAACACCTGCGCCAGGTGCGCGAGAGCGATAACGAGGGCGTGGTGGTGCGCAAGACGCCGGCAGTGTGAGCAGACAGGCGACTGCCATCCGCCCAAAAATGTGACAAGGCATCGCTAATATTCACGGCATCGTGTATAGAGCCGTCGCTAATTTTAAGGCGCACCTCAAAGAGCGATCTCGGCCCGTAACCCGGTCTGGCCGTCGCTCAAGCATCGAATGGGAAGGGATACCTCATGATCATCTGGAGCGGTCTTGGATTTCTGGTAGCAGTCATCGTGTTCGCTATATCTCTGGCGATGAACATGATCGTTGACGGGATCTATGGAGCCGGAACCTATGGCGCGCAGCCGTTGTGGTTCGCCGTCACGCTGCTGATTTCCAGCCCCTGCATCTGGGGCCTCGGCACCGCCCTCCAGAAGAACACCGACCAAGTCGTCATCGACAAGCAGACCGGCCAGGAACTGACTATCAACCGGTCAAACCACAGGTTTTTCTTCATTCCCATGAAATACTGGGCACTCGCAGCTCTGGCCGGCGCCGTGATCATTCTGGGCAAGACCGCACTCGACCTTTGAAATTCAGACCGGAACCGTTCGCGCAAAACGGCGTGTTCTGCCTATGCGACCGCTGCGGCGACCATATCCGGATGCTGCGCAATCACCCGCACATAGGCGATGGCGAAATCCGGCGCTGTTGCCCGTGCCTGCTCCCAATCGCGCAGCGTCCCGACAGGCACACGAAACCGGCTGGCAAACTCGGCCTGTGACAGGCCGAGCCCTGTCCTCGTCCTGCGGATCAGGCGCGCTCGCTGGCCGCGATCAAGGGCTTCGAAGGTCACTTCGAAATCCTCGGCATCGGCGGGGTCAGCCGGTACTGTGATACGCTCGTTCTTCACCCTTGTTACGCCTTCTGACCGAGATAAACCGTGGTAGATGCCCACGCCAGACAAACGCACCGGTGAACAGCTTCTCCCCGACGAGACCGACCACCTTGAACCGATCCTCGCCATCGATCTCCCGCATGGATGGAATGATCAGATGGTTCTCGTCATCTAAGATCCGATCACCAAACCCCAGCGGAAGCTTGTGCTTGCGCCAGTTGGCTGCATCCTTGTCAGGATCGAACCTGTTGTGCGTCATGCAAAACACTATACGGGATTTCCGTATCTTGATCAATTGAGCCAGTTCTTGCGTCAAATTTGTTTTCAGCACGCGGCGACATTGACCAACCTCCTATCCCCGTTTACGTTACATGTAACAGTTCGACGGAGGCAGACATGCCAATACCTCTCGGTCAAAGGGTTCAAAAGCGACGCGATGCCTTGCGCGCAGCAGGGCTGCGTCCCGTGCAGATATGGGTGCCGGATACGCGCCGTCCCGGCTTTGCCGACGAGTGTCGCCGACAAGCCCGGATCGTTGCGGCAGCGGATCGCGCAGATCAAGACCTGGACGTTCTGATCGACCAAGCTCTGGCCGATATCGAGGACGAGGACGGCGCGTGAAGCGCGGCGATCTGGTAACCGTTGCGGTTTCTGGGGATTTCGGAAAGCCACGTCCTGCGATGATCATCCAGGCAGATTCATTTGAAGACACCGATACGGTGACAATCTTGCTCCTGTCCGGAACACTGGTGGATGCACCATTGCTGCGCCCCACGGTCCATCCCGCCCCTGTCAATGGCCTTCGCAAAGCTTCTCAGGTGATGATCGACAAGGCCATGTCCGTAAAGCGCGACAGGATCGGCCCGGTTTTCGGACGACTGGACGATGAAACAATGCTCTCCGTCACACGCTCGCTGGCGGTATTTCTAGGGATCGGCTAAAACAGCTGCCATCGGAACCACATTGCTCCCAAAACGGTTTGCCTGTAGTCAGCTATGATAAAAGCTGGACAATCTGGAGAGACCGTTGATCAATCTGTTCGACACCATCCGCAACACGCTCGTGCCGATCCACAAGGAAGGCTATATCTTTGTTATCGCCTTTTTCGTCGTATCTCTGGTCGCGGGCCTGATTGCAGCACCGCTGTTCTGGATCGGCCTCGTGCTGACGCTGTGGTGCGCTTATTTCTTCCGCGATCCCGAGCGCGTTGTCCCGCAGGATGACGATGTGATCATCAGCCCGGCTGATGGCCGGGTCTCTTCCGTGCAGATGGTGGTTCCACCGGTGGAGCTTGATCTCGGAAGCGAGCCGATGCTGCGCATTTCCGTGTTCATGAACGTGTTCGATTGCCACGTAAACCGGGCCCCTGCCCGCGGTCGCGTGTCGCAGATCGTCTACCGCCCGGGCCAGTTCGTCAACGCCGAACTGGACAAAGCAAGCGTCGATAACGAGCGCAACGGCATGGTGATCGAGACCAAGCATGGCAAGCTCGGCGTCGTCCAGATTGCAGGTCTGGTTGCTCGCCGTATCCTCTGCTTTGTGCATGCCAACGAGCCGCTTGATGCCGGCGAACGTTTTGGCCTCATCCGATTCGGTTCGCGTCTTGACGTCTACGTTCCGGAAGGCGGCCAGCCGCGCGTTTCGCTCGGTCAGCGCACGGTCGGCGGCGAAACCGTCATCGCCGAATTCGGCTCCTTCAAGGGCCCGACCGTCAGCCGTCGCAGCTGACATAAACTGGAGAATGCCATGCAGCCGCTGGACGATCACCGCGACGCAACCCACGATGCGCACCAGACGAGTGCCGAACACCGCACGGATGACGATGCGGCACGCGGACCTCGCCTGCGGGAAATCCCCCTGCGGCTGATGGTGCCCAACCTCATCACGGTTCTGGCCATCTGCGCCGGGCTCACCGGCATCCGGCTGGCCTTCGAAAACCGCTTCGAGCTGGCCGTCGCCATGGTTCTGCTCGCAGCCTTCCTCGACGGGATCGACGGACGCGTGGCGCGCGCGTTGAAGGCCACGTCGAAATTCGGCGTGCAGATGGATTCGCTCGCCGACATCATCAATTTCGGCGTTGCCCCGGCCCTTGTACTTTATGTCTTCGTGCTCGATCAGGTCGGCTCCATCGGCTGGATCGCGGCGCTGATCTATGCAATTGCCGCCGGCCTGCGGCTTGCCCGCTTCAATGTGATGGCGGACCGTGAATACAAGGCCAAATGGCAGTCGGAATTTTTTGTCGGCGTGCCCGCGCCGATGGGTGCACTTCTGGTTCTGCTGCCGGTCTATCTCGGTTTTCTGGGGCTTGAGAGCAATCGTGGCATCGCCTGGTGTGCCACGGCCTATACCGTTCTGATCGGTTACCTTCTGGTCTCACGCCTTCCCGTCTGGTCGGGCAAATCAGAAACCCGCGTGCGACGGGACCTGATGCTGCCGGTCATTCTGTGTGTGGTGATCTATGTCGCCCTGCTGATGAGCTACACATGGGAGGTTCTGGCTGTCACCACCGTTGCTTACCTGCTGGTGCTACCGTTCAGTGCCCGGGCCTGGAAGCGTCGTTACGGTACGTTGACCATCGAAGACGATCACGCCAACGTCTGATCCAAGCCGTTGCTGCATTGCAATATTAGGTTGCGGTGCGGCGCAAATGCGCTTTTTCAACAACAGTTTCCCGCAAGTCTGCGTCTCTAGATTTCATGCTGACCGCTTCTTGTGCCGCGCGCCAAATTTCCGCCCTGATTTCTGCGGAGATGCGCGGCCAGACATTGTTAGCAAAGAGAATCGCGCAAGTTCAGGGGAACGTCATGAGCGAACAGAAGACCATCACCACCGTCGAAACTGCAAAGCAGGATTTGCACGCACCGCTGCGCCCGCTCGGCATCAAGGCCGTTGTCGCAGCAGCGCTGATGCTGAAGCGCAAGACGCTGAAGCCGGCCTGATCGGCCAGACAGCCGCCCTCACGTCAGAACAGCGAGAGTTGACCGGAACTCTTTTTCGGCGCGACAGCTTTCGGCGCGAAAACCGGTTCGACCGGCGTCTGCACGTCCGGCCCCATGTTGGAGACCTTGTTGACGCGGTCAGACACCGGGATCATCTCGAAGAGATCCTCCTGCGCCGGCTTCATCAGGTCGGCGATCTCCCTTGGCTCCTGCGTCTTGCAATCAAGCCAGCGGGTGAAATCCTGGGGATCGATGACCACGGGCATACGCTCGTGGATGGATCCGATCAGCGCGTTTGCGCGTGTGGTGAGGATGGCCACCGTATCCACCTCGGAACCATCGGAGGACGACCACGTCTCCATAAGGCCGGCAAAGGCGATGATGCCGCCCGATTTCGGGCGGATGAAATAGGCCTGCGCCTTGCCGTCTTCGCCCTTGGCAGGCCGATGCCATTCGTAAAAGCCGGTGGCTGGAATGAGCACGCGGCGGTGGCGCATGGCGGCGCGAAACGAGGCCTTGCCGATGGCGGTTTCGGCACGCGCATTGTTGAGCAGCGGAAACTCCTTCGGATCCTTGACCCAGCCGGGCAGAAAACCCCAGCGGGCCAGAACCGCCTGCCGCTCCGGCAGGTTGCTGCCGGGCGCCTGCCTGTCGCTGGCGGTCACCAGCAGGATCGGCTGCGTCGGCGCAATATTGTAGCGCCGGGGAAAATCGTCGATCTCGATGACGCTCAAAAATTCCAGAATGTCTTCCGGCGTCGCGGTCAGGGCGTAACGTCCACACATGACCTTTTGATCGCACCCAGGCGCAAGCCCGTCAAGCGCCCCCCCGGGTGGAGCGGATCAGGTGCTGCGCGGCGCCAGCAGGATAACCGCGCAGCCGAGCAGGCAGAGTGCGCCGCCCGACAGATCGAAGCGGTCCGGCGCCTTGCCTTCCACCAGATAAAGCCAGCACAGGGAGGCCGCCACATAGAGCCCCCCATAGGCGGCAAACGTGCGCCCGGCCCCATCGCTTTCGACCAGGGACAGCAACCAGGCAAACAGCACCAGCAACAATAGGCCGGGCGCCAGCCACCACGCCGATTTTTCCAGCCGCCACCAGGCATAAAAGGCAAAACAGCCGGAAATTTCGGCAAGTGCCGCCAGGCCAAACAGGAAAGTGCTCTTCATGTCTCATCTGTTGCAGAGCCCGCATGCTTGCGCAAGACGCAAGGCCCGCTAAGGTGGCCCGATGACGATGACCGACAAGACCGCAGACGGCCCACGCGCCGCCTCCTCCGCCATCCTGGAACGCGAAGGGCGTTACCTGCTGATCCGACGCCGCAATCCCCCCTCGCTGGATCTTTTTGCCTTTCCCGGCGGGCGCGCCGAACCGGGCGAAACACCGCAGGAAACGGCGCTGAGGGAGTTTTTTGAGGAAACCGGCATTGTCGCACGCGACGCTCAACTCTTTGCCACCTATGACCTTCAGACCCACGATGCGGCCGGCCATCTGGAGAGCCACTTCTTCCTGTCGGTGTTTCTGGTGAAGGCCGATGCCGATCGCGAGGCCATCGCCGCCGATGATGCAGCCGATGCCGGCTGGTTCACGCTGGAAGACATCCGCGCGCTTGCCGTTCCAGAGAGCGTTCTGGACTGCGTCGAACGGCTGGCAGCCCAATCCCAATCCCAATCCCGCTCCGCCCTTTGAAAAGGCGCGTCTGGCGCCTCCATAGAGCACATGATGACCGTGAAGCCTTTCCTCCCCCTCCCGATCCTGCGTGTTCTGGCCTTGGGCCTTGGCCTTTTGCCCATGGCGCCATTTCCGGATCTGCCGGGCTTTTCTTCCGTAGCGTTTGCGCAAAAAAAGGCAGCTGAACCGCCGGCCGCACCGCAGGCTGCCGAACAGCCGACGGAAAAGCCAGCCCCCTATGACGCGCAACTGTTGCGGCTTGCAGAAATCCTTGGCTCCGTCCAATACCTGCGCACGCTCTGCGGGACTGATTCGGATGAATGGCGGGCTTCCATGCAGTCTCTGCTGGATGCTGAAACCGCCAATGAGCCGAAGCGACGGGAAAAACTGACGGCCTCGTTCAACCGGGGTTACAGGGCTTTTGCTGCGGTGCACACCACCTGCACGCCGGCGGCCCGGGTTGCGGAAGAACGCTACCGTAACGAAGGTGCAACACTGTCGGGCGAAATCGCGGCACGCTACGGAAATTAGGCTTTTATTTACCTCTTTCGCGCTGGGGGCGTGTGGTTTCGATAAAAGACTGCTAGTGTTGTTAACGTGCCGGTAACAACGGACACCCCTTGCAAGAGGAATAAAAATGCAGACAGCGCGCAACGACATCGACGACATGATTGTGCACGAGAAGATGCAGGCGGCGCTCGAATACCAGAATGAAGCCTGGGCCGACGGCCGTGCAGACGGCATCGAGCCGGAAATCATTGCCGACGCGGCCATCGCGCTTGCCATGCGGGAAACGATCCGCATGCATGGCGAAGACGGCGCGGAAGCCATGCTGGAATCGCTGCGGGCCCGCATGCTTGCCGGTGAATTTTCACCCGAGCGGACCGTTCAGTAAACGTCACGGGCTTGCACATCCAATGGCTTTAACTCCAAGGGCTGAATAAAATCACCTGCCGGATCCAAAAGTCTGGCGGATTAAACGGCCCTGACGCTCCAAGCCTGAAGAAACCGAGGCTTTTTCATGAAGACCCAAGCGGCGACAATTGCTCGCCCCTCCTCTCTGCAGATACTGCTGGCTGCGGCAGGTCTTGTGCTTGCCGTGACAACTGGCCCTCAAGGGGCTTATGCCCTTTCTGACACGACAGTCAGCCAGGCGGGCGATCCGCCGGATGCCACAAAGTCCGATACGGCACCAATGCAGGCGCCCGGCCCGCTGTTCAGCCCTCCCGCCAATGGCACGGCTGCCCCACCGGCCGTCGATTCCCCGGATGCGCAAGCCGCAGCCCCGGCGCCAGCCGAGATCATCCGCGATCTGGAACGCCTTCCAGAACCGGTGAAGGCCGCCCGGTCTGCGCTTGTCGAAGCCGCCGCTTCCGGCGAGTTCGAGCGCCTGCGGCCGCTGGTGCATTTCGACGCAGACCAGATGCGCCAGCTTGGCGCGGATGGTAGTGACGCGCTGGACGCGCTGAAAAGCCTGTCCGGCGATCCGGAAGGGCTGGAAATCCTCGCCATCATGCTGGATCTTCTGCAGACCGGTGCGGCCCGCATCAATGCCGGCACGCCGGACGAGATGTATGTCTGGCCCTATTTCGTCGGCAAGCCGCTGGATACGCTGTCAGCACCCGAGCGCGTTGAACTGCTGCGCATCATCACGGCCGGCGACCTTGCGGCGATGGAAGAGACCAACAATTACAATTTCTATCGCCTCGGCATCGCACCCGATGGCCAGTGGAAGATGTTTACCGGCGGCGATTGAACCGCGTTGCCGGCCCTTCCTGTCAAACCTCTCCTGATGCCAAATTGCCCTCTCCACCTTGCCGTTGCATTTTGAAAAATGCGAGCAGCACTATATGTCTGGCATTGAGAACCAGACAGGATTGCTATGACCACTGCCACTCTCCTGACCCGCAGCCTGATCCGCATCGAAGGCGCTGACGCGCAGTCTTTCCTGCAGGGCATCGTCACCACGGATATTGACGGCCTTGCCGCAGATGAGGCCCGCCCCGGCGCGCTGCTGACACCGCAGGGCAAGATTCTCTTTGATTTCATCATCTGGCGCACGGACGGCGGATTTCTGCTGGAATGCGACTCGTCGCTCTGCGAGGCCTTTTCGCGCCGGCTTTCCATGTACAAGCTGCGCGCCGCCGTGACCCTCACGCAAGGGCAGGCAGGCGTCAGCGTCACCTGGGGAGACGCGGCAGACTCTGCGGCAGGCATGACCGACATGGCGTTTGCCAAGGCCGGCATTCTCTTGAGGCGCGCGCCTGCAGGCCCGGACGCGGCAGCCGATGCGCCCGGCGAGGCCGCTTATGATGCCTTGCGCATCGAGGCGGGCCTTGCCAAGTCGGGCAAGGATTACGCGCTGCAGGACGCTTTCCCGCATGATATCCTGCTTGATCTCGATGGCGGCCTCTCCTTCCGCAAGGGATGTTATGTCGGCCAGGAAGTGGTGTCGCGCATGCAGCATCGCGGTACCGCGCGCCGGCGTCTGGTACAGGTTTCATCTGAGACGGCCCTGCCCTTATCAGGCACGGAACTGACGGCCGGCGGCAAGCCGCTTGGAACGCTCGGCACCGTGGTAGAAGGCAAGGCGCTCGCCATTGTGCGTACAGACCGGGTGGGCGATGCGCTGTCGCGCGATCTGCCGATCCTTGCCGGCGACCAGCCTGTCAGGCTCACACTGCCGGCCTGGACCGGACTTTCCTTCCCGTCCGACGCCGCCGAGGCAGACGCGTGACCAGCCTTTCTTCCGCGCGCGCCTGGCAGCGCATGTTGTCCGGTCGCCGTCTCGATCTTCTCGACCCCTCGCCGCTCGATGTGGAAATTGCCGATATCGCCCACGGCCTTGCGCGCGTGGCCCGCTGGAACGGCCAGACGCACGGCGACCACGCCTTTTCGGTCGCCCAGCACAGCCTGATGGTGGAAGAGATCTTTTGCCGGACGAACCCGGCCGCTTCGCCTGTGGACCTGATGATGGCGCTGCTGCATGACGCGCCGGAATATGTCATCGGCGACATGATCTCGCCCTTCAAGGCTGTCGTCGGCGGCGGCTACAAGGGGGTGGAAAAGCGCCTGGAAGCAGCCATCCACCTGCGCTTCGGGCTGCCCGCCCACCCGAGCCGCGACCTGAAGGTCCGCATTAAGAGGGCCGATACGGTGGCGGCCTTCTTCGAGGCAACCGAGCTTGCCGGATTTTCCGTAGCCGAGGCGCAGAAATTTTTCGGCCTGCCGCGCGGCATTACAAGCGACATGCTTGCAATCGAACCAATGGCGGCAACCGAAGCGCAGACGCGGTTCCTTGAGCGCTTCCATGCTCTGGATGCCCTGTGCCCGACCGGCAAGATGCCATGACCGGCATTGTTGTTGGACCGCTGGAAAAAATCGCCGAACTTGCCGTGCGCCACAAGGCGCGTGAAATGGTGAGCCTGATGGCTGAGAAGCAGAATTTTCACCGTCCCGGCGTCATTTCAGGGGATCGCCACCTGAAGCTTGCGATGAACGACATCACCTTTGCCGGCACCGGCAATCTGGTGGCGCCGAGCGAGCAGCATGTGGAAGAGTTGATTGCCTTTGTGCGAGGCTGGGACCGCGCGGCACCGCTCCTCATCCATTGCTGGATGGGGGTCTCCCGCTCACCGGCAGCCGCCGTGATTGCGGTGCTCGCGGTCGATCCGGATCAGGATGAATTTGTGCTGGCCGCACGCCTGCGCCAGGTTGCCCCGCATGCCACCCCCAATACGCGGCTGATCGAGATCGGCGACCGCGCCCTGCAGCGCAACGGCCGCCTGATTGCCGCGATCAAATCGATCGGCCGCGGGGCAGAGACGGATGGTCGGGCCACGTTCGTGCTGCCGCTTTACGCATCCGCGGACCAGCCCCTTCCCGCCTCGGAAAAAGCTTGACCTCGCCCCCTGCCGCGCCAGTTACCCCCTCTCGTCTGCTGAAGAAGGAGTAATTTCGGCCATGGAGGATCAGGCATCGCAATTGGTGGTGGCCACACAAGCGGCTTTGGCGCAACTTTCGGCGCTCGCTGTCCAATATTCGTTTTCGGTCGTTGGCGCGCTCTTGCTGCTGGTGCTTGGCTGGGTGGCATCGGGCCTGCTCAGCCGCTGGGCGCGGCGCGGGCTCGGCCGAATTCATGGCATCGATGCGACGCTGGCGCAATTCTTCTCCAACGTCATCCGTTATGCGGTACTGATTATCGTTCTCGTGATGGTGCTTGGCCAGTTCGGCGTTCAGACGGCCTCGATCCTTGCAGCCCTTGGCGCCATCGGTCTCGCCATCGGCCTTGCGCTTCAGGGCACGCTGCAGAACATCGCGGCCGGCATCATGCTTTTGGTGCTGCGGCCGTTTCGCGTCGGCGAATATATCGATACCGGCAGCGTAAACGGCATCGTGCAGGATATCGGCCTGTTTGCCACGGAGCTTAAAACCTATGACGGGCTTTACCGGCTGGCACCCAACTCGCTTTTGTGGAACGTGCCGGTGACCAATTACAGCCGTCTCTCCACCCGCATGCACGATTTCAAGGTTGGCATCGCTTATGAGGACGATATCGACCGGGCGCTCGCCATCCTTCTCGATCTCGCCACCAAGGACGAACGCGTGCTGAAGGATCCGCCGCCGTCCGCCTTCGTCATGGATCTCGGCGACAACGCGGTCATCCTTGCGCTGCGTTACTGGGCCAACAGCAGTGTGTGGTGGATGACATCCCGCGACATGACCAAGTGGACCAAGGAAGCCTTCGACGCAAACGGCATCAGCATCCCCTTCCCGCAGGTGACCTACCACCCCGCAGACACGAAACAGGATGACGCATCGCCGCCGCCAACGATGGTGTGAGGCGGCTCCCCCCTGACGGGAAGGCCGCGTCACGAGCGCCCTTTCCGGGTTCCTTATTGCGCCATTGTGGAGCGATGCGCCCAGCCGGTCATGCGGCGTTCCAGCCAGGCCATCAGCGCGTACATGACGATGCCTTCGACGGCGAGCATCAGCAGGCCGGCAAACACCAGGGGCACGTTGAACTGGCTTTGGGCCGAACTCATCATGTTGCCGAGGCCGTAATTGGAAGCGACCGTTTCCGAGACGACCGAACCGACGAAGGCGAGCGTAATCGCAATTTTCAGCGAGCCGAAAAAGTAGGGCATCGAGCGGGGAATACCGACCTTCAGCATGATGTCCATCTTGCGGGCACCAAGCGCGCGCAGCACGTCTTCCGTCTCCGGCTCGATGGTCGCAAGCCCGGTCGCGACGTTGACGACAATCGGGAAGAAGGAAATCAAAAAGGCCGTCAGCACCGCCGGCACCGTGCCGATGCCGAACCAGATAACGAGGATCGGCACCAGCGCCACTTTGGGGATGGCATTAAACCCGATCATCAACGGATAAAGCCCGGCATAGATGGTCTTCGACCAGCCGATGAAGAGCCCGATCGCAAGCCCCGCCACCACCGCAATCGCAAAACCAACAGTGGTTGTGTAGAGCGTCTGCAGCGAATTTTTCCAGATCGGCGACCAGTATTGCACGATGGCCTGAAACACCCGCGTCGGCGACGGCAGGATGGTGGGGGGCATGTCGAGCGCCAGCACCAGCCCCTCCCAGAGCACGAACAGCGCCAGCGTATAGAGGAAGGGTGCGGCGCGCACCCAGTTGATCCGCGCCGAAAGCGGCTTCTTCGGCAGTGTTGCGGCGGGGGTTTCGGTTACGCTCGTCATGCCACAACCCTCGCCTTGGCAATTTCACCGTGTAATTCATGCACCATATCGTTGAAATCGCTGTGGTACATGATGTCGAGGTCGCGCGGGCGGGCGAAGGGCACATGATGTTCCTTCAGAATGCGGCCGGGCCTTGCGCTCATCACGAAAATCTTGTCGGCCAGAAACACCGCCTCGCGCAGATCATGGGTGACCAGCACGATGGTGACGCCCTGGGCCGCATGCAGATCGCGGATGACACACCAGAGTTCTTCCCGCGTAAAGGCATCGAGCGCGCCAAAAGGTTCGTCGAGCATCAGAAGG
This sequence comes from Neorhizobium sp. PAMB6716, assembly GCF_058242805.1. Lineage (NCBI taxonomy): Bacteria > Pseudomonadati > Pseudomonadota > Alphaproteobacteria > Hyphomicrobiales > Rhizobiaceae > Neorhizobium > Neorhizobium sp. PAMB6716. The sequence continues at coordinate 2,135,273 of NZ_CM177835.1, forward strand.
TCCGGCTCATGGATCAACGCCCGGCAGAGATTGGCGCGCTGCTGCATTCCGCCCGACAATTGCCAGGGAAACTTTTGGCCAAAGCCTTTGAGGCCGACGGTTTCGAGCAGGTGTTCGGCCTTTTCAACGTATTCACGTTTGTTCGCTCGCAGGCGATGGCGGTGCCTCTCGACGATCTCCAGCGGTAGAAGAATGTTTTCGAGCGTCGTGCGCCACGGCAGCATGGTCGGGTTCTGGAAGGCCATGCCGACGATGGAGACCGGTTTCGTCACCTGAGCACCCGCCACCACCACGACACCCGCCTGCGGAATATGCAGGCCGGTGACGAGTTTCATCAGCGTGGATTTTCCGCAGCCGGAGGGACCGACAACGGCTGAAAACTCGCGCTTGTCGACGCACATGGTGAGGCCGGAGACGGCAAGCGTGCCATCGGCACCGCCATAGCGCATGTCGACATTATCGATGGAAACGAGGTGGGACAAAATAAGTCTCCTTGAACGACAACTTTGCCTTCTTCCCAGCGGGGAGAAGTGCCGAGCGTATGCGAGGCGATGAGGGGGCGACACGGCACAGAGTTGGCGCAAGGAGCCCCCTCATCCGCCCTTCGGGCACCTTCTCCCCGCGGGGGAGAAGGGAGATGCCGACACGCCCAGATCCTCGTTCAGGTAAGGGTTAGAGGCAGTGGTCCCCTCTCCCCGCATGCGGGGAGAGGGCCAGGGTGAGGGGCAGCCCGTTAGGGCAATATGCGCGCCCCTTAAGGCAGCATGCGCTCGGCCTTTGCAGGCAGGAAGCTCGCGTCAAACACCTGCTCGGCCTTCACCGCGCCCTTGAGCCCCATCGACACTTTCAGCGTCTCGATGGAGGCGGCAAGGCGGGTCGGGTCAATGCCGCCAAAACCGTTTGCGACCACATAAGGCGTCTTGATGTTCATGGCATTGGCCATGTTGAGGCGTTCCAGTTCGATGGCGCTGTCGAGCGTTTCGTTGCGCTTGAGGACTGCGGCAACACCCTCTTCAGGCTTGGCGACCGAGGCAATAAAGCCCTTGGTGAGCGCCTTGAGAAAACCCTTGACGGCCTCGGGGTTCTTCTGGGCGAAATCGGAGTTCACCAGAACGGCGTTGCCATAGAGGTTGAGGCCATGTTCGGCCATCAGGATGGTGGCGATATCCTCGTCCTTGATGCCCTGCTTCTTGAGGTTGAGGATGACCGAGAAGGCAAAACCGAAGACGGCATCGACATCACCCTTGGCGAGCATCGGCTCACGCACCGGAAACCCGATCGATTCGATCTTGATCTTGCTGTCATCGATCTTGGCGACCTGCTTGAAGGCCTTCCACTGGGCAAAGGCGCCATCCGGCGGCGGTGCGCCGAGCTTCTTGCCTTCCAGCGATTTCGGATCGGTGGTGATGCCGAGCGACTTGCGGCCGACAACCGCAAAGGTCGGGCGCTCATAAACCATCATCACGGCCTTGATCTTCTGGCTCGGGTCCTCATCGAGGAATTTGATCAACGAGTTGATATCGCCAAAGCCCATCTGATAGGCGCCGGTCGCCACGCGCGGAATGGCCTCCACCGAGCCATTGCCGCTGTCGATCGTCACATCGAGGCCTTCCGCCTTGAAATACCCCTTGTCGAGCGCCAGCAGGAAGCCGGCGGCAGGGCCTTCGAATTTCCAGTCGAGCGTGAACTTGATGGCCGTATCGGCAAGCGCCGGCGCGGACAGGCCGGCGGCAAGTGCAAAGGCTGCAATAGCCGGAAGCCGGGTAAAGAGGCGGCGCGTGATCATGAACTGTTTCCCCCTGGACTGATGCTGATGCGCGCCATCAAAGCCACTCTTGGCCTCGCACGCAAGTCAAAATTGCACAGAATATGACCACAATAAGTCTAATGACTAAAATAAAGACATATGGTCGATATAGAGGCAAGTCCTGCCGAAGATTTAACCTCGAAGCGCCGATTGTCCGACCTCGGGACTGCGACCTTTCCTTTGCCGCGGCTGCACCGATATAAGCAGACCCAAACCATATGGCGGAGCATTCATGCTGGAACTTTTATTTCTCGTCCTGCTGCTGGCGCTCGTCGTATCACACCGGCGGCTGGCGCAGCGACTGCAGGTGCTGGAAAAGAGTGTCACGGCGCTGCGCGAGGCCATGGGCGGCGATGCTGTGCCGCTTGCCGAGACAGCCTCTCCCGCCCTGCGCATCATGAACGACAAGGACGAGCCGGCTCCGGGGCAGACGCAAACCTCCCAAGCGCCTGAAGAGCCCGAGGTCGCGGAGGATGAAGGGGAGCGCATTCAGGAAGCCCCGGCAACACCTGGCGTTGCAAAACCGCGCGAAAGCCTGGAAAGCCGGCTTGGGGCGCGCTGGACGGTGTGGGTCGGCGGGCTGGCGCTGGCGCTCGGCGGCGTTTTCCTGGTGCGTTATTCGATCGAAAGCGGGCTGATTGGCCCGAAAACCCGGCTGCTGCTGGCCACCCTGTTCGGGCTCCTGCTGGCGGCCTTCGGCGAGATCCTCAGGCGCAGATCCTTTCCGCAGCGCCTGGAAGCCTTCTCCAATGCGATGATCCCCGGCATACTGACGGCTGCCGCCAGCGTGACGCTGCTGGCAACCATTTATGTTGCCTACGGCGTCTATGCGTTCATCGGCCCCCTGCCCGCCTTTTTTCTGCTGGCAACCGTCTCGCTTGCAACGCTTGCGCTTTCGCTGCTGCACGGACAGGCGCTGGCCGGCCTTGGCCTTGCAGCCTCCCTTGCCACGCCTGCGCTGGTGACGACGGATGCGCCGGATATCATGGCATTGTTCGGTTTCCTCTCCATCGTCTGGCTTGCCGCCAATGGGGCCGCGCGCCTGCGCCGCTGGCACATGCTGCCGATCCTGTCCAATGCCGGCCTGTCGCTCTGGGTGATTGCCTACTCGCTCTATGCCGATATGCGCGATCCGTTTCCGCCGGGCATCGCGCTTCTGGTGATGATTGCCGGCTCAGCTTTCCTGTGGCCCGGCCGCCTGTTTGACGACATGGCCGACGCCCCGGCCCATGCTGCCGGCAGGTGGCAACGCATCCGCCATCTGCTCGGTCGCCGGCCGCGTGGCATCATGCTGTCGGTCTCGCTTGGCACGCTGCTTTGCGTGATGACGCTTCTTGCCACCAGCAACGGATCAAACGGCGACCCGATGCTGATCTTCGTTGCGGCAACAGGCATGCTGGCAAGCCTTGGCGCAGGCCGCAGACCCGGCGCCTGGCCGGCATTGTTTTCTGCCCTGGCTGCCGTTTGGGGCACGGCTCTCTTGGCCCTGATGAACCTCAGTGGCGGCCTGTCCGAACCGCTGATCGTCACCGGCACCGCAAGCTGGCTCCCCTCGCCGGGCACCACCGTGCTTGGAGGCCTTGTTCTTGCCGCCATCCTTGCCGCCTGCGGCCTGCTGTTCCAGCACCGCCGCGGCCGGCAGGACCGGGACATGGCCGTTGTCTGGGCCGTGATCGTGGCCATCGTTCCGGCAACACTCGCCACCATCACCTTTCTGACCGAAGGGGCGCTCGGCCGCGACTGGCTGCATGGCGGCTTTGCCCTGGCACTCGGCCTTGCCATCCTGTCGACCGTCGAGCGGACGGAAAAACCACAGACGCAAAGCTCGTCCAGCGTGCTTGCGCGCGACATCCTCATTCTGGGCTCGTTCGGGGCCTTCACGCTCTGCCTGCACACGCTGACCCACGGTCTTGTCACCACCTTGGGCATTGCCATGCTGGGCTTTGTCTACGTTCTTGCAACGCGCCTGCGCCCCTGGCGTGGCCTGCCGCTGGTGATGGTTGCAGCAACCCTGGTGGTGATGGCGCGCATTGCCTATGAGCCGACCATCGTTGGCCCGCTGCATCTCTCCACCACGCCGGTCTTTAATGCGCTGCTGCCGGGCTACGGTGTGCCGGCGCTGCTTCTCGTGGCTGCCTGCTGGCACCTGCGCCACTGGCCCGGCCGGCGGGCGCTTAACGCGCTGCAGGGACTTGCCGCCCTGATCGGGCTGCTGACGCTTGCCATTCTGGTGCGCCATGCGGCTTCCGGTGGCGTTCTGGATGACCGGGTGCCGACGCTTGGCGAGCAATCCATCTATACGCTGCTGACCATCGGCCTTTCAGGCGTGCTGATGACGCTCGACATCAAAAGCCCGAGCCGCGCCTTGCGTTATGGCTCGATGCTGGCGGGGGTGGTTGCCACGCTCAATGTGCTGTCACTGCATCTCGGCGCGCTCAACCCGTATTTTTCCGGCGAAAACACCGGCAGTTGGCCGTTCCTCAACCTGCTGGTGCCCGGTTACCTGCTGCCGGCGCTCGCCTATGGGGGCCTTGCCGCTTATGCACGGCAGAGACGGCCCGCGCCCTACGTGACCATGCTTGCAATCACCGCCGCCATCCTCGGCTTTGCCTGGGCAACGCTGTCGGTACGCTGGTTCTGGCAGGGGGAAAACATCGCCTCCTGGAAGGGCTTTTTCGAGGGCGAGACCTACACCTATTCGGTGGTCTGGCTGCTGATCGGCGTCGGACTTCTGGCGGTCGGTTCCTGGCGCGATCTGCGCAGCCTGCGGCTCGTCTCGGCGGGCCTGGTGCTGGTGGCGGTGCTGAAAGTGTTCCTCATCGACATGGCCAATCTCGAAGGCATTTTACGCGCGCTGTCCTTCATTGGTCTGGGCGGCGTTCTGATCGGCATCGGGCTTTTCTACCAGCGCATTCTGGCGCAGAAGAACCGCAAAGAGACCGTCTCCGAATCGGAAAAAGCGGCTGATGCCTGAGGGAAACGTGAACCCCATCGTGGCGCGTTTTGCGCCTTATGAAACTCTGGCCGATACGCTTCTGCACCATGCGGTGCAGGAGGAGGATGGCGCCCACGATATCGCCCATATCGTGCGCGTGTTCCACAATGCCCTTCGCATCCAGGCGCAGGAGGGCGGCGACGGCGAAATCCTTGCCGCGGCCGTTCTGCTGCATGATTGCGTGTCCTTGGCCAAGAACCATCCCGAGCGGGCACAGTCGTCCCGGCTTGCCAGCGAAAAGGCAAGCGACATCCTGGCTGGATTGAACTGGCCACCAGCGCGGATCGAGGCGGTGGCACATGCCATCCTCACCCACAGTTTTTCGGCGGGCCATGCGCCACAAACGCTCGAGGCAAAAATCCTGCAGGATGCCGACCGGCTGGATTCGCTTGGTGCCATCGGTATTGCCCGCACCTTCTATACGGCCGGCCGCATGGGCTCAAAACTCTACGAGCCGGCCGACCCGAAAGGAGAGCACCGCGCGCTGGACGACAAGGCCTTTTCACTCGATCATTTCGAGACAAAGCTGCTGCGGCTGGCCGATGGTTTCCAGACGCCGACCGGCCGGCACCTTGCCGGCGAACGACACCAGCGGCTGGCCCAGTTCCGCGATCTGTTTCTCGACGAAATCTGAGGATTTTCCATGCGCGTCTCCGCCCTCAACATCTTCCCCTTAAAGAGCGGGCGCGGCATCTCGCTCCGCGAAAGCCCGATCGATGCCTGGGGCCTTGGCCATGACCGACGCTGGATGGTGACCGATCCATCCGGCAGTTTCATCACGCAACGGCAGCTGCCGGCGCTGGCGCAGATTTCGGCAACACCCGGCGCGCATCTGACCCTGTCGATGGAAGGCCAGCCGCCGCTCGCGGTCACGCCGCCACCGGTTGATGATCGCATGGATGTGACGATCTGGGATCAGACGGTGAGTGCCGCCGTGGCCGACACCAGGGTCAACGACGCCCTGTCGGCCTTTCTCGGCCGCCCGGTCAAACTGGTCTATTTCGACGCGCAGTCGCGCCGAACCGCAAGCGCAGACTGGGCAGGCCCCGGCACGCCGGTCGCCTTTGGCGATGGTTATCAGGTTCTGGTGACGACGACCGGGTCGCTGACCGCGCTCAATGCCGACATGGCAGCCCATGGCGAGGAACCGGTCGGCATGGACCGTTTTCGCGCCAATGTGGTGATCGACCATGACGAGCCCTTTGCCGAGGATGGCTGGGGCTCGATCGAGATCGGCGGCGTCGTGCTTTATCTCGTCAAACCCTGCGCGCGCTGCATCATGACGACGCAGGACCAGCAGACGGGCTCACGCGACGGTGCAAGCCCGATGCCGGCCATGGGCCGCATCCGCATGTCGGCGGACCGACGGGTGCCGGGACCGCTGTTCGGCTGGAACGCCGTGCCGGTGGGTTCGGGAACGATTGCCGTCGGAGATGCCGCAAAAGTCCTCGACCGGCGCGACACCTGGCCGATCAAGCGCCGCTGACACCTTTCCCACCGCGCGTGCGGCCCGGCGGGAAAGGCGCATGAACGCCTGGACGTTGCCTTCAACCGATGTCGGCGATCAGGCCTCTGCCTGCTCGGGTGCCGGTTCCACCGGGCGCTGCACGCGCTCGGACGGATCGCGGCCGATTTCGGCCTTCAGCGAGATGAGGTCGATGAAGTGATCCGACTGGCGGCGCAGGTCGTCGGCGATCATCGGCGGCTGGGTTGCCATGGTCGAGACGACGGAGACCTTGCGGCCCTTGCGCTGCAGCGCTTCCACCAGCGTGGTGAAATCACCGTCACCGGAAAACAGAACCAGGTGGTCGACAGTTTCCGACTGTTCCATTGCATCGATGGCAAGCTCGATATCCATATTGCCCTTCACCTTGCGGCGGCCCAGGGAATCGGTAAATTCCTTGGCAGGCTTGGTCACGACCTTATAGCCATTATAATCCAGCCAATCGATCAGCGGCCTTATGGACGAATATTCCTGATCCTCGATCAGCGCCGTGTAATAATAGGCGCGCAGCAGATAACCGCGCTTCTGGAACGCCTTCAGCAACTTGCGGTAATCGATATCGAATCCAAGGCTACGCGATGCGGCGTAAAGATTGGCGCCATCAATAAAAAGGGCAATTTTTTCCCGTGGGTCAAACATGGTTTCCTCCATTCATTCTCAAAATGTTTTTGAACTGCCAGCCTCTCCCCAGGCGCCCCCATCTTAAAAAAAGGGGCAGGCTGCTCTCTTACATTACCATATCTTCATATACGAAGTGTTTAATTCACGATTCGGCTTTATCCAAGCGATTTCGCCTAGTTATCCATAGAGATTTGGTCGTAGACACCATCACACACAAGGGCAGACGAGGAAAAACTTGAATTCCTCGCCCATTGCCTGTATCCGGCGTCCTAATCACATGAATACCGATCGCAGAAGGACAGGCAATGGCCCGCGTCACCGTAGAAGATTGCATCGACAAAGTCGATAACCGTTTCGAGCTGGTGCTGCTCGCCAGCCATCGTGCCCGCCAGATTTCGCAGGGTGCCTCGATCACCATCGATCGCGACAACGACAAGAATCCGGTCGTTGCGCTGCGCGAAATCGCCGACGAAACCCTGTCGCCCGACGACCTCAAGGAAGACCTGATCCACTCGCTGCAGAAGCATGTGGAAGTGGACGAGCCCGAGCCCGATCCGTCGACGATGATCTCGGCCAATGCCGGTGCCTCCGCCGGCGCCGAAAAGGGCATGGACGAAGACGACCTGCCGGAAACGCTGACCTTCGACCAGATGACGGAAGAAGATCTTCTCGCCGGCATCGAAGGCCTGGTACCGCCGGAAAAAAGCGACGATTACTGAGGGATCAAAGACGATTACCGATCGTCAATGATCTCGCCATAATCTTGTTGTCTGCATAATGATGGCTGCGCCAATCTCACGGTTGGCGCGCCTTTTTCTTTTTGTTCCGGCTTGTTCAAAGGATCTTCCACAGCATGATGCGGCAATACGAGCTTGTCGAGCGGGTCCAGAAATACAAGCCCGATGCAAACGAGGCTCTGCTCAACAAGGCGTATGTCTATGCGATGCAGAAACACGGCCAGCAGAAACGCGCGAGCGGCGACCCCTATATTTCGCATCCGCTGGAAGTGGCCGCCATTCTCACCGAGATGCATCTCGACGAGTCGACGATTGCCGTCGCTTTGCTGCATGACACGATCGAGGATACGACGGCCACGCGGGCTGAAATTGACGAACTGTTCGGCGAGGACATCGGCCGCCTGGTCGAGGGGCTGACCAAGCTCAAGCGGCTGGATCTCGTTTCGAAGAAGGCCAAGCAGGCGGAAAACCTGCGCAAGCTTCTGCTCGCCATTTCCGACGATGTGCGTGTACTTCTGGTCAAGCTTGCCGACCGCCTGCACAACATGCGCACGCTCGAGCATATGCGCGACGACAAACGCGCCCGCATTTCCGAAGAAACCATGGACATCTATGCGCCGCTGGCCGGCCGCATGGGCATGCAGGACATGCGCGATGAGCTGGAAGATCTCTCCTTCCGCTACCTCAACCCGGAAGCCTATGAGACGGTGACCAACCGGCTGGCCGAACTGTCGGCTCGCAACGAAGGCCTGATCGCCAAGATCGAGGACGAGTTGCGCGACCTGATGGTGGCAAACGGCCTGTTGAACGCCACCGCCAAGGGACGCCAGAAAAAACCTTATTCCGTCTTCCGCAAGATGCAGTCGAAGTCGCTGTCCTTCGAACAGCTGTCGGATGTCTATGGCTTCCGGCTGATCGTCGATGACGTGCCAGCCTGTTACCGAGCGCTTGGCATCGTCCACACACGCTGGCGCGTCGTGCCGGGGCGGTTCAAGGATTATATCTCGACGCCGAAGCAGAACGATTACCGCTCCATCCACACCACGATCGTCGGCCCGTCGCGCCAGCGCATCGAGCTGCAGATCCGCACCCGGCGCATGCACGACATTGCCGAATACGGCATTGCCGCCCACAGTCTCTACAAGGATGGCGAGGGCGGCGAACCGGGCGAACTTCTGTCACGGGAAAGCAATGCCTATTCCTGGCTGCGCCACACGATTGAAGCGCTCGCGGAAGGTGACAATCCGGAGGAATTCCTCGAGCACACGAAGCTCGAACTGTTTCAGGACCAGGTGTTCTGTTTTACGCCAAAGGGCAAGCTGATTGCGCTGCCACGCGGGGCAACGCCGATCGATTTTGCCTATGCCGTGCACACCAATATCGGCGACACCACGGTCGGCGCCAAGATCAACGGCCGCATCATGCCGCTGGTCACCCGGCTTGCCAATGGCGACGAGGTAGAGATCATCCGCTCGGGCGTGCAGGTGCCGCCGGCGGCCTGGGAAGAAATCGTCGTGACCGGCAAGGCGCGCTCGGCCATCCGCCGCGCCACCCGCATGGCCATCCGCAAACAATATGCAGGCCTTGGCCACCGCATTCTCGAGCGTACCTTCGAGCGCGCCGGCAAGGCTTTTTCACGCGAGGTTTTGAAACCTGCGCTGCATCGCCTCGGTCAGAAGGATGTGGAGGATGCGATCGCATCGGTCGGACGCGGCGAGCTGTCTTCGCTCGACGTGCTGAAGGCTGTCTATCCGGATTTCAAGGATGAACGCACGACCATCAAGCCGGCTGCCGACCAGGGCTGGTTCAACATGCAGAGCGCATCGGGCATGATGTTCCGTCTGCCCGGTGCAGAACGCACGGCGCATGACGCAACGAAGGCCGCGGGCGAGATCGATGGCCCTGATCCGCTGCCGATCCGCGGGCTCTCGGGCAATATGGAAGTGCATTTCGCCCCCGCCGGTGCCGTGCCGGGAGACCGCATTGTCGGCATCATGGACGAGGGAAAGGGCATGACCATCTACCCGATCCAGGCCTCTGCGCTGCAGCGGTTCGACGACCAGCCCGAGCGCTGGATCGACGTGCGCTGGGATCTCGATGCCGCCAACAAGCAACGGTTCTCGGCAAAGGTCGCGATCAATGCGCTGAACGAGCCGGGGACGCTTGCCACCATCGCCCAGAAGATCGCCGGTCTCGACATCAATATCCGCACCATGACGATGGGACGGGTGGCGGCAGATTTTTCCGAGCTTGCGTTGGAAATCGAGGTCTGGGACCTGCGCCATCTCAACCAGCTTCTGACGCAGTTGAAGGATCTCGACTGCGTGTCTACGGTCAAGCGCGTCTACGATTGATCACCTGTTAAGCACTGCGGCAGGATGATGTCCTGCCGCTATGCACTACACGCACGGCTGATGAGGGAAGGTCGCGTTGGTGGAAAGGTCTGGCATCGACTATATGTTGTGCAACGCAACATTAGGAGATAACAATGTTCAAGCCGCTTCGCACCATCGCCCGCGCCCTTCGCGCTCCCTCTGTTCAGGATCGTGAAATGGCCTATCTGAATGAATCGCACGATGCGATCGAACTCGAATATCGCATGCGCCAGATCGACCGCGGTATGTTCCGTAAGGGCCTCTGATCGCGCAAGCGAAGCGCCGGGCCCTGCCGGCAAGGACCGGTAGTCACTCATGCGCGCTTTCATGCCGTTCAGTTTCTTGAAGAAAGCTCATCCCGCCCCTTCCCGCGGGTTGAAGAACAGACGACGCAAAGGCCTCTTGCGGACCCTGCGTTATGTCAGGGCAAGGGCCTTGCGGATGGGTGGTTCACCGCATGCGGTCGCAGCGGGTCTGTCTATCGGCCTGATGTCGGCCTGGACGCCGTTTTTCGGCTTTCACATTGCCATGGCGCTGGCCATCGCCTTCCTGCTGCGGGCAAGCCTGATTGCCGCAACGCTTGGCACCGCCTTCAGCAATCCGCTGACCATTCCCTTCATTCTGCCGATTACCTGGCAGATCGGCCATGAAATGCTTGGCCGCGAGCCCAGTGCCGCCACCTCCACGGCTGACCTTCTGCATCTGCTTGAAGGTTTTCACGTGCGCGAACTGTGGCGGCCGGTTTTCGAACCGCTGGCGATTGGCGCACTTCCTCCCGCGATTTTGACTGGCCTTTGCTGCTATATCGCCACTTTTGTGGGGATCAGAAGGTATCGTGCCGCACGACGGGCAAATTTCGTCGCGCGCCGCGAAGAAGCCGCAGCGGTCGATACGCAGAGTGCGCCCTGACATCTCGGTCAGACTGGCAGCAGGGAGAATGGGCATGATCATTGGCATGGGCAGCGACCTGATCGATATCAGACGGGTCGAAAAATCCATCGAGCGCTTCGGCGAGCGTTTCACGCACCGCTGTTTCACCGAAATCGAACGCAAAAAATCCGACGGGCGCAAGATGCGCGCCGCCTCCTATGCCAAGCGCTTCGCCGCCAAGGAGGCCTGTTCGAAAGCGCTCGGAACCGGCCTTGCGCAGGGCGTGTTCTGGCGTGACATGGGCGTCGTCAACCTGCCCTCGGGAAAACCGACCATGGCGCTGACAAATGGCGCTGGCGAGCGGCTGAAAAGCCTTCTGCCTCCCGGCCATGAAGCGGTTATCCACCTCACCATCACCGACGAATTTCCCTATGCGCAGGCCTTCGTGGTCATCGAAGCCCGTCCGGTCGTTGCGGCCTGAAAAGGCCCGCACGGTCAAGGCCATTGCCCGCATGGGGTTAAGAGTTTAGAGAAGCGCAAAACGCTGGAAACGAAAGACGCACACGTGGCAGAACGAACCGAAAAGAAGCAGAACGCCCTTTGGGAAAATATCAAGGTCATCATCCAGGCGCTGCTGCTTGCCATGGTGATCCGTACCGTGCTGTTCCAGCCCTTCACCATCCCCTCCGGCTCGATGATGCCGACCCTGCTCGTGGGCGATTATATCTTCGTCAACAAGTTCGCTTACGGTTATTCGAAATATTCGCTGCCGTTCTCGCCGAACCTGTTTTCTGGCCGCGTCCTTGAGTTTTCGCCGCCCAAGCGTGGCGACGTGATCGTCTTTCGCCTGCCGACAGATCCGGACGTGGATTACATCAAGCGCCTCGTCGGCCTGCCCGGCGATCGTATCCAGATGATCAACGGCGTGCTGCACATCAACGGACAGCCGGTGCCGAAAATGGCCGATGGCAGCTTTACCTCCGATTATCGCCTGGATCCGGGTGCCGACGTTCCGGTGTTCCGCGAGACCCTTGATAACGGCAAGACCTACGACACACTGGACCAGTCGCCCGTCTCGCGCGGCGATAACACCCGCGAATTCATCGTGCCCGAAGGCCATTATTTCTTCATGGGCGATAATCGCGACAACTCTCTCGATAGCCGCTTCGATGTGGGTTATGTTCCCGCTGAAAACCTCGTGGGTCGCGCCAGCGTGATCTTCTTCTCGCTCGGCAACGATACCTCGTTCCGCGAGATCTGGAACTGGCCGGCCAACATGCGCTGGGATCGTCTGTTCAAGGTGGTCAACTGATGAAGCCGACATCGCTATCCGGGGAAGAACGCCAGAGGCTTGAGAAAGTCATCGGCCATGCTTTCTCGGACAAGCAATGGCTGGACCGCGCGCTGACCCATGCCAGCACCGGCAGCGCAAAGGTCGCCAACTACGAGCGCCTGGAATTTCTGGGCGACCGGGTTCTCGGCCTTTGCGTGGCCGAAATGCTGTTCACGACCTTCCGCAATGCCACCGAAGGCGAGCTTTCCGTGCGCCTGAACCAGCTGGTCAGCGCCGACAGCTGCGCAGGCATTGCCGATGAGCTGGGCCTGCACGAATTCATCCGCACCGGCGCCGACGTGAAGAAGCTCACCGGCAAGCGCATGCTGAACGTGCGCGCCGACGTGGTGGAAAGCCTGATTGCCGCACTCTATCTCGATGGCGGCCTGGAGGCGGCACGCGGTTTCATCCTGCGTAACTGGCACGACCGGGCGACCCGTGCCGATGCCGCCAAGCGGGATGCCAAGACCGAGCTGCAGGAATGGTCACATGCCCGTTTCGGCACCACGCCGCTTTATACGGTTGACGATCGCTCCGGCCCGGATCACGATCCCCGCTTTACCGTGACCGTGTCAATCAAGGGCGTTGCCCCTGAAACCGGCGTCGAACGCTCCAAACGCGCAGCCGAACAGGTGGCGGCGACCAAAATGCTCGAACGTGAAGGCGTGTGGCAAAAGCCCGCCAACGAAGGCTGAAGGACTTTATGACCGAAGAAGACAACATTCCCGCCGAAGACGCCGTGGCCGAAGTTGAGACGCCCGTGGTCGAGCGCCCGACACGTTCCGGTTTCGTGGCGTTGATTGGTGCCACCAATGCCGGCAAGTCGACGCTGCTGAACCGGCTGGTCGGCGCCAAGGTGTCGATCGTCAGCCACAAGGTGCAGACGACACGCGCCATCGTGCGCGGCATCGCGATCCATGATCGCACCCAGATCGTTTTCATGGATACGCCCGGCATCTTCAAGCCGCGCCGCAGGCTGGATCGCGCCATGGTGACCACCGCCTGGGGCGGCGCCAAGGACGCGGACCGTATCATGCTGTTGATCGACAGCGAGCGCGGCATTCGCGGTGATGCGGATACGATCCTGGAAGGCCTGAAGGACGTTTATCAGCCAAAGATCCTGGTTCTCAACAAGATCGACCGGGTGCGCCCGGAAGACCTGTTGAAACTGGCGCAGATTGCCAATGAGAAGGTTGCCTTCGAGCAGACCTTCATGATTTCGGCAACGACCGGATCGGGCTGCACGCACCTCATGGATTATCTGGCCAAGGAATTGCCGGAAGGACCGTGGTATTATCCGGAAGACCAGATTTCGGACCTGCCGATGCGCCAGCTCGCCGCCGAAATCACCCGCGAGAAGCTGTTCCTGCGCCTGCACCAGGAGCTTCCTTACGCCTCCCACGTCGAAACCGAAAAGTGGGAAGAGCGCAAGGACGGTTCCGTGCGCATCGAACAGGTGATCTATGTCGAGCGCGACAGCCAGAAGAAGATCGCGCTCGGCAAGAACGGCGACGCGATTAAGGCAATTTCCACCGCATCACGCAAGGAAATTTCCGAAATCCTCGAGCAGCCCGTCCATCTCTTCCTGTTCGTGAAGGTGCGTGAAAACTGGGGCGACGACCCCGAGCGTTTTCGCGAAATGGGACTGGAGTTCCCAAAAGGCTGATCACCCGACCTTGCCGTGCCGATCTGGCTTCGGCGGTCAGGCGACCCTCACGTCATCCGATCCTTGAAGGGGCCCTGTGGCCCCTTCTCACTTCTGGCGATCCATCAGCGCCTTGACTTCGAGATAACGACGGCGCTGTTCCGGTTCCTGTTCCGTTGCCGAATAACAGGTGTTGGAAATGCAGAAGCGCGTCAGGCCGAACGGCGCTTCGGCCTTGTTGAACTCGCACTCGATCTGATTGGTGAAATCGACCGGCTGCGGATTGTCGCGCGTGGCATAGGTCAGCCGCGCGCCGGGCGGATCAAGCTCCGGGAAGGACTGCACGATACCGGTCGTCAGCTTCGGCGAAAGAAGGAAGTTTTTTGCCACGTTGACGCAGGCCTGCTCCAGGGCCGGCGATTGGGCGGAAGCCGGCGGCGCTGCAACAACGATCGTCGGGATAGCGAAAAGAAAGATGGCGGCAGCGGCGTGGCGCATGGGAACTCCCTCATTTGTTTCGCGCCAGCAACCCCCAAACCCGGCAGTTTGTTCCATTGGCGAAGAAGCAAGCGGATAAATCGGTTCATCAGCGCGTTTTGATGCGCTAACATGCGGATAAACTGACAGGAATTTGGCCAGAGCATGCAATGGCAGGACGAAGGCATCATCATCGGCGTTCGCCGTCACGGGGAAACCAGCGTGGTGGCGGAACTGATGACGCGTGCCCGCGGCAGGCATATGGGGCTGGTGCGCGGCGGGCGCTCACGCAGCATGCAGCCGGTGCTGCAACCGGGCAACCGGGTGGAGGCTGTGTGGCGGGCGCGGCTCGATGAGCATCTCGGCGATTACAAGCTGGAACCGGTCAACCTGCGTGCCGCCCGGCTGATGGAAAGCGCCACCGCGCTTTACGGCGTGCAGGCCATGGGCTCGCTCCTGCGGCTTCTGCCGGAGCGCGATCCGCATCCGCATCTGTTCGAGGCGCTCGATATCATCCTCGACCACATGGACGATCCGGCAGGGGCTGGAGAACTGTTCGTGCGCTTCGAGCTTGCGGTACTGAACGATCTCGGCTTCGGGCTGGACCTTGCCGAATGTGCGGCGACGGGGACGCTGGAGGATCTGGTCTACGTATCCCCGAAGAGCGGGCGGGCGGTCAGCCGTGCGGCCGGCGCGCCCTATGCGGATAGGCTTCTGGCTCTGCCGGCGTTTCTGGGCCCCCAGTCAAACCGCGGCGTCGATCCGCAGAGCCTGGCGGCTGCGTTCCGCCTTAGCGGTTTTTTTCTCAACCGCCACGTCTACGAGCCGCGCGGCATCACCGAAAACGCCGCCCGCGATGGCTTTGTGCAGGCGGCGCTGAAGGCGCTTTCGCGCCTTTCCACCGGGCCACAGGACTGAGGTTTAAACCGCAGGTGCCAGCGGCCGGTCCACCGGACGCTCGCGGATCGGCCAGTGAACCACGGCGGCAAACAAACCGAGCACCACGCCAAGCCACCAGACGGCATCATAGGAGCCAAAACGGTCATAGAGAAAACCGCCCATCCACACGCCCAGAAACGAGCCGATCTGGTGCGACAGGAACACCATGCCGCCGAGGAGGCCAAGATGGCGCGTGCCGAACATGATGGCGACCAGCGCATTGGTGGGCGGGACGGTGGAAAGCCACAACAGACCCATGACGATGGCAAAGATGATGACCGATAGTGGCGACTGCGGCAGGAGCAGGAAGGCCGTGACGGCAATCGAGCGGCCGATATAGATCAGCGCCAGAAAATACGGTTTCGAATAACGCTGGCCGATCACACCGGCGGCCAGTGAACCGATGATGTTGAAAAAGCCGATACAGGCCATGGCGATCACCGCATAACGGGCATCGATGCCGATATCGCCGAGATAGGCCGGAAAATGCGCGGTGATGAAAGCCACCTGGAAACCGCAGACGAAAAAGCCGCTGACCAGAAGCAGAAAACTCTGGTGGGCAAAGGCTTCCTTCAGCGCCCCCGCCACGCTCTGTTCGAACTGCGCCTTGCTCTGCGTGCCCGATGAGGCATTGCCGCGCAGCGGAAAGGCCAAGAGCGGCACGGCAAGCATCATCACACCCATGATGACAAGACTGTCCGACCAGCCGTAGGTGCTGATCAGCGTCTGGCTGATCGGCGCAAACAGGAACATGCCGGCAGATCCCGCCGCCGTGCCGATGCCAAAAGCCATGGAGCGCTGCTGCGGGGTAACGTTGCGGGCAAAGGCCGACAGGATGACACTGAACGAGCCGGCGCCGATGGCGGTGCCGACCAGCACGCCACCACCAATATGCAGCCAGAGCGGTGCTGCCGCATGCGCCATGACGAGAAGGCCGAGCGCATAAAGCACGCCGGAGGCAACCAGAACACGACCGGTGCCGTATTTATCCGCCATCGCCCCGAAGAACGGCTGGCTGAGGCCCCAAAACAGGTTCTGGAAGGCCATGGCAAGGCCGAAGGTGGATCGATCCCAGCCCTTGTCCGCCAGCATCGGCAGCTGGAAGAAGCCCATGGCCGAGCGTGGTCCAAAGATGAGCAGCACGATCAGCGATCCGCTGGCAATGATCAGCCAGGGCAGTCCCGGCGCGGTTTTCTCGGACATCAAGGTGCTCCCCCATTTAAATTGACAATAACGAAGCAAATGGAGAAGCCAAGCGCGTTTTGGTGAGGACACCTATCAGGCAAATTGATGCTGCGCCAAAAAGTGGCCTGCCTTTAATTGAACAGCGACAGAATGTTTTGCGGCTGCGTGTTGGCAATCGACAGGGCTTGGATGGCAAGCTGCTGCTGTGTCGTCAGCGCCTTCAGGCGCGTTGCTTCCTCATCCATCTCGGCATCGATCAGCGTGCCGATGCCACCCTTCATCCAGTCGCGCAGCTTGGACGTATAATCGAGCTGCAGCGCCACGCGCGATTGAACCGAACCGATATTGGCGCCGGCGTCCGCCATCATCTGCAACATCTCCTCGACCACGGTGATCATGTCATCCAGTTCATCACTGGTGGTCTCCCGGGTCAGCGCGATCTCGACACCTGATGTGCTGTTACTCTGGTTGACGACCAGCACATAATTGGCACTTGCTCCGGAATCGATGGCAAACTGGGTGTTGGTAAAGATGCCGGCGCCGCCATTGGTGCTGGTGGAACGGTTGTCGACAAGCGAAGTGATGGTGCCATCACTGGCCACCAGATCGAACTCGATCATGTCCATGAACACGCTGCGGTCGAGGTCGCGGTAAAACGAGGCAGCCACCTTGGCCGTGGTGTCAGACCCGTCATTGAGCTTCAGCCAGTTGACGCCGTTGAAGCTTGCCGCATCGGTGATGGAGACAAGTTGCTGTTTCAGCTGGTCGATTTCCTTGTCGACCTTT
This sequence comes from Neorhizobium sp. PAMB6716, assembly GCF_058242805.1. NCBI lineage: Bacteria > Pseudomonadati > Pseudomonadota > Alphaproteobacteria > Hyphomicrobiales > Rhizobiaceae > Neorhizobium > Neorhizobium sp. PAMB6716. The sequence continues at coordinate 2,152,547 of NZ_CM177835.1, forward strand.
TCCTTGTCGACGCCGGGTTCGCGCGCGGCAATCAGCTTGGACTTGATTTCATCCACCACGTCGATGGAGGCACTCAAGCCCGCATAGGCGGTGTCTGCGGTGGCAGCGCCAAGGTTCATCGCATCCTGGACAGCGGCCAACGCCTTGTCATCGGATTTCATCGTGGCGGCAATAGACCAGTAAGCGGCATTTTCCGAGGACTGGCCGATGCGTACGCCGCTCGCCATACGCCCTTGGGTCGTCTCCAGGGCACGATTGATATCGCGCAGGGTGGCAAGCGCGGCCATGGCACCCGTGTTGGTGATAATACTCGTCATACTACGCTCTACTCGACACTAAACGCGAACGGACAGGCGGCGCCGGCATGAAAACATGGTTACCGGTTTCGTAAATTCCTGATGTCCAAATTTATGCCTTGCTAACCTTAATGGCCATTTAAGGCGCGGCTATAATTATGATGACCGGCGCAAACGGACACGCAACGCGCACCGTGCGCGGCGTCGTGGCGAGCGTCGCGCTGCGCCACGGACGGCGCAACTCGGCGCCCGCGGCGGCGGAATGCCGCGCCCGCTGCGATCAGTTGTCGTGATGCATGATATTCAAAACATTCACTGGACGAATGGCTTTGTCTGCGACAGTTTGCCGCCTGTCGCAGAGGCGACACCCCGGAAACCCCCAACCCATCACCGTTGCCCGCTGCCCGACCGGCAGAGCGGGAACACTATTTCGTGCCTCATCGACAAGGAGTGAGCCATGCGCACGATCGACCAGACCGTTGAAATCTCCGCCGTTACCGAAACGATGCCGGCAAGCCGCATCCTTCGCCTGTTCGGCCTTTCCGGCTTCCTCTCGATCGTTCGCCGTCGCGCCGCCCGCAATTCCACCGTGGCGCTGGATGATCATCAGTTGCGCGATATCGGCCTCATCGGCGGGCACAACGAGCCCTATGACGGACGCGGCCGCGCCGCCCGGCAGGATGAACTGCTGCGCGAGGCACATCGGGCAGCAGCGATGATGGCCATGGGCTTCAGCGGCCGCTGAACGAACGGCCGGCCGCACATCATGAAAAAGCCGTGGAGCCAAAATGCTCCACGGCTTTGAAAAAATCGCAGTGACGCGGCAAAATCCTCAGCCGGTTTTCAATAGCCGGCTCTTCTGCCGGTTCCAGTCGCGTTCCTTCTCGGTCTCGCGCTTGTCATGCAGCTTCTTGCCCTTGGCGAGCGCCAGTTCGAGCTTGGCGCGGCCCTTTTCGTTGAAATAGATCTTGAGCGGGACCAGCGTCATGCCCTCGCGGTTGATGCCGACACGCAGCCGGTTGATCTCGCGCTTGTTGAGCAGAAGCTTGCGCCGGCGGCGCGGCTCGTGGTTGAAGCGGTTCGCCTGCAGATATTCCGGAAGATGCGAGTTGATCAGCCAGATTTCCTGGCCCTCGTCGGACGCATAGGATTCGGCGATATTCGCCTTGCCTTCGCGCAGCGACTTCACCTCCGTGCCGGTCAGCATGATGCCCGCCTCGTAGGTATCGATGATCTCGTAGTTGAAGCGCGCCTTGCGGTTTTCCGCAACGATCTTGTTTACGACGCGCTGGCTGCCCCTGGGTGCCATGGAAGCTGGTCCGATCCGTCAAAAGTCTCAAAAAATTCGGCCGGCAAATGGCCGGGCTGTCACACTAATGTAGTGTGCCGCTGGCCAGATGGAAAGCCGGCAGCGCAAAACTGCCGGCGTATTCGTATTAAGGCGGCTGTCAGTTCAGCAGGCCGGCATGGCGCAGCGCCTGATCGATGGCCGCTTCCGTCGAGGCTTCAAGGCTCGACATCAGCGGCGAGCGAACGGTGCGGTTCAGCCCCCGAATACGCGACAGGGCATATTTTGCCCCGCAGACGCCGGGCTCCATGAAGATTGCCTTGTGTAGCGGCATCAGACGATCCTGATAATCGAGCGCTTTGGCGTAATCGCCCGCAAGCGTTGCCTGCTGGAATTCGGCGCAAAGCCGCGGCGCGACATTGGCCGAGACGGAAATACAGCCGACACCACCATGGGCGTTGAAGCCAAGCGCCGTTGCATCCTCGCCAGACAGCTGCACGAAGGACGGTCCGCAGGTCATACGCTGCTCGGAGACACGCTCGATCTTTCCGGTCGCATCCTTGACACCGATGATATTCGGATAGGCCTTGACCAGCGCCCCCATCGTCTCCGGCGTCATGTCGATGACCGAACGGCCCGGAATATTGTAGATGATGATCGGCAGCGACACAGCCTCGGCGATCGCCGAATAATGCGCGATCAGCCCCTTCTGCGTCGGCTTGTTGTAATAGGGGGTGACGACCAGCAGGCCATCGGCGCCGGCCTGTTCGGCGTGCTGGGCAAGCTCGATTGCCTCGCGCGTGTTGTTGGAGCCGGCGCCGGCAACGACCGGCACGCGCTTTGCCGCAACCTCGATGCACAGCTCGATGACACGCTTGTGCTCGTCATGGGACAAGGTTGGCGATTCGCCTGTTGTGCCGACCGGCACCAGGCCGGTGCTGCCTTCGGTGATCTGCCACTCGACGTGAGCGGCAAAAGCATCCTCGTCCACCGCCCCCGAATCGGTGAAAGGCGTGACAAGCGCGGGCATGGACCCCTTGAACATGCAATAACTCCCGAACGGCCGATCTTCATGCTTCGGCCGTATTGTCTGATAATGTGGCGGGCACCATAGTGCGGCCAATAGGTTGAAACAAGCAGGGTCTTTTCGGTTTCGCACCGGATCGTGATCAAGAAATCCGGTCACGACCGCCGTTCGGTAAGCCTCTGTTAATCATCACGTCAACTAATAGGATAGAAGAGTTCGTGCCGCAGGTTGAGGGATGAGAAAGTCGGTTCTGTTAAGCGGCCTGGGGCTTTCGCTTTGCGCGGGAAGCCTGTGGGCAGCCCCCGTGCCGGACGGCCCCGTGCCGCTTCCGCTCTCGCGCCCGGCACCGCTGGAACGCGTTTCCGTGCCGGAATATACCGGCTCCATTCCGCCTCGCCCCACCTCCCCCACAGAACCGACACTGCCGACCACACAGCTGAAGGCGGGGCTGGATTTCCTGTCGAGCAACGACGCAACCGATGCGCTGGCCGTGCGCGACCAGCTTGCGCCAGGGTCGCTCGACCGCCACCTCTTAACCTGGGCCATCGTCACCTCCGGCCTGCGCGACGTGCCCTCGCACGAAATTGCCTTGGCCGGTAGCGAGCTGCAGGGCTGGCCGGGCCTTGGCCGGTTGCGCGGCAATTTCGAACGGGCGCTTTTCCGGGAAAATCCGGCGCCATCAGAGGTGCTGGCAGCCTTTGGTCGCAGCGCACCGGAAACGCCGCAGGGCGCGATCATTCTTGCCCGTGCGCTGGTTGCCTCCGGAAGGACACCACAGGCGGGCGCCATTCTGCGACCGTTCTGGATCGGCACTGCGCTCGACAAGGATCTGGAGGACCGCCTCCTGCAGGAATTCGGCGGGCTCCTTACCGTAGCCGATCACCGGGCGCGGATGGATTATCTGATGTATCGCGGCCGCACCGCGCAAGCGAAGCGATTCGCCGAGCTTGGCCATGCGCAGCCGCTCCATACGGCCTGGAGTGCCGTTTCAGCCAAGGCCAGAAATGCCGGCGCGCTTCTCGATGCGGCTGGCTCTGCCTTTGCAAGAGACCCGGCCTATCTGTTTGTCCGCGTCGAATATCTGCGCCAGCAGGATCGTTATCCCGAGGCGGCAGCCCTAATGGAGCGGGCACCGCGCGACCGGTCGCAACAGGTAAATGCCACCGAATGGTGGAATGAACGGCGCATCATTGCGCGCGGCCTTGCCGACAAAGGTGATTTTCGCGAAGCCTATCGCATCACGGCCAGCCATGACGCCAAGAGCACGGTCGATATCGTCGACGCGGAATTTCATGCCGGATGGTATGCCCTGCGGGGGCTCAACGATCCGGCAACGGCTGCAAAACATTTCGAGCGGATCCTTGCCGCTTCCTCGCGGCCGCTTTCAGCCTCGCGCGCGCTCTACTGGCTTGGCCGCGCCGCAGATCAGGGTGGCCCGGGCCAAGCGGCGGAGTTTTACGCAAAGGCTGCCGGCTATCCGGCAACCTTCTATGGCCAGCTGGCCGCCGCCCGGCTGAAGACCAAGACAATCAATGTCTCCTATCCCGCCCCGACACCGAGCGACCGGCGGACCTTTGATGCCCGCGAGGCCGTGCGCGCCATTGACCGGTTGGATGCCGCCGGCCACAACGAGCGCGCAGACGCCCTCTACCGGGCGCTTGCAGACCAGCTGACGAGCCCGGGCGAACTGGCAATCCTGGCCGCCCGCGCCGAGCGCAACCTCAACCATGCGCTGTCGCTGCAGATCGGCAAATCGGCTTTCAACCGCGGGATCGATGTCGCAGCGCTGGCCTTTCCGGTCGGCGTCATTCCCGCCAGCGCCCATATCGAGGGGTCCGGCAAGGCGCTTGCCTATGCTATCGCGCGCCAGGAGAGCGCCTTTAACCCGGCAGCCATTTCGTCTGCCGATGCGCGCGGCCTGCTGCAGATCCTGCCGGGCACGGCAAAGGGTGTTGCAACCCGCCACGGCATGACATTTACGCCGGCACGGCTCACTTCCGACCCCGGCTACAACGCCACTCTCGGCGCACACTATCTCGGCGAGCAGATCGACAGCTTTGGCGGTTCCTATATCCTCACCTTCATAGCCTATAATGCAGGTCCGCGCCGGGTGCCGGAATGGATCGAGCGTTACGGCGACCCGCGCGGCAAATCGCTGGACGACGTCGTCGACTGGATCGAGCGCATCCCCTTTCCGGAAACCCGCAACTATGTGCAGCGGGTGATGGAAAACTATCAGGTGTATAAGACGCGCCTTGGCCAGAGCGCCGATATCGAGGACGACCTGCGATTCGGCAGGCGCTGACAGGCGACGTTCCAGAAGACGCTTTGCGCATTTCTGCCTGCCCTTCCCCGCGGTGATCGGCTACCCTGTCGAGGCAACCGGAGGGCAGCGCATCATGGAATGGCTTCAGCAATTTGCAACGGCAGGCGACGGCATCAGGCTCGGCTACCGGATCTATGAACCCGCCGATCCATCAACAGCGCATCCCGTCGTGTGCCTGCCGGGCCTCACCCGGAATGCGCGGGATTTTCATGAGATTGCCGGACTGATCGCCCATGACACCGCAAAACCCCGGCGGGTCATCGCGATTGATTATCGCGGGCGCGGCACTTCAGAGCGGGCAAATGACAAGGCGAGCTACACGCCGGGTCAGGAAGCGTTGGACCTGCTGATGGTGCTGGATGTCTGCGGTATCGACCGGGCCACCTTCATCGGCACGTCTCGGGGCGGGCTCATCCTGCATGTGCTGGCGGATCTCGCCCCGCAAAAAATGTCCGCCGTCATCTTCAACGATATCGGGCCGGACCTTGCCATCGAGGGCCTGCGGCAGATCCAGGATTATCTGCGCGCGCCGGATATGCCAGCCACGTGGCCGCAGGCGGTGGCGACGCTGAAACAGGTGCATGGCCCCGCCTTCCCGCTACTCTCGGACGACGACTGGACGGCTTTTGCACGGGCGATCTACCGGGAAAGCGACGGGCGGCTGGCTGCCGATTGCGATCCCGCCATCGGACAAGCCTTTGCCGCACTGGATCTGTCCCAACCCCTGCCGTCGCTCTGGACACAGTTCGATCAGTTCCCGCAGGGGCCGATGATGGTCATCCGGGGAGAAAACTCAAAGCTCCTGACATCGCAGACGGTGGAGCGCATGCGGGAAAAGCGCCCGGCACTCTTGTGCGTGACCGCCAAGGGTCAGGGGCATGCGCCGCTGTTGCATCTGGACGGATTGCCCCGGCAGATCCTCGACTTTCTGCGCGACGCCGACTGATCCATTCCAGGTGATATCCACGCACAGCCCAAATAACCCGTTCCATATCGAAAAACCCGCCCTTGTGAGGCGGGTTTCAAATTTTCAGACACTGAAGGCATCAAGCCTCCCTGAGGTTAACCTCAGAAACCGCGCTGCAGACGGAAGAAGCCGGTCCAGCTGTCGCCACCGCCGTTAGCCGACGAACCATCGATGTCCTGATAGTTTGCAGCGATCTTGGTGGTGAGGTTTTCAGCCAGCTTGTAGTCCAGGGTCACGCCAGCGCGCCATGCATCACGGCTGCCGGTGAAGTCGCCCGAGGAGTTGACGTCAACCGTGCCGAAATACTGGAAGCCGGGGGTGATGCTGAGCTTGTCGTTGACGGCAAGAGCGTATTCAGCAGCAACCGTCCACTCGGATTCTTCGTAGTAAGCGTTTGCGCCGCTGGCCCATACGCCGGCGATGCTTGCAGTGCCGGGGCCGATCTTGGCCGAAGCGATACCGCGCACAGCGCCGTTTTCAGCGTCGGTGTCGTAAGAGCCGATAACGTTTGCCGTAACCGGGCCCATGGCGAAGCCGATGGTGCCGCTTACGCCGACGTTGTTGTCGGATTCAGCAGCGTAGAAGCTTGTGATGCCGAGGTTATTGCCGCTACCAGCCAGCTGGCCTTCGAGTTCTTCAGCAGCGATACCAGCGTAGAAAGCGCCTGCCGTGTAGGTGTAACGGACGGCATTGTACTGGGTCGTGTGCGACGACAGGACATCGGTTTCGCCCGAGAGATCGTCATCCCACCAGCTGTAGAAGTAACCGACCTTCAGGCCGCCAACTTCGATGAAGGCCTGGTCGACGTTTACACCACGAGCGCCGGAAGCCGAGCTGTCAGCATTGCCGCGCAGGCCGATGAAGCCGCGCACAGCGCCCAATTCGGTGTCCGAACGTGTGTCGAGGTCGAGCTGAGCGCGAGTGAAGCTGTCCCAGTCAGACGAACCGGACAGAGCGCGGCCGAAGTCGGTTTCGAAACGAACGTAGCCGCCGATCTTGAGGCAGGTTTCCGAGCCCGGGATGTAGAAGAAGCCGGCGCCGAAAGCGTCGCAGACACGGACATATTCCATGGGCTCAGGTTCAGCAGCCACGATGGCATCAGCGGCGTAGGAGGCGGAGCCGAAAGACAGTGCGGCAACCGAGCTCAGGACGACAGCTCTAAAGTTCATGATTTTTCCTCGGGACGTTGTTTAGAAGACATCAGGTAACGAACCGTCGCCTGAATTGCTGTTATCTAACCACCGATCGCCGGACGGGGAAAATTAAAAATGTCACGAAAAGGGCAGCGGCGTGGTCGCTGGATCGCATGTGTTGCGCATTCGTGACAGGCCAAGGTCTTGCCGCTCCTTTTTTAGGCAGAACGACCCATTGCCGCGCAGAAACGGGACACAATCCCGCCTAACCCGTTAAAATTTATCAATATATTGTTCACCTTTCGGCGACTGTGCGGATCAGCCGTTCATCAATACCGGACGCATTTTGTCATTTTTGTCAGGAATTCCGGGGAACCCGACTCAGACTGCCGGACAATGTTGGTTATGATTCTCGGACAGAGAGCATTGCGTTTCGAGTCGCAGACCAAGCCCGCCGTATTTTTGGACAGCCGAGCAAATTTGGGGACGTCAGCCGATCGACCGCGGCAGCGGTCGGGGATGCCATCATCAATGCCGTTAAACAGACCGGCTCGATGCGGGGGCGTGTCCGCACGCCACCGACGATGTGATCGCCCGAGTCTTCCGCACTCTGTGAAATCCGTGCACTCCGGTAACAATTAGCCAAATCTTCTGGCCAATCGTCAAAGCAAGCAAGCGTGGAGAAATGCTCTCCGGAGCGGTCGTTCCAGCGTCCAGCGTTCCGAGGATCGATTCGCTGCAGCACCTGCATTTCTGTGGACCTTGATTGGCATCCGACTCGGCACATCCCGGACAATCTTCGGGTATTCCGCTCAATGGCCAAAAAGGCGCAAGGGGGTGGCGGGTGCGGCGTAACCTCTCCAGCACGGCAAGAAGGTGTCAGGCGACGGCATGACAAAGCCATATCCCGCCTTCCGGTTCCATCGGCCTGCGCCAGACCGCCGCATTTTGCCGGGATTCATCGGGAGCCATGAAAGGCCTTACACGAGCCCCGCACATATCCCCGCCAGCCATACCGCTGCCGGCGGCCGCTCTTAGCGACTACCAAACGCAAAAAGCCCGGCTAAGAGCCGGGCTTTCCGTCAATCCGATTTAAATCAGATCAGAATGCGCGCTGCAGGCGCAGGTAACCAGACCACGTCTCGTCAGCATTGTCCGGATCGTAGTACTGAACCGAAGCCTTTGCCGAGAAGTTGGTTGCCAGCTGGTAGTCAACCGTGAGACCAGCCTTCCAAGCATTTGCATCGCCGAAACCAGCAGTGTTGCTGGTCTTCAGACCGTCGAAGTACTGAACCGCCGGGGTGAGCTTGAGCTTGTCGGTAACCTTGACAGCGTATTCGCCAACAACAGTCCACTCGGAGTTATCGTAGTAAGCGTTAACGCCGCTGGCCCATACGCCAGCAAGACCGAGCGTGCCCGGGCCGAGGTCAGCGGTCGCGATCAGGCGAACTGCGCCTTCGCTCTGGTCCGTGTCGTAGCCACCGAGGAGAGCGAGCTTGGCCGGGCCAACTGCACCACCGATGATGGCTTCGATACCGACGTTGTTGTCGGTTTCGCCGTTGCCGCGCGAGAAGCCTTCCAGTTCGTCAACAGCTGCACCAGCGTAGAATGCGCCAGCGGTGTAGGTGTAACGAATGGAGTTCTGATGCGCTGCATCCGTAGCAAGAACGTCGGTTTCGCCAGAGAGACCATCGTCCCACCAGGTGTAGAAGTAACCGACCTTCAGGCCACCAACTTCGATGAAGGCCTGGTCGACGTTGACGCCACGAGCGCCGGATGCCGAAGAGTCAGCATCGCCACGCAGACCGATGAAGCCACGCAGTGCGCCGAATTCCGTGTCCGAACGAGTATCGAGCTCGAGCTGAGCGCGAGTGAACGAATCCCAGTCAGACGAACCCGAAGAGTCCTTGCCGATGTTCGTCTGGAAACGAACGTAACCACCGATCTTGAGGCAGGTTTCAGAACCCGGGATGTAGAAGAAGCCGGCGCCGAAAGCGTCGCAAACGCGAACGTATTCCATGGGCTCCGGCTCAGCAGCGACGATTGCGTCAGCGGCCTGTGCGCCAGATACTGCAGCGAGAGCTGCAGCGGAGCCGAGAAGAAGGCTCTTGATGTTCATATTGACCTCCAGTCAAAGTTTCGTAAGGGTCTGGGTTTTTTGGCTGAAGGACAGCATTCCCTGCCCCATCCCCGTCGGTTCTTTAGAAGACAACGATCCACCGCCGCTTCTGATTGTGAACATACAAGAGAGGGTCGTTCATGCAATCGTGAACTGGAGCGGTTTCGATCTGGCACAGGCGCTTAGGAAACCCCTGTTGCGAAAAGGACACAAAAGTATGAGGCGGAGCTAACGGAAATTTACTTTTGATTAAGAAAGCCCTTAAGCCACAGGATCTTACGCAGATGGCGCGTCAGCCTATGCTTTGCCTACAATCAGTGCTTGAAGTTTAGATAAGCGCGATGATCAAGAAGAACATCGGCGGCTCTGGCGGCGCTTGCCCTACAACCAGAACGTGGCGGAGAGGATGGGATTCGAACCCACGATACCATCTCTGGTATACTCCCTTAGCAGGGGAGCGCCTTCGACCACTCGGCCACCTCTCCGGTGGGGAGGTGATTATTGCGGACGGCTGGCGATTGCAAGGCATTTTGCGCTTTTTGGCGCATTTCCCTTGGGGAAAGCCTGCAAATGCCGGAAAAGCCCTGTCACAGGGGATGTTTTCAGGCCAGTAGCAGCTTCAGGTCCGCCGCCGCATCGGCCAGAATCGCTTTATCGGGCTGGCGTCCGAGGTCGAGCAGCTTCTTGCCGGTCACATAGGCTTTTGCGTCGTTGATGGCATCTACCGCGATGAACCGGCCCTTGGCGAAATACCAGACGGAAACGGCACCGTCGCGCGCGCCTGGCCGCACCAGCGTTTCGTCATAACCCTGGTTAAAGCCGGCGATCTGCAGCTTGACGTCATACTGATCCGACCAGAACCAGGGTTTGGGCTGATAGGCCTGCCCTCCCCCGGCAATGATTGCCGCTGCCGATTCGGCCTGGTCCACGGCGTTCTGCACTGATTCGAGACGAACCTGCGCACCTTCGTAAGGAAGGCTGACGCAATCGCCGACGGCAAAGATGTGGCGATCAGAGGTCCGCGCAGACGAATCGACGGTGATTCCGTTGGCCACATCAAGGCCGGCGGTCTTTGCCAGCATGTCGTTTGCCGTCACGCCAATGCCGACGATGACGAAATCCACCTCTATGACGCTGCCATCGGCCAATTCGGCGGCACAGACTTTGCCCTCTGCGCCGATGAGGCGGCGAAGCCCGGTCGATTCGCGGATCTGGACGCCGTGACCGACGTGAATGGCGCGGATGATATCGGCGGTATCCTTGGCGGCGACGCGGTTAAGGATGCGCTCGGCCATTTCGATGAGCGTTACCTCCAGGCCCTTGCCGCGGGCAACGGCTGCGGCTTCGAGACCGATGTAACCGCCGCCAATGACCAGAACCCGTCGCCCGGCGCGCATTTCGCCGGACAGACGATCGGCGTCGCGCTTGTCGCGCATCACGTAAACACCGTCGAGATCGCCGCCGATGGCCGCCGGCAACATACGCGGCGTGGCACCGGTTGCCAGAACAAGCGTGCCGTACGCAAGATGCGACCCATCCTGCAGACGCACCGTGCGGGCGGCCCGGTCGATCTCCTCGACAAAGGTCGCGAGCTTCAGTTCGACATTATTCTCGGCAAACCAGCTTTCCGGACGCAGCAGCAGGCGCGAAAACTCCATCTCCCCCATGAGATATTTCTTGGAAAGCGGCGGGCGCTGGTAAGGTGGCACGGCCTCGGCGCTGATCATGGTGATCGGGCGCTCGTCCTTGAGGGCACGCAGTTTGGCGACAAGCGAAAATCCCGCCTGCCCGCCGCCGATGATCACCACCCTGTCCGACACCTTATACACTCCATCCATGAGGCGTGCGGCGGCCCTTTCCGGCAGCCGTCGATAGCCATGGGGTAACCCTGGCCCGCAGCTTCGTCAACTGTGCCAGTTTTTCCGGCTCAAACGCCCGGAAAAACAGGAAAAACTCGCGATATCAGGTATTTTATCGTTCACTTTCAGGATGTATCATACTTGAGCGGTCAATATCGGATCGTAGCAGTCATGGGAGGGTTCCATGCCCTTGAACATCGTCAGAGATACAAAGCCGTTCATTCCTCATGACGAGGTGTTTGAAAAATTCGATATCGATCGCCCGGGCAAGATCATCTTCGTCGGGCATCGCCTCAGCACCAAGGACCAGTTGCGCTGCCTTGTGCGCAAGATCTCGCTTTATGGCGCAGAGCTGGATGTCAGCCCGCATCTGCCGGTGCCGAAAAACTTCTTCCTCGAAATCCTCGGCATCCGGGATGAAATCGGCTGCACGCTGATCCGCCGTCACGAGGAAAAGGTCACGGTTGGCTTCAACATGCTGATCGACGCGGATTTCCTGCATCACGTGATCCGGGTGAGCTTCGACACCAATCATTGATGCCGGGCACTGAAAGCTTGAACGGCAACCGGTGACCGAACCGGATCGCGCCGGACCCGCCTTGCGCCGACATGAAACGCACCTATGCTGAGACATGATTTTCCTCGCATCGGACGTACAGCATGTCGGCGTTTTCGCGTTTCACTCCCCTTGTCAGCCAATTGCCGGCCACCGTGCCCTTCGTTGGCCCGGAAGCCATCGAGCGTAACCGCGGTCTGGCGGTCATGGCGCGCATCGGCGCCAACGAAAGCGGTTTCGGCCCCGCTCCGTCCGTGCTCACAGCCATCGCCGAGGCTGCCTCCGACACGTGGAAATATGCCGATCCCGAAAATTTTGCCCTGAAACAGGCGCTGGCGGCACATCTCGGCTGTGGAGCGGAGAATATCGCTATCGGCGAAGGCATCGATTCGCTGCTTGGCCATATCGCCCGCATGATCGTTGAGCCGGGAACGCCTGTCGTGACCTCGCTTGGCGCCTATCCCACCTTCAACTTTCATGTGAACGGTTATGGCGGCCGGCTGGTAACGACACCTTATGTCGATGACCGGGAAGATTTGTCCGGACTTCTTGACCTCGTGCGCCGGGAAAATGCGCCGCTCGTCTATCTCGCCAATCCCGACAACCCGATGGGAAGCTGGTGGGATGGCGAAAGCGTGGCCGCCTTTGCCAAGGCTTTGCCGGAAAGCTGCCTGCTCATTCTCGACGAAGCCTATTGCGAAACCGCCCCTGACGGCACGACGCCGGATATCTCGGCTCTCATCGATCAGCCGAACGTCATGCGCACACGCACCTTCTCCAAGGCCTATGGGCTTGCCGGCGCGCGCATCGGTTATGTCATCACCACGCCCGCCAATGCAAAAGCCTTCGACAAAATCCGGCATCATTTCGGCATGGCGCGCATCAGCGTGGCCGCAGCGCTTGCGGCCCTTGCGGATCAGGATTACCTCGCGACGGTGACAGCCCGCATCAAGGCCTCGCGGGAGGAGATTTCCAGGATTGCGCGGGACAACGGGTTGTCGCCGCTGCCGTCTGCCACGAATTTTGTCGCGATCGATTGCGGCCGCGACGGCACTTACGCGCGCGCCATCGTTGATGGACTGATGGAACAGGGCGTCTTCATCCGCATGCCAGGGGTTGCCCCGCTTAACCGCTGCATTCGGGTCAGCACCGGGCCGGAGGCGGATATGGCCCTGTTGGCAAAGGCGCTGCCGCAGGTTCTGGCACGGCTTGCCTGAGCAAAGCCTGCACAGGCAAAAGCCGCGACGGTGCGCGGCTTTTGAAACATAGTATAGAGTGTGGGGATGACCGCCCTGCGGCTCAGTGCATGGTCATCCAGTCACGCGCGGCCCGAAGCGCCTCGGCCAGCTGCATCTTGGTCATTGATTGCGAAAGATCCGCCCGCAGTTCGGCGGCCCGGTCGGAACCCCTGATGGCAGCAATGTTCAGCCACTTGTGCGCGGCCACCAGATCGACCGGACAACCGCGTCCGGTCGCATATTTCAGGCCCATGTCGCAGAAGGTCTCGGCGCGGGCTTCGCCTCCCATGGAGGCCATTTCGGAAGTCTGCATGTCAAAGCGTGCCATCGTTAAGATCCCTGTTTCAGTGCCTAATGTAACGAACCCTGTTTTATCTGGCCCTCGAGGGGTACCCTCCGGATCTGCCATCTTAAAGCGGCTTTGCGATCCTTCCGGCCGGCAGGTTTTCCTGCTCGTCTGATGGCTTCACTATGCCGGACGGGCTTCAAAATTTGTCTAAAATGCATGCTTAATTTGCTGAAAACAAAATCTAAACGCTTGGTAAACCTCGCTTTTCGTTAAACATCACACCTCCTGAAAATTAAGGACTTTTGCGCCGTCTTTACCTCCCGTTCACCATGAAGCGTTCATTCTTTGCTCACCATGTTTGACCAAGACATCGAACAAGGATGCAAAAAGACATCTCCTGATCCCGGTTCTCAGACGGCAAATCCTGTTTACCTTTACGTGAACGTAAGCTAGATTTTGATGAGGGTGCGATCGATCTGCTGGAGGAGCAGAAGGCTGGCACTCGCACCATAGGGCGCATCAAATACGGCAGGATCAAACGGAGGAGTTGATGGGGATGTTTCGGAAAACGGTTTGGGCCGCAGGCCTGATGATGGCGCTGGCATCGGCTGCGGTGGCCGCCGAGCCGATCGAAGGCAACTGGAAAACCGCAAGCGGCGAGACCGCATCGATTGCCAAATGCGGACAGGCCTTCTGCGTGACCTTGAAGACCGGCAAGTTTGCCGGAAAGCAGATCGGCCGGATGGATGGCCAAGGCAATGACTACAAGGGCGAGATTACCGACCCCGAAAACGACAAGACCTATGCCGGCACCGGCGCCGTCACTGGCAATTCCCTGAAGATGAAGGGTTGCGTGCTGGCCGTCTTCTGCAAGGCGCAGACCTGGACGCGGCTTTAGGGCCAAGGCCTGCAGCGCTTCGCCGTTGATGGCCGCCAAGCCGGCGGAACAAACGATTGCCGCGTCGCTGCCGGCTGCCCTGCTGCCCACCGGCGACGCAGGGCTTCGCCAAAAGATCATTCAATTGACGGAAAAGCGTAATTTGCTTGTTAGCAAGAGCGCTTTATAATGCATCATGAGCAAACGAATCCTTCCTTTCGCATCCGCCCACTGCATCAGCCCGGAGCCTTACGAGGCGCAGAGCTTTGACGATCCCGTTAAGGCGGTCGATGCCCTTGCCGAGCTTTACGAGCGCAATACGGCGTTCCTCATCAGCGGTTTCGACGATCTGGCACAGGGTGGCGCAGTTCGCGGCCGTTACCGCGCCTGTTATCCGCAGGTCAGCATCGAAACGACGAGTTTCGGCCATGTCGATTCGCGCCTGTCTTATGGCCATGTGACGGCACCCGGCGTCTATACCACCACCATCACCCGGCCAAAACTTTTCCGTCATTACCTGAAGGAACAACTCGGGCTATTGATGCGCAATCATCATGTGCCGGTGACGGTTTCGGAATCGACCACGCCGATCCCGCTGCATTTTGCCTTTGGCGAAGGCGCGCATGTGGAAGCCTCGTCCTCGACGGTGCTGAACGACATGCCGCTGCGCGACCTGTTCGATACGCCAGACCTCAACACCACCGATGACCTGATTGCCAATGGCGAATATGACCAGGTGGCGGGCGAGCCGGCGCCGCTTGCGCCGTTTACCGCCCAGCGCATCGATTATTCGCTGGCGCGTCTCAGCCATTACACGGCAACCAGCGCTGAGCATTTCCAGAATTTCGTGCTGTTTACCAATTACCAGTTCTACATCGACGAATTCGCAGCCTTTGCCCGCGAACTGATGGCAAACGGCGGCGAAGGCTATACGGCCTTTGTCGAGCCCGGCAATCTCGTCACCCTGCCCGGCGCCGACAAGGGGCCGGAGCCGATTGCGCGCCTGCCGCAGATGCCGGCCTATCACCTGAAGAAAAAGGGCCATGCCGGCATCACGCTGGTGAATATCGGCGTCGGGCCGTCGAACGCCAAGACGATCACCGACCATATTGCCGTGCTGCGCCCGCATGCCTGGCTGATGGTTGGCCACTGCGCGGGGCTTCGCAACAGCCAGCGCCTTGGCGATTATGTTCTGGCGCATGCCTATATGCGCGAGGACCACGTGCTGGATGACGACCTGCCCGTCTGGGTGCCGATCCCGGCGCTGGCCGAAGTGCAGAAGGCGCTGGAAGATGCGGTGGAGGAAATCACCGGGCTCGAAGGTTTTGAGCTGAAGCGGATTATGCGCACCGGCACCGTTGCCACCATCGACAACCGCAACTGGGAACTGCGCGACCAGCGCGGACCGGTCAAACGCCTGTCTCAGGCGCGCGCCATCGCGCTCGACATGGAATCAGCCACCATTGCCGCCAACGGTTTTCGTTTCCGCGTGCCCTATGGCACGCTGCTCTGCGTGTCGGACAAGCCGCTGCATGGCGAATTGAAACTGCCGGGCATGGCGACGGAGTTTTACCGCACGCAGGTACGCCAGCATCTGAAGATCGGCATTCGCGCCGTGCAGAAACTGGCGGCCATGCCGACGGAGACGCTGCACTCGCGAAAACTGCGCAGCTTTTACGAGACGGCGTTCCAGTAGGCTCGCTAACGCCAACCCGGCTTGCGTCAGCCGGCGCGACCGGGCCGCCGTCGTCCGGCAACGATCATCGACAGCAACGTGCCGGCAACGGAGGTGACGATGACGAGGAGATGCGCATTGACGGCAGCCTTGCCAAGCGCTGCCACGGCACCTGCGTCGCGCCCACCACCAAAGGCCAGCGCGCCGGCGGTGATGCCGGCCGGATAGGTTCCAACACCCCCCGGCGCATGCAGGGGCAGGACCGAGGAAAGTTCGCCACCCAGCGCACCGCCGAACCCTGCCGTGACATCCAGTCCGCCGATCAGCACCAGCACCCAGGCGAGAACCGCGATCTTGACGAACCAGTTGATCAGCGTTGCGGCCCAGGCGCGCAGGAAGGCGCCCGCACTAAACGGCAGGCCTGACTCGATTTCGCCAAGCAGAGTTTCCAGCCGTGCCGGCAGGCTGCCATGCAGCAGGCGAAAGAGCGGCTTGCGCGCCGCAAAACCGGCAGCCGGCAAAAGCGCAAATAGGCACCAGACAAGCCAGGCCCAGGCATGTGCAGCCTCAATCGCCAGCCCGACACCCGCCGCGGCCATCAGCGCATGCAGGTCGAGCAGCCGCATGACCAGCAGCGCAGACGTGGCGCGCGTGATGGAAAGGCCGAATTCGCGTTTCATCAGCAGCGGAAAGCTCATCTCGCCGCTTCGAAACGGCAGCATGATGTTCAAGAGGTTATGCACCTGAACCAGGCGCAGCAGCAGCGGAAACTGTCCGGCCGTCTCGCGCGGGAAATAGTCGTGGATACGCCAGGTGCGCAGCACATAGGTGAAGATCAGCAGCACCATTGCCGCAAGCGGCGTCAGCCATCCGGTGTCCTGCCAGAGCTGAAATATCTGCTCCCAGCCCCAGAACCATTCGATGAAGGCGATATAGGCAAGGATCGCCAGTGCGGTGACCAGTGTCATCGCGTGGCGGATCATCCATGGCTTTTGGCTGGCAAGCCCGTCGCTGTTCATATAAAAACCGTCCAAACGGTGGATCGTGATAGACAGGCCGCGGGCTGGAACGCCATGGCCTGTCGTCTATCAGCGACGTTTAGGAGAAAGAACAGGCATCGACAACTGCCGTTGTGAACGGGCTGCGTGAAGATGCCCCTGACCTTTCGCTTTCCAACCAACGCTTTGCCCCCGCCGCTTTGCAAGGTTGCGGGCCGTTCGAACACTGGGCCGCCGCTTTTTCACCAATCAGAAGAACCCTGCTGATGAAACCTGACATGCCTTCACCACCGTTGCCTCCCGCCACGTCCTTAGAAATTGACACGGAGAACGCAACACGGTGGGACATCATACTTCCCGTCCTGCTCTTCTGCTATTTCCTGTTGAATTTTCTGCTGCGCCTGCTGGTCTCGGATTCGCTCGAGTTCGACGAAGCGGAGCAGGTTGTCGCGTCGCAGTGGTTCGCATTCGGCTACGGGACCCAGCCTCCCTTCTACAACTGGCTGCAATATCTTGTCTTTTCTGTCGCAGGCGTGTCGATTGCCTCGCTTGCCGCACTGAAGAACGCCATCCTCCTGGGGTTCTACCTGTTATCCTGGAGAACGGCGCGGCTTCTGCTGCCCCGACCTGAGCATGCCGTCATCGCGACGCTCGGGCTGCTGACCATTCCGCAGGTGGCCTTCGAATCGCAGCGCGACCTGACACATACCGTCGGCGCGATCTTCTGTGCCGGCCTGTTCCTGTACGGCCTGTTCTTCACGCTGAAGAAGCCGACGCTCGGGAGTTATGCCGTGACCGGCCTTGCGACCGGGCTGGGGCTGGTGGCGAAATACAATTTCGCGCTTTTGCCCGCCGCAGCGTTCCTGGTCGTGCTTCTTCATCCGCAATGGCGCAAACGGGTGTTCGACATCCGCTTCCTCGCCACGGCTGCACTGGCCCTACTCGCGGTCGCTCCGCATGCCACCTGGTTGCTCGGCAATCTCGACATGGCCTCGCAAAACACGCTGTCGAAAATGCAGGAAAGCGGCTCCCTGCCGGTGCGCTTTCCGTTTTTCACGGGCGTCACATCACTGATCATTGCCGTGATCGGCTTTGGCGGTCTGACAGTCCTGTCCTACTGGCTCGCATTCGGAAACGACTTCCTCAAAAGCCGTAGCGCCGGCAGCCCCTGGACACAGTTCATCGAATACATGCTGCTTGCCATGGCGGCCTGCATGCTGCTGGTGCTTCTCCTGACGGGAGCCGAGCATGTGAAGGATCGCTGGCTTGCCCCGCTTCTGGTGGTGTTGCCGCTTTATTTCACGCTCAAGCTTTCCTCTGCGGGGAGACTGACGGCAGAAGGGATGCGGCGCTTCATCACCCTTGCGCTTGCCGTCATGGTGATTGTGCCGACGATCCTTGGCGTGCGCCTCTATCTGCCGCAGTGGACGGGGGAGTACGAGAAGCTGAACTATCCCCATCACGCCTTCGTCGATCGGCTGCTTGAAGACGTGGGCAAGCGGCCGAGCCTGATCCTTGCGGGCGACACCCATCTCGGCGGCAATCTGCGCCTGTATCTGCCGGATGTGCCCGTCTACTCGGGCTTCCTGCCCTCATTCCAGCCAAACTACCGATGGGATGATGATCACCCCATCGTTGCGGCATGGCACAGCGATACCGACAAGATCGGCGAGATCCCGCCGGACCTGCGTGCCGCGATCGACCGGTTTGCCGGCCCGTCCATCCGGATCGAGAGGCACACCGTTGGCCTGCCTTACATCCACGGGGCGGACGGAGACCTGTATCACTTCGGTTACGCCGTTATCTATCCGGCGTATTGACGAGGCAGCGGCACTGGCAACGCCGTTGCTCTTGATATAACAGGTCCCTCACAGCATACACGGTAGGCGCCTGAATGGCGGCCTTGAGAGCAGGTCCGGACGCGCTGCGCGAGGAACCCAGCGAGGAGAAAACAGGTGCAGTCAGTTGTAACACCGGTGGAAGGCGTGCCGGAGGCCGTGCCGATGGAATTGTCGCTGGTCGTTCCCATCTTCAACGAAGAAGAAAGTGTGGGCCCGCTGATTACCCGCATCGAAGAGGCGATGGTCGGCTGTCCCTATCCGTGGGAGCTGATCCTTGTCGATGACGGCAGCACGGATGCAACGCTTGCCAGTGCCCGCAGCGCCATAAACCGCCCGGGCCTTGACCTGCAGGTTGTGGCTCTGCAGCGCAATTTCGGCCAGACGGCTGCCATGCAGGCAGGCATTACCCATGCCCGCGGGCGCCTGATCGCCACCCTCGACGGCGACCTGCAGAACGATCCGCGCGACATTCCAGACATGGTGAAAGAACTGGAGCGGCGCGAACTGGATCTGCTCGTCGGCTGGCGAAAGAACCGTCAGGACGGACTTTTCCTGCGCAAGATCCCATCCTGGATCGCCAACCGGCTGATCGGCCGCATCACCGGCGTGCGGCTGCACGATTACGGCTGCAGCCTGAAGATCTATCGCGGATCGGTGATCAAGCAGGTGCGGCTGATGGGCGAAATGCACCGCTTCATCCCTGCCTGGGTGGCCGGCGTTGTGCCGAGTTCACGCATCGGCGAAATGCCGGTGACCCACCATGCGCGCCAGCACGGCACGTCCAAATATGGCATCTCGCGCACCTTCCGGGTGATCCTCGATCTGCTTTCGGTGATGTTCTTCATGCGCTTCAAGGCGCGGCCGGGGCATTTCTTCGGTTCGCTCGGGCTCGCACTTGGCGCGCTCTCCGGCCTCATCCTCACTTACCTGTTCATCGACAAGTTCATCATGGGCAATGATATCGGCACGCGACCGCTGTTTCTGGTCGGCATCATGCTGTTTTTGTCGTCCATGCAGCTGATCACGACGGGCATCCTCGCTGAAATGCTGGCGCGGACCTATTATCGAGACGAAAATTCCCTGAGCTATATCGTGAGAGATGTTTTCAGCGGTGAGCACCCGAATTCATAAATTCCTCGTCCGCCATCCGGACGTCGTCATCTGGCTGATTCTCGGCTATTTCGTGCTGTGCGTGCTTCTGCGGGTCATCCGCTCGGAAAGCCTGCAGAACGACGAAGCCGAGCAGGCCTTTCAGGCGCAGATGCTGCTGATGGGTTATGGTCGCCAGCCGCCGTTCTACAACTGGCTGCAATATGGCATCGTCGAGCTCTTCGGCCTGTCGGTGGCAACGATATCGCTGTTGAAGAACGGGCTGCTGTTTCTCTGTTGCCTGTTTTATCTTGTTGCAGCCCGCATGGTGATCAACGACCGGCGCCTGCCGTTCGTCGCCATGCTGGGCGTTCTCGCCGTCCCCTCCGTGACCATCCTCGCGCAGCGTGACCTCACCCATGCGGTGGCAACGCTCTGTCTTGTCTCGCTGTTTCTCTGCGCGCTTCTGCACGTTCTGAAGCGCGCGAGCCTGGCAGGTTATCTGGCGCTTGGCGTCACTGTCGGCATCGGCGTCATCACCAAATACAATTTCGTCATCCTGCCGATGGCAGCCATTCTCGCCATGCTGCCGGATGCAGAATTTCGCCGCCGACTGTTTGACTGGCGGGTCGTCCCGGCAGCACTTGTGGCCCTCGCCATTGTCACGCCGCATCTGGTCTGGGTTCTCTATCACCTTGACCTGGCAACGGTGGATACAGTCAACGCCATGCACGAAGGTGCATCCGGCGATGCCGTGAAGGACACAATCCGGGGACTCATCTCCATTGTCGAGGCGACGGCCGAGGGTTCGGCACCGGTGCTCCTGCTGTTCGGACTGGTGTTTTATCGCGACATCGGCGCTGCCGTGCGGGCGCAAAGCCGCTGGACGCGCCTTGTTGGCGGCATGATCATCGCCTCGCTTGTCATCGTGGCGCTGATCGGCATCGGCTTCGGCGCCTCCAGCATCCGCCAGAAATGGCTTTCGCCCTTCCTGCTGCTGCTGCCGCTGTACCTAGTGCTGAAGCTTGACGCGATAGAAGGCGACATGCGCCAGTCAGTGGCACGCATGGCGCCGCCGCTTCTTGGCATCGTCACCGGTTTTTCGGTCTATCTGGCGCTGAGCAACCTTATCGGCCCGCTGATCGGCGACTACGGCAAGGAACACATTCCCTACCGCCCCTTCCTGGAACAGGTGGTGGCGGAACGTGGAGAACGGCCGTCCTACATCGTCAGCAGCGACCTGATGCTGGCTGGCAATGTGCGCCTGCCATTGCCAACGGTGCCGGTTTTCATACCGGGCACGCCGGAACCGGTATCCCTGCAGGCGGTGGCTCATCAGGGCGCGGGACTGGTGGCATGGCCGGCAAAACCCGGCGATACCGACCTTCCGGAGACGGTCACCCCATTCCTAACAGCACATGGACTTGTGGTTGACGAAAGCACCGGGCCGCGCCAGACGGCAGTGCCCTATCTGTTTTCAGGCGGACGCCAGGCCTTTACCTTCGGTTATGCCTGGGTGAAGCAGGCGCCCGCCCCGGCACGCTGAGCCTTACCGCAACAGCCTACCGAGAAACCGTATCACGCAGGTGATCGAGCCCGGCGCGCAACGTCTCCACCATCTGGTCCACCTCGGCGCGCGTGATGATCAGCGCCGGTGAGGCGAGCATCCGGTCTCCCGTCGCGCGCATCACCAGCCCGTTCTCCAGGCAATGGTTGCGCACGAGAGTGCCGGCATCATCGGGCTTTTCAAAGCGTCGGCGCGTTGCTTTGTCGCTGGCAATCTGTACCCCGGCAATCAGGCCGACCGCATCGACGGCACCGACGATCTCGTGATCCTCGAGTGTTTTGAGGGCGGCGGCGAAATAAGGACCGATATCGGTGCGCACCCGCTCCACCAGCCCCTCCTCCTCGATGATGCGCAGATTTTCGAGCGCTGCCGCCGCGCAGACCGGATGGCCGGAATAGGTGAAGCCGTGGTTGAAATCACCGGCCTCCTCGATCATCACGCGCGCCACGCGGCCGCTCACCAGCACACCGCCAATCGGCAGGTAACCGGAGGAAAGTCCTTTGGCGATGGGCGCCAGATCCGGTTCGAAACCGAAATGCTGATGGCCGAACCAGGTGCCAAGCCGGCCGAAGCCGCAGATTACCTCGTCGGCCACCAGCAGGATGTTGCGCGCCTTGCAGATGCGGGCGATTTCCGGCCAGTAGCTGGCGGGCGGCACGATGACGCCGCCGGCCCCTTGAATGGGTTCGGCAACGAAGGCTGCGACATTGTCCTCGCCCAGTTCATCGATCCGCGCCTCCAGTTCGCGGGCCATCTTCAGGCCGAAGTCATCGGGCGTCAGATCGCCGCCATCGGCATACCAATAGGGTTGGCCGATATGCGAAATGCCCTCGATGGGCAGATTGCCCTGCTCGTGCATGTGCTTCATGCCGCCAAGCGATGCGCCGGCAACCGTTGAGCCGTGATAACCATTGCGACGCCCAATCACATGGTTTTTTGTCGGGTGGCCGAGCGCCTTCCAGTAGACGCGGGCCATGCGAAACCAGGTGTCCGTCGCCTCTGACCCAGAATTGGTGAAGAAGACGTGGTTGAGGCTGCCCCCGGCATAACCGGTGATCTTTTGCGCCAGCAGCGTCGCTGGCTCATTCGTCGTGCCGAAGAACGTGTTGTAATAAGGCAGCTCGTTCATCTGCCTCGACACAGCGTCGGCGATCTCTTTGCGGCCATAACCGATATTGACGCACCAGAGGCCAGCAAAGGCATCAAGATACTGTTTGCCCTGCGCATCCCAGATGTGAACGCCCTCGCCCCGCGCGATGATCCGCGTGCCCTTGGCGTTCAACTGTTTCATGTCGGAAAACGGATGCAGGTGATGCGCCGCATCGATGGCAGAGAGGTTCGACAGGGTCATGGCGGCGGTCACGGCATCCCTTCTGCACATCGCTTTTCCCGCGCCGGTCGCGGAGGCCGATGTGCCTGATTGTAAGGCGGTTTCTGATCGGCTACGAACATGGCCTAACGACACCATGTTTGGCAAGGCTGAGCCTGTCCGACGAACCGGGGCACCGCATGACCGAAACGCCGTCATCTGTAACCACCAGCTATCCCGCCGAACCGCGCATCGAAATCCTGCTGGTCGGGATGAACGGCGACCTGCGCGGCAAGCAGATCCCGCTGTCGGCGCAGAAGAAGGTGTGGGACGGCACGGTGCGGTTGCCCTCGTCCACCCAGTCGCTGGACATCTGGGGCGACGACAATGACGACATCACCGGGCTTTCGCTGACGATCGGCGATCCGGACGGGCTCTGCATTCCCGATCCGCGCAGCAGCGCACCCATGCCCTGGGCACCGGAGGGCTCGCTGCAGGTTCTCGCCACCATGCACGAGATGGACGGCAGCCCGAGCTTCATGGATCCGCGCGCCATCCTGGCCGGGATGCTCGACCGCTACAAGGCGCGCGGCCTGACGCCTGTTGTGGCGACGGAGCTGGAATTTTATCTGGTGGAAGACGATTTTCGCGAGACCGGGCGCCCGCGCCCGCCTGCGCGTCTCACCTATCGCGGTGATCCTAACGGCTACCAGCTGTATGACATGGGGGCCGTGGATGCGCTCGCCGACTACCTGACGACGCTGCGCGCCTGGGCCAAGGCACAAGACCTGCCGGCCGATGCGACCACGGCGGAATTCGGCCCCGGCCAGTTCGAGATCAACCTTCTCCACCGCGCCGATGCGCTGGCTGCCGCCGACGACTGCATTTTTCTGAAGCGGCTGGCCGAACAGGCGGCCCGCCGCCATGGCCTCAGATCCACCTGCATGGCAAAGCCCTACGGCGATCATGCCGGTTCCGGCCTGCATGTGCATGCCAGCATCGTGGATGCCGACGGCCACAATATCCTCGATGCCAAGGGTGGCGAGCCGGTGCGGCTCAAATCCGTCTGCGCCGGCATGCTCGACACCATGCGTGACGCGCAGCTTATCTTTGCGCCCTTTGCCAATTCCTACCGCCGTTTTCAGCCCGGCTCGTTTGCGCCCGTCGATATCGACTGGGGTTTTGGCCATCGCGGCACGGCCATCCGCATTCCCGATAGCAACGGACCGGCGGCTCGCATCGAACACCGCGTCGCAGGTGCCGACGCCAACCCTTATCTGCTGCTGACGGCGATCCTGGGCGGCATGCTCAGGGGCCTCGATGAAACGCTCGATCCCGGCCCCGCCACTGAACCGGGCGGCCAACCGCCCGGCAATCGCCGGCTGACGCATGATTTCCTGACCGCCGTCGAGGAATTTTCCGCCTCGCCCTTCATCGCCGATATCTTTGGGGCTCGGTATGCGAAACTTTTTGGCGATACAAAGCGCAAGGAAGCCATCACTTTCCTTCGCACCGTATCCGATTTCGATTACCGCACCTATCTTCCCCGCATCTGACAGGGTTCAGAGGGACGCCTGCTCCTCTGCCCGGCCTTCCTGGGCCTGCACCTGAATATTGGGCTGTTGCGGCTTGCGCACCAGCACCTTCAACTCGCCGGCGTGGATCTTCAGCATGACGTCGCGGTCCATCGGCAGAAGTTCGCCGTCGATGACGCAGCGAATATCCTTTCGCGCGCGCGGAAAATGCAGTTCCAGTTCGGTGACAGTCACGGCCTGCACCGCCTCATTGTCCGTCATGCGTCCGCGCAGGATATCGAAAGTCAGACGCGCGACGCCCAGCGGCGTCAGCGCATCGGCGGTGTAGAACCCGAGATGCCCTCCGGTGACACTGTCGGCATACATCAGCGAATCACTGCCGAATTCATTATTGGAAACCGAGATCGCTGAGACCTTGCGCACGCCGCGCTCCCCTTCAGCGTTAAATTCAACCTCGAAGACCGGCGGATTGAACATCACTCCGAGTGCTGCCCGCGCACTGGCGCGCATTTTTCCGAGACGAGACGCATAGGTCATCTTGTTGCGGTAACGGATCATGCGCGCATGCAGGCCGGCGGAAAACTGGTGGACGAAGCTTCGACCGTTGGCGCTGGCAATATCCACCGCCAGAACCTCGCCTTCTGCCAGCACCTCCAGCACCTGCCAGATATCCAAAGGAAGCTTCAGGGTGCGAGCAAAGAGGTTCATGGTGCCGGCGGGCACGATTCCGAGTGCGAGCCCGCTTTTCCAGGCGATGCCGGCCGCCGCAGATATGGTGCCATCGCCGCCGCCGGCAATCAGCCCGTCGACGCCCGGGGTTTCGGCCACGGTCTTCATCGCGTCGACCACCTCGTCACCAGCGACGACCCGGCACTCGATGTCATGGCCTGTGTCCCGGAACGCCTGCACGGCTCGCGCGCAGTAATCCTCCATGTCCGTTGTCTTGAAGGTACCGCCGTCGCGGTTGAAGATGGCTATGAGCTTCATGACTGGGTTCCGAGTTGGCAGCGCCACAGAACGACGCAGCCTGTGAAATGGTTGCTTCTGATGATCCGGACAAGGGCTTTAGCGGTGTGAGCGTCTATCATCATTATTGCGCAGCCATCATTTCCGCTCTCCCGCACTGCAAAATAGTATGGTAACCTTAGCAAATAGAGCCGTGCCCCTCTCGGCTTACCCCCAATCACGGACAGCCCCCTGAACGCCATACTGGCGATCAGCTTATGCTTGCGAACACCATGACAGATGTGACTGCCTCTTCATCCGCCGCGCCAGACACGGCCCGCGTATCCACGCCGACCTCGCTGTCGCCTCTCACCGTCACGCTGATCGAATGCGCGCTGGCGGTCGGTGGCTTCGGCATCGGCACGGGTGAATTTGCCATCATGGGCCTGTTGCCTGACGTGGCCAATACCTATGGCGTCACGATCCCGCAGGCCGGCCATGTCATCACCGCCTATGCGCTTGGCGTCGTCATCGGCGCGCCGGTCATTGCCGCACTGGCAGCCCGCCTTAGCCGGCGCACGCTGTTGCTGATGCTGATGTCGCTGTTTGCGCTCGGCAATATCCTGAGCGCGATCGCGCCGGAATTCCTGAGCTTTACCCTGTTGCGCTTCATCTCGGGCTTGCCGCACGGCGCCTATTTTGGCGTGGCAGCGCTGGTGGCGGCCTCCATGGTGCCACCGAACCGGCGCGCGCGTGCCGTCGGCCGCGTCATGCTGGGGTTGACCATCGCCACCCTTGCCGGCACGCCGGTTGCAACCTTCGCCGGCCAGATGCTGAGCTGGCGGGCAGCCTTCCTGCTGGTCGGCGGCATCGCGCTTGTAACGATGACGCTTCTCTGGCTCTTCCTGCCGCAGGACAAGGTCGAGGAGGGTGCAAGCATCCGCCGGGAACTCGGTGCGCTGAAGCGCGTTCAGGTCTGGCTGGCGCTGGCCGTTGCCGCCACCGGCTTCGGCGGCATGTTTGCCATTTTCAGCTATATTGCGGCCACAACCACGCAGACGGCAATGATGCCGGTGGCCATGGTCTCCATCGTTCTCGCCCTTTTCGGCATCGGCATGAATGTCGGTAATGTCGTGGGCTCGCGCCTCGCCGACCTGTCGCTGACAGGCACGATCGGCGGCGTCATGGTCTTCAACATCGTTGTCATGACCGTGTTCGGGCTGACGGCCAGCAATCCGATCATGCTCTGCCTCTGCGTTTTCCTCATCGGCTGCGGTTTTGCCGCCTGCCCGGCCGTACAGACGCGGCTGATGGATGTGGCCGCGGACGCGCAGACGCTGGCTGCTGCCTCCACCCATTCCGCCTTCAATATCGCCAATGCGCTCGGCGCCTGGCTCGGCGGACTGGTGATCACCTGGGGTTACGGCTTTGCCGCAACCGGTTATGTCGGCGCCATCCTCTCCGTCATCGGGCTTGCGGTCTTCCTCTTCTCCGTTGCGCTGGAGCGGCGTCAGACAGCCTGAAAGGGCGGTTATTCGGGTTTTTCAGCCGGGTTGCGTGCAGATTCTCTTTTGCAAGCTGAACGATTGTCATTTACGATCTCCTCATAGAGCAGAGGGGGACACTGCCATGGCAATTTCAGAAAGTGGACGCATGCCGTCCGCAAGCGCGCTTTTCGCCAGCAACTGGTTCGGTTATCTGGCGCGAACGATCCTGACATTCATGTTCTGGGGAAGCGGCCTGTCGAAGCTGATCGACTTTCAGGGCGGCGTCGCCGAAATGGCGCATTTCGGGCTTCAGCCGGCGGCGCTTTTTAATGTCGCCGTCATCATCACGCAGCTGGGCGGATCGGCGCTGATCATTTTGAACCGGCACGCCTGGATCGGTGCCGGTGCACTTGCCGTGTTTACGCTGCTCACCATCCCCATCGCCCATGGCTTCTGGGCCATGGAGGAGCCGATGAAGACGCTCGAATTCTACGTCGTCGTCGAGCATCTGAGCATTGTCGGCGCCATGATGCTGGTTGCCTGGAAGTGCCGCTGAGGTGCCGGCAGAGCAGGCGCCTTCCAGCCTTTGTCAGGCCTGCGCTTCCTGAATGACCACCACGCGGTCGCCCACCTTGACGTGTTTGTAAAGGTCGATCACGTCGTGGTTCATCATGCGCACGCAGCCGCTCGACATGGCGTGACCAATCGACTCCGGCTGGTTGGTGCCGTGAATGCGGAAATGCGTGTCATTGCCGGCGCGGTAGAGATACATGGCGCGCGCGCCAAGCGGATTGTTGGGGCCGCCGGGCATGCCGGCTGCATATTTCAGGTTCTTGTGCGGCTCGCGGCGGATCATGTTGGCGGTCGGGGTCCATGTCGGCCATTCGGCCCGGCGCCCGACATAGGCATTACCGGACAGCGCAAGGCCGGCGCGTCCGACACCGATGCCATAACGCAGCGCGCGGCCGTTCTCGAGCACGTAGTAGAGCCGGCGCGCCGGGGTATCGACAACAATCGTGCCCGGCTTTTCGCTGGTCACGTAGTCCACCTCAGTGCGGCGCAGTTCGGGTCGGATCTTGTCGATCGGGACCTGACGCAAGGGAAATTTCTCCTCCGGCAGGGCGGCATAGTTCAGTTGCGGATTGAAGGTCGTTGCAGAGCAGCCGGCCAGAAACAGCGGCAGTCCGAACATCAGGCCGCGGCGTGAGATCGACATGAATGTGTCCTTGTTGCGGTGATTTCTTGATCACCCGCAACTTACGGACATTATGGTTAATGAATGTCTAACCCATGCCGGAACGCTGGCGAGATCGCCCCATTGCCGCAACAGGAAACTATTCGTCCGGGCAAGGCCAGCTGGCTGGCACCGTCAGCCCCTGCGGCAGCTTGGTGGTGTTGTCACCGCAGGAAAGGGCAATCTGCTCCTGCTTGAGGCCCGTCGCCCGCGTCAGATCGACGCCTTCGATGCGCGTCAGAAACATGAAGGCATCATTGAAGTCGACGGGGCCGGCAAAGCTTGCATTGTGAAACAGCGCCCGCGACAGATTGGCCATGGCGAAATGGGTGTTGTCGAACGTCGCCCGATAGAAGATTGCCCGGCCAAGCTCTGCCTTGGTGAAATCGGCGTTGCGCAAATCAGCGCTGCTGAAATTGCCGCGCTGCAATTCTGCCGCCACGAAGCTTGCCCCCGTCGCCTTCACGGCGGTGAAATCGCTGCGATATCCTTCCGCCTTGTCGAAATCGGCCCCAGTCAGGTCCGATTGTGCAAGCGAGGTGCGCACGAGACCCGCCTTTGTGACGTTTGCGCCCTTCATGCTGCTGCGGCCAAGATCTGTCATGCTGAAATCGGCATTGGCGAGATTGGCGCCGTCGAAATTGCTGCCATCCAGCATCAGCATGCGCTTCTTGCAATCGCTCCAGTCAACCGAGGGCCCGGCATCCTGACGGCATTTTCCCACAGCACTGGTCGGCTTTGCGGGAAAGATCACCAGTAGACCGCCGGCCGCGGCAACGACCAGAATGAGCGAACGCATGCGCGTGCGACGGCACGTTGCCATCCACACCCTGAACCGTCTGCCGAGCACCGCCTTTTTCACGCCAACCGCACCTTTCAGGTCCTTGCCGTTACCCCATATCCGGTCCGTATGAAGAT
Source organism: Neorhizobium sp. PAMB6716 (assembly GCF_058242805.1). Classification (NCBI taxonomy): domain Bacteria; kingdom Pseudomonadati; phylum Pseudomonadota; class Alphaproteobacteria; order Hyphomicrobiales; family Rhizobiaceae; genus Neorhizobium; species Neorhizobium sp. PAMB6716. Next base: position 2,181,120 of record NZ_CM177835.1, read on the forward strand.
CTTACGGCATTTTGGCCGATCTGCACAACCGCCTCACATTACATGCTCGGATAGACCGGCCCTTCGCCACCCTGCGGCGGCACCCAGTTGATGTTCTGGTTGGGATCCTTGATGTCGCAGGTCTTGCAATGCACGCAATTTTGCGCGTTGATCACGTAAACCTCCTCGCCATCCTTTTCCACCCATTCATAGACGCCGGCCGGACAGTAACGTGCCGACGGGCCTGCATAGACCCCAAGCTCCGAACGCTTCTGAAGTTCCATGTCCTTGACCTTCAGATGAACCGGCTGGTCCTCCTCGTGGTTGGTGTTGGACAGGAAAACCGAGGAAAGCCGGTCGAAACTCAGCACCCCATCCGGCTTCGGATAGGCGATTTTGCTGTGCTTGGCCGCTGGCTCCAGCGAAGCGGCATCGGTCTTGCCGTGCTTCAGGGTAAACGGCGAGGTGCCGAAAATCTGGTTGATCCACATGTCGAGACCGCCGAGCGCCACGCCGATGGCCGTGCCGAAGCGCGACCACAGCGGCTTGACGTTGCGCACCCGCTTCAGATCACGCCCGATATCGGTCGAGCGCCATTCGTTTTCGATCGCGACCGGCTCGTCATTGGCGCGTCCCGCGGCAATCGCTTCGGCGATCTTTTCCGCCGCCAGCATGCCTGAGAGAACCGCATTGTGGCTGCCCTTGATACGCGGCACGTTGACGAAACCGGCGGAACAGCCGATCAGCGCGCCGCCCGGGAAGGACAGTTTCGGCACCGACTGATAGCCCCCTTCTGTAATGGCGCGGGCGCCATAGGAGATGCGTTTGGCGCCCGCAAAGGTATCGCGGATGGCCGGATGCGTCTTGAAGCGCTGGAATTCCTCGAAGGGCGACAGATAGGGGTTCTTGTAGTTGAGGTGAACAACGAAACCGACAGCGACCAGATTGTCGTGCAGGTGATAGAGGAAGGACCCGCCGCCGGTCTTCATGCCAAGCGGCCAGCCGAACGAATGCTGCACCAGGCCTTGTTTGTGCTGCTCCGGCTTCACCTCCCACAGTTCCTTGAAGCCAATGCCGTATTTCTGCGGTTCGCGGTCCGCGTCGAGCTTGAATTTGGCGATCAGCTGCTTGGCAAGCGAGCCACGCACACCCTCGCCGATCAGCACGTATTTGCCGAGAAGTGCCATGCCGCGCGTATAATTGGGGCCGGGCTCGCCGTTCTTCTCGATGCCCATGTCGCCGGTGGCGACACCGATCACAGCACCGTCGTCATTATAAAGCACCTCCGTGGCGGCAAAACCCGGATAGATATCGATGCCGAGACCTTCGGCCTTTTCGGCCAGCCACCGACAGACGAGACCGAGCGAAACGATGTAATTGCCATGGTTGTTCATGAGCGGCGGCATGAAGCCGTTCGGCAGGCGAACGGACCCGGCAGGCCCCAGAAACAGGAACTGGTCGTCCGTCACGGGTGTCACGAAGGGATGCCCCTCTTCTTCACGCCAGCCGGGCAGCAGCCGGTCTATACCGATCGGATCGACCACGGCACCGGAGAGGATATGGGCGCCCACTTCGGCACCCTTTTCCAGAACGACGACGGAAAGATCCGGATTGACCTGTTTGAGGCGGATCGCAGCCGACAGACCTGCCGGCCCTGCCCCCACGATCACCACGTCGAATTCCATGCTTTCGCGCTCAGGAAGCTCCATATCGCTCATTCTTATGCTCCGCTTGACCTGTTCCCCATCATTCCCTCCTCCTTGTCAAAACAAACACGGCTTGTCGAGCCGGGTTGCGACGGCGGCTGGTCCTTGGGCACAGGCTCCTCCTCGATTTTCAGGAAAAGGTATATGACGTTTACGTTCACGTCAATATTTTCGCACTGACGAATAGGATCCGCCTGTTGCAGGGAACGGGTGCGCCTGCCGCTTGCGATTGCATCCTTAAGGTCAACCCTCCCGGTCTTTGACCCGGTCGAGCCAGAAAAAGTAGTGTCTTTCGTCTCCGGCAATGCTCATGGCGCCAAGCAGCCTGTTGTCATTGACCTTGCGGAAATGATCGATGATCGGTTGGCGATCATAGGCCATGCCAGAGCTTGTGACGCCGCGAAAACGGACGTTCCTGACCTCAGCCACCGTGGCCTTGGCGCGCATTGCCTTCACGAGATAGGAAAACAGGCTTTTGGCGATGCGCCGGCGTCCAATCCCGCCGAACCGCAAAGCAAACCGGACCGGAATGCCGGCCGGATCGACCGGGATCAGCCGATGCTCATCCCAGAAAAACAGAAGCGCATCGGCACGTCCATCCGGGTGGAACCGCTTGCCGTACCAGCCGAGATTTTCCAGCACGCCATCCAGCGGATGGCCGGTTGCAAGTCCACGGCCGCGCCAGAGCCCATGGATGGCCTCCGGTTCCACCGGTTGAAGACTGTCGAAAAGCGCAAAAGCGTCCTCTTCGTTTCCTGGTATCTGCATGCTCACCCCGTTTCCCGGCCGATGCCGGCCAGACCATCAAAGGCCCATTATGAACTGTGCCGAACGCATAGGCATCGAAAAAGATGCGCTATGCTCCACGCATTTGACGGCTGATAACCGGGTTTCGCTGCAGGTTGCGGCTTGCAATCGGCTGTCGTTTTGCCTTCTATCGCACCAAGACGACAGCGCAGGAACGCAAGCGACCATGGTCAAGGAACCGAAACTCGAACATTCCGAATTCTCCGGTGAATTCGAAGACGACGGCGTAACCGTGCTGGTCGATATCTTCCGCCCGGCCGGCACGCAGGTCGACTGGCAGATGGAAGTTGTCAGCCAGGATGATGACGTCACCTCCTGGGACGAACCGTTTGCCACCGACCGCGATGCCTGGGAAGAGTTTCTGGCAACTGTGGAGCGCGATGGCATTCGTTCGTTCCTGGAAGAACCACCCGCCTCAACCCACTGACGCACAAGCGTCCGCGGTGTCTCACGACACCTCCAGATGCGCACTCCCCCGTCTGCGGTGGCGGTCGCGTTGAAACCCAAGGCTCCGCTTGTTAACCTTGCGGCAGCAGACTGACTCTCAGGAAGGACTTTTTCATGGATTTCGGCATTTCCGGCAAGCGCGCCCTCGTGCTCGCCTCATCGCGCGGGCTTGGCCTTGGCATTGCGACGGCACTGGCGCGCGAAGGTGTGCATGTTCTTCTGTGCGGGCGAAGCGGTGACCGCCTGCAGGCCAATTGCGATGCGATCAACGCCGAAGGCAAGGGCAAGGCCGACTGGGTCTGGTCCGATCTTGCCGAACCGGATGCCGTCGCAAACCTTCAGAAAGCCGTTGCGGAAAAGCTCGGCGGCGTTGACATTCTCGTCAACAATACCGGTGGCCCGACGCCGGGCACGGCCGAGGACATGAACGCGGACAAGCTGGAACAGTTCTTCCAGAGCATGGTGCTGAGCGTGATTTCCGTCACCAACGCCTTCCTGCCGGCGATGAAGGACCAGGGTTTTGGCCGCATCCTCACGGTCGCCTCCTCCGGCGTCATCGAACCGATCGGCAATCTTGCGCTGTCCAACACGCTGCGTGGGGCTCTTGTCGGCTGGAACAAGACGCTGGCAACCGAAATCGCCGGCCATGGCGTCACGGCAAACCTCATCCTGCCCGGCCGTATCCACACCGACCGCATCGACGAACTGGACGGCGCCAATGCCAAGCGCCAGGGCAAGTCGCTGGAAGACGTGCGCACCGCCTCCATCAAGACCATTCCGGCCGGCCGGCTTGGAACGGTGGAGGAATTTGCCGCCGTTGGTGCCTTCCTCTGCTCGGCACCGGCTGCCTATCTCACCGGCTCGATGATCCGCGTCGACGGCGGTGCAGCAAAATCTCTTTGACCGAATTGACCGCCGCGAAAGCAAGTTTCGCGGCGGTGCTCCATCTTTAGGGGACATTACCGGAATTTAAGGTGATTTTGTCGCGCTTTGGGCGTTTTCTGCCAATCGACATTTTGCAGTGCGAAAATGTCGATTGTGGATCATCGACGCACCGGGCACCCCCATGAAAAAGCTCTGGACCTTCACCGGCATTCTTGCGATCGGCGCGGCCGGCGCCTGGTATTTTCAGGATGCGTTGCCATCCTATCTGCGCATCCCCAGCGTGAAGCAACTTGCCGCAGCCGCCGGCTTCGGCGGCATTCCCGCAGACGGCACGGTGGCCGCGCCGAGGGGCGAAGGCGGTGAGCAGGCGCAAGGCCAGCATCACAAGGGCGACCAGCCCCCCGGCCAGGGGCAAGCCGCAGACCAGGCCCAAGGTCAGGGCGGCGGAAAATCGGCCGGACAGGGCCGCCGCGGCAGCGGCCCATCGGTGGTCAAGACCATTCCCGCCACGGCAGGCGTCCTTGCGCTGGACGCCACGGCGACAGGCTGGGCGGAAGCCGATGAAACCACCACCATTGCAGCCCTTCAGCAGGGGCTGGTGGTCTCGGTGAGCGCCAAGGATGGCGACGAGGTGAAGGCCGGCACGCTGATTGCCAAGCTCGATGATCGCACCGCCGCCGCCACCGTTGCCAAGGACAAGGCCAATATCGCCAGCGACCAGGCAAGCCTTGCCGAGCTGGAAGCAGCCCTTCAGCGCGCCGAAAACCTCCTGAAGCAAAATGTTCAGTCGCAGCAGAGCTTCGAGCAGGCCAGGGGCGCCCGCGACCAGGCCGCCGCCAAGGTGGATGCCGATCGCGCAACGCTTGCCGTCGATCAGGTGGCGCTCGAACACACCGATATCCGTGCGCCGTTCGACGGACGCCTCGGCGATATCGCCGTCAGCCAGGGTGCCTATGTCAGTGCCGGTGCCACCATCGTCACCATCACCCGCTACGACCCGATCTCGGTCAGCTTCCAGCTGCCGCAGCGTTACCTGCCGCAGTTGCGGGCCGGCATAGCAGCCGGTGCGATCGTGGATGCCGACCCGGCAGCAACCGGCGGCGTGGTCGACCGCGGCAAGCTGGTCTTCTTCGACAATGCCGTCAACCAGAGTTCCGGCACCGTGCTGGTCAAGGCGCAGTTCAAAAATGATCAGGGGCTTCTCTGGCCCGGCCAGAATGTCAACGTGACGGCGCATTTCACCCCGAGCGAACGTTCCATCATCGTGCCGACGGTTGCCGTGCGCCCCGGCGCCGATGGTTCCTTCGTCTATACGGTCGATAGCGCCGGCAAGGTGCACGCAACGCCCGTCAAGGTGATCCGCGCCAACGGCGACCAGACGGCAATTGCCGAAGGACTGCGCGAAGGAGATCACGTGGTGGTGGAAGGCCAGGTTCAGCTTGCCAACGGCCAGTCGGTCATCGAGCAGTTTGAGGGAGATGATGCCAACCGGCCGCTGCCCGTGGCCGACGCGACCTCGATGACCGGGGGCATCAAGCCATGATCCCAGCCTTTTGCATCAACCGACCGGTCGCAACCATTCTTCTTGCCATCGGCCTTGTTCTCGCTGGCCTTGCGGGCTACCGGCTGCTGCCGGTGGCGGCCCTGCCGAAAGTGGATTTTCCCACCATCAATGTGTCGGCGTCCCTCTCGGGTGCCTCGCCGGAAACCATGGCCACCTCGGTTGCCACGCCGCTCATCAAGAAATTCGAGACCATTCCGGGCGTCACGGAAATCAGCGCCACCAATTCGCTCGGCAATACGTCGATCGTGCTGCAATTCGATCTCAACCGCAATATCGATGCGGCTGCAGCCGATGTGCAGGCGGCCATTTCCCAGGCGACCCGCCAGCTGCCGAGCAATATGACGACGGCGCCGAGCTACCGGAAGACCAACCCGGCCGATGCACCGATCCTGCTCTTGACAGTCAACTCCGATGAGATGCCGCGCTCGAAAGTCGACGAGATCGCGGAAAACGTCATCTCGCCGCTGTTGTCTACGCTGTCTGGCGTCGCCGAAGTCAGCATCTACGGCTCGCAGGCCTATGCGGTGCGTGTGGAACTCGATCCGGCCAATCTGCAGGCCCGCGGGCTCGGTGTCGATACGGTCACCTCGGCAATTTCCGGCGCCAACAGCCAGACCCCGGTTGGCTCGCTGCAAAACAGCAACCAGCGCCTGACGATCAATGCCAATACCCAGCGCACCAATGCCGACGAGTTCAAGTCACTGGTGATTGCCACGAAGAACGGTGCGCCGGTTCACCTGGGCGACGTGGCCGAGGTGAAGGACAGCGTCGACAATCTCGACGCGGGCAGCTGGTATGACGGCAAGCAGGCGATTGTTCTTGCCGTCCAGCGCCAGCCCGACGCCAATACCGTCGATGTGGTGAACGAGATCAAGGCCAAGCTGCCGGCGCTCCTGCAGCAACTGCCGCCTTCCGTCCACATCAACGTGATGAACGACGCATCAACGGCCATCAAGGATTCCATCAGCGACGTCCAGTTCACGCTCTTCCTCACCATCGCGCTGGTGGTGCTGGTGATTTATCTTTTCACCGGCCATCTGACGGCAACGCTCATTCCGGGTCTTGCCGTTCCCTTGTCGCTGATCGCCACGTTCGGCGCCATGTATGTCATGGGCTACAGCATCGACAACATCTCGCTTCTGGGGCTGACGCTGTCTGTCGGGCTTGTGGTGGACGATGCGATCGTCATGCTGGAAAACATCCTGCGCCTGTCCGAAGAAGGGCTGCCGATGCGCGAGGCGGCACTCAAGGGCGCTTCGGAAGTCAGCTACACCATCCTGTCCATGTCGATCTCGCTGGTCGCCGTGTTCATCCCGATCCTGCTGATGGGCGGCGTCGTGGGACGCCTGTTCAACGAGTTCGGCATGGTGGTGACGCTTGCCATCATGGCGTCTGCGCTCGTTTCTCTGACTGTTACGCCGATGCTCGGTGCGCGCCTGTCGCCCCATTCCGGTCGTCCGCCGATGATCATCCGCTGGTTTGATGCCTGCTTCAACCGCACACTTGCCGGCTATGGCGCAGCCGTCGGCTGGTGTCTGCGGCACCGGTTTATCGTGCTGCTCAGTTTCTTCGCCTCGCTTGGCGCCTCCGGCTGGCTGTTTGCTACCCTGCCCTCCAGCTTCTTCCCGCAGGAAGACATCGGCCGGCTATCGGTCTCCACCCGCGCGCGCGAAGACATTTCCTACACGGCCATGCGCGACCTGCAGGCGCAGGTGGCGGAGATCATCGGCAAGAACCCGGCGGTCAAACATGTCACCTCCATCGTCGGCGGCGGTTCCCGAAGCCCACTCAACAACGGCTCGATGTTCGTTGAGCTGAAGGACAAGGATGCCCGAGCACCGCTTGCCCAGACGATCGACGAGTTGCGCAAGTCAACCGGCAAGATCGCCGGGATCAAGACCTATATCACGCCGCAGCAGAGCCTCCGTTTTGGCGGGCGCAGCACCGCCAGCCAGTATCAGCTGGTCATCCAGGCACTGAACGCCAGTGCCACCAATGAATGGGCCGACAAGCTGCAGACGGCCATGCGCCGCGACGGCAGCTTTACCGACGTGACGTCGGATGCCCAGACCGGCGCGATCGCGGCCGACATCACCGTCGATCCGGAAAAGGCCGCCTCCTATGGGATCACCAACAACCAGCTGCGCCAGACGCTGGAAATGGCCTTCGGCGGTTATACGGCCGCCCAGATCCAGTCCACCGGCGACAGTTATGACGTGATTGTCGAATTCGACAAGGACAAGCCGTGGAACGATGAATTCCTGCGCGACATCAATGTCCTGTCGTCCAATGGCAGCCTTGTGCCTCTGTCCAACTTCGCAAGCGTCGAGCGCAAGCGGGCGCCGGTCACGATCAACCAGACGGGACAGCTCGTGTCCACCACCGTCTCGTTTAACCTGCCGGACGGCGTGTCGCTCAGCCAGGCGACCGCAAGGATCGACGAGATCAAGACAGGTCTTGCCATGCCTTCGGATGTCTTCACCTCCTATGGCGGAACGGCGGCGATCTTCAAGGACTCGCAGGGCAATACCGGCCTGCTCATTCTGGCCGCCGTGCTGACGATCTACGTGGTGCTCGGCGTGCTCTACGAGAGCTTCATCCACCCTCTGACCATTTTGTCAGGCCTTCCAGCCGCCGCCTTCGGCGCACTGCTGGCCCTGAAGATCATGGGGTTCGATCTTTCCGTCATCGCGCTCATCGGCTTGCTGATGCTCATCGGTATCGTCAAGAAAAATGCCATCATGATGATCGACGTGGCGGTGGAACTGATCCGCGACAAGGGAGAAACGTCGGTCGTCGCCATCAGGGAGGCCTGCGTGCGGCGTTTCCGGCCAATCATGATGACGACGTTTTGCGCATTGCTCGGGGCGCTTCCGATCGCGCTCGGCTCCGGCGCAAGTTCCGAGCTGCGCCAGCCGCTTGGCATTGCCGTGGTCGGCGGCCTTCTCGTGTCGCAGCTCCTGACGCTGTTCATCACACCGGTGATCTTCGTCGAGATGGACAGGCTGGGACGGGGCATCAGTCGCCTGTTCTCAAGGCGCAAGGATCACGCGCCGGCCAATTCGGAAGCCATGCCGCATCACGCCCCGGCAGCGGCGGCCGAATAGAAATTTCAGTCAATCCGCGCATTTCCTAAAATGCGCGGATTTTTGTTCAACGGCCTGCAGTTTTCCTAAAGTAGCAGTCTCTCGATCACCTTTCGAGTGGACCCCATGCTTGATTTCCTGACCGGCACCACCCCAGCCACGACCCCGTCCAGCCAGCCGGCATCTTCCGGCAGCGGCACGACCACCACCACGCCCTCTTCATCGACCTCTTCCCCAGCGGACACCACCGCGACCGAGGAGCCGGCTGCAAGCACGGACACTCCGGCAGAGGAAACCACAACAGGCGGGCCAGAGGAGAGCGGCGACGGCACCTATACCGGCACCGTGCCGCAGGCCGATCAGGACACGCAGCCCGCGACCGATACATCGGAGGAAACCCCGGCCGACACGGCGACAGGTCAGACACCATCGACGGGCGACACCACACCGTCGGCCACCCCGGCGGCCGATGACACAACGGCGGAAACCCCGACACCGGACGGATCGTCTTCCGAAGAGCCGGCGACCGGCGCCGGCGAAGAACCGGCAACCGACACGGGAGATAGCACGCCGGATCCCTCGACCGGCACCGACGCTCCGGGCGAAAGCGGGGGAACCGAGGAGACGGGAGAGGCCGAGGAACCCGCCGAGACCGGAGGAACCACCGAAACCGAGCCGGGCAACACCAGCGATACCGATACCGATACCGATACGGATACGGGCACCGATAACGGAACCGGTTCTGGTACCGTCATCACCCCGACACGCAAGTCATCGACCGACACCCATGGCAGCATTTCGCACAGTAGCGGATTGCCAAGCCCCCTAGAGCAGCTCCAGGGCCTGGTGGCCGGCTATAACAAGCAATACGGGTTCCTCGGAACATCAGGCCGCTCGGCCGATGTCTGGGGCGAGGCAAGCAGCCTGTCACCACTCGACAAGCTGCGCCAGCTGGTGGCCAGCTACCAGCTGCAATATCTCGGCACCACCGCGTCGTCAGGCGCCACGGCGGTGTCGGCCAGCAGCACGGAGCAGGACACGATGAGCGCCACCGAGCGTCTGCAGACCCTCGTTTCCGGCTATGAGAGCCGCTATGGCCGCTATCGCTGACGCCTGGTCGGGCCATTGCCGCCCGGGCAGCATGCGCGGCACGGCGAACGGCAAGGCTTGCCAACACCACCATCCTGTGCGATCAGCGCCCCCTCACCATGAAGAACGGGGCGCCGGTCGCCCTTTTGTGCGTTCGGTGCGCTGACGGCGCTCCGCCCCAGGGACATTTTTGACAGGAAGGACGATCGCCATGACACGTGCGCTCGGGCTCGACTTCGGCACGACCAACACCGTTCTGGCGCAGGCCGAGGCCGGGGCGACCACCACCCGGTCGCTGGATTTCACCAGCAGCGCCGGCGTGACGGACAGCATGCGAACCGCCCTCTCCTTCATGAAGGATGCGACCCTTGGCGCCCAGGCGCTGAAGGTGGAGGCGGGACAGGCAGCCATCCGCATGTTCATCGAAAATCCTGGCGATTGCCGTTTTCTGCAGTCGATCAAGACCTTTGCCGCCAGCGCCGCCTTCCAGGCAACGCAGGTGTTTGCCCGCCGCCAGCAGTTCGAGGATCTCATGGAGATCTTTCTGCGCCGGCTGAAGGCCTATGCGGGCGACGAGTGGCCGGACGACATCTCGCGCCTCGTGGTGGGGCGTCCGGTGCGGTTTGCCGGCGGTAACCCGGATGAAAAGCTGGCGATAGAGCGTTATCAGGCGGCACTCACCCGCTTCGGTTTTCCCGAAATCCATTATGTCTATGAGCCGGTCGCGGCCGCCTATTATTTTGCCCAGTCGCTGGAGCGCGATGCCAATGTGCTGGTGGCCGATTTCGGCGGCGGCACCACCGACTATTCGCTGATCCGTTTCGAGCGTCATGCCGGCCAGCTGCGCGCCGTGCCCATCGGCCATTCCGGCGTTGGCATTGCCGGTGACCATTTCGATTTCCGGCTGATCGACAATCTCGTGTCGCCGGAAATCGGCAAGGGCAGTCATTTCAAAAGTTTTGGCAAGCTCTTGGACGTACCCGCCGGCTACTACGCCAATTTCGGCCGCTGGAACCAGCTGTCGATCTTCAAGACCACGCGGGAATTTGCCGATCTGCAATCGCTGGTCCGCTCAGCCACCGAACCGGACAAGCTGGAACTGTTCATCGAGCTGATCGAGCACGACGAGGGTTACCCGCTCTACCAGGCGATCTCCGCCACCAAGATGGCGCTGTCGCAGCAGGAGGAAGCGGAGTTCAATTTCGCGCCGCTTGGCAAGGCCGGTCAGAAACTGGTGAAGCGGACCGATTTCGAACGCTGGATCACCGACGATCTCGCCCGTATCGAAGACGCGCTCGACGAGGTGCTGCAAAAGACCAACACCTCCGCAGATGCCGTCGACAAGGTGTTTCTAACCGGCGGCACGTCCTTCGTGCCGGCCGTGCGCCAGATCTTCACACGGCGCTTCGACGCCGGGCGCATCGAAAGCGGCGGCGAACTCCTGTCGATTGCCCATGGTCTTGCCCTCATCGGCGAAAGCGGCGACGTTTCGCAATGGGCCGCCTGAGGCAAGTTCGCACGGGAGAACAGCGGCCGCCCGGCTTTATCCGCCGTGGCGGATCGGCTAGAGTGCGACCATGATCGAAGCCACCCACCTCGCCCCGGCCGAACTTGCAGCACTTCTGCATTTCTACGCCGATTCCGGCGTCGAATGGCTGCTCGAAGATGCGCCCGTCGATCGCATCGCAGCCTTTGCCGAGCAGCAAGCTGCGCGCGCGGCCCAGATGCGGGATCGTGCGCCAGCAGCCCAGTCCCAGGCGCCCGCCGATACGGGCCGCCGCGCCAATGGATCGACGGCAACGCCGGTGCAGCGCTCTTCGGCACCGGCTGCAGCCGTTGCCATTCCGGATGCGGAAGCCGTTGCCGCTGCCCGTCTTGCGGCCGAAGGCGCCCATTCGCTCGATGCCCTGAAGGCAGCACTCGAAGATTTTTCCGGCTGCAACCTGAAGAACGGTGCCCGTTCGACCGTATTTGGCGCGGGAAACCCCGCATCCGGCATCATGGTCATCGGACCGATGCCGACCGCCGACGACGACCGCGACGGAATGCCCTTTGCCGGGCGACAGGGACAGTTGCTGGATCGCATGCTTCTGGCCATCGGTTTGTCGCGCGACAGCGTCTATCTCTCCAATGTCGTGCCGTGGCGTCCGCCGGGAAACCGTCCGCCGTCGCCCGCCGAAATCGAGATCTGCCGCCCCTTCATCGAGCGACAGATCGCGCTGGCCAAGCCTCAGCACCTGCTTCTCCTCGGCAATTTCACCGTGCGTTTCTTCTTCGGCGGCGATGGCACGATTTTCAGCATGCGTGGCGAATGGCGCGACATCGTGCTGAACGGGTTTTCGGTGAAGGCGCTGGCCAGTCTCCACCCCCAGGATCTTCTGACGGCGCCTGCCAACAAGGCACTGGCCTGGCAGGATCTTTTGGCCTTCCAAAAAGGCATGCCCGCCTGATCTGCCTAACGATTGCGCAATATTAACAATTTATGAAATAAGCCATGCGCAGTTCGCATGGCAGCGCACCGTTCTACAGCGTTGTCGAATCTATACCGCAGTGCAATATAAGCAATGTGTCTTGGGAGGAAAACGGTACAGGAACCAAGGCCATGACCACGCGCATTCGCCCCATACATTCCGGCTTCGAGACGCTGCGTCTCGCCGGCCTTTCGCCCCGCTCTACGCAGGGGTACCACAATTACGGCTCCGCCACGCATGAGCAGTTGACCGCCCGCGCCTTTTCGCGCCGCGGCAATCTCACGCGTCCCACGGCAATCTTTGCCGATTTCCGCGAGCGCTGAGCCCCGCTGCCGCAACAGTTCGCAGACAGAATTCCGGAGACAAGACGATGAAGCATTCGATCCGCCACCTGCGCAGCATGTGCGATGCCTTTGCATCGATCGGCGCTGCCGTTCGCGCCAGCCGCGAATTCACCTGCGCTGCCAGCATCCACGAGCGCGCCGGCAACCCGTCGAGCGCCATTCCGCTCTGACGGCACCACGCCTTTTAACTGTCATGCCGGCGGCGCGGATGCCTTTCGCGCCGCTTTGCGTTCCAGCCCCAGTTGATGTTCGCGGTAGATGATGAAGATGCCGGCTGACACGGTGATGGCGGTTCCGATCAGCATCGATGACGTCGGCACGTCGCCGAACAGGAAATAGGCGATGATGATGCCGAGGATGATCGAGGAATAATCGAACGGCGCCACTGTGGAGACGTCGGCATGGCGATAACTTTCAGTCAGAAAAATCTGGCCGAGACCACCGAAGAAGCCCGACGCGACGAGGAAGATCTTGTCTTCCGTCGGCAGAACCGCCCATCCGAACGGCAGGCTGACCAGCGAAAACACCGCCGCCGTCAGCGAAAAATAGACAACGATCGTGGACGTCTTTTCCGTGCGCACCAGCTGGCGGGTCTGCACCATGGCAAGACCGCCGATCACGGCAGAGGTCAGCACGGCCGCAGCCCCCATCGCCTGGGCATTTTCCATGCCGCCATGGCTGAACAGCGAAAGTTTTGGCCAGGAAATGATCAGCACCCCGAATATGCCGAGCGCCACCGCACTCCAGCGATAGACGCGCACTTTCTCTTTCAGGATCAGGGCTGCAAACAGAACCGCCATCAGCGGGGAAGCATAGCCAATGGCAATCGCATCCGGCAGCGGCAGGTGGATAAGCCCATAAAACCCGCAGGCCATGGCGGCAATGCCCAGCATGCCGCGCTTCAGATGCCCGAAAGGACTGTCGGTGCGAAACGCAGTCGTCAGATCGCCGCGCATCGCGAGATAGATGAGGATGGGAACCAGTGCGAAGGCCGACCGGTAAAACGTGATCTGGCCGGCCGGAATGCCGTCGCCCGCCGACTTGATGCAGGTCTGCATGCCAAGAAACACAATGACGGACATGACTTTCATCGCAATCCCCTTGAGGGGATCCTGCGCATCGGAACTCATTCTCTAGCTCGCCGCGAGATCGGCCGTCAGTTGGCCGAAGGAAACAAATACTGACTCATACCGTTCGGACAGTAGCGAAAACCGCCGCATTGATACATCAAGTCTTGTGATGAATCGATCAAACTCCGAAAAATCGGGGCTCGGCCTCTCGACATCATCCGACTTTTGGGATGGGTTTTAGCAATCGTTCAGTTTTGAATGCAATATTCGCAGCCTGAATCTCACTGCCAGCAAAACATTCGGCATCCTTGCCAAGTCAAGACCAGGAAACATCATGCGCACAGACACGGGTCAGATCGTCCACCTGGCAGACTACCGCCCCACTGATTTCGTTCTGGAACGCGTTGATCTGACATTCGAACTGGATCCCACGGCAACCCGTCTCGAATCACGACTGATCTTTCACCGGCGCCCGGGCGCGGACGGCACGGCTCCCCTGGTGCTGGATGGCGATGAACTTTCCCTCTCCGAACTGCGTCTCGACCAGAACGAGATGCCGGCCGCACAGTTCGACGTGACACCCGATAGCCTTGTGATCCGCGACCTGCCGGCATCGGCACCGTTCGAGGTGACGATCATCACCATCATCAACCCCGAGGCCAACACGCAGCTGATGGGTCTTTACCGCACCAGCGGTGTCTATTGCACACAGTGCGAGGCGGAGGGCTTTCGCCGCATCACCTATTTTCCGGACCGTCCGGATGTGCTGGCGCCCTACACCATTACCATCATCGCCGACAAGGCGACCAATCCGGTGCTCTTGTCGAACGGCAATTTTCTCGGCGGCGGCAACTATGACGAAGGCCGGCATTTCGCTGCCTGGTTCGATCCCTTCCCCAAGCCGAGCTATCTGTTTGCACTGGTGGCCGGTGATCTCGGCGTCGTCGAAGATACGTTCACCACACTCTCCGGCCGCGAGGTGGCGCTGAAAATCTATGTCGAGCACGGCAAGGAGCCGCGCGCCACTTACGCCATGGATGCGCTGAAACGTTCGATGAAGTGGGACGAGGAACGCTTCGGCCGCGAATACGATCTCGATATCTTCATGATCGTCGCCGTCTCCGATTTCAACATGGGCGCGATGGAGAACAAGGGCCTCAACGTCTTCAACGACAAATACGTGCTGGCCGACCCGGAAACGGCGACTGACCAGGATTACGCCAATATCGAAGCCATCATCGCGCACGAATATTTCCACAACTGGACCGGCAACCGCATCACCTGCCGCGACTGGTTCCAGCTCTGCCTCAAGGAAGGTCTGACGGTTTACCGCGACCACGAGTTTTCCGCCGACCAGCGCTCGCGCGCCGTCAAGCGCATCGCCGAAGTCCGTCATCTGAAGTCGGAACAATTTCCGGAGGACGCCGGCCCGCTGGCGCATCCGGTCCGCCCGACGACCTATCGCGAGATCAACAATTTCTACACGACGACGGTCTACGAAAAAGGATCGGAAGTCACCCGCATGATTGCCACCATCCTCGGGCGCGATCTGTTCAAGACCGGCATGGACCTCTATTTCGAGCGTCACGATGGCGAGGCGGCCACCGTCGAGGATTTCGTAAGATGTTTTGCTGACGTCAGCGGCCGCGACCTGTCGCAGTTTTCGCGCTGGTACCAGCAGGCCGGCACACCGATGGTCAGCGTCTCGGCGACCTATGACGCAGCGGCACAGAATTTCAGCCTGTCGCTGGAGCAGACGATCCCGGCCACCCCCGGCCAGCCGGTCAAGGAGGCGATGCATATCCCGCTTTCCTTCGCGCTGATCCTCGACAATGGCGCGATTGCCGAACCGGCTTCGGTGTCCGGCGGCGAGGTGACGGGCGATGTTCTGCACCTTCAGGAGCGCCGCCAGACCTTCACCTTCACGGGCATCGCATCGCGTCCGGTTCTGTCGCTCAACCGCAGCTTTTCCGCGCCGGTCAACCTCGATTTTACCCAGTCTGCGGCAGACCTTGCCCATATCGCCCGTCACGACAGCGACCTCTTTTCCCGCTGGCAGGCACTGACCGACCTCGCGCTGCCGAACCTGATGCAGGCCGCGCGGGATGCGCGGGCCGGCGCCGAGATCACCTGCGACCCCGCCCTCCTGACCGCGCTTCTGGAAGCGGCCGGCGATGAAAGCCTGGAACCCGCCTTCCGCGCGCAGGTGCTCGCCCTGCCAAGCGAAACCGATATCGCGCGCGAGCTTGGCGGAAACACGGATCCCGATGCCATTCACGCCGGCCGCCAGGCAATCCTTTCGCTGGTGGCGACGGCCGGTGCCAAAACCTTCGAGCATTTGTTTGATACCTTGCGGCTCTCGGGCACGTTTACGCCGGATGCGGCCAGTGCCGGCAAGCGGGCCCTGCGCAACAGCGCCCTCTCCTACCTCTCCTACCTGGACGGCGGTGTCGAGCGCGCATCGAGCGCCTTTGCAGAGGCCGACAACATGACCGACATGGTCCAGGCGCTGACAGTTCTCGCCCATCGCTTTCCCGGCCAGGCGGCCACCGCCAACGCGCTCGGCGCCTTCCTCAAGCGTTTTGAGGGCAATGCGCTGGTGCTCGACAAATGGTTCTCTTTGCAGGCAACCATTCCCGGCAATGGCGCGCTGGCCAGGGTTCGGGCGCTGATGGAGGATCCGAACTATGTGGCCGGCAATCCAAACCGCGTGCGGGCACTGGTCGGCGCTTTTGTCTTTTCCAATCCCACCGGCTTCAACCGCGTCGATGGCGAAGGCTATCGCTTCCTCGCCCGCCAGATCCTTGGCATCGATCCGCGCAATCCACAGCTCGCGGCCCGCATCCTGACGGCCATGCGTTCTTTTCGTTCACTGGAACCGGCGCGCGCCAGCCACGCCCGGGCCGCCCTCAGCGAGATCAACGGCGCGCCCCACCTCTCCACGGATGTGCGCGACATCGTCGAGCGTATGCTCAAGGATTGATGATGAACGGGTGCCAACACCTCCCAAATGGTTGTGGCGCCCGTTACTGCATCCTCTGATTCCGCCAAAACACCTCAAAATGCAGCAAGTGCAAAAACCGGACCATATGGTTAAGATTTTATGACCACATGCTCTGGACAAGGCGAATCAGCTTTGATTCACTGTGCATAGTTCGCAAGCGGCATTGCGAATCACGACGAGGGATCAATCAAAGCTATGGCGAACGTGCAGCGGGAAACCGCGGCCGAGGAACGGCTGCGCTTCAAATTTCCGGATGGCCTCACGCTCCCGGCGGTCGACGGCACCATGCTGTCTGCGATGCGGCGCCGGCTTGAACGGCTGCCGAGTGCGGAGCTTTGGCTGAAGCGCTCGATCCCGATCCTCATCATCGCGTTTCTGGCGGTGGTTGCGGCGTCGCGCCTGCTCGGGCTTGTCTCGGAACGGGCGCGCATGGAAGAGGCGGCCCGCCAGTCGACGGCGCTGCTGGCCGCCGCCAGTGCTGCAGCCTTTGCCGGTCACGAACAGGCTTTTGCAAATGCCGATCGCAAGGCTGCCGAGGCACGCCTTGCCCTCTTCCTGCCGCAGACCAAGCTGCAGCCAGGCGCCTTCATCGTGCTTGTCGATGCAACGGGCCGCATTTTCGGCGGCAGCTTCCAGGCACAATCCTATATCGGCGAACGTCTCGATACGGTTTTGCCGGAAATGGTGGCGCTTCGCCGTTTCGGCGATGACGACGGCGTCATCGAAACCACCTTCAGCGACATTCCCCACTATGCTGCGATCAAGGCGATCGGCGGGGCGGCAGGTGGCCTTGTGGTCGCGGCCCATTCGCTGGAAGCCACCAACCAGTTCTGGCGCCAGCAGGTTTCGCTCAACGTCACGCTGTTTACCGGCATTTCCTCAGTCCTGCTCGTCATCCTCTATGCCTATTACATGCAGGTGAAGCGCGCCCGCGATGCCGACGAGATCTTTCTGGAATCCAACATGCGGGTGGAAACGGCGCTGTCGCGCGGCCGCTGCGGTCTTTGGGATTTCGATCTGGCCAATCGCCGGCTGTTCTGGTCACGCTCCATGTATGAAATGCTCGGCCTGCCGCCGGGTAACAACATGCTCTCCTTCAGCGAAGCGGCCCGGATGATGCATCCCTCCGATGGCAATCTCTTTGCACTGGCGCGCGCCGTCGGGCGCGGCAATGAAAAGCAGATCGACCAGGTGTTTCGCATGCGCCATGCCGCCGGCCATTATGTCTGGATGCGGGCCCGCGCCCAGGTGATGAAATCGAGCAGCGGCCGCACCCATGTCATCGGCATCGCCATGGACGTGACCGAACAGCATCGCCTTGCCCAGCGTTACGCCGAGGCCGACCAGCGCCTCGCCGACGCCATCGAGTGCACGTCGGAAGCCTTCGTCCTCTGGGACAAGAACGATCGTTTGGTCATGTGCAACACCCATTTCCAGCAGGCTTACGGTCTGCCGGACAGCGTGCTTGTGCCCGGCACGGAAAAAAGCGTCGTTACCGCCGCCGCTGCCCGCCCGGTCATCGAACGGCGCATTGCAGACCCCGACCACAACGGCTTTTCGCGCACCACGGAAGTGCAGCTTGCCGATGAGCGCTGGCTGCAGATCAACGAGCGGCGCACTGCCGATGGCGGCATGGTCTCGGTCGGCACCGATATCTCGCTGCTGAAGCGCCACCAGGAACGGCTGCGCGAATCCGAGCGCCGCCTGATGGCCACCATCGGCGACCTCTCCTCATCGCAGAAGAAGCTCGAACGCCAGAAGGCGGAGCTTTCCACCGCCAATGCCAATTACCAGGCAGAGAAAGAGCGCGCCGAGGCCGCCAACAAGGCAAAATCGGAATTTCTGGCCAATATGAGCCATGAGCTGCGCACGCCGCTCAACGCCATTCTCGGCTTTTCCGAAATCCTGCTCAACGGCATGTTCGGCCCGGTCGGCTCGCCGAAATACAGCGAATATGCCCGCGATATCCACGACAGCGGCAAGCACCTGCTGAACGTCATCAACGATATTCTCGACATGTCGAAGATCGAGGCCGGCCACATGAAGATCGTCTGCGAGACGATCGATCTGGCGCCGCTGATCGAGGAAAGCATCCGCCTCACCTCCATGCCGGCCGATGCCAAGTCGATCACGGTCACCCAGCGCGTCGATGCGGGCCTTCAGATGAGCGGCGACCGGCGCGCCATGAAGCAGATTCTGCTCAACCTCTTGTCCAATGCGGTGAAGTTCACCAACGAAGGCGGCCGCGTTGAGCTGCGCGCCCACCATTCGCGGCGCGGCCTGCTGTTGACCATCGCCGATACCGGCATCGGTATTCCCCGCAATGCACTTGGCAAGATCGGCCAGCCTTTTGAGCAGGTGCAGAGCCAGTATGCCAAGAGCAAGGGCGGCTCCGGCCTTGGCCTTGCCATCTCCCGCTCGCTGGTCACGCTTCATGGCGGCCGGATGCGCATTCGCTCCAAGATCGAGTGTGGCACCGTAGTCGGTCTGTTTATCCCCCAGGAGCCTGCCGCTTTGGCGACACCGTCGACAGAAAAATTGCGCGAACCCGCTTCGACAGCCGCTTGATGTCGGCCTCCACCATTTTAAGGCTTGGGGCATCGGCAGCGGTCGAAAGCCTTTCGATCAGGCCCGCAGGCGCATCCTTCGGCTCAAAAGCCCCTTCGACGCAGAGCCGCACGATCTGCGACAGTTCGGTATAGAGGGAAAGAGCCGCACTGCAGGTCTCGAGATCGTCGGCAGAAGGGCAGGGCGCACCATGGCGCACAAGAGCTGCCTGCGTTCCGCTCGTCAGGCACTCCGCGCCGTCGTCTGCACCGACGGCATCATCGTGCGCGATCAGCCGCAGATACTGCGCCAGGAACTCGATATCGACGAGACCACCGGGGATCAGCTTCAGGTCCCACACATCGCGCGGCGGCTTCTCTTTGTCGATCAGGCTGCGCATTTCGGCAACGTCTGCTGCAATTTTTGCCTTATCAACCGGTTGCGCCAGAACCTCGGCAATCACACCAGATGCCTCGGCCATCAGGCTGTCCTCGCCACAGACCATCCGCGCACGCGTCAGGGCCATGTGTTCCCAGGTCCAGGCCTCCTCCAGCTGGTATTTTCGAAAGGCGTTGATCCGCGTTGCCACCGGCCCCTTGTTGCCGGACGGACGAAGCCGCAGGTCGACCTCGAAGATGATGCCCTCGGCGGTCGGCGCCGAAAGCGCCGCAATCAACCGCTGCGTCACCCGGGTAAAATAGCGCACCGCATCGAGCGGCTTTGCGCCATCCGATTCGGCAACCGCATCGGGATAGTCGTAGAGCAGGATGAGGTCGACATCGGAGCCCGCCGTCAGCTCAAAGCTGCCGAGCTTTCCCATGCCCATCACAGCCACGCGCCCGCCCGGATAGCGCCCATGCGCCTGCTCCATCTCACGCATCACGGCCAAAAGCGCTGCGTCGATGACGAGATCGGCAAGATCCGTAAAGGCCCGCCCCGCCTGCACGCCGGTGATGGCACCGGTGAGCAGGCGGATGCCGATCAGAAAACGCTGTTCGGCCGCAAAGATGCGCAGCCGGTCCAGCACCTCCTCGTAATGACGGGCAGCGCCGACAAAGGAGGAAAGCCGGTCGGAGAGATAGGCCCGCGTCGGGATTTCCTGCATCAGGCCCGGATCGAGCATGCCGTCAAACACATGCGGACGCGCCGCCACGATATCGGCAAGCCGCGGGGCCGCCGACATCACCATGACAAGCAGCGACAACAGGCCGGGATTGGTATTGAGCAGCGAAAACAGCTGGATCCCCGCCGGCAGCGCCTTCAAGAACCCATCAAAGCGCAACAGCGCGTCGTCGGCCCGCTTGCTGAGCCCGAACGCGCTCAAAAGCTCCGGCATCAGTTCCGTCAGCCGCTCGCGGGCCTCCACCGATTGCGTTGCCCGGTAACGGCCATAATGCCAGGTGCGGATAACACGCGACATATCGGCCGGTCGCTCGAAGCCCAGCCGAGCCAGCGTCTTCAGCGTTTCCGGATCGTCGTTCTGGCCGGTAAACACCAGATTGCCATCGCTTGCCGAGAGCTTACTCTCCTGCTCGAACAGTTTTGCATAACGCCGTTCCACCGTGCGCAGCACCGCCTCCAGCCGTTCGGAAAACGCGACTGTATCGGCAAACCCCACCATGAAGGCGATGCGCTTCAATTCGGTCTCGGTGTCCGGAAGGCGGTGCGTCTGCTCGTCGCGCACCATCTGGATGCGATGTTCGACATTGCGCAGGAACCAGTAGGCCTCCGTCAGTTCCGCGGCGATCTCCGGCCTTATCCACTGCGCATCGGCCAGAGCCGCCAGTGCCCGTTCGGTCTCCCGTTCGCGAAGCGCCGGCATGCGCCCGCCGGCAATCAACTGCTGCGTCTGGGCAAAAAACTCGATCTCGCGGATGCCGCCGCGCCCGAGCTTCACGTCATGCCCCTTCACCGCAATGGCACCGTGGCCCTTGTGGGCATGGATCTGCCGCTTGATCGAGTGAATGTCGGCAATCGCGGCATAATCGAGATATTTTCGAAACACGAAGGGCACCATGTCGCGCAGGAAAGCCGCTCCGGCGGCAAGATCGCCGGCCATCGGCCGCGCCTTGATATAGGCCGCCCGCTCCCAATTCTGCCCGCGTCCTTCGTAATAGATGAGCGCTGCCTCCACCGGCACCGCAAGCGCCGTCGAGCCGGGGTCCGGCCGCAGGCGCAGGTCCGTGCGAAACACATAACCGTCGCCGGTGCGCTCCTGCAGAATACGGATCAACCGGCGCATCATGCGCCCGTAAAGCTCGGTCGCCTCCAGCGGATCGGGCAGGATTTTAGCCTCTCCATCGAAAAACACCACGATGTCGATGTCGGAGGAATAGTTCAGCTCGAACGCCCCGAGCTTGCCCATGGCGAGCACGATCAGCCCGGATTTTTCCGCAGGATTTGTGGGGTCGGAAAGCCTCAGCTTGCCACTCTGATGATGGACAAGCAGCAGGTGGTCGATGGCGGCGGCGACGGCGGCATCGGCCAGACGGCTCAACCACCGTGTCGTCTCCCGGCATTCGATGAGGCCGCCGAGATCGCCCAGCGCCAGCAGAAAGCTCACCTCGCGTTTGGCAAGGCGCAGCGCGGTCATCACTTCGCCCTCACCGGGCGTGCGACCTTCCAGGTCCGGCCGCCAGCAATTGCGCGCCCGCTCAATCGCCGCCTCGATGAGGCCATCCAGCGGATGCGTCAGCGCATTGGCAAGGAGTGCCGGACTGATTACCGCGATGTCGCGCAGGTAGGGCGAAAGCGAAAAGGCAGCGACCAGAAAGTCCTTGAGCGCACCGCCCTCAGCCAGCATGCCGGCAATCACAGGTTCGCTGCCGGCCATTTCCTTCAGCGCGGAAAGCGCCGACTTTGCTTCTGTCTGGTTGAATGGTTTCGACACATCCGCGCGCACGTCGCCGAGGCTTATTGCCTTTGTCGCCACGATCTCGTCCTCCCTGATCCCTTGAAGGATTAGTTAGGGCTTTTGCGCGGGAAAAACCATCGTCACGGTCAAACCGGGAGGGTTTGCGTCCTCGCCATGGGTGGCGGAAAGCTCAAGTCGTCCGCCATGCAGTTCCATCACAGCCTCGACCAGCGATAGCCCGAGCCCGGTGCCGGGCTTTGACCGGCTCTCGTCCAGCCGCACGAAGCGTTTTTTAACTTCCGCGCGTTTATCGGCGGGAATGCCCGGCCCGTTATCGGCCACCGAAAGCCGCAGGCTATCGCCGGCGCGTGACAAGAGAACCCGGATCGCGGGTTCACTGCCCGCATCGCAGGCATATTTGATGGCATTGTCCAAAAGGTTGAAGATCGCCTGGCCGATCAGTTCGCGGTTGCCCTGAACCACCAGTCCCGGCTCGATTTCAGTCGTCAGCATAAGCCCGGCCTCCTCGGCCGCAGGCTCGTAAAGCTCCGCGCTGTCGGCGGAAATGGCCGACAGGTCGATGGCGCTCATCTCGGCGGCAATCGAGCCAGCCTCGACGCGGGAAATCATCAACAGCGCATTGAAAGTGCGGATCAGCAGGTCCGATTCGGCGATAATGCCTTCCAGCGCGGCACGGCGCACATCCTCGCGGTCTTCGGAGAGCGCATCGGCCGCCTTGTTGCGCAGCCGCGTCAGCGGCGTCTTCAGGTCATGGGCAATGTTGTCGGAAACCTGGCGCAGGCCCTCGTTCAGCTTCTCGATCCGCTCCAGCATCAGGTTGAGCGATTCCGACAGCCGGTCGAACTCGTCGCCGGACACACCAACCGGCAGGCGCTGCGACAGATCGCCGGCCACGATCTTGGTGCTCGCCGCCGACATCCGGTCGATGCGCTTCAGCGCATTACGGCCAATGCCGAACCAGATGAACAGCGCACCCAGCCCCATGATCGCCAAGGCCACCATCAATGCCCGGCGCACGATGCCGCGAAAGCGTCCCGGCTCGCCAAGATCGCGACCGACCATGACGCGCAACCCGTTGTCGAGGAAAAACACATTCGCCGTTGCCAGATGCAGGCGCGGCGGGCCGATCTCGGTATAAGGCTCGTAGCGGAACGGCAGGCCCGTCCATCCCTCCTGATCGAGAACGCCCGGCTGCACCGATTGCACGTTACCGGCGAGCATCTCGCCGGTCGGCCCTGCAATGACGTAGAGATTGGCGCCGGGCTGGCGGGCGCGCCGCTCCATCATGCGCAAAAGAAGGTTGATGCCGCCGCGATCATAGGCGCCGCGAATATCAGTGATTTCCTGGTTCAGCCCCTCGCGCACCTGCTGCGCCAGAAGCCGCTCCGACATCGCCGTCACATAAACGACGAGGAAAGCGGCACAGAGCGCAAACAGCACGATATAAAGCGCCGACAGCCGCACGGCCGTCGAGCGAAACAGCAGGCGCAGGCGGCTCATGGAGGGTATCACGCCTCGTCCTTGATCATGTACCCGGCGCCGCGAATGGTTTTCAAAAGCGGCTTGTCGAATTCCTTCTCGATTTTGGAGCGCAGCCGCGACACATGCACGTCGATGACATTGGTCTGCGGGTCAAAATGGTAATCCCAGACGTTTTCGAGAAGCATGGTGCGCGTCACCACCTGGCCGGCATTCTTCATCAGATATTCCAGCAGACGAAACTCGCGCGGCTGCAACAGCACTTCCTTGCCGCCGCGACGCACCTCGTGCGACAGGCGGTCAAGCTCCAGATCGCCGACACGGTAGACCATTTCCTGCTCCGGCGCGCCCTTGCGGCGGCCGAGCACTTCGACGCGGGCCAGAAGCTCGCTGAAGGCATAGGGTTTCGGCAGGTAATCGTCGCCGCCGGCGCGAAGCCCGGTCACCCGGTCATCCACCTGGCCAAGCGCAGACAGGATCAGCACCGGCGTATTGATGTTGCGCTTGCGCAGCTCACTGATCACGGAAATGCCGTCGCGGCGCGGCAGCATGCGGTCGATCACCATCACGTCATAGGTGTTTTCAGAGCCCATGAAGAGCCCGCTTTCGCCATCGCTGGCATGGTCCGCCACAATGCCGGCCTCGCGAAAGGCCTTTGTCATGTAGGCGGCGGCTTCAAGATCGTCTTCAATCACCAGAATCTTCATGTGCGGAACAATAGACTGAGGCTGGCCCTCGGTAAAAGCGGTTTCGCTTTTCACATCGTTCTCGGGTGTATTCATCTGCATGCGTGAATGCCTCCTCGAATGAAAAAAGGGGCGCCGCGCCCTTTTGGCGCGACGCCCCCGCCTGTTACCGTTGACGGGGCCGGTCAGCCTTCGTTGATCGGCAGTGCGATGAAGCGGCTGCCGCTGTCGGACTGCACCTGGAACAGTGCCCTTGTGCGGCCATCCTTGCGGGCCTGATCGATCGCCTTGCTGATGTCGGCGGCTGAGGAAACCTCCTGGTTGTTGACCGAGGTGATCTTTTCGCCCTGACGCAGACCCTTGGCGGCCGCATCGGAGTCTGGATCGACTTCAGTCACGGAAACGCCCGTTCCATCGTCTGCCGGGGCTACCGTGATGCCGAGGCTTGCCAGCGCCTTTTCGCTCGAAGGCTGAGCCTGCTCCGGCGCCTTGTCGCTGTTTTCAGCCTTGGCGGCATCGTCGCTGGCAAGGTTTCCGAGCGTCACCGCAACCGATTGCGACTTGCCATTGCGCCAGATGGACACATCCACCTTGTTGCCGGGTCCGAAGGCAGCAACCTTCTTGGCGAGATCGCGGGCATCCTTGATCGGCTCGCCATTCACGGCAGTGATCACGTCACCCTGCTTGATGCCGGCCTTGGCGCCTGGGGAATTTTCCTGCGGCGACACGACGAGCGCGCCCTTCGGTTCCGCAAGGCCGAGCGATTCGGCGATATCCTGCGTCACCGGCTGGATCTGCACGCCAAGCCAGCCGCGCTCCACTTTGCCGTCCTTCATCAGGTCGGCGATCACGTCCTTGGCGGTGGAAGCGGGAATGGCAAACGCGATGCCGACATTACCGCCGGACGGCGAGAAGATCGCCGTGTTGATACCCACCACTTCGCCATTGAGGTTAAACGTCGGACCACCGGAATTGCCGCGGTTGACGGCTGCATCGACCTGGATGAAATCGTCGTACGGGCCAGAGCCGATGTCGCGGCCACGGGCAGAGACGATCCCGGCGGTGACCGTACCACCGAGGCCGAACGGGTTGCCGACGGCGACAACCCAGTCACCGACGCGCGTCTTGCTGTCATCGGCAAATTTCACATAGGTGAACTTGCGGTTGGCATCGACCTTGAGAAGCGCCAGATCGGTGCGGCTGTCCTTGCCGACCAGCTTGGCATCCAGTTCAGTGCCATCGTCCATCACGACCGTATAAGCCGAACCGTCGGAAACGACATGGTTGTTGGTGACGAGATAACCGTCTTCGGAGATGAAGAAGCCGGAGCCTTGTGCCGTCGGGCGCAGGTGATGCGGACGGTTGGGGTTCTTGTCGGCGCGCTCCTGGTTGCGGCCGCCGGGGCCACCTTGACCGCCGGGGCCGCCTTGACCACCCTGGCCGCCGAACTCGCGGAAGAAACGCTTCAGCGGATGGTCGTCCGGCAGCTGGTCAAGGCCGCGGCCGCCAAAATTGAACGAGAAATTGCCGGGATCATCATCGGAAACCGGCGTTGCATCCGACTGGACACGCACGGAGACAACGGCAGGCGAGACGGCCGAAACGACGTCGGCGAAGCTCGGAGCCTGCGGTGCGTTGACGGTCACCGGATCCGCATAGGATTCGTAGACATGGGCCGGGAGACCCGTGGAGAGCATGACGGCCGCGAGGCCCGCCACGGTCGAGCCCTTCAACACTGTCTTCAACGAGGGACGTCCGATCTTGCTCTTGAACATTGTAAGATACCTTCTTCTTCAGGTCATTCAGACTGGGGTGCCGGAGGTCCGGCGGCGGTGGATGACTGAAGATATAGGAGCCCCCACGTTAACTGCACGTGTCCACGTCATGAATTGTTCGTAATGTTTGCCGGCAGCCTGGAGGCCCACCGTTTTGCTGGCGAAAGCCAACGCACAAGCCGAGGCTGGCAAGCTCGTAAGCTCTTGTATCAGAAAAGTTTATGCGACAGGAAGGTAAGGCTCAGCCGCCCAGCAGCTTGTCCAGCCGGGCCTGTTCCTCGGCGCTTAGCGCGCGCTCCTCGGGCGTCTCTCTGCGGCGGCGCGACATCATCACCACCGTCACACCACCGATCAGCAACAGCGCCACCGGCATCGCCCAAAGCGCCACCGTTTTGCTACTGAGACGCGGCTTCAACAGCACGAATTCGCCGTAGCGGGAAACGACGTAATCGATCACTTGCGCGTCGCTGTCACCGTCGACGATCCGCTCACGCACCAGCAAGCGGAGGTCCCGCGCCAGTTCCGCATTGGAATCGTCGATGGACTGGTTCTGGCACACCATGCAGCGCAACTGCGCCGAAAGCCCCCGCGCCCGCTCCTCCAGCACCGGGTCCTTCAACACCTCGTCCGGATTGACCGCATGTGCCGGCAGCGGCGCAAGACCGATGACCGCCGCGACCACCAGCCCCCTCCATCGTTCCGTGGCCTGCTGACGAAGCGTCACACGCAACAAATCCCCTCTCCCCGCCCGCGGGGAGAGGGCTAGGGTGAGGGGCACCCTTATGATGGCGGGCATCCTTAACATGCCAACAAAACTCTCCCGGAACCGCATCATTCCGCCGGCTCCAGCACAACCTTTGCCGCCTTCGCCCGCCGGCTCGGCGCGCCCACGCGCAACCGTCGGTCAGACAGTGACACGAACCCGCCGATCATCATGATCACAGCCCCGCCCCAGATGCACAGGATGAACGGCTTCCACCAGATGCGCACCACAATGCCGCCGTCGTCCATGTGGTCACCCAGCGACACGTAAAGCTGGCTTGCGCCAAAACTCAAAATGCCCGCTTCCGTCGTCGGCATGCGGCGCGCCGTATAAAGCCGTTTCGACGACCAGACATCGGCCACGACAACGCCACCGCGCCTCACGGTAAAATGCCCGCGTTCCTCGGTGAAATTCGGCCCGACGGCTTCGCGCATGCCGTCAAACAGGATGGAGTAGCCGCCGGCTTCGGTCGTCATGCCCGGACGCATTTCCACCACATGCTCCGTCTCGAACGTGGTGACCGCAACGATGCCGAGCACCGTCACGCCCATGCCCATATGCGCAAGTGCGGTGCCGAAGGCCGAACGCGGCAGGCCCTTCAGGCGCGCAAAGGCCACCTTGAACGCAAGCTTGCCGAAATTGGCGCGGTACCAGAGATCCGTCAGCGCCCCGAACACCAGATAAAAGCCGATTGCCAAGCCAAGCGCAGCCAGCACCGGTCCACCGTTCTCCGCATAAAACAGCCCGAAACCGGCCACCAGCGCCAGCCCCGCCGCCACGTAAAGCCGTTGCAGGGCCCCCAAAAGATCACCGCGCTTCCAGGCCAGAAGCGGCCCAAACGGCATGGCGAGCAGCAGCGGGATCATCAACAGCCCGAAGGTCAGGTTGAAGAAGGGCGCACCAACGGAAATCTTTTCCCCCGTCAGCGTCTCCAGCACCAGCGGATAAAGCGTGCCGGTCAGCACGGTCGCGGTGGAAACGGTCAGGATCAGGTTGTTGAGAACCAGCGCCCCCTCGCGGGAAATCGGCGCAAACAGGCCACCGCTCTTCAGCTGCGGCGCGCGCCAGGCAAACAGCACAAAGGCGCCGCCGATGAAGAAGGTGAGGATCGCCAGGATAAAGATGCCGCGCGAGGGGTCTGTCGCAAAGGCATGCACCGAGGTCAGCACGCCCGAGCGCACGAGGAACGTGCCGAGCAGCGACAGCGAAAACGTCATGATGGCGAGAAGCACCGTCCAGATCTTCAGCGCCTCGCGTTTTTCCATCACGAGCGCCGAATGCAGAAGGGCGGTTCCCGCAAGCCAGGGCATGAAGGAAGCGTTTTCCACCGGGTCCCAGAACCACCAGCCACCCCAGCCGAGTTCGTAATAGGCCCAGTAGGAGCCCATGGCGATGCCGGCGGTCAAAAACGTCCAGGCCGCCAGCGTCCACGGCCGCACCCAACGCGCCCAGGCCGCATCGATGCGGCCCTCGATAAGGGCAGCGACGGCAAACGAAAAACAGACGGAAAAGCCGACATATCCGAGATAAAGCAGCGGCGGATGGATGGCGAGGCCAAAGTCCTGCAACACCGGGTTAAGATCCTGCCCCTCGGCAGGCGCCGGGTCCAGCCGGATGAACGGGTTGGAGGTGAGCAGGATGAACAGCAGGAAGGCAACCGTGATCCACGCCTGAACCGACAGAACGGTGGCGCGCAGAGTATCGGGCAGATTGCGCCCGAACACGGCGACCATGGCGCTGAACAGCGTCAGGATCAGCAGCCACAGCAGCATCGAGCCCTCGTGATTGCCCCACACGCCACTCAGCTTGTAGACCATCGGCATCAGCGAATGGGAATTGTCCCAGACATTCTTCACCGAAAAGTCAGAGACCGCATAGGCCCAGGTCAGCACGCCGAACGAGAAGGTCACGAGCGCGAACTGCGTGACGGAGCCAATCGGCGCAAATGCCATAAGGGCCGCATCCCCGCGCCGGGCGCCGATGATCGGCAGGATCGACAGAAGCAGTCCCGTCGCCAGCGCCAGAACCAGCGCGTAATGGCCGATCTCGATGATCATTTCGCAGCCCCCTCGCCTTCTTTCCAGACACCCTTTGCCTTCAGGCCATCTGCCACTTCCTTCGGCATATAATTTTCGTCGTGCTTGGCCAGAACGGAATCGGCAACGAAGGCATGGGCCGTGTCGAACACGCCTTCAGTCACCACGCCCTGCCCCTCGCGAAACAGGTCCGGCAGGATGCCGGTATAGGACACCGGCACGCTTGCCCCGCCATCGGTCACGCGAAAGCTCACGGTGGAACCGGCGCCGCGCTTCACGGACCCCTCTTCCACCAGCCCGCCAAGGCGGATGCGTGTGCCCGGCTGCACGGTGGTCTTTTGAAGGTCGCTCGGCATGAAGAAATAGGCAACCGACTGGCTGAAGGCGAACATCACCAAGAGCACCGCCACCAGAATAAAACTCATGCCGCCCAGGATCACCGCGAGGCGCTTCTGCTTGCGGGTCATCCTGCGGGGCATTTTATGGGTCATCGCCTCAGTCATGGTGTTACTCCCCCGGCAGAAAGGCCGGTCTCGGTGGCCAGCGCCAACAGCCGCTTGCCCCCTTCCTGGTCGGCCGGAAAGGTTTTCAGGCCCGCCTTCAGCGCATCCTCAGCCTTCGCCTTGTCGCCCAGCACCATGTAGGAGCGCACCAGCCGCAGCCAGCCCTCGATATTATCAGGATCGTCCTCAAGTCTGGCGGCGAGCGTTTCCACCATGCCGGCAATCATCTGCTGGCGCTCCTGCGGTGAAAGATCCTGCATCGCCTGCACCTGCGCCTGGCTCGGATTGCCCGGCGCCTTGCCGGCGGCTTCTGCCTGCGCAGCCTGACCGGGGGCCGATGCCAAAGGTGCGCCGCCATTCTTGCCGATATGCTCACTCACCAGCGCAATCCAGGCAGCCCCCGGCGGCGAATCCTTCAGGATCGCCTCGAAGGCGCCGCGTGCCTCGCCGGTCTTGCCGGCCTGCTCCAGCGCCAGCGCTGCATAAAACCGGGCGCGCATGTTTTTGCCGTCGAGAGCAACAGCCTTGTTGAAAGCGCGGGCGGCATCTTCCGTCACCACGCCCTCATTGGCCGCCACCAGCGTTTCGCCAAGCCCTGCCAGCCGTCCAGCGGTTTCCCCCTGCAGGCGGATCGCGTTGCGATAGGCCATTTCGGCGTCGCCCAGCCGCATGGCGCGAAAATAGATCGGCGCCAGCAGGTCCCAGCCGGCGCCATCCTCAGGATTTTGCGCCAGATGCCGCTCGGCCTTCGCCACCAGCAGCGCCATGTTGTTGCCGGGGTTTGCCAGCCGCGCTTCCAGCGGCTGCGCCGGAAGTTCCGGCCTGCCAAGCGTCACGTAAAGACAGAGCCCGACCACGGGAAGACAGAGAATGACGGAAAGCGTTGCCAGCCGGTGTCTCGATCGACCGCCGGCCGCACGGAGCGTGCCTGCCGCATCGGCCGTCTTGTCGGCAAGGCCCAGAAGCCGGCGGCCGATTTCGGCCTTGGCATAGCTGGCCTCCTCAACGCCGATCAGCCCTTGCGCCCGGTCGCGATCCACCTCGCGCAACTGGTCGCGATAAACGGCAGCCTCGTCCTCGCGGTCTGCCTCACCGCGTGGCGAAGCCTTCATCAGCGGCCAGATGAGAACCGCCGAAACGCCGGCCGTGAGAATTGCAAGAAGGATCCATAAAGTCATGAAGGCCAATTACTGCACTCGGGCCCCCATTCCAATCGGAAGACGGGCGATGACACGAATTTGAGGCAAGGACAGGACCCGATCCCCCGCCCGGGACAACCGCACCCGGACAAAGCCGCACCCTTGCTGCCGCAAATGATCGTCCCACCTCTTGCCACCGACTGTGACGGCAGCCTTGATCTACGTCAATTGGCAAGATTGCCCCACGGCCCTTGCGTGCAACATAAATCTTAAAAACAACCCTGAATTTCAATCGTGGCGAAACCTGCATGCAGCGCCAACAGCTCAGCAGTGCCCTGCTCGCACTGCGATCAGCCGCAGAACCGTATCAGGTCAATGGAGTCCAGGTACCGTCGTCGTTACGGCACGCAGCACCGCGTTCCTTTGCCTCGCGCCCGTCGACAAAAATGGTGTGCGTATACTGTCGGCAGTTCTGCGATCCCACCTGGTAGGGCGCAGCAGCCACCACCTGGCCGCGGGCATTGCTGCCGGTCCACGACACCGGCTGGCCAACGCCTGCCTGTTCCAGCGCGCGATATTCCGCCTCCAGCGCCCGTTGCCGGTCGCCGCCCGATATCTTGACGGGAATGCGCCCGATAATGCCGCCCTGCAATGCACTGATATAGTCGGCACCGGGCGCGGTGCGGCCGAAAAACATACCCGTGCGGGAACCATTCGTTCCCGTGGTGGAACAGCCGTTCAGCACGACGGCTGAAACAAGAGCGGACAAGACGAGTGTGGCAAAGCGCAAGTGCATTCTTCTCCAACAATTCCTGAGATACGGCAAAGACCGAATATCCAGCCTCCCCCTTGAGGTCTTTTAGCGTTTTCGCGCAGAAGGTCGAGCCCGAACCGTCAATTCCCGACACTTGATGGCCGGGTGTGACGGCAATCACCCGGCAGCTGCGTCAGACGATCTCCTTGGCAAGGCCTGGAAGCGCCAGACGGGCGCTCACGCCGCCGCGCCCGCCGCGTGACAGTTCGAACACTCCCTGGTATTCGCGGGTGATCTCGCCGACGATTGAAAGCCCGAGCCCAGTCCCGGGTTTGCTTTCATCCAGCCGCCGACCGCGCTTCAGCGCCTCCTTGATCTCATCAGGTTCAAGCCCCGGCCCGTCGTCCTCCACCACGATCTCCACCCAACTGCGCTTAGCCGCCTCCGGCCCTTCGGGTGCCTGTGCCGGACGGGCCGACAACCAGACGCCCGTTCCCGCGTGACGGGCGGCATTTTCCAGGAGGTTGCCGACGGTTTCCTCCACATCCTGCTGTTCCATGGCCAGTGCAAGGCCGGGTGGGCTCACCTCCAGGTGAAAGTCCTTGTCGGAATTCAGCCGCCGCATCACGCGCACCAATCGCTCCAGAACCGGTTCCGCCTCGGTGCGCGCCAGAAGCGATTCGCGCTGGGCGGCAATCCGGGCGCGATTGAGATAAGATTGCACCTGCCCCTGCATGGCCTCAGCCTGGCTTCGCACCACCTCGCCCTGCGACCGTTCCAAAAGCCGCGCCTCGTTCAATAGCACGGCAATCGGCGTCTTCAGCGAATGCGCAAGATTTCCCACCTGCATGCGGGCGCGCTCCACAATGCGCCGGTTGCTGTCGATCAGCGCATTCATCTCGACAGCCAGCGACTGCACCTCGCGCGGGAACTTGCCCTCCAGCCGCTCCACCTCGCCGCGCCGAACCTTTTCCAGTGCCCGGCGGGCCTCATCCAGCGGGCGAAGCCCAAAGAGAATGGCAAGCCCGTTCACCACCAGACTGCCCAGCCCGAACACGATAAGCGCAATGTAGAGATTGCGGGTAAAGCCGCTGATATCCTCATCCACCACAGAGAGATTACCGGATACGCGAAAGCGTGCCGCGCGCCCGTCAGCATCCAGCACCACTTCCGTCTCGGCCACCAGCACACGGTTTCCATAGGCATCGGTTGCTGGATAGAACCGCTCATAACGATTGTTGAAGGGCACGTTGAGGATCGAAGGCACCTGGATATTGGAGGTACCAAGCGAGGAGGATGACAAGGGTGTGGCGGCAAAGGTGCCGAGCGGCTCGACGATCCAGTACCAGCCTGTTTCCGGCTGCGAGAACCGAAGGTCTCCCAGCTGCGGATTGCCGGCAAGGCTGTTGTCGTCGCCAATGGTGATCGAGTTGATCACATTGTAGAGCTGGGCGCGCAACAGGTCGGTAAACGCCCTCTCGGAGGATTTTGCATAAAGCGCCGAGATCACCAGCGCGATCACCACCAGCGCCAGCGCCGACCAGGCGGTTGCCAGCAACAGAACGCGCGCTGTGACCGATTTAATGTACATCGTCGGGCGCTTGCATCCGGTAGCCAAGGCCGCGCACGGTATCGATCAGGTCAACACCGATCTTCTTGCGCAACCGGCCGACAAACACCTCGATCGTGTTGCTGTCGCGGTCGAAATCCTGATCGTACATGTGCTCGATCAGTTCGGTTCGGGACACCACCTGGCCCATATGGTGCATCAGGTAAGAGAGCAGCCGGAATTCGTGCGAGGTGAGCTTCAGCGTCACGCCGTTCACCGTCGCCTTGGAGGCCTTGGTGTCGAGCCGCACCGGCC
Source organism: Neorhizobium sp. PAMB6716 (assembly GCF_058242805.1). Classification (NCBI taxonomy): domain Bacteria; kingdom Pseudomonadati; phylum Pseudomonadota; class Alphaproteobacteria; order Hyphomicrobiales; family Rhizobiaceae; genus Neorhizobium; species Neorhizobium sp. PAMB6716. The sequence goes on from NZ_CM177835.1 coordinate 2,213,993, forward strand.
CGCAGGCAAGCTCGGACGAGGAATGGCCGGCCGCGCGGCGGATCAGCGCACGCACACGCGCCAGAACTTCCTCCACATGGAAGGGCTTTGCCACATAATCGTCGGCGCCGGCATCGATGCCGGCCACCTTGTCGCTCCACCGGTCGCGCGCCGTCAGCATCAGCACCGGCATGCCCTTATCCGCCAGCCGCCATTTTTCAACGACCGTGATGCCGTCCATCTCGGGAAGGCCGATATCGAGAATGACGGCATCATAGGGTTCGGTCTCACCGAGGAAATGCCCCTCTTCGCCGTCAAACGCCTGGTCAACCACATAACCGGCCTCCTTCAGCGCATCGGTCAGCTGCCGGTTGAGGTTGACGTCGTCTTCGACCACGAGAATGCGCATGAGAGACCTTCGAAACGGTGTGCCCAGGGGTTAGAGCCGTCTTCTACTACATCGGCACCCGAACCGTCACCTTGCGCGGACGCTCCCCGCTGCCCTGCACCAGAACGGTCACGATGCAGGTGCGGCCATCGTTGGAAGGCTGGGCGGACAACAGCTGCCCGCCGGTATCGCGCACCACCTTGGAAGCGGCATCACCGCAATCGCCGGCAACCAGAACGAGGTAATCGCGTGCGAAGGCTTGCCCCGTCGAAAGGGTAAAAAGGGCCGCGGCAAGTATCGCGATCATCCTATTTGATGCCATGACTACAACTTCCACTCACGGTGACGCACGGTTTGCGAACCGAACCATTGGGTGAATTATGTAACGAAAGGCGGCTGAATGGCAAATGAATGCGCCACTCAACCGTCCATCTTTGGGTCAGCTTCGCATTAATTCCCGGTAATGCTGGTCTTGGCCGAAAGGCGGCCATAGACGGCCAGAAGCCCGCCGACTGCACCGACAAGGCTCGTGCCGGCCTCGGCCAGATCGCCTTGTGCAACCGGCGAAACCTCCATCCCCCGGGCCTGCAGCACGGAGGCGAGAATGGCGATCAGGCCGCCCCAGACCGCCTTCGACTGATACCAGGCTTTCGAATTTTCCATCATGCATCTCCTTGGTTTGTGACGAGGATCTCCGTGACGAGAGAAATTCCGAGCGGCACGGCCCGCCCCAGTTGGCGAAGCCGCACGCGAAACGTGCTCGCGGCCGCGCCAAAACCGCTGATTTCATCGGCAGACAGGTAATGAAAGGCAGGCTCCGCCACCTCGGCCAGCCGAACCACCGTCTCGCCGGAGAGGATTTCCAGCCGGTAGCGCTCATCCGGTTCATCCAGCGGAATGTCGCTTGCCTCCCAGTCATCGGCAGTGATGCGCCCGCGCCGCGTCCACGAGAACCGCACGCCGTCTGCTTTGCGCACAGCGCGTGCATGCACGGGGGCAAGCGGCGTTTGCGCCCGTGCGCCGCCGGCAAAGGCATAAGGCCCAGCCCGCCCGCCGGACGACGCGATGGCTTCCGCCATCCAGTTATAGACGACACCCCGCTCGGCATCACTCAATCCGAGCGGCACGACGCCTGAGCCCAACAGCACGACTGGTGCGCCGATGGCAGCCCCCGCCGCCATCGCATCCTCCGTGCCGGCAAGCGCCCGCAACAGCGTCGTCAGGCGAAAATGGCCCGGCGCCGTCTCCTCTGCCCCGGCAAAGGATAGGATCTCCCATGCCCCATTGGCGCAGAGGATCGCCATCCGGTTCTCGCCGGAGAGTGCCGCCACCTCGCCGACCGATGACAACCCGTCGAAGAACAGGTCGAGGTCTACGGCATTGGCCCGGTCGAAGCGTCCGACAACACCACCGCCAAGTGCTGCCGTCAGCCGGCCCACCTGCGCCGGCCGGTCGAGCGTTGAACGCGCACGGTATCCTTCGGTGGTCGGCGAACTGGAGATGAGAATGCGCCGCCAGGGGCTGCCATAAGCGGCAACGCGGGCAAAACTTTCCGCCTCGCCGGCCTCGAACCGCGGCAGGTCCATCAGGTGAAGGACCGGCGAAAATCCCGCCGAGACCGCCCCGCCGGTCAAGCGCCCGGTGGCAGCCGTTGCGCCCGCCAGAAGCGCTGCCGGCTCATGCCGTTTCGCCTCGACACGCCGCACCGCCCCCTCCTCGATGCGCGTCACCAGGTAGACACCGTCAGGCCCGTCGGTGAGGCGCAGCGCATCGCCGGGTGCAAGCGCCACCTCCGCCGGTGAAATCGGAAAACTGAGGCTTCGCCGCGACAGGTGGTTGTCGCGCAAAAGGCTTTCCGCCGCACTTTGCGCCGCCTCCTCATAGAGCGTGGCGGCGAGATCGGCGCGCAGGATACGGTTGCTGGTGCCAACAATCCGGCGTGAGCGCACTGTTGCCTGTTCATAATCGAGCACCGGATTGGCAAAACTTGCGACGGCCTCGGCGGCAAAATCGCTGTCATGGCCGCGCACCTCCGTCCAGGCCGGTTCTTCGTCGCGTTCGGCCAGCACGTCGATCACTTGCGCCACAAGGCTTGCGCGCGTGCGCGAGCGGAACCTCAGCCCCGCCGGTTCCTCGATGACGTCGATCAGGAACGCATTCGTCAAAGGCTCGATCAACGCCCGCGCCGACACCGTATCGCCCTGCACATAACCGATCAGGTCACCGCTCACCTCGGAAACGTCAAACGTCGAAAATCCGTGATCAGTCAGGATCGCCGCAATCGCATCCGCAAGCGTCGTCGCCCCCAGCCGCCCGTTCAGCCAATGCCCGGTCTTCCAGTTGTCGCCATCGCTCCACACGGAAAGTTCATTGGGAAAGGCCGGATAAGGCCGCGTGTCCCAGGACCAGAGGAAGACATGGTTGGCATCCACCATGCCTGACGGCGCGCCAGACCCCTGCCACCAGCCGTGATGGGCCTCCAGAAACCGCCGCTGCATACTGTCGGAGCGCGCGCCATTGGAAAAATGCGGGACACCGCTGTCGGCCGATTTCGGATCGGCAAACAGGTTCGGCTGGTTTGCCGCCTTGTCGATGGCCGAGCAGCCAAGCTCGGTGAACCAGATCGGCTTTGCGCCGGGCACCCAGGCGGTCGGCGTGGTCCGCTCCACGCCGCTCACCCGCTCATAATGATATTGGCTCCACCAGCCGGCTAGATCCTTGTAGCGAAACACCCAGGGTTTTGCCGCAAGCCCGTCCGTGATCGGCGTGCGCTGGCGAAGTGCCCGCGCGGTGTCGCTCGCATAATACCAGTCGTACCCCTCGCCTGAAAAAATCCCCGCCCGCAAGGCGGCCGGATCGTCACACAGCCGCGCGCCATCAGGATTGGCATTGCCCAAATCACTGTCGCGCCAGTCGGCCAGCGGCATATAATTGTCGATGCCGACGGCATGGATCGCACTGGAAGCCCAGAGCGCATCGAGCGGAAAATACACATCACCCGATCCGTCTGCCGGGTGATATCCGAAATATTCGCTCCAGTCGGCCGCATAGGTAAGCTTCGTTGCCGTCCCGAGAACGGCGCGTACCTCGCCCGCCAGCGACACCAGTTGCTCGACGAACGGAAACCGCCCGGCCTCGCCGCGCACCCGTGTCAGGCCGACAAGCTCCGAGGCCAGGATCATCCCGTCGATGCCGCCAGCCTGTTGCGCCAGACCCGCATAATGCAGCAGCATCCGGCGATAGCCTTCCGGCCCATTGCAAAAGCTTTCCACCTGCAGCCGCGCCGCACTTGTCTTGTCCGGCGAGCCCGCAATGCCCGGCGCCGGATGGCAGGTAATGCGCCCGCGCCAGGGATAGGCCGCCTGCTGCGCTCCCCCGTAAGGGTCGGCCAGGCCGTTTCCCGCAGGCACGTCCATCATCACGAACGGATAGAGATAGACCTTCAGGCCCCGCGCCTTCAGATCAACAATTGCCTGACGCACGCTCTCGTCAGCCGGCGTGCCGCCAAAGGCTGGCCCGCCGCCGCTCTCGCTCACCAGATGCGCAGCCTCGCGAGAGATACCCGCAACCTGCCAGTTCATGCTGAGGCCGGCGCGTGCCGATACCTCTACCCCCGGCACGATACGGCATTGCCCGGCGCGCAGGTCCGTACCGAACCAGCTCACCACCAGCGCCACCCGCTGAAGATTGGGGCACACCGCCTGCAACTCGTCGAGCGAGGCTTGCCAGTCGGTCGCCGCCGTCAGCGTGTTGCGGTTGAGAATGCGCGCGGTGCCCGAGCCGTCATTGTCGCTCACAGCCACCGTCGCATAACCATATTCGGTCGCCCCGGGGATCAGCGTCACCGCCCGCACCTGCCGCTCCAGCGCCCCGACAGGCCGCACCACCTCGAATTGCAGAAGCGGAATGCGGTTGCCGAACTCGTCGATCGGCAGCCGCTCGAACACCACATAAGCGAGCCCGCGATAGGCCGGCGCCTTGCCCGCCCCCTGCTTTGCCTCGATCAGCGGATCCGGCATCTGGCTCTCCGTGCCGCGATAAACGCGCATCTCGATGGCCGTCAGGTCCAGTTCGCGCCCATCCGCCCAGACCCGGCGCACATGAGCGATCTCCCCCTCGCAGAGCCCGACCGCGAGGTTGGCATAATAGTTGAAGTTTTCGACCCGCGTGCCGCTCGTCGCCTTGCCGCCCTGGCGCTCTGTCGTCACCTCTTCCTCAAAGCGCGTCGCCCAGATCAACGTGCCGGCAATACGCGCAGTGCCATAAACGCGGGCAATCGGCGTGCCCTCGTCAGCGCCCGGCACACGGGCGGTGGAAAGCCGCGTTCCCGTCACCGTCGACGTCCCCGAAATCAGCGCCCGATCCACAGCAGCGCCGGCAAGCCCACCGGCAGCCCGCCCCAGCACGACCCCCAACGGTCCGAGCACAGACCCCAGCGCGGCCCCTGCCGCCTGAAACAGAATGGTGGCCATGGGTCATCCCCCGCGCCTATGCGCACGCTAAAATTGTGTTAATCTGAAAGAAGTCGATAGCGTCAAGCAGCACGCAGCGGACCAGCCGCTGCATCAGCGAGGACGGGCCACGCTGACTTAGGCAAGAGCCTTGCTGTCGATCATGGAGGGAGTGCTCAAGCAATTCCAGCAAAAGTGCGAAGCGGTTTTGCGTCCGGAATTGCGTAAAAACAAAGAGACAGAGCGTTTAAGGCGATTCCGTTTTAGCCGGAACGCTCTATCTGGCTCACGCCGATTGGTATTTCGCTTATGCTCAGAAAAACCCGGACGGGCTGTTTACTCTCCGTCCGGATAATTTTCTGGGTATAAAGAAACGGTGGGCGGGCTAGCCCCCGCTCACCACTCCATCACCATACGCCCGAAACCTCTTGTTTTCAAGCATCCAGCCGCTCCGGAAACCGATGCACCGCCGCAATGCGCCTCTGCCAGGAGGGCACCAGCACGGAGCGGATCACCGCCCCCTGCTCATAGGCGTGGATGAAGTGCTGAGGCGCGGCCAGAATGCCGGCATGTTTTGCCGCGCAGCCCGCCCGCCAGCGAAACAGCAGGAGATCGCCCGCCACCATCGCGGATATCGGAATCGGCGCTCCAAACAGCCGCAACCCAGCCGCGAGCAGCCGTTCCTCTCCGGAGCGTTCCGCCCAGTCCGGCGCGTAAGGCGGCACCGCTTCCGGCTCTTGCCCATAAAGCTCCCGCCAGATGCCACGGATGAGGCCGATGCAATCGCAGCCAACGCCCTTTGTCGCCCCCTGATGGCGGTAGGGCGTGCCGAGAAACCCTTCGGCAATCGCCACCACCTGCGCGCCCGATGTCATCGTCTCGCTCATTCGAACAAAACGCCGCCGTCATGCACGCGCTCCCCGTCCACGTAGGAATAGGCAAAGTCGCTGCCGGGCACATGCGGAAAACCACGAAAGTTGAGGGCATTGGCAAAGCGCGTGCGGCAGGTGGCAAAACTCTTGTCGCAGCCGGCAGTAATGGAAAAACTCTCGCCGGCAGACACCGCCCGCTCCAGCGGCAGCCACAGCGTTATCAGTGCCGTGCCATCCGCCTCGCGCACATGCGCCTCCACCTCGGCCCTGTCGCCGGAGGAGAGCGTCAACACGCCCCGGTCGAAGAAACCGGTCGCCGAGCCTCCAAGCCCGCCCACCACCAGATGGCTGCGGTCTTCCATGGCAAGCACCGTACCCGTGCCCCGATAAAGCGCAAGGCTCACCCCGCAGCGGATATCCCCCAAGCTTGCATCGCAACGGCGGTTGTAAAGCCTCCCCTGCGGCTGGTCGAGCCGGTTGGCACGGCTGCGCAATTCGGCGGTAAATTTTTCACCCGCCCGCGTCACTTCGCCCACCTCGCGAACGGATAACAGCACATGCTGGGTCGGATCGGCCCAGTTGACGAGATAAAGCTCCACCACCGCCCCATCATACCGCCCGGCGGAAAGCTCCGCGGCGTTGATCACCTCGCTCGAAAAGCCGCCGGCGACATCGCTGGCGCTCGCGGAAAGTCCCTGCTCCTCCTCGCCATCGCTGGCCAGAAAGCCGCTCGCGGCGGCAAAGAGGGTCGATGCGAAGGAAAGGTCGCGGTCATGATCGGTAAATCCCTGCACCACGCCATCGCGCCGTGTCAGGCGCCAGGCATTGCAGGTGGTCGTCGCATCGCCGGCGAGATGGCCGGCAAGCGTCTCCGGTATCATCCTCATGGCAAAATCCTCCTCATGGCAATATCTCGGTGATCGGAATGGCCGGAATGCTGCCGGCATTGAAGTTGGAGAGGTTCACCTCGATACGATCCGTGGCAAAACGCACCGGCACGTCGAACTCGTATCCGGCCCGCACCACGGCCCCGGCCGCCGGCATATGGCCCGATGCAAACGTCACGATGCCGGTGGTGACATCGCAGGAAAAGGCGCTCAAAGCCTTCGTCACCCCGCCGACCGACACCGTCACCGTTCCCGAAACCGGCTTGGCGATGGTCCGCAGGGAGCCTGCCGCCGCATCCGCATAGGTTTTTGTGAGCGCAAATGCCGCCCTCACCCCGTCCCCGGTGCCGATCACCTGGTCGGCAGAGGTGATCGCCGCCCCCGGCGCTGAGGATTTCCAGTCCAGCGGATCGCGAAAACGAAAGCCATAAAGCTCACCGGCCCGCGCCTCGAAAAACGCCAGCACCTCGTAAAGGTCACCCAGCGACTTCACGCCCGAGCCCGCATCATAGGCGCGCCTCGACGATCGCCAGCGGGCATTGCGCTGCTCGCGCCCGTTCGACAGGTTGACGATATCGGTGCGCCGCACCGGCCCGCCGGTCACCCCCAGCGCCAGCCGCAGTGGAAACCGCACCTCGTGAAAGCCGCTCATCAAAACCCTCCGTCTGCTGACCCCAGGCCGCTGTTATCAAAGCCCGCGCCGCCCGCGCGAGACGCTGCGCGCCAGCATGGCGGAAATCTGGCCCTCGCTTTTTCGAAAGCTTGCCGCGTCCGTTGCCGTCACGTTGAAGACGATCTGCGAGGCCCCACCGCCACCGCCCGCGGCAACGCCCAGGCTGCCATCGGCCCCGCGCTGCAAGGGCAAAATGGCCTCCGCGCCCGCCTCGCCCATCAGCCCCATGTCGCCGCCCATCGGAAAATAGCTCGGGGAGCGCACCACGCCGCCATCGGCAAAGGCCGTCACCGATCCGGAAGAGGCCCCGAACAGGCTTCCGACGGCACCGGACAGCGCCGTATCCAGCGGCTTCAGCGCCGCAGAAAGCGCAATATCCGTCAGCCGCGTGCCGAGCCCCTTCAGCACATCTTCCAGGCTCTTTCCGCTCACCGCCGCCGATTTCAAAGCCCCTGAAAGCGCCGTACCAAACCGCTGCGAACGCCCTTCAAGGTCCGCAATGGCCGTTGCCAGCGCCTGCGTCGAGGCCAGCGTCTCCGCAACAGATCCTTCATCCATCTCCATGCCCATCTCCTGTTATTTTTTCTTTTGAGAAAGAAATGCCGTCAGCCCCCCGAAGGCGCCGCATCAGGAAAGTCCCCCATCAACGCCACCAACCCGTCACGGGAAAAGGCCGGGTGGCAAGCGCGTCTGCATCAGACCCCACATCCATCTCCGCGCCCGCGGATATCTTTTGGACGAAGAAAGCCGTCAGCCCCCCGAAGGCGCCGCACCACGAAAGTCCCGCATCAGCGCATCCCACCCGTCGCCGGAAAAAGCCGGGAAGCAAGCGTGCCTACAACAGCCCCCGCATCCGTCTCCACGCCCGTCTCCGGATGTTTTTTGGGAGAAAGAGAGGCCGTCAGCCCCCTGCAGGCGCCGCATCAGGAAAGTCCCGCATCAACGCATCCAGCCCGTCGCGAGAGAACGCCGGCGCACGCGGCAAAAGCCCGCCGGATGCGGCAAAGAATTCGCGCGGCGTCATCGCCCAGAAATTTTCCGGAGAAAGCCGCAGCAGGCAAAGGCCGGTGTGCATCACCCGCGCCCAGGGAAATGGCAGAGCAGCCGCCCCCTCGCCCGCTGCGGCCCTCAAGGGTTTGCCGCCATGCCTTTCACGGCAGATCCGCCTGCCCCACTTTTGGCCGGGGCATCTGAGGCAACCGAAGCCATTGGCGCACCTGCGGCACTTGCGGCCCCCGGCCCACCGCCCCCCATATCCTCCGCACCGCCAAAGGTTGCCGCCAGAAGGTCGGCGACGACGCGGGCATAGGCATATATTCCTCCCTCGATACTCATCGCCGCCACCTCCTCGTCGGACAAAACATTGCCGCCGCCGCGAAGACCGGCGCCAAGGATGCGGGCCAGATCGAGCGCGCGCAGCCGCCCCTCGGCAAACCGCGCCGCAAGCCCCGTCAGGTCATCGACGGCAAACGCCGTCTCCAACTCGGCAAGGGCTGCAAGCGTCAGGCAGAGAATCCGCCTTTCGCCATCAATCACCGCCTCGATCTCGCCCCGGCGCCGGTTGGCCCGGCCGACATTTTCGTCGTGCAAAACCCTGCCCATCAGAGCGCTCCAAACGTCAGGCTGCCCGCCGATTCCAGCGCCAGTTCAAAGCGGATTTCGCCGTTATGATCGCCGGAATATTCGAGCGCCGTAATCTGGAATGGCCCGCTCACCGTGCCGAAGGCGGGGATCAGCATCTGCCAGGAGAGGATCGTGCCGGCAAAAAACGTCGCGCGCACCAGCACGTCAGACGCCTGGTCCTTAAAAATGCCGCCGCCCGAAAGCGACGCCCGCTGCACGCCCGCCCCCGCCAGCAGTTCGCGCCAGCGCCCAACGCTTTCGGCATCCGTCACATCGACCGTCTCGGCATTAAACGCCAGCCGCCGCGACCGCAGCCCCGCCACCGTCAACCAGCTGCCGGCATTGTCCACCTTCAACAGCAGATCCTTACCCTTCTGCGCCACCATGCGATCTCTCCATATTGTTCTGTTGGTTTTTCACGCGCCGCGCTGTCGTGTTTCACGATTGCCCGTCACTGCGCGCTGCTCGATTCTTCCGCCGCATCCCAAAAGCCCGCCACTGCGCAGCCCCCTTGAGCGGGAGAGGTTGACACGGCTGCCAAGCCCTCACGCTTCAACATGGAGGTGGCGGGTATCCGCGGAGCCCCTTCTCCCCGTCATGACGGGGAGGTGCCGCCAGCGGGATGAGGGGCACATTCATATTCGACACCAATAGTTGAGCCCCTCGCCCCAGCCCTCCCCGCCCTGAGGGCAAGACGATCGCTTATGAGACAAGTCCCCTTCCAAACCCTCCCCACAAGGGGGAGGGCTTACCCCGGCCGCACCCTCTGATGCAGGGACCGGACGCTTGCCGCGCAATATCTCCCCCCTTGTGGGGGGTCCGAAGGACGGGGCGAGACCCGTGGCTCGACCCCGGTCAGCCCGGCAGGGCAGAGAGGGTCTTATTTCAAATGCGAAAGCCATAGTCATAACAGGGAGCAGGTCGCGGCAGCGGGATGAGGGGCAACCTTTCGTCGGTGCCCCAAACAAGGAGACGCTTCTTCACCAAAATCACCGCATGGACTGCTGGAGCACACATCCCCCCGCATCCCAAAATCCCGGTTCCCGCCCCACCCCGAATCCGCTAACCCTTATCCATCGGCTATTCGCTATTCGCTATTCGCTATTCGCCACTGCCTACTGCCTACATCCTCTCCCCCCCGCCCCCCCGGAGCCTCCCCCATGTCCCCCACCTTGCGCCGCATCCGGCTGATCGCGGTCGTCTCCGTCACGCAGATCATCGGCTGGGGTACGAGTTTTGATATGCCGGCGGTGCTGGGGCCCCGCATCGGGGCAGAGCTTGGCCTGTCCAATGCCGTCATCTTTGCCGGCCTCACCATCATGATGCTGATGAGCGGCCTTGCCGGCCCCACTGTGGGGCGCATGCTGGCGCGTCATGGTGCGGCGCGGGTGCTGGCCGTGGGCTCCGCCTGGCTGGCGCTCGGGCTGCTGCTCCTCAGCGCCTGCCATTCGCTGATCGCCTATGCGGCAACCTGGCTGGTGTTCGGCTGGGGCGGGGCGCTGGCGCTCTCCACCGCTGCCTTTGCCGCCATCGTCGAGCGGGAGGGCACGGAGGGAAAACGCGTCATCGCGCTCACCATGATCTTTACGGGGCTTTCCGCCACCGTCTTCTGGCCGGTCAACGCCTGGCTCGCGGATGCCATCGGCTGGCGAAACACGCTGCTGGTGCTCGCAGGCCTGCAGCTTTTCGTCTGCCTGCCGCTACATCTGTTTGCCCTACCAAAACCCGGCACACGAACGACACTCGCAACGGAACAGGAAAAACCGCCGCTTACCCTGTCGCCCGCGCAAACCCGTCTGGCCTTCCTGCTGATTGCCGCCTCCATCACCATTGCCGCCTTCGTGTCCTTCGGCCTGTCGGCCACCTTCCTGCAACTGCTGCACCAGTCGGGTGCATCGCCGGCGCTCGCCCTGCAGCTCGGCATGGCGCGCGGCGTGCTCGCCATTCTCGCGCGCGGCGTCGATTTTCTCTTCGGCCGGCGCGGAAATCCGGTGCTGACGGCCCTGTCGGGCATGCTGCTGACGCTCACATCCTTCATCCTGCTGCTTGCGCTGCCGGCGTCTACGCCGCTCCTCGTCACCTTTGTCGTGTTGAACAGTCTTGGCTCCGGCATCATGGCGGTGGCCCGCGCGGTGCTGCCGCTCGCGGTGTTTTCGCCGGCGCAGTTCGGCCTGCAATCGGCGCGCATCTCGCTGCCGCAGAATTTTGCCATTGCCGCTGCCCCCGTCGCCTTTGCAGCGCTGATGGATGGGGCCGGCGTCACGGCGGCCCTTGGCCTTGCAGCAATCCTCTCCGCCATCGTCATCGCCCTCCTGGTCCAGCTTCAAAAGCTCGCGAGATCCGTTTCGCCGGTGCTTACTCCGTCACCGCGCGAAACCTGAGATCGATCACCGAAAACTTCGTCTTCGGCTCGCGCCGGCTGCGGCTGGATTGAAATGTCAGGTTCACCAGAACGAACCCGTCGAGCGTCAGCGCCGCATTGGCCAGCAGCAATCTCACCCGCGCGGCCAGCACTTCTGCGGCCCGCCGACCTTCACCCTCGGCCCAGATCTCGATGGTCCAGAAATGCTCGGCGCCCGGCTCCGTCGCGGTCGAATAATCGCGCGTCTCCATCTCCCCGAACACAATGGCCGGCAGGCGCATGCGGGGCAACAGCCGGTCGCGAACGCCATCCGCACCCACCTGCGCCACAAGCGCCGCATCGCCGGCAAGCCGTGCATAAACCGCCTTCATCAGCGCATTTTCCGCACTCATGATGCCTCCTCCTCGCAGTCGCAGATGAGGTAACGCCCGGTTTCATCGGGATCGCGCACCAGCTTGATGGCAAAGATCCGCACGCCTTTGCGGAAGCGCTGCCCGGCAGAAATCCCCGCCTGTGCCGCCACCCAGATGCGGTGCGCCAAAACCTGCCGCTCGGCGCCGGCAAGCTCAGAACCGGCATGCGAAACCGGTTCCACCCGCGCCCAGAGCGTGTCTGCCGCTTGCCAGATCGCGGTCGTACCGCCCTGCCCGTCCGGCGTTTCCACCATCACCTCGCGCGTCAGCCGCGCCGTCCTCTGGCCGGGGTCGAGAAACAGCGCGCCCATCAGAGCCTCCGCAGCCGATAGGCGGCAATCAGCCGCTCGTAGCCATCGGGAATACCCGCCGGCTGCTGGTCTGGCGAGAGCACGCCGCGAAACGCATGCATATGGCCGATATGCACCAGCAGCGCCCGCTTCAGGGGCCCCGGCACGTCGGTTGCCGCCTCGCCGAAACCGGCGGAAAACATCACCTCGATGCCGTTTATCGCGCGCCCCGGCAAAGGCCGGTTTTTCAGCCACAGCCGCGCCGGCCGGTTTCGCCCATCCAGCACATGGCCTTCGAGCGATACATGAACGGCGGTGCCAGTCGCATCGTAATAAACAATGTCGTCAATGGTTTGCACCGGCCCCCTGGCAATCGGAATCACGCCCGTCTCCGGCCAGTCGTCCAGAATGAGGCGAAAACCCTGCGCCATCAGGCAAAGCCCGGTCGCCCGCTCCAGGTGTTCGCGGGCGACTGGTATCAGCGCCTGAAGGCCCGTATCCTCGTCCGTATGGTCGATGCGCAGATGCGCCTTCACCTCGGCAAGCGTCAGCGGCTCCGCGAGCGGCGGATCAGTCAGCACATAAGTCATGGGAGGAAATCCTTTGATCGTGCAGCAGAACTGGCGGGCCGCACAAAAGCCCGCCAGACAGGATCGTTGCGATGTCAGCCGAAAAATCAGCTGACCGCGAACTTCACGAGCTTGATCGCCTCAAAATTCTGCACCCCGCCGCCGACGCGCTTGGTGGTGTAAAACAGCACGTAAGGCTTGGCCGAATAGGGATCACGCAGAATGCGCACGCCCGCCCGGTCGACGACGAGATAACCGGCGCGGAAATCGCCGATGGCAATCGACAGCGAGCTTGCGGCGATGTCAGGCATTTCCTCTGCTTCCGCCAGCGGATAACCCATCAGCGTTGCCGGCTCGTTTGCCGTTGCCGGCGGGCGCCAGAGGTAATTGCCCTGGGCATCCTTGAACTTGCGGATTTCGCCTTGAGTCTTGCGGTTCATCATGAAGCTGGCATTCTGGCGGTGCCCGGCCTTCAGCGCATAAACGGCATTCAGCAGCAGGTCAGACGGGTTGGTCGCCGCAAAACCGCCGGCCACGCCCGTTGCGAGATAACCGAGATTGCCCCAGCTCCAGCTCGCATCGGCAACTGTCGTGTAGGAGAGAAAACCCTTCGGCTTGTTGACGCCATCGCCGCGAATGAAGGCATCGCCCTCCTGCTCGGCAAACACAATGTCCACCTCGCCGGCAATCCAGTCCTCCACATCCACGGCTGCATCATCCAGCAGCGCCTGGGTTGCCGCCGGCATGGCGTAAAGCTCCATGGTGGGGAAGGAAAGTTCCGCCAGCGCCGGTGTGGCGGTCTGCGGCCGGCTTGCCGTCTCCGCCACCCAGCCGGTGGAAAGCCCGGTGGTGGAAAACGGCTTCTTCAGCACCGAGGCAGACACCGTGCGCACGCTGGAAAGTGCGCGCATCGGGGATACCACCGAGACACGTCGTCCGATCTCGCTGTCGGTTTCCGCCGGCACCAGATAACCGCCATCGGCAGCCGTGCCGACGGAAAAGGCCTTCGCCTGCAATTCGCGCAGCACGCCCTCGTCACCGCGGCGAATATAGGCGTCAAAGGCCGCCTTGTGTTCGCTCGCGTCCAGCCCCGTTTCGCCCCGGCCGGACAGCGGCGGACGCGCCTTTTTCAGCACCAGCTGGTCCAGCACCTTCTTCTGGTCGTCCATGGCGCGGTTGATGCGGTCCATCTTGTCGCGTGTCACCACGTCTGCGGTCAGCTTCTGCTCGATTTCGCCAAGCCTGCGGTCATTGACGTCCTTAAAACTTTCGAAGGCTTCCATGAACTCCTCGAAGGCCGCCGTCACCGTATCCGGCACCGCCTTCACTTCAGGCGCAATCTTTTTCGCCCGGCCGATCCCGGCCTCGGGTTCGCCCTTCGTCATCATCTCGGTCATGTCGTCATCCCTTAAAGCTGGTTGCCATCATCAGTTTCGCCGTTCGCCGCAGGCTGCGGACGAGTTCGGTTTCCTTGTCGCGGAAGAACCGCGCGTGTTTGACGTCGGAGACCCTTGCCGATGGCAGCATCGGAAAGGTCACGACGGAAATTTCCCAGAGATCGGCTTCCAGAATGCGCCGCACGCCGGTCTTGGCGTCGCTTCTCGCCTTCACCGTTCGAAAGCCGATGGAGAGCCCGTCCAGCGCGCCGCTCTTCATCAGCGCAAACACTTCGCGCGCCCGGGCAACGCCGGCCGACAGCACGCCCTCGACATAAAGCCCGCGGCTATCCTCGCGAATGGTCGTCCAGCGCCCGATCGGCTCGTTCGGATCGTGCTGGTAGAGCATGCGCACGCCGGGCGCGCTGCGCTCCACCAGAGAGTTGGCAAAGGCGCCGCGCTCGATCGTGTCCTTGCCGAGGTCCACTTCGCCAAACACACTGGCATAACCGGAAAACGTGCCGTCGCCGCCAAGCCCGGACAGTTCGAGGCTGGCAAATTTGCGCGCATTGGGCCGCGGCCCGCGATAAACGTGCATGAAATTCTCCCGAATTTTTTCAGATAAAAAGCGCCGTCGCCCGTACCGGCAGGTCACGGCACGAAGCCGAAACTTCAGCTGTCGCCGGATCGTGCCTCGTAGCGGCTGGCAATGCGGGAGACAGCACCCAGCACCCACCAGGCGCAAAGGCTGGCCGCTGCCGATCCCGTCAGCGTCATCTCCAGCGGCGACAATTGCCCGCCAATCCCCAGCCGCGCGGCAAGCCAAAGCCCTGCCGGCCCGCCAAAAATCAGCCCGCAGGAAAGCCCGGTTAGAAACCGGCTCGCCGCCTCGCGCCGCCCCTGCGGCAACATATAAACGAGCGACACCCAGGCGCCGGCGGTCGCGCCGATCACCTTTGCAGCCATCAGGCCGCCATCATGGCCAAGGTCCGCCATTCTTCACCTCATGATTTTTCGATGAGTACCCAGCTGCAAACGGCGCACACGCGTTCCCCGCCGCTGCCGGACAAAGCCGGCGCGTTTCTAAAAAAACCTGCAATTTCAGGGATGCTGCGGCCCGTTCCTGACAGGTTGAGTCCGCATGTTCAGAAGTTGATTCAACGCGTAAGTCAGGGCGTACATTTGATAGACGTCCGCCCTCCCCCGCAGACAAGCATCCGCGCGTGTCCAACCGACATCGTCGCCTCAGTCGGCCACGTCATCATCCCGGCTCAGGTCCGGGTCCAGCTGGCGCCCATGGCGCATATGCGAGATCAGGATGCTCTTGGCGTCGACCCGGTAGTCGATCACGTAATCGCCGGAAACGAACCGCCGCCGGCCCGGCAAGGGCAGCGGCGCACCGAGACCGGGATAATCCCCGATCGTCCTTAGACTTTCCCGCAGCCGCTGCAGCATCATCACCGCCGCGCGCGGATTTTGGCTCTCCAGATAATCACGCTCCCGTCGCAGAAACTGCCGGACGCTCTTCGACAGGATGATACGCATCAGGCGGCATCGGATCTGGACGTGCCGAGCAACTCGTCGAACACGTCCTCCGCATCGCTACATTCACCGTTGCGGATCTGCTCCTCGCCCTTCAGGATCTGGAGAATGTCATTCCCCTCCGCCATCAGATAATATTTCAGCGCCCGAACGATCACCCAGCTGCGGCTGCGCTCCGTGGCCTTGGCGATTTCCTCCACCTCGGCCAGAATATCCTCCGGCACGCGAAGGGTGATCGGGTCGGAAAGCACGGGTTTGTCGCTCATGACGGGCTCCTCTGTCATACGCCGTATTACAAGAGAATACGCCCTCTCCCTGCAAGCCTCAAGACCAGCTTTCGCGAGCAGGCCCGGCATGCCTTCAATAGCCCACCGCCTGGCGCTTTTCCTCGTCCGTCAGGAAGTCGGCAGCGCCCACCCGCGCCCACAGCGCATCGCGCTCTCCCGCCAGCCCCGGCACCTGGTCCAGATCCGGGCGAAGGCTCAACCGATCCCGGTAAATCTCTGAAAACCAGGCAGAAAAGCTTGCCGCTATGCGCATCAGAAGCGGCACCACGGTCAGCCGGTAAAAGGCCCGGTTGGCCTCCTGATAATTGGCATAGGTGGCGTCGCCGGGAATGCCGAGCAGCATCGGCGGCACGCCGAAGGCAAGTGCAATGTCGCGGGCGGCGGCATTTTTCGCCTCGATAAAATCCATGTCCTTTGGCGAAAGCCCCATCGCCTTCCAGTCCAGCCCGCCTTCGAGCAGAAGCGGTCGCCCGGCATTCACCGCCCCGCTATAGCCGTTTTCCAGTTCCGCCCGCAGCCGCTCATACTGGTCGGGAGACAAATTGCCGCCCTCCTTCGGCTGATAAACAAGCGCGCCGGAGGGACGCGCCGAATTGTCGAGAAGCGCCTTGTTCCAGCTTGCGGCGGCGTTGTGCAGGTCAAGGGCAGCCCCTGCAGCGCCCAGCGGCGAAAACCCGCCATGGTCGTCGAGCGGGTGAAACAGTTTGAGATGCAAAAGCCCCGGCCCATCTTCCCCGCCGGTAGACAGACGCCGCACGGTACCGCCCACGCGATAATCATAGGCCACTGGCCAGCCGTCCGCCCCCACCACCACGCTCACCCGGTCGGGCCGCAGCAGATGAAGCTCGGCAGGCCGGGTCCCCAGAAGCACGCCATCCACATAGGCATTGCCGGAAAGCAGCAGATGGCCGTAGAGCATCTCGAAAAAATCAGGCCCACCCATACGCGGGTTCGGCCGCGCCAGAAGAGCCAGCGCCGGATGCGCGCTCATCTCCCGGTCGCCCTCATAAGCAAGCCAGGGCACGGAGGCTGCCGCTTCCGAAATCATCCGGATGGCGCGGTAAACCACCGGGTTTTTCATGAACCCCGCCCGCGACAGCGCCCCGTAAGAGCGGCCGGACCAGTGCGCCACGCCCTCACCGGACACGATGGCAAAACCGCCGCCGTGCGCCTTCACGTCCGATACCGGCGTCTCGCCCACGCGCCTGTCCACCGCGGCGCGCCGCCACGGCAGGGAAAACATCGATGTCATGGAAGCTCTCTCTTTTTGGAGAAGGATGGTCTGTTCCGGCCGACTGACAATCGTCAGCGGCCAAGGCTCCTGCCTGCGCGGTCCATCAAACCCGCCGCGATGTCGCGACGGGCAGGATTGCGAAAACCGTCAGGCCGCCAGCGTGTAGCTGATGCCCGCGTAGAAGCCGCGCGCATAACGGGCCACGTCATCGGCGCGGTCCATGCGGTTGATGATCTGGCGGGCGCCGCGCCAGTCCTCGTTGGTGGCGTTAAAGAAGTCGCCCAGCGATTTGCCCGTAAACCGTCCGTGGATCATCCCGTCGAAGAGGATGCCGATGGCCGTCTCGGGCTCCAGCGCCGCATCCGGCTGGTTCTCGATACCATAGGTCCGATAGTTCGCCCGCCCGGTGATCTGCACCAGGCCGCGCCCGCGAAACCGCCAGCCATCGCCGCTTGCCTCACTGCCATTGCCCAGCCGGCTGGCATAGGCGCGGTTGGCGATCTTTTCCGGCTTGCGGGCATAAGCGGCGGCATCTGCCGGCGAAAAGTATCGCGGAAAGGTCTTCAACAGGCCCGGCGCGCCATAATTCAGGTTCTCGCTCACAGGCTGCATGGCAGCCCCCGTCTCGTGATAGGCGGTCGCCAGCACATAGGCCAGCCAGCGGTCGTCGCCGTCAGGCAGCTTTGCCTGCCAATAGGAGAGAATGGCCTCCAGCCCCTCTCCCTGGGCAGGAGACATGCCTGTTTTGAACAGCGTATCGGCAATGTGATAGAAGAAAAACGTCTGGTTGATCATTGGTCCCATCCCCTTGATCGCGCCTGCCTCATGCAGGGTCGTGCGGCGCCCCGCGCCGCAACCATGATGCCACATTCGCTTTTGAATGCACGCCCCATTGCGGGACGGGAACTGCCTTGTTCTTGGTCAGATCGCTGTCTCGTTTCAAGGCATATGCCGCAGCGCAGCATTCGGTGAAAATTTCAATCGATTTTTAATTTTGCTAATCGGTTTAGGCGTTTAGTCGTTCTTTACAAGCAGCTAACGTTATGGAACCTAAGCGCAACAGGCTCGTTATATGGCCCGGCAGTCACCAGCCCCGTAGTCACCAGCCCCGTAGTCACCAGAAGGAGATCATGATGATGCAGCAGACAGTACCCGCCGCAGGCAGTGCAGCAAGCACCAAGCAGCAGATCCCCCAGCATCTGGTCGAACGTCTGGAACAGGAATGGAAGCAGATGCGCGAAAGCGCCGCCGTGCCGGTCCCGGCCCGCTGATTTCCAACCTCTGATCATGCATTTCCGGCCCGCCTCACCGCGGGCCGTTTTGTTGATGCAAGGATCCGCCGCCTGTCACAACCCGCGCACGCGCGGCTCGGCAAACCCCTCCAGCATCAGCGCCGTCAGCGCCCAGACCAGGGCATCCAGCCGGTCGGGAGAACGCCCGGAGGAAAGCCCGTCCGGGCCAAAATCACACATCTGGTCTTCCATCTCGCGAAAGCGCGCCGCGTGCAGCACACGCCCCTGTTCGTAAAGAGCGGCCACCGGTTCCGCGCGTAAAAACTTGCCGCGCGTTGCCCGCACCTGCGTCAGCGGCAGTTTTTCGTCGATGCTTTTCAGCATCGCCGCCACCATCTCGCCGCCCTGGTTAACCTCCGCCACCACCCGGTCGGCGCCGAACCGGTGGAACGCCTTTACTACCGCAAGTGCCCAGCCGGAGGGACTTAACCCCTCGACCGAACAATCCGCCAGCACCACCGCCCGTTGACCGCTGACGCCGCCCTTGGGCGCCGTGCCGCCGTCGGCCAGCACCCCCGTCTCAAGGCCCGCCACGATAATACCGCAGCAGGAATTGGCCCCCATGCCCGAGGGCGGATCGACCGCCACCACGATACGGCCAAGCGCACCCGTTGCGCGCTGCGTCAAGGCCTCCATCTGCGCCCGTTTCCACAAGGCATCCGCGCGGTCCTCGATCAGCTCGCCGTCCAGTTCCTGGCGTCCGAGGCGCGTTCCGCCATAACGCCCTTCCAGCGCGGTCATGAAACCGGGCGCCAGGTTCCGGGCATTGTCGCGCGTCGAAATTTTGACCAGCCGCGTGCCGGGGTCGGCGATCAGCTGTTTCAGGATCGGCACCGGCCGCGGCGTCGTTGTCACCAGCTGGCGCGGATCGTGCCCCAGCCGCAGGCCGAACTGCAGCATGTCAAAAGTTTCCTGCGCATGCTTCCATTTGGCCAGTTCATCGCACCAGGCATAATGAAACTGCGGTCCGCGCAGGCTCTCCGGATCCTCGGAGGAAAAGATCTGCGCCACCGCCCCGTTCGGCCACACAAGCCGCCGGCGCGTAATCTCGAAATCCGGCGCATGGCTGCCGGCAATCCGGCAGATGCCGGAGACACCGTCGATCATCACCTCGCGCGCATCGCCCAGCGTCTCCGCCACCAGCGCAATGCGGATGTCGGAGCGGGCGCCGGCACTGGCCAGCTGATGCACCCATTCGGCGCCCGCCCGCGTCTTGCCGGATCCGCGCCCGCCCATGATCAGCCAGGTGCGCCAGTCCCCTTCCGGCGGCTTCTGGTCGTCGCGTCCGGCTACTTCCCAGTCCCGCTGCACACGCAGCGCATGCCGCTCTATGATGGCCGGAAGCCGCAGACCCAAAACCGCGCCATCCGTTTCAGTCGCACCGCTGAAGGGAAGCCGGCCAGCCGATCCGGGAATTTGGAGCCCCGCCATCGCCGCCGCCTGCGCCGTCTGCGTCTGAACCGTCTGGGCCGTCTGGGCCGTCACCGTAGTCACCACCGCCTGCGGAGTCTCGGCCGTCGGCGTCTCAGCCGCCACCGCCGTCTGAACCACACCCTCTGCCGGTTCGTCGCCAAGCACCAGAGCAGGGCTTGCCGGAGGCATGGCTGCCAAAGAGCGCGCCGCACCCATTTCCTGCACCAAGTCCCGGCCGGTGATGATCGCCGCCGCCTCCTCCTGCCAACCGTCCTTCACCGTCGCCATGTCCCGCCCATGTTCGGCCATCAGGTCCAGCACCGCATCCAGCAATCTCTGCTCATCCGCTGTCAGCACCACCGGGTATGGCCCAAGCCGCACTGCCTGGCTCGCCGCCATCAGCGCGCCCGGTGCGCTGCCATTCCACAAACCGCGCCTCAGCCCGTTCGCTCGCCCGCGCCTCGATAAGCGCCTCGACCGTGCGCATGGCTTCTTCATAACCGCCCTCGTCCGCTTGCCGCTCCGCGTCTGCTGCCCGGTCGCGCGCCAGCTGGCGCTGCAGGCTGTCGACCTTTTCCAGCGTGCGCACGATCAGCGACATCGCATCGGTTGCCGCCTTCAGGTCCGCCCGCGCCAGCTTCTGCGCCGCATCGTCGGTTCCCTCAGCGCCGGCCGTCGTCTCTTCGGCCGCCGAACGAAGCGCCCGAAACGCCAGAAACTGCGCCCGCATCTCGCGTGTCATCTCGTCCAGCAGCAGCCGAAGCTCCTCGGCACCAGAACCCTCGCCGGCTGCCGCCAGCGCATCCGCCGACTTCTTCTCGAGCAGAACCCGCTCTGCCTTTTCCGCTGCCGTCTCCACGGCAAACGTTGCGCGCACCGCCTCGCCGTCAAAACAGCCGAACAGCGCAAGATCCACCGCCGCAAAATCCTGCATCACGAGAAGTCCCTCTTCATTGTCGCAAAGACAGCCGAATGCAGCCGCCGGCAAAAACCTGCCCGCGTCTGCCATTGCTGAAACTGCAGGATAAAAAAACGGCCCCAGGTCTGGGAAAACCTGAAGGCCGTGACTGGAGGTGTTTGGCGCCCGGCGTCTGCGGCCGGTCGCATTTCTTCGACTATGCCCAGACACTATCAAACCACCGTCACGCCGTCAAGGATTATTTTCCTATCACGGAAAGTTTTATCGGCAGCTTCGAGGCATCCACCGCAGCTTCATCGGAACAATCGCGCCGGACCTGCCGTTCTGCCAGTCAACCGCTTCAAGCGCAGACCCGCACGCAAAGGAAAAGTCCATGGATCTCGGCCCGGCCCGCGCGCCCTCTCCCACCCTACCCGTCACGCTCACCATCAATGGAACGAGCCATTCGCTCGATATCCCGCCTTTCGTCACGCTGCTCGATCTTTTGCGCGGCCAGTTACATCTCACCGGCACCAAAAAGGGTTGCGATCACGGTCAGTGCGGTGCCTGCACCGTTCTGGTCGATGGCGTCAGGATCAATTCCTGCCTGAAATTCGCCGTCAGCCTTGATGGCACGGAAATCACCACCATCGAAGGGCTCGGCACGCCGGATCATCTGCATCCGCTGCAAAAAGCCTTTGTCGAACACGACGCCTATCAGTGCGGTTATTGCACGCCGGGCCAGATCTGTTCCGCCGCCGGCCTTCTCTCCGAAGGCCATGCCCATTCGCGCGAAGAAATCCGCGAGCTGATGAGCGGCAATCTCTGTCGCTGCGGCGCCTACACCAACATCGCCGATGCGATCGAGGATGTCATGGGCGCTGAAGGTCGCGATACCATCCGGGAGGCCGCCGAATGAGACAGTTCAGCTATCTGCGCCCGACAGGAATTTCCGATGCCGTGGCAGCCCTTGCCGCAGAACCCACCGCCCAGCTTCTCGCCGGCGGCACAAACCTCGTCGACCTGATGAAATACGATGTCGCCCAGCCCAGCGCCGTCATTGATATCAACGGCCTGCCGCTGAAGGACATCGAGGTTTTGGAGGATGGCGCCTATCGCATCGGCGCCCTCACCACAAACAGCCAGGTGGCCTATGATCCGCGCATCGCAAAGGACGTGCCGCTCCTGTCGTCCGCCATCCTTGCCGGCGCCTCGCCGCAGCTGCGCAACGCCGCCACATCCGGCGGCAACCTTTTGCAGCGCACCCGGTGCTATTATTTCTACGATCCCTCCACCCCCTGCAACAAGCGCGAGCCCGGCTCCGGCTGTTCCGCCATTGGCGGCATCAACCGCATCCACGCCATTCTCGGCGCGTCCGAGGCCTGCATCGCCACCCACCCGTCAGACATGTGTGTGGCACTGGCAGCGCTTGATGCAACGGTCGAGGTCACCGGCCCCACCGGTGCCCGCACCATCCCCTTCCTCGATTTCCACCGCCTCCCCGGCGATCATCCGGAGCTTGACAATACGCTGCAACGGGGCGAAATCGTCACCGGCATCCGTGTCGAAGGTGGCCGCTTTGCTGCCCATCACAGCTATCTGAAACTGCGCGACCGGCTGTCTTATGCCTTCGCGCTGGTCTCGGTTGCCGCAGCGCTCGATCTTGATGGCGACACGATCCTCGACGCCCGCGTGGCGCTCGGCGGCGTTGCCCACAAGCCGTGGCGAGATCCGCTGGCCGAAGCAGAACTCTCCGGCCAACCCGCCACCCGCGAAACCTTCGAGGCCTTTGCCGCGCGCCTTCTCATGGGTGCTGAAGGCCAGGGCCACAATGATTTCAAGATCCCCATGGCCCAGAAAGCCATCGCGCGCGCCCTCATGCAGGCCGCCTCCGGCCGCCCGCAGGTACAGTCGCAAAAGCGCGTGCGCTGAGGAGAACACCCATGACCATACAAACCAAAACCGGCCCGCTTGAAACCGCAGATCGCGTCATCGGTTTTCCGCTGTCGCGCATTGACGGACCGCTGAAAGTCACCGGCACCGCCCCTTATGCCGCCGAGCATCAGGGATATGGCATGCTGCACGGTTTTGTGGCGCTTGCCACCATCGCAGCCGGCCGTATCACCCGCATCGATACCGCCGATGCCGCAGCCTTTCCCGGTGTGATCAGGATCTACACCCACGAAAACCGGCCGCGCACCGCCTGGTGGGATAGCGCCTGGAAGGATGAAGTCGCCCTTCCCGGCCACCCGTTCCGCCCCCTCGAAAACGACCATGTCCTCTTTGACGGACAGCCGGTCGCCTTCGTTATCGCAAACACGTTCGAGGCTGCCCGCGATGCAGCCGCGCTGATCCGCATCGCTTACGAGGAAGATCAGCCGCACACCAGCATCGAGGTCGAGAGCGCAAAATCCTACGTGCCGAAGGAAAAGCGCTCCGGCATCGCCCCGCCGCCCTCTCCGCGCGGTGATGCCGACGCGGCGTTTGCAGCAGCCCCCTTCAAGGTATCGTCGGACTATACGCTGGAAGGCGAGCACCATAACCCGATGGAGCTTTTCGCGACCACCGTGCTCTACGAAGGCGACGGGCGCCTCACCATTCATGACAAGACACAAGGCTCGCAGAACAGCCAGGGTTATGTCTGCGGCATCTTCGAGTTGAAGCCCGAAAATGTCCGCGTCTTCAACTCCTATGTCGGCGGCGCCTTCGGCTCGGGCCTGCGCCCCAAACACCAGCTGTTCCTCGCCACCATGGCAGCGCTTGACCTGAAACAATCGGTGCAGCTGGAGATTAGCCGCCGCGAGATGTTCTATCTCACCTGGCGCCCGGCAACCGTCCAGACGGTCAAGATGGCCGCAGATGAAAACGGCCACCTCACCGCCATCCTCCACCACGCCGTACAGGCCACCTCGCTTTACGAGGATTACCAGGAGGTCGTCGTCAACTGGTCGGGCCTTCTCTACAAATGCGACAACGTCACGCTCACCTATGAACTGGCGGAAATGACCGTCTCCACCCCCGGAGACATGCGCGCGCCCGGTGCCGCCACCGGTGTTTTTGCGCTGGAATCGGCGATTGACGAACTCTCCTACCAGATCGGCCTTGATCCCTTGGAAATGCGCGTGCGCAATTTCGTCCATGTCGACCAGAACAAGGACCTGCAGCTCACCTCCAAGGCGCTGCACGCCTGTTACCGGCAGGGTGCCGAGCGGTTCGGCTGGGAAAAGCGCCTGCATGCCCCGCGCTCCATGCATGACGGGCAGGATCTCGTCGGCTGGGGCATGGCAACCGGCGTCTGGGAAGCACAGCTGACAAACGCTGCCGCCAAGGCACGGCTGAACGTCGATGGCAGCGTCACGGTCTCCGCTGCCGCCTCCGATATCGGCACCGGCACCTATACGATCCTTGCCCAGATCGGCGCCGAAGCCTTTGGCACCGACCCCAAAAACGTCACCGTCAGGATCGGCGACAGCAGCCTTCCCCAGACCTCGGTCGAAGGCGGCTCGTGGACGGCCGCCTCCAGCGGTTCGGCTGTCGCTGCCGCCGCCACCGCCGTGCGCCAGACCCTGCTCGATCACGCCAGAGAGATGGACACCTCCCCCTTCGACAGGCTCATCACCGTCGCCCAGACCGCCATCCGCGACGGCCGTCTTGTCCTTGAAATCAACGATCAGGTCGGCGTCGCCATCGCCGATATCATGGCCTCCAAAAATCTCTCCTTCATCGAGGAAGAGGCCAAGGTCGCCCCTGACCAGCAGCAGGCGAAAAAATTCGTCAGCTACACCCATGCCGCCCATTTTGTGGAGGTGATGATCGATGAGGAACTCGGCGTCATCCGCGTCACCCGCGTCGTCACCTCAATTGCCGCCGGCCGCATCCTCAATCCCAAAACCGCCCGCAGCCAGATCCTCGGCGGCGTCGTCATGGGCATCGGCATGGCGCTGCATGAAGAAGGCATGGTGGATCACCGCACCGGGCGCATCATGAACCACAATCTTGCCGAATATCATGTGCCCGTCCATGCCGATATCCACGACATCGAGGTGATCTTCGTTGAAGAACACGATGACAAGGCAAGCCCGATCGGCGTCAAGGGCTTGGGCGAAATCGGCATTGTCGGCATCGCCGCTGCCGTTGCCAACGCCATTTATCACGCCACCGGCACCCGCGTGCGCCATTTGCCCATGACCATCGACAAGGTGTTTTACGCCAAGGAGGCCGCCGAATGACCCGCCCGATCCCGCAAAATCCGCTGCGATACACACAAGATGTCGAGGATATCAGCCCCGACGAACCGCAGCTCGCCGAAGCGCTGGCCGAGACCATGCTGTCGATCTCCTACAAGACCTATGCCGACAGCGCCCATGCCATCCGCGCCGTCCACGCCAAGAGCCATGGCCTCCTTGCCGCCGAAGTCGAGATTCTGGACAACCTGCCGCCGCAGCTGGCGCAAGGCCTGTTTTCCCATCCCGGCACCTATGAGGCGATCCTGCGCCTCTCCACCACGCCGGGCGATATCCTGCATGACAGCGTCTCGGCCCCGCGCGGCATGGCGCTCAAAATCCTCGATGTCGAGGGCGAACGCTTGCCCGGTTCGGAACGCTCGCGCTCGCAGGACTTTGTCATGGTCAACGGCAAGGTGTTCAATTCGCCAAGCGGCGAAGCCTTTCTCGGCAGCCTGAAGCTTCTGTCTGCCACCACCGACCGCGTGGAAGGCGCCAAGAAACTTCTCTCCAAGGTGCTGCGCGGCATCGAAGGAGCACTGGAAACCATCGGCCACGAAAACACCACCCTGAAGGTCATGGGCGGCCAGCCGCTCACCCATATGCTCGGCGAAAGTTTCTTCACCCAGGTGCCCGTCCGTTACGGTGATTATATCGCCAAACTCGGCGTCGTCCCGGCCTCGGACAACCTGATAGCGCTGATCGATCAAAGCGTCGATGTGGCAAACGACCCCGAAACATTCCGCCACCTCATCGAGGAATTTTTCGAAACCGAAACCGCCGTCTGGCATCTCCAGGTGCAACTTGCGACCGATCTCAAATCCACCCCGGTCGAGGAACCGATGACACCGTGGGACGAGGACAAAAGCCCCTATGTCACCGTGGCCACCATCACCGCCGGCCCGCAGACCGCCTGGAGCGAGGAACGCTCACGACAGGTGGATGACGGCATGAAATTCTCCCCCTGGAACGGCCTTGGCGCCCACCAGCCGCTCGGCCAGATCATGCGCCTGCGCAAACTCGCCTACACCCGCTCCGCCGCCTTCCGCTCGGAGCGTAACCCCACAGCCGTCACCGAACCCATCACCTGCCCGTTTGCGTCAAGCACACCCGCAAGCGTGGTGGAGGAAACGGGGGCACGGGTGTTTCCTTGATCGGCCGACCTCGCAACCTGCCCTGCTGCCCCTCACCCTAACCCTTGTAACTTCCCAATAGCCGCATTTGGGTGTGTACTGCCCGATGCGGTGGCGGATGGGAGACCGACAAACCTTTGGGACACCAAGCCCGTGGGAGAGCAAGGGTCTTCGTCCGCCGTTCCATCGAACCCGAACAGTCGCCAGGACCGCTTGCGCAGGCAAAGTCCGTTTAGGCAAGGATGGGAAAAGATGGATATCGTTGTTGGGATCGATGTTTCGAAGGATCGTCTGGATATCGCCGTGGCGCCATCCGGTGTGACGTTTGCGGTGGAAAATACGCATGCGGGCGTCGAAGATCTGGTCTCGCGACTGCAATCGATCAAAGCCGATGCCGTTGCCATGGAAGCAACCGGCGGGTTTGAGATGCTGGCGGTGGCGGCGCTGTCTTCGGCGGGCTTTGCCGTCCTCGTGGTCAATCCGGCGCAGGTGCGTTCCTATGCCAATGCGATCGGCCGTCGCGCCAAGACAGATCCGATCGATGCGGCAGTGATTGCCGCTTTCGTGATTGCGACCCAGCCAGAGCTGAGACCACTCAAAGACTTGGAAACCCAGGCTTTGTCGGCACTTGTGGCCCGTAGGCGGCAGATCGTCCAGATGATCGTGGCCGAGGAAAACCGGGCGCGCATGGTTCTGGCGAAAGAGGCCCAGAAGAGCATTACGCGGTTGCTGAAAGCCCTCAAGCGCGAGCTGGAAAGTCTCGACGCCGATCTCGATGAACATATCCGCAAGTCGCCGCTGTGGCGGGTGCGCGAGCAGCTGCTGACATCGGTGCCGGGGGTGGGGCCCGCCACCGCTCGCACGCTGCTCGCCGAGATGCCGGAACTGGGCAGTCTCGATCGACGTCAGATCGCATGGCTTGCGGGTCTGGCACCCTTTACCCGACAATCGGGCACGTGGAAAGGCAAGAGCTTCATTGGCGGCGGCAGGGGCAAAGTGCGGGCCGTGCTGTTCATGGCAGCCCTCGTCGCCAGCCGGCACAACCCCGTGCTCAAAGCCTTTCGTGACCGTCTCGTCGCAGCCGGCAAACCCAAGATCGTCGCCATCGTCGCCATCGTCGCCACAATGCGCAAACTCCTCACCATGCTCAACGCCATCATCCGGGACCAAAAACCATGGCAAAACGCTTGACTGCAAAGACAGTCGCTCTCCCCGCTTGCGGGGCGAGGGTTAGGGCCTCTTTTCCCCTCGCACACCTACAATCACGTCCCGCAAAACGTCCGAAGCACCCGTTCCTCGTCACGTGGCGCCTGTGTCAGCGCCTCAAACTCCGCCCGGTCCTCGTAAGGCTCCGCAACGGCTGCCACCAGCGTCTCGAACGGCTGGAGATCGCCGGCCATGGCGGCCACGATCGCTTCCTCGATGCGATGGTTGCGGGGGATGAGCGCTGGGTTGACCGTATGCATCAGGGCACCCGCATCGCCTGCCTGGTCGCCCAGCCGGGCGCGCCAGAGCGGCAGCCAGCTTTCCGCCTTGTCCCAGGGGGCAAAACCTTCGAGGAAGGCGGCTTCCGCATCCAGCCGAGCCTTGTCGTCGCCGCCCTTCGCATCGGCAAGCGCGAGCTTCGTCAGCCGGCGAAACGTCAGCGTAAAATCGGCGCGCCCGGCATGCATGGCGGCCAGCAGGTCCTGCACCAGTTCGGCGTCGCCGGGCTCGGGCGTCCCGGCAATGCCGATCTTCCTTCTGAACACATCCAGCCAGGCCGCCTGGAACCGTTCGCCAAACGCCTTCAGCACGCCATTTGCCGCCTCCACCGCCTTTTCCTCGTCGGGATCGAGCAGCGGCAGCAGGCATTCGGCCAGTCGCGCGATATTCCATTGGGCAATGCCCGGCTGGTTGCGATAGGCATAACGGCCCTGCTGGTCGATGGAGGAAAACACCTTCATCGGATCATACTCGTCAAGAAAGGCGCAGGGGCCAAAGTCGATCGTCTCGCCTGAGATCGTCATATTATCGGTGTTCATCACGCCATGGATGAAACCTGCGCCAAGCCAGCGCGCAATCAGGTTTGCCTGGCGCATCGAGACGGCATCAAGCAGGGCGAGATAGGGATTGTCCGCCTCTCTCAGCGCCGGATAATGCCGGTCGATAACGTAATCGGCGAGCGTGCGAAGCGCTTCCGTATCGCCTTGCGCGGCAAAATACTGGAACGTGCCGATGCGCACATGGCTTGCCGCCACCCGCACGAAGACAGCACCCGGCAGAACCGTTTCGCGCTGAACCCCCTCGCCGGTCGCAACGGCGGCCAGTGCCCGGGTTGCGGGAATGCCAAGCCCCGCCATCGCTTCGGAGACGATATATTCGCGCAGCACCGGCCCGAGTGCGGCGCGCCCGTCGCCCCGGCGCGAAAACGGCGTCGGCCCTGCCCCCTTCAGCTGGATGTCGCGGCGCACCCCGTCAGTGTCCACCACTTCGCCGAGAAGAATCGCGCGGCCATCTCCCAGCCGCGGCACGAAATTGCCGAACTGGTGGCCCGCATAGGCCATGGCGAGAGGCTCGGCGCCCGAAGGCAAGACATTGCCGGAAAAAATTGCCGCCAGTCGCCCGGTGTCGTCAGCGTCCAGCGCAAGCTGCAATTTTTTTGCCAGCGCCCCATTGAATTTGATCAGGGCCGGCCCTTCGACTGCCTCCGGATAGACTGCCGCATGGAATTTTTCCGGCAGGCGCGCATAGGAATTATCAAATTTAAACAATGTTTTGCTCCTTGTCGGCGCAGGCTTTAGAGAACAGCCGCTGCCGTCTGGTTTCCGTCACGATATGGGGTCGCCAAAGCCGCCCGCAAGGCGTCTTGCCATACTTCCGCTACCGCCTCTTTCTTGGGCGACCGGCGCGTTTTCGAGCATTGCTGATACTCTGTTGTATTTTAGCTACAGCTTTTTCTCTCTCATGCACTACATGCCCCCTTGTCTTCAAAAAAGGGAATGCACCATGAAAAAGATCCTCTTCCTCGCATCGAGTGTCGCACTCTTCGGCTCGTCCGCTGCCTTTGCCGCTGATGCCATTTACGAAGCACCGCAGGCGCCTGTGGCTCAGGAAGTTGCCGCACCGGCCTTCACCTGGACCGGCGCGTATATCGGTGTTCTCGGCGGTTACGGCTGGGGCAACGGCGACTTTTCCGGCGGTGTCAACGGTTCGGAAGACTTTGACGGCGGCCGCATCGGTGGTTTCGTCGGTTATAACTGGGAAATGTCCTCCGGCTTCCTGCTCGGCCTCGAAGGCGACGTAAACTACGACTGGAACGAAGAAACCGTTGCCGGCGCCGATGTCGGCACCGATTTCTCGGGCTCCGTTCGTGGCCGCGTCGGTTACGCCATGGACCGCGCTGTCATCTTCGCAGCCGGCGGCTGGACGGCCACCAACGGTTACGTCGATGGCGCAGGCGTCGATGAAGACAAGACCTTCAGCGGCTGGACCGTTGGCGGTGGCGTCGATTACGCCTTCACCGACAAGATGTTCGGCCGTCTGGAATACCGTTACAACGATTACGGCGACAAGAACATTGCCGGCACGAACGTCGATTTCGACCAGCACGTGGTCAATGTCGGCCTCGGCGTCAAGTTCTGATCATCTGATCTTGAAAACAGTGCCGGGTCTGGTTTTCCAGACCCGGTTTTTTTGTGCCGAAATTCCGGCAACACGCCGTTTCTCAGTCCATGCCGAATTCCTGCCGGCGCGCGCCATCAAGGCGTGTCAGCGCCCGCGCATTAGCAAGCAGGCGGGCCGGATGTTTTAGCGTCTCGCGGTTGAGAAGATGTGCCCGCAACACACCCTTGGAGCGGCTGTGCGCCTCACCATGGCCGACACGGTAGATCGCCCCCGCAAACGGCAGCGGTTGAAGGGCACTTGCGCGCGCGCGCAAAATATCCTCGATCTTGATATGGCTTCCCATCATCGCCTTCACCCAGTCGATCGACGCCTCTTCGGCGCGCTCCGGCAGGTCATAAAGGTCAGCCCGCACCAGATGCGAGGTGCCGCAAAGCCTGTTGAATGCGCCGCGCCGCATCAGGAAGGAACTGCCTTCCGTCCACAGATAACCGTGTTCGACATACCAGCCATTGCTATCCCGGTGTGTGTCGGCAAAGGAGACAAGGTCGCGGCTGACGAAATCGTCGTCGTCGACCACCATCAGGAAACGCGCGCCGCGGGCCGCCAGCATGCCCGATAGCACCCGTTTGCCCTTGTCGGTGCGCACCGCCTCATAGATCGCCTCGCGGTTGGAAGGATCCATTTCGTAGAGCGGATTGGGCGGCAGATCGACACGCACCGCCACAAAACCCGGCGGCAGGTCCGGCAGGCGGGCCTCGCGATTGGCGACGATGACGCCGGTCCAGCGATTAGAGCGTTGCGCAGAAATGGACCGCATCGTCTGCTTCAGCCGTTCCATCAGGCGCGGCCAGTCCCGGGCATTGGCGGGATGGCGCACCGGAATGATAAAGGCCACCGTCTTGCCCTCGGCAAACCGGGGCATCGGCGCCAGGATTGCGGGATTTTCGCGGGTCTGCAGGACATCAACCATAGGCACTCCCCCAGGTTTTGCGAAGGCGACAGGCGGCCACGAAAAAATCGGCGCCGGCGCACATGCGCACCGACGGCAACAGCCTGTCTGCTTCTGAACAGCATTGGCGATATCAGGCGCCAACGATGGGTTGCGCTTCGCCGCAGGATACGTGCATTGGAATATCCTACCTGAAGCGGCCAGATGAAGCGGCTCAAATGCGTCAAAATCATGCCAGAATAGAATTTCTATTCTGGCGCGATTTTCAAGCGCGCTCACCCCTGCCTAAGATTGCAGGCCTCGGCCGTCCTAGGAGGATCGTAAAGGGGGGCGAACAGGCGCTCTGACACTCCCGTTCGGGGGCAAACTTAAAGACGGCGGCAAAGGCCCCTCGGGATAAGAGAACCGCCACCCGTCGGCGACAAACCCTGTCAGGCGTTGGCGAGTTTCTGTGGCGTATAACCCGCATCGCGAATGGCAGCTTCCGCAACCGCGGCATTGCCGCCCTCAAGGCTCACCCGGTGCTGGGCAAGGTCCACCGCAACGGGTACGCCCGGCAGCACCTCGTCGAGTGCTTGTTTGACCGCCTTCTCACAATGGCCGCAGGTCATGTCGGGCACGAGGAATGTCGTTGTCATGGTCGATGTCTCCTGTCTTGTCGTGTCAATCAGGTCCTAACCCTTCCCATAATGGGAAGGTCAACCTTTTTTCGCCGGCGCTTCGGCGGGTGTTTCAGGCGCCGCATGACCGGCGAGATCTTCGAGGATCGGGCAATCGGGCCGCGCATTGCCGCTGCAGCAATGGGCGAGATGTTTGAGCGTTTTCACCATCGCCTGCATCTCGCCGATGCGCCGTTCCAGATCCTCGATATGGCTTGTCGCCACCGCCTTGACGGCAGAACTTTCCCGCTCCCGGTCCTGCCAGAGCGCCAGCAGGCGTTCGGTTTCCTCCAGCGAAAAGCCGAGCGAGCGCGCCCGCTTGATGAAACGCAGCACATGCACGTCGCCGTCGCTGTAGACCCGGTAATTGTTGGCCGTGCGGGCGCTCGGCCGGATCAGCCCGATCTCCTCGTAATAACGGATCATCTTGGCGGAAACGCCCGATGCGCCGGATGCCTGCCCGATATTCATGCAACCTCTTTCTGCACGGCAAGGCGCTTCAGCCTGAGCGCGTTGGAGAGAACGAAAACGCTGGAGAGCGCCATGGCGCCGGCGCCGATCATCGGCGACAGCTGAATGCCGAAGCTCGGATAAAGCGCGCCGGCAGCAAGCGGGATCAGCGCCACATTGTAGCCAAACGCCCAGAACAGGTTCTGGCGAATGTTTTTCATCGTGGCACGGCTGACGGCGATGGCCGACACAACGCCCGTCAGCGCACCGTTCGATAAAACCACATCGGCGCTTTCGATGGCGACATCCGTGCCTGTGCCGATCGCAATGCCGATATCGGCAAAGGCCAGCGCCGGCGCATCATTGATGCCATCACCGACGAAGGCGATCTTTTTGTCCGGGCCTGCCCCGCCCTCAGCGGCCCGGAGATCCCGGATCGCCTCCACCTTGCCGGCCGGCAGAACCTCTGCCACGACATGGTTTATGCCGACCTG
The DNA here is from genome assembly GCF_058242805.1 of Neorhizobium sp. PAMB6716. NCBI lineage: Bacteria > Pseudomonadati > Pseudomonadota > Alphaproteobacteria > Hyphomicrobiales > Rhizobiaceae > Neorhizobium > Neorhizobium sp. PAMB6716. Next base: position 2,246,056 of record NZ_CM177835.1, read on the forward strand.
ACGGGCAATGGCATTGGCCGTGCGGGCATTGTCGCCGGTCACCATGGCAACCGATAGACCCATCGCCTTCAACTGCGCAATCGCTTCCACGCTCGTCGGCTTCAGCGGATCGGCAACGGCGAGGATCGCCGCCAGCCTGCCGCCGATCGCCGCATAAAGCGGCGTCTTGCCCTCATCGCCCAGCCGCGCCGCCATGTGCGAAAACTCAGCCACCGAAAGCCCGAGTTTTTCCATAAAACGATCAGCCCCGATGCAGACGATCACCCCCTCCACCTCAGCCTCGATGCCATAACCGGGTTCGGCCTTCACCGCCTTAGCCTCAGCGATCATAAGTCCGCGGGCTTTGACAGACGCGACGATCGCCTCTGCCACCGGATGTTCCGAGCGTGCCTCGACGGCGGCAACCTTCGCAAGAACCGCATCCGCCTCGAAGCCGCCGGTCACCAGAATATCCGTGAGTTGCGGGCGCCCTTGCGTCACCGTGCCGGTCTTGTCGAGAACCACGGTGGTGACACCCGCCAGCGCCTGCAGCGCATCGCCTTTGCGAAACAGAACGCCAAGATCTGCCGCGCGCCCGGTGCCAACCATGATGGACGTCGGCGTTGCAAGCCCCATGGCGCAGGGGCAGGCAATGATCAGCACTGCAACGGCTGCCACCAGTGCATGCGGCAAGGCAGGCTCCGGTCCCACCATCAGCCAGACGGCGAAGGTGAGCAAGGCCACCGCAATCACCGCCGGCACGAACCAGCCGGTCACCCGGTCCACCACCGCCTGGATCGGCAGCTTTGCGCCTTGTGCCGTTTCCACCAGCGCAATGATCTGCGAGAGCACCGTCTCGGCCCCGACCTTTTCGGCGCGAAACCGAAAACTGCCGCTGCCATTGATCGTGCCGCCGGTCACCGGTGAACCCGCCGTCTTTTCCACCGGCAGCGGCTCGCCGGAAATCATCGATTCGTCGATATTGGAGGCCCCGTCGAGAACCGTGCCATCCACCGCCACACGCTCGCCCGGCCGCACGATCACCATATCGCCGGCCATGACCTCGTCGGTCGGGATATCAAAGGTTTGCCCGTCGCGCTCCACCCGTGCCGTTTTTGCCTGCAGGCCCATCAGCCGGCGGATGGCAAGGCCGGTGCGCCCGCGGGCCCGCGCCTCCAGCAGCCGGCCGAGCAGGATCAGCGTCACGATGACGGTTGCCGCCTCGTAATAGACAAAGCGGGACTGTTCCGGCAAAAGCCCGGGCAAAAACGTCACCACCAGCGAATAGAGATAGGCCGCCGTCACGCCGACCGCGACCAGCGAATTCATTTCCGGATGGCCGCGCAACAGCGCTGGAATTCCCGCCTTGAGGAACCGCCAGCCCGGCCCGAAAATCACGCCGGTGGAGAGCGCCGCGTAGACATAATAAAGCACCTGCTGGTCCACGGCCCCCATCAGCGCGTGGTGGAAGGGTGGATAAAGATGGCCGCCCATTTCCAGCACGAACAGCGGCAGCGTCAGCACGCCGGCAATCGCCAGATCGCGCTTGAGGATGCCGGCATCCTCGTCATGATGGTTATGCGCGTGGCCCTCTGCCGGATGCCCGGCCGTCCCTCCCGCCTGCGGCCCGGCGGCACCCCCTGGCGCTGCAAGGGCAAAGCCCGCCGCCGTCAAGGCTGAAGTCAACGCCCGCTTGCCGTCGCGCCCGAACATGTCGACAGAAATCTCTGCGCGCCCCACCTCGATTTCTGTGGAAACGACACCGCGCACCGCCATCAGCACGGCCTGAAGCCGGGCCGCCGCCGGCGCGTCGGGCACGTTCGCAAGCGTCAGCGAAATCTGCTCCGCCTTCGGCTCGTAACCGGCCTTTCGAATGGCGGCGGCCAGCTTTTCGGCGGAAAAGCCGGCGCCGGGCTCCACGGTCAGGCTTTCGGTTGCAAAATTCACCGCACTGGAGGCCACTCCCTCCACCTTGCCGGCCGCCATTTCAACGCGGCGCACGCAGGAGGCGCAGGTCATCCCCTCCACGGCAATGACGATCGGGTCTTGCGGGGGATGGCGAGCGGGTGCGGCTGAAATGGCAGTCATGGCGGGGGTCCTCATGTTACCCACCCCATGTAGGGCTTCCCATCATGGGAAGGTCAAGGGCACAGGGCGCAGAAACTCACCCCATGCGGTAGAGAAAAAGCTGCGTGCGGCGCCGGTCGGGAAGCTCCCAGACTTCGTGCGGCTCGATGCCCTCCACGGCAAAGCTGTTGGAGACGAGAAGGCTGCCGGGTTTCATCTCGGCTTTTGCCTTCCTGTAAAGCGCCGGCATCGGCTCGGGCGACAGGAAGGTGTAGACGACATCCATATCCGACAGATTGACCGTCCAGAGATCCCGGCGAACAATAGTGCCGCGCCGCTTCAGGCTGGAAAGCACGCGGGCAATCAAGAACGCCATCGGTGCCGTCTCGACGCCGCTTGCCGTATAACCATTGCCGGCGACAGTGCGCACTACACCGCCAAAACCGCAGCCGAGATCGATGAAGCGGTGTGCACCCCGGTCGCGCATCAACTGGCAGAGCGCCTGCGCCGTTTGCCGGTTGCTGAGGTAAAGCGGCACCCGCTCGCGCGCCGTGTTGGAAAAAAACAGGTAAAGCACCACAAAGGCCAGCCCGAACGGCCAGGCGGGCACATCGTGAAGGTTCAGCCCGAGGTAAAGGGCAAGCGGAAACAGCGCCGCGATCCATAGCCACCACACCTGCAGGCGCAATAAATAACTAACCCCCGCCGCCAAAAACGCCTGCACCGCAACCAGCACCAGCAGGGCCGTTTCAGGCACCCAAAAGCCTGCCAGCAGAAACGCCAGGCCAAACGTCGCCACCCCCGCCACCAGCTGGGCAAGGATTGCGGCAAGAATGGGAATTTGGCGAATCGTGTTCATCGGCAACCGGCGGGCGTGTGGCACGGTTGTGCGAAAACGCCGGGCGGAACACAAGCGGTTTTGCGGGAGATGTCGAGCCGTGTTCTGGTGACAGGCCCGCCGCAGGCATGGTGGCACTCCCGGCGCCCCCTGACGGGCGGCATTTTCAGCGCCTCCTCCCCCTCTCCTTCGCTTGGCGAGAAGAGGGCCGGGCGAAGGGCCCTTCCTCTCAAGCGGCTGATGCCGCGTGCAAAAAAGTCCCTCATCCCGCTGCCGCGACCTTTTCCCCGGTGTCACGAGGAGAAGGGAAACCGGGGCCGGCCCTCCGGCCGAGAAAAGGTTGGCGCAGCGCTTAAACCGCGTGCATGCCGCCATAGATGACGATGATGCCGATGAAGATGCCGAGGACGGCCACGGCAACGCAGCAGCCGATCAGAAGAAGGCTGCCGCCGGCAAATTTCTGTCTGGGCCGGTCGATGCGCGGATTGCTCTTTCGCGTGTCCATGATGTCTCCAATGCTCTAACCATCAGACCATCCAACTGCCGCCTTGCCGCCCGAGTTCCAATCCACAAGCGGCCTTGCGAAATCCGCTTCCGCCGGACGCGCCCTCTCGGCCCTGCCCGCCCCGCAAGGTGGGGACTATCGCATAGGAGACAAGTCCCCTCCCAAACCCTCCCCACAAGGGGGAGGGCTTAACCCGGCCGCACCCTCTGTTTCAGGAATCGGGCAGTTGTCACGTCGGTTCTCCCCCCTTTGGGGGGTCCGAAGGACGGGGCGAGACCTGTGGCTCGACCCCGGTCAGCCCGGCAGGGCAGAGAGGGTTTTTTCAAATGCGATAGCCGTACCCTTTCGGAGAGCGCGAAGGAGGGGCGAGACCCGTGGCTTGCCCCCCCCAAAAAATCCCCCTCACCCCTTCACATAATTGCGCCAGTCATGCTCCTCGACAAAGCCCAGCACGTCGCGGATTTTTGCGTTGCTGATCGGCGCCGCATACCCTTCCAGCGTGCCTGATATCGGCGTTCCCGGCGCATATTTGCCCAGAAACGCGCGGGTCGGCTCGTTTGCGGTGATCGTGTCGTTGACGGCGTTGAACACCTGGAAACCCAAACCATCCGTCTCGATGCCGCGCCAGACGATCTGGCCGAGATCGCGCGCGTCGATATAACTCCAGGCATTGCGCTTGCGGCTTTCGGGCTTTGCCAGAAAACCCGGAAAATTGGCGTAATCCTCGGGCGAAATGACATTGCCGATGCGAAGCGCATAGATATCGGCCTTGTAGCGCATGGCAAAGGCGCGGGCGGTCTTTTCGTTCACCACCTTGGACAGGCCATAACTGTCCATCGGGTCGACGTCATACTCTTCCGTCAGCGGAAACTGGTGATAATCCTTGTCGCCCTCGGCAAAACACACGCCATAGGTCGTTTCGCTGGAGGCGATGATGACCTTTTTGATGCCAAGCTTCATCGCAGCTTCGATGACATTGTAGGTGGAGAGCGTGTTCGCGGCAAAGGTGGTGTTGTCGGGTTTTAGGAGAATGCGCGGCACGGCGGCAAAATGCACGACGGCATCGACGGGTGCCGGACCCTTGCCGGTTTCAAGGCCGGAAAAATCAAAATGCATGGACAGCGCGTTAAACACCTGCCCGCTATCGGTGAGATCCACGTTGAGCGTCGTCACGCCCTCGCAATCGAGCGGCGCCAGATCGAGGTTGAACACCTCAAATCCCTTGTCGCGCAGAAAAGGCACCGCATGCCGCCCCGCCTTGCCGCTGCCGCCGGTAAAAATGACCCGCTTGCCCATGATGAAAAATCCTCCCTGATGTGTCTGGTTGGGCAAGACATAGGGTGTGAGACCGGAAATGGGAAGGCGGGCCGGCCGATGACGGTTTTGACGGTCTGCCGGCGCGCGCCGTGCGCCTCAAAACCTCCCGCCAGTCGAAAACACCGGGTAGACCGGCACCTTACGCCACGCGGCGGAAGGCAAAACGTTTGCCATCGGTGGTGGAGACAAGCCCCATGCGAAACAGCGCGGCCAGCACGGCATTAACCGCGCCCAGGCATTTGCGGCCCTGTTTGAACGCGGACGCGATGTTTTCCGCATCCAGCATGCCGTCGGCGGCCATCAACTGATGCAGAACGGCCGGCGTCTGGTCGCGCTCGTCTGCGGGGAAACCGGGTTTGGGGCCGGAGACCGCCGCCAGAATGGCCTCGCCCAGATCCGCCTCCATCTGCTCTTCCTTCTCCTTGGCCGAGCCGAAACGCGGGATCTGGTATTCGGGCCTCAGCCAGCGCACCTTTCCGCGCTTTTCCTCTTTCGCCCGCTCCCGGTTCAGCGCCACAAGACGGGAAAGCACCTCTTCTTCCGGAAGATCGACCGGCCAGCCATAGGCTTGCGACACCGCCAGATCGAGTTTTTCGTGCAGTTCCTTCAGGATCAGCACCAGACCGTCCTCGAAAATGCGGCTTTCCTTGGTCGGCAGATCTTCAGGTCTTGCGCCCGCCTTCAGCCGCTCCAGCACATTATAAAGCCCGGTCAACGTCAGGTGCGCATGCGCCTCCAGCACACGCTTGCGATGCGCATCGAGTTCTTCGGCAATGGCGCCGATTTTTTGTTTCTGGTCTTCGGAGGTTTCGGGGAATGGGAAGGGGTCGAAAGTGCGTGTTTTTGTGTAGACAGAGTCGTTACCGACGCCAAGCCAGCCACCTGTCCTAAGCGACCAAAGAACATGGAAGCGTGAACTGAGAATTCCTAGAGTATGAGGATCGTCAGACGCGACGATAACAATTTTGTCGACGCAGACCACATCACTCGAGATGAACTGGAAAACACGGTGCTTTGCGGTATCTACAGTCGCAATTACGTTTTCAAGTACGGCGGAGGCTGCGCGCAACTCTTGCCGTGGTTTTCCAAATACCCACCATTGCTCCAGATAGGCTTGAGCGTCTTTTGTAGGTGAGCGTTCGTACTGGGCAGTACGCTCAACCTTAACGGTTGAAAGCAGGTGCTGATAGATTGCGGGGAATCTGTTCCTGAGATCTTCGGCTGTAAGACCGAATGCGTCGATCACAAAGTTATCTTTACATCGCTGCGCAAGGTCCATCCCATTCCGATATGGCTTTATTACGCTTTTGATCTCAGGGCGGCCTTCCAACCCGAAGAAGTTGGCTTCATCCCTCAATAGAACAAAACCTTTACCGTGCAGCTTGACGCCGTCGTGGCCAAGTCCCACGTTCGCCTTCAACTCCATCGCAGCCGTGACATCCACGCCAACAGTCAGATCCGCATTGATCCTGCCCGTCTTTTCGGAAAACAAGATCACCGGACTGTCGGTCTCCACCGCCTCTTCGGAAACAACCTCCAGCAACCGTCCCTCATGTTTGCCGGCTTCCGCCACCGTCATGGCAATGCGCACGGCGGCGCTGTCGCGCGTCACCTTCGTCCACGGATGGTCGGCAATCGCCATCGTGAGCGACAGCGGTTTCTTGGCATTCAGATAGGGCTCCATCACCCGGCGCTGAAACACCTGGCTGATGGAATTGGTGGTGACGAAACCGAAGCGTTTGAGGCTGCTCTTCGGTTTCAGCAGAATTTCCGCCGAACGGTCCCACCAGTACATGACGAAATCGGCGCTTTCGTTCATATGGCCATGCGCCTTCCACAGCGCCTCGGCATAACCTGCCCCCATGCGGGCCCGAATATCCTTGCCGCCGACAAAGGGCGGGTTGCCGACGATATAATCGGCCTTCGGCCAATCCGGCCGGCGCGGGTTGGGATAGGTTTCCTTGCCATCGACCACTTTGGGCATGGGATAACCATCCCATTTCAGCACCGCATCCATGTTCTGGATATTCTTGAACGCCTTCAGGATCGGTTCGGAGGGGGCAACGCCGCGATTGCGAAAATGCCATTGCAGATGGCCGATCCACAAAACCAGCTCGGCAATGGCGGCAGCGCGCGGGTTCACTTCAAGCCCTAAAAACTGGTGCGGATCCACCGTATGGCTTTCGAGCGCCAGCCCTTCCTGCCCGCCGAGATTGACCAGCGCCTCCAGCACCTCGCCCTCCAGCCGCTTCATCAGCTCCAGCGAGACATAAAGAAAATTGCCGGTGCCGCAGGCCGGGTCCAGCACGCGGGTTTCGCACAGCCTGTCGTGAAAGGCCTGCACGGTCTTGATTGCCGCTTCGGCCTTGCCCTCCGCCTTCTGCCGGTCGGCGGTGGAGCGGGCATTGTCCCATTCGGATCGCAACGGATCGATGACGGTTGCGATGACAAGGCGTTCCACATAAGCGCGCGGCGTGTAATGGGCGCCGAGCTTGCGCCGGTCATCAGGATCGAGCGCCTGTTCCAGAAACGTGCCGAAAATGGCGGGCTCGACATCCTTCCAGTCGTAGCGGGCAGCCGCTGCCAGTTCGCCCAGTTCCTCTTTCGCCAAAGGCAGGGCGCGGCGGTTCTTGAAAAATTCGCCGTTGAACTTTTTCACCCGGTCGCGGATCGTGGCGGAAAAGCCGCCCTCGTCCATGGCCTTCCACAGGTCTTCCATCATGCCCGGAAAGATCGCCGGTTTTTGCGCACATTCCTGCAACAGCGCCTTGAAGCAATCCTTTGGCAGAAGGTCCACGTCCTCGGCAAACATGGTGAAAAGCATGCGCATGAGGAACATCGCCACCTCTTCCGTCGGGTGGCCGGATTTTTCCAGCGCCTGGCTGACGCGGGCAATACGGGTGGCAATTTCCCGCGTCACCTTTGCCGCATGGCGTGACGGATCAAGCGAGATCGGATCGCTCCAGATCGCCTTCAGCCGGTCGCGCACCTTATCGTCGCGCAGATCTTCCAGATAGATACGGAAGGTGCGGCGGTCAGGAAACTGGTCATAGGCCTTTCCGTCGCGGCGGAAATTGGCATAGACCTCGATGGCATGGCCGACATCGCAGACCAGCACGAAAGGCGGCGGCTCATGGGCGGCGGGCAGAAGCCGCACATAATTTTCGCCCTGCGCGCGGGCATTCAGCATCAGCACGTCCCAGGAGCGGTTGGCGCTGGCGCGTTTTCCGCGCGGGGCTGTCTCGTTTAAAAGCGTCAGACCGGGCATTTGCGGCGCGCCGGAGAGTTTCTTGTCCCCCGACAACCGGCTCTGCTTGGCCTCCAGCACAAAACAGTCGCGCTTGTAGAGATCGATGCGCTTGGAGGAGACGGTGCCATCGCGGGCTTTTTCCTTCACCACGCGCTCGAAGACATAGTCATTGTCCTCATGTGCGGCGGAGGCGGGATCGGGATGCGCAAGGCCGAGGAGGTCGCAGAGTTCCGTCAGGAAAAGCGCGTAATTGGCCCTTTCCTGGCCACCCTCCTGCCCCTGCCAGCGCTTGATGAATGCCTCAACCCTTGCCTGCACGTCCACGCGTTTCCCCTTTATCTTGCGCCGCGATCATAAGCATCGCACAGGTGGAGGCAACGGGGAAAAGGCGGGGGTGAGGTTTGCGGCTCAACACCGAATGATATCAATGTAACCGCCTGCGGCTATCTTGCCGATGGTGGCATCGCGGCTGACGACCGGGGCTTTTTTGTATCGCGCGGTTGCCATGATGTAACAATCGCCCGGATCTTTATGTCCGGTCACTGCAATCATGGTTGCGGCTTCAAGAGCCACCGCTGAACCGATGGGCACAAGTTTGCAGGACGTTGCCGCAACGGCCGCCCTGAACCAGTCCCTCACAGCGACATTTTCGATATCAGGTGCGTTCGCCTTCTTGTTGACGGCGATGGCCAGTTCCCATGCCGTGATCGGTGACACAAACAGTGTCCCGCTCTCCTGTGCAGCGGCAATCGCAACCAATGCGTCTTCATGAAGTGTTTCGGGCTGCGTGACCAACCACAACAGTGCGTGCGTATCGAGGACGACGCCCGCCAACTACTTGGGCTTCTTGCGGACCGTTTGGCCGAGAGCCTGGCTGGCAATGGGCTTGGTCAGGTCAAGGCCGGGCTGAATGGAGAGCTTGTTGTCCTTCAAGGCGCCGGCCCCTTGCACAGTCACAACCTGCCCGGTCCGCGAATTGCGGACTGTCATGCTGGACGGTTTCATCTTCAGCTGTGCCATGGCCCTAACATGAGCCGAAACCGTGCGCTCTTCAAGTCGGCAGAATGCGAATATGCTGCCTTCGATCCGTTATAGGGTCGCGCAGATGACGGCCCCTTCAACCTCTGCCGGATCTTGCCCCCTCACCGTCGCGCCTGCGCCGTTTCGCCCACATGCAGCGGCCAATCGACGAGATAGTCCTCAAAATCCTCGGCGGGCACGTCCATTTCGCTCACCGTGCGGTTTTTGGCCGAAATGCCGGCCTGATGCACGGTGTCGGCGCTGCCGGAAACGAGCGGGTGCCACCAGTAAAGGTCTTCGCCATCGCGGATCAGGCGGTAACCGCAGGTGGGGGGAAGCCAGGGGATGTCGCGCACCGCTTCCACCGTCAGCTGGATGCATTCCGGCACGATGTCCTGCCGGTTTTCATAGTCCGAGCAGCGACAGCTTGTGCCGTCCAGGAGGCGACAGGCAACGGAGGTGAAGGCCACCTCACCGGTGTCCCAATCCTCCAGCTTGTTGAGACAACAGAGCCCGCAGCCGTCGCAGAGGCTTTCCCATTCGGCCTGGCTCATCTCCTCCAGGCTTTTCGTTTTCCAGAACTGATTTTCCATCTTGTCTTTTTTAGCACCGGCTGAACATATTTCGCTGAACACAGATTTGAGTGGGATGGACCGGCGGCATAAACCGCGCGTCAACCATTTATCAGCCATTGCTGCCTAAAGCAGTCCCGAGGCTTTTCGTCGTTTGTTCGCCAAGCGTCAAGCTCTCCAGGTCCAAACGAGGAAGATCCACGGTGCCGGACGATCCCCACAGCCCGGACAAATCAAAAAGACCGCGCCGCGCCAAGCGCCACCTTCTGCTGCGCGCCGATAGCTGGATCGATTCCACCGTCTGGAACCTCGGCTTCAAGCTGTCCGAGATCTGGGAAGAAATTACCATCTTTTCACGAAAATTTCGCGTGCGCGGCTGGAAGCGTATCGTGGTGGAAGTGGCCGACGAGGCCATGACCTTCGGCACGGCGGGTTTCGTTCTGCTTCTGGCCCTGGCGCTTCCGGCGTTTGAGGAAACCAAGGAAGACTGGCGCTCGCGCGGCGATTTTGCCGTCACCTTTCTCGATCGTTACGGCAATGTGGTGGGCCATCGCGGCATCATCCATGAAGACAGCGTGCCCTTCGACCAGCTGCCGGACCATCTGGTGAAGGCGGTTCTGGCCACCGAAGACCGCCGTTTCTTCAGCCATTTCGGCATCGACTTTTTGGGCCTTGCCCGCGCCATGAACGAAAACGCCAAGGCCGGCGGCGTCGTGCAGGGCGGCTCGACGCTGACCCAGCAGCTGGCCAAAAACCTCTTCCTCACCAATGAACGCTCGCTGGAGCGCAAGATCAAGGAAGCGTTTTTGGCGCTCTGGCTGGAAGCGAACCTGTCGAAAAAGGAAATCCTGTCGCTTTATCTCGACCGCGCCTATATGGGCGGCGGCACGTTTGGCGCGGCAGCCGCCGCCCAGTTTTATTTCGGCAAAAATATAACGCAGGTGAATCTCGCGGAGGCAGCGATGCTTGCCGGCCTCTTCAAGGCGCCGGCGAAATACGCCCCCCACGTCAACCTGCCCGCCGCGCGTGCCCGCGCCAACGAGGTCCTGACCAATCTCGTGCAGGGCGGGCTGATGAGCGAGGGACAGGTGGTCGCCGCAAGGCGCAACCCGGCAAGCGTCATCGACCGGGCCGCTGCCACCGCGCCTGACTATTTTCTCGACTGGGCCTTTGAGGAAGTGCAGAAACTGGCGGATGCCGGCAAGCTGAAAAAACATTCCGTCATCGTGCGCACCACAATCGACATGGGCCTGCAGCAGGCCGCTGAGGAGGCGATGGAATCGGGTCTTCGCGAATATGGCGAGAGTTACCGCGTCAAGCAGGGCGCACTTGTCATGATTGAAAACGGCGGCGCCGTACGCGCCATGGTCGGCGGGCGCGATTACGGCGAAAGCCAGTTCAACCGCGCAACGAAGGCGCAACGCCAGCCGGGTTCCTCCTTCAAGCTCTTTACCTACACGGCCGCCATGGAAAAGGGCTTTACACCGGAAACCATGATTTCGGATGCGCCGATCACCTGGCGCGGCTGGTCTCCGCAAAACTATGCCCGCTCCTACAAGGGCCGCGTCACGCTTCTGTCGGCCATGGCGCAATCCTTGAACACGGTTCCGGTGCGCCTTGCCAAGGACGAACTTGGCACGGAAATCATTGCCGAAACCGCAAAAAAGATGGGCGTCGAAACCCCGCTTCGCACCGACAAGACCATTCCGCTCGGAACCTCTGAAGTGACCGTGATGGATCAGGCGACGGCCTATGCGGTCATGCCCGCCGGCGGCGTGCAATCGCGCCGGCACGGGCTTGCCCAGGTCATGGATTACGAAGGCGACGTGCTCTACGATTTTGCCCGCGACGAACCACCGCCGGCCCGTATCGTCAGCGAGCAGGCGACATCCTCGATGAACCGCATCCTGACGCAGATCCCGGTCATTGGCACCGCCAAGCGCGCAGCCCTTGATGGCGGCATCGTCACGGGTGGCAAGACCGGCACGTCGCAGAGTTATCGCGATGCCTGGTTCATCGGCTTTACCGGCAATTACACCACCGCCGTCTGGTTCGGGAATGACGATTTCACCTCGATGAACAATATGACCGGCGGCTCGCTTCCGGCGATGACCTTCAAGAAGCTGATGGATTACGCCCATCAGGGTATCGAGCTGAAACCCATTCCCGGCATCGAAAATCCTCTGCCATCGGGCACCCATGTCAAGGGTCCGGCCATGGCGGCAAAAGGCGATGCCGGCGGCCTGCCGACCCTAAGCCGCCCCCGTTCGCTGTCTGCCGAAACAACACGGCTTCTGCGCCGCATCGCCAAATCCTTCTCCACCGCCACCCCGCTCAGCCCTACGCCGCAAAAGCTTGCAGGCGGCAAGGCGCAGGTGGTGAAGGTGAGCGACGGGTTGTGAGGGGATGACGTCATGACCACGAGGAGATGCGCATGACCGACCTCAAACCGAAAGAATTTCGTGCAGGCGAAGGCTATAGCCGGAGAGAATGGGAGAGTGTCGATTTCCCCGAACTGACCGATCCGGAACTTGCGGCCATGCTACCGGCCCGCGAGGTGCTGCCGGAGGCCTTTTTCCAGGAGGTGGAGGCAAGGCGGCACAAAACAACCAAGCCTTGAGCGCTTTGCTCGGATCACGCGGCGTAAGGCTGGATGCGTTCCAGTTGCGGGCCAAGTTCGCGGCGGCGGTTCATCAGGTCGTGATCGATCTGCAGGCCGAGAAAAAAGCCTTCGGATACGCCGAACAGACGCGCCAGCCTCAGATCCGTATCGGCCGTCACCGCACGCTTTCCCAGCACGATCTCGTTGATCCGGCGTGGCGGAACGTCGATATCCCGGGCAAGCCTGTACTGGCTGATCCCCATCGGCTTTAAAAACTCTTCGAGCAGGATTGCCCCTGGATGCGGGTTGGGCAGAAGTTCCGCATCAGTCATGATAATCGACGATTTCGACATTTGAGGCGCCTCCGAAAGTCCATTGAAAGCAAACACGCCATTGCTCGTTGATGCGAATTGACCATTGCCCTGCGCGATTACCCTTGAGCGCTTCGAGCCGGTTTCCGGGCGGCACCCTCAGGTCCGTCAGCACCCTCGCCTGGTTCAGCATACGCAGCTTGCGAAGCGCAATGGGCTGTATATCGGCAGGCAGCTTGCGACTGCGCAGACCGTTCCAGATCCGTTCTGCTTGCGGGTCGGCAAAGCTCATTATCATCTTGACAGCGATAATATCGCATCGCGTTATCAATGGCAAACCTTGCCCTTCGCCATTTTCCAGCCCTTCAAACAATGTTATCCGTCTGAGCTGATTTGCAAAAGGTTCTGGCCCGCTTGTTTCGTCTTCCGTTTCTCGTGCTCATCGCCTTGACCGTCGCCTTTGGTGGCGGGATCTGGTCGACGCTTGTGGCGCTGGATGCCACCACCGGTTTCGGGGCGATCCGGCTTGGCGCCTGGGAGGCGTTTCCGCAGGCGCAGACCGCCGATGCCGATCCTTATGCCAAAGCCCACCGCGCCAATGGCGGACGGCTGCTTTATGGCAGTGCCGAGGGCTTGAGTTTTACCGCAACGGTGGATCAGAAGGGCGAGCGGCTTTCCGGGCGCTGCACCTATCTGATTTCCGGGCAAACGCCGGTGGCGCGCCTCTGGACGCTGTTTGCCAGCCGCGCCAATGGCGAGGCGCCGGCCATGGGCCAGGACCTGCCGATGGCGCTGAATTCCCGCACCGTGCTGCGCGATGGCAATGGCGCCTTTGTCATCACCATTGCGCCGCAGGCGGCACCCGGCAACTGGCTTGCCGTGCCGCCGGGCGAACCCTTTCGCCTGACATTGACGCTGCTCGATACACCGACGGCTGGCAGTTCCGGGCTGATCGACCTTGCAATGCCGCGCATCGACCGGATCGGGTGCGGCAATGCTTAAAGTGATACTCGCGCTCCTCGTCGGTCTTGTCGGGGCGGGCCTGCTGCACCTCGTCATCATCCTGTCGCTGCCCTCGTTCAGCGAGCGCGATGCCTATAGCCGGGTGCTCGGGGAAGGACCGCCGCATCGGTTTCATGTGCTGGCGGCGCGGGTGGATGCAGCCGGCCTGCAAAAGACCGATCCGTTTCTAGACACAGCCGTCTGTGCCTTCGATCTCTCGGAAAATCCGGTGCGGCTGACAGCTGCGGGCGCCCTGCCCTTCTGGTCGCTTGCGACGTTCGACAGCGCCTCGAATGAAATCTTCAGCATCAATGACCGAACCTCTGTGGGCAACGGGCTCGATGTGCTGCTGGCAACGCCTGTTCAGGCAACGGCCCTGCGCAAGGCGCAGCCTTCGCCGCTTGCGCAATCGATCATTGTCGAAACCCGCGCGGTGCAGGGTTATGCGGTTCTGCGCGCCATGGCGCCGCAGGCAAGCTACAAGCCGATGACAACAAAGTTCCTCGCCGGCGCTGATTGCTCAACGCTCGAACTGCGCTGACGCCTTCACCAAGCCTCAATGGCTGTCGAGGCGCATTGCCGTCTCGTCCATGCCGCGATGCGTCAGTTCCGCCGGCCGCTCGTAACGCACGCCGGTAAACATCAGCAGAGCCGCACCCGGCGCGGAGGAAGCCTTCTCCTGCTGCGGACGTGACAACAACCCGCGATGCGGATGGGCATCCCGCCATGTCTTCATTTGAACGATGTCTGCCATGCTCGTCTCCTCAAAGGGTTCGAGACGGATGAAGGACGGACCGATTTCACCCTGCCCCATGGGGGGCCGGCGCATCCTCGAAACGAGGCATTGTGCGCCTTTCTCGTCAGCGCCCAGGCTTTTTCGCCATGGGCTCCAGCGACACAGACAACACATGAAACGGCAACTGGTTTCACCGAGGGATCAAAGAGATTGATACCGGGTTCAAACCGGGTTTTCCCTTTGCTTCAACGGCCCTGCCCGCACCGGAAAACCGGTGGGGACAGGCAGCGATTCGCGCCATGCTGTCTGTTGCGGATTGAGCCATAGGGTCGTTAACAAGTCACTAATTCTAATAAACCTGTTTCGCATCCTCAAAACTTGTAAAGCGACCGAAAACCCTCCCGGCAGGCCGGTCTGCGCGGGCGCCAGAAGGCGCGCCCTGCCGTCTTTGCGCCAGTCCGCTGGCCAGCGCTCAAACCGCGGTATCCCGTTGCCAAAACCTGCCGCGCTTTGAAACAGCGGCTGGGGATAAGTCGAATGCTGCCACACTCCTTCACCAGACATTAACCTCGTTCCGGTAGCGTGTTTTTAACCATGCCAGACCGTAAACGACGCCGTGCAGCGCAGCGTTTCAACCGCGCCCACCGCCTCCTTGTCCAGCATGCCCGCATGAACATCTTCGTGGCGGAGCCCTGCCACGCCGAACCTTGAAGTCTGTATCTTTTGTATTGCGTCGGTGGATATGACCGTGGATCGGTATCGTGAACTTGAAAGGCCGCAGGCCATGCGCAGAAAGGATGTGGTGCTCATGGCGACCGTCACGAGTTTCGAGGAACTCGAGCATCCCACACGGTCAGAGCTGCGCCAATTTGCCGAACTGTTCCTGCCGCTTTTCCAGGCCTCCAGCGACGAGGCAAGGCGCCAGGCAGTTGCCGCCCTTTCCCGCTCCCGTCACGTACCCTCCGCAGTCGCCTTTTTTATCGCCAGCCAGCCGATTTCCATTGCAGCCCCCTTCCTTGCCTGCTCCGCCTGCCTCGATGATGAAACGCTGATTGCCATTGCCCGCACGCAAGGCGCCGAACATGCCCGCGCCATCGTGCGGCGCGAAAACCTGTCGCCGATGGTCATCGATGCGCTGGTTGGAATGCGTCACGCCCGCCATCCGGCCGAAGAAGACGACAGTCTGTCTGCCCCGACGGCCGCCCAAGTCGCTGCCGAACAGGACGAGGCCGAGGCGCGCCATCAGCGCGAGGAAACTCTTCGCCAGCAGATCAAGCGCATGGCCGCCCACCTGCATCGCGCCCCCGGCGACCGCCTGGGGCTTCGCACGCTGACCGACGTTCAGGAAGCGCTGCTGGTGCGTTTTGCCCGCGCCCGCGAGGCCGATGGCTTTGCCACAACGCTTGCCGATACGCTCTCTGCCAGCCGCTGGCTTGCCGAACGCATCATGCTGGATATTTCCGGCCACCAGCTGGCGACCACGCTGAAGGGCATCGGCATGCGCCAGGACGAAGCAGTCGCCGTGCTCGAACGGTTCTACAATCCTTTGCAGGAACCGATCGGCGACACGCGCCGCAGCCTCATCCTCTGGCAGTCTCTGCAGGAAGACGACTGCGGCCGGCGCCTGGAAGCCTGGCGCCGCGCCGATCGCCATACCCATGCGGATCCGGCAACCGAGCATGAGAATGAAAACGGCCGTAGCGCGGCAGAAACGGGCAAGGTCATCCGCACCACGGCAGTTGAACCGCTGCCGCTTCGCCTGCGCGCGGCGCGCTGATCAGCCGGTTTCGATCACCGTCAGGAGATCGCCAAGCGCATCGGTTTCGATTTCCACCAGCCAGAGATCGCTGTCAAAACGGCGCTCGCCCACGATCGCCGCCTCCACGTCGTCACGCTCGGCAAGGCTGAGGCGCTTTTCGAACCGGCGCTCGCCATCCTCCTCGATCATCATCTGCGGTGCCGGGCCGTAAAGATCCTCGCGGCCGTCGCGATATCTCAGGCGCACGAAAATGGCGCCGGCCTGATCAGCGCCGCGCTGTTCGACGGCGGCAAAACCGCCTTGCGAAAATACGCGCCGGGTGAGCGCTGCAACAAAAATATCGGACCTTAAACGCATGGGGGGAGATGTAGAGGGTTTTGGCCGCGAAGGAAACCAGGCGTCACGGCCGACAGCGGCGTGAAAACAAACGCCTCGCGCCTCGGGCAAGCTTCAGCCTCTATGGCAGGCAAAGCCACAGGCTCTGCATCCCGCAACAGGAGGTGACATGGCGAAATACAAATACAGTCAGCATCTGGTCGAGACCAACGTCCCGGCCTTCGACAAGGAATGGCAACCGGGACAGGTGCCGCCGAATGCCGGCATCTATCGCTGCAAGAACTGCGGCGATGAAATTGCCGTGGGAAAAGGCCAGCCGCTGCCCAACGGCCATCACCAGCACACGGTGCTCGGCCCCGTTGTCTGGACGATGCTGGTCTTTGCCCAGGAACACCCGAAATAGGTTTTTGGGGTTTCGCCGGCGCCTTGGCCTACAGCGCGCCGATGGATTTCAGCTTGGAAAGCACCGCCTCGGACGGTTCGCCATCGACCGGCAGACGGTAATGTTTCTGGAAATGGCGGATGGCAGCGCGCGTCTGCTCGCCTGCAACACCATCGATCGATACGTCCGTATAGGCGATGTTGGAAAGCCCCTGCTGGATCTGCAACACCAGCTGCGCCTCCGAGCCAAGCGACACCGGCGTTGCCTTCATGTCTGCTGCCTGACGCGCCTTGCTGGCACGCGCGGCGGCTGGAATATCGGCCGGTGGCGAAGGCTGCGCGCGGCTGGCCTGCAGGCGATTGGCCTGCGAGTTAATGGCTTGCTGGCTATTGGGCTGAGCGGCCGGCGACGACGGGCGGGCAGCAGGCTCTGGCCGAAGTTCGGCGGCCCGGATGGCGGCTGCCACAGGATCGACAGCGCCGGCGGCAGGGTTTACCGTCACGCTCGGGCGCGGCAAAGGCACGACAATTGGGGCAGCCGCCGGCGTGTCATCGCCGATCACATCCGCGACGCTGGTTTGCGATGGTTCAACGGAAGAAGCCGGTTGCGGCGCGGCGTCAAGGTCTGCGGTCTGCTCCGGTGCCACGTCGGGCGCGCGTTCGATGCGGAATGTCGTGACGTCTTCGGGGGCTGCTCGCCGTTGCGGCTGGTATCCGGCAATCGCGTTCGGATCCTGCGGGTCGCGCGTGGCAAGGAAAGGGTGCGGATGGTTGCGCGGCTGATACCAGAGCGCATTGGCGGCAACGAAGGAAAACACCACGAACAGCGCGACGCTGCCGCCGAGCGTGCGCGGATACCGCGCCACAAGCCCTGCCGCCCCGGAGAGGACCCGCAGGGCAAGAGCCGGGCGCTTCATCGGCGCCCGTCTGCGTTCAGCCGGCTTTCGCTTTCGCGCGGTCATGCGCAAATCCCTGTCTACCCGTTACGCTGCCGTCTGCCGGTTGGCGCAGGCGTGGCGGAAATTCCAGCGGCTCGGCAATGCGTGCCACGCCATCTGGCGCATCCGCACCATCGAGCGGCCGTTCATCGACCGGTTTTCCATCCACTGGAAAGCTGACCGTTACCACAGTTCCCTCGCCAAGGCGACTTTCGATCCGCATCTGTCCACCGTGGAGAGAGACGAGACCCTTGACCAGCGACAGGCCAAGGCCGGTGCCTTCGTAAGCGCGGGCAAGATTGTCCTCCACCTGCATGAAGGGCTGGCCAAGCAGCGCCACCTTGTCGCTGGCAATGCCGATGCCGGTATCGCTGACGACCAGTTTCAGCATGCCCTCTTCCACCAGCGCATCGATGGTGACCGCGCCGCCGGCCTTGGTAAACTTGATCGCATTGCCGGCGAGATTGATGAGGATCTGCTGCACGGCACGCCGGTCCGCCACGACATCACCAAGGCCCCGCGGGATGCGGGTGGCAAGCGTGACGCCCTTGTTGCGGGCCTGCAGGTCCAGCATCGCCCGGCAGCTTTCCACCGCGTCTGCAATGCGAAATGGCTCGGTCAGCAGGCAATAACGGCCGGCCTCGATGCGGCTCATGTCCAGCATGGTGTTGACGACGGAGAGCAGATGCGCACCCGACTGGCGGATCAGCGCCACATATTCGCGCTGGCGATCGTTTTCCAGCCGGCCGAAATATTCACCGGCCAGCACATCGGAAAAGCCCAGAATGGCGTTGAGCGGCGTGCGCATCTCATGGCTGACGGCCGCCAGAAACCGCGATTTTGCCTCGTTTGCCGATTGCACCTCAACGGCGCAGGCTTCCACCTCGTCGCGCAGGCACTGTTCCCAGGAGATGTCGGTCAACTGCACCAGAACCTGCTGCAGGGCGCCGTCACCGCCGGTGAGCGACGAAAGATCAAGCCGCACGGCCAGAAACTGCCGGCCGCCGAGCGGGCAGAGCCCCTGCTCGATGCGCACATCGGCAATGGCGGATGGCGCCCCCTGGCGCAGGCTGTCCAGCGCCTGCAAGACGGCAATACGATCGGAGACATGCACGAGCTCGGCAAGCGTCAGACCCGGACGTTCCCGCATAGCGGACGGCAGAAGATGACGGTCGCGGCCGCCGGTGCGCAGGATCGTGCCTTGTGTATCACAAGAGAGAAGCACACCGGGGCAGGCTTCAAAGACGAGATCGGCGGCCAGCCCGTCGCGCCCGCTTTCTGTGTCCTGTGTCTCGGCACGGGAAAGCCGCGAGACTGTCATGGCGGCAGCGGAAACGGCGAGCATGCCAGCGCCGACAAAGGCGACCCCGAGCGGCAGGGCAAGGGCGGGACCAACCAGAAGTGCAAGCGCTGCCGGCACAGCCACCAGGCAGGCAAGCCCTGTCGCCGTCATCAGGCGCAAGGTCGCAATGTCGGCGCCGCGTGGCTGATCACGATCGCCGAACGGGCCGAGCCAGCCGAGGGCCAGATGATCCAGCACATGGACCGCTCTGCCGCCAATGGAATTGAATACGCGCACGCCTATACCTTACCGCGAACTCTGTCAGGCCCGAACATAGGCGTCAGCGACTTAAGGAAACTCTAAAAACGAGAGCCCGAACGGCCCTCAAGGCGTTCAAAGCGGGGCTTTCGGTGTTTCGGTACGATGCAGTTCCAAATATGGTTAACAGGGCGTAAGCATCGGAACTTTTTCAATTTTATCGAGCCTGTTAGGTTTTGACGCAACCGCGCGCAAGATTCTCTTTGTATTTTGGCACAACTGCCATAAATATGATGAACGTGATCGGGTAAAGTTTGATTGAAATGCCGCTTGAAGGCTTTCCCGAGCGCGATATTTAAAATGCAGTTCAAATGTCGATTAAACTTTAGCGAGTGGCGTAACGGCGTGTTTTTCCAGAGTTCCTAAGCTTCATGGCATGGCCCCGGACAAGACCGGTGGGCATGTGAAGCGGGCGGGTAAAGGCAGATGTGGTTCCTGATCAAGGGTAGCGTGTTTTTTGCGATGGGTCTGGTGGTGCTGTCCTATTTCAGCACGAACCCGCATATCGCCGCGCCCGATCAAAAGCCGGTTCCCCTCTCCGACACGTTTTCCGCTGTCACCGACGCCTATCATTACATCAGCGCCATCTGCGTCGAAAAACCCGATGTCTGCGAAAAGGGCTCGGAAACGTTTACCGCGCTCGGTTACCGCGCCAAGGAAGGCGCGCTTGTGGCCTTTCGGTTCCTCGACAGCCAGTTTTCAGGCAATGAGCCTGAAGCGCCTGTGGTGAACAGCAAGACCTCCCCGCGTCAGCCGATGCCGGACAAACTGGTGAGCAACCAGAATTTTGCCACTGACGATGGACTGGCAACTGGTTCCGTGCCGGTGCCGCTGAGCCGCCCGCTGCACTGACAGCCATTCCTGTCAATCTTTGCGTCCAATCTCCGTTTTTCGTTTTCGTCCGGCCGTCTCGCCCCTATATGGAGGAGAAGGCCCGGGGGCCGATGCTGCGGCAAACACCGGGCCACGACGTGACACCCACGTCATGCGGCCTTGATGCATGACGTGCAGGACAAAGCTGGAGCCCTTCATGACGAGCCCTTCCACCCCCGGCATCGACCAGATCATCGATGATTTCGCCTATCTCGAGGAATGGGAAGACCGCTACCGTTACGTGATCGAGCTGGGCAAGGCGCTGCCTGAACTCGCCGACGAAAAAAAGACGGCGGAGAACAAGGTCAACGGCTGCGCAAGCCAGGTCTGGCTCGTCTCCCATCACGGTGATGGGGAAGACCCGGTGCTGACCTTCGAGGGGGATTCGGATGCGCATATCGTGCGGGGGCTCGTTGCCATCGTGCTCGCGGCCTATTCCGGTAAAAAGGCCTCCGAGATTGCCACTTATGATGTGATCGACACGTTCAACCGCATCGGGCTTGTCGAAAACCTCTCCTCCCAGCGGGCAAACGGCCTGCGCTCCATGGTGAAGCGCATCCGCGACGAGGCCCGCCTTTCGGCGCCCGCCTGAGGTTTTACATCTGCGGGCGAAACCCTTCGGCACCCCAGCTGTGGTTGAAGCGGGGCGCGGACGGCGGCGCATAATGGCGGGCAAGAGTGAGAAGCGCGGTGCGCAGCATCAGTTTTGCCGAGCGCACCGGCCAGCCGCGCTCGCGTTCCACCAGTTCCAGGCCTTTTTCAAAGCAGCAGATGTCAAGCGCCACGCCGGAGAGTTCCGGCCCCATGGCCTCGATGGCCCTGGTGACCCGGGCTCTTGCCGCCATGGCGCTTTCGGTGAGGTCCACCTTGCCGCCTGCCTCGCCTCTGCCACGTTGAAACAAACGCGGCTCCCAACTGGCGGTGATCTTCGGTTGCAGATGGCCGCGCTCGAAATCGCCTGCCAGCCGCTCCCCCGCCTCGATGGCCTCTTGGGGAAGAAACGGCCGGCCCTCGCGATCCTTCAGGCGCGCAAGGCCCGAAAGGGGCGATTCCAGAAGGTTGCGCCGCACCCTTTCGCGGCCCCCCTCAAACTCGACCGTATCGGACACGATGGCGCGATGCTGACCGGCAAAATCCATGCCGTCGGCAGGACCGCCGATCCCCTTGTCGCGCGCGGCCGATTTTCCCGCCGTCGTTTTTGCCACCCCGTCGACGTCTTCCGACGTGGCATCGCCCAGATGCCGGCGCAGGAAGGACAGCGTTTCCGGGCGCGCAAGAAGTTTTTCCCCCTTCTTTTGCACAAGACCGGCGGTGGCGGCCGCCTCAATGATGTCAAGGGAATGGCCATGGCGGACGCCGTTGCCGCAGAGGAAAATCTGCGCCGGCGTCTCGCCCGGTTCGATGGCGCAGGACCCGCGCGAAAGCTGGCGCAACAGGCGCAGCAGCGGGCGGGTTGCCGGCAGGATCTGCCCGGTGGTTCGTGCAATCACCTTAGTCATGCCGCGGCACCTCGCTGCGGCCAAACACGGTGTTGGCGATCCGCTCGACGGTCGAGACGAAATCGTCGAAACCGGCGTTTTCGCGCCTCTCCTCCACCACGCCGCAGGCATGACCGACGGTGGTGCGGTCCCGCCCGAAAGCCTCGCCAATATCGCTCTGGGCTATGCCAAGCGAGACGTGGCAGACATACATGGCGATCTGGCGGATGTGGCAGAGCGCCCGGCGACGGTCGCGGCGCATCTGCACGCGGTCGCCGATCAGCATCAGCAACTCGTCGACGAGATGGCGCACGATGCCGCAGGCCTGAACCGGCGACATGCCGGAAGGCGATGCGAGTTGCGATACCGGATGCGGTGCCGGGCTGTCGGCGGCAGCTGCCGGATCGCCGCAATGGCCGTCCGGCTGATGCACAGCGGCCGACGGGGCGGCATCCGTATCGTTGGGCGAAGAGGCCGGATAACGGCCGGGCCCGGCTGGGATGATTGCGGGGGAAGGCCCGCTTTTGGTTTCAAAAGACATGAACAACTCCTCTGATAGGAATTAATTCATACACCCTATGCGAAGATGGGGGATGAGCGAAAGCCCAACACGGACACTTCCACTTGTTTTTGGTGTGTTTTTTGATGTTACGCGCAAAAATTCTGGGATTATTTTCCTCATCCCTAATGAAACAATCACGCGCAAAGATATCCCGGGAGGCGAGATGCGCTGAAGGCGGGGCTGGATAGGAGGTAGGGGATGAGGCCGCGAACGCCGGTTGGATATTGTTCAGGCGTGTGGTGCCGGCAGACATATCGTGGCTGGAAGCGTGGGACGCGGGAAGGAGTGCCGCACGCACGACCGTCGAAAAGTCTGGCCGCTGGCTTCGCACCCATCATGCGCCTGAGAGGCAGATGGGCCGAAGACGTGCGAAACGTGCGAAAAACTTCGCACGTTGCATGGTTTTCAATCACCGCGCATGTTCAGCACCGGTGACCTTGATGTGGCGCCAAGATCCAGGCCGGTTCAGATGTGGCGGCCTTGGCACGCCCTCATCTTCCGTCACGCCGTCTCGCGTGACTTGTCCCGCAAGCACATGTCCTGCAGGGACTTGACCTGAAAACCCTGGCCTGCAGTGACTTTGCCCGCAGTGACCTGGGACGAAGTTACTTGGGGCGCAGTTATTTGGCGCGCAGTTATTTGGCGCGCTTGCGGCGCTGGCCGAGGCCCATTTCCTTGGCAAGCCGCGAACGGGCTTCCGCATAGGCCGGAGCAACCATCGGATAGTCGGACGGCAGGCCCCACTTCTCGCGATATTCCTCGGGCGTCATGTTGTAATGGGTCATTAGGTGGCGCTTAAGCGACTTGAACTTCTGGCCGTCTTCCAGGCAGATCAGGTAATCGTCTTCGATCGACTTGCGGATCGGCACGGGCGGCTTCGGCTTTTCGACGGCGGCGGGAACCTGAACCGGCGATGCGGTGTTGTTCAGTGCGCCATGAACGTCGGAAATCAGGCCGGCGAGATCGCCGACGGGAACAACGTGGTTGCTGACATAGGCGGCAACGATATCGGCGGTCAGTTCAACGAGAAGATCCGACCCCTTAACTGCGAGTGTTTCTGTCATTTCATATCTCCTGTTCGATTCACTGGAGCATGTATCACCTTGACACACAAACTCCGTAAAGCAACGCCGGAAAGCCCTGATCCGTGATCCGCACTTCGCGAACGAAGAAGGATCCACCCCTAGATCCCCACAGATACGGCGGACTTTCCCACGTTTTCGGCAACATCAACCACCCGAAGGCCTCCCGGTTGCTTCCCGACATCACGCACGATGCCGTTTTCGCCACGAGAGACACAACGAATTCCATCGATATTCGTGCTCTACTGAAATGCGATTAACATTGTTTGGCGCAAAGTCCAAATACAATCTTTAAGTATTTGTTCTATTGTGGAGATGCGCGAGCTATTTCCACACTTACTGATTGATTATCGGACAGCCCTCAAGGCGGCGAAGTAGATGTGTCAGGACCTCTGATATTCAAGGGGGACCGTTTCTCATCTCGTCCACGACGGTTGAGTGATGCAGCACGTATCCCACCTTGTGCGCCGCCCGCGCCAGCAGATGCGCGGAAATGGGGGCCGTGAGAATGAAGAACACCCCACCCGCCAAGGCCCTGACAAATATGGATATATCCCCGGAATGAATGCCAACCGCAATCAACAGCAGGCCGGATCCGACGGTGCCGGCCTTGGAGGCCGCATGCATACGGGAGAATACGTCGGGCAGCCGCAGCAGGCCCACAGACGCAATCAGCGCGAATAAACTGCCAGTAATAATCAGAATGACTGTCAGAAGCGTAAACAACCAGCTCATCCGCGACCTTCCTGTGTCGTTTTGGTACGCCCAGTGACATCAAACTCCGCCGAATCGACATCCATCAACCGATTATCCGCCTCGCCCTCCTCGTCGGCCGTGCGGCGCGAGAGGATAAACCGCGCAAATGCGACCGTAGCAAGGAAACCGACCAGCCCAAGCGCAATGGCGACATCGATGTAAAGAACAAAGCCGGTCTTGATGGCGATGAGCGCGATAAAACCGATGGCGATGCCAACCAGCATGTCGAGCGCCACCACCCGGTCGGCAAGCGTCGGGCCGCGCACCACGCGCGCCACCGTCAGCAGGAAGGAGATCGCGAGCAGCGCATTGGCGATCCAGATCGCCACGGCAAGCAGAGCCTGTTCGGTCATCAGCGGAACGCCTCCATGATCTTGGCCTCAAAACCTTCGCGGATATCGCGCTTGGTGCCCTCGATGTCGGAACAGTCGATGGCATGGACATAGAGGAAACGACGATCCTCGGAGACATCGATGGAAAGCGTGCCCGGCGTCAGCGTGATCATGTTGGCGAGAAGCGCGATCTCGAAATCGCGGTCCACCGTCAGCGGAAAGGCAAAAATGCCGGGCTTGGCGTCAAGCTTCGGCCGCGTGACGAGGACCGCAACCTTCCACGCCGAAAGCGCCAGTTCCTTGAAGAACAGCATCAGCAGCGACAGGATACGACGGATGCGCCCGAGGTAACTGACGCCATGCGCCTGCTCGCGGATGAGCCCGATGGCAAAGGCGGAAATCACGAAACCGAAGAGGAAGTTGAGGAAGGTGGCGCTGCCGCTCACCGCCACCCAGACGACGGCAAACAGCACATTCATGGAAAAAGCCGTCATGGCGCAACACCTCCCTGAAAGACCGAGCCGATATAGGCAGCCGGTTCCATCAGCCGGATGGCGGCTGCCTGCGACAGCACCAGCGGCCATTCCGGAAAGAGCCCGAACAGCGTGACGATGGCGGTCAGGCCAAGGATTGGGCCGAACGATGTCCAGCCGGTCGGCTCCGCTGCCCCATCATGGACATCCCCACCCGGCACTGGGCGCCAATAGGCCAAGAGGAAAACGCGGCCAAGCGCGATGGTGGAGATAAATCCGGAGACGAGAATGCCCGCCGCAAGCCACCAGGCGCCGATATCGATCGAGGCCTTCACAAGCATGATCTTTGGCCAGAGCCCGGAAAACGGCGGCAGGCCGGCAACCGCCAGCAGGAGCGCGAGAGAGACAAAGGCAAATGCCGGCGCCCGCTTGTAAATCCCGCCGATCGACTGCAGCGTGAAATGCCCTGATAGCGCGGCGGCACGCCCGACAACCAGATAAAGCGCCGTCATCGCCAGGATCGAATGCAGTGCGTAAAGCACGGCGCCGGCAAGACCGGCAACGGTTCCCGTCGCAATGCCGGCCAGCATATTGCCGATGCCGAGGATAACGGCATAACCGGCGAGACGGCGCAGGTCGTTTTGCGCCAGCATGCCAAGGCTTGCCAGCACCATGGTCAGAAGCGCCACCATGCCGACGACGAGGCTCCACTCTTCCGCCTGCACCGGAAACAGCATGATCATCACCCGCATCAGCGCGTAGATGCCGACCTTGGTCAAAAGCCCGCCGAACAGCGCAGACACCGTGATGCGCGGCGTGTGATAGGAGGCCGGCAGCCAGAAATTAACCGGAAAGGCGGCAGCCTTCATGGCAAAGGCCAGAATGAACAGGCCACCCAGCGTCATCAGCGGCGCGCCGGAAATGTCCCTCGCCCGCAGCGTCAGGTCTGCCATGTTGAGCGTGCCGAAGATGGCATAGGTATAACCGACGGCAATCAGGAAGAAGGTGGTGCCGAGAAGGTTCAGGATGGCATATTTCAGCGCGCCATCGATCTGCTCCCGCTCAGACCCTAAGATGAGCAGGCCGAAGGAGGAGATCAGCAGCACCTCGAACCAGACATAGAGGTTAAACAGGTCCCCCGTCAGGAAGGCGCCGGAGACGCCGGCCATCAGCAGCATCAGGAAGGGGAAGAAACCGTAACGGCGGCCCGTCGCGCTGATATCGGAGAGGGCGGCGATGCCTGCGGCAAGGGCGGCGACGGCAGACACCAGTGCCATCAGCGCACCGAAGACATCGACGGTGAAGGCAATGCCGAAGGGCGGCAGCCAGCGTCCCATCACCATGGTGACAGGCCCTTCCACCGACACCTTCCACAACAGAAGGGCATCGAGCAGCACCAGAAGTGCCAGACCCGGTACGGCGACAAAACCATGCAGACGCACCGAATGGCGCATCATCATCAGCACGGCGCCAAGCCCGATCATGAGGGCCGGCGGCAGAATGACCAGCCAGTCACCGATCGCAGGCGGTGTCATGACAAAGGCGAGGGAAAGATCGACAGGCGTCGAAGTAGTGGAGGCCATAGCGTCTGAAAACCTCCTCAGTAGCCGATAGGCGGCATGGGATCATCCTTCGGCTCTGCCAGCCGCATCTCGTCGGTATTGTCGGTGCCGAGTTCCTGATAGGCGCGGTAGGTCAGCACCAGCAGGAAGGCGAAGAACGAAAACGAGATGACGATGGCCGTGAGGATGAGCGCCTGCGGCAGCGGATTGGCGGCACCGGCCGGCAGTGTATCCATGCCTGCCCCGATGATCGGCGGCACTTCGCGCGTCAGCCGTCCGCCGGTAAACAGCAAGAGGTTGACGGCATTGCCGAGAATGGCGATGCCGAGCAGCATGCGCACCGAATGTTTTGACAACATCAGATAGATTGCTGCCGAAAAGAACGCACCGACGAGGATTGCGGCAAGAAACTCCATCAGTCGCTCTCCTTTTCTTCCAGTGCCAGCGCAATGGAGGTGATGGCCCCGACCACAACGAGATAAACCCCGATATCGAAGGACATGACGCTCGACAGCGCGATTTCGACGCCGAAGAGATGCGGATAAATCCAGAGACCGGTCATGAACGGCACGCCGGCAAAGATCGACAGGAAACCGGACAGCGTCGAGAGAAGAAGGCCGAAACCGGCAACCGACATCGGATGGAACCAGATGGCGCGGCGCACGGCGGCCACGCCATAGGCAATGCCGTAAATGGCAAAGGCGGAGGCTGCAATCAGCCCGCCGATAAAGCCGCCGCCCGGTTCGTTATGGCCGCGCAAGAGCACGAAGACCGAAAAGACCAGCATCAGCGCGGTGAGGAAGGGGGCGACGGTGCGAAAGATCAGCGTGTTCATGGGCGCGCTCCTTCGTTCATCGCAACGGTGCCGGCCGGCTTGGGTGTCGGATCGGGAGCATCCGGATCGTTATCGGCGGGTTTTATCGCCCCGACGCGGACACGGATGAGGGCAAGGATCGCAAGGCCGGTCACCATCACCACGGCGATTTCGCCCAACGTATCTGTGCCGCGGAAATCGACGATGATGACATTCACCACATTGGCGCCGTGGGCGATCACCTTGGAATAGGCGTTGAAGAAGTCTGTCAACCGCGTGTCAAAAACGCCCTCGACGGATTTCATCAGGAGCAGCATGAAGCCGACACCGCAGGAAATGGCGATCACCGCGTCGCCCAGCATCTGGCGGACCGGCCGGTGGTCGGTCGGCAGTACCCGCAGCCGCGTCATGGCAAGCGCCAGAATGACCACAGACAGCGTTTCCACCATGAACTGCGTGAACGACAGGTCCGGCGCGCCAAACAGAAGGAAGATGACGGCCACGGCAAAACCCTGAATGCCGAGCGAGACGATGGCCGTCAGACGGTTGCTGGCGCGCAGCACGGCGACAAGGCCGATCAGCGCAATCACGAAGAACGCCCATTCCTGCACCATCACCCCGGCGGGGAAGGACGGCAGCGCCGGCAGTTCGCCGTAAACGAAGGGCGGCACAAGAAGCGTCAGCGCCAGAAGAATGAAGGTCGCGGTGACATAAACCTCCAGCCGTCCGGGCTGAACGAAACGCGAGACGGCAACCGAAAACTTGACGAGACCGGCAATCGCAGCGTCGAAACCACGATCCGGCCCCGGCCCCAGCGCATCGATGAAGCGCACCATCAGGGCACGGATGCGGGCAAGCTGCAGATAAACGAGAAGTCCGAAGGCGACCGTGACCAGCGACAGGGCAAGGGGCGCCCCCCAATGCGGAATGGTGGAGATCGTCACGTCAGTTGCCACGCCCTCCACGGCGCTCGCCATCGGCGAGGAAATGAAGCGATGCGCAATGGTTGAAAACACGCCACTGACAAGGCCGAGAACGGCCAGCACCAGCGGGCCAAGCCACAGCAGAACCGGGCCTTCATGTGCATGTTTCGGTGTTTCCACCTTTTTGCCGAGAAACGGTTTCAGCGCCACGGCAAAGGCCAGCGCAAACATCAACCCGTTACCGATAACGGCAACCGTGGTGAACAGGATCGAGCGCAGATCGCCACCGGCCAGCGCATAATAGATCTCTTCCTTGGCCAGAAATCCGAAGAACAGCGGCAGACCGCCCATCGACAAGGCTGCCAGAAGGGCTGCCGCAAAGGTGATCGGCATGGCTTTCGCAAGGCCCGAAAGCTTGGTCACGTCACGCGTACCGGCCTCGTGGTCGATGAGGCCCGCGACCATGAACAACGCGCCTTTAAACAGCGAATGCGCCACCAGATAGAGGACGGCCGCGGCAATCGCGTGTTCGGAATCAAAGCCGGTCAGCATCACCAGAAGCCCGAGCGATGCCATGGTCGTATAGGCGAGCATCAGCTTCAGATCTGTCTGGCGCATCCCGAGAAAAGTGCCAACGATGAGGGTGACGCCGCCGAAAAAGGGCAGCAGGATTTCCCAGGCGGGCGTGCCGCCGAGCGTCGGGTTGAGCCGCATCAAGAGATAAACGCCGGCCTTCACCATGGTGGCGGAATGCAGATAGGCCGAGACGGGCGTTGGCGCTTCCATGGCGTTCGGCAGCCAGAAATGGAAGGGAAACTGTGCAGACTTGGTAAAACAGCCGCCGAGCACCAGCAGCAGCGCTGCCAGATAAAACGGGCTCTGGCGCATCAGCTCGCCCTGGTGGATGACGAGCGAGAGCTGGGTCACGCCGGTGATGTTCCAGATGAAGATGAGACCGGCAAGCAGGCAGAGCCCGCCGCCGCCAGTCACCACCAGCGCCTGCAACGCCGAGCGGCGCGCAGCTTCGCGCGTGTGATCGAAACCGATCAGCAGGAAGGAGGTGATCGAGGTCAGTTCCCAATAGACAAAAAGCATCAGGAAACTGTCGGAAACGACGACGCCGAGCATGGCGCCCATGAAGAGAAGAATGAAGGCGAAAAAGCGCCCCTGCTGCGGATGGCCCTTCATGTAACCGCCGGAATAAAGCACGATCAGCGTGCCGATGCCGGTGATGAGAAGGGCAAAGGTCAGCGACAGCCCGTCGAGAAACCAGGAAAATGACAGGTTGAGGCTGGGCACCCAGGCATAACCGCCCGTGACCACCTCACCGGCCGCAATTTCCGGCAGATAGCCGGCAAAGTAGAAAAAAGATAAAGCCGGCGCCAGCGCCAGTAGCCAGGCGGCATTTGCGCCAAGAGCGCGCGTCAGAGGAGGTGCAGCAACAGCCGCTATGAATGGCAGGAACAGACATACCAAGGTCATTGCGGCGATATCATCCTCCTGTCGGCGCCTTCGCACCCGTTATACATCTCCGCACCCAGGCCGAGACAAGAGAGCCCTACTTAAGGCATGGGTTTGTCAGTCTCAACGCTTTGTTGTCGAAAAACGACATCCGCCCACCCTTTTTGATGACAATGTGAACGCCTATATCCGGGGAAACAAAGGAGTGCTCCATGTCGGATATCAAAACGCCGAAGGTTATTAAGAGCGATCGGGACTGGCGCGAACAGTTGAGCCCGGAACAATACCGCATCCTGCGCGAACATGGCACGGAACGGGCCTTCACCGGCCCTTATTGGAACAGCAAGGACAAGGGGCTTTACCGCTGCGCCGGCTGCAACGAGCCCCTGTTCATTTCAGATACCAAGTTTGATTCCGGCTGCGGCTGGCCGAGTTATTTCGAGCCGGTGACGCCGGTTGCCGTGGTGGAACTGCGCGACATCAGCCATGGCATGGTGCGCACCGAAATCCGCTGCGCCTCCTGCGACGGCCATCTCGGCCACGTCTTCCCCGACGGCCCGCCCCCGACCGGCCTGCGCTACTGCATCAACGGTTATTCGATGGTGTTCGAGCCGGTGTGATGCCGGCTCACGAAGAGGCTCACTCGCCTTCCCCAAACAGCATGCGGTCGATGTCGCGGGCCGCATGCAGCACGTGGATGATCTCGATACGGTTATCGAGCACCCGGTAAAACATCAGGTAATTGCCATGGACAGCGCGGCGGATGCCTTTTGCCGAATAGCGCCTCACCAAGGCAAAGCGATAGGGCATGGTGGCGAGGCTTTCACCGAGATCGATCAGTTCTTCGACAAAACTTGTCGCACGGACCGAATTTTCTGCCGCAATAGCCTGCCAGATCGCGTCCAGATCGTCCCTGGCACGATCTGAAAAGACGACCTTCATCGCGATGTCGTGGATCGAGAGCCCGGATGCAGTTTCGCGCGAAAATGCGCCCGCAAATCCGCAGAGGATGTCACGCGCCCCGCATCGGCGTCGGCAAGGCCTTCTGCGATTGCAGAATCAAGCTCTGAAAGACGCTTTTCCTGCATCTCCAGCAACCGGACACCCTCCTGAAGCGCTTCGTCGCGCGATCGAAAACGCCCTTCGCTGACGAGGGACGCGACATAGTCTTCCAGGGGTTGGCCAAGGTCTGCCTTGATGCTCATCGGATGCTCCTGACGGACACGATAACACTCAAAACAAGGCCGGCAAAGCGCTGTAACGCCGGGACAGAACGGACCTGTTCCCGTCGCTGCCCCGAACCGCCTGATCACCCCAGCCGCTTTTCCATGCAGGTGAGATCCAGCCAGCGGCCGAACTTCGTGCCGACCTCAAAAAATGTGCCGGCGGTGCGAAAACCCAAGGCTTCGTGCAGGCGGATGGAGGCGCTGTTTTGCGCCTCGATGCAGGCCACCATCACGTGGATGCCGCCCGCTTCCGCCCGTGCCACAAGCGCCAACATCAACTGTCGGCCAAGGCCTGCGCCGCGATGATCCCGGTGGACATAGACCGAATGTTCCACCGTGTGGCGAAACCCTTCAAACGCACGCCAGTCGCCATAGGAGGCGTAACCGGCAATTTGCCCGTCCGCCTCTGCCACCAGAACCGGAAAGCCGCGGGCAAGGCGGGCCGCATACCACTCCTGTCGGTTGGCAAGATCGACCAGATTGTCGTTCCAGATCGCCGTCGTATTTGCCACCGCATCATTATAGATGTCGCGGATCGCGGGAAGATCCTTCTCTTCAGCGTCCCGCAGAAGGAGTTTGGCTGCCATTTAAAAATCCACTATAATAAACGTATCGTCTTCCATAGCAGACAGTCGGCGCAGACGTCCAGTGCCGTCTCCTGCCGCGCAAGCTCGGTCAGATGCTGGGCGACGGCAGGCTGAAGCAGGTGACGACGGCCGAATAATGCACGGCGGCGGCGGCAATGACGAAAGCGTGCCAGATGGCATTCTGGAAGCGCAACCGTTCCCAGACGTGAAAGATCACGCCGAGCGAATAGATGACGCCGCCGGCAACGATCAGCCACAGCGTGATCGAGGGCAGTTGCTGCGAGAGCGGTGAGATCACCACAACGCCGCTCCAGCCCATGCCGAGATACAGCAGGATGGTCAGCCGGTCGAAACGACCGGGAAACACGCATTTCAGCGTGATGCCGAAGAGTGCCACCGCCCAGACGAAGATCAGCATGGCAAAGACCAGCGGATCGGACGAGCCTCGTTCGAGAAACGGCGTATAGGTCGCGGCAATCAGCACAAAGATCGCCGAATGATCAAACCGTCGCAGCAGCCATTTGGTGCGCGAATGCGGCCAGATATTATAGGTGAACGACACCGAGAGACAGAGCACCAGCCCGATGCCATAGGTCCAGGCGGCAAACAGTTCGCCATGGCTTGACCAGAGCGTCGCGTAGAAGATGAGCGCGGTTGCACCGATCAGCGCAAACACGATGCCAACGCCGTGGACGACGCCATCGGCGACGATCTCGTGAAAATCATAGGCTCGT
Organism: Neorhizobium sp. PAMB6716; assembly: GCF_058242805.1. Classification (NCBI taxonomy): domain Bacteria; kingdom Pseudomonadati; phylum Pseudomonadota; class Alphaproteobacteria; order Hyphomicrobiales; family Rhizobiaceae; genus Neorhizobium; species Neorhizobium sp. PAMB6716. Next base: position 2,278,132 of record NZ_CM177835.1, read on the forward strand.
CCGAATCGCAGCAGGTCGCTCATAAATGCCCGGTCTCCTTTGCCGCCCACCATGAAGGTAAGGACAAAAAGACGCAACCGACGAGACGCCGCAGCCGCCATCACATTCCGTTATCAGCGTTTACGACTTTTCAAAACCGCGTGACAGCCTGTTCAGATTTCCTTCACACAGGCGTCACGGACGGATCATCGCCTGCGTTCAGCGCTCGACCAGAACCGAACATTTGGCGTGACGCACGACGCGGTCGGCGGTGGCGCCAATCAGGTAGTTGGAAAAATCCGGCACATGCGATGCCAGCATGATGAGATCGGCCTTATTGGCGGAGGCAGAGGCCAGAATCTCGTGTGCCGGTGCCCCCTGGCGTATCTCGATCTGCGCATCGAGCCCCAGTTTGTCACGCAGCGCGCCGAGCTTTGCCTGGCTATCGGCACGCGCCTGCCCCATCAGGTCGGAGGGGATATCGATGGTGAGATAACCCGGCACTTCCTCGACCACGTTGACGAGGGTGACCTTTGCGCCGGCATCCGCGAGCATGGCGGCCTTTGCCGCAAGGCGCTCGGCCTTGTCCAACTGTGCGACATCGATGGCAACGATGATGGAACTGTACATGGCATTCTCCCTGGAGTGTGCCAGTATGTTTCTCACGCCACGCGTGCGGGCGCCTTGAGGCAGGTCAAATCGTCAAGCATTGCAGGTTTCAGAAGATCGTTCTCTTTTTGTGAACGGGATGTCGTCATATCCAGATCTTTCGTGAACGATACGGCGCGTGCATAGTGCTGGCAATGATTGAGAATAGCGAGATCCGCAAGATGACGACTGCCGCAGCAACGCCCTCCTTTGCCCTCACCCGCCCCGCCCATGTGGAGGGCGCGCATCTGGTGGTGACCGATCTTGCCGGCACCGGCGCCTTCTACCGCGACATTATCGGGCTTTCGCTGCTGGAGGAACGCCCAAGCGGCCTGATTCTGGGTGTCGATGGCGTGCCGCTTCTGACGCTTTCCACCGGCACCGGCATTGCCCGTGCGCCACGAACCGCGGCCGGCCTTTTCCACACCGCTTTCCTGGTGCCCAACCGGGCAGAACTTGCCGCCTGGCTTGCCCATGCCGTCCACCGAGGTATCAGGCTCGAAGGCGCTTCCGACCATCTGGTGAGCGAGGCGATCTATCTCTCCGACCCCGAAGGCAACGGCATCGAGATCTACCGCGATCGCTCGCCGCTCGAATGGAACTATCAGCCGGATGGCATGGTTGCGATGGCGACCGAGCGGCTGGATCTGCAGGCGCTCTATGACAGTGCGGCAAAGGAAAGCTGGGCCGGCATGGCGCCCGGCACTGCCATCGGCCATATCCACCTGCAGGTGGGCAATGTGGCAGACGCCGATGCCTTTTACCGCGATGTGCTCGGCCTGAAGATCATGGCACGTTATCCGGGCGCCAGCTTCTTTGCGACCGGTGGTTATCACCATCACCTCGCCGCCAACATCTGGAACAGCCGGGGTGCCGGGATGCGCCAGAAGAGCATGAGCGGCCTTTCCGATTACACGCTGAAATTTACCGATGCGGCAGCGCTTGAAACGGCGCTGCAGGGCCTGGAAAAGCTGGAGATCGCCACCTCCCGGACTGCCGCCGGCATCACGCTTTCCGATCCCTGGGGCATCGGCCTGACACTTGCCGCCTGACGCATCATTTCCCGCTGGAACCGCTGCAACCCTCGCGCGTTGATGCCGCGCAAAGGGGATAGCGAATATGACAACCACAGCGGCCCGCGTGGCCAGGCAAAACGGCAAAGCCAAGCGACGCACGATAGAGCATGAAGGCGCGCGCCAGGACGAGATTGCCGGCTACAGCGCCGATGCAACCGAATTTATGCCGCTGGGCCGCGATGCGCTGGAAGTGGCCAAGGCCTGGGCGGTGATCGGGATTTTCCTCATCATCGGTTTTGCCGTGGTTCATCAGCTGTCACTGATCCTGAAGCCCGTGGCGCTTGCCATCGTCATCGGCATGATCCTTGGCATGGTGGCCGAGCGCATGGGGGAATTCGGCATTCCCCGCTTCGGCATTGCGCTCATCCTGTCGACGCTGGTGATGGCCTGCCTCTTCCTGCTCGTTAATGCGCTCGCCGAACCGGTGGCGACGCTCATTGGCGAGGGGCCGCGCGTGGTGGAGGAAACCTTTGCCCGCATCACGCCCTTCCTCGAAAAACACCACTGGCTGAACATCACGCCGGCCACGTTCAACAGCGGGCCGATGTCGATGGAAAAGCTCCTGGAAAACAGCGGCAATGTGCTGAGCGTGGTCTCGGCCAACCTGACGCCGGCAATCGTGCAGGGGCTGATCTTCTTTGCAGCCCTGCTGCTCTTCCTCTATGGGCGCCTGAAACTGCGCCGCACCATCATCATGGCCTTCCCGACCCGGCGCCAGAGGCTTTTGTCCATCCGCATCTTCAATGCGGTGGAAGAAGTGCTCGGTTATTATTTCGCCACCGCCAGCCTGATGTATCTCGGCCTCGGCGTGGTGATGACGCTGATCGCCTATGCCGGCGGCCTGCCCATGCCCATTCTCTGGGGCGTGTTTGCCTTTCTGTCCAGCTTCATCCCCTTTCTCGGCATCACCGTCATGACGTTTTCCGTCGCGGTTGCCGGCATCCTTGTGCATGATACGCTGATGATCGGGTTGTTGCCGGCGATCTGCTTCTTCATGGTCCATCTCATCATGGAAAACCTGGCTTTTCCCGCCGTCATGGGCCGCCAGTGGGAAATCAACCCTTTCGTGGTTTTTGTCGCCATCCTGTTCTGGACATGGATGTGGGGGGCCGTTGGCGCCATGCTGGCGCTGCCGCTGTCGCTGATTGTCATGACGATGTTCCACGAGATGTTTCCAGACCGCAAGACCGTGCCGCAACTGCCGGACTGAGCGGCGCAGACGACAGAGACAAAAAAGCCCGAGGATCCGGCCGGATCCTCGGGCTTTCGTATTGGGTCGGAAAATCTCAATCGTAGAGATAATATTCCGGCCACTGCTCGCGCGGAATTTTTGAGCCCAGCTTGTAGTCGAACGTAGTGATGGCGAGGCCATCATTGGCCGTCTGGCACTTGTATTTCAGGCGATACCAGTTGCCGCCGCTGCGAAAGACGGCACCCGGCGCCCGGATCAGGTCACCCTTTTCGATCGTATCGCCAAACGTGTAGGCGATCACCTTGTCGGGCTTGAAACCGTCCGCTTCCTTGGCGATCCGGTTCATCGCCTCGATGTCGCAACGTTGCTCGCGCCGCTCCTCTGGTGTCAGCGCATCCAGCTGGCGCACGATGCTGCTATCGATAGCATGGGCTTGAAGGGCGGGAAAAAATACGATCGTCAGAGCGACGATCCTCGCGGTCATTGTCATGGCATTCTCATCCAATAGAGGTCGGACGTGGGGGAAACTAGGAAAGGTAGGGCCGATTGACCACCCACCATGACGAGAATTACCCTGTTTTTGTTCACCCGCCGCCGGCGAATAGTAACGGCTGAGCGGAATGCGACGGAGGAGTTCATGTCTGATGTGGACGGGGAACCGCTGCTGATGCCGTCGTTGTCGGATGCCCGCAAGGAGCAGATCAAGCTGCGCGGCACATTTCTAAACGGTATCGGCATCGGCATCGGCGTCATCCTGATCGGCGTATTTACGCCGATCATTCGGATTCTGAACGACCCAGCACTCTCGCAGGCAAACCTGCTTTGGGCAGGACTTTCGCTTGTCGTTTGCTTTATTCTCGGCCTGTGCCTACGTTATACGGCAACGCTGATCCTCGATGGATTGGACCCATGACCCAACAATTGGCCTTGCTTCTGATGCCCGTCGCCGGCCTCGCCGCTGTAGTTGCGTTTGTCTACTGGCAAAACGGCCGCGACGCCCGCCGCGACCATCGAAAATAGTGCGCTTTTCTCCAGCATCTAAGCTTCTGCCGCTCTTGCACCTATGTGCCGCCCATCTCCGACATCTGCACTTGCTGCAGTACCCGAGCCACGCCTAAAGGGAGCAGCAGCTGATATGATGTCAATGAAAGATTGAGGACCACTCCTATCCTTGAGGACACCGCAATGGCTGGCAATACTTTCGTCCGAATCAGGATTGATGCATCCCTGAGGAACGAAGCGGCACTTGTACTCGACAGTCTCGGTCTGACCATTTCTGATGTCATGCGCATAACGCTGACTGAGGTTGTTCGAGAAAAGGCCCTTCCCTTGTATCTTTTGCGCCCCAATCCGCAGACTGTCGCCGCAATCGAGGAGGCGCGCGCTATCAAGGCGTCTTAACTCTTCGCGTAACCACTTCTCCCCATCACGTCCCCTTGTCCCACCACAATCGCGTCGCGCGCCTTGCCCTTCGCCCCCGCCCCGCCTATCTCTGGCTCTCCTGTTCCCCTGATGCCGGAGTGTCCCTTGGCCCGTTCCAAAGCCGTTTTCCAGAACCTCCCTTCCCCTCCGATTGCGCCGAAAAAGCCGGTGAGCGATACCCACCACGGCGTGACCCGCACGGATGATTATGCCTGGATGCGCGCCGACAACTGGCAGGCGATGTTCAAGGATCCAAGCCTGCTCGACCCCGAAATCCGCGCCCATCTGGAGGCGGAGAACGCCTATATGGAGGCGGCACTCGGCGATACGAAAGACCTGCAGAAGACGCTGTTTGCCGAGATGAAGGGCCGCATCAAGGAAGACGATTCGTCGGTTCCGATGAAGGACGGTCCGTTTGCCTATGGCACGCTTTATGTCACCGGCGGCGAGCAGGCGCATTATTTCCGCACGCCCCGCGACGGCGGCGACCGCGAACTGTTGCTCGATGGCGACCGCGAGGCTACGGGCAAGGATTATTTCCGCCTGTCCGGCATCGACCATTCCTCCAACCATGCCTTCGGCATCTGGGGTTATGACGACAAGGGTTCTGAATATTTTACGCTGCGGGTGCGCGATCTCTCGACGGGCGAGGATCTGCCAGACGTTATCGAAAATACCGCCGGCGGCGGCGTCTGGGCGCCCGATGGCAAGAGCTTCTTTTATACGCTGCAGGACGAGAACCACCGTCCGTCAAAAGTCTTCCACCACATCGTCGGCGAACCGCAATCAGCCGACCGGCTGGTGTTTGAGGAAACCGATCCGGGCTTCTTCATGGGCGTTGGCGGCTCGCTGCTGGATGACGTTATTTACGTCGACATCCACGACCACGAAACCTCGGAATACCGCATCCTCTCGACCAAGGATCTGACCGCCGAGCCGGTTCTGGTCGCCGAGCGCGAAGAGGGCATCGAATATTCGATGACCGAGGGCGGCGATGTCTTCTACATCCTCACCAACGCCGATGGCGCCAAGGATTTCAAGATCGTCGAGGCGCCGTTTGATGCGCCGGGCAGGCAAAACTGGACGGATCTGGTGGCGCACGAGCCGGGCCGCCTCATCCTCAACCACATGGCCTTTGCCCGCCATCTGGTCTGGCTGGAACGGCGCGACGGCCTGCCGCGCATCGTCGTGCGGGATCGAAAGAGCGGCGAGGAACATTCGATCGCCTTTGCCGAAGAAGCCTATTCGCTCGGCCTTTCCGGCGCTGCCGAATATGACACCGACGTCATCCGCTTTTCCTATTCCTCAATGACGACACCCTCGCAGCTTTACGACTACAACATGGCCACGCGCGAGCGTACGCTCTTGAAAACGCAGGAGGTTCCCTCCGGCCATAACCCCGATGATTACGTCACGCGCCGTGTGATGGCGGTGTCGCATGATGGCGCGCTGGTGCCGATCTCTCTGCTTTACCGCAAGGACACGAAACTCGACGGCTCCGCGCCCTGCCTGCTCTACGGCTACGGCGCCTATGGCATCAGCATTCCCGCCTCGTTTTCCACCACCAACCTGTCGCTGGCCGACCGCGGTTTCGTTTACGCCATCGCTCATGTGCGCGGCGGCAAGGACAAGGGGTTTTCCTGGTACGAAGACGGCAAGATGGAGATGAAGGAAAACACGTTTAGGGATTTCATCGCGGCGGCCGATCATCTGGTGGCGGAAGGCTTTACTGCCTATGACAACATCATTGCCGAGGGCGGTTCGGCCGGCGGCATGCTGATGGGCGCAATTGCCAATATGGCGCCGGAAAAGTTTGCCGGCATTATCGCCGCCGTCCCTTTTGTCGACGTGCTCACCACCATGCTCGACGACACGCTGCCGCTGACGCCGCCGGAATGGCCGGAATGGGGTAACCCGCTCGACTCGGCCGAAGAGTATCAATGGATTGCCGCCTATTCGCCTTATGACAACGTAGGAACAAAATCCTACCCGCCGATCCTCGCCATTTCCGGCCTCACCGATCCGCGCGTCACCTACTGGGAACCGACGAAATGGGTGGCGAAACTGCGTGACAAGGCGCCGGACGCCGGCCCTTACCTGTTGAAGACCAATATGGCGGCGGGTCATGGCGGAAAATCCGGCCGTTTCCAGCGGCTGGAGGAAATCGCCTTCGAATATGCCTTCGCCATCAAGATGGCGGGCCGCATGTAAGGGCTGCGTGATGATCAAGACCTCGCGATGGCGGCAAATCTTCGCCATCGCGATGGTCGGCCGAGACGGCTGAGGCGGCGAGGAGATCCGATGTTTTCCAGGCAGTGGTGGTTCATCTCGCACATGATGCGGCGGCTGTGGTTCACCGCAACGCTTTATTGCCTGTTCGGCGTGGTCTCGGCGCTTGCCGCCATCTGGATCGCGCCTTACCTGCCGGATGAACTGCCGCGAACCTTCGGCTCCAGCGCCGTTGACAGTATCCTGTCGATCATCGCGTCGAGCATGCTGGCCGTCACGACGTTCTCGCTGACGACGCTTGTCTCGGCAACGGGTGCGGCCGCCGATGCCGCAACGCCCCGCGCCACCAGCCTGCTTCTGGAAGACCGCACGGCGCAGCGGGCGCTCTCCACCTTTCTCGGCGCCTTCCTGTTTTCGCTGGTCGGGCTGATTGCGCTGAATACCGAGCTTTACGGCGAGCGCGGACGTTTTGTGCTGTTTATCGCAACGCTCATCATGGTGGCGCTGATCGTCGTGACGCTTCTGCGCTGGATCGATCATCTGGCGGGCCTCGGGCGCATGGGCGAAACCATTTCGCGCGTCGAGGAAGCCGCGCAAAAGGCGTTCAGCGCCTATCGCGCCGCCCCGATTTTTGGCGCCAATCCCTGGACACCGCCCGCTGTCGGTGCAATTGCCATCTACCATCCGCGCATCGGTTATCTCCAGCATCTCGACATCGCGACCCTCTCGGATATTGCCGGGGAACTCGATGCGACCCTTCACGTGGAGCGCCGGCCCGGCAGCCATTGCGATCCGACGGTGCCCATCGCCTACCTGACGCTCAGCGACAAAAGCCGCACGCTGGAAGACACCGTGCCCGGCCGCATCGCCTCCGCCTTCACCATCGGCAACCGCCGCTCCTTTGACCAGGACCCGCGGTTTGGCCTGATCGCGCTCTCGGAAATCGGCTCGAAGGCGCTATCACCTGGTATCAACGATCCCGGCACGGCCATAGACGTGCTGGCCACGCTGACACGGCTGATGGCCGCCGACACCGGCCCCGAAGAACCGTCCAAAATTCTTCATGAGCGTATCTATCTCTCGCATATTGCCGAAGACGACCTCATGGAGGCCGCCTTCATGCCGATATCGCGCGATGGCGCCGGACTTCTCGAAGTGGCAATCCGCCTGCAGAAATCGCTGGCGGCAATTTCTGCCCATTCCTCGGCGCAGGCCAGCGCCGCTGCCCGCCGCATGGCCGCCTCCGCCCTTGCCCGGGCGCGCGAATCGCTGACTTTCGGCGAGGATCGAAAGAGGATCGAGGACGAATACGCGCGGCTTTTCAACCACAACTGAGCGCCCTTCGCGCCGCACCCGCCCACAATCCTCCTGCCCCCCCGACAATAGCGCTTTCCTTGTGCCGTAGCGGAACAGACTGTGCCATTTTCCATCCGTAAGGCCGATGTTTCTATTGGCAAAAGCGCAAGAAGACATGCACGATTCAGCATGCCGTGGTATAGCGCAGGAACGCATCGTCCGAAGCAGGACTGGTGCAAGGGCAGGGGTTTGAAGCTTTGAGTGTATCGATCGGACTGCTGGCAGCAGTGATCGTCATGGGCGTGCTGATCATGATCGGCACGGTGCGGGCGCCCAACGCGCCCGGACGCAAGGCCTTTGCCCTGTCCATCCTGATGGCCCTGTGGTGGACCGGATGTGTGCTATACCGGCACGGCAGTGAAGATCTTGCGGCCCATATCCTGGCCTCCAAGCTTGCCTGGTTTGGCATCATGGGCACACCGCTCTTCTGGTCCTTGAGCTTTTTAAGCTATGCACGCGGCCGTGAATCGGAAAAGGGCTGGCACCTCATCGCGCTTGGCGCGATCAGCGCCTTCTTCGGCATCATGGCGCTGACCAACGACTGGCACCACGGCCTCTATATCGAGCTGCTCGACCCCAAAACCATGCTGTTTCGTCATGGCTGGCTCTATTCGGTCGCGAAAGCGCTGGCCTATACGGCCATGGCGATTTCCTGCTGTTCCGGCATTGTGCTGACCCTGCGCTCGCGCGGCATTCACCAGTGGCAGCTTTGGGCGCTGCTGGTATCGGCACTTTTGCCGCTCGCTGCCAATATCGCCTACACCGCCTATGGTTTCATGATCTTCGATGACGATCCGACCCCGTTCATCTTTGCCGGAACCGGGGCTTTCATGCTGGGCGCGCAGCTGTTCGGCCGGCTTTTTGTGCTGCCGCCCATCGGCCGCGATGCGATTTTTGCCGTTCTGCCCGATCCTGTAATCGTGCTGGATGAGGCGGGCCGCATTCTGGAACTCAACCCGGCAGCGGCAAGCCTGCCGGGCATTCCCGTGCAGCCAATCGGCAAGTTTTTGCACGAGCCGGCGGAAATCGCTGCTTTTCTGAAAACCATGACCGAGGACGATGGCGAGCGTCACGAACTGACGCTTGGCGGAAATGGCTGCACCTACGAGGTCTCCTGCCATTCGCTGCGGCCCTGGGGGCGCATCGGCGGACGGATGATCGTGATGCGCGATATCTCGTTGCGCAAGGCAGACCAGACGCGATTGGCCGACCTCTCGCGCGATCTGGAACTGAAACTGTCCGACAATTTGCACCTGCAGGCGCTGTTGCGGGAAGAGGCCATCCGCGACCACCTGACCGGGCTTTACAACCGCCGCCACGCGCAGGAGGTTCTGCCGCCGCTGATGCAGCATCGTGCCGAGACGGCACTGGACAGTTCACCCCACAGCGCCACCACGGACGCAGAGCAGCCGAATGCGGTTCTGGCGATTGCCATCGTCGATATCGACCATTTCAAATCCTTCAACGACCGCTACGGCCATCAGACGGGCGACGACGTGCTGAAGGTGTTTGCTGCCATGCTGCAGGAAAGCCTCGATCCCTCTGACAGCGTGTTCCGCTGGGGCGGCGAGGAATTTCTGGTGGTGATGCCGCAAACCAGCCGCCAAAAGGTGGAGGAACGGTGCGCCGAGTGGAAGGCCAGACTGGCCGATACAAGACTGGCTGACACAAGACTTTCTGGCAATCACTGCCCGGCACTCACCTTCTCCGCCGGTATTTTCCTTTCGACCGAAGGCGCGACAACGATTGACGAGGCGGTCAGGGCCGCAGACGTCGCACTTTACCGTGCCAAGGCCGATGGACGCGACTGCTGCCGCATCCATGGCGACGGCACACCTGGTCCGACGCTTTCTGTTGTGCCGGCCCTGGCGATGGCTGAAAGCGATGTGGCAGGCGCCCTTGCGGCGTCGGGCTGAGGCGCGACCTTTTTTTTAAAACTTCATCGTCGCGGCGAAGCAGGCGCCGGCAACCGTCAGAAGCGGCTGCCTGTCAATGCCCGCTTTCTCGCATTTGCGAGATGTCGCAAGCCTCGCGCAAGCTTGATCAGTTAACACATTCTTAACGATAACAACCACGGACAGACCGCCATGCAGATTGACAGCGGACTGAGCGGGTATGGATATTCCGGGCGAACCTACGGTATCGACCGCCGGACCGAAGAACCCGCACAAAGCCAGCCGGAGACGCGCAAACGTTCCGCCTCAGCCCTGACCGGCAGCAGCACGCTTTTATCCTCATCGCTGTCGAACGCGCTGTGGATGGTGGAAAACGCGCGTGCCGGAACAGAACCGCACGATGCCTCCCGCATTCTCCAGGCTCCCGCTCCCTCTGTGGAGCAGGTGGAAGACGTCTACTCGGAATTCTGACGCGCAACCGGCAAGCCTGTGGCGCGATAGCGCGGGCGGCCTTTATGGCCTTTGCCGGTCGATCTATCTACCTCATAGCCGCCATATCTGGCCTGCAGCCCGCCTGCGCCCCTCCCGGGATCGGCCTGCGGCAGCCCCCGCCCCAAAAAATGCTTAGATGGCTGTCACGCGGCCCGCATCACCTCCACGGTGACATGCGACAGGCTTTCAAGATCCTGCAGTCTTTCCTTGTAGGCGGCAGGCTCCAGCGGATCGCGCGCGCAGATGGCAAGGATGGCCGCATGATGGCCCGGCCCCACCTGCCAGACGTGAAGGTCGGTCAGTTGCGCATCCGCCCCTTCCACGCGGGCACGAATCTTGTCGGCCAGCCTGCCCTCTTCCGGTACGGCATCGAGAAGCACCGCAGACGTATCGCGCACCAGCCCTAAGGACCAGCGGGCAATCACCAGACCGCCGACAATCCCCATTACCGGATCGAGCCAGATCCAGCCATAGGCGCGGCCTGCCAGGAGTGCTGCGATGGCAAGAACCGAGGTCAGCGCATCCGCGAGCACATGCAGATAGGCGGCGCGCAGGTTGTTGTCTGCGGCTTTGGACGGGGCATGGTGCGCGTGATGGCCATGGTGGCCGTGATGCCCGTGGTGACCCTCATGGGCTGCATGACCGTCGTGGTCTTCGTGGTCTTCGTGCGCAAAATGATGCCCATGGCTGTGGCCGTGGTGATGATCGTCCTTCAGCAGCCAGGCGCTGACGAGGTTGACGACAAGCCCGAGCACGGCGACGACGACCGCCTGATTGAACTCGATGGCGACAGGGCTTGCCAGCCGCACCAGGCTTTCGACGGCAATCAAGAGAGCAATCAGCGCCAGCGCCACCGCACTGGCAAAACCTGCGAGATCGCCAAGCTTGCCGGTGCCGAAGGTGAAGCGACCGTTTTTCGCCTCGCGCTTCGCATACCAGTAGGCCCCGGCGGCAATCAGCATGGCGCCGGCATGGGTGGACATGTGCCAGCCATCCGCCAGAAGCGCCATCGAGCCATAAAGCGTGCCGGCGACGATCTCGCCCACCATCATCACGGTGGTGATCACAATCACCAGCCAGACCTTTTTGGCGTTGCGATCATGGTTTTCGCCGAGGAATACGTGGTCGTGCGAAGAGGAAGCGGTCATGGCGGGTCTCCGGGAAATCTTCTAGTCAGGCAATCCGGCTCGGCCGGTCGGGCGCGAGCGGTTAGACGATCGCATCAGCGGATGTAGCTGCGCAGCGCCGCAGCCAGTTCCTCGGCAGCCTTTGTCCGCTCGGCCTCGTCGGTTGCGTGCAGCACATGGTCGTGCAGATGCGCCTGCATCACCTCGCCGGTCAGGCCGTTCAGCGCACCGCGAATGGAGGCGAGCAGTTGCAGCACCTCGCCGCACGGCTTTTGCGCTTCCAGCGCCCGCTCGACGGCCTCCATCTGGCCCTTCAGGCGGCGCACGCGGGCCAGAAGTTTTTCACCGTCACGAATGGTATGGGACATGGCATTCTCAAATTTTACTATACCCCCCTACCCTATCATCAATTTGGTGCGGTGCAAGTTGGCTGCCGCCTATCTCGTGTTCAGGCGCCACGCAAAACGGCATAAAAAACGCCTCGCCGCGTGCGGCAAGGCGCTGGTATCCGGCCGGCAAACGGTCAGTGGCGGTGCCCTTGCCTGCCATCATGGTCGGAATGGCCCGATTGGTGAGAGTGACCGGCGTGATCCGAATGATCGGCGCAGCAGGCATGGGCGGCGTGGCTGGCCTCGCCGCTTCCGTGATCATGCGGATCGAGGTTCGGGTCGATGGCACCCTTGGTTTTCCATTCCGTCCAGGACTGGCGCACGATCTGCACCGAAGACGTGAGGAAAAGTCCGGCCATCACGCCTGCAACCGCAAGATCCGGCCAGGCCGATGCCGTGCCCCAGACCCCGGTTGCCGCCAGCATCACGACGACATTGCCGATGGCATCATTGCGCGAGCAGAGCCAGACGGAGCGCACATTGGCATCGCCATCCTTGTAATTGACGAGAAGAAGCACGCTGAAGAGGTTCGCGGCAAGCGCCAGGAAACCGATGACGCCCATGACCTCCGCCTCCGGAACGCCGGTCGCAAACACCCGGTAGACGGTGGAGCCGAACACCCAGAGGCCGATGAAGAACAGGCTTGCCCCCTTGGCCGCCGCCGCCATGGTGCGCACCTTCAAGGACGCCCCGATGACGGCGAGCGAAATGCCATAGGTGACGGCATCGGCAAAAAAATCCAGCGCATCGGCCTGCAGCGCCTGCGAGCGGGCCAGATGCCCCGCCGTCATCTCGACGAAGAACATCGCCGCATTGATGACGATGACCGCCCAGAGGCGCCGCCGATAATCGTCGGAAAGCCCCTCGAATGTGCCGTGATGATGGCCGCAGGACGCACTCATGATGTCACCTTTTTGCTTGATCTGGCGTGGTGACACCGTACATAATTGCTCTAGCGACTAGAGGTTCAAGCGGTAATTTTGAAAAAATGCTCTCGATTGGTGATTTGTCCCGACGCACCGGCGTGAAAGTTCCGACCATCCGCTATTACGAGCAGATGGGGCTGATGGCGGCTGCCGAACGTTCCGGCGGCAACCAGCGGCGATATGGCCGCGAGGATCTGGAACGGCTGGCCTTCATCCGCCACGCCCGCGATTTAGGCTTCGAGATCGAGCGCATCCGTGAACTGATTGCGCTCAGCCACCACCCAAAGGACGCCTGCGAGGGCGCCGACCGCATCGCGCTCGCCCACCTCGCCGACGTGCGCGAAAAGATCGACAAGCTGAAAAAGCTGGAACACGAACTGGAACGCATCGTCTCCCACTGCTGCGGCCACACGGTCGAGGACTGTTATGTCATCCGCGCGCTCTCGGATCATGGCCTGTGTGACCACGAGCATTGAGGGGAGCTTGAGCGGCACTCGTCACACCCTGCAAAGGCACGGGCCGGCCGCGTCAGCTACTCTCTTCGAAATGCTGTTGAACCTGTTGCCTCAAGGCAGCGATGGCATCCAGCGCAACAGCCAGATCCATATCCAGCGTCATCGCGGCATACTCTACCTCGCCCGGGTTCTGGCCGAGATGGCTGACAATGCCGCGCAGCTTGCGCCCGATGTCGGCGCCGTAAGCTGCCTCGGCTTTGACGCGCGCTGCCGGCGGAATGTCCCCATGCACGCGGATGAGGCGCCCGAGATCCATCGCATCGCGATAGGCGACCGCCCGATCATAACAACGGTCGGCATTGGCCAGAAGCTTTTCTGTAAACATGTCATCAAGCGACAGGGTCGGAACATGCAGATACGCGTGGCGGCTGCCGGTCAGATCGATGCGCCCTTCGCGGACAATCTCGAACTTCAGCACCAGCCCCTGGCACTCAAGAAGAGCGCGGATCCCGTAGGTATCAGCGACCGGCTCCCGCAAAAGCTGCACCGTGGACGGGAACAGCGCTCCATCTTTTCCCTCAAGAAAGCAACTGCGCAATTGCCGGTAACCGTCACGGTCGGCACAGAGGAAATCGATATCGAGAGAGCGACGATACTCCCCATGCGTCAGCACAATGGCCGTGCCGCCCCCGAACCAGCACCGGCATTCCATCAAGAGGTCATGGTCCAAACCTCGCAAAAGCGACGCGATGACCGTATGCTCGGGGCGTTGAAACTCTGTCACGGGCAACTTTCCGGCAAGCGCCGATGCAGGATGAGGATCAGATCAGCAGGCGGCCATGGCCGAACTCAATCGCCAGTTCGCGGATGAGGCCGCTCTCCCTGTCGGTCAACCGCTGGCGATCAACGAAACGCCAGTTCCTTTCGTAAAGCGAAAAAGCTTCGGCAGCGGGCAGCGGACGCTGCGGATCCCGGCTCCAGGCCAGGAGCTTCAGCTCGGGAAAATCGTCAGGGACAATATGCTGCAAATCCTGTCTCATGACACAAAGCCTATCATCGATGACGGGCAAAGTCAGCACCCCCCTTGACATCCACCCCTTTCCGGCGCATCGATCCTTCCCATGATGATCGTACACGCACCCCTCGCTGCCATGTATTTTTGGGCCTACCGGTAACCGGCGGCTCGACAGATCATTTTGTCAACAAGCCGCCGTCAGGCGGCTTTGTTGTATGAAACGGCACCTGACGGCACCAGATCAAACCTTCAAGGGATGCCGCACATGACCGAAGACAGTGAAATTTCCATCATCCGCGCCGATGTCGTCAATATACGCGCCGCAAAACCGCGCGACCTGCCGGAACTGAATGCCATGATCGCGGCTCTTGCCGCCCATCACGGCGATGCCGCCGCCATGACATCGGAAACGCTGGAGCGCGACCTGTTCGGCCCCGTGCCGTGGATCCAGGCGCTGGTGGCCGATACCGGTTCGGAACTGATCGGATACGCCATTCTCGTGCCGCTCTACCGCGCCCAGGAAGGCAAGCGCGGCATGGACCTGCACCATCTCTTCGTGCGTGATGGCCATCGCGGCCACGGCATCGGCCAGCATCTGGTCAATCGTGCCCGTGATTGCGCAAAGGCGCAGGGCTGCGATTACCTCTCCGTCAGCGCCGCCACCGGCAATTTCGCCGCGCATCGTTTTTACGAGCAGATGGATTTCACCGCCCGCCCGGTCACCGGCATGCGGTTCTTGCAGGCAATAGCCTGACATTTTCCCCTCCATTGCGGGAGAGACGACATGAAACGGGTTGTCATTGCGCTGACGGACGATTTTGCCGATTGGGAATGCGCCCTGCTGATGGCATCGGCGCGCACCTATCTCGGTGTCGAGGTGGTGACCGCAACGCCCGATGGTGCCGCGGTGCGCTCCATGGGCGGATTGACGGTCACCCCGGATCTTGCCTATGCAGCACTTGATGCAGAGGATTTCGATGCGCTGGTCATTTCCGGCGGCATGAGCTGGGAAACCGGGACGGCCCCGGATTTTGCACCGCTTGCCCAGCGGTTTCACGACGCGGGAAAACTCATCGGCGGCATCTGTGCGGCGGCATCCGCCCTTGCCGCAACCGGCCTGCTGAACGACGTTGCCCATACGGGAAATGCGCTTGCCGCCCATCAGGTCTATCCGGCCTATAAGGGCGCTGCCCGTTACCGGGATCAGCCGCAGGCCGTCTGCGATGGTGGGATCGTGACGGCGGCCGGCAGCGCGCCTTTTAGCTTCACCGTCGCAATCCTGAAGGCGCTCGATCTGTGGACGCCGGAAGCGCAGATGGAGCTTTCGCCGTTTTCCGCCGAGCATCATCGGGGCTGAAACGACCGCCTCAGCCGCCCAGCACGCGGCAGGCCTTCACTGGCCCATCCGAAATTTCACCCGCCATGGCGCGACGGATATCGCGGCTGTTGAGGTGAAGGTTTCGGCCGGGGGCCAGTTTCAGCCGCGCGATCTTGGCCATGGCCGCGGCTTCGAAATGCCGGCTTTCGCTGAGGAAAAATTCAAGACAGGCCTGCCGGGAAAGGCTTTCTCCCGGGCCAGAAGGCAAAAGTGCGCGAAAGGCGAGCCGGTGGACAAGGCAGAGACTGCCCTGCCCCGGCACGCCAAACTGCAGGGCATCGAGATCGTCGCGCCAGATTGCGGAGCGATCAGGAGCGCTTTCGCTCACCGCGCCGCCTCGAAACGCTTCATCAGGAGGCCACTCAGAGAACCGAGAAGCGCCCAGAACACGAGGCTCGTCAGCGTCGCTGCCACGATGAACTGGCGTTCCAGCCCAAGCGGGGCAAGCGCATGTTCGCCGTCTGGCGGCAGCGGTGCGCCGATGAGATGCGGTGCCGCAATCAGCGCAATGGCGGCGACAGCGGAAAACCCGTCACGGCGAAATGCCAGAAGCGCGATACCGAGTGCGGTGGCAAAGGCCGTCGACAGCCACCAGATCTGGCGCGCGCCGAGATCGCCGGCGGGAGAACCCGGCAGTTCCGGCGGCAGCCCCACCATTGGCGCCAGCATGACAGAGGCAAACCCTGCAAGGCCGAAGAAAAGGCCCGTGCGCCAATCGATGGTTTTGGCAAACCCGCCCTGAATAGCGACAGACAGAAGCCCGCAGAGCACCAGCGCATAACCGATGGCCGTCAGGATATTGGCGGCTGCCGTATAGGAGAGCCGTTCCAGCCCATCGGCCGGCGCCCAGCCGTCTCCGTGGTCATGGCCCCCGTGGTCATGGCCTTCCTGACCGTGACCATCGGCATGTTCATGTGGCGCCGTTCCGGCGGCATGGACGTGGGAGGCAGGGTTTTCTGTAGCGGCCGGCACGGCAACGGGTGCTGCTGCCGCTTGCGCGTGGTCATGGCCGGCGGCACCTGCGTTTTCATAGGTTTCGGCAGACAGAATGAGCGGCGTGGTGCCAACCATCTGCATCAGCGAGACGGCAATACCGCTCACAATCCCCACCACAACGGCGGAGAAGACAATGGATCTGAACATGAAGATAACCTTATCCCGTGCGGGCAAAGCGCCTATGAACCGGACGATGTCCGGCAAGCGCGATACCCGATTTAAACGTGGCTGAACGACCTGGTACTTTTCAGATGGAGCGCGCGTTAGTGGCAGGGAAAGGCGTTGGCGTGGCGCGTATCGTGGGCAGCGTTGTGCACGGCTTCCGCATGGGAAAAACCGACGAAGCCGACGATGAACAGGCCAAGTGCGACCGCAAAAACGGCCTGGAGCATGGATGTGGATTTCGCCGAAGTGCCGGCGGTGGATGTTTGGATCGACATGCAAAAACCCCTCGTTGCATATGCGTTGACGACAGGTGCGGCGGCAGGTCTCCTGGCTCGCGGGTCGCTGTTCAAGGACCAGACCTTCCCGGTTTCCCAGTGGCCAAAACAGTCGATGAACTCACCGCTCACAGTTGCGGGGGCAGCCACGAATGAGGCACTTCTCTCGATGCCCTATCGTGTTCCCTTTTCATCCCGACAGATCTTTCATCCGGCAGGAACCGTCACACGCTCTTCTTGTGGCCCGCCACCGGGGGCCTGTCAATACGCGTCGCAACCCTGGGGTTTCCGAGTTTTGCGGATGTACCGCGATTATTCCCCTGCTCAGCGGGAAGGAACCGCCTTCAGATAGGCCGCAATTGCCTCCAGATCGCTTTTGGGCAGGTGCGAAAGGTTCTGTTGCACCTCCACCATGGAGCCGCCGGCACTGTCGAATTCAGGGGTGAAGCCGGTTTCGAGATAATTGGCGATATCGCCCTCGCTCCAGCTGCCGATGGCCTTTCCGCCGGGGGTGATGTTGGGAATACGCCCCTCGCCTTCCGGGTTCGGCCCGCCTGCCAGCCACTGTCCACTTTCAAAGCCGCCGAGCGCATTGCGCGGCGTATGGCATTCGCCGCAATGGCCGGGCCCTTCCACGAGATATTGCCCGCGCTTGACGGCATCGCTCGGGTTGTCGAGCGCAACGCGCGGGTCTGCACTGAAAAACAGCAGCTTCCAGCCGCCGAGCGTCACGCGTTGGTTGAAGGGGAAACCGAGTTCATGCGGCGGCGCAACATTGCGGCTTGCCGGCAGCGTCTTCAGGTAACCGAAGAGATCGTTCACATCCTTTGGCGTCAATCGCGCGTAGGAACTGTAGGGGAAAGACGGATAAAGATGTTCACCCTCGGGGCCAACGCCCCGCGTCATCGCATCGCCAAACTGCGCCAGCGTCCAGCGGCCGATGCCAGCCTCTGGATCGGGTGAGATATTGGGGACGTGGAACGTGCCGAAGGCCGTTGGCAACGCGCGACCGCCCGACAGGACTTTCTGGTCTTCGCCCTTGGCATCTTTCGGCGCATGGCAGCTGACGCAGCCGCCGGCCCAGAACAGGTGTTCGCCGTTTGCCACATCCGCCGCGCCGAGCCCTGCCCAATAGTCTGCCGGATGTGGTGCGGGCCGCGTCAGCGCATAAGCTGCCGCGCCGCCCGCCACGACGGCAAAGACACCCGCCAGTGCGATTTTGGCCCATGTCGATGCCATGGCCGCTCCCCGTTCATGTTCTTAAAAACCCGAATGCCCAAAAAACCGCCGCCCGACAGGGTGCCGGGCGGCGATCATAAAAGGCTGCGCTTAGCGCTTCAGACGATAGGCCTGGTGACAGGTGCCGCAATCGGCGCCCAGCGTCTGCATGGCCTGCCCCACGGCTGCCTGATCGGCGGGCATGGAGGCCAGAACCGTTTCGGCATCGGTGGAAAGCTTCATGGACTTGGCCTTGAAGTCATCCATGTTCTGCCAGATGGCCGGCGACGCCGCCGTTTCCATGCCCGTTTCGGAACCGGCCGGAAAATGGTTGGGGAAATCCTTGGCGGACGCGCTGATCGTTGAAAGCGCCGTCTTCACGGTGGCTGCGTCATAAGGCTTCTGGCCCTTGGCGATGGCGCCAAGTTCACCCATGGAGCCGCCGATCTTCTTCATCAGCGCCTGACGCTCGGCCTGCGGCTCGCCGGCGGCAAACACCACGCCGGCGCCAAGACAGAGGGCCATCACGGCCGTGGATACCCGTTTCAAATTCATGCTCATTCTCCCCTTGTCGCAGGCCATGGAGGCACCGCACGCTGCTATGTCGGCGCCATGATTACATCGTATGCATTTGAGAGAAATGACATTTTTCTGCTCACACAGAGATGTGAACACCTGCGGCAAAAGGCAGCGAAGGGCCTGTCCTGCCCCGCGTGTCTTCAGCCTACGCGGCCGACTGACCGATGGCCCGCATCCCGGCGTTGATGGTGGCACCGGTAATGGTAGCGCGTGACAGATGCCGGCTTTCCTCGCGCCCGTAGCCGGTAATGGCAAGGTGGTCGGCATGAACATCCACGACGGCAAAGGCGCTCTGGCGTTCGGTATCCACCATGCCACGAAAGTTGACGAACCAGCAGGAACCGGCCTTTGCCACGCCGCCCGCATGATAATGCCCGCAGAGATAGGCAATCACCTGCGGCGAGGACGACAGCAGATCGGCAAGCGCGCCGCTATCCCAAAGATTATGATCGCCTGCCGGATAAAGCGGAAAATGCCCCATGACGATGACCGGCCGGCCCGAAGCTTCCGCAGCCTTCAGCTCTCTGGCGATCCAGTTGAACTGGCGGTCGGAGATGCCGCCGTTCCAGTCCATGGCATTGATCGCGCCCGGCTGCGCAGGCCATCCAGCCGGGCCTTTGCCTCGGCATGCCGCTCGGCATCACCCGCCGTTGCAAACAGGCTTTCCTCGCAGCCATCGATGACAAGGAAACGGATGCCGGCGCGGGTAAAGGCATAATAGGGTGCGGGCATGCCGAGCCGATCAAACACATGCGCAATCTTCTCCGGTGCGACGAGAAAATCATGATTGCCCGGCAGGAACAGGCATTCGTGGCGCGAGCGGCCAAAAATCTCGAGCGGCGCATCAAAGCTTGCAAAATCGCGGTCGATGAGGTCGCCCAGCGTCATCACGAAAGACAGATCCTCCCCCTCGAATGTGGCGATCGCTTCGGCAAGCTTGCCAAGGCTGTTTCGAAAATGCCGGTCGAGACCCGTGTTGGGCTCGAGATCGGCATATTGCGGGTCGGCGATCACGCCGAAGCGGAGGAGCGGCTGATTTGGCATGATTTTGCCAATAGCGGCATGGCGTGACAGGGGAATGACAGGGGAGCGGGCTGTGGATGGACGGCGGCGGTGGCGCGGATAGCAGTGGGCGGCGGGTGGCAGCGCGAGTGGCCCCCTCATCCGCCTGCCGGCACCTTCTCCCCGCTGGGGAGAAGGGAGAAGGAGGCACCGCCTTCACCAGTCTCTCGCCGCAAGACGAATGATGAGGCGGCACAACGCTGCGGCATGTCCCTTCTTCCCTCGGGGAGAAGGAACATGTGGCCAGCGCTTCGGTTCAATCTCCCTTCTCCCCTCGGGGAGAAGGTGGCGGCAGCCGGATGAGGGGGCGGCAACCACCGACGCTTCGGCATAGTAGCCCCAAAGGCGGCAGCGACCAGAACTGCCGGACAGTCGCCCCCAGCCTAAAAACCACACGCGCCGCCGGACAACCACCCAAAACACAAAAACGCCCGGCGGGAAAACCCGCCGGGCGTTCAACTTTCAAACCTTTTCCGAGCAGCTTACTTGGAAGCGGCTTCGTACATTTCCAGCACGTAATCCCAGTTGATCAGGCTGTCGACGAAAGCTTCGAGATATTTTGGACGGGCGTTGCGGTAGTCGATGTAGTAGGAATGTTCCCACACGTCGACGCCGAGGATCGGGGCGGCACCGTGAACCAGCGGGTTCTCGCCATTCGGGGTTTTCGAGATGACGAGCTTGCCGTCCTTGACCGAAAGCCAGGCCCAGCCGGAGCCGAACTGCGTGGTGCCGGCAGCGATGAAATCGGACTTGAACTTGTCGTAACCGCCGAGATCGCT
The DNA here is from genome assembly GCF_058242805.1 of Neorhizobium sp. PAMB6716. Taxonomy (NCBI): domain Bacteria; kingdom Pseudomonadati; phylum Pseudomonadota; class Alphaproteobacteria; order Hyphomicrobiales; family Rhizobiaceae; genus Neorhizobium; species Neorhizobium sp. PAMB6716. The sequence continues at coordinate 2,298,785 of NZ_CM177835.1, forward strand.
GTCGATGGCTGCCTGCAGCTTGCCGGGCAGATTGTTGCCGCCGCCGTCCTTCTTCATCCACTTCCAGAAATGGATGTGGTTGTAGTGCTGGGCAGCATTGTTGAAGAGGCCGGCATGGGTGCCGAACGACTTCTTGACGACTTCCTCGACCGACAGATCGCCAAAGCCTGCTTCAGCAGCCAGCTTGTTGCCGTTGTCGACATAGGCCTTGTGGTGCTTGTCGTGGTGATATTCGAGCGTTTCCGCCGACATGTAGGGGGAAAGCGAATCGTAGGCGTAGGGAAGTTCCGGAAGTTCAAAAGCCATGATCTTACTCCTTTTCGGCAAAACAGCGGTCTGAGTGGTGATCGGGAACATAGGTGCGCGCGCCACAAGAGGCAACGGGCCGGAGCGCAATTTTAAACGCGCTCGTGTGTCCTGTCGCTAACGTTTCAGATCGTGTTTGGTTTGCCCGGCGCATGCGATTTTTTGCGCGCGCCGGGTTTGGACGACGGGCGAAGGCCGCAAGACCCCGCCCCTTGGCAAAGACAAACTCAGGCGGCCGCGCGGGCCCAGTCCATATAAAGCTGCAGCGCCTTGCGGGCGACCGGGCCTTCCTGGAATTCCTGGCTTTCCAGCCGGTTGACCGGCACGATCTTGGAATAGTTGCCGGTGGTGAAAATCTCGTCGGCGGCCATGAAATCATCGACCGTTAACGTGCATTCGCGCACCTCAACACCGGCGCCGCGCAACAGGTTGATGATACGCGAACGGGTGATGCCGGCCAGAAACGTGCCATTGGCAACCGGCGTCATCACCACGCCATCCTTTGCAAGGAAGATGTTGGAGGATGCGGTTTCGGCGACGTTGCCGTTCATGTCGCGCGCCAGCGCATTGTCGAAACCGCGGCCGCGCGCCTCGATGATCATGCGGCCGCTATTGGGATAAAGGCTGCCGGTCTTGGCGCCGGTCATCGCCACTTCCGGGTTGGGGCGGCGATAGGGCGAAACGGTGAGCGAAGACGGCTTTGCCGTGTGCATCGGTGCTTCGAACAGGCAAAGTGCAAAACGGGTCGATTCCGGATCAGGTGCGACAACCGAATAAGGCAGACCGTGTTCGGCCCAATACATCGGCTTGATGTAGATGGCGGTCTTGCCGTCGAATTTCTTCACGCCCTCCAGCGCCAGCGCCTCGATGGCCTTGGCTTCCATGACAGGCATCATGCCCATGTTGGTGGCGGAGCGGTTGACGCGCTCGCAATGCAGGTCGAGATCGGGAGACATGCCGTCGAACCAGCGGGCGCCGTCAAACACAGTCGAACCCAGCCACATCGCATGCGAGGTGGGGCCGATGAGCGGCGGATTGCCGGGCACCCAATCGCCATCGACAAAGGTGAAGGTGGCGCTGCGGGGGGTGGTATCGACAGGCATGGTATTCTCCTTGAACGCACGAATTTGGCGGGAATGAAGTCCCGCGCCGACGGCAAGGTCAAGGATTTTTTAAAGGGGCAGAGAGGATCGAAAGAATATTGCTCGCGAGCAGCCGGCAGCTATCCATGCCGTACGAGAGCAAGCAACGGCATAGATGAAATCATCACCGAAAGTGATGGCGCCAGGAACGCTCGCCCTCACGGCCGCTGCTGCGCCGGCGCCGGCAGAAGCGGCGCATCCTGCCGCGGCATCGTCGTATTCGAGTGGTTCTGCACCACGTCCCGTTCGATCAGCGGAATACAAAGGACGATGGCGATCAAGACCGCCAACCATACAATACACCAGGAAATCCTCATCAGCCCTCATGCTCTCTCATTGATGCCACCCTAGCCCCCTCATGCGGCATAAATTCGATGGCACCCTCGGAATTCCCGGAACAAAGCTGCCCCGATCCGCGTCTTTGGCACGAACCGCCGGTCTATTCACAGCAGCTTCGGAACACATCATGACATGCTTTCCCGCAAAGGGAACATCCGATCCGGCAGAGGCGAAAGCAATATTTGCCGCTCAGAGCCTTGTCGTGGAGACCGAAACCTGCTGGCGCATCGCGCATGCCGACAGGTTTTCGGTGATCGTTGATGCCGCCGATTTTTTCCGCCACGCCAAGGACATGATGATGCAGGCGCGCCGCTCCATCATGCTGATCGGCTGGGATTTTGATACGCGCATCCGCCTCGTGCCGGGCGAGGATACAAGCGAGCACCCGGACAAGCTCGGCCGCGTGTTCGAGCATCTGGCGCGAAAGAATCCGGACCTGCAGATCCGCATCCTCAAATGGGATGTCGGGCTTGTCCATTCGATCACGCGTGGTGAAACGCCGCTGCACATGTTGCGCTGGCTGTTTTCAAAACGCATCCACCTGAAGCTCGACCGCGCCCACCCTGCCCTTGCCGCCCATCATATGAAGCTCTTGATCATCGACGATACCGTGGCCTTCTGCGGTGGCATCGACATGACCGTCGGGCGCTGGGATACGCGGGACCATCGACAAGAGGATCCGAACCGGCTGTCGCCCTATGGCCACGCCGAACCGCCATGGCATGATGCGACAAGCTGTTTTTCCGGCCCTGCCGCCAAGGCGCTGGGTGACCTTGCGCGCGAGCGCTGGCAGATGGCAACCGGCCAGATGCTGGAACCGGTTCCCATCAACGAGGGTCTCTGGCCCAAAGACCTGCCGGCCGATTTCGAGGGCATAGACATCGGCATTTCCCGCACGGCCCCGGAATATGCCGACCATGAGCAGGTGGTGGAAATCGAGACGGCCACGCTTGCCATTATCGCGGCGGCCCGGCGCACGCTTTATATCGAAAGCCAGTATTTTGCCTCGCGCCGCATCGCAGAAGCCATGGCAAAGCGGCTGCAGGAACCGGATGGCCCGGAAATCGTCATCATCAACCCGATGGGCGCCAGCGGCTGGCTGGAGGAAAAGACGATGGATACGGCCCGCGCCCGGCTGCTGAAGCTGGTCAGGAAGGCCGACCACAACAACCGGTTCCGCATTTTCTATCCGGTCAATCACGCCGGCAAGGAAATCTATGTTCATGCCAAGATCATGATTGCCGATGACCGCATCCTGAAGCTCGGATCCGCCAATCTCAACAACCGCTCCATGGGTTATGACACCGAATGCGACATTCTGGTGGAAGCCCCCCGGAGCGGGAGTGACGAAAGCCTGACCCTTCTCACCCGTCGTAACGATCTTCTGGCAGAACATCTGGGACAGACCATCGAAACCATCGAGGAAACGCTGGAACGACATGGCGGATCTCTGGTGAAGACCATCGAAGCGCTTAATGCACCAGACGGCGGGCGGGGTCTGCGCCCCATCGAGGAGCGCGAAATGGGGATCGATGACGAGTGGGTGGCCGAATCCGATCTGGTCGATCCCGAGCGCCCGGCCGGGCTGCGTTACCGGACATCAGCCTTTCTGCGCAACCGTTTCGGCCGCCGGCTGTTTGGACGGCATAGCGAAAAGCCGATTGCCGACGCAAAAGATTGATCCCCCTTTCGCGCCGCAGCAGATTTTTGCCAAGGACAAGAGCCCAATGGACGCACGGACGCGCGACGACAGGACAACACCCGCAGCCGTTTCAGGCCACCATTCGGGGAGCCAAAATTCGGGGAACCACCAATCTTCCGGACGGGAACCGGAAAGCCTGACCGACGTGCTGGATGCCATTGCAAACCTCGCGAACGAGAAGGATGCAGTCAGCATTCACGACGTGCGCGAACAGATCGGCGAGCGCAGTTTCGGGCCGTTCCTGCTGGTGCCGGCGCTGATCGAGATCAGCCCGATCGGTGGTATTCCCGGCCTGCCCACGGTGCTTGCCGTGGTCATCGGGCTGTTTGCCGTGCAGATCCTCATCGGTCGAAAACATCTCTGGTTGCCGCAATTTGCCGAGCGCCGCACCATCGGCGCGCAAAAGCTGGCCAAGGCGATGGACACGCTGCGGCCGGTGGCGCGCTTTACCGACAGGCTGTTCAAGCCGCGGCTAAAATGGCTGACGAAACCGCCATGGCTGCAGGGCATGGCAGCGCTTTGCATCGCGCTCTGCTTCACCGTGCCGCCGCTTGAACTGGTGCCCTTTGCGAGCACCGCCCCGATGGGGACGATTGCGCTTTTCGGCCTGTCGCTGACGGCCCGCGATGGCCTGATCGCCAGCATTGCCGCCCTCACATCGCTCGGCGCGATCTACCTCGTCTATAGCGTGCTTGCCGGCGGGCTGATCGGCGGCTGAGGCCGCTTATGGCCCGACGCGACCGTGTTCGGCCAGAAAATCGAGAAGCGCGCGCACCCGCGACGGCAGTGGGCCGCCTTGGCCGACATAAACCGCGTAAAACGCCTCGCGATGACCGGGATCAAAATCTTCAAGCAGCGGCACGAGGCGGCCGGCGGTGATATCATCGGCCACCGCAAAGGCACCCATGCGGGCAATACCGACGCCTGCAAGCGCCAGCTGGCGCATGCCCTCGCCATCGTTCACCTGCACGGCACCGGCTGGAACAATGGAAAAATCCTCGCCATCCACTTTGAAATTCCACTCGCGAATGCTCCGCGTATAGGAAAACCTGAGCAGCGAATGGTGGACAAGGTCTGCCGGATGGCGCGGCGTGCCGGATCGTTTCAGATAGGCCGGGGAGGCTACGACCCGAAGCGGCGTCTCGCCAAGCTTGCGCGCCACAAGGCTCGACGCCTTTAAGGGCCCGGTGCGCACGGCCACATCCGCATGATCCGCCAGAAGATCAATCACCGCATCGGTCTGGGCAATATCCAGCGTGACGCCCGGATAAAGCGCCAGAAATTGCGGCAGCAGGCGATTGAGCACATGCGTGCAATAGACCGAACTGCTGTTTAACCGGATACGCCCGACCGCTTCCACGGCAGCACCTGCCGCCCGCTCCGCATCCTCGATACTGGCAAGAATGGCGGTGGCGCGATCAAAGAAATCGCGCCCCTCCGGCGTCAGCCGAAACTGCCGGGTGGAGCGAGACACAAGGCGGGCGCCGAGCCGCTTTTCGAGCCGCGTGACGAGCTTGCTCACTGCCGACGGCGTCATCGACAGGCGTCGCGCGGCGGCGGAAAAACCTTGCGCCTCCACCACCGCCACAAACACTTCCATTTCGCCGGAACGGTTGATCTCGGATCGGGCCATGGTGAAACCATTTCACAACTGATGTTCTCAAGCGCAGCCTAGTTCACAGTGAGCGGGCCGTCTATCTCTTTGGCAGATCTTCGGCACCGGCAATTTCTGCCAGCGCCTGCACCAAACCCTGTTCCACCTTTGGAAGACGCCCATGCCCCTTGCACTTTTTGCCCTGACGATCGCGGCCTATGCGATCGGCACCACCGAATTCGTCATCGTCGGCCTGTTGCCGACGGTTGCTTCCGATCTTCAAATCACCCTGCCGCTCGCCGGCATGATCGTGTCCATCTACGCGCTCGGCGTCACTTTTGGTGCGCCGGTGCTGACGGCGCTGTCTGGCCGCATTGCGCGAAAGCCGCTGCTGCTTGGCCTGATGTCGCTGTTCATCCTCGGCAATCTCGTAGCCGCGTTTGCTTCCGGTTACGGCATGCTGCTTGTCGGGCGCGTGCTGTCGGCCTTTGCCCATGGCGTATTCTTTTCCGTCGGCGCCACGATTGCCGCAGACCTTGTGCCGGAAAACCGCCGCGCCTCGGCCATTGCCCTGATGTTCATGGGGTTGACGGTTGCCATCGTCACCGGCGTTCCGCTGGGCACGCTGATTGGCCAGAATTTTGGCTGGCGCGCGACGTTTCTGGCCGTCTCCGGACTCGGCGTCATCGCCTTTGCAGGTATTCTCGCCCTTCTGCCGTCAAAGCTGTCGAAGGCGGCACCGGCAAGCCTTCTCGAGCAGGTGCGCGCGCTGGGCTCCGGCCGGTTGCTTCTCGTTTATGCCATGACCGCCTTCGGTTATGGCGGCACCTTCGTTACCTTCACCTATCTCGCCGTCATGCTGCAGGAGGTGACGGGATTTTCAGCGGGAAGTGTCAGCCTCGTGCTTGTGCTCTACGGGCTTGCCATCGCATTCGGCAACCTTGCCGGCGGGCGCATTGCCGGCCGCAATCCGGTGAAGGCGCTGGCCGTTCTGTTTGCGCTTCAGGCGCTGGTGCTTGGCCTCTTCACCGTCACAGCCCCTTATGCGGTGCCGGCGCTCGTCACGCTTGGGGCCCTTGGCTTCCTCTCCTTTGCCAGTGTGCCGGGCCTTCAGCTTTACGTCGTCCAGCTTGCCCGCCGTCATCGCCCCGGCGCGGTCGACGTGGCGTCTGCCCTCAACATCGCCGCCTTCAATCTCGGCATTGCCGGTGGTGCGTGGATCGGCGGGCTGGTGGTCGCCTCGCCGCTCGGCCTTGGTGCCACGCCGCTGGTTGGCGCCGTGCTGGTCGCCATCGCCTGCGGTCTGACGCTTCTGAGCGGCGGGCTGGACCGTGCCACAGAGGCAGCAACGCCGGCCCGCGCCGCCTGACCTCTCGCTTAACCATTCCATCAACAAAGGATCCTGTCATGGAATACCGCAATCTCGGCAAATCCGGCCTGAAAGTGCCGGTCTTGAGCTTTGGCGCCGGCACTTTCGGCGGTTCCGGCCCGCTGTTTGGCGCCTGGGGCAGCACGGATGTGGAGGAGGCAAGCCGCCTCGTCGACATCTGCCTGGAGGCCGGCGTCACCCTGTTCGATACCGCCGACGTCTATTCCGACGGCGCCTCCGAAGAGGTGCTTGGCAAGGCGATCAAGGGCCGGCGGGACCGCGTGCTGGTCTCCACCAAGGCCGGCTTGCCGACAGGCTCCGGCCCCAACGACTGGGGCACCTCGCGCGCCCGCCTCATCGCAAGCGTCGATGCGGCACTCAATCGGCTCGGCACCGACTATATCGATATTTTTCAGCTGCACGCGCACGATGCCTCGACGCCGGTCGAGGAGGTTCTCTCGACGCTCGACCTCTTGGTGAAGGCGGGCAAGCTGCGCTATATCGGCGTCTCCAACTTTTCCGGCTGGCAAATCATGAAATCACTGGCTGCCGCCGAGCGCCACGGCTGGACGCGTTATGTGGCGCACCAGGTCTATTATTCGCTCGCAGGGCGCGATTACGAATGGGACCTGATGCCGCTGGGCCATGACCAGGGGCTCGGCGCACTGGTCTGGAGCCCGCTTGCCTGGGGCCGCCTCACCGGAAAGATCGGCCGCGCCAAGCCGCTGCCTACAGGCAGCCGCCTGCATGAAACGGCGCAGTTCGGCCCGCCCGTCGAGGACGAATACCTGTACCGCGTCATCGACGCGCTGGAGGAAATTGCAGCGGAAGTGGAAAAAACCGTGCCGCAGGTGGCCATCAACTGGCTGACGCAGCGGCCAACCGTCTCCTCCGTCATCATCGGCGCCCGCAACGAGGAACAGTTGCGCCAGAACCTCGGCTCGATTGGCTGGCAGTTGACGGCAGAGCAGATCTTAAAGCTCGATGCCGCAAGCGCGGTCACAGCGCCTTACCCGCATTTTCCCTATCGCCGGCAGGAAGGTTTTGCCCGCCTTGATCCGCCGCTTGCCGGCTGAGGCGGGTTGAACTGCGCCCATTCCAGCCCATCTACAAAAGACACCCTTCATGGCGCATGCGCGCCGATCCACAATCTCAAAGGGAGCATTTCATGCATTCAGTCACCGCCAATGGCGCCCAGATTCCAGCGCTGGGCTTTGGCACCTTCCGCATGCCGGGCGCCGACATCCTGCGCGTTCTGCCAAAGGCGCTCGAGCTTGGCTTTCGCCATGTCGATACCGCCCAGATCTATGGCAACGAAGCGGAAGTGGGACAGGCGATTTCAGGCTCCGGCATTGCCCGCACCGATATCTTTCTCACCACCAAGGTTTGGGTCGACAAGTACGCCAAGGCCGATTTTGCAGCCTCCGTCGACGAGAGCCTCAAAAAGCTGAAGACCGATTATGTCGACCTTCTGCTTCTCCACTGGCCACAGAGCGACGTGCCGCTTGGCGAGCGGATGGACAGCCTGAACGCTGTCCATAAGGCCGGCAAGGTCCGCAATATCGGCATTTCCAACTTCAACATCGCGATGATGGAGGAAGCGGCAAAGCTTTCGGACGCGCCAATTGCCACCAATCAGGTGGAATTCCACCCCTATCTCGATCAGTCGAAACTGCTTGAGGCAGCGCGGGCCAAGGGCATTTCGCTGACCGCCTATTACCTGATGGCCGATGGCAAGGTGCCGAATGATCCGCTTTTGAAGGAGATCGGCGCCCGCCATGGCAAGACGGCAGCCCAGGTGACACTCAGATGGGCCGTGCAGCAGGACGGCGTGATTGCGCTTTCCAAGACGGCCACCGAAAGCCGCCTTGCCGAAAACTACGACATTTTCGACTTCGAACTCTCCGACGAGGAGATGGCGGCGATCAAGGGACTGGCACGGCCGGATGGCCGTATCGTCAACCCCGGCCACCTTCGTCCGCCGCACTGGGATTGATGTTTTTTTGGAAAACTTCTTCACGCGGCCGATGCGCCGCGTGGAGAAACCTCAATGCAGGAACATGTAGGCTGCGTAAACCACGATCAGCACGCCGGCCACCACACCTGAAATCAGCGACAGGCGTTTTTCGATGAAGTGGCGCATCTCCTCGCCATAGCTGTTGAGCAGCCAGGCCAGCGCGAAAAAGCGGGCGCCGCGGGCGACGATCGCCGAGAGGATGAACAGGCCGAGGTTGAAATTGGCAACGCCCGAGAGGATCGTCACCACCTTGATGGGCGGCAGATGCGCAAGGCCTGAGGTGACCAGCAGGATGAGGATGGTCTTCCAGTCCACCGAATGCGCCAGCCCCTCAAAGGTGTCGAGCTTGCCATAAAAGGTCAGCACCGGGCGGGCGATGGCCTCAAAGGCATAATGGCCGATGGTCCAGCCGAGAATGCCGCCAAGCACCGAGGCGATGGTGGCAATCGTCGCGTAAAAATACGCCCGGCGTGGGCGCGCCAGCACCATGGGCACAAAGAGCACATCGGCGGGGACCAGGAAAAAAGAACTTTCAACAAAGGCGATGATGCCAAGCCACCAGGCGGCGGCTTTTCGCGCGGCAAGCGCCATGGTCCAGGCGTAGAGATTACGAAGCATGCGGAAAACATCCTTTGGCATGTTCAAAAAATGCCGCAGCAGCGCTTGGGATCAATCAACCGGCGGCGGTTCGTCATCAAAACAGTGTGGCCACGGTTACCTCCCGCACCTGTCAGGCGCAAGACACCACGGTAAATACCGCCCGACGATTGAATGCACGGCTGGCCCCAAAATCCCTTCTGCCCAACCAGGGCTATTACAGATGAAGAAAGTCCCCTCCCAAACCCTCCCCACAAGGGGGAGGGCTTAACCCAGCCGCGCCGTCTGATGCAGGAACAGCGCGCTTGCCACGTCGGTTCTCCCCCCTTGTGGGGGAGATGCCCGGCAGGGCAGAGAGGGTCTTATCTGAAATGCAATAACTCTGCCCTTGTGGGCGGGGCGAGAGGGGACTTGTCTGATATGCCATTGCCCTGCCCCCAAAGGAGAGGGCAAGCCGCCTCCCCTTACCGGCTGCCGCTTTCAACCAGCATCGTCTTCAGCGTCGCAAGGCTGTCGCGAAGCTCATCCACCTGGGCACGCGTGCAGCCGGTGGCCTCACCGATCGCCGCCGTCACGCCGGCGGCGTCGCGTTGCAGCAGGCGGCCCTTTTCGGTGAGCATGATGATCACCTGCCGTTCGTCCTTTTCGGCACGGGTGCGGGTCACGAGGCCGGCCTGTTCCAGCCGTTTCAGAAGCGGCGACAGCGTGCCGGAATCCAGATCCAGCGCCTCGCCCAGCCCCTTGACCGGCTGGCCATCCTTTTCCCAGAGGCTGATCATGACGAGGTATTGCGGATAGGTCAGCCCCAGCGGCTCAAGTAGCGGCTTGTAGGCGCGCGAAAAGGCATGCGATGCGCCGTAAAGGGCAAAGCACAACATTTGCTGCAGGCGGATCTGCTCGCTGTTTTCGCTCACATCGCTCATTTTCTTCAAGCCTTTCCGCAGTTTTCCGGCCTTTATCGGCGGCTACCCCTGACATTGCCGCGCCCTGCCCTAACTTTCCTATTGTCGCAGGCTTGACGTGGGACTTCAATGCGCATAATTATATTGTGCGCAATTCAATTACACACAATAAATAGAACCCGACGTCAGGGCAAGCCTGACACCAACCAAGGAGACGATCATGGCTATCCTCTACACGACCAAGGCATCCGCAACTGGTGGCCGCGCCGGCCGCGCCGTATCCGAAAACGGCGTGCTTGACGTGACGCTGACGGTTCCGAAGGAACTCGGCGGCGATGGCGCCACCGGCACCAACCCCGAGCAGCTGTTTGCCGCCGGTTATTCCGCCTGCTTCCTCGGCGCGCTGAAGAACGTGGCCGGCAAGGAAAAGGTAAAGGTTCCGGAAGACACCAAGGTCACCGCCTCGGTTGGCATCGGCCCGCGCGAAGACGGCACCGGTTTTGGCATCGAAGTGTCGCTCGTTGTCGACATCCCCGGCATGGACAAGGCACAGGCCGAAGACCTGATCGCCAAGGCCCATATCGTATGCCCCTACAGCCACGCCATGCGCACCTCGACCGAAGTGCCGGTCTCGGCTGCCTGATCCGAACGTTCAGCTGACATTGGAAAGGGTCGCGTCCGCGCGGCCCTTTCTTGCATTTTGAGGTTTTTTCCCTATAGTCTTTCTAAGGAAAGAAGGTGGCCCATGCAGAACCACAGCCTGATGCGCGAGCCGGAAGTGCCCGTTCGCCAGACATCTCCGGCAGATGCCGCCGTTGTCGGCAAGGCTGCGGTGCGCGCGGCAGAGCGTCTTGGTCTCAACGGCCGGCGGCTCGGCGCCATTCTTGGCCTGTCGGAAGCCTCGATTTCGCGGCTGAAGCGGCAGGACCTTGCGTTGCAACCGACAGACAAGGCCTTTGAGCTGGCGCTTCTGTTCATCCGCCTGTTCCGGTCGCTCGATGCGGTCACCGGCGGCGACGAGGCGACCGCACGCGCCTGGATGGTAAACCACAACACGGCGCTCGACGGCGTGCCCGCCGACAAGATCCTCACCATATCGGGGCTGATCGATGCTCTCGCCTATCTGGACGCCCGACGCGCTCTCGTCTGAAAAGACCGGTATCCACGGACATTTCTGGCGTCTGGTGGAGGCACAGCATCAGGTGTCCACGATGAAGCTTGTCGATACCGCCGACGAGCAATCGCGCCTTGAAGACTTGCTGGAGGAAACCAAGCCGGCCTTCCCGAGCCAAGCGCGGGGGCTTGATTATCTGCTGGCCACGCCCTTCCGTTACGGTGCGCTTTATCCGACCGGTTCGCGCTTTCGCCGCGCCGGAAAAACCTTGGGCGTGTTTTACGCCGCCGCCACGCTTCAGACGGCCGTGGCGGAAATGGCCTTTTACCGGCTGCTGTTTTACGCCGAATCTCCCGCGACGCCACTGCCGGCCAATGCCAGCGACTACACGGCGTTCGCGGCCCGCATCGACACGGAAAACGGCATCGATCTCACGCTGCCGCCGCTTTCGGCAGATGGAAAAACCTTCGAGCATCCCACGGATTACGCCGCCTGCCAGACGTTTGCCGATGTCGCGCGGGCCGCCGGGCTGGACGCCATCCTCTACCGCTCGGTGCGTGACCCCAAAGGCGGGCAGAACCTTGCGCTTCTCGATGCACGCGGCTTTGGCGCCCGCGAACCGGTGCAGCGGCAGGCGTTGCGCATGCACCTTTCGGCCGGCCACGTGCAGGCGCTCTGCGATTTTCCGCGTCAGCGATTTGGTTTTGATCTCACCGATTTTCGCGCCGATCCGCGTATCGCCGCCCGCTTTTCCTGACGCCGCTCACCGGATCTTTGCAAGATCTGCGCGCAGCCGCTGCGAGCCACCCTCGCCCAGCCCCTCATCCACCACGCCATGCGTTGCAGTCCAGATCGGCACGGCTTCGGCAAGCAGCGAAATGCCCTCCGGCGTCAATGTCAAAAGCCGGCTGCGGGCGTCCTTGGGGTCGGCGATCACCTCGATCAGGCCGCGCCTCTGCAGCGGCTTCAGCGCCGCCGTCAGCGTCGTGCGGTCCATGTCGAGAAGGGTCGCGACCGAACCCATCGGCGCCGGCTGCGGCCGGTTGAGAGACATCATCAGCGAAAACTGGCCGTTGGTGAGACCCAGCGGGCGAAGCGCGGCATCGAATTTTCGCGCCAGTGCGCGGGCGGCGCGCTGCACATGCAGGCAAAGGCAGGTGTCGCGAACATGAAGGGTTGTCGAAAAAGGAATCACTGCGGGGTTTGACATAACTGATTTATGTTGATATCAACCCAATTGTCAAGACGAGCCACACATGATTGCCGGGAGGGCGATATGGAGCATGCCGTAGTCTCGAAGGAAGAATGGCTGGAGGCGCGCAAGGCGCTTCTGCTGCGGGAAAAAGAGGTGACGCGGTTTCGCGACACCGTAAACCGCGAGCGCCTGGCGCTGCCCTGGGTCAAAATCGACAAGGACTACCGGTTCGATACGCCCACGGGCCAAAAATCGCTCAGCGACCTGTTTGACGGCCGCAGCCAGCTGATCGTCTACCACTTCATGTTCGGTCCCGATTGGGATGCCGGCTGCACCGGCTGCTCCTTCTTTGCCGATCATCTGGATGGCACGCTTGTGCATCTCAACCATCACGACGTGACGCTGACCTGCGCCTCGCGCGCGCCGCTTCAAAAGATCGAGGCCTACAGGCGCCGCATGGGCTGGCACTTCCCCTGGGTCTCTTCCTTCGGCAGCGATTTCAACTTTGATTTCGGCGTGTCCTTCACCAAGGAGCAGCTTGCGAACGGTTCCGTCTTCTACAATTACCGGGAAACGCCGAGCGCCAAGGCGCATGACGAACTGCCCGGCAGTTCCAGCTTCTACCGCAACGACAAGGGCGAGATCTTTCACACCTATTCGAGTTATGCCCGCGGTGGCGAGGAAGGGTTGGGCACGCTGATGATGCTCGATCAGGCACCTTTGGGGCGCAACGAAAGTTCAACGATGAATTTCGTCAAGCGCCACGATGAATACGAGCCCGCCCCCGTTTTCATTCCCCCCGCCAGCTGCTGCCAGTGACACGAGAAGGAATTGTCATGCCCTCCAAAACCCATGGGAAATTCATCTGGTGCGAGCTGATGACCAGCGACACCGAGGCCGCCACACGCTTCTACAAAGCCGTGACCGGCTGGACGGTGGTGGAGATGCCGATGTCGGATCCGCCCGGAGCGGATGAGATGCGTTACCACATCTTCAACACGAATGGGGGCGCGGAACCCTGTGGCGTGGCCGGCATGATGGATATTCCAGCCGAGATGAAAGGCCAGGTGCCGCCGAACTGGACGGGTTATGTCGCCGTGGATGACGTCGATGCGATGACGCAGCGTTTTGCCGAAGAAGGCGGCGCCATCATGCGCGCGCCGGAGGATATTCCTGATATCGGACGTTTTTCCGTGGTGGCCGATCCGCACGGCGCCGTTCTTTGCCTGATGACGCCGGCACCGATGGACAATGCCCCGCCCGAACCGCACCCGGGCTCCCCCGGCACCATCGGCTGGTATGAACTGTTTGCCAATGATGGAGAGGAAGCGCTGGCCTTTTACGGAAAAATGTTCGGCTGGACGCTGGACCATGCGGTGGATATGGGCGCGATGGGGCAATACCTGATCTTTGCCCATCACGGCACCGCCATCGGCGGCATGATGACACGGCCGCCGCAGGTGCCCGTCGCCCACTGGGGCTATTACATCACTGTTGCCGCCATGACGCCGGCCGTTGCCGCCATCACGCAAGGCGGCGGCACGGTGATCAATGGCCCGATGCCGGTTCCCGGCGGAAGCGTCATCGTCAACGCGCAGGATCCGCAGGGCGCCTATTTTTCGCTGGTCTCCACCGCCGCCTGATGGTTTTGGTAAAAGGTGGCGGCTGAAGACCTTCAGCCGTCCATCGCCGCTCGCGTGGGCTTCAGCCGCACCCCCCGCGCCGCAAGAAACGCCAGAAGCGACAGACAGCCGGCGCCACCCCAGAGCAGCAGCACATCCGGATGCGGGCCTAAGCCGGCCAGCCGCTGGGGAATGGCAAAACCGCTGCTGAGGCCGGCCATGACGCTGCCGCCCATCACATAACCGCTCGTTTCAAGCGAGGGTAGAAGCGAGGCCGTCGTCATGCGATGCTCGGGGGCGGCATCCTCGATGACGGCCTGGCTGGTGCTGGCAAACACCATGGCAAAGGCTGCCCCGTTCAACATCTGGCCCGCAAGCACCAGCGGCAGGAAGGTCTGATAAAGACCTGTTCCGACACAGGCGACACCAGCGAGTTGCAAGAGCGGTCCGACCCGCAGGATCTTTTCGCGCCATGCCTCCTTCTCCACGCTGCCGACGGGGATGGCAACCACGCTCCAGGTGAGCGACAGCGTGATCAGCACCAGCCCGACGCGAACCGGCGCAAGACCGATGATATGATGCAGGCTATAGGCGAGGAAAACGGTGGAAACGCTTTGCGCTGCCGTCATCAGAAACAGCAGCCAGCTGCCGCGCCCGACGGTGGAGGAAACCGAAAAGAATCTTGGCGGCAGGAGCCGGAACGAACGCCTGCCGGTCCTCGACGCCTTTGCCTGCGTCGTGGCAGGTGCAGCCGACGCTTCGCCCGCCTCCTGCCGCAGCGCCTGTGGCAGAACAACAAAGAACAGCACAAGGCAGGGCAGGCTGACGGCAAGGGCCGCCCGCCAGCCGAAAAATTCCACCGTCAGCCCGCCGGCAAACGGCCCGAGCACGGCTGCCACCGCCCAGACCATGGCTTCCACGGCAAACACCTTTGGCACCAGATGTTTTGGAAAAAGATCGCTGATCAGGCTGTAGCAGAGCGCCACGATCCAGCCATCCGCCAGCCCCTGCAGCGCCCGCCCGAGGATGAGCAGCCCGGCATTGGGCGCCAGAACCTGCGCCAGAATGCCGACGCAATAGAGCACGCCCGCCAGCATGAGCCCGCGCATGGCGCCAAAGCGGCGCCGAAGCGGCGAGGCGGAAAGCCCGCCGGCAATCACTAGGGTAAAAAACACCGCATAAACATAAGGCAGGAGAACGACGCCGTTCAGCCCTTCCAGCGCGAGCGGCAGAACCGGGGCGATTGCCACCTCGTTGAAGGCATGCAGGCCGATGCCCACCGAAAGCGCCGCAAGACGCATTCCATAAGGGGCCGCCAGAAGCGCACGCCAGCCGGCCACCGGCCCCTCGGCTTCGACCTCTTTCACCGCCGCCGTCTTGGCAAGCCCTTTCTTGGCAGGCCCGGCCGCTGAGGCCACGGCACGCCTTGCGGCACCCTCCCCTTCGCACGGAACGCCCGGGTCCAATCCGTCGGTACTGCCCTCACCTGATGCCTGTTGCATGCCCTGTCCGATCCTTTTCGGTTTACGTGTCGGACAAAGCCTGTAAGACCTCAAGTGCAGTTGAGGTCAAGAGAGGAAACGCCGCCATGACGCTATCACGGGAGATGTCGGTGGGCGAGATTGCGCGGCGCAGCGGCGTTGCCGTTTCGGCCCTGCATTTTTACGAGGCGGAAGGCCTGATCCGGGCGAGCCGCACCGCTGCCGGCCATCGGCGTTATGGTCGCGATGTGCTGAGGCGCATCGCCATCATCCGCGTTGCCCAATCCGCCGGCCTGACGCTGCAGGATATTTCGCAGGCCTTCTCAACACTGCCGGAGGGGCGCACGCCAACCGCCCGCCACTGGCAAAAGCTGTCGGCCAGCTGGCATGAGGCGCTGAACACCCGCATCGACCAGTTGACCCGCCTGCGCGACAATCTGGCCGGCTGCATCGGCTGCGGCTGCCTGTCGCTCGATCAGTGTCCCCTGCGCAATGGCGAGGACCGCTTGTCGCAAAAGGGCGCCGGCGCGCATCTGCTGACCGGGCGGCAGGACTGAGCAGGCGGATTGAGCGTGCGGCTGTTCTTCACCCAGATCTTGTCCCCGATCTTGCCCCCATTTTGCCGATGACTTGCTTTGACTTGCCCAGCCCCACCAAGAGACTGACGCTCTTCCTTCCCCGGCAGAAACGCCCGCTTTGACATCTGCCGTCGAGGGGCCTAAGCCCGCTTATCCGATTTTTCAAACAAGCGATCAGGGAGCACGCGGCTATGGCTGGCGATGACGACGACTATATCTATGACGAAGCAACCGGCGAATGGCGTCCGGCCTCGGAACTGGCCGCCGCGGCCGCCAAGGCAGCCGAAGTGGTCGATTCCGCCGGCACCGTGCTGCAGAATGGCGACAGCGTCACCCTCATCAAGGACCTGAAGGTCAAGGGTGCCGGCCAGACGCTGAAGCAGGGCACCGTGATCAAATCGATCCGCCTCACCGACAACCCCGAAGAAATCGACTGCCGCCACGACGCCATCAAGGGCCTCGTGCTGCGCACGGAATTCGTGCGCAAGCGGTAAAGGGCGGAATTTGGGGCGGGGGTGATGTCTGAGCTGCCTTGGCATGAACGATCATGGATGCGGCTTGCCTTGGATCCAAAGGCATTCGCAACGACACGAAGGTGAGCAAATGACAACACCGCCGCGCCTCTTCGGAGCAGATTACAGCGTTTACGTCCGGATTGCTCGACTGTGCCTGATCGAGAAAGGCATCGAACATCAGCTTGTTCCGATCGATATTTTTGCAGAGGGTGGCCCTCCAGCCGACTACCTGGCAAGGCACCCGTTCGGACGCATTCCGGCCTTCGAGCATCAGGACATCAGTCTTTATGAGACGAGTGCGATCACTCGATATATCGATGAAGCTTTCGAGGGGCCGCACCTTCAGCCCTTGGACCCGCTGCACCGCGCAAGATGCAATCAACTCATCAGCATTGCTGACAACTATGCCTATCCTCATCTCGTGTGGGGCGTTTATGTGGAGCGGGTATCAAAGCCCGGCAGAGGCGTTCCCACAGACGAGGACACGTTGGTCGCGGCGCTCCCGAAAGCACGAAACTGCTTGATGGCGATGTCTCAATTGATGGGAGATGCCCCATGGCTCGTTGGCGAACAACTGACGCTCGCCGATTTGTATGCCGCTCCCATGTTCGACTATTTCCTGATGGCACCCGAGGGAGCGGACCTCATCCGCCAGCACGCAAACCTGCAGGAATGGTGGGCCCGCATGGCATCGCGGCCTTCAATGGCTGCAACTCAACCGTCTTAGTTTTCGTGCGGTCTGGCGTGATCTCGCGTATCTGGTAGCCCGGTTTCAGATCGGCCTACCGCTTCAAACTCCCCAAAATCCCTCGCACCAGCGCCCGGCCCACCTGGCTTGCTACCGAGCGGGCGGCACTTTTCATCGCGGCCTCGATAACCGTTTCGCGCTGGTATCCACCGCGTCTCGCGGACGGGGTGCGGCGGGCATCGTCGGTTTCTTCACCCTCCGTGCCAAAACCCGGCAGTTTCCAGCGGCCGGCGGCGCTGTTATTGTCTGGTGTGTCCTCATCCCTCGGGGCCGTTGTGGTGGCGGGCCGGGCGCGGGTGGACGGGGCTTTGCCCACCGCCTTTCCCGCCCGTGCCATCAAGATCTCGAAGGCGGACTCGCGGTCGAGGTCTTCGTCATAGAGGCCGGCGACCGGGCTGTCGGCCAGAATGGCGGCGCGCTCGGCATCCGTTAGCGGTCCGATGCGGGCCGAGGGCGGGCGGATGAGGGTGCGGGCGACGATGGAGGGCGCGCCCTTGGCTTCCAGAGTGGAAACCAGCGCCTCACCGGTGCCAAGCGTGGTGATCACCTCGGCGGTGGAAAAATCCGGGTTGGCGCGAAATGTGTCGGCCGCCGTCTTTACCGCCTTCTGCTCGCGCGGCGTATAGGCGCGCAGTGCGTGCTGCACCCGGTTGCCGAGCTGGGCGAGCACGGTTTCGGGCACATCGAGCGGGTTCTGCGTGATGAAATAAACGCCGACACCCTTGGAGCGGATGAGCCGCACCACCTGTTCCACCCGCTCCAGCAGCACCTTCGGCGCCTCGGAAAACAACAGATGCGCCTCATCGAAGAAAAACACGAGGCGCGGTTTTTCCGGGTCGCCCACTTCAGGCAGTTCCTCGAACAGTTCCGACAGAAGCCAGAGCAGGAAGGTGGCGTAGAGCCTCGGGTTCATCATCAGCCGGTCGGCGGCAAGCACCGAGACCATGCCGCGCCCATCCGGCGCAAGGCGCATGATATCCTCGATCTTCAGCGCCGGTTCGCCAAAAAACTGGTCGGCGCCCTGCTGTTCCAGCACAAGCAGCCCGCGCTGCAGCGAGCCGATGGAGGCTTTCGAGACAAAACCGAAACGGGCGGAAATTTCCGAGGCCTGTTCGGCCATGTAGGAGAGGAGCGCCTGCAGGTCCTTCAGGTCCATCAGCGGCAGGCCACCCTCGTCGGCTATTTTGAAGGCGATGTTGAGAACACCCTCCTGCGCGTCGCTGGCATCCATCAGGCGCGCCAGAAGAAGCGGCCCCATCTCGGCCACGGTCGAGCGCACGCGATGCCCCTTTTCACCGTAGAGATCCCAGAAGATCACCGGAAAGGCGGCATTGTCATAGTCGGAAAACGAAATATCCTCGGCACGTTTCAGCAAAAAATCCTTCGGCTCTCCAACCGCTGCGATGCCGGAAAGGTCGCCCTTGATATCCGAGCAGAACACCGGCACGCCGGCGGCCGAAAACCCTTCCGCCAGCACCTGCAGCGTCACCGTCTTGCCGGTGCCGGTCGCACCCGTCACCAATCCGTGGCGATTGGCGAATCTGAGGTCGAGATATTCCGCTTTTGCCAGCGTATCATCGGGATTGCGGCTGGCGCCGATAAAGAGTTTTCCCTGATCGACCATGCAACCGGCCCCCTTGCGTCAGCGTTAGCGCGTATTGGACTTTATAGGGGGGACAGGCATGTTCGGCAATGCGAGACGTTTTACGGCGGCAATGCCCTGTGGCCGCTCTTCGGATGGGAGAGGGACCGCAGGATGAAACAGACAGGCGGGGCCGATCTTCGCGGACGAAGCGCCGACACACCCTCGGCAATACCCTGGAAGGGCCTGCTCGATGTCGCCTACCGCGTCTATAACGCCATCATCGAAGACCGGGTGATGCTGGTGGCCGGCGGCGTGACCTTCTATCTGCTGCTCGCCGTATTTCCCGCCATGACGGCGCTCGTTTCGCTTTATGGCTTCGTGGCCGATCCGGCAGCGATTACCGAACGGTTGGATTTTCTGCGCGAGGTCATGCCCTCCGACGGCCTGGAAATCTTCTTCAAGCAATTGCAGACGCTGGCCGGCGAGGAGCGCAGTTCGCTGAGTTACGGTCTGGTGATCGGTCTTGCCATTGCGCTCTGGAGTACCAACAATGGCGTGAAAGCCATGTTCGAAGCGATGAACATTGCCTATGGCGAGGAGGAAAAGCGCAGCTTCATCCGCCTCAACCTCGTCTCGCTGTTGTTCACCTTCATGGCTCTGATTGCCGCCATCGTGCTTCTGGTCGGGCTCGGCGTCATTCCCGCCATGATCGCCTTCCTGCCGCTGGGCGGTTTTGCCGAAACGCTGCTGTCGCTGGCCCGCTGGCCGGTGCTGCTGGTTCTGGCAACGCTCGGCATCAGCCTGCTTTATCGTTATGGCCCCAGCCGTGAGCCGGCCAGAAAACGCTGGATCAGCTGGGGCGCTTCGCTTGCCGCCCTGTTCTGGCTCGGCGGGTCGCTTGGCGTCTCGTTTTATCTCTCCCATATCGCCAATTTCAACGTCACCTATGGCACGCTTGGCGCGCTCATCGGCTTTCTGTTCTGGGTGTGGATTTCCTCGATCATCATCATCCTCGGCGCGGAGATCAATGCCGAACTGGAGCACCAGACGCAGCGCGACAGCACCACCGGCCCGGAACAACCGATGGGAAAACGCGGCGCCTATATGGCCGATACGCTGGGAAAAATTTTTCGAAACTGAGCTTTCCGCCCTGCGCTATCTGGGAAAAACTGGAGCGCCCGATGGCAAGACCCACGGCGCGGTGCTAGCACTGAAATCCACGCGACGGCGCAGAGGTGAGGCTTGCATCCGGCGGCGCATTTATTTACGTTGACGTTAACGTCAAACATCGAGGAGAGTGTGATGAACGAACTGGTCACCCGCGTGGCAGACAAGGTGGGCATTGCGCCCGAAATCGCTGAAAAGGCCGTGGGCATGATGCTGGGTTTTCTCCAGCGCGAGGCCGATGACGCAGCCGTTGCCCGCATGATCGAGGCGATCCCCGGCGCACCGTCGCTGGTGGCGCAGTTCAATGGCGAAGGATCCGGCGGCGGCGGCCTGCTCGGCGGGCTGATGTCCACTTTCGGCGGCGGTGTCATGGCGCTTGGCCAGCAGTTGATGTCGCTTGGCCTCGGCATGGGCGAAATCACCGCCCTTGCCCGCGAAACCATTGCCGTTGCCCGCGAACATGCCGGCACCGAAACGGTGGACGAAGTGGTCAATTCCGTGCCCGGTCTCAGCCAGTTCGTCTGATTTTCCGACCCCATGCCTCAACCCGCCCGGCCGGCCGCCGGGCGGGTGCTGCTCCGTTACGGGGCGCCCGGCCTGCGCGCCCTGGTCGGGCATCTGTCGCCGCAGAAACCCTGCTTGCGCCATGTTCTGCATCAGAACGAAACATGTTCCCGCTTTGGTTCACCCTCCGTTAAGCGCGTCGGCAATCGATAAAATTCTATCAACTGTCTCGCCATATTGTGACGTTATGCGTCGGTTGGACGTCACAGCGGGGGTATGGAATGTCGATTACAGTGCGCGCCTACGCGATCATGCCATCGCTTGCCCTCGGGCTTGCCCTGATGTTGAGCGCGCTCACCGCCTTTGCCGGTCCGGCACGGGCGGGTTACGCGCATTTCGTCGTGGACGCGGCAACCGGCAAGGTGCTGGCGGCGGAAAATGCCGATACGCTGAACCACCCGGCGTCTCTCACCAAGATGATGACGCTCTACATGGTGTTTGAAGCGCTGCGCGATGGCCGTCTCAAATGGGACCAGCAGATCGTCATGTCGAGGAATGGTGCTGCCACCATCCCCACCAAGCTCGGCGTTCCCGCCGGCAAGACCTATACGGTGCGCGAGGCGGTGTATGGCATGGTGGTCAAATCCGCCAATGATGCCGCCGAAGGCATCGGCGATCATCTGTACGGTTCGGAAGAAAAATTCGGCGAGGCGATGACCCGCAAGGCCCGACAGCTCGGCATGAGCCGGACTGTCTTCCGCAACGGATCCGGCCTGCCCGACAGCCGCCAGGTGACGACCGCGCGTGACATGGCAACGCTCGGCCTTGCGCTGATGCGCGATTACCCCAGGGAATACAAGATCTTCGCCACCCGCTCCTTCACCTTTCGCGGCAAGACCATTCGCGGCCACAACAACCTCATGTACCGCTATAACGGCATGGATGGCATCAAGACCGGCTTCATCAATGCCAGCGGCTTTAATATCGTCAGTGCCGTCAACGACCGGGGCCGCAGGGTGATCGGCGTGGTGATGGGCGGGCGCACGGCAAGAGCCCGCGACGCACAGATGGCGGCCCTTCTGGATGATGCCATGCCGCGCGCCTCGGTCCGCGGCGGCGCTCTGGTGGCAGCCGTTGGTGCCCCGAGCCTGCCAAGATCGGGCGTCCCGACACCGTTCCGCAGAGCGCAGGCAGAGCCGGAAGGGTTCGATCCGGTGGCCGCACAGATTGCCCATGCCGAAACCATGGGGCGCACCCAGTCGGGCGAAAACCTTGGCATGGACGCCGAAACCGCCGACCATTTTCCGCCCGTTCCCACCCGTCCGGCTGCTGACCGCCCGGCGCGACAGCGCAGCCCGGCATCCCGCACCGCCGCCATAAAACCGGCAGCGCCGCCTGCAAGTCCGGTTTCGGCTTATGCCGAGGGGCCGGTGCCGCAGGCGGCCATTCCTGGCCGGCCCGGCAACCCGCCCGGCGGCCTGCCCTTTGCCATGGCCGAACATGCCGGCTGGACCGTGCAACTGGCCGCAGCGCCCAGCCAGGCGGAAGCGATTTCGCTTCTGTCGCGTGCGCTGCCGGCGCTTGATCGCAGCTTCTCCGGCATCACGCCTTATACGGAAAGCGTTCAGGGCCGCGCCGGCCTTCTGCACCGCGCCCGCCTCTCCGGCTTTGAAAACCGCGCCGCCGCGCAATCCGCCTGCCGGGCGCTGACGGCGCAATCCTTCTCCTGCCTGGTGGTGGACGGCAACGGCTGACCGTGTTGGTCAGCCCGCGCCGAACTCCTCCACGACGGCATCGACAAAACTGCGCACCTTGACCGTCGGGCGCCGGCCCGAGGGATAAAGCACGTGCATCGGCCGCACCGGCCCTTCATAATCATCGAGAACCCGCACGAGACGGCCGGCGGCGATTTCGCCGCTCAGCACGCTTACCGGCCCAAGCGTCACCCCAAAACCTTCGATGGCCGCATGGAGCAGCGCCTTCCAGTCATTGCTGCGCATGCGCCCGGTGGCGCACACCTCTTCGGCGCGGCCGTTGCGGGTAAACACCCAGCGGCACGGAATGGACGGCGACCAATAGGCATAGGCCAGACAGTCATGGCTTTCGAGATCCGAGGGTGTTTTGGGAACGCCGCGGGCCGCCAGATAGGCAGGCGAGGCGCAGGCGATTACCCGATAGGGTGACAAGGCATGGGCGATCAGGCCGCTTTCCTCGACAGGACCAATGCGCACCATCACGTCGAACCCCTCCTCCAGCGGATCGACAAAGCGGTCGTTCAGCGTGAGATCCACCTGCATGTCCGGGTAACGGGCGAGATACCGCGTCACGAACGGGGCAAGGCTGAAGGCGCCAAAGGTCATCGGCGCATTAACCCGCAGAACGCCCTGCGGGTGCGAACGCATCTCCTCAGCCAGCGCATCGGCGGCATCCGCCTCGGCCAGCACCAGCTTGCAGCGATCGTAATAGGCGCGGCCGACATCCGTCAGGCTCTGGCGCCGCGTGGTGCGGTGGATGAGGGCCGCGCCAACGCGATCCTCCAGAAACACCACATGTTTTGCCACCATCTGCGGGGAAATTCCCATGACCTCGGCAACGGCTGCGAACGAGCCGAGATCGGCCGCCCTGACAAAAACCGACATGCTGGTCAGCCGATCCATGAATTCCACCCTCACAGTTGTCAATGTCATTCGATCTCAAAGATTTATCACTGGATGAGCAGGAATTAAAGCTCTCTCCACCAACCATGGAGAGACCATATGAAAATCGGAATCATCGGAGCAGGTTTTGTCGGGCGTGCCATCGGCAAGCTGGCGGTCAAAGCCGGCCATCAGGTCATGCTCAGCAACTCACGCGGGCCACACACCCTGTTCAGCCTGCGCCACGGCGTTGGCGCCGAAGTGGGCACTGTCGAGGACGCCGCGAAATTTGGCGAGATCATTGTGATCGCCATTCCCTTTGCGGCCTATCGCAGCGTGCCGGCAGATTCTCTCGCCGGCAAGGTCGTCATCGACACCAACAACTATTACCCGGACCGCGACGGCCGCATCGCCGAACTCGACGCCTTCGAGACAACGACCAGCGAGATGCTGGCAAAACACCTGCCGCAATCGCGCATCGTCAAGGCGTTTAATGCCATCACGATGAATGATCTGGAAACGGACGGACGGCCTGCTGGTGCCGCAGATCGCCGCGCCCTGCCGCTTGCCGGCGACGATGTGGATGCCAAGGCTGTTGCAATGCGCCTCTACGAGGAATTCGGCTTCGATGCGGTGGATGCGGGGCCGCTGTCTGAAGGTTTTCGCTTCGAGCGCGCAACGCCTGCCTATTGCGTACCGCACACGAAACCACGGCTTGAAGAGACGCTGGCGCACACCACCCGCACCGGCACGCGCGCCGCGTAAAACGCCGCATGAAAAAGGCGCCACCCGGGCGCCTTTTTAGATCGGTGTTCGTACCCGCTGGCGACATTACTGCCAGACGATGATGCGGGCCTTGTTGGGTACGCGTTCGTAAAGGTCGATAATGTCCTGGTTCATCAGGCGCACGCAGCCCGACGAGACGGCCTTGCCGATGGAATTCCATTCGGGATTGCCGTGCAGGCGGTAAAGCGTGTCCTGGCCATTGCGGAAGATGTAGAGCGCGCGGGCGCCAAGCGGGTTCATCAGGCCGGGCGCCATGCCACCGTTTGCGGCGGAATATTTGACCAGTTCCGGCTGGCGGGCGACCATTTCCTGCGGCGGGGTCCATTTCGGCCACTTCTGGCGCCACTGGATAACGCCCTCGCCTTCCCAGGCAAAACCTTCGCGGCCGATGCCGACGCCGTAACGCATGGCCGAGCCGCCCGGTTCCACCAGATAAAGGAAACGCGAGGCCGTATCGACAACCACCGTGCCGGCCGGTTCACCCGTCGGGTCCACCACGCGCTGGCGATAGAAGCGCGGATCGATATTCCAGTAGGGAATGGCGGGAATGACGAAGCCGCCATCCACGGTTTCGCCATACATGGCATCGAGTTCCGGTGAGCGTCCACGCAGCGGAGCAGACGGCGGGGCAAAGGCGTTACCGCCATCGCGGTAGGTGATGCGAAGACCGCCGGGTCCGGTGCCGCCGGAGGAGGCGCAGCTTGCAAGCGTGGAGGCGGTGCCGACGGCCAGAAGGCTGAGCAGACGGCGGCGGCTGAAAAGATCGGATGTTGTCATGAGGGCGGTTTTACTTCTTCACTGGAAAAGCGGGTACATTAAGAACGCGCATCAACGAACGTCAGCGACACTTGTTCCCGCATTATGTCTGAAAGAAGTATAGGCCGCCACAGTTAGACGACCAGTGTGGCTGTCCGCACTCTATCGTGACAGAGGTGTGATCAGATAACCACAATCGGGGTTGCCGCCGGCACCCGATCATAGAGATCGATGACATCCTGGTTCAGCAGGCGCACGCAACCGGAAGAGGTGGCGCGGCCGACCGATTGCCAATCCGGCGTGCCATGGACGCGGTAAAGCGTATCCTTGCCGTCCTTGAAGATATAGAGCGCGCGGGCGCCGAGCGGATTGTTGAGGCCGGGCATGGCGCCACCTTCGGCGGCCGCAAATGGACGAAGATCGGGCTGGCGTGCCACCATATCGGCGGGCGGCGTCCAGCGTGGCCATTTTGCCTTCCACTGGATGACGCCACGCCCCTTCCAGGCAAAGCCCTCGCGCCCGAGGCCGACGCCGTAGCGGATTGCCCGCCCGTTCGGCTGGACGAGATAAAGGAAACGGTCCTTCGTATCGACGACCAGCGTGCCCGGTGCCTCCTGCGTGGCGTAATCCACCTCTTGGCGCAGATAACGCGCATCGATGCGCGAGAACGGAACGGCCGGCAGCGTGTGGCCGTCATCGCGGATGCTGGCGTAATAGGTGCGGTGGACGGGATTGGAGACCGGCAGCCCATAAGTCTGGTGGAACTGCGTCTGGTAAAGCTGGCGTTTTTGCGGAATGGCCTGCTGTTTCTGCGTGGGCTGCGGCTGCGGTTCCGGCGGGGCGGACGGATTGTAAAACACCGGCGCGGTTTCCTGCACGAAAACGTCAGGGTTCATGCGGCTGGTATCTGTGACCAGAATGCAGCCGGAAAGGCTGGCGGTTCCGGCAAGCATCGCCGCAAGGAGGACGCGTCGGGAGACAGTGCGCAAGGTCTGGAACATGAGAATACAGCTTCCGGCAGATGACATCAGCCGGAACAATGCACGCCGCGGCTGGCGCGAGGCTTTCCATGGGACCGTGCGCCGCCTGGACAAGGCAGAGCGCCTGCCGGCCGAAGCACGCCGCAATCAGGCTTGCCTGCCGGCGCCGGCAGTGAAACAGTTCGCTTATAAAACGGAGGAAAACAGCATGAGCGACACGACGGGCGGCAAGGTTGCCATCATCACGGCGGGCGGCAGCGGCATGGGGGCGGGAGCGGCGCGAAAACTCGCAGCCGATGGCTTCACGGTCGCCATCCTCTCCTCCTCCGGCAAGGGCGAGGCGCTGGCAGCCGAACTCGGCGGCATCGGCGTGACCGGGTCCAACCAGTCCAATGACGACCTGAAGCGGCTGGTCGATCTGACTATGGAGCGGTTCGGGCGCATCGACGCGCTTGTCAACAGCGCCGGCCATGGCCCGCGCGCGCCCCTGCTCGACCTCTCCGACGAGGACTGGCATCGCGGCATGGAGGTCTATTTCCTCAATGTCGTGCGCCCGACGCGCCTCGTCACGCCCATCATGCAGGCGCAGAAATCCGGCGCCATCGTCAATATCTCGACCTTCGCCGCCTTCGAGCCGGACCCGGTGTTTCCGACCTCCGGTGTGTTCCGCGCAGGCCTTGCCGCCTATACAAAACTGTTTTCCGACCGTTATGCGCAGGACAATATCCGCATGAACAACGTGCTGCCGGGCTTCATCGACAGCCTGCCGGAAAAGAGCGAATTCAAGGAGCGCATTCCGATGGGACGTTATGGCACGGTGGACGAGGTGAGCGAACTGATCGCGCTTCTCGCCTCCGACCGCGCAGCCTACATCACCGGCCAGAACATCCGCATCGACGGCGGCATTACCCGCTCGGTCTGAAGGCTGCACCGGGCAGGTTTTCCCCGCCCTCAGACTGCTGACAAAGGGCCTTGTGCATCTTCCGTCATGCTTGGGCTTGTCCCGAACAGATATAACCTATTGATTTTATTTTACCTTGGCAGATCCTCGGCACAAGGCCGAGGATGACGTCGTGGTAGGAAACAGCTCTGTCAGCAAGCTGCGGGCGGGATTATCCCCGCCCTCTCCTTTTTGCGCACGGCGACGCGGCGGCCGGTGCGATCTCAGGCGCCGTGGCTCTTGAAGAAGCGGATGCTTTCGGCGACCGCTCCCGGCACCACGCCATTATGCGTGCCGGGTAGGATCTTCTTGTCGATGGAGACACCACCGGCCACCGCTCGCTCGATGAACAGGAGATGATTCTTGTCAAACGGCCTCTCTTCGCTGCCGCGCAAAAGCAGCGTCGGGCATTTGAGGCTTGGCGAAAAACAGACCGACGAGCGCATGATGAATTCGCGCGGATCGTCCCAGTCGAAGCGGATTTCCTTCTCGTAACGACCGAAATAACGCCAGGCATCGACACCGGCCGATATCGGCGCTGCCGCCTTGAAGCGGCGCGTCATGGCAGCCAGAAGCGCCAGCGTGCCGCCATTGCTGTGGCCGGCAATGAAAAACCGGTTCTTGTCGACGCCGGGCAGGTTTTCCAGATAATCGGCCGCCGAAAGCGCATCGGCGGTCTCGTCATAGAAACCGGAATAATTGCCCGCCTGGCCGTTTTCGCCGCGAAACGAGGGAAGCATGACGATAAAGCCTGCCTCGACATAACCCTTCATCAGCTCCCAATGGCCATCGCCGGTGGCATTGCCGCCATGCAGGAACAGAACGGCCGGTTTTGGCGCGGCCGAAGGTTCGTAATGCGAAACCCAGGCCACCAGCGGCAGCGACCGATCCGGCCCGCCGGGATAGGTCACGCGCGTGGCGCCCGGCGGCGTGCCAAGCGGCGGCGCTGCCTCCGGCGACGGCCCCTTGCGCAACAGGTTGGTGCGGAAATGTTTACGCGCCTCGCTATAATCCGTGGTCTCAAGCGGCGGCACTTCCGGCGTCGGGAACGGTGCTTCGCTCACAGGCTTTGAGGCGGCAACCGAGGGAGCGGCCGCAGGAGCTGCAACGGGCTGCACGGCGGCAGATTGCGCTCTGGCTGCAAAGGGGGCCAGCGACGGCGCAAGGGCTGCCGTGGCGGAAAGCCCGAAAATCATCTGGCGGCGGGAAAACGGCATGAATATCACCATGTTGCAAAATAGTCCCGGATCGTAGCATCCGGATTTACGCTCGCAAGTCTCGGCCGGATCACGCTTTCTCGATGGGAAGCGGCCGGGCATCCACCATCGCCATCAAGGTGGAGAGCCGGTCCGCATCGGCTGGAAGCTTGTCGGTACGAAGCCTTGCAATACGGGGAAAGCGCATGGCAACGCCGGATTTGTGGCGGGTGGAGCGGTTGATGCCCTCAAAAGCCACTTCCAGCACAAAACCGAAGCCCGGCTCGGCCCGAACGGCCCGCACCGGGCCGAACCGCTCCACCGTGTTGTCGCGCACGAACTTGTCGAGCACCTCCAGTTCCGCATCGGTAAAGCCAAAATAGGCTTTTCCAACAGGCACCAGCTGCGCGCCCTCCTCGCCATCGGCCCAGACGCCGAAGGTGAAATCGGAATAATAGCTGGAGCGTTTGCCGTGGCCGCGCTGGGCATACATCATCACCGCATCGACATTAAACGGATCACGCTTCCACTTGAACCACGGGCCTTTCAGGCGGCCTGCCTGATAGGCGCTGTCCTTGCGCTTGATCATCACGCCCTCGATGACGGGATCGGGCGGGGCGATGCGCAACCGGTCGAGTGTCGCCCAGTCAGTGAACGGCACCAGCGCCGACAGATCGAACCGGTCATGCGGGGCCTTGTCGATGAGGCCGGTGAGACGCTCGCGGCGGGACAAAAACGTTTGCGCGCGGATATCGTCGCCGCCCTCGAACAACAGGTCATAGGCGCGCACGAAGGCCGGATAATCGGCAAGCATCCGGGCATTCACCGTCTTGCGGTTCAGCCGCTGCTGCAGATCGGAAAAGGTCCGCGTGGCACTGTTGGAGCGCGCCGTGCCGCCGACCAGCAACTCACCATCGACAACGCCCTCGAAATTGATCGCTTCGATGACATCGGGAAAGGCACCGGAAATATCGTCGCCGGAGCGGGAATAGAGCTTTTTCGTCCCCCCATGGCTCGACATCTGCACGCGAATACCATCCCATTTCCATTCCGCGGCGTAATCGGCAGGATCGAGCTTTTCCAGATCGCCCTCCTCCACCGGATTGGCAAGCATGACGGAATGGAAGATGGCGGGGCTTGCCAGCACCGGTTTTTCCGCCCTGCCCTCCAGCCAGGAAAACAGCGAGACATAGGGCGGCTCCAGCCCGTGCCAGAGCGTTTCGATTTCGGTCACGTCACGCCCGCTCATCTGCGACAGCGCCTGCTTGGCCAGCCGCGCCGATACGCCGATGCGAAGCCCGCCGGTTGCAAGCTTCAGGAAGGCAAAACGGCTGGAATGATCGAGGTGGTCGAGCAGATCGCGCACCGCACCGCGCACCTCCGTGCGTCCCAGCGCATTCATGCGGGCGACGACCTCGCCCAGCCGCGGCTGCCCGCCTTCCGCCACCCTCTCCTTGCCCCCGCCATCCCAGACGAGCGCGATGGTTTCGGCGAGATCGCCGACATAATCATAGGAATACTGGAACAGAACCGCATCGAGCCGTTCCAGCGCCAGTTCCTTCAAGAGCGCCGGCTTGACGCCCTTCAGATCGAGCGTTCCGGCAAGGGCGGCAAGCCCATAACCGCGATCCGGATCGGGCGTATCACGGAAATAGTCGGCCAGCAGCGTCAGCTTGCCGTTGCGCGACGGGGTGAGGACGAGGCGATCGAGGAGGGTTGCGAAGGGTTTCATGATCTGGCCCTCGCGGGACAAGGTTGCCCTTCTGTGCTGCTGGTCGTACCCCCTGCAAGGGCAGGGTCATTGCATTTGAAACAAGACCCTCTCTGCCCTACCGGGCTGACCGGGGTCGAGCCACAGGTCTCGCCCCGTCCTTCGGACCCCCCAAAGGGGGGAGATAAGACGCAGCAACCGCCCCATTCCTGCATCAGACGGCGCGGCCGGGTTAAGCCCTCCCCCTTGTGGGGAGGGTGTGGGAGGGGTCTTTCTTCATATGATGTTACCATCATCAATCCCCCTCATCCTCGTAACCCACCAGATGCAGCGGTTTGGCCGGGATGCCCTGCATCTCACACCAGCGCACCAGCGCTTCTTCGCGCCCATGCGTGACCCACACTTCGGAAGGGGCGATTTCGGTGATGGTATCCAGCAGTTCCGGCCAGTCGCAATGGTCGGAAATGACCAGCGGCAGTTCCACGCCGCCCTGTTTTGCCCTTTGCCGCACCATCATCCAGCCGGAGGCAAACGAAATCAGCGGTTCGTTGAAGCGGCGCGCCCAGCGATCCTGAAAAGCAGACGGCGGGCCGACGACGATGGCGCCGTGGAAGGCGGCGGGATTGCTCTTTTCAAGCGTTGCCGGGCGAAGTTCGCCAAGATCTATCCCCTGCCCGGCGTAATAATCGCAGAGTTTCTGCAGCGCGCCGTGGATGTAGATCGGTCGGTCATAACCGCAATCACGGATGAGCCGGATCACCCGCTGTGCCTTGCCGAGCGCATAGGCACCGACCAGATGCGTGCGCTCGGGAAACTGCAGGAGCGACGCCAGCAGCTTTTTTGTTTCCGCCTTCGGGTCCGGGTGATGAAAGACCGGCAGGCCGAAAGTGGCTTCCGTGATGAAGACATCGCAGGCGACGGGCGCAAACGGTGCGCAGGTTGGGTCTATGCCGCGCTTGTAATCGCCGGAGACGACGATGCGCAGGCCATCTTTCTCGATGGCGATCTGCGCCGAACCCAGCACGTGGCCGGCCGGATGAAAGGTGACGGTGACGCCGTTGACGGTCACTGCCTCGCCAAATTCTGCCGCCTGCTCGGCACCGGCAAAATCGACGCCGTAACGCAGCGCCATGATATCGAGCGTCTGGCGGGTGGCAAGCACATGGCCATGGCCTGAGCGGGCATGGTCGGAATGGCCGTGGGTGACGAGCGCCCGGTCCACCGGGCGCACCGGATCGACATAAAACTGGCCGGGCGGGCAAAAAAGCCCGGCCGGTGTGGGATGAAGAAGCGCCTCGGGTTTCATGCCCTCAAAGATAGGCAGGAATTGCGCGAGGAAAAGACACCCGGCGTGTGATCAGGCGCGTTTCACCTCGGCGGTCGGCAGCCGCACCGGCTTCAGCATGATGGCGGCGATGAGGCCGACGGTTGCAAAACCTGCCGCCGTCAGGAACATCGGCTCGAAGGCATGGCCATAGGCGGTGGCAATCGCTAGGCGGGCCGCGTCCGGCAGGCCGGAAAGCTGGTCCGGCGTCAGCCGGCTGACATCCTCGATGCCGGGCACCGTGACGCCCGCCATGAAGGCGGAGATGACGGCGCCATAGACGGAAATCGCAATCGCTGCTCCCCCCATGCGCGTCAGCGTGACGGCACCCGTCGCAGAGCCGATATCGGCGCGCGGCGCGGAATTCTGCACGCCGATGACAGGTGCCTGCTGGCCAAGGCCGACAGCCAGCCCCTGCAACAGCATGACCACGGCCACCACCCAGAGCGGCGTCGTGCCGGAAAGCTGGGAAAAGATGACCAGCGCCAGAACATTCAGCACCAGACCCGCGACGCAGAACGGCTTGTAACGTCCGGTTCTGGAAATCAGGCGGCCGGCCGAGAGCGAGCCGATGACGATGCCGCCGGTGACGGCAATGAAGAACAGGCCGGCATGGGTCGGCGACAGGCCACCCGTGGTCTGCAGGAACAGCGCAAAATAGTTGACCATGCCGATCGCCACGCCGCCGGTCGTCAGCGACACGATGAGGAAGAGCGAAAACGTGCTGTCCTTGAACAGGCGCAGCGGAATGATCGGTTCGGGCGCGCGGCGTTCGACGAGGATCCAGGCGATGACCGAGGCGACGCCGATCACCAGCACCGTCAGGCTCTGCCAGGAGACGAGCGAGCCGAACAACGAGATACCGTCGGTCAGCAGGACGACCGTGGTGCTGGCAAGCGCCAGAAGCACGGCGCCGAGGTAATCGATCTTCGGCTGGCGGGCCGGCCGGCGGTTGGGCAACAGGAAGATGAGACCGGCCAGCACGAAAAGCCCGATTGGCAGATTGATCAGAAAGATCGAACGCCAGCCGAACAGATCACTCATGGTGCCGCCGATGAGCGGCCCGACACTGCCCGAGGCCATGATGACGAGGCTGGAATAACTCTGGTAGCGGGCGCGCTCACGCGGCTCGAAGAGATCGGCATTGACGGCAAAGATCGACACCATGATGCCGCCGCCGCCAAGCCCCTGAAACACGCGCGCGGCAATCAGCGAGTTCATCGACCAGGCAAAACCGCAAAGCGCAGACCCGATGGTGAAGATGGTGACGGCGGCAATCATCACATATTTGCGGCCAAAAAGGTCGCCCAGCTTGCCATAGACCGGCATGACCGCACTGGTGGCGAGCAGGAAGGCAGAGCCCACCCAGCCGAAACGCTCGAACGCGCCGAATTCACCGACAATGGTGGGCAGCGCCGTCGAGACGATCTGGTTGTCCAGCGTCGCCATGAACATGGCCGTCATGAGAAAAAGGAAGAGGGTCAACCGCAGGCGCTTGTCGGTGACGAGCGGTTGCGGGGCGTTCAACGGCATATCCATGGGGCGATCCTGATGTTTCGCAAATTCATGTGCCTTTAGCATATAATTGTCAACGGCAGATTTTTGTGAACTGCATGTGCTTGAATGAAAGCAGGCATCTGCTATACGACAACACCATGACACAGGATCACGCCCCTAAAGCCTCACCGGAGCCCCCCGAGGACCTTGTCCGCATCGGGCAAAGCATGTCGATGATGCGGGTGATGATGGGCCGGCGCGTGATCGGCCGCATGGCCATTGCCCGCGCCGCCCCCGGTATCGACCTGTCGCAGCTCGATATTCTCGATGTGGTTCAGCGCATCAGCAAGGACGGCGGCGAGCCGACGGTCGGCGCGATTGCCGACGCCATGCGCATCGATCCCTCGCGCGGCAGCCGGCTGGTGGCGGAACTGGTGACACGCGGTCTCCTGAAACGCGATGCCTCGCAGGAGGACGGGCGCCGCTCGTTGATCCTGCTGACGCCTTCAGGCGAGGCCGTGCTGGGGGAAATCCGCGCCATCAAGCATAGCATCATCGAGACAGCGACCGCCGACTGGTCGGCGGACGAACGCGCCGTCTTCGGCGACCTGTTCGAGCGCTTCATCACCGGGTTCTACCAGGCGGCGCTTGGCACCGCGCCCGCCGACTGCGACGACACGCAGGCCGCGGCATCCTGACGATCAGCCGTCAGGCGTCCTGACCCCGGCAGAAACGCCTGACGTCCTCAGCCGAAGACGACATCCGTCTGGCGGCTGACCTGCAGGGCATCGCGGCCCATGGCCTTTGCGGCATACATGGCGCGGTCGGCGGTGGCGAGCAGCCCTTCGGGCGTATCGCCATCCTGCGGGTAAAAGGCAACGCCCATGCTGCAGGTGATGGGGATTTCCGTTGCCTCCACCGTCACCGGCTGCGACAGGATGGAGCGGATCTCGCGCAGGCGCCTCAGCACACTTGCCTCGTTCTGATAGGCATTGCTGAACACGATGGCAAACTCGTCCCCGCCAAGCCGCACCACGAGATCGGCCGCCCGCACCAGCTGGGTCACACGCCCGGCCAGCTGTTTCAGCACCTCGTCACCCATGGCATGGCCAAAACTGTCATTGATCCCCTTGAAATTGTCGAGATCGACATAAGCAACCGTGATCTTGCGGCTTTCGCGCTCCGCATCGTTCAGCGCGCGGCTGAACTGTGCCCAGAACAGCGTGCGGTTGGGAAGGCCGGTCAGCGGATCATGATAGGCCATGTGCTGGATGCGCTCTTCGTTCTGCGATCGCTCGATGGCGATGCCGCCGAGATCCACCGCCACGGCGGTGATCTCGATCTCGCGCTGCGACGGCGCGCGGATTTCGCTGGAATAAAGCGCAAACGTGCCGAGCACCCGCCCGTCGGCACTCATGATCGGGGTGGACCAGCAGGAGCGCAGGCGAAACACGGCGGCGAGATCGCGGAAATCCGACCACAGCGGATCGGTGTCGATATCCTCGACGACGACGGCGGCGCGGCGCCAGGCGCAGGTGCCGCAGGAGCCGACGCGCGGGCCGATCGCCACGCCATCGACCAGCTTGGTATAGGCGATCGGCAGGCTGGGAGCGGCGCCATGGCGCAAAAACTCGCCGGTTTCGTCAAGCAGCAGTACCGAGGCGGAAATGCCCTCAAGCTGGCCTTCCATCACCTGGCAGAGCGTTTCGAGCACCAATGGCAGCGGTTTTCCGCGCGCCACCATTTCCAGAACGCTGGCATGGCCGCGCTGCAGGTCTGCGTGGCGGCGTGCCTCGGTAATATCGCGTGACATCACCATCAGGCCGGCAACCGCCCCGTTGCTGTCGCGCAGGCAGGTGCGGGTGGTCGACAGCCAGAATTCCCGCCCGTCCGGCAGCCGCAGCAATTCCTCGCGCTCGCTGTTTTCGCCGTCCGACATCAGTTGCTGTTCGAAGGCGAACCGCTCTCCGGCGGCCTCGTCATCGAGAAAATCGAATTCGGTGCGCCCGAGCAGCGTCGACAGGTTGTCGAAACCTGCAAATTTTAGCACTGCGGCATTGGCAAACACAAAGCGGCTGCGGCGATCCTTCAGACAGAAGAATTCCGGGAACTGGTCAAACAGGGTCTTGTTATCAAGCGACTGGAAAAGAGAGGTACTGTCGAGACCATCGATATCCGCGGATGTGGCGACCTGAACAAGATACCGGCTCAGCGGATCGAGCGGAGCGACAGGCATGGCCTGCGCTGCCCGTTGCGCCATGGGTTCGTTCATCGGTCATTCTCCTTGATCCGCATGCCTGCTCTGGTCCCCGAAACCACCTGCCATCACGTCGGCAAAGGTTTACATGAGAAGTCCCAAATAAGTCTTAGGCTCCCGGTTTTGCCAAAGAATGGGGAGGCATGGCTTACGCTCTCTTAACGTGTTTGCGCAAAGACCCCCGCGAGCCCGCAGGCAGCGACAAGGGCGCCGGTTCCCGTGCCGGATCAGGACAGGCCGTTGCGACGCGTGGTTCCGGCACCTGCCCCCGCCACTGCCGCGAGCCGGAAAGCGGCTGGCAAACCGCACCGGTGATTCGCCCGCGCAGCCATCGGAAGTCACGAAAATTTTCGTGCCGCACGGCAGGCGGTATCGCGCCCCTTTTCGTCTTGCGGCCGGGGCCAGAAGGTTCTCTAACCATCCCATCCGCCATCGCGTGCGAGATCCGATCCCGGCTTTCACCGCAGATCCGCGTCGGCTGGCGGCAGTTGCAATGAGGAGCTTTCCATGCTGAAAATCTATGGCGCCTATCGCTCGCGCGCCACCCGCACGCTCTGGCTTGCCGACGAGATCGGGCTTGCCTTCGACCATGTTCCGGTGCTGCAGGCCAAGCGGCTTGCCGATCCGAAAAAAACCGATGCGCCCATCAACACGCAGTCGCCGGCATTCCTTGCCATCAACCCGATGGGCACCATTCCCTCGATCGACGATGATGGCGTGATCGTCCACGAATCGCTTGCCATCAACCTCTATCTCGCCCGCAAATACGGCGGCGACCTCGGGCCGAAGGATCTGGTGGAAGAAGCGGCGATGCTGCAATGGTCGCTGTTTGCGGCAACCGAAATCGAGGCGACGGCGCTGAAGATCTCGTTTGCTTCGCTGGCGGAGGCCACGGACGAGACGCGCGCCGTGGTCGACCAGTCGGCGGCAAATCTCGAGCGGTCGTTCACCGTTCTCGAAAAACACCTCGCGGACAAGGATTTTGTTGTCGGCGACCGCTTTACCGTCGCCGACATCAACCTTGCCGAAATCGTGCGTTATGCGCAGGCGCACGCGCCGCTGTTTGAAACACGCCCGGCGCTGAAAAGCTGGCTGGAGCGGGCGCAGGCCCGCCCCGCCTTCAAGGCGATGTGGGAGAAGCGGCTGGCGGAGCCGGCCTCGGGGCCGGTCTGAACGCCGGCCGGTTCGAGATCCGGGGCGTGGCCTTTGCCCTTATCCGCACTTGCAGATGGTGGATCAGGACAAGGGCGTTGGCCGGCGGACGGCACTCCGTTCGCCGGTAGAGCCTGCAATCGGTCGAGCGGCTCATCATGCCCCAGTCGATCATTTCGCGGCGCATCAGCACATGATCGCCAAAGCCGTTTTGCCGCTTCAGAATCTCGTTCACCTCGGGTTCCGGCAGTTCACGGCGGGCCGGCATCAACGACCAGCACCACCAGAGCGCCAGTTTCTGCTGCTGCGTCTTTTTTGGCCAGCGCGTCAGCACGCCGTCATCGTCAAAACACCGCAGCACCTGTTCGATGCGCCGGTGATCGACGGGCTCGGCCTCGGCCAGAGGCTGTGGCGCGGGTGCGGCAAGGCGCATCTCGGCCCCTTGTGAGGCTTTCAGGTGCTGGAAATTGCGAAAGCCGGCGCCGCGCGCCAGAATGTTCAAGAGTTCCACATGGCCGGGCTTGCGGTCTTCACCGTCATCAAGCGCACGCCGAATGGTTTTCGCCAGCGCCGAAACATCCGGCACGGTGATGGAAAGCGTAGTCTTCGACATCGTTTCATCCTCGATATCGTGCCGATCAAACTGTCGGTGGTCACCGTCTTTCCGACCCGGCACGCGGGGATAAACCTCATGCGTTCTGGGAAAACATATCGCGGCAGGTTTAGCACTTGACTCTGCGACAAGCGGTGACGCCTGGGTGAACTGCCGACCCTTGGCGCGGTTGTTTTACAAGGCGGCGGCCTCTGCGTCAATCACGGCCCAGTCGGCCATGGCGTCCGACAGTTCCTGGCGCAGCCAGCCTTCGAAGACGCGTACCTTGTGCGGTCGCCGCGCGCCGGCGCGTGTGACGAGGTAATGGCCCATTCCCGTCGAGGCGCGCTGCCGGAAAGGCACGACAAGGCAGTTCTGCCGCACCGCCGCCAGCGCCAGCAGATGCCAGGCGAGCATGACGCCCTGTCCGGCAATGGCCGCTTCAAGGCAGAGCGAGGCCTCGCTGAACACATGGCGTGGCGTCACCCGGCACTCGGAAAGGCCTGCTTCACCGAGCCAAAGATCCCAGGAGAACATCGCCTGGCCGTCCATCAGGATCGGCAGTTTCAGGAGGTCTGCCGGCTCCTTCAGGCCTTTGGCGAGGGTTGGCGCACAGACGGGAAACACCATCTGCGGCAGCAGAAGATCGGCTGTGACACCCGGCCAGTCACCCCGCCCGATGCGCACCCCGACATCGACATCGTCGCGGGAGAAATCGGCAAGCTGCGACGTCGCATCGAGCCGCAGGCGAATATCCGGGTAAAGCGCCGCAAACCGGTCAAGCCGCGGCAGGATGAAGCGGGAGGCAAAAACCGGCGCCACCGTCACGGTCAGCAGCGTGTCATCCGTTTCGCGCCCGATGGCGACAGCCTCCGACAGGGCGGCAAAACCATCCCGCAGCCGCGCGATCAGCGGTTCGGCCCCGGGCGCAAGCACCAGCCCGCGGGAGGTACGAACAAAGACCTGCCGGCCAAGCTGCGCTTCGGCCTTGATCACCTGCTGGCTGATGGCACCGACTGAGACACCAAGTTCGCCGGCCGCCGCCTGCATCGAGCCGAGGCGGGCAACGCTTTCCAGCGCCCGCAAGCCATTCAGATGAACTCGGTTGAGGTTCTGCATGAAGATTTTCTATAGGCGACTGCAGAAACAATCAATGGACGCAAGGACGCGTATCCCCGATAGGATGGCTCTCAGTCTCACCGACCCTTGAGGCATCCCATGATCATCTTCAAGTTTTTCTGGAGCGCCACTCGCCGGGCGCTGACGCAGGCGCTCGACTGGGCGCGACAACCGGACCTTGCTCTTTGCGGACATGATCCGCTCTTGCACCCTGCCCTTTGCGCCATGGATGCGCGTATGCTGGCGGACCTGCCCTTGGCCGATCCGCTCCATCAGCCGCAACAGCCGGCGGCAGGTTTTTCTGGCCCACCGCCCGCTGTACAGCCGAAGCCCTGCCTGATCAGGCAGCCGCTTCGTCGGCCAGAGCCTTGATGACCGCCGGGCGGGCCGACATCAGGGCATAATGATCGGCCACGCGCGGGAATTCGGCGATCTCGACGCCATCACCCTTCAACCAGCTTTCCATGACGAAGAGGTAGATGTCTGCGACGGAAAAATCTTCGCCCAGCACAAAGGGGCCGGCCAGCATGCCATCCTCGATCAGGCGAAAACAGTCGCGCATGGTGGCGGGCACCTTGCGCTTCATGTCCTCGATCGAGGTCGGCTCGTCGGCCCAGCGGCTGGCGCGACGGCCATGGGCATGGGCGACATGTACGGTGGAGGCGATGAAGCTGTTGAAGGCCTGCATCTGCGCCAGCTTGAACGGATCATCGAGCGGCGCCAGCTTCTTCTCCGGCGCCATCTGCGCGATGTAAAGAAGGATAGCCGGGTTTTCGCTGAGCGTGCCCTCGGCAACGGCAAGTGCCGGCACCCGCCCCTTGGGATTGAGCCTCTTGAACTCCGGCGAATTCTGCTGGTTCTCGGCAAGGTTCACCCGCGACAGCCGATACTCGAGCCCTGCTTCGATCAGGGCGATATGGGTGGCCAGCGAACAGGCGCCGGGCGAAAAGAAAAGCGTGATCATGACGGGTTCCTTGAGGTCAGCCCTGCGGAAAGGCTTCGGGACGGCGATGATAAAAAGGTCGGCGGTTGGAGGCAAGCGCTTTGGCGCCTTGAACACCCGCAGCAGACACGGACTTCATCGATCAAGCATGCGCAGCGCGCCTTGACGGGGGTGTCACGGACGGCCGCACAAATGGCCTTTGTGCTGATGTCCGCGCCATGGACGTTGCGGGGGGCAGTCCAAAGTGGCGAACGTGATCCGGCAACGCCATTGCGGCGTAAGGGCTTCAACCGGACGATGAACGGACCACAGGAGGAGAGGATGATCCCCGACCGACCCCATGCCGCTGCAAATGCCACCCTGCTGGCGCTCGATGCGACCGCGATGACCGGAGACCGGATCATAGCCGGGGCACTTCCCCTGGCGCTTGCGCTGGCGCTGGCATTTTTCGCGGCCCTTGCCCTGCCGGCGCGTGCCGAAGGCGAGCGTTTTTCCGATCACGACATCCAGCGGCTGATCGTTGGCAAGCGCATCTATCTGGCAGCCCCGCTGGGCGGCGAGTTTCCGCTCAACTATCGCCGCTCCGGCACGGTGGATGGCTCCGGCGAGGCCGTCGGCCTCGGGCGGCTGGCAAAGCCCAACGATACGGGCAAATGGTGGATCCGCGGGGACCGTCTCTGCCAGCAGTTCACCACCTGGTACAAGGGCGCGCCGATGTGTTTTGAACTCTACAAGACCGGCGCCACCACGCTGAAATGGATCCGCGACAACGGGCAGACCGGGACGGCAAGGATCGGGGAAACGATCTGAGTTTTTTGGGGGGTAATGAATGCCCGGCGTCCGGGCCCCCCTCATCCGCCTGCCGGCACCTTCTCCCCGCGGGGGAGAAGGGGGATGCGGCTCACGCCTCTGCCAAACATCAAGATGGTCGGCGCTCGCGACGCCCTGAACGGCATCCGTGATGCCTTATGAGCACCGTGTCTCTTAAGTGAGACCGTCCGGCACACCCCTTCTCCCCTCGGGGAGAAGGTGGCGGCAGCCGGATGAGGGGGCCGCACGGCACAGCCCCGCGCAAAAACCCTCACGCAAACAGCGCGTCGGTCACCTGGATATCCCCCACGTGAATTCCGTTCCAGTTCTTCATCGAACGGTTGGCCATGCCCATCAGCGTGTCGCGGATCTCGCTGCCCGGCTCGAACTGGCGGGCAATGAGCGCATAGATCATGGCTTCGGCGGCCCTTGTCGTGCCGTCCTCGCATTTGACGGCAATCGCCACGCCCTGGTCCGGAAGGGCTGCCACGAAAACGCCCTCGGCGCCGGTCTTGGCAAAGATTTTTCCAGGCGCCACCTGCATGAGGCGCGTGCAGGCGCGTTTGGTGCCGGCGACATAAAACGGTTCTGCCATGCAGGCGTCCATCAGCCGGCGCGAGGCCTGCGCGCGGGCGGCGGAAATTCCCTCGCCCGTCAGCATCTTGGCAAAACCATGCGCAAGCCCCTTCAGCGGCACGGCATAAGTCGGAATCGAGCAGCCGTCCGTACCGCAATTGTCGGTGCCAAGGGCAGCACCTGTCAGATCCGTCATCACGGCGCGGATTTCGGCCTGCAGCGGATGATCGTAACCGACATAACCCTTCGGATCGAACCCGGATTGCACGCAAGCGCAGATGAAGCCGGAATGTTTGCCCGAGCAATTGTTGTGCAAGGCGGTCGGCGCATCCAGCGTGCGGGCCTGACGGATCAGCGTCTGCTGGTCGGAGGACCAATGGGCACCACATTCCAGCACGGAGAGATCATGGCCGGCCTTTTTCAGCATGCCGGCTGCCGTTGCCACATGCGCCTCCTCGCCGGAATGGGAGGAACAGGAAAGTGCCAGTTCCGACGCCGAGAGGCCAAAGGCATCGGCAGCCCCGCTTTCGATCAGCGGCAGCGCCTGCATGGCCTTGCAGGCGGAGCGCGGAAACACCGGCTGATCGACATCGCCGAGCGAGAACAGGGTTTTGCCGGCGCCATCCACCACCACAGCGATGCCGCGATGACGGCTTTCGACACGATTGCCGCGGGTGACTTCGACGGTAACGGGATTTTGCATGGGAGTGCCCTGAAGTTGCTGTTTTGTTGCGGTCATAGCGCGATAACGCAGGCCGCGCAAAACGATATGGCCGCGTGCGAGACAGACCCCGCCTGACGGAAGGCGCCGCAGATGCCGGCAGGTTTTCGAGCCTTACGGTAATCAGCGGCAAACAGACACGGAAACGCATGAGATGAAGGCTGTAAAACGGTTGGCTCTGGCCATTCTGGTAATCTACCTGCTGCCGACCTTTGCCGCTGCCGGCTGGTGGGCGCTGCAGGACCGCCCTGCCCGCTGGAGCGAGGCAAACTGGGGCTCGGCGGGCATTTTACCCAAACCGGAGGCCGATGAAGACGCCGCCATTTACGTGTTTTCCGCGGCAACCGGCGGCCTAAAGGGCTCCGTTGCAAGCCATGCCTGGATCGTGACGAAGGACAAGGGCGCAAAGACCTATACCCGCTATGACAAGGTGGGCTGGGGCAACCCGATCCGCCGCAACCATCGCGCCGCCGATGCCTTCTGGTATTCCAACCGGCCGCAGCAGGTGGTGGCGATCACGGGCAGAGAGGCGGAATCTTTGATCCCGAAGGTGGAGAGCGCCATTTCCGCCTACCCTTACGCCGAGCCGGGCGGCTACACGATCTGGCCGGGGCCGAATTCCAACACGTTCGTGGCCTTCGTGCTGCGCTGCGTGCCGGAACTTGGCGCGGTGCTGCCGCCGCATGCGGTGGGGCGTGATTACCTGCCGGACGGCGAATTTCTGCATGTCGATGATGATTGGCGGGACGTGCATGTGACGCTGCGCGGCCTCATCGGCATATCAGCCGGCGTTCGAAGCGGCTTTGAGGTGCATTTTCTGGGTCTTGTCGCAGGTCTCGATCTTGCCCGCCCCGGCATCAAGATCCCCGCCATCGGGCGGATCGGCATCTGAAAGAAAGCGCAAAAAAGGAAAAGGGCCGCTTTCGCGACCCTTCCATGAGTTTGGTCTGTATCACCAGACCGGGACGACAGACAGGCTGCCAGACCCCGAGGAAAGTGTTGGTCAGGCAGAGGGCTGCCCCGTCAAAACCGTAACCTTTCCATTGTCCGACTTGCAGACCGAAATCTCACTCGACATTGGATCACCTTCCTTTCGTTACGTTGCTGTTGAGAAGAAGGTAGGCGCGATCAGGCGCTTATGCAAGGCACGTTATATGACAAAGTTCGAAAGGCCGTTACCGGATCCTCGTCCCCTGCCCGGCCGCCTTATCCGAGCTTCAGCACGATCTTGCCGATATGGCTGCTG
This sequence comes from Neorhizobium sp. PAMB6716, assembly GCF_058242805.1. NCBI lineage: Bacteria > Pseudomonadati > Pseudomonadota > Alphaproteobacteria > Hyphomicrobiales > Rhizobiaceae > Neorhizobium > Neorhizobium sp. PAMB6716. The sequence goes on from NZ_CM177835.1 coordinate 2,340,504, forward strand.
CTTTCCATCAGGCGGTGAGCTTCCACCACGTCATCGAAGGGCAGGACGGCGTGGATGACGGGGGCAACGGTTCCCGCTTCCAGAAGCGGCCAGACATGCGACAGGAGATCGTCGCGGATGGCGCGTTTTTCCTCGGCCGTGCGCGGGCGCATGGTGGACCCGGTCACCGTCAGGCGCTTCACCATGATCGGCGACAGATTGATCTTTTCGGCGACCGCGCCGCCAAGGAAGGCAATGATCGACAGGCAGCCGTCCTTGGCAAGGGATTGAAGATTCTTTTCCAGGTAGGAAGCGCCGATCATGTCGAGGATGACATCGACCCCCGCCCCGCCGGTTGCCTCCTTCACGACGGAGACAAAGTCCTCCGTCTTGTAGTTGATGGCTTTTGTCGCGCCGAGCTTTTCGCAAGCCGCGCATTTGTCCGCAGAGCCCGCCGTCGTATAGACCGTCGCGCCAAAGGCATGGGCAAGCTGGATGGCGGTGGTGCCGATGCCAGAGGAGCCGCCGTGGATCAGCACGCTTTCGCCCTCGGTCAGCCCTGCCATCTGGAAGAGGTTTGCCCAGACAGTGAAGAAGGTTTCGGGCACGGCCGCCGCCTTCACCGCATCATACCCCTTGGGAAAGGCAAGCGCCTGCCCTGCCGGAATGACGGCATATTCGGCATAACCGCCGCCATTCGCCAGCCCGCAGACCTGATCGCCCACCGCAAAATCCGTAACACCTTCGCCAAGCGCTGCCACCGTGCCGGCAACCTCAAGGCCGAGGATCGGGCTTGCATCCTTCGGCGGCGGATAGGCGCCCTGGCGCTGCGCGACATCAGGACGGTTGACGCCGGCCGCCTCCACCTTGACGAGGATTTCGCCGGCGCGCGGATGCGGCACCGGGCCGGTCGCAAAGGTCATCACGTCAGGCGCTCCGAAGGACGGCAGGTCGACATGACGCATGGTGGCGGGAAGTGTCATCAGGAAATCCTCTTCGTTCGGTCCCCTGATGTAGGACAGCGATGGCGGCTTGAAAAGGCGGCGCGCTGACGCGGGGGGCAAGCCTCAGCCGGCGCCGAAGGTGGCAAACACCAGACCCTCCTCGCAATCCTTCGCCTGCGCCTTCACCTGCGCAATCGCGGTGCTGATGCGCCCGACATCATCCAGCAGCAGGCCTTGCGGCAGTTCCACCACGCCGATGGAGCAGCGCAGCAGCGGAAAATCCCGCTCGGTGCCGCTGCGATCATGGCCGCGAATGCTGCCGGCGGCTCGATCTTCGATGGAATAAAGCTCCACCACGTCGTCATGGAAATCCGACAGCAGGCGGGCAAGAATTTCCGAGAGGTCCTCGCGTGTCCAATCCGACAGGCCGATGAAGAAATCATCGCCGCCGACATGGCCGAGGAAATCGCCTTCCGAAAAGAAATACCGCTTCATCAGCGCGGCAAACAGCGAGATGGCGTGATCGCCCATCTGAAAACCGTAATGATCGTTGAACGGCTTGAAGTGGTCGAAATCGCAGTAACAGAAGAAACGCGTCTGGTCGTCGTCGCGGCCCACTTCCTGCATGAAATCGCGGATGGCGCGGTTGCCGGGAAGGCTGGTGAGCGGGTTCTGGTCCTGCGCCACCTTCAACTGTTTTTCGTTGATGACCTTGATCAGCGATGCCGCCGACACGATGCCGGCATAACGCATGTTTTCGGTGAGGATGACGCAATCACTGCCATCCATGTTGGCAAAAATGTTCATCAGCCGCTCGGCATTGGCATCGAGGCCAACGATCGGCGCGCCCTCAACGAAATGCGAGATGGAGCGCTCGTAGATCTTGTTCTTCAGGAGGTCGCGGCCGAAGGGGCGGTAGATATATTCCTTCAGATGGTATTCGCTGATGATGCCGCGCGGCTCGCCATTGGCATTCAGCACCGGAAAGAAGGCCTGGCGGGGATTGGCGCGAAACAGCTCGAACACCGTGTCGACGCTTTCGTTTTCATAAACCGTCGGCAGCATCTCGATCTGCTTGCGGATGAGGATTTCATCGAGCGACTGGCTGGAGCGACGCCCGCGCCCGAGATCGACAAGATGGGGAAAGGACGGCTGCAATTCGCTGAGAAACGTCGTCGGGCGCGCGATGAACCAGCCCTGCACGAGATCCACGCCAAATTCCCGGCAGGCAAGGCATTCCGCCTCCGTCTCCACCCCTTCCGCAATGACCCGCACGCCGAGCACATGGGCGATGTTGACGATGTTGCGGACCAGATGACGCTTGCGCGGGCTGGTATCGAGTTCGCTGATGAAGTGCCGGTCGATCTTCAGGTAATCCACCGGGAAATCACACAGCAGCTTCATTTCCGCATGGCCGACGCCGAAATCGTCGATGGCGAGCTTGAAGCCGGATTTGCGCATGGTGGTGATGAGGGCCGGAAATTCCGGCGCGCTGGTATTATCAAACCGTTCCGACAGTTCAAAACAGATGGACGATGGCGGAATGCCGGCCTTGCGCAGATGCTGAACCAGCTTTTCGATGACCTGCTCGCCTTCGCGGATGAGGCGGCCATCCAGGTTGATGAACAGCGTATTGTGGGCAAAATCCGGCAAAGTGGCAAATTTCGCCAGCGCCCGGCTTGCCATCATCTGTTCAAGGCCGAGCAACTGATCGGACCCGGCGGCCGTATCCAGAAGATCGAGCGGAGAGGCAAAGCCCAGCCGCTCATGGCCACGCATCAGGGTTTCATAACCGAAGACCCGACCTGTCGACAGCTCCACGATCGGCTGGAAAGCATTTTCCAGCACCAGCTTGGAGAGCGGCAAAAGCTGATCGTTGGCGTAACGTCTCAATACAGTGTCTTCCAGCGTGACAACGCTCGACATAAACGATCCCCGTTGCCCGGAAGCAAATGAAAAAATACGACAGACAATCACTTGCCACCCGTCAACGAAGTCTTGCCGCCAGATGAATGTTTCATGACAGTTAAACACTTTCTGTCCCTCTCTTCTTTCCGGTGACGTATCGCCGACGTCCGTAGCGACGGTCCCGGCAGGCAGATTTTTATTGATTGATCAGTCAATCAAAAATATACTCCTGCCTTCAGGAGACAAAAATGCCCAAGCTTGGAATGGAACCGGTGCGCCGCAAGGCGCTGGTGGAAGCGGCCTTGCGCACCATTGGCAGCCAAGGCTCGCTCGATGTGACGATGTCGGAGATCGCCCGCGAGGCCGGCGTTTCGGCAGCGCTTGCGCATCATTATTTTGGCAGCAAGCAGCAATTGCTGATCGCCACCATCCGCACGCTTTTGCGCCAGCTGAAGGCCGATGCGGTTGCAGCACTTTCGCACGCAGCCACGCCCCGGGAACGGGTGTCAGCGGTCATCCGCGTCTCCTTCGATGCCGATCAGTTTGCCCCTGACGTCGTGGCCGCCTGGCTGGCCTTTTATTCCGAGGCGCAACGCTCCGAAGAGGTACGCCATCTGCTGGTGCTTTATGCGCGCCGTCTGCACTCCAACCTTCTCTCGGGCCTCACGCCGCTCTGCGGCCGGGCCGAGGCCCAACGCATCGCCGAAGGGGCCGCCGCCCTGATCGACGGGCTCTACATTCGCCGCAGCCTGCGCACCGCGACGCTCTCCATCGATACCTCCGTCACACTGGTGGAGGATTATGTCAGCGGTCAGCTTGATACCCGAAACACCCGTTCACCGTCTGGAGACAGGACATGAAAGCCCAACCGCACGCCTCCCACTTCATCGACGGGGTTTATGTCGAGGATACCGCCGGCACGGTGATCGAGAGCATCTATCCGGCAACCGGCGAGGTGATCGCACGCCTGCATGCGGCAACGCCTGCCATCGTGGAACAGGCCGTCGCCTCCGCCAAGCGGGCGCAAAAGGAATGGGCCGCCTTCAGCCCCGCCCAGCGCGGCCGCGTGCTGAAAAAGGCCGCCGACCTGATCCGCGAACGCAACCGTGAACTGTCCGAGCTGGAAACGCTCGACACCGGCAAGCCGATCCAGGAAACGATCGTCGCCGACCCCTCCTCCGGCGCCGACAGCCTCGAATTCTTCGGCGGCATCATTGCAACGGCGCTGAACGGCAGCCAGATCCCGCTTGGCAGCGACTGGGCCTATACGAAACGTGTGGCCCTCGGCGTCGTCGTCGGCATCGGCGCCTGGAACTATCCGCAGCAGATCGCCTGCTGGAAGGCAGCGCCTGCGCTTGCCGCCGGCAATGCCATGGTGTTCAAGCCCTCGGAAGTCACGCCGCTCGGCGCGCTAAAAATTGCCGAAATCCTCATCGAGGCCGGCCTGCCGAAGGGCGTCTTCAACGTGATCCAGGGTGATCGCGATACGGGGCCTCTGCTGGTGAACCACAAGGACGTCGCCAAGGTGTCGCTCACCGGCTCTGTGCCGACGGGGCGCAAGGTGGCGGGTGCGGCTGCAGCCCAGCTGAAGCATGTGACGATGGAGCTTGGCGGCAAGTCACCGATCCTCGTGTTCGACGATGCGGATCTGGAAAGCGCCATTTCCGGTGCCATGCTCGGCAATTTCTATTCCTCCGGCCAGGTCTGCTCCAACGGCACCCGCGTCTTCGTGCAAAAGGGGCTGCGTGACAAATTTCTGGCGCGCCTCAAAGAGCGCACCGAAGCCATCGTGATCGGCGACCCGCAGGACGAGGCGACCCAGATGGGGCCGCTCGTTTCCTTTGCCCAGCGCGAAAAGGTTCTTTCCTATATCGAGAAAGGCAAGGCGGAAGGTGCCACGCTGATCTGCGGCGGTGGCATTCCCAACACCGTCTCCGGCGAAGGTTTTTACATCCAGCCGACCGTGTTTGCCGATGTGACCGACGAGATGACCATCGCCCGCGAGGAAATTTTTGGGCCTGTCATGTGCGTGCTGGATTTCGAGACCGAAGAGGAAGGTATTGCGCGGGCCAACGCCACCGACTTCGGCCTCTCCGCCGGCGTCTTCACCCGCGACATCACCCGCGCCCACCGCGTGGTGGACCAGCTGGAAGCGGGCACGCTGTGGATCAACACCTACAATCTCTGCCCGGTGGAAATCCCCTTCGGCGGCTCCAAACAATCCGGCTTCGGCCGCGAGAATTCGGCCGCAGCGCTGGAGCATTATTCGGAGCTGAAGACGGTCTATGTCGGCATGGGACCCTGCGAGGCGCCGTATTGAGATGACGGGGAGCGCCGGAATGCCCCTTCTGTCCTGCCGGACATCTCCCCCACAAGGGGGGGGCAGCGTCCGGCTGACGGCGCGTGCGCACCAAGGCGCCACCCGGCGCGCGACAGGCTACAGCCTGCTGACCACGCACACCGACGCCCCCCTCATCCGCCCTTCGGGCACCTTCTCCCCGCTGGGGAGAAGGGGAACGGTGCCGCAGCACGCGCCGATACCCCTCTCCCCTCGGGGAGAGGGTGGCCGAGCGCAGCGGAGGCCGGGTGAGGGGGCGGTGCGGCGGACACGTCCGCAGACCAGCCTCGTCCCACTGTTACATCACGATATCATCCAGATCGACCTTCAGGGCCGCGGCAATGCGCTTCAGCACATCCACCGAACCGGTCTTCTTGCCGCTCTCGATTTCCGACAGATACGGCTGCGAGATGCCGGCCGCTTCGGCCAGTTCGGAGACGGAGAGTTTTCGGTAGGTGCGGTAGGTGCGGATGCGGCTATCGGTTTCGGACAGTTCCATGACCAGCTCGAGCGGCCAGGTTTCTTCGCCTGCGGCAATGCGGGCCATGATGGCCTCGGCGTGAAGACCATCGACCAGATCCTCGTAGTCTTCCTCGCTCAGCAGAACATAGGACTTGCCGTCAATGGTCAGTTTCTGGATCTCACCCATATCAATCTAATCCTTGTAAATTCCGCCGCGCGGCCCTGCCTCGATGACGAAGATCACCCGCCCCTGCTCGTCAATAATCACGCGGTCATCGCCAACACGAATGCGATAGTAGCGGCTGTCTTTCATCTTCTTGATGTCGACCCGCTCGCCGCGCGCATAGGCCAGAAGTTTTGCATAGATGGCCGCTTGTCGCTTCGGCTGCATTCGATTGAGGCTGCGTGCCGCTTCTCGACTGACCACGACTTCCTTCATTCCGCCACCGTCGCCCAGAGCGATACCGCTGCGCCCAACTATAGCGCATCGCGATACACCTGTCACTCGTTTCACTAAAACACCGGAACCCCATCATGACCCAGCAGGCAGATTTCGTCATCATCGGTTCCGGCTCCGCAGGGGCTGCCATGGCTTACCGGCTGTCGGAGGACGGGAAGCACACGGTCATCGTGCTGGAATTCGGCGGCTCCGATATCGGGCCTTTCGTGCAGATGCCCGCAGCGCTCGCCTACCCGATGAACATGAACCGCTATAATTGGGGTTACCTGTCGGAGCCTGAGCCGCATTTGAACAACCGGCGGATGATTGCCCCGCGCGGAAAAGTGGTCGGCGGGTCCTCGTCGATCAATGGCATGGTCTATGTGCGCGGCCATGCCGAGGATTTTAATCGCTGGGAGGAGATGGGCGCCCAGGGCTGGGCCTATGCGGATGTGCTGCCCTATTTCAAGCGCATGGAACATGCCCATGGTGGAGAAGACGGCTGGCGCGGCACGGACGGTCCGATGCATGTGCGCCGGGGTGCGGCCAAAAATCCGCTCTACAGCGCTTTCATCGAAGCTGGTCGCCAGGCCGGATTTCCGGTGACAGAGGATTATAACGGCAGCCACCAGGAAGGTTTTGGCCTGATGGAACAGACGAGTTTTGCCGGGCGCCGCTGGTCCACCGCCAATGCCTATCTGAAGCCGGCGCTGAAACGCGATAATTGCCGTCTCATCCGCTGTTTTGCCCGCAAGGTGGTGATGGAAGGCCGCCGCGCGGTTGGCGTGGAAGTGGAGATCGCCGGCAAGATCGAGGTCATCAGGGCAAACCGCGAGGTGATCGTGGCAGCCTCCGCCTTCAACTCGCCAAAGATCCTCATGCTCTCGGGCATCGGGCCTGCAGCGCATTTGAAGGAGATGGGAATTTCCGTGGTGGCAGATCGGCCGGGCGTCGGTCAGAACCTGCAGGACCATCTCGAATATTACCACCAGTTCAAATCAAAGCTGCCGATCACCCTGCATGCCAAGAACAACTGGTTCTGGAAGGGTGTGGTCGGCGCCGAATGGCTGTTCTTCAAGACCGGGCTTGGCACATCCAACCAGTTCGAGGCCGCCGCCTTCATCCGCTCGGCCGCCGGCGTCAAATGGCCTGACATCCAGTATCATTTCCTGCCAATTGCCGTCTCCTATGATGGCAAGTCGTCTGCCGAAGGCCATGGTTTCCAGGCCCATGTCGGCTACAACATGTCGAAATCGCGCGGCTCGGTGACGCTGCGCTCGCCGGATGTGAAGGACGCGCCGGTGCTGCGCTTCAACTACATGAGCGACCCCGAAGACTGGGTAAAATTCCGCCATGCCGTGCGCGTGACCCGAGAAATCTTTGCCCAGAAAGCATTCGACCCCTACCGCGAAAATGAAATGGCGCCGGGCGGCACCGTGCAGAGCGACGAAGAGATCGATGCGTTTCTGGCCGAGCATCTGGAAGGCGCCTACCACCCCTGCGGTACGGTCAAAATGGGCCGTGTCGATGATCCGATGGCAGTGGTCGATCCGCAGTGCCGGGTGATCGGCGTGGAGAACCTGCGCGTGGCCGACTCATCCATCTTCCCGCACGTCACCTATGGCAACCTCAACGGCCCCTCGATCATGACCGGCGAAAAGGCCGCCGACCACATTCTCGGCCGCGATCCCCTGCCCCGCAGCAATCAGGAACCGTGGATCAACCCGCGCTGGCAGGTGAGTGACCGGTAGGGGTTAGACCCTATAGGGAATTCGAATGCTGGGATGGCCCGTCGGCATGTCCTTGATATCGCGGGTCACCAGCAGACGATCCTGCACCTGGGCGCTCGCCCACACGATTGCATCCGGCAGTTTCAACCGATGCTGACGGCGCAGGGCCACGGCTTTATCTGCAACAGCCCGGTCGATTTCCACCAGATGAAAACGGGCGAGGAATGCCTCGGTTGCCCCGCGGTGAGGCTCCGGCGCGCCCACCATCACCTCCATCCAGGTGATCATGCTGATGGCGCGGTCGTCGTAGAGACCGATTTCGTGTCGCGCCGCCTCAATGCCATTGAGGTAGTCGATCAGGATATTGGTGTCGAAAAGCGCCTTCACCATTCTGCCCTGAGCGCGCGCTGGTACTGCAGGCCATCCTGGCGCGCGTCATCCGATGCCCAGAGGCCGAATGCTTCATCGAAATCGGGCTTCAGGCGTTTTTCGAGGAGTGCCGTAACGGCCTCTCGCACCAATGCGCTGCGAGACACGTTCTCGTCGCGGGCGATGCGATCGAGAGCCGCAATCGCGGTATCGTCAAAATCGATGAGCGTGCGCATCACAGCCTCCATACCATATATCAGCATATGATATACGCATCCTGCATCCGCTCTCAAGGGCATCATTTTTCCTGAAATCCACCGACGGAATTTTGTGTTTGATGCGTTCAATAGGCATGATGCGGGCCTTAGAGGTCATGACGCGGCAGGAGAATGCAGATCGCCATCCAGTCGAGACGGGTGCAAGAGACACGTTGCCTGCGGTCCGCCCGCCAGCGCGCTGGGCAGGGCTGTCCGATTGGCGGGCGCGTGGCATCGGGCAGCCCCCGATGACCCTCGATCCCGATGCAGATCTCGTCCAAGGCGTTGCTGCCGGCGATGCGGCGGCGATGCGAGCGATGGTGACAAAAAAGCTGCCGCGGTTGCTGGCGCTTGCCACCCGCATGCTGGGCGATGCGGCGGAAGCAGAAGATGTGGCGCAGGAAACCTTTTTGCGCATCTGGAAACAGGCCGGTACCTGGCGGCAGGGGCGCGCGCGGTTTGACACCTGGGCGCACCGGGTGGCGCTGAACCTGTGTTACGATGCGCTGCGCAAGCGCCGCGACGTGCTGGTGGCTGAACCACCCGAGCAGGCCGATGACGCCCCTTTGCCGGATGACGGCGTTGCGGGCCGGGAAGCGGAAAGCCGGCGGGTGGAGCGCGCGCTGCAAACCATTGCGCCGCGCCAGCGCGAGGCGATCATCCTGGTCTATTACCAGGACATGTCGAATATCGAGGCGGCCGAGGTGATGCAGGTGAGCGTCGATGCGCTGGAAAGCCTGCTGTCGCGGGGACGGCGCGCATTGCAGGCCATCCTGAAGGGAGAAGACGATGAAGACTGAGACGCCCCCTATGAGCCCACAGGATTTTTACGCCCTTGTCGAAGCCTATGGCGCCGAAGAACGTCGCTGGCCGCTGGATAAAAGGGCCGCCGCCGCGCGGTTTGCAAGCACCCCGGAAGGGGCCGTCTATCTGAAAAAGGCCGCCGGGCTGGACGCGCTGCTGTCGCACTATCAGGCGCCGTCTCCTTCGCCGGCCCTGGTGGGCCGCGTGCTGCCGCCCACAGCGTTTGCCGCAGCCAGCCGGCGCGCAAGCTTGCAAAAACGGCTGCGGGCCTGGTGGATGGGGGCAGGTCTTGTCGGCCTTGGCCTTGCCGGCGGGTTGACCGGGGCGATTGCCGTTTCCGTCATCATGCCCGGCCAGCCGATGCCGTTTGGTGATGGTGGAATGTCAGGCGGGATATCCATTGGAATGGCCGGCAATGCCGATACCGCCTTCGGCACGGTGTCCGGCGACAATGACGTGACGATCGGAACGATGCAATGAACGAGACGAGTTTTCGCCGGCTGACTGTCGGCCTTCTGCTGGCCAATACCTTTCTTGTCTGCGCGCTTGCCGGCGCCGGCGCGGTTTATCTCTCCGGCCGCGATGCAGCCCCTCCGTCGCGCATGCCGCTTGCCGGCGAACAATTGCCGGGCGATGTGCGCGCCGCGTTCCAGAAGGCGCTCTCGGATGCAAGGCGCGAGGTGCGCCTGACGGTTCAGGAAGCGCGTCAGGCTCGTGTCGAGGCGGCCGCCCTGATGGGCAAGCCGGTTCTCGATGCACAGGCGCTGTCGGATGCGCTGGAGCGGGCGCGCGATGCGGAAATGGCCGTGCGTGCCGCCACCGAAAAGCGCGCGGTGGAATTTGCCCAAAATCTTTCGCTCGATGAGCGCCGCCGTCTGGCTGACGGACTGGTGCAGCGCGAGGCCCCGCGCCCCGCCACGAAATGATCACATTTGAAAACCGACGGATTGTTGCCCCTGCCCCCGTTGAAGAACCGATAACACAACGGAGTTCGGTTCCATCATGGCCAATCCCAGGGATATCGATGCAGCGCTTGCCCTCTGGCGTTTCGGGCTCGGCGCGCAAGAGGGCAGCATAAACGCCATCAAGGCAGACCCGCGTGATCTGCTGCGGCAGGAAATAGTCGAACAGGCGGTGCCGACCCCTGTCGGTGCGGACCTGCGCTCCCATGCAGACCTGCTGATCTCGCTATACGACTACAACGAGCAGGTGAAGGCCGAGCGCGAGCGCCCGCAGCCGACACAGGTTTCCGCAAAGCCCGGCGATGCCGCCATGGCAACAGCCGGAACTGCCATGGCAGGCGCCGGATCGACCCCACCCTCTGCCCCGGCCAAACCGGCAGCTTCCGGCATGCAAGGCGGCGGCAATGGAATGGGCGGCGCGGAGATGGGCGCAAGTGGCATGGGTTCAAGTGGAATGGGCGCGGGCGGAATGGCCCCCGGCAATGCTGCGGGCCAGAAAATGCCGGATGGCGGCGCGACAAAACCCGCCGCACAACAGGCCGACAGCGCCTCAAAACGTCCCTATCTGCCGCAGCAGATCCTTCTGGCGGAGGCGGACGCGCGCTTCAACGGCACCATTCACCAGCCGCTGATCGGCTTTGGCGAGCGGCTTGCGCAGTTCTGGGCCAATCACTTCTCGATTGCCACGTCCAAGGGCGGCGAGGTGCACATCCTCGCCGGCTGTTTCGAGCGCGAGGCCATCCGCCCGCATGTGTTCGGCCGTTTCGAGGACATGCTGGTGGCGGTGGAAACCCATCCGGCCATGCTGGTTTTCCTCGATAACCGCCAGTCCATCGGCCCCAATTCTCCCGCCAACAAGAACGGCAAGCGCGGCCTCAACGAAAACCTCGCCCGCGAAATCATGGAACTGCACACGCTCGGCGTCGGCAGCGGTTATAGCCAGGCGGATGTCACCTCGCTTGCCCGCATCATCACCGGCTGGACGGTGTTTCGCGATGAGAAAAAGCCGGGGCCGCAAGGCACGTTCGTCTTTAATACATACGCGCATGAACCGGGCGACCATGCGGTGATGGGCATAACCTACGCGGAAGGCGGCGAGGAACAGGGGCGCTCAGTGCTCCGCGATCTTGCCCGCCACCCCGCCACCGCCCGCCATCTCGCCACAAAACTGGTGCGCCATTTCGTGGCCGACGTGCCGCCGCCGGCGCTCGTGGCAAAGCTTGCCGCCGCCTATACCAAGACCGGCGGCGATCTCTCTGCGGTCTATATGGCGCTTGTCGATGCCGAGGAGGCGTGGAACCCGCAGCTCACCAAAATTCGCACGCCGCTGCAATATGTGACGGCCGTGCTGCGCACCACCGGCATCAAGCCCAAACCGCAGCAGGTGATTTCGGTGCTGAACGCTCTCGGCCAACCTTTGTGGAACCCCTCCGGGCCGAACGGTTTTTCGGATGTGAGCGACGCCTGGGCCTCGTCCGAAGGCCTTGCCACCCGCATCGATGCGGCAAGCCTGTTTGCCGGGCAGGTGCCGGGGGCTGTCGATCCGCGCGCCTTTGCCGGCGACCGGTTCGGGCCGCTCCTCTCCGATGACACGCTGCAGGCGATCTCGCGAGCGGAAACGCGCCCGCAGGGGCTTTCCATCGCCTTCCTTTCCCCCGAATTCCAGAGGGCCTGATCATGATGTGCGAAAATTTGAACCCCACCCGCCGCGCCGTGCTTGGCGCTTCCGGCGCGCTGTTTGCCTGGGCCTTCATGCCGCGTTTTGCCCATGCGGCCGGCGGGCGCGATCCGCGCTTCGTCACCATCATCCTGCGCGGCGCGCTGGATGGGCTGACCGCCGTGCCGCCGATTGGCGATCCAAATTATGCAAGCCTTCGCCAGCAGATCGCGATGCGGCTGGATGGCGACAACCCGGCGCTGCCGCTCGACGGCTTTTTCGGGCTTCATCCCTCGATGCCGAAATTCCAGAAGATGTTTCTGGCGAAAGAGGCAGCCGTCGTCCATGCCAGCGCCACCGCCTATCGCGAACGCTCGCATTTTGACGGGCAGGACGTGCTGGAATCGGGCTATTCGACCCCAGGCCATGTGGAAACCGGCTGGCTGAACCGCCTGCTGGAAGGCCTGCCGGAGGGCGAAAAGATCGCCCCCGGCGCATCCGAGCGGGTGCGCGGCCTGTCGATCGGTGCCAATGCGCCTCTGGTCATCCGCGGCAAGGCACCGGTGCTCGGCTGGGCGCCTTCGGTGCTGAAGGCAGCCGACGGCGATCTTGCCCCCCGTCTCGTCGATCTCTACGGCAAGACCGATCCGCTGTTGTCGGAACTGCTGAAGGAAGGCATCGAGACCGGCAAGATCGCCTCGGGCCTTGATGTGAAGGCGCGCGGCGGGCCGGGTGATCCGAATGGCATGGAGCAGATGGCGCGTGGTGCCGCAAGGCTTCTGGCGCAACCGGATGGCCCGCGCGTCGCAGCGCTTGCCTTCGAGGGCTGGGACACCCATGCGCAGGAGACGGAGCGGCTGGCGAAACTCCTGTCGGGCCTTGATAATTCGCTCGCCGCCTTCCGCGAGGAACTGGGCCCGGTGTGGAAGGATACCGCCATTGTAGTCGCCACCGAATTTGGCCGCACCGCCCGCATCAACGGCACCGAAGGCACCGACCACGGCACCGGCACCACGGCGTTTCTGGCCGGCGGGGCGGTGGCCGGCGGCCGCGTCATCACCGACTGGCCGGGCCTGAAGGACAGCCAGCTCTTCGAAGCCCGCGATCTCGCCGCCACCACCGATATCCGCGCGGTGGTGAAGGGCATGGCCGTCGATCTCCTGGGCGCCAGCGCCGGCCACCTCGCCGACGTCGTTTTCCCCGGCTCGCAAGCCGTTCAGCCGATGAAGGGGCTGATCGTCTGACGGGAGACGTGCTGCCGGTCTCACCCCCTGCCCCGAGACCGGCAGCCGCTCGCGTCGTCAACCTCAACCGGTTCAGCGTCGCGTCGAGGGAATGCGCCCCTTCATCATGGCCTGATGAAGCCGGGCCTTGATCGTTTCGAAAAAATCCGCAGGGATCATGCCGTAATCGAAGCGGTTCGGGTCAGACGGCAACGGGCGCAGATGAATGCCGGGCCACACGAACCGGTTGACCTCACTCACGCGCACCCAGTTAATCTCGTCATCCAGACCAAGCTGGCCCCGGAGTTCCGCAGGAACCTCGACGGAAAGCTCCTCCTCGCCGGGTTCGGGAGGCGAATGGGTGATGGGGACGACGATCGTGTCCTGGCTCTTTGAATGATAGAGGATGATGGCGCAGGGCCTGTCCTTGAGCCCGACAGTGCGCCCTTCGACTTTTTCCTGATCCCAAAGATAGTTGTAGCGGATGACAAGGCCGGGAACCGGGACCGGATAATTCACTCGGCTGCTTTGCCGTATTCGGCACCCATGATCAGCGCCATGGTGTCGTCATCGATCTCGCTTGCGCGGATAACCTCGCGTTCGCGCTTCTTCATATCCTGATAATGCTCGAGTTCAGCCGCAGACAGGAAGGCGCCGATGGTGCGATTGTGCGCCGTGATCTCGATCACGCCCGCCGTCTGCACCTGCTCCCTGAACGTGGTGAACTTGCGGGCAAATTCCGTGGCCGAAACTTTCAAAGCCTGCGCCATGACCCATCCATCTCTTTTTTTGTAAAATACGCATTTTACAAGCGCACGTCAAGGACGAGAGGATGAGAGAGCCGCCTCCGCTGCGGCAACATCCCTTCTCCCCCGGGGAGAGCGACTGTCTGGGCAGTCAAGCGTTTTGCCATGGTTTTTGGTCCCGGATGATGGCGTTGAGCATGGTGAGAAGTTTGCGCATTGTGGCGACGATGGCGACGATCTTGGGTTTGCCGGCTGCGACGAGACGGTCACGAAAGGCTTTGAGCACGGGGTTGTGCCGGCTGGCGACGAGGGCTGCCATGAACAGCACGGCCCGCACTTTGCCCCTGCCGCCGCCAATGAAGCTCTTGCCTTTCCACGTGCCCGATTGTCGGGTAAAGGGTGCCAGACCCGCAAGCCATGCGATCTGACGTCGATCGAGACTGCCCAGTTCCGGCATCTCGGCGAGCAGCGTGCGAGCGGTGGCGGGCCCCACCCCCGGCACCGATGTCAGCAGCTGCTCGCGCACCCGCCACAGCGGCGACTTGCGGATATGTTCATCGAGATCGGCGTCGAGACTTTCCAGCTCGCGCTTGAGGGCTTTCAGCAACCGCGTAATGCTCTTCTGGGCCTCTTTCGCCAGAACCATGCGCGCCCGGTTTTCCTCGGCCACGATCATCTGGACGATCTGCCGCCTGCGGGCCACAAGTGCCGACAAAGCCTGGGTTTCCAAGTCTTTGAGCGGTCTCAGCTCTGGCTGGGTCGCAATCACGAAAGCGGCAATCACTGCCGCATCGATCGGATCTGTCTTGGCGCGACGGCCGATCGCATTGGCATAAGAACGCACCTGCGCCGGATTGACCACGAGGACGGCAAAGCCCGCCGAAGACAGCGCCGCCACCGCCAGCATCTCAAACCCGCCAGTTGCTTCCATGGCAACGGCATCGGCTTTGATCGATTGCAGTCGCGAGACCAGATCTTCGACGCCCGCATGCGTATTTTCCACCGCAAACGTCACACCGGATGGCGCCACGGCGATATCCAGACGATCCTTCGAAACATCGATCCCAACAACGATATCCATCTTTTCCCATCCTTGCCTAAACGGACTTTGCCTGCGCAAGCGGTCCTGGCGACTGTTCGGGTTCGATGGAACGGCGGACGAAGACCCTTGCTCTCCCGCGGGCTTGGTGTCCCAAAGGTTTGTCGGTCTCCCATCCGCCACCGCATCGGGCAGTACACACCCAAATGCGGCTATTGGGAAGTTACAAAGGGTCCGCAGGACGCAAGGCGGATGAGGGGGGCGGCTGGCGCCTACTGTGCCCCCTTCTGAAGCGCTCTCGACAAACATCATCTTCGTTTAAAAGCCGCTGCTTTATAACGATATCACCGCGACGTCCGAACGTGTTGACGACGGATCATATTGCAACAGAAAGCCAGGGCCAGCGGGTTCTGTAATCCGCACATTTGCTGACGAACAAATCCTTCAGCGAATTATGGGGATTGATGCGCAGAATGCCGTTCCAGAGGTCGTTGAACCCGTGAGGGGCATAAACGGCACCATTCTCCAGATTGATCCCGACCTGCGTGCAGGTGATGAGAAAACGGTCAATCCCGCCTTCCACGCGTGTCAATGGCGGGCAGGCAGAACCGAATTTCTGCGCGTACCAGAGGTGAACACGCGCCTGATTTCTGATCTCGACTTTGTCCGCGAGATCGCCAAGCGTATCCCTTGCCTTTTGTATGACCGCGTCTTCCGCTTCCCACGACAGGTCGCCGGCGTCGAAATAGAAAATGTCATAGTCCTTGATGGCCCAATCCGGTTTGTTCCCGACCTTCAGGTTCCAGACCGTCTGAGCCAGGCAGCCGGCGGTAAGGGTGCCCTGCGGCAGTTCCAGGCTGGGGAGACTCTCCAGAAGCCGGCGGTTGACGGGATTTTTCCGGACATGCTCCACGAACTGCTGCTCAGAAAAGGGCATGATTCCGCCGCCACTTCGTTCCCTAAATGTTCCGACCAACCTTCCAGCGATTCATAGAATGTGTCAACGGGGCCGAACCTTCCATCACCAAGCGTCCGATGCAGTGACAGCGCCCTAGCCGATCCTTTCAACTCGCCTTTCCCCTTAAAATCCGCCCTATGTTCCGCCTTGCTGCGCTAAAGGCTTGCATCCCCATGCCTCGGAGGCGTTAAAGGGGTCTGCCTTACCTTAAAAAAATCTCCCGAGCCTGCCATGCCCCTCTCCTACCGCAAGTCCAAGATGTTTCGCCGCTCCCGTGTCATGCGCGGGTCGTGGCGGGTGTGGAAGCCGCGGATCGTGTTCTGGATCGGGGCGGTGGCGATCGGGGTGGTGAGCGTCGGTTTTGCCATGGCGGCCGATCAGGCGCAGCACCTGTTCAAGACGCTGACGACGGCCGGGCCTTACGCTTTCCTGCTGCCGCTGCTTTTGACGCCGGCGGGGTTTGCGCTGAGTGCATGGATGGCGCTGTCGTGGTTTCCCAATGCGCAAGGCAGCGGCATTCCGCAGGCGATTGCGGCCCGGCACTTGAGCCATGAGGCGGCGCGCGGGGCATTGCTCTCGCTGAAACTGGCGGTCGGAAAAATCCTGCTCACCCTTGTCGGCCTGTTTTGCGGCGCCTCCATCGGCCGCGAGGGACCGACGGTGCAGGTGGGGGCGGCCATCATGCTGGCGAGTGGTCGCATCGGCGGCATGGCGCAGGCCAAGGGGCTGATTCTCGCGGGTTCCGCCGCCGGCATTGCCGCTGCGTTCAACACGCCGCTTGCCGGCATCGTTTTTGCCATCGAAGAAATGAGCCGCAGTTTCGAATCCCGCGCCAACGGACTGGTGCTTGCCGCCGTCATCCTGTCCGGGCTTGCAGCGCTCGGGCTTGTCGGCAGCTATACCTATTTTGGCGAGACCTCGGTTGCCGCATCCGGCATGCGCGACTGGCTGCTGGTGCTTGCCTGCGGGCTTGCCGGCGGCGGGCTTGGTGCCGCCTTCAGCGCCGGCGCGCTTTCGGTTGCGCGGCGCGTGCGCCGTTTCGTACAGCCCTCACCGCTCAAGAAAACCGTGATGCTGGCTGCCATCTGCGGTCTGGCGGTTGCCGTCATCGGCATTATCTCCGGTGGTGAAACATTCGGCACCGGTTATGAACAGTCGCGCGCCATTCTGAACGGCGAGGCGCCTGGGCATTTCCTGTTTCTCGAAAAATTCGCCTCCACCTTCCTCTCCATGGCCTCTGGCATTCCGGGCGGCATCTTTGCCCCGTCGCTCACCGTCGGCGTCAGCCTTGGCGGAACGATAGCGGGCCTCATCGGCGGCAATATCGCACTCGGCGCGCTTCTCGGCATGGCCGGATATTTCGCCGGCGTCGTGCAGGCGCCGATGACCGCCTTCGTCATCATCATCGAAATGACCGGCAATCATGAAGCCGTCATCCCGATCATGGCGGCCTCGATGCTCGGTTACGTCACCTCGCGCATCCTTGCGCCGGAACCGCTCTATCACGGGCTGTCGCGCGCCTTTCTCGCGCAGGCGTTGCGCGCGCAGCGCAGCGAGCAACGCACGGCATCCTGAAAACCGGCGGGATGACGGCTGCTCCCTCGCATGGCCAGCACAAACCAATGCGATGCATATCCGTTAAGTTATGAATGGCGTGATTGTTTTTATTTGCGCGGCCCGTTTGCTTCTGTAAGCATAACCAGCATGGGGGAAGGATGGGACCACGGAGGGGTCCGTCCGGTCCGGAACAGGGCGCGGCGCTCACCACGAGTGCCGAAAGCCGCCGGCAGGACAAGGCCGTGCCAGATTTCCCCTGACATTTCAGCGCGATTGGAGGAGATCATGTTGCGCAAGTTCCTTTTGGCCGGCCTGTCCGGTGCTGCCCTTTCCCTGATGCCGCTTTCGGCCTTTGCCGCCGAGGTGGTTCTGAAACTGCACCATTTCCTGCCGCCGCAGGCCACCATCCCGTCCAAGGTGCTCACACCCTGGGCCGAAAAGATCAAGGCGGATAGCGGCGGCCGCATGGAGGTGGAGATCTACCCGGCCATGCAGCTGGGCGGCAAACCCGGCGAAATCGTCGATCAGGTCAAAGACGGCGTCGTCGACATGGGCTGGACGCTGATCGGTTATACACCCGGCCGCTTCCCGAAATCGGAAGCGTTCGAGCTGCCCTTCATGGTAACAACAGGCGAGGCAACCTCGCTTGCCTTCAACGATTATTACGAAAAACACCTGAAGGACGAGTTCAAGGATTTCCATGTTCTGGCCGTCCACACGCACGGCCCCGGCCTGCTGCACACGATTGCCGCAAAGCCGATCAAGTCGCTCTCCGACATGAAGGGGCTGAAGCTGCGTGGCACGTCCAAGGTGGTCAACCAGATGCTGGAAGCCATGGGCGCATCGGCGGTCGGCATGCCGGTAACGACGGTTCCGGAATCGCTGTCGAAGAGCGTCATCGATGGCACCGTGGTTCCCTGGGAAGTGACACCCTCGATCAAGATTGCCGAACTTGCGCCCAACCACACGGCCTTTGCCAGCAAGACCGGCCTTTATACGGGCGCCTTCATCTTTGCCATGAACAAGGACAGCTATGAGGCGCTGCCGGCAGACCTGAAAAAGGTCATCGACGACAATTCCGGTGCCGCCCTTGCCGCCAAGTTCGGCGCTGCGATGGATGCAGGCGATGTGCGCGGCAAGGAACTGGCCGACAAGGCCGGCAACACCACCTATGTGCTGGACGAGGCCGAGACCAACCGCTGGAAGGCGCTGGGCGACAAGGTGACGAAAAACTGGGTGGCCGAGATGGATGGCAAGGGCCTTGATGGCACCACGCTCTACAAGGATGCCATCTCGATGATCGAGAAGCACACCAAGTAATTTTGCAAGCACTGCCCCTGTCCAGGCACCGCCGGCGGTCGCCTGGACAGGCGTTTTCAAGATCATGTCTTTTTCAGAATCAAGGATGTCTCTGATGGCAACCGAAAAACCGACTGCGTTCGATGGGCTGGAGCGCGCGGCAAATCTTTTGGCTGGCGTTTTCGTCGGCTTTGGCGGGCTCTGCCTCGTCGCCGCCTGTACACTGACCGGCCTTTCCATTCTGGGCTCGCTGACGATCCGGCCGATCCCCGGCGAAATCGAACTGGTGGAAGCACTGTGCGGCCTTGCCGTCTTCGCCTTTTTGCCGTTCTGCCAGTTGCGGCGCGGCCATGTCGGCGTCGATATCCTGATCGCCGCCTTTGGGCCGAAGGCGATGAACGTCACGCAGCTGATTGGCGACATCATCATCGCCGTGCTTTTTGCCCTCCTCACCTGGCGCCATGGCGTCGGTCTCATGGACAAGTTCGGCAATGGCGAAACCACGCCGCTTCTGCTGCTGCCGGTCTGGTGGGGCTTTGCCGCTGCCATGGTCCTGCTTGTCGTCAATGTGTTGATTTGTCTTTTCGTCATTCTGGCGGACCTGCGCGATATCCGCCGCGGCCAAGCCATTGTCGCCTCCATGGGAGCCCATTGATGAGCAGTATTGAAATCGGGCTCTGGTCGTTTCCAGTCCTTATCCTGTTGATTTTTTTGCGCGTGCCGATTGCCGCCGCCATGCTCGGCACCGGCATTGTCGGCACCTATCTGGTGCTTGGCAAATGGGTGCCGATCCTGTCGCAGCTGAAATCCATCGCCTGGACAACGAACGCCAACTATTCCCTCTCGATCATTCCGCTCTTCCTGCTGATGGGCCAGTTTGCCGCACGCGGCGGCATGAGCCAGGCGCTGTTTAATGCCGCCGCCGCCTTTGTCGGCCACCGCAAGGGCGGTGTTGCCATGGCAGCGGTGGGTGCCAGTGCCGGCTTCGGCTCCATCTGCGGCTCGTCTCTGGCAACCGCTGCGACGATGGCGCAGGTCGCTTTGCCGGAGTTGCGCCGCCACGGTTATGCCGGTGGCCTCTCCACCGCAGCGCTTGCCGCCGGCGGCACGCTCGGCATTCTCATTCCGCCCTCGGTCGTGCTGGTCATCTATGCGATCCTTGCCGAACAAAATATCGCAAAGCTGTTTCTCGCCGCCTTTGTGCCCGGCATCATCGCGGCGATCTCCTATCTCATCGTCATCGCCATCTATGTGCGGGTGAAACCTGAAAGCGCCGGACAGGCGCCGCGCGTGCCCTGGGCCGAGCGGGTGCCGGCGCTCCTGGCCGTCTGGCCGGTCGCGACAATCTTCTTCCTTGTCGTCGGCGGCATCTATCTCGGCTGGTTCACGCCAACACAGGCAGCCGCTGTCGGGGCAGCCGGTGCAGGCCTCGTTGCCTGGAAAAATGGCGGGTTGGATCGTGCATCGCTTCTCGCCTGCTTCAAGGAAACCGCCGTTTCCACCGGCATGATCTTCTTCATCGTGCTCGGCGCCTCGGTGTTCAACTCGTTCCTTGCCTTCTCGCGCCTGCCGCAGATGGGCGCCGAATGGGTAACCGCGCAAGGGTTTGCGCCGATGACGGTGCTCATCATCATCCTCGCGCTCTACATCATCTTCGGCTGCATCATGGATTCGCTGTCGATGATCGTGCTCACCATCCCGATCTTTTTCCCGATCGTGACGGCGATGGATTTCGGGCTTTCACCGGAGCACTTTGCCATCTGGTTCGGCATTCTCGTGCTGATGGTGGCCGAGATCGGCATGATCACACCACCCGTTGGGCTCAATCTCTTCATCATATCCGCGATGTCGCGAGAGGTGCCGGTGCGCGATACCTACCGGGGCATCGTCCCCTTCGTCACCGCCGACCTCTTGCGCATCATCCTCCTCACGGCCTTCCCGATCATCTCGATCTTTCTGGTGTGACACACCGCTGAACTGCGGAACTTCGTCTGACTGTTGTATTGCGCGCCGTGTCTCGACACGGCGCGTTTTTTATTGCCCAAGACACCACCTTTGTTTGTGTGAAATATTTTTTATTCTTTATACGTGTATTTTACACTGGACACTTTTTAAGTGTATCTGTAAATATTTCTCCATAAGCACGTAAGTGCGTGGGAGCGTATCGATCAGCAGACAACATTGACGGCAGGGACCGGCGCACACCGCGCATCCGGGAGGAGTACAACCATGCCTGATACCAAGCGGCAGAGAACGCCGCCCCTTTTTGACGGGGGCAGCGAAGACATCACCATTGCCATTCTCGACGGCCAGGTGCTGAAAACGCACGAAAGCCTGCGCGAGGCGCGGCTTCACCTTCTGGGCGATACGGCGGCCGAAGCGGCACCTGCAACCGGCAATGGCCTGCAGCATGGCACCGCCATTGCGAGCCTGCTGTTTGGCCAGCCGGGCAGCGATGCCACCGGATTTGCGTGGCGCTGCAAGGGTTTAATCCGCCCGATCTATCGCGATGGGCCAGACGGCATCATTCCCGCAAGCCAGGAGGATCTGGCCAAAGCGATCCGTGACGTGATCGCGGCCGGTGCCGATATCATCAATATCAGCGGTGGCGAACTGGCCGGTAACAAGGCGATGTCACCGCTGCTTGCCGAGGCGCTGGCCGAGGCGGAACGCGCCGATATTCTGGTGATTGCGGCCACCGGCAATGACGGATGCGACTGCGCGCATTTTCCGGCCGCCGTGCCGAGCGTGTTGGCCGTCGGCGCCGTGGATATCGAAGGCATGGCCCTGCCCTCCAGCAACTTTGGCGCGCATTACACCAACCATGGCATCGTGGCGCAGGGACAGGGCATTGCCGCGGCTGCAACCGATGGCAGCGTGATGCACCCGCAGGGCACCAGCATGGCAACAGCGGTCGTTTCCGGTGCCGCAGCCCTGCTGATGGCCGCCGGCCGCCGCGCAGGCCAGCGCTTCGGTGCATCCGCATTGCGCCATGCACTAATTGCCGGCGCCCGGTCTGTCGAGGGACCGGACGCGCCCAGATACCTTTCCGGCCGTATCGATCTATCCGGCGCCCTGACGCGGCTTCTACCCCAGCTCCCCTCACCCCAGCCAACCCAGAAGAAAGCAGAGGCTATCATGCACTGATCACTTTATCCGATGTGACCCCTGATGAGATCTCGCCCAGCATGATGTCGGGATCGCAAGAGACGGACGCGCAATGGATGCCGTCCCTTGAGGCGCCGGCGGGTGGCACACTGCAGGCGGCAGCACCCCATAAACCTGCCGGACTTTCGCCCTCTGTGGCGCCGAGCGACGACGACTGCCCAACCTGCCAGAAGGGAGCTTCTGCCGGCACCGGCAAGATTGTCTACGCGCTCGGTACGCTGAGCTATGACCTGGGCAGCGATACGCGCCGCCGGTCGCTCAGCACATCGCTTGACGACAAGGCCTTCTACGATCCGAGTGCCCTGCTCAAGGAACTGCAGAAGGCTTCAAATTCCTATCTGGCCGAATCGATCATCTGGACGTTGTCCATTGACGAGGTTCCGGTCTATGCGATCCGGCCCGGCGGCGCATTTGCGGCCGAAGGCTACAAGCAGCTGCTTTCGCTGCTGGACGACCAGCTGAACGAAGGCGCCGAGCGCGTATCTCTTCCGGGCGTTCTTGACGGGCATGTCGCCCTCCCGAGCGGCCTCATCCTGCCGGTCGTCGTTCCCGAGCTGCGCGGCATGTACAGCTGGACCACGGCAGCGCTCGCCAAGACCATGCTTGCCGGTGTTGCGGATGAGAATGTCGCAGGCCTGGAGGATGCGATCGTCACCTTCCTTGAACGCGTCTATTTCGAGATCCGCAACCTCGGCCAGACGCCGCAGGACCGGGCGCTGAACTTTGCCGCCACCCAGGCCTATCAGGTGGAACGGGTGTTCGAGCGGGCGATGATGGAAAAGCTCCAGCTGGACGGGATCGAGGTGGGCAAAAGCCCGATCGCCCGGCCGGGCTCCGATAGCTGGGATGTCAAACTGACATTCTTCAACCCGATGAAGCGGTTGGAAGAGGCCAGAATGCTGTTCCGGTTCACCGTTGACGTCTCCGACGTCATCCCCGTGATGGTCGGAAAAGTACGCCAGTGGCGCGCCTACTGATCCGCTTTCACTTCCTAAAACCAGCAACCTCGAAAGGATGAAATCATGCGTCTACCCGTACAAGCCGGCGGTGTCCTGCCGTCCTCGTCACGCAATGGGGTTCGCCCGAGCTTCGGCTTCTGCGTGTCCGTGTCCGTCCAGAACGGCCAGGTCTGCGTCGATATCCCGATCTTCGGCAAGCATTGCATCTCGCTCCCCATCTCGCTGCCATCCGGCACCGCCGCCCAGGCCTGCGTCTCGTCCTGCGGCTCGTTCTTTCCCACGGGCGCCTGCGTGACCGTGACGGCACTCGGCCATCAGGTCGCGCGGGAATGCGTCGGCTCTTGCTGAGGAACTGATGTTCCAGCGCCGCCTCCCGCCTTTGCCGGCGGGGGGCGGCATCCCCTTTGGAGATGGCCATGAGCGACAGAGGAGGCCTTGATGTCTGATGAAAAGACACCCACAGCAGACGATGAAGCACCCGAGCCAACGCTACGGCGCATGCGCCTGCCACCGATCGTGCGGCCAGAGGATGAGGGCATGGGCGACGTGATTTCGCGCCTCAGCCGCAGCGTCGGAATGGTTCCCTGCGACAGCTGCCGCGAGCGACAGCAGCGGCTGAACGCCTGGATGCCCTTCCGCAGAAGCTAACCCGCTGACCATGCAGCATCACCGCCGCAGCATGTTGCGCAGCCCGCCGCCGATCAACATGGTGACATCGTAGAGTGATGCGATGGGTACGCCTGCGCCGACGGCGAGGTAACGGGGTTGCCAGGCGGGATCGAACTTCGACTTGAACGACAGGACGCCCTGGAAATTGTAGAACCGTTCGCCGTGGCAGAAGATCCGGCGGCCGATGTGGTTCCACAAGGGGGCGGCGTGGTGGTCGCTGAGGCCGGCAAGCGGCGCCATGCCGAGGTTCATCGTGCGATAGCCATCCGCCTTCAGCCCTTCCATGGTGCGCACGAACAAAAGGTCCATCAGGCCGCGATGGGTGCCGGGTATATGGCGCATCAGGTCGATGAAGGCTTCCCGGCCGTTGTCGGCCGTGAGGATATTGGCGAATGCCACGATGCGGCCTTCGATGCGCACGACGGCCACCAGGCTTGCCGCGACATAGGCCGGCTGGAACGTGCCGAGTGAAAAGCCCTTTTCGCCGGCATTGTGGGCGGCGAGCCATTGCCGCGAGACCGAAAAAAGTTCGTCCAGCACGGCCGGCACATCGCAGGGCTGCAGCAGGGAAAATTCAAGGCCGTCGCGCTCGGCCCGGTTGATCGAGCGGCGCAATTTTAGCCAGGCGCCGCCCTTCAGGTCGAAGCGCGTCAGGTCCACCGCCGCCTGTTCGCCAAGCTTGTAGGGTTTCAGCCGCGCATCGACGGCTGCCGGCAAAAATTCCGGCGAAACCTGGTAGAACACCGGGCGGCAGCCATCGGCGCGGGCCGCATCCATGAATTTCATCACCAGCCCCGGCCATTTTTCACGCGGACCAACCGGGTCGAACAGCGCCACCCAGGAGCGGTTGTGGCGGGCATACATGATGAAAGCTTCGCGGTCTTCGCAAAACAGCACATGTTTGTCGCCCAGCCGCACGAGGCCTGCGCTGGCGTTGGGATGGCGCGCGACAATCTCGGCAGCGCGGGCAAGATCCTCGGATGCCGGGCGGCTCCGGACCTGCGGAGCCGGGCGCAGGATGCGCCGCCCCGCCCATGCGCCGGCCACCAGCGTCAGCGACAGCGTCGAACCGGTCCCCTCCGGCATGGGAATGCCGAGCCACAGAGGCAGGGCAAGCAACCCCTCCTCCAGAAAAACATCCGCCAGCGCACAGGCTGTAAAGACGAGAAGACAGGCAAAACCGAAGGTGGGGCGGCCCGGCCGCACGCTGAGCAGCAGGGCGGCAAAGGCCAGCAGCCGGGCGGTCATGCTGCGGGGTCCCCCGTCCGCTTCCGCCTGCGCACCAACGTACCGTGCCACCGGCATGGGCATCTGCCGGTCGGTCAGGTCGTCGCCAACTCGCATCATCGTCTGAGGATCTGTCGAAAGCATATCCATGTCTGGCCCGTCAAAGCTTAAAAGTCCGGCAGTGGCACATAAAAGTCCTGCATGGTCTCAAGCTTATGGCACGCAGACGTAAACCAAGACGTAAGCGCCAAGGTTTCGAATGCGTGAAAACCGGTCCCGGGCGTGGTCCAGATACGGCGTCACTGATTGTCGGTCATTCCCCCAAGTGTTGCCAGACGACAATGCTGCAGCTGGACAATCGTGTGCAGAATGTTTTCAGGCGCATTAGGCATAAGACATCGGACCGGGCAGTCAATATCTGACGCGTCCGGATGCAAAACATCTTATACTGCAATGCACGCGTAAAAACCCTCTGCAACGCCGTGCGCCGATCCCGAATTGCCATGCCCGGGATCGACGGCCCTCGGTCAGCCCTCGAAAAACAGCCGCCAGCGGGTTGGACGGAAGGAGAGGTCAGCCCCGAGCGTCACGGGTGCATCGAGCGGAACCTCGATTTCGACGTGATGCGGCTTGCCGCCCTTGGCCTCGCCGTTGGAGATGTCGATTTCGGCAATGCGGGTGCCGGCAAGGCGACGACAGGCGGTGACCTTGCCCGACAGCGCATCGGCTGCGTCCATCAGCACCACATCCTGCGGGCGGAAGAACAGGCGGGCCTTGCCGTCCGCTGGCCCCTCTCCCGCCGCGCCGATACCGATCGGGCGGCCGTTGAAACGGACGCCACCACCCGCAAGCGTCACCGGCAGTTCCGACGAGGAGCCGATGAAGGAGAAAACGAAGGGCGAGCCCGGCCGGTCATAAACATCATCGGCGGTGCCCACTTGCTCGATCTTGCCCTGGCTCATGACGACGACACGGTCTGCCAGTTCCAGCGCCTCTTCCTGGTCGTGGGTCACGAAGACGGTGGTGTGGCCGGTGCGATCATGAAACTCGCGCAGCCAGCGACGCAGCTCCTTGCGCACCTTGGCGTCGAGCGCGCCAAACGGTTCGTCAAGCAGCAGGATGCGCGGCTCGATCGCCATGGCGCGGGCAAGCGCCACGCGCTGGCGCTGGCCACCCGACAGCTGGTTCGGATACCGTTTGTCGAGCCCGTTCAGCTGCACCATCTCGAGCAGATCGGCGACACGTTTGCGGATCTCGGCCTTTGGCGGGCGGGTGGCGCTGGGGCGTACTTTCAGGCCGAAGGCGATGTTTTCGGCCACCGTCATATGGCGAAACAGCGCATAACTCTGGAACACGAAGCCGACATTGCGCTCCTGCACGGTGCGGTGCGAGGCATCCTCCGTGCCAAACAGGATTTTTCCCTCTGTCGGCTGGTCGAGGCCGGCGATGAGGCGCAAAAGCGTCGTTTTGCCGGAACCGGAGGGGCCGAGCAGCGCGATCAGCTCGCCCGAGCGGATATCGAGCGAAACGTCGTTCAAGGCCGGAAAACGGGCGAATTCCTTGCGGATGTGGTTGATGGTGACGTCCATGGGAGTTGCGCCTTTCAATGCCGGCGGCCGCCAGCGCCACCGGCGCCGAACCGCAGTTCCAGAAGTGTTTTGAGAGCAAGCGTGACGAGGGCAAGGGCTGCCAGAAGCGAGGCCACGGCAAAGGCTGCGACGAAATTATACTCGTTGTAGAGGATTTCCACATGCAGCGGCATGGTGTTGGTAAGCCCCCGCACATGGCCTGAGACGACCGAGACGGCACCGAATTCGCCCATGGCGCGGGCATTGCAGAGAAGCACGCCGTACAGCAGGCCCCATTTGATGTTGGGCAGCGTCACGAACCAGAAGGTTTGCCAGCCGGATGCGCCGAGCGACAGGGCCGCCTCCTCATCGCCCGTGCCCTGGTCCTGCATCAGCGGGATCAGTTCGCGCGCAACGAAGGGGAAGGTCACGAACACGGTGGCGAGCACGATGCCGGGCACAGCAAACAGGATCTCGATGCCATAGCTTTTCAGGAAGGGCCCAAGCACGCTCTGGCTGCCGAACAACAGCACGTAGACGAGGCCGGAAATCACCGGTGAGATGGAAAACGGCAGGTCGATCAGCGTGGTGAGGAAGGCCTTGCCCTTGAATTCGAACTTGGCAATCGCCCAGGCGGCGGCCACGCCAAAAACGAGGTTGAGCGGCACGGCAATGACGGCCACCAGCAGCGTCAGCTTGATGGCAGAGACCGCATCCGGCTCCACCAGCGCCTCGACATAAGCTTCAGCGCCCTTGCGGAACGCCTCGACGAAAACGCCGACGAGCGGCAGGAACAGGAAGAAACCAAGGAAAACGAGGCCGATCAGGATCAGCAGCAGCTTGACCAGCGGGCTTTCATCGGCGGGATTGCGGAAATGTGCGCGGGTGGGTTTAGACATGAGACAAGACCCTCTCTGCCCTGCCGGGCGACCGGGGTCGAGCCACGGGTCTCGCCCCGTCCTTCGGACCCCCCACGAGGGGGGAGAACCGACGTGGCAACCGCTGCGTTCCTGCATCAGAGGGTGCGGCTGGGTTAAGCCCTCCCCCTTGTGGGGAGGGTTGGGAGGGGTTCTTCTTCAAGGCATCTCGAAAAACTTCACACATAACCATACCTCCTGCGGCTCCAGGCCTGGATGAGGTTGATGACCAGCAGCATGGCAAAGGAGATGGCGAGCATGATGGTGGCAACCGCCGTGGCGCCGGCGTAATTGAACTCCTCCAGCCTGATAACGATGAGGAGCGGTGCGATTTCCGAGACGTAAGGGATATTGCCGGCGATGAAGACCACCGAGCCGTATTCGCCGACGCCGCGGGCGAAGGCCAGCGCAAAGCCTGTGAGCACGGCCGGGGCCAGCCCCGGCAGAAGCACCTTGAAAATGGTCTGGAAACGGTTGGCACCGAGTGTTGCCGCCGCCTCCTCCACTTCGCGGTCGATCTCTTCCATCACCGGCTGCACCGTGCGCACCACGAAGGGCAGACCGATGAAGATGAGCGCCACGACGATGCCGATGGGGGTAAACGCAATGCGGATATCAAAGGGCGTGAAGAACGCGCCGATCCAGCCTTTTGGCGCATAAAGCGAGGCAAGCGCGATGCCGGCAACGGCCGTCGGCAGCGCAAACGGCAGGTCCACCATGGCATCGATCAGCCGGCGGCCGGGGAAATCATAGCGCACCAGGATCCAGCAGATCAAAACGCCGAACACGGCATTGACCACGGCGGCAATCAGCGCGGTCCCGAAGGATATATAAAGAGCAGCAAGCGTGCGCTCATCGAAAAAGATGGAAAAGAATTGCCCCCATCCGAGCGACGCCGTGCGCCACACAAGGCCCGTGAGCGGGATGAGAATGATCAGCGACAGGTAGGCGAGCGAAAAGCCGAGCGTCAACCCGAAACCCGGGATGATGCTCGGCTGTTTCCATCGCCACCGCGAGGTGGCTGTTTTTGTCATGCGAACGGATGCCCTCCGGTTCCCCTATATATATAAAGTGAGCTTAGCGGCCCGGCTTGTAGATCTGGTCGAAGATGCCGCCATCGCCGAAATGCTCGGGCTGGGCCTTTTTCCAGCCACCGAAGATCGGATCGTCGATGGTCACGAGCTTCACGTCAGGCAGTTTCTTCAAAAGCTCAGGCGCCACCACCTCGGGTTTTGCCGGGCGATAAAAGTGCTTGGCAGCCAGATTCTGGCCTTCATCCGAATAGAGATATTGCAGATAGGCCTCGGCGACCTTGCGGCTGCCCTTGGCATCCACATTGGCATCGACCACGGCAACCGGCGGCTCGGCAAGGATCGAGATCGGCGGCACGATAATGTCAAAGCTGTCCTCGCCGAATTCCTGGCCGGCAAGATATGCCTCGTTTTCCCAGGCAAGCAGCACATCGCCGATGCCGCGCTGGGCAAAGGTGACGGTGGAGCCGCGGGCACCGCTGTCGAGAACAGGGGCGCGCTTGTAGAGATCGGCGACATAGGCCTTGATCTTCACCTGATCGCCCTTGAACTCTTCGTTCGCCCAGGCCCAGGCGGCAAGATAATTCCAGCGCGCACCGCCCGAGGTCTTCGGGTTTGGCGTCACAATCTGGATATCGCCCTTCACGAGGTCGCCCCAGTTATGGATGCCCTTCGGGTTGCCCTTGCGCACCAGGAACACGATGGTGGAGGTATAGGGAGAGGAATTGTTGGCAAGACGTCCGCGCCAGTCCGGCTTGATCTTGCCGCCATTGTCGACGATGGCGTTGATGTCGCTTTCGAGCGCCAGCGTCACCACATCGGCTTCCAGACCGTCGATGACCGAGCGAGCCTGCTTGCCGGAGCCGCCATGCGATTGCTGGATCGTCACCGTCTCGCCGGTCTCTGCCTTGTAGTGTTTGGAAAAGGCCGCGTTGAACTCCTTGTAGAACTCGCGGGTCGGATCATAGGAGACATTGAGCAATTTCGTATCGGCAAAAGCCGGGGCCACGAGGCCGACACTGAGCGAAATTCCAAGCGCAATGGCGCCCAACCCATTCTTCAGTCTCTTCATGACGGTCCCTCCATCGGAATGCCACGTTAATGTCTACTGAACAGGTAGAGTTGGTCAATCGGGCTGACGTAGAAGGCAAAACTGTTTCCCTGCGCCGCAAATCGACAACAAAGAATGGGATGCGAGACGGCAATGTGGCGCAAAACACTGGTGGTGGGAAGCATCGGACGCGCAAACTTCATCCATGACGGGCGCGCAAAACGGGTGGACGGCGACAGAAATTCTGCGCCGGATCGTTCCTTCAAGCCGGTTATTCAGGTGGATGCCGGTTCAGGCGATGGCAAGATCCAAGGCCCGCGCGTCTTCGACACCGCCGACAGCATCGGCGATGGTGGTGGAAAACAGAACGTCGCGGCTGGCATCGGCGACGCGGGCAAAGACATGGCGGATTTCGCAGAGGTGTTCGCCGTCGCAATCCTCGCAGCGGCGATAGGCCGTCTGTGACAGGCAGGGTAGCGGCGCGATGGGCCCATCGATCAGCCGCAGGATTTCGCCAAAGGTGATGTCCTGCGCCGGCTTCAGCAGCAGATAACCGCCCTGCTTGCCGCGTCGGCTTTCCACGATGCCGTTCCGCTTCAGTTCCAGAAGGATCTGCTCGAGAAATTTCTTCGGAATGGCCTGCTGCGTGGCAATTTCCGAGATCATCAGCGGACGCTCGGTGTCGGCTTGCGCCAGAGCGGTCAGCGCCCGCAGGGCATATTTGGCTTTCTGCGAAATCATCAAGGTTCCATCAGCGAGATCGAATGCGAGTTGACCTCTGGAAACCCCGGCAACAGGATCGTCGGGAATGGCGGTCGACAGGGCGTGGAGAGGCATGCGCACGGCCCGCCACACGCAAGCCGGAGCGGGTGCCCCGGGCGCGTTCAAGCCGCGTCCCCGCACTACCCCAAATCCACCGGAAATACAAACGGATCAGCCCCCTCAATGGGGGCCGCGCGCAGGTTTTTGCCGGCAGGCGCCAAGTTTTCTCGGGAAGCGGCGTTTTCTAGAGATATTTGCTCTTACGCGCGCGCGCTTCAAATCCCTGTTTCTGTCTCCCGCAGTGCGGTCATGGCATAACCCTTGGCAACACAGCGGATTTTTGCTTCATGACCTTGCATCAGACACTTCAGGACATCGCCTCGCTCGACGCTGAACTCGCAGCGCTTCCTCTTGCCGGCCGGCTGTCGCTGGCAGCAGGCCTTGGGCGGGCGGTGTTTACCACCTCGCTCGGCATCGAGGATCAGGTGATCACCGCCGAGATCGGCACGCACCAGCTGCCGATCGAGGTTTCGACGCTGGAAACCGGACGGCTGTTTGCCGAGACGGTGGCGCTGATCGGCGAGACCGAGGAGCGCTACGGCATCACCATCAAGCGCTTTTATCCCAAACCTGCCGATATCGAAGGTTTTGCCGCGCAATACGGCCTCAACGGGTTTTACGACAGCGTGGAAGCCCGCCACGCCTGCTGTCATGTGCGCAAGCTGAAGCCTCTCGCCGAGGCTTTGGCTGGCGCCGACATCTGGATCACCGGCCTTCGTCGCGGCCAGTCCGGCAACCGCGCCACCACGCCCTTTGCCGAGTATGACGCCGAGCGCGGCCTCCTCAAGATCAACCCGCTCGCCGACTGGTCGCTCGAGGCGATCAACGCCCATGTCGAGGCCATGGATGTTCCGGTGAACCCGCTGCACGCCCGTGGTTATCCCTCCATCGGCTGCGAACCCTGTACGCGCGCCATCAAGCCCGGCGAAAACGAACGCGCCGGCCGATGGTGGTGGGAAAACGACGAAAAACGCGAATGCGGCCTGCATGTGCCCGAACCTCATGTGCCCGAACCGCCCGCCTCCTCCATCATCCCCACCCAGAACTGAATGATGGCCTGACTTTTTCGGCCTCCCTCTCCTCTCCCCACCGGGAACATGCTTCCCAAACGCGGTGAGAGGCTGAGGGTGGCAAACAGCGGCACATCAAAAACAAGACCGGGCGAAAAACCCCAGGAAAGACAAGATGCATATCCACACCTCCGAATACGATCCGCATTCCAAGGACCAGGTCGCCAAGCCGCCGCTCGATCCGCATCTGAAGGCGCTGGAAAACGAAGCGATCCACATTTTTCGCGAAGTGGCGGCCGAATTCGACAAGCCGGTGATGCTCTATTCCATCGGCAAGGATTCCTCCGTGCTGCTGCATCTGGCGCGAAAGGCGTTCTTTCCGGGGCGCGTACCCTTCCCGCTTTTGCATATCGATACCGGCTGGAAATTTGCCGAGATGATCGCGTTTCGCGACCTGATGGCGGAAAAATACGATCTCGACCTCGTGACCTACACCAACCCGCGCGGAAAAAGCGAAGGCGTCACCCCGTTCAGCCATGGCTCTGCGCTTTACACCGACATCATGAAGACGGAAGCGCTGCGACAGGCGCTGGATGCCGGCGGATACGACGCAGCCTTTGGCGGCGCGCGCCGTGACGAGGAGGCAAGCCGCGCCAAGGAGCGCATCTATTCCTTCCGCACACCCGAACACCGCTGGGACCCGCGCAACCAGCGCCCGGAACTGTGGAACATCTATAACGGCATGATCCGCAAGGGCGAAAGCGTGCGCGCCTTCCCCCTCTCCAACTGGACGGAAGTCGATATCTGGCGCTACATCCAGGCGGAAAACATTCCGCTGGTGCCGCTCTATTACGCAGCGGAACGCCCTTACGTGGAACGCGACGGCATGATGATCCTGGCCGAAGATCCGCGTCTTGAACTCCTGCCCGGCGAAACCGTGCAGCAGGGCATGATCCGCTTCCGCACACTGGGCTGCTTCCCCCTGACCGGCGCCATCCGCTCCACGGCAACGACGCTGGACGAGGTGATCGCCGAACTCGAAATCGCAACCGTCTCCGAACGCCAGGGCCGCGCCATCGACCGCGACCAGTCCGGCTCGATGGAAAAAAAGAAGCGCGAAGGATATTTCTGATGACCGCTCAGAACACCAAAACGGCCGAGACGGTGGCCAGCAATGTCGTTCCGTTTGCCGAACCGGTAAAGGCCGTGCGCGACAGCCGCCCGCTGCGCCTCATCACCTGCGGCTCCGTCGATGACGGCAAGTCCACCCTGATCGGGCGCCTGCTGTGGGACACGAAGGCAGTGAAGGAAGATCAGGCCGCGACGTTGCGCCGTGACAGCGGCAGCCAGAACGATCTCGGCCTGCCCGATTTCGCGCTGCTGCTGGATGGGCTGCAGGCCGAGCGCGAACAGGGCATCACCATCGATGTCGCCTATCGTTATTTCGCCACCGACCGGCGTTCCTTTATCGTGGCCGACACACCCGGCCATGAGCAATATACCCGCAATATGGCAACCGGCGCCTCGACGGCGGATCTTGCCATCCTGCTCGTCGATGCCCGTGCCGGCCTTCTCGAACAGACACGCCGCCATGCCACCATCGCCTCGCTGATGGGCATCAAGCAGTTCGTGCTTGCCGTCAACAAGATCGACCTCGTCTCCTACGACAAGGCGATCTTTGAAAAGATCAGCCATGATTTCAAGGAGCTGGCGCTGTCTCTTGGCGTGCGTCAGGTCACTGCCATCCCGATGTCGGCGCTGAAGGGCGAAAACGTCGTTTATGACGGACGCGCCGCCATGCCGTGGTACGAAGGCCCGAGCCTTGTCGAAACGCTGGAGCTTGCCACCACCCGCTCCGCCCAGGCCGGCGGTTTCCGCCTGCCGGTACAGCGTGTCTCGCGCCCCGGCGAAAGCTTTCGCGGGTATCAGGGCACGGTTGCCGGCGGCTCGATCAAGCCCGGCGACAGCGTCACCATCCTGCCGTCTGGCATGGTCGCAAACGTCAAGCAGATTGTCACCTTCGACCTTGTGCGCAACGCGGCTGTTGCGGGCGATGCCATCACGCTCGTCCTTGATCGGCAGGTGGACGTGTCGCGCGGCGACATGATCGTTTCCATGGACGGCCAGCCGATGACCGGCCTCAACTTCGATGCGCATCTGGTGGCGCTGCAGCCGGGCGGCATCGAGCCTGCCAAGCGCTACTGGCTGAAAAGTGGCGCGCGGCGCCAGCGCGTGACGATCACGCCCACCTCCCAGCTGGAGCTTTCCTCCGGCAAGTGGAAACCGCACCACGAAACGCTCTCGATGAACGCCATCGGCAAGGTGCATCTGACCTTTGACGAAGTGGCCGTGTTCGACCCCTACGAACAGAACCGCGGAACCGGTGCCTTCATCATCATCGACCCCGATACCAACAACACGGTGGCCGGCGGCATGGTGACGGCCAAGCGCACCGACCTGGGCGGCATTCACCGCGACGGCCAGCGCGTGCTGATGTCGCTTCCGGCAGATCTGGCCGACGAACTGATGGCCAGCGAGACCTTCGCCGCCCGCCGCGACGAGGTTGACCTGCGCCGCATCAGCGCCGCCCGCGCCGCCGATCTTCTTGGCGAAATCGAATAGGCTTTTGGGACTTGAAAAGATGAGCCGGCCGGCGCGATGCCTTGGCCGGCTTTTTGCTGCGCACTTGCTGGGGAGGATGGGGTGCGAAGTTGGAATGGTCTGCAATGAGGTGGCGAAGGTTACGATAACGTGACATTGTGAGAACTCCACCTATGAGTGCGCAGGCGATCCTGCACCTGTCAGCTTGACTTTATATCTTTTAGGATATATTTTTTGAAGAAGACGATGTCCTATGTCGTGAAGTTCCATTCCGATTTCGTCCCGGAATGGAAGGTGCTGGACATCGGATTGAAAGAACGTGTTGGCGAGGTTCTGGACCACCTTGAAGATGATGGCCCGTTCCTCAAACGGCCTGAGGTGGATACACTTTCGGGTTCCGCGCACGCCAATATGAAGGAAATCCGGGTGACATTCGCAAAGCAGGTGTGGCGTTTCGCCTTTGCCTTCGACCCCGACCAGGCTGCGATTATCCTGTGCGGCGGCGACAAACAGGGCAAGAACCAGACGCTCTTTTACAAGCAGCTGATCAGCAAGGCTGATCCCCGTTTCAGTTCGTGGCTGAAGGATAGAGAACATGGACAATGACTGGAAGACGCTGCGCGCCGAACTCCCGCAAGACGTTCGTTCACGCCTCGACGAAAAGCGCGAAACGCGCCGCCTGGGCAAGGCTCTGGCCGAAGTGCGCAAGGCGATGAACGCCACACAGCAGGACGTTGCCACGGGCGCCGCGATGACACAGAACACCGTCTCGAAGATCGAGAGCGCTGACGATGTCCTGCTGTCCTCGGTCATCCGCTACATGCATTCCATTGGAGGCGGCGTCGAGCTTGTCTTGAAGATGCCGGACGGCAGGGCGAAACGGGTCGACTTCGATCCTGAGATCGATGTGAAGCAGTACGCCTAACCCCAAGGCCGCGCGCACACATGGATGGCAGGTGCGGCCCAGTCCATTATTTTGGATCCTGCGCGTGCCGGCGATGTGCCAGTCCGGCTTCGTCCAAAATCACCCCTCGCGCTTGCGCGTGGTGCGGCGTTCGATCAGTTCGAAACCGAGCTTGATGGTCTGGCGTTCGATGGCGTTGCCCTCGGCGCTGCGGATCAGGAGGTCGCCGGCGCGGTAGCCCATTTCGAAGAGCGGCGTGCGCACGGTGGTGAGCGGCGGGTTCATCACGGCGGCGAAATCGAGATCGTTATAACCGCAGATGCCAAATTCGTCCGGCACGGATTTCCCCAGCCGCTGCGCCTCAAACAGCACGCCAAGCGCCAGATCGTCGTTCTGGCAGAAGGCCGCATCGATGCCGGGGCGAACCTTCAAGGCCCGGCGCAGCAGGCGGCAGCCCATCTGGGTGGTGGTGGTGGCATTTTCGTGGTGGATGAGATCGGGATCGTAAAGCCCGGCTTCCTGCAGCACGCGCGCATACCCCTCCGTGCGCCGGCGTCCGCGTTCGTCGGGCGTGCCGCCAAGAAGGGCGATGGTTCGATAACCGCAGGCCAGCAGATGGCGGGTGGCAGCCTCGGCGGCGGCCGCATGATCGACCGCAATGGCTGCCCCCGCCGTCTCGATGCCGACATCGACCACCTGAATGACCGTGCAATTGGCGCGACGGATCAGGTCGCTGATCTCGTCCAGCCCTTCAAGGCCGCCGAGCACGATGCCCGCCGTGTTCTGCGACATCAGCAACCGAACCTGGCGCTTTTCCTCCTCCACGGAATTGTGCGTATTGGCATATTGGATGCGGAATGTGCTGTCGCGCACCCGCTCCTCCACGCCTTGCATGAAACTGAGGAAGGCGCGGTTGGTGAGCGAGGGCACCAGGACACCGAAGGTGGA
This sequence comes from Neorhizobium sp. PAMB6716, assembly GCF_058242805.1. Taxonomy (NCBI): domain Bacteria; kingdom Pseudomonadati; phylum Pseudomonadota; class Alphaproteobacteria; order Hyphomicrobiales; family Rhizobiaceae; genus Neorhizobium; species Neorhizobium sp. PAMB6716. Next base: position 2,376,050 of record NZ_CM177835.1, read on the forward strand.
ATTGTGACGGCTGGCCAGCGCCCGCGCTGCCTGATCGGGCACATAACCCATGTCGTCGATGAGATCGAGAACGCGCTGGCGAAGATTGGGAGAGACCTTTTCCGGCTCCCGCAGCACTCGCGACACGGTGATGGCACTGACGCCGGCACGCGCCGCCACATCCATCAATGTCGTGCGCTCGCTGCGCCCCCGCCTCAAAACCCTGTCTCCCTCGACCCTTCTGCCAGTGGCGCCGGCAGCACTTTGTCCGCCATGCGAGGCACGGACGGGAAACTGATGGATGGACGGAGTTTTTCGGACATGCGTTGTTTTTCCAGCTCCGCGTCGCAACCCTAGATGATTGCAACCAGTATCTCCGGAAGCCTGAAATAAGCAACGGCGCTCGGCAAGAAAAAACAGGAGCGGCAGAAGAACTTGTTGACAACGAAAAACAGATGTTTATGTAATTCTTAAATTACGTAACCGTGATGCCTGTGTATCGCTTGAATATGTTGATACAACCTGCACCACGGGAACATAAGCATCGATAGAAAACCGGCGGTCAGAAGACCAGACGGTACACCGACCATAGAATGACCGCCCACATCAGCATCGAGATGTTGAGCGACAGAACATAGGGCGAGTGGTAAAGTTTCATCATCATCTTTCCTCCTCCGCGACGGCACGCCTCCACACGACACCGTCACAGGAATGAAATATAACCGCAAAGGTTCCACGACGCAATAAGTGGTCAGCAGCAATTCAGCCGTTATGGCACAGCCTCCACAGGACATTGCCTCACTGTGAAACGGCCTGGCTCGAGCGTGCCATTGCGCGACAATAATGCGGCACCACGTGACAAAAAAGTAAAAGCAGCGGTTTATTTTCATGGCGCACGCAGCGCCCTCTCGCGGATACCCCCGCAAATCTGCTAGTGCGCCTCTTCAGGCACATGGGCCTTGTCCGTGCGCCACGGCGCGTGCTCCGCCAAGCCGAATTGCGTTTGAAGACGGCTTGCGAGAATGCCGTTTCACGAGAGATGAGAAGGGTTTACCAGAGATGAACTACCGCTTGATTGCTGCTGCCGCACTTGCCGGCGTGCTGTCCGGTTGCGCCACGACGGCTTCGCCGCCCTCGCCGATCGAGGCACGATGGAAAGGCCAGTCGGCCGGCGTGTTTTTTGCGCGGTTTGCGCCGCCTTATAGCGATGTCACCTCCGGTTCGCAGACCACCTATAACTGGCGCGGCGGCTTCCAGCGCATCAAGACGAAAGACGGCCGCTCGATGCGCGTCAACTGCAGCGCGCAGATCGTCACCGATCAGGACTACCGCATCCAGTCGATCACCGTCACCGCAGACCGGCCCGGCGCCAACGGCCCGAGCTACTGCACCGAGCTTCTGACCGCCGAATAATGTTTTTCGCCCGGTGGCGCCGCACGCGCCACCGGGTGTGCCTGCTGCAGCACTTGCCATGGGATGTATGTCACGAAAAAGCCCTCAACTCCGGGATGCTGGATGAAAGACGGCCTTTTGAGAAAAGCGTTGCGGGCCGCCGGAGACGCTTATGGGCCGCATATCCGCATGCATTTTGCCAGCCGGCGCCACGCCTGACATGCCCGATGCGACCATGCGCGATCGCACCGCCCCGCCCTCCTCTTCTTTCCTGCGAAAGCTTCGGGCGCTCACAAGCGCCCTCACAACTGCCGCCTGCCTTGTCATGCCCCTACAGGCATTTGCGGCAGAGATCACCGGCATCGAGATCACCCCCGGCTTCGGCCTGATCACGGTCAGCGGCCAGATCGTTGCCGGTGACGCGCAGCGGTTTTCGGCCGTCGCCCGGCACTATCCCGGCGCCACGGTGCGGCTGACAAGCCCCGGCGGCGAGCTGGAACCGGCGCTTGCCATTGGCGCGCAGATTGCCGCCAAGCGGTTTGCCACCAGCGTCGCGCCCTCATCGCTTTGCGCCTCCGCCTGCGCGCTCATCTGGCTTGCCGGTACCCCCCGCATCATGTCAGCCGACTCGCTCATCGTCTTTCACGCCTCCTATCGCCTGGAGACGGACGGGCGCAGGGTGCTGAGCGAACGCGGCATAGGCCGCGTGCGCCAATACCTTGCCCGCCTGCGCCTGCCCGCAGAAGCGATCTCGTTTGCCGCGCAGGACGCCACAGGCGCTAAGCCCGAGGAAAGCCTGGCGAGGCTTACCCCGGAAAAGGCCCGGTCCCTTCGCCTCGCCGTGGACATCCACCGCGCGCCAATGGCCGGCGCACCCTTTCCCGAAAGGCCGACACTGCGCTGATAAAGGCCTGATATCGTTATCCTTCTGCATGCGGATCGGCCCGGTCTCGGGAGAGGCATTTCCGAAATCGCGAAAATAAAAATTGACAAGGAAGCCGCCAGCCCTTAGGTATGGGTCATCGATATTTTGCTTGCTGAGCTTTGGTTACCGCGCGATTAGCACCGCGCCCTGAACGAACCTTTCCTTTCAAAACAATCGTTATCACCATCCGCGAGGCATCTGCTTCGTGGTTCCTCACGTATTGCTAAGAAAGGGTTCATCATGACCACTGGCACCGTAAAATGGTTTAATTCCACCAAGGGCTTCGGCTTCATTCAGCCTGACAACGGCGGCGCTGACGCCTTCGTTCACATCTCGGCCGTCGAACGCGCCGGAATGCGCGAAATCGTCGAAGGCCAGAAGGTTTCCTACGACCTCGAGCGCGACTCGAAGTCGGGCAAGATGTCGGCCTGCAATCTTCAGGCTGCTTAATTCGGTATCTGCTTTCCCTTGACCACGGATGTACTGGCACTGTCGAAAGCACGTGTACCAAGCGAGGTCAGGCAAAAATTGCCTGGCCTTTTTTATTGCCGCGGCCGCATAGCCCGGCCGTTCTCCTGGATGCTCACGGCCCGCGTGCATGCGCCGGCCCTTCCCGGGAAGGGAACATCATGACAGAGACTTACAGCAAATCCCGCCAGCAGGCCGAAAAGGCCTTCGGTGCCACGCAGACGCAGTTTTTTGCCAATGCGCATGCGGTGGAAGAACTGGACTCCATCACAAAAGCCCGCGACGACAAGACGGCGCGGCTGCGGGAAGCGCGCCTTCAGCGAGATCTTCAGGAAAGCCTGAAGCCTGCAAGCCCGTCATCAAAACGCGCTAAGAAACCCTGACTTCATCGCTACACTATCTTCAAACGGGACAGAGATTTGAAAAATATTCGAAACAACGAGATTTCCGAGCGTCGCGGCACTGCCGCCGAGGCAAAGGCCGCCCAGCTTGCAGCCTACCGTGCTGCCATGCAGGCCGCGGAACCGAACCGGGAAGCCAAGCAGGCCGAGCGTCTTGCCATTGCCGAGGCCCGCGATGCGCGCCGCGCCGAACGCGAGCAGGTCAAGCTTGAGGAAAAGAACCGCATCGAAGCGGAAGAAGCCGAGCGCGCGGCCGCCATTGCCGCTGCCGAAACCGCAGAAGCCGATGCCCGCGACGCCGCCAACAAGAACCGCGTCAGCCGCGTCATCGAAGACGAAGCCGCTCGCAAGGCAGAACGCGACCGCCGCTACGCCAACCGCAAGGCGCGCCAGCGCTGATAGAATGCAAGGCCGCAACGGGATCCGCCCCAAATACTGGCGCGGCCCCCTCGGCTATGCCCAGAACCCGGCGGCCCCGGTGAACTCCACCGGTCCCGCCCCGCCTTCCGGCGTTGACCGAAGGGCGAAAAACATTTCTGTCGAGATAGGCCGGGTGGCCCGTTCAGGCGTCCACCAGTTCGACTTTCAGTTTCTTGCCGATCGAACGGGCGGCCCGATCCAGCGTCTCCAGTGAAACGGCGACATTGCGGGGATCGAGCACGCGTTTCACCTGCGTCCGGCTCGTGCCCATTCGCGCAGCCATGTCCGACTTGCTGATCGAATGCGCCTTGCGCGCCTCCTCAAACTGCCAGGCCAGAACACGCTTGATGGCCTCGCCATAGATTTCCTCCCCCTCACCGATCTCCTTGAGGAAATCGTCAAGGCACCCGCCCACCGACGGCTGCAGGTCGCTCATGTCTTATTCCTCTTCTTAATTTTCTTCTGTCGCTTCGAACGCTCAAGATGGTCTTTCCAGCGCTTTGCGGCACGGCTGATCGCCTCCTGCTGGCCGTTTTTACCTTCCTCGCCATGAAGCAGCAGCATCACGCCATTGCCGATGCCGAAATAGGTGCGGGCTTCCACACGCCCTGCCTTGATGGTCGAGCGCACTTCGAAAACGCCGTCGCGGATCGGCCGACACGTCGGCATTCCCACAGGCCATCCCAGTTCCACGGTGGCGATATCGACGCCAATCACGTGCCGGTCTGCCTTGTCGAGTGACCTTAGCCAGTCCTTGACAGGCTCGGCTCCCTCGTCGGTCATGAAGAACCGCGCAACGATCCGCTTCATTCAATCTTCCTGTACCGTATAAGGGCCATTTGTGCAAGCGATACCTGTCGCGTGACTGGGTGCGGGGCAACCACAAACGCAATCAGGCGCTGCAATCTATACCCTCTACCGAACAATGAAACTGTGCCACACTGTTAACCCCTTGCCCGCAACGCTGCCGTCAGCGGCAAGCGTGTAGCGGCGAGTGCCGGCAAGGCGCCACCGATAAGGCCGATGAGAAGGCCGAGCAGGCCTGCCCAGACCATCACATCCGGCGTCACCGCAAGATCAAACGACATGCGGGCATTGTTGGCGCCGATCGTGCTCGCCTGCCAGCCGTTGAAGGCAAGGCGCGAGAGGACAAGGCCTAGAACGGTACCGATGGCGGCCAGCATCACCGCTTCCACCCAGGTGGCGAGGAAGGCGGAAAACCGGCTGAAGCCGAGGGCGCGGACCGTTGCAATCTCCACGGTTCTGTCGGAGACCGAACTCATCATTGTATTCAGCGCACCGGCCGTGGCACCTATGGCCATCAGGCAGGCGAGCGGCCAGCCGAACAGGCGGATGAGGCCCGCCGTGCGGCCCGATTGACCGGCATAAAGTTCGGCCTCGCTGACAGCGGTGAGCGGCGTTTCCGTCATTTTTGCAAGGTTTTCGCGAAGCTCGGCGAGGTCTGCCGGATCGGTGAGGCGCAGCTTGACGCTCTGGACCTCCCCCTGCCGGTCGAAGGTGGCGCGCACCGTCTCCAGATCTGCCCATAGCTCGGATTCAAACGCGCTGCCGCCGGCTGCAAATTCGCCGACAACCGTCCAGTCCACCGGCCCGAGCCGCAGCACATCTCCGACATGCAGGTTAAATTCACGGGCGATGCGCGCGCCGATGACGATATCGCGCGCACCCCCTGCAAACAGACGCCCTTGCGTGAGCATCACGCTGTCGCGGAGGACGGCACCGGCCGCATCCATGCCGCGCAGCGCAAGCGTTCGGGACACCCCGCCCTTAGCGTCTGCCAGATCGACCGGCACGACGATTTCGCGCGACATCAGAAGATGGCCGGCCACATCCCGTGCAAGACCCGCATCGGCGGGCAGAGCCGAGAGCGCGTGAACGGTGCCGGGGGGAATGGCGGAACCGCTTTCCTGGTTGGTGCCGCCGCCGAGAACGACCGCCACCAGCGGCGAACCGGCGCCGGCCAGTGCCAGCTCAAACCCGCGCGCCATGGCGAGAAAGCCTGCAAGCGTCGACACGACCAGCGCCACCGAAAGCGCCATGGAGGCGGAAAGCGCAAGGCGACGGGGAAGGCTTGTGAGGGCAGCGCGGATCATCACGCGCGATTGTCGGAAAGACATGGGTGTCACCTCGTTCTGAAGGCTTGGACAATGGGGGTTTTCAGCGCATTGAAGGCCGGCAGCGCGCCCGTCAGAAGGCCGAGGAGCACGATGAGCAAAAGCGCCCGCAACACGATCAGCGGCGTCATGACAAGGCCAAGCTCTGGGCCGGCCAGAAACGTCAGCAGTTTTGCGAGCGCAAGCCCCGCCGCGCCACCGAAAGCCAGCACGAACAGCGTTTCGGCAAGGATCAGTGCCAGGATCGCCGTTTGCGAAAAGCCGAGCGTTTTCAACACACCGATCTCGAAGCGGCGTTCGCGCACGGCAAACATCATGGTGTTGACGACGATCAGCATCAGCGTGACGAAGGCCGCCCCGACGACGAGGTTCACGATCAGGCCGACATCGGCATATTGGCGCAAAAACGCTTCGAGAAACTGCTTTTCCGACTGGGTGCGCGTTGGCGAGGCGGAGTTTTGAAACAACGCATCGATGCGCGCGGCAAGGCGTGCCGCGTCAGCGCCGGCTTTTGGGCGAACGACAAAGGCATCCACGGTATCGCGGCCTTTTGCGCGGGCGGCATCGACATAGTCGAGGCGGGCCATGCTGAAATAGGTGTCGGTGGAGGCGTTTTCGCCCTCGAAAATGCCGGCAATGGTAAAACGCCAGTCGCGCCCTCCCTCCTGCCGCGCCATGGCAAAGGCGCTGACGGTGACCGACTGGCCAACCTTAAACCCTTGCGCATCGGCAAGGGCGCGCCCGACAAGCAGCGTATCGCGCGCCGTGCCCATGGCCGCCACCAGCGCTGGCGTAAGCCCAAGGCTCTTGCCATTGACCTCCATCATCAGGGCGGGATCGACAGCACTGACGGCAAGGACGTTCTTTTCCGTGCCGACAAAACCGCGCAGGCGAACGAGGGGTGCAATGGCTGCGATATCGGGGTCGCCAGCCAGCCGCACCCGCGCCGCCATTGGCAGGGATTGGCCGCGGCCGCCGGCACTCATCACGCCCAAAATATCCTCGCTGGCGGCAGACGCGCCTTGTGAGCCGGCGAGAAAACTTGCGGTCAGTCCATGGATCAGGAAGGCAACGGCCACGCAGACGATGAGCAGCACGGTGCGCAGGGGTTTTCGCCAGGCATTGCGGCGGGCAAGGCCAAACAGGGTCATCCGGCAGCCCTCATTTCTTCCAGAAACTGTCCCTTGTCGAGATGCAGCGTGCGGCGCGCCTGAAGGGCGGCCTGCGGATCATGCGTCACCATCACGATGGTCTTGTTCATCTCGGTGTTGAGAAAGCGCAGCATGTCGAGCACCGCATCGGCAGACGCGCGGTCGAGATCGCCGGTCGGCTCGTCGCAGAGCAGAAGATCCGGATCGGACACGATGGCGCGGGCAATGCCGACGCGTTGCTGCTGGCCGCCGGACATCAGGCCCGGCATCTGTTTTTCCCGTCCGGCAAGGCCAACGAGATCGAGCACTTTTGCGACCCGCGCCCGCCGTTCGCGCGCCGACAGCGGTTTTAGAAGCAGCGGCAGTTCGACATTTTCGGCCGCCGTCAGCATAGGCAGGAGATTGTAGAACTGAAAAACGATGCCCATGTGATGCGCCCGCCAGGCGGCCCGCGCGCCCTCCCCCATCTGGTCAAGGCGGCTGTTGCCGATGCGAAGCGTGCCACCATCGGCCCGGTCTATGCCAGCGAGCATGTTGAGAAGCGTGGATTTTCCAGACCCCGAGGGCCCCATGATGGCGACGAAATCACCGCGGGGAATGGCAAGGTCGAGACCGGAAAAGATCGGGATCGTCTGGCCGCCGATGCGATAGGCTTTGCGCAGGTTTTCAAGCGCGATGTAGGGCTCGTCTGGTAGCGGCGTCTTTGCCAATGGGGTGGGCATGGTCTCGGCGGTGCTCATGGCAGGCGGTCTCCGGTGGGATCGAGGAAAAGGCGAATGCGGGCGGCCATGTTCGGCCGGATGCCCTCAGGTGGGTCGCGGAGCGAAAGACGCAGCGAAATCGTGCCCTTTTCAGCGGAAGCGGCAGGCGCCAGACGGGTGACGGTGACGGCAAAGGCATGATCGGGAAAGCCATCCAGCACCGCCTCCCCGGCAAGACCTGCCCGAAGCATCGCGATCTGGCTTTCGGCGACATCGGCATCGATCACCAGATGCGCGGTATCGGTGAGGGTCAGAAGGCTCTGGCTTTCGCGCACGCTGTCTACGCGGGCCAGCACGCTGTCTCCCACATGCGCCTCAAGCCGCGTGACAGTGCCGGCAAAGGGCGCGCGGACGGTGAGCGCATCGACTTTCTCCTGCGCGATACGGATGGCAAGATCGGCGCTATCCACCGATTGGCGCGCCTGCGCCACGGCGTTGTCAGCCTGAAGCAGCGCCGTCTCTGCCTCCTCCAGCGTCTGGCGGGATGCGGCATCTCGGATGGCGAGCGCCTTTATCCGGGCAAGGGATGCGGCGGCCTGCACACGATCGATCTCGCGCGCCTGCCGCTGCAACTCGGCCTTCGACTTGTCGGAAACGGCCTGTTCGAGCGCGAAACGGGCGCTGGCATCGTCGAGCACGACAAGCACCTGACCGGCCGTCACGACATCGCCGGGGGAGACTGCAACACGCAGAACCTCACCCTCATATTTGGAAAACACCGCCGTCTTCTGAGGGGCAATGACAAAACCGGACCCGGTGATTTCGCGCGCCGCGATGGCTGGCGGGGTAACCGCCACAGGCTTCTGCGGAGCCGGCGCCGGCGTTTTATCGGGCGCCTTGGTAGGCCAGACGACGGTGGCGCCCAAGGCGGCGGCACCGAAAAATGCGGCGAGAAGAAGCAGGTATAAAAGACGCCGGCGTTTGCGTGCCGGCGGCTCCTTTATCGGCGGGAGCGGCTCCTGGAAAAGAGACCGCAATGTCTCGGTGCGCGCCCCGTCGCGCGTCGGGTGAGATGTCTCGGGGTAAAGGGTGTGGGCTTGTCTGTTCATGCCGCAACGATGACGCAGCGGCGGGCGGTGCGAGACCTTAAACGCGCTTTGCGCCGTGCGAAATCGCGATCGAGGACGCCTGCTTGTCGCGCCACTCCAGCGGCGTCATGTCGGTGACCCGGCGAAATTCCCGGTTGAAGTTGGATTTGGTCTGGAAACCCACGGCAAACATGATCTCGGTCACCGGCCTGTCGCTCTCTGCCAGCAGCTGGCAGGCCTCGGCGATGCGCTGTTCGTTGACATATTGCGAGACGTTTTTGCCCGTCGCCCGGTTGATGGCCGCCGAAATCTGGCGCGCGGGAATGCCGGCCTTGCGCGCCAGCCGGTCAAGGTTGAGATCGGCATCGCGGTAGACGCGTCTGGTGCGCATCAGGCCCTCGATGGCAGCAAGCGTTTCGTGATCTTCAGGCAGCGAGGGTTCGGCGGCCGGCTCGGGCTTTTCGGCGGGCGCTGCGCTGGCGCTTGCCGCAGCCGCTGCAACGGAGAGAATGGCAAGCAGCGCCAGATTGCCGACAGCCACGACCGGACGGGCATATTCCCCGCGGGTGAAGGCCATATCGAGAAACACCAGAATATCGATGGTGGCCGAAAACAGCAGCGCAAAGGCGGCAAACAGGATGGCGCGGTAGGCCCGCGCGCTTCCCTCGAACGGCGCAAGCTTCAGCGCATCCGCGCCCGGCCGCATCAAAAGAAGAATGGCCATGGCATAACCGATAAAAATCGCCACCAGCACAAGATCGATGGGGTCACGGCCGAACACCAGAAGCATCACGATGGAGAAAGCCGGAAGCGCATGGAGCAGAAGTCGGCGCGGCAAGGGCGTGCGGCTTTTGCGCACCAGCCGCAGCACACCCGCATAGGCAAGCGGCGGCACGAGCGCTGCCCCGACCGGCGCCAGATACATGACCCAACTTAGCCCATAGCCCCAGCGCAGGCCAGACAGCAGCGATTGCAGGACGCTCAAAAGAATGAGCGCCAGAAACGGAAAATTGCGCGCGCCGTCTTCATCACGTCTCACGACATGGACGAAAACGACAACGAGAAGAATGGCAACGACAAAGGGAAGCGGAATGAACGGCATGAGAGACACTGTGCGCGAAGCGATCCAAATATCATGACCGGGAACCGCACCGAACGCGACCTCAAACGTGATCGAGAACCGAAAGACACACGATAACCGCCCGGCAGCATCTCTTCGTGCCGCCGCCGCCCCCGGCTGCCCTTTCAAGGTTGTGACTCTGTCAGCGCGCCACTGGAGAAAACGGCACATGTCTGCTATCGCGGACGCAGAGGCACACGGCCGACTGTATCAGGAGGAGACAACGGCCAGATCAACGCCTTGACATTGAGCTTTCGTTAAGCTGCCCCACAATAAAACGGATCGTGACGAAACGACGTCGGGTGGTGACGTTCTCCTCAAGCCGGGCATATCATGGGCACGAGCAATATCATCGTTTATGTGCCGCCTGTGATTTTCGGGATGGTCGCCATCATCTTCCTGCAACTGTGGCGAAGCGGCATTGCCACGACCTGGCATTGGAGTGCGGGATTTGCGCTGACCGCTTCCGGTTTCCTGCTGTCGACCTTTCCCGTCGGCCCGCAATTTGATGCCTTCGTCTCGGGCGTGATCTTCATCGCAGCCGCCTATTGTTATTCGAGCGCCGTGCTCGAGCATTTCGAGGCGCCGCCGTGGCATCGGACGCGCCGGCTGTTCTGCGCCGTCTATCTTCTCCTCCTCATCCACACCGTCTTCATCATGCAGAGCCTGCGTTACCAGCTGCTGCTGACCGATGTCGGCTTTGCCTGCCTTGTGGCGCTGGCGCTCGGGACGAGCCTGCCCCGGGCCTCGCGCGGCATCGACCGTATCCTTCTCGCCTCGGTTGGCCTCGTTTTTGCCGATACGATGGTGCGGGCGGTGGTGTTTTTCTTTTTTGTGGATCAGAGCGACGATCTCGCCGATTTCGTCACCTCCACCTATAATCTGAGCGTCCACGTCACGACGATCACGCTCTGCCTGACCTTTCCGTTTGCAGCGCTTGCCGCCATCGGATCGGCAGCCATCGAACGGCACCGGGATGCGGCAGAACGCGATCCGCTGACGGGCCTGTTCAACCGGCGCGGCTTTGACGCGGCCATCGACCGGGCCTTTCCGCTGGGTCTCTCTGCCGGATCGGTCATTGTCTGCGACATCGATCACTTCAAGGCGATCAACGACGCCTACGGCCACGCGGCAGGCGATGAGGTGCTGGTGCAACTGGGCAGACAGTTGCACCAGGCAATCGGCGCCCATGGCATACCGGCCCGCCTCGGCGGCGAGGAATTCGTCGCCTACCTGCCGCACCACGCCCCGCAGGAGGCAGCCCGGCTTGCCGAAACGTTTCGCATGGCCGTGGCAAACCGGATCTTGAACCTGCGCGGCACGTCGCGAACCATGACCCTCAGCCTCGGCATCGCCCCGCTGGAGCCCGGCCGCAACACGCTTCAGACGGCGATCGACCGCGCCGACGAAGCCCTCTACCGCGCCAAGGCCGCTGGCCGCAACCGCACGACAATCGCGACGCCTGCAGGAGATATCGAGGGGGAAAAAACGGCACGAGGGTGAAGGGTGTTACGCATCGACATCACCTGCGAAGACGCCGCACGACCGGGTCAGGTGATGCTCGTTGCTGGCATGCCGGTCGAGACCTTTATCCAGACTGGCGAAAGAAGCGTCGCTTCCTATCTGCTGAAACCCTAAAACGACCAGATCATGCGCGCCTTCCGGGAGAACTGACGGGAGAGCGGGAGGGGGCGAGAAAGAAAGCTTCGCCTCAGTCGAGCTTCAGCCGTGTCTCGGCCCGGAACGACCGCAGTTCGCCAAGCGCCCGGATCGAGCGACCGTCATCGATGGCGGCAAGATCGAGAATGATCGCGTTGGCAATGGTCATCGGCACCACGAGCGATTGGGATTGACCGGGCTCTCCGCGTGAGACCGAGATGTGGCGATCTGGCGCGGGATCGATGCGGGCGGCATGCAGGTCCGTGAGGGCCAGCGTCACCGCGCCACGCTCGGCGGCAATCCGGCGAACCTCGTGCACCAGAGGCGCGACGCGGCGGAAGGAGAGAAGCCAGACCACATCGCCTTTGGAAAGAGACCAGAGAAGCTCCGGCATCTGATCCATCTGGCTGGCAATGTTGACGGCCTCGTATCCCGATCGCACCAAGCGCAGCGTAATGAGGGCCGAGAGCGCCGAAGAATGGCCGCGCCCGAAGACGAAAATGCGGCGGCTGTCGCGCAGGTGCTCGGAAAAGGCGCGGATATCGGCATCGGATACGGTGTTTCGCACAGTGTTGAGCGCGGCGATTTCACTATCCAGAACCGAAGCGAGCAGGCCGCCCTCCTCGGCCCTGACAAGCCGGGCGGCCATGCGCGCGGCAGAGCTTTCAAAATCGCCGCCGCCGTCTCGAAGACTGGCCTGCAGGAAGCTGCGAAACTCCGGATATCCCTTGAAACCCAGCCGCCTTGCCAACCGGACGGCGGAGGCGGGATGGACGCCGGCGCGGAAGGAGACATCCTTGCCGTTCTCCATCGCAGCCCGGATCGGGTCCTGCACCAGCACATCGAGCAGGCGCGTATCGGCATCGGTGAGCCGGGTCGAATGGCGGCTGATCAGATCGGCAAACGCCGGGGGAAACGGGTCTTGCCTGTCCATCACTCTTCCGCTGTTCTGATGCTGCGCAAATCGCGTGCAAGGTCAACACGCTCTCCACTGTCGTTAGCAAAGAACAGCGCCCGGTCAAGATCGTAGGAGATCCACAGCTGCGCCGTATAGTCGGGCATGGCGCGGCGCGGTGCGATGGCCGTCAACCGTCCCGCAGCACTGTCGCAATGCAGGAGCAGATCCGATCCGGTCATTTCCGACAGGACAAGGCGCGCTTCCAGCGCCGGTCCTGCCGGCTTTTGCGCATGAACGCTGAGGATATCCGGGCGCAGGCCTGCCGTCAGTCCCTGCATGCCCTGCCAGCCCGGCAATTTCTCCGCGGCGACGAAATTGATCGGGGGCACGCCGAGAAAACCCGCGACAAATCGGTTGGCGGGGCGATCGTAGATCACCTCCGGCCGGTCGAACTGCTGCAGGTGGCCATCCTTCATGACAGCCACCCGGTCGGCCAGCGACAGGGCCTCGGTCTGGTCATGCGTGACATAAACGATGGTGGCGCCGAGCTGGCGGTGCAGATCCTTGATCTCGGTGCGCATCGCCACCCTGAGCGCATTGTCGAGGTTCGACAGCGGCTCGTCCATCAGGAAGGTGGAGGTGTTGCGGGCCATGGCTCGGCCCATGGCGACACGCTGGCGCTGACCGCCGGACAGCGCGCCCGGCTTGCGCTCCAGATAGGGTTCCAGCTGCAGCATGCGCGCCACCTCCTCGGCCCGCCGGTTGCGCTCGGCCTTCGGCATGCCGCGCAATTCCAGCCCGAAGGAAATGTTTTCACGCACGCTCATATGCGGATAGAGCGCATAGTTCTGGAAGATCATCGCGATGTCGCGGTCCTGCGGCGCCAGATCATTGGCGCGAATGCCTGCAATCTCGATCTCGCCGGCATCGGCACGCTCCAGCCCGGCGATCAGCCGCAGCAGCGTGGACTTGCCGCAGCCGGAGGGGCCGACAATGACGATGAACTCGCCGGGATGGAACTCCATCGACACATCGTGCAGAACCGTCGGGCCGCCCGGATAGGCCTTGCGGATGTTGCGAAGGGCAATGCCGCTCATGCCGTGATCTCCTTCTGGCGAAAGGCAGTGCGCCGGGCAATCGCCAGCGTCGGCCGGTCGGTGGTAAACACCTTGACGCCGAGCGCCAGCGCCTTGTCGATCTGCGCCGGCGTGTGGGCGGCCCAGCAGCCGAAATCGATCCCGGCAGCCTGCACGGTTGCAGCGAGCGTGGCATCGGCCGTGTCGATATGCACGCCAATTTCAGGCACGCCATGCGCCCGGCACAGCTCGATCACCCCATGAACGCCAACCTGTTTCAGCACCGGCGGGCTGACCAGCCACAGTCGCGGCCGGTCGGTGGCAGCCGCCAGCTCGTCCAGCGAGGCGAGCAGGAAGGAGGAAAAGGTGGTGCGCGCCAGCAAGCCGTGGCGGGCAAGCAGGTCGATCACCTTCGGCACGAACCCCGGATAGGCGAGGCCATCGGCGCCGGGCTTGATCTCGCAGCGGAAATCGACGCTGGATGAGGCATAGAGGGCGCAGAGTTCGTCGAGCGTCAGCGGATGGCCGCCGGCACTGTAGTGGATGGTGGCGTCCTTCACCTCGGCAAGCGACAGCGCCGCAATCGCGCCGTAGCGGTCGGTCGTTCCCTCCAGCGTTGGATCGTGATGGACGACGATCGCGCCGTCGGCTGTCGGGTGGACGTCGAATTCCACTTCCTCCAGCGCCATGGCAGCGGTCGCGGCAAAACCGCGCGGCGTGCTGTCGCCATATTCGAGCGTGCCGCCGCGATGGGATGCGATGCGTGTCATCAGTCTGGTCTTTCCCGTTTCGTCTTTTGAGAGGTTCATTTCACGGCGCCCATGGTGATGCCGCGCACGAGATGGCGCTCCACGAACAGGAAACCGGCAAGCACCGGCAGGATAGTAATGGTGGAGGCGGCCATGACCAGCGGCCAGTCGACGAGCCCCTCCCCCGGATTGATCTTGTAGAGCCGTGCCAGACCGATCTGCAGCGTGTAGAGATCCTGCCGGCCGACGGCCACCAGCGGCCAGATGTAGTTGTTCCACTCGGTGATGAAGATGTAGAGCGCCATGGAGGCAATGGCCGGCTTGGAGAGCGGCACGATGATGCGCCACAGCACGGTAAGCGGCGAGGCTCCATCCATATAGGCCGCCTCGTCCAGCGCCTTCGGGATGCCACGAATATATTGCCGCAGGAAAAAGGCGGCAAAACCGTTGGAAATCGCCGGCAGGATCAACCCCGCATAGGTATCGAGCAACCCGACCTTTGCAAGCGTCAGGTAATTCGGGATGAGGCTGATATGGCTCGGGATCATCAGTGTGGCGACGGTTGCGCCGAACAGCAGGTCGCCGCCGCGAAAGGTGAAGCGGGCAAAGGCGAAGGCGGCAAGCGTTGCCACCGTAATCCCGAGAACGGTGACAAGGCCGGAGACGATCAGGCTGTTGAGGAGGTAGCGGGCGAAATTGAACTGGCCGACGGCCCGCTCGTAATTGTCCAGCGTGAAGGTGACGTGACCGGCATAAAAGGCATCGGCCGTCTGGAACGACATCCAGATGGAATAAAGCACCGGCGAGAGGAACAGCAGGCCGACGACGAGCGACAGCACCGCAACAATAGGATTTTCAGGCTTCATAATGCACCTTGCGGCCGATGATGCGCGATTTGAGGATGGCAAGTGCCACCAGCAGGACGAAAAGAATGACGGCAAGTGCTGAGCCGCGGCCGATGTCGAACAGCACGAAACCGATCTCGTAGAGCAGGTTCACCAGCATGTCGGTGGCGCCGGCCGGTCCGCCTTTTGTCATCACATTGACGATGGTGAAGACCTGGAAGGCCTCGATCACCGAGATCACCAGCAGGAAATAGGTGGTGGGCATCACCAGCGGCATGGTCACGCGGCGAAAGACGTGGAGGCGCCGGCCGCCATCGACGGCGGCCGCATCGTAAAGCTCCTGCGGGATCGCCTGCAGGCCGGCGATATAGATGACGATGTCATACCCGATCTGCTTCCAGGTGTTGACGACGATCAGCACCCAGAGCGCCAGATGCGGATCCTGCAGCCATTGTGGTCGGCCGAGCCCCAGCCAGCCAAGAAGCGCGTTCATCATGCCGTAGTCGGTGGAAAAGACCCAGGAAAACACCACCGCGATCGAGACCGTCGATGTCACCGACGGCAGGAACAGCGCGCCGCGCAGCAGCCGGGAGGCCAGCGTTTCGCGCACCAGCCAGTTGGCGATGGCAAGTGCTGCGCCAAGCCTCAGCGGCACCGAAAGCACGGCAAAGATGGTGGTCACCCACAGCGAGTTCCAGAATTCGGCCGAGGCGAACAACTCTTCATAATTGCGAAGCCCCACGAAGGGCATGTCGGGGGTGAGGAAATTCCACTGGCGCACGCTGAGGTTCAGGCTCGTCAGGATTGGAATATAGGTAAACACCGCGATGAAGATCATCAGCGGCGCAACGAAAAGATAGGGCGTCAGCTTGCGGAGCATTGTTTATCTGCGCCGGTCGGACGTTTGCCCGACCGGCGCCCCTGAAGGTTGAAAAATCAGTTTCCGGCGCGCTGGCTTTCCTTGCGCGTCTGTTCGGCAAAGTCCTTCAGCGCCTCGTCGGCCTTGCGCTGGCCAAGCGCAATCGACTGCCACACCTTGTATTCATTGGTGCGCATCCAGGTGACGAAGGTGGCGCGGGCGCGCCCATGGGCGTATGGCAGCGAATTGATCGCAACATCGATGCCCGGCTGGCTTTCCAGCGCCTTGACGGCGACCGGAAGGGCCGCACTCTTCCTGTTGATCGGCAGGTAGCCGGTCGCGGCAAACCAGGCGGCATTTGCCTCCGGCGAAGCGGCGTAGCTCACGAATTTGTAGGCCGCATCCTGCACGTCCTTGGGCGAAGAGGCCATGATGCCGATGCCGGCGCCGCCGATCGGAACCGAGCAGACCTTGTTGCAGGGCATGGGCCGCACGACGAGATTTTCACCCAGCGCCTTCTTGCGGCCGCCGTAGCTACCGGTCGAATCCATGTCGAGACCGACCTTGCCGGCCATGAAGGCGGCATTGCCCATGTCCTCGTCGGTCACGCCATCCGGGGAGGCAACCTTGTGCTGGCTGACCAGCGAACCCATCCACTGATAGGCTTCGATGGTGTTCGGTTTGTCGAGCAGGATCTCGTTGGTCTTCGGATTGATCAGCTCGCTGTCATTGGCCATGACCAGGCCCCAGCGCGCGAACTGGCCAGGCGCGCCCATTCCGGAAATGCCCTCTGAGCCCAGCTTTTCCTGGATCGTCTTTGCCGCCTTGAGGATGTCGTCATAGGTCTTCAGCGGGGTATCGACGGACAGGCCCGCGCGGGCAAAGATGTCCTTGTTGAAATAAAGAACCGGCGTGGAGGAGTTGAACGGCACGGCATAGTTCTTGCCGTTGATCTGGCCGATTTCGAGGGCGAAGTCGTAAAGATCACCCTTCAGCGGATCGGCATCGACGTAAGGCGTCAGGTCCGTCAGGATATTGTTGTTGGCAAACAGACCATAGCGGGTGATCTCAAGGATTACGGCATCCGGTGCGCGACGGGCGGGAATGGCCGCCTGCAGCTTGGCAACCAGATCGTTGTAATTGCCGACAAATTCCGGCTCGACATCGATATCGGGATGGGCAGCTTCGAAGTTTGCGATGATCTTGTTCAGAGCCTCGCCATTGGTCTTGCTGAACGTGTGCCAGAATTTGACCGTGGTTGCGGCTTCGGCAGAGCCGATCGTGGCGAACAGGGCAAAAACGCTGGCTGCAATCGTGCTGTGCAATTTGCGTGTCATGTCTCTCTCCTCTGCAAGTTAAATTGCAATGAGAGCGACATAACGGTCGCACACGACATTCCCGTGAAGCCCGCATGAAGACTTGATGACGGTGCGCTGCCGCGTTGAGAGGGCCCGTTTCGCTGAAGAGGTGGGGATCACATCACCGGCGAACGTCTGGCATCGCATGGCTGACACGATCCAACAGTAGCGCATCTGGAAGGATTGTAAGCCACGCTGGATGTGCCTGCATGGCTGCGAGGCTCATTCAAATGCACCCATATTCTCAGCGTTTCAGTCCCACGCGTATCCGGCCGCGCAAGCGCTCATTCCGCAGCGGGGTTTGACCCGCTTCCAGTCGTCGTGTAACTCCTCCGCTTGCATTGAGGCACGAGACCTCAACTCAGCATCTTTGCGTTCATGCGTAATTCGTGAGGGACATTCGATGGCTATTCTCGTTACCGGCGGCGCTGGCTTCATTGGAAGCAATTTTGTGCTCGACTGGCTCGCCCAAAGTGACGAACCGATCGTCAACCTGGATAAGCTGACCTATGCGGGCAATCTAGACAACCTGGCTGGCCTGGAAGCGGACGCACGGCATATTTTCGTCAAGGGCGATATCGGCGATAGGAAGCTTGTCTCCAAGCTGCTCTCCGAACACAATCCGCGCGCGGTCATCAATTTTGCCGCTGAATCGCATGTGGACCGGTCCATTCACGGACCTGCCGAATTCATACAGACGAACGTGGTTTCAACCTTCACCTTGCTCGAGGAAGTTCGCACGTACTGGGCAAATCTGGCAGACAGTGAAAAGACGCCCTTCCGCTTCCTGCATGTCTCCACCGACGAGGTGTATGGCTCGCTTGAAAAGGATGAGCCTGCGTTCCGTGAAGAGAACCAGTACCGGCCAAACAGCCCCTATTCGGCCAGCAAGGCGGCATCCGACCATCTTGTTCGCTGCTACCATCACACCTACGGCCTGCCGGTACTCACCACCAATTGCTCGAACAATTACGGGCCATTCCATTTTCCGGAAAAGCTCATTCCCCTGTGCATCCTCAACGCGCTATCGCTTAAGCCTTTGCCGATCTACGGTGATGGCCAGCAGATCCGCGACTGGCTCTATGTCCGGGATCACTGCTCTGCCATCCGGCGTGTTCTCGATGCAGGCAAACTCGGCGAAACTTACAACGTCGGAGGCTGGAACGAGAAGGCCAATCTGGATGTGGTTCGCACACTCTGCGCGATCCTCGATGAACTGCATCCGCGGGCCGATGGTCAGTCCTATGCAACACAGATTGCCTTCGTGAAAGACCGTCCGGGCCATGACAGGCGGTATGCGATCGATGCAGGCAAGCTGGAAAGGGAACTGGGCTGGAAGCCGGTTGAAACGTTCGAGACGGGCATTCGCAAAACGGTGCAGTGGTATCTGGAGCACCAGGACTGGGTCCAGAACGTGACGAGCGGCGCCTACCAGCACTGGGTCGGAAAGCAATACGGGAGCTGATCGATGCGGTTGTTGTTGACAGGCAAAAACGGTCAGGTTGGTTTCGAATTGCAAAGGGCGCTTGCCCCTTTGGGGGACGTGATCGCGCTGGACCGGAACGCTTGCGACCTCTCCGACCACACTCAATTGCGGTCGGTTATCCGGGACGTAAAGCCTGATATCATCGTCAATCCGGCTGCCTACACCGCCGTCGACAAGGCGGAAAGCGAACAGGATCTGGCTTTTTCCATTAATGCTACGGCGCCGGGCATCATCGGTGCCGAGGCCGCCGCTCTTGGCGCATTGGTGGTGCATTACTCGACCGATTATGTCTTTGACGGCATGGATGACGGTTTCTACACCGAGGCGCATGAGCCCAGTCCGCAGGGCGTGTATGGCCGCAGCAAGCTTGCCGGCGAGCAATCCCTGAAAGCCAGCGGAGCGCGGCACCTGATCTTCAGGACATCGTGGGTGGCCGGTGCGCACGGCGCCAACTTCATGAAAACCATGCTCCGTCTCGCGGCGGAGCGCGACGAAATGAAGGTTGTGGCCGACCAGATTGGAGCACCGACATCGGCCAGCCTGATCGCCGACGTGACAGCGCATGCCGTGCGGGAAGCCCTGAAACAGGGCCACGCCATTCCAGATGGGGTTTACCATCTTGTGGCGAGCGGAGAAACCAACTGGCACGCTTACGCGTGCCATGTGATCGAAGCCGCGCGTCGCGCAGGAAGGCCTGTCCGCGTGGCGCCGGATGCAATTTTGGCCATTCCCTCAAGCGAATATCCGACGCCGGCGAAGCGGCCTGCCAATTCCAGACTTGACACTTGTAAACTTCGCACGACTTTCGGCTTGAACCTGCCCCATTGGCAGGCCGGTATTGACCATATTCTCCAGCAAATGTTTTGAGGCGATGACGACACGCAAGGGTATCATTCTGGCCGGGGGATCCGGCACACGGCTTCATCCGGCAACGCTGGCAGTCTCCAAGCAGTTGCTGCCGGTGTATGACAAGCCAATGATCTATTATCCACTGACAACGCTGATGCTGGCAGGCATCCGGGATATCCTGATCATATCGACGCCACAGGATACGCCCCGCTTCGAGGCGCTGCTTGGCGATGGCAGCCAGTGGGGTCTCAACCTCACCTATAGCGTACAGCCAAGCCCCGATGGGCTGGCGCAGGCCTTTATCCTGGGCCGCGATTTCGTCGGGGGAAAACCATCTGCCCTCGTGCTGGGGGACAACATCTTCTACGGTCATGATTTCCAGAAGTTGCTGAAGCACGCGGCAACGCAGACTGATGGCGCAACGGTGTTTGCCTACCACGTGACCGATCCCGAGCGTTACGGCGTTGTGGATTTCGACAAAAACAAGAAAGCCTTGTCGATCGAGGAAAAACCTCAGAGGCCAAAGTCGCATTATGCCGTGACGGGTCTCTACTTCTACGATGAGCAGGTCTGCGACATCGCGGCGGATATCAAGCCCTCTGCCCGCGGCGAACTCGAGATCACGGATGTTAACAGCCGCTACCTCGCGCAGGGCCAGTTGAACGTCGAGATCATGGGGCGCGGTTACGCATGGCTGGACACGGGCACCCATGATTCACTGCTGGAGGCAGGACACTACATCGCCACGATCGAAAAACGGCAGGGCTTGCGGGTCGCCTGTCCCGAAGAGGTCGCCTACAGGGCGGGTTGGATCGACGCTGCAAAACTGGAGGAGCTGGCGGCTCCGCTGAAAAAGAGCGGCTACGGCGTCTATCTGATGAACCTTCTCAAGGAGGAAGTGTTCTGATGCAGGCGATCTCAACCAGCATTCCTGACGTCTTGATCCTCGAGCCTAAGGTATTCGGAGACGACCGCGGCTATTTCTTGGAGAGCTTCAACGCGCGCACCTTCAAGGAACTGACGGGTCTTGATCGTGATTTTGTGCAGGACAACCATTCCAGATCATCAAAGAATGTGTTGCGGGGGCTGCATTATCAAATTCGGCAGCCGCAAGGAAAGCTTGTGCGTGTCGTCGAAGGGGAAGTCTTCGACGTTGCCGTCGACATTCGCCGGTCGTCACCGACATTCGGCCATTGGGTCGGCGTTCATCTGAGTGAGCAGAACAAGCGGCAGCTTTGGGTCCCCGAGGGCTTCGCCCATGGTTTTGTCGTTTTAAGCGATGCCGCGCAGTTTCTCTACAAGACGACCGACTATTATGCGCCCGAGCATGAGCGCAGTCTGCTGTGGAATGATCCGCGTATCGCGATTGACTGGCCAATCCAGGGCGAACCGAAGCTTGCGGCAAAAGACGCTGCGGCAGCCACGTTGGATATGGCGGAGTTGTTTGACTGATGCAGACCTTTTCCGCGAGCCTCCGGGAAATGGTGGCGAGCCAATGGCGCCACCGCGGCCTGCTCAAGGCCTCGATAAAACGCGAGGTGCTTGGCCGCTACCGGGGTTCGTTTCTGGGCGTGTTCTGGTCTTTCTTCAACCCGTTGCTGATGCTGAGTGTTTACACCTTCGTCTTCAGCTCCATATTGAAGGCGAAATGGGGCACGGGGGGAACCTCGAAGGCAGAGTTTGCCCTGGTGCTTTTCGCGGGACTCATGACATTCAATCTCTTTTCCGAGACGATCAATCGGGCATCCGGTCTCATCGTTGGCAATCCGAACTACGTCAAGAAGGTCGTCTTCCCGTTGGAAATCCTGCCATCCGTGGTGCTGGGATCTGCGCTCTTTCATCTTTTCATCAGTTTGGCGGTCTGGCTTCTGGCCTATCTCGTGTTTTATGGCCTTCCTCACGCGACCGTTCTGTTTTTCCCGCTCGTGCTTTTGCCCCTTTGCATCTTCACGCTTGGGGTAAGCTGGATCCTGGCGTCGTTGGGAGTGTTTCTGCGTGATGTTGCGCAATTCATCGGCGTTGCCACGACGGCCTTGATGTTCCTGTCGCCTGTCTTTTATCCCGCAAGCGCGCTCCCGGAGAATTTTCGCATCGTCCTTTATCTCAATCCCCTGACACCGGCCATCGAACTCTCACGGGATGTGCTGTTTTGGGGTAAGGCACCCGATTTCGTCATGCTGGGCCTCTATGCATTGGCATCCGTAGCAGTCGCCTGGATCGGCTTCCTGTGGTTCCAGAAGACGCGCAAGGGGTTTGCCGATGTCCTCTGACCTGGCCATAAAGGTAGACAACGTCAGCAAGTGTTATCAGATTTACGATACGCCACGGGCAAGGCTCAAGCAGTTCCTGCTGCCGCGCCTGCGCCGCTCCTTCGGCCTGTCCCAGAACCAGTATTTTAGGGAATTCTGGGCTTTGCGGGATGTCTCCTTCGAAGTGAAGAAGGGCGAGACGGTCGGCATCATCGGTCGCAACGGCAGCGGCAAGTCGACCTTGCTGCAAATGATCTGCGGGACCCTCAATCCGACGTCTGGAAGCATTACGGCGAACGGACGCATTTCTGCCTTGCTCGAACTGGGCTCGGGTTTCAATCCCGAGTTTACCGGCCGTGAGAACGTCTACATGAACGCGGCGATCCTGGGGGTCAGCAAGGACGAGATCGATGCGCGTTTTGGCGACATCGCCGCATTCGCTGACATTGGCGACTTCATTGAACAGCCGGTAAAGAGCTACTCAAGTGGCATGATGGTGCGACTGGCCTTTGCCGTGGCCATCAATGTGGAGCCCGAAATCCTCATCGTGGATGAGGCGTTGTCGGTGGGTGACGAACTGTTCCAGCGCAAATGTTTTTCCCGGATCGAGGCCATCCGTGCGAAGGGCGCGACGGTATTTTTCGTTTCCCACTCGGCCTCGCAGATCGTGGAACTGTGCGACCGAGCCATCATGCTCGACTCCGGCGAGATAATCGCGTCCGGCGAACCCAAGCAGATCGTATCCAGCTATCAGAAGCTGCTGTATGCGCCGGCGCATCTGCGCGATGGGCTTCGCCAGCAGTTGATGGCGGGTTCACTGAATGGCTCGGGCGACGATCTGGCAACCGGAGACGACACCGCTCCTGCGGAACGCGGGGTAGAGCTTGATGAAACCTTCGATCCGAATTTCGTTCCTCAAAGTACCATCGAGTTCGAGGCTCGCGGCGCTCGGATAGGAGACCTTGCACTTTTGACCGCCGATGGCCGTCGGGTCAATTCTCTGAAGAAGCAGGGAAGATACAGGCTCCGATACGAGGTCAATGTCGAGAAATTTATAACCAACGTCCGGTTTGGCATGCTCATCAAGACGGGAAGCGGTATCCCCTTGGGAGGTTTCATGTCGGCCGCGACACTTGCGGATGCCATTGCCTTTGTGGAGCCGGGAACGCGTTACACAGTGGAATACTCCTTCACCTGTTTCTTGAATCCGGGCGTATATTTCATGAATGCGGGCGTCTTCGGTTCTGATGATGCAGATGGCGAGGCTGTTTTGCATCGCAAGGCCGACGCGGTTGTTTTCAGGGTTTTGCCCACGGAAAGAAACTGCTCAACCGAAATCATCGACTTCGACTTCCACTGCGTGGCGAACATAAATGACTGATATCTTTAACCGTCTTCTGGTGTCCTGCCCCAATGAGGCCGGAGGTCTGTTCCTTATCAACCATGACACGGTTCGCAGGATCGATGCGAGCCAGTCAACAGGTCTCGCCATTGATGGCAACCGGACACTTCGAGGCATTCAGCCAGGCACGGTTATCCAGCTCGGGGAACGGCCGTGGATCATCAGCGACAATGAAGCGGGTGTGGATGACATTCACGACGTCGTGTTCAAGGATGGGTATTGTTATGTTGTCGGAACCACCGGCAACAAAGTTATCAAGCTCGACGGAGAGGGCCAGGAAGCCGAAACCTGGACTTTTGCAGATGCCGATGATTCCTGGCATATCAATTGTCTAGGCGACTGGAACGACCGCATCGTTTTTTCTGCTTTTGGCGATTTCTCGACCACGCGCGGCTACAAAAAAGCGACCGCCGGCGCGGGCTTTGTGCGAGATCTGTTATCGGGCAACACACTGATTGATGGGCTCTCGCAGCCGCACAGCCTGGTCTCCTGCGACGAAAATTTGATTGTCGCAAACTCCGAAATGAAGGAAATCCGGGAATACGCCCCAGATGGCACGCTACTGCGCACGGCACAGTTCGATGGCTATACGCGCGGAATCAGCGTCGGCGAGCAAATCGTCTATATCGGCCTTAGCTGTTCGCGAAACGTCAGCGATGCGGGTGTGTCTACGGCCACCGTGGTCGCTATTGATCGAGCGACATGGGCAGAAATTGGCCGTATCGCGCTGCCGTCGCGCGAAATCTACGACATCAGGCAGGTCATCAATCGCGATACCCTCCTGGATGTTATCGGTTCCATCGGAGAGGACGTTGTCAACAGGCTGACCGATGCGTTGAGGCAGCAGCATATTGAGTTTGAGAAAATTCAGCGGGAGCGTGACGAACAGACCCAGCGGGAGCACGAGGAGCAGATCCAACGGGAGCGCGACGAGCAGAACCAGTTGGAGCATGACGAACAGATACAGCGGGAGCGTGACGAGCAGAACCAGTTGGAGCATGACGAACATGTTCGACGACTTGACGAGCAAGAGCGTGTCGTCGAAAGGTTGAATGCGCAAATCGTCGCGATTTTGAATTCACGGTCGTGGCGCTTGACAGAACCATTGCGCAAGGTGGTGTCGCTCATTGCGCAAGTGAAAACAGCATCTGGTGAGATTGATGGCCCCTTGCTGCAGCGATTGCGTCGGGGCTGGCGTGAGTTGCGGCTGCACGCACCGCTCCGGGACGTCCGCAACAGTGCGTTGTTTGATGCGGACTATTATCGCACGACATATCCCGACGTCTCTGAAAGTGGCCTGGACCCCGCAACACATTTCGTCGTGCATGGCTGGAAGGAGCATCGCAATCCTTCTGCGGCCTTCGATACGGCCTTCTATCTGTCCGAAAATCCCGACATTGCCGGAGCAAGTATCAACCCTTTCCTTCATTACATCAGGCACGGCCGTCAGGAAGGGCGAAGAATTTCCGCTTCAGAGACCGTGTCTTTGATTGAGACTGATCCTGAACAGCTGGAGCGTGAGATCGAGACAATCCGCTTGTCAGGTCAGTTCGATGAACAATTTTATGTCTGCGTGTATCCTGAACTTCAATTAGCGCCCGAAGATGCGGTTCGCCACTACTGCGAGCGCGGCTGGAAGGAGCATCGCAATCCTTCTGCGGCCTTCGATACGGCCTTCTATCTGTCCAAAAATCCCGACATTGCTGGAGCACGTATCAACCCTTTCCTTCATTACATCAGGCACGGCCGTCAG
The DNA here is from genome assembly GCF_058242805.1 of Neorhizobium sp. PAMB6716. NCBI lineage: Bacteria > Pseudomonadati > Pseudomonadota > Alphaproteobacteria > Hyphomicrobiales > Rhizobiaceae > Neorhizobium > Neorhizobium sp. PAMB6716. The sequence continues at coordinate 2,401,013 of NZ_CM177835.1, forward strand.
GAAGGGCGAAGAATTTCCGCTTCAGAGACCGTGTCTTTGATTGAAATTGATCCTGAACAGCTGGAGCGTGAGATCGAGACAATCCGTTTGTCAGGTCAGTTCGATGAACAATTTTATGTCTGCGTGTATCCTGAACTTCAATTGGCGCCCGAAGATGCCGTTCCCCACTACTGCGAGCGCGGCTGGAGACAGGGCCGCGATCCCTGCGATGACTTCGATACGCAGTTCTATCTTTCGACGTATGATGACATTCGAAATGCAGGAATGAACCCGTTTTTGCACTACGTGGTTTCCGGCGCGGCAGAGACCCGGCGGGCATCAGATCGCTCAAGTGGCCGGCGGGAAGCCGACGCGTGGTTTGGAGAGATCGATAACGACGTTAAACTGATTGCGTTCTATGCAGTGCCGGACTGGGATGTGTTGCAATCGGCGCGGCCGTTGTTCCCGCATCATTCGCAGCCCAAGAAACCTGATGGCAGTCTTGGATATTATGATGTGGCCAGTGCGGACGTCCTGCGCAATCAAGCCGAGATGGCGACGCGTCATGGTGTGTCCGCCTTCTGTTTTGAGCTGACGACTGCGCCAAGCCGCGATACGGACCGAAAGGATCCGCTTGCGCTCTTCCTCGAAAATGAAGACATCAATATACGATTTTGCGTCAGAGTTGACATCTCGGCCGGGGCTGGGGAGAATCTATCCGCAATCGGTGACGCATTGGTGCGGCTTTCCAGCGACCCGCGCTGCCTGCGGGTAGCCGGAAGACCGTTGGTCGTCGTCGAGGCCGCGCAGAAATCATTGCAAGTTTCTCGTTATGTTCCTGCTCTAAGAGGATGGTTTCGCGAACAAGGGTTGGATGAGCCCTTTATCGTCGGGCGCTGTGTTCTTGGCGACGCACAGCACCCCGAACTCATCGAGCTTCTTTCGAGCGGTTGTAACGCTGTTCTCGATTTTCCCGCTAATCCCGTACCGGGCGAAACCGGAGATTTCCGCCCGGATGACCGGAACGGAGTCCAAATAGTTCCCTATAAGGTGGTTTGCGCTACTGGTATAAAAAAAGCACGGATGAAAGCGAACCTGCTGCAACCAGTTTACTCTGTCGTTACACTCGCCCGTGACAATACAGCCCAGCAGACAGATAGTCGCTTGGTATATACGAATTTTTCCACTGACAGCTATCGGCAATGGCTGGATGAATGCATTGCGACCACCCGGGAGGTTCACCCTGAAGATAGGCGTTTTGTGTTTATCAACGCCTGGAACGACTGGGAGAAAGGTCTTTATCTCGAGCCCGATCGTCAAGGTGGCTTCAATAGGCTGAATGAAACCGCGCGCGCGCTTTTGAAGCTAGAAGCCGGCTTGCGTCTACCCAAGATCTCTGTAATTGTTCCAAACTACAATCATGAGGTGTTCCTGCGACAGCGCCTTGAGAGTATATATTCCCAAACCTACAGAAACATTGAAGTTTTATTATTAGATGATTGCTCGTCCGACGGAAGTCGCGAGATTTTAGATGAATATTTGGCGAAATATCCGAACATCACGCGCGTTATATATAATGTAGAGAATTCCGGCGGGCCTTTTAAACAATGGGCCAGAGGCTTGAAAGAGGCGTCTGGCGAACTCGTTTGGATTGCAGAGAGCGACGATTTTTGCGACGAGAGATTTCTTGAGGTGCTCGTTCGTTGCTTCGATGACGAGGCGGTATTGCTCGCTTACGGAAAATCCATGTTCGTGAATCGCGACGGGGCGCCGGTTCGCGATGATTTTAAGGCTTATCTGGCTGATCTTGCTTGTGCTGCCAAATGGGAGAGCGCTTACGTCGAGACGGCTCACAATGAGGTCCAGGAAGCATTAGGTATAAAAAACACGATACCCAACGCGAGCAGTGTACTTTTCAAACGACCGATCGAACTGCCACTCCTGGAGGATGAGCAGTGGTTGTCTATGCGTGTCGCCGGCGATTGGGTGTTTTATCTGCATGTCATTCGGGGTGGAAAGATTGCCTATAATCCCGACGCGATAAACTTCTTCCGTCGTTATGAGGGCAGTGCGGCTGAAGCCACTTACAAGAAAGATTCATTTTATCGCGAAGTCGGACTGGCAAGTCGAGCGGTTGCCGCACTCTATCAGGTTCCCCTTGATGTCCTGGAGCGTTGTCGCAAAGGCTATGAAGAGTTCTATTGGACAAGGGTCGGCAACACAGAGGCAGAATTCTCGGATTGGTACAATTACGAGGCGGTTCTTCAGGCGCGCAGTGAGCGCTCACCCAACGTTCTCGTGTCGACGATGGGGTTTTACCCCGGTGGAGCAGAAATTTTGCCGATTCGCCTGGCAAATGAGTTCAAGCGGCAAGGTCTCTCAGTGCTGCTGCTAAGCGCTGGCCTCGGTAGTCGCGAGGATGGCGTGCGGCAAATGCTTCGCAATGATGTACCTTTTGTCGAGACCTCTAATGTTACGAAATTCAAGGAGACTATAAGCAAATTCCACATAGAGGCGCTGAACACGCACCAATGGCATATTCAGAAATACCCCTTGGTGGTTACAGATGTTTTTGACGATCTTCGAACGCATGTGGCTTCGCTTCATGGCATGATAGAGCACGGCGAAGCGTTTGACGTGACAAAAGAGCAGTTATCTGAAGCCGACCGCAATGTCACAACCTGGGCCTATACAGCCGATAAGAACCTCGAGCCGTTCAAAAAGCTTGGAATTTACGATGCTTCTTCGCCGCGGTTCCAGAAAATACAGAACGGAATGCAGCCGCCCAAAGTGGTCCCTGTTTCGCGTGCGCAACTGAACATCCCTGAGAACGCATTTGTTCTATGCTGCGTGAGCAGAGCGATACCGGACAAGGGTTGGGCGGAAGCGATAGATGCCGTTGAAAGAGCGAGACGGTTGTCAGGACGGGACATACGCCTGATGCTTGTTGGCAACGGGCCCGTCTACGATGATTACTGCAAAAATTTCGCCCCGGATTTTGTTCATCTAGTGGGTTTTAGCGAGGACTCGGTTGGGCATTACGCGGCCGCGGACATGGGTATCATGCTAACGAAATTCAAATCGGAGAGCTTTCCGCTCACGATCGTGGATTGTCTTTTTGCGGGCAGGCCATATATCGGCACGGGTGTGGGTGAGATTGAAAACATGCTTACGGTCGAGGGCGAACTTGCTGGCGCAGTTATTGGCCTTGATGACTGGGAGGTCCCCGTGGAGCAGGTGGCGCATGAAATAGCCGAGTTCGCGTCGGACCACACCAAGTATTCGAAAGCATTGTCCTTAGTGCCTCCGGCAGCCTCTAGGTATAGAATTGACGTAGCGGCATCACAATATATCGCGCTCTTCAAGCGCGATCGTGACGGAGAGCCGATCGGCATGAAAAAGGTCAGAACATCCAATCCTGTTGAATATTCATAGCGTTTTGAGGCAAGGGTTGGTTGCAGTGAAATCAGTTGGTCGGATGCATGCGACAGAATTGTGAGTCGATGAATTTTTTACGCCGCAAGTTTCAGCATGTAAAAGCTCTGACTGCCGCACTTCGCCCCGCTCTATCCTTCTACCAGGGATCGCCGCTGCTTGCGATCCGCAGGGTTGCCGGTGTCTTCAGGCGTGAGGGCATTGGCGGCATCGTTCGGCGTGCGCACATGTTGACGGGCCGCCCCTTGGCGGGAGACGAATTTTCCTCGACCGATCTCTATGGTGAAGTGCGCCCGCTGGCGGCGGATTTCCGCCCGTTGGTTTCAGTCATCGTTCCAAACTATAACCACGCGCCTTATCTGGCGCAGCGGCTGGATTCGATTTATCGGCAGACCTACTCAAATCTGGAAGTGATCCTGCTGGACGATTGTTCGAGCGACGACAGCCTGCAGGTGCTTGGCGACTATGCGGCACGTTACCCGGAAAGGACGATCTGTCATTTCAACGCGGTAAACTCCGGCGGTGTCTTCAATCAATGGAAAAAGGGCCTGGAGCTTGCAAAGGGCGATTTGATCTGGATTGCCGAAAGCGACGACTATTGTTCGGACAGCTTCCTGGAAGAGATGGTGCGTTGCTTCCAGACCGAGGGCGTGAAACTGGCCTTCAGCGATACGGAATTCGTCCGGGGCACGCCGCCGGAAACGATCTGGCGCCTTCAACACTATCTTCATGATCTTGGACTTCATGTCTGGGACAGATCTTTCATACGCTCGGCGCATGCCATGGTGAAGGCAGGCTGGGTTGCGAAGAATCTTGTGCCCAATGTCAGCAGTGCCGTCTTCCGGCATCCGGGAAAGATCGATCTTTTCGACGACGCCGAGTGGCTGCGACTGAGGCTTTGCGGGGACTGGGTATTCTACCTGACCTTGGTGCGCGGCGGGCTTGTCGCGTATAATCCCAAGGCCATAAACTATTATCGCCAGCATGCTGCCAACACCTCCGTAAATGCCCAAAAGGAGGACATTTACTACCGTGAGCACGAGATCTTGGCAAAGCGTGTCGCGGCACTGTATGCGGTCGAGACCGAGGGCTTCAAGCGACAAGAGCAGGTCCTCTACACCCACTGGTGCTCGCAGCGCGGCGAAGGACGATTGAGCGAGTTTCAAGAACTCTACAATCTTGAGCGGATCCTGCCTTGCGCAGCCGGGCGATTGCCGAATGTGCTGATGGCGGTCTACGCGCTTGCAGCAGGCGGTGGTGAAACCTTTCCAATCATGCTGGCAAACGAACTGGCTGAGAAGGGTTATGCTGTGACGGTTCTGAACTGCCACCAGCAGGCTACGGAATCGGGCGTTCGCGCGATGTTATCGCCACGCGTAGCGCTTCTGGAACTGGAACAGATGGATCGCGTTGCAAGCGCGTGTTCGGACATGGGCATCAGCCTGGTTCACTCGCATCACGCATGGGTCGATATGTCGCTCGCCATGCTGTTGATCGGCAAGTCCGACATTTCGCACGTCATCAGCACGCATGGCATGTACGAAATGATGACGCCGGAGCAGGTTACCGGGTTCATGCCCCTGCTGCGCAAGCGCGTTGACGCTTTCGTGTATACGGCCGAAAAGAACCTCGGCGGCTTCCCGCCGGACCTTATTCGCGAAAAGACCTTTCGGCGCATCGATAATGCATTGCCGTTCAAACCTGTTCAGCCGATTCCCCGCGAGACGCTTGGCCTTGGGCAGGGTGATTTCGTGCTGTGTCTGGTTGCAAGGGCCATTCCCGACAAGGGTTGGGAGGAGGCAATCAAGGCGGTCCAACTGGCGAACGATCGATCATCTCGCTCTATCCAATTGCTGCTTATCGGAGAGGGCCCGGAGTTCCAACGCCTTCGTCAAATGCCGGTTGACAAACATATCCACTTTATCGGCTTTAAGGCGAACATCAGGGATTATTTCGCCGCGTCCGACATGGGATTCCTGCCCTCCCGCTTTAAGGGTGAGAGCGCCCCGCTTGTGTTGATTGACTGCCTGCTCTCTGGAAAACCGGTACTGGCAAGCGACATCGGCGAAATACGGTATATGCTGGAAACGGATTCGGGACCGGCGGGATCGCTTTTCGCATTGCAAGATTGGTCGATCAACACGGAAACCTTAGCAGAGATGATCGTCAAGGTCGCAAACGATCCCGAGAGTTATACCCGGATGTCCTCGCAGGTCTCCGCGGCAGCAGCGAAATTCGAAATGGCCGCAATGGTTGAGAAATACGAAGACGTCTATCGCAGTGTGATCACGCCGACCGGTCCCCGATATGATGCTGCGCAACCACATCGGAGATTGGTAAATTGAGCAACTTGAACGATCTCTCCTCAAGATCCGTGAAGCGGTGTTTGATCCTCGGCGGACGCGGCTTCATCGGCTCACATCTTGTCGATGCCCTGCTGGCACGTGGCTTTCAGGTGAGGTGCTTTGATCGCCCGCATGTGCAGCCCATCAGTTCATCCCATCTGAGCGATCCCAATTTTGAGCTTTACGAAGGAGACTTTGTCAGCGAAGCGGATGTTGCCGGCGCGCTCGACGGCTGCGATATCTGCTTCCATCTCGTATCGACAACCCTGCCGAAATCGTCGAATGCCGACCCCGTCTTTGATGTTGACAGCAACGTCATCGGCACTGTTCGCCTGTTGGATCAGGCCGTCAGGCTCGGCGTAAAAAAGGTCGTATTCGCCTCGTCCGGCGGCACGGTTTATGGCATACCGGCGCGGGTGCCGATCGAGGAAACCCATCCAACGGATCCTCTGTCTTCGTATGGCATTACCAAGCTTTCCATAGAGAAATACCTTCACCTGTATAATGTCCTGCACGGACTGGACTATACCGTTTTGCGACTGGCCAACCCGTTTGGCGAGCGCCAGCGTGTGCATGCAAGCCAGGGTGCGGTTGCCGTATTTCTCGGCAAGGTCCTGCGCGGTGAGACGGTTGAGATATGGGGCGATGGTTCGGTTGTCCGGGATTACATCCATATTGCCGATGTCATCGAAGCCCTTATAGCGGCGGCCGAGCGCAATCCCAGTGAACGCGTCTTCAATATCGGCTCAGGTCGAGGGCATAGTCTTAACGAAGTGCTGGATGCAATCGAGAATGTGACAGGCCAAAAGACCGACCGTCGCTATCTGCCGGGTCGGCCATTCGATGTGCCGACCAGCGTTCTCAGCATCGAGCGGGCAAAGCAGGCATTAAACTGGTCGCCGAAGGTGAGTTTCGAAGATGGGCTGCGCCGCTTTTCCGACTGGTTGCGGACAACGGGGAACGACGGCGGGCCGTAAGAGACGGTTTCGTCGCCGCTTTGAGAATGGCGACCGATCTCCCCCGCCCCTTGCAGCAACTCCCCTAAAACTTGTGCTCGAGGTAGTCCTGAACGAGAGCCGCGAGGTCTGCCGGATCCGTTCCGATGGTTCTTAGATGCAGCTCCGGAGTTTCCGGCGGCTCATAGGGCGATTCAATGCCGGTGAAGTTGCGAATGCCGCCCGCGATGGCGCGCTTGTAAAGTCCCTTTGGATCACGTCGGATACATTCCTCAAGCGGTGTATCCACAAAGACTTCGATGAACTCGTCCTTGCCCAACAGTTCGCGCGCAAACTGGCGCTCCGAGCGGAATGGCGAGATAAAGGAAACGATGACGATGAGCCCGGCTTCCGTCATCAGCTTGGCAACTTCTGCTATGCGGCGAATGTTTTCGACGCGATCGGCATCCGTAAAGCCGAGATCACGGTTGAGGCCGTGACGGACATTGTCACCATCCAGCAGAATGGTGTGGCGCCCGCTGGCGTGAAGAAGCTTTTCGACATTGTTTGCAATGGTGGACTTGCCCGATCCGGAAAAACCGGTGAACCATAAAACCGCAGGCCGCTGGTTCATCAGGGCCGAGCGGGACTGTTTGGATACATCCAGCGCTTGCCACTGGATATTCTCCGAGCGGTGCAGCGGAAAGTCGATCATTCCGGCGCCGACGGTCGCATTGGAAAAGCGGTCGATGAGGATGAAGTTGCCGGTGTTTCGGTTGTCCTTGTAAGCATCAAAAACGAGTGGTGCCTGGACCGAAAAGTTGCAGACGCCAAATTCGTTTCGCTCAAGAGACCTTGCAGCCTTATGGGCAAAATTGGTGATATCGATGCTGTGCTTGAGGGCGGTCACGGTTGCTGTGACGCTGTCGCATTCGGTTCTTAAAATGTAGTTGCGCCCCGGCATCAGAGCTTTTTTGTCGAACCAGATCAGATGCGCCTGGAATTGATCGGCAACGTGGGCGGGGTGGTCTGCCGATACCAGCATATTGCCGCGCGAAACGTCAACCGCGTCTTCCAGAACGATGGTCACCGCCTGCCCCTCGCGGGCGCTCTCCAACGAAGCGTCCTGCGTGACAATATCCTTGATGCGCGTCGTTTGCCCTGACTTGGCCACGCGCACACGATCGCCTGGAGCCACTGTCCCGGAGGCGATCTGCCCTGCGAAACCGCGAAATTCCGCATTGGGCCGCGATACATATTGAACGGGAAAACGAAACGGCTTTTCCAGATTGACCTGGTCAATGGCAACCGTTTCCAGTTCGTCCAGAAGCGTTGGCCCCTGATACCAGGGCATTCTGGTCGATTGCATCGTGACATTGTCACCATGGCGTGCCGACAGGGGAATGGGCTGGATGGTTGCAAAGCCCAGACCATCCGCAAACGCTTTGTACGCATCGGCTATCTGGCAAAAAACATCCTGATCGAAATCGACCAGATCCATCTTGTTGACGGCAAGCACGATGTGACGGATCCCAAGCAGGGATGCAATGAAGGAGTGGCGTCTGGTCTGGGGGAGAATGCCCTGCTTGGCATCCAGCAGCACGACGGCCAGATCCGCGGTCGATGCGCCGGTCGCCATGTTGCGCGTATATTCCTCGTGGCCGGGAGCATCGGCCACGATGAACTTTCGTTTTTCCGTGGCAAAAAAGCGATAGGCGACGTCGATCGTGATGCCCTGTTCCCGCTCCGCCTCCAGACCGTCGACCAGCAATGCAAAATCAATCTCGGTGCCGTTAGTGCCATGCTTTACACTATCACGCTCAAGGGCCGCCAACTGGTCTTCGAAGATCAGTTTCGTATCGTAAAGCAGCCGGCCGATCAGCGTGGACTTGCCATCATCGACGGAGCCACAGGTCAGAAAACGAAGAAGCGACTTGCTCTCCTGCTGGCGCAGGTAATCTGCCACACGGGTGGCAGCGCTTGGCGTTTTTGACGGCTCCATCAGAAATAGCCCTCCTTCTTTTTCTTTTCCATGGAGGCTGCTTCATCCCGGTCGATCAACCGTCCCTGGCGTTCTGATGTGCGAACGGCCAAAGTCTCTGCAACGATATCCTCCAGCGTTGCGGCTTCGGACTCGATTGCGCCGGTCAGCGGATAACATCCCAATGTGCGGAACCTGATGAGCTTTTCTTCGATGACTTCGCCGGGTTCAGGCTTCAGCCTGTTGTCATCGACCATGATCAGCATGCCGTTTCGCTCCACGACAGGGCGCGTGCGGGCAAAATAGAGGGGCACGATGGGGATATTCTCTTTCAGGATATATTGCCAGATGTCGAGTTCGGTCCAATTCGAAAGCGGAAAGACGCGGATGGACTCCCCTGGGTTTATCCGCGTGTTGAAGGTCTTCCACATCTCCGGCCGTTGGGTTTTGGGATCCCAGGCGTGCTGCTGGTTGCGAAAGGAGAAGATCCTTTCCTTCGCCCGCGACTTTTCCTCGTCGCGGCGTGCCCCGCCAAAGGCGGCCTCGAAGCCATATTGATCGAGCGCCTGTCTGAGCGCCACCGTCTTCATGACGTGAGTGTAGAGGTTTGAGCCATGGCTGAACGGATTGATGCCCTCCGCCACCCCATCGGCATTGGTATGAACCAGCAATTCCAGTCCCAGCCGCGCAACCGTGCGGTCGCGAAACTCAATCATTTCGCGAAATTTCCAGGTCGTATCGATATGCATGAGAGGAAAAGGCGGCTTTGCCGGATAAAAGGCCTTCATCGCCAGATGAAGCATGACGGACGAGTCTTTTCCGATCGAATAAAGCATCACAGGCTTTGAAAAGCTGGCTGCGACTTCACGGAAAATGTGGATGGACTCAGCTTCAAGGCGATCAAGGTGGGTCAGGGTCAAGACAGGTTTTCCATGCGGATGGGGATAAATTTCTAGATTTGCCTCAGCAACACGGCACTCGCGAGGCCGATATTCCCGGGCAATGTCTGCCGATATAATCCGGAGTTCATGAACGCGCGCAGGTTCTTCGGAAAGGTTGCGGTGCGCGCCTCCTGAAAACGGCGGAGGATCTCGCGGTTTTCAGGGGTAAGGCGTGCTTCAACGGGCTGGAGAGCCGCCATGTGCTGCTCGCTCCATCGTTTGAACCGCCCCTCTTTCAACATCTTCATTCGTCGCAAACGCGCTCGTATACCGGAGTTCGAACCGACCAGATTAAAATCGTGCTGGCGATAGTCAATCCTGGCTATGGGATCATAATGGACAGCACCGCCTGCCCCACAGACCATGATATAACACCACCAGTCGTGGCTCGGGATTGCCAAATCAGCGCCGGCGCTCACAATCAATTCGCGAGCCGCCCGGTTCATGATCATCGTGTTGCCACCGGCAATACTTTGAACAAGGGCGTTGGCAAAGCTTGGCAAACGCTGGAACAGCGGCGAAAATCCGATGGCATTCCCGTCTGGACCAACGATTTTCGTGCGTGAACAGAAGAGTGCCGGGCGATCCGCAGGCTGCCTGCCCAACCACTCAAGCGCAGCCTCAACTTTGTCCGGATGCCATTTGTCATCCTGGTCGGAAAAGCCATAATAGTCGGCATCGATCTCCGGCCTGGCCAACAGCGTCATGAAATTGCGCAAAAAACCCTGACGTGGGCCGGCCAAGAAATGCACAGGCGCACCCGCCTTCAGGCCAAACGCCTCAACGATCTCTTGCGTCTGGTCTGTTGAACCGTCGTCGGAAACCCAGAGGCTCCAGTTCGAATGCGTTTGAGTTCGAATGGACTCGAGTTGTTCCGGCAGAAACCTTTCCCCCTGATAGGTTCCCATCAATATCGCAATGTGGTCGTCTTGCATTTCACATCAAACTTTCGCGTTCTTCCAGACGAATAGGCCCGAGTTGCCGACTGTCATGCGCTGTCTGGGACGCGAGGCTACCAACGGCTCCGCATCCGGTAAATATCGGGGCAGGTGAAGATCGCGGTCACACCCTCTTTGCTCCACCACAGACGCCACATGACCCGTCCATCGTTCAGAAGCCGTCACTTGCATCAGCAACAAATTTACAAGTTTCGAGGCATAAATACGATCAATCACGACATGACAATGAATTATCCCAGCTGCGCGCGACGCAGGCTATCGCCCCGAGAAAGCGCGGTTGGCCCGTGGACCGGTAATATGTGCTCCGCTGACGAAATTTCCACCGCATAAGCTTTTGATTATCGGGCTTATGGGAACATGGCTGGGGCGCCAGGATTCGAACCTGGGAATGCCGGTACCAAAAACCGGTGCCTTACCGCTTGGCGACGCCCCACCGTAGGATGGCGTTAGAGGCTAGGGTGCCGCCTTGGCCATCCGGGTGCGCCTGCATTAGCAAAGCTCCCTTCGCCCCACAATCCTTAAGTTTATCGCCGTCACAGTTTTCTGTGCGCGAAAACCTGCTGCGTGCTAGGTCTTTTGAAAAAGCGTCCATCCTCGGAGACACCATGAGCCAGTATCGCGCCCGCCCGCCTGCCATTGCCACCACGCTGGTCGATGATGCCGTGGTGCGCATCATCCGCTGGGACTTTGAGCCCGGCGCCGATACAGGTGTTCACACCCATGGGCTGGGTTATGTGGTGGTGCCGATGACCGATTGTTCCTTCCTGATCGAGGAAGGCGGCAGCGAGCGTCGGGTTGAGATTGCCAAGGGTGCCGCCTATCGGCGCGATGCAGGCGCCGAGCATAATGTGGTCAATGCCGGGAAAAAGCCGATGTCGTTCATCGAGATCGAATACAAGTAAGGCTAAGGGCTTCCCGCCATGTGCCGGGTGCATCCCTTCTCTCACCACGCGATTTTCTAAACGACAGGCCTTCACGACGCATGGAAACACCGGAATTCGACCGCACTTTCGAGGCAGCGTATGGCGAGGCGGTGCCGGTGGCCGAGGGGGTCTGGCGCATCACCTGCAACAACCCCTCCCCGTTCACCTTTGCCGGCACCAATTCCTATCTCGTCGGGCGCGGGCAGGATGTGGCGCTGATCGATCCGGGGCCGGAAAACGAGGCGCATTTCGAGGCGCTGATGCGCGCGCTGGAGGGCCGTCGCCTCAGCCACATTTTTGTCAGCCACACGCACCGCGATCACTCGCCGCTCGCTGCCCGGCTGAAGGCGGAAACGGGCGCGATCACGGTTGCCGAAGGGCCGCACCGCGCCGCCCGCCCGCTGCATCAGGGAGAGATGAACCCGTTTGCCGAAAGCAGCGATTCGGGGTTTGTGCCCGATCTCGTGCTGGCAGATGGCGCCGGAGTAGAGGGCGATGGCTGGTCGCTGTCCGGCATCTACACCCCCGGCCATACGGCAAACCACATGGCCTTTGCGCTGGAGGGGACCGATATCCTGTTTTCCGCCGATCACGTGATGGCCTTTGCCACCACGGTGGTGGCGCCACCGGATGGTTCGATGGCCGATTTCATGGCCTCGCTGGACAAACTGCTTTCCCGTAGCGACCGAATTTTCTTTCCCGGCCACGGGGGACCGGTTGTCGATCCGCCCGCCTTCCTGCGCGGCCTTCGCACCCACCGGCGCATGCGCGAACGCGCCGTGCTGGAACGGGTGAAAGCCGGCGACCGGGAGATTGCCACGATGGTGAAGGCGATCTATGCCTCAACCGATCCGCGCCTGCATGGCGCTGCGGGCCTTTCGGTTCTGGCCCATCTGGAAGATCTGGTGGCGCGCGGACAGGTGTCTTGCGAGGGGCCGCCGGGCCTTTTGAGCCGTTATTTTTATGCGGACTGACATGTTTTGACGAGAGGAAGTGCCAGACCGGCAGTCCCCTCACGCCCTTCACTCCGGCGCAATGCCTAAAAGCTCCGCATCAAGCGCGCGTAGGAAAGATTGCGCGATTTCGGCGCCTTCGCCAAGGTCATGCGGGCCATAACGGATGGCAACGCGCATATCGACGAAAGTGGTTTCGGCCTCTTCGCTCAAGCGGATCACCACATCGAAAGGCAGGCCAAAAATCAGCGTGCGGGTTTCCCCTTGCAACAGCATGTCGCCGCTTTCGGTTGTGTCGAGGCCGGACGCTGCAAGCGGTGAAGATGCGCCTGCGAGCGGTCGCGGCAGGGGAATGGGAACGACATCGGGCAGGACAGACGCAGCATTGCCCCGTGCAGACGGGCTGCCGCGGCCGGCCGGCAACGCTTCCACCACAGGGGTTTCCGGCGTTGGCAGCTTTTCCCGAACCACCGGCTTTTGCGTCTTCAGCGTAATGCGATTGGCGCGGGCCACGGTGACCACCGCCTGATAAACGCGGTCGAGCGCGCCTTCGTAACGCCGGCCGGTGAGGCCCGGATAAGCCGCCTGCTGCGCCTCCCGATCGCTTTGGGTCACAAAAGCCGGGCGCGGCAGCCAGATCTGGTCGGCCTTGGGCTGACTTTTCCAGGCGGGGGGATCGACGATATCTGTCGTCACATCGAAAAGACGCGGGCGGGTCTCGTAGAAAAACGCGCAGTAGCCTAAAAGCCCCAGCGGCAGTGCGGCCAACAGAATGGCCTTTGTCGCTGCCGTGCCGCCCCGTGCCCCCACCTGCCAGAGGCGCGCGAGGCCAATGATGGCAAGCGGCAGGCTGAGCGCTGCCATGGCGCCGGCCAGAAACACCAGCGCCAGAAAATGCGGCGTGGCCAGCGGCCCGAACCGGTGGGCAAGCCCTGCCAAAAGCAGAAGCAGCAGCGATGCCTCTCCAAGCCATTTTCCGGCATAGGCTGCGGTCGATACGGGTCTGACGAAACGAACAGTCATTTACAGGGGTCTCAGCGTGTCGCGGCGGCGCGGAAATCTGTCTCGACCTTTTTCCGCCTTGCCATTCGTCCTATCTTCTATGACATGCGCTCGTTTGCGTCACCTGCCGTTCAACGCGTGCCGCCTTTCCAAGGAGTTTGCCATGACCATGCCCCGCGCCCTCCTGCCCCTGATGCTCGTTGCCGCCGCCGCACTGTCCGGCTGCCAGACGATGACGCCGGAAGAGAGGCGCGCAGTCGATGAACGCACCTGCGCCGGTTATGGTTTTCGGCCGGGAACGGATGCCATGGCCCGCTGCCTGCTCGACATCGATCTCGACCGCTGCGCCGACATGCGCGCCTTTCAGACCCGCAGCATGATGTTCGACCGCCCGGTGATCCTCGAGCGGCGGGTGATCGTAGAACGGCGGTAACCCCTGCCAGAGACGGAGCCTTCGCTTGTCTTTTCCCTCAGCCTCGCCGATCGTTTTTCTCGCCAGCGCCGATTATGCCCGATTGACCGGCGGTTATGTCTATAACGCGCAACTGCTCACAGCGCTGGAACGCCAGCGTGGCCGGTTTGGCGAGATTACGCTTGCGACCGGTTTTCCAACGGTGCCGCAGGTTGAGCGCGCAAGCCTTGCCGAGCGGCTGAAGACGCTGCCATCGGACACCGTCATCCTCACCGATCATATTTTCCTCGCCGATCTCCCGGATGTGTTTGCAACGACGGAGATTTCCGTGGTGGCGATCTTTCACCATTCGCTGGTGGAGGAAAAGGGCGGGCAAGGAAATGCCGATCCAACCCTGCGCCAGCGCGAAAAACAGGCTGTTTTGCGCGCCAGCCGAATTCTTGTGACATCGACGGAGACCGCGCGTTATCTCCACCAGCATTACGGCGTGGCGGAAAACCGCATCCGCATTGCCGTGCCGGGAAACCGGGCGGCGATCAGGGGCACGGCAGGCAAAGACCGCTCGGGTGGTGCGGCCGGCCAGCGCAATTTCCTATCGGTCGGGGCGGTGATTGCCCGCAAGCGTTATGACTATTGCCTTGATGTGGCAGCCCATCTGCCGAAGGAAGGCTGGCGCTGGAAGATCGTTGGAGATCCTGCCCGTGACCCCGCCCTTCTGCGCGCGCTGCAAGAGAAGGCCGATGCACTCGGCCTAACCGACCGCGTGACCTTTTGCGGCGATCTCAGCGACGAAGCACTCGAAATGCTGTGGCAGGAGACCGATCTTTATATCGCCGCTTCCCGTTATGAAGGGTATGGCATGGCGATTGCCGAAGCGTTTCGCCACGGCGTTCCCGTCGTCACCACAGCATCCGGCGCCGTCTCCACCTGGGCCTCCGGCGGCATCACCGAGGCCCCGGCAGACGATGCCGCCGCCATGGCCCTCGACATCACCACCCTCCTTAAAGAACCAGCACGGCTGCAGGATCAGGCCGAGCGCGCCTGGGCTTTTGGCAGGACACTGCCGACATGGGAGGAGACGTTTGAAGGCGTTGCGGACTGGGTGGTGGGGGACGGCTGACGGGCTATCCAACTCAAAGGTTCAGCGCGGCATGCTCAGCGGGTCGCGAGCGCTTTAACGAGCCCAGACAGCATTCACCTCATCGTCACTGGCAAAATCACCGCGAGCAGCCGCGGCCTTGGATGTCGATATCGCCGCCCGCTCGGCGGCAGAAAGGGCAACAGGCTCCGGCTCGGCATCGGCGAGGCGCAAGGGAATGACGGCAAGCTCATCCTGCTGATCGGATGGCAAGGTCCGAATATGGGCGACGGCCTTTTCGAGCGGATCTGTCATGCGACCTCTACCCCGCCTTCCCCCGCTCCTCGATTGCCGCCTGTGCGGCTGCAAGCCGTGCGATCGGCACGCGGAACGGTGAGCAGGAGACGTAATCGAGGCCGACATCCTCGCAGAAGCGGATGGAGGCGGGATCGCCGCCGTGTTCGCCGCAGATGCCGAGCTTCAGGTCCGGACGCGTCTTGCGCCCGCGTTCGGCGGCAATGCGGATGAGTTCGCCGACGCCGTCGAAATCCAGCGAGATGAACGGGTCCTGCACGATGATGCCCTTGCGCTGGTAGGTGGGGATGAAACTTGCGGCATCGTCGCGCGAGATGCCGAACGTCGTCTGCGTCAGGTCATTGGTGCCGAAGGAGAAAAATTCGGCGGTTTCGGCAATCACATGGGCACGGATGGCGGCGCGCGGCAACTCGATCATCGTGCCGGCGAGATAACCGATCGCCATGCCGGTTTCGCGCGAGACGTCGGCGGCGACCGCATCGATGCAGGCTTTCACGTAATCCAGTTCGGTGCGAAGGCCGACGAGCGGCACCATGATTTCCAGCTCGACGGCAGCGCCGGTGGCCTTTGCAGCAGCAGCCGACGCCTCGAAGATGGCGCGGGCCTGCATTTCGGCAATTTCCGGATAGGATATCGCCAGACGGCAGCCGCGATGGCCAAGCATCGGGTTAAACTCGTGCAGCGCCTCGACGCGGCGCGAGAGAAGCGCCGGCTCCATATCCATGGCCGCCGCCACTTCCTCAATTTCTTCCGGACTTTTCGGCAGGAACTCGTGCAGCGGCGGATCGAGCAGGCGGATTGTTACCGGCAGGCCGGACATGATGGTGAACAGTTCGGTGAAATCCGAACGCTGCATGGGCAAGAGTTTGTCGAGCGCGGCGCGGCGGCCGGCCTCGTCCTCGGCCAAGATCATTTCGCGCATCACATGAATGCGGCCGCCCTCGAAGAACATGTGTTCGGTGCGGCAAAGGCCGATGCCTTCGGCGCCAAACGAGCGGGCGGCGCGCGCATCCGCCGGCGTATCGGCATTGGTGCGCACGGTCATGCGGCGCGCCTTGTCGGCCCAGGCCATCAGCCGGCCGAAATCGCCCGACAGCGCCGGCTGGATCATCGGCACCTCGCCCTTCATCAGGTGGCCGGAGGAGCCATCGACGGTGACGATATCGCCGCGCTTCAGGGTGAAGCCTGGGCCGATCAGAAGTTCGTTGCGCAGATCGACGCGCAAGCCGCCCGCCCCGACCACGCACGGAATACCCATGCCGCGCGCCACCACCGCCGCATGGCTGGTCATGCCGCCGCGCGTGGTCAAAATGGCTTCCGCCACATGCATGCCGTGAATGTCTTCCGGGCTGGTTTCGATGCGCACCAGGATGACTTTGCGGCCTTCGGCTTCGGCTTCTACCGCAGCCTCCGAGGTAAACACGATTTCCCCGGACGCCGCCCCCGGCGAGGCCGGAAGGCCGGAGCCGATCACCACGCGCTCGACGCGCGGATCGATGGTCGGGTGCAAGAGCTGGTCGAGCGAGGGCGGGTCGATGCGGCAGATGGCGTCTTCTTCCGAGATCAGCCCCTCATCCACCATGTCGACGGCGACTTTCATGGCAGCCTTCGTGGTGCGCTTGGCAGAACGCGTCTGCAGCATCCACAGCGTGCCGCGCTCGACGGTGAACTCCACATCCTGCATGTCGCCGTAATGGGTTTCGAGCCGGGTGCAGATCGCCTTGAACTGCGAAAACACGTCTGGCATCAGCTTTTCCATCGAGGGCTTTTCCGAGCCCGACGCGATGCGCCCCTCCTCCGTCAGCGATTGCGGCGTGCGGATGCCGGCTACCACATCCTCGCCCTGGGCGTTGATGAGGAATTCGCCGTAGAGGTTCTTTTCGCCGGTCGAGGGATTGCGGGTAAAGGCAACACCTGTGGCAGACGACGAGCCGAGATTGCCAAACACCATGGCCTGCACGGTGACCGCCGTTCCCCACTCGTGCGGGATCTTGTGCAGCGTGCGATAGGTGACGGCGCGGGCATTATTCCAGCTGGAAAACACCGCGGCAATCGCCCGCCACAACTGCACATGGGGATCTTGCGGAAAATCTTCCCCCAGTTCCTCGACGATCACCTGCTTGTAGAGCGAGACGACATGCTGCCATTCAACGGCCGACAGTTCGGTATCGTAATCATGGCCGAGCTTTGCCTTCTCGTCTTCGAGGATTTCCTCGAAAACCTCGTGATCGAGACCCATCACCACGTCGCCATACATCTGGATGAAGCGACGATAACTGTCCCACGCAAAGCGCGCATCTCCGGCATCGTGGCCGAGCGCCTGCACCGTTTCGTCATTGAGACCAAGGTTCAGAACCGTGTCCATCATGCCCGGCATGGAAGCGCGCCCGCCGGAGCGGACGGAGAGAAGCAGCGGATGCGTGGCCCCGCCAAAACGGCGCCCGGTCAGCGCTTCCATCTCGGCAAGCCCCTCGAGCACCTGATCTTTCAGTGTGTCGGGAAGCGTGCGGCCGCTGGAAAAATAATGCAGGCAGGCATCGGTGACGATCGTCAGCCCCGGCGGCACCGGCAGGCCGAGCGAGGCCATTTCGGCCAGATGCGCGCCCTTGCCGCCTAAAAGCGTGCTGTCCTTCGCACGGCCTTCAGCCTTGCCACCGCCAAAACGGTAGACCCATTTGCTCATGTCGCTCCTCCACCCGAGCATGCACTGCTTCTTGTTTTACCAAGCATTTACAGGATAGCGCGCCGCTTGGGAACCATTGGAGACCAGCATGATGCTGCATTGCAACAAAAATACGGCCCCGCACGGCAAACATGTGAGAATTTCGACAGCAGATCACGTTTGAAGCGGCAGTTCCGGTGCGGGCGCGGGGCGGCAAACGGAAGCCGCACGAGACGGGTTCGGACGACCTGGTGGGCAGATCGAGATTACTGCGCGGAGCCAACAAATGAGCAACGGCGGAGCGCCCACAATGAAAACGGCCGGAAAATTGCACGAAGCAATTTCCCGGCCGACCTTACAAATCGCTCAAGTATATTTTGAATAAGTCCGAAAATCAGACTTTGCGGGGCCGCCTGCTCCGGCCCCGCAAAGTCTTCCGGCAGGTACAGGAACCCCGCCGGGGGGTGCTTGAAACTGTATCGGGACACTGAAATCACTGAATGTCATCATAAGTTAAAATGATCAGAAATCAATCATTTTACATCGATAACGTCCTGTATTTCAGGCCAATTCTCAGGCAGACGCTGGATAGACTTGATCAAAAGCAAAAACACGCGCGCATATGCGATCAACAACAATCAGGCGCTATGCCGTGTTCGCTGTCGATGCAGCCGTTTTACAGCGTAGACAGGGCCTCGATCAACCGGGTTTTTCAAAATTTTCCGTATATCCTGAATTTCGCGCGGCGGCAGACAAACACGTCTCAAAGGGGCACGCTTTTGCCGCCATCCGTGCCGAAATAAGTCACGACATCTGGACGAGGTGTGCAACAGTCGGTCAGATGCCCGGCAGGCGCAGCTGCGACAGAGCAGCTTGCGAGGGCGCACCAAGCAGCACTTCGCCAAGCTGCGCATCCTCCACCCGCAGCGATAGCGCATCACCCTCCGGCGAAAACAGCACCCGCAGGCGGCTTTGCCCACATTTGCCGGCAAGGCAGGCGCCAAACAATTCGGCCGGCTTGCCATCGACAGTAACGGCACGGGAAGCGCCGGAGACATAACGCGGGTTGGAGATCATGTTGCGCACCCAGGAGGGCAGAGAGCGCGCGCCCCGCAACAGCGCCTGCAGGTTCTTCTCATGTTTTTCAGAGCTGCCGACCACCTGCTGCAGAAACCGCCCCGACTGTGCTTCTGCCGCAAAGGCTGGGCCGCCGACGCAGGAAAGGACCAGCACCAGCATCAAAAGCGTGCGCAGGAGACCTGCCATCACAGCCATCACACCGCCTCGCGCAACAGCTCTGCCGTCTGCAGATCGACCGACACCAGCTGGCTCACGCCCTGCTCGGCCATGGTGACGCCGAACAGGCGGTTCATGCGCGCCATGGTGATCGGGTTATGGGTGATGATGACGAAGCGGGTTTCGGTCGATGCCGCCATCTCGTCCATCAGGTTGCAGTAACGCTCGACATTGTGGTCGTCGAGCGGTGCATCCACTTCGTCGAGCACGCAGATTGGTGCGGGATTGGTGAGGAAGACGGCAAAGATCAGCGCCATCGCCGTCAACGCCTGCTCGCCACCGGAAAGAAGCGTCATGGTCTGCGGTTTCTTGCCCGGCGGACGGGCGAGGATTTCAAGGCCGGCCTCCAGCGGATCGTCGCTCTCGATCAGTTGCAACTCGGCCGTGCCGCCATTGAACAGATGGGTAAACAGCCGCTGGAACTGCGCGTTCACCACATCGAAGGCGGCAAGCAGCCGTTCGCGGCCCTCACGGTTGAGGCTCTGGATGGCCGAGCGCAACTTTCGGATCGCATCGATAATGTCGTCGCGCTCCTTGATGAGGGCGGCAAGTTTTTCCGAAAGCTCCTTTTGCTCCTCCTCGGCGCGCAGGTTGACGGCGCCCAGCCGCTCGCGCTCGATCTTCAAGCGGTCGACATCGCGCTCCACGATGGCGGTATCGGGAAGCGCCGCACCGGGGGCAAGCCCGGCCAGCCGGAAGGCTTCATGCGGCTCGATATTCAGCGCCTGGCGAATGGCGTTTTCCATGTCGTGGCGGCGCTCGGCGGTGGAAACCAGCCGTTCTTCGGCGCGGCCGCGCTTTTCGCGCACGTCGGCAAGTTCCGCCAAGGCGGTTGCGGCCTGCTTGTCGGCCTCGCGCTGACGTGTCTCAGCTTGCGCCAGCGCATCGCCGGCCGCCCGCTTTGCAGCGTCCGCCTTGTCCAGCTCATTCATCAGGGCGCGGCGTTTGTCATCGAACTCTTCCGGCGCAAGATCGAGATCGGCCACCTCTTCGCGGGCTTCTTCCTCGCGTTCGCGAAGGGTTGCGATATGGTGCTCGGCGCTCGCGGCCCGGCTCGTCCAGCTCTGACGCTCCTGCGCAATCGCGTTGAGGCGCCGGCGGCGAGCCTCGATCTCGCGGGAAAACCCTTCATGGCGGGCGCGCGCCTCGGCAAGGCTTGCGCGGTCAGTCGCGACTGCCAATTGCTGTTCTGCCAGCCGGCGCTCGACTTCGGATAGATCCGGGGCGTCTTCAAGCTCGCTGCGCGCATCTTCTTCCAGCGCCTGAAGTTCCTCGATCTGTCCCTCGAACTGCTGGATGGCGCTTGCCACCACATCGCGGCGGCGCATCAGGTCGCCGGCGGCGCGCTCCGCCTCAGCCAGCCGGTCGCGCGCATCCGACAGGTTGCGCTGGAGAATGCGTGAGCGCTCGCGGGCGTCGGTGAGATTGGCTTCCTCGACGCCGATGGCCGCAGACGCGTTAGCCAGCAGGCTTTCGGCTTCGGAGAGAAGGATCTGCGCCTCGTCCACCTCCGCTTCCAGTTCCGACAAACGGTTCTTCTGGGCCAGGCGAAGGGCGGCCGCACTTGGCGCTTCCGAGCCGGTGACATGGCCATCCCAGCGATAGACGGCGCCTTCCCGGGTGACGAGACGCTGGCCGGGTTTCAGCTGCGGCAGAAGAGTGTGTGCGTTTTCAGCGGAGACCACGCCGATCTGGTTGAGGCGGCGCGACAATGGCTGAGGTGCCGTCACATGGCGGGCAAGCGGCGTCACATCCGCCGGCAGCGCGGGATCGCCGGTGCCATCGCCATTGCCGGCCCAGTGGGCAGGCGCCTCGGCATCAAGCGGGCTGTCAAGATCATCGCCAAGCGCGGCACCCAGTGCCGTCTCGAACCCGCGATCGACACGGATCAGCTCGGCGGCCGGGGTGAAGGCTCCGGCGGCCATGCCGGCGGCCAGCATTCGGCGGATCGTGCGCGCTTCGGTTTCAAGGCCGTTCAATGTCGCCCGCGCTGCCTCGACCGGCCGGCGCGCCTCGATTTCGCTCTGGCGGGCGCGGGCAAGGGCTGCCTCCACATCCTCGATGGCAAGGCCTGCATCCTCGACAGCACCTTCGGCCGCTTCCACCGCCTCGCGCCGCTCCTGCGGGTCGGCCAGTCCGGCAAGCTGATCGGCCAGCGCCTCAGCCTCGCCCTTCGCCTCGGACAGCTGACGGTCGAGCCGCAGGCGGCGGTCGGCAATATCGCGGATGCTGCGTTCCAGCTGCGTGCGGCGGGCAGACGCCTCGGCGCGCTCGGCGGTCACCTCGGTAAACAGCTGTTCGCTGTCGGCAAGCCGGGCGGCGGCCTCGGCAAACAGTTCGCGGGTTTCCTCCGCCTCCTCGCCCGATTGCGCCAGAAGCTCGCCCAGTTCTTCCTCTTCCGCATCCAGACGGGCGATGACCTGCGCGTTTTCAGCCATAAGCTGCTCTTCGCGCCTGATGTCTTCGGCAAGCTGGGCAAGACGGCGCGCAAGATCGTCGCGGCGGCGCAGGAGGCGTCCGGCCTCTTCCTCCAGCTGGCCGCGGGCGATCTGCAGGCGCTGGAGGGCTGCACCGGCGCTGGCTTCGGCTTCGCGCAATTCCGGCAGTTTCAGGCTGGCGATGGCTTGCGCTTTTGCCGCCTCCATCTGGTTTTGCGCCTTTTCAGCCACCAGCGAGGTTGCCTGATTGAGCGCGGTGTTCGCCTCGTTCTCGGCGTCGCGCGCCAGCACCCAGCGGATATGCAGGAGCATGGCTTCGCGCTCGCGGATATCGGCAGAGAGCATCTTGAAGCGGTTCGCCTGACGGGCCTGGCGCTTCAGGCTCTCGATCTGGCTTTCCAGCTGCGAGGTGACGTCTTCCAGCCGTTCCAGATTGGTTTCGGCGGCGCGCAGGCGTAGTTCCGCCTCGTGGCGGCGCGAATGCAGGCCCGAAATGCCGGCCGCCTCTTCCAGCAGCTGGCGGCGCGCCTGCGGTTTGGCCTGGATGAGTTCGCCGATGCGCCCCTGCCCGACCATGGAGGGCGAGCGGGCACCGGTGGAGGCATCGGCAAACAGCAGCTGCACATCCTTGGCGCGGGCTTCCTTGCCATTGATGCGGTAGAGCGAACCCTGCTCACGCTCGATGCGGCGGGACACCTGGATCTCGTCGCTATCGTTGAAGCCGGAAGGCGCGGTACGGTCGCTATTGTCGAGATAAAGCGCAACTTCTGCCGAGTTGCGTGCCGGACGGTGGCCGGAGCCGGAAAAGATCACGTCGTCCATGCCGGATGCGCGCATGTTCTTGTAGGAGTTCTCCCCCATCACCCAGCGCAGCGCCTCGACAAGGTTCGACTTGCCGCAGCCATTCGGCCCGACGACACCGGTGAGACCCGGCTCGATGACAAATTCGGTCGGTTCCACGAAGGATTTGAAGCCAACGACACGCAGCTTGTTGAACTTCATCGAGCCACCCCGATGGCAGGCGGCTGGAGGCCGGGAAGACGATCATTTCCGCTGTGCCGGAGGTTTACCCCCCTCTGCCCTGCCGGGCATCTCCCCCACACGGGGGGAGATCGGAAGGAGGTGGCGGCGGAGACCCTGCTCAGCCCTTCAGGGCGTCTGCCCGACACCCAGAAAGAGCTGATGGTGGCGGCGGAACCTCTTTTGACAGGAAAATTTCTAGAGGAAATGGGCGCAAGAGGCCAAACACCCTGCTGATCTCCCCCCGCGTGGGGGAGATGCCCGGCAGGGCAGAGGGGGGTAGCCCCAGCCGCCAACCTGCCCAAAAACCCGTCAGACACCCCATAAAAAACGGGCGCACGGCTTTCGCCGGCGCCCGTTTCCATCAAAACGGCCAGATCAGAGAAGGCTGTCGAAAAGGGCAGACATGGCTTCAACCGACATGTCTCCAGAATAATGTTTGCCATTGATCAGGAAGGTGGGCGTGGAGTTCACCTTGAACTCGTCGGCGCCGCGCTTCATCGTGGCGTTCACATCATCGAGAAGCTTCTGGTTCGTCAAGCAGGCTTCGAAGCTCTCCTGTGTAAAACCGGCAAGTTTCGAGTTCTGCAGGAGTGCTGCGCGCACATTGCCGTCCGCCGGTGCTGCCCAGGCGCGCTGCTGCTTGAACAGCATGGAGACCATGGCGAAATAGGCGGCCGGCTCGGAAAGCTCCGCCGGCTTCTGCGGGTTGCAGCGGGCCAGCATGAAGGCGGCCGTCGCCACCGGATCGAATGGGAATTCGCGCACGATGAAGCGCACCTTGCCGGTATCGATATACTTCTGCTTGATCGGTTCAAACGTGGTGTTGTGGAAATGCGCGCAGTGCGGGCAGGTCATCGACATGTATTCGACGACCGTTATCGGTGCATTGGCTTCGCCCAGCGCCATTTCCGGCAACGGGCCGGGCTTCAGAACCTCTGCCATATCCACCGTGCCGGTCGATTCGGGCAGGTCCACCGCAAAGGCCTGCGAGGCCATGCCGATGACCGGCAGGCTTGCGGCGGTAACGGCCACGCCGCCCATCAGATGGCGCCGGGTGAGAGAAAGGGAGCTGATCGGCATTAATGACACCTATTGTTCAATGGAACGCGAAAATCTGAAGAATTCCGTATCGCGCCGGGAAGACCGCGACAAGCACAACAGTTGCCACTCTTCTCAAACAATTGTGACAGAGTGGAGATGGCCCGCAAAAAGCGAAGTGGGCAGTCCGCTATCGCTTGCGCGGCGCTGGCTGCATCACGGCGGTGCCCAGCCGCTCGACAGCGCGGCGCAATGCCTCGTTCTCGATGCCGTCCATCATGTCGGACAGCCGTTTTGCCGCATCGCCCCTCAGCGGCTGCGGCGGGCGGCGATGACGCGTGGAGATGCTGACCGGCTTCTGCACGATGCGCATCTGGCGGATGGCGGGAAAGCCGAAGAAGCCGTTGATCCGCTCGATCAACTCACCCTGCGCGTGGGCCAGAAACAGTGCGCGGGCGCCCTCGCAGGCAATGGTCAGCACGCCGGCCTGATAACCCGCTTCTTCCGTGCCGTCGCGGCGCGGCCAGGCGATCTTTTCCGGCCGCGTGCAATCGGCAAATTCCTCACCGGCAATCTCGTCCCAGGAGCCGAGAAGGGCTGTGGAAATGCCGGCACGGCGCGCCAGCACCGGGTCCATCAGGCCATTGGCGATTTCAGCGATCTGGCGGGGTATCGGGCGTCTACTCATGCAGGAGCCTTCCGCCCTTCCGCCGCCGGCGTCAAGAGCCGCAGGCGCCGAACCTGCGCAATCATCACGCCGCTGAACAGCATGATCGTTGACATGCAAAGCTCGTGGTAAAACGGATCGTGCAGCATGCCGAAGGCAACCGCGGTGAAAGTCACATAAAGCGCGGCGCGCTTGGCGCTGTCTTCGAGCGGACTTGAGATCACCGTCCAGAGAAAACCGAACAGGATGGCGAGCATGAAGGCCAGCCCCAGCACGCCGTTTGCCAGCAATTCCTGCAGCACGATGTTATGCGGATGCTTGAAGCCTTCGAGCATACCGGCATTCGGCCCGGCGACCGCCTTCATGTCGGTGAACATGTCCATCAGGCCGACACCGGTCAGCGGATGCGCCTCGATGACTGTCATGGCCGATTGCCACATGACGAGCCGGATATCCCCCGACTGCATGTCGCGGTCAGGCGCACCCTCGACATAATAGTTGTAGACGGTAACGAAACGCTCAGTCAGCATGCTCTGCACCGGAGGCGCAAGCAGCAGCAGCAGGATGCCGATCGACGCGCCGACATAAGCCCGGTTGCGCAGCCGCGGCCGCCAGTCGAGGCTGCACATGACGAATTCGACGAGGCACAGCACAGGCATGACGACCAGCACGGCCCGGGTCTGCGTAAGGAAGATCGGAAAACAGGCCAGCAGCAGATAAAGCAGGCCATTCGGCAGCAAGCGTGGCGGATGCTTCAGGCGGATGGTCGACATGCCCGCGGCAATCGCGATGAGGAAGGCAACGATGGCGGCATTGCCCTGCCCGTCGTAGCGCTCGGCCACGCCACCCTCCTCAATGAGCGTGCCAAGCGCCAGCACAACCGCGCCATAAATGCCGATCCGCGCGCCGAGAACGAATTGCCGCAGCGGGTGGCGCACGAGACAGAGGCCCGGCGTAATGAAGGAGAGGCCAAGCAGCAGGCACATGAACCCCAATTGCCGGTTGCCCGCCTCGATTTCGCCGCGCCAGGCAATGAGGGACAGCGAAAACAGCGCATAGACCGACACGAGCCCGCCCCAGGAGCGCAGGTGACGCAGGAACCGGCGGCGGTTGGACAATGTCACATACAGCCCGGCAAGCCCGAAAAAACCGGCAACCACAAGCGTGACGGAGATATAAAGCGTAAACGTTGCGGACGCGGCGGTGACCATCCAGCCGTCAATGCGCCTTCGATACAGGAGGGTCTGCTTGAATGTCGGCATCACAGCACCCGGCTCACGTCCGGTGACAAAGGCATCACCTGCAATGCAGTCTCCTTGATCCGGGCCCTCCTGCACGTCAGGGGGCCGTTCCTTGGGAACCTAGCGCTTACTCCTGCCATGTCGAGCGATCTCAGACGAAAAAACCGGCTTGCGCACGCAAAAATGCCTCGCGCGTCCGAAACAGATGCGTCGGCATTTTTTTCCACCCGCGCAGCTTGTGCTGGCGATAATCCGCCCGGTGCGCGATCATCGTATCCTGCCGAAGGGTGCCGAAATCGAGAAGGTTTTCCTTCACTGTCAACACCGGCACCTGATGGTTCCACACCCGCTCCAGCGCCATGTCGAATGGCAGCGACATCGGCAGCAGGCGTGAGACCAGATTTTGCGCGGCCCCGCGTGTGACGAGATAACAGGCGGCAGAACCCTGCGGGCCGAAGAGACAGCGCCCGACATGATCGCCCAGCGCGCTCACCGCCGTCTCGCGAAAGGCGACCACGCGGTGGTTGACCAGTTTCACCACCGCATCGGCCGGCACGACATCCAGAATGGCGGCGGCGCGGGCAACGAGATCCGGCGACAGCGACACATCGTCTTCAATGATAATGGCCGCATCCTGTCCGCTCTCGACCAGATGCGCCAATGCCTTCAGGTGGCTGCGATAACAGCCATATTCGCCTGAAATCATCGGGCGGCCATTGCGGCGGCGGAAGAGGTCGAGATCGACATCCTGCCACATTTCCTGCGGCACGGCGCCGCCATCGACGCCGGCAATGGGCGAAAGGGAAATGCCGAGTTCCAGTGCCTGGCCTTCGATCAACCGCCGCCGGGCGGCTGCCCGTTCGATATTGATGAGGAGGACCGGCAATTGTCTGTCTGCTGCCATTGGCTTCAACGTCACCGCACTTTATCTCTTGGGGCCAGATCGTCCGATCGCTCGAACCCGCACCGGATCCATGCCCGCTTCACCTCACCCAAGCCTCACAGCCGCACTGCTTGCCTGGTACGACCGCCACCACCGCGAACTGCCGTGGCGGGTTTCACCGCGCCAGCGCGCTGAAGGCATCAAAGCCGATCCATACCACATCTGGCTATCGGAAGTGATGCTCCAACAGACAACGGTGCAGGCGGTCAAGCCTTATTTTCTGAAATTCCTGTCGCTGTGGCCGACCGTCAACGATCTGGCGGCCGCCCCTGTGGACGATGTGATGGCCGCCTGGGCGGGGCTTGGTTATTATGCGCGGGCGCGAAACCTGAAAAAATGTGCTGAAGCGGTGGCCGCCGATCACGCCGGTGTTTTTCCCTGTACCGAAGACGGCCTGCGGGCGCTGCCCGGAATTGGCGATTATACCTCGGCCGCCGTTGCCGCCATTGCCTTTGACCGTCCCGCCGCCGTGATGGACGGTAATGTGGAGCGTGTGATTTCAAGGCTTTACGCCATTTCCGACCCGCTGCCGGGATCAAAACCGGCAATGAAGGCAAAGGTGCGCGACCTGACGCCGGAGGTGAGACCGGGCGATTTCGCCCAGGCCATGATGGATCTCGGCGCCACGATCTGCACGCCAAAACGCCCGGCCTGCGCGCTCTGTCCCTTCAATGCCGACTGTCTGGCGCTAAAACACCACGATCCGCAAAACTTTCCGGTAAAAGCCGCGAAGAAAGAAAAGCCGGTGCGCCAGGGTGCGGCCTTCGTCGCCGTCTCGGCGGATGGAAACATTCTCCTGCGCCGGCGCATCGACAGCGGGCTTCTGGGCGGCATGACCGAGGTTCCGACGACCGCCTGGACCGCGCGGCTCGACGGCGGCATCAGCCGAGATGATGCACCGTTTAAGGCGGACTGGCAGATGGCCGGCGTGATCACCCACGTCTTCACCCATTTCGAACTGCGCCTCACGGTGTTTCGCACGCGGGTGGAAATCGAAGAGGAGGCCGGGGGATGGTGGCATGCGGTGACGGAGCTGGAGACTCAAGGCTTGCCGACCGTCATGAAAAAAGCGATCACTCAGGCTATTCCATTGGCTTTCGCGCCCGCCTGACAGCTTTTTGTCATCGCGGGGCACCATTTTTAGATCCTGGGAGTTTTCATGAGCAGTTCCATCGACCACATCGTTTTCGACATCGGCAAGGTGCTGATCCATTACGATCCGAACCTGCCCTTTTCCCGCATCATTCCCGATGCCGACGAACGCCGCTGGTTCTTTGAAAACGTCTGCACCCACGAATGGAACCTGGAACAGGATCGTGGCCGGGACTGGGCGGTGGCCGAAGCGGAACTCATTGAAAAATTCCCTGAACGCGCCGACCATATTCGCGCCTTCCGCCAGCACTGGTCCGAAATGGTGCCGCACGCCTATGACGGCAGCGTCGAAATTCTTGAAAAACTGATCGCCAACGGCCGCGACGTGACCATGCTCACCAACTTTGCCGCAGACACGTTTGTCGAAGCGCGCAAAATGTTTCCCTTCCTCGACAAACCGCGCGGCGTGACGGTGTCCGGCGAAATCTTCCTCATCAAGCCGGATGTGGACATCTACCACATGCACGCCAACAATTTTGGCCTCGACCCGGCGCATACGCTGTTCATCGACGATGCCTTGGCAAACGTTGAGGGCGCAAAAGCTGCCGGCTGGCAGGCGGTGCATTTTGTCAGTGCCGAAAAGCTGCGGGCGGATCTCGCCGGATTTGGGATTTCGGTTTGAGACCATGAACACAGAAAACATCTACCTCGACGGCCATATCGATGTTCCCACAGAGCGGCTGGCGGATGTAACCGCCGCCCTGCCCGCGCATGTGGCGCTGACCCGCGCTGAGGCGGGCTGCCTGTCTTTTAACGTGACACCCTGCGCCACGGTGCCGGGTCGCTTTCTCGTCTCGGAAGTCTTTTCCGATCGTGCAGCCTTTGACGCCCATCAGGAACGCACGCGCAAGTCGCACTGGTTTACGGTGACCGCCGGCATTCCCCGCGATTACACGATCCGCAGCGGTGATACGCCTGCCTGAGCCTGGCCTTTGAACGAAAACGCCCGCCACATTGTCGTGCGCGGGCGTTTTGCCATCCGGGACTGGAACCGGATGGGAAAGTCATCGTCGGAGGCGGTGGATCAGGTCTGCGGCGATGAGACAATTTCAGAAAACACCCCATCTGTGGCAAAGGCGAGGCAAACAGTCAGGTTTTGGACCTCACGGTGGATGGCGGGAACAGGCGCTGTGCCAGTTCGCCCCTCGCTGTCCTGCCAAGCTGATTAGGCTTGAGCCTGGCAAGTCAGAAGGGAGGTAAACCTCGAACGCTAGGAGCCCGATCCAAGCCCCCCAAAAAAAGAACTTCAGCCGAGCTTGCCCATGCCGGCGCGGACGATGGCGCGCAGGTCATCGATCGGCTTCAGCACGCCCTCTTCCTCGAAATGCCAGAAGGTCCAGCCGTTGCAGGTGTCAAAGCCCTGCACCTTGGCGCCGACGCGGTGGATGGAGCCGGCCTCGCAACCGGCAACCAGCGTGCCATCGGCGCGCACGATGGCGCTGACGCGGCGTTTGGCATCCGTCAACACCTGGCCGGGCTTGACCATGCCGCTTTCCACCAGCGTGTTGAAGGCGACGCGCACCTCGGCCTTCTTGCCGGTGAGAACCGTCAGTTCCACCTTGCCGAGCGGCTCGACGGCGGCGATGCGCTCGGAGGCCGCATCGATGTAATCCTGCTCGCGCTCGATGCCGACAAAGTTGCGGCCGAGGCGTTTTGCAACGGCACCCGTGGTGCCCGAGCCGAAGAACGGATCGAGAATGATATCGCCGGGCTTGGTGGAGGCCATGATGATGCGGGCGAGAAGCGCTTCCGGCTTTTGCGTCGGATGCACCTTCTTGCCGTCATCGCCTTTCAGGCGCTCATGGCCGCTGCAGATGGGAAACAGCCAGTCGGAGCGCATCTGCACGTCGTCGTTGGAGGCCTTCAGCGCATCGTAGTTGAACGTATAGGATTTCGCCTTGGCATCGCGGCTTGCCCAGATGAGCGTCTCATGCGCGTTCTGGAACCGGCGGCCCTTGAAATTCGGCATCGGGTTGGTCTTGCGCCACACCACGTCATTCAACAGCCAGAAGCGCAGGTCCTGTAGCATGGAGCCGACGCGAAAGATGTTGTGGTAGGAGCCGATGACCCAAATCGTGCCATTCGGCTTCAGCACACGCCGGCAGGCGAGCAGCCAGGCGCGGGTAAAGGCGTCATAGGCCTGAAAGCTTTCGAACTGGTCCCAGTCGTCATCGACCGCATCGACCAGCGACTGGTCGGGACGGTGCAGCATGCCGCCGAGCTGGAGATTGTAGGGTGGATCGGCAAAAATCACATCGACCGACTGGTCGGGAAGCGCCTCGAGGGCGGCCACGCAATCGCCCTTGATGATGGAGTTGAGCCAGGTGTTCGGACGCACCTCGGCCTTCAGGTCTACAAGCGGGAGAACGGCTGCCATCTGATACTCGCTATACGCTGACTCGGATACGTTTACTGACTGTTATGGTTACCTAGTTTGGTTACCAAACCCTGAAGCAGCGATGTCAAATGCGAGAAATAATCGGGATGGCGGCAAAGCCTCGATGGGATTATGTTAACGGCATGAGGAAAGATGATGCGATCAGATTGCTGAGCGAACGGGCCGAGGCCATACGGGCCCTGGGCGCGACCTCGCTTTATCTGTTCGGATCGGTGGTGCGGGACGAAGCGCGCGAGACCAGTGATCTGGATCTGTTCATTGATTACGACGCGTCAAAAAAATTCTCCCTTCTCGATCTGGTCGGCCTGAAAATTTTTCTGGAAGAAGAGTTGCTGTTGGATGTGGATGTCACGACCCGCAATAGCCTGCATCCAAGGCTGCGCGAGCGGATAGAGCAAACAGCAGTTCAGGTCTTTTGATGCCAAGAGACGTGACCGTCGTCCTTGACGAAATGCTGGAAACGATCGAACGCATCGAAGCATCGCTGGCTCACCGGAAATTTGATCATCTTGCCTCGGAATGGCTTTTCCGAATGGGTATCGAAAGAGCGATCGAGATCCTCTCCGAGGCTTCACGACATCTTCCCGATGATCTCTTGGCGACCGAACCCGGCATCCCCTGGAAGCGGGTTCGTGGCGTGGGAAATGTCCTGCGCCACGAGTACCACCGCATTGCTGCCGAAGTCATCTGGGACGTTGCCGTCAGCGACCTCCCGCCGTTGAAGGCAGCCTTGATCCGTTTTAGATCGCGGTTTTGATATCAACCTCCCCCTCCCCCGGCGCCTCCCCCCGCTCGAACATGCCGTAGTCGCGCAGCACGTGGCCGATACGCAGGCGGTAATCGGCAAAAAGCGTGGCCCTGCCCTCGCGTTGTGCGGCCCGATGCGCCTCGACCTTGCGCCAGGCCTTTACCGCCGCCTCGTCGCGCCAGAAGGAGAGCGACAGGATCTTGCCGCGCAGGGTCAGGCTTTCAAAACGCTCGATGGAGATAAAGCCGTCGATCTGTTCGAGTTCGGAGCGTAGCGCGCCGGCGAGATCGAGGTAACGGTGGCGTTCGCCCATATAGGGCACCACCTCGAAGATGACGGCGATCATGGCGCAACCTTCGGGCCATGCGGCAGCGACAGGTTTTTGAGGAACAGGCGGTCCTCCTTCAGGATGAAGCGTTCGCGCTTGGCAAACACATAGTTTTCACGGCCCAGCGGATCGTCGCGCAGCCGCGCCCGATAGGCCTCGTAGGCGGCGAGGTTTTCGATGTTATAGATGCCGTAGGCGGTGGTGGCAGACCCCTCGTGCGGGCCGAAATAACCGATGAGATCGGCACCGCAGCGGGGAATGGCCTGCCCCCAGGCTTTCGCATAGGCGGCAAATTCATCGCCCTTGAACGGGTCTATTTCATAGCGGATGAAGCAGGTGATCATGGATATGTCTCCGTTGTCAGTGGAGCCATCATGCCCCGTTGCGCAACGAGAATGCTTCGTCTACCATCGAAGCATGAAAGAAGGACCAGACATTGCCCGCATCGGAACGCTGATCGGCGATCCCGCCCGCGCCAACATGCTGACCGTACTGATGGGCGGCGAGGCGCTGACGGCAAGCGAGCTGGCGCAGGCCGCCGGCGTGAGCCTGCCGACGGCAAGCGCGCACCTTTCGAAGCTGGAGGATGGCGGGCTGCTGACCCAGCGCAAGCAGGGTCGCCACCGCTATTTTGCGCTGTCTGCGGAAACGGCAGCGCTTCTGGAAACCATCATGGGCTTTGCCGCAAGCCGTGGACATCTGCGCCACCGCCCCGGCCCGAAAGATCCGGCGCTGCGTGAGGCGCGCGTGTGTTATGACCATCTGGCCGGAGATTTTGGCGTGCGCATGCTCGACAGCCTGTTTGAGCGCGGTGCTATTTTAGCCGATGGCGAAGCTCTCGACCTGACGCCGCGCGGAAAAACCTTCATCTGCGACATGGGCATCGATGTCGATGCGCTCGCCTCCCCCCGCCGGCCGCTCTGCAAGGCCTGCCTCGACTGGAGCGAACGGCGCTCACATCTGGCAGGTGCGCTCGGCAAGGCGCTTCTTTCGCATTTCCTCGATACGGGGCTTGCGAAGCGCCAGCCCGACAGCCGGGCGATTACCTTCACGCGGCAGGGCAAAAGCCGCTTTCTTGCCCTGTTTCCGGTCCACGACGCAGATGCTGCCTGATTGTTATCGACGCCCTCGTCGTGTAGGGGAGGCAGATCAGGCGCCCGGCCACGGTTTTTCGGCACGGCCGGCACCCACCGGCCTCTAACCATGTAAAAAAGAGCTTTTTATCATGAGCGGTTTTGACCTCATCATTTTTGACTGCGACGGCGTTCTCGTCGATTCGGAAATCATCGCGGCGCAGGTGGAATCCCGCCTGCTGACGGAAGCCGGTTATCCGATCAGCGTCGAGGAAATGGGCGAGCGTTTTGCCGGCATGACCTGGAAAAACATCCTTCTGGCCATCGAGAAGGAAGCCGATATTCCGCTCTCGGCAACGCTCATCGACAAGTCGGAAAAGCTGCTCGACGCGCGGCTTGCCCGCGACGTGAAGGTGATCGAGGGCGTCAAGTTCGCCCTGTCGAAGCTCACCACGCAAAGCTGCATCTGCTCCAATTCATCGAGCCAGCGGCTGGACATGATGCTGACCAAGGTCGGCCTCAAGCCCTATTTTGCCCCGAATATTTTTTCCGCCAAGGATCTCGGCCCCGACCGTGTAAAGCCGCGCCCGGACATTTTCGAGCATGCACTGAACGCATTTGGTGTATCGCCGTCGCGCGCCGTGGTCATCGAGGATTCCGTGCATGGCATCCACGGCGCTGTTGCCGCCGGCTGCCGGGTCATCGGTTTTACCGGCGCCTCGCACACCTATCCGAGTCACGCCGACCGCCTGACCGATGCCGGCGCCGAAACCGTGATTGCCCGCATGAGTGATCTGCCGGCCACGATTACGGCGCTCGCCGAATGGGTCGTCGTTTAACAGCCTGCCCCATAATCCCCACCGGCGGGCTGCAAATGGCAATTTCTGTGCTTCCGGTGCTCACGTACGTCAAGTACGCTCCGCTCCGGTTCTCGAAATCACCATTTTCGCCACGCCAGCGGGAATTCTGGAACAGGCTGTGGCCGAACCTCTCTTGAACGCCTTAGCCTTAACGGCGTTGCTCGCCGTCAGAACGAGCCGGCGAGCAATATCGTAGCGCGGTTGCTGACGACATTGTCTGAGAAGAGGCCGTTCCAGTTGAGGGTGAGGCGAATGGCGGGGGCCAGCTGCGCCTCCAGCCCGGCCTTGATGATCACCGCATCACGGGCAAGCGGCACGCCCTCGACGCTGAACGACTGTCCGCCGGCATAGGTGAAGCCGGTTGCCGGCGTCAGATCCCCCACACCGTGGCGCCA
The DNA here is from genome assembly GCF_058242805.1 of Neorhizobium sp. PAMB6716. Taxonomy (NCBI): domain Bacteria; kingdom Pseudomonadati; phylum Pseudomonadota; class Alphaproteobacteria; order Hyphomicrobiales; family Rhizobiaceae; genus Neorhizobium; species Neorhizobium sp. PAMB6716. The sequence goes on from NZ_CM177835.1 coordinate 2,434,533, forward strand.
GCCGAGTTCGCCGCTCATCGTCACCGGGATATCACCGAACGGAACGGTGGTTTCGGCGCGCAGCCCGAGCGTTGTCAGCGTGACATCGTCGATGCTTTTTCGGGCCGTCAGCGCTGCAATGCCGCCGTCTTCCGCAAAACCATCCGTATAGAGTCGCACGCGGGCGATATTGGCAAAGGGCGACAGGGTGAAATCACCGGCGCGGATATCGGTGGAGACCTCGGCAAACACCTGCGCCGTATCGCTGTCGTAATCGCTGGAAAGGCTTTCGGACACAGAACCGAAATTCACCTGCCGATCGACGGAGACGCGATTGCCGGACCAGACCGCGCCGGTGCTGACCGTCACAGGTCCAAGCCAGGTGCTGGCATAAAGCCCGGCGTGGTAGCTGTCGACATCGCCGCTGTCATGGCTTGCCGTTTCAGACACGGATTTGCGGCTGGCGCCGGCCACGACACCAACGCGGGCGCCGTCGAAACGATCGCTGTCGAAAAGAATGCCATCGGCGCCCAGAAGCGCACCCGCCAACCGGCTTTTCACCTCTTCCGCATTGCCATCGCCGCCGATCTGCGTTCTGGCACCGAACACGGCGGCCCAGAACGTATCCTTGCCCGCCTCATCCTTGCGCATGCGCTCCAGCACCTGATCGCGCGTAAACTGGCTGTCTTCCAGAAGGGTGGATTTGAGCGAGGCGTGGAAATCGCCGTCCAGTTGCTCGAAGGAAGCCGGGGCTTCGTCACGTCCGAGCGATACGACGGCGCGGTAGAGCGGGTCGGTGGAGGCAAGGCCGTCGGCGGCGGCCGCCGCTGCCCGTCCATTTGCCGTTTCGGCCACCGAGGCAAACGATACGGCATTGCGATCGAGATCAAAACTCACGTTCGTTGCGCCATAGGTCAGCAAAGGCGACAGGAAGGCGAAATCGGAGACGACGTTGGAAAACTGACCCGAGACCGCATTTGCCGTCAGGATCGTGTATGTCGTGCCGGGCACATAGACCTCATCTGCCGCCAAGATCTGAAGCGTGGCGTCGGAAATCTGCGCCGTGCCGCCCACCGTCACGAGGTCGGAGGCGCCGCTGGAGGCGATATCGGCAAGATAGGTGGAGCCGGAACCGAGCGTCAGGTTTCCGGTGACATCCATGGTGGCAAGCCCCGGCCCCGGCGACAGGATGCCGCCCGCACCGACAGACAGCGTGCCGACGCTGCCGGTGCCGGACAGGATACCGGCGCCTGAGACATCAAGCAGACCGAGCACCGCGCCATCGTTGACCAGCGTGCCGCCGGAGACGGTGGCTGCGCCGGAAATCGTGCCACTGTTTTCAAACAGGCCATCGGTGTTGGACAGCGACGCCACGGTGCCGCCGTTGGAAAACTGGCCGGCATTGCTGACGGTACCGGCCGTTGCACCATTGTTGTTGACGACGCGGCCACCAGTGCTGACGGAGACATCGGCAAGGCCTGCATTGTTGGTGAGCGTACCGCCGGAGACGGTCGTCGTGCCCGTCACCGTGCCGCCGGCATTGTTGGTAAAATTGCCGGCGGTATTGGAGAGCGAGGCGATTGTTCCGGCATTGCTGACTGTACCGGCATTCGAAACGTCACCCGCGGTCGCGCCGGTATTGTTGGTAAAGATGCCCGACGCATCGACCGAGACATCGGCAAAACTGGCATTGTTGGTGACGGTGCCACCGGAGATCTGTGTTGCGCCTGTGATCACGCCACCGGAATTGTTGGTGAAGCTGCCGGCCGTGTTGGCAAGCGAGGACAGCGTGCCGGCATTGGAGGTATTTCCGGCATTTGCCACCGCGCCAGCCACGGCCCCGCTATTGTTGACGAAGATCGCGTTGGCCGAGACATCCACACCGGCTGCCGTGCCGTTATTGGTAAACGTGCCGTCGCGGACCTCGGTCTCGCCGGCAATCGTGCCGGTGGAATTGTTGATGGCGATGCCGCCCGTTTGAACGGTGAGGCCCGCCATCGTGCCATTGTTGGTGAAGGGGGCGGTGGAAACGCTGGTGTCGCCGGTGATCGTGCCATCATTGACGGCACTGCCGCCCATCAGGAAGAGATCGCCATCCAGCATGCCGGAGATGGACAGCACGCCGCCGCTCACCGTCACGCCCGAAGACAGCGTGCCGCCAACCAGAACCTCGATCTGCCCGGAAGACAGCAGGGTTCCGTTGCCAACCGTCAGTTGGTCCTGCACGCGAAGCGTGCCGCCACTGACGCCAAGGCTTGAAACAGCCGCATCCGGGGAGACGATGGCAACGCCCGAGCCGATCTCTGCCGCATCGCCCGACCCCGGCGCTTGCGGATCCGTCGACCAGTTGCCTGCGTTGGAAAAATTGCTATCGGCATTGCCGGTCCAGCTTGCCGGAGACGATTGCGCGAAAACCGCAGCGGCCGGCGCCACTGCCATGCCAGAGACGAGCGCCGTGGACAACCAAAGGCGAGGCCCGCAGATCCCGCGTCTGCCGTTCATCATCGCCCTCCCCCAACAAGTAGATCGCAAGCTGTATCGCTGCCGTTATCCAATCTAAATTAGAATTTAAGGGTTAAGAAACGTTTAAACCACAGGCCCGGCGAAGGATACCTGTCGCATATCAGGAAAACGCATCGACGGGTGCCAATCGCTGACGCGCCGGCCCATGGCGGCCACGCACAAAAAAGCCGGTCCCGTCGCAACGGAACCGGCTTTTGTGAGGAAAGAGCCGAGTTGAACTCAGCGCTTCTTGCGCGACGTTTTTGCAACCGACCCCTCGTCGAAGCCCAGACGCACACGGGTGAAGCGGGAATTTCCGCTGGCAGCCGTGTTGGGGATCGACACATCGGCCTTGTTGAAGATGAACTGCGTCGAGCCTTCGGCGGGAACATCGACCGGGAAACTGACGGACTGCGAATAGATGACATTGTCGCCATCGACCACTTCCACCACGACCGGCAGCGTCACGCGGCCGGATTTTCCGGCGGGGCCGAGGATGAGGCGGCCCTGCGCCACGACATTGATCGTCATCGTTGCTTCATTTGCCGAGCAGGCGCGGGTCGCATCTGCAAGCGAGGCGCGGTAGATCAGCTTGTCCGGATCGTCCTTGGCGTTGCCGGCATAGGAACTGCGCACCGCCGTTTCATCCCGCAGCACGACCGGCGGGCAATAGGCCTGCACCACAGGCGCCACCGGCTGGGCTACCGGTTCGGCAGCCGAAAGCCCGGAGGTTGGGGCGGAGGAATTGCAGCCGGCAAGAATTGCAAGAAGCGAAACCGAGACAAACTTGAGCGATGACTGGCCAGACACGTAATGCAACCCTTTTCTTCCCAACCGTCCCTGAATAGGCATTCCGGGCTTTCACGGCAAATTTTGATGGTCTATATCAGCGGCGCACGGAAAAATCGATTGGGATTGCAGCCGAATTTTGTCTGAAGCGTTGTTTGCGGGAGGAGTGGCCGAATTTGGCCTTGAGACAGGCCTCCTGCAGAGAAGACGACAGGCAGCATGTGCCGCCTCTTTCGAAAGCCTGCGCCGCCGTCCGGCACGGACAGATGAACACGCGATCCTGGGACCGATATCTTGGAATATATTTCTACTCGCGGCGATGCGCCCGCTCTTGGCTTTCGTGATGCGCTGCTGGCAGGCCTTGCCCGCGATGGCGGGCTTTACCTGCCGCGCGAATGGCCGCAGCTGTCGAAGAAGGATATCCGGGGCCTGCGCGGCAAATCCTACCAGGATGTGGCCTTTACCGTTCTCTCCTTCTTCGTTGATGGCGAAATCCCCGATGAAGCGCTGCGCCGCATGATCGACGAGGCTTATGCCACCTTCCGCCATCCAGCCGTTGTGCCGCTGGTGCAGCTCGGCCCGAACGATTTTGTCGCCGAGCTTTTCCACGGCACGACGCTGGCGTTCAAGGATGTGGCGATGCAGCTGCTGGCGCGTCTCATGGACTACGTGCTGGCCGAGCGTGACGAGCGCGCCACCATTGTCGGCGCGACCTCCGGTGATACCGGCGGCGCGGCCATCGACGCCTTTGGCGGGCGCGAGCGCACCGATCTCTTCATCCTCTTCCCGCATGGCAAGGTGTCGCCCGTCCAGCAGCGCCAGATGACCACGTCCGGCCATAAGAACGTGCATGCACTTTCCCTGCACGGCAATTTTGATGATTGCCAGGATCTGGTGAAGGCCATGTTCAACGACGTGCCCTTCCGCGAAAGTGTCAACCTGTCCGGCGTCAACTCCATCAACTGGGGACGCATCATGGCGCAGGTGGTGTATTTCTTCACCACCGCCGTGTCGCTTGGCGCGCCAGACCGGAAAGTGTCGTTCACGGTGCCGACAGGCAATTTCGGCGATATTTTTGCCGGCTACGTGGCAAAGCGCATGGGCCTTCCCATCGACCGGCTGGTGATTGCCACCAATGACAACGACATCCTTGCGCGCACGCTGAAAACCGGCCGCTACGAGATGAAGCCGGTGATGGCGACGACTTCGCCGTCGATGGATATCCAGATTTCCTCCAACTTCGAACGTCTGCTGTTTGAAGCCTATGGTCGCGAGCCCTCTGCCGTGCGCACTGCCATGTCCGGCCTTCGCCAGTCCGGTGCGTTTGAGATAGAGGCCGAGGCGCTGAAATTCATCCGCCGTGATTTCCGCGCCGGGCGCGCCACACAAAAGCAGGTGGCAGAGACGATCCGCACGACGCTTGCAACCACCGGCTACCTGCTCGATCCGCACACCGCAACCGGCGTTTTCGTCGCCTCCAAGCACGCAAAACCGGCAAGTCCGATGGTGACGCTGGCCACCGCCCACCCCGCCAAGTTCCCCGCGTCGGTAGAAACCGCTTGCGGAATTCATCCGGCGCTCCCATCATGGCTCGCTGATTTAATGACGAGGGAGGAGCGCTTCGACCTGTTGGAACCCGAGCTTAAGGCGGTCGAAACCTATATCGGCCAGCATGCGCGGGCGAAGGCGTGAAGGGCGTAGTGCCGGAAAGACAGACAATGAATGTTGAAATCACCCGGCTTGCCTCCGGGTTGACTGTCGTTACGCAGAACATGCCGCATCTGGAAAGCGTCGCGCTCGGCGTCTGGATCAAGTCCGGCGCACGCAACGAGACCACCGACGAGCACGGCATTGCCCATCTTCTCGAACACATGGCTTTCAAGGGCACGGCGCGCCGCAGCGCCCGTGACATTGCCGAGCAGATCGAGAATGTCGGCGGAGAGCTGAACGCGGCGACCTCGACGGAAACCACGTCCTATTATGCCCGCGTGCTGAAGGACCATGTGCCGCTCGCCATCGATATCCTCGCCGATATCCTGACCGAATCCGCCTTCGACGAAGACGAGCTGGAGCGTGAAAAACACGTCATCCTGCAGGAAATCGGTGCCGCAAACGATACGCCCGACGACGTGGTCTTCGACCGTTTTTCCGAAGTCGCCTACCGCGACCAGACCATCGGCCGCCCGATCCTTGGCACGCCGGAAACGGTCAAATCCTTCACGCCCGACCAGATCCGCGGTTACCTGTCGCGCAATTACACGACCGACCGCATGTTTATCGTGGCCGCCGGTTCGGTCGATCACGATACGCTGGTCAAGCAGATCGAAGATCGGTTTTCGCTGCTGCCGACGAAGCCTGCCACCTCGCCCATCTTCGAGCCCGCCCGTTATCTCGGCGGCGACGTGCGCGAAACCCGCGACCTCATGGATACACAGCTGCTTCTCGGTTTCGAGGGCAAGGCGTATCACATGCGTGATTTCTACTGCTCGCAGATTCTCGCCAACATCCTCGGCGGCGGCATGTCGTCGCGCCTTTTCCAGGAAGTGCGCGAGCATCGCGGCCTGTGTTATTCGGTCTATGCCTTCCATTGGGGTTTTTCCGACACCGGCATCTTCGGCATCCATGCCGCAACCGGCGGCGAAGACCTACCGCAGCTGGTGCCTGTCATCATAGACGAGCTGCGCAAGTCTTCCGAAGTCATCCACCAGCAGGAAATTGACCGCGCTCGTGCCCAGATCCGCGCCCAGCTTCTGATGGGCCAGGAAAGCCCGGCAGCGCGCGCTGGCCAGATTGCCCGGCAGATGATCCTCTACGGCCGCATCATTCCGAACGGGGAAATGATGGAAAGGCTGGAGGGGATCACGACTTCGCGATTGACCGATCTTGCCGGACGGCTGTTTTTCGATACAGTTCCAACATTGTCCGCCATCGGCCCGGTTGAAAAGCTGGCATCCCTGTCGGACATCACGGCGGCGCTGTCTGCGCCGGACGTGGGGCGACACAAGGCAATCGGCTGATCACGGCGCAATTCCGCTCCGTCGACCGTGTTGCAACGGGCGGGGCGGAACGGGCAGAGGATGACGCGATCGGTGTTTCGGTTCTTGTCACGTCAGCCGGAGATGCCGGAGCTTTACGGCGATCACCACATGCTGCGCCTTGCGCGCTACACAGATTACCGCGCGTGGTACAGGCTGCGCTCGGAAAGCCGCCAGTTCCTGCAGCCGTGGGAACCCACCTGGCGCCATGACGAGTTGACGGAGGCCTCGTTTCGCGCCCGCGTCACCCGTCATACACAGGAATTCTCGTCAGGCCTTGCGGTGCCGCTTTTGCTCTTTCACCGCGACGACATGAGCCTGCTGGGCGGGCTTACCATCGGTTATATCCGCCGGGGGGCAGCCCAAAGCTGCATGGTTGGATACTGGATGGGTGAAAAACAGGCGGGCCAAGGTCATATGTTTGCCGCACTCCGTCTTGTAGTACCCTACATCTTCACCGGGCTTCAGTTGCACCGCATCGAAGCGGCCTGTATCCCGGAGAACTGGAAGAGCGTACGGCTGTTGGAAAAAGCCGGTTTCGAACGGGAAGGTCTTTTGCGGAAATATCTGAAAATCAACGGCGAGTGGCGGGATCACACCCTCTATTCCCTGCTTTCGGGCGACCCGGTGGACGTGAAGGTGCAGGCCGAGCGATGAACAGGCCAGGCGCACCCCTATCCCCTCTCCTCACCCGGCTGGCGATGGTCTTCGCCTGCCTTTTCCTCATGCTGCCCGGTGCAGCACTCGCCTTCGAGCCGGTGAAGATCTCCCGCGACGACCGCGCGCTGGACCTGACGGCCACCACCGACATCTATGCCAATCAGGGCGAGGCGTTTCAGGTGTCCACCGCCGCCGGCTCCGATGGCATTCGCCGGCGCATCGAGGTGCGTTCGGCAACCCCTGGCCACCAAGGAGACTGGGCGGTGTTTGCGCTTGCCAACGTTTCGGAAGAACAGCTGGAGCGCGTCATCGTCGCCCCGCATTTCCGCCTCGTCGGCTCGCGCCTCATCTGGCCGGATCTCGGTTCGCAGCGCATCACGGCAATCACCCCTTCGGAAGGTTTTGCCCTCGACCGCGTGGCAAGCCCGGATGCCGACGTGTTCCGCATCACGCTGAACCCCGGCTCGGTCATCACCTTCGTGGCGGAACTGACCTCGCCCAATCTGCCGCAGATCTATCTATGGGAGCCGGACGCCTACAAGGACACGGTCAACTCGTTCACGCTCTATCGCGGCATCGTGCTCGGTATTGCGGGCCTGCTTGCCGTCTTCCTCACCATCCTCTTCGTGGTGAAGGGCACCTCCATGCTGCCGGCAGCGGCAGCCCTTGCCTGGGCGGTGCTTGCTTATATCTGCGTCGACTTCGGTTTTCTGGAAAAGCTGATCAGCATCACCTCCAGCGACGAGCGAATATGGCGAGCGGGCGCCGAAGTGGCGCTGGCCTCCTCGCTGGTGATTTTCCTGTTTGCCTATCTCAACCTCAACCGCTGGCATGTGCATCTGGGTTACGCCACCTTTGCCTGGGTGATCGGACTTGCGCTGCTGTTCGGCGTTGCGATCTACGATCCCTCGATTGCATCAGGCATTGCCCGCATCTCGCTGGCGCTGACCGCCACCGCCGGCATTTTCCTCATCATCTATCTCGGCCTCAACCGGTTTGACCGGGCGATCCTTCTGGTGCCCACCTGGGCGCTGATCCTCGTCTGGCTGTTCGGCGGCTGGCTGACGGTGACGGGTAAACTCGACAACGACATCATCCAGCCGGCGCTCGGCGGTGGCCTCGTTCTCATCGTTCTCCTGATCGGCTTTACCGTGATGCAGCACGCCTTTGCCGGCGGCGCCTATCAGCAGGGCCTGTTTTCCGATCTGGAACGCCAGTCGCTGGCGCTGATGGGCAGCGGCGATACCGTGTGGGACTGGGATGTGGCCCGTGACCGTCTGGTAACGACACCGGATATTTCGCTGCGGCTTGGCCTGTCGCCCGGCTCCATGCACGGGCCGGTGCGCAACTGGCTGCCGCGCCTTCACCCTGACGACCGCGATCGCTTCAAGGCGACGCTCGACGTGCTGCTGGAGCACCGCAAGGGCAAGCTGAACCACGAGTTCCGCATCCGCGCCGAAGACGGGCATTTCCACTGGCTACAGATCCGCGCCCGCCCGGTGCTGGGCTCGAACGGCGAAATCATCCGCTGCGTCGGCACGATCGTTGATGTGACGGAGCCGAAAAATTCCGTCGAGCGGCTATTGGCCGATGCCATGCATGACAACCTGACCGGCCTTCCGAACCGCCAGGTGTTTCTCGACCGGCTGCAATCGGTGCTAACCATTGCCGCCACCAGCGATGCGGTGCGCCCGACGGTACTGGCCATCGACATCGACCGCTACAAGCAGGTGAATGACAGCCTGGGCATTGCCGCCGGCGACAACATTCTGATCGCGCTGACGCGGCGCCTGCGCCGACTGCTGAAGCCGCAGGACACGCTGGCGCGTATTTCCGGCGACCAGTTCGGCCTCATCCTCGTCTCCGAACGCGATCCCGGCAAGGTGGCCGATTTTGCCGATGCGGTGAGCAAGGCGATCATGGTGCCGATCAACTTTGCCAATCGCGAGGTGATCCTGACGGCCTCCATCGGCCTCTCCTCCTGGGTCGACCAGCAGGAAAGTGCCGCAAGCCTGCTGGGTGATGCTGAGCTTGCCATGTACCGCGCCAAACGCGCCGGCGGAAACCGGGTGGAGCCGTTCCGCCCCGCCTTCCGCAGCAATGGCACGCCGGACCGGCTACAGATCGAGACCGATCTTCGCCGGGCGCTGGAACGAAACGAACTGACGCTCGCCTACCAGCCGATCATCCGGCTCGACAATGGCGAGATCGCCGGTTTCGAGGCGCTGATGCGCTGGGAGCATCCCAAGCGCGGCAGCATTCCGCCCGGCGAGTTCATTCCCATTGCCGAAATGTCCGACCTCATCGGTCCGCTCGGCATGTTTGCACTGGAAAGTGCAACAGCTGACCTGACGACCTGGGAAAAGCAGACGGGCGAGCTGCCGGTGTTCATTTCGGTCAACCTGTCGAGTGCGCAGCTGCTGAACGCCGATCTCTACACCGAAATACGCTCGCTCCTCAGCCGCAGCCACTTCGACCCGGGCCGGTTGAAGCTGGAACTGACGGAATCCATGATGCTGGAAAATCCGGAACAGGCACGCCTTGTTCTGGCAAAACTCAAGGAAACCGGCATCAGCCTGGCGCTCGATGATTTCGGCACCGGTTATTCCTCGCTGTCGCACCTGACGCAGTTCCCCTTCGACACGATCAAGCTCGACAAGTCGATCGTCGCCAATCCCTCCGACCGCGGCGCGGTTCTCCTGCGCTCGGTGATTTCCATGGCGCGGCAGATGGAGATGACGGTCGTGGCCGAAGGCATCAGCTGCGACGAGGATGCAGGGGATCTTGCCAAGATGGGCTGCCAGTTCGGCCAAAGTTTCCTCTTCGGCGCCCCGATGCCGCCAGACGCGGTGCAGCGCCTGCTGAAGGAACGTTTTCCGCTGACCAAGCGCGCCTGACAAGACAGGCGCGCCCTTCCCTCAATGATTGCCGTGAACCAGGCCGTGGATAAACTCCAGCTTGGCAACCACTGTCGGCGTCAGGATGAACGGATAAAGATCCGGCACGCCCATCGAGCGGTGGATGCTGTTCATTGCCACGCTGAAGGGGATCCAGGCTTCCACCAGCTGGGCGGCATCATGGGCGCGGTAGGGGTTGAAATCCACTTCGGAGGCAAGTTCGGCGTGGCCGCGGGGCTCCACCACCATGCCCAGCGCCCGCGCCATTTCCAGCGTATCGACGATATGCACGTAATGGGCAAAACACTCGGCAAAATCCTCCCACGGATGGGTACTGGCATAGGTGCTGATGAAATGCTCCCGCCAGTCCGCCGGCGGACCTTGCTCGTAATTGCGCTTCAACGCCTCGGCGTAATCGGCGCGTTCATCGCCGAAGGCGAGGCGAAACGGATCGAGCCGGTTCATGTCACGCACCAGCTTGTCCCAGATGTAATGGCCGGTTTCGTGGCGGAAATGGCCAAGCATGGTGCGATAGGGTTCGTTCATGGAGACGCGGATCTGCTCGCGGGTCGCATCGTCTGCCTCGGCGGCGCGGATGGCGATAAGGCCGCTTTCGTGGCCGGTCATCGCCGGCACCACGGTGCCGTCCGGCTTCACCTCGTCCACGAGGAAATCGAACACCAGCCCGCCTTCGGGATCTTCGGCGCGGGTGGTGCGCGGCAACTCCCATTTCAGCATCGAATAAAACAGATGCCGTTGCGCCTGGCTGATGGTGCGAAACTGGCGAAGGCCATCGTCGGTGGACGCATCCGGCACCAGCCGGTTATGGCGGCAGGCAACGCAGAAGGTCTCCTCCCCTTCAGCCGGTATCGTCCAGTTGCAGATGTCATTCACCTCATTGGCGCAGAGGCGCAGCGTATGGCCGGGATCCGACACCAGCCGCCAGAAACCATCCGGCCCCTCGTTCAGCGCCTGCATCGTCAGCCGTTCCGGCACGAAGGCCAGCCTGTGGCCGCAATTGATGCAGACGCGGTTGTCGAAATGGATGGATTGGCCGCAATGATCGCATTCATAAAGGCGCATGGATCGGATCCGTTAAATAAGAGCAGGGCTTACACATACAAAGCCTGCCCCGACTGACGCCGGGGCAGGCTTTTTAAAAAATTCGGCGAAGGATGGATCAGGCCTTGTCGATGACGCCCTTGGCGCCTTCCTTCAGTTCACCCTTGGCATGCTGAGCCTTGCCCTTGGCTTCCTGGGCGTGGCCCTTGGCTTCCAGGGAGTGATTGTCGGTCGCATCGCCAACAGCCTGCTTCGTCTTGCCGGCGAGTTCGTTGGCCTTGCCGGATACCTTGTCGCTCATGCTACCCATGGGTCTTCTCCTTGGTTCACCGCAGTTTGCCCGCGGTTTCTGGAGGAGAGAACGCAAGGAACACAACTTGGTTCCGGCAGGCTTTGCCGTCAGACTTTGCCGTCAGGCGTGGCCGGCTTCGCTCGACAGCATTTCCGGTCGCACCCCCATCAGCCCAAGCGCACGCTCGTATTTGTCGTCCAGCGTGCGGTCGAAGATCAGCTCCTCGTCGGCGGGGCAGTTCAGCCAGCCATTGGCGCCGATCTCGGCCTCCAGCTGGCCGGGGCCCCAGCCGGCATAACCGAGCAGCATGGTGGCACGGGCAGGCCCGCGCCCCTCGCAGATCGCCCGCACGATATCAAGCGTCGCCGTCAGCGAAATGTCATCGCTGACCGGAATGCTGGAATCGCTCAGATAATCGTCCGAATGCAGCACGAAACCACGGCCCGTCTCGACAGGCCCGCCGTTCAGGATCGGAAAATCGCGCGCTGCACTCGGCAGCATGATGGCATCCGTCTGGTCCACCATCTTCAGGTGCAGCAGGATTTCCGGAAACGAGATGGATTGCGCACGGTTGATGATGAAGCCCATGGCGCCCGCCGGCGAATGGGCGCAGATATAAACCACCGAACGGCTGAAATTGCCGTCCTGCATGCCGGGCATGGCGATGACGAACTGGCCGTCAAGAAACCCGCGCTCGCGCTTGTCGGCCGGCTTTTCCGCCAGTCTTTCTGCCAGTTTATCCGTCAGCGTCGACAATGGCATCGTGCCTCCTGCTCGGTAGGCCCGGCCCGGGTATGGGCGAGGCGTTTTTTTTCGTCAAAACGGCCGTCTCTCTTCAAGATGGGGCAGGTCCTGTGATCAATCAACCGAAAATGATCCGCATTGTACGCATGTGACTGGAAGCTGGCAGGGGCTTCGACTAAATCTGCAGCCATGGCATTCAATTTATTCGCAACCGCGCGCCGCCATGCATTCATGGCTCTTCTCCTTGCCGCAGCCGTGGCGCTGCCGCATGGCGCCCGGGCGGCCATGACCGCTTGGGCGGAAAACGAGGGCGGCCGGATGCGAATCATCACGCTGCCGGCAGAACCTGATGGCACCGTGCGCGGCGCGCTGCAGATCGAGCCGAAGAACGGCTGGATCACCTATTGGAAAGAGCCAGGCCAGGCCGGCATTCCCCCGCAGATCTCGCTGTCGCCGGGCGATGGCGTGACACTCAACGAACTGGAGTTCCCGGTTCCGCAAAAATTCCAGACCGGCGAGGTGCGCGATCTCGGTTATGACCATGCGGTGACGCTGCCCTTCAGGCTGAGCGTAAAGGACAAGGGCCAGCCGCTGATGCTGAATGCCAGCGCCTTTATCGGCCTCTGCCGCAATATCTGCATTCCCTTCCAGGCCGATTTCCATCTCGATCTCAAAGGCGGCAAGGGGCTGCCGTTCGAGGAAAATCTCATTCTGGACGAGGCACGCAAAAGCCTGCCGGAAAAACCCTCAGACGATTTTGCCGTGACGCATTATGCGCTGACCAAGGGCAAGAGCGACCTCAGCCTTGGCCTTCGCCTGCCGCAGGGCAGCCCATTGCCGCAGATCTTCGTGGCAACGCCTGCGGGCCATGTGCTGTTTGACCAGATGAACGGCAGAGACGTCGATGGCACCTATGTGGTGGACATGCCGCTTGGCAAGGGTGCCGACAAGGTGACGGCGGGCGGCAAGCACTGGGACATTCTGGTGATTGCCGGAAACCGCGCCATGGAAACCGCGCTTGCCTTCGATTGAGGCGGCTTTATAGTGCCGCGAATGCGCCAGCGCGTGCCCCGTCTGGCTCTCATTTCAGCCCGAGCTTTTCAGAACAGACCGCATCCAAGGAGATGATCATGACGATTTCCGTCGGCGATACGCTGCCGCAAGCAACGTTTAAGGAAAAGACCCAGGACGGACCGGTGGAAGTGACGACCGACAGCCTGTTCAAGGGCAAGAAGGTCGTATTGTTTGCCGTACCCGGCGCGTTTACGCCCACCTGCTCGCTGAACCACCTGCCCGGCTATCTGGAAAACCGCGACGCGCTTCTGGAGCGCGGCGTCGACGACATCGCCGTCGTTGCCGTCAACGACTGGTTCGTGATGGGCGCCTGGGCCGAAAAGAGCGGTGGCCTCGGCAAGATCCATTTCCTCTCCGACTGGGATGCCGCGTTTACCAAGTCGCTCGGCCTCGATATCGACCTCTCCGCCGGCGGCCTTGGCGTGCGCTCCAAGCGTTATTCCATGCTGGTGGAAGATGGCGTGGTGAAAACCCTCAACATCGAGGAAAGCCCCGGACAGGCCACAGTTTCCGGCGCCGCTGCCATGATTGAGCAGCTCTGAGATTTTACGCTTCAAGATGATGGCAAAGCGGCTGTGACGGCCGCTTTGCTGCATTGTGCTCACCAGCAACGCACCAGCCCAACAACCAAGACGTGCTTGCGGAACAAGCGGCCATTCCCGACATTGTAATGTCTCGTGCGCGAACTCTCTTTCGCGCTTCTCCAGATCGAGACACAGATGCAAGATAGAATCGCGATCATCGGCAGCGGACCAACGGGTCTTTACACGCTGAAGGGCCTTATCGCCTCGGCCATTCCCCTCTCCATCACCATTTTCGAAGCGGAAGCGGAGCCGGGCAAGGGCACGCCGTATCATCCCGATATCAACGATCCCGCCATGCTGTCGAACATCCCGAGCATCGAATTTCCGGCGCTGACGGAAACGCTGGTGGAGTGGCTGTCGCGCCAGCAGGATGCAGAACTGCAGCGTTTGAGCATTTTGCGTGAGGCGATCGATGCGCGTGAATTTTATCCGCGCGTCGTGCTGGGCGAATATATGCGTGCGCAGTTTCTGCAGCTCGTGGCCATCGGCGAGCGCAACGGCCACCGCATCGACGTGCTGGACCGGCACCGGGTCATCGACATTGCGCTTCAGGAAACCGATATCCGCCTTTCGGTGACCGGACGCGATGGCATCCGCTTCGAGGCGGTGTTTGACCATGTGGTGATGGCAACCGGTCACAATTGGCCGGACAATACGGAAATCCGCCCCGGTTATTTCATTTCGCCCTGGCCGGCGGCAGCGCTCAAAACCATTCCGCACGGATCCGTCGGCATTCTCGGCACGTCGCTCTCCGGCATTGATGCGCTGATGAGCGTGGCGACCGCCCGCGGCACATTCCGGCTGGATACGGCCGGAGACCTGCAATATCAGCCGGCCACCGGCAGCGAGGCGTTTCACGCCACGATGATGTCTCGCAAGGGCCTGTTGCCGGAGGCGGATTTTTACTGTCCGCTGCCCTACCGGACGCCGCAGGTGTGTACCGAAGAGGCTGTCGATGCGCTGATTGCAACCGGCCGCCATAACCTGTTGGACGAGATTTTTGAGCTGTTTCGCCGCGAAATTCTGGTCGCCGATCCCGATTATGCATCGAAAATCGGTCTATCCGAGCTGACTGTGGAGACCTTTGCCGAGGCCTATTACCGCGAAAGGGTCGCTTCAGACCCCTTCGTGTGGGCCGCCAGAAACCTTGCGGAGACGCAAGCCAACCGGGACAGGCAATACACGGTGCCGTGGCGTTACGCGATCCTCATCACCCACGAGATTGTTGCGCGCGCCATTCCGCATCTTGATGAGACGGATCTCAAACGTTTCCATCGCCATTTCAAATCGATCTTCGTTGATGATTATGCCACCGTGCCGCTGATGTCGATCCGCCGGCTTCTGGCACTGAAACGCGCCGGAAAGCTCGATATTCTGGCACTCGGCAGTGATTACGACATTTCGAGCGACGGGATGGAGCGAGGCGCGGCTGTGACTGAAAACGGCAAAAGCCATGTCTTTGATGCCTTCATCGATGCGACCGGCCAGGCAACGCTGTCTGCCACCGATCTGCCCTTCCCGACGCTGGTGGCCCAGGGTGGCGTGCAGAAATCCGCAACGCCTGTCGCGCAGGGGTTTGTGACCGATACGGACGCCGTGCCGATGATCCGCACCGGCGGTATCGATATCGATGAGCAGTACCGGCCCAAGACGACGGCGCCGCTCTGCAACAATCTTTATTGCGCGGCGATTTCCTTCCTCTTGCACAAACATCCCTTTGTGCAGGGCATTACCAGCGCATGGGAGATCGGCGAAACCGTATCGGAGGCGATCCTCGAGACCATTTCGCCCCGACACGAGAGCCCGCTTCAACTGTCGGCGTAAACGATATCGCCGACCGAGATTGTTGCTTGGTCGGCGCCCTCAGCGGCAAGCCTGCCATAAACACCGAGATGGCGGGCGTTGTGGCGCATGATGGCGCGCAGCACATTGGCATCCTCCTCGATACCGGGCTGGGCCGCGAGCGTCATGCCGCAGCGGCGGGTGGCTTCGGTTACGCAAATCCTGTGTGTGCCGATGCGGATGTCTGAGCCGATCCAGTGGTTTTCGACAAAGTCCTCGCAACCCTCTTCCGTTTCAATGAGCACCGTCGGGCGAAAGCGGCGCGGATCAGGGTTCGACAATCCGCCGAGATCGCCGAGCCTTGTCAGCGATGCGGTTGTGAGGAGATGCAAGGGGGCTACGTCATAACGCGGCGCAAGTTTTGGAAAATGCGCCGGCGCATCCGCTGAAAACGCCTCCTGCACACCAATTGCGACCGGAAAACCGAAATGCACCGAGAGCTGCTCGGCAAGATCTGGCGCATCCAGCGGAAAAATCCGGCCATTCGGGAAACGGATGTTTGGCAAGGCGCTGCCTTCGGCAGTTTCCACCGTCAGCAAAAGCGCCGGGCGCCAGCGCGGCTCCTGCTCGGGCGCGGCCGGGCGGCCGGTTGCGGGATCGAGGAGGCCAAAACGGCGGTCGCCGGCGACACCCTCCCGCGAGAGGTTGATCGTCTCCAGCGCCTCTCCCCCGAGCGAACTCACCGGATACCGGAACACCTTCGCCACCCGCCCGATTTTCTGCATTTAATCTCGCCCTGTTCCCTGACGCCCGTTTTCGCGTGCGACCCACGAATGTGGGTTTGCGAGGGAGAAGACAATTGTCTGCCCGGGGTTCCAAAAGATCGACCGGCGGGCTTGCCATTTTTCTGCCTTGATCGTTATAACATAACAATCCTCGTTCTCGACCAATCATCCTCCCCCGGCAGGCATACAGAATGCGCTCACCTTCCTCCCCCTTCAGCCTCATGCAGCATTCCGCACTGTCGCGACTTTTCGCCGTTGCCGTGGTGATTGTCGGCCTATGGCTTGCCATTCACTGGGCGGTGCTGCTGCCATGAGCGCGGTGAAGGAGCCGGCCATTCGCCTGCATAACCTGACCGTGGCCTATGACCGGCATCCGGCGGTGCATCACGTTTCCGGCAGCCTTGCGAAGGGCAGCCTGACGGCGATTGCCGGGCCGAACGGGGCTGGAAAATCGACGCTTCTGAAGGCCATTGTCGGTGAATTGAAGCCGGCGGAGGGCCGCATCGAGCATACACTTTCCCGCACCGATATCGGTTATCTCCCGCAGGCGGCCGATATCAACAGGCGTTTTCCGATCAATGTTCTCGATACCGTTTTGCTCGGTGCCTGGAAGACAAGCGGTGCCTTTGGCAGCATCAACAGGGCAGCGCAGGAAAATGCCGGCGAGGCACTGCAGACCGTTGGCCTCGAAGGCTTTGAAAAACGCCCCATCGGCTCGCTGTCGGCCGGCCAGTTCCAGCGCGTGCTGTTTGCCCGCCTGCTGCTGCAGGATGCAAGCGTGATCCTGCTCGACGAACCGTTTACCGCCATCGATGCCCGCACCACCCGCGATCTCCTGGAAATCGTGGCCAACTGGCATGGCGAAGGCCGCACCGTGGTGGCGGTGCTGCATGATTTCGACCAGGTGCGCAGCCATTTCCCGCAGACGATGCTGATTGCCCGCGAACTGATCGGCTGGGGGCCGACATCCGAGGTGATGGCGCCGGAAAACCTGCTGCGCGCCCGCGCCATGGCCGAGCGTTTTGATGAAAACGCCGAAATCTGCGAGCCGGCCGCATGAGCGCCTATGACATCTTTTTCGCGCCGATGGTGGATTACGGTTTTATGCGCCGCGCGCTGGTGGCGTGCCTCTGCCTGGCGCTCGGCTCCGGCCCCATCGGCGTGTTTCTGATGATGCGGCGCATGAGCCTGATGGGCGATGCGCTGAGCCATGCCGTGCTGCCGGGTGCCGCCATCGGTTACCTGATTGCAGGCTCTCTGTCGCTGACGGCCATGGGCATCGGCGGGCTGGTGGCGGGCATGTCGGTGGCGCTTCTGTCAGGCGCCGTCAGCCGGGCCACGGTGCTGTCGGAAGATGCAAGTTTTGCCAGCTTTTATCTCGCGTCTCTGGCGCTTGGCGTGCTGATCGTGTCGCTGCGCGGCTCCAATATCGACCTGCTGCATGTGCTGTTCGGCACCATTCTTGCGATCGATGCCCCTGCCCTCTTCCAGATCGGCGCGATCACCTCGCTCACACTCATCGTCCTCGCCGTCATCTATCGCCCGCTGGTGGCGGAATGTTTTGACCCCGGCTTTTTGCGCGCCGTTGGCGGGCGCGGGCCGCTTTATCACGTCGCTTTCCTGCTGATGGTAGTGCTCAATCTCGTGGCCAGTTTCCAGGCGCTCGGCACGCTGATGGCGGTGGGCCTGATGATGCTGCCGGCAGCCATTGCCCAGCTCTGGGCGCGCAACCTGCCCTCCATGCTGCTGGTGGCGGTCGGCTCGGCGCTCGTCTCCGGTTATTTCGGCCTCATCGCCTCCTACCATCTCGAAATCGCATCCGGTCCCACCATCATCATGACGGCGGCGATCATTTACGGGATTTCGATCTTCATCGCGCCTTCCGGCATCGCCCGGCGCTATTTCCCCCGCCCGCATCTCAAGGGTTAACCTCAAGGAGCTTGCCCATGTTGTCCCGCACACTCTTCCTGTCAGCCGCACTGCCAGCCCTCATCGCCTTTGCCGCGCCTGTTTCGGCGGCCGAACTGAAGGCCGTCGCCTCGTTCACCGTTCTCGCCGATGTCGTCCATCAGGTCGGCGGCGATAAGGTGAAGGTGACGAGCCTCGTTGGCCCCGACGGAGACCCCCATGAATTCGAACCCTCGCCAAAAGATGCCAAGGCGCTGAAGGCCGCCGACGTGGTGTTCGTGAGCGGCGAAGGCCTGGAAGGCTGGCTCGACCGGCTGATCTCGGCCTCCGGCACGAAGTCCAAGCCGGTCACCGTTTCGGAAGGCATCAACACCCGCACGATGGAAGAAGACGGCAAGACCGTGACCGATCCGCATGTGTGGAACAGCCCGGTCAACGTAAAGATCTGGGTCGCCAACATCGAAAAGGCGCTTTCCGCCGCAGACCCTGAAGACGCCGCCACCTTCAAGGCAAACGCCGAAGCCTATACGAAAAAACTCGACACGCTCGACGCCTATGCCCGCGAAAAATTCGCAAAAATCCCGGAAGACCGCCGCAAGGTGCTGACCAGCCACGACGCCTTTGGCTATTTCGGCCGCGAATACAAGGTGAGCTTCCTCTCGCCGCTCGGCGTTTCCACCGAAACCGAAGCCTCTGCCGCCGACGTTGCCAAGCTGATCGACCAGATCAAGGCCGAACACGTCAAAACCTACTTCTTCGAAAACTCCAACGACCCGCGCCTCGTCAAACAGGTCGCCAAGGCCACCGGCGCCGAACCGGGCGGCGAACTTTACGTCGAATCCCTGTCAAAGCCTTCTGGGCCGGCTGCGACGTATGAAAAAATGTTCCGGTTTAATGTGGACCATCTGGCAGGCGCGATGCAGAAGGGGAGCTGAGGTTTTTTTGGGGGACTCTCTCCTCGTCCTACGGGGAGAGAGTGGCGCCGAATGGGAACCACAAGAGAGACCAGCGCCGGAGTGGCGGATTTGCGCCCGCAATTCGGACATCGAGTTGATCACCTCATGTCCCCTGTGCGCCAATTGCAAACATCCCTGGAAGCGCCCTGTTGGGCCTCTTAATGAGGCGCTTCCGTTCGCCGCCTGACGTTGGGCACTTAGAGCTGCGAGCTTGCTAATGCAACACAAAATGCATTAAGAGATTCGAAACCAACTAATGCTACACAAATCGCATTAACAGTTCTTGTGGGTTCTCGGGCCTCGCTTGGCGGCAAGCGGCGGCTGTAATGCCGCGCCTTCATTTGGGAAAAACCGGATGGCTATGCTTCCTCGACTCCACGCTCTCCGGAGCAAGGCGCATTTCGCGCTGGTTAAGTCAGGTGGCCAAAGGTTTGTCGGAGCACGAAGCCGCAGCACGCTCGACACGCGTCAGCGCCTGATCGTCCTGATCGGCTTCTTTCTATGCATCTATGCAGTCATTGGCGGTCGGCTCGTTCAGTATGGGATGGCTAAAGGCCGCATAACGGGCAGCGTCGGTAACAATGGGAGCCACGTCGCTTCCCGGCCCGACATCCTTGACCGCAATGGTGAGCTGCTTGCGACCGATCTGAACATGGTCTCGCTCTACGGCGAGCCCCGGCGCATCGTTGATGTCGATGAGGCCGTCGAAAAGCTGGCAAGCGTGATCCCCGATCTGGACTGGGCGGAGACCCATAAAAAGCTCGTGGCAGATAGCGGTTTCCAATGGCTTCGTCGCCAGCTCACCCCGAGGCAGCAAGCCGATATCATGAAGCTGGGTATCCCAGGGATCGGCTTTCGTCCCGAAAAGCGAAGGTTCTATCCCGGCGGCGCGACGGCGGCTCATATCCTCGGCTACGTCAACATCGATAACCAGGGGTTGGCGGGAATGGAGCGTTATATCGACCAGCAGGGTCTATCCGCGCTGCGAGCAGCAGGATTGACCAGCGACGTGCCGTTATCGCCCCTGCGCCTGTCAATCGACCTGCGGGTCCAGAACATCGTCCACGAGGTCGTCGCCAACTCAATGACAGCGTATCAGGCAGAGGCGGCCGGCGCGGTGATCCTCGATGTCGAGACAGGCGAAGTTCTGGCCATGGCCTCTGTTCCAGACTTCGATCCCAACCAACCCTCCCGCAACTTGCCGGACGGAAGTGTCGACAAGGAGTACGAGAAGGGCTGGTTCAACCGAATGAGCAACGCCACCTATGAGATGGGCTCGACGTTTAAGAGCTTCACCCTCGCGATGGGGCTGGACATGGGTAAGGTCAACCTCAACAGCGTGGTTGATGCCAGCAAGCCGTACCGGCTTTCAGGCTTCACGATCCGCGACGATCATGGCCAGGGACGTCCGCTCACAGTGCCCGAAGTCTTTCAATATTCCTCGAACATCGGCACGGCAACCATTGCCGCCATGGTCGAACTTTCAGACCATCAGGCCTTCCTGACAAGACTTGGTCTCCTGTCGAAGATGAACACCGAGCTGCCCGAGGTGGCGACGCCGACGCAACCCCATCCTTGGAGGAAGATCAATCAGGCGACGATCTCCTTTGGCCATGGCGTGGCGACGACGCCTCTCCAGACAGCGGTCGCCGGGGCGGCTCTCATCAATGGCGGGAAACTTCTTGAGCCAACCTTCCTCCCAAGAACGGCCGCAGATGCCGACGCTTCAGCAACTCAGGTCATCAAGCCGTCAACCAGCGCCGATATGCGGTTTCTTTTTCACTGGAACGGCGTGAAGGGGTCCGGTCGCAATGCTCTCGTCCCCGGTTTTAACGTGGGCGGAAAGACGGGTACTGCCGACAAGGTCATAAACGGCCGATATGCGACGCATCTGAATTTCAACGCGTTCCTGGCGGGTTTCCCGATCGACAAACCTCGCTATATCGTTCTCACGGTCATCGACGCCCCCTTGACTGGCGAAAAAGGTGGCCGGCTTGCAGCCTATACAGCCGCGCCGATGGCCAGGGAAATCATCAGCAGGACCGGAGCGCTTCTCGGCGTCCAGCCAAGGTTCGGGGACGGCCAGGAGCAGTTGCTTGTCAACTACTGAGGATCGTTGTCATAGAGAACGTAGTCCTTGATGGAGGGCTGACTCTCGAAGGGCTTCATGATGCCTGGTGAGCTAAGTCCGTTCTCAATAAGCTCCGACTGATAGGCCTTGGTGATAGACTGGCCCGTAAAAAAGATGCGGTAGACTATTGGCGCAAAGATCATGTCCATCAACCGATCGGGAACTGGAGCGGGTTCGCCTCTTGCGGAGCATCGGTCCGCGAAGCAGGCGAAGTTCTGGAAGACATATCCGGCAGCCGTCTGCGCTAAACCCAGCTTGTTGATCCGTTCACGAAACAAGGCGCGCCCAGGACCTGAAGAGATATCGTCAACGAGCTGCTCCAACCAGACCTCCAGATCACCTCGCAAACTTCCGGTGTCAGTCGGGATGCTGTCTGGTAGAAACCGCTCTCTTGCCACATCTTCAAGAAGCTGCTGGAGGGTTCCCCACCGCCGATAGATGGTGGAGGGAGGAACGTCTGCACGCGCTGCAATCTGAACAACGGTCAGTTCCTCGCCCTGCTGTTCGTCCATGAGCTCTCGCACGGCCCTGTGAACCGCGATCTGGATACGTTCGCTTCTGCCACCTGGCCTGATGAGTGTACGCGCCACAAATGCCTCCGTGCTTCAGACGGATCATCTAGCACAGCACACAGCCGTCAAAGAAGGTGGTTCAACCGAAGGCGATGATCCATCTAAGATTATAGCGGTCAGAAACCAGGGATATCCGCTGCGGCCGCGCATGCACCATTGGGGGCTTCGCGCATCCATTGCAGTCATTCCGAGCAGAGGCTCTATCTCTCAAAAACTGCCTGTCCGGTTCCGTGAAGAGTTTCGGGCGCCGGCAGGCGTACGAAAGTCCCCGAGGAAGGAACCCGCGGACCACAGGCGGATGCTATGGAGATTTCGCTTTTCGGCTGAGGCGCGGGGTGGCGAGACTACAGCCAGGAAGTTGATCGATGGCTACGGACAGGCCGCTTGGTTTCGCACCCGTGCGTCTTTGACAGCCCGGCGCCCGGCTCGCCGCAACACTGTCGACGGCGTTGATCCCCACGGACGCATGTCGGTTTGTCGCCGGAGGCGTGATGCCTGCGGCTGAGGTTTTAGCCATTTCATGGCGGGTCATGAAGCTGCCTCCCGGGTCGTCTTTGTTGCTTGTGGTGGTCCTCGCGGTTGCTTCCAGCGTGCAAAAACCTCGACGACGATCATTCGCCCGCCACAGCAGAAGCATGGCGGGCGGAAGTCATCGTGTTCGCCTGGATCGGCCTCATCGGCAGGTGCGGCGACGTGCAGGAGTTCGCGCGCAAGCGCAAGGCTGGTCTTTCGGGCAGAGCCTGCGAGAAGGCCGTAGTGCCGGATGCGGTGGAAGCCGCGCGGCAAGACATGGAGCAGGAAGCGGCGGATGAACTCATCGACGGCGAGCGTCATGACCTGCTGCCGATCGCGACCGTCGCGACGGTAGTCTTTGTAGCGGAAGGTGACGCCAGTGTCGTTAAAGGCGATCAGTCGGCGGTTCGAGATTGCGACCCGATGGGTGTAGCGTGACAGGTAGGCGAGCACTGCTTCCGGTCCTGCGAAGGGCGCCTTGGCATAGACCACCCAGCGCTTTTTCCGAACTGGCGATAGATGTCGCAAGAAGGCCTGCCGCTCGGCGAGATGGGCAAGAGCACCGAAGAAGCCAAGCCGCCCGGCATCGTGCAGAGCGACCAGTCGGGCAAGGAACAATCGTCGGAACAGTTTGCCGAGTACCCGTACGGGAAGCAGGAAAGTCGGGCGCGATGATATCCATCGGCTTCCGTCTGGCGTGATCCCGCCACCCGGAACGATCATGTGAACATGCGGGTGATGCGTCATCGCCGATCCCCATGTGTGGAGCACGGCGGTGATGCCAATTCGCGCGCCGAGATGTTTGCGATCGGCCGCGATGGTCAGCATCGTCTCCGACGCCGCCTTGAACAGCAGGTCATAGACGAGCGCTTTGTTCTGGAACGCTATATCGGCAACCTCTGCAGGCAGCGTAAACACGACGTGGAAGTAGCCCACCGGAAGAAGATCGGCCTCACGTTCGGCGAGCCATGTTCGCGCAGCGGCACCCTGGCACTTCGGACAGTGCCGGTTGCGGCAGGAGTTGTAGGCGATCCGCCACTGGCCGCAATCCTCGCAGGCCTCGACGTGACCACCAAGGGCAGCGGTGCGGCAGTTCTCGATCGCCGACATTACCTTCAGTTGCGGCAGGCTCAGATGTCCTGCATGCGCGCGCCGATACGCAGCCCCGGCGACACGGAAGATGTCGGCGACCTCGATCGAGGCACGCAAGGCTCAACCGTCGGGGAAGGCTTCCTCCGGCTTGAACAGGCCGAGCTTGTCGAACGGGCTGGTAACCGTCCGAACAGTCTTGGTCGCCACCTTGGCGTAGAGGGCGGTGTTGTTGAGTTTTGCGTGTCCGAGAAGGACCTGGATGATCCTGATGTCTGTGCCGTCCTCCAGCAGGTGAGTGGCGAAGCTATGGCGCAACGTATGCGGTCCGACCCGCTTGGCAATGTCGGCGGCCCGTGCCGCTTCCACGACAACACGATAGAGCTGCCGCGTACTGATAGGCTTCATCGCGTGCTGTCCTGGGAATAACCAACCGTTGCGATGCATCACACCCTGCTGACGCCCCACCTTCCACCACTCGCGCAACAAGGTAAGCAGATCCTCAGAAAGCATGGCATTGCGATAGCGCCCGCCCTTGCCGCGCTCGACCCGCAGGACCATCCGCTCACTGTCGACATCGGTGACCTTCAGCATGGAGACCTCAGCGACACGAAGGCCGGCGCCATAGGCGACCGACAATGCGGCCTGATGCTTGAGGCAAGTGGTGGCATTGAGCAACCGGGCAACCTCGTCGCGGCTCAGTACCACAGGCAGGTTTCGAGGATGCGCCAGCCGGACAAGCCTGCGCGCCAGGTCCGGACGGTCGAGGGTCTGGGTAAAGAGGAAGCGCAACGCCGACACGATGCTGTTCATTGTCGGAACGGGTACGCCATCGTTCTGCTGCTCGATCTGGAACCGACGCAGATCATCGGCAGTCGCCGTGTCTGGTGACCGCCCGAGGAAGGCTGCGAGGCGTCCAATATCGCGAAGATAGTTGCGCTGCGTTTCGCGTGAGAAACGCCGCATGTTCATATCGTCGATCAACCGCTGGCGCAGCGGGCTGATAGGTGTGTCGAGATCGGGGTACTGCATGATCAGGCTCCTTTGTTGAAGAAGCTCGTCATGCTCTGCCCTTGCCGGGCGACGTTCAATCCAGGCGCCGACTCCAGCCTGCGCCCGCTACCTCAACCGCAGACGCCCTCCCGCGCAGCGGGTTCGTTCATCGGCCCCAAACCAGCCCCCCTCAAACCTCCAGATCAAACACCAGCAACCCCGCCAACCCGCCATCGCAGGCCGCCACAATGCGTTCGCCAACCGCCTTGTGGTCGGGGTGGATGAGATAGGCGTCGCGGGCGTCCGGGGTTTCGAAGGTCACGGCAAAGCCGTCCTGAAAACCGCCGCTCAGACCCTCCGGCGAGACGTTGGGGCCGAACTTGATCGAGACGATGCCGGGGATGACGGTTTGGAGGGCCGACAGCGCCTCGAAGATCGAATGCTTTTCCGCGGGCGCAAGGGCTGATTTCAGGCGCAGGAAGACGCAGTGCAGGATCATGGTGTTCTCCGTGATGGGTCTGGTCCGGTTTCTGGCTTTGCAAAGGGGCGGCCGGCAGGCGGCCGCCCCTTTGCAAAAATTCAGCGTCTCTTGAAGGGGGCCATGCCGAGGCGCGCCAGTTCATCGGCGCGTTCGTTTTCCGGGTGGCCGGCATGGCCTTTGACCCAGTGCCAGGTCACCTTGTGGCGCTGGTTTGCAAGGTCGAGCTGCTGCCACAGCTCGCCGTTTTTCACCGGCTTCTTGTCTGCGGTCTTCCAGCCGTTTTTCTTCCAGCCAAAGATCCATTTCGAGATGCCATCCATGACATATTTGCTGTCGGTATGGAGGTTGACCTCGCACGTGTCCTTCAGCGCGTTGAGCGCGGTAATGGCGGCCAGCAGTTCCATGCGGTTATTGGTCGTATCCGCCTCGCCGCCGTGAAGCTCCTTCAAGGTTTCGCCATAACGCAGGATGGCGCCCCAGCCACCGGGGCCGGGATTGCCGGAACAGGCGCCGTCCGTATAAATCTCCACCTGTTTCATCAAAACGCCTCCTGACGCAGTTCAAGCCCATATTCCGTGGGCGACACGATGGCGCGGTGAAAGCGCAGCTTCTTCAGATATTCCAGCGGATCCTTCTTCACCACCAGCGCGCCGGCGGGTGTTGTCAGCCAGTCATAAAGGCGGGTGAGGAAGAAGCGCAGGGCCGACCCCCGGCAGAGGATCGGCAGGGCGGCAACCTCTGCGTCCGACAGCGGCCGCACCGACTGGTAGCCGGCAAGCATGGCCGACCCCCGTGCAAAATTATAGGCGCCGTCGGCCTCGAAACACCAGGCATTGAGGCAGATCGCCACGTCATAGGCCAAGAGATCGTTGCAGGCGAAATAGAAATCGATGAGGCCGGAGAGCTTGTTATCGAGGAAAAACACATTGTCCTGAAAAAGGTCGGCATGGATGACGCCGGCCGGCAGGTTTTTTGGCCACACGCCCGAGAGATAATCCAGTTCATCGCCGATTTCCGCCTCAAGGCCCGCCAGAACCTCGTCGGCGCGCGGGGCAGCCTTTTCCCAAAGCTCCACCCAGCCATCAAGCGACAGGGCGTTCGGCCGCCGGATCGAAAAATCGGCCGCCGCCAGATGCATTTCAGCCAGCGCCCGGCCGACTTCAAAGCAGTTCTGCGCCTCGGGCTTGCGCAGCCACACACCTTCGAGAAAGGAAATGAGCGCGGCCGGCCGGCCGGAAAGCTCGCCGGTCAATTGCTGGTCCTTGCGCGCCAAAGGCAGCGGGCAGGACAGGCCGCGTTTTGCCAGATGCTGCATCAGGCCTAAGAAAAACGGCAGATCGCCCGCATCCACCCGCTTTTCATAAAGTGTGAGGATCAGCGGCTCCTTCGTCGTGTGCAGCAGGAAATTGGAATTTTCCACGCCCTCGGCAATGCCGCGATAAGAGGTCAGCTCGCCCACATCATATTGCGCGAGAAAGGTCTTCAGGTCGGTTTCGGAAATATCGGTATAGACGGCCAAGTGTGTGTGTCCTGCGGGCTGCGCGCTGCAACGTCAATGAAGCACAGGCATACAGCGGCAGGCGCCGGCATGGCTAGCCCCTTAGGGGCCAAGGGCACAGGATTTGGCGACGGGGGATGTTGGGGATCCGGCCTCAGGTCTCGAACGTGTCAGGCGGCAGGTTTACGAAATGGCTCTCAACATCACGGTGTCCCTCCAGAATGTTGATCACCTCGAACAGGTCATCCCTCAGACGGAAGAAGATGACATAACCACGAAAGGCAGAGCTGCGGATATCGGGACCAAGTTCTGGCCGCAACCGCCCCATATCTCCGGGAAGTTCGGCCAGATACCGGCATTTCTGTCGCAGCAGGCCGGTAAAGTTCTGCCCGATGGCAACCGAGCCGCTTGCCTTGGCAATATAACGCAAGATACCGATCAGATCCTGCCGGGCGCTGTCCAGATAGACAAGCTTCGCCACCTCAACGGGTGCTCTGCGACAGTCGGTCCGCTTCGGCAGCCAACGCCACCTCTATCTCGTCATCACTGACGCCGCCGCCTTGTGCAAGGGAGGCGTCCAGCGTTTCCCGAAGCGCGCGAAGCTTCATCTCCCGCTCTTCGACCAGCCGCAGCCCCTCGCGCACGACCTCGCTTGCCGAACCATACCGGCCCGTCTGCACAGTCGTTTCGACAAATTTTTCCCAACGCTCACCCAAGGAGACGTTCATGACGGGGCACTCCTGTTCGACCTTGAGGATAGTGGATAACAGGAATTGCGCAAGATTGGTTATTGGAGAGGTATCGGTTAAGAGGCCGAGGACGCCGACATGGATCCCGGCCCTTCGCTTGGGGCTTAAGGGTGTTCGGCGCGGAGCACATGTCATTCGCCTGTCTTGCGACTGGCGAGGGGGCTGGAGGATGCCGAAACCGATCCCGGCCCTTCGCTTTAGGCTTAAGGGCGTTCGCACTCAGCACATGTCATTCGCCTGCCTTGCGGCTGGCGCCGGGGGCTGGAGGATGCCGAAACCGATCCCGGCCCTTCGCTTTAGGCTCAGGGCGTTCGCGGCTCAAAACGTGCCACTGGCACGTTTTGCCGGCTGGCGCCGTCGCCGCTCACCCATTCACCCACGCCATGTCTTCGCGGGTCAGCTCGACGCTGCGCAGTTCGCGGTTGACGAGGAAATGTTCGTTTTCTTCCGCGGTAATGGCAAGTTCCACCTTGGCATCGAAACGCTCGCGAAAGGCCTCGATGATCTCGTCGACGATGACTTCCGGCGCAGACGCCCCGGCGGAGATGCCGAGCGTGCGGATGGGGCCGACCTCATCCCAGGCGATTTCGGCGGCGCGCTGGACGAGAAGCGAGCGCGTGGCGCCGGCGCGAAGGGCAACCTCCACCAGGCGCTTGGAATTGGAGGAATTGGGGGCGCCGACGACGATGAAGAGATCGCAGCCGGGTGCTGCCTGCTTC
This sequence comes from Neorhizobium sp. PAMB6716, assembly GCF_058242805.1. NCBI lineage: Bacteria > Pseudomonadati > Pseudomonadota > Alphaproteobacteria > Hyphomicrobiales > Rhizobiaceae > Neorhizobium > Neorhizobium sp. PAMB6716. Next base: position 2,462,327 of record NZ_CM177835.1, read on the forward strand.
ACCGCTTCCTGGCGGTTGGTGGTGGCATAACAGATGCTGTCGGCGGATGGTGCGGTGAGATTCGGAAAACGCTCCTGAAGCTTGGCGATGACGCCGGCGGTATCATCGACCGAGAGCGTCGTCTGCGTGACGTAACCGAGATTATCGGGATCGATCGGCTGATAGGCTTCCGCATCGGCAATCGTATCGATGAGCGAGACCGTGCCTTCCGGCAATTGCCCCATCGTGCCGATCACTTCCGGGTGGCCGGCATGGCCGATGAGGATCACATGGCGACCGAGGCGCTGGTGGCGCATGGCCTGCTTGTGAACCTTCGACACCAGCGGGCATGTGGCATCGAGATAAAACAGGTTGCGGCTTTCTGCATCCTCCGGCACGGATTTCGGCACGCCATGGGCGGAAAATACCACCGGCTGGGCGCGGTGCTCTTCCGGGATCTCGTTCAGTTCCTCGACGAAAACGGCACCCTTGGCTTCCAGCCCTTCCACTACATAACGATTGTGGACGATCTCGTGGCGCACATAAACCGGCGCACCATAGGCTTTGAGCGCCAAAACGACGATCTGGATCGCCCGGTCAACGCCGGCGCAAAAACCGCGCGGGCCGCAAAGGCGGATCGTCAGCGGGGGGCGGTTTACGTTCATGTCCATCGGTTCAGCCTGTTATCGGAACGGTAATCAGGGCAAGGGCGACGGAACATACCGGAGGCACGCCGCACGCCCGTTGCGCCTCCATATAGGCCAGCCCGCCGCGCATCGCCAAGAAAAAACACTGTGACCGGAGGCTCACGGCTTTCGCTTAAACACCATCACACCGGCAACCAATGCCAGCGCAAGCGCCAACCCATACCAGGTCACGGCATATTGCAGATGGTTGTTGGACAGTTCGAACTGCGTCACGCCCCCTTGCGGGAAACCGCCGGGATTTTTTACGGCATCATCGACATCAACGAAAAAGGGCAGCACCTTTTGGGGATCGAGCCCGACGGTGGCCGCCATGGCATCGAGATCCTTCCAATAGAAAATGTTCTTGGCCGGATCATTGTCCGGCACCAGCCAGGACGGTTTTTCCGAAAGCCGGTTGCGGAAATAACCGGTGAGCGACACCGCCCCTTCCACCTGCCCCGCCATGCGGGTGACGACCGATTTCATCTCATAGGGCACGAAACCGCGATTAACGAAGAGGATCTTTCCGCCGGACAGCGTCATCGGTGTGTAGATATAAAAACCGCTGCGGCCCTGGTGGGTGGCGAAGAAATGCCGCTCGCGGCTGTGATCGAACACACCTTCGATCACCACGCCGGCATATTCCTCGTCTTCGCCCGTGCGTTCCTTTTCGGCAATCTGCGAAAGCACGACCGGTTCGGACTGCCGGCGCTCAGAAATCTGGGCAAGCAGCCCTTCCTTCCAGTGCAGGCGCTGCACCTGCCATGTGCCGAGCGATAGCAACAGGGCAAACGCCAGAGCCACGATGGCGCCGGTTGCGATGCGCTTGCCAAGGCTCATGCGGGGGGCGGGCTCAATCACGATCGATGCTGCCTTCACTGGCGCTATGCTTGTATTGCAGCGAGATCAGCAACCCCTTCAGCAGGCGCAGCGACCCGAGGCAGACGATGACGGCAAACGGGGCCGTGATGAAAAAATGCCAGATCACGCTCGGGTGGAAGGTAAACTCGAACCACAGCGCAAAGCCGACAACGAGAAAGCCGACCAGCAACATGACGAACACCGCCGGCCCATCGCCCGCATCGGCAAAGCCATAATCCAGCCCGCAGGCGGCGCAGCGCGGGCGCACCTTCAACAGGCCGTCAAACAGTTTTCCTTGCCCGCAACGCGGGCAGCAGCCGGCAAGACCGGTGCGGATGGCATCCTGGGGGGGAAACTGTGCTTCATCCTGTTGCATGGCTTCAAGCCTTTCCGGCGGTGGTTCCAAATAAAAAGGGCGGCACGCGCCGCCCCTCTCTTAATCGGTGTGACCGGCTCAATGCGCCAGCGGTGCGCCCCAGCCGCCCCATACGTAGATCGAAAAGAACAGGAAGAGCCAGACCACGTCAACGAAGTGCCAGTACCAGGCGGCGGCCTCGAAGCCGAAATGTTTGGTGGAGGTAAAGCCGCCGTTCATCGCGCGGATCAGGCAGACCAGCAGGAAGATGGTGCCGACGAAGACGTGGAAACCATGGAAGCCGGTCGCCATGAAGAAGGTGGCGCCATAGATCGAGTTGCTGAATTCGAACGGGGCGTGTGCGTATTCGTAAACCTGCACGAAGGAGAAGAACAGGCCGAGCGCCACCGTCAGCGCCAACCCGTTCACCACGCCCTTGCGGTCGTTGTGCAGCAGCGCATGGTGAGCCCAGGTGACGCAGGTGCCGGACAGAAGCAGGATGATGGTGTTGTAGAGCGGCAGATGCCAGGGATCGAGAACCTCGATGCCCTTCGGCGGCCACTGGCCACCGGTTGCGGTGACGCGCGAGGCCTGAATGGCTTCATTGGCGTAAAGGCTGGCGTCGAAGAAGGCCCAGAACCAGGCGACGAAGAACATCACTTCGGACGCGATGAACATGATCATGCCATAACGCAGGTGCAGCGACACGACCGGCGTATGGTGGCCTTCACGGCCTTCCTTGATCGTATCGGCCCACCAGCCGACCATGGTGTAGATGAGGATCGCGAGGCCGATGAAGAACAGCCACGGGTGAGCAAAATCCAGCCCGAACATGTGGAACTGCCCGCCATGCAGGTAACGCATGTAACCGACGCCCCCGAACGTCAGAATAAAGGCGCCAACGGAGGCCATAAGCGGCCAGATGCTCGGGTCTATGATGTGGTAGTCGTGGTTCTTTTGATGCGCGTTGGCCATGCCAGCAGTCCCCGATGTTTCTCCTCAAGCCTTCCCGCACAAGCGGGCCGACCCTCTCTCACAACTTTTTCGCGCTGCCTTCAGCCTTGTCCTTCAAACCGGCAACCGGTTTTGCCCCCTGGCTCGGATAGAAGGTGTAGGACAGCGTGATATTCTTGATATTCCTGGTTTCTTCAGCCTTGACGATTTCCGGGTCGATGAAAAACACCACCGGCATGTCGAGCGTCTGGCCCGGCTGAAGGGTCGTTTCGGTAAAGCAGAAGCACTGCACCTTGTTGAAATAGGCACCCGCTTCCATCGGCGTCACGTTAAACACCGCAGTGCCCGTGACAGGCACCGGCGAATGGTTTGTCGCCTGATAGCTGATCTGCACGGTCTCGCCGATCTTCGGCTCCACCGAGCGGTTCACCGGCTTGAAATCCCAGTTGAGACCGCTCGACGTGTTGGCGTCAAAGGTCACGCGCATGGTGGTGTCGAGAATGGTGTCGGAATATTGCTCGACGCGCTGCGTTGTGCCGTTATAGCCGGTGACCTGGCAGAACAGCCGGTAGAGCGGCACGGAGGCATAGGCAGCACCCACCATGCCGCCGACAAAAACCAGACAGGCCACGAGGATCGCGCCATTGCCTGCCTTCTGCTTTTTAGCCATGCTGTCTACCGCCATGTTTTCCTCCTCCCGCACCTGAAATCCGTCAGCCCGTTCCGCCGATCTTGATCAGCGTCACCACGTAGAAGATGACCACCAGCGCGCCAAGCACGAGGCCAAGCGCGATGTTGCGCCCGCGGCGGGATTTCTTCTGTGCTTCATTGATCTTGACGGTCTCGATCATGACAGGCCTCCGACAAGATTAAACAGCGCACCAGCATAATGACTGGCGATGAGGGCCGAAAAGATCGCAAACAGGTAGAGAACCGAATAGGCGAACATGCGCTTGGCCGGCACCATCTTTTCATCGCCGTCGGCCATACGCCAGACGGCGATGGAACAGAGGACGAAGATGGCGCCGAGAATGGCGGCAAACATGCCATAACCCCAGCCGACAAGCCCGGTCATGGCAGGCGCCACGCCAACCACGGCGGTTGCCACCGCATAGGCTACGATCTGGTGCTTGGTCACCCGTTCGCCGGACACGTTGGGCAGCATAGGAACGCCGACAGAGCCATAATCGCGCATCTTGAACAGGGCCAGAGCCCAGAAATGCGCGGGCGTCCACAGGAAGATGATGAGGAAAAGCAGGATGCTATCGAGCGAAACGCCGCCGGTGACGCAAGCCCAGCCGATCATCGGCGGAAAGGCGCCGGAGGCACCGCCGATCACGATGTTCTGCGGCGTCGAGCGCTTCAGCCACATCGTATAAACGACCGCGTAGAAGAATATGGTGAAGGCGAGCAGGCCGGCTGAAAACCAGTTGACCGCAAGGCCGAGGATGCAGACGGAAAAGGTGGACAGCGTCAGCCCGAAGGCCAGCGCTTCCTGCGGACGGATGCGGCCGGACGGAATGGGGCGGCGCGCCGTGCGCGTCATCACCGCATCGATATCGGCATCGTACCACATGTTGAGCGCACCCGACGCGCCGGCGCCGACGGCAATGCAGAGGATGGCGATGAAGCCGATGACCGGGTTGATGGTGCCCGGTGCCAGCAGAAGGCCGGCAAAGGCGGTAAACACCACTAGCGACATGACGCGCGGCTTCAACAGTTCGAAATAATCGCGCGCGCCGGCTTCCGACAGACGGAACTCGTCCTCGTCTCCCAAGGCAGCGTGATGATCGATGGCGGTCATGCAGTCAGTCCTGTTGGTTGGTGGCCATGGCGTGAGGCCGCGCCATGGCCAGAAGCAGATTACTTGATCTTCGGCAGCTGTTCCCACTGGTGGAAGGGCGGCGGCGAAGACAGCTGCCATTCCAGCGTGGTTGCACCTTCGCCCCACGGATTGTCGCCGGCGATGCGCTTCTTGGCAAAAGCTTCCCAGACGCAGAAGAGGAAGATCAGCACGCCGACGAAGGAGATGTACGAGCCGATGGATGACACGTAGTTCCAGCCGGCAAACGCATCCGGATAATCGATGTAGCGGCGCGGCATACCGGCAAGGCCGAGGAAATGCTGCGGGAAGAACACCAGGTTCACACCGATGAACATGACCCAGAAATGCAGGTTGCCGAGCTTTTCCGAATACATGTAGCCGGTCATCTTCGGGAACCAGTAATACCAGGCGGCAAAGATCGCAAAGACGGCACCCAGCGACAGAACGTAATGGAAGTGGGCCACGACGTAATAGGTGTCATGCAGCGAGCGGTCGAGGCCGGCATTGGCCAGCTGCACGCCGGTGACGCCACCGACCGTGAACAGGAAGATGAAGCCGATCGCCCAGATCATCGGCGTGCGGAACGACAGCGAGCCGCCCCACATTGTCGCAATCCACGAGAAGATCTTGACCCCTGTGGGCACTGCGATGACCATGGTGGCGAACACGAAATAACGCTGCGCATCAAGCGACAGGCCAACCGTGTACATGTGGTGCGCCCAGACGATGAAGCCTACGGCGCCGATTGCCACCATCGCATAGGCCATGCCGAGATAACCGAAGACCGGCTTTTTCGAGAAGGTCGAGACGATGTGGCTGATGATGCCGAAGCCGGGCAGGATCAGGATGTACACTTCCGGGTGACCGAAGAACCAGAACAGGTGCTGGTAGAGGATCGGGTCGCCGCCGCCTTCGGGTGCAAAGAAGGTGGTGCCAAAATTGCGGTCGGTGAGCAGCATGGTGATGCCGCCGGCCAGAACCGGAAGCGACAGCAGAAGCAGGAAGGCGGTGATCAGCACGGCCCAGGCAAACAGCGGCATCTTGTGCAGCGTCATGCCGGGAGCGCGCATGTTGAGAATGGTGGTGATGAAGTTGATGGCGCCGAGGATCGACGAGGCACCCGCAATATGCAGCGAGAAGATCGCAAGATCCACCGCAGGGCCAGGCTGGCCGGATGTGGCAAGCGGCGGATACATCGTCCAGCCACCGCCGACGCCAAACGCACCTGCCGGTCCCTCCACGAACATGGAAAGCAGCAGCAGCAGGAAGGCCGGAACGATCAGCCAGAAGGAGATGTTGTTGAGCCGCGGAAACGCCATATCAGGCGCCCCGATCATGATCGGGATCATCCAGTTGGCAAACCCGCCGATCATCGCCGGCATGACCATGAAGAAGATCATGATCAGCGCGTGGCCGGTGGTGAACACATTATACATGTGCTTGCCGCCGTCGATGGCTGCATCGCCCTCGAAGCCGTAGACCATCGCGGCAAGGCCGTGGAAGATCTGGATGCCGGGCTCCTGAAGCTCCATGCGCATGGCAACGGAGAGCAGGCCGCCGATGATGCCCGCGATGATCGCGAAAATCAGGTAAAGCGTGCCGATATCCTTGTGGTTCGTCGACTTGAACCAGCGGTCAAAGAAGCTCAGCTTGTGGTCGTGGTGATGGTCGTCGCCGGCATGCGCCTCGTGGGCGGCATGGGCGTGATGACCGTCGTGTTGTGAATGTCCAGCCATTGTCCTTACTCCCCCTTACTTGGATGCGACGTCGAGCGTAGGCGCGCCGGCAGAGGCCGTCAGCACCTTGTATGCGCTCGGCAGGTCGCTTGCGGCCGCCGTCAGCCAGGCATCGTATTTCTCCTGGGAGACGATGCGGATGGCGATGGGCATGAAGGCGTGGTCCTTGCCGCAAAGCTCGGAGCACTGGCCGTAATACAGGCCTTCCTTCTCGGCGCGGAACCAGGTCTCGTTGAGGCGGCCCGGCACGGCATCGATCTTCACGCCGAAGGCCGGCATGGCAAAGGCGTGGATGACGTCGGTCGGGGCTGCCGTCACCAGCATGCGCACGGTCTTGTTGACCGGCAGCACCATTTCATTGTCGACGGCGAGAAGGCGCGGATAAACCTTCATATCGGTCTTGCCGGCGGCCGTGCGTTCGGTTTCCTTCAGCATGTAGCTGTCGAAGGCCACCGGCGTTTCGCCGCCTTCATATTCGTAGTTCCACTGCCACTGGGTGGCGGTGGCCTTGACCGTGACGTCAGGATTTTCCGGCATGGTCAGCTGGGCGTTCAACAGGTTGAACGAGGGAATGGCGAGAAACAGCAGCACCAGGACAGGACCGAGCGTCCAGGCGATTTCGATCGTCGTGTTGTGGCTGGTGCGCGAAGGAACCGGATTGGCACTTGCGCGGAACTTCACGACAACCCAGATCAGAAGGACCAGCACGAACAGCGTGATCGGCACGATGAACCACAGGCTGTAATGGTTGAACCACTTGATCTCATGCATGATCGGGGTCACCGGCTGCTGCAGGTCCATCTGCCACGGCACGGGCTGGTCTGCCGCCGCCCCCGAGGCGCAGAGCAGACAGATCATCGCAGCAAACGCTGCATAGGCTCTGTTCATCACTATTTCTCTCCCCAAGCGTTTGATCTGGATCAGATCGCAACGCAGAATCCCAATCTATAGGCTATCGGTTCAATCACAGTTTGCCAAATGCCGCAATATGCGCCACACGGTTCTGCCACTGCTGGCCGTGCGGCATTTTTGCGCCTTGTCAATTTCGGCAACAGTGTTGCGATTTCAAATGGCTGGTTACAGCCCGCAAAACACCGGCTCTTCGGTCCGGACAGCCTGCAATTTGCGGCATGACAGCCTGCTCCGCATTTTTGCCGTACTCGCCTGAAAAGAGGTTAAGGGCTTTTCATTAACCCTCCCTGGCGACAAGATTAGCACGACTGATTCGAAAGACAGAGGTATTCATGCGTTTCTCCCTTCTGCGCGCCGTAGCGCTGGCCGCCCTGTTGCCGGGTGCCCTGCTGGCCTATCCGGTGCTGGCGCAAACGCCGCAGGCAGGAGAAAAGCAGGCAAGACCGCCGCAATCGGCCCCGCTGACGCCCGGCGCCCAGCAGCCGGCAGCACCGGGCGCTGCCCCGTCTGCGGCACCGCCCGCCGGCACCGTGCGCGGCAATCACGGCGCCTGGTCCATTCTCTGCGACCGGCCGGCCGGCGCCTCTGCCGAACAATGTGCGCTGATGCAGAATGTCATCGCCGAGGACCGGCCCGAGGTTGGCCTCTCCGTCGTTGTCCTGAAGACTGCCGACCGCAAGGCAAAGATCCTGCGCATTCTGGCCCCGCTCGGCGTTCTCCTGAAGGATGGCATGGATCTTTTCGTCGACGGCAACAATATCGGCCGCGCCTATTTCACCCGCTGCTTCTCCGAGGGCTGTTATGTGGAAGTGGAGATCGACGAGGAGCTGATGAAGATCCTGCGCGCCGGAAAGAATGCCGTGTTTGCGCTGCGTGAATCCGTCGATCAGGACCGCGTCGGTATCCCAATCGAGCTTGCCGGCTTTGCCGACGGCTATGACGCGCTGCCCTGACACTGCCGGCCATCGTCCCGATCAGCCCTGACCTCCCGCGCAAGCTTGTGTTTGTTTTCCGGACGCCGCCTGCCGGAAGATAACCTTGCGCCGCCGTCGCGTCAGTCCTACATCGGACCAAAGACCGGATGCGTCGACAGCGTCCGCCAGAGGAGCGCCACGATGACCACCGACCTCATCAACCTTTTTGATTGCGACGAGACGCGGCTGCGTGAAATCCTCGCCGCAGCACTTGTCGGCGCAGACGACGGCGAACTGTTTCTCGAACATGCGCAGGCCGAATCGCTCTCCTTCGACAATGGACGCCTGAAGGGTGGCTCGTTCAACACCGACCAGGGGTTTGGCCTGCGGGCGGTCGCCGGTGAGGCGGTGGGTTATGCGCATGCGGGCGAGTTGTCGGTGTCTGCCCTGTCGCGCGCGGCCGATGCGGTGGGCGCCGTCACCCGCGGTTATTCCGGCTCTTATGCGGCAGCCCCCCAGCGCACCAACAAGAAGCTTTACGGCGATGAAAACCCCATCGGCCAGCCCTCCTTCGAACAGAAGGTGGCGCTGCTGACCGAGATCGACGCCTATCTGCGGGCAAAAGATCCCAAGGTGCGCCAGGTCACGGCCTCCATTGCCGCAAGCTGGCAGGTGGTGGATATCCTGCGGGCCGATGGCCACCGCGTGCAGGACGTGCGCCCGATGACACGCCTCAACATTTCCGTCGTCGTGGGCGATGGCGACCGTCAGGAAAGCGGCTCCTTCGGCACCGGCGGGCGCATCGGCTTTGGCGATTTCATCACGAACGGCAACTGGCAGACGGGCGCCGACGAGGCGTTGCGCCAGGCTTTCGTTAATCTCGACGCCATCGAGGCGCCGGCCGGCACCATGGATGTGGTGCTCGGCAATGGCTGGCCGGGCGTGATGTTGCACGAAGCGGTCGGCCACGGGCTGGAAGGTGATTTCAACCGCAAGAAGACATCGGCCTTTGCCGGCCTGCTCGGTGAAATGGTCGCAAGCCCCGGCGTCACCGTCGTTGACGACGGCACCATCGACAACCGCCGCGGTTCGATCACTGTTGACGACGAGGGCACGCCCTCGGCCTATAACGTGTTGATCGAGAACGGAAAACTCGTCGGCTACATGCAGGACCGCCAGAACGCCCGCCTGATGGGCATGACGCCCACCGGCAACGGCCGCCGTCAGGGTTATGCCCACCAGCCGATGCCGCGCATGACCAACACTTACATGCTCTCAGGCGACAAGACGCCGGAAGAGATCATCGCTTCGGTGAAAAAGGGCATCTACGCCGTTTCCTTCGGCGGTGGGCAGGTGGATATCACATCCGGCAAATTCGTCTTTGGCTGCACCGAAGCCTACATGATCGAAAACGGCCGGCTCGGCGCGCCGATCAAGGGCGCCATGCTGATCGGTAACGGTCCGGATGCCATGAAGCGCGTCTCGATGGTCGGCAATGACTCGAAGCTCGACACCGGCATTGGCAATTGCGGCAAGGCCGGCCAGTGGGTGCCGGTCGGCGTTGGACAGCCGCATCTGCGGATGGACCAGATCACGGTCGGCGGCACCAGGACGTAAAGGCTTGAGCGAAAACGCGCTTGTACCGGAACTTGCCGTCAGCGACTGGACGGCAAGCCGGGCGTTCTATACCGACCTCATCGGCTTCGACATTCTCTATGAGCGCCCGGAGGAAGGGTTTAGCTACCTGACGCTCGGCGCGGCACAGTTGATGATCGACCAGATTGGTCTTGGCCGCACCTTCGACATCTCCGATGCGCCCTTGCAAAAACCCTTTGGCCGGGGCCTCAACCTGCAGATCCGCGTGCCCGATGTAGGCGCCATTCTAGCGCGTCTTGAGGATGCCAACGTGCCGCTTTATGTGCCGCTTGAGGAAAAATGGTATCGCCGCGACGACCACGAGGTGGGCAACCGCCAATTTGTCGTCGCCGATCCCGACGGTTATCTGCTGCGACTGTTCGAAGATCTTGGTGCGCGCGCGATCTGATCCAGGCGTTCATGCGGAAAACCTCGGCGAAAGCCCCTCATCCGCCTGCCGGCACCTTCTCCCAGCTGGGCGGGGCGAAGGGGGTATGCCGCACGCTAGCCTCGGGATAAAAAGGCTGACGTGACGGCCGGCACTCACGCCCCTTGCGTGCGAAAATGCCATTTGCGTTCCACGGCCGCAGCAAGATCGATGTCGTTTTGCCGCGCAAACAGCAGGATATGGCCGAGAACATCGGCGGCTTCATCGGCAAGGTCACGGCGGATCTCTTCTTCGCTGCGGCCCTTGGCAAGACCGCGGCCGCGCAGCCGGTTCCAGCTCTGCGTGAGTTCCCCCACCTCCTCGTGCAGCTTCAGCATGAACCAGTCCGGGTCCCGCACGATGCCATGGTGGTCGGCGTAGCGACGCGAGGCCGTCTCGAAATCATCGATCAATTGGCGCAGCATGATGTTCTCCTTTTGTTTTCCATGAAAACACCGATTCGGCCACCTGCGTCCATCCACAGCCGTTGACCCGCGCGCTGGCGGCCAAAAGGCAGAGGTGCCGCAGCAACATTTGCGCTCCTGCCGGTGGTTGGCCTCACCGCGGCTTGGCAAGCGCCGGCGCTTGACAGCCAAGGCGACCGGCCGCAAAAGCGCAAGGCTGCCTTTCCGTCAGCCTTCAACCTCAAGCCCGTCCCTCTTTCCAGGCCCCGCCTCAGGGCCGTCCTCACGCGATCCGTTCCATGACGATTTTCGACACTCTTGCGGCAGACATCGCGTCTTTTCTCGCCGTCCATCCCTCTGCCGAAATAGTCGCTCTTTTCGCCGTGGCGATGGTGGCCGGGCTTGCGCGCGGATTTTCCGGTTTTGGCGGCGGACTGATCTTCATCCCCATGGCAAGCGCCATTGCCGGACCACAGGCGGCCTCGCCGCTGCTTCTGGTGATCGACTGGGTGATGACACTTGGCATGGTGCCGGATAGCTGGCGCCGGGCAAACCGGCGCGAAGTGGCAACACTTCTGGTCGGAGCGCTGGCCGGCGTGCCCGTCGGCACCGCCCTTCTGGCGTTTGCCGAGCCGCTAGTGCTGCGCTGGATCATATCGGCCGTCGTGCTTGCACTCCTTGCTTTCCTGATCAGCGGCTGGCGCTATCAGGGCCGCCCGAAGCCGCAGCTTGGGATTGCGACCGGGGCCATTGCCGGGCTCTTCGGCGGCGTGGCACAGCTTTCCGGACCGCCGGTCGTCGCCTACTGGCTGGGTGGTGCGATCGAACGCAGCGTGGTGCGGGCAAACCTTGTGCTCTATTTCGCGCTGGCCTCGCTGATCTCGGCCACATCCTATGTCAGTGCCGGTCTTCTGACGATCGATACCCTGATGCTGGCCGCCGTTGTCGGGCCAGGTTATGGCATTGGCATTCTGCTCGGCTCCCGCCTGTTCGGCTTGGCCGACGAGGCGGCCTTCCGCCGCATCTGTTTTGGCCTGATTGCCGCCGCCGGCCTCATCAGCCTGCCGGCGCTCGACGGGATCCTGCGCTGACCCGTGTGCGGCAAGGATCAACGCTCTCTTCCCCCCAAGCTTTTCGCAGTTCTTTTTTAGCAAGGCTTAACGCTCGCCCGATAGGTTGGCGCCCAGCACAGGGAAGAGCAATGAACGGAAAGATCGATGCCCTATGGCGCCGCGGTGTGAGGCGCGGGCTGATTGCAGGCGGGCTGAAAACCGCCGGCATCCTGGCGCGCGCCGGCCTGATGCGCGAGGCGCGCGGACGCGGTGCGATCTTTACGCTGCACCACGTGCGCCCGAAGGTTGCAACCCCCAGCGCACCCAACGCCCATCTGGAAATCACGCCGGAATTTCTCGATGCCGCCATCGCGCAGTTGGCGCAAGAGGGTTACGATTTCATCGCGCTCGACGACGTGCCGGGACGGCTGGTCTCGCCGCAGGAACGCCCGTTTGCCTGCTTCACCCTTGATGATGGTTATCGTAACAATGCCGAGCATGCGCTGCCGGTCTTCGAGCGTCACAAGGTGCCGTTCACGATCTTTGTCAACGAGGGTTTTGCCGACCGCACCCACACCATCTGGTGGGAAACGCTGGCGGCACTTTTGAACGCCTGCGACCAGCTGATCGTCGATTTCGGCGGCGCCGATGCGGGTGACGGTGTTGAAATTATCGATCTTTCGACGGAACGCGCCAGGCTCGATGCCTTTGATCGGATTTCCCGCCTGATCGAGAGCGATGATGAGGCCGGTGCCGTGGCATGGCTGGACTCGCTGGCACGCCGGCACGGCATCCAGCCGCTGGAGATCACCCGTGCCTTGACAATGGGGCGCGATGACCTGTCGAAGCTCTCGCGCCATCCGCTTGCCTCGCTCGGCGCCCATACGGTGAGCCATCGGGCGTTGAAACGGCTATCCGACGAGGAGGCGGCGCGCGAGATGCAGCGCTCCGCCGACTGGCTGGAGGCGCTGACCGGCACGCGACCGGCCGCCATCGCTTATCCCTATGGCACCCAGGCCGCCGTCTCCGAGCGTGATCAGGCGCTGGCGAAGGCGCTCGGTTTTTCCGTCGCCGTCACCACGCAGCCCGGCACGATCTGCGAAAACTATGTCAGCCGCCTGACGGGCCTGCCGCGCATTTCGCTGAACGGCTATTATCAGGAGCCGCATTATGTCGCAGCGCTTGCCTCCGGCATTCCCTTTGCCATCGGCAACGGCTGATCACGGATACATCCGCACCTTCGACCAGCCTTCCGCGTGACCGTTGCCCTGCCCCTCGCCATCCCGGCGAAACTCCACCCGGTCGTGCAGGCGAAACGGGCGATCATGCCAGAACTCGATGGAGGTGGGCTCGATTCTAAAACCCGACCAGTGGGCCGGGCGTGGAATCTCGCCGATGGCATAACGGGCGGTATATTCGGCCACCGCCTTTTCCAGCGCAAAACGGCCCTCGAGCGGGCGTGACTGTTTCGACGCCCAGGCGCCGATGCGGCTGCCGCGCGGGCGCGACGCGTAATAGGCATCCGCCTCCTCGTCCGAGACCACGGTGACCGGTCCGCGCAGTCGCACCTGGCGGCGCAACGATTTCCAGTGGAAACACATGGCGGCCTTGCCCTGGCCCAGGATTTCCCGGCCCTTCTGGCTTTCGAAATTCGTATAAAAAACGAAGCCGCGTGCATCAAAGCCCTTCAGCAGCACCATGCGCACATTGGGAAGGCCATCCGCATCCACGGTTGCCAGCGCAACCGCGTTCGGATCGTTCAGTTCGGAACCTTCCGCATCCTTCAGCCATTCGGCGAAAAGGGCGAAGGGTTCGTTTTCCTCGGTGAAGTCACCGCTTGTTAACCGATCTTGCGACATATTGACTAAAATGCTCCCGATCTGATCAAATGGACCCGTGAACCTTTTCCGGACTGGACGCAAGGTGGCAGTGATAGACAAGACAAAAAACCGCACCCCAACGCCGCTGTCGCTCACGCTTAAAGCAGCCCTGTTTCTCAGCCTTTCCGCAGCTGTTTCCAGCTGCACGAGCGGCGCCTTCGACCTGTTCGACAGTTCGGCCAAGGTGGACCGCAGTCTCTCCACCTCCACCATTCCGAAGCGGTCGCAGGAATCGGTATCCGACGAAGTGACGGTGCGCAATGCCGTGACCTCCGCCGATCTTTCCAAGGTGGCCGGCGCCCCCCTCCCCTGGGCCAATACCGCAACCGGCAGCGCCGGCGTGGTCTCGGGCATTCGCGAGGCCAATGTCTCGGGCGTCGTCTGCCGCGGCTTCACCACCACCCGCCATTCCTATGAGGGCATTGCCAAGTTTACCGGCCAGGCCTGCATGGCAGACAGCGGCGACTGGATGCTGACCTCTTTCCAGCGCCAGTAATTTTGCGGCACAGCATGTGGTCTGCCATTGCCGCAAAGTGCCGGCTGGTTACTTTCCGGTAATCTTAATTCAACTTCGCCGGGCTGCGTAAATCCTCTTTAGAGGTTGAAGCGATTATTTTCTTCACCATTGGCCGCGATGCCGGGGACCCTTCTGGAGGAACCCTTTGGCGCCGGCAAGAGTTGTTTGTCGATCGGCACCGCCGGACCGTTCCGGAAGGCGCCGTGGAAACGTAACCGGTGGATTTTATGCGCGATCCCTATTCCCTTCTGGGCGTCAAGAAAGACGCCGCTGCCGACGAGATCAAGGCTGCGTGGCGCTCCAAGGCGAAATCGCTGCATCCCGATCACAATCAGGACGATCCCGGTGCGACCAGGCGTTTTGCCGAAATGGGACAGGCCTATGAGGTGCTGAAGGATCCCGAACGCCGCAAGCGCTACGACCGCGCCTATGAAACCCACCAGACCATCATGCAGCAGCGCCAGAACGCGCGACAGGCGGAAGAACGGGCAAAGGCCGCCCGCGCCAAGGCCGAAGAGGTGATGGAGGAACTGGCGCGCGCCAATGCGCAGCGCGCCCAAAACCAGGCCAAGCAGCAGCAGGCAAACGGCACGTCCGGCGCGAGCACTCTGGGCGCCGAGGAGAATCCGGAAGACCTGATCGACCGGATTTTTGGGCCGGCACCCTCTGCCCGCTCGACGGGCAGCGCCGGAACCGGTCAGGCTCGCCCGCAGGCAAAAGACCCCGATGCGGGACAATCACGTCCGCACAATCAGCAGCAGGCCCAGTATCAGACACAGTCTCAGACACAGTCTCAGACACAGGCGAAGCCGGCAGGCGACACCGCGCAAGCCGCCGGTGCCGAAGGCGGCACGGCCAAGGCCGACCTGGCGGGACAGAAGGTGGCCCCGCCTCTGCCGTTGCAGGCCATCGAGCTTCTGTCGGGCCTGATGCGGCGCATCCGCGGCACTGTGGCGCCGCCTGAAAAGGCGCCCGATCTTTCCGCAACGGCAACCGTGTCGCTTAACGACATGCTCGCCCTCAACACGGCAACCGTCACCCTTTCGGACGAGCGCGAGGTGCGTTTTCCGCTTGAAGCCGGCATGACCGATGGCCAGGTGCTGCGTCTGGTCGGCCAAGGGCTGCGGTTGCCGGGTGCGCAGCGCGGCGACCTTCTGGTGACGCTGAAGATTGCCCGCGACAACCGTTTTCATGTGGAAGGTTTTGATCTCCACACTGTGCTGCCGATCTCGCTCGAGGACGCGGTTCTGGGAACGGAGGCCGAGGTGGAGACGCCGGGCGGGCGCGTTCCCGTTTCCATTCCCACCTGGACAGGATCGGACCAGAGCGTGCGCATTGCAGGCCTCGGATTGGCCGATGATGCCGGCGGGCGGGGCGATCTGGTGGTCGAGGTGCGGGTGGTCCTGTGGGAGAAACCCGACCCGAAGGTGATCGACCTCATGCGCCATATGCGCCACGGCCTGTTCGTGTGACAGGTTTGCGACGCTATCCCCAGGCGATTGCGTCCGCGCACCCATTGTTACACCCCCTAACAGGAGATGATCTCACGCAAGCTTGAACGCGGGGACGGCCTATGCCATAGGCAGCTTTCGTCTTAAGTCTTAGAGGATAGAGTATGGCTCAGGCTTCCGGCCTCATGGCAGGCAAACGTGGCATCATCATGGGTGTCGCGAACAACCGTTCCATCGCGTGGGGGATTGCCAAGGCCATTCATGCACAGGGTGGCGAAGTGGCGCTCACCTATCAGGGCGATGCGCTGAAAAAGCGCGTCGAGCCGCTGGCCGCCGAAATCGGCGCAACTCTTGCCGGCCATTGCGATGTCAGCGACGAATCGACCATCGATGCCGTCTTTGCCGATATCGAACAGCGCTGGGGCAAGATCGACTTCCTCGTCCACGCCATCGGTTTTTCCGACAAGGACGAGCTGACCGGCCGTTATGTCGACACGACCGCCGACAATTTTGCAAAAACCATGCAGATCTCGGTCTATTCCTTCACGTCGGTTGCACGCCGCGCCGAAAAGCTGATGACCGACGGCGGCTCCATGCTGACGCTCACCTATTACGGCGCCGAAAAGGTCATGCCGAACTATAATGTCATGGGCGTGGCGAAGGCCGCACTCGAAGCCAGCGTGAAATATCTGGCGGTCGATCTCGGCCCGAAGAACATCCGCGTCAACGCGATTTCGGCTGGTCCGATCAAGACGCTCGCCGCCTCCGGCATCGGCGATTTCCGCTATATCCTCAAGTGGAACGAATATAACGCGCCGCTGCGCCGCACCGTCACCATCGAAGAAGTCGGCGATGTCGGCCTCTACATGCTGTCGGACCTGTCGCGTTCGGTGACCGGCGAAGTGCATCACGCCGATAGCGGTTACCATGTCGTTGGCATGAAGGCCGTCGACGCGCCTGACATCTCCGTCATCAAGGATTGATGACGCCCCTCCCCGAGACGCAATTCGGGGATGGACTTTCGCCTTTCAATGGGTAGGCTCGGATCAAGGCCTCGGCGGGAAACCGCCGGGCTTGAATTACCGGACGCCCCGCCGATCTCGGCATCTACGGGAACCGGCTGGACGATCGGCGCTGCAGGATACCGCAGCCAAGGCATGAAAGAGGGTTTTGCCCGTGCTCATCTACATGATCCGCCACGGACAGACCGACTGGAATGCCGAGGGACGCTTGCAGGGCCAGAAGGATATCGGCCTTAACGACAAGGGCCGCGGACAGGCGTTTCAGAATGGCGAAACGCTGCGTGGCCTTCTCGGCGCAGATATCCAAGACTTCGATTTCGTCGCCTCCCCCCTCTCGCGCACCCGCGAAACCATGCAGATCGCCCGCAAGGCGATGGATCTCGATCCTATGGGCTACCGCACCGACGAGCGGTTGGTGGAACTGTCCTTCGGCGACTGGGAGGGCCATACGCTGGACGATATCCGAGCCGTGGCGCCGGAGCGGCTGAAAATGCGCTCGCGGCAGAAATGGAATTTCATTCCCCCCGGCCCTTCGGCGGAAAGCTACGAGATCCTCTCATGGCGCATCGGTGCCTGGCTGCAATCGGTGGAGCAGCCGACGGTCTGCGTCAGCCATGGCGGCGTTATCCGCACGATCCTGAAGCTGGTTGGCGGCTGGGATGAACTGGAAGCCTCACGCTGCGACATCCACCAGGACCGCGTGCTGATCATCGAGCGCGACAAGGGCCGCGCCGAATGGCTCTGAAAACGGATTGAACGCTTACTGCTGGACGACCTGCAGGTCGTCCACGACCCGGTTGCCATCCACGACCGTGTAAAACACCACGACCTTGACGCCGGATGCCAGCCCGTCGAAGTTGAATTCCTCCGGCACCTTGTAGGTCTTGCCATCGTCCAGCGTCAGGCTGAGCTTGTTCACGTCCACGGACTTGATGGTCGCCTCCACATCGACGCTCTGCGCCATCGTGGAGAGAGGGGAAAGCATACTGGCAGTTGCGAGCAGCGCTGCGATCAGGAGGCGCATCGTATAAGCCTTTGGCACATCAAGGAATGTTTTGTTTCGAAACATGATTTGCCCTCCGATTGTGGCAAAAGTTGCCCGGCTTGATGTCATTTCGCGTCTCATTGATGAACAGGATTTTAACCAAATGCAACCGGTTGCGCGGAAATGCCCGGCGGATCGGGCAAAGCGGCAACCAGAGCGGCATTTCACCCCCAGATATCGCCCGCAAGTTTGCGTCCATAAGCGCAATTGGAAATTAACCCGGCCTGTCTAGCCTGTGGAAAACCAAGGCATCGAGGGGGACAGTGCGCTTGAGATTGAGGCTGATGGCAAACTGGCGTTCAGGCCTGGCACGCATGCGCTGGCGCGCGCCATTGGCGGTGGCCTCTGCCATGACGCTTGCGGTCATCGCAACCACCATCATTCTCGACCGCCAGCACCGCCACGACTATCAGGATTTTCTGCGCAACGCGACCACACGCGCCGTGGACATGCTGCACCAACGCCTTGCAAGTCGCCTGCAGGGCGACCTCATCATTGCCGATCACCTGTCGCAGGTGCTGCGCGAGACCGCGCAATTCGATAGCACCCGCTTCGAGCCGGCGGCGCGCAACATCCTCTCCCGCAATCCGCATCTGATCGCCGTGGCGCTTGCGCCCGACAACCGGCTCGGGCACCTCATCATCGGGAACGACGCTGCATTCGCCACGCCCGAAAACCTTGACGGGACCGGTCGCTCCACCGGTTTCAACCTTACAGCACTTTCCGACACGATCCTCGCCCATCGGCTCTCCGGGCACGGACTGAGCACCACCGGCGATGGATTGCTGACGCTTGTTGTGCCGCTCTTCGATGCAGACCGGCCCTGGGGCGCGATGGCGCTGGTGATCGACCGGCACCGGTTTCTCGCCGATGCCGGCATCAATGCCGATACGCTGACCATCGAACTGCGCGAGCCGCCGCACGAGGACCGGCTGCATATCGCCATCCGCCACATCGATGCCCAGGGACAACACGTGCTGACAGGCCACGTGACCGTGGCGGACGGGGATCCGGTGATGGCGGCCGTTCCGGTTTCGGGCGGCCATTGGGAGCTTATGGCGGCCCCCTCCGCAGGGTGGATGGCGCCCCCGAACGATCAGGTCTCCTTCCGCCTTCTGCTGTCGTCCGCCGGTTTTGGCATGATCCTTCCGATTCTCGTGGCGGGCTGGCTCATCAGTGAGCGCAACCGGCATATCGCCATGCTGAAGGCGCGCGAGGCAAACCTTTTGGAGCTGTCGCAACGCTTCAGCCTGGCCATGGAAACCTCCAACATGGGCATATGGGAGGTGAGCAGCGACAACCATCTGACCTGGGACGCGCGTGCCGCCGCCCTGCACGGGCGAGCGGCCGAAGGCGACGGCAACCGTCTCGACGAGTGGTTGCACACCATCCATCCCGACGATGTGGGCACGGCGGAAGCGCATTTCTTCAGCTGCATCTGTTCTGCGACCTCGCGCACCGATGTCTACCGCGTGATGCTGCCCGACGGCACGATCCGCACCCTGCGTTCGGCCGGCGCCACCTATACCAATGCCGATGGCACCATTCGCACCACCGGCATCGTCTGGGACGTCAGCTCGGATGCCGAGGCAAACCAGGCCCTGCGCCACGCCAAGGAAAACAGCGACATCAAGAATGCCGAGCTGGAACTGGCACTGGATGAATTGTCCAACCGCGAGCAGGACCTGGAGGAGCTGTCGACCAAGCTCGACCTGGCGCTTGGCTCCTATGACTGCGGCATCTGGGAAACCTACCCGCAGGAGTGCATCGAAATCTGGGACCAGCGCATGTGCCAGCTTTATGGCATTGCCTATACCGATGGCCGCCTCAGCACCGAACGATGGCTCGGCCTCATCCACCCGCAGGACCGGTCGCTTGCGGAACGGATGCTGACACATTCTCCGATGGGGACCAGCAAGACGTCGCTGGTGGTTCGCGTGCCGCAGGCGGATGGCAGCCTTCGCTACATCCGTTCGATCGGCAAGCAGCATAGCGGCCGCGATGGCCGCTCCAAACTGGTCGGCATCGCTTTCGACGTGACGGAAGACATGCAGATGACGGCAGCGCTGAAGGCCGCCAAGGAGGCGGCGGATGCCAATAACGTCGAACTGGAACTGGCCAAGCGCCGCATCGAGCACAACGCGCTGCACGACCCGCTGACCATGCTGGCCAACCGCCGCAAGCTGGATATCGCGCTGGACGCGCTGTCGCGCGAAAGCCTCGGCAGGCGCTGTCATGTCTCCATGCTGCATCTTGATCTCGACCGGTTCAAGCAGATCAACGACACGCTCGGCCACGCGGCAGGCGATGCCATGCTGGTGCATGCAGCACAGATCCTGACGCGCAACGTCAGAAACGGCGACCTGGTGGCCCGCATCGGCGGCGATGAATTCGTCATCCTCGTGCAAAACAGCGCCGATGCCGGCCAGATGGCGGAACTTGCCAATCGGATCGTGACGGAACTGCATCAGCCGATGGACTTCGAGGGTTTTTCCTGCCGCTGCGGCGTCTCTATCGGCATTGCCCAGAAAAGTGGCCGCAACATCGACGCGCGCAAGATGCTGATCAATGCCGATATCGCGCTTTACCGGGCCAAGGGCCTTGGCCGCAACCGCTTCGAATTCTTCACCCAGAACCTGCAGGCCGAGGTCATCAGCCATAAGCGGACGGCAGACGAAATCCTCGCCGGCATCGAGCAGAACGAGTTTTTCACCGTCTACCAGCCGCAGTTCTGCGCCAACACGTGCCAACTGGCCGGCGTCGAGGCGCTGATCCGCTGGCAGCACCCGCATCGCGGCCTGCTGTTGCCGGATGCCTTCCTGAAGATCGCCGAGGATCTGAACGTCTCGGCAGCGCTTGACCAGATCGTGCTGGAAACGGTGCTGAAGGACCAGATGGTCTGGAGTGCTGCCGGCATCAACGTGCCGCGCGTTTCGGTCAACGTGTCGTCCAAGCGCCTGAACGACCGGGCACTGGCCGATACGCTGAAGACGCTTGCCATCTCGCCCGGCCGCATCGCCTTCGAACTGCTGGAATCGATCTTTCTCGATGAAAGCGAGGACGTGGTGACGGAAAACCTCGAACGCATCAAGGCGCTCGGCATCGAGATCGAGATCGACGATTTCGGCACCGGCCATACCTCCATCGTCAGCCTGCTGAAACTGAAACCGAAGCGGCTGAAGATCGACCGGCAACTGGTCATGCCGATCCTCACCTCGCCGCAGGAGCGGTCGCTGGTGCGCTCGATCATCGAGATTGCCCGGTCGCTGGGCGTCGAGACCGTGGCGGAAGGCGTTGAAACCATGCAGCACGCAACGCTCCTGAAGGAACTGGGCTGCGACCTCCTGCAGGGATTTGCCTTTTCGCACCCGCTCACCTGCGGCGAATTCAGCGCCGCCGCCGCCCAGGGTTTCAAGTCGGCCGCCTGAAAATCCAGGGTGGAAAACACGGACGAACCGGGGCACGCGCCTTGTGTCGGTGCCGCAAAAAGAGCTTCCCCCCCGCCCCCCTTTTCCACTATGACAAATCCGCTTCACGTCACGGCGGCTTCACGTCACGGGGTTTGCCGCCGCTTAACGGTCAGGGTTCATGTCGCATAATACATTCGGTCATCTGTTCCGCGTCACCACCTGGGGCGAAAGCCATGGTCCAGCCCTTGGATGCGTTGTGGATGGCTGCCCTCCCGGCATCCGCTTCACGGCGGCCGAGATCCAGTCCTTCATGGACAAGCGCAAGCCCGGCCAGTCACGCTTCGTGACCCAGCGCCGCGAAGACGACATCGTCAAGGTTCTGTCGGGCGTCATGCTCGACGAGGACGGCCTGACGATGACGACGACAGGCACGCCGATTTCGATGCTGATCGAAAACACCGACCAGCGCTCCAAGGATTATGGCGAGATCGCCAAGCGTTACCGCCCCGGACACGCCGATTTTGCCTATGACGTGAAATATGGCATTCGCGACTATCGCGGCGGCGGGCGCTCTTCGGCGCGCGAAACGGCGGCCCGCGTCGCCGCCGGCGCGCTCGCCCGCAAGGTTCTGCCGGGGGTCACGGTTCGCGCCGCGCTGACGCAGATCGGCATCCACAAGATCAACCGCGACAACTGGGACTGGGCCGAGGTCGACAACAACCCGTTTTTCTGCCCCGACAAGGCGATAGTGCCTGTCTGGGAAGACTACCTGGATGGTGTGCGCAAAGCGGGTTCCTCCATCGGCGCGGTCATCGAAGTGGTGGCAGACAATGTGCCGGCAGGCCTTGGCGCGCCGATCTACAGCAAGCTCGACCAGGATATCGCCTCGCTGCTGATGTCGATCAATGCGGTGAAGGGTGTCGAGATCGGCGAGGGTTTTGCCTCTGCCGAACTGTCCGGCGAAGAAAACGCCGACGAGATGCGCATGGGCAATGACGGCAAGCCGCTGTTTTTATCCAACCACGCCGGCGGCGTGCTGGGGGGCATTTCCACCGGCCAGCCCATCGTGGCGCGTTTTGCGGTGAAACCCACATCCTCGATCCTGACCGAGCGCCAGTCGATCGACAGCGATGGGCAGAATGTCGATGTGCGCACCAAGGGTCGCCACGATCCATGCGTGGGCATCCGCGCAGCCCCGATCGGCGAAGCCATGGTGGCCTGCGCCCTTGCCGACCATTTTCTGCGCGACCGGGGCCAGACCGGCCGCGCCCGTTAATTGCCCCACAAGGAATTTCCCAAGAGGATAACTGCCATGCCGTTCGACCAAAAGCGCGTTGTCGATGCCATCAGGGCCTTTGAGGCCGGCGAGATCGTTGTCGTCACCGATGACGACGACCGCGAAAACGAAGGCGACCTGATCGTTGCCGCCGTTCACTGCACCCCGGAAAAGATGGCCTTCATCGTGCGCCACACCTCCGGCATCGTCTGCACGCCGATGCCGCGCGAGGAGGCAAAACGCCTCAACCTTAACGCCATGGTAGCCGAAAACGACAGCGCCCACACGACGGCCTTTACCGTCAGCGTCGATTTCAAGCATGGAACGACGACGGGCATTTCCGCCGACGACCGGACGCTGACGGTGCGCAACCTTGCCAATTCCAATGTCGGCGCTTCCGATTTCGTACGCCCCGGCCACATCTTTCCGCTGATCGCCCGCGAAGGCGGCGTGCTGATGCGGTCCGGCCATACAGAAGCCGCCGTCGATCTCTGCAAGCTTGCCGGCCTGCCGCCCATCGGCGTGATCAGCGAACTGGTCAACGACAACGGCACCGTGATGCGCGGGCCTGATGTGGCAGCCTTTGCCGCTGAGCACAAGCTGACGCAGGTGTCTGTTGCCGATCTCATCGCCTACCGCCAGCGCAAGGAAACGCTGATCGAGCTGCAATCCAGCTTCGACATCACAACCCCCGTCGGCAAGGCCAAGGCGCATGCCTATTCGCTGCCCTGGGATACGATGCAGCATCTGGCCGTCGTTTTCGGCGATATCCGCGATGGCGTCGATATTCCCGTGCGCCTGCATCTGGAAAATGTCGCAAGCGACGTGTTTGGCACGGATCGTTCCATCGGCCGCTACATGGACAGAATAGCGGACGCCAAGCGCGGCGTGATCATCTATCTGCGCGAAGGGTCTGTCGGCGTTGGCCAGAACGGTCTCAACCGGCGCACCCGCATGGGCACCGAAGAGCACGGCAATGCCCAGACCCGCGACAGCGAATGGCTGGAAATCGGCCTTGGCGCGCAGATCCTGAAAGACCTCGGCGTCTCCTCGATCCGCCTGTTTGCCTCGCGCGAGCGCCATTACGTCGGCCTCGAAGGGTTCGGCATCAAGATCTCCTCGACCGAGATTGTGTAAGGCGTTTTGAACCTGTCGGCAGCCCTCTCTGGCTGCCGCCATCTCCCCCCACAAGGGGGGAGAGCTATCGCATTTGAAACTAGACCCTCTCTGCCCTGCCGGGCCGACCGGGGTCGAGCCACGGGTCTCGCCCCGTCCTTCGCCCCCCCCACACGAGGGGGGAGAAACGGCGCGGCAAGCGTCCCGTTCTGCACGAAAGGGCGCGGCTGGGTTAAGCCCTCCCCCTTGTGGGGAGGGTTTGGGAGGGGTCTTGCCTCATATGTGATAGCCCCACACTCCGCATGAGATGGCGGCAGCCAGAGGGGTAAAAACCCCAAATCAGCGCTATAACCGAAGTGCCCTTCAGGCAATCACCAGTCCACCGTGATAATCGAGGCGGTAGACCGCACGGCCATCGGCCAGAATACGCTCGACGCCCGTGAAACTCGTGTAGTCGCCTTCGCTCTCATCCACATAACGATACAGCCCGACATCGCGGGCAAATCCCCCGAGAAACCGCCCCTCGGCATACATCAGCGGCAGCGCCGTGCGCAGCACATCGGCGGCTCTGGCGCCGTCGATGGCGCTGCCATCCAGCACGCGCCCGTAATAATTCATCGCCCAGACCGGCTTTTCATTCCGCCACACCACCTCCTGGCCGAGAAAATCCGTGCCCCCGAAATAGCTGTCGAGATAGGACCAGTCGTCCCGGCGGTAAGGAATGTCCCGCGAGCCTGGCCGACATGACGTCTCCCCGGGCTTACCGCCCATATAAGCGGCGGCCTTGGCCTCGACGATGAACGCCAGAAGCCCATCGATTTCCTTGATCGTCTCCATGGGTTCCCGCCTCCCCTACCGCACAATCTTCATGGCCATGCCGAGCGAGCGCGGCGCGGTTTCCTCAAAACCGAACTGGGCGTAGAGCCGATTTGCCGGAACATCGGCAATCAAGCTGACATAGGCGCTTTCGGGCGCTGCCATCTTCAGGTGATCGACAAGGGCGGCCATGATCTTTTTGCCAAGCCCCTTGCCCTGGTGCGCCGGCTGCACGGCAATGTCGGTCACCTGAAAAAAGCAGCCGCCATCGCCGATGATGCGCCCCATGCCGACGATTTCTCCGCCGCACACCACCCGCACGCCGAAAAACGTGCCTTTGAGCCCGATGGTGGCCGCCTGCGGCGTAAACGGGCTGAGCCCGGCCTCGTGGCGAAGACGCAGATAATCCTCAAGCGGCGGTGCCTGTGTTCAAGGTGATAGTGCTGCCTTTCCCTGGCGTCGTCCTGCATCCCGCGTGTTCCCCGTTGATCGCTTCGCCAAAAGCTCAGCCGTGCCAGTCGCTGGCGTAACTCACCCGTTCCACGCCGGTGAAGCGCGCCAATCGCTGCAATTCCGCATCGAGTTTTTCCAGACGGCCAGCCGAGGCACGCACGCCTTTTTCCAGCCAGAGCCGTTTCACGTCGAGCACGCCTGCCTTGCGATCCGCCTTCATGTCGATACGGCCGATCAGGCGGTCGCCTTCCAGAAGCGGAAAGACGTAATAGCCAAACTGCCGCTTCGGCTCGGGCACAAAGATCTCGATGCGATAATTGAAGCCGAACAGGCGCTCGGCCCGGTCGCGGTCACGCAGCAGCGGATCGAAAGGGCTCAGCACCCGGATGCGGGCCGGCGGTTCCGGCGGATCGGCAAGCGCCGGCAGCATGCCCGGCAGCGCGTAGGACAGGCGACGGCGGCCATCGACGGTGACGATCTCCACCGGCTGCAGGTTTTCAGCCTCAGCCGCCAGCCAGTCCTTTGCCTCCTGCGGGGTGACGAGATCGAAAAAGGCGGCAATCTCGCCCGAGGTCGCAAAGCCGAGGCGCGAAAGCGCTGCCCGGCAGGCCCAGTCGATAAATTCGGCGTGGCTGACCTCCGGCTCATGGTGGTGCGCCGGCAGGACCCGTTCCGTCAGATCATAGAGTTTTTGAAAATTCACCCTTCCGGCAATGGCAAAGCGGCCGGTGCGCCAGTGATATTCGAGCGCCGTCTTCGAGGGATGCCAGTTCCACCAGCCGCCGGATTTGTGCTCCTCGTGGCGGATATCGCGCGCCATCACCGGCCCGTTTTCCTTCACGCGGGCATAGGTCTCGTCGAACACCGAATCAAAACCCTCCCCGCGCCATTTGCGCCAGCGCTCGACAATCGCTGCCTCCTCCCTGAGGAAACGATGTTTCCAGTACCGAAAGAAGGTGGAGGGAATGATGGCCGCATCATGCGTCCAGTGCTCGAACAGCGCGCCATCTTTTTCCAGAAGCGCCACAAGATCTTCGCGCCGATAGGTCTGGTTGCGGGAAAACAGGATCTGGTGATGCGCCCGCTCCACCGTCTGGATACTGTCGACCTGCACGAAACCGAGTTCCTCGATGAGGGCAAGCAGGCCCGCCTTGCCAAGCTTCAGGTTCGGCGCACGCGAAAGCCCCTGCCGTTCCAGGAAGGCCCACCGTGCCTGTTGATTGTCGATCAGAATCGTCATGGGAAGAGGCTAGCGCGTGTTCGCGTTTTGTTCAACATCTATCCCGATGCTTTCACAACGTCTGGCACATTTCCCTTCCGGCCTGCGGCGGTTATAGAGACGCCAGCAAGACAGGATGACAAGACGTGCACATCATCTTCGACAAGGCCGAACTGCGTTATGGCGAGCGCGTGGCTCTACAGCCGCTGAGCCTTCAGCTATCAGAACCGCGCATCGGCGTGATCGGCCTCAATGGTTCGGGCAAGACAAGTTTTGCCCGGCTGGTGAACGGGCTTGTGAAGCCAACGAGCGGCCGCGTGACACTCGACGGACTGGATACGGTGGCAGACGCCAGAGCGGTTCTTGCCGCCACCGGCTTCATCTTCCAGAACCCGGCAAACCAGATCATCCTGCCGCTCATCCGCGATGACATTGCCATGGGGCCAAAGGCGCGCGGGCTGAAGGGCAAGACGCTGGATGACGCGGTGGATGCGGTGATGGAGCGGTTTGCCATTGCCGACCTTGCCAAGCGCCGCCCGCACGAACTGTCCGGCGGGCAGTTGCAGCTGGCAGCGCTTGCGGCCGTGGTGGTGACAGAGCCAAAGCTCATCCTGTTTGATGAGCCGACCAACCAGCTGGACCTCAAAAACCGCGCGCTGGTGCGCCGCGCAATCGAAGGGCTGGAGCAGCAGGCGATCGTCATCAGCCATGATCTGGAACTCGTCGCCGGCTTTGGCCGCGTGCTGGTGTTTCACGAGAGCAGCCTTGCCTTCGATGGAGACGGTGCCGAGGCCATTGCCCGCTACCGGGAGATTGCCGCATGCTGACCAGCCTTTATGTCGAGGGCACAAGCATTCTCCACCGCATGAGCGTGCGGGCAAAGCTTGCGGGTCTGATGTTGTTCGGCCTTGCGCTTTTCGTTGTCGACAATTCCTTTGTGCTGGGCTCTGCCCTTCTTCTCACCGCCACGCTCTATCTGCGGTTGGGGCTTGGGGTCACCGAAGCCTTCCGGCGTCTGCGCCCGGTGCTTTTCACCATCGCCTTCTTCGCCCTCGTCAACATATTCGTGCTGTCACCGCACGAGGCGTTCGTCTCGACCTTGCGCCTGCTTGCGATCCTGTTTCTGGCGGCAAGCGTGACGGCGACCACGACGATTGCCGATTTTATCGCAGCGATCACCGCCCTACTTCTGCCTCTTGAGCGGCTTGGCCTGATGAAGGCCTCCGATGGTGGGCTTGCCTTCGGGCTGGTGCTGCGCTTCGTGCCGGAAATCGCCCATCGCTACGAGATGCTGAAGGAGGCGCATGCGGCGCGCGGGCTGGTGCTGAAGCCACACCGGATCATCGGGCCGCTGATCATTTCAACCCTCAAGGAAGCAGACGCCATCGCCCAGGCAATTGACGCGCGCGGTATTCGCGGTCAGTAAAAGCAGCGACAAGGCAGTTTATCCGCATAGGAGCGCTACATGACCACCAAGGATCTCGTGCTTTCGGCACTGTTTACCGCCATCATCATCGTGCTGGGCCTGATCCCGCCGGTGACGCTCGGCTTCATTCCGGTGCCGATCACGGCGCAATCCATGGGGGTCATGCTGGCCGGCACCATCATTGGCGCAAGGCGCGGAGCCCTCGCCTACGCTCTTCTCGTCGTTCTCGTGGCCGTTGGCCTTCCGGTTCTGTCGGGCGGACGCGGTGGGCTCAATGTGCTGATGGGGCCGACCGGCGGTTATATCCTCGGCTGGATTGTTGGCAGCTTCGCCACCGGTTACCTCAGCGAGCGCCTGGTGCGCGACGGCCAACCGGCCCTGCTCCAGGCCGCTGGCTTTTTTGCCGCAAGCATTGCCGGCGGTATTGTCGTGGTTTACGCGATCGGCATGCCCTGGGTTTCGCTGATAACAGGCACGCCCTTCAGCAAGGTCATGCTCGGCTCGCTCGCCTTCATCCCCGGCGACCTTTTGAAAGCCGCCATCGCCACACTTGCCGCCCGCGCCGTCATGGTGGGTTATCCGCTTCTGCCGCAGCGGGCGTAACAGCGTCTGCGACGTTAAGACAAGACTTGAAATGCCACCTTAAAGGTGGCATTTTTCGTCATGGAGAAGAAGCGACCGACCTATCATCTCGAGGCAATACAGGCGGCGCTCGGCACGGTAAATTCGCTTGCCATGACGTCTTCGGCCTTGCGCGATGCGCTGGCACTGGGCTTTGACCGGCAAGGCGTTGTGGAGACGATTGCAGGCATTCGTCCTGCGATGTTCTACAAATCAATGACGACCTTCATTGATCACAGGGTCTGGCAGGACGTCTACCACGTGCCGGCAAACGGCTACATTCTCTACGTGAAGTTCCAGGCAGACGTGATCACTGAATTCACGGTCATGTCGTTCAAGGAGAGGTAAGCAGATGACCGTTGCCGTACAGAAGCCCGAAACCATGCTCTCCCCGGAAACCGGCTGCCTGCTGCGCAGGGGTTCACGTCCCTTTATCGTCTCCTATAAGGGTGAAACTCTAACAGTCGATCTCCCCGGCTACTATCCCGACGATGGTGGCGACGGCCTGCATGTGGGCGATGACATGCGCCCGGCGGATGAAGCGTTGCGGCTTCTGAAAGAGCGTGTGGATGGCCTTCCCTCGCCCGTCAGCATCCGCAAGCTTCGCCACAAGCTGAAACTGTCTCAGCGCGAGGCCGGCCAACTGTTGAAAGTGGGGGAGAGTGCGTTCGACAAATACGAGCGTGGACTTGCCGAGCCCAGCGGCCCGACCATACAACTCATGAAACTGCTGGACCGGCATCCGGACCTTGTCGATGATCTGCGCACGGTCTGAAGCGTTCGAAACATCACTCCAGATACTGATACAGCCAGTCGCGCAGCGGTTCCGGTAGCGGCAGCGTCTCGCCGGTCAGCGGATCGCAGGCGGTCCAGACGATTTCGGCTTCGGCCACCAGATCATCGCCGCGGCTGAGAAGGATGGCAAAACCGGCCGATTTGCCGCCGATCTTGCTGACGCGCACCGCAGTGGACACGTCGTCGCCGAACCGCAGGCCCTTGTGGATGGTGCAGGCGACCTTGGAGACGTAGAAGAGCGGATCGGTCTTCTGCGTGGCGCGGGCGCTCCAGAAGCGGGCCAGCGCCTCCTCCGCATAGGTGATATAGGCGGCGCTGTGCATTTCGCCGCGCATGCCCACGTCGCGAAACGGAACCACAAACGCATAATGACTGTATCGACTGGTCTCTGCCACGCAACCCCCACCGAATTTCGCGGCATTTAAGACCAGACGCGCGTCTTGAACAAGACGCAAAGCCGGCCATGCCGCTTGAAATACGCCCGCGTTTGCGCCATTTCGATGAGACCCGCCGCTCGTATCCGGCGCGGCAGGAGCTTTGACCATGACGACCCGCCTTTACGAACACAAGATCTTCCTCGAGCACAACACGCCAGCCGGCCATCCCGAGCGCGCCGACCGGCTGCGTTCGCTGGCGATCGCGCTGGAACATCCGAATTTCGAGCGGCTGGTGCGGGTGGAAGCGCCGCAGGCGAACGAAGATGCCGTGATCCTGGCGCATCCGGATAGCCACCTGATTTCGGTCATGCGCGAAATCCCCGAGGAAGAAGACAGCATCCGCCAGATCGAGGCCGATACTTATGTCAGTTCCAAAAGCCTGCAGGCAGCGCTGACCGGCATCGGCGGTGCGATGGCAGCCGTCGACGACGTGTTTCTGGGCCGCGCCGACAATGCCTTTGTCGCCTCGCGCCCGCCCGGCCACCATGCGGAAAAAACCAAGGCCATGGGGTTTTGCCTGTTCAACAACGTGGCGATTGCCGCCCGCCATGCGCAGAAAACCTATGGCGTGGAGCGCGTCGCCATCGTCGATTGGGACGTACACCACGGCAACGGCACCCAGGACATCTTTTGGGACGATCCGTCCGTGCTGTTCTGTTCGACGCACCAGATGCCGCTCTACCCCTGGACCGGAGAACTTGGCGAAACCGGCGCACACAAAAACATCGTCAATGCGCCGCTTGAAACCAATTCGGCCGGAGAGCATTTTCGCGAGGCGTTTTCCAGCCGCGCCCTGCCGGCGTTGCATGAATTCCGTCCGGATTTTATTCTGATTTCGGCCGGTTTTGATGCCCATCACCGTGATCCGCTGGCGCAGATCAACTTGGTCGGCGACGATTTCGACTGGGCGACCGGCCGTCTCATGGAAATCGCCGGCAAATACGCCGGCAACCGGGTCGTCAGCCTTCTGGAAGGCGGTTATGATCTGGAGGGGCTCGCCGAATCGGCCGGCCTCCATATTTGCAGACTGATGAAAGGCTAAAAATGTCGCAGAGCCCTGAAGCCAACGACGTTGGCGGTTACAGCTTTGAAAAGGCCGTGGCCGAACTCGAAAGCATCGTGGCGCGCCTGGAGCGCGGCGACGTGGCGCTGGACGAATCCATTGCCATCTACGAGCGCGGCGAAGCCTTGAAGAAACACTGCGAAAAGCTGCTGAGCGCTGCCGAAAACCGCATCGAAAAGATCCGCCTCGACCGCGCCGGCAATCCGCAGGGCGTGGAGCCGCTGGATAACGCGTAAACCCCAGGCGGCGATCTGAACCCTCTTGGAACAACGGCGGGTTTTGGAACAAACGGCGGGATTTGCCGTTGATGCGCCATGACAAAAGACACCGGACCCAAGGCCCGCAGCGGCATGATCACCTTCGTTCTTCTCATCTTCGCCGTGGCGCTTGTGCTGGCGGGGATCTACATGTTCGGCTTCACGCCGGGTGAGACGAACGGCTGACGCAAAACATCACGGCTGGCACATGGTCCCGTCACCGAGGTGCTGTCAGGCGCTGATCCACCGCCGTCAATGCCCGGTCCAGATGGCCCTCGAACACCAGCGACTGCTCGTCTTGGATGATATCGATGGCGGGCAGGCCGTTGAGGCGCACGTGCAGCGACTGTAAAAGTCCTTCGTCCAGCCCCCCTTTCAACAGATCGAAAAACCGCGTGCCGGGACCGGTGACCGCAATCGGCAGGTTGCCGGCGATGCTGAGCACCCGCGACAGACCCTGGCCGAGCGCAAGGCCCGCCTGACGAAACGCGTATTGCGCCATGCGATTCTGCTGGCGCGCGGCCGTCGCAATCTTTTCCATCTCCGTGAGCGGCACGAACTTGGCGGGAATGGTGTTTTCCGGCACCTGGAAGGCCAGCCGCAAAATGCCGTAAAACCCAGCCGTTGCCTCGACGCAGCCATAGGCGCCGCAGCGACAGAGCCGGTTGTCCGGCGTGTTCAGCATATGGCCGAAATTCGGCGCGGTGACGGAAAGCTGATCGCCCGGCCCGTCCTTGCGCGCAATGCCAAGCCCGATGCTGTGGCCAAGCGACAGGGCGACAAGGCCGGAAAAACCCTCCGATGCGTCCGCGTGGCCAAGCCTGCGGCGCGACAGCGCCTGCGCCACCAGCAGTGTTTCATTACCGACATCGAGCGCTGCATCGGGATAGAGCGCAAGAAGCGGTGAAAAATCCACCTGCTCGCGCCCGAACACCGGCGACCAGATGAGCCGGCCCTCCTCTCCATCAACAATGCCCTTGCTGCTCAGCGACAGGAGCGCAATCGCAGACGGTTCCAGGCGGGAGCGCTGCAGAAGACGCGCAAGGGCTGTGCCGATCTCGGCCAGAAACGCGTCCGGCCGCTTGCCCATGGCATCGCGCGGCATGCTGAACCGGTCGATCAGCGTGCCACGAAAATCTGACAGCGCATAATGCAGGGCATCCGACGATATCTGCACGGCGACCACATGGGCAAAACCTGCCGCGCGCGAAAACAGCACGCGCGGGCGCCCCCGCAGGCCCGCCACCGTCTGTTCCTCGCGGGCAATCGCGCCCAGCTTTTCAAGGTCGGCCGTCAGCGCCGTGACGGTGGCAGACGCAAGCCCCGTGAGGCTCGACAGGTCCGTATGCGACATCGATCCATGCAGGCGAAGGCCGGAGAGAACGGCCAGAAGATTCTGGCGGCGCAGCTGTTCCGTGCCCGGCCGCGCGCCGTTTGCGGGCACCGCTGCATCGGTTGCGCCGGGCAAAGTGGAGCGGCTGCGCATGGGCATGAAATTTCAGTCGATGGAGGGCTGTTGACAGGTTCCTCATCATCTGCCAGATATTTTCTCGACTGTCGAGAAAAACAATCTTTCTCAGGGGATCGGGGGTTTGCCGACGGTTATTTCAAGCGGGCACAGGCGGACGAGGAGGTTCGCGGCCCGCGTCACTCGGGAGGTTTAAAATGAAATCCGTCTTGAAGCTGATGGCCGCTGCTGCCGTCATCACATCCGTGCATGTTCCGGCTCAGGCCAAGGATCTGGTCGTTGGCGTTTCCTGGTCGAACTTCCAGGAAGAGCGTTGGAAAACCGACGAAGCCGCCATCAAGGAAGCCCTGAAGGCTGCCGGCGCCAAGTATATTTCCGCTGACGCCCAGACCTCTGCCGCAAAGCAGCTGACCGACATCGAAAGCCTGATCTCGCAGGGCGCCAATGCGCTCATCGTGCTGGCGCAGGATTCCGGCGCCATTGGTCCTGCCATCGAAAAGGCCGCCAATGAAGGTATTCCGGTCATCGGCTACGACCGCCTGATCGAAAATCCGAACACCTACTACATCACCTTCGACAACAAGGAAGTCGGTCGTCTTCAGGCCAAGGAAGTCTTCAAGGTCAAGCCGACAGGCAATTACGTGTTCATCAAGGGCGGTTCCACCGATCCGAACGCTGATTTCGTCTTCTCCGGCCAGATGGAAGTGCTGAAGGCTGCCATCGACAGCGGCAAGATCAAGAATGTCGGCGAAGCCTATACGGACGGCTGGAAGCCGGAAATTGCCCAGAAGAACATGGAGCAGTTCCTGACCAAGAACAGCAACAAGGTTGATGCGGTTGTTTCGTCGAACGACGGTATGGCTGGCGGCGTTGTCGCAGCGCTTGAAGCGCAGGGTCTTGCCGGTTCCGTTCCGGTCTCCGGCCAGGATGGCGACAAGGCAGCGCTGAACCGCGTGGCGCTTGGCACGCAGACCGTGTCTGTCTGGAAAGACAGCCGCATGCTGGGCAAGAAGGCCGGCGAAGTGGCCGTGGCGCTTGCCGGTGGCAAGAAGATCAGCGACATCCCAGGTAGCACCAAGTTCAAGGGCGGCGCCAAGGGCGTGGAAATCACCTCGCAGTTCCTGACGCCGCAGGCGATCACCAAGGACAACCTGAACGTGGTTCTGGACGCCGGCTGGATTTCGAAGGCCGAGCTTTGCCAGGGCGTCAAGCCCGGCGCCGTTCCTGCCTGCAAGTAAGGCAGCGACCGAAGGCCACCCGTTCTAGACCGGGCAGGACGCCGCAACTGGCTTGCGGCGTCCATTGCCTGACTGTGGCTTTGAAAAATAACAAAGGGGAGTAGAAGGGTCATGACGGATCAGACGATCGCCGTGCCTTCCAGCAGCGCACGCCACGCCAAGGGCAACCTCTGGCAGCGTTTCTTTCACGCAACGGAATTGGACACGCGGCTTCTGGGCATGGTGTTTGCCCTTGTCGTCATATGGGTCGGATTTGATATCCTGTCCGGCGGATTGTTCCTCTCATCGCGCAACCTGTGGAACCTTTCGGTGCAGGCGGCCTCGGTTTCCGTCATGGCAACCGGCATGGTGCTGGTCATCGTGACGCGCAACATCGATCTGTCGGTCGGCTCCATCCTCGGCTTCGTGGGCATGATCATGGCAGTCACCCAGACGAAATACCTGCCGGCCCTGCTCGGCTTCGATCACCCGCTGACCTGGATCCTGACGCTGTCAGTCGGCATTGCGCTCGGCGGCGCAATCGGCGCCTTCCAGGGCGCGATCATCGCTTTCCTCGGCGTTCCCGCCTTCATCGTGACGCTCGGCGGCCTCTTGGTCTGGCGCGGTGCGGCCTGGATGGTGACAAGCGGCGCAACCGTTGCGCCCATGGACACCACGTTCCGCCTGATGGGCGGCGGCGCGGACGGCTCGATCGGTGCGACGGCCTCGTGGATCGTCGGCATCGTCGCCTGCGTCTTCATCGTGCTGTCGATCATCCATTCGCGGCGCCAGCGCAAGCGCTTCGGTTTTCCGCTAAAGCCGATGTGGGCTGAATATTTCACCGCTATCGTCGGCTGCGGCGTCCTGCTTGGCGCGGTCAATGTGCTCAACAGCTATTACATGCCGGTCAACCTTGCCCGCCGTTATGCCGAAGCAAATGGCATCGCCTGGCCGGAAGGCGGGCTGGAGATCCCGCTCGGCATTGCCATTCCGGTGCTGATTGCGCTTGGCATTGCGGTCGTCATGAACTTCCTCACCAACCGAACGCGGTTCGGCCGTTATGTGTTTGCCATCGGCGGCAACCCGGAAGCCGCAGAACTGGCGGGCATCAAGACCCGCTGGGTTACCGTGCGCATCTTTGCCCTGATGGGCGTGCTCTGCGCCATCGCAGCGGCCATTTCCACCGCCCGCCTCAACGCGGCAACCAACGCACAGGGCACGTTGGACGAGCTTTACACCATCGCAGCAGCGGTCATCGGCGGCACCTCGCTTGCCGGCGGCATGGGCACCATTGCCGGCGCCGTGCTGGGCGCCATCGTCATGCAGTCGTTGAATTCCGGCATGGTGCTGCTCGGCATGGACGCCCCGCTGCAAAGTATCGTTATCGGCCTGGTGCTGGTGTTTGCCGTCTGGCTCGACACCGTCTACCGCGCCCGGGCTCGCTAGGAGGTCTGAGACATGACGCAAAACCGTACACCTCTCGTGGAAATGCGCGACATTTCCATCTCCTTCGGCGGTATCCATGCGGTCGACAGCGCCTCCGTCGACCTCTTCCCCGGCGAAGTCGTGGCGCTTCTCGGCCATAACGGCGCCGGCAAATCGACGCTGATCAAGATCCTCTCCGGCGCCTACCGGCGCAATGCCGGCGAAATCTTCATCAATGGCGAGCAGGTCGAGATCAACAACCCGCGCGATGCCAAGCAGTTCGGCATCGAGACCATCTACCAGACGCTGGCAGTGGCCGACAATGTCGATGCCGCCGCCAACCTTTATCTCGGCCGCGAGTTGCGCACCCCCTGGGGCACGCTCGATGATGTGGCGATGGAGGCAAAGGCGCGCGAGGTGATGGGCCGCCTCAACCCCAACTTCCAGCGTTTCAAGGAACCGGTGCGCGCGCTCTCCGGCGGCCAGCGCCAGTCGGTGGCGATTGCCCGCGCCATCCTGTTTGATGCCCGCATCCTCATCATGGACGAACCGACGGCCGCCTTGGGCCCGCAGGAAACCGCGCAGGTGGGCGAACTGATCACCCAGCTGAAGCGTGAGGGCATCGGCATCTTCCTGATCAGCCACGACATCCACGACGTCTTCGATCTGGCAGACCGTGTGTTCGTCATGAAGAACGGCCGGGTTGTGGGCCACGCGCGCACGGAAGATGTGACCAAGGACGAAGTGCTCGGCATGATCATCATGGGCAAGGTGCCGCCGGGCGCGGTGGCGGGACCTGGGGCGGCACAGATGGCGTGAGGGAGAACGGCTAACGCTTCTTCCTTGGCCACGTGTGTCTCTGGTCACTGTGTCTGGGTCCATCAGGGTTGCCGGCGTTGGTGCAAGCGGCCCCCTCATCCGGCTGCCGCCACCTTCTCCCCGCTGGGGAGAAGGGGTAGAACGCAGATGTTGCAGTTCCATCGCCTGCGAGAATAGAACGTAACGCCGGCCAAACATCCCTTCTCCCCTCGGGGAGAAGGTGCCGGCAGGCGGATGAGGGGGCGGCGGACGCTGCCCCGGGGACATTCCGAGCGTGTTGATTATCGGTATGATCGTAAACTTTTGGCCAATTTGAAACTTCATCACCAAAACACAACCGAAATATAAAATGCATTAACCCTGAAACTACATTATATCGGATAACAATTTCATCAATAGAGGCATAAAATGAGTACTTTCAGCGCCGCAGTACAATACGATGATTTTAAGGGAACTGTTGCCGCGGATCGGTCAGACAATGTCGCACTTGCCGATTATCTCGTATCCTTGGGAAAAGCGGAAAAAGACGAGCAAGTTATGGGATTCCGGATCGCTTCCGGAGAAAACCCAGGTACACCTGTGATCGAAGTGTCGCTCGTGGCATATCTGCTCCGTTCTACTGAGTTAGAGCCCGCCCCTGCAGCCGTGCGCGCCGTTGAGGTGCTGATCACACCGAACCAGGCATTGGCATTTTTCAAACGCTTCGACCTCGTAGCAATGCTGAGCGGCGTCGACTTCAGCAAGAC
The DNA here is from genome assembly GCF_058242805.1 of Neorhizobium sp. PAMB6716. Taxonomy (NCBI): domain Bacteria; kingdom Pseudomonadati; phylum Pseudomonadota; class Alphaproteobacteria; order Hyphomicrobiales; family Rhizobiaceae; genus Neorhizobium; species Neorhizobium sp. PAMB6716. Next base: position 2,498,546 of record NZ_CM177835.1, read on the forward strand.
TCGAGTAGATGGTCCGCACTATGATTGAGCACATTAGGGGAGCCTAACATCCAAATCTATCGCTCAGACCAGAAATCTCACCGCCCGCGCAGCGCACCCGCAATCGTGTGGATATGCGAAGCGCCGATGCCGCAGCAGCCGCCGATCAGCGTGGCACCGGCATCGGCCCAGTTGCAGGCAAAACGCGAATAGGCGTCGGTGGTAAGATCGGCGCGGGTTTCGTGCAGGCCCTCGTTGGCGGCCGTTTCATCCGTGTCGCTCTCGAACGCATTGGCGTAAACACCGATGCGGATCTCGACGCCCTGTTCAGCAAAAACCGCAGAGGCGGTGCGCACGGCTTTTTCCATCACTTCGGGTTTGGCGCAGTTGAACAGCAGCGCCTCAGCGCCGGAACCGGCAGCCCAGAGGGCGGCGTCTCGCACTGTTTCGCCGGAGCGCAGCTTCGCTTCGCCGCCCTCAGCCTGCGCCGCCACCTGCGCCTGATCGTCGGCAAGCGTGAACGAGATCCAGAACGGCTTTTGCGTGTCCTTGACCGCCACCCGCACGGCCTCGCCCTCGGCAATCAGGCTCAGCGTTTCGCCCAGCCAGAGATCGACGTGGGGGTCGAGGTTTTTCACCAGCACCGACAGGTAGTCCTGCACGGTCTCCGGGTTGAAGTTTTCAGGCTCGTAGGAACCAAAAATCGGCGGCAGGCCACCGGCAACCGTGACCTTGCGGCCAGCATTGTCGGCAGCCTCACGGGCGAGACGACCGGAGAGATCGATGAGGGTTGCCCCCTCCCTGGCAAACCGCTCCTCGCCGATATGGAAGGGCACCAGCGCATAAGAATTGGTGGTGATGACATCGGCACCGGCTTCGATGAATTCCGCATGCACCTGACGCACAATCTCGGGCGAATTGATCAGTGCCATCGCCGACCATTCAGGCTGCACCAGTTCGGCGCCGAGACGCAGAAGCTCGCGGCTCATGCCGCCATCGAGAATAAGAAGTTCGTTCATCGCCCCTGCCCCTTTTGCATGTTTGTCCACCCTCCGCTTTAAGCAATGTTACAGCGGCTGGAAAGCCTGACGGAGCTGGAGCGCGGCGCGCCCACGGAAACCCCGACATGAAAAAGCCGGCCACTCTCCAGAGGCCGGCTCTTCGTCAATCGGATGGTGTGTCCGGGGCCGAGACCCCGGATGTCACGCTCAAACGCGCGGCTTGCCGCCGGCGGGCTTGGGCGACTTGGGCTTCTTGGCAAAAGGCTTGCCGTCGTTGGCGTAAGGCTTGGCATCCTTGTTGAACGGCTTGCCGCCTTCCTTCTTGAAGGGGGCCTTGTCCTTGAACGGACGATCGCCTGCCGGCTTGTCGCGGAAAGGCTTGTCGAAGCTTTTCGCGCCTTCGCCAGCAAAGGCGGGTTTGCCCTTCGGCTTTTTCGACCAGTCCTCGCGGGTGCCGTCACGCGGGGCTTCGCGGGCCGGGCGGTCCTCGTAGGCCTTTTTGACGAAGGGCTTGGCTTCCGCCTGGCGGGAAAGATCGGGCGCGCCGTCAAGGCGCGTTACGCGGATGCCGCGTTCCAGCGTCTTGTTCTGGCCGATCGCCTGCGAAAAGGTTTCGGCATGCTGGGCGGAGATTTCGACGAAAGTTTCTTCCGTCTGCATCTTGATCGCGCCGATTTCGGCCTTGGTGAGATTGCCGTTGCGGCAGAGCATGGGGATCAGCCAGCGCGGTTCGGCATTCTGCTTGCGCCCGACAGAGAGCGAGAACCAGACGGAGGGGCCGAATTCGCCGCGCGGCGTGCGGGGCGTGCTCTCGAATTCCGGGCGCTCGAAACCGCCTTCGCGGGGCTTTTTCGCCGCACCCGGCTGGACGGAAATCTCGATCAGATCTTCCGGGGCGGACTGGCGCGACCGGTAGAGATTGACGAAGGCCGCCGCCAGCTTTTCGGCACCATGCGCCTCGACCAGACGGGCGATGATATCCTGTTCTTCCTCACGGGCCTCTTCGCCAAAAATCGGGTCGGAGAGCAGACGTTCCTGGTCGCGGCCGATCACCTCTTCGGCCGACGGCGGGCGAGCCCATTCCGGCGTCACATCGGCGCCGGCGAGCAGGCGCTCGGCCTTGCGGCGCTGGTTGATCGGCACGATCATCGCGCTGATGCCCTTGCGGCCGGCACGACCGGTGCGGCCGGAGCGGTGCAGCAGCGTTTCCGAATTGGTCGGAAGGTCTGCGTGGATGACGAGGTCGAGGCCGGGCAGATCGATGCCGCGGGCGGCCACATCTGTTGCGATGCAGACGCGGGCACGACCGTCACGCATCGCCTGAAGCGCATGCGTGCGCTCGTTCTGCGTCAGTTCGCCGGAGAGTGCCACCACATCGAAATTGCGGTTGTTGAAACGGGCGGTCAGATGATTGACGGCCGCGCGCGTCGAGCAGAACACGATGGCGTTCTTGGCATCATAAAAGCGCAGCACGTTGACGATGGCGTTTTCGCGGTCGGCAGGGGCGACGACCAGCGCGCGGTATTCGATATCGGCGTGCTGCTTTTCTTCCGTCGTGGTGGAAATGCGCACGGCGTTGCGCTGGTAGCGCTTGGCAAGCTTGGCGATGCCGCTCGACACGGTTGCCGAAAACATCAGCGTGCGGCGGGTTTCAGGCGCTGCCTCGAGGATGAATTCGAGATCCTCGCGAAAGCCGAGGTCGAGCATTTCGTCGGCCTCATCCAGCACGGCGACGCGCAGTTCCGACATGTCGAGCGCATTGCGGCGGATATGGTCGCAGATACGGCCGGGCGTGCCGACAACGATATGGGCGCCGCGATCGAGCGCGCGCCGTTCGTTGCGGATGTCCATGCCGCCAACGCAGCTGGCAATGACAGCGCCGGTCAACTCGTAGAGCCATTCCAGCTCGCGCTTCACCTGCATGGCCAGTTCGCGGGTCGGCGCGATGACGAGCGCCAGCGGGGCGCGGGCCGTATCGAAGCGCTCGGCCTCTTCCAGAAGCGTCGGCGCAATGGCGATGCCGAAGGCCACCGTCTTGCCGGAGCCGGTCTGGGCGGACACCAGCGCATCTGAGGTGACCAGCGCCGGATCCAGCATGGCCTGCTGGACGGGGGTCAAGGTTTCGTAACCGCGCTTCGTCAACGCCTTGGCGATCGCCGGGACGGCGCCATTCAATTCGGACATCTACCTGTCTTTCGGATTTTAGTGCGCATTGACGCGCGGGCCGCGAGTGTTCGCAGCGGGATATGCCTCTCCCTACTGATTTGCGCAGGAAATGTCAAAGCGCATACGCTTGGAGGTCAATGGTGTCGCTCCAAAGGGTAAATGGACAAGACGGACGCAACCGGCCGTGGCATACTGGGAAAAGCCAGAGGGGCACAGCCGCCACATCAACTGGAGAGCAAACCCATGTCCTTTTTCCCCGGAAACGATCCCGCACCCGGCGATGCCTTTGCTTGCGACGCCATCGAAAACCTCATCATTCCCCGCTCCTCGGATATCGGCGGTTTTTCCGTGCGCCGGGCGCTGCCCTCACGGCAACGGCGGCTCGTCGGGCCGTTCATCTTTTTTGATCGCATGGGACCGGCGGTGCTGAAGGCGGATGAGGCGCTCGATGTAAAACCGCATCCGCATATCGGTCTCTCCACCGTCACTTACCTGTTTGATGGCGAGATCAAACATCGCGACAGTCTCGGCACCGAACTTGTGATCCGTCCCGGTGACATCAACCTGATGACGGCGGGCCGCGGCATCGTGCATTCCGAGCGTACGCCGGAAAACCTGCGCGGACATCCGCTTTCCATGTCCGGCCTGCAGACCTGGCTTGCCCTTCCCGACAGCCACGAGGAAATCGACCCGGCCTTTGCCCACACGGCGCGGGAAAACATGCCGATGATCGACATGCAAGGCATTTCCGGCCGGGTGGTGATCGGCGCGCTCGATGGGGTCACCTCCCCCGTTCCGACCTTCACCGATACGCTCTACGTCGATCTGTCGCTGGAGGCGGGCAAAAGCTTTCCCTTTTCCGCCGCCCATGAGGAAAGGGCGATCTATATTCTTTCAGGCGAACTTTGGGTTGCCGGCGACTGTTTTGCCAGGGATCAGCTTCTGGTGCTGCGGCCCGGCGACGAGATTACGCTGAAAGCGGGCGAGACCGGTTGTCACATCATGCTGTTTGGCGGTGCGGCCTTGAACGCGAAGCGCTATATCTGGTGGAACTTCGTGTCTTCCTCCAAGGAACGCATCGAGCAGGCAAAAGAAGAGTGGCGCACGGGCCGTTTCGATATCGTGCCCGGTGATGAAGAAGAGTTCGTGCCTTTGCCAAGCGCGTGAATTCCGCTAGAAGCGCGAGCTTGAGAGACTTGAAAAAGCCGCGTTCCATCTCATCTTGAGAGAAAACGAAGGCTCGGGACCAGAGCAGAAAAGGCCATCATTCGTGACATCCAGCCCTCAGACGCCGCTGCTTGACAAGGTGAAGCTGCCGGCCGACCTTCGCCAGACCGAAGACCGCGACCTGCCGCAGCTTGCGCGCGAACTGCGCGACGAGATGATCGACGCGGTGTCGAAAACCGGCGGGCATCTGGGCGCGGGCCTTGGCGTGGTGGAACTGACGATTGCCATCCACAAGGTGTTCAACACGCCGCATGACCGGCTGATCTTCGATGTTGGCCACCAGTGTTATCCGCACAAGATCCTGACTGGCCGTCGCGACCGTATCCGAACGCTGCGCCAGGAAGACGGCCTGTCCGGTTTTACCAAGCGCGCCGAGAGCGAATACGATCCCTTTGGCGCCGCCCACTCCTCCACCTCGATTTCGGCCGGCCTTGGCATGGCGGTGGCCGCTGATCTCTCCGGCACGCCGCGCAATGTGGTGGCCGTGATCGGCGATGGCGCGATGTCGGCGGGCATGGCCTATGAGGCGCTGAACAATGCCGGTGCGCTCGATGCGCGCCTGATCGTCATCTTGAACGACAACGACATGTCGATTGCGCCGCCGACCGGTGCCATGAGCGCCTATCTGGCGCGCCTTGCTTCCGGTCGCAGCTATATGGGCTTTCGCGACCTGGGCAAGAAACTGACGGCCTATCTCGGCAAGAACATCGACCGGGCGATCACCCGCGCCGTGGAACATGCGCGAGGTTACGTGACCGGCGGCACCATGTTCGAAGAGATGGGTTTTTACCACATCGGCCCGATCGACGGCCATTCCTTCGACCATCTTTTGCCGGTGCTGCGCAATGTGCGCGATAACGGCAAAGGCCCGGTGCTGATCCATGTGGTGACGCAGAAGGGCAAGGGGTATGCGCCGGCGGAAGCTGCCGCCGACAAATATCACGGCGTCAACAAGTTCGATGTGATCACCGGCGCGCAGGCGAAAGCCAAGCCGAATGCGCCAAGCTATACCGCCGTCTTTGCCGATGCGCTGGTGGAGGAAGCCCGCCACGACGAAAAGATCGTCGGCGTTACCGCCGCCATGCCCTCGGGCACCGGTCTCGACAAGCTGCAGGACGTGTTTCCCAAGCGCACTTTCGATGTCGGCATTGCCGAACAACATGCGGTCACCTTTGCCGCCGGCCTTGCTTCGGAAGGCTTCAAGCCGTTCTGCGCGCTTTATTCCACCTTCCTGCAGCGCGGTTACGATCAGGTGGTGCATGACGTGGCAATCCAGGGTCTGCCGGTGCGTTTCCCCATCGACCGCGCCGGCCTTGTTGGCGCCGATGGTCCGACCCATGCCGGTTCCTTCGACACCACGTTCCTTGCGACGCTTCCGGGCATGGTGGTGATGGCCGCAGCCGACGAGGCGGAACTGAAGCACATGGTGCGCACCGCTGCCGCCTATGACGATGGCCCGATCTCCTTCCGTTATCCGCGCGGCGAAGGGGTTGGCATCGAGATGCCGGTGCGCGGCGAAATTCTCGAAATCGGCAGGGGCCGCATCGTCAAGGAGGGTGCCAAGGTGGCGCTTCTCTCCTTCGGCACCCGGCTTGCCGAATGCCTGCTTGCCGCCGAAGACCTTGACGCGGCGGGCCTTTCCACCACGGTTGCCGATGCGCGGTTCGCAAAGCCGCTCGACCATGACCTTATCCGCCAGCTTGCCCGCCACCACGAAATCGTCGTCACCATCGAGGAAGGCGCCGTCGGCGGTTTCGGTAGCCACGTGATGCAGTTCCTCGCCAACGAAGGCCTACTTGATCAGGGCCTCAAGGTGCGCTCGCTGGTTCTGCCGGATGTCTGGATGGACCAGGCCAAGCCTGAGGTGATGTATGCCAAGGCCGGCCTCGATCGCGCCGGCATTGTATCGACGGTGTTCAAGGCGCTGGGGCAAACGCAGAAGGTTGGCGTGGCGGGGTGAATGTTGTCGGCGGCAGGTTCTCGCCGTCGGCATCCTGTAATCACCCCCCTCTGTCCTGCCGGACATCTCCCCCACACGGGGGGAGATCAGCAAAACGGCTGGCACATCGACCTCAATTCGATCCGGCATGCGTGACATGACGGGTTGGCAAGGAAGCGGGCGTTATCGTCTGTCTGATCTCCCCCCGTGTGGGGGAGATGTCCGGCAGGACAGAGGGGGGTATCCGACGCATCGGCCTGTCGTTAAGCAGCCCCGGCCCCAAACGAAAAAAGGGCGACCCTGAGGCCGCCCATTTGATGTTTTAGCTAGTCCCCAGTCCGGGCTTAAAACTCTTCCCAGCTTTCGGCGGCAGCGCCGCCGCCGAGACCGACGGCACCGGCGACCTTGGCCATCATGCGGCGGGCTGGCGATGCCACGGGTTTTGCATTGCTGCGAGCGGCTTCCGGGCGGCGTGCTCCAGAAACACCTTCGGTTGATCCGCCGACGCGGAACTGGCCGATGATATCACGCAGCTTGTTGACCTCGTTGGAGAGGGCAGCACTGGCGGCGGTGGATTCTTCCACCATGGCGGCGTTCTGCTGGGTGACCTGGTCCATCTGGTTGACGGCGGTATTCACCTCGGCGAGACCCACCGACTGTTCCTTGGCAGAGGTTGCGATGGCATCGAGCTGGGTGTTGATGGTCACCACCTGCTGTTCGATAACCTTCAGCGCCTCGCCGGTTTCCTGCACGAGCTTGACGCCGGTGGAGACTTCATCGACGGAGTTGCGGATGAGGTCCTTGATCTCCTTGGCGGCCTGGGCAGAACGCTGTGCCAGTTCACGCACTTCCTGTGCAACAACGGCAAAACCCTTGCCGGCTTCCCCGGCGCGTGCGGCCTCGACCCCGGCATTCAGCGCCAGAAGGTTGGTCTGGAAGGCGATTTCATCGATGACGCCGATGATCGAAGAAATCTGGTTCGACGACTGCTCGATGCGCTGCATGGCATTAACGGCGCTTGACACGACCTCGCCGGAGCGACGCGCCGACCGGTTGGCTTCGACGGCCACGTGACGGGCTTCTTCCGTGCGCTTGGACGAATTGGTGACGTTCGTGGTGATCTGGTCAAGGGCTGCAGCGGTTTCCTCGAGCGAGGCCGCCTGCTGTTCGGTGCGCTTGGAAAGATCCTCGGCGCTCTGGCTGATTTCGCGTGTGCCGTTGCCGATGGAGCCGGTGGCAACAGAGACGGAGCGCAGGCTGTCTGCGAGCTGGCCGACGGCGGCGTTGAAATCGGCGCGCAGGGCTTCGAAATCCCGGGCGAAGGGTTCGGCGAGGCGGAAGGTGAGATCGCCATCCGACAGATGTTTCAGGCCCTGTGCCAGGCCAGCGGTGGCCTGCGCCATTTCTTCGGCACGCACGCGGTCGGCTTCGATCGCACGGGCCTTTTCGGTTTCCGAGGCGGAACGGGCCTGATCGGCTTGCTGTTCCAAGTCGCGGGCCCGCAGGCCGTTGTCCTTGAACACCTGCACGGCCTTTGCCATGCCGCCGATTTCGTCGCGGCGATCCGTGCCATCGACGGACACGCCGAGATCGCCATTGGCGAGCGTCACCATGGTGGTGGACATTTCGCGGATCGGCTTGACGAGCCAGGAGCGGATGGCCAGGAAGCCGGCGAGAAGAACAATAACCAGACCGCCGAGGACAGCGCCGATGGTAATCTTGACGGTTGCGTTTGTCGCGGCCGTCAGCTCGTCGCTCTTCTTGTCAGCGGAGGCGACGACCTCGTTCGTCAAAGCGGTGAACTTGGAACTGATCGCAGCGAATGCCGGCTGGCACTGCGTCTGAAACAACGCCTGCGATGCTGTGATATCCTGGTCGCTTGTGGCCTTCTTGCCTGCGGCAATTGTTGCGCCGCAGGTTTGATCGACAACCGCCAGAACTTCGCTGCGCAGCTGAGAGACGCCGGTGTTGGCGGGAATGGAGGAAGCAACCTTGTCCATGAAACCCATGAAGCTCGAACGAGCGTCCAGGATGTTCTTTTCCGCGGCCGCGTTCTGCTCGTCTGTGCGCGCCATCATCAGGTCGCCGATGGAAGCTCGGATGGCCTGCATGCTGCGATTGGAACGGGCAAGATAAAGCGCAGCGGACGATTCGCTGGTGAGCAGATGGCTGTAGTTGTCATCAATGTCTGAAATCTGCTGCGCGGAATAAACCGCGATACCGAGCGTAAACAGGCCAAAGCCTGCCATGATGATCAGAAATTTCCCGATGATAGAAATATGTTTCACAAGCCACTCCTGCAGGGAACCTGGCGTTCATCTGAGTGAGCCACGTGCAAATCATTCACCGGGCAAACGTGAAAGAGCAGCATGCGCACCACAAGGCACCGCCGCCTCTTTTGAGACTGCGGAAAGTACGGGCCGCGCATAAAAAGCTCTGCCGGAACAAGGCGTCAGTATCGCCGCCCTGTTGCAACAACCCTATTCTTAGCGTGGCATCCTTAAATGTGAGTTAATGCAAATATAATCATGTATTGTCTTTACCTAAACCCGAATAAGGCAGGACAGCACCTTGCGGTAAAACTGATATATGCACGGAAATGCTGCAGAGCAGCAACACGCGCACCCTGAAACGCCGAAGGGGCAGACTATTGCCTGCCCCTTCATGCATCGGTTCGGGATTTTTCCTTGATTTTACAGCCGGCAGAACCCGTTGCCTAAAACTCTTCCCAATTGTCAGCGACTGCTTTCGGCGCCGATTTCACAGCCGGGCTTGCTGTCGAAAAGGCGCTGGCGAGACGCGTGTGCAGCGCATTGGCCGGTGATGGTTTTGACCGGATGGCGGCGCCGGCGCTGGCTGGTCTGCCGATGGCGGCAATCGTCTGAGGTCCGGCTGCAGGGGTCGATGGCCGTGTGCGGGCCGCCGGTGCCGGCTGTGACGTCCGGCTGGATGCGGGGGCTGAGGCTCGAACGTCGGCAAACGTCCGCTGCGCCTCTGCGCCACCAAGCTTGAACTGGCGCAGCAGTGCATCCAGCTCGCTTGCCTCGCGCGCTAGCGCATGGCTTGCCGCCGTCTGTTCTTCCACCATGGCAGCGTTCTGCTGGGTATTGTGATCCATGGCACTGACGGCGGTGTTGATTTCCTGCAAGCCCGTTGCCTGTTCGCGCGACGCGGTGACGATGGCCTTGATGTTTTCGTTGATCTCCTGCACTTCGACCACGATCGCCTGCAGCGCCTCGCCGGTTTCACCCACCAGCGACACGCCGGCATTCACCTGGGCGCTGGACGTGGTGATCAGCGTCTTGATTTCCTTCGCCGCATTGGCCGAGCGCTGGGCAAGCTCGCGCACTTCCTGGGCAACCACGGCAAAACCCTTGCCGGCTTCGCCTGCACGCGCGGCTTCCACGCCGGCATTCAGCGCCAGAAGGTTGGTCTGGAAGGCAATATCATCGATGACGCTGATGATGTTGATGATCTCGCTGGACGACTTGGAAATGCCTTCCATCGCGACCACCGCACGGCGCACCACGTCACCGGATCTTTCCGCCCCGACCCGTGCCCGCTCCACCCGTTCACCGACATCTTCGGCGCGGCGTGCTGAATCCTTGACCGTCGTCGTCACCTCTTCGACGGCAGCGGCCGTCTGCTCCACGGAAGCGGCCTGCCTCTCGGTGCGCTTGGCCAGATCATCGGTGGCGCTGCGGATTTCCACGGCACCGGCATTGATGGCCGAGGCATTGCGGCCCACACTTTGCAGCGCATCCTGCAGTTTTTCGAGCGCCTGATTGAAGTCGACGCGCAGACGGTCGAGATGGCTCGCAAAGGGCTTTTCGAGCCGTGTCGCCACATCGCCATCGGCAAGGCGCGACAGGCCATCGGCCAGCGCATTCATGGCAAACTCGATTTCGGCGGCCTCATTCGCCTTGCTTCTGTCATTGGTCTGGCGTTCGCGCTCGCTTTCCACCCGCATGTCCTCGGTTTCGCGGCTGAGGCGCAGCTTTTCGATGGCGGCATCCTTGAACACGGCAACGGCCTTTGCCATCTGGCCCACTTCGTCGCCACGATCGAGCGCGGGAACGGCGATATCGTGATTGCCGGCGGCAAGGGCCGACATGGCATCCGTCATGCCGACAATGGGGCTGACGATGGCGCGCGACAGAAGCCAGATGAGGCCGACGGAAATGACGCCGGCCACGGCACCGCCGATGAGCAGCGTCCAGAGAAGATTGGTATGCGAGTTCTGCTGCGTCTCTCCCGTTGCGCGGATGAGATCCGCCACCTGCGCCTTGATGCGGGTCGCAGCGGCCCGGAACGCGACAAGTGGCGCAGAGCCATTGTCGGCGGTTGCCTCGGTCGGGGCCTTGGCCGGAACCGCATCGCCGCCGGCCTGGCGGGCCTTGATCTGCGGATCGATGACCTGCTGCTTGTAGGCGCTCGACGCACTCAGCATCTCGTCAAGCGTGGCGACCATGGCCGGAAAGCCGGCGGCCTGTTTGCGCGCTTCGGCAAGGGCGCTCACCACGCCGTCTCGCGCCACCGTGATGGCGTTCAGCATGGCGGCATTGCCCGACAGCAGGTAACCGCGCTGGGAAAAGCCTTCTTCCATCTGCGCTTCCAGCGCCTGGCCAACGGCGGCGGCAATGGCCTGCGCCTGCATCTGGTCCCGCGAGGCCGCCGCCGAGTTCAGTCCCTGCCAGTAAACCACGGCAGAGGCGATGAGGCAGACGGACATCAGGGCGAGAAAGGTGCTGATCAGCTTTTTGTTGAGAGACAGGTTCTTTAACGACATGGGATTGTTCTGCGGCTTCTTCTGGTTCGATGGGAAGGCGTTTGCGCGCCGGCTATGAGCCATGAAAAGACCGCAAGCGCCTTAACATCGGATTGAGAAAATCGGCAGGATTTCATGCAACGCGTCGGCGAAATTGCGCTCTGTCAAGCCACGAACCGCAAAACCCCTTGCCAGCCTGCGCATTCACCGTCATGGACTGGCACATGACATCTTCACACGATCAAAGACTAGACCAGCTGCTGGTCAACCGGGGCCTGTTTGCCAGCCGTTCGCGCGCCCGCGACGCCGTTCTGCGCGGCACCGTCAAGGTCAACGGCCAGACCGTTCTGAAACCAAGCGCCGTGGTGCCGGGCAATGCCAGCTTCAGCATAGACGACCCCGCCCAGGAATATGTGTCGCGCGCGGCGCTCAAACTGGTGGCGGGGCTCGATCATTTCGGGCTCGATCCGGAAGGCCTCAACTGTCTCGATATCGGCGCCTCCACCGGCGGCTTTGCCGAGGTTCTGTTGAAGCGCAAGGCCGCCTATGTGGTGGCCATCGACGTCGGCCACGGCCAGATCCATGACCGCATTTCCGGAAGCCCGAGAGTGCTCAGCCTCGAGGGCCTCAATGCACGCGCCATGACCCGCGACGATGTGGGCGACGACGAGTTTCATCTCGTTGTCTCCGACGTCTCGTTCATCTCGCTGAAGCTCGCGCTGCCGCCGGCACTCGACATGGCCGAGCCGGGAGCGGCCTGCGTGCTGCTGGTCAAACCGCAATTCGAGGCGGGCCGCGATTTTGTCAGCAAAGCGGGCCTGCTGAAGGACCCGGACACGGCACCTGAGGTGGCAGCCGAGCTGGAGCGCTGGCTAATCGAGGACATGGGCTGGGAAAGCCTTGGCCTCATCCCCTCCCCCATTGCCGGCGGCGATGGCAACCAGGAATATCTGCTGGCCGGGCGCAAGCCTCTGGTGGATGACGAAGAGGAGGACGCGTTATGAGCACCCAGACATCCGGCACCCAGACCGTTACTATCGCAAGGCTCGGCGTGCAGGGCCATGGCATAGCCCATGGCGAGGACGGGCCGATCTACGTGCCCTTCGCACTGCCCGGTGAAACCGTGGCGATTGCCCGCACCGGTGCGCAGGGCACCGTCATGTCCACCGCCACGGTTTCGCCGGAGCGGGTCGAACCGATCTGTCGTCACTTCGGCCCTGATAGCGATGCCTGTGGCGGCTGTTCGCTGCAACATCTGGCAGACGCGCCCTATCACGCCTTCAAACGCCAGCTCGTGGTGGATGCGCTGAAATCCAAGGGCTTGACGCCTGAGGTGAAGGATCTGGTGACCGCTGCCCCCGGCGAGCGCCGCCGCGTGGTGTTTTCCGCCCGCACCACCGAAAAAGGGCTGCTTCTCGGCTTCAACCGGGGTGAAACGCATCAGGTCTTTTCGGTCGTGGAATGTCCCATCACCTCGCCCGGCATCGTGTCGCGGCTGGATGTGATCCGGCAGGCCGCAACCGCCCTTGCCAATGGCGCCGATGCCTTTCGCCTGACGGTTCTCGAAACCCTGACCGGGCTTGATCTGTCCGCCGAAGGACTGAAGCCGCTTTCGGAAAGCCAGCGCCGCAAGGTGACGGAGACGATCCTGAAGCTGAAGGGCATTGCGCGCCTTTCGGTGAACGGCGAAATCCTGATCGAGCTGCAAAAGCCGATGCTGAATTTTGGTGGCGTGCAGGTGTTCCCGCCGCCCGGCGGTTTTACGCAAGCCAGCCGCGAGGCCGAAGAGGCGATGGCCGCCATCGTGATCGGCCATCTCGGCAAGGCAAAACGCGTTGCCGATCTCTTTGCAGGCTCCGGCACCTTTGCGCTTCGGATCGCCGCCAAGGCGCGCGTGCATGCGGTGGAAGGTGACGAAAAGGCGATGGCCGCGCTCGATCACGCCGCCCGCCACGCGCAAGGGCTGAAGCCGGTGACGGTGGAGCGCCGCGATCTCTACCGCCGGCCGTTGATGGCGCAGGAGCTGAAGGTGTTCGACGCTGTGGTCTTCGATCCGCCCCGCGCCGGCGCCGAGGTTCAGGTAAAAGAACTCGTCCGCTCGGGCGTGAAGAAAATCGCCGCCGTCTCCTGCAACCCGCTGACGCTGGCGCGCGATCTCTCGATTCTGGTGGAGGCCGGCTACCGCATCACCTCCGTCACCCCCATCGACCAGTTCCTCTGGACCCCGCATGTGGAAGCCGTGGCGCTGCTGGAGAAGTAATTACCCCGCCGGTCGTAACGTGCCGTTGCCGGTGGCGCCGTCGCAGCGGCAGGGGTTTACCCCCCTCTGCCCTGCCGGGCATCTCCCCCACACGGGGGGAGATCAGCCGGAGCTGGGAACTCCATTCCCCATGAATGTCGCGATTGCCGCAACGCCTCTTGTGGAAGCAGGCATAGACCACACGATGATCTCCCCCCTTGTGGGGGAGATGCCTGGCAAGGCAGAGGGGGGTGAACCGCGCACTCAACATGCCTGTCTACCCGCAAAATATCAGCCTGATGACATCACCCCGCCGGTCGTAACGTGCCGTTACCCGTCACGCCGTCGCAGCGGCAGCGTCCGCCGGCGCGGCCTTCCGGGGCGCGGCAGACATACGGTCGGGTGCGGTCTGCACTTTTAGGCGGATCGATGACGCAGACGAAGCGCGCACGCGGCTTGAAATCACTGTCGTTATAGACCCGCGTATTGGGGCCGGACGATTGCGAAAAAACGCTGCTTGCGCCCGAAAGCAGGATGAGGATGCCGGCAGCCAGCCTGGCCATGGTCATATCTCCTAAGACAATGCGGAAAAGATTTCCCCATCCTTGGCGGCTGCGCCTTAACGCCGGGTGAAGAGACATTACCGGTTGCTGCGCTGCAGAAAAGCCTCGAAAGCGGCGCGGGCTTCTGCACTTTTCAGCTGGCTTGAAAAATGCACCATCTCCTCGTCCATGCGCGCCAGAACCTCCTGTACATTACCGCGCACGAGATCGCGGGCGATCTTCAGGGCGCCCACGGGTTTTGCGGCAAGCGAAGCGGCTGTTTTCAACGTTTCCGCCTCCACCTCCCCGGCCTCGACCACCTTCCAGATCAGCCCCGCCTCGCGGGCGGCCTCGGCCGAAAACCCCTCGCCGGCTGCGAGAAGCGCAAAGGCGCGCTGATGGCCCATGATGCGGGGCGCAAGAAGGCTGGACGCCGCTTCCGGCACCAGCGCGAGATCAACGAAGGGCGTGCGAAACAGACTGCGGGAGGAGGCGATTGTGAGATCGCAATGCAGGTTCAGCGTCGTGCCGATACCGATGGCAAGGCCATCGACGCCTGATACCAGCGGCTTGTCGAACGTGGCGAGCGCCTTCAGGAAATCCACGGCGGCCGGCGGTTCTGTGGTGCCGGACATGGCGTAGGCCAGAAAATCGGCCATGTCATTTCCGGCAGAAAAGCAGCCCTCCGAGCCCAAGAATGCAACGGCGCGGATGGCGGGATCATCGCTTGCCGCCTTCAGCGCCGCCACCATGGTGCGATACATCGGCGAGGTAATGGCGTTTTTCTTGTCAGGCCGGTTGAAGCGGATGACGGTCACGCCGGAAAAACGCTCCGGGTGTTCGATCAGGATCGGATCGCTCATGGCTCTCTCCTTCAGCCGAACACGGCGCGGGCGGCAGCAAGGCTTGGGGCCCCGTTCACCACCCGGTCCTTGAGGGCTGCGGTTTCAGCAATCAGGTTTTCCGCGGCAAAGCGGCAGAGCGCCACGCGGTCCGCCCTGCCATGCGCCTCATCCGCCAGCGCCCCCTTGGCGAGATAGATGCCGGTGAGTGCCAGCCCGAACAGCCGCAGATAGGGCGTGGCGCCGGAGAGTGCTGCCACCGTATTTCCCGCCGCCTGCTGCGCCAGCAGCCATTCGGTGGAAGCGTCGAGGTCATCGAGGCTTTGCGCCAGCCGGGCTGCCGTCTCGCCAAAACCATCGAGGTTGGAGGCGCGCACAGCCTCAGCCACCGCTCTCATTTCGGCAATGAAGCCGCGCACATGGCCGCCCTCCGACAACGGCAGTTTTCGCGTCACGAGATCGATGGCCTGAATGCCGTTGGTGCCCTCGTAGATCGGGGCGATGCGGGCATCGCGCAGCAATTGCGCAGCACCGGTTTCCTCGATGAAACCCATGCCGCCATGCACCTGGATGCCGAGCGAGGCGACATCGACGCCGATATCGGTGGCAAAGGCTTTTGCAATCGGCGTCAGAAGTGCGGCGCGCTCCTGCCAGAACGGCGTTTCGCCGGCGTGATGCGACAGATCGATGGCATGGGCGCAGGCATAACAAATGGCGCGCGCGCCTTGCGTCAGCACCTTCATGGTCAAAAGCATGCGCACCACATCCGGATGCTCAATGATCGGGCTCATGCCGCCGCCGGCAGGCTTTTCCCCGCTCCAGGCCGGCGCCTTGCCCTGCGTGCGGTCGCGCGCATAGGCGACAGCCTTCTGGGTTGCCGCTTCCGCCACGGCCACGCCCTGCATGCCCACGGCCAGACGCGCATTGTTCATCATGGTGAACATGCAGGCGAGACCACGGTTTTCCTCGCCGACCAGCCAGCCGATGGCGCCGGCTTCCTCGCCATAACGGCCGTCGCCATAGATCATCGTGCAGGTGGGCGAACCATGAATGCCGAGCTTATGCTCCAGCGAATGGCAGAACAGATCGTTGCGTGCACCCAGCGTCCCATCCTCGTTGACGAGGAATTTTGGCACGAGAAACAGCGAGATGCCGCGCGTTCCGGAGGGCGCATCGGGAAGCCGCGCCAGCACCAGATGAATGATGTTGTCGCTCGCGTCGTGTTCGCCCCAGGTGATGTAGATCTTCTGGCCAAAGATCCGGTAGGTGCCGTCGGCGCGTCGTTCGGCGCGCGTCTTGAGGACGCCGAGATCGGAGCCCGCATGCGGTTCGGTAAGGTTCATCGTGCCCGTCCATTCGCCGGAGACGAGCTTTTCCAGATAGGTCTGCTGCAGCAGGCGGCTGCCATGCGCCTTCAGGGCCTCGATGGCGCCAACCGTCAGCGTCGGCCCGAGCGTGAAGCCGACGGAGGCGGAATTCCACATTTCAAGCGTTGCCACATTCAGCATATTGGGCAGGCCCTGCCCGCCAAATTCTTCCGGTGCCGTCAAGCCGTTCCAGCCGCCGGCGCACCAGGCCTTGTAGAGCGCCACCCAGCCATCCGGCGAGATAACCTTGCCATCCTCGGCCATGCGGGCACCCTGCGTGTCGCCGATCCGTCCGAGCGGCGCCATCTCGTCGGTCGCAAACCGGCCGGCCTCCGACAGGATGGCATCGACCAGATCCTCGCTCAGATCATCGAACCGCCCCTCGCCGATGGCCGCTTTCAGGCCGATGACATGGCTCAGGGTGAAGGCGATCTCCTCGACCGGTGCCTTGTACATGAGAACTCCTCCTCAGTCGTTCCTCGCGGCGCGTCCAGAGCGCTCCGCCTCCATATGCTTTTTACGTAAACGTAAGATGTTTTGTCAATCGCGAAGGCCAAGGCGGCCGCCACGGTATTTGTGACAATTGACCAACACGGCGACAAAGACCGTCACACAGTCGCGATAAGGAGGAAGCAAGGGGCTTCCGCCCGCTGCACGCCACCGTTATCCTCACCGTCAACGCCCAAGGCAGCAAGGCGGCAGCGGCACGGCGCCCTTCCCTTGTCATTTCCGGATACCCGTATGGTGCTTCTCACCCCCTCCGTTCCAGGCCTCGTCTGGGCCTACCAGTTCCACAGCAACACGAAGACCTGCCGCCAGCTGCCGACGGAAGCCGGCCGCGAGGAGCTG
Organism: Neorhizobium sp. PAMB6716; assembly: GCF_058242805.1. Lineage (NCBI taxonomy): Bacteria > Pseudomonadati > Pseudomonadota > Alphaproteobacteria > Hyphomicrobiales > Rhizobiaceae > Neorhizobium > Neorhizobium sp. PAMB6716. The sequence continues at coordinate 2,515,465 of NZ_CM177835.1, forward strand.
ACGATCACCGAAACCGGCGATTTCCTCTGGCTGCATCTCAACCTGGCAGACCAGCGGGTGCCGGCCTTTCTCGAGGGTTTCGAAGGGCTTCCCCCAAACGTTGTTGCCGCCCTCACCACCCATGAAACCCATGCCTCGATCACGCTCGACGAGGGCACGGTCTATGGCACGCTGGTGGATTTCCAGCGGGATTTCGATGCCGACACACGCGACATCGGCTGGCTGCATTTTGCCGTCTGCGGCAACCTCATCATCACCACGCGGCTGCAGCCGCTGCGCTCCATCGACCGGGTGCGGGCCGCGGTGGAAAAGAACCCGGCGCGTTATCGCCGGCCCATCGACCTCTTCGAGGCCATCGTTGCGGAATTCCAGCGCACGATGATCTCGCTGGTGATCGAGTTGACGGAGGAGCTGAACCAGATCGAGGATGTCGTCTACGGCAACGATTCCCGCGACGAGCGGCGGCGGCTGGCGCCGGTGCGCCGCATCGTGGTTCGCCTGCACCGCCACCTGCGCACCGTTCTGACGCTGATGCGGCGGGCGGCCGCTGCCGACGAAGACGAGATGCCGGACGGTTTCGACGATGTCGCCGGCCGCCTCACAAGCCGGCTCGAAGCGGTCGATCACGATGTCTATGCGCTGCAGGACCGGGCGCGGCTGCTGCACGAGGAAATCGATTCAAAGCTCTCGTCGGAAACCAACCGTCACCTCTACATCCTCTCGCTGATGACGGCCTTCCTGCTGCCGCCCTCGCTGGTGACGGGCTTTTTCGGCATGAACACCGCAGCATTGCCCTTTGCCCATGGCGAAAGCGGCACCTTTTATGCCTTCGGCTTCATGTTGTTGTCGGTGGCCTTTGCCTGGTGGCTGCTGAAACGTGCCGGCATTTTGTGAAGCGATCCAAGAAAAAGCCGCCCGGACTGGCATCCGGACGGCTTTTCATGTTGGCATTTGAACGGATCGTGACCCGTCTCAGTAATACGGCGACAGGCACTGCTGGCGCGGGCCTTCATAGGGCTGGAACGTATTCGAATAGCTGTCATACGAACGATAACGCGCCGCGCAATATTCATAGTGGCGCGGGTTAAGACCGGCGCGAACCGGGGCTGGCGCACGATATTCCGGCACGTAGCGCGGTGCCGGCACATACCGTGGCTCCGGGCGCGGCTGGGCAATGGCACCGCCGATGATCGCACCAGCCGCAAAAGCTGCCAGCGGATACCAGTAGCCATCGCGGTAACGGTGGTTCGGGCGATGTTCGCGGTAACCGCGATAACCGCCGTAATAACCGGGGCGGCCATAATCACGACCGTAATAACGACGCGGCGGCGGCCCGTCGCGCCAGTACTGCACGGTCACGACATCGCCGCCGGTCGCCGGCGCAACCGCCAGCGGCATGGCCTGCGAGGGCAGCATCGAGCCCGCCAGCATGGCCACAGACAGCCCGAGGACGGATATCTTCTTCATCAACGTCATCATTCCAGTCTCCAATCCGGAAATGGGGGCACGAAAACCGGGCCGGACATCCGTTACCACGGCTTTTGCGTGTATGAGCAAACCCTAGCTTTGCCTACCTGAACCGGCGATTAACGCTAAGCGGGCGCCGCAATGCCGGGTTCACAACTTCGTTTTCAGAACCGCACAGGTAGCACGAACCCGAAAAATCCGGCCCCCGCACAGTGCGGAGGCCGGAGCATGTCGATGAGGGTCATACCCTTGGGTAAAGACTGGGGTCTTAGTAAGGGGAGTTGCAGCTCAGGCGTTCGCCGCGGCTGTTTGCGACAAACGTGTTGTCGGAGGCGCGGTAGGTCTTGTAGCGGTTCTGGCACCAGGAATAATGGCTCGGCGAATACCGGCCGGGGCTGACGCGCTGCGGCTGGGCTGCAGCACCACCGATGATGGAGCCTGCCGCAAAGGCTGCGAGCGGGAACCAGAAACCGTTGTGATAACGATAGCCGGCGCGGCGCTCCCGATAACCGCGGTGACCGTTATAATAGCCATCGCGATGCGGCGGGCGGCGATAATCGCGGCGGGAATTGTAATGGCGGCGGTCGTTGAAGTGACGGCGGTCATCACGGCGCCACTGCACATCCGTGGCCTGTGTCTGCACCTGCGAACGCTCGACCGGAACGATCGGCATGGCCTGAACGGGTGCAAGGCCGGTAAACGTCACCGCAAGCGTGGTCGCAAGCACTGCCAGTTTCTTCTTGATGTTGCCCATGGGGGTATTTCCTCTGTCCTAGTAAGACAGTCAGAACGCCTAAACTCCCCGACAGGTTCCTGCATTGGTTGAACAGGCGCGGCCGGACCGGGGTGATCCGGGCCGCCAAAGGACGCTCAATTGAGATATCCCCGGCCTCAAGGCATCCGATGAGCGGGCGCTTCAGGAGACGTCAGATCTCGATCTCGACATCACCCTTGGGCCGCGAGCAGCAGGCAAGAATATAACCCTCTTCGATTTCCTCATCGAGAATGCCGCCATTGTGGTTCATGTCCACTTCGCCTGAAAGCAGCATGACACGGCAGGTGCCGCAGAGACCGGATTCGCAGGCCGCCCCGATGCGCACGCCATTGGCACGCGCCGTCATGAGGATGGTTTCCCCGGGTTTGCACGCTGCCTGCTTGCCGGCAATGGCAAAGGAGACCATGGCGGGCACGTCGCCTTCGGCCAGCGCCACAGCTTCCACTTCGACGGTTGGCACCGCCGGCTGGAAACTTTCCTGGTGGTAGCGGCTCATATCGAAGCCCGCCCCTTCCAGCGCCGAGCGCACAGCCGCCATGAACGGCTCCGGCCCGCAGCAGAAGATGGTGCGATCGAGGAAATCCGGCGATAGAAGCGAGATCTTGGCGCGGTCAACAAAGCCGCGCAGGCCGTGCCAGGGTTCCGCCTTGCCGCAATGCTCCACCACGAAGCCGAGATTGAGCTTTGGCATCAGCCGCGACAGGTTTTCCAGCTCGTAACGGAAGATGATCTCCGACGGCGAGCGGGCGCAGTTGATGAAGACGATATCCGAGAGCGGCGCCCGGTCGGCCATGTCACGCGTCATCGACATCATCGGCGTGATGCCGGAGCCTGCCGAGATGAAGAGATATTTTTCGCCCGGATGTTTCACATAGGAAAAATCGCCGAGCGGCCCGTAAGCCCGCATCTTCATGCCGGGCTTCAGGTGCTCGAACATCCAGCGCGTGCCGATGCTGTCCTTCTGCGCCTTCACCGTGACGGCCAGCGCATAAGGCCGCGACGGGCTGGATGACAGCGTATAGGTGCGCATGACCGGCTCCGGCCCGACCGGGATTTCCAGCGTCACGAACTGGCCCGGCAGATAGCGGAACCAGACGGACCGTTCCGCCTTGAAGGTGAAGGTCATGACATCGGGCGCCTCCAGTGTCACGGAGGTGCATTCGAGAAGATGCAGCCGGTCGCTCCATGGCACCATCTGGTCGAAATGCTGGTAGGTCGTCACGGCCATGTTCATCTCACGTCATTCCGTCTGCGGGCAGGTTGTTCGGTTATCTCGTCGCTCACAGTCTGTTCAAGAATTCTCTTCGGCGCGGCACAGAAATCGCCATGTCAGCCCGCCGAAGGGAATGATGGGACAGACTGTCAGGCAACGGCCGAAAGCTTTGCCTTGTCGCCCTGCAGGCGGTTCAGCATGAAGGTCGTGTACCAGTCGACGAACTGCATCACGCCGCCTTCGTGATCCGGCGAATAGGGGCCGGGTTCATAGGCGGGCGAGCGGATGCCGAAGGCGTTTTCTTCCACGATGGAGCGGTCCTGGTCGTTGGTCATGTTCCACACATGCGTCAGTTCTTCCAGGTTGTAATCGACGCCTTCCACCGCATCCTTGTGGACGAGCCACTTGGTGGTGACGGCGGTTTCTTCCGCCGACAGCGGCAGCACGCGGAAGGAAATCGCGTGATCGCCCAGCATGTGGTTCCAGGTGGTGGGGTAATGGAAGAGCAGCATCGTGCCGATATGGCTGATCGGCACATCATCCGACAGCGGGCGCTTGACCGCCCGCTTGCCGGACATGGTGTAGCTTTCGGCTTCTTCGACGAGCGGCATGCGCGCGACGCGGAACTGGCCGCTCTCATGCATGGCGAATGTGCTCGGAAGGCCTGCCGCCTCGCAGCGCTGCCAGTGTTCGGAGATGAACGGATCGTCGCCCGCACCCTGCACGCCGGTTGCCGTCGGCGCTTCCGGGTAGGTGCGGCACAGTTCCGGATGGTTGCTGGCGCAGTGGTAGCATTCGCGGTTGTTTTCCCACACGAGCTTCCAGTTGCCCTTTTCGATAATGGTGTTCTGGTAGGCGACCTTGGCCTCCGACAGCCGGTGCGGCGCCATGTAGGGCTCGACCATCTGGCGCACCGGGGCAAAATCCGGCGCTTCCTCGGCAAGGCAGATGAAGATGTAACCGGCCACCGTTTCGCAGTGAACCTGCTTCATGCCGAACTGCGCCTTGTCGAAATCCTCACCCATCTGGCGGGCAAAGACCAGCGAGCCATCGAGATCATAGGTCCACTGGTGATAGGGACAGACGAGCTTTGCCGCGGCACCGCGTTCCTGCGTGCAGACGCGGTGGCCGCGATGGCGACAGGTATTGTGGAAGGCGCGGATGAGCTTGTCGCGGCCGCGCACGACGACCACAGGATAATCGCCCACCTGCAGCGTGACGTAATTGCCGGCGCGCGGGATTTCGCAATCATGGCCAATGAACAGCCAGTCGCGATACCAGATGGTTTCGAGATCCAGCTTGTAATAATCCTGATCGATGTAGAACGGCTGCTCCAGGCTGAAGCCCGGGCGGTGGTTCTTCAACTGCCGCAGCATGGTGTCGCGAATATCCATCTTCCGTTCCTTCGATGGCGGGGATGCGAGCCAGGCATGGGAGGGTGCCTCAAAGGGCCGGGCCTTGTCCATCCCCGTCGCCCACCGCGATGGGTCAACCTGTCACTCGGGCCTTTTTGCGGCAGCGCCGGCGGCTTTTAGCCCTGGCCGGCACCCCGGTTGTCTTCGCCTCTCGGCGGCGAAACCTCGAATGATCAAGATATAACCGAGCCCTCCCCGGCTGAGCGGATGCAATGCGACATGTCATCCCGCATTGACGACAAAACGCGACATCCACTGCGCCGGGCAACAGGCACCTCCGGCCCCTGCATTTCTGCCGCCAAAGCGGGGTTTAGCGGACCGTTGCAGGCCAGCGCCTGCAACGCTCTTGCGGGAGAGAGCACGGCGCAAATGGAACAGTGGTCCCGATGTTCCAGCGCAAGCCACCGTTAAGGATGTTGCCCTAAACTTCAGCCCAAGACGACAGGGAGTGATTGAACGTGGACGCCAAGGCGAAGCTCAGATATTTCGATGCCCGCGCCGAAAGGCCGCCGGCACCGCCGGCAAAAGCAGCGACACATTCGGAATTCCTGCGCACCGGACGCATCTCGCGCGACCGGCGCGACTGGCTGCCCGAGGAACGCCGCTACCTCACCTATGAGGAAGTAGGCGCGCGCACCGAACTCAAGCTTGCCTCCGCCGGCGAAAAGACCCATGCGCGGATCAATGCCGTTCACCGCGCCATCCAGTTTCCAAAGCTGCTGTTCAGCCGTTCGCTGACGGACACGCCGCATCTTGGTTATTGTCATGTGACGGCAGCCCGCACCTTCTTCAGCCCCAGACGCCCGGTCAGCTGGTCCTTCTATATCTGCAATTTCTTAGCCGAAATCGGTGATGAGGAAGAATTCTTCGGCCATATCCGCACCGATTACGCCCGCATGTATTTTGCCGTTGCCATCGAGCGGCAGGAGACGGGCGAAACGCGCATCAACCGCACCGTGCGCGGCAACGGCATCCTGTTTCGCACCAGTGATCCGGCAGAGGCGCTGAAAAACGTGCTGATGCTCGGCGCGCCCGAACCTTCATTGCGTGAGGTCATCGCCAGGCTCTGAAAGAATTTGCCTCACGGTCGCATTTGGCGTTATGGAAGCGCCATCATGGCAGCACGCATCATCGACATTGCGACAGACCGCGACGCGGCGGTGACGGAAGCCTGCCGGGTGCTGGGGCAAGGCCTTCCCGTCGCCATTCCCACAGAAACCGTTTACGGCCTTGCCGCCGACGCCACCAATCCCTCAGCCGTAACCCGCATCTACGAGACGAAAGGCCGGCCGCGCTTCAATCCGCTGATCTGCCACATGTCCGATCTTGCCATGGCCGAGCGTTACGCCATGTTCGACCCGATCTCGAGACAGCTGGCCGAAGCCTTCTGGCCGGGTCCGCTGACGCTGGTTCTGCCGCTGAAGTCCGATTGCGGCATCCACGCGCTGACAACCGCCGGCCTCGACAGCGTCGGCATCCGGGTGCCCAAGGGATTTTCCGCAGACCTGATCGCCGCCTTCGGCAAGCCGCTGGCCGCCCCAAGCGCCAACACATCCGGCAAGGTCAGCCCGACATCGGCGCGCCATGTGGCCGACGATCTCGGCGAAAAGCTTAACCTCATCCTTGATGGTGGCAGTGCTGCCGTCGGTGTGGAATCCACCATTCTGCGCGTCGAGGGCGAACGCATCCGGCTGCTGCGCCCCGGCGGTCTTGCCGTCGAAGACATCGAGCGACTGACCGGCCGCACGGTCGAACGCCAGGACGGCCCCGCCCCCGCCATCGAGGCGCCGGGCATGATGGCCTCGCATTATGCGCCAGGCGCTGCCGTGCGGCTCAATGCCTCATCGGCAGAACCGGGCGAGGCGTTGATCCGTTTTCATGGGCTGCCCATATCCGGATCAACGGACGCAACCGCGATTTTCGACCTGAGCCCCGAGGGCGATCTGGCCGAAGCTGCCGCCAATCTGTTCGATTACCTGAAGCGGGCCGATGCGACGGGCGCGACCTCGATTGCCATTGCCCCCATTCCCGACCACGGGCTTGGCGAAGCGATCAACGACCGGCTGTTTCGCGCGGCCGCACCGCGCGAGGGATAGGGGATTGGGGAGGATGGGACGCATGGCAAATTTCGGAGCCAGAGGCCCCCTCATCCGCCTGCCGGCACCTTCTCCCCGAGGGGAGAAGGGAGACCTCCGCAAACTCATCGGTTCACCTCTACCCAGGCAGACGGGCGGTTGCGGAAACCGTGGCCGTGTCCACCTCTTGGCAAGCGCCCCCTCACCCCGTCTCCGCTTTGCTCGGCGGACCTCTCCCCGAGGGGAGAGGGGAACCGCAGACCTTGCCGCAACACCCCTTCTCCCCTCGGGGAGAAGGTGCCGGCAGGCGGATGAGGGGGCGGCTTCATCCGCCCAGAACCGTATAAACCACGCCGCACACCCCAAGGAGACACCCCATGGACGCCCATAAAAACCCCAGCAGCGACCTTCTCTCCCGTTTCACTTCCATTGTCGGCGCGGCGAATGTGGTGACGGATGCGGCAGACATGGCGCCGCATCTCGTGGAAAACCGGGGCCTCTACAAAGGCGCCTCGCCGATGCTGCTGAAGCCGGGCTCGACGGCGGAGGTCTCAGCGATAATGAAACTGGCGTCGGAGACCGGCACCGCCATCGTGCCGCAGACCGGCAATACCGGTCTCGTCGGCGGACAGACGCCAAGCGCCGATGGCAGCCAAATCCTCCTGTCGCTGGAGCGGATGAACAAGATCCGGGATGTCGATCCGCTTGCCAATGTGATGGTGGTCGAGGGCGGCTGCATTCTGGCAGACGTGCAGAAGGCGGCGGAAAATGTCGGGCGGCTGTTTCCGTTGTCGCTCGGTTCGGAAGGGTCGTGCCGCATCGGCGGCAACCTCTCGACCAATGCCGGCGGAACCGCGGTTCTCGCCTATGGCAACATGCGCCAGCTTTGCTTGGGGCTGGAAGTGGTGCTGCCGACCGGCGAGATCTGGGATGGCTTGCGGCGCCTGAAAAAGGACAATACCGGCTACGACCTGCGCGATCTCTTCATCGGCGCCGAAGGCACGCTCGGCATCATCACCGGTGCGGTGCTGAAACTGTTCCCGCAGCCGGCCGGCCATCAGGTGGCTTTTGTCGGGCTCGCCTCGCCGGAAATGGCGCTGCATCTCTTCGAAAAGGCCTCCAACCTGTGCGGCACGGCGCTGACCGGCTTCGAGCTGATGCCACGCATCGGCGTCGATTTCACCACCCGCCACATTGCCGGCGTGCGCGACCCCTTAAGCTCGATCCACGACTGGTACGTGCTGATCGACATCTCCACCAATGATTCCGCTGAGACAGCACAGGTGATGGTGGAAACGCTTCTGGAACAGGGGCTGGAAGCCGGGCTTATCGAAGACGCGGTGATCGCATCATCCGTTGCCCAGCAGAAGGCGCTCTGGCACATGCGCGAAAGCATGTCGGATGCGCAAAAGCCGGAAGGCGGCTCGATCAAGCACGATGTGTCCGTGCCGGTCTCGAAAATCCCGGCCTTCATGGCGGAGGCGGAAAAGGGCGTGCTGGCGGCGATGCCGGGTGCGCGCATCTGCGCCTTCGGACATCTCGGCGATGGCAATATCCATTACAACATTTCCCAGCCGGTGGGTGCCGACAAGGCCGAATTTCTCGGCCGCTGGCGCGAGATGAACGCCATCGTGCATGGCATCGTGCTTAAAGCGGGCGGGTCGATTTCGGCCGAACACGGCATCGGCCAGCTGAAGCGGGACGAGCTGGCAAAGATCCGCTCCGAGATCGAGATCGACCTGATGCGCCGCATCAAGCGTGCCTTCGATCCCGCCGGTATCATGAACCCCGGCAAGGTCGTCAGCGTCTGACGCAACCTTGCGGGGCTATCGCCGGCCGTCAGCGGTTCTGCGACAGCGAATAAAGAAGATCGGCGCTGATGCCGCCATCCGAGCCGCTGCCGGTGAGGATGGACAGCGCCGAGGAACTGGAATCGGAATTCTGCACGTCGTACATGACGGTGAATTTCTCAACCATCTTCGCCACTTTTTCCGGATCCTTGAGATCCTCGAGGTTCATGTATTTCTTGACGAGCGCTGCCTGCTTGTCGACGTCGAGATTGCTGAAACTGTCGGGCAGCTGGTAGCTGACGCGGAAGAACTCGAGAAGCGCGGTATCGCCGAGGATATCGTAGGCGCTGGTGATGGAATGCGACATGCGCTCGAAATAGAGCGCCAGGCGCACGCCCGCATTGCTCTCGCCCTCGCCCTCCTCAAGGCTCTGGCGGGTATATTTATTCTGCGTTTCCAGCACCTTGCCGGTGCTCTGGGCGCCGGCCATGCGGTCGTCGGTCAGCTTGCCGCTGGCGTCGAAATTGAAGGTGCCGAGAATTTCGGCCCAGACGGTATCGGCCTGTTTGTTGACGAAACTGTTGGCATCGTTGAGATCAGAGGAAAAGACCTGTTTCAGGAAATCCTTGCTGACGGATTTCGGATCGACGTCATAGGCCGTGAGAAGGACATTCACCAGACGGTCGTCGTTGACAAACTCCGATGCGGTCTGGATGGACAGCATCTTGGTCGAATAATACTTGACCTCGGTGGAGGCAGCTTCCTTTGCCGCCGTCTTTTTGTCCTCATCGAGGAAGCGCGTCATCTGCACGGTATAGTCGGAGGCGACAGACGTGATGGTGCCCTGCGACTGCGCCGTCAGCGGCACTGTCACGTCGCCCTTGGCGTTGAAGTTGAAGGCTTTGGCCAATGTCAGGTAGCGATCGTCCTTCAGCGTGTAGATATAGCTCTTGGGATCATCGAGATTGCTCATCAGCGCCTGACGCACGGTAAACTTCGAGACCTTGTCGGGATCGAGGCCCACGGCCTTGAGGGCGAAATCGTAGACGTCACCGGTATCCATGAACTCGGCAACGCTGTCGATTTCCGAGATCGCCGCTTTGTAAAGGCTGGTCGCCTTTTCGTCTGCAGTGTCCTGGGCGTCGTTATAGGTGCTGTAATAGCGGTTGACCGTGGCGGCCTGCTGCGTGGCGGTCTGGGCAGCACCGGCCGTTACCGTTCCATCGGTTGCAAAGCCAAAATCCTTGGCCAGCTCCAGATAGGCCGGATTGCTCGTACCGAAGCGGTTGGCATAGCTGTTGGGATCGTTGAGGTCGCTGGTCAGGATCTGCTCGATGGTGGAACTGACCACGGTGATGCCGGAGAGCCCATAGGACGTCTTGATGAAGTTGTAGAGCCGGCGGTCTGCGATAATGTCGGAGACATTGTCGACCGAAGCCATCTTTTCCTTGAAGTAGTCGGACTCGTTCAGCGCCGTGGCGCTGGAAAGGCGCGTCTGCTTGCTGAGATAGAGATCGTTGATGGTTTCTTTCTGCGCGGCCGTCTGCGCGCCGCCTGAGGGCACACTGCCATCGGCATTGAAGCTGAAGGCATCGGCCATGTCGTAATAGGACTGGATCGAGGTGAGCTTGGCGTCGTAACCATCGATCTCCGTCTGGATGATCGCCTTGTCAGCCGTCGTGGTGGCCGCGGCAAGCCGCGTCTGCGCATCCGCCACCTGCGCATTCAGCGTATCGCGCTGCGGCCCAAGCGTCTGGTTGATCGTGCTTGAACTGTCGCTGGTATCGCTCGACAGCACGCCCTTCAAAAACGTGCGCGAATAATAGGTGTCCGACACGCCGTAGGAGGTGAAGAGATAACTCCGCAGGCGGTCATTGTTGAGGAGATCATCGACGGAGCCGATCTCGCCCATCATCGCGTTGAAATAATTCGTCTCGGTGGTCACGGCATTACCCTGGCTCACCATGGTGGACGTATAAAGGCCGACCATCGCATCGACCTGCGTTGCCGACTGCGCCGTCTTTTCTTCAGAGGAGAAATTGAAGGCGGTGGCAAAATCGCGGTAGCGGTCGTCGGTCAGCTTGTTGGCAAAGCTGTCTTCGTCGGAGAGATCGCTTTCCAGCACCTTGCGCATGAAGGCCTTGGCATAGGTCATGTCCTCAAGACCGAACGCCTTCATTGCGTAGGAATACAGCCGGTAGTCGTCGAGCAGGTCGTCGACCGAGGTAACCTTTGCGATGTTGTCCTTGTAATAAGCGGCCTCGCGCGAGACGTCCGACTGCTTTGCGACACGCTTCAGGCTGGCCTGGAGGTCGCGGTTCACAAGGTCATAACTCAGGTAGGTCGATACCATTTCGGTGGCCCTTATCTCCCGTTGACGGTTCAGGACAGTGCGCCGGATGATACGTCAACGAAACTTAAAGAATTGCTCTTTGCCCTTTGCACGCTGGGCTTGCCCGGACCTGACCTCCTGCCAAAAGATGTTTTAGACCCACACAAAACGGCAGAAATTCACGTTCAGGAAACCCTGCCGGATTCACTTTTGCTAACCATCAGGGGAGGCAAAGATTTCTTAACCGCAATTTTTAAGTGGTTCTGGAAAGGCCCCGCCTATGTTGGCCCCATCAGAGGACAAAAGTCCCGACAAGAGATCCGGCAGCGGCTCTCGGGTAAAACAAGGGTAGCAATTGACGATGACAAATACGGTTCTGAAGCCCTCATGGGCAGGTGCAACACTTCGGCTCGATCCGTCGCGTTTTCCCCAGCAGATCACGTACAGGCTGCATGATGCCGCCGGCGATGTCACCATTACCATCGACGAACGCGGCGCAGTCCTGCGCAAGATCCTTCCCGGCAGCGGGCTTCCGCTGTCGTTTGCTCTTCCGGCCCGCGCCTTCAAGGGTGTCGCGGCCCGGGCCATCGACCACGGCAATGGCGAAGTGACCGTCACGCTGGAACTGCACCACGACGACGTGGACCTCTGCATTCCGCTGCTCGTGGCCCATGATCTCTGCGACATCGCTGCAGACTGGCGCAGTTGGTCGGAAGCCTTCCGCATTCCCATGCTGATGGTGGAAGCCGACGGCATTGCCCGGCCGCTGGAAAACCATCTCGGCGAAGTGCGCATGCAGGATACCAAGCCGCGCCGCCGCCACTCCTATTTCGCCGCCCGCCGCCCGCGTTTCCTCGTGCGCCGATCCACCGGCAGCCTTGGCGTCGCGATGCGCATCGAAGGCAAGGAGATCATTGCCCGGCGCTGATCGACCGGCCACCGCCTGGCCACTCTTGGAACTATAGACCTCCCGCAAAAGAGCCCGGCACCCCTGCCCGGGCTCTCTTTGCATTGAGGCACATCACCAAAATCTCAGCCGCCGTGGCTGACCAGCGATACGACGAGGCTTAAGAAAATCACCCCGCCAACGCGGCCGTTGAACTTGAAGAGCCGCATGCAGTGATCGGGATTATCGATATCGAGGATCAGGATCTGCCAGGCAAACATCAGGGCGGCAATAAAAAGCCCGATATAACCGAGAACGCTGACATGCGCCGCCATGAAGGCAAACAGCAGGAACACCAGCGCCAGACCGTAAATGCCGGAGAGCCAGGCCTTGGTGTTTTCGGCAAACAGGCGCGCGGTGGAGCGAACGCCGACCAGCGCATCGTCCTCCTTGTCCTGATGGGCATAGATCGTGTCATACCCGACGGTCCAGGCGATGGCGGCAAGATAAAGCCAGATCGGCGCCCAGGAGAGGCTTGCAAAAACGCCCGCCCAGCCCATCAGCGCACCCCAGGAAAACGCAAGGCCGAGAAAGAACTGCGGCCAGTCGGTAAAGCGCTTGGCAAACGGATAGATCACCACCACCAGCAGCGAGGCAAAGCCCAGAAGAATGGTGAAGGTGTTGAACTGCAGGAGCACGATGAGCCCGACCAGCGCCTGCAGCAGAATAAAAATCTTCGCCTGAAGCCGCGTGGCGCGCCCCGAGGGCAGCGGACGCGAGCGCGTGCGCGCCACTTCGCTGTCGATTCTGTGGTCGACCAGATCGTTATAGGTGCAGCCGGCGCCGCGCATGGCAATCGAACCGACGAAGAACAGGAAGAGATGCGCAAGCTTCAGCTCCAGCGAAAACCCGCCATCGGGTGCCGCATCCGCATTGGCGGCCAACGCTGCCGACCAGAAACACGGCCACATCAATAGCTGCCAGCCGATCGGCCTGTCCCAGCGGGCAAGCTGTGCATAAGGCCACAGCGCGCGCGGCAGGAACCGGTAAACCCAGTTATCGGAGGGGGCATCGGCCACGCGGCCGGAACTATCGTGTGTCGTGCTCATGGCTCAAACTTCTAAAAGCTTTACCGCCAAAAGCAATCGGGAGGATTGTCACGGGAGGGGTGGTTGTGGATGGGTCCGTCTGCGTGTGCATCCGGGGTTTGCCCATTGGCCGCCGGAATATGACGCCTACTCCCCTCTAGCCTGCCGAGTATCTCTCCCACGGGCTTGGATACCCGCCTATGAGACAAGTCCCCTCCCAAACCCTCCCCACGAGAGGGAGGGCTTAACCCGGCCGCACCGCCTGGTGCAGGAACCGGGCGCTTGCTGCGCAGTATCTCCCCCCTTGTGGGGGAGATGCCCGGCAGGGCAGAGAGGGCCTTAGTTAAAATACGATAACCCTCCCTTCTACCCCGCCGGCTTGATCTCAAAAAATCACCGGCTCCAGCGGTGCCCGTCCCGCCTCGAACATCTTTAGCGCCTCCTCGCGCCGCGCGATATAATCGCGGTCGTGCGGCACGGCATCGCGGGCCTTCTTGAGCTGGATCTGGAAGATGAAGAAGTTCTCGTGGGTAAACGCCATTTCGGAGCCAGCGAGATAAAACTCCCACATGCGGTAAAAGCGCTCGTCGTAGAGCGCCAAGGCCTCTGCCTTGCGGGCTTGAAACCGCATCCGCCAGTGGCGCAGCGTGTGGGCGTAATGCATTGGCAGGATTTCGATGTCGGAGACCAGAAGGCCCGACCGCTCGATCTGCGGCAGCACTTCGCGGAGCGCCGGGATGTAACCGCCGGGAAAGATGTATCTTTCGATGAAGGGATTGGTGACATAGGCGACATTCGGCTGGCCGATGGAATGCAGCAGCATTACGCCATCGTCGGCCAGCACCTCATGCGCCTTGCGAAAATAATTGGCATAGTTTGTCCGCCCGACATGCTCGAACATGCCGACGGAAACGATACGGTCAAACTTTTGCGGCGGCTTCAGGGTGCGGTAATCCTGAAGCTCGAAACGGACCCGATCCGAGAGACCACGCTTTTGCGCCCGCTCGCGCGAGATCTTCAATTGCTCGCGACTGAGCGTGATACCGGTAACATCGACGCCTGAGGATTCGGCCAGATACATCGCCATTCCGCCCCAGCCGGAGCCGATTTCCAGCACCCGCTGGCCGGGCTCGACCAGAAGCTTTGCCGCGATATGGCGTTTTTTCGCCAGTTGCGCCGCATCGAGCGAAAGGTCCGGCGGATTGAAATAGGCGCAGGAATATTGCCAGTCCTCATCGAGGAACAGCGAAAACAGCCGCTCGTCGAGATCGTAATGATGGGCGACATTGCGCTGGTTGTGGTTGATCGGCACGCGGTTGCGAAACAGCGACACGCCCATGCGAAAGAGGCCGCGCCAGATCATGCCAAATGTCAGGCCTTCGCTGAGCGTATTGTCCTTCACCAATGCGAGGAATTCGTAGATGTCGCCCTCCTCGACGATCATCCGTCCCTCCATGTAAAGTTCGCCGAGCTTTAAGGCAGGATCGGCCGCGAGTTCCTCCTCGGCCTTGTCATCGGTGAAACGCAGCGTGACCCTTCGCCCGCCACCGCTGCCGAATTGTTGCTCTCCGGCTGGGCCTCGCACGACGAGCGTTCCGACCTTGATGATTTTTGCAAGCAGAAGACGCAAGGACGAGGCCATGGACACCTCCAGATACTAAGGATGCCTTACTATTCTGAAAAAGAACCTAGTACGGATTTTTCCGCTGGCAAGCGCAATTTTTTGAACGCGACGTCACACGCGTTCAGCCCGCCAAACAGGGTTGAGCGGGCTGAGTTTATAGAGGCTTAAAAGCAGGGGCTTGAAAGGAGAGACCGGGTGACCGCAGCTCAGCGTTTCTTCATGGCTTCCGCAAGGGCAGCACCCAGTCCGCCGAGTTGTGAGGTTTCCGCCTTCGCCGGCTTGGCGTTGGCGTGGCGCATGGGGTTACCCTGCCCGCGGGGTTCGCGCATCGAAGGCGCTTCCGCCTCTCCACCATCTTTTCGCATGGTGAGCGCGATGCGCTTGCGCTTCACGTCCACCTCCACCACGCGCACCTTCACCACATCGCCGGCTTTCACCACCTCATGCGGATCCTTCACGAAACGGTCGGCTAGCTGCGAGACGTGAACAAGCCCGTCCTGGTGCACGCCGATATCGACGAAGGCGCCGAAGGCGGCCACATTCGTCACGGTGCCTTCCAGCGTCATGCCGGGTTTCAGGTCGGTGATCTCGTCGATGCCTTCCGCAAATGTCGCGGTCTTGAAGCTCGGGCGCGGGTCGCGGCCGGGCTTTTCCAGCTCGGCCAGAATGTCCTTCACCGTCGGCAGGCCAAAGGTGTCGTCAATGAACTGGCGCGGATCGAGCTGTTTGAGCGCCGCACTGTCACCCATCAGCGAACGCAGGTCACGCCCGCAGGCGGCGACGATCTTTTTCGCCACGCCATAGGCTTCCGGGTGGACGGCGGAGGCATCGAGCGGTTCCTTGCCATCGGGAATACGCAAGAAGCCGGCGCATTGCTCAAACGTGCGCGCGCCAAGACGCGCCACCTTCAACAGTTCCTTGCGGCTGGCAAACGGCCCGTTCTGGTCGCGGTGAGAGACGATGGCATCGGCAATGCCGCGGGACAGGCCAGCGACACGCGCCAGAAGCGGCGAGGATGCGGTGTTCAAATCGACGCCCACGGCATTCACCGCATCTTCCACCACGGCATCCAGCGAGCGTGACAGCTTTTGCTGGTCGACATCGTGCTGATACTGGCCGACGCCGATGGATTTTGGCTCGATCTTCACAAGTTCCGCCAGCGGATCCTGCAGGCGACGGGCAATCGAGACGGCACCGCGCAAGGAGACGTCGAGGTTCGGGAATTCCTGAGCTGCCAATTCCGAGGCCGAATAGACCGAAGCGCCTGCTTCCGATACGATCACCTTCGTTGGCTTCTTGGCCGTCGCCGGAAGCTGCGTCAGCATATCCGCCACCAGCTTTTCCGTCTCGCGGCTGCCGGTGCCGTTGCCGATGGAGATCAAATCGACATTGTGCTTGCGGATGAGGCTTGCCAATTCCGCTTGCGTGCCGCGAATGTCGTTCCTCGGCGGGAACGGATAAACGGTCGAGGTTTCCAGCACCTTGCCGGTGCCATCGACCACCGCCACCTTGACGCCGGTGCGGATGCCCGGATCAAGGCCCATCGTAGCACGCGAGCCGGCGGGAGCGGCGAGCAGAAGATCCTTGAGGTTGCGGGCAAAAACGCGGATCGCCTCTTCTTCCGAACGCTCGCGCAGTTCGCGCATCAGGTCGAGCGACAGCGACATGGAAAGCTTGACCCGCCAGGTCCAGCCGGCGACATCCATCAGCCAGCGATCGGCCGGACCCTTTTCACCGATGCCGAAGGCAAAGGCGATCTTGCGCTGCACGGGCTTGACCGGCGACGGATCGTCCTGGTCCACCTCGATGGTGAGCGTCAGAAATTCCTCATTCCAGCCGCGCAGCATGGCGAGCGCCCGGTGGCCGGGCGTGCCGGACCAGCGTTCGAAATGATCGAAATAGTCGGAAAACTTGGCGCCGGCCTCCTGCTTGCCATCGACCACCTTGGCGCGCAGCAGCGCATTGTCGCGCAGATACTGGCGCAGCGTCTTCAACAGGTCGGCATTTTCAGTGATGGTTTCGGCAACGATATCGCGCGCGCCTTCCAGTGCCGCTTTCACGTCGGCCACCTCTGCAGAGATGTAAGCGGCTGCCAGCTGCTGCGGATCGGCGGCGCGGTTGGCCCATATCGCATCGGCAAGCGGCTGCAGCCCCCGTTCGCGGGCGATTTCCGCCTTGGTGCGGCGCTTCGGCTTGAACGGCAGATACAGGTCTTCCAGCTCGGCCTTGGTCGTGGCGCGGGCAATTTTTAGCGATAGCTCGTCGGTCATCTTGCCTTGGGAACCGATCGAATCGACGATGGTCGAGCGGCGCGCTTCCAGCTCTCGCAGGTAAACGAGACGTTCGGCGAGATTGCGCAGCTGCGTGTCATCCAGCCCGCCCGTCACTTCCTTGCGGTAACGCGCGATGAAAGGCACCGTCGATCCCTCGTCCAGAAGCCCGATGGCGGCAACGGCCTGATCGGGCCGTGCGTTGATTTCCTGGGCAATGGTTGCGGCGATGGATCTGATGTCGGCGGCCATGGGCATCTTCTCTTTGTTGTTCGGGCGCGACCATAACGACAGATCGTGGCAAGGCAACGCCGGCGGGGGCGATTCCACAGGATCTGGCTTCGCAACCGGATGAAGCCATGTGTGGGCGGCCAAAAGCCTTGACCTTTCCCCCCGCTCCCCTTAACCGCGCAGGCTTACTCTTTGACCTTTTAAGGGGGCGATAGTGAAGGTTCTTCTGATCGGATCCGGTGGCCGCGAGCATGCGCTGGCCTGGAAACTGGCGCAATCGCCCCTTTTGACAAAACTTTACGCCGCACCCGGCAATCCCGGCATGGCCGAGGACGCCGAGCTTGTGGCGCTTGCCGTCGAAGACCACGCCGCCGTCATCGCCTTCTGCCGCGAGAAGACCATCGATTTCATCGTTGTCGGCCCGGAAGCGCCTTTGGTGGCGGGCCTGGCCGATGATCTCCGCGAGGCCGGCTTTGCCGTGTTCGGCCCCTCGAAAGCTGCCGCCCAGCTGGAGGGGTCCAAGGGTTTCACCAAGGATATCTGCGCCCGTTACAATATTCCGACCGGCGCCTACCAGCGCTTTAACGCGGCAGAACCGGCAAAGGCCTATATCCGGCAACAGGGTGCGCCCATCGTGGTAAAGGCCGATGGCCTTGCCGCCGGCAAGGGCGTGACCGTTGCCATGACGCTGGATGAGGCACTTTTCGCCGTCGACGACTGCTTTGCCGGCGCCTTTGGCGCGGCCGGCGCCGAAGTGGTGGTGGAAGCCTATCTGGATGGCGAAGAGGCAAGTTTCTTCTGCCTGTCCGATGGCAAGACGGCACTGGCGCTGGCCACCGCGCAGGACCACAAGCGCGTGGGCGATGGCGATACCGGACCGAACACCGGCGGCATGGGCGCCTATTCGCCGGCACCGGTGATGACGCCAGACATGGTGCAGCGGACAATGGATGAAATCATCCAGCCGACGATATCAGGCATGGCCGACAGCGGCATGCCGTTTACCGGCGTGTTTTTCGCCGGCCTGATGATTACCGACAAAGGCCCTGAACTCATCGAATACAATGTGCGCTTCGGCGATCCGGAAACGCAGGTGCTGATGATGCGGCTGAAAAGCGATCTCCTGCCGATCCTTTATGCGGCATCAACCGGCACGCTGGATCAGGTGAGCGCCGAATGGCGCGACGAGGTGGCGCTGACCGTGGTCATGGCATCGAAGGGTTATCCCGGCGCTTATGACAAAGCCACGCCGATTGCAGCACTTCCGCAGGACACGGACGGCGCAAAGGTGTTTCATGCGGGCACGGCGCTGCAGGATGGCAAGCTTGTCGCAACCGGCGGGCGCGTGCTGAACCTCACAGGCCTTGGCAGCACGGTCGCGGATGCGCAGGCGCGGGCCTATGCGCTGGTGGATGCCGTGGAATGGGACAACGGCTTTTGCCGCCGCGATATCGGCTGGCGTGCCATCGGCCGGGACGTCTGAGCCCGCGCCGCCGGTGTTTACGACGCGTTAACCGCGTCCCCTGACCGGTTGGAAAGGAAACGGCGCTAGCCTTCCGCGAGCGATCGAGGAAATGCGCCATGCCAAGCCCTGCCCTGCTGCTGTTGATGACCTTTGCCGCAACCCCTGCGGCGGCAGCCTCCCTTGAGGCGATTTCGACAGTGCCTGCCGCGCAATCGACAAGCATCGTCACGCTTGGCTGCCTGTCCTGCAAAACAGCTGGAAAGCCTCACCTTGCGGTCACAACGCCCTCAGACCTTGCCCCCGGCCAGCAGATCCTGACGCTGCAGGAGCGGCACGGAAAGCCGGCTTTGCTGCGCACCGAAGCTTGGATGGGTGGCTCCCCTGTCACCTTCGTCAGCCTCAACCCGGTGTGGATCGACCGCGAGGAACAGGCGATCGTGCTGCGCGCCATGCCGTCCGGTCGCACCGATCCGGCAGCGCCCGCCGATCCCCTGGATACCGGCACGACGGCTGCCGTGCCGCCGCAACCGGCCGCCCGGACCGCACCTCCCTCACCGCCGGACTTTTCCGGCGTGGCGCTGCGCCCCTCCCTCTGACTGAAGTATTTTTCTTCCGGATAAAACAGAGTTCCTGTCAGGTTCCAGCGATTTCCTTAGCGAAACAGCAAGGCTCTGCCAAATGACGGAGGATTAGAGTTTTATTTATAGTTAAATACTAAAACGAGAGATGGGGCACGGTATAGTGCCCGTCAAGCGCAGGAGCGCGATAACGAAACAAGTTGTCGCCCTTCCTGTTCATGGACCTTCGGCGACAACCCCAATGGCGGTGGTAGCAATGAAGAACATGAAAATATCCACTCAGCTGTTCCTGCTGGTGGGCGCCATGATGGTGGTATTTGCAGCCATCACCTTCTTTCAGATCCGGTCCTCGACAACTGCCGTCTACCGTGAGCGCTACGAGATGCTGCGCACGCAGGTGGAAACGGCGATTTCCGTGATGAGCGATTTCAACGATCGCGTCAAAGCCGGCGAATTTACCAAGGAAGAGGCGCAGAAGCGCGCCTACGCGCTCATCAACAAGATGCAGTTCCAGCCGGATGGATATTTCTTCGGTTATGATTATGACGTCGTGCTGGTATTCCACCCCTCCTCGCCCAGCGTCGGCAAGAGCAACAAGGGCAAGGGTGACCCAACCGGCAACATGTATCGCGACGATCTCGTCAAGCTCGGTCGCGCCGGCGGCGGTTACGTCGAATTCATCGGCCCGAAGCCTGGCAAGGACCCGAACGACTACAGTTACCCGAAGGCCGCCTATGGCAAGGTGTTCGAGCCCTGGCAGATCGTTGTCGTCACCGGCCTTTACACCGACGACCTGAAGGCGGAAGTGCGCAACAACATCATCAAGACCGTGGGCGGTTCGGCTGCCCTGTTCCTGATGGCCATTGCCGGCGCCTTCTTCGTCATCCGCGGCATCACCGGCCCGCTCAACGCCATTCACGATGCGCTGGGGGCGGTTGCCGACGAAAATACCTCAAAGACCATTCCGCACACAGACATGAGCAATGAAGTGGGCATGATGGCCAAGGCCACCCTTTCGCTTCAGCAGAAGATCCGCGAGCGCCATGCACTGGCCGAGCGCCAGAAGGCGCAGGAGCAGGAACTGGATGCCGAGCGCCAGCGCAATATCGCCTCGCAGCGCGTCGATGCCGAGCAGCAGGCGCATGTGGTGGCAACGATCGGCAAGGCGCTCGAACAGCTCGCCGATGGCGACCTCACCATCCGCTGCGACGATATTGGACCCAAATACGAAGGCCTGCGCCAGAACTTCAACGAGGCGCTGTCACGCCTCGAGCAGGCCATGTCCCGCGTCAACCTCAAGGGCAACGATATCGGCGTCTCCAAGGAAGAGATCCGCCGCGCCTCCAGCGAGCTTGCCCAGCGCACCGAACGCCAGGCGGCAAATCTTGAGGAAACATCCGCAGCGCTCGACGAACTGACGGTGGCCGTGCGCCAGACGGCAGACGGTGCCCGTGAAGCGGCCCAGCGCGTCAAAACGATCAGCACCGAAGCACGCCAGAGCGACAGCATCGTGGAACAGGCGATCGGCGCCATGAGCGGCATCGAGCAATCCTCGTCCGAGATCACCAAGATCATCGGCGTGATCGACGAGATCGCCTTCCAGACCAACCTGCTTGCACTGAATGCCGGTGTGGAAGCGGCCCGTGCCGGCGAAAGCGGCAAAGGTTTTGCCGTCGTTGCCCAGGAAGTGCGCGAGCTTGCCCAGCGCTCGGCGGCCGCCGCCAAGGAGATCAAGGCACAGATTTCCCGCTCGTCTGGCCAGGTGGAACAGGGCGTGCAGCTTGTTGCCCAGGCGGGCGAGGCTCTGAAGCGCATTTCCAACCAGATCGAGGGCGCCAACGACATCGTCGGCAAAATCTCGCACAGCGCCCAGGAGCAGGATACGACGCTGCGTTCCATCTCGGCAGCACTGAACCAGCTGGACAGCGCCACCCAGCAGAACGCCGCCATGGCCGAGGAAACGACGGCTTCCGCCGAAGTTCTCGCCAATGACACCGGCGACCTTCTGGACCTCATCCGCAGCTTCCGCACCGGCGACGTGCGCGATGCCGCCGGCAACCTTCAGGGCATGGGCCAGAAGATGCGCCGCGCCGGCTGATCTTTACGCTTTGTCTTGACGCAATTGCGGACGTTGGAATTGCGTCGCACACGCAGACAACGCCGGCCCCCGTGGCCGGCGTTTTGCGTTCAAAGCATCGCTTCAGAGAGAGGCGTCCAGTTCCGCCATCAGCCGGTCGATCTCATACCCGGCAAAAACGGTTATGCCGTTCTGGCGCAACAGCGCCGCCGTAACGCCCGATCCCGCATGCCGGCGCCCGGCAAAGGCGCCATCATAGATAGAGATCGAGCCGCAGGACGGGCTGCCATCGATCAGAAGCGCGTGGCGGCAGTGATTTTCAAGTGCAACCGCCAGCGCCTTGTGCGCACCGGCCACGAAGGCAGCGGTGACATCGCCGCCAGTCACTTCCAGCACCCTTGCGCGCCCCAAAAGTACATCCTCGCCCGTCAGCCCCGCCTCGATTTCCGCAGGCGGCCGCGGCACGCTCATACCGCCCGCCAGTTCCGGACAGAAGGCGACCACCCGCCCCTCCTCCTGCAGACGCGTGAGGGCCGCATGCGACAGCAGCTTTCCCTTGCCGTCATAACGAACCGGCTGGCCGAGAAGGCAGGCACTGACGAGGATTTTTGCGGGCATGTTCTTACACGTCCAATCGGCGCGGGATGTCGGATCGTTCATGAAGAATGCGGACCACTTCGACCAGATCGTCCCCAACAATGACATAGAAAATCAGGTGAGAACCGGCTCTCCTTCGCCGATAGCCGGGCCGCACCCAGTCCACTTCGCCACCCGCGAATGGATGACGGCCGATCTCGGCAATCACCTCAAGGATCTCTTTCAGATAGCGCTCTGCCTGGGCTTTCGACCATCGATCTCGCGTCTCGTCGCCAATGTCGAGGAAATCGTTTCGGGCCGCGGGACGAAGCCGGACCTCAGCCACGGTCCTTCCATCTCTCCCGTGCCAAATCCATCAGGTCTTCAGGATCGAAGGGCACCGAAGGGCCACTGTTCTCACCCTCGATCAGCGCATCGCGCAAGCCTTCCAGCTTCGCCTGCTCTTCCTCCAGCAGCCGGAGCCCCGCTTCCACGACTTGCTGCGGCGAGGAAAAACGGCCGCTTTCGACCTGCTCATCGACAAAGCGGTCGAGCGGTGTATCGAGAAAGATCGAGAAGGGCTTGTTCATGGGAAGCGTCCAGCATTGAACTGTGGATGCAATTTAGCACAGATCGCCGCCAAAGCGGAAGGCAGATACAAAGGCCCCGCCGAAGCAGGGCCTTCAGCAATTATCCCGCGATCTTCGAAAAATCCGCGACCGTGCCGGTGGCTTCCCGCACCGCGTAAAGCAAAGCGAGGCGGTTGGCGCGGATTTCAGGGTTTTCGTCGTTGACGAGCACATCCTCGAAGAAGGTATCGACCGGGCCGCGCAAGTTTGACAGCGCCTGCATGGCGGAGCGGAAATCTTCCTGCACGATGGCGTCGGAAGCTTCAGCGGAGGCGGCGCGCACGGCGGTGTAGAGCGCCTTTTCTGCGTCAAGCACCAGAAGTTCGTCGGAAACGCCATCGGCAATGACGGCACCCTTCTTTTCTTCGGCCGCCAGAAGCTGCGTGGCGCGCTTGGTGCCGGAAAGCAGGTTCCTGCCGTCTTCCGAGGTGATGAAAGCGGTGAGCGCCTCGACCCGGCGGGCCACCAGCAGCAGATCGTCGGCAACCGGCGTCAGCACGGCATCGATCAGGTCATGGCGGGCGCCCATGTCACGCAGATACACTTTGAGGCGGTCGTGGAAGAAGGAGAGGAGATCGCTGTCCTTGATGATGGCAAGCAGCCGCA
This sequence comes from Neorhizobium sp. PAMB6716, assembly GCF_058242805.1. Classification (NCBI taxonomy): domain Bacteria; kingdom Pseudomonadati; phylum Pseudomonadota; class Alphaproteobacteria; order Hyphomicrobiales; family Rhizobiaceae; genus Neorhizobium; species Neorhizobium sp. PAMB6716. The sequence goes on from NZ_CM177835.1 coordinate 2,538,562, forward strand.
ACCGCACCTTGCGTTCCATGATGATGCGCACGACGCCGAGCGCGGCACGACGCAGCGCGTAGGGGTCCTTGGAACCGGTCGGCTTTTCATCGATGGCCCAGAAACCGGTCAGCGTATCGAGCTTGTCGGCTAGCGCCACGGTCAGGCCCACGGCGCCTTCCGGCAGGCGTTCGGACGGGCCTTGCGGCTTGTAGTGATCCTCGATAGCGGCGGCAACTTCGGCCGGTTCGCCCTGAAGCGCTGCATATTTGCGGCCCATCAGGCCCTGCAGTTCGGGAAACTCGCCAACCGCTTCGGTGCGAAGATCGGCCTTCGCCAGCACCACGGCGCGGTCCACGAGCGCCGGATCGGCACCGACGAGCGGGGCAAGCTGGGCGGCCAGCGCCCGGATGCGCGCCACGCGCTCCCCTTGCGTGCCGAGCTTGGCGTGAAACGTCACGTTCAGCGCATCGAGCTTGGCCATGCGCTGGTCGAGCGGTTTTGTGAGGTCGAGGTCGAATTTTTCGGCAGAGGCCTTTAGCGTTTCGAGATCCGGCAGGTTGCCCTGGTCGCGGGTCCAGAAATGCTTGGCATCCGACAGGCGCGCGCGCACGACCTTGCCATTGCCGTGGATGATTTCCGCACCGCCATCCTTCGCCTCGATATTGGAGACGAGGATAAAGCGGTTCGACAGGCCTTCATCGCCTTGGCGGCGGGTGACGAAACATTTTTGGTTGGTCTTGATGGTGAGGCGGATGATTTCGGCGGGGATCGCCAGATAGTCTTCCTCGAACGAGCCCATCAGCACATGCGGCCATTCGACAAGGCCGGAGACTTCTTCGAGAAGACCTTCGTCTTCGACGAGATCCAGGCCGCTGGCAAAGGCGAGATCGCGCGCATCATGCAGGATCACGTCCTTGCGGCGCTCGGCATCCAGCATGACCTTCGCCTTTTCCAGGCTCGTCACGTAATCGTCAAAGCGGCGCACCTTGATGGCATCGGGCGCATGAAAGCGGTGGCCATAGGTGATGTTGGCGGCCTTGATGCCATCCACCTCGAAATCCACCACCTGCGTTTCGTCATGCTCCGGCCCGAAGACGCAGAGGATGGATTGCAGCGGGCGCACCCAGCGCAGGCTTTCCGACCCCTTGCCCTCGATGCCGCCGAACCGCATGCCCTTCGGCATGGAGGCAGCGCCCGAGCGCATGGTGACCGGCCACGGGAACGTGCGGATGATGGCGGGCATCACGTCCGCGATGATCTCTTCCGCCGGACGGCCGGGCTTTGCGATGACGGCGACATAAAAATCGCCCTTCTTCGGATCGGAGACGATCTTTGCCTCGGAGATATCCGTGAGGCCCGCCTTGCGCAAGAACCCCTGCACGGCCTGTTCCGGCGCCTTGGTGGAGGGGCCCTTGATCTCTTCGCGCTGGTCGGCCGAGCGGGCGTTGAGGCCCCGGATATCGAGCGTCAGCCGGCGCGGTGTCCAGTATTCGCGGGCACCCTCATAGGTCAGCCCCTGATCCACCAGCGCATCGGTGACGAGCTTTTTCAGGTCGCCTGCCGCCTTGCGCTGCATGCGGGCAGGAATTTCCTCGGAGCGAAGTTCGAGCAGAAGATCAGGCATGGTTCATTTCCTTCGCCCGCAAGCAGGCATGGTCTCTTTCCTCACCCTCCGTTGCCGGAGGGGCGGACACGGGGGTCCGGGGTGGGATCATAAAAAGCTTGGGGCACCTGCTAGCAAAGATTCAGGCCCTCGCACAATCGCGAAAATCGATGGGCCCGCCCAGAGCCAGTGCGACACCACCAAAGTGCGCCCGCCCGCGCCCTCAATCCCGCTCCAACTCGACCCCGAGCGAGGCCAGCGCATCCCAGTAACCGGGATAGGTTTTGCCCACGCAATCGGGATCGAGAATGGTGATGCCTTCGATCTTCAGCCCGGCGAGCGCAAAGCTCATGGCGATGCGGTGATCGGCAAAGGTATCGATGTTTGCCGGCAGGTGCTGGCCGGCAAGCCCCGGATCGGAGGCGACGACGAGATCATCACCTTCCTCTGTGGCAAGCCCTTCCCGTATGGCGTTGAGGCCGGTCGAGAGCGCGCGGATGCGGTCGCATTCCTTGACGCGCAGGTTGGCGATACCGACAAAACGCACCGGTGTTTCGTTAAACGCGGCAAGCACGGCAATGGTCGGGATCGCATCCTGCATCTGGCTGCCATCGATGACGGCCGGCATATGCGGGAAGGCAGCGATGACGGCATGGGCCTTGGCATCCGGCTGGGTGAAGGCGTCGGCCGGTGTGCCGATGTCGATGCGGCCGCCGGTCAGCACTTCGGCACCCCAGAGATAGGTGGCGGCCGACGCGTCCGGCTCGATATGGAAATCGGTGGCCGTATAGCCGGTCGGCTTTACCCGCCAGGTGGCGTTGTCCAGCGGCTCAACCGTAGCGCCGAAGGCGCGCATGGCATCCAACGTCAGGTCCACATAACCGCGCGCGCCGATCTCGGTGCCGGTGAGCGCCACGGTGACCGGGGCATTGGCGCCTGCAAGCGCAAGCGGCGCAGCCATCAGCAGTGCCGAGACATACTGGCTGGAGAGGCCCGCATCGATTTCGACGCGGCCCGAGGCGAAATGGCCAGAACCCTTGACCGTAACGGGCGGGCAGCCGGTCGGCGCTTCCGCGGCAATGCCAAGCGCGTTGAGGGCAGACACCAGCGGCCCGATCGGGCGCTTGCGCATATGCTCATCGCCATCCACAACCACCGTACCCTCGACCGAGGCAACGGCTGCCGTCAGAAAGCGCGTCGCCGTGCCGGCATTACCGAGGAAAAGCGGCGCGGACGGTGCGGTGAGGCGGCCGGTGCCGGTGACGACGAAGGTCGTTGCATCCGGCTCCTCGACGATCACGCCCATGGCGCGCAGGGCCTCTGCCATATAGCGGGTATCGTCGCTTTTGAGCGCCCCGGTGAGCCGGCTCGTTCCGCGCGCAAGGCCTGCCAGAAGCAGCGCGCGATTGGTGATGGACTTGGAGCCAGGAGGCGCCACATCCCCGTTCAGGGGATGGCCGGGGGGAACGATGGTCAGCTTATCAAGGGTCATATCGGTCTCGTCCGTCTCGGATGGCATGCGGAAACGGATGGGGGCCGCGTCTCGGCAGGCCGGTTCCACTCCGTCTCGTGGTTGATGTCGTGACAAGGCTTGTTCACCAAACCGAGCCGGCTGGCAACAGGATTTGGCCGCAAAACCCATGAACCGCGCGCAGAGAGCGGCCCGGTTCAGCAAGCAACGCGGGCGCGCCACAGAACAGGGCTGTGCAGCCCGTAACCGGACCTGTAAGAAAAACAGCCGACGCAAAACGGTCTCGGGTCCAAGGCCCGGCCGCAGGAGGAACCGCATGCAGCCGCTTCAGGAAAGACTGGCCGGCAAAGGCCCGATCATCGACGCCCGTTTCGACGGGGAAGAGATGCAGGAGGCCCATATTGCCGAGGCGGAATTTCGCAATTGCCGGTTTTCAAACTGCACGTTTGACGAAGCCACCTTTCGCGCCTGCCGGTTTTACGGCTGCGTGTTTGATCATTGCAGCTTCCGGGAGGCCAGGATCGAGGACTGCCAGTTCTGCGAGGGCGAGATCGGCACACAGTGGCGTTATTGCGATCTCTCCAAGGCAGAGATCCGCCGCAGCAATCTCAGCCTCAACACCATGACCGGCAGCACGGCCTATCTGACTGCCTTCAGCGATTGCTCGGCCGCCGGCATCCGGCTCGACCTCGAGACCCAGCGGAAAATTCGCACGCAGATTCTGGCCGGCGGCGTGACCTTCCGCAAATGCAAGCTGCAATATGCCGCCTTTTCACCCGCCGATTTTCGCGAAAGCGTGTTTGAAAGCTGCGATCTGCGCGATGCAAGCCTTTCCGGCTGCAATCTGTCGCAGGCAAGCTTTCGCGGCTCCAGCCTCCACAATATCGATTTCACCGGATCGACGCTCGACCATGCCGATCTGTCGCATGCCAGCTTCGACGCGCTGGACCTGACGAGCCTTGCCTCGTTTCACGCAGCCGTGGTGACGCGCGACCAGCACGAGGCCATTCTGTCTTCGCTCGGGATTTTGACGGCGGATTGATCATCCGCCACCATCAGCACCGCCTCAGGCGACGGCCTTTTCGATGTTCACACCGCCGGCATCGGTCAGCAGAAACGCTTCGCCACAAGCCTTGGCGAGCGTTCTCACCCGGAGGATATAGCTCTGGCGTTCGGTGACGGAAATCACGCCGCGGGCATCCAGGAGGTTGAACACGTGGGACGCCTTGATGCACTGGTCATAGGCGGGGAAAACGCATTTGTGCAGGCGCTGGTTGGCATTGTCGCCCGGCGCGCCGAAGGCGAGCAAAGCCGCGCATTCGCGCTCGGCATCCTCGAAATGGCGCAGCAGCATGTCCGTATTGGCGTATTCGAAATTGTGCCGCGAATATTCCTGCTCGGCCTGCAGGAAAACGTCGCCATAGGAAATCTTTTCCTCGCCCTCGCGGCCGTTGAAATTGAGATCATAGACGTTGTCGACGCCCTGCACATACATGGCCAGACGTTCCAGACCATAGGTCAGTTCACCCGCGACCGGCGAGCATTCGATGCCGCAGACCTGCTGGAAATACGTGAACTGCGACACTTCCATGCCGTCGCACCAGCATTCCCAGCCAAGGCCCCAGGCGCCAAGCGTCGGGCTTTCCCAGTCGTCTTCCACGAAGCGCACATCATGCAGCAGCGGATCGAGACCGATGGCGGCGAGCGAACCGAGGTAAAGCTCCTGCAGGTTCGACGGATTCGGCTTCAGGATGACCTGATACTGGTAATAATGCTGCAAGCGGTTGGGGTTTTCGCCGTAACGGCCATCGGAGGGACGGCGTGACGGCTGCACATAGGCGGCCTTCCAGGGCTTTGGTCCCAGCGCCCGAAGCGTCGTTGCCGGATGAAAGGTGCCAGCCCCCACTTCCATGTCATAGGGCTGCAGCACCGCGCAGCCCTTGTCGGCCCAGTAAGCGTGGAGCGTGAGGATCAGCGCCTGAAACGAGCGCTTGGGGTCCATGTGCGGGGCAAGGGGCGTGGTCATGGGACTATCCGGAATGTCTTGGGGGTCTGTGACGTGGCCCGTCTGGTGCCACGACGGAGCCGGAGGGTCAAGCACTTCGCCGCGCAACACGCAAAGGGCATGGAAAGATCGAAGCTGCTGCAACGCTGAGAACCCACGTTTTCGTGATCCTGTAACGGACCTCTTGCAACCTTCGTAAAGGAGAGGTGGCTGCCAGAAACAGCCGGCCAGAACCCGAGGAGAACATCATGAGACTTATATCTGCCTTTGCCACCCTGATGGCTGCTGCAGCCCTCACCCTCACAACCGCCCTCACTGTCGGTGCGGCCGAAATCCGCTCCTTTGAGAAGGATGCCTTTGCTACCGCGCAAAAGGCCGGGCAACCGGTTGTAGTGGATATCACGGCCAGCTGGTGCCCGACCTGCGCCAAGCAGAAACCGATCATCGACCAGCTGGCGGCCAGCGGCAATTTCAAGGATGTGACCGTCTTTACCGTCGATTTCGATGCCCAGAAGGATGTCGTGCGCGCGCTCGGCGCCTCCATGCAATCCACCCTCATCGCCTACCGGGGAGCACAGGAAACCGCACGTTCGGTGGGCGATACAAAACCCGCATCAATCGAGCAATTGTTCAAGTCATCCATGGCGAACTGAGCCATGCTGACCAGCATCACCTTTGCCGGCCTTGCCGGCATGTTGTCCATTCTGTCGCCCTGCGTGCTCCCGCTGGTACCGATCGTGCTGGCGAGTGCGGCCACCCGCCACCGCTTCGGCCCGGCAGCGCTTGCCGCCGGACTTGGCGTCTCATTTGTCGCGGTTGGCCTCTTCGTGGCGCTGGTCGGCTTCGGGCTGGGGTTGGATCTCGGCGTGTTCCGCTCCGTGGGTGCCGTCATCATGATCGTCATTGGCGCGGTTATGGTGATGCCGTCCATGCAGGCGCGGGTGGCACTGGCCGCAGGCCCCATCGGAAACTGGACGGAAAAGCGCTTCGGCGGTTTTGATGAAAGCGGCTGGCAGGGCCAGTTCGGTGTGGGGCTGCTGCTGGGCACGGTGTGGAGCCCCTGTGTCGGCCCCACGCTGGGTGCCGCATCGCTGATGGCGGCACGTGGTGAAAACCTCGGTCAGGTCGTCGTCACGATGCTGGCCTTCGGCATCGGCGCGGCACTGCCGCTTCTCCTGCTCGGAACGCTCTCGCGCGATGTGTTCAACCGCAGCCGCGAGCGTATGCTGGGGGCCGGCAAATGGCTGAAGCTCCTGTTCGGAGTGGTGCTGATTGTTATCGGTGTGCTGATCCTCTCCGGCATCGACAAGCAGCTGGAGACGGCGCTGGTTTCCGCATCGCCCGCCTGGCTGACAGACCTGACAACGCGCTTTTAAAAGGAAGCCGCAAGCGAAGCTTGTTCATCGCTTGCGGCGTTCAATTCCTTTTCCTCTTGGCGCCCTATTCCTCATCCCGTTTGACGCGATATTCACCGGTCTTCTCATCCTTGATCAGGGTGCCTGTTGCTCCCGTTTGGCGCTCACGTTCTTGCTCGCGCCGGCGAATGGCCAGCTTTTCGGCATCCGTTATGAAGCGTCGGTAAAGATACCAGCCCCCGCCGACAAGGACGGCGAGGAACAGAAGTTGTGCCATGGAAGATGCCCCTTACTATCGCCCCTGATGAATCAAAGGCCGTAACGGCTCCACAATGCCCGCTCTTCCAGCGTGGCTGCAAGACCCGATGCGGCAGATGCCGCCAGTTGCGCACCCTGCCCGCCATCAAACGTCGATAGGACACCGGGCAGGCGCCGGCCAAGGAACCCGCGGGCGCCGCCGATCAGTTCCAGCTTGGTCTTCTTGCCATAACGGCGCTTCAGCACCTCGCGCATTTCGCCAAGACCATCGACAAGGCCGAGTTCGACACCGCGGGTGCCCGTCCAGAACAGGCCGGAAAAGATCGTTTCTTCGTCGGCCAGCCGCTCGCCACGGCGCGCCTTCACCATGTCGATGAAGACCTTGTGGATATCGAGCTGCAGCGTCTTCAGATATTCGATATCGCCTTCCTTTTCCGGCTGGAAGGGATCGAGGATGACCTTGTTTTCGCCGGCGGTATAAACGCGGCGCTCGACGCCGATCTTCTTCAACAGTTCAGGAAAACCAAAACCGCCTGAGACGACGCCGATGGAGCCGACGATGGAGGTGGGATCAACCAGGATCTCATCGCCGGCAATGGCGATCATGTAACCGCCGGAGGCGGCCACATCCTCCACGAAGACCAGCACGCGCTTGTTCTTTTCTTCCGCCAGTGCCCGGATGCGCTGGTAGATGAGGCGCGACTGCACCGGCGAACCGCCCGGCGAATTGACCGACAGCGCAACCGCTGGCGAATCCTTGCGCGAAAACGCCTTTTCCAGCATGGGCGCGACGGTTGCGAGATTAAGGGCGGGGCGAAACTGGCTGCCACCCGTCATGATGGCGCCATGCAGGCGCACGACGGGAATGGTGATGCCTTCGTCCTTGCGAAACCGCTTCGGCACCAACCGCTTCAAAACACCAGCCATTTCATCTCCTGCTTCAGCACATCTCTTGGACTTGAGATGTATGCAACGGAATGGCCGGCGCAATGGTTGCGCTTCATAAATTCCGCGTCATTCAGGAGCTTTTGCGCCGATAGGCGGTGCGGCCGTTGTTGAGGTCATCGACAAAAGGCTGGAACGCGTGGCCCTCGTCTGCATGCATATAAAGCGGCGCACGAACCCTCAGCCGTGCGCGCGAGCCCTTGATTGCTGTCACCAGAAGCCGGATTGCATCCTCGCCGGGCCGCGGATGGATGAGCGTCAGTTCCAGCCCGCCGAAACGTTTGCCGCAGGCGGCAAGGATATCGCCCACCGAATGCGGCCGCGCGATGAGCGAAAGCTGGCCGCCCGGCACCGTGATGGCACCGGCGGTGCGGATCCAGCTTTCAAACAGGTCATCGGTCATCGCATGGGCCTCGGCCTTCAGCACATCCGGCGTCTTGCGGTCGCGGCCATCGTTGAAAGGCGGGTTCATGATGACGTGGTGGAAATGATCGTCCAGGAGACCGGCTTCAACCCGCAGCTTGCCGCGCAGCGTCACATCCGCCTCGATGACCGCTGCGCGGCCTGAAAGATGGGCGTTTTGTTGAAGGGCAAGCGTGCGCCGCGCATAGTCTGCCATCTGCGGCGAGCGCTCGACCAGCACCACCTCGGCTGCGGCAAGCCGTGCGGCCACCGCAAGACCCGCCGCCCCGGCGCCGGCGCCAAGATCGGCCACCCGCACCGGACGATCTGCATCGACCAGTGAGGCGAGCAGCATGGCATCCATGCCCGCCCGATGCCCGCCATCCCTTGGCTGCACCAAAAAGAAACGCCCGCGATGGAAGGCGTCGATTGTCTCGTTCACCACCTCATCCAGGGTGTCAGGCATGGGGTCCGGCTCGTCCATGGCTTCATTCGTCCCCGGGAATTCGAAGCTCGGCGGAAAGCCCGGCATCGGTCAGAATGCGGCGCGCCTCGTTGATCCGCTCGCCCTCCACCAGCAGGCGGCGCGGCAAAAGCCCGAGGGAACCTTCCAGAATGCTCATGGACTGATCCGCGACGAGACAATGGATGCCGGCATCCTTGAGCAGGCTCTGCGAAAAGGACAATACAACCGCATCATTGGTGCGGATCAATTCTTTCATGGGTCAAACCACCTCAATTATCAGTCATCAGTCCGATTGCCCCTTGCCGGGCCACCCTCCCCTTTCTATTGTCCGGCACAAATTTTGAACAGGAGGCCATTTCATTGGGCGTCGTTATTCCGCTCGAAGAGGGCAAAAACAAGCAGGCATCCGTCAAACCGCTGGTCGATCTGACCAAGGCGGACATGGATCGGGTCAACCAGCTGATCCTGTCCAAGGCCGGATCCGATGTGGAAATGATCCCGGAAGTGGCCAATCACCTGATTTCTTCGGGCGGCAAGCGGCTGCGCCCGATGTTGACGCTCGCATCCGCCCAGATGTTCGGTTACGAGGGCGAAGGCCATATCAAGCTCGCGACCAGCGTCGAATTCATGCACACGGCAACGCTTCTGCATGACGACGTGGTGGACGAAAGCGATCTGCGCCGCGGCAAATCCACCGCCCGCATGATCTGGGGCAACCAGGCTTCCGTTCTGGTGGGTGATTTCCTGCTCGGCCAGGCCTTCAAGATGATGGTCGAGGTCGGCTCGCTCGATGCGCTCGATGTGCTTGCCACCTCCGCTTCGGTGATTGCCGAAGGCGAAGTTCTGCAGCTCTCGGTCGCCAAGAACATGGAAACGACGGAAGACGATTATCTCTCCGTCATCCGCGCCAAGACGGCGGCGCTGTTTGCAGCCGCGGCCGAAGTCGGCCCGATCATTGCCAATACGGACCGGGCCAGCCGCAATGCGCTCAAATCCTACGGCATGAACCTCGGCCTTGCCTTCCAGCTTGTCGATGACGTCCTGGATTACGGCGGCAAGGCTGCCGAAACAGGCAAGAATGTCGGCGACGATTTCCGCGAGGGCAAGATCACGCTTCCGGTCATCCTCTCCTACCGGCGCGGCACGGCGGAAGACCATGCCTTCTGGAAGGCCGCCATCGAACAGGGCGACAGCAGCGACGAGAACCTGGAAAAGGCGCTCGGTCTCATCTCCAAATACAATGGCCTTGGCGATACCATTACCCGTGCCAGGCACTATGGCGAGATGGCCCGCGATGCGCTGTCTGCGCTTCCCGCTTCGCCCCAGAAGGCGGCGCTGATGGAAGTGATCGATTTCTGCATCGACCGGGTCAACTGAAGGCGGCAGGAGAGGCTTAACCCTCTCCTGTGGATGCCGGTTGGCAATGGCAAGTTTCTTGCAGACCTGCTCCAAAAAAGCCATTCTGTGGTGAATCATCAGCGCAGGATTCCATGGCGGCCACACGGGCGCCCACAGCTTTTCATGAGAGGCACCTTCATGCGGCAGAAATTCGCCCATCGTCTGCTATCGGGCACGGCATTCGGGGCAGCGCTCCTGTGGGCGGCGGCAATGCCTCATCTGGCCATGGCCCAGCAGCCTCCGGTGACGGAGCCCGCACCTGCAACCCAGCCTGCACCTGCAACCCCGTCTGCGCCTGCAACAGAGCCTGCGCCCGCAACGCCTGCTCCCGCAACGGAGCCCGCGCCGGCGACACCCGCGGCTCCGGCCCCCGATCAAGCACCCGTCACAGAGCCTGCACCGACGCAGGCCGCCGCACCGGCACCGATCATTGACGCGCCGGAGTTTTCGACCGCCAAGGTCAACAGCTTCTCCGGCGCCTTCCTTGCCGCCCGCACCGCCGATGTCGATCACGATTACGCGACCGCGATTGCGCTCTACCAGAAGGCGCTGCAGTTCGATCCGGCCAATCTCGACATTCGCGAACGCCTGATGATCTCGCTTCTGATGAACGGCCAGTTCGACGAAAGCCTGAAACAGGTGGATGCGCTGAAGGAAGACGGCGCCGTCGAACGGGTGACGAAAATCGTGCGCGGGCTGGATGCCATCCGCAAAGGCGACTACGCCAATGCGGAAAAGATCCTTGCCTACAAGGGGCTGAACGATCTCGACCGGCTGACGCAGGCGCTGATCACCGGCTGGGCCAAGGTGGGTGCCGGCAAGGGCAAGGAAGGCATTGCTCTCATCAAGGGCCTGAAGGGTCCGGACTGGTTCAAGGTATTTACCGATTACCACATCGGCACCATGGCCATCGTTGCCGGCGACAAGGCAACTGCCCGCAGTTACCTGAAGGCCGCCATCACCAGCGAAGAAGCGGTTGCCACGACCCCCGACACCTTCATGCGCGCCGTAATGGCGCTCGCCCGGCTGGAAGCGTCTGACGGCAACAAGCAGAAGGCACTCGACGCGATTGCCGTCGCGGAACGCCTCATTGCCAATTACGCGCCGCTGAAGGCGCTGCGCCAGTCGATTGAAAACGGCGAAAAGCCGGAGCAGCAGGTGACCAACGCCACCGAAGGTTCTGCTGCCGTTCTGTTTGCCGTGGGCAGCGCGCTGAACCGCCAGGGCGCCGAGGAAATGGTGTCGCTCTACCTGCAGATTGCCCATGCGCTGGACCCGAAGAGCGCCGATACGCTGGTGCTTCTCGGCGGCATTGCCGAAAAGATGGAACAGCCCAAGCAGGCGATCGAGCTTTACAGCCGCGTGCCGGAAGGTTCGCCCATGCGGCGTATTTCCGAGCTGCAGCTGGGCCTGACGCTGGCGCAGACCGGCGATGTCGATGGCGCGCGCGCGCATCTGAAATCGCTGATCGAGAGCGATCCGACCGACATTCGCAGTTACATCGCCTATGGCAGTGTTCTCTCCGATGCCAAGGATTATAAGGCGATGGCAGAGACCTATGACAAGGCCGTGGACGTGATCGGCCCCGTGCCGCGCCCGACCGACTGGTCCGTTTTCTTCCAGCGCGGCATCGCCTATGAGCGCCTGAAGGAATGGGACAAGGCTGAGCCGAACTTCAAGAAATCGCTGGAGCTGAACCCGGACCAGCCGCAGGTGCTGAACTATCTCGGTTATTCCTGGGTGGACATGAACCTTAACCTGGAAGAGGGCCTGAACCTCATCCGCAAGGCCGTGGAACTGCGCCCTGACGACGGTTACATCGTCGATTCGCTCGGCTGGGCCTATTACCGCCTTGGCCGTTACGACGAGGCGGTGGAGGAACTGGAGCGTGCCGTGCAGCTGCGCGCCGGTGATGCCGCCATCAACGACCATCTGGGTGATGCCTACTGGCGTGTGGGCCGCAAGCTGGAGGCGGGTTACCAGTGGCAGCGGGCGCTGACCATGAAGCCGGAACTGACCGAAATCCCGAAGATCGAGCAAAAGATCCGCGAAGGACTGGCCGACGCCGGCCCGCCGCCGGTGCAGACGGCCATGGCATCGCCCGCCGCAACGGCGCCAGCCGTGCCGCAGCAGGATCCTGCCGCCGCTGCCAAATCGAACTACATCGTCGGTGCCGGCGATACGCTGTGGAAGATCGCCAATGACGCGCTGGGCGATGGCGACCGTTTTCGCGAGCTGATCGAGATCAACCCGGAGCTGAAGCGCAACCCGAACCGGCTTTATCCCGGCCAGGTGCTGGAGCTTCCCGGCCCCGCCAACTGACAGCGTTTTGCCCGGCATGACACTATCTGGCTTGGCCTTGGGTATCCCGGCAGCCGACGTGACCGAAACGGCGCCGGCAAAGATAAACCTTTGCCTGCACGTGACCGGGCGCCGGGCCGATGGCTATCACCTCCTCGACAGCCTCGTGACATTTGCCAGCCACGGCGACACGGTGCGGTTTACCGCAAGCGGCACGGACAGTTTTGCGCTGACCGGCCGCTTCGGCCCGCTTCTGTCGCCTGACGGCGATAATCTGGTGCTGCGGGCGCGCGACCGGCTGCGGGCGGCGGTTGAGGCGATGGGCATGGCCGCGCCACCCGTTGCCATCACGCTGCAAAAGGACCTGCCGATCGCCTCCGGCATCGGCGGCGGGTCTGCCGATGCGGCAGCGACCCTGCGTGGCCTGTTACGCTTCTGGGGCGTATCGCTCGATGAAACCCGGCTTGCCGAGATGACGCTTGGCCTTGGCGCCGATGTGCCGATGTGCTTGGCTTCCCGCCCGCTGATGGCGTGCGGCATCGGCGAGGATCTGGCCCCGGTCAAAAATCTGCCGGCGCTTTTTATGGTGCTGGTCAATCCGCTGGTTTCGGTCTCGACGCCCGAGATTTTTCGGCGCCTCATAAAACGCGACAACGCAGCCGTGCCGCCCCTGCCCTTGGGTGAGGACGCCGACTGGCTGTCCTTCATCGCAAGCCAGCGCAATGATCTGGAACCTGCGGCCCGCGCCGCCGTTCAGGATATCGACACCGTGTCCGAAGCGCTCTCGCAGACCGGCGCAGCCCTCGTGCGCATGTCCGGCTCTGGCGCGACCTGCTTTGGGCTTTACCGCTCGACAGAGGAAGCAGAGGCTGCGGCAAGCATTCTGACAGACCGCCACCCCGGCTGGTATGTTCAGGCCACCACCACGATTGCAGGAGATGCCGCATGAACCGGATCGACGACAGCCGCCCGTTCCTTCCCGTCGGCATCGCGGTGCTCACCGTGTCCGACACCCGCACGCCAGACACCGACAAATCCGGCGATACGCTGGTGGCCCGCGTTGAAGAGGCCGGCCACAGGCTTGTGGCGCGCGCCATCGTGCCCGACGACAAGGCAGCGATTTTTGAGCGCGTGCGCCAGTGGACGCTGATGGACGAGGTGGACGTGGTGATCACCACCGGGGGCACCGGCTTTACCGGCCGCGACGTGACGCCCGAGGCGCTGGAGCCCCTGTTTGAAAAACGCATGGACGGCTTTTCAGAAGTCTTCCACCGGATTTCCTACGACAAGATCGGCACTTCCACCATCCAGTCGCGCGCGACCGGCGGCGTGGCCAATGCCACCTTTATCTTCGTGCTGCCCGGCTCTCCCGGCGCCTGCAAGGATGCCTGGGACGGAATTCTGAAGGCGCAGCTCGATTACCGCCACATGCCCTGCAATTTCGTGGAAATCATGCCGCGCCTCGATGAACACCTGCGGCGCGGCGGCAAAAGCTGACCGTCAGCTGCGCGCGGCCCAGGCCGGCACCATCTCGCTGGTCAGCCGGAAGGTTTTTTGGGCCTTCGCGAAATCCGACAACCGCATGCCCGCACGCGCCTGCGCCAGTGCCTTGCTCTTTTCCACGATCAGCCCCTGCTCCAGCGGTTTTGCCGAACCAACCAGCCGCGACAAAAGCGGACGGCGATGGTTGCGCGACGGCGAAAACCGCGCCGGATGACGGTTGAGCGCGATATGCTCGGCCACCTCATCGATCCAGCCGATCTGCGGGCGCGCGCCGGGCTCGATGAGAAACAGCCATTCGCCCCTGGTGGAGCGCAACACATCCTCGATATTCCAGCCGGTGTGAAACCGGCAGCCGGCCGCATCCGCCACGCGCGCCGAGGCATCCGTCGAGCCGTGATCGAGCACGGACACGTCACTCACCAACCCCTCCACGGCACCCGCCACAAGCACAGACAAGGTCTGGGCCAGTTGGGTCTCCTGGTCATGGCATTCCATCAGCACGCTCAGCATTCCCAATGCTTACCGCATCGCAACAGGAATTGCCACAAAACTGACACAGCGATTTTGTTCTTGCAATGTTCTCTTTTTGCCATTACCAATGAGGTCACGGTGATTACGAGATCGGCGCCGAGGAGTCTTCCATGAACGAGCTGAACCAGCTGCGGCAGGACGCTTTTGCGCCTGCCCATACGGCAGATATTGCCGACGCCCTGGTGGAAACCTCGGGGTTGCGCATCGAGATCGACCGCAGGCGTGGACGTGGCGCCGGCTTGAACCCCAGCGGCCGTTTCGAGACGGAACGCCGCGAAGTGTTTGACGACGGCTGGCAGACGCTGGAAGAGCTTGCGCCCTTCAAGACCGAAGTGCAGATCGAAAAACCGCGCACGATCATCAGCCGCAACGATTCTCCCGATATTCCCTTCGACCGCTCGATCAATCCCTATCGCGGCTGCGAGCATGGCTGCATCTATTGTTTTGCCCGCCCGACGCACAGCTATATGGGGCTTTCAGCAGGTCTCGATTTTGAGGCAAAGCTGTTTGCCAAGCCCGATGCACCAAAGCTGCTGGAACGGGAACTGAGCCGTCCCGACTACAAGCTGCGCACGATCGCCATCGGCACCAATACCGACCCCTATCAGCCGATCGAGCGGGAATGGCGGGTGATGCGCCAGATCCTTGAGGTTCTCGCCAAGGCCAATCATCCCGTCATGATCGTCACCAAATCGGCACTGGTAACGCGCGACATCGATATTCTGTCCGACATGGCATCCAAGGGGCTGGCCAAGGTGGGCATCTCGGTGACGACGCTCGACGGCAAGCTTGCCCGCAGCATGGAGCCCCGCGCCTCGACACCGGTAAAGCGACTGGAAGCGATCACCAAGCTGACGGCGGCAGGCATTCCCACCAGCGTTCTCGTTGCCCCGGTCATTCCGGCGCTGAACGACCACGAGATCGAACGCATTCTGGATGCGGCAAAGGCGGCCGGTGCGAGCGAGGCAAGTTACGTGCTGCTGCGCCTGCCGCTGGAGGTAAGCCCGCTGTTTCGCGACTGGCTGCTGCGCAACTACCCGGATCGCTACCGCCACGTGATGTCGCTGGTGCGCTCGATGCGCGGCGGCAAGGATTACGACGCCGAGTTCGGCAAGCGCATGAAAGGGGCCGGCCCCTATGCCTGGCAGATCTCGCGGCGTTTTGAACTCGCCACCAAGCGCCTCGGCCTTGGCCGTCGCGGCATCCAGCTGCGCGACGATCTTTTTGTTCCGCCGGCCGGCACCGGCATCCAGCTGTCGCTGCTGTGATCTTTTTTGAGGCACGACGGTTGTTGGAGAAATACGACCATACGTATCCATGGCGCGCTCCAGCACTTGGCCCCAGAGGCAGAAACGCTGACGGACTGGCAATGTTGGACGCATCCGCCTGATCAAGGCCAGCGACCGGGAGCGATAGCGGACGCGACGTTGAGTGAAAATGAGAATTCGGCACGGTCCACCGCCTCAATCCGTGCTGAACACCCCCGGCCCGCCCCTCCCCTTGGGCGGATCAAGCGATGCCGCAATCAGCGCTTTGCCGGGGCTTGCAGGAGATCGGGTGCGCGTGCGAGTTTCCGCCGCATGTTACAGAGCACGCCACCCGATTCTCCGAGCCTTTTCGACCTTGTTCCTCTCGTTCCGGATTTCAGCCTGGAGCTTGCGGCACGACAGGCCGGCCATTGGCCGGTTGCCGGCACCGACGAGGCCGGGCGTGGGCCGCTCGCAGGTCCAGTCGTTGCCGCCGCCGTCATTCTTGATCCGGAACGGATTCCGCACGGTCTCAACGATTCCAAACAGCTCACCCTGAAACAGCGGGAACATCTGTTCGAGGAAATCCTCGCCACGGCCCATGTCGCCATCGCCGCCTCCGGGCCGCGACACATCGACGAAAAGAATATCCTGCGCGCCAGCCTCGATGCCATGCGCCGCGCCATTGCCGGGTTGGCGGTTGCGCCCGCCCTTGTTCTCGCCGACGGTCGCGACGTGCCGCCGGGCCTCTCCTGCTCCGGCAAGGCGGTCATCAAAGGCGATGCCCGCTCCGTCTCGATTGCGGCGGCCTCCATCATCGCCAAGGTTACCCGCGACCGCATGATGACCCGCGCCGGCCTCGTTTACCCCGCCTATGGCTTTGACGCGCATGCCGGCTACGGAACGGCCCGCCACCGCACCGCCATCGACACATCAGGCCCCTGCCCGCTCCACCGCATGAGCTTTCGCCCGCTGCGCAAGGATTGAGGTTTTTGCGACCGATGTGAACAGGGTGATGTTGGGATACGGCCTCACCGCCTGACGTTGAGGTATCTGCATTGCCAAACGTGTGAGACCGACGATGCGTTCGTTGTCTGACTCGGACGTCAACGCCGTGCCAGCCGCCCCCTCATCCGGCGCGACGCGCCACCTTCTCCCCAAGGGGAGAAGCGAACCGCTGGCGTTGGATGCACACCAATGCCGGAGGGCCCGAGGAGAATCAGTTTACGGCTTTCCGGAAGGTCGGCGACGGCTCGTCCCTTCTCCCCCGCGGGGAGAAGGTGCCGGCAGGCGGATGAGGGGGCGGCTGGCGCAACGCCAGCCGGAGGCCGCCGCCCGAAACGCAAAAAGGCCGGACAAAAGCCCGGCCTTTTAAAACATTCCAGAAATCGCCAACCCTCAGTTGAGGCGGGTCTTAACCTGGCTGATCGTGTCGGCGAACAGCGCCTGCTGGGCGCCGGCATCGGCCTTGGCGGCGATGACTTTTTCGGCAGCGGCAATGGCGATGTCGACGGCTGCGGCGCGCACGGCGCTGATGGCGTCGGTTTCGGCCTGGCGGATCTTCTGTTCCGAGAGCGCGTTGCGGCGGGCGACGAATTCCTCGGTCTTCTGGCGGGCTTCTTCGCTCAGCATCGCGGCTTCGCGTTCGGCCGATGCCAGAATGCCTGCAGCTTCCGCTTCGGCTTCCTTGCGCTTGCGCTGGTATTCAGCGAGCAGCGCCTGGGCTTCTTCGCGAAGACGCTTGGCTTCGTCCAGCTCGTCGCGGATGTTGTCGGCGCGCTTGTCGAGCGCCTTTGCCATCATGGCCGGCACCTTCACATAGGCGAGAAGCACAAAAAACAGGATGAGGCCGACGAGGGCAAAGAATGTTGCGTCAAATGCCATGGTGATCAAGCCTCCACTTTGGCGCTGGCAACGGCGACCCGGACGTCCTCGGCCGAGGCCTTGGGTCCGATCAGCTGCTCAACGATGGCACCGGCTGCCTCTTCGGCAATGGCACCCACTTCGGCAAAGGCCTGCGCCTTGATCGTTGCGATGCTGGCTTCGGCGGCGGCAATCTTTTCAGACAGTTCCGTCTCGATGGCGGCGCGGTCGGCGGCGGCCTTGGCGCGGGCAGCTTCACGGGCGGTCTCGGCAATCGTGCCGGCCTTGGCGCGAGCGCTTGCCAGTTCCTTCTCGTAGGTCTCGACGGCAGCGTCTGCTTCCGCCTTCAGGCGCGAGGCCTCGTCGAGATCCTGCGCGATACGGTCATGGCGGTGTTCAAGAATGCCGCCAACGCGGGGCACGACCACCTTCTGCATGATCCAATAGAAAAAGCCGAAGGTGATGACCAGCCACAGCAGCTGCGACGAATAGGTCGTATGGTCGAAGGGCGGGAAAACGCCGGTTGCATGCGCATCGTGCGCAACACCGGTTTCAGTATGCACTTCGGCCGCCGGCGCGGTGCCGGTTGCTGCATTCGGATCGCCATTGGCCGGCGCGCCTTGCGCGAATGCCGGTGTCACGAACATCATCACCTCCAAGGGGTATTCAAATACGAAGAATCACGGCGCGCCTTTTTAAGACGGCCGTGATCCCAATTCCAGGCCGCTCTTAGACAGCGAACAGGAGGAGGAGAGCAACGAGCAGCGAGAAGATGCCCAGAGCTTCCGTAACGGCGAAGCCGAATACCAGACGGCCAAACTGGCTGTCGGCAGCAGAGGGGTTGCGCAGTGCGCCGGTGAGGTAATCACCGAAGATACGGCCGAGTGCCAGCGACGTACCAGCCATGCCGAGGCATGCGAGACCTGCGCCGATGAACTTTGCTGCTTCCGCGTCCATATGGATACTCCTTCGAAATGGTTGTTGCGGCATTTTGAGGACCCGGAGAGGCCGGGACCCGCGACTATATTCTCAGTGACCGCCGTGCACGGCGTCATTCAGGTACATGCAAGTCAGTACCGCGAAGACATATGCCTGCAGGAAGGCCACGAGAAATTCGAGACCGGTCATGGCGACCGTCATCAAGAGAGGCAGGATCGCGCCACCGACGCCCAGTGCGCCCATGGCGCTCATGGAGGCGACGAAACCGGCAAACACCTTCAACGTGATATGGCCTGCGAGCATGTTGGCAAACAGACGAACCGAAAGGCTGATCGGGCGCGACAGGAACGAGATGATCTCGATGGACGAGACCAGCGGCAGCAGCACCTTGGGCACGCCGGCTGGCGCGAAAACGCTGAGGAAGTGCAGGCCGTGCTTGTAGAAACCGTAGATCAGAACCGTCAGGATGACGAAGAGCGCCAAGGCAAACGTGACGATGATCTGGCTGGTGACGGTGAAGAAATAGGGGAACATGCCGAGCAGGTTTGCCGTCAGCACGAACATGAACAGCGAAAACACCATGGGGAAGAACTTCATGCCCTGGCTGCCGGCGCCTTCGCGCAGCATCGAGGCGATGAATTCATAGGACATTTCCGCAACCGACTGCATGCGCGTCGGGATCAGACCGCGATTGGCGGTGGAGAAATACAGGAAGCCGGACGCAGCCGCGACGGTCGCAACCATGAACAGCGACGCATTGGTGAACGAGAAGTCGATGCCCCCGATTTCGATCGGGACGATCTTGAAGACCTGGAACTGATGCGTCGGATCGTTGGCCACCGCTCTACCTTCTTTCTTCCTTACACCCGCCGCAATCGACGGATTATCTTAGTCTGCAGTCTCAACTGCCGTCCTTGTCGCTCTGGTCCTTGAAGGGACCAGGCTGGGCAACCATGCCCAGCGCACGCAGAACGTTCAGTATTCCGGCACAGAAACCAAGGAGAAGAAGAATGATCATCCCCCACGGCGTTGTGCCGACAAAACGGTCGAGAAGATAGCCAAGCATGGTACCGACAGCGATGGCAGCGATAAATTCCGAAGAGATCTTCAGCCCCAGAGCCATGCCTTTACGGCTTTCCTCGGAACTCTTTTCCTTCGCATTTTCCGCTGCATCGCCCTTTTGCCTGTCCGCAAGCTTGGCGGACAGATTTTTGCGGCGCTGCTCAAGACTATCGTCGCGGTCTTCCGTCACTTAATCCCCCCTTCAAGCTTCCGTTGCCCTGACCAGAGGTCAAAGCCTCTCTCGAAGCCCGGGAATAAGCGCCTTCCGGCCGTTTTGAAGTCGGCGCACCATAGTTTTGCGCGAACCCATAGTCAAGGCAGCACAGGGCGCTCATCCAGAACTAATTTAATGGGGAAATTCAATCGTTTAAGTCACAACCTGATGAAGTCGTGATCGGTTGTTGAGCAAATCACACATTTCAACTCCATCCGCCGCCATAGGTGCGGTAGAAGATGTGCAGGCCAATGCGACCAACCTTCTCCATGCTGCGGGCCCATTTGGGGCGCACATAAACGGCGTGATAATGGGTGGAAGAGCCCACTTCCGGCAGCCAGATCTTGCCCGCCGTCACCGCCAGAGCGACCTCGCGGGCCATTTTCCAGTGGTCTTCGGAGCGGATGCGGTCCTTGATGTCGTCGCAGGCGAAGGAAAACTGGCAACGGTTGCGCCAGTCCTCGTTCTGGTAGACGACGCCGCAGATGGTTTTCGGATAGGCCGGATTGCGCACCCGGTTCAGAATGACCTGGGCGACGGCCGCCTGCCCCTTCACCGATTCGCCGCGGGCTTCAAAATAGATGCCTGATGACAGGCACTGCTGTTCGGCGGGCGAAAACACGGCGGCTGGAAGCGCGGTTGCGGCCCAGGCATGGTCCTTCGGCCCGATTTCCGGCACGAAGCGACCCTCCTCCGGCTTTTTGGTGAGAATCGCATCGAACGGCGACTGGCGCGAAAAATCCGGTTTCTGCGGCGCAAAGGCGGTGGCCAGAATATCGGCATGGGAATTGGTTACAAGGCCGGCCACCATCGGCGAGAGCGCCGGTTCGCGCGGCGCCTCGTCCTTTTTGCGGAAATAGAAGGCGGCAAGTTTGATGTCGTCCTTCGGCTTTGGCGGCATGGCAAAGGCCACAAGCTCACCCGGCTTGCCGGGCGGGGACAGCAGCGAACTCTGCCGCTGCAAGACCGAGCCTGCGGTAAAATCCTTCGGCGGTTGCATCCGCTCCACCGCGATCACCCGGCCGGCCTTGGCCGCCCGGTTGACGCGCTCTTCGTCGGTGGATTGTTCGACATTCTTGGTGGCGCCCGCAAAAGCAATCTTGCGGCCATCGGCCATGGTCATGCCGGCATCGTTTGCCAGCCGCTCCTCGCCTTCGGGAAAGGCAAGTTCTGCCGCATGCAGCGAGCCTGCCGGCGAATCGGTCAGCACCATGCGCCACTGGCTGCCACTGCGGTCAAAGCCGGCGAGCAGGTCTGCGAGATCGCCCTTGGCCGGAAGCGACGGGAAGATCAGCCAGGCGGCAAGACCGAACAGTGCCGGTGATGTCCACCGGTCCATACGCGTGGATGATCCACGCTTGATAGTTTTGCCACGCACAGCCGCAACTCCAACACGTCAACTGGTATGCGCGAAGGATCTGATATTAACCTAAATGGAGGGTTAACGGCCCGGATGTTCCAGGCTTTGCGGGCTTTTTGTCGCCCGCGGGCACGGGTGGACAGGCCCGTCCTCCCCACATGGTTAAGACGGGCGCAGGAATGACCGCCTTAGATGATGACGTGCGAGCCTAGCTCCACCACACGATTGGCCGGCAGGTGGAAATAATCGGACGGGTCTGTTGCGGCATTGGCAAGCGCAATGAACAGGCGGTCCTGCCAGATCGGCATGCCCGATTCGGCATCCGGCACCAGCTTGCGGCGGCCGAGATAGAAGGAGGTCGACATGATGTCGAACTTCAGGCCGCATTTGCGCAGGTAGGCAATGGCCTGCGAAACGTTCTGCGACTGCATGAAGCCAAAGCGCAGCTCGATCAGCGTGAAGCGCTCGGAAAATTTCTCCACATGGAAACAATGCTCCTGGGAGACGCGTGGCTTGTTCACCGTCTTGATGGTGAGGATGACGTTCTTTTCATGCAGCACGTGATTGTGCTTCAGATTGTGCATGAGCGCCGCCGGGGCCGATTCCGGATCGCTGGTGAGAAAAATTGCCGTTCCCGGCACGCTGACGGGGGCATGGGCGCTTTTGCCGTTGATCGATTTTTCGATCGAGGCGGCAAAGGCTGCCAGCGGTACGTCGGAGCGGCGGGTTTTTTCCGCCAGAATTGCCGTGCCGCGCTTCCATGTCCACATGATCACGGTAAAGCAGATCGCCATCATGACGGGCACGTAACCGCCATCGTGGATCTTTAAAAGGTTTGCGCCGAGAAAGACCAGTTCCAGCGCCAGAAGCGGAGCCAGCGCAAGCGCTGCCACGATGCGCGGCCACCGCCAGCGGGCGCGGACGAACTCGAAGGCCATCATCGTGGTGACCACCATGGCGCCCGTGACCGAGATGCCATAGGCGGTGGCCAGCGCATCGGAACTTTCAAAGCCCAGCACCAGCGCCAGAACGCCGATCAGGAGCAGCATGTTGACGCCAGGCAGGAAGATCTGCCCGGTATTGGTTTCCGAGGTGAAGAGGATTTCCATGCGCGGCAGGTAACCGAGATGGATCGCCTGGCGCACCAGCGAGAAGGCGCCGGTAATCACGGCCTGGCTGGCGATGATGGTGGCCGCGGTCGCAAGGATCACCACCGGCAGCAGTGCCCAGCTGGGGAACATCAGGTAGAATGGGTTTTCCATGGCTTCCGGATGTTTTAGCACCAGCGCGCCCTGGCCGAGATAATTCAGCGTCAGCGCCGGAAACACCACCACAAACCACGCCCACTGGATGGGCCGGCGGCCGAAATGACCGAGATCGGCATAAAGCGCTTCAGCCCCGGTGACGGTCAAAAACACGGCGCCGAGCACGACCACGCCGACAAAATGTTCGTCCAGCATGAAAGTGACCGCATAAAGCGGATTAAAGGCTTTCAGGATGCTGAGGTCATCGGAAATATGGGCAATGCCGCCGGCGCCCATGACGATGAACCAGACCAGCGTGATCGGCCCGAAAAAACGCGCCACAAGGCCGGTGCCCTGCGACTGGATGGCAAACAGCCCGATGAGGATGACGATGGAGATCGGCAGCACGGCTTCGCTGAGAGCCGGCGTGACCAGTTTCAGGCCCTCGACGGCGGATAGAACCGACAGCGCCGGCGTGATCATCGCATCGCCGAGAAAAAGTGCCGCGCCGATGAGGCCGAGCATCATCAGCACCGCCTTGTTGCCGCCGGCCGTCTTCATCAGCATGGCCAGAAGCGACAGCGTGCCGCCTTCGCCGTGGTTATCGGCGCGCAGCAGAAACAGCACGTATTTGATGGTGACGATGATCGTCAACGTCCAGATCATCAGCGAGATGATGCCGATGATTTCCATCTGGGTAACGCCATCGGCCGACACCGGGCGCAGCGCCTCGCGAAAGGCATAAAGCGGGCTCGTGCCGATATCGCCATAAACGACGCCCACGGATCCCAGCGTCAGCGCGAGGAAATGTTTGAGGCTCTTGTTTTCGGAGATGTGGTCGTCAGCTGCGTGTGACATCCGGTTTCCTGGCGCTTAAAGCCAGCCCTTCCAGCGGAAAAAATAAAACGGAACGATGGCAGAGATCAACATGGCAACAAGCGCCATCGGATATCCAAACGTCCAGTCCAGTTCGGGCATTGCGCGAAAATTCATGCCGTAGACCGACGCCACCAGCGTTGGCGGCAGGAAGACCACGGAGGCGATCGAAAAGATCTTGATGATGGAATTCTGCTCGACATTGATGAGGCCGAGCGAGGCATCGAGCAGGAAGGAAATGTTGCCGGCGATGAAGGCTGCATGTTCAGACAGCGTCGCGACATCCTTGGCCACCGTGCCGCAGAGAGAACCGACCTTGCCGTCATCATGAACGGCCGGCACGTTGAGGATGAAGGACAAAAGCCGCGACAACGAGCCGAGACTATCGCGCACCTTGCCGACGAGACGATGACATTCGGCAATTTCGGCCAGCTTGCGCTCGAGGAATTTTGGCGGCCGGCGCCCGTCACCGGCGCGAAAGATATCCCCGGACAGGCGATCGAGGCGGGCCACCACGGTTTCGATGATTTCGGCGGTGCGGTCGGCGATGGTTTCGACAAGATGCGCCAGAAGCAGCCGTCCGTCGCAAGCCTCGTCCGGTGCGCGCCCGAGCGCTGCAATGAACAGGTTGAAGGATTTTGGCTCGGCATAACGCACCGTCACCAGCCGGTTGCCGGTGAGGATGAAGGCGACATCGGTCAACTGCGGATCGCGCGTATCGGCCTTCAGCACGAGCGAGGCCGTCATGTAGACGGCATCCTTCTCGATGTAGAGGCGGCTGGACGGCTCGATGTCCTTCAGGTCGTCGCGGGTTGGCACGTCGATACCAAGCAGGTCTTCCACATGCCGGTCTTCCTCGCGCGAGGGCGCAACGAGATCGATCCAGACGATATCGGAAGGCAAGGCAGCCGCGGACATATCCGGGGCAAGCACCGTATGGGAGCCATTGGCACGATAGGCATTGATCAAGCAGCGTCTCCGCGCCGGCGCCCGATCGACCGACACAATTGAACGTAAAGGGCCAACATGCAGTTCCCCCGTCCCAAGCGAGACGGGCGTATAAGACCAGTCACTGATGAATGCAAGCGAAACGAATCGGAAGGCTGTCAGTCGAAAACGATTGCAGGGGCCGGACGCGGCTTCATGCCCGTCAATTCCTGGACAACGCGGGTGGCGATATCGCGGTAGATTTTTGCCGAAGCGCCGTCGGGATCGGACACGACAACCGGTGTTCCCGCATCCGAGCGTTCGCGGATATCCATGGTGAGCGGCACTTCACCGAGGAAGGGCACGCCGATGCGGTTGGCTTCCGCCTGCGCGCCGCCATGACCAAAAATGTCGTAGCGCGCGCCGGTATCGGGGGCGAGGAAATAGCTCATGTTCTCGACGATGCCGAGCAGCGGCACCTCCACCTTGCGGAACATGGCAATGCCCTTGCGGGCATCGATGAGGGCGAGATCCTGCGGGGTCGAGACGATGACGGCACCGGCAAGCGGCACCTGCTGGGCAAGCGTCAATTGCGCATCGCCGGTGCCGGGGGGCATGTCGACGACGAGCACATCCAGCTCTCCCCAGGCGACTTCACGCAGCATCTGCAGGATCGCCGACTGCACCATCGGTCCGCGCCAGATCATGGCTGCTTCTTCGTCCACAAGAAACCCCATCGACATGGTTTTCAGGCCATAATTTTCCATCGGCACGATGATGCGGTTCTCGATCTGCTGCGGACGGCCGGAAATCTTCAACAGGCGCGGCACGGAGGGGCCGTAGATATCGGCGTCCAGCAGGCCGACCTTCAGGCCATTTGCCATCATGGCGAGCGCCAGATTGACGGCCGTGGTGGATTTGCCGACGCCGCCCTTGCCGGAGGCCACCGCAATGATGGCACCGACGCCGGGGACGCCAGCCTTTTGCGGACGCTGCGGCTGCGCCGGGCCAGCGGCCTGCGGTGCGTGGGAATGGCCACCGTGCGAATGGGGCGCCGGCTGCGGCCGGGGTGGTGCGGCTGCGGGCGCGGCACCGGCCTTGCGGTCTGCCGTCAAAGTCACCAGCGCGCCGCGGACGCCGTCGATGGCGGTCACGGTTTTTTCAGCGGCAATCCTCAACGGTTCCAGTTCCTTGGCGCGCTCGGCCGGAACGGTGATGGAGAAATAGACCTTGCCATCGGCGATGAAGACATCCGACACCATGTGGCGCGACACGATATCGCCTTCCAGGTCCGGTCCGCGCACGCGCGACAGCGCTGCAAGCACGATATCCTTGGTCACATCCGCCATGTCAAACTCCCTTGCCCCGTGCATCAACGCCAGCCCCCTTCCCGTGCAAGATCTTTGGGTCTTGCGGGATATCTGGCGCGGCTCATCCGGTCGGACTTATAGGTGGTGCATCCGGGCGCGGGCAACAAGTATTAAAGCCGCCGCCTGAAGCCTGCCGCAGTCTTGACGACGCGCGAAGCTCAGACGACGGCTTTTGTTGAATGCGCCTCTTGGGACGCTTTTTTCAGTCCCCTCTGGACCTGCCGGAGAGGATGCAGGATGCATGCCAGTTGGAAAACCGGGCTATTCTGCCCCCAGGAGGCAAAAATATCCGCCTGGAAGCAGGTTTGGCGGACGGCCATGATTAAAAGATAAGCCGCGATGAACAGAAGGCCGCCTGAACTGCCTCTCAGGCGATCAATTTCATCCGCAATGCCTTGGCAACCGCCTGCGTACGGTTCACCGCATCGAGCTTCTTCGTGGCACGATTGAGATAATGGTTAACCGTGTGTTCCGACAAGGTCAGGATCTCGGCGATTTCGGCACTGGTCTTGCCGGCAGAGGTCCAGTTGAGGCAATCGATCTCGCGGTCGCTCAATTGCTCGGCCACCTTGATGTCGATATCGCGGATCTCAGCCAGGCGCTGGTAGACATGCACTGACAGATAAAGAAGCTCCACCATCTGCTGCACGGTAAACATCACGCCGTCGCCGCAGAAACCAACAGTGCCACGCTTGCCGGCGGCATCATGCACGGGGAAAAATGCGCCGCCGCTCATGCCGAAACGCTGAAACAATTCGCAGGAGACCATGTCGCCGCCGCGCGCCAGCGCGATTTCCGCCATCGTATAGGTCACCGGCAGCGTGGCACTGCGCAGGCGCTGCAGAATGGGGCTTGTCTGTAAAAGGCCCGCCTGATCGAAATTCGACATCAGCTCGGAGGGCCAGTTGGTGATGATCGTATTGCCGGAAAGCTCCAGCGTTGTCGTCGAGGGCAGTTCGCAGACGATGAACATGCGGCATCCGTAACTTTCGGTGATGCGGCGCATGAAACGGAAAATATCGAATTGCGTTTGAAGGGACTTCAGTTCCGCCACGCGGGCGGCCACGGAATAGGTGGCATCGAAGCTTTCGGTCTTATCCATCTTGCATGACAATCTTGGTTAGAGCGTCCCCGACGCACCCACCGATTGCCCGATGTTCAGGCGTCAGGAAAGCTTCGAGGTGACATCGAGCCGGCAACCAACAGGCCGGTCTTGCGTAGATGCCATCATGGCCGCAATCATCATGCCGCAATCATGCCATGATTGGTTGTACTTGACAAACACTCAGTTCCGGATTTCGAGAGTTTTCGTAAAATTCGTCGATTTTTTCAGCGCCGCGGGCCAAGCCGACCGGCGATATCGGCGACAATGGCGCTGGCCGCCCTGCAGACCGGCTCAGCCCAGGCGTCCAATTGCTCTGACCCTGCCCGAAAAGCCGGCGCGGTGACCGAGACGCCGCCGAGAATTCCCGCCGCCGGCGCGTGAATGGCGGCAGCCACGCAACGAATGCCCGGCTGATGTTCCTCCAGATCGAAGGCAAAACCGCGGGCGCGGATATTTGCGATATCATCCATAAGGTCTCCCGCACGGACAAGCGTTCTCGGTGTATAGGAATGGAAGACCATGCGCGCGCAGCGCGCAGTGAGATCCGCATCATCAAGACAGGTGAGCGCGGCCTTGCCGACGCCGGTGCAATAGGCGGGCGCGGAATTTCCGACCTGCGAATGCATGCGCACCGCCTGCCGGCTTTCGATCTTGTCGAGGTAAACGATCTCGCAGTCGCGCAGCACGCCGAGATGCACCGTCTCGCCGGTTATCTCATGCAGCCGCGTCAGATGCGGCTCGGCCACCAGGCGAAAGGAATTGCGCGCCCAGGCGCGTGAGGCAAATTGCAGCAGGCGAAGGCCCGGCGTGTAGACGCCATCCGGCGACAAATCGATTAATCCCTCCATCACCAGATGCCGCAATTGCCGGTGCAGGCTGCCGCGCGGCTGGCCGGTGAGCTTTAAAAGATCGGTAAAGCGCGGCGGGTTTTCCGCACGTGCCACCAGATCCAGCAGCGCCACCGCCTTGCCGAGCGTACCCGTTTCGCCAGCGGCACTTTGCGCATCCACGTCCGCGGCTGGGCCATGAGGATCTGGCGATGATTGAGGCAATGGACAGTCCCCGCCTGTTGAGGAGGATCGGCCGCGAAGGCGGCTTGACACGTCCGCCGGTTTATTCTCTTTATTCCAATTAGTCAAACTCGGTTCCATATAATGGAACAACAGGAATATATCCTTGAGCCCTTCGCCCTCCTTCCGCTTTGCTGATCTTGAAGACCGTGGCGTGCTGATCACCGGCGGCGGTTCGGGCATTGGCGCCGCCTTCACCCGCGCCTTTGCCCGTCAGGGTGCCCGCGTCGCCTTCATCGACCGGGCGGATGAGCCGAGTGAAGCGCTGGTCAAGGAGCTTGACCGCGACAGCCGCCATCCGGTGACCTATCTCAACGCCGACCTGCGCGACATGAACGCCGTTGAAGCAGCGGTTAAGGCGGCAGCCGATCGCTGTGGCGGGCTGGGTGTTCTCGTCAACAATGCCGGCTGGGACGACCGCCACGAGTTGTTGGACGTGACGGAAGAGTATTGGGACGACAACCAGGCGATCAACATCAAGCAGATGTTTTTTGCCGCCAAGGCCGCCGCTCCCCATCTGAAGGCCGATGGCAACGGCGCCATCGTCAACCTGTCGTCCATCGCCTTTATGCTCAACATGGGCAGCCTGCCGAGTTATGCGACGGCGAAAGCCGGCATTCTCGGGCTGACGAAAAGCCTTGCAGGACGGCTGGGGCCGGACAATATCCGCGTCAACGCCATCCTGCCCGGCATGGTGGTGACAGAGCGGCAGAAGGAATTGTGGCTGACAGACGAAAGCATCAGCGCGATGATCGATCGCCAGTGCCTGAAACGCAGCCTGATGGCGGAAGACATGGTGGGGCCATGCCTGTTTCTCGCCTCCACCGCATCCGCCGGCATGACGGCGCAATGGCTGACCGTAGATGGAGGAACTCTCTGATGGCTGAGGCCACCTATATCGCCGTGGACTGGGGCACCAGCAGTTTCAGGCTCTGGCTGATGGATGCCGGACATAATATTCTGGCCGAACGCCGCAGCGGCGAAGGCATGACGACGGCTGCCGAAACCGGTTTTGCCACGGTGCTTGACGCGCATCTGGCCGCCGTCTCCGCCCCCGAAAACGCACCTGTCATCATCTGCGGCATGGCCGGCGCCCGTCAGGGCTGGGTGGAAGCCGGTTATGCCAATGCCCCTGCCCCGCTCTCCTCGGTGCTGGAAGGCGCCGTTTCCGTTCCCGGCCAGATCCGCAACATCCGCATCCTGCCGGGTATTGCCCAGCGCGCACCGGACGCACCGGACGTGATGCGCGGCGAGGAAACCCAGTTGCTCGGGGCCCTCGGCACCGCATCCTCTGGAAAGCAGCTGGTCTGCATGCCCGGGACCCATTCGAAATGGGTGAACGTCGAAGACAGCCGCGTGACGAGCTTTGCCTCCTTCATGACCGGCGAAGTGTTTGACGTTTTGTCAAAACAGTCGATCCTGAAACATGCGATGGCCGGTGCCGAAGGATTTGACGGGTCACACCCGGCCTTTCTGGCCGCGATCAAACGGGCAGTCTCCGCCCCTGCCATGGTCACCAACCTCATCTTCACCGCCCGTTCCGGCCAGCTTCTGAACGGGCTTGATGCGACAAGTGCGGCCGCGCGCCTTTCCGGCACGCTGATCGGCACGGAAATCGCCGGTGGCCTGTTTGCAGCCGGTGGCCACGTGGAGACGATCCAGCTGGTGGCATCCGGCCGCCTGCAGGGCCTTTACCAGGCCGCGTTCGAGGCACTTGGCCTTGGCTACCAGACGGTGGATGCCGATCTTGCCGTGCGCAACGGCCTTGGCGCCGCCGCCCAAACCCTTTTCTTCTCCGATGCAAGGATGCCCGCATGACCCGCGTTCCCTTTCCCCCGATGCAGCGGCCGCTGGTCGCAATCCTTCGCGGCCTGAAGCCGGAAGAAACACAGGCCGTTGTCGGTGGCCTGATCGAGGTGGGCTTTACCGCCATCGAAATTCCGCTGAATTCGCCTGATCCGTTCCGCTCCATCGAGATCGCGGCAAAACTTGCGCCTTCCGATTGCCTGATCGGCGCCGGCACGGTGCTGACCGTCGAGGATGTCGCCTCGCTTGATGCCGCCGGCGGACGGCTGATGGTGAGCCCGAATGTCGAACCGGCGGTGATTTCCCTTGCCGCCCAAAAGGGCATGGTCACGCTTCCCGGCTGCTTTACCGCAACCGAAGCGCTGGCCGCCGCGCGTGCCGGTGCCACGGGCCTCAAATTTTTCCCCGCAAGCGTGCTTGGTCCGTCGGGCATCAATGCCATTCGCACCGTGCTGCCGAAGGATCTCGTGATCGCGGCCGTTGGCGGCGTCTCGGATGCCAATTTCGCCGACTATATCAAGGGCGGTATCACCGCCTTCGGCCTCGGCTCCAGCCTCTACAAGCCGGGCATGACGCTTGCCGAGGTGGTGGGCAAGGCCATGATGACCATCGAGGCCTATGACCGGGCCATGGAGGCGCACGCATGACGCAGGTGGTCGATTTCAAAGGCACGGTTCTCTCCTCGCATGGCCTGGAACTCGGCGAAGGCCCGACCTATGATGCGGCAACCGACACGCTTTGGTGGTTCAACATTCTCGGACGCGAACTGCATGAGTTGAACGTGACGAGCGGGGCTGCCCGCGTGCATGCGCTGCCGTTTCGCGCCAGCGTTCTCGCCCGCATCGATGCCGGACGCCAGCTGCTGGCATCCGAAAAGGGCCTTTTCATCCGCGACGTCGCAACCGGCGAGCTGACACCCTACCGCGAGCTGGAACCGGCCCATATGGGCACCCGCTCCAATGATGGCAGGGTTCACCCCTGCGGCGCGTTGTGGATCGGCACCATGGGCCTGAAGGCCGAAGATGGCGCGGGCTCCATCTATCACGTGGCCAAGGGTGTCATCACAAGGATGTTTGCCGGCGTCAGCATTCCCAATTCCATCTGCTTTTCGCCGGATGGCGCGACCGGTTATTACACCGATACCCGCATCGGCAAGATCATGCGCGTGCCGCTCGATGCGGCAACCGGCCTTCCCGCCGGCAAAGCCGAGGTTTTTGTCGAAAGCGGCACCGCCGGCGGACCGGATGGCTCCGTCTGCGACAGCGATGGCAACGTGTGGAACGCACGCTGGGGCGCATCGGCCGTGGATTGCTACCGCCCCGACGGCAGCCATGCGGCGCGTTATGCGCTACCGACAAGCCGCACCTCCTGCCCCGCCTTCTTCGGCAAGGAATTTGGCCGCATCGCCGTGACCACCGCCTATGAAGGCGCAAGCGAAGCCGAACGCGCCGCCGATAAGCAGGCCGGCTTCCTCTTCGATCTCGGCATCACCGTGAAGGGACGCGAGGAACCGGCCTACCTGCTCTAGCAGGCGCCGGCGAAGGCCGAACGAAAAAGAGCCCGCGAAGGCGGGCGCAAACAACGATCAGGCGAAAACGTTCCCGCGTTTTCGCCTATTTTTTTGGCATATGCCTCCGGAACCATCCCCTACCCCATGCATTCTCTCCTCGAACCGGCGCAACGAGCCAACAGTTTGAAGCGCCAGAGACAAACAGATTACAAAGGTAGGTACGATATGAAGAAGACCCTTAGCACCATGGCAGCCGCTGCCGTACTGATGGCCTCCACAGCAGTCGCACCCGCGCTTGCTCAGACCGCCACCCCGGCTTCGCCGGCCGCTCCGGCCACCCAGTCCGGTACGACGACGACGGCACCTGCCGCCGGCACGACCGGTACGACGTCCGCCGCAGGCGCTGGCATGACCGGCGAATATCTGACCGAACAGGCTCAGAACCAGATCAGCGCCAATGACTATATCGGCAAGTCGATCTACAATGGCGAAGACAAGAGCATCGGCAGCGTGACCGACCTCATTCTCGAAGAAAACGGCGGCATTGTCGCAGCGGTGGTCGGCGTCGGTGGCTTCCTCGGCATGGGCCAGAAGGACGTCGCAGTCCCCATGGACAAGATCACGGTGACCCGTGAAGCCGACAGCAACGACATTCGTCTGACGACGACCGAAACGGCTGACGCGCTGAAGGCTGCACCGGAATTCAAGACGCTTGACGATCAGGATACGGCTGCAACATCCGGCACGATGGATGGGACCACCACCTCCTCGACCGGTGGCGCTGCAACGACCACGGCGCCTGCTGCAGGCGGTGCCACAACCCCGTCGACGACCACCCAGCCGTAATCTTTTACGGCGGGTCCCGGAACGAGGGACGCATTGCTTTTGAAGGCGAAACGGATCAGGGCGGCACGCAGGCGTCGCCCTTTTTCGTGCGTGATTTTCGCGTGTTGCAGCACAACAGGTCAGGCGGTTTCGCTGAGGTTACCGGGGTCGCGAAAATGTTGCTGGAGATACCGCTGCGTGGCGACGGCATCGACGGGCCGTCCGTAATAATAGCCCTGCCCCATGGCGCAGCCGAGCCCCTTCAGCTTTTCCGCATCCGCCCGCTCTTCGATGCCTTCGGCCACCACTTCGAGGTTCAGCCCGTCGCACATGGCGATGATGGCCTTGACGATATGTTCGGAGGCACGGTCCGTGGTGATGCGGGAGATGAATGCCCGATCGATCTTGACCTTGTCGAAGGCAAAATCGCGCAGGCGCCCCAGGCTGGACTGGCCGGTGCCGAAATCATCGAGCGAGATGCGCACGCCGGCCCGGCGAAGGTCGGCGATGATCTGCTCGGCGGTATCGGCCGAGGTCATGACGGCCGTTTCGGTGATCTCCAGTTCCAGCCGGGCAGGATCGAGCCCGACGCGTGACAGTGTGTTGAGGATGGCACCGGCCGTGCCCGTATCCATCAGCTGCGCGGAAGACAGGTTGAACGACAGGAACAGCTCGCGCGGCCACGACAGTGCTGCCTCCGCCGCCTTGCGCAAAAGTGCATGCGAGAGGGCATCGATAAAGCCGCGTTCTTCGGCAAGCGGTACGAAAACGGCAGGCGACACGAAACCGAGATCCGCATCGTTCCAGCGGGCCAGCGCCTCGAAACCCACGACGCAGGCATCGCGAATACGCACAATCGGCTGGAAATGCACCTCCACCGCATCGGCGATGATGGCATTGCGCAACGCCTGTTCCAGCTGCGTCGAGCGCTTCATTTCCTGGGCAATTTCGCGCGAATAGACGGTGATCTGGCCGCGGCCCCGACGTTTGGAGCGATAAAGCGCCGTTTCAGCGCTTTTCAGCAATTCCTCGAATTCGGCACCGGCAAAGGGATAAACGGCAAAGCCGAGCGAGGCCGAAAGCCGGACATTGCGATCGCCAAGATCATAGGGTGCCGAAAGTACGTCCTTGATCATCTGCCCCAGCCGTTCGGCACTGTGTTTTTCAAACACCAGCGGCAGCAGAACGGCAAACTCGTCGCCCTCGTGGCGGGTCACCGTCGCGCCATCGGGAATGCAGGCCTTCAGGCGATAGGCCACCTGGCAGAGGATCTCGTCGCCGGCTTCAGAGCCGAACAGGTCGTTGATCGGCTTGAAGCCATCAAGGTTAACGATGCCGATGGTGAAGGGGGCGGGATCATCGGCGCGTTCGGCGGCAATCAGGCGCACCTTGTCGCGCAACCGGTAGCGATTGCCAAGCCCCGTCAGGGGATCACGGTATGCCATCGCCTGCAGTTCGTTCTGACTGACGTCTGGCAACGGATCGCCCGCCGACTTCATAAACCCGTGCCCCGTTGAGATTTCTGGCCTTGGCGCACAATGCTGGCGAAAGATTAATAAAACATGGCAGCACGACTGTGGGTATTGTAGCCCGCGCCTAACGCAACCCGTCGCGCCGTCGCTTCACCGGGCTCTCGTCTCCCAGGTAGCGGCGGAACTTTTCCTCCAGCACGTCGGGGCTGAGCGGCTTCATCACCACGTCGTTCATGCCGGCGGCCCAGCAGGCATCGCGGTCTCCCTCGACGGCAGGCGACAGCACGCCGATGATCGGCACCGTGCCGGCCACCGTTTCCATTTCGCGGATCGCCGAGGCTGCCTCAAAGCCGTTAAGGCGCGGAAGCGTGATGTCCATGAGGACGATGCGCGGCTGGAGATCGCGAAACAACCGCACCGCCTCCTCGCCATCGGCGGCAATCGCGTAACGATAGCCGAGCCCTTCCAGGATCTGCGAAAAGACGATCTGGTTGACGCCGTTATCCTCCGCCACCAGCACATCGACGGGCATGGCCGAGGAAATCTGCCACTGCTCATCCGCCACCGGCTGTGCCGGCGGGGGATTGCGGAAACGACGCAGCACGGAAGGGATCAGTTCGCGCGCGACCTGAAACCCTTCCAGCACCAGCACGTCGATGCCGCAGGCTTGTGCGGCTTCCAGGCAGGCGAAATCCATGCCGGCATCCACCACCACCAGATCGACCACCACCTGCCTTTGGCGGGTGATATCGAGCACGGCGGCAAGCTCGCGGCCGTTGCGGGCAGCGGTGGCATCAAAACCGGCGCGCAGCAAAAGCGAGACGCCTTCCTCTTCCACCGCGCCGTCATCCGTCACAAGAAGAACACGGCGTCCGGCCATGTCCACCGGTGGCGTGACCTCCGCCGCCTGCCCCTCCGATTTTGGCCGGCGCATGTCCGAGACGATGAAATCGACACCCTCGAGACCGGCGAAATTCCATTCCGGCTGCTCGCCATTCGCCAGCAACTCGGCCACATCCTCCATGACAGTCACGACGTAATAACGCCCCGGCTTGCCGACACGGAATTTGCGCATGAGATAACAGGACGGTGGTTCCTCCGGCAGAATGATCTGGATACCGATGGAAAACGGCACGCCGGTCTCCAGAACCTGGCGGTTGGCGGCGTCGATATGGGCTGCCGGATCCGCAGCATGCAGTTCATCGGCCCTGCGACCGAGAATTTCATCCGCCGGGCGGCAATAGAGCCGTTCTGCCGCCTTGTTGACGGCCACGCAGAGGAGATTGCGATCGCGCACCATCACCGGAAAGGGCAGAGAATCGAGAATCTCTTCCGTCAGCTGCACCCGCTCGAGGTCCGTGCGCCACTGATCCTCGCGCCGGCGCAGTTCGGAGACATCACGCAGGATGCAGGTGCCGTAACCGGATGGCAGGCGCCGCCGTGTGAGGCTCATCCAGCGGTCGGCATCCCGGCGCACCACGGTTTCCGAACGCTCGCGCCAGAGGGCGGCGATCTCGCCGGCGATCCAGTCCTCGCGGCTGATGCGGCGGCGCTCCCCGCTGCTGGTTGTGTCGCCCTTCAGGCCGGCTTCCGGATCCGCGCTGTAGCCGCCCTTGTCGTAGATGCGGCCCAGCACATCGCGAAGCCGCGTGCCGGGCTGCGGTGCGGCCGACAGCGCCGGCAGGAAACCGACGACCTGCGGGCTTGCAAAGACAATGGTGTCATCGCGATCATAGATCAGGAAGGCGCCCGACATCGCATCGGCGATCAGTTCCATCAGCGCGGTGGCGGCAAGCCCCTTCATCTTCACGGTCTCAATCATCGCAGAACCGTTCGCATGGTCCGGGCGGCTCCCGCCCGGGGGAGCCGGCTTTCGTCCGCTGCCGGTTGCATCGCTTCCTGTCCTGTCTTTGCGCCCGCCTTGTCGCGCGGGTTCGCACGTCTGCGCCCAACAGATACGCCGCTTCGACTGGCGCAAGGTCGTGCGGCGCGGTATCCTGTTGCAAACGATAGCCGATTTGGCGTTAAGTTGCGCTTAACGCTACGATCTGCGGGGGACAAAGCGACAGGCCGGCTTTTCCCGGACCGGAAAATCCTGGAAAATAATGCGATGTCCGTCAAACAGCTTCCCGAAACGCTCATCAACCAGATCGCCGCAGGCGAAGTGATCGAGCGTCCCGCCAGCGCCGCCAAGGAGCTGATCGAAAACGCCATCGATGCCGGTGCGACCCGCGTGGAAATCGCGACCGCCGGCGGTGGCAAGAGCCTGATCCGCATCACCGACAATGGCAGCGGCATGGACGCCGATGACTTGAGCCTTGCCGTGCGCCGCCACTGCACGTCAAAGATTTCCGAAACGCTCGACGATATCCGCACGCTCGGTTTTCGCGGCGAGGCGCTGCCCTCGATCGGCTCGGTCGCCAAACTCTCCATCACCAGCCGGCGGGCCGGTTCGGCCACGGGCGTGGAAATTGCCCTTGCCGGCGGCAAGCTGACGCCGGTGCGCCCGGCGGCTGCCAATATCGGCACCGTGGTCGAAGTGCGCGACATCTTTTTTGCGACCCCTGCCCGGCTCAAATTCCTGAAGACGGAAAAGGCAGAGGCCGGCGCCATCACCGAAGTGGTGAAGCGCATGGCGATCGCCTTTCCGCATGTGCGTTTCGTGCTCTCTGGCTCCGACCGCTCGACGCTGGAATTTCCAGCCTCGCCCGGCGATCCGCTGAGCCGCATGGCGCAGGTTCTGGGCGCGGAGTTCAAGGACAATGCCATCGAGATCGATGCTGAGCGCGAAGATGTCGGCCTCACCGGTTTTGCCGGCGTGCCGACCTTCAACCGGGGCAATTCGGCGCATCAATATGCCTTCGTCAACGGACGCCCGGTGCAGGACAAACTGATCCTCTCGGCGATCCGCGGCGCCTATGCCGAAACCATTCCGTCCGGTCGTTATCCGGTGGCGGTGCTGTCGATCACGCTCGATCCGGCGCTTGTGGATGTCAATGTGCATCCGGCGAAGGCCGATGTGCGCTTTCGCGATCCGGGCCTCGTGCGCGGCCTCATCGTCGGGGCGCTGCGCCAGGCTTTGGCCCGCGAGGGCGACCGGGCGGCAACGACCGGGACCGACGGCCTGATGCGCGCGTTTCGTCCAGGCTTTGGCGGCGCACCCACAACGGAGACCGCCACTTCGCAGGC
Source organism: Neorhizobium sp. PAMB6716 (assembly GCF_058242805.1). Lineage (NCBI taxonomy): Bacteria > Pseudomonadati > Pseudomonadota > Alphaproteobacteria > Hyphomicrobiales > Rhizobiaceae > Neorhizobium > Neorhizobium sp. PAMB6716. Next base: position 2,574,861 of record NZ_CM177835.1, read on the forward strand.
TGGCGGTTCGTCAGGCTATTTCACCGGCCACCGCAGCGGCAATGTCGGCTGGACGCCGGCCGCCTCGCCGTTTCGGCCGATGACGATTGCCGAGCCGGCATCCGCCGGGGTTTTTGGCGAGCGCGGTCAAGCGGCCTTTGACGCGGTGATGACGCCCAGCGCCCGCGCCGATGGCATGATGCCGGCTGCCGCAGAAGGCATCGTGGCCGGTGCGCCAGACCCCGCCACGCAGTTCCGGCTGGGGGCAGCGCGCGCGCAACTGCATGAAAATTACATTGTCGCCCAGACCGATACCGGCCTTGTCATCGTCGACCAGCATGCCGCCCATGAACGGCTGGTCTTCGAGGCGATGCGCAAGGCGCTGGAAAAGGACCGCCTGCCCTCGCAGGTTCTGCTGATCCCCGAAATCGTCGATCTGCCGGAAGAGGAGTGCGACCGGTTGATTGCACACGCGCCGCAGCTGGAAAAGCTCGGGCTGGCGCTGGAGCGGTTCGGCCCCGGTGCCGTTGCCGTGCGCGAAACGCCGGCCATGCTCGGTTCGGTTGATGCGGCAGGCCTGGTGCGCGATCTCGCCGACGAAATCGGCGAATGGAATACGTCGGATGGCCTCAAAAGCCGGCTGGAGCATGTGGCCGCCACCATGGCCTGCCATGGCTCGGTGCGCTCCGGCCGCAGGCTTCGCCCGGAGGAGATGAACGCTCTGCTGCGCGAGATGGAGGCGACCCCCGGCTCTGGCCAGTGCAACCATGGGCGCCCGACCTATATCGAGCTGAAACTCAACGACATCGAGCGCCTGTTCGGCCGCAGCTGATTTTTTAAACACGCCCAGCCCGCCGGGTCTGGCCAAGGGGCGGCGTGCGGGGGTAGATGAAACCAATGAACTTACGCAGGAGACGACCGATGAACCGTTTTGAAGGCGGCAGCCACCGCGAGGCAAAAATCCGCTATCTCGACGGCGATTTCCAGATCCTGTCGGCCGGCGCCTATGTGACCTGCGCCATGACCGGTGCGCAGATCCCGGTCGATGAATTGCGCTACTGGAGCGTCGCCCGCCAGGAACCCTATGCCGATGCCGCATCGTCGCTTGAAGCCGACAAGCGGGCGGGCATATTGCCGAACCAGAGGCGCGGATAGTTTTTTTGGGGGCCGGCTTGCGGCTCTATAGCCGCCGAATATGCCGCTTAGCCCCCCTCTGCCCTGCCGGGCATCTCCCCCACAAGGGGGGAGAGCAGATGGGGCAGACGCCCAACTTCCTCGATATCGACCAAGTTTCTCGGTAGCATTAAGGGCAGCACACCTCTGCAATGGGAGCCCCGACGGCAGCGCCACGCTAATCTCCCCACCTGTGGGGGAGATGCCCGGCAGGGCAGAGGGGGGCTTGCGGCAGATTGGAAGATCTCGTCGCATGCCGAACGCCTTCGACGCGCCACGTTAAACCGGCCTGCTGCCTCGCTTTTCCCGCAACACCCGCTCCCGGCAATGAGCAATCGCCTCGTCGATCATCTGCCCCGGCACATGGGGATCGTCGAACACCATATCGACCTCCACCACCCGCAGCCGATCCAGCAGCGTTTTCGCCGCCCCCGGACGCCCGGCAAGGCGCACGGCATCTTTTGACGTGGTGACGATCAGCAGATTTTGCTCCTCCGCCTCGCGCATGAGATCCGCCGCTTCCGCATCCGAAAAAGCGTGGTGGTCGGCAAAAGAGCGCTCGACGGCAATCTCCCCGCCAATCGAGGCAACCGTTCGATAGAACTTCTGCGGATCGGCAATGCCGGCAAAGGCCAGCACGCGCTTGCCGGCAATCTCCGGGTCAGGACGCGGCACGAGGCTTGCCACGCGAAGCGGTTTTCCGGCGCGCGCCGCCTGGCGCACCACCGCATCGGCGCCGGTGCCACTGCCGACCTTCATCAGCGCCGACATCTGGCGGATCTGTTCGGAAAGCGGCGCACGCAGCGGTCCTGACGGGAGGACATGGCCATTGCCCACGCCGCGCACAGAATCGATGACGACAAGGGCGAAATCGAGCACCAGGCGGGCGCTTTGAAAACCGTCGTCCATGATGATGAGGTCGCAGCCTTCTGCCACGAGCCTTCGCGCCCCTTCGAACCGCTTGCGGGAAATCACCGTCAGTGCCTCGCGCGCCAGAAGCAGTGGCTCGTCACCCACGGCATCGGCGCCGTGCAGCTTCGGATCCACCACCGTCGTCACGGAAAGCGTGCCGCCATAACCGCGACTGAGAAAGCCGGGTGTGAGCCCTTTCGCCTTGGCCGCTCGGGCAAGGGCAATGGCAGTCGGTGTTTTGCCGGCGCCGCCGACGGTGAAATTTCCGACGCAAAGCACAGGCACGGGAACGCTCGGCCGCTGCGTGCGGGCCATGCGCCGGCCGGCAATGCGACCATAAACGACAGAGAGCGGCCACAGGCCATAGGCACGCCAGTTCGCCCGTGTCCACCAGAAGGAAGGCGCCTCAGAAACCATCTTTGTCCTCTTTGCCGCCGGCAGCTAGAGCAATTCCAGCAAAAGTGCGAAGCGGTTTTGCGTCCGGATTTGCGTGAAAACAAGCAGATAGAGCATTAAAGGCGAGTCCCTTTTCGCCGGAAATGCTCTATCCCGCCGGACGCTCGCGCAGTATCAGGCCAGGCAACGCTCAGGCCGGCTCACCCTGCGGCAGCAGCGTTTCAAGCCCGGTAATATCGGCCAGCACATGGTCGGCAGCCGCTGCCAGCGTTGCCGGCGAGCCGGTGCCTGTGAGAACCGCGACTTTCAGCCCGGCACCGGCCGCCGCCCCCATGTGCAGGTCGTGATTGTTGTCGCCGATCATCGCCACCTCGAACGGTTCAAGGCCCACAGCCTTGCAGAAGCCGAGAACCATGCCCGGTTCCGGCTTGCAGCCATGGCCGCTGTCATAACCGCAGATAAAATCCAGATGATCGAGAAAGCCGAAACGTCGTGCCGTCTCGCGGATCGAGCGCTCGTTATCGCTGGAGGCGACGCCGAGGCGAAAGCCACGGGCGCGAAGGCGGCCGAAATAGGCGCTAAGATCGGTGACCGCAACGGAAAAATCCGAGGCGCGCACGAAAAGATCATCCAGTGCAACGGTGAGCGGCCCAACGGCAAGCGGTGAGCCGGCCTTGGCGAAACCGGCAGCGATCTCTGCGGCGGTTCCGGCGGCAAAAAGACTGTCGGCCCTGGTCAATCCGGTCACCGGATCCATGCCGCAGGCGATCAGCAACCGGTTTTCGAGATCCTCGCCACCGCCATCGGCGGCAAGTTTTGCCGCCTGCCGGTTCACCGGGCCCCAGCTTTCGTCATAACGCAGCAGCGTGCCGTCCTTGTCGAACAGCAGGCCCTTGATGGTGGAAAGGGAGGGCGTATCCATCAGCCAGCGGTTCCGGCAGGGCGCAGCCGTGCGGTGACGGTCAGCGGGTTGAGATAGGGTTCCAGCGCCTTGATCGTGGTGGAGAGCGCACCGCGCATATCCTGCACCGCCTCATGGCCGCAATCGATCATCTTCTGACGGGCCGGATCATTGGTCATCAGGTAATGCACGGCTTTCGCCAGCATTTCGGTATCGCGCACCATGCGCGCGCCGCCACGCCGGATCACCTGCTGATAGGTCTCGCGAAAATTCTGCACATTGGGGCCGGTCAGCACCGCGCAGCCGAGCATGGCGGATTCAAGCGGGTTCTGCCCACCTTCGGCCGTCAGCGAACGGCCGACAAAGGAAATCTCGGTGAGGCGCAGGTAAAGCCCCATTTCACCGATCGTATCGCCCAGAAAGACATCGGTTTCCGGCGTGATGCGGTCGTTGCGGCTGCGGCGGGCAACAACAAGCCCCTGCCCGGTCAGCATCGCCTCGACCGCGTCGGCGCGTTCGGGATGGCGCGGCACGAGAACGGTCAGCTGCCCGTTGCGCGGCTTCAACGCCCGGTGAACGAAGGCGGCCGCCTCGTCCTCGCCCTCGAATGTGCAGATGGCAGCCCAGGTCTTGCGGGTGCCGATCTCGGCAACGTAGCGTTCCAGCACGGCCTCATCGACCGGTGGCGGGTCTGTGTCGCCCTTCAGATTGCCGGAAATGACCACCGGCCAGGCACCGAGATCGCGAAAGCGTTCGGCATCGAGGTCGGAGCGGGCCACCACCAGCGCAAGCTTGCCGAACAACAGTTCGGCAATCGCCGAGCGGCTGCTCCAGCGCTCGAAGGAGCGATCGGAAATACGGGCATTGACGCGGATCTGCGGGATATTGCGCCGCGTCAGTTCCGCCATGGTCGTCGGCCAGATTTCCGATTCCGCCGTAATCGCCGCATCGGGACGCCAATAGGCGATGAAGCGTTTGATCGGAAACTTGACGTCCAGCGGCACATATTGGTGGATCACCTCGTCGCCGAGGCGTTTGTGACTAAGCTCGGCCGACGTCATCGTGCCGGTGGTCAGGAGAACATGGATGTCCCGGCGCCGCAGTTCGCGGATGAGCGGAATGACGGCGATGGTTTCGCCCACGCTTGCCGCATGCACCCAGATCAACGGGCCGCGCGGACGCGCAATGCTGGCATACCCGAAACGTTCCAGACGGCGCTGGCGCTCTTCCTTGCCCTTGATGGCCCGGTAGGCAAGATAGGATGAAGCCAGGGGATATGCGCAGATACCGGCCACGCGGTATCCGAGCAACGCCATGCGCGCCAAGCCGTTGCTCAATGCCATCGCCCCTTTATGCTTGCCATCCCCACCATCCCCGGTCGCAGCCCTTGTTTTTTGCACATTGGCCCATGCCTGACAAATGCGTCGAAAACACAGCTGTCGATTGCCTTAAGAGGCGGGCGGACCGCCGCATGGTCGATGGATCAGCCCTTGGAATCGGGATCCAGCAGACGGTGCATGTGAACGATGAAATAGCGCATGTGCGCATTGTCAACGGTCATCTGCGCCTTGCTTTTCCAGGCTTCCAGAGCGCTTGCATAATCGGGATAGATACCGACGATGTCGAGGGCCGCCAGATCCTTGAAATCAAGGCCCTTGAGGCTTTCCAGCTCACCGCCGAAAACCAGGTGTAGGAGTTGTTTCTTGCCGCTCTGCTCGGTCATTTTCTACCTCGTCTTTTCGTCTCCCCGTCCCTTCCTCCTGCGGCATTCGAGGGCAAAGGTCAACCCGAGGCAAGGCCGGCGACCAAGCTTTCCAGAACATGTTCCGCCCCGCCGCAGAGCACACCCTGCGTAACAGCCTGCCGGTTGTAGATGAGGCGATGGCCATCAAGATCGACAAGCCGCCCGCCGGCCCGCTCCAGGATGATGTCGGCAGCCGCCAGATCCCATTCATGGCTGTTGCGCTTCACCACCGTGCCATCGATCCGCCCATCGGCGACCATGGCAAGCCGGTAGGCAAGCGAGGGCACGTGGCGGATGCGGTTGAGCGTCCGGCGAAAATCGGGCGCAAACTGGCCGAGCATGTCTTCGGCCACCGCGATCTGGCGAAGCGCGCCGGGATTTTCGGCAGACACGGAAATCGGCACGCCGTTCTTCAGCGCCGGCCCACCCACGCAGGCGCAAAATTCCTCCTGCAGCGCCGGCGCATACAGAACACCCGCCACCGGCTTGCCACGATGGACCACCGCGACACTAACGCACCAGGTCTTTTCGCCGTTGATGAAGGCGCGCGTGCCATCGATCGGATCGACCACGAACAGCGTGTCGCGCGACAAACGCTGCGCATCGTCATCCGTCTCTTCCGACAGCCAGCCATAGCCAGGACGGCTCCCAAGAAGCAGCGTCTGCAGCCGGTCGTTGGAGGCAAAATCGGCGGCACTCACCGGCGAGCGCCCCTCGTTCTTCCACCAAACTTCCGGTGAACGGCCAAAATAGCCAAGCGCGATATCGCCCGCCTCGCGGGCTGCCTTACGGATCAGCGCCAGATCGTCGTCAAAGGTCTGCTCTGCGTCATGGTTCAAGATCAGCGCCCCGCCAGTGTCATGCCTTCAATCGCAATTGTCGGTGCGGCAACGCCATATTTGCGGTCGATGTCGCTGGCCGGCGTCAGCCGCATGAACATGTCCTTCAAGTTGGAGGCGATGGTGACTTCGGAAACGGGAAAGGCCAGTTCGCCATTCTCGATCCAGAAGCCGGTGGCGCCACGGCTGTATTCGCCCGTCAGCATGTTGACGCCCTGCCCGATGAGTTCGGTGACGTAAAGCCCGGTGCCGATGCTGGCGATGAGGTCTTCCGGCGAGATATCGCCCGGCTCCAGCGCCAGATTGGTCGAACCCGGCGAGACAGAAGTGCCGCCGCGCACGCCGCGCCCGTTGGTGGAAAGGCCAAGTTCCCGCCCGGTCGAGGTGGACAGGAACCAGTGGTTCAGCACGCCGTCCTCGATCATCGAAAGCTTGGCACCCGATACGCCCTCGCCATCGAAGGGGCGCGAGGAGGATCCGCGCACGATCATCGGATCGTCGGTGATCGACAGCCCCGATTTCAACACCTGCTGGCCCATCTTGTCGCGCAGGAAGCTTGTCTTGCGGGCAACCGATGCGCCGTTGATGGCGCCGGCGATATGGCCGACAAAGCCGCGTGCGATGCGCGGGTCAAACACGACGGTGACATTGCTGCCCGTATCCACCTGGCGCGGGTTGACGCGCTTGACCGTGCGTTCACCGGCGCGTTTGCCGATTAGTTCGGGAGAGGCAAGGTCTGCGGCATAAAGGCGGCTGTCGAAATCATAGTCGCGCTCCATCTTCGTGCCTTCGCCGGCAATGACGCTGACGGAGCGGCTGAAGCGGCTGGCCATATAGCTGCCGGAAAAGCCGTGCGAGGTGACGAGCACCAGCCCGCCGGCACCAGCCGATGCGCCGGAACCGGACGAATTGCTGATGCCAGGCACGCCAAGGGCTGCTTCTTCCATAGCAAGGGCTGCCTGCGTCAGTTCCTCCGTCGACATCTCGGTCGGATCAAACAGCTCGAGATCGGGATAGGCGCGGGCCAGATCCGCCTCGTCGGCAAGGCAGGCGTAAGGGTCATCCGGCGAGACGCGCGCCATGGCAACGGCGCGTTCGGCAAGGGCTGCAAGATCAAAGCCCGGATTGGCCGAGACGCTGGCGACGCGCTTTCCGACAAACACCCTCAGCGAAAAATCGTCGCTTTCGGAGGCTTCCGTACCCTCCACCTTGCCAAGGCGAACGCTGACGGAACGGGAGCGGGAGCGCACGATGACCGCATCGGCCTGATCGGCGCCTGCCTTGCGTGCAAGATCGACAAGCTCGCCTGCGCGAGACAGCAGCGCGTTTTGGCCATTTTCAGAGGACATGGGAAACCCTTTCATTCCCGTTCCATGTATTGTGGACTAAAGGATGCATCAAGGGCGGCGGGGCGATTCTTGTTCCCAATGCCGAAACGACCCCGCGAGGTTTCATGGCAAGTGCAGATCCCCTGTTTACCGAAACGCTGCTGCTGCTGGGCGGCGCGGTGCTGGCCGCACCAATTTTCAAGAAGCTCGGGCTTGGCACGGTGCTCGGATATCTTGCGGCGGGCATCGTCATCGGACCCATCCTGCAGCTGATTGCAGATCCCGAAGAGGTACTGCATGTCTCCGAACTCGGCGTCGTTTTCCTGCTCTTCATCATCGGGCTGGAGTTGAAACCCTCGCGCCTGTGGCAGATGCGCGGCGATATTTTTATCCTCGGCACCGCGCAGGTGTTGTTGAGCGGTCTGGCGCTGACGGGACTTGCCTGGGCAACCGGCATTGCCAGCTGGCAGGGTTCGGTGATTGCAGGCTTTGGCCTTGCCCTCTCCTCCACAGCCTTCGCCCTGCAGATCCTCAACGATGCCGGCGATACGAATTCCGCTTATGGGCGACGCGCCTTTTCGGTCCTGCTGTTCCAGGATCTGGCCATCGTGCCGCTTCTGGCGCTGGTCACGCTGCTGCGATCGGGACCGGGTACTGCAGAAAGCTCGTTCCTCACCGATTTTGCCGTGGCCGCCGGCGCCGTCATCGGCATGGTTCTGGCCGGTCGTTACCTGCTGACGCCGCTGTTTCAGGTGATTGCCCGCACCGGCGCGCGTGAGGTGATGCTGGCGGCGGCCCTTCTGGTGGTGCTGGGTGCTGCCGTCCTGATGCAGCTTGCCGGGCTCTCCATGGCCATGGGCGCGTTTCTCGCCGGCATCATGCTGGCCGAATCCTCCTACCGGCATGAACTTGAAGCCGATATCGAGCCGTTTCGCGGGCTGCTGCTCGCCATGTTCTTCATGGCGGTCGGCCTGTCGCTCGATCTTGAGGCCATTCTCGCCAATCTCGCGCTGATCCTCATCGGCGTGCCGCTGTTCATGGCTGCAAAGGGGTTGATCCTCTATATCCTCTGCCGTATCGGCGGCTCCAGCCGCGAAGATGCCGCAAGCATTGCCGTGCTTCTGCCGCAGGGCGGCGAATTCGGTTTCGTGTTGTTTACAACGGCGGTTGCCGCCGGCCTTCTGTCGCCGGCCACCGCTTCGCTGCTGATTGCCAGCGTCACCCTGTCGATGGCGCTCACCCCCCTCGGTTCGGCGATTGCCAAGCGTTTCCTCGTGCGTGAACAGGGCCGCGAGGAAATGCCGGAGGATTTTGAGGGCGCGGGCTCCGACGTGCTGATGGTGGGCTTTTCGCGTTTCGGCCAGATCGCAGCGCAGATCCTGCTTGCCGGCGGTCGCGAGGTCACCGTCATCGACGATTCGCCCGACCGTATCCGACAGGCGGCGACCTTCGGCTTCCGCATCTATTTCGGTGACGGCACACGGCGCGAGGTGCTGATGGCAGCCGGCATAGAGCGGGCCAAGATCGTTGCCGTCTGCACCCAGAAACGCGAGGTGACGGACCACATCGTTGACCTCATCCGCGCCGAGTTTCCCGAGGTGCGCCTTTTCGTGCGCTCCTATGACCGTATCCACACGATTTCGCTGCGTGCCCGCGAGGTGGAATACGAACTGCGAGAAACGCTGGAATCCGGGCTTCTGTTCGGGCAAAAGACGCTGGAGGCACTTGGCACATCGGAATCGGAAACGAGCGAGATCGGTGACGACATCAGACGACGCGACGAGGAGCGGTTGCAGATCCAGGCGGCGCAAGGCATTTCCGCCGGCGCCCATATGCTGCACACGCGCCCGGTTCGCCCGGAACCGCTGACCAAGCCGAAACGCGCCACCACCGTGACGGAAGAGCCGGAAAACGTTTAGGCCGGGACATGTCCGGCGCGAGAGCCGGACGGAGCGAGATCTAGCCAGCGCAAGATGGGGGCGGATCAGGTGCGGGCGACGGCGAGCAGGCCTTCCAGCCCGCGCTTCAACTCGTCCTTGATTGGCGCGGATTCCTCGAGGATTTCGTGGGCTTTGAGAAAATCCATCACCCCGAAGCGGTTGACGGAGGGGCGCAGGAAAAGATGCGGCGGATGCAGCTTCATCTTCAAGGCAATAGCCGCCTGCATCATCAGCTGGCTTGCCCCGAACACGCTGTCGATGCGGTTCGGCGCATGGGTGCCATCCCCTTCCGGCGCGCCCACCACATCGACGCCGATGACGATGTCGCAGGTGTCCATGACATGTTCATAAGGGATCGGGTTGAACACGCCGCCATCGATCATCACCCGGCCATGGATCATGACAGGCATGAAGAGACCGGGAATGGCAGCCGAGGCGGCAATGGCCGTGCGCAGGTCGCCCTCTTCCAGGATCACCTCCGACTGGCCGTAATAATCGGTGACGGCGATTTTCAACGGGATTTTCAGGCCTTCGAAATCCGCCGGGATTTCCGGCGGCAGAAATGCCTCAAGGATGCGCTCCAGGTTGAAATGGCCCAGCCGAAAGCCGCCCACCACATCGCGCATGCTGGATGGTCCGAGCGACCACAGGCGGTTCAGCACGGCGGAACGGTTGCCGACGGTTTCGAGCGTATAATCGCGGATGGCAGCGCCTGACAGGCCGGACGCCATGCCGGCGCCGAAGATGGCACCGATGGAGGAGCCGGCAATCGCGACGGGAACGATGCCCATCTCGTCCAGCGCCTCGATGACGGCGATATGAGCGATGCCGCGCGCACCGCCGCCGCCAAAGGCCACCGCTACCCGTGGCATGCCGCCGTGAAGCGACAGGCCGTGTTCGGGAAGCGAGAGCTTCGTCGTCATGGGTCCGTCCTCAGGCCGGCTTGTAACGGAAGAAATCGACGCGCGTATCGCCAAACACACGCTGTTCCAGCGGCTGGAAGACCGGGGCGACGGAGGGCGACGCATCGGCGCGCTCCTCCAGCACCACGAGCGCACCGGGCAAGAGCCAGCCGCCTTCATGGGCAGAAACGAGCGCTGCTTCCCCAAGGCCGCGCCCATAGGGCGGATCGGCAAAGAGGAAATGGCAGGGCTCCATCGTGCCGACGGTGCCAAGCTTGGTGGCATCGCGGCGCAGGATGCGCGCCCGGCCGTGAAGGCCAAGGCTCTCGATGTTTTCCCAGAGGAGACCCCTGCCCTCGACGCCGTTTTCGACAAACAGCGCGCTTCGACAGCCGCGCGACAGGGCTTCGAGCCCCACCGCGCCGGTGCCGGCAAACAGGTCGATTACCCGCGTGCCTTCAATTGCCTCGGGATAAACATGCCCGATGATGTTGAACAGGCTTTCACGCGTCCGGTCGATGGTCGGCCGGATCGCGTCTGTCTTGGGCGCGGCAAGATTGCGGCCACGAAATTCACCGCCAACGATGCGCAAGGTTTAGCCCCTCGGTGTTCTGGAGCGCGTGCCGCCGCCCTTCGGGCCGGAGCCCGGACCGCGACCGCCGGATGGCTTTCCACCGGAAGGCTTGCCGCCAAACGGTTTTGCGCCGCCGGGTTTTCCGCCGAAAGACTTGCCGCCGCCGGGCTTGCCGCCAAACGGCTTTGCACCGCCGGGCTTGCCGCCGAAGGGCTTGGCACCCGCCGGCTTATCCCCGAAACTGCCACGTCCACCTTCAGACCGTTCACCGGCCGGACGACCCGAATAGGGGCGCGCACCGGCAGGCTTTGCACCAAAGCCGCCGCGTCCACCCTCGGAACGTCCGCCCTCGGAGCGACCACCTTCAGAACGAGCTGGCCGGTCGCCACGGTCACCCGCGGGCTTGCCGGAATAAGGACGGCTGCCGGCCGGCTTTGCGCCGAAACCGCCCCGTCCGCCCTCAGAACGACCGCCTTCAGAACGGCCACCTTCAGAGCGGGGGCCGGACGGGCGAAACGCCCGTTCGGCATTTTCACGCGGCGAACGGCCGGGGCCGGCACCTGCGCCATACGGCTTGGAACGGCCACCCTCTTCGCGCGGCTTGCGATCACCAAACGAACGATCGCCACGGGGGCGATCACCGGACGGGCGGTCGCCTGACGGACGATCTCCTGCAGGACGCGGGCCACGCGGACGATCGGAAAAACTGCGGTCGCCACCTTCACTGCGGGCGGGACGGTCGCCACGGGGACGGTCACCACGAGCAGGACGATCACCGCGATCACCCCTGTCCCCACGATCACCGCGACCTTCGCCACGGCCGCCGGCCCGATCTCCACGGCCGCCAGCAGGCGGTTCATCGGCGCGGATCCAGTCGCTGTCGCCCTCGACGCGGGTCACCTGCACGCGCAGGCTCGGATCATCCGTGCCCTTGGCAAACAGGCGCTCGGCCTCGGCGCGGGCAGACGATTTGCCCTTCACATCGGCGGTCGGACGCGCACCGGGCGCCATCCAGACATTTGCCGTGCGCGACGTGCCCATCGGCGGACGCTTCTTCGGCTTGTCCTCGTCGAAGGCGGGCGCCCTGTCGAACTTGCCGCCGAACTTTGCGCCACCCTTGTCGAATTTGCCAGCCGGTTTGCCTGATGGCTTTGAAAATGCCGGGCGTTTGCCCTCACCGGCACCCTCGGTCGAGCGCTCGCGGCGTTCAACGGCAAAGCCGCGTTCCTCGCGGTCGCCCTGCTTGCCGAAGGTTTTGCCAAACGGCTTCTCGCCCGGCTTGGCAGTGGTGGCATCCTCTTCGACGGGGCCGTTATTGGTATAGATCGGCGCGTCGAAATTGGCCTTGGATTCTTCGATGAGGCGCGGCCCGAGCTGGTCGCGCAGCATGCGGCCGCGCACTTCCACCACATGGCCTTCCGGCAGGTCGCCGAGCTGGAAGGGACCGTAGGACAGGCGGATCAGGCGGTTCACGTCGAGGCCGAGCGCGCCGAGCACGTTCTTGATTTCGCGGTTCTTGCCTTCGCGAAGACCCATGGTGATCCACACATTGTGGCCTTGCGTGCGGTCCAGCGTGGCGTCGATTGCGCCATAAAGCACGCCGTCGACGGCAATGCCGTCCTTCAGCGTGTCGAGCTTTTCCTGGCTGATATCGCCATAGGCGCGCACGCGGTAACGGCGCAGCCAGCCGGTGGTCGGCAGTTCCAGAACGCGCGACAGGCCGCCGTCATTGGTCAGCAGCAGCAGGCCTTCGGTGTTGATATCGAGACGGCCGATCGACAGAACGCGCGGCAGGTCTTCCGGCAGGTTGTCGAACACGGTGGGCCGGCCTTCCGGATCGGAATTGGTCGTCACCAGGCCAGACGGCTTGTGGTAAAGCCACAGGCGCGTGCGCTCGATGCCGCGGATCGGCTGGCCATCCACCTCGATGCGGTCGGCAAGCGTGGCGTTGAGAACCGGCGTCTCCAGCTGCTTGCCGTTGACGCTGACGCGGCCTTCCATGATCATCCGCTCGACATCACGGCGCGACGCAATGCCGGCGCGGGCGAGGATTTTCGAGATGCGCTCGGGCTTTGCGGGGGCAGATCCTGCCCCTTCCGTTGCCGCAGGCGCTGCCTTGCGGGCCACGCGTGGCGCACCCTCCAACGCAGACTTGGCCGGCGCAGACTTGGCCTGCGCATTCTCGGCCGAGGCCTTCTTGGGGGCAGAAGTGGATTTCCGGTCGCGATCGAAGGACTTGGTCCCCTCGCGCTTCGGCTTGTCTTTGAAGCTCATTTGTTGTTTGCCTGAAGCGTGTGTCGGACAATGCTGTCCATGACATCAGTGTTTGACTGAAATTAATGTCTGTCGCGTTGCGAAAGACGGCTGACGCAACGCAGGTTGGACCGTTCCTAACAGTTCGCGTTGCCCTGGTTAAGAGGAAATCGCCGCATGAGCGGGACAAATCGCTTCATGGACGCAGCATTGATCGAGGCACAGCGGGCGGCAGAGCGAAACGAAGTGCCGATTGGCGCCGTTCTGGTGCTCGATGGCGACATCATTGCCCGTGCCGGAAACCGCACGCGCGAGATGCATGACGTGACCGCGCATGCCGAAATTCTTGCCATCCGCATGGCCTGCGAAGCCCTTGGCGAGGAGCGACTTGCCGGCGCCGATCTTTATGTGACGCTCGAGCCCTGCACCATGTGTGCGGCCGCCATCTCTTTCGCGCGCATCCGAAGGCTTTATTACGGTGCAAACGACGCCAAGGGCGGCGCGGTGGAAAGCGGCGTGCGCTTTTTCAACCAGCCCACCTGCCACCACCAGCCGGACGTCTATTCCGGCATTGGCGAAACGGCCGCAGCGGAAATTCTGGTGGAATTTTTCAAGGGTAAGCGCGGGGATTGAGGTGGAGTGGTTTGCCGGGGCGGGATTTGGTGAGGGCAAGAATGGCATTGAGAAAACACGGAGCAAGCCGCCCCCTCACCCCGCCTTCCGCTTTGCTCGGCGGACCTCTCCCCGAGGGGAGAGGGGAACCGCAAGCGCTGCGGCTATTGCCATGAAAAAGTAGAGAAGGAAATGAACCGGCGTCCACACATCCCTTCTCCCCTCGGGGAGAAGGTGCCGGCAGGCGGATGAGGGGGCCACAACTGCAACGGACAGCAGCTTATCCTCGACAAGAAGAACGAAGTGGCCTCATCCGCAACAGCAGCGTCTCAATCAGAAACCAAGACCGACCGGTCCGCCCCAAAAAACACCTTACTGGAACGGCTTCCACCAGGACGATGTCTTTGTGCCGGCTTCCTGGGCGGCCTTCTTGCGTTCGCGTTCCTTTTTAAGCTCCGGTTCACCCAGATCGTTCAGCTGATCCGTATCGGCAATGCGGTATTCGGTCGGCGGGTCGGTCAAGGTGCGGCGGGTGCCGGTGATGCCGGGGTTTTCGGCGTTCTGGCGGGCCTTGCGGAAGGCTTCCCACTTCTGCGGTTCGGTCAGCGTACCGGCCGTGCCGTTGCCGGCGAGAAGCGGCGAACGATAGTTGGGGTTATCCTTGTTGGCGTCTGCCTCGTCGCGCAGGCGCGCACGGGTTTCTTCCGGCGATTCCACCCAGTTGGGATTGTTTTCGCGGCTGGCAAGCGATGCCTGCGGGGCAGGAAGGCCCGTGGCGTTCTTGTTCACCACCAGCTGCGGACGCGGATTGTACCGGGTGTTCTTGTTTGCGGGTTCAGAACCCAGCGACACGGCCTGACCCAGGTCATCAACCAGCTGCTCGCCGGACGTCTTGCTCGTCCCGTAGGTCGGGCCTGTCGTGCAGCCTGAAACAGCAAGAGCGGCCGCCACAACGGCAAGAAGCCCCGCGCGCGCGCGAATTGCACCTGCCCGTGCGCCAATGACATTGGTCATGTTCATCAAAACCCTTCCAGCCGCGCCCGTCCGAGACGCTTGCGAGATCCATCATCTCCCGTTGGCCGCAAATTCCGGCCAATTTCAGGCAGATTTACCGGATGACGCGCCAAAGCGCAATCATCCGGTATCAAGGCTTCAGTTTAGCGCGGCAAGTTCACGCAGAGCTTCCGCATCGCGCGCGGACACATCCGGATAAGCGGGATCGGACCCGACATCCTTGGTGATCTTCCACGAGCGGGCGCATTTGACGCCTTCGGCAAGTCTTGGCTCGACGGCAACCTTCGTGCCGTCTTCCAGGCGAAACGCATCCGCCGGCCCCTCGCCTGCCACCACTGAAATATCCGAGGTGATGCAGATTTCAGCGAGATCCAGACCATCCAGCGCCGAAAGGAGATCGGCATCCGCAACATGGACGACTGGCGCTGCCTCCAGCGAGGAGCCGATACGCTTGTCCTTGCGTTCCAGCTCCAGCGCGCCGGTGACGGCACGGCGCACTGCGCGCACGCGTTTCCACTTGTCGGCCAGCGCCTCGTTCAGCCACTCGGCCGGAATGCTCGGAAACTGTTCCAGATGCACAGAGATGGCGGAAGGATCGCGGCTCAGCCACGCCTCTTCCGTCGTAAACGGCATCATCGGGGCAAACCACAGCACAAGGCAATCGAACAGCTTGCGGATGACATGCAGGGCGGCCCGGCGGCGCAGCGACGACGGCGCATCGCAATAAAGCGCATCCTTGCGGATATCGAAGTAGAAGGCCGACAGTTCCACATTGGCGAAATCGGTCAGCGCCCGGGTGATGCGCTTGAAATCGAAATCATCGTAAGCGCGGCGCACAAGCTGGTCGAGTTCGGCCAGCCGGTGCAGCATCAGCTTTTCCAGCTCCGGCAGATCCGCATAGGCGATCTCCTCGCCCTTGTCGTGGGCGAGCGTGCCGAGCATCCAGCGGATAGTGTTGCGGATTTTTCTGTAGGCATCGATATTGGTCTGGATGATCGTCTTGCCGACGCGCAGGTCTTCGGCATAGTCCGACGACATGACCCAGAGACGCAGGATATCGGCGCCGGCATCATTCATGATGGCCTGCGGGGCCGTCACGTTGCCCTTCGACTTCGACATCTTCTCGCCCTTCTCATCCATGATGAACCCATGGGTGACGACGGCGTTGTAAGGTGCCCGGCCGCGCGTGGCGCAGCTTTCCAGAAGCGAGGAATGGAACCAGCCGCGATGCTGGTCGGACCCTTCCAGATAGACATCGGCCGGCCATTTCAGGTCCGGGCGGTCTTCCAGCGTAAAGGTGTGGGTGGAGCCTGAATCGAACCAGACATCGAGAATGTCGGTCACCATCTGCCACTGTTCGCTATCATGCGCATTGCCGAGGAAACGCTCCTTGGCGCCTTCCGCAAACCAGGCGTCTGCCCCTTCCTTCTCGAAGGCTTCGAGAATGCGGGCATTGACGTCCTCATCCTGCAGCACGTTTCCGGCCTTGTCGGCAAACACGCAGATCGGCACGCCCCAGGCGCGCTGACGCGACAGCACCCAGTCCGGACGCCCCTCGATCATGGCGCGCAGACGGTTCTGGCCGGCGGCGGGCACGAAACGGGTATCATCGATGGCCGACAGCGCGCGCGACCGCAGCGTCGTGCCATCGGACAGCTCCTTGTCCATGTAGACGAACCATTGCGGCGTGTTGCGGAAGATGACCGGCTTCTTGGAGCGCCAGGAATGCGGATATTCGTGCTTGATGCGGCCGCGGGCAAACAGGTTGTTGGCAGCGATCAGCGCCTCCATCACCCGCTTGTTGGCATCACCCTTCTTGCCGTTGTCATCCAGCACGCGCGCGGCCCCGCCTTCGGCGGACGGGCCAAAGCCATAGGCTTCATCGGTGTAGAAACCGGCATCATCGACCGGGAACGGGATTTTTGTGTCAATGCCACGGGCTTCCAGCGCGCGGACATTGCTCATCCACGCCTCAAAGTCTTCGCGACCGTGGCTGGGGGCCGTGTGGACAAAACCGGTGCCGGCATCATCGGTGACGTGATCGCCATCGAGGAGCGGAACGGCGAAGGTGTAGCCCATGTCGGCGAGCGGGTGGGCGCAGGTGATGGCTGCGAGTTCCGCACCGGTGACGTCGCGGATCAACTTGAACGTGACCTTGGCCTTGGTTGCAGAGTCCTCCGCAAGACGCTTGGCAAAGATCAGCTTTTCACCCGGCTGCGGGCCAAAGTCGTTGACGGCTTCGGTGACTTCGTAAAGCCCGTATTCGATGCGCGACGAATAGGAGATCGCGCGGTTGCCGGGGATGGTCCAAGGGGTGGTCGTCCAGATGACGACGGCGGCTCCAGCCAACTCGTCCTGAACAGTTGCCTGCTGACCGGGCCCGCCGCGTTCGGAAGGCTCCACCAGACGATGAGGGATTGGAAACTTCACCCAGATCGTGTCGCTCTCGACCTCGTGATATTCCACTTCGGCTTCGGCCAGCGCCGTGCGCTCCACCACCGACCACATGATCGGCTTGGAACCACGATACAGCTGGCCGGACATGGCAAGTTTCAGCAGTTCGCCGGCGATGCGGGCCTCAGAGTGAAAATTCATCGTCGTATAGGGGCGCTCGAAATCGCCCTCGATGCCGAGGCGGCGAAACTCTTCCGACTGGATGTCGATCCAGCCTTGCGCGAACTCGCGGCATTCGCGGCGGAATTCGTTGACCGGGACCTCGTTCTTGTCCTTGCCCTTTTCGCGGTATTTTTCCTCGATCTTCCATTCGATCGGCAGGCCGTGGCAATCCCAGCCGGGCACGTAATTGGCATCAAACCCGCGCATCTGGAACGAGCGGGTGATGACGTCCTTCAACACCTTGTTCAGCGCGTGGCCGATGTGGATATTGCCGTTGGCGTATGGAGGGCCATCATGCAGCACGAATTTTTCGCGGCCGGCAGCGGAAGCGCGGAGCTTCTTGTAAAGCTCCATGTCCTTCCACTTTTTTGCCATTTCCGGCTCCTTGGCGGGCAAGCCAGCGCGCATGGGAAACTCGGTCTCAGGCAGATAGAGGGTTTTGGAATAGTCAAGTTTTTCAGCGGTATCGGTCATGGATCAACCATCGGAAAGGCGACCGGTCGCGGTCGCAGAATAAACAATGTGGATTGGCGACGGACGCGCAAGGAAAAACCCCAGCGCCAAAAACCCGGACCCTCCCTTCAGCTTTTCAAGCTGCCGGGAAAGCCGGGCCAATAATTCGAATGACACGGGCCGCCGAAAGATACGTCATGGTGGCGCATTCTTTAGGGGTTTTCGCGCCCGAAAGGAAGAGGGGATTGGAATTGCGCGGGATCGCTGTATTCTTGGGGTCGCAAGGTTTGCGGAGTTCATAGCCATGGCAAAACGTACCTTCTCGGTAAAGGCACTTTGGGACGCCGAGGCAAAGGTCTATTACTGCGAGAGCGACATCGACGGCCTGCATATCGAAACCGCCACGCTTGAGGCTTTTGAAGAGGTGATGTTCGATGCGGCGGTCGAGTTGATCATCGCAAATCACATGTCGCCCGAAGAGTTGGCAACGACGCCGCTCAAGGATCTCATTCCAGCCATTCTGTTTGAAAGACCGCTTGAGCCCATGGCCGCCTGATGGTCTCAGGATATTACAGCCTCGTGTGCGAGATCATCGCCCAACTGGGCTATGAATATCTGACCAATGCCAAAGGCTCGCACGAGAAATGGCGCTCCAGCAAGACCGGCAGGATCATCCTCGTGCCGCGCAACCTGATGAGCCGCCACACGGCAAACGCCATTCTGAAAGACGCGGGCTCAACCCGAAAACTTTAAAAACCCTCAGAACGCGATCTTCCCATCCACGTCACTCAGCGGCGTAACACCTGAGAGCAGCGCGCGCGCCTCTTCCTCGTCCCGCTTCATCTGGACGACGAGCGCATTGAGCCCGTCGAACTTCAGTTCCGGGCGCAGGTAACCGAAGAAGGATACCGAACAGATTTCGCCGTAAAGGCTGCCGGAAAAGTCGAAGACAAAAGTTTCCAGAAGCGGTGCGCCGTTTTCCGTCACGGTCGGGCGCCGGCCATAACTTGCGACGCCATTGTAGAGCGTGCCGTCCGGCCTGCGGAAGCGCACGGCATAGATGCCGGCTTTCAGCTCCACCTCGGGCGCAAGCGCCATGTTGGCGGTGGGGTAACCCAGCGTGCGGCCAAGCTGTTCACCGCCGACGATTTCCGATTGCACCGTATAGCGATACCCGAGCAGCCCGGCCGCCTCGCTGACCTCCCCTTGCGCAATCAACTCGCGAATGCGGCTGGAGGAAATCACCTCGGTGTTTTCATCGCGAAAGGCATCGACCAGCGTCACGTCGAAGCCGAAGCGGCGCCCGGCATCCATCAGATAGGCCGGGCCGCCCTCGCGGCCACGGCCGAAATGGAAATCGAAACCGGTGACGACGGCGCTCGCCTGCAACCAGCCGCCCAGAATGTTTTCGACAAAGTCCTCGGCGGAGCGCTGCGAAAACTCCCGGTCGAACGGGTATTCGATGACCGAATGAAAGCCCATGGCTTCCAGAAGCTGTGCCTTCAGCGGGCCGGGCGTCAGGCGAAACACCGGCTGCTCCGGCTTGAAGACCGTGCGCGGATGCGGCTCGAAGGTGAGCACCAGCGCCGGCACGCCGCGCTCCTTGGCAAGCGCCAGTGCCCGCTCCAGCACGCTGCGATGGCCGCGATGCACGCCATCGAAATTGCCGATGGCAACGACGCCGCCCTTCAGATCCGCCGGCAGCGCTTCCTTCTGTTCATTGCGGTGAAATACGGTCATCTCGTCCATCCGTCAGGCCAGCCGCGGCATCCACCATTTGGGTGTGGCTCCCTCGCGCTCCAAATAGGCGTTGAGGATCGCCTCGTCGGTCTCGCCGTTTATGGTATATTCCGCCGCGTGAATGCCGCCGGAGATGTAGAGGAGGTCGAGCCCGTAACTCAAGGCGCCCTTCACGTCGGTCGGCATGCCATCGCCGACCGCAATGATCTTCGCCAGGTCGATTTCGCCCTTCACATCGCGGGCGCTGGCAAGCGCTGCCTCATAGATCGGCCGGTGCGGTTTGCCGCCGAAACGATTATGGCCGCCAAGCTGCGCGTAATAGGCGGCAACGGCGCCGGCGCAGGGGATGATGCGATGGCCGCGCTCAACGACGAGATCCGGATTGGCGCAGATCATCGGCACGTCGCGGGCGATAAAGCGCGACAGCATGTCGTGGTAATCTTCCGGCACCTCGCGCTCGTCATCGAAAAAGCCAGTGCAGACAATACAATCGGCGTCCGCCTCGTCGGTGACCATGACATCAAGCCCCTCAAACAGCGGCATGTCGCGCTCCGGGCCGAGCAGAAAGACCTTCTTCGGGCCTTCGGCGATCAGCGCGCGGGTGACGTCGCCTGAGGTGACGATCCGGTCATAGGCCTCATCCGGCACGCCGAGTACGCGCAGCTGGTCGATGACGCCGGGGGCCGGACGCGGCGAATTGGTGATGAGGACAACGGCAAGGCCTGCCTTGCGCGCCGCCGTCAGCGCTTCGCAGGCGGCAGGAAACGCCGTGATGCCATCGTGCAGAACACCCCAGACATCCGAAAGCACGAGATCGTAGCCAGCGGTGATCGCGCTGAGGTTCTTGATGCGGTCTGCCATGATCATCCTGATGCGTTGCAAGAAACTGGCGCTGACATGGCAAAGCTCCGGCCCGATGGCAAGGAGTTTTAGGCCGGCAGCACCAATCAGCCCTTACCTTGCGCAAGGGGTGGCGGCACGGCCCGGCGCCTTAAAAGCCGGAAAGGCGCCAGACGAGGCCGGCTGCGGCGCAAAGGCCGAGCACCTTGACCATGCCGAGCCGGATCCTGAGCAGCAGGAAGGCCGAGAGGGAAAAAAGCGCGAGCGCTGCTGCATCGAGCGAGGCCGGCTGCGGCCACCAGATGCCGGGCGCGCCAGCACCTTGCCAGCTGGAGAGGAAGGCGATGCGATCGACGTTCGCAAACAGCACGTGCAGGCCGAACCAGATGGCAAGGTTGAGGATGACGCCGACCACGGCAGCGGTGATGGCGGAGAGCGCCGCGGATATGGCCACATTGCCGCGCAGGCGCTCGATGTAGGGTGCGCCGGCAAAGATCCAGATGAAGCTCGGCACGAACGTAGCCCAGGCCGTTAACAGCGCACCAATGATGCCGGCGACCACGGGATCGAGCCCCGGCACGGTGCGAAAGCCGACGAGATACCCGACATAGGAGAGAACCAGCACCAGCGGCCCCGGCGTCGTCTCGGCCAGCGCCAGACCATCCAGCATCTCTCCCGGCCGCAGCCAGCCGTAATTTTCGACCGCCACCTGCGCCACATAGGCCAGAACCGCATAGGCGCCACCGAAGGTCACCAGCGCCATCTTCGAGAAGAAGGTAAACATCACCGCCAGGCTTTCGGCGCCGGCGATGAAGGAGAGGACAAGAAGCGGCAACTGCCAGACGCCGACCCAGAACAGCAGCAGGGCAAACGAGCGCGCAAGTGGCGGGCGGGCGAGAACCGGCGCGGTGTCACGCGGTTCGGAGACCGTCAGCGCATCGGGTGCGCTGGCACGCCGTGCGCGAAAATATCCGGCAAGGGCTGCAAGGAAAATAACCAGCGGAAACGGCAGGGCCAGCACGAAAAGCGCAAGAAATGCCAGCGCCGCCAGCACACGCAGAAAAGCGGTCTTCAGCGTTTTCCTGGCAAGCCGGATCACCGCTTCCACCACGACCGAGAGGACGGCGGCCTTCAGCCCAAAAAACAGGCCGGCAAGCCAGCCGGCATCCTGATAAAGCCCGTAGGCCGTGGAGAGCCCGATGATGACGAACAGGCCGGGCAGCACGAAGAGCAGGCCGGCAATAATGCCGCCGCGCACGCCATGCAGAAGCCAGCCGGCATAGGTGGCCAGCTGCTGCGCCTCCGGCCCCGGTAAAAGCATGCAATAATTCAGCGCGTGCAGAAAACGGTCTTCCGACAGCCAGCGGCGCTCGTCAACGACTGCCCGGTGCATCATGGCGATCTGGCCGGCCGGCCCGCCAAAACCCAGACAGCCGATGCGCGCGAAAACCAGCGTCAGTTCCTTCAGGGAAGGTTTGGGTGCCGTAACGTCGGCGGAGATGGCTGCCGCGCCTGCTGGATCGGGCGTCGCGACGCTCACGACACCACTCCGCCGCAATGGATGGGCAAAGCGTGTGACGGCGCTGAGAAAGGCGCAGATTTTTTAGAGGCCCGTTCTTGACTCATCACAGCACCGGTCTTATCTCGGGGTCGTTAGCACTCCCAATAGGTGAGTGCTAGCAACAGGGACACGGGCCTCCTCAAAGCCCGTAAAGGTCATTTGATCGAGGGATTAGACAATGGCAAGCACCAATTTCCGCCCGCTTCACGACCGCGTCGTCGTTCGTCGCGTTGAATCCGAAGCCAAGACCAAGGGTGGCATCATCATTCCCGATACCGCCAAGGAAAAGCCGCAGGAAGGCGAAATCGTCGCCGTCGGCTCCGGCGCTCGCGATGACAGCGGCAAGATCGTTGCACTCGACGTCAAGGTTGGCGATCGCGTTCTGTTCGGCAAGTGGTCGGGCACGGAAGTAAAGCTCGACGGCGAAGACCTTCTGATCATGAAGGAAGCCGACATCATGGGCATCATCGGCTGATTTTTCAGTCCGATCTTTCCATCCGAATTATCAAATCAACCAAAGGGCGTGATGCCCGGGAGTTTTGAACATGGCAGCTAAAGAAATCAAGTTCGGCCGCACTGCGCGCGAAAAGATGCTGCGCGGCGTCGACATCCTCGCAGACGCAGTGAAGGTAACGCTCGGCCCGAAGGGTCGTAACGTCATCATCGACAAGTCCTTCGGCGCACCGCGCATCACCAAGGACGGCGTATCGGTCGCCAAGGAAATCGAACTGGAAGACAAGTTCGAAAACATGGGCGCCCAGATGGTGCGCGAAGTGGCTTCCAAAACCAACGACATCGCTGGTGACGGCACCACGACGGCAACGGTTCTGGCCCAGGCGATCGTTCGCGAAGGCAACAAGGCTGTTGCTGCCGGCATGAACCCGATGGACCTGAAGCGCGGCATCGATCTGGCTGTTGCTGAAGTCGTGAAGGATCTCCAGGCCAAGGCCAAGAAGATCTCCACGTCTGAAGAAGTTGCCCAGGTTGGCACGATTTCGGCAAACGGCGACGCACAGGTTGGCCGTGACATTGCTGAAGCCATGCAGAAGGTCGGCAACGAAGGTGTTATCACCGTCGAAGAAGCCAAGACCGCCGAAACCGAACTCGAAGTCGTCGAAGGCATGCAGTTCGACCGCGGTTACCTCTCGCCTTACTTCGTCACCAACCCTGAAAAGATGGTTGCTGACCTGGAAGACGCTTACGTTCTCCTGCATGAGAAGAAGCTTTCGAACCTCCAGGCCATGCTGCCTGTTCTCGAAGCTGTCGTTCAGACCGGCAAGCCGCTCGTCATCATCGCTGAAGACGTTGAAGGCGAAGCTCTTGCAACGCTGGTCGTCAACAAGCTGCGTGGCGGCCTGAAGATTGCGGCTGTCAAGGCTCCTGGCTTCGGCGATCGCCGCAAGGCCATGCTGGAAGACATCGCGATCCTCACCGGTGGTACCGTGATCTCGGAAGACCTCGGCATCAAGCTCGAGTCTGTCACGCTTGACATGCTCGGCCGTGCGAAGAAGGTGTCCATCACCAAGGAAAACACCACCATCGTTGATGGCGCCGGTGCAAAGACCGACATCGAAGGCCGCGTTGCCCAGATCAAGGCGCAGATCGAAGAAACTTCTTCGGACTACGACCGCGAAAAGCTGCAGGAACGTCTTGCAAAGCTTGCTGGCGGCGTTGCCGTGATCCGCGTTGGCGGCTCGACGGAAATCGAAGTCAAGGAACGCAAGGACCGCATCGACGACGCGCTGAACGCAACGCGCGCTGCCGTTCAGGAAGGCATCGTCCCCGGCGGCGGTACCGCTCTCCTGCGTTCTTCCACGAAGATTACCGTCAAGGGTGCAAACGACGACCAGGAAGCCGGCATCAACATCGTTCGCCGCGCCCTGCAGTCGCTGGTTCGCCAGATTGCTGAAAACGCAGGCGACGAAGCCTCGATCGTTGTGGGCAAGATCCTCGAAGGCAACAGCGACAACTTCGGCTACAACGCCCAGACGTCTGAATATGGCGACATGATCGCCATGGGCATCGTCGACCCGGTCAAGGTTGTCCGTACGGCCCTGCAGAACGCAGCTTCGGTTGCTTCGCTGCTGATCACTACGGAAGCCATGATTGCCGAACTTCCCAAGAAGGAATCGGCTGGCGGCATGCCGGGCGGCATGGGCGGAATGGGCGGCATGGACATGATGTAAGACCCTTTGGGTCTTGCATCTGAGCCATCCGGTTCAGTTACGGAAAGGGCGTCGGGAAACCGGCGCCCTTTTTGCGTTTGTGCCGTCACCTGCGCCTTGCCAGATGATCCGCAATGCGGGAGGCAACGACGACTTCGGTACCGGCAAGTCCCGTCGAGCAAAACAGGGTTATGTCATCCGGTTCGCGTGCCGGGCCAACGGCGTCTTTAGCCTGTAATCCAGCAACAATGTCTGCCAGATCCTCGACGCGTTCGAGATGCGGCGTACCGGCAAGAAAGAACGGCCGCGCATAGGCCAGCAGTTGCGCAGGCGAATCCGTGACGATCCGGCGGGCAGCGGCAGCGATTTCAACGCTCAACTCATGCGCATCGACGGTTTTCGGGCCGACGGTATTGATGTGCACGCCGGGCATTAGCCACTCTAGCTTCAGCACCGGTTCGGGGCTGGCAGTCGCACAGAGCACGATATCGGCGCCCTCCACCGCAGCCCTTGCCATCTCGACGGCATGCACCGGTATCCCGATGCGCTCCTGCATCTCGATGGCGAAGCGCTGGCGGTTTTCGGCTGATCGACTGAACACCCGCACGCCCCGGACGCGACGCACCGCCACGGCCGCTTCCAGCTGCGTGCGCGCCTGCCGCCCCTTGCCGATGACGGCAACCACGCTCGCATCCGCGCGCGACAGGTGCCGAATGGCCGCTCCACCGATCGCGCCCGTTCGGATAGCGCCCAGCAAGGAGCCGATGACTATGGCCTTCAGGCGGCCCGTCTCCACGTTCCAGACCGCCACCAGCTGATCGTCCTGCTCGCTCGAAAAACTCGTATAGGCGCGAAATCCGGCGACGGGTTTTTGGCCACTGACACCGCCGCCAATCGTGAAGACAAGATCCCCGGCACCGCCAATCTGAACGGCATGGCGGGGCGGTGAGACAAAGGCACCCCTCGCCCGCTGCAGCAAGGCGTCCTCGACAGCTTCGATGGCCAGCGGCATCAGGGCCGGCAGTTCGAGGTGATCGTTGGTAAAAACACGCGTCATCGTCAGCTCCTGTTTGACATTGACAGGACGATGGAACCTCAACCGCTCTTGAGGTCAAGTGGGAAGCTCAGACGTCTCCGTGCTTTAACGGCCATGCCATCGTTCACCAATATCGAACAATTCGTCTTCGGTTGTTCATCTTTCGCGGCGCGACAATCTGGCGCATATATCCTGCCAGAACGTCATTGGCCATTTGGCCCTGCCCCCGGAGATCCTCCCATGTCCACCACCAACAATGCGATCCTGCTTCTCGCGCGTATCCTCCTCTCCTTCATCTTCATCCTGTCCGGCTTCGGCAAGCTGGCTGATCCGGCAGGCACGGCCGGCATGATTGCCGGTGCCGGCCTGCCCGCCGCAACTGCGCTCTCCTATCTCGCCGGCCTGTTTGAACTGGTGACCGGCCTTGCCGTTCTCGCCGGCTTCCAGGTGAAGATCGTCGGCTGGGCGCTGGCGCTGTTCTGCATCTTCACCGGCGCCGTCTTCCATTCGGGCACGGTTGCCGTTCCCGGCTGGCCGGATGCCGCTCTCGGCTGGATCAACACGCTGAACGGCATCATGATGATGAAGAACTTTACGCTGGCTGGCGCCTATATCCTGCTCGCCACCGTTGGCGCTGGCGCCTACTCGGTTGACGCTCGCCGCGGCACCGCACCGGCACTCGCTGCCCGCTAATCCCTGCCCCCAAGGCAAAAAAGAGCCCGCTGGAGCGATCCGGCGGGTTTTTTCGTTTTGGGAATACAGGCAATTCGGTGAGGGCGGAGCGAGTGGCCCCCTCATCCGGCTGCCGCCACCTTCTCCCCGCTGGGGAGAAGGGATTTTTTCGCCAGCGCTTCGGTTCTTTCTCCCTTCTCCCCTCGGGGAGAAGGTGCCGACAGGCGGATGAGGGGGCGGCTGGCACAAATGCCAACCAACGCCGTCCGCACAGCGCTTACAAAACCCCGCGCACCGCCTCCACAATCCTTGCGACAGTCGCATTGCCCTCATGCTCCGGCTTTTTCGCCCGCACCAAACAGGCCTCGGAGCGCAAAATCACGCCGTCCGACAGCACCTTCAGGTGATTGGCGACAAGTGTGGAGCCGGTCGAGGTGATATCGACGATGATATCGGCCTGTCCCGCCGCCGGTGCGCCTTCCGTGGCGCCTAAGCTTTCCACGATGCGATAAAGCTGGATGCCGTGCTGGGCGGAAAAATGCTGCTGGGTGAGGCGCCAGTATTTGGTGGCAATGGCAAGGCGACGGCCGTGGCGGGCGCGAAAATCGGCCGCGACGTCTCCGAGATCCGCCATGTTTTCCACGTCGAGCCAGATGTCCGGCACCGCCACCACCACATCCGCATGGCCAAAACCCAGACGGGCGGAAATTTCCATACGCCGGTCGGCGTCCGCCAGTTCCTCGCGGATCAGGTCCTCGCCGGTCACGCCGAAATCCACCGTGCCATTGCCGATCTCGCGGGAGATTTCCGAGGCCGAGAGGAAGGCGATTTCGACGTCTTCCATGCCCTCGATGCGGCCGCGATAGGAGCGCTCATTGCCGATGGCCGAAATCACCATGCCGGCGCGGGCGAAGATGGCGGAGGCATCGTCCTTCATGCGGCCCTTGGAGGGAAGCCCGATGGTAATGGTCATCGTGCGCCCCCCTTGGCCTTTTCGATGCGATCCAGCCAGAGGGCAAAGCCCACGGCCGGGATATGGTCTTTTGCGCCGAGCAGCGTCAGCATGCGGTCATACCGCCCGCCACCGGCCAGCACGTCATGATCGCCGCGCGCGGTGATCTCGAACACGAGGCCGGTGTAATAATCGAGCGGACGCCCGAAGGCGGCGCGCCAGGTGATATCGGCAAGCGAGGCACCGGCATTGGCAAAGGCGGCCACGCGCGCATCAAACCCTGCAATCGCCTGTTCCAGCGGCAGGCCGGCGGAACGGGCGAAATCGGCAAGCACGCCCGGCGCATAACGCAGCGACACGTTGATCGACAGAAATTCCTTCAGCGCATCGAGCTTGGCCGTGTCGAGCGAGGCACCGGCCAGCAGCCGCTTTTCCTTCAGCCGCTGCACGATTTCCGAAGGCGACCGGCTGGCATTGGTGAGATAGCCGGTGCGCTCCATTTCCGCTTCCACATGGGCGACAAGCGCTGCCTCATCGCCGGCTTCCAACAGCGCTTCCACCGCAGGCGAAAGACCCGTGACGGGCTGCGGGCGGGCGAGCCGTGCAATCATCGCTTCCAAGAGATCCGTCTGGCCAAAGGCGCGCACGAGGCGTTTTTGCCAGCCGGCGGGCAGACCAAGGGCTGCGACAACGGCCTCGAACACCGCCTGATCGCCGATGGTGACGGCAAGGCCGCGTCCCGGCAGGATTTTTGTGAGGCACGACAGCGCATCCACCACCACGCGGGCATCCGCACTTGCGGCATTGCGGTCCCCCAGATCCTCGATGCCGGCCTGATAGAACTCGCTTTCGCCCTCGCGGCGCTGGCGAAACACCTGGCCGAGATAGGCATAACGTTTTGGCGTGCCGGTTGCCGTTTCGATGTGGCGAAGGCAGACGGGAATGGTGAATTCCGGGCGAAGGCAAAGGCTTGCCCCGCGCTCGTTTTCGGTGAGGAAAATGCGCCGGCGCAGGTCTTCGCCGGCCATGTCGAGAAACGGCGCGGCGGGCTGGATGACGGGCGTATCCACCCGCGTTGTGTTGCGCGCGGCAAACTCTTCGAGCATCACGGCGGCGAAATCTGGCATGTCGGTCAGCGGCATGGGGTGGCTCCTGTTGGAGGATTGCCCCTCATCCGGCTGCGTCCTGCGGACCCTTCTCCCCGTGCAGACAGGAAGACGGGAGTTGACGCGCCCTCTCGATGATGTCCAGGCGCCGCGCAAGCTCGCCCCCCTCTGTCCTGCCGGACATCTCCCCCACGCGGGGGGAGATCAGCTGGAGCCGACAGCCTTGGGTTCGAAATTCTTGTGCAGACAACGCCGGCCGAAATCGCCAGATGGTGGATAGCGCAGATCCCTCTGGCTGATCTCCCCCCGTGTGGGGGAGATGCCCGGCAGGGCAGAGGGGGGTAACGACGCGGCACAACGCCAACCGGTTGACGTGCCGCCGCAAAGCGCGACCCGGGCAGCGCACGAAAACCGGCTCCCTCCCCCGTCTGGAGAGGGTTGGGGAGGGGAAACGCAGACATCAGCCCGCCTTCGCCCGCAGACGGTCTTGCGCCTGCTGGCCCAGAATTTCCTTCACCGTCTCGACCAGATCCGCCTCCGGCACCATGACCTGCGCGACGCGAGCCTCGCGCCATTCGGTGTTGTCGGTAATCTCGCCGGAGAGGCGCTTGCCCTCGATGAGGTCCTTGATCTGCACGACACCCTCAGCCCGCTCGTCACCGCCCTGGATGATGGCAATCGGCGAACCGCGACGGTCGGCATATTTCAGCTGGTTGCCGAATTTCTTCCAGTTGCCCTGGTACATTTCAGCGCGGATGCCGGCATTGCGCAGGTCCTGCGCAAATTTCTGGTAGCGGCCCATGGCCGCCACATCGCCATCCATGACGGTGACGAGAACCGGCGCCAGAACCTCGTCCTGCCCCAGCTTGCCAAGGTTCTTGAGCGCCGTCATCAGGCGCGACACGCCAATGGAAAAGCCGGTGGCCGGCACCGGCTGGCCCATGAAGCGCGACACCAGACCATCATACCGCCCGCCACCGCCGACCGACCCGAAGACGACTTTTTCACCTTTTTCGTTGGTGACATCGAAGGTGAGTTCGGCTTCGTAGACGGGGCCGGTGTAGTATTCGAGGCCGCGGACGACGGAGGGATCGATAATGATACGCTTCGTGCCGTAGCCAGCCGCACTGAAAAGTTCGGCCATAGTCCGGAGTTCTGCCGCGGCCGCACGACCCGTGTCGTTGTCGGCGCCTCGTTTTCCGACCATTTCCACGAGGTCTAGGTTGTCAAGCCAAACGGCTTCCGGATCACCCGATTGCCGATCATCAAGAACGACATTATCTGGTAGGCCACCTAACTTAGCGCTGGTGAACCGAGCACCCGTTGAGAAGAACACAATTTTCTCCTCAACGATATTGATCTGCTCTTCGGTAAGACCTGCACCCTTGGTGAAATCTCCGCTTTCATCCTTACGGCCTTCACCCAACAAAAGCTTCACGCCCTCGGGGCCAAACTTGTCGAGCTTGTCAATCGCCCGCAGCACATTCAGCCGCCGCGCCGCGTTCTCCTCGCCGCCGAGGCCAATCGCTTCCATCACGCCATCCAGAACCTTGCGGTTGTTGACGCGGATGACGTAATCGCCGCGCTTGATGCCGAGCGCTTCCAGCGTATCGGCCATCATCATGCACATTTCGGCATCGGCAGAAACGCCGGGTGCGCCAACGGTATCGGCATCGAACTGCATGAACTGGCGGAAACGGCCGGGGCCT
This sequence comes from Neorhizobium sp. PAMB6716, assembly GCF_058242805.1. Classification (NCBI taxonomy): domain Bacteria; kingdom Pseudomonadati; phylum Pseudomonadota; class Alphaproteobacteria; order Hyphomicrobiales; family Rhizobiaceae; genus Neorhizobium; species Neorhizobium sp. PAMB6716. Next base: position 2,604,278 of record NZ_CM177835.1, read on the forward strand.
GGCTTTTCGTTGCGAAACACATAGCCGGCACGGTAGGTGCGGTAGGGCAGCTGGATCTCGTTGAAATTTTCCGCGACGTGGCGGGCGAGCGGCGCGGTGAGATCGTAGCGCAGGCTCATCCACTGGTCGTCGTCGTCGGTCAGCGAAAACACGCCTTCGTTCGGGCGGTCACTGTCGGGAAGGAATTTGCCGAGCGCATCGGTATATTCAAACAGCGGCGTCTCGATCGGGTCAAAGCCGTAACGCTCGTAAACCTCGCGGATTTTGGCCACCATCTCGTTGGTAGCATGGATGTCGGTGGCGGTACGATCCCCGAAACCGCGCGGCAGGCGGGCCTTCAGTTTCTGCGGTTTTTGCTTTTTGTCGCTCATGATCGTCATCCTTGCCCCCGGCACAGGAAAAAAGGCCGGAAATGTGTGCGGTTTCTTAGAGGATGCAGGCCAAGGCGGCAAGCCTTGAAGCTTGCACAAAGGCTGGCCGCAGGAGCAGCCGGCCTGCTAGGATGGGTGGCCGTCGGAGATTGCGCGATGAACCCGCATAACACCCGATATGCCGGATGAAACCTATGCGCTCCTCAGCAAGGAGGCCGAAAAGGCCGGCTCGACGGTCGAGGAATTCATACGCGACACGGTCAGGAGCCATATCGGGCGCGAACTGCGTGAGCAGGAGGTTTCCCATGGTCGGCAAGAGTTCTCACAGTCTGTTCAAGAATTGCCTTCGGCGCGGCGAAAATGGTGATTTCGAGAACCGGAGCGGAGCGTACATTTGGTACGTGAGTACCGGAAGCGCAGAAATCGCCATTTGCAGCCCGCCGGAGGTAATTGTGGGACAGACTTTTAGGTGCCTGACGCGGGTTGCGGTCCCCATCCATGACGGCGCAAGCTCGCCCCCCTCTGCCCTGCCGGGCATCTCCCCCACAGGTGGGGAGATCGGCTGCGGCGACCTCTCGTACTTCGTCGGCGCGCAGGTGCTTCGAGCGAGGGCGCACAGCTGTTTGCCTTGCGGGAACAGAGCAATGGGTTAAATGGGTTCTGCGTGCTGGTCATTCCCATTCAAGAAGATCGCAATACCCCATGATCCTCGAAGCCTTCCATTATGCCGCAAGCTGGCCGCTGACGCCAAAGCCGTTTCGCGACCACATTGCCTCCTCCATCAGCCTTTTGGCCCGCGCCAACCGGTGCCGCAGTGCCTGGGCAGAACATGAGGACAACAGCAAGGCGCATGTGCTTGCCGCCGTGAAAAACCTGAAGCAGCGCCGCACCGCCGTCGTGCTCGGCTCCGGCCTGTTGCGCGATGTGCCGATCCTGGAACTTTCTCGTGCGTTCGATACGGTGGTGCTGGTCGATCTCGTGCATCTGGCAAGCGTTCGGGCTTTTCTCATCGCAAAACGACTTTCCAATGTGCGGCTGATCTGGCGCGATCTCTCCGGTTATGACGAGGCCGTTGCGGGACAGGTGCCGGAACCGCTCGGCTTCCTGCGGCAGGTGCCGTATCTCGATCTCGTCGTCTCCGCCAACATCCTCTCGCAGATAAGCGTCGGCGCCCGCTGGCGGCTGAAAGCCGAGGGACGGAGTTCTGAGGCTGACATCGTGCTACCCGCCCTCATCCGCGCCCATCTCGACGGGCTGGCACTGGTTTCGGCAAAAACCTGCCTGATCACCGATGTCTCCTATTGCACGCAGGACAGAACGGGAAAGATTCTGGAAGACCACGATCTTCTGGCCGGCGTGCCCGTGCCCGCCCGTGACCGCAGCTGGGACTGGCCGGTGGTGCCGTTCGAGGAGGCGGGCGGCGCGTACCGGGCGGTGCATCGGGTGGTGGCGGGGTGATGGACAGAAGGCGAACCGCAGCGCGTGCCGCCCCCTCATCCGCCTGCCGGCACCTTGTAACTTCCCAATAGCCGCATTTGGGTGTGTACTGCCCGATGCGGTGGCGGATGGGAGACCGACAAACCTTTGGGACACCAAGCCCGTGGGAGAGCAAGGGTCTCCGTCCGCCGTTCCATCGAACCCGAACAGTCGCCAGGACCGCTTGCGCAGGCAAAGTCCGTTTAGGCAAGGATGGGAAAAGATGGATATCGTTGTTGGGATCGATGTTTCGAAGGATCGTCTGGATATCGCCGTGGCGCCATCCGGTGTGACGTTTGCGGTGGAAAATACGCATGCGGGCGTCGAAGATCTGGTCTCGCGACTGCAATCGATCAAAGCCGATGCCGTTGCCATGGAAGCAACCGGCGGGTTTGAGATGCTGGCGGTGGCGGCGCTGTCTTCGGCGGGCTTTGCCGTCCTCGTGGTCAATCCGGCGCAGGTGCGTTCTTATGCCAATGCGATCGGCCGTCGCGCCAAGACAGATCCGATCGATGCGGCAGTGATTGCCGCTTTCGTGATTGCGACCCAGCCAGAGCTGAGACCGCTCAAAGACTTGGAAACCCAGGCTTTGTCGGCACTTGTGGCCCGCAGGCGGCAGATCGTCCAGATGATCGTGGCCGAGGAAAACCGGGCGCGCATGGTTCTGGCGAAAGAGGCCCAGAAGAGCATTACGCGGTTGCTGAAAGCCCTCAAGCGCGAGCTGGAAAGTCTCGACGCCGATCTCGATGAACATATCCGCAGGTCGCCGCTGTGGCGGGTGCGCGAGCAGCTGCTGACATCGGTGCCGGGGGTGGGGGCCGCCACCGCTCGCACGCTGCTCGCCGAGATGCCGGAACTGGGCAGTCTCGATCGACGTCAGATCGCATCGCTGGCGGGTCTGGCACCCTTTACCCGACAATCGGGCACGTGGAAAGGCAAGAGCTTCATTGGCGGCGGCAGGGGCAAAGTGCGGGCCGTGCTGTTCATGGCAGCCCTCGTCGCCAGCCGGCACAACCCCGTGCTCAAAGCCTTTCGTGACCGTCTCGTCGCAGCCGGCAAACCCAAGATCGTCGCCATCGTCGCAACAATGCGCAAACTCCTCACCATGCTCAACGCCATCATCCGGGACCAAAAACCATGGCAAAACGCTTGACTGCAAAGACAGTCGCTCTCCCCGGGGGGAGAAGAGAGTGTGCGGCCGCCTGCCTGCCGTGACCACAGACAGTTTCGCCTGCGTCCCCTGCCCGTGGCTTGCCGCCACGCCAACGGTTCGCTTCTCCCCTCGGGGAGAAGGTGGCGCGGAGCGACGGATGAGGGGGCGGCTTGCGCCGGCGCCCACGCTCATCAACTGGCGCTCCAGGGATTGGCGGCCTGACAAGGGTCATCAAATGCATTGCCCAGCCGCCATAAATCCCCTAGTTTCATGCCATGCGCCACCTCGCCCAGCTTTTGATGGTTCTGTCGATTGTCCTGCAAGGGATGATGCCTGCCATGGCAATGCAGGCCCCGATGCCGCATCATCAGAGCGCGCAGTCCCATCATCACGGCCATGGCGCGGATAAGATTGAGGTAGCAGGCGATGCGGCGGCGGACCATTGCCCCACCTGCAAACCCATGCATGCCATGACCTGCTGTTCTGCCTCACTCTGCGGCACCTGCCTGTCGCCCATGCCGGTGGTGACTCAAGGGCAGACAAAAATCCTGCCGCTGCGTTATCCCCTTGCCCGCGTGGCACAGATGCTGGCCGGCGCGCCCGATCCGCTGGTTCCGCCGCCCCGCGCCTGAGCGTTTGCGATGAATGGGCCGATCCGGCCTCTCTTCCATCCATATGTTTCAGACAAAGGGAAATCCCCATGAAGACCAGACTGCTTTCGGCTGCCTTCACCGCAGCGCTCATTTCTGCCGCCCCGCTTCTCAGCCCTGCCGCGAGGGCGCAGGATATGCCCGCCCATGCCGGGCATGGCGAGGTGAAAGGCACCATGAAGGGCCAGATGCCAAAGACGGCGGACACGCCCTCCTCCCGCGCCTTCATGGCCGCCAACCAGAAAATGCATGGCGACATGGCCGTGAAATACACCGGCGATGCCGATGTGGATTTCGTCCGCTCCATGATCCCGCACCATCAGGGCGCCATCGACATGGCGCGCGTGGAACTGGAACACGGCAAGGACCCAAAGATCCGCGCGCTGGCGCAAGCTGTGATCCAAGCGCAGGAGGCTGAAATCGCCGATATGAAGGCCTGGCTGAAAAGCCGCGGCCAGTAAGGAAAGGCAGGCCGAGCCCGGAGCAATGGCGCCTGCCAGCGCCATTGCCTTGCCGCAGCCGGGCGTTGGGGTAGAATGACCAAAAAATCCGGGAGGTTGCCCATGACGATCCGCCCATTGACCGTGATCGGTTTCGATGCCGACGACACGCTGTGGCAGAACGAGCAGTTCTATCGCCTGACGGAAGGCCATTTTCGCGACCTGCTGACGGAATTTGCCGAGGGCGAGCATGTGTCCGAGCGGCTGCTGGAGGCGGAAAAGCGCAACCTTGCCCATTACGGTTTCGGCATCAAGGGTTTTACCCTCTCGATGATCGAGACCGCGCTGGAGGTCACCGGCGGCAAGGTGTCCAGTCAGGCAATCGGCAAGATCCTGGCCATCGGGCGCGATCTTCTGAGCCATCCGGTGGAATGCCTGCCGCAGGCGCGCGCGGCGCTGGAGGCCCTGCGCGGCCGTTATTTTCTCGTGCTGATCACAAAGGGCGACCTGTTTGACCAGGAGCGCAAGCTTGCCCAATCCGGCCTTGGCGATTTTTTCGATGCGGTGGAGATCGTCTCCGACAAGACCGCGACCACCTATCGCCGCATCTTTTCCAGATATGGCGAAGGCCCCGAACGGGCGATGATGGTGGGCAATTCGCTGAAATCCGATGTGGTGCCCGCCATTGCCGCCGGCAGCTGGGGCGTGTTCGTGCCGCATGAACTGACCTGGGTTCTGGAACACGTGGAGCGGCCGATGGAAGCACCGCGTTTTCGCGAAATCGAGACGCTGGGCGAGTTGCCCGACCTTGTTGCTGAGATCTGTAGCTGACCGGTTCAGGGCCGCGCGAATGCGCCCCGCAGCGCTTCTACCTCGCTCTGGCGGTAGCAGCCGTCGAGATGGTCGTTGACCAGCCCCATCGCCTGCATGAAGGCATAAACCGTGGTTGGACCGACGAACGTCCAGCCGCGTTTCTTCAGATCCTTGGATAGCCGGATCGAAACGGCGGTCGTCGGATTGGCGCGCAGCGTATCGAGATCCATCACGGCCGGGCGCTCGGAAGGCGCCGGCTCATAGGACCAGAAGAATTTGGCAAGCGAGCCGAATTCATCGCGCAAGTCCACGGCGCGCCGGGCATTGTTGATGGTGGAAACGATCTTTCCCCGGTGGCGGATGATGCCGGCATCGGCCACGCAGCGCTCGATATCCGCCTCGCCGAACTGCGCCACCTTTTCGAAATCAAAGCCGGCAAAGGCTGCGCGGAAATTGTCGCGTTTGCGCAGGATGGTGAGCCAGGACAGGCCGGACTGAAAGCCTTCGAGGCAGATCTTTTCAAACAGCCTGATATCGTCGGTCATCGGCAGGCCCCACTCTTCGTCGTGGTAGCGCTCGTAATCGGCAAGGCCCTGATGCCAGCTGCAACGGCAGCGCCCATCCGCCCCTTCGATGATCCCCGGCTTCTGCATCTGTCCTGCCCCTTCAACGCGCTGCCTTTCCGTTTAGCGGGGATAAACCATGTCTGCCAACCACCGATTAACCCTGATGCCAGAGTTTGCGCCAAAACCTGACAGGCAACGGGGGCGCATTTACCTTTCACTTGCACCTTTCCCGCAATTTCGGGCGATCGCAGGCTGAAGGCGATCAAGGGGTTAAGCATTTGCAAAGGATAAGGCCGATGAAGAGGATGTGGCTGATCGGTGCGCTGGGTCTTGCAGCCTTTGCCGGGCCGGCCGTGGCCGATGACCGATACGCGGAGCGCCCGCCTGTCATCGTCAGCCCGGATCTCACCGCGCCTTGGATCACCCAGCTTGGCGGCACACCACGCCGCGCCGTGGCCGCTGCCCCCGGCGTCCGCGCCGCTCAGGTCCCGCCGCCGCCGGGCTTGCGCGTCATCTACCGGCAGCCCCAGTCCCTCGCCCAGCCTTCGCCGCGCACGCAGTCCACCCAGATCCGCCCGAGGCAGCAGGTGGAGGCGCGCCAACCGGTGCAGACGGCAGTGGCCGGACGCGCCATCCCTGTCATCCGTGGCCGTATCGAGCCGCAATTTTTGCCGCAGATCGTCACCTTCGAAACGCAGCATGCCCCGGGCACGATCATTATCGATACCACCAGCCGCTTTCTCTATCTCGTGCTGCAGGACGGCAAGGCGAAACGTTATGGCGTCGGCGTTGGCAAGCCGGGCTTCGAATGGGCCGGCGCCCATACCGTGACCCGCAAGGCCGAATGGCCAAGCTGGCATCCGCCGAAGGACATGATCAGCCGCGAGGCGGCAAGGGGCCATTACCTGCCGGCCTCCATGCAGGGCGGACCGGAAAATCCGCTCGGCGCACGCGCGCTTTATCTCGGCTCGACGTTGTACCGCATCCATGGCACCAATGCCCCCTGGACCATCGGTTCCGCCGTCTCCTCCGGCTGCATCCGCATGCGCAACGAAGATGTCACCGATCTTTACGGGCGCGTTCCCGTCGGCACCAAGGTCATCGTGATCTGAGCCTGATGATGCCGCCATGCCACAGCCGCGTCATCACCCTGTCACGCATTGCCGGTTAGCTCGAGGACATCAGGGGATCGGGGTTCTCTCATGTCAAATCGCAATGCCATCAGCGTCGCTGCTGTTTTCGTCGGCGCCTGTCTTTTGTCGAGTGTCGCCTTTGCCGGCGATATCGAAATTTCAGCCTATGGCGGTTACCAGACCGCGCCGCACAGCAAGGTGGAAGTTTCCGACCAGCCGGATTTCACCGCCGGCTGGGAAGGCAAATCCTTTGCATCGCCGCCCTATTGGGGCGTGCGCGGCACCTACTGGTTCGAAGGCGGTGCGCTCTCCAACCTCGGCATCTCCCTAGATTACACCCATGACAAGGTCTATGCCGATGACGACACAATGCGAAAATCGGGCTGGTCGCATTTCGAGTTCACCGACGGCCTCAATCTGCTGACCCTGAACGCGCTCTATCGTTTTCCGCTGGAAAGCCTGCCGGCACTCACGCCGTATGTCGGCGCCGGTGCCGGCATCAACGTGCCGCATGTCGAGGTGACCCGCGCTTCGGGCAAAACGTTCGAATACCAGTTCGGCGGTGCCACCCTGCAGGCGCAGGCGGGCATCAGTTACGCGATCACCAAGAACTGGTCGACCTTTTTGGAATACAAGGGCACCTATTCCTTTGTCGACGTCGATATCGACAGCGGCGCTTCGCTGAAGACGGACGTTAAGACCAATGCCGTCAATCTCGGCGTGGCCTACAAGTTCTAAACCTTTGCGACGCCGGAAAGCTTGGCGGGTTTCGGCCCGCCATAGGCCCAGTCGAGTAGTTCCACCGTGTGCAGGATCGGCATTTTGGCAGCCGTTGCGATCTGCGTGATGCAGCCGATATTGCCGGTGGCAATGAGGTCGGCCCGCGTCGCCTCGATATTTTTCACCTTGCGCGCCTTCAGCTCGGCGGAAATCTCCGGCTGGAGGATGTTATAGGTGCCGGCCGAGCCACAACAGAGATGGCCTTCCGCCGGATCCTTCACGGCAAAACCCGCCGCCTTCAGGAGAAGTTTGGGCTGCAGGGTGATCTTCTGGCCATGCTGCATCGAACAGGCAGAATGATAGGCGACAGTCAGGTTTTGCGGGGCAAGGCGCGGCAGGTCAAGCAGCGCCAGATATTCCGTCACATCTTTTGCAAGCGCCGAGACACGGGCCGCCTTTTCCGCATAGGCCGGATCGAGCCGCAGCATGTGGCCGTAATCCTTGATCGTGGTGCCGCAGCCGGACGCGGTGATGAGGATGGCATCGAGACCGCCCGCCTCGATCTCGCGCGTCCAGGCATCGACATTTGCGCGGGCAAAATCGAGCGCTGCGGCCTCGCGGCCCATATGATGCACCAGCGCGCCGCAACAGCCCTCCCCTTGTGGGCGAACGATCTCCACGCCGAGCCGTGACAGAAGCCGTTCGGTTGCCGCGTTGATGCCGGGATCGAGCACCGGCTGCGCGCAGCCGGCAAGAATGGCGACGCGCCCGCGCACCGGCTTTTCCACTAAGACCGGACCCGCAGGTGCGGCCGGAAGCGGCCTTTGCGGCGCAAGCTCCAGCATGGCGGCAAGCGGTTTTAGCGCTGTGACGCGGGAAAGGACCGGGGCCAGCGGCCGGGCAAGACGGGCCAGCGACAGTGCCAGCCGGAACCGCCGGGGATGCGGCAGCACGGCCACAAGCACCCCGCGGATCAGCCGGTCCATCAGCGGCCTCTGGTAGGTGTTTTCGATATGCGCCCGCGCATGGTCGATCAGGTGCATGTAATCGACGCCGGAGGGACAGGTGGTGGTGCAGGCAAGGCAGGAGAGACAGCGATCGATGTGGGTCACCACCTCGCGGTCGGCCGGCCGGTCGTTTTCCAGCATGTCCTTGATGAGGTAGATGCGCCCGCGCGGACTATCCAGCTCATTGCCAAGCGTCACATAGGTCGGACAGGTGGCGGTGCAGAACCCGCAATGCACGCAGCGCCGCAGGATCTTTTCAGACTCCGCCACATGCGGATCGGCAAGCTGTGCCTCGGTGAAATTGGTCTGCATCAGCCGTTACGCCCCATCTTCCCCGGATTAAAAATGCCCGCCGGATCAAGCGTTTGCCTTACCCGCTCGGAAAGTGCGGCCAGTGGTGCCGGTTGCGGTTCGAAGGCAGGCGTTGAGGCCCGCAGGGGGTCGCTGGCGCGCATCAGCGTGGCGTGGCCGCCGCCGAAGCGGGGGATGAGGGCGCGCAGGAGGTCTGCTTCCGGCTCGGCCTCCATGCGCATCCACACAAGGCCGCCCTGCCAGTCGTAGAAGGCATCGATACCGGCGTGCTGGCGCAGCGCAAGAACGAGCGCGGCACCGGCACCGGGCGCCACGGAAACCCGCCAGAGCGGTTTTTGGCTGTCGCCGGCGTAAGGCAGAACGTCACGGATCTGGTGCCAGAGATGCGCGCTGGTTTCCGCCTCGATGCGGGAAATCGGGCCGAAACGGCCAAGCGCTGCGGCAAGCTTTTCGGCCCGCACGGGAACGGAGGCGGAAAGGCCTTCGAGCCTCAGTACAGTTGCGGCACCTTCCGGCAGGCGCCCGTTCAGGAAGCGGCCCTTCACGCTATCGGGCAGATGGGACGCGCCGGATACTTCCACGGAAAGCCCCATGGCAAGCGCCATGGCGCGCGCAGCCTCTTCATCGAGGAGACCGGAGAGGATCAGCGTCTGCTCCGTCTGCGGGCGCGGGGCGACGCGAAACGTTACCTCGGTTAGAAAGCCGAGCGTGCCGAAGGAGCCGGCCAGCAGCTTGACCAGGTCAAGTCCGGTGACGTTCTTCATCACCCGGCCGCCGGCGCGGATCGCCTCGCCTTGCCCGTTGACGAAACGGATGCCGAGGAGGCTGTCGCGGGCGGCACCGGACAGCAGCCGGCGCGGGCCAGATGCGTTGGTGGCAAAGACGCCGCCGATGGTCGGCTCGCCTTCCGTGCCCATGACGGTGCGGTGGTCGATGGGCTCAAAAGCCAGCATCTGGTTGTTTTCGAGCAGGATTTCCTCGATTTCGGCAACCGGCGTGCCCGCCCGCGCCGTCATCACCATCTCGGTGGGATCATAGGCGACGATGCCGGAAATGGCCGCCGAACGCAGCACGGCATCCGCCTCGACGCGATTTCCAAAACCGGAGCGCGTATTGCCGCCGGAGATCAGAAGCTTGCGGCCCGCCGCTGCCGCCGCCCGGATCATGCCGGCCGCCTCTTCCTCGCAGACGGGAACGAGGATGGCGCTCATCGGCGCCATGTTGACCTCTGATGTCGTGTTGATCGTGATCGCACTCATGCCGAAAACGCTCTCGTTTCGGGCCGTCCATCGAGCGGAAACACCTTTGACGGGTTCATCAGCCACTGCGCGTCGAAGGCGGAGCGCACCGCCATCTGCTGGTCGAGATCGGCCTTGGAAAACTGGTGGCGCATCAGGTCGCGTTTTTCGATGCCCACACCGTGTTCGCCCGTCAGACACCCGCCGGCATCAACGCAGAGTTTCAGGATCTCGTTGCCGGCCGCTTCCGCCCGTGCCGCCTCATCCGGATCGTTGGCGTTGAAGAGGATGAGCGGATGCATATTGCCATCGCCAGCGTGAAAGACATTGGCGACGCGAAGGCCAAACCCCTCCACGATCTCGCCGGTGCGCTTCAGCACATAAGACAGCTGGCTGAGCGGCACCGTGCCGTCCATGCATATGTAATCGGCGATGCGGCCGGTGGCACCAAAGGCGGATTTGCGGCCCTTCCAGATCAGTGCCGCCTCTGTTGCCGACTGGCATTCGCGCACGGTTTTGACGCCATGGCGGCGGGCGATCTCGACGATCAGCGCCAGCATCGCATCCATCTCGGCTTCAGAACCTTCCACCTCGACGATGAGCAGCGCGCCGACATCCAGCGGATAACCGGCCTTGGCAAAAGCCTCGCAGATCTCGATCGCCGGCTTGTCCATGAATTCGATGGCAACGGGAATGATGCCGGAGCCGATGACATCAGTGACGCAGGCGCCCGCCTCTTCCGATGTCTCGAAGCCGAACAAAACGGGCCGTGCGCCTTCCGGCTTGGCAATGAGGCGAACGGTCGCCTCCGTCACGATGCCGAGCTGGCCCTCGGAGCCGCAGATGAGGCCGAGCAGATCGTAACCGCCGGCATCCAGATGTTTGCCGCCCAGCTCCACGATGGTGCCATCCACCAGAACCATCGTCACGCCGAGCAGGTTGTTGGTGGTCACGCCGTATTTCAGACAGTGCGCACCGCCGGAATTCATGCCGATATTGCCGCCGATGGTGCAGGCAAGCTGCGAACTGGGATCCGGCGCGTAGAAAAAACCTTCCGGCGATACGGCGTCCGAAATGGCAAGATTGGTGACGCCCGCCTGCACCTTTGCGGTGCGGTTGAACGTGTCGATCTCCAGAATGCGCGACAGGCGCGACAGCCCGATCACCACCGCATCCTCCTGGGGAATGGCCCCGCCGCAGAGCGAGGTGCCAGCCCCGCGCGGCACCACGGGAATGCCGTAGCGGTTGCAGTATTTTAACACGGCAGAGACCTGCGCCGTGGTTTTCGGCAGCACCACGGCGAGCGGCAGCCGACGATAGGAGACGAAGGCATCCGTCTCGAACGGCACCAGTTCGCGCGCCTCATGCACCAGGCATTCGGGCGGCAGCATGTCGGCCAGATCGGCGATGATGATCGAGCGGCGCGCCATCACGTTCGCGCGAGGTTCAAGAAAAGCAATTGCGTCCGACACGTCGTCTCCTCCACCTGTCCCGCACCTACTCGTCTCACGAATGGCCGGTCAGCATCAAGCGCTGATAAAGTCGCAAGCGTCCCGGCTCAGAAAAATGCGCGACATATTCAAGCAGGCCCTTATATTTCAGGTTCACGCAACCCAGCTGGTGTAAGACTGTTTGGACAAGCGTGTACACCGAATCAAATTTTCGGTTAACGTCGCAAATGAACAGCTGTGCAATGCGCTATCGTGCTAGGAGCCATTCAGCATATCCGGAGTGAACAAAGACAGTGAACCTTCTCAAGGAACTCGCCTCGAACCTGTATCTGATGCTGCGGCGTCCACCGCGGCAGCAATATGCTGCGCTGTGTTACCGGTTTGATGCGATGGCGGGCCTGCAGGTTCTGTTGTTGACCAGCCGCGAAACGCGCCGCTGGGTCGTTCCGAAGGGCTGGCCGATGAAGGGCAAAAAGGCCCATGCGGTTGCCGAGCGGGAAGCCTATGAAGAAGCCGGCGTGCTGGGCAAAGCCGAGAAGGAGCCCTTCGGTTATTTTGCCTATATGAAAAAGCGCAAAAGCGGCGTGGAAGTGCCTGTCAGGGTGCAGGTTCATGCATTGCACGTTAGTGAGATGCTTCCCGATTTTCCCGAACGGGACAGCCGCACGCTGGAATGGACCTCGTGTGCCGAGGCTGCACTGCGGGTGAATGAGCCCGAACTACGGGCGCTGTTCATGGCTTTTGCCAAGCGCATGGTGCCGGCACCTGTCGAAGGCAAGCTGCGCGCTTTCGGGCGCTGATTTTTTAAAGGTGACGGATTTCAGACGATCGCGTTTTGCGATCGGCGACCGGAATTAAACCGCATGCGTGGACTTTACCACTGCGGACGAGATTGTCGAAGATGCGTTCGCGTGACAGGCTGGCGCTGCCGCGCACCGGCCATGATCGACACACGAAAGATTTTGCGAAGGCGGCGCTTTTTCATTGAAGACAATACCCGAACCAGAACATGACGGCCGGCACAAAAACCGCGCCCTGCAAGCCAGGAAAGCGACCCTCGACAAGGATCTGGAAAAGATCGCCTCGGTGGAAGATGCCTCAAAGCATATCGGCCGCCGGCTGGCTGGTCCCGGTGCCGGTTTCCTGTTCCTCATCGCCGTCATGATCTTTACCGTCGCCTTCACGGCCGGCCATCCGGAAACCATCGTTGCCATCACGGCGGCCGTGTTGGCGGGCTACATGGCGATGAACATCGGCGCCAATGATGTCGCCAACAATATCGGTGCCGCCGTCGGTTCCAAGGCACTCAGCCTCGGCTTTGGCCTTGCGCTTGCCGCCATCTGCGAGATTGCCGGCGCGCTGATTGCCGGAAACCAGGTGGCCGGCACGATTGCCAATGGCATTATTTATGCCGATCGCCTGGCAAATCCTGATCTTTACGTCTGGGCGATGATGGCCGCACTTTTGGCAGCCGCGATCTGGATCAACATCGCCACCTGGATCAGCGCGCCCGTCTCCACCACCCATGCCATTGTCGGCGGGGTGATGGGCGGCGGCATTGCGGCAGCCGGTGTCAGCGCCGTCAACTGGACAGTGCTTGCCGGCATCGCCACCAGCTGGGTTGTCTCTCCCCTCCTCGGGGCGGCGGTGGCCATCGCCATGCTGGCCTTCATCAAGACCTTCATCATCTATACGCCCGACAAGATTGCCGCCGCCCGCCGCTGGGTGCCGGTGCTGATCGGCGTGATGTTCGGCTCGTTTGCCGCCTACCTCCTGATGATATTGCCCCTGGGAACCCTGACGCTTCCCCTGCCGCAGGCCCTGCTGCTGGGACTTGTAAGCGGCATCCTGGCAACGGTTCTCAGCCGGCCGCTGGTCAGGCGCCAGTCGGAAGGGCTGGAAAACCGCAACCAGTCGCTGCGCAAGCTCTTCCAGATGCCGCTGATCTTTTCGGCCGCCCTCCTCTCCTTCGCCCATGGCGCAAACGACGTGGCAAATGCCATCGGGCCGTTGGCGGCCATCATCGGCACGTTGAACGATGGGCCGCTGGTCGGCGATGCCCCGATCCCGCTCTGGGAACTTCTGATCGGCGGTGTCGGCATCTCGATGGGGCTTCTTCTGTTCGGGCCAAAACTCATCCATCTCGTTGGCAAGGAAATCACCAAGCTCAACCCGATGCGCGCCTATTGCGTGGCGCTGTCTTCCGCCGTCACCGTTATCCTTGCCTCTTCGATTGGCGCGCCTGTGAGTTCCACGCATATCGCCGTCGGCGCCGTTTTCGGCGTCGGCCTGTTTCGCGAATGGCATCACCGCTATTCCAAACAGCGCAAGGCCTATCTGAGCCAGATCGCACCGGGCGGACAGGATCTTGGCGAAAGGCCGGTCGGCGAGGTCAACACGGCCGAAGTGCGCCGGCGTTATCTGGTGCGCCGTTCGCACCTGCTGACCATTGTCGGCGCCTGGACGATTACCGTTCCGGTCTCCGGCGCCCTTGCAGCCGTCATCGCGATGGTTATGTTCCGCCTGTTCGCCTGACAGGCTGTTGACCAAAGACAAGAACGGGGCATTCCGAATGCGCGCCAATTTCCGCATGCAGCGGCTTTTCATCGACCAGAAGCTGGCTCTCGGCCTTTCCCACGAGGCGGCAAGCGACCATTTCAACTACCTGATCAACGTGCTGCGCATGGCAGAGGGTGACGAGGTGCTGGTGTTCAACGGCGTTGACGGCGAATGGCGGGCGCGCCTTCTGCTGCCCACCCGCAAGAAATTGCTGATCGAACCCATAGAGCAGACGCGGCCACAATCACCGCTGCCGGATCTGCATTATCTGTTTGCGCCGCTGAAAGTCGGCCGGCTGGATTATCTCGTGCAGAAGGCGGTGGAGATGGGCGCCGGCCTGTTGCAGCCGGTGATGACGCAGCACGTGCAGGGCAAGATCACCAGCCTGGAAAGGCTTCAAGCCAATGTGGTGGAGGCGGCCGAACAATGCGGCGTGCTGGCCGTGCCGGCAGTAGCGCCCCCGGTGAAGCTGAAGGATCTGCTGGAAACCTGGCCTCATGACCGGCGCATCATCTTTTGCGATGAGGGCGAGGAAAGCCAGAACCCGCTGCCTGTTCTCAATGAGATCAGGGAGCGCAAGCTTGCATTGCTGATCGGCCCGGAAGGCGGGTTTTCTGAAGAAGAGCGGGTGCTGCTGCGCAGCCTCGACTTCGTCACCGCCATTCCGCTTGGACCGCGTATTCTGCGCGCCGATACCGCAGCCGTGGCCGCCCTTGCACTCGTGCAGGCAACCATCGGGGATTGGGCATGAGGTTTTTGTCTCATTCTGCGTTCAGAGAAATTCACTTGCACCGCCGCTAGATCCGGTACAAGCAACTTTTCCGAAGGTCTGATTGCAGCGTTCGGGATAGCGTCCTGCTTCAAGGCTCCTACTTCAAACAAGGTCGACTTCATGGCCCGCGATACCACCGATCACACCCCGCTGACCTCCGTTTCGGAACTTGCCGACTATATGGCCGGGGGCTGCAAGCCGGAAGCCGATTTCCGCATCGGCACCGAACACGAAAAGTTCGCCTTCTTCCGCACCGACAATTCGCCGGTTCCCTATTTCGGCGAGGCGAGCATTTCGGCGCTTCTGAAGGGCATGCAGCAAAAGCTCGGCTGGGAACCGATCATGGATGGCGACAACATCATCGGGCTTGGCGAGACCGGTGGCATGGGCGCGATCTCCATCGAGCCGGGTGGCCAGTTCGAACTGTCGGGCGCGCCGCTTGAAACGCTGCACGAGACCTGTCGCGAATCCAACCAGCATCTGGCTGTGCTGCGCGAGATTGCCGAGCCCATGGGCATCCGCTTCCTCGGCATTGGCGGCAGCCCCAAATGGACGTTGGCGGAAACGCCGGTCATGCCGAAATCCCGCTACAAGATCATGACCCGTTACATGCCGAAGGTCGGCAGCCACGGGCTCGACATGATGTACCGCACCTGCACCATCCAGGTGAACCTCGACTTCTCCTCCGAAGCCGACATGGCGCGCAAGATGCAGTTGTCGCTGAAGCTGCAGCCGCTGTCGACAGCGCTGTTTGCCTCCTCGCCCTTTACCGAGGGCAAGCCGAACGGGCTTCTGTCGTGGCGTGGCGAGATCTGGCGCGATACGGACAATGCCCGCGGCGGGTTGATGCCAAAGGCCTTCGAGCCCGGTTTCGGTTTTGCCACCTATGTGGAATGGGCGCTCGACGTGCCGATGTATTTCATCGTGCGCGACGGCAAATATCACGATTGCACCCACGTCACCTTCCGCCAGTTCATGGCAGGCGCGCTGAAAGGCGAAGTGGCCGACTGGCAGCCGACGCTTGGCGACTGGACGAACCATCTCGGCACCCTGTTTCCCGATGTGCGCCTGAAGCGATATCTGGAAATGCGCGGCGCAGACGGTGGCCCGTGGCGGCGCATCTGCGCGCTTCCGGCCTTCTGGGTCGGCCTTCTCTATGACGATGCCGCAATGACCGCTGCCGAAGAGATCACCCGTGACTGGACCTATCAGGATGTGCTGGCGCTGCGCGATGCCGTGCCGGTCGAGGGGCTTGCGGCAAAAATTGCCGGGCGCCCGCTGATGGAGGTTGCGCGCGACATTCTTTCCGTTTCCACACAAGGCCTCAAGGCCCGCAACCGGCTGAACGGCGAGGGTCAGGACGAATCGGTGTTTCTGCAGCCGCTGGAAGAGATTCTGGCCAAGAAGAAGGTGCTGGCGGAAGAACTGCTGTCGCTTTACCACGGCCGCTGGAACGGCTCCGTTGAGCCGGTTTTCGACGAATGCCAGTATTGAGCCTCAAGCCTTCCCGCCACGGGACAGTTTAAAGCTGAACAAACCGGTTCCGTCCCGGATTTTTCCAGTTATAGTAGCTGGATACAAGGGGAATCCAGGAAGGAGCCGGTTACCATGCTGCCGCTGTTCGACATGATGCTGAAGGCGCAGAACGGCGCCGCGATGGACACTCTGGCCAAGCAGTTCAATCTGGCCCAGGAGCAGGCGGCGCAGGCCATGGCCGCCCTCCTGCCGGCGTTTTCTTCAGGCCTCAAGCGCACCAGCAACAACCCATATGATTTCAGCGCGCTGATGAGCGGCATGTTTTCCGGCGCCTACGGCAAATATTTCGAGGACATCAACAAGGCTTTCACGCCGCAGGGCATGGCCGATGGCAATGCGGTGCTGGAACGCCTGTTCGGCTCCAAGGATGTGTCGCGCGCGATTGCGGCGCAGGCGGCACAACTGACCGGCATCGGCCAGGATGTTTTGAAACAGATGATGCCGGCCATGGCCGACACGATCATGGGCGGGCTCTTCAAGCAGATGACCGGCCAGGTCTCCGCCAATCCCTTCTCGCCGGAAGCCATGGGCCAGGCGACGCAGCAATGGCTGCAGGCGATCGGCTTCCAGCCCAAACCCAAGCCGCAGCCGCAGGCCATTCCCTTCGACAACCCGATGTTCCAGGCCATGCGCAGCATGTGGGGGCTGGAAAAGCCCGCAGAGGCAGCCCAGCAGACCAACCCTTTCACCGACAATCCGTTCGCCAAGGCTTTTCAGGACATGATGAGCGGCAGTTTTTCCGCGCCCGAGGCTGCCCCACAGCCAGCCAAAGCCGCAGCGCCGAAGACTGAGGCGTCCGAGACGCCGACTGGCAAGCCGGAGATCGAGAAATTCCAGGCCGTTCTCTCCAGCATGTTCGATAGCGGCGTCGAAGTGCAGAAAGCCTATCAGAAGAATATGGAAGCCATCTTCGAGGGTTATGTACGCGCGCAGGCCGGCGATGCGCCCAAGGCTTCCGTTTGATCACTGCCTGAACCAGAGGCCCTGCCCTGCAGAGGTTTGCAGGCCATAAAAAAGCCCGGCGCGGATAAACCGGCCGGGCAAGTATGCAGGGTCATTGGCGTTACCCTGCGGGGAAAACTGGTGGTCAGGCGCGCTTGTTCACTAACAGCGACCGGCGGCCGCGCTGGCGGGCATGCGGTGGCAGGAGCGAATAGGGATCCTCAAACAGGCCCGACTGGATCATCGCACGATCGACCTCCAGCCGTGTCAGGCCGATATCGAACAGCTGGTGATCTTCAAGCTCGCTCAGCGCATTCATGGCCTTGCGATTGCGAAGGGCACGAAGAACGGTTTTGCTCCATGCCGCCGTATAGGCGATCACATCGGCAAAAAGGCGCCCATTGACCTTCCGGGTGGCGGAGAGGGTGCGGGTCATGGTCCGTTCAGTCGTGCTCATGGGAACTTCCTTTCGTCAGGCACGAAAATTCATTCCTCCAACAGTGTCAGGCCGCTGGATCGGGCCGCCGTTTCTGGAAGGAAGGCAGGGACGGCGCTTGAAAAGCGACATCTGTTTGGCTTTGCCCTTGCGTTATGCGAAATCACCATTGATCAGTCCAACGAATGTTTCTAATGATTAGCATCAAACTCACTGATGGGTGCTCCAATGTCTGCTCCACTTGATACTGACCAGTTGCAAACCTTCGTCGCCATCGTCGACAGCGGCAGTTTCACCAAGGCCGCCGACCGCGTGTTCAAGACGCAGAGCGCCGTCTCCATGCAGATGCGACGGCTGGAGGAGCGGGTGGGCAAGCAGCTGTTTGCCAAGGACGGGCGCGGCAACCGGCTGACGCTGGAGGGCGAAAAGCTCTTGAACTATGCCCGCCGCATCATCCGGCTGAACAACGAGGCAATTGCAGCCTTCGACGACAACCGGCTGGAGGGCACGCTGCGCATCGGCACGCCCGACGATTACGCCGACCGCTACATGCCTGAGATCATCGGGCGTTTTGCAAAGACGCATCCGAATGTCGAGCTGTTCATTGTCTGCGAACCCTCGGTGGATCTGGCGGAAAAGATGGCGCGCGGCGAGCTGGATATTGCGCTTGTCACCCACAATCCCCGCGCCCGCCAGTCGGATGTGGTGCGCACAGAGCCGCTCTGCTGGGTGGCCTCGGCCAACCATCCGCTGCGCGACGATGCGCCGGTGCCGCTGGCTGTCGGCCGGCGCGATTGCAACTGGCGCCAGCTTGCCTGTTCGGCGCTCGATGCGGACGGGCGCGAATACCAGATCCTGTTTACCAGCTGGTCGTCCATGGTGGTGGCATCAGCGGTTCTCGCCGGCATGGCCGTGTCGATCCTGCCGGAATCGGCCCTTCGCCCGGGCATGAAGGTTCTGAGCCAGTCGGACGGTTTTCCGCCGCTTCCGCCGGTGCAGATCGGCCTGATGAAGCGGCCGGGCCTGTCGCCCTCGCTGATGACGGCGATCACCGATCACATCACCGCCTGCCTCGACAACATCTCGCCGGCCGTTGCACCTGACGATCTCGATGGCGACATGAAGGCGTTTGGCCGCGCTGCCGCCCGCCTGCGCACCGCCCAGCTGATGCCGGGGTGGTGAGCAGGATTTGAGGGCCGTGCCGGCTGATGCGGGCACGGCCTCTGGCAGTAAGATTACGCCAGATATTTGCGGAAAAATGCCACGGTGCGGCTCCAGGCAAGGTCAGCTGCCGCCTTGTCATAACGGGCCGACGAGGTGTCGTTGTTGAAGGCGTGGTTCACGCCGTCGTAGATGAAGATTTCAAACGTCTTGCCGCCGGCTTCCAGCCCCTTGCGATAGGCATCGATGCCGGCATTGATGCGCTCGTCGAGGCCGGCGTAGTGCAGCATGAGCGGCGCCTTGATTTTCGCAACGTCTGCGGCGGGTGGCTGGGCGCCGTAATAGGCGACGCCGGCGTTCAGCTCCGGTGATGCCACCGCCATGCGGTTCACCATGCCGCCGCCCCAGCAGAAACCGACAGCCCCCACCTTGCCGTTTGCGCCCGCGCGCTTTGCCAGAAAGGCGCGGGTCGCCTCGGCGTTGGCGGTAGTGGCACCCATGTCGAGGCTGGAAAACATCTGGCGGGCCTGATCCTCATCCGTGGGCGTTCCACCGTTCGGGGAGAGGAAATCCGGGGCGAGCGCCACAAAACCATCCAGCGCAACGCGCCGGGCGACATCGCGGATATGCTCGTTCAGGCCACGGTTCTCGTGGATGACGATGACGGAGCCGAGCGCGCCGGCGGCATTTTTCGGCGTGACGAGATAACCTTTCATCTCGCCGCCCGAACCGGGATAGGTGATGTCCTCGGCCGTCAGCCGGTCGTCGTTTACAGGCACGATCGCTGCTTGCGCACTGCTTGCCGCCAGCATCGGGGCGATGGCCGCAGCAGCCGCTCCCGAGCCGGCGAGAAGGCTCAGCTTTTCCATGAATTTTCGGCGATCGAGGCTGAGATGCGTATATTCGTCATAGGCATCGATCATCGCCTGCGTGATCTTCGGCTTGTCGGTCATTGCGTTTCCTCCATCAAATCCCCAAGGCTTGGGACAAGATGGGCGAAAGCGCAGGTTTTGGAAGCGGCCCGGCCGCCACCCGCACCACAACTTTGCGTGATGCTTGAGGAGCGGCGCGGGTTGCGTCGACGTGATGCTCCGGTGGACGGAGAAGGCTCAGCCCATGTGCCAGCCGTGGCTGACGGTGATCGACTGGCCAGACAGCGCATTGGTCTTGAAGGCGGCGAGGAATAGCGCAACGTCGGCCACATCCTCCACCGTGGTGAATTCGCCGTCGACGGTTTCGCCGAGCATCACCCGCTTCACCACCTCATCCTCGGAAATACCAAGGGTTTTCGCCTGTTCGGGGATTTGCTTGTCAACGAGCGGCGTGCGCACAAAACCGGGGCAAATGACATTGGCGCGGATGCCAAACTCGCCGCCTTCCTTGGCAAGCACCCGGGCAAGGCCAAGAAGCCCGTGCTTTGCGGTCACATAGGCGGATTTGAGCGGCGAGGCCTCGTGCGAGTGAACGGAGCCCATGTAGATGACCGCGCCGCCGCCACTCGCCTTCATATGCGGCACGCAGGCCTTGGTGGTGAGGAAGGCGCCATCGAGATGGATGGCCAGCATCTTCTTCCAGTCGGCAAACGGGAAATCCTCGATGCGGTGAACGATCTGGATGCCGGCATTGGAGACGAGAATATCGACGCGACCGAAGGTTTCCACGGTTTTTGCGACGCCCGCATTCACCGCCGCTTCGTCGGTCACGTCCATGGCAACGCCAATCGCCCGGCCGGGGCCGATGGCGGTCAGTTCCTTCGCCTTCGCGTCCGCCGCATCGAGCCTGAGATCGGCGATGACGACATTCGCGCCCTGTTCGATATAACGCCTGGCGATTTCGGCGCCGATGCCGCTTGCCGATCCGGTGACGATGGCGATTTTTCCGTTGAGGGTCATGGTGCGGTCTCCTTGAAATCGGGCCGCCCCGTCGGTGTGTTTGTACCGGCTGAGGGTCCGTCGTTATTCGTCTCGCGGCCTGTCCTGGGCGAGATCGAAGATCTGGATGCCATCCTTCGGACGGCCCCGTTTTTTCCACTTGGGGTGGTTCAGCGTGTGCATCGCATCGTCATATCCGGCCTTCCAGTTGGCTTCGACGCTGGCGCGCGAGAACTCCGCATCCATGGCGTGCGAATCATAGGCGGCGCTGCGATGGATGAGGTGGACCAGCGTCACATCGTATTCGATGCCGACGGAGCGAAGCAGTTTAACATCCTCGTCGTCGCGAAGCTCCGGCGGAAGCTTTTCGAGAAGGCGGCGGGCGGCGCGGCGAAAGATCTGCTTGCGGGCGAACTCGTCGGTGTTCATGCGCGTGCGGCTGGAATAGCGGATTTCCTTAACGCGCGCATCGACCTCCAGAAGGTCGCGCGGCATCTGGCCACGGGCGGGAAACAGATCGACCTGAAAGATGCACAGATCCGCCTCAAAACCATCGGCCGCCAGCACATATTGCAGCGGCGTGTTGGAGACGAGACCGCCATCCCAATAAAACTCGCCGTCGATCTCGATAGGCGCAAAGCCCGGCGGAAGCGCGCCGGAGGCCGCCACATGGCGAGCCGAGAGCTTGATGTCTCGATTGTCGAAATAGGCGAAATTGCCGGTTTTCACATTGACCGCACCAAGGCTGAGGCGCACCTCGCCCTGGTTGATCCGGTCGAAATCGACAAGCCTGTCGAGCGTCTTCAACAGCGGTTCCGTATCGTAATGGCTGATCGTCACGTCGCGGTTGAACAGAAGCTGGTAAGGGGTCTGCAGGCGGGGCGAGAAAAAGCCGGGAATGCCGGTCATCGCGCCGGCAAGCACAGACCAGTCCTTGAAGAGCCGCTTGGCATCATGCTGAACCACCGGCCCAAAATCGAGACCGGAAGAGACCATGTCCCAGAACTGCCGCAGATTTTCCACCTGCCGATCGTCAGGACTTCCGGCAATAATGGCGGAGTTGATGGCGCCGATGGAAATGCCGGCGAGCCAGTCCGGCTTGATGCCTTGTTTGTGAAGCGCCTCGAAGGTGCCGGCCTGATAGGCGCCAAGCGCACCGCCGCCCTGGAAGACAAGAATATTTTCGATGGACCGCATGCCCTGAACTCCCGATGCTCTCTGCTTGTTCGCAACTGCAGCATCTTCATCTTCACATGGGGCGCAGCTTTCAAATTGTCATCACCTGCAAGATTAAACTTCGTTCATGCGGGGAGATGCAAAAAGCCGCCCCGGGGCGGGACGGCTTTGTCATAGATGCGTCGGGAGTTGTCAGCCGGCGAGATCGAGCACGATGCGGCCGTCGATCTTGCCTTCTTCCATGCGGTGGAAGATGTCGTTGATGTTTTCGATTTTATCCCAGGAGTAATGCGCGGCAACCTTGCCTTCGCCGGCAAATTGAAGGCTTTCCTCGAGATCCTGACGGGTGCCGACGATGGAGCCGCGCACGGTGATGCGCTTCAGCACTGTCTCGAATACCGGCAGCGAGATGAAACCCGGCGGCAGGCCGACCAGCGCCATCGTGCCCTTGGAGCGCAGGAAACCATAGGCCTGTTCCATGGCCTTCGGCGAAACGGCAGTCACCAGCGCGCCGTGGGCGCCGCCGGTTGCCTTCTGCACCTGTGCGATGGCATCAGCGTCGCGGCCGTTCACCGTTACGTCGGCGCCAAGCTTCTTGGCAAGCTCCAGCTTGTCGTCAAAAATGTCTGCGGCCACCACATGCATGCCCATGGCCTTGGCATATTGCACCGCCATATGGCCAAGGCCGCCAATGCCTGAGATGACCACCCATTCGCCGGGGCGCACCTCGGTTTCCTTCAAGCCCTTGTAGACGGTGACGCCAGCGCAGAGGATGGGGGCAGCCGCTCCGAATTCGAGATTATCCGGCAGGCGGCCGACGAAATCCGGGTCGGCCAGGCCATATTGGGCAAAGGTGCCGTTCACCGAATAACCGGTGTTCTGCTGGCTGCCGCAAAGCGTTTCCCAGCCGGTGCGGCAGGGGTTGCAGCAGCCACAGGCGGTGTGCAGCCAGGCCACGCCAACGCGGTCGCCTTCCTTGATGCGGGAGACACCCGCGCCAAGCTTTGCCACGTAGCCGGTGCCCTCGTGGCCGGGAATGAAGGGAGGATTGGGCTTGACCGGCCAGTCGCCATTTGCTGCGTGCAGATCCGTGTGGCAGACGCCGGTTGCTTCGTATTTGACAAGAATCTGGCCGGGGCCGGGTTCCGGGATCGGCATTTCCTCGATGGTGAGCGGCTTGCCGAACGTGCGCACCACTGCGGCCTTCATCATTGCTGCCATGGATCTTCTCCTCGAACCGGTGACGGCACCTGATGGTGCCGCGCGACTGCCTTGCAAGCGGTCTTTCCGCCTGCACCGGTTCTAGAGGATCGGACCCTGTGACAGTTTGATCTGCCGCAAAAGCCGTCAATCTATCAGGTGAGCGCCAGCCACACGACGAGCCAGCCCCACATGCCGACAACGCTTGCCACGCCAACCATGAACAGGTTGCGGCGCAGGAACACCCGGTTGCTGGTGACATGCACATAAGAATGGGCATAACGCGAGGCAACGAACAGCCAGGCGAGGATGACGGTGCCAATATTGTCGCCATCGACGGCAAACAACGCCAGGCAACCGATGTGGAAGAACATTGGCAGCTCGAACTGGTTCTTCAGGTTGTTATGGACGAAAAGACTGTCCTCCGGCTCCTGAAGGTTGGCGCGAAACTGCGAGACGGTTGCCCGCCCGGCCTTCACCGCCGCCACCCGCCGCTTCGACAGCAGCACGTAAAGAATGAGGACGAGGGCCGCATGCGCGACCATCGGCCAGATCATCGCTTCGTTGGAAATCATCACTCATCCTCGGGGTTCGGCAGACACTGGCCATGTCATAGACGAAGGACACCCGCGAGGGAAAGCCTCGGGGATACGGAACCCCCGAAGGAAAACGATCAGTTCCTGCGGGTCAGCACCTCGGTGCCGGCACCGTCCTCGCCGGAAATCGTCCAGACGCCATCCAGCACGCCATTGTCCTTCACCTCGTAGACGATGAGGCCGACAGCATCGCCGAGCACATAGCCAGCTGCAAAAGCATTGTCGTGCAGCATGCAGATTCCTTCAGACGTCGTGCCGCCCGTCGACCATTCGATGGCACAGGTGGTTTCGCTGGTGAGTGTGATGACGGCGGTGCCATCGTAGGGCGAGCCGTCGAGATTGGTGCCGGCAACGTCATAGGTGCCTTCGCGCACCGTCTGGGCGGCGGCTGCGGAACAAAGGCCGGCGGCCAGAAGCAGGCCTGCAAGAATGATTTTCATGACTTCCCCCCGATATCCGGAACGATCCCCGGATACCCCAGCATAAGAGGGAAACGGCGGCTGGCAATGGCTGCCAGCCGCGAAGTTTGTGCAGGGTTGACGAGAAACCTCAGGCGCCGCCGGGGTAGTTCGGGCTTTCGCGGGTGATCGTCACGCCATGCGGATGGCTTTCGCGAAGGCCGGCGCCGGAGATGCGCACGAAGGTGGCCTTTTCCTGAAAATCGAGGATATCCTTGCCGCCGACATAACCCATGGCAGCCTTCAGGCCACCGGCGAGCTGGTGCAGCACGGCCGAGACCGGGCCCTTGTAGGGAACCTGGCCCTCGATGCCTTCAGGCACGAGCTTCAGCGTATCGCGCACTTCCGCCTGGAAATAACGATCTGCAGAACCGCGGGCCATGGCGCCCACAGAGCCCATGCCGCGATAGGCCTTGAAGGAGCGGCCCTGGTAGAGATAGACCTCGCCCGGGCTTTCATCGGTGCCGGCGAGAAGAGAGCCGACCATGACGGCAGACGCGCCGGCCGCAATCGCCTTTGCCACGTCACCGGAAAACTTGATGCCGCCATCGGCAATGACGGGAATGTTGTGCTTGTTGGCTTCGGCAACGGCGGCCATGACGGCGGCCAGCTGCGGCACGCCGACGCCGGCGACGATGCGCGTGGTGCAGATCGAACCCGGGCCGATGCCGACCTTGATGCAGTCCGCACCGGCATCGATGAGGGCGCGGGTGCCGTCACCGGTTGCCACATTGCCGGCGATGATGCGCACGGCGTTCGTCATCTTCTTCACCTCAGCCACCGCATCCAGAACCTTCTGGGAATGACCGTGGGCGGTATCGACAACGATCACGTCCACACCGGCCTCGATCAGGCGCTCGGCGCGCTCGCGACCGTCCTCGCCGGTGGAGATGGCAGCCGCGACCCGAAGGCGTCCCTGCACATCCTTGGAGGCATGCGGGTTGAGCTGCGACTTCTCGATGTCCTTCACCGTAATGAGGCCGATGCAGCGGCCCTGATTATCGACCACCAGCAGCTTTTCGATGCGGTGGCTGTGCAGGAGACGCTTGGCCTCCTGCTGCTCGACGCCGTCCTTCACGGTGATGAGGTTTTCCCGCGTCATCAGCTCATAGATTTTCTGGCTGGGATCGGAGGCAAAACGCACGTCGCGGTTCGTCAGGATGCCGACGAGGCGGCCGGGGCGGCTTGTGCCTTCCACAACCGGGATGCCGGAAATGCCATGGGCGCTCATCAGCGCCTTGGCTTCGGCAAGCGTTGCCTCCGGCCCGATGGTGACGGGGTTGACCACCATGCCGCTTTCGAACTTCTTGACCTGGCGAACCTGCTCGGCCTGCTCGATGGGGGTCAGGTTGCGGTGGACGACGCCGATGCCGCCAGCCTGCGCCATGGCAATCGCCAGACGGCCTTCCGTGACCGTATCCATGGCAGACGACAGGATCGGCAGGTTCAGCTCGATGTCATGGGCGATGCGGGTGGCGATGTTCGTCTGGCCAGGCATGACCTCCGAATGTCCCGGCTGCAACAGCACGTCGTCGAAGGTAAGCGCGTCCGCGCCGGTTGCAGATTCTACAATGCGAGCCATGGCCAATTTCCTTTAATGAATGGAAGTTCGGTCCGGCGGGAGGTTAACCGGAGGCGATCTTCAGGAATGGGAAGTTGGCGAGGGCTGGTAACACGGTTATGACGGGAAGGAAACAGAAAAAACCCGGAAGCCGAACTCCCGGGTTTTTCAAAGGCTAACAGGTGACGATCCGCTCAGATGTCGAACTGGTAGGACTTGGGCACGAAACGGTAGCCCGTCTCCTGCTTTTCCACGTAGCCGACAGCTGGAAACGGCATGTGGTAACCGAGGAAGGCGACGCGGTCGGTGGCGAGCATGTCGAACACCGTCTTGCGGCTTGCGGCGGCCGCCTTCTTGTCCATGTCGAACTTTACTTCCCAGTCCGGCCGCTGCAGCGACAGCACGAAATGGTTGGCCGTATCGGCCGTCAGCACCAGGCGACGCCCGCCCGATTCGACATTGTAGATCATGTGGCCGGGCGAATGGCCAAAGGCTTCCAGGCTGGTAATGCCGCTCACCACGGTTGAACTTTTGCCGATGAACGTCGCCTTGTCAGCCAGCGGCTTCACATTGGCAAGCACCGCCTTGTGGCCGCCTTCCGCTGCCGTGCCGACGCGCGCCGAACTGCTCCAGAAATCATATTCCACCTGGCCGATGATGTAGCGCGCGTTCGGAAAGGCCGGCTTGCCGCCTTCCATCAGGCCGCCGATGTGATCGCCGTGCAGATGCGTCAGCACCACCACGGTCACGTCTTCCGGGCGGTAGCCGGCAGCCTGAAGGCCCTCCAGCAGACGGCCATTGCCGGCGGCTCGGCCTCTTTCACCAAAGCCGGTATCAAACAGCACCCGGTCGCTGCCGGTATTGATCAGCGTCGGCGAGAAGGAATTGACGAAATTGTCCTTGGGCAGGAAATTTTGCTCCAGCAGTGCCGAAACCGTCTGCTCCTTCTGGTTGGTGCCAAAGGTTTCGCCAGGTTTGCCGGAGGCGCGGGCGCCGTCCTTCACCACCAGAACCTCAAACTCGCCGAGCTTGAAGCTGTGGGTATCTGCCGGCAGGACTTTTGTCATATGTCTATCCGTCGAGGTTTGTGTGCTGCTGGCTTGCGCCAGGGCGCGTCCGGACAAAACCGCCGGTGCGGCCAGAAAGCCCACCCCCGCCGTGCCCAAAAGCGCGCGCCGCCCCAATTTAGAGTTATGCATTGCCACCCTCCCATGCGCAGACCGAATGCGCGTGTGCCGTCGTGACCGGTCGCAGCAACAGATATGGCAAAGACATGCAAAGGAGAACGCCTGTCACGTAGTCGTGATAGCCATGCCAGACACCCTGAAACCCAGTAGCCGGACGCCCAAACGAGGCGTAGGAAGACGCCAGCCGAAGTTTCGCAAAGCATGCCTGCCATGAACCGGATTGTCCCCCTCATCCTTGCCGTCGCTCTTTTCATGGAGCAGATGGATTCCACCGTCATTGCCACCGCCCTTCCCGCGATTGCGACCGACCTTGGCGTCGGGCCGATCACGCTGAAGCTGGCGCTGACCTCCTACATGGTGGCGCTGGCCGTCTTCATTCCGATCAGCGGCTGGATGGCCGACAAGTTCGGCGCAAAAAGCATTTTTCGCGTCGCAATCCTCGTTTTCGTGGTGGGTTCCATCTGTTGCGCCGTTTCCTCGTCCGTCGTGGAATTCGTCATGGCGCGCTTCCTGCAAGGCATGGGCGGGGCGATGATGACGCCGGTCGGGCGGCTCGTTCTCTTGCGCACGACGCAGAAGAAGGATCTGGTCTCGGCCATGGCGCTTCTGACCATTCCAGCCCTTGTCGGACCGCTGACGGGACCGCCGGTCGGCGGCTTCATCACCACCTATTTCACCTGGCACTGGATCTTTCTCATCAATGTGCCGGTGGGTCTTGTCGGTGTGTGGCTGGCCACGATCTACCTGCCCGATATTGAACGGCGCGATGCACCGCCGATCGACCTTTACGGCTTCCTGATGATTTCGCTGACGGCTGCCGGCACCGTGTTCGGGCTTTCGGTGGTCAGCCTGCCGGCGCTGCCGCCGGCGGTGGGCATCGTCACCACCCTAATCGGCCTCGTCTGCGGTGGACTTTACCTTCGCCATGCCCGCACGCACCCTGCCCCGATCCTCAAGCTGACGCTGTTTCGCAACCAGGCGTTTCGCGCCGCCATTACCGGCGGCACGCTGTTTCGCATCGCAACCGGCGCCGTGCCCTTCCTGATGCCGCTGATGCTGCAGCTGGCCTTCGGCATGACGCCGTTCCAGTCCGGCCTCACCACCTTTGCCGGGGCACTTGGGGCGCTGACGGTGAAATTTGTTGCCAAGCGGCTGTTTGCCTCGACGGGCTTCAAGATGACGCTGATCGGGGCAAGCATTGCGGGCGCCGCAACGACGGCCGTGAACGGCTTCTTCACCGACCAGACACCGCAGGGCGTCATCATCCTTTTCCTGTTTGCCTCGGGCCTTGCGCGTTCGATGTTCTTTACCGGCACCAATGCGCTGAGCTACTCAGAAATCGAGGATGACGAGGCAAGCCAGGCGACATCCATCAGCTCCGTTTTGCAGCAAGTCAGCCTTGCGCTCGGCGTCGCCTTTGC
This sequence comes from Neorhizobium sp. PAMB6716, assembly GCF_058242805.1. Classification (NCBI taxonomy): domain Bacteria; kingdom Pseudomonadati; phylum Pseudomonadota; class Alphaproteobacteria; order Hyphomicrobiales; family Rhizobiaceae; genus Neorhizobium; species Neorhizobium sp. PAMB6716. The sequence goes on from NZ_CM177835.1 coordinate 2,632,484, forward strand.
CGCCTTCGTGCTGGAAGCCTCGTCCTATCTCTCCGGCTCACACCTGCAGCTGGCGGATTTCCACCTTGCCTTTTTCCTCGTCTCGGCGGTGTCGCTCGCGTCGCTGCTGCCGCTGTTGTCGCTCAAGGCCAATGCCGGCTCCGACGTTTCCGGCCACCGCCGTTATGCGGGCCGGCCGGTGGACGTGCCCGGGGAATAGACAAGAGGGCTGAAACTCAGCCCTCGTCATCCTCGTCGGCATACTGCGGACGATGGTCGCCGGCATCCTCCAGCGGATCGGTTTCGCGGTGCATTTCGTCGCGGTAACTTCCCATGACGCTGCCTTCCTTGCGGCCCTTGAAACCCTTGGCCAGCAGGAACATTTCCACCGATTCCTGCCGCGATGAGGCCGGCTTGATGTGCATGACCTGGCGAAAATTCTGCTTCAGCATGTTGAGCAGATCCTTTTCCGTGCCGCCCTGAAAGGTCTTTGCCAGGAAATGCCCGCCTTCGCCGAGCACTTCCACGGCAAAATAGGCAGCGACTTCGCACAGATGCATGGTGCGCAGGTGGTCTGTCTTCTGGTGGCCGGTCGTCGGCGCCGCCATATCGGAAATGACCAGATCCGGCGTACCGCCGACGGCTTCCATCAGCTGCGCCGGCGCATCCTCGTCCAGAAAGTCGAGCTGCAGGATTTTCACTCCCGGCAGCGGCGCCATTTCCAGAAAGTCGATGGCGGCCACGCGCACGTCCGTATCCGTGGAGCCGGTGACCTTGGCAGCGATCTGCGACCAGCTGCCAGGGGCTGCACCCAGATCGATGATGCGCCGCGCACCCTTCAGGATCTCGTGTTTTTCGTCGATCTCCAGCAGCTTGAAGGCGGCGCGGGCGCGATAACCCTCGATCTTTGCCCGCTGCACATAGGGGTCGTTGATATGGCGCTCGATCCAGCGGCGCGAGGACGCCTTGAGCTTGCCCTTTTTCACCTTCTGGCCGAGCTTTCGGCCGATAGGAGCCTTGGTCATCGATGGTTCTCCGTGGCACCGCGTGCCGCATTATCGCCTGGGCGGCGGCCGCGAAAGCGCCGCCAGACGCCGTCATCCGCCATCATATCGGTCAAAAGTCCTTCGCGCAGACCGCGATCGGCAACCCGCATGCGCTGGCTTGGCCAGCGTCTGCGGATCGCTTCCAGAATGGCGCAGCCGGCCAGAACCAGATCGGCGCGATCCGGCCCGATGCAAGGGTTTGCCGCGCGGCCCTCGAAATCCCAGGACAACAGCTTTTCCTGCATGGCGCTCACCTCCGCATCCGAAAGCCAGAGGCCATCCACCTTGCGCCGATCATAGCGCGGCAGATCGAGATGCACGCCGGCAAGCGTGGTGACCGTGCCGGACGTGCCGATAAGGTGAAAATCCTCATCCGGACGCGCGCTTTCCTCGCCAAGTGCGGGGCATTCGAAACCGGCAAGCATGCCCTCCACCTCGTCGACCATGGCCGAAAACACGGCGGGCGTGACATTCTGCCCACCATGACGCTCGGAAAGCGTGACGACGCCGACCGGCAGCGAGGTCCAGTGGGTGATGTGGTTGGCAAGCCGCGAGGAGCGGTTGTCGCGAATGCGGATGACCGCGATTTCCGAGGAGCCGCCGCCGATATCGAAAAGCACCACGGAACGCGCCTCGCGCCCGACCAGCGACGAGCAGCCGGAGACCGCCAGCCGCGCCTCGGTTTCCCGGTCGATGATCTCCAGCTCGAGCCCGGTCTCCCTGGTGACGCGGGCCAAAAATTCCTCGCCATTGGCGGCAGCCCGGCAGGCCTCCGTCGCAATCAGCCGCATCTTGCGGATCGGCCGGTTGGCAAGTTTTAGCGCGCAGATGCGCAGCGCTTCCACAGCCCGGTCCATCGCCTCGGTGGAAAGGCGTCCCGTCGCGGCAAGCCCTTCCCCCAGCCGTACGATGCGCGAAAACGCATCGACGACCCGAAACTGACCCGGCCGCGTCGGCTGGGCAATCAGCAGGCGGCAATTGTTCGTGCCAAGATCGAGTGCGGCGTAAAGATCATCCGGCGCGCCACGATCGGATGCCGCCCGCTCTGATGTTGCCCGCTCTGATGTTGGTCGATCTGATGCGCCACGGAAAACCGTCCCCGCCGCTTCGCCGGCAAACCCGGCACGGCCGCGTGCTTCCTGTGCGGACGCTGTAAAGCCCGGCTTTCCATGCCCCCCTTTAGCGTGCCCGCTATGGGGGCCGTGGGCACCATGCGGATGCGCGCCAGAAGAATGAGAACGCGCCTGCGGACCAGAATGGGAACCGGCAGATGAACGACCGCCACCCCCTGCCTGCCCACTCAGATGCCCACCCGCATGGGGGCTGGCAGGAGTGCCTGGATGCCGACCGGATTGCCCGACAGCTGCCCGCGTGCCTTGCCCCGCCTGATGGCCGGCGCCACCGGAATGCCCAGCCTGATGGGGCGCATCGTTTGAACCATGCGCCGCCCCCTGGCCTGAACCAGAGCCTGAACCAGAGCCCGAACCGTGGCCGGAATGTCCGTGAGATGCATGACCGGCGCGGCTGGCGCCCCCCTTGCCGGTGGATGCAAGCGGACGTCCCTGCAGGCTGCGCGCCTCGCTTTTGGCGCGACCACGCCGGCGACGACGGCCGGCGGACGTTTCACGTCCGTCACGGCCCTCAGCCCCATCCTCCGGGCGCCCTGATCCGCTCTGCGACGATAGACTGTCCTGGCGTGCGGACCCGTCCGGGCGTCCCGCCCCCTCGCCTTTGCCGACACGTTCGGCACCATTGTACGTCCCAGCGGCAGCGGCCGCATGGCTGCCACCTGACGTCTTTGGCGAAGGCGTACGGGGATGACCAGCAGCATCCGGCGTTCCGGACACGGCCTCTGCGCCACCACCCGGAGCCTTGGCTTGTCCCTGGCCTTGTCCCTTTGCGCCACGCGAACGGCGGCGCTTGCGCTTGCGCGGCGGGCCGGTATCGTCTTTTATATCCGGGCGTCCGGCATCCGGGCGTGCGCCCTTGTCGATGCCATGCGCAACAGCTGCGGACGGCGGCTTGCCGCTCCGCTTGGCCTTTCGGCGACGGCCGGATTTTTCGTCCGGTCGTCCTGCTGCTGACGCCCCGCCTTCGGGCGGCTTTCCGCCGCTGTCGGGGTTCATCACTGATCTATCCATCATGCCGCGCAAGAGCCGTGGGCCCGCTGCGGCGTTAATCGTTTCGTTGACAAGAGGATAACAGCAGCAGACGATTTCGCCAATGGCTTTGTCACGCCCCAGGATCGCCGCAGTTTGCGCGCCCGGCAAAGCCGCAACTCCAGCGCGGCCATCTTCCAGCCGATCCCTCATTTTCGCGCTGCGGAAAAAGTGGCCAATGGGCACTTGATCGACCCGAAAAATCTGTTACAAGGCGCGCACCGACGCGGTTCGGTGCTCAGGAAACCCACCTGAAACTGGCGAAAGCCCACCCGCCGCACAGTCCGAAACGCACGTGTTTCGACGGACTGGGGAATAGTTCAACGGTAGAACGACGGACTCTGACTCCGTTAATCTTGGTTCGAATCCAGGTTCCCCAGCCAAACTTCTTTTCCATATAAATCCATGGGTTAAATTGCGGACTGTTGCACGTATCGGAACAGGTTTCCGCTCCTCATTACGGCCCAGTCCGGTTCACCCGTTTGGATCTTGTTGGGGTGCTGGCAAGGTGCCCATCACTGTCCGATACGTAGTCGAGGATTGACATGGGGCCGAGAGCGGCCTGGGCGGTTTCAGATGATCTGACATGGGAATCAGGTCGTTCCCCACCGATCATGGCAGCGGACTGCTTTCGACCTCGTTTAAGCCGTTCCCCATCCGCGCGCTCTGCCCCAGACGTGGACATTAGGGGCGAAGAGCTGGGCAATATGGTATCCGTCATTTGATTGGCGCTGATTTCACCTTCCGTTCCAAGCCGCAGCATTTCGGTGTTAACCGATCCCCTGTACACATCAGCCCGGCGGCCATTCCGAGAAGCGCGAAGGCAAACACGGCCGTATCGGCGTCGAACCTGTCGAGCAGGATGCCGAACACAGGTGCTCCAACTGTCTGCCCCACCGCCATCATCAGGAAACCGACCATGAGCCCTATCGCGGGCCTGTCGGGCAGGATCCTCAGCCCCCAGACGAGATAGACGCCGCTGAGAAGCACATAGGACGCGCCGAACAATGCCCCGCCGAACAGGACGCTAATCGACGACGAGAAGGACGCCCCCACCGTGACCATGCCGGCGGCCATGAGCGAAAGGAACGTCCAGTGAACGCGGCTGATGCCGTAGCGGGCGACAAGCGAGCCGGCCCAGGCACCGGCGATGCTGCTGAACCCAATCACGGTCCATAGAATGCCGATCTGCCTATCTTGCCAGCCAAGGTTCAGGGCAGCGAGCTGGCCACCGAACGACCATAAAGACGTGCTGGCCGCGCCCATCATGAACGCTGCTATGAGGAGGCGCACGAGCGCGCCTGACATCGACGGCAGCCCGACTTTACGGCCCTCCGTTGATTGTCCACCAGGGACAGCCAGGGGAGCTGCAACAGCAAGCACGAAGGCAGCCGCAGCAAAGCCGCCGAAGGCCAGCCGCCATTCCTGGGCTATCCACACCGCGATCGCGCCGGAAAGCCCGACACCAATGCTTGTGCCTGCGTTAACGATCGTGTTGGCAGCGTCGCGTCGATCTTCCTGAACGGACATAGCGATCGCGGCGGCCAGCGGCGGCGATGCGAGGCCGGTGCTGCACCCTGCCAGCAGCACCGCGCCGGCAAGCCAGATCGCATCGGGCGCAAGCGCGATGCCAGTCATGCCGATTGCTGCCACCAGCGCGGCTCCCACAGCGACGCGCCTCGGCCCATACCGCTCGGTGAGCACAGCGGACGCGAGGATGGCGATGCAGTATCCGGCGAACGACCCACCCGAAATCACACCGGCGAGCGTTTGACCTAGTTCGAGTTCCTTGCCGATGGTTGGAAGGAAGAGGCCGAAGGCGAAGCGGGCCAAGCCGTAGCAAACCGCTACCAGCGCGAAGCCAAAGGCACCAAGGGCGAGCGTAGGGTTCATCGTCGCGCTGCCGCGACGAGTACGGCGGCGGCCGATCGCGCCGCTTTCGCGGCCTCGGTTCCACGATAAACTGCCGAGACCACCGCGCCTTCAAACAGTACCAGCACCTGTTCAGTGACTACACGGTCGCTGCTGCCAAGATCGGTCGCGACGATCGCGGCAATCCGATCGCGGAACTCGCTCTTGTGGGCGGCGAAAATCTCAGCGATTTCCGCAATGTCACCGCCCGTCTCCGCCAAGGTGCGCAGTAACATGCAGCCGCGCGTGCTTTCGGAGCGCTGCCATTCCTCAAGCGCGGCAAAAAGATCGTCGACACTCGCAACGTCGATCGCATCCATGAACCGGGCGTTACGTCCATTGAGCACAGCCGTCATCAGAGCAACCTTGCTACCGGCGTGCTTGTAAAGCGTCCGGCTGGATATCCCCGCCGCTTCGGTCAGCCTGTCCATGCCTGTGGCCGTGAAGCCGTGACGATCGAACAGGCTTTCGGCCGCAGCAATCAACTTTGTTCTTGTATCCATGGCAACCGGTGTAAACCGATCGTTTTACATTGGCAATGAGAATCCAAATTTAATGCCCGCGACCCTTAAAGCGAGGGCGTCGATCACTCCCGGATTTTTCAGGAATATTTCAGCCCGGCCTCAGGACTTTGCCCGTGCACTTGCCAGAATAGCTGCGGATCGATCGCCACACTCACCAGGCAAACAGAGATCGACTGCCGAAGGCTTCGGTGGCCAGAAGTAGGAGCCGGTCAACGCCACCTGACCCTTCCGGCCTTCGCTTGCCGCATGTCGTGCCCCGTCCCAATCCTTGAAAGGTTTGCCCATGACCTCGCCTGCCACCATCCGCGATCCCTTAGAAGATCATATGCTGACGCCGGAAAATGCAGCGCTTATCACCATCGATTTCCAACCGGTGCAGGTCGCCTCTGTTGTCACGATGGAACGGCGCCAACTCGTCGCCAACGTGGTGGCGGTCGCCAGGACCGCAAAACTTTATGGCCTGCCGATCATTCTTTCGACCGTGAATGTGGAAACCGGCCGCAACCGACCCACGATTCATCAACTGACCGAAGCCCTGGCCGATGTCATTCCCATCGATCGGACATCGATCAATGCCTGGGAGGATGTGGATTTTGCCAATGCCGTGCGAGCAACCGGGCGCCGCAAGCTGATCATGGTGGCGCTCTGGACCGAAGTCTGCCTGGTTTTTCCGGCTCTCGACGCGCTGAAAGAGGGATTCGAGGTCTATCCGGTTGTAGATGCTGTTGCAGGAACCTCTCAATGCGCGCATTCTGCAGGTCTTGATCGGATCATGCAGGCGGGGGCCAAACCGATCACCTGGATACAACTCGCCTGTGAACTGCAACGGAATTGGGCGCGCCAAGCAACGGTGCCGGGATTTGCCGACATCGTCTTTGCCTCAATCCACCCGTAAACGTCGACATGCCATGATGACATAGCTCGAGGGGGTTCACATGTCTGCAATCCTGGTCCTTACTCTCTTTCATGTGCTGATAAGTCTTGTTGCCGTTGTGGCAGGCCTTGGCCTCATCCGCCGGCTGATCGGAAACGGCAAGGATGGTATCCTGGCACAATGGTTTCTGGTAACAATGGCGGTGACGCTCGTGACCGGCTTCCTGTTTCCTTTCAACGGCATAACGCCGGCAATCAATGTCGGCATCCTCTGTACCGTCATCCTCCTGGTAACACTTTATGCGCGCTACCGGGGAAGATTGGCGGGGTTCTGGCGGCCAACCTATGTGGCGGGTGTCACGCTTCTGATGTTCTTCAACACGCTGGTCCTGATCATCCAGTCGTTTCAGAAGATCGGACCGTTGCATGCGCTGGCGCCACTCGGCAACGAGCCCGCGGTCATCGCTTGCCAGCTCATCCTTTTGCTCGCCTCTCTGGCTGCCGGCATTATGGCGGTGTTGCGGTTTCGACCGTCCTTGTCGGTCGCTCGCGCATCCATACCCTCTGCCTGACAGGTTTTGCGTCCTCAGCGGCAAACGGACGATGGCTCTCGCCCGCTTACCGGCTGGCAAATTCAGGTCCGGGTGATCGATGTCCCGCCATCCACCAGAGATGCCGTGCCGGTGACGAAGCTTGCATCATCGGACGCGAGATAGAGAACGGATCGTGCAATTTCCTCGGCCGTGGCAACACGCTTCAGCGCATGCAGGGCGGTAACGAATGCCTGCTTTTCAGGCGTGTCATTCATTTCCCGGTACATGTCCGTATCAACCGCACCAGGCAGGATGGCATTAACCCGGATGTTCTTTGCACCAAACTCGGCAGCCAGCGCCTGCGTGAGGCCAATCAGGCCGGACTTGCTGGCGGAATAGGCTGCGACGCCGGGGAAAGAATAGCTGTAACCGACAAAGGTCGACGTGAAGATCATCGAGCCCGCGCCGTTCTTTTCCATCGCGGCTGCCTGATGTTTGGCCGCGAGGAACGATGCCGTCAGATTGATCGCCAGCGTATCGGCAAAACCCTGCTCTGACACACCTGTTGTCGGGCCGGCTTCGCCCAGCGTGCCCGCATTGTTGAAGGCAATGTCGAGCTTGCCGTAACGCTCGATTGCGGTTGCCACCAGACGCTGGTGATACTCTTCCGACCGCACATCTCCAGCGATCGCAATCGCCCGGCCGCCTGCGGCCTCGATTTCGGCAACCAGGCTATCGAGTTCCGCCTGTCGGCGGGCGCCAACGATAACCTTTGCGCCCTCTGCGGCAAAAAGCTTTGCCGTTGCCCTGCCAATGCCCGAACTTGCGCCGGTGACGATGGCAACCTTGTTGTTAAGCCGTGTCATATCCTCATCTCCATCTGTGCGCAGCAACCCGCCGCTCTCTTCGATGGACTGAAGATGGCATCTTGCCATTGTTCGGATTAGTCGGCAGATACTGGATCTGAAATCCGGAGATGCCGAACAATGTTGATGCGGACCGAAGGGATCGTCACCTTTGTGGCTGTGGTCGAAAGTGGCTCCATCAGCGAGGCGGCCAGACGGCTGAGGCTGTCCAAGTCCGTCGTCAGCGAACGTTTGGCCGAGCTGGAAAAGGCGCTCGGTGGGCTGCTGCTGCAAAGGACGACCCGAAAGCTCACCTTGACCGAGAGCGGGCAGGCCTTTCTCGAACGCGCCCGCCGCATTACCCTCGAAATGCAGGCAGCAGCCGAAGAGATGTCGGAGCGCCGCGGCGAGATTGTGGGGCCGTTGCGGATCGCAGCCCCCGTCACCTTTGGCCGCATGCATCTTGGCCCAGCCCTCTATCCCTTCCTGGCCCGGCATCCGAAACTGGAACTTACGCTGGATATCGATGATCGCAGGGTCGATCCTGCAGCCGATGGTTATGACGCGATCATTCGCCATGGCCCCATATCGGAATCGCGGTTGATTGCCTGGAAACTGGCGCCCAGCCGTCGGATGTTGACGGCCTCTGCTGACTACCTCTCGCGTTTCGGCACCCCCCGCACACTGCAGGATCTGGAACAGCACAAGGGCATTTTCTACACGAACCGTGGTGTCGCCGACTGGCGATTTCAGACCGACGCCGGCAACGTCATCGTCCGGGCCAAACTTGGGCTTGCGATCAACAACGGCGATATGATGCGCGATGCCGCCATCGCAGGCCTCGGCCTGGCGCTCTTACCAGCGTTCATCGCCGGCCCTGCCATTCGCGATGGTTTGCTTCAGGAAGTAGAGGTCGATCACAAGCCGGAACTGGAATTCATCTTCATGGCCCACCCGCAAGGGCGCCAGCCACAAGCCAAGCTGCGCGCCATAGCCGATCATTTGAAGATCGCATTCGGCAATCCGCCCTATTGGGATCCATGGTCCGTTTGATGTCTTTTTTCACGACGACATGGTGAGATCAGAACCAAGTCATCAGATTTGCGCTTTTTCAATGCTTGGCCTGCGTCGCGCTTTGGCTGCCTAACGATGTTGGGCGGGGCCGCCCCCGGCCCCGCTTCAATCCGCCAGCAAAGCGGACGTCATATCCCTCAAGGGTTCTGGCGCTTCTGGCTGCAGCTCAACGGGGCGACCGCCTTGGCGTCAAAGATTGCGCATATGAAGCTGCAAGAGTTCGTCATAGCAGGACGGGTTTGCGGCAAGCACCGGATGCCCATTCAGGAACTCGGCGCCGGCTCCTGGGAAATCAAGGTTCTTGCCTCCGGCTTCGCGGACCAGGCAGAAGCCCGCCATGCAGTCCCAGGCGCGCATATGGGGCTCGTAATATCCAACCAAGCGGCCGGCGGCGACATAGGCAAGCATCAGCGCACCCGACCCGTTGCGGATGAAGTTGCCGCCCAGGTCCATCAGGCCCGCGATAATGGCGCCGACGCGCTGAGGGGTAACATAGTTATTGCAGCCAATCCCCGTCATCGCATTCTGCAGATTGCGGGTGGGATCGAGTTGCAGCGGCTTGTCATTCAGCGTCGCACCGAAACCAAGCGCCGAGGCGTAAAGCTCGTCCGAGCAGGGCACATGGATCACACCCACGACCGATTGGCCATCCCTGACGATTGCAACGGACACACACCAGGTCGGCATGCCGTTGACGAAAGGGGCCGTACCGTCGATCGGATCGACGACCCAGGTGAAGCCGGAGGACCCTTCGTCATGGCCGAACTCCTCCCCGAGGAAGCCATCATTCGCGTAGATTTCGGCGACGCGTTCCTTCAGGAAGGTTTCGACGTTGCGGTCGGCGATCGAAACGACGTCCTGTAAATCGCGCTTCGTCTCGATCACCAGCGTGTCGCGCCGATTGAAATAGTCGAGCGCCATCGCTCCCGCTTCCGCCGCCAGCGTCTTGGCCAGAGCAAAACGCGCGGCGAGTGCCGTATCATTCACTGTCATTTTCTTCTTCCTTGATCTTATTGCAAAATCGTCAGCCGCTGATCACGGCAATTCCACGGTTCTTGAACGCCAGTGTGACGTCGCTTGTGGCGGCATGGGCGTGGTCGACATCGTGGTCGATGACGAAGAGGGTGCCGACATCGGTTTCGACCTCATATTCGACATGACCGCCGAGATAGGCGGAATGAAGAACCCGCCCCTTCAAACCCTCCAGGCCGGCAGCACCAATCCTGATCGCACCGGGTCGAACCGCGAGCTTGGCCGGGCCTCGACCCGCCTTGGAGAGCAGGTGATGTTCAATATTGCTGACCCGTACGAGCACCTCCGCCCCATTGGATTGTACCACTTCACAGGCAAGCACATTCGCCTCCCCCATGAAATCGGCGATGAAGGGCGAGGCCGGCGCTTCGTAGAGTTCGCGCGGTGCGCCGGACTGGGCGATTTCTCCATCCTTCATGACGATGATCCGGTCGGAGACGGCAAGCGCTTCGTCCTGGTCATGGGTGACGTAAACGGCGGTGAAACCGAGCCGCTGCTGGAGATCGCGGATTTCGGTGCGAACCCGACGCCTCAAGCGCGCATCGAGGTTGGAGAGCGGCTCGTCGAGCAGCAGAACCTGCGGCTCCAGCACCAGAGCGCGCGCCACGGCAACGCGCTGCTGCTGGCCACCCGAAAGCTCTGCCGGCAGGCGGTGGCCCATGCCGGCGAGACCGACCAGCTTCAGCCCTTCCTCGGCCTTTTCGCGCGCTTCCTTTTTGGCCAGACCGGACGACTGCAGGCCATAGGCAACGTTTTCGAGCGAGGTCATGTGCGGAAAGAGCGCGTAGGACTGGAAGACCATCGAGACGTCACGCTCGTTGGCCGGCAGCATGGTCACATCCTTGCCGCCGATCAGGATCTTGCCGGAACTCGGATGTTCGAGCCCGGCCAGCATGCGCAGCGTCGTGGTCTTGCCGCAGCCGGAGGGGCCGAGCAGGGTCACCAGCGTGCCCGGCTCGATGGTAAGCGACAGATCATGGATGGCGGTGAAAGCGCCGAAGGTCTTGCGCACATTCTGGAAGGTGACGGATCCGGCTTTGACGGTGATCATGCGGTTTTCTCCTGACCGAGAGGAACGGGACGGGTATTGCCGAGACCGGCGATACGGTTTTCGCGGCGCAGTTTGCGTTCGCCGACAAGGAGCTGGAAGACGCCGATGACGGTGATCATCACGACGATCAGCATCGAGGAATAGGCAATCGCCACGCCGTATTCGCCGTTTTCGACAAGGCCGACGATATAGGAGGTCGCCATGTTGTGTTCGGCACTGACCAGGAAGATGACGGCGCTGATCGAGGTGATGGCCCGCACGAAGGAGTAGACGAGTGCGGCCGTGATGGCTGGCCGCAGGAGCGGCAGGATGATCTTGCGCACCGTGCGGAAGCTATTTGCGCGCAGGGTAAGGGAGGCTTCATCCAGGCTCTTGTCGAGCTGGCTCATCGCCGCGATCCCGCCGCGCACGCCAACCGGCATGTTGCGGAAAACGAAGCAGGCGATGAGGATCAGGGCTGATCCCGTCATTTCGAGCGGCGGCAGGTTGAACGCCATGATGTAGCTGACGCCGATGACCGTGCCCGGAATGGCAAAGCTCATCATCAGCGCGAACTCGAAGAGGTTCCGACCGGCGAATTTCTGCCGGACGATGATGTAAGCTGTGAGAAGGCCGACGGCTGCGGTGAGCGGCGCGGAGACAAGGGAAATCTCCATGGTCGTCCAGAATGAGTTCCAGGCGACACCCGTCCAGGCGATCGCGCCGTTCTGGATGCTGACGGAAAAGGCACGGGCGTAGTGGTCGAGCGTCAGCGTGTTGTCGAGGCCCCAGGTGGTGACGAAGCCACCGAAGAGGATCATGCCATAGACCACGACGGTGAAGACCATCCACGGGACGACGAGGGCGTGAACGCCGATCGAGATGCTGCGCGGCAGGGCGGCATGGGCGCCGCTGTCTCCCTTGCCGGTGACGGTCGCAAAATTTTTGCCCGACAGCCAGACGCGCTGGGCGAGAAAGGCCGAGAGCGTGAAGACGAGCAGGACAAGCGCGAGCACTGCCGCCCGTGAAGGATCGTTCTGCGAGCCGACCACGGCAAAGAAGATTTCGGTCGAGAGCACGCCGTTGCTGCCGCCAAGCACCAGTGGATTGCCGAAATCAGCCATGCTTTCGATGAAGCCGATCAGGAAGGCGTTGGCGAGACCCGGCTTCATGAGAGGTAGCGAGACACGCCAGAAGGTGCGCCAACGGTTGGCCCTCAGCGTCTGCGACGCCTCTTCCATGGAGGGGCTGACGCCCTCGACAACACCGATCAGGACGAGGAAGGAAATCGGGGTGAAGGACAGAACCTGGGCGATCCAGATGCCGGTCAGGCCATAGAGCCAGCGGCCGGGCTCGATGCCGAACAGGCGGGACAGGCTCTCGGTGACCACGCCGGCGCGGCCGAAGAGCAGCACGAGCGCAAGCCCGATGACGAAAGGCGGCGTGATGATCGGCAGGATGGTGAGGACACGCAGCCCCTTCTTGAAGGGGAAGCGGGTGCGGGTCGCCACCAGCGCAAAGGCAAGGCCGAGCAAAGTGGAGGCCGACGCCGTCATGATGGCGAGCGTAAAGGTGCGCCAGGCGACGCCGCAGCGCCCTTCACCCACGAGGCAGTTGAAGCTCCAGATGCCCGGATCCTGCATATTGCGGATAACACCGTCCGGATTGAAGGAGCCATCAAAATCCTGGACGGCGGCGAGGAACATGCTGCCGATCGGATAAAAGACGAAGACAAAGACGAGGAAAACAAGAAGCGAGATCGACCCGACGACGAAGGCATCGCCCTTCATCACCCCGCGCTCGACGAGACCGAAGGAAAACATCAGGACGAAGACAATCGCCATCAAAACGGCACCGGCCCCCATGGAGGGTTGCCCGTTGGTCAGCGCTCCGAAAAGGGTTTCGCTGATCCCCCAGGTCCAGCCGGAAAACCCGACCGCCAGGCCCTGCAGGCAGAGATAAACAAGGCCAGCGGCCCCGGATGCGGCAAACAACGCGCCCCGGCGCATCGGGTCTGCGACGAACCGGGCCACAAGACCGAGGCCGAAAAACAGCACGACACCAAGAAGCCAGAGGCGGCCATGGCCCAAAAGTTGCAGCAGGCCGGGCGCTGTCTCCGGGGTGAAGGGAAAATCGCCAAGCCAGCGCAGGCTGAAGAAGCCGGATTCCAGCCTGTACCAGGGGAACAGGATGAAGGACGCGGCGCCAACGGCCAGCAACAGGTCCAGTCTGCGGTTGCCATGTCTCATGGTCGACCTCGTTCACGCATGTCGGAAAATGGAGAAAGTGCCGGCGGCATCAAGCCGCCGGCTGGACTGATGGACGATCAGTTGGCGACAGCGCCGACTTCGCGATCCCAGCGTTCCAGCAGCGCCTTGCGCTTGGCCGGGTCACCAAAGGTCTTGAAGTCGTAATCGATGAGCTTGATGTCTTCAAACCGGGGCGCTTCTTTCGGAATCTCCGCGCTCTTGTTCGACGGAAGCTGGAAGGACTTGGCATCCTTCATGCGAGACTGCACTTCCGGCTTCAGTGACCAGTCGTACCAGATCTTGGCGTTTTCCATGTTGCGTGCACCCTTGACGATCGACATGGAGCCGATTTCGTAGCCGGTGCCTTCGCATGGGGCGATCGACTTGACCGGGAAACCTTCCGCCGTCTGCGCGACAGCGTCATGCATGAAGACGATGCCGAGCCCGGTTTCGCCACGGGCCGCTGCCTTGACCGGCGCCGAACCCGACTTGGTGTATTGCGAGATGTTGCCGTTGAGCGCCTTCAGATATTCGAAGGCCTTGTCTTCGCCCATGATCTGCACGAGCGAGGCGAGCGCGGTGTAGGCAGTGCCAGAAGAATTCGGATTGGCGATCTGGATCTCGCCCTTCAGCTCGGGTGCGAGCAGGTCGGCCCAGCAGACGGGCTCCTTGTAACCCTTCTGCTTGAAGATCGCGGTGTTGTAACCCCAGCCGAGTGCGCCGGCATAAACACCGACGGTCTTGTAACCGGAGCTTTCAGCCTGGCTCTTCGCCCAATCCTGCAGCTGGTCGAGCATCGGCGACTTGTATTCCGCCGTCAGCCCTTCGGATGCTGCCTGGAGATGGGGGTCGCCGGTGCCGGCCCACCAGAGGTCGGTCTTCGGGTTGCGGGCCTCGGCGCGGATCTTGGCATAGGCCTCGCCCGAGGACATGCGCACCATGTTCACCTTGATGTCATGGGCCTTTTCGAAATCGCCCTTCATTTGTTCGCAGATGACGACGTCGGCGGCGCAGATCAGGTTGAGTTCACCGGCAGCCAGGGCCGAACCGGCCGTCAGGCTCGTGCCGGCGAAGAGAAGAGTGGAAAGCAGTGTCAGTCGCATGGGGTTCCTCCTGTTGTTTGCGTCTGATGGAAGTCGACGACAACGGACAAGCCTTCGGCGGCGGTGCCGCAAGGGCACCGGGTCGGGGATCGTCCGGTCGTTAAAAAATCAGTTGGTCGGGTTGATCTCGGTGTCGAAGCGGCTCAGCAGCCGACTTCGCTGTTCGGGTGAACCGAAGGTGGCAAAATCATAGTCCACCATCTTGATCATCGAGATGTCGGGAGCCGCAGGCGGCAACACCGCCTTGGCATTGGATGGCACCTGGTTCTGGCCAGCGGCAGCACCGGTTGCCTGACCTTCGGGGCTGAGTGCAAAATCGACGAAGCGGCGCGCCGCCTCCAGATGACGACTGCCCTTGACGATGCTGACCGCGCCGATTTCGTAGCCGGTGCCTTCGCAGGGCGCGACGATGACGAGAGGCGCGCCGGCCTCCTTCTGCGTCACGGCATCATGCATGAAGGATATGCCGATCATCGCCTCCCCCCTGCCCGCAGCCTTGACCGGCTCGGCACCGGCTTTCGTGTATTCGACGATATTTCGGCCGAGGTCCTTCATATAGGCGAAGGCATCATCCTCTCCGAGCAACTGCACCAGGGTCACCAGCGTGGTGAAGGCCGTACCAGAGGAATGCGGGTTTCCAGAGAGGATATGGCCGCGATAGATCGGCTTGGCGAGATCCTTCCAGCAGTTGGGCGCCGGCAGACTGGCAGACGCAAGAAGGTCTGCATTGTAGGCAAAGCCGAGCGCTCCGGCGTATAGACCGGCGGATGTGCCGCCAGACAAAGAGAAGAAATTCCGAGCCCAGGGCAGAAGGTCCGCTTCCTGCTGTGGGCGATAGGCTTCGAGAAGGCCCTCATAGGCGGCCTGCAGATGCGTGACACCGGTGCCGCCCAACCAGACATCGACGGTGGGCGCATCCTTCTCGGCCCGAACGAAGTCGAGTATCTCGCCGGTGCTCATCCGCGTCATGTTGACGGCAAGGCCGGTTCTGGCCTCGTAAGTCTTCTCCATGACGGTGCACCAGACCTCGTCGACACCGCAGAGAATGGTCAGCGTGTCTGCGGCCCGGGAAATCGTAGCCGTGGCAAGGGTCGCAAGAACCCCCGCACAGATGGCGGTCAAAAACTTCACGTCGTCCTCCCTTGGAACCTCCCCGTTCCAATGAATGAAGCATGTCCATATCGGTCCGGGCTGGCAACCCGGAGAATGGTTACCGATCTTTCACCATGACCTCGTCACCCGTTGCAGAGATTGCAAATGTTACAATTGTGACGTCTGCCGATAACGACCAAATCTTTGGCGTTTTCGACCTGCGCGGTTATGATGCCGGTGGGAGGACTGCAACGTGTTGAACCAGAAGATAAAAATTCTGATCGTCGAGGACGATCCGGATATGGCGGAGCTTATCTGTGACCTGGTGGAGGCAGAGGGCTGGATCCCGGTGACTGCCCCCTCAGCCGAGGCTGCGCAGGAGCGGTTGCAACAGGAAACGGTTCAGTTGGTTCTGGTCGACCACAATCTGCCTGGCCTCTCCGGCCGGGCCTTTGCCCAGCGCCTGAGGGCCCAGACCGATGTCGGCATCGTCATGGTGACGGCAGCAGGCAGCGCAACCGATCGGGTGCTGGGACTGGAGACGGCAGCGGATGACTATGTGGTAAAACCGTTCGAACCGAATGAGCTGACCGCACGGATCAAGGCGGTTCTCCGTCGCACCCATCCGCAATTGCGCCACGACAGGGAGAGCGACCGCGAACAGACGCCGGCAGCGCTCCGGCTCGGCGAATGGGCCATTGATCTCGCTCAACGCCGGGCCGTATGCCTCACCGATCCGACAAAGACGCTGACATCCGCCGAATTCGCCTTGCTGGAAATCCTCGCCGAGACGCCGAATACACCGGTCAGCCGCGCACAGATTCTCGACCGGATGGGGGCCGACTCCGATCGGTTCGTAGATCGCAACGTCGATGTTCTGGTACTGCGTCTCAGGCGCAAGATCGAGCGGAACCCAGACCTCCCACGCCATATCCAGACGCGGCGCGGCAAGGGTTATGTTTTGTACACCGACGACGCCGGATCATTGCCTTGATCAACCGCGCCTTCGTCTCCTCGATCGCCTTTCGGTTGCCATTCGCAATCGCCTTCATCTGCGTATCGGTTCTGCTCCTGTCCACCGTCGCCATTTATGGCCTTCAAAGGGCGCGTAATGAAATGTCCGCCTACAGCGTGAAGGCCTTCACGAGCCTCGCCAAGGCTTCACTTGTTTCGAGGCAGGTTTCCGACCTTGTTTCGAGCGCGCCATTCCTGATGAATGCCACCTCTCCCTATCGTGTCTCGAGCGAAAGCCGCGCCGTGGTCGCGCAGGTAGAGACGCTGCTTAAGACGATGACACCGGATCAGCCAGCTGTGACCATGCAAGGCGCTGATGCGCGCCGCATCATTGAACTCCTCGAAGATATAGAAGCACAGACGCTTGCACTTGCAGCCAATGCAGATGCCGCCCAGGAACACAAAGCGGAAGCAGCCGTCGCGCTCGGAGAGATAGCCACTGCCCGCACCATTCAGGATCAGGATCTGCGGCAGCGTCTGAATGGCATCGCACAATCTGCATCGACATCGGATAGCCTCTTTCAGCTTGGCGAACTTCAACGACGCTTCGTAGCCGAGGCAACCGTTCGAATGCTGGTACCAGGCCCCAATCTGCGGGTATTGCCTGAACAGCTCGGACCTTATCGAAGGATCTTCGAGGCACAGACACGTTACCTCCTTGAAATGTTCACCATCCGCGCATCCGTCTCACGCCTGCACACCGTCTCGCGTGACCTCTCTCATGCAACCGAAACCCAGAGTGCGTTTGTTGCCGGCGCGCTGAACCAGAACCTCGAAGCCACCTCGAGCGCGTTGCGCCAGTTGCTTGTCATGATCGTGCTCGCGTCCTTTGCGGTCGTCATCCTGGCAATTCTCTCCATCCGCTCGGTCATGCGCGTTTCACACGGAATAGGTGACCTCTCCCGCGGCATGAATGCGCTGGCGCGCGGAGAGGAGAATGTCGGCCCCCCCGTTTATGCAGGCACTGAAACCGAACTGATCCGCTTGCTCGACGCCTTTCGCGCTTTCAAGGAGAGCGTCGATCGCCTGTCGCGTCTCCGACGTACCGCAGAAGCTGCTGCTCGTACAATACGATCGACTTTTCGGACGATGAATGAGGGCATTGCCCTCTTCGATCCCGCCGGCCGACCGATCACCATGAACCGTCGCATCATTGAACTGATGCGGCAGACGGGATCGTCCCGAAAAATGTCACTGCGCCGGTTCGTTGCAACGGTCCCGGAGATCGATCCTCTGCTCATGCCGACCGAAAATGACAGCGGCTCGCTTGTCGAGCGTCAAGTGCTTCGGCACCGGTTTGTCGACGACCAGGTCGTAGAGATTTCTGCATCAAGGCAACCGGACGGAGGGCTGGTCCTGCTCGCCCGCGACGTCACGGCCATGGATCGCCAGGAGATGGAAGCGGCCCGTGCCCAGCGCCTGGATGTGGTGATGCGCATGACGCACCAGGTGAGCCACGAGGTTGGCAATATGATTGGCATCATCACCGGAAGCCTTGGCCTGCTGGAGCGCGAACCTGGCTTCACGGAACGGCAGAAGCGCCACCTGGGACGCATACGCAAGGCTGCCGAGCGCGGGCGAGCGCTCGCCTCAAGCATGTTGTCCGTCGGTAGCCAGCAGCAGATACGTCCAGCAGCGATCGAGGTTGCCACGATCCTTCAGGGGATGGCTGATGTTCTGGAAATGGCGATCGGCACCCGCAATCGACTGGAACTCGACCTTGCAGCCAATCTGCCAACCGTCAACCTCGATGCTGCGCTGCTCGAGCAATCCATCCTGAACCTATGCCTCAACGCATCGGCCGCCATGCCGGATGGCGGCGCGATTCGCGTGGAAGCATTAGGAAATACCGAAACCGTCATCATAGCCGTCGTTGACGAAGGTGTCGGCATGTCGCCTGAAGTCCTCGACCAGGCGATGGAACCCTATTTCACGACACGTTCGAAAACCGGAGGGTCGGGCCTTGGGCTGGCGATGGTCTATGGCTTCGTGCGCCAGTCTGGCGGGGAAGTCAGGATCACCTCTCGGCTGGGCGAAGGAACGCGTGTGGAGCTTTGTTTTCCGAGTGTCGAACCCGGATATGACGCCATAGGCGGCTGAACATGAGCCGATCCGAGCGAGCCGTGGAAGGCCTGCCGCCCTCACCACGCAATTCAGCGTCCCATCAAACTTGACCACCAGGAGCAGAAAGAGCCACCGCCCTCCCGTCCCATTGACGTCAGCCTTTGATCTACCCCAGAGAGTAATGAATACTTTAGGCAGAGAATGAAGGCATACAACGCGAGCCTACAAAACCGGGCGCTGCCACACCATTTTTGTGGCGGACCAGTTTTGCCGGAGGCATTCTGGTCTAATTTATTTTAGCCATGTCTGGCACACTCAGCGCGACGAAATAAAATTTTTAAACATTCACCGACTGATACTGACGATTATCATCAATATTTATCTCCTATATACAAATAACTATAATATATAATGGAAATATATGCGCTTTAATGCATCATTCATCCGCGATCTATTTATATTTGTTTCGCTTGATATTTAGTAAAATTTTATCGATGATATCTCCAGTGATTGCGCAATACCGAACACTTTGAATTCCATAGAAGCATATTTCGATTGAGCCCGCTGAACCTCAAGCCGACGAGTTCTTTATGCGATCATCGAAGCCATTTTCAGTTAAAGTTCTTGGTGCGTTCGATCTTGTCGATCGCAACGGGCATTCGATTCGGCCAGCAGGTCGCAAGGACTGTGCGCTCATTGCGATGCTTGCACTGACGCGAAATCATCGTCAGACCCGCACTTGGCTTCAGGACAAGCTGTGGGGCGATCGCGGACCGGCGCAGGCCGCTGCGAGCCTCAGGCAATCATTGACGAGCCTGCGCACCATATTCAACGCCGAAGCTGAAGTCTTGGTCGCAGACCGTACATGGATCTGGCTGGAACAAAGTTACATCGACTTCGACCATGTCGTGCCAGGTGCAAGAGGCGAAGTTTTGCGGGGCCTTGATCTGCGAGAAGAGGGCTTCAACGACTGGCTACGGCAAATCCGCAGCGAGGTTGAAGCGCGCGACACGCGATGGGGTTTGGTCGACGCGCCAGGCCTGCCAGACAGGCGCTGGCATCTTGACCTGCCCTCCCACCCCATGGCGGACGACGGACTTGCGGGAATATGTGAATCCCTGACCGAGAGTATCATTGAGGCTCTTTCCGTCTTAGGCCTCAACACAGTGATAGGAGTTCAAAGCGACGGCGCCCGGTCGCCCCGCGCCACAGACATGGTGGTGCGGATGCGCGCGCTTCGCCTGGGATCGGGAGGAACCTTGTCCATCTCCATCACGGACGGTTTTGGTTCGCTCAGATGGCAGATTCGTCGCGAGATCGAGCCAAACCGATGGCATGAGCTGCGCCGGATTCAATCCGAGATAGTTCAGATGCTCCAGGACTTCGCCATTCGAACAGAGGCGAAGAGCCTGCGCGGTGCACAATGGAGCGCACACGCCAACTGCTGTCAGGCATTGATGGGCATGCTCGTGCCGGGATCAATGGCACCCCGGGAAATCATACGGTGCAGCGAGGGGGCTTTGGCCGCTGAAGAGAATGGCCTTTATCACGCCCTCCTGGGCGTCGGGCACTTGATGTTGCTGAACGAACGGAAAAGGCACGCCACACTTGACAGTCAGCAGGTGATGGAAAGCTTCCGGACGGCAATGCGGCTGGCGCCCGGCAATGGTCTTGCTTTTGCCCTGGCAGGCCACAGCTACGGCTTCTTGTTGCACGACCTGGAACGCAACCTGACCTTGACCCGAGAGGCGGTCCGACTGTTGCCCGGGAACGGTGCGTGCTGGACCTTCTATGCTGTTGCGTGCGTGTATTGTGGCAAATCGACGGAGGCCGTGAAAGCGGCCCGGAATGCGGTGTGGCTCTGCCGAGGCACGGTGGCGCAACCCTTTGCACTTGCCATTGAACAGTTCGCCTATTTGATGGCCGGTCAGCCGCGCAAGGCAATACAATCGGGTGAGGCATCCCTTGAGCATATTCTGTTTCGCCCAACGATCATGGATCTGATGACCGCATACGCACTGCTGGGCGAGACAGCAAAAGGGCGTGAGAAGCTCAACACTCTTATTGCACGAGAACCCGACCTGTCTTTGGACATGCTCCGCTCCGGTGACTACCCGATCGTCAATCAGGCTCATCGGGAATTGACCGTACATGCGGCGATGCAACTGGGCCTGAGATAACAAAGGAGTAGTCAAGTGAGGCTAGCACCCTACGGAGTGATGCATGACGACCTGAAATCCAAGACCAAGGCACCGGACACGCAGCCAGGGGACTGGGCTGCGGGCAACACCGACTATCCGGCCATCATCAGCAGATGGATTGCCGAAGTTGCAGACAAGATCTGGCCTCGCTGGGAAAATGACGCCTGGACAGGCGACGCAATCAATTTTGCAGAGCGCGCAACGCACGACGAACTGGCTATCGCGGTTTCACTCTACCATGGTGGCGGAGATCAACTTGGGATTCTCTGCGAGTTGGCGGGTTCGAACGCGCCTTTCGAAGGCCCGCAGCGTGATCACAACTGGCACTACCGGATCGAGGATGCCCGACTTGATCACCCGGACTACAACGATATCCAACTGCCAATCTGTTTCTCGTCTTCGCTCGAGTACCGGACCGGCAAAGACGGCACGGCAAATTATCCGCTCTATGGGGGGCCAGTGATGGATCCTGCTACTTTCAAGACAAAGTTCTTGGAGGAGGCTTCGGCAAAGCGGCCTGAGGTTCTCGGACTGAAGCAGCTTTTCCAACGCCCGCGTCCCAGAGCAGCAGCGACGGCATTGGGGGTGAAGGGTTTCCGGTGGGTTGCCGCCCACCGGAACGTGCATACCGGCCAACATCCAGCATTCCCGAGCGGCCATTGCATGCAGGGAATTCTGGGCGGCTGCACCGTATACGAACAACTGATAAAATCGGGCAAGAAGCCTACCCCTGAGGAACGCGAGCAATTGCAGAAATACATGGTCGATTGGGGAGACCGACGGGTCTTTGCAGGGGTGCATTACATGACCGACAATATTGCATCCTGGACGCTGTTGCGGCGGGTAATCCCACATGTTTTCGAAACTGAAGAGGTCGAAGAACTCGCGGTTCAGGCGATCACTCGGCACAGCCGGGTCTTCGCTGATATCATCAGGCATTTCGACAAGGCCAGCACGGCTCGCCAATTTCTTTTGGACGGATTCCCGGAGGCCAACATCGCGTCGTGACCCACGTCGATTGTCGCGTCGCAAAGCAGCCTCCACGCCATGCCCGACTTCGCACAAGCCTGCGGAAGCTTCCATAATTGACCGAATTATTGACGATGGTTTAACGATCGATTGATCCTGCGCTCACGGGCGAAGGACACAGTGCCGGCAGCAACACAGGAGGCTGCCGATGACCTCAGATACCTTCCGCATCGCAATGCTCAATACGCTGCGTGTCGGCCCCTACGACACGCCGCACCAGACCAACCCATCCGTGCACGAATGGCTCATTGCCGCCCGAAGCGGCCCGGGCGGTGTTTTTCTGGTCATCTCGGACACGGCGATCCCGGTCGATCCCAACGCGACGTCGGCGCCAGATGATCTGAGCGAACAAAACTCGATCGTGGCAATCCTCGCCGAGGACCGTGCCGACGCGCTGCAATTTCTGATGGTACGTCATTTGCCGGCGTCCGTTACCGTCCCCGGCCGTTTCTTTCCGGCAGACGGCATGGCCGAACTGCGCAAGGACGACACACGAATGCGCCTGACCGCCTTCGGCCGGCATGCGCACAGCCGTGGCTCCACTGATGGCCAGGCGGTGCTCCACGACATCCCGTACCCTGCGCCTAATGCCGAGGGCGCGCTCAACTGGCATTTCGCGGCCGAAGAACGGCCGTGGGTCGGAGCCGGCTGATAAGGCGGGGTACACCAGAAATTTTCCTCGTCCCCTTGCCCAACTGACCACCCACCCATGGAGAAACCAATGCTTGTTCTACCCGAAATCGACGAGCCCTCGGGGCTGAATGCCTTTCCGGTCCTGTACTGGAACCATGCCGGTCTGCAGATGAACCGGATCACCCATTCGCTGGGTGGCCCGCAGGGCGGCCCGACGATGAGCTCCCGCGCTTTGGGACTTCTGCATCTTGCCATGCACGACGCCTTCTTCGGGGTGCTGAACGACACCGCGAACCCGTCGATGTGGCTGGACGCCGCCAATCGTCCTCCACTGCCCGCCGGCCTCGCGGTAGACCTTACGACCGCCAACGCGGCCCTGACCGGCGCGGCGATCACGATACTTGAGCGGCTCTACGGTGCTCCGGGCAATATTTCGGGCGCGGCGAGTTGGACGCTGACGACCGCCCTGCAGGAGTTTAAGAGCAGCTACAGCAACCCCATCAATACCAACTCTGAGGACTATCGGTACGGTGTGGAAATCGCCGAGAAGGTTCACTCCGCACTCGCCGTGCTGCCGGGCGAGCCGGGGGCCGATCAGGGGAATTACAAGCCCAAGGGAGGCCGTTACCACTTCGATGACGAGCCGCTGAACCCCGTCCGCCTCATGGACATCGACCCCAACAATCCGAGCAAGGGAAAAAAAGCGCAGCGCGTCTATCACGGGCCTTTTTATGGCACGACGGTGAAATCCTTCGCGGTAACGGATCCGGACGGTCACCGGATCGCGGCATGGCCAGATCCGAAAAAGCCCGGATACCCGGCCGCGCTGAGGGAAGTGCACCGCCTCGGTGGCGCGGCATCGCTGAATAGCACTATGCGGAGCGCGGACCAGACCGTCGCCGCCTATTACTGGGCCTATGATAGTGCAAACCTGATCGGCACGCCGCCACGCCTCTACAACCAGATTCTGCGTGAGATTGCCTGGGCCAAAAGCAACCCGGCAAACACCGAACTCGACAGGAGCAAGGAGTTCGTTCGGCTTTTCGCGCTCGCCAATGTCGCGATGGCCGATGCGGGTAAATTTGCCTGGGCCGAGAAATACCGTCACGATTTGTGGCGCCCGTTGTCTGGCATCCGCCAGCACGACGCCAGCGCCTTCGAGACCGATGGTGGCAGCGCTCAAGTCGTGCCGCCAGCCGACCCGTTCTGGCTTGCCCTGGGCGCGCCCGAAACGAATACCAACAAGCTCAGCTTCAAGCCGCCGTTCCCGGCGTATCCTTCGGGTCATGCAACCTTCGGTTCCGCCTGCTTCCAGATGGCACGACTTTATTACGCCTCGATCGGCACCGCGACCGTGGACAAGAACGGCCCAGACGACATTACCTTCAGTTTCGTGTCCGAAGAGATGAACGGGATCAGCCGAGATTTGCATCAGCCCCACGATCCGTCATCGCCGATCGAAGACCAGCCGGGTCTCGTGCGGACCTATGTTAAGCGCAAGTTCCCCTCGCTCTGGCATGCGATCTGGGAAAATGCCTTCAGCCGCATCTGGCTGGGCGTGCACTGGCGGTTCGACGCCTTCGACTACGCGGATGTCGCAAAAGGCCCGGATGCCGAAGGTGACGATGCTTACAAGAACCCGGCGGAGGTGAGCTATTCATATGTCTGGACCGCAAAGCGCGGGGACAACGATCAGCTTCCTGTCGGCGGCGTGCCGCTCGGTCTCGGCATCGCCAACGACATTTTCGCCGACGGGATGCGTCAGCAAGAGGGGGCGATGCCTGCTGCAAGGTCCGTGCCACTGCAGAGCAAGATCAGCAATACCACTTGTAAATGATACCACCATCGGCGCCCCGAATTCGTCGGGGTGCCCCTCCCACAACGGAGTGTAATCCCGTGATCGTCGCCCAAGGCATCTTCACCGATCGCAGGCTTCGAGGACAGGCGGGGAATCGAGGACGGCGAGGGACGGTATTTCCCACGCCCGGCCTTCGAGATGCAGGCCGCGGGTCCCTTCCACTCGGTCACCGGGCTAACCCTCATCCTCGGCGGCCGCCAGATCCATGGACATACCGATGACCCAGAGTTGGAAGAGGCGCTGAACCGCGCCCGCAGCAACACTCAATAGGAGAAGCACCATGCTGTTTTCCGCTGCCGTCGATACGGCCATCGGCCTTATGATGGTCTACCTGACCCTTAGCCTGATCTGCACCAGCATCAACGAGGCCATCGCCGGCCTGTTGCGGCTGCGGGCTCGCAATCTTTACAACGAGGTGTCGCATGCGTTGGGCGACACGACGGTGAATAAAGCCTTCTGGGAAAGCAGCCTGATCCGCAGCCTTTCGCGGGGCCAGGGGTTGCTGGACTTCAAGCCTCCGCCGACGCCTGTATCCGCAGTCACACGAATGCATGCGCCTAGCTACCTGGATCGCCGGGATTTTTCCCTCGCGCTGATCGAAGCGCTGCGACACATCGATGGATCGAAATCCGATGTCAAGCAACCGCTAGATTTGGCGATCCTTGCGAAAAAGATCGACGCGAACTCTCCTCTGCCGCGTCTTCTGACGGCCCTTGGGATCGATGCGACCTCCACGATAGAGGAGACCCAAAAGGCCCTCGGGGACTGGTTCGATCAGGTGATGGACCGAGCCTCAGGCGCCTACAAGCGGTGGATGTCACTGCTCTCCTTTGCGGTCGCGCTGGCGTTAATTGTGACCATCAACGCCGACACCCTGCAGATCGCCCGCACCTTCTGGTACGACGAAGCCCTCAGGACGGCATTCGTTGAGGCGGCCGCGCAGCTGACCGCCGCGTCTGCCGACGGGTCCTCTGTTCTACCCGATCTCGCCAAGGTCAATGGACCGCTGCCTTCGCCCCTGGGTTGGTCAATGCCGGGATCCTTCGGCGGGGTCCAGACTGCACCCTTGCCCAAAGCCCTCGGTCTTCTGCTCACCGCCTTCGCGGTAACCCTTGGCGCGCCGTTCTGGTTCGATTTATTGTCGCGCTTCGTCGCCATTCGCAATAGCGGCCCGCCGCAGAATAAGAAGAGCCCGGCTGAGTTAGAACGGCAATGATGGGGTAATCGCCGGTTCCACGCTCGGCCAAACCAGGCAGCGGAAATAATTGCCGCTTTAGCCCTCCGGTTAACCGATGCCCAAAACCGGGACGCAAAGGTGGCATCCATGGTCGCGCGCGATGGGGAAACAGAGGGGATTCCAGGGTCCGCCGCTGCCACAGGTTCCGTAGCGCAATCGCAGGTGACGCCTCCGGTCAAGACCTCTGAACTGCGCCTGTTTGCAGCCCTGCCAAAGAGAAGACCTCAGGCGGATGTTATCCCAGGGATGGAGTGCATTGCGGTTTTTGTCTTATATATCTGCACCCTAACCTCAGCAAAGCGAGTAGTGCAGATTTCATGACCGCAAGCATCCGAGACAATCTGCGCTACTGGCGAACTTCGCTCGCCGATGGCGCGCTGGGTGACGGAAAATTCACACAGTCCGACCGTAAGCGGTTTATTGATATTCATGCGGGCGCGCTGAAGACCGGGGTGCTGCCAAAAGAGGTCTTGGATTTGGTGTTCCGAGACCAGATTTCGGCGAGGAGCGTTGGGGTTCGGTTATGGCCTCTTGTTACCGCGCGAAAGTCGTCACACGGGGCGGCGCGAGCGGGCGGATTACCAGAAATCGTGGCGCCGGTGGTCACAGAGGCGACCGTCGATCGAGAGGGGAAGATCACACCGATACGAAACGCACTTGCCCGGGAACTGCTGACGCCGCTTCCGTCTGGAGAGTTTGCCATCGGTTCTATCGACGACCTGGATACATTTCTGACCGAGACGCCTCTGCCCGATATGTCGGGCACCGCCGCATGGGAGGACTATCTTGGCCATTGCCGCAAGATGGTGGATGCCGTTTCGCAAGGGTGGCCCCGTGGGGATGCAGATTATCAGCCGATCGGCTCCGGCTTTCTGGAATTGGCTGAGGATGTAAATGCGACAGTGCGGGCAAGCCTTGATCTTTATGACAAGCTTCTGGCCGAAACACCTGACACGCCGTTGCTGAAACAGATTGTGCAGCCGCAGGAGGCTGTCACGGACCTGGACCATCGGATTGAACAGGAGTTTGCCCGCAGGCTTGGCCATTCAAACCCGAACTTCCCGTTGACTGAACAACAAAGGCAGGTTCTGGCCTGGCTGGATGCCTCAGGGTCGGGAGAGGTGATCGCCGTAAATGGCCCGCCCGGGACCGGCAAAACCACTATGCTGTTGTCGGCCGTAGCGGGCCTCTGGGTAGGTGCAGCGCTTCGTGGTGAAGACCCGCCGGTGATTGTGGCCGCGTCATCTAACAATCAGGCTGTGACGAACATTATTGACGCCTTCGGCAAGGACTTCGATCAAGGAGCGGGTCCGTTTGCAGGGCGGTGGTTGCCTGATGTGGATAGCTTCGGGATGTTTCTTGCGTCACATTCCCGCCGTCTTGAGGCAGCCCGTCGCTACCAGACCGAAGAGTTTCAGGTCGAGCGCGAGACGGTTGCCTATGTCCAGCGCGCGAAAGACCACTATCTTCAGGCGGCCAGGGTCGCATTTCAAGAACTTGCCAACCCCGATCTGGAGCGTGTGGTGGCGGCGCTGCAAGAGCGGATGGCGGGTGAAACAGACAAGCTGACGCAGATCGATCGCGCCAGCCACGCCTATCGCGCGGCCAGTGCCACTCTTGCAGCAAGCCTTGGCCCTGATCCTGATGCCGCTTTAGCTTCGCGCCGTGAAAAGGCAGCAGCACGAACGGCCGCGGTGGAGAAATTCCGCGCAGCAAAAGCTGCCCTGGACCAGTATCTGGCGGCAGAATCGCCGCTGATCGGGTTGCTCGGTTTCCTGCCCTTCGTTGAAAGGAAACGCGCCTTGCGGGCTCGGCTCGCCATCGGTGAACTCATGCCGGAGTTGGAAACAGCCAAGCGGGTTTCAGACATCGAGGACAGGGTTCGAACCGATCTACAGGCTGCGAATGAGGCGCTGCACTCGGCCGAGCAGGCATTGGCAACAGCCAGAACGCTACGCCTCAATTTCCAGGAGGCGGAGATCAACTGGGCCAAAGCGAGGGAAGCCTTTGGCGGGGCCGATGACTTGGCAGAACTGGAGCGTCAGGCAGACCTCGATGTCCGGTTTTCCCTCTTCCTTTTGGCAACGCACTACTGGGAAGGTCGCTGGCTTCTGGCCATGGAAGCTGACCTTGCCGGGATCGTCGCCTCCAAGGAGAAAAAAGGAAAGGCGACAGTCATTCCTCGTTGGCACCGTCGCATGATGTTGACCCCCTGTGCCGTGGCAACATTTGCCAGCCTACCAGGCAAGATGACCTACAGCCGCCGTGACGGTGGCAAGTGGGCCACTGAGTATCTCTTTAATTTCATCGACCTATTGATCGTCGATGAAGCCGGTCAGGTTTTGCCAGAGGTCTCAGGTGCGTCTTTCTCATTGGCGAAGCGTGCCCTGGTGATTGGTGACACGCAACAGATCGAACCGATTTCATCGGTGCCCCGACCTGTGGACGTGAGCAATCTTCGACACAACGGCCTTCTCCCGAGCGAAGCCGGCATTGACACACTTGTCGACCGCGGGATCTGCTCGACCAATGGCAGTGCCATGCGCCTTGCACAGCACGCCTGCCGAGTGTCGCCGTATCCAGATCTCGAGAAGGGTCTCTACCTCTTCGAACACCGGCGGTGCTACGACGAAATCATCAGCTTCAACAATGCTCTGTGCTACAAGGGAAAGCTGCGACCGCTGCGGGGAAAGGCACCGGCAGACAGAGGCCTTCCGGCGCTTGGATATCTGCACATAGACGGCCGTGCAGTTGCGTCAGGGAGCAGCCGCAGCAATCCACTCGAGGCGCAAACTATTGCGGCCTGGCTTGATGCAAACCGAGCTGAGCTAGAACTGCGCTACGGCAGGCGGTTGGAACAGATTGTTGCAATCATAACCCCTTTCGGCCGACAGGCTCGCGAAATCAGGGGGGCCTGTGCCAACCGCAAGATCGCGGTCGAAGGGCGCGAAGGCATGACCATCGGAACCGTCCATTCGCTGCAAGGTGCCGAACGACCCGTCGTGATCTTCTCGCCTGTCTATTCGAAACACGCAGACAGCAGGTTTATCGACATTTCGCCCAGCATGCTGAACGTGACCGTCTCCCGGGCAAAGGACAGTTTTCTAGTGTTTGGTGACATGGACGTTATTGCGGCAGCGAAAGCCGGGTCACCAAGGGCAATCCTCGCAGACTTCTTGTTGGCATCAGAATTGAGTAGGCTTGAGTTTGCGGCCGAGCCGCGCATGGACCTGAATCAGGGGAACGCTCAGCTTCAGATGCTGCGGGATGCGGCTGGGCATGATGCTTTCCTTCTGGATGCGCTGTCCGGCGCTGGCCGCCGCTATACTATCGTCAGCCCGTGGGTGATCGCATCCACGATGGAACGTGTTGGACTGATGGCCGCATTCGAAGCCGCCATCCAGCGAGGCGCCGAGATCGATGTATTCACGGATCCGCTGCTCAACCTGGGCCCGGCGGCCGATGGCCTGACCCAGATGGAAGCGGTCGAGAAGGCCTTCTCAAAGGTCGGGGTACGGCTGCACAAGCTTCCAAAGCTGCACAGCAAGATCGTCGCGATCGACACGGACCTTCTTTGCATCGGGTCTTACAACTGGCTCAGTGCCGATCGAAATGGCCAGTATGCACGCCACGAAACATCGTTCGTCTACCGAGGGCAGCATCTGGAAGAGGAGATCAGTACCATCGTTGGCAGCCTTCGCCGCAGAGAAAAATAATGGGTAGAAACTCGACTGCAGTGCGAGCGCCCTCGCTCAGCCTCATATGCACCGAGCCCTGAAATTGGCGCAGCGCCAAAACCCGGATCACCGGCCGCTTCTGAACTTGGCATCACAGGCTAAAACGATGCGCAACCTAAAGCACGTTCGCTTTGGCGCGCAAGACAGCCTTGAGCTCTAAAGTGGCCTTCTCGATGGCCGTCTCGATGGGTTGAAGTCGGGGCTGGAGGGCGGACGATAGAGCAAGACCGTCATGTCCTCGATCATACGGCGGCGAAGAGGCCAAGCTCAGCCTGCATCGATCAGTTTGCCCGGGTTAAAGATCTGCATCGGGTCAAGCAGCTCTCGGATCGACACCATCAAGTCGATCTCGACTTTCGTCTTTTGAAGACGGATGCGATCCTTGTATATGGTTCCCACCCCATGTTCGGCCGCAATGCTGCCTCCCATACTCCAGATGAGCGCGTCGATCTTTTCGACATAGAGCCTGCAAAGAGCGTCCAGCGCATCGGCAGGACGTTCCGGCGGGAAGATGGAGAAATGGATGTTCCCGTCTCCGACATGACCGACGGCATAGGGGATGGCTTCCGGTTCATGGCTCTTTGCGATTTCGGCTGACCGCTCCAGAAACTCCATCATGCGATTGATGGGAACTGAAACATCCCATTTGATCTGCTTTCGGCGGAAATATTGGGTGGGCATCAGCTGCTCACGAATTTCCCAAAGATTTCGTTCCTGTGCTTCCGATTGTGCCATCGCGGCGTCGGAAAAGATCTCCTCCTCGAGACCGCGTTCAAACAGCCGCTCCAGCGCAGCCGTGACCGGTTCAGGGCCAGCCATCCTGATCAGAAGATACCAATCCGCCTTGACCTCGAGCGGGCGCCGCAGGGCGGGATATCGCTTGAGAGCCAGTTCAATACCGAGCCCGTTCATCAGCTCGAACGCAACGAGTTGCCCCTTGGCGATCGATTTCGCCAGATTGAAGCAGTGCATGAGCCTGGATGTGTCCGTCAGGACGGCGAACATGGAAGCCTGATGAACCGGGGCGGGATGCAGCTTGAAGACCAGTCTGGTGATGATGCCGAGGGTTCCTTCGGAGCCAATGAACAGATGCTTCAGGTCATAGCCTGAGTTGTCCTTGACCAGCGAACGAAGGCCGTTCCATATGCGACCGTCGGCGAGAACGACCTCCATTCCCAGAACCTGTTCGCGGGTGGTCCCGTACTGCAACACGTTCAGTCCGCCGCCATTGGTCGCCACCGCCCCGCCGACCTGTGCTGTTCCGCGGGCGCCCCAGTCTGGCGCGAACAGGCGTCCGGCGGCGCGTGCTGCGTCCTGGACCTGCTGAAGCGTTGCTCCTGCTTCCACGAGGATTGTTGAGCACTCTTCATCGAGGTGGATGATGCGGTTCATCCGCGACATCGAAAGGATGACGGCGTTCTGGTTGGGAAGAGGCACCGTCATGCGGCACACATTGGTATTGCCGCCCTGGGGAATGACGGCAATGCTGTACTTTGCGCAGATTTTCACCGCCTGGGAGACTTCCTGCGTCGACGCGGGGCGCAAGACAGCCAGGCACCGCTCCCCGTCTCCGGCGACAGGCGTTTCGAACGGTGCCGTATCAGCGCCGGTTATCATGCCTGCCTGGCCAAGGAGGCCTGCGAGTTCCTCAAGGGCACCCTCGTTCAATCCTCGTCCGATCTGACTGTGGCTCATGTGGAAACTCTCCGGTTCTGGCGGCTTCAGTCGTGCGCCCTAGATGGCATCGGCAATGAAGGTACTGACCCCATCGACCTTTATCTCGGCGTCCTTCAGCCATTGGGACATCTGCGCCACCTTCTGGGTTTCCATGGCCGGGCGTTTTTCGCCGTGATTATGGGCAGGCACCGGCCAGGCAAGGTCGGGCACGCAAGCCTGACGCTGGGTGATCTTCTCCTTCGTCACATTGAGCACCATGAGATCTTCAGCAAGAGCGGCAGGCCCCTTCCAGGTAACCCGCAGGTCATCGATGATCGGAATGCGCAAGCTTTCAGAGATCATCGTATGATAAATCACGCCCAGGCGCGGTTGGCACAAGTCAAAGATCTTTCCGGCGGAACGCGGCGGGCAATGGACGCCATGGGCGATGTTCTGCGCGATCTGCAGGGGAAGATGGGTCTTCTGTGCATAGTCTGCTGCAGGCACGAATGCCTCATGAATGAGAACGTCGACGTTCTGGGCGTTATCGACCATGAACTGGCTTGGCTTTCCGTCGCCGAGGAAGGCCATGGACAGGCCATTCCAGTCGAGACGATAGCTGACCGGACCATCAATGCAATGTATGGCAGGAAAGGCACGAATGGTGACGCCGTTTTCCTCGAAGATCACGTGACCGTTGATAGAATAATCGAACTCGGTGAAGTCCGTCTGCCAGCCCGTGCCGGCGCTCACAACCCCTCTGCGGCTTTCAATATCCCAGGCCATCATGTCGGTGAACGCCTTGCCGAAAGCAGCCGTGCCCAGGCGAGCCTCGCCAGCAGATGGCCCCCACACGCGCAGCGGCGTGAAGCGACCCCGAACCATGCCCATGCCATAGAGAGCGCCGATATCGCTGAAGTGATCGATATGGAGATGGGTCAGAAAGACCTTATCAAGCAGGGAATGCGGAATGCCGAGCGCATTCAAGTTCGCTGAGCTTCCCGTGCCAAGGTCAAAAATGAACTTGTCACCGTTTCCCAGTTCGACGAGCCAGCCAGGCGATGCCTGACGGCGCCGACAAAAAGGCATGCCCGTGCCGAGTGCGGTGATGCGCATTTCATCGGCAAGGATCTCTTCGCCAGGATAAAAGAAATTGACGTCACGAATTGCCATACGAATTTTCTCCTAGGACTGAATTTTAAGAAACGCATCGCTGTGTCAGCGATGCGCGTTGAAAGCTTTGGGGGCGCTCTTCTTTGCCCATGAGGCGACCGGAGCCGAAGCCTACCCATTCAGTATGCTGCAGACTTCGGCGCCCCCTTTCATGACGTCATTGCTCCGACAGCAGCGAGCCGCGCGCCTCACAGCCACCTTCCGGCAAAGGCCCCGCCTTCGACGCGGGAGCCGGCGCCTCTAACTGATCATCTTCTGTTTCAAGCGTGCACCTCGTCTAACGTCTGCCCCGCGTACAGAACGACCCGGGCATCCCGCGGCTCCAGTGTTGACGCAAACCAAAATCGATTTCAACACAAAAATATGCTTGCTCATTTTATGACGACACATATATCTTTTGTCAGGAGCGGAACAACAAAAAAGCGAGGCAAGCCCGGATGAGTGACGCCAGCAATTCTCCAACACCGAAGCCCAGCATCATGAAGATCGCCTCGTATGTGCCAGGACGCAGCGCAGCCAAACCGGGGGTGAAGGTTCATAAGCTTTCATCGAACGAGACGCCGCTTGAACCGAGCCTCTCGGTTATTGAGGCCTGTCGCGAGGCGCTTGCAAACCTGCCCTTCTATCCCGACGGATCGGCTTCGAGGCTGCGCGAAATGATTGCTGAAACGCATGGCATCGAGCGCGACCGCATCGTCTGCGGCAATGGCTCGGACGAACTCATCGGGCTCCTTGCGCGCCTCTATCTCGACGCGGGCGACGAGGTTGTCTTGTCGCAATACGGGTTCCTGGTCTACCGGATACAGGCGCTTGCGAGCGGAGCCACCCCGGTCCTCGCACCGGATCGGGACTATTGCGCCGATGTGGATGCTCTGATCGCCAGGATCACCGACAGGACAAAGATTGTCTTCCTCGCCAACCCCGGCAACCCCACGGGCACCTATATCTCTCGCTCCGAGGTGGAACGCCTTCTGGACAGCCTCCCGAAACATGTTCTGCTCGTGATAGACGCCGCATACGCGGAATATGTTCAGCAGGACGACTACTCGCCCGGTGCGCACCTGGTTGAAAAGCACGACAATGTCGTGATGCTGCGGACGTTGTCGAAGATTTACGGTCTGGCGGGGCTTCGGGTCGGTTGGATGTACGCGCCAGCGCCGATCGTGGACGCCATCAACAGGATCCGGGGGCCCTTCAACCTCAACTCCTTGGCCATTGCGGCGGGTTGTGCGGCCCTGAAGGACCGCCAACATGTCCAGGCTGCCATTCGCCACAACAGCCAGTGGCTGTCCTTCGTGACAGCAACACTGCGTAAGATCGGCCTGACCTTTACGCCAAGCGTTTGCAACTTCGTGCTGATTCATTTCCCCGACGACGAACCGTCCAGGAGCGCGTCAGCAGCGGACGAATTTCTGACGGCGCGCGGCTATGTCTTGCGCCCTGTGCGCCCTTATGGACTGAACAACGCATTGCGCATGACCATTGGATCGGAGGAAGCCAATCGGGGCGCCATGCTCGCCTTGAGCGAATTCATGTCCAAGGCGCGGTAACGCCTGCCGCTGGACGGCACCTCGCGGTGCCGGCGGGCTGCTTTGTCAGTCGATTGTCAGCAGGCCTCGCCGCGTTTGCCTGCCTTGCTGGGCGCCACCAAAGGCGATGCATCACCCGGCCTCAAACACGTCGAAAAGAAAACGGAGGGAACAGACGAGACTATTGCATGACAATTCATATGATGTCACAGTTTCTATATGGAAAGCGGCCTGATGTTCAACACTGCTGAAACGGTAGCGCGGGCGCCTTCCTGCATCCCGGATTGGAAATGCAGACTGCATAGCGCGTAAAAACCTGATCCGTTGTGGCGATCAACGAAATCAGGTCCGACGATCTCCGAAACGGGAACGAGTTTGCGGAACTTTGGAATCTGAATCACCCTGACTTGTCGACGACAAGTGATCCCACAAGATGACAACCGGGGCCTGATGATCCGCCGAGGGCTCTGAGGAAATACAGTTCAGCAACGAGAAGAAGCCCCTTCGGAACGGGAAGATTCCGTCGAGTGGCCGTTGCCCAAGCTGCCAGCAGGCATGGAGAGACCGCAAGGGCCTCGATTGGCGCACCAGGCGCATCCTGCAATGGCAGTCTTGCAGATCAATCTGAGCAGCGATCAACGCTGCCGGGAATGACGATGTTCATGAACAACATAACAAGGGAACATAAAATGCTGGGAATGACCAAATTCATCAAGAAGTCGCGGATCTGCAATCTGATCGCGGCGGCAGGACTGCTGCTCGGCGCTCATTCGGCCATGGCCGAAGTGGCCTATCCGACAAAAGCCGTCAAAATTATCGTTCCTTTCCCGCCCGGCGGCACCACTGACGCCTTCGCGCGTTTCGTGGGCGAGCAGTTGCAAGCCAAATGGGGCCAGTCGGTGATCGTCGAGAACAGACCCGGTGCCATGGGATCCGTCGGCACCGAAGCTCTGAAAAAGGCTCCGGCGGACGGCTATACGATCCTGCTCGGTGCCAGCTATCTGACCATCGCACCCAGCCTGTTTTCCACGCTCCCCTACGATGCACGCAAGGATCTCCTTCCGACCGGCGTCGGCGTCAGCTATCCCTTGGTTCTTTATGCATCTGCCAGCATGGGAGTGAAAACCTATGCTGAAGCCTTGGCCAAGCTGAAAGCAGAGCCTGACGCTTACAATATCGCATCGGCCGGAAACGGCACGCTGGCTCATATCGCAGGTGAACTGTTTCAGCGTGATGCCGGCGTGAAAATGGTCCACATTCCCTATCAGGGAACGGCACCCGCCCTGCTTGACGTGATCGCCGGCCGCGCGCAGTTGATATTCGAGGCCGCTTCGGCAGGAAAAGGTTATCTCAAGACGGGGCAGTTGGTCCCACTGCTCCGCAGCTCGTCAGCGCCGATAACCGGTTTCGAAGCCATTCCCAGCGCCGCATCTGTTGGTCTCCCGGCTCTCGATATCGCACCTTGGAACGTGTTCTTCCTGCGCACCGGCACCGATCCGGCCCTTGCCGCCAAGATCTCTTCGGATCTTTCGGCGGTC
The DNA here is from genome assembly GCF_058242805.1 of Neorhizobium sp. PAMB6716. NCBI lineage: Bacteria > Pseudomonadati > Pseudomonadota > Alphaproteobacteria > Hyphomicrobiales > Rhizobiaceae > Neorhizobium > Neorhizobium sp. PAMB6716. Next base: position 2,667,603 of record NZ_CM177835.1, read on the forward strand.
GTATCCTCCCCCGCCACCACCACCCTGTTGAGTGAACAGTCGAACGAGGCCGTTCTATCGAACACGGTGGACTTCTCCGCTCGCATGGAGCGCGAGTTGAAGCAGATGAGCGATATCATCAAGTCCGCAAACATCAAGGCGAACTGAGGGGGTCATCATGCAACGAGATTTCCTCAACCGGGACACTCTCACCGGTACCCTGTTTGTCGTGTTCGGGGCCCTCTGGCTTTGGCTGGGTGGGGATTATCCCTTGGGAAGTGCTTCGCGGCTGGGCCCCGGAGCATTCCCGCTCATGCTGTCAGTGGCCCTGGTTGCCATCGGCGCCGCTGTCATACTGAAGGCAAGCCGGGCGAGCGGCAAAGTGCGCATATCGGAAGCAAGGGAAGTGTTCTTCATCCTTCTGGCGGTGGCACTGTTTTCCCTGGTGGAGACGCTTGGCCTTTTCTGCTCGGGGCTTCTGGTTGTCCTGATCAGTTCCTTTGCGCATCGCGACTGGAGTTTTGGTCGAAGGTTTGCCTACGGCCTCTGCCTGACGGCTTTCGTCGCCTTGATCTTTCACGGGCTGATCGGGCTCACGACGCCACTTTGGCCGACGCTCTGAGGACCCCATCCTATGGATATGTTTTCACATCTTGCGCTCGGTTTCGGCGAAGCTTTGACGGGTATCAACCTGCTCTATTGTCTCGTGGGAATTCTGCTGGGAACCTTGGTCGGGGTACTCCCCGGTCTTGGTCCCGTGCCAACCATGGCCATGCTTTTGCCCGTCACCTTCGGTCTGCCGCCAACGACGGGTTTGATCATGCTCGCCGGCATTTTTTATGGCAGTCAATACGGCGGCTCGACCTCCGCGATCCTGTTGAGGTTGCCGGGGGAAGTCTCCTCCATCGTCACGGCTTTGGACGGATACAAGATGGCGAGGAGCGGTCGCGCCGGATCCGCACTGACAGTGTCGGCTCTGGGCTCATTCTTCGGCGGCTGCATGGCCACGTTCTTCTTGGCAGCGCTTGCTGTACCCCTGTCGAGTTTGGCTCTCAAATTCGGACCGGCCGATTATGTATCCCTCATGGCCCTGGGCCTGGTCGGCGCTGTTGCCCTGTCATCCGACTCGACCTTGAAGGCCGTCGGTCTGGTCCTCGTCGGCATGCTGCTCGGCCTTATCGGGACAGACCTCACCTCGGGCCTCGTCAGGTACACATTCGACATTGGCTTTTTAAGCGATGGTATTGATTTTGTCGTCATTGCCATGGGGCTGTTCGGCATCGCGTCCGTCATATCCAGTCTGGCAGAGGTGGCATCAGCACCCACTGAAGTCCCGAAGATCGGCCGATTGAGGATGACACGGGAAGAGGTCAAAGCGTCGGTGCCGGCGATCCTGCGGGGCACCGTCATGGGCAGCGTTCTCGGGATTTTGCCGGGCGGCGGCGTCGTTTTGTCTTCTTTCATGTCCTATCTGGTCGAAAAGCGCCTTTCCTCGACCCCGGAACGTTTCGGCGAAGGGGCAATCGAAGGCGTTGCGGGGCCTGAGTCCGCAAACAATGCGGCCAGCCAGACGACATTCGTACCCCTCCTCATTCTGGGCTTGCCAACCAATGCGGTTGCCGCACTGATGGGTGGAGCGATGATGGTCCATAACATCGTGCCCGGCCCCGAAGTGATTTCAAGCAACCCATCCTTGTTCTGGGGCCTGATCGCTTCCATGTGGATCGGCAATGCCATGCTGCTGTTTTTGAACCTCCCGCTGATCGGCCTTTGGGTGCGGCTGGTCTCCATGCCCTATAAATACATTTTCCCGGCGATCATCCTGTTTTGCTGCATCGGGGTTTATGCAACGAGTTATCAGCCAGGCAACGTTGTCTTATTGATGCTGTTTGGGCTCTTCGGCTATGTTCTTTATCTGCTGAACTGTCAGCCTGCACCGCTGCTGATGGGAATGGTGCTAGCACCCCTTCTGGAGGAACAATTCAAGCGCGCCATGCTGATGTCGCGGGGAAGCCCCATGACATTTCTGGACAGCCCGATCTCTGCGTTTTTCATTGCACTCATTGTGATCGTTCTGCTGGTCTCGGCTCTTCCGCGCGTCACCAGCTGGCGAAGAACACACATCGTGGAATGAGATGTTCGTCTTGAGGGCAACCTCAAAAATTTACCGGGTGTGGGAAGGAATGGTATCCGCCTTCCGCGAAGTTGAACGATATGTCATACAATGACTGCAAATATTTGTCGGGATGAAGATCAATTGAATGAACCGGAGCGCGAAACGGTGGCCCCCGAGAAAGACCCAATTCTCGGCCACCAGATACCTGATGTCGCAAGCGTCATACACGTCGCGGTAGACCGCCTTCACCGCATCATGCGAAGCGAATTCGATGCCTTCCTGAAGGTAACCGGCGACCTGAAGCTCGCGGAATGGCGCGTCATGGCCGTTCTCCACGGCAATGGGTCCATGGCTCAGAAGGACATCATTGCTGCAGTCGTCGTGGAACAGGCCCAGGTCAGCCGCGCACTTGCATCGCTGAACAAGGCCGGGCTGGTGCTCATCCGAAGGGGACGCAAAGACAAGCGCGTCTGGTTGTTCAGCCTGTCGGAGAAGGGAAAACAGCTCTACGAGACGATAAAGCCCCTGGCGCTCGCCCGCCGGGCCCGTCTCGACGGCGTCTTGGGCGAAGAGGGAAATGCGCAGTTTTTCAGGATGCTCCGCGCTTTGGCCGATGCGGCGTTGAGCGGCCAGAACCATACCGAAACCGACATCAGCACGTTGGAACTATAACGAGGAGACCGTGCGCGGACATGGACCTTTCAGGTCTTTGGAAGGCAGGCGATGGTGCGATCGCTTTCGATCTTCATTCATTGGCTGCCGCAGATTGTTTGCCCTTCAATCGGTGGCGGCGATGATGTTGAGACATCACTTCAGATTGTAGGCGCCGGCGGCGGGACGGATTTGCAAGCCAGCTTTCCAAAGCCCCACCCCGCCAGCGCAATCGTCGTGGCCCATAGCTGCGTTTCCACCTCCCGAAGATTTTCTCGATCCGCCCGCGGATGCGATGGATCGCGGAGCCGCTTCCGCGGCGCATGCACCGAGGTCCCGTTCTCGGAGTTTCCGAACCTTACCACCTGGCAGCAAGGGCTGCTTGACACTGTGTGTGCCCGCCTGGGCAGAGACGAAGCGGGAGGTGGACGCGCGTATCGACAGCGCACCGGCTGGCGCAGGGATGGAACTATGAGCGCGCAAGGGGCGGCGGGGGATTCCGAACTCTTCTGGGTCAGGAGTTCAATTCGTTCGAATTTCAGTACATTCTTGCTTTATGGATAGAATAATTGCTACCTAGCCCTCATCACAGAGATCGTGATCGGCTGAGTTTGACGACCCGACATCCTTAAGGTTTCGCGACGCCGAACGCCAATCCAATGCCGACGCCACCGCTCAATCTCGACACAGCACAACCGAGTGCCCAGCCCACATAGTCAGAGCTTTTCACATGCACAGAAAAACAACCGCCCTGGCAGGCAGGAGAACGCTCGGTCTGGAGCATAACGTTGCCATCGGCTTGCTGTCGGCGATCTTCTTTTTCATCGTCAGCACCGCAATATCCATCTACACGGTCCAGAACGTCAAGGACAGCAATGCGGGGGTGACGCAGACGCATGGTCTTGTCGTGGCGCTCGACCTTCTTCTGATCGACATCCAGGATGCGGAAACTGCCCTGCGCGGGTTCCTCCTGACAGCCGACGAAAGCTATCTCTTGCCGTATCATCGCGCCCTTCCTCAGGTTCAGGGCCGTATGGACAGCATCAACTCGGCTGTCACGGCCGAAATGCGGGAACGCGGAAGTGTCGAGGAACTGCGGGGCTACCTCTCGTCCAAGCTCGAGGTGATGGCGCAAACCCTTGGGCTCTTTCAGAGACAAGGGGCAGCGCAAGCGCTGGCGCTGGTAAAATCGGATCGCGGCCGCAGCGACATGGACGGCATCCGCACTATCATATCGCAACTTCGCAATGAGGCTACCGAAGATCGAAGCCAGCGCCTCGGCGAAATGGACACCTCCTACATCATTGCCTGGGTGAGTGCGCTCGCCTCCGGTGTGCTGGGCATTGGCCTTACCCTGGTCATCTCAGCCCTGACGAGAAAAGTGTCACTGGCGAGAAGGCGCGATCAGTGGCTGCAGGACGCGCAACTGGGCCTCGCGTCGTCCCTCGCTGGCGAGCAATCGCTGGGCGAACTGGGTGAAAACATCCTCGGTTTCCTCACGAACTATCTCGGCGCCGTGGCGGGAGCGATCTACGTCGAGCACGCCGGCCGCTATCAGCGTACTGCCGTCCACGGCGTGCCCTCGGACGTCACCCTTCCGGCAAGTTTCGGCAGGAATGACAGCCTGTTCGGGCATGTGCTGAGAGATCACCGTCCGATCGCGGTCGGCGAAGTGCCAGATGGCTATATCAGCTTCGGCTCCGGTCTCGGACAGCAAAAGCCCCGTCATCTTGCTTTGGCACCGGCAATCGTCGAAGGCGACATCAGGGGCGTCTTCGAGCTTGGCTTCCTGTCGCCCGTCAGCGACGAGACCTTGCAGCTTCTGGAGAAAGTTTCCGAGATTATTGCCTTGGCCATCCGGTCCGCCGAGTTCAGGACACGCCTTCAGGCCCTTCTCGAAGAGACGCAGCGGCAATCGGAAGAACTGCAGGTGCAGAGCGAGGAGCTGCGCGTTTCCAACGAAGAACTGGAGGAACAGGGCCGGGCCTTGCGCGAACAGCAGGCGCGGCTTGAGCAGCAGCAGGCCGAACTCGAACAGACGAATGCGCAGCTAGAGGAGCAGGCGCAGGAACTGGAGCGCCAGAGGGACGACCTTGAAAAGTCGAAGGACGCCATCGCGGCCAAGGCGAAAGAAGTGGAGCTTGCCAGCCGCTACAAGTCGGACTTCCTGGCCAACATGTCGCATGAGTTGCGCACACCGCTCAACTCATCGCTGATCCTTGCCAAGCTGTTGGCCGACAATTCCGACGGCAACCTGACGGCGCAGCAGGTGCAGTTTGCCCAGACCATTCAGTCGTCCGGCAATGACCTCCTCAACCTGATCAACGACATCCTCGACCTGTCCAAGATCGAGGCGGGACATGTGGAAATCAATCCTGAAGCGGTGTCTATCGAGCGCACGGTCAATTCGTTACGCCACCTGTTTGAACCGCTCGCGGGCAACAGGGGCATCCAGTTCAACGTCTCCGTGGCCGCAGACACACCCGCCGTCATCGAGACGGATCCGCAGCGCCTGGAGCAGGTTTTGAAGAACCTCCTGGCGAACGCACTGAAGTTTACGGAAAACGGCAGCGTCTCGCTTGCGGTGCGCCGTTATGGCGACAATCAGCTTGCCTTCGCCATCAAGGATACGGGCATCGGCATTGCCGAAGAGCAGCAGAAGCGCATCTTCGAAGCATTTCATCAGGCCGACAGCACGATCAGTCGAAAATTCGGTGGCACCGGGCTCGGCCTGTCGATCTCCCGCGAACTGGTACGGCTGCTGGGAGGCCGCTTCCAGCTTGAAAGCAGCCTTGGACAGGGCAGCACGTTTACCGTCATCATTCCTGCGGCCTTCGATAAAACGCTTGTCCAGGCCCCGAACCAGACAGTTGCCGACGCGACTTCTGCCGTCGCAGAACCCGTTTTGCGGCCGGCGACCGAGGTCACCGCACCAAAGCCGATGGCAGCCGCGATCATCGAGGACGACCGTGCAGCAACGGAGGGTACGGCACGCAAGCTGCTGATCGTCGAGGACGATCAGTCATTCGCCCTCATCCTCAGGGATCTCGCCCGGGAATTGAAGTTCCAGGCGCTCGTTGCCGGGACCGCACAGGCAGCTCTTGAACTCTCCTATCAGTATTTGCCCGACGCCATCCTGCTGGATGTCGGCCTTCCCGATCAATCCGGCTTGTCCGTGCTTGACCGCCTGAAACGCGATGTGCGGACCCGCCATATTCCCATCCACATTCTTTCGGCCGAAGACTATTCCGATCGGGCGCTCTCGCTGGGTGCCGTCGGATATGCACTGAAGCCGGTTCAACGCGATCACCTGGTATCGGTGATCGAATCCCTTGGCGCAAAGGCCGAGCAGACGCTGCGGCGCGTCCTGATTGTCGAAGACAACACCGTTCAGCGGGATGCGCTGTCAAAACTTCTGTCATCGCATGACGTTGAAACCGTGGGTGCCGGCACGGCAGCCGAATGTGTTGCTCTGCTCGCAAAACAGACCTTCGATTGCATGGTTCTGGATCTGTCGCTGCCCGATGCATCCGGCTTTGCGCTTCTGGAGACGCTGAGCCAGGAGGGCATGCATTCCTTCCCGCCCGTGATCGTCTACACCGGTCGTGTCCTGTCTGCCGAGGAGGAGCAGAGGCTTCGCCGTTACTCGAAATCCATCATCATCAAGGGCGCAAAGTCGCCGGAGCGACTGCTCGACGAAGTCACGCTTTTCCTGCACCAGGTGGTGTCCGAGTTGCCGGACGAGCAGCAGCAGATGATCCGCAAGGCGCGCAATCGCGACGAACTGCTGGAGGGGCGCCGCATTCTGATCGTCGAGGATGACGTGCGCAACGTCTACGCCCTCACCAACATTCTCGAGCCGCGCGGCGTCCTGGTCGATATCGCCAGAAACGGCCAGGAAGCGCTGGAAAAGCTGGAGCAGTCGCTGACCAAGGCCGACGCACGGATCGATCTCGTCCTGATGGATGTGATGATGCCGGTCATGGACGGCCTGACGGCCACCCGTCATATCCGCCGCAATTCGGCATGGCAGAAACTGCCGATCATCACCTTGACCGCAAAAGCCATGCCTGACGACCAGAAGCGCTGCATCGAGGCCGGCGCCAATGATTACATGGCCAAGCCGCTCGACGTCGAAAAGCTGTTGTCTCTCGTGCGCGTGTGGATGCCGCAATGACCGAGACATTCGAAAAGATCGAGGACATCGAAATCCGACTGCTGCTGGAAGCGCTTTACCACCGTTATCATTATGACTTTCGCAGTTACGCCATGTCGTCGATCCGGCGGCGCCTGCGTCAGGCCCGCGAGCAACTGGGGTTTGCGACGATTTCGGCCATGCAGGAGCGTGTCCTTCACCATCCGGACATGCTCGCCGACATGCTGCGCTACCTTACGATCCAGGTCAGCGAGATGTTTCGCGATCCCTCCTACTTCGCAGCCATCCGCGAAAAAGTCATTCCGCACTTGCGCACCTATCCTTCGCTGAAGATCTGGATCGCCGGATGCAGCTCCGGCGAAGAGCTGTATTCCTTCGTCATCCTGTTTCGGGAAGAGGGTCTGGAGGAGCGGACGCTGTTTTATGCAACGGATATCAATCCGGATGCGCTCGCCCACGCGGAAGCGGGGATTTATGACATTGATCGCGTCAGGCTGTTTACCGAGAACCATCGTCAATCCGGCGGCAAGGGGTCTTTGTCCGACTATTACACCACCGGTTACAATCGCTGCATCCTGGACAAGAGCCTGCGGCGCAACGTGGTGTTTTCAGATCATAGCCTCGTGACAGATCAGGTCTTCGGGGAGATGCAGTTTGTCTCCTGCCGCAATGTGATGATCTATTTCGACCGAACCCTGCAGGACAGGGCCGTCGGTCTGTTTCGCGATGCGCTGCCGCGCAACGGCTTTCTCGGCCTGGGCTCCAAGGAGACACTGCGCTTTTCTTCGCAGGCCGACGGCTTCCGGGAATTTGTCCGTGAGGAGAAGATCTATCAGAGGATCGGCTCATGAGGGGCGATCCGGACGGTGCCGTAATCATCGGTGCATCAGCCGGGGCGCTTGAGGCCCTGTCTGCGATATTGCCTGCACTCCCTGCGACTTTTCCCTATCCGGTCTTTGTCGTTGTGCATTTGCCGCCCAGCAAACGCAGTGTGCTGGCCGCGATCTTTGACCTGAAATGCCAGCTTCGGGCGATTGAAGCGGAAGACAAGGAGCCCGTTGCAGCCGGGTCCATTTATTTTGCGCCGCCTGATTACCATCTGTTGCTCGAGGGGCGAACGCATGTCGCGTTATCCAGCGAGGAAGAAGTCCTGTTCTCGCGCCCTTCGATTGACGTGGCATTCGAAAGTGCGGCGGACGCCTGGGGCCGCCAATTGACGGCCATTGTCCTGACCGGCGCCAATCATGACGGTGCCCATGGCCTTTCGACCGTTGTGCGCGCTGGCGGCACGGCGATCGTGCAGGATCCCTCCAACGCCTATGCAAAGGCCATGCCCGAGGCTGCCATTCGCGCCTGCCCGGAGGCTCACATCATGACATTGCCCGCCATTTCAACCTATTTGCAGAACAAAGCCCGATGACAACCGCTGTTAAATTTCTCCTCGTCGACGACCTGCCGGAGAACCTGCTTTCCCTGGCGGCCTTGCTGCAGAGCGATGATCTCACGCTGCTGAAGGCAAGGTCCGGCGATGAAGCCCTCGAACTTCTCTTGCAGCATGACGTGGCGCTGGCCCTCATCGACGTGCAAATGCCGGGTCTCAACGGCTTCGAACTGGCCGAGCTGATGCGCGGCAACGAACGCACAAGGCGGGTGCCGATCATTTTTGTCACCGCCGGAACCCACAGCGCGGAGCGCCGCTTCCAGGGATATGAAGCGGGTGCCGTCGACTTCATCCAGAAGCCCATCGAACCCGACATCCTGCGCAGCAAGGCAGATATCTTTGCCGAACTTTATCGCCAGCGGGGACTGCTTGCAGAGCAGCGGGATCTGCTGGAGGAGCAGACACGTGCCCTGCAGCTTGCGGATAATCGAAAGAATGAGTTCATCAGCGTCCTGGTTCACGAGTTGCGCAACCCGCTGGCGGCTCTCAATGGCGGCTTGAAGCTTCTGTCGCGAAAGCCGGACGAAGCCAGATCCGACCAGATCCAGGGCCTCATGCACCAGCAGATGGATCACATCATCCGGCTCGTCGACGACTTGCTCGACGTGTCGCGGATCACGCAAGGCAAGATCAATCTGGTCAAGTCTGAATTCGACGTGAAAGAGGCCGTGGCCACGGCGCTGGAAATGACAAGGCTGGCCGTCGAGGAAAAGCAGCACGCCCTGATGTTCAGGGCGCCGGAACAGCCATGCCTGATCTACGCCGACAAGGTGCGCCTGACACAATGCGTCTCAAACCTTGTCAATAATGCCGCAAAGTATACGCCGCGCAGCGGCCAGATCGAGGTGGTGCTGGAATTGCATGAAAATGCCTGCCGCATCAGCGTCACCGACAACGGACTGGGCCTTACGCCTGAGAGTTCGATGGCGATCTTCCAGATGTTCGAGCAGGTCGAAGAGCATCGGCGTCACGCGCATGGGGGTCTCGGGATCGGCCTTGCTCTGGTCAAGCAGCTGATGGAATTGCACGGCGGCGACGTGACCGTGTCGAGCGATGGTCCAGGCCTGGGCAGTACCTTTTCCCTCGATCTGCCGAGACACGCAGACGAAACCCAATGAGGCGAATGCGCGGTTGCAGGATCCGCTCCAGCGCCGTCGAATGGCAGAGGCCTCTGCGCCTGACTGTTCACCTGCCAGCAGAAATAAAAGGCGGTGCTGGCGAGACTGCAAACCTATCGTTGCGAGCGATTTGGCGATAACTTAAAACAGAACCGAGCGAATGCATGGCCGTTGCTATTGGCACGTCCAACGGAGACCGAGATGAGTTCTACTGTGGCGGAGACGGCGGCCAATCCTGTAGCGCCGAGTGATTACGATGCGGCCCCGGTTGGCCTGTGTGTCATCAGCAGCGATCTACGATTTATCCGTGTCAATGAAACGATGGCTTCCTTTAACGGTCATGCCGCTGAAGAACACGTTGGGCGTGCAGTATCCGACGTCGTCCCTGAGTTCGAACCAGCGGCGCGCCGGATCATGAAGACGTTGATAAGCACCGGAGAACCTGTGGGGCCGTTTGAAGTTGCGGGTGAGGCTGCAGCCGACCCCGCAGAACAGCGGTTCTGGATGGAGATGTGGTCGCCGCTGACGGATGACCAGGGGCAGGTCGTTGCGGCAAGTGTCGCCGCCTTTGAAATCACGCAACGCAAACGGCTGGAACGTGAGATCGAGCAGGCATTGGCGGAGACAAAAAGGCGTCTCAAGCAGCAGACCGCGATTGCCGAAACGGGCCAGCTGGCATTCCGCGATGTTGGCTTTCAGACGATACTGGAAAGGGCTGTCGCAGCTGCCGCTGATGGCTTGGACGTTCCGCTGACGAAGATCCTTGCGTTCGAGGATTCGGCAGAGAAACTCAAGCTGGTTGCCGGGATAGGGTGGCAAGAGGGCCTTGTGGGTGTCGCGACCGTTGGCACGGAGCGGGAATCCCAGGCGGGTTATACTCTCAAGTCCGGCGAACTGGTCGTTGTTGAGGATCTTGCAACGGAGACGCGGTTTTCGGGACCGGACCTGCTCAAGGCGCATGGTGTTGTCAGTGGAATGAGCGTGACAATCGCCGGCGCTGATGGCCGCGCCTACGGCGTCTTTGGCATTCACGCCAGGCAACATCAAGCCTTCGACCAGGGCGACGCAAATTTCCTCCTGTCGCTCGCCGTGATCATATCCAACGCGGTCCGCCAGGAAAATGCAAAGGCGCAAAGTACGTTGTTGATCCGCGAAATGTCCCACCGCGCCGGCAATATGCTGCAACTCGTCAGTTCAATCGCAACCCAGACATTCCGTCACTCCAGCGATCCAGACAAGGCGCGCGCGGCTTTCAATCAAAGACTGTCGTCTCTCGCCCGCACAAACCATGCAATCTCGCAGCAAGGCTGGACCAACACGCGGTTCAAGAAAGTGGCCGAAGAGACCCTTTTGCCGTTCGCGGACAAAATTCGGATGGCAGGAAACGATGTTCTGCTGCCAGCAGAGCTGAGCTTCGACCTTGGCCTGGTACTGAACGAATTGTGCGCCAATTCCATAAAATACGGCAGCTTGGCGCAAGAAGAGGGCGTTCTGACCCTGGAGTGGCGCACCATCACCTCTCCGGACGGCTCCCGATTTGTCGTGCAGTGGATTGACCCTGTTTCATCGGCGGATGTCTCTTCCGAGGCGCTGGCGGGCGGGTTCGGTTCAAAGCTCATCAAGCAGCTTGTGGAAAGAAAATGGCAGGGCGAGCTTTCTGTCTCACAAACCGATCAATACCACATGCGGATCAGCATCCCTTTGCCTCAGTCACACGCGGAGAGCACAGACGCATCAAACGCGCATCCCGGCTGATCGGAAGAGGTTTTTTGCGTCGCATGGTCGGCGTCACGGCATTTGCGGCTGGGGCGGGTCCATTTTCCCGAACCTTCAAGCCGGATCTTGTCTGCGCCTTTCGCGCTCCCGCCGTCGCGGCTTCATCCTCCCAAATCCCCTGCCCGCAACCCCACACAAAAACGGCGCCCCTTGGGCGCCGTTCGTTGATGGGGCGTTTGATGATCGCTTAGCCGGCGCGCTTGGTGCGCCAGCTGTCGGCGTAGCTTTCGCGGGCCTGGGCGGCGTAAGGGGTGGGGGAAACGCGCACACGGATATGGGCCTGCTTGTGCGGTTCAGCGGAGGTTTTTGCGGTGCCGCCATCGGGTTCGCCCCAGACCAGCGTCAGGATTTCGCCTTCCTTCACATCGGCATCGACAATGCCGAGCGAGAGCATGCTGCGCTCGTTGTAGGAATAACCGTTGAACATCGACATGCCCACCTTCTTGCCGTCGCGCAGGATGAGATCGGCGCTGGAGGAGGCATAGTTCGGCTGCGGGAAATCGATCCACTTGTAGTGGTCTTCACCCGGACGGAAGGCCGACGCGATGACCTCAACCACGTCTTCGGCGTTCCACTCGAAGGTGACCTTCTTGCGGTTGTTGGCGCCCTTCATCTTTTCGAGCGCCGCCTTGCCGATGAAGTCGTCCTTTTTCCAGCCGATGTAGAAGTCGTAACCCAGCTCGAACGGGTTGACGTAATAGTCCTCGATATTATCGGAGACGAAGCTGCCGCCGATCGAGCCCATGGCCTCATAGCTGTCGGCGCCGAGCCAGTCGCGATAGGCGGCGAGCATGCCGTCGCCGGTATAGATGCCCGGCAGCGGTGACGGGATCCATCCCGATTCCAGCGTGTTGGTGGAATAGGCGCGGCTGCCGCAGCGCACGAGATCGACGCCGGCATCCTTGGCCGCTTCGAGGATGCAGGAGAGGATGTAGCTCTTGTCCTCGTAAGGCCCCCAGATTTCCAACCCCGGCGCGCCGGACATGCCGTGGCGCAGCGCCTGCACCTTCTTGGAGCCGACATTGATCCAGTCGACATGGAAGAACTTGATGTCGGGAATCGGCCCGCCATTCATCTTTTCAAAGATCTTCGGCGCGTCCGGCCCCTGGATCTGGTAGCGGTAATGGGTGCGCAGGACGCGCTCGCCCTCGGGGCGCGACGGCGAGCGCGGATCGTGCTTGATGCGCACGTTCCACTGCCCATAAGCGGCGCAGAACATCAGCCAGTTGGAGGTCGGCGCACGCCCGACGAGGATGAACTTGTCCTCGCGCTCGCGAAAGATGATGTGGTCGCCGATGACATGGCCGTTCGGCGTGACCGGCACGAAATGCTTGGCACGGTTGAGGCCGAAATTCGAAAACGCGTTGATGCCGTGATGGCTGAGGAATTTTTCCGCCTCCGGCCCTTCGACGATCAACTCGTCCATATGGTGCGACTGGTCAAACAGCACGGCGGAATTGCGCCAGGCGGCCTGTTCGCTGCGCCAGTTGGTAAACTCCGGCGTCACAACCGGGTATACATACATGCCCGTGCGGGAATTGCGCAAAAGCTCCACCGCATTGCGTGAACCTTTAAGAACGCTGCTCAAACTCGATGCCATATCCGGGTCTCCTCCCATGGTGATGATATCTATGTATACACAGAACGACGGGTGAGGAAATTTTGCAAGCCTAAAAATCGCCGTGCGGGAAGATTTGGTTTTATGCGGAGGCATCGTTTCAAACGCGCCGAATGGCAGCGCCTGACCGTGCATTGAAGCCGCTGGCAGGGTATTTCATCAAAAAACGGCCTGGACTGCCGTCAAGCGGCTCAAAATCCGGATCAGCGCCGAATTCATGGCGGCGGGGAAAATGGCCTAGCTCTGCACCAGCGCCAGCACTTTCACCTTGTCGAACAGCTGCGGCTCTTCATGCAAAATGTATTCAAGATTGTTGCGGGCCGTGCGGGCATGTTCGCGCGCGATGGCCTCGGCGCGGCTGCCCTCGCGCTGCTCCACGGCGCGGATCAGCGCCCGGTGCTGTTCCTGCGCGGTGCGCAGCGAACGACGGAAGGTTGCGATATTGGAACGATCCGGCAGAAAGGCAGAGGGCGAGGCAAAGGGTAGTGCACTTGCCCGCTCCACCTCGCGGCGAATGACGTCGCTACCGGCGAGGCCGGCCATCTGCCGGTGAAAGATGGCGTTGAGATCGGCGTATACGTCGAAATTCACGTCATCCGGCATGTCGCCGAAACAGCCGTCCAGCTGGGCCAGCGTCTGCTTGATGTCGGCAAGCAGGGCCGGTTCCACGCCGCGTTCGGCCGCAAGCCGCGCTGCCATGCCTTCCATCACACCACGCACCTCGATGGAATCGACCACATCGGCCAGCCCGAAACGGCGCACGATAAAACCGCCGCTCGGCAGGCGATCCAGCAGACCTTCCTCGGCCAGCCTTGACAGTGCCTCGCGCACCGGCGTGCGGGAAATTTCCAGAAGCTCGGCAAGCGGCACCTCGAACAGGCGCGTTCCACCAGCGATCTCGCCGCTGAGGATCCGCTCGCGAAGTTCGATCACCGCGCGCCTGCCATGTGTTGCCGCTTCCACCTGCTTCATCAACGATCAGCCCCTGCCCCATTCACAGGCCACGCCTGCATTCCTGTATCCATATCACGTGCAAAAAAGGAATGACAATCAACGGCTGAGGCCGTGGGGCCCTGCTGCACAGCATGGCCTGTATACAGGGATGCAGACGCTGCAGCCTATTTCGCAAACACCACCGTCTTGTGCTTGTTGATCAGCACGCGATCCTCCATATGGAAGGAGACGGCCCGGGCCAGCACGCGCCGCTCGATATCGCGGCCCTTTCGCACCAGGTCGTCAGGCGTATCGGCATGGCTGACCGGTTCCACATCCTGGCAGATGATCGGCCCTTCATCGAGATCACCGGTGACATAATGGGCGGTGGCGCCGATCATCTTGACGCCGCGCGTATGCGCCTGATGATAGGGTTTTGCGCCCTTGAAGCCCGGTAGGAAACTGTGGTGGATATTGATGCAGCGGCCGGACAGGAAACCGGAAAACTCATCCGAGAGGATCTGCATGTAGCGCGCGAGAACCACCAGTTCGGCGCCGGTCTCTTCCACCAGACGGCGGATGGCAGCCTCCTGCTGCGCCTTGTTCTCCTTTGTCACCGGCAGGTGGTGATAAGGAATAGTGCCGAGCAGCGTGAGGTTCAGCGCCTCGCGCGGATGGTTGCCGACAATGGCGACCGGATCGAGCGCCAGTTCGCCGATCCGCGTGCGATACAGAAGATCCCCCAGGCAATGGTCGAATTTCGAGACCATCAGCAGCACCTTGCGCTTCTCACCGGCCGGACGCAGCGTGATATCGAGCCCGAAACCGGCAATTTCGGCCTGAAGGGCTACGCGCACCGCATCAGGGGAGGCTTCCATGCGAAAGGCCACGCGCATGAAGAACATGCCGGTTTCGGGATCATCAAACTGTTGCGCCTCGGTGATATCACCACCATGCGCGGCAAGTTTTGCCGCAACGGCTGCCACGATGCCGCTGCGATTGTCACACCGCAGCGTCAGGATGTAATCGCTCATCAATTTTCCTCCGGAACGGCGGATGCCACCGCTCATCATGCAAAATTCAGCCCGTCAAACAGCCTGCGCATGGCGCTGTGCGCCATGGCATCACGCCTTTGCTGCTGGCTGAGGACTAACCGGCGGGGTGCCGTGGGTGTGAAAGGTCTCGATGGTTTTCAGGCCCCAGGCCTGGCCCTTCTTACGTTCGGTCTCCGTCCACGTCACGGTCGGCCAGTCCGGCCGCAGAATGAGGCGCGCCCCGGCATTGGCAAGCTCCACCCGGTTGCCGGCGGGCTCCCAGACATAAAGAAAGAACGTGCCCTGGATGGCGTGTTTGTGTGGGCCCGTTTCGATATGCACGCCGTTTTCGAGAAAGATGTCGGCGGCGCGCAAGATATCCTCGCGCTGATCCACCGCATAGGTGACATGATGGAATCGGCCGGTGGCGCCGGTGTGATCCTCCGAATAGGCGATGTCATAGGTCTTGTTGTTGACAGTGAACCAGCAGCCGCCGAGCCGGCCATTGTCGAGCAGGATCTGTTCCGTCACCCGGCTGCCAAGTGCTTCCACCATGAAATCGCGGATCTTGCTGACGTCCTTTGCCAGAAGGTTTAGGTGATCGAGCCGGCGCGGCGAAGCACCGCGCCCATGATAACGCTGGGCAATGTTCTTCAGCGCCGGCTTTTCGGCAGGCGGCGCCTCATAGACGCGCGTCTCCCAGTACAGTTCAAAGATGTGATCATCGGGATCACGGAACCGGTAGGCGCGGCCATGGCCCTCGTCACCGTCCACCCATCCGATGCCGCAGCCCATGGCCTCGATAACCGCAACCCGCCGCTCCAGTGCCGCCTGCGAACTGGTGCGGTAGGCGACATGGCCGATGCCCGTCGTGTGGTGGCGGGTGAGCTTCAGCGTGTGAAACTCGTAATCGTCGAATGCCCTCAGATAGGCGGTGTCCTCATCGGAAAATGTCGCCGTCAGGCCATAAACCCGCGTGAAAAAAGCGAGGCTTTCCTCGAAACGGTCGGTATAAAGCTCGACATGACCGAGATGCGCGACATCAAAACAGGGTTCGCTCATGACCGGCGCCCTCCCCCGACCTGTCGCGACACCGCGCGCAAAAACAGCGCCTGTCCAAAAACTGCATTCATAACCGTCCCTCCCAAGACACTATGCATGCACCGCACCCTCACGTTAGAAAACGCGGGCGCGATTGCAAGGAAGGTGCCACGGCACCCTGCCTTTCAACGCCAAGACTGCCAGAAGCCGGCAAGGACCGCAAGTTATGAATACATGGATTTCCATGCAGCCGCGGAAATCGTCTTTCCTGACGTTCAAAAACGCCGAAACGCCGGATTTTATCGGCCGAAACTGAATCTTGATTTACGACCCCGTAATTTCATGTATACATTTGTCTCCGGGAGTTAGGGAGGATGAGGATGGATATGCGCATCAACCAGCAGGACCGGACCACGGAGGAAAGTGCTGTCCGTTCGCCGCGCCTCCTCGATCAATGGTCAATCGAGGTCATGCCGCGCACGGCGGCAAAAATCGCCGATTTCAGGACGCTTCTGCCGGAGCGTACCCGCGTCTACATCGCCCATATCGAGGGCACGTCGGTGGAGGACATGGTCGCGACCGCAAAACGGCTTCAACGCGAGGGTTTTCCCGTGATGCCGCATATCCCGGCACGCTCCATCGAAAACCGGGCCGCCCTTGAGGATCTGCTCAACCGCTATCGCAGCGAGGCCGATGTGCGCCAGGCGCTGCTTCTGGCAGGCGGCAATTCAAGCCCGCGCGGTAGTTTTGAAAGCTCGCTCCACCTGATCGAGACCGGCCTGTTCGACGCCATGGGTTTTACCGACCTGCACATGGCCGGCCACCCGGAAGGCAACCGCGACATCGACCGCGACGGCTCCACCACCGTCATAGACCGGTCGCTCGTAACCAAGCAGGATTACGCCAACCGTACCGATGCCCGCATGGCCATCACCACGCAATTTGCGTTCGATGCGGCTGGCGTGACGGCTTGGGCGGAACGCATTGCAGCGCTTGGCGTGACGCTGCCGATCCATGTGGGCATTGCCGGGCCGGCAAAAATCCAGACCCTGATCAAATATGCCATCTCCTGCGGCGTCGGCCCCTCGCTGAAAGTCCTGCAGAAGCGAGCGATGGACGTGACCCGCCTGCTCGTTCCCTATGAACCGACCGAACTGGTGGCAGCACTGGAACGATACAAGCGCGAAAATCCTGGAAGTCTGATCGAGCGCATCCATGTCTTCCCGCTCGGCGGCATCGAGCCGGCCGCAAACTGGTGTAAGCGCGAAAGCCGCAGCTGACACCACCCGCCCCCCTCGGATCACGGCGCCCCGCGGAAAACTGAGCAAGAAAAACGGCAGGCAAATGATACGCCTGCCGTCGTCATTATATCGATGTATAGTTCAGGCGCCGATCAGGACGCGGGCGTCAGCGTAACCGACGTGCCGGTTGCCGCGACATTGAGGCCGAGCTGTCCGGTCACGCTGACCGTCTGAAGATGGATCGAGCCCGAGGTGCCGCCAACGAGGATATTGGCACCAACGCCTGCCACCACGGTCGCTTCCGCCGTAATGCCCTGGTAAAGGCCGGCAAGCGAACCCGGATGATAACCGGCAGTCGGCGCAAAAACAGCCCAGATCAGGCGGCTCTTGGTGGTGAAGCCGAGATCGACACCCATCTTGCGGATCGTGCCAGTATACTGCTCGACAGGTTCACCGCCCATTGTCGAGGTAAAGGCGCAGGTCGCAGCCTTGGCAGACCCGATGACGTAACCGACGCCGCCTTCGATGGCGCAATCGAGATAACCGATCCGCACACCGCCGCGCTGACCTTCGGAATATTCCGGCACACGATCCTGATAACGCACGGCATCAGCCGCCAGCGCAGCACCTGCACCCTGCAATACGGTAACGGCAGCCAAAGCCGCAGCAACACTCTTATTCATCCCTGTACTCCAATCATCTTGTTCTTGGCCTTCGGGCAGCTTTGCCACCCGACGACACATGACGCTTAAACGCATGTGTTCCACGATTGATCCCACCGCATGGCAAAAAGAGGGCCGCAAAGACGCATCGAGGGATGCAACGGCCTGCGAGCAGACTTATCCAGCTATCACGGCAGCAGTGCCGAAGGCCTGAAAGGCTGACAGACGCGCCCCATCAAGCACGCCGGAGGCTGACACCCAGAGCCGGTCCAGCGACTTGAATCTGTCATGGATTTTCCAACGCGTATATTATGCTTACATAATTCCTTCAACCAAATCTCTTCTGAAAATCCCTGTACCGGATTCGCCACACATCTCGATTTGCTTTGGAATATGTTTTACGATCCATTAAATAAATAGGTGACACTGATTATGATCCGGAATATGAAGTATTGAATTCAGCTGTTTATTTGCTTTTCAATATTGAGTGGGGTGGTTTCAGTGGCGGCGACTGATATGCACAAGGAAGAACCTCTTGTGGCTTTTGACCACGTGGCTTCGCTTTGGTCTTATCCAGGTGATGTGTCTGAACAAGGCCGGTTTGAAAACAGGTCTGCGGTCAGCAAGGCCCTTCATCTGTCCCTGAAGAGGTGCCTTGATATTGCAGCTTCTCTGGCTGCGCTCATCGTGCTGGCGCCATTGCTGCTTCTGGTAGCGCTGATCATCCGCCTGGAAAGCAAGGGTCCAGTTCTTTTCAAGCAGACGCGCTGGGGTCAGGGTTGCAAGCCGATCCGGGTTTACAAGTTCCGCTCCATGTATACGGACCGCTGCGATCCGAGCGGCGTAAACCAGACGGTGAAGGACGATCCGCGCATCACCCGCATGGGCCGCATCATTCGCCGCACCAATATTGACGAGCTTCCGCAATTGCTGAACGTGCTGAAGGGCGAAATGTCTCTGGTCGGCCCTCGTTGCCATGCCATCGGCATGCTGGCGGCAGGCGTGCCTTACGAGGAACTCGTACGGCAATACCATCGCCGTCACCTTCTGAAACCCGGCATTACTGGTCTTGCGCAGATGCGCGGCCTACGCGGACCGACCGACCGTCCCTCCAAGGCACGTGCCCGGATTGCCTGCGACCTCTATTATGTCGAAAACTTTTCCATATGGCTCGACCTGAAAATCATTATCGGCACCATCCGTTCCGAGTTGTCCGGCGGACAGGGTTTCTGACGAGGCCTCTCGCCAGAGAGCCCTTGCATTGTGGCGCAACATCTTTCATCACGCACCAACAGGATTGCCCAGCAGTGCGGTCATAATTGCTCTTTGGCCGCAATTCTTGACGACACAGCGGAGCTGCTCGGCATGGAATATGTTTACGGTGTCGCCGCTCAGGACTTGCGGCGGCCGAGGCAATAAGCCAATTCTGCTGCCGCTCCAGGTCTGGCCGTGCGGCCAGGTCAGATCGACATATCATTGCCGGAGATCGACATGAGCCAGAAAATCATTCCCGTCATCATGGCTGGCGGAAAGGGAACGCGGTTGTGGCCCCTGTCGCGCTCAAGTGCGCCCAAGCAATTCATCAAGGTGACCGGCGACAAGACGCTTTTCCAGTTGACGCTGGAGCGGGTGGCAGACCGCGACATCTATGAAGCCCCTGTTGTCATCACCAACCAGGACTTTCGTTTTCTGGTGGCGGAGCAGGCCCGTGAAGCGGGACTGGAACTGTCGGGCATCCTTCTGGAGCCGGTGGCGCGCAACACCGCGCCGGCTATCGCTGCGGCTTGCGCTTTCCTCGGCGAGCGGTTCGGCTCGGAGGCCGTCCTGCAGCTTCTCGCGTCCGATCACGAAATCGACGCAGGCGCGGACTATCTGGATGCCATCCGGCTTGCCCACCGGACAGCACTTTCGGGCAAGGTCGTGACGTTCGGCATCACACCGACGGAGCCTGCAACCGGATATGGCTATATCGAAGCAGGCGAAAGCCTGGAAACGGGCGCTCGTGCCGTCAAGCGTTTTGTCGAGAAGCCGGCGCTTGAACGCGCCGAGGAAATGCTTGCCGCGGGCGGATTCTACTGGAATTCCGGTATCTTCATGTGCCGGGTTGATCTCCTGCTTGGCGAACTCCAGCAATTTGCCCCCAAGGTTGCCGAAGCTGCCCTTGCCGCTGTCGAAAACGCCCATCGCGACCTGGATTTCATCCGCCTCGACCCCAAGAGTTTTTCGGCAAGCCCGGATATTTCCATCGATTATGCCGTCATGGAGAAGACCGCGAACGCAGCTGTCGTTCCCTCGAAGTTCGCATGGTCGGACCTGGGAAGCTGGGATGCCGTGTGGAAACTCGGCGAAAAGGATGCCGGCGGCAATGTCGTGCTGGGCAATGCAACTGTGATCAACACCGAAAATTCGTTGATCATTTCGCGCTCCAGCCATCTTGCCGTACAGGGCCTGAAGGATGTTGCCGTTATTGCCAGTGAAGATGCGGTCTATATTGGCAGGCTGGAGGATAGCCAGGAGGTCGGCAAGCTGGTGAAGCAACTGGCATCGGCTGCCACGACATCCGCATTGACGGAAACGCATCCGACCTCCTATCGCCCCTGGGGTGGCTATACGTCGCTGCTCAACGGCGAACGCTTTCAGGTCAAGCGGTTATTCGTCCTGCCGGGCAAGAAGCTGTCGCTGCAGCGCCACCATCACCGCGCCGAACACTGGGTCTGCGTCAAGGGTGTCGCCGAAGTCACTGTCGGCAGCGAAGTGAAACTCCTGCGCGAGAACGAGTCTGTTTACATTCCGCAAGGCGAGTTGCATCGGCTTCACAACCCCGGCAAGATCCTGCTGGAAATGGTGGAAGTACAGAGTGGATCTTATCTCGGCGAGGATGATATCGTGCGCATCGAGGACGAATTCGGACGCGACAAGGCCTAAGCCTCCGCAGGCTCACGAGGATTGCATCACAAGCACTTTCAATCGACCCTGAATTATCATTGCCGGCGTTGCGAGACGACCGAGACAATTCCGGGAAATCCGTCTTGATGAGGAATAGTATATGCGAATAGTCATGGTTGGTTCAGGCTATGTCGGCCTGGTATCGGGCGCGTGTTTTGCCGATTTCGGCCACGAGGTCGTCTGCGTCGACAAGGCCGAGGAAAAGATCACCGCGCTGAACAAGGGCGTGATGCCGATCTATGAGCCGGGCCTCGATCTGCTGGTGGGCAACAACGCCTCCTCTGGTCGCCTGTCGTTTACGACGGATCTCGGCCCGGCGGTCGAAGCGGCGGATGTGGTGTTCATCGCTGTGGGCACCCCTTCGAGACGCGGCGACGGTCATGCCGATCTGAGCTACGTCTATGCGGCGGCCGCGGAAATTGCCCAGTCGATCAAGGGCTTCACCGTCGTAGTCACCAAGTCAACCGTGCCTGTGGGCACGGGCGACGAGGTCGAGCGGATCATTCGCGAGACCAACCCTACCGCTGATTTTGCCGTCGTCTCCAACCCGGAATTCCTGCGGGAAGGTGCCGCCATCGATGACTTCAAGCGTCCAGACCGCATCGTCATCGGCCTGTCCGACGAGCGAGCCCGCAGCGTGATGACGGAAGTCTACCGGCCGCTTTACCTCAATCAGTCGCCGCTGGTCTTTACCGGCCGTCGCACGTCCGAACTGATCAAATATGCGGCAAACGCGTTCCTTGCCATGAAGATCACCTTCATCAACGAAGTGGCCGATCTTTGCGAAAAGGTTGGCGCGGATGTGCAGGACGTGTCGCGCGGCATCGGCCTTGATGGGCGTATCGGTGCAAAATTCCTGCATGCGGGGCCGGGTTACGGCGGTTCCTGCTTCCCCAAGGACACGCTGGCTTTGGTGAAGACCGCGCAGGACCATGACAGCCCCGTTCGTCTGATCGAAACGACGATTGCCATCAACGACAATCGCAAGCGTGCCATGGGACGCCGCGTGATCAATGCTCTCGGCGGCGACGTCCGCGGCAAGAAGATTGCGCTGCTCGGCCTGACGTTCAAGCCGAACACGGATGACATGCGCGACAGCCCCGCCATTGCCATTGCCCAGACATTGCAGGATTCCGGCGCTATCGTCTCCGGTTATGATCCGGAAGGTATTGAGAACGCTCGCCAGTTGCTCAATATCGACTTTGCCTCCGGCCCTTACCAGGCAGCCGAAGGTGCGTCTGCCCTGGTGCTGGTGACGGAATGGAACGAGTTCCGTGCGCTGGATCTGGCGCGACTGAAATCGACCATGGACACACCTGTTTTCGTCGACTTGCGCAATGTCTACCGCGCGCCCGAAGTGGAAGCACACGGCTTCACCTACCACGGCGTCGGCAAGGCCGATTGATCTGGTCGCAGCGCCGTGGTCTTTCAAACACGGCGCTGCACCGGCTAAAACCACGATCACCGCCAGGGCGCAAAGGAGCGCCCTGGCGACCCAAGCAATTGATTATTCGATCAGGCTCGTTTCGCCCTGAAACAGCTTTAGAACCGACAGCCGGCCCGTTGCATAGGCACAGGTGTCGATGCCGATACGGCTAATGCCGAATTCCGGCTCCATGACCGGCGTGTGACCGTGAACGACGATCAGCGGCTGCTCCGGCCCGCGTGAGATAAACGGTTCGCGGATCCACAGAAGATCCTCATCACTCTGCTCCTCAAGGGCAAGACCGGGCCTTATCCCCGCGTGAACGAACAGATGGTCCCCAAGCCGAAGCGTGGTGGGCATGTTGCGCAGGAAATCGATATGAAAGGCCGGAACGGATTCATCCAGAAGCCGCTTCAGTGCCACCATGTCGATCCTGTCGCGCTTCTGGATAAGTTCGATATCGATGCCATAGGACATCAATGTTTCGCGCCCGCCGAACTCCAGCCATGTCGGCACGGACCGAGGGTCCTCGATGAACTTCAGGAACATCTCGTCATGATTGCCGCACAGGGCCAGCCGGCGCAGGCCACGCGCGCTCGGTTTTGCCAGATGGGCGAGAACCGCAGACGAGTCCGGCCCACGGTCGACATAATCCCCCAGCAAAACGACAAGGCCCGGCAGGTTGCTTGCAGCCATATCGGCGGCGATCCGCGCCTCTGCATCTTGTAGTTCCTTCAGGCAACCGTGGACATCTCCGATAGCATAGACCGCGTAGCCTGGAGATCTGTGACCGAGATCGATCCGCGAACGAGAACTGATAGGCCTTGCAACGTCTCCACGCGCATTCAGCCAATCCACCATTTTACGAACGAAATTCAAACGTCACCTGCTATCCAATCCCAAGTCAGACTTTTCCTCGACGTCCATCGCCACCTGTTTTAGCAGAACAGCGATCAACTTTGGCAGTTCTTATGCAGCCATCTCCCAACTTGGCGCTTCAGAAGCGATTGAAACCAGAGAAGCAAGCCAACGGCAACCATTTGCTCCACCGCAAACATGTCATTTTCATCGCCTGCTGCATATCATAGCCCTTGCCCGAGCCGCCCGGACTTTGACGAGAGCACGCCGGGTTTCTCGACATTACCACCTGCTCGAAACCGGAGGGCCGAAAGTGGCGGCGGCGCATAGGCCCGAAGCCCGCCGCGCTGCGCCAGCAGATTAAAGCGGCTGGGATCGCTGAATTCGGGACGAAAGCTTAGTCTCTGGGTCCCCATGTAATAATAGAATGGCTGCCAGTCTCTTATTTTCGTGTCGAGAGCGGCGAAAATTTCCTCACTCAGCGCAAGGGATTGCAGCGCCTTCCTCAACATCTGCAAGCCCTCGCTGGCAATTTCGGTGCCGTCCGACCCTGACTTGCTGAACTTGGCGCGCCACGCAACGATATCTCCGTGTGCATCGCCACGGATCTGGAGGAATATCGACGGGGCTTCCGGCTCCTCAGACGCTTTCCAGAACATGACACATTGCCATATGCCATCATTTTCCGTGGTAAACTGCGGCGGTTCCTGAGCCGTAACAGCAAGGTCAAGGCATCGCTGATCCGGCAATTGAAACGGCACGATCATGTCATGCACCAATCCAGCCGGCGGGCGAAATGGCCATAATCTTGCTGACCTCACTCCCGTTTTGGGCAGATCCCGCTTCGGCGCATCGGCTGTTCTTGTCGAGTAATCGATCCCGAGACGATGCATCACAATTTTGAGATTTCGCCCATCATTGGCAAGGAGAACGACAGCAAGCGTGACGCCAATCACCAGGCTCAACCAGATGGCGAGGCCGCGGCGCTTGGGCGGCCGCGGCGGAAGAACCGAAGCTTCTTGGCTGCTGCCATCGGACATATCAAACAGACATTCAATCGGAAACACCACAGGTGTTCTTCAGGTGTATCAGCATTGATCGATGGTCAAGTCAAACCTTCATCATCTGCAAAAAACCCGACTATATCTATCAGATCAAGCGTGCCTGTCGTTCGATGCGAAGGACAGGCACTTTTCTGACAGTCCTGAGCCGGATCCTGATCGAATTCGCGCTGTAACACCGGAGGCACGGCCAAAGCGGCATTGCCCTCTATGCCGCTCAACCGTTATTGGTAAGGTCATTCCAGAACAGGGGATTTGTATCCGACTGGATTTTCAGCCAGCGGAGGTCTGTGTCGCGCCAGTTGCGAATATCGTTGCTGCGGTTATCGAGCACAAGATCACCGCTATCGGTGCTGACAACCAGAACCGCATGACCATTGTTATTGGGTGTCACGGTCACGGCAACGCGCAGCTTGTTCGCTGGCCATCCGAGCTTTACCAGCCTGCTGCGTTTGGTGAGCACGTAATCCTCACAGTCACCTCTTTGGACATTGATGCTCCACTCGTCGTGTCCAGCAACGTCATTTTCTGGCTTGATGTCCCGGTTGACCTGGAAGTTGACCCGCCTCAGCTCGCGGAGCAGCAAGGGCGTCAGCACCAAAGTATCGGCGCGATTGTCGTCCCGACATTCTTCACCATGCGCGACGCAGAAGCTGACAAATGCATAGGGAGCAAGCGTTGGCTTTGTCGCTGGAATGCGCAGGGATCCTTTGGGCGCAGGAGCGGCCAATCCGGCGGGGCCGACTGCCCAAGAGGGAGACACGTTTCCCGCAAAGATAACGGCAGCAAAGGCTGCCAGCATAAGCTTCTTCATCGCCAGACCTCGTTGCAAAGAGATGCAAACCTGCGTCTGCACCTCGTGCCACCGTTCTAAGCGGGGAAAAATGATGGGCGCTTAAGTGGAAAGTTCAAATTTTAGACGTGACGCATTTTATGGTGCTGTACCGCTTGAGCCCGCCTCGCGGGATTTAGGCTGAAAAGTGGCTGAAAAGCAGCATTTAGTATTTTGATGCAGTGTTATTTATGCTAGCAGAAATATCGCGTTCACTTATATTCTGCACAGGCAGGCCAGTGGCAGGTTGAAGAGAGCATTGGCGATGCAGCAGAATCTTCCAAAGAAACGTGCGACGCCCTCGGCCGAGAGCACCGATTACAGCATCGTGGCCCGTTGGCTGCGAAACCTTTCCATCGGTTTGTTTCTATCGTCGCTCTGCACGGTTTATCTGTCGCATGGAGGTGTTTATCCGGAAGCCTTGACCATCAGCACCCTGCTGATGTCGCTTTGTCTCGTGATTGCCTATTTCACTCTTGGCATTGCCGCCCCCACCCGTACGTTTTTTCTGATCGTTCTATCGATCTGGGCATCGGTGGTGGTCTGGACCATAATGCAGTCGATGCCGCTGCCCGCAGGGATCCCAGGCAATGCCGCATGGCGAGTTCTCCAGGAGGCGGGAATTGCGGCATCGCACTCCATATCGCCTGCGCCAGCCGACACACTTTGGGCCCTCGGCCCGATCAGCCTGCCAGCTATGGCGTTGTTGTGTGTCCTGCTGCTTTTTCGGCAGGAGGGGGAAATCGACCGTGCCATAACGGTTTTTTGTGCGGCGGGCGGCTTGATGGCGGCCTTCTCACTTATCCAATTCGTTGCATTTCCCAAGTCATTGATGCTTGCCGAAAAGCAGTACTACCTGGGCTCTCTTACCGCTCCCTTCGTCAACCGCAATACGGCCGCCACCTTCTACGGCGTCACGCTTGTCGCGATGATTTCCCGTTTCAGGGGCATAAAGGTCCGGCTGATACCCGGTAGCGACGTCTTTTATCGACGCGACGGGTGGACGCCAATCAATGCAGCCCTGTGGCTTCTACTCGGACTCATCACGCTTTCGGCTCTCGTGCTGACACAATCACGCGGGGGTGTCCTGGCAACCGCTCTGGCTCTCATATGCCAGATCGGTGCCAGCGCCTTCTTTCGATTCCAGATGCCTTCCGGTGGCACCCTCCCGACGGTTCGCGCACCAGCCTCCTGGCGGCGCGTCCTTCAAGCGGCGGCTCTTGCCGCCTTATCGGTTCTGGTCATCGGCTTTTTCGCCGGCCGAGTTCTGTTGAGAGCGCAAGTGCAGGGGCTGGAAGACGGGCGCCTTTGCGTCATGCCGGGCATACTGTCCGCGATCCGGGACCATGCCCTCGTTGGCATCGGCAGCGGCGCATTTCCGGCTGTCTTTCCGGCCTACCGGGATGCCGCCTGCGGTCTTGCCGGTTACTGGCCGATGGCCCACAATTTCTATCTGGACGGAATCCTGGCCTTAGGGCTGCCGTTTGTGTTGCTGGCGGTATTTTTCTTGGCGACGATAACCTTTTCATTCTGGACTGGAATCAACCGCCGCCGCAGCAAGCGGCTTATAGTTGTCGGGGCAGCATCCGCGACTATTCTTGTCTTGATACACTCAGCCACGGATTTTTCGATGCAGATACCGGGCTTTTCAGTATGGTGGGTTTTGTTTATAGGACTTTCGATCGCCGTGAGCTATGGTCGCAGAACGACGGTTAAAATGAAAAATTAACCAAATTTTGTTGTTTATTTGCTACATGCCTATTCAAGTTACCTGTAAAATAGTGCGCCGCAATAAAAACTTCTGGCGCGACTGGAATATCCGATATTTAGTATAAACAACCTCTCAATGACGCGGTGGGAAATAATGGGGATGATGGTAAATCGTATTTTATCGATTGCAATGGCGGGTTTGCTTGCAAGCTGCACGTCGTTGCCCCGGTCAGGGCCGGACCAGCGTGTGGTTGGCACCAACGCTTCGGTAACGGTGGGCACTGGCGACCAGAAGGTCGGCATTGATTATGCTCTCGTGGATATCAACAAGGCGGTTCTCGATCACATCTCAACCGCCGCTGAAGGTAGTCTTCGCGGAGGCTTTGGGGCGTCTCGCGACGGCGTCCCGGATATTGTGCTTGGCGTTGGTGACGTCGTGCAGGTGTCTGTTTTTGAAGCCCAGGCTGGCGGCTTGTTCATTCCGGCCGATGCCGGAGCAAGGCCCGGCAATTACATCACCCTGCCAAGCCAGACCGTCGATCGCCAGGGAAACTTGACAGTTCCATACGCTGGCACCGTTCGTGCCGCCGGAAAGCCTGTCCATGACGTGCAGATCGAAATTGCCAGCCGATTGGCCAATCGCGCCATTGAGCCACAGGTCGTAATCTCCGTAAGCGAAAGCCGCTCGATGGAGGCTTCTGTCCTCGGCGACGTGAATTCGCCGAAGAAGATCACGCTCAGTCCTGCGGGCGAGCGTGTGCTGGATGTCATCTCGGAAGCCGGCGGCCTCAGCGCCCCAGCCGCTGAGACGTCCATCTCGCTTCAGCGCCGTGGCAGGCAGGCCGAAGTTGCCTATAATACACTGGCGCGTAATTCCGCCGAAAACATCTATGTTCAGCCCGGCGACACTATTCTCGTACGGCGCGAGAAAAGGACATTTCTCGCATTTGGTGTTACCGGCCAGAGTGGAAGCTTTGATTTCGAAGATTCAAACCTGATGCTGGGTGATGGGCTTGCCAAGGCAGGCGGATTGCTGGATGACAAGGCAGAACCGCAATCCGTTCTTCTGTATCGCACCGTCAACAAGAGTTTTCTGACTAAACTTGGTGTTGATACGGCCCGCTTCAAATCCGAAGAAGTTCCGGTGATCTTCCGGGCAAACCTCAGAGATCCCTCAGGTTTCTTCGCAGTGCAGAAATTTCCCATGCAGAATAAAGATGTGCTATACGTGTCCACGTCTGACGCTGTCGAGTTGACCAAGTTCCTGACAATTTTGAACTCTGCTACGTCTTCAGTGTCCAATATCGTCGATACGCGTGACAACATTCGCAATTAACGCAAAAACCAATTGGCTCTAGCCAGAGGCAATTGAAGTTTTATAGTCAACCAGGCTGCTGATGGATGTATTCTTCAGTATCCGGATACGTTCGAAGAGGATCGCTCTCATGGGCACTATATTGAAGAAATCTCAGATCATCGTTTCCGGCCTGGCGATGTTGATTGCTGGAAATGCAACTGCACAGACTCCAGCACAGCAGCCGGCGCCGGCTCAGCAACAGGCGCCGGCGCCACAACAGGCTCCGGTAGCGCCGGCTTCTGCCGAACAGCTGGCGGCGTTCCTGGCCAATCCGCAGAGCATTCTGACCCTGCCGGAGGAGGAACTCGCAGCGCTCGTTGCATCCCTCTTGCTTGCAGCGACGGCAGAGGCAAAATTAACCGAAACCCTGACTGCACTTCAGGCGGCGGCGCTTACCGCAAGCCCAGCGCAAGCAGCAGCGTTGGTAACGGGCACAAATTTGGCGACCGCAGTATTGGCCGCCAATCAAAATCAGGCCGCCGTAGCCCAGATTCAGGTTGCCGTTGCCTCCAGCACGCAGTTGGCATCGGCTGCTGCGCAGGTCAATGCGGCTACCGAGACGCAGACGGCTGAAACTCCAACAGCGGCCCCGGCTCCTGGCGCCATTGCGGGAGCGGACACTGCGGCCGCAGGTGGTCTCACTGGCACACTCGGTGGTGATGCGGCCGGGGGGCAGACGGGCGGCGGCGGACAGACGGCGTCGACCACGACAACGACAAGCAGCGGATCCGGTACGTTTTCCGGTGCAGGCGGAGGAAGCTCGTCGGGCAGCAACAACAATGGTGGCAACAATGGTGGTGGCGGGACCTCCGTAAGCCCGACCACCAACGGATAATACATCAACTTTCTTCATGATTAGGATTGCCCGGTGAACCAGCACCCTGTTTTCGTCACCAACCAAGATGCCGGTCAGGGTGATTCGGTTGCCAATGAAATAAACATCGACCAACTGCTGGCGATTGCTCGGCGGCAGTGGGTTGTTGTTGCCGCAGCTGTCGTTCTCATGTTGGCTGTGGGTGTCGTGTATTTGCTGACTGCCGTCCCGCTCTACACGGCCTCGACAAGCGTTCTCATCGACCGCGGCAACAGCGAGGTTGTGCAGCAATTATCCACGATCGGTGGCGTGCTCGACGACGAGGCATCGGTGCTGAGCCAGGTCGAGCTATTGAAATCCGACACCATCGGTTTGGCGACGGTTGATCGCCTGAAGCTTCAGGATAATGCGCAATTCATGTCTTCCGGCGGCTCGCTGGTGGGAACAGTGGCATCCAGCATAAAGGCACTAATTGCCTCCATAGGACTTTCTTCGAAGTCGAGCGAGGAATTTATTGATCCTCTCGAAGCAAAGCGGCGGTCGGCTCTGTCGCGCCTTCAGGATAACCTTGCCATTCAGCGCGTCGGTCGCGCCTACGTTCTGGAAATCGCGGTTACGTCACCATCACCGAGCTTGGCTGCGACTATCGCAAACGCAGTTGCGGAATCATACATCAACGACAAGCTCGATGCAAAATACGAAGCGACTAGACGTGCCGGTGAGTGGCTTCAGGACAGAATAGAAGAGTTGCGGCAGCAATCGCTGGCATCAGATCTTGCCGTTCAGAAATTCAGGGCCGCCAATGGTCTGGTAACGGCTGGCAATGGCCTCGTGTCGGACCAGCAACTGACTGAACTGAACAGTGCCTTGATTGTTGCCCGCGCCGACACGGCTCGTGCGCAAGCCCGTTATGACCGCATCCAGGAAATCCTCGCCAGTGGACAGACGGACGCCATCGTGACGGACGCACTGGACAGTTCCGTAATCAACACACTTCGCCAGAAGTATCTTGAAGCCTCCAAACTCGAGTCGGAGATTACAAGGAGACTGGGCCCGGACCACGTTCAGGCGGTTCGTCTGCGCCAGGAAATGTCCGAATATAATCGATTGATGTTTGATGAACTGAAGCGTATTGCGGAAAGCTATCAGAGCGAACTGGAAGTTGCGCGCTCTCGCGAACGCAACATCACAGAAGGGGTCGTGAAGGCAACAAGTGTCAGCGTCACCGCAAGCGAAACGCAGGTCCAGTTGCGCGAATTGGAACGCTCTTCGGAAGCCTATAAGAACCTTTACCAGACCTTCCTGCAACGGTATCAGGAGGCTGTTCAGCAGCAATCCTTCCCGGTGACCGAGGCACGTATCATTTCGAAAGCAGTCGGACCAGCTGCTCCCAGCAGCCCGCGCAAGCCATTGGTCGTCGCGATTTCAGTTCTCTTCGGCTTGATGATCGGCGCCGGCATTGGAGCATTCCGCGAATTTCGTGACCGCTTTTTCCGCACAGGGGATCAGATCAGAGATATTCTCGGGGTGGAATATCTTGGAGCCACGCCGGCAATCGTCAAGAAAACAGACACGTCGGTGACTGCGCCCGTTGACCGGGAGGTTCATTTCCGCAACAGCGTGTCGAACTTTGCGATGAATTATCCGCTCTCATCCTTTTCTGAGACCCTGCGCAGTTGCAAGATTGCCATTGATCTTAACATCGCCAAGGCGAGCAAAATCGTGGGCCTGGTCTCCACTCTCCCGGGTGAAGGCAAATCCACCATCGCTCTTAATCTGGCTCAGGTACTTGCAAAAAGCGGCAGAACCCTGTTGATCGATACGGACCTGCGCAATCCCGGCACCACACGTGCAATCGGCCAGCATGCACAGGCCGGTCTGATCCAGGTACTGACGGAAGGTTTGCCCTATACGTCCGTCCTGCTGCATGATGCAGCCTCGGGACTGGATGTTTTGCCTGTCGTGGTCAAGCGTCGGATTACCCATTCATCGGAACTGCTGGCATCTCCCCAGATGCACCAGCTGCTGAGTAGGGTGTCTGCGGAGTATGATTATGTCGTGCTTGACCTTCCTCCGCTCGCGCCCGTGGTGGACGCACGTTCCATTGCGGCGCGGATAGACGGCTTTATCATGGTTGTCGAATGGGGTGTCGTGTCGCGTAAGGTCGTCCAGCAGACACTGGCTTCGGAACGCCAGATTGCCGAACGAACGCTCGGCGTCGTTCTCAACAAGGTGGACGTCCAGAAGCTGAAGCTCTATCGCGAATACGGATCATCGGACTACTACAGCTCGCGTTACAGTTCCTATTATGTTGATCATGAAACGTGAGACTGTCATTTCCGCCGTTTTGCTGGCGGTTCTGATAGCGGTCAATTTCTCGCAGATCCGTTTTCTGCCGATCGCTGCGGAATTTCGTGATCTCATGCAGTTGAGAAAGCTTGCCTATGCGGGGGAACCATTGTCGGCCCCCGCTGTCGATGACGCTTTAAGCAGGGCCGATGCCATTGTTGCCTCGTGCGATCACGATGGCATTACTGCTCTTGTCGACCTTCTAACTTGGCAGGCAGACAGGATTACCCCGCGCGAAAATCGCGAGGCTTGGCTCGAAAAGCTGAGGCGGATCGATGAAGTCTCCGTCAAGGGCCTGCAATGCCAGCCCACAAACGGTTTTCTGTGGGCACGCCTGGCCTTTGCCCGATGGTTTCTAGGGCGTCCTGCAACCGAGCAGGCAATGCTGCTCGGATACTCGCAAAGCTACGCGCCTTCGGAAATAGCCTCGCTCACCGCACGCATGACACAGTGGAAGCGCGTATCCGGTGCCGTACTGGATCTGGCGCACGACCATGTCGAGGCTGATATCCGCACCCTCCTCAATTATGCCCCAACGCGCACTGCGTTTGAACAGCTCTCGGATCTGCCCCCGCCGCTTGCTGACGTGCTCAAATCGCAATTGCCACTTCTTCCACCCGAACGCCTGGAAATGCTTTTGAAGATCTCAGGAGCAGAGAAGGTCTTTGCTCCCGAGTGACGCTTCGTCCCGGGTGACTGTCCAGAAACCCAGAGCTGGCTCGTTGGCCACGACCTGATCGCTGCCGCACGATCATGGCTTCAGACCTGTCGCAACACCCACCAGACGGAACCGAGCAACAAGCCGGACAACTGGCATTCGTCCGGCCCTTGCTTTCAAAACCAACTCAGCGGCCATGGCGCTTCAGCGCCAATCACCCTTACCAGAGATCCACGTGGCGATTGACGTCCTTGTACAGAAGGTAACGGAAGCGGCTGGGGCCGCTGGCATAACAGGCCTGCGGGCAAAACGCGCGCAACCACATGAAATCGCCAGCTTCGACTTCCACCCAATCGGCGTTGAGGCGGTAAACGGCCTTGCCTTCCAACACATAGAGACCGTGTTCCATCACATGGGTTTCCATGAAGGGAATGGTGCCACCCGGCTCAAACGTGACGATGTTGAGATGCATGTCGTAGCGAATGTCGGAGGGATCAATGAAGCGCGTCGTGCCCCAGGCGCCGTTGGTGTCGGGCATGTGGGCGATCTCGTGATCGCTTTCGTGGGAGAAGATGGCCGGCGGCGGCGCGAGGCCCTCGACAGCCTGGAATACCTTGCGCACCCAATGAAACTTGGCCGGTGCTGCCGATGTGTTTTCCACCGTCCACTTTGCTCCAGCCGGTAGATAGGCGAAGGAGCCGGCGCGCAAGGCATTCGGCTTTCCGTCCAGCGTGATGGTCATTTGTCCCTCGACAACGAAGATGGCCGCCTGCGCCTTAGAATTCGGCTCCGGTTGCGCGCTTCCGCCGCCGGGCGCCATTTCCACGATATACTGTGCAAACGTCTCCGAAAAACCGGTCATTGGCCGCGCGATGATCCAGGCACGGCTGTCGGTCCAGTGCGGCAACAAGCTGGTGACGATATCCGTCATCACGGTGCGAGGAATGACGGCATAGGCCGTGGTAAACACCGCTTTGCTGGAGAGAAGCTCCGTCTGTCCCGGCAGGCCGCCCATGTTTGCGTAATATCGTCTGGTATCCATCAAACCCGTTCCCGTCATTTTTGCCGATTTTTGCCCGGCATCCGGAACTGTCATATCGCCAAGTGAGGACAAGGCCAAGATGAGACACGCAGTCTCGTATAGGCCGGACGGCGGTGGAGAACGAGCGCTCCCGTCACCTGTCCACCGGAAACAGCAGAGAGACGCGGCTATTGAAGCGCATGGGGCAGACCCTTCGGCCAACGCTTGCACCGCCGTCATCATGGCAAGTGTCGCCGGTGCGGAGGATGCCGGCAATCTGAGGCCGAAGCCGTGCCCGCAATGCGCAGCAAAAGCTCTATGCAGTTTCGCCGGCACTACCCCGGTCTTAGACCAAAGTCGTTCTGATCCGTATATGCGCGCTATGCTAAATATCATTCCATCGTGTGCTGCCGGAGCGATGTAGATGGCAGGACACGCAATACGGATCCGGCGAAAGTCGGCTCCGCGTCATGAGGGGGCGGACCGCGCAAGCGGGCCGTGAACCGCGGCCGGTGAGAGGACCGGATCGCGGCGCATGCGGCACGGATGTGGCGTGTGCGGATCAATGGGATCAGCGAATTTGGCCGGCCGGGAGGCCGGAAACTGGAGGAGGCATTACATGGCAGCGACGGATATGAACGTCAGGGATCGTTCGCGTCCCATGACCGCTGACGAGAGGAAGGTCATCATGGCCTCCTCAGCGGGGACGATCTTCGAGTGGTACGACTTTTATCTTTACGGCTCACTTGCGGCGATCATCGGCGCGCAGTTCTTCACGTCGTTCCCGGAAGCGACGCGAAACGTCTTTGCCCTTCTGGCCTTTGCCGCGGGCTTTATCGTACGCCCGTTCGGCGCACTGGTCTTCGGCGCACTCGGCGATATCGTCGGGCGCAAATACACCTTCCTGATGACGATCCTGATCATGGGTCTGTCCACCTTCCTCGTCGGCCTTCTGCCTGGCTACTCAAGCTGGGGGGCGGCCGCGCCGATCATCCTGATTGCGCTGCGCATGCTGCAGGGGCTTGCCCTTGGCGGTGAATATGGCGGCGCTGCGGTCTATGTGGCCGAACATGCGCCTTCCAATCAGCGCGGTTATTTTACCGCCTTTATTCAGACGACAGCAACGCTTGGGCTGTTGCTCTCGCTGGTGGTGATCCTTGCGGTGCAGGGTTATGTCAATGCCAACTGGGGCGCGACACCGGTTCTCGATGCGGCCGGCGCTGCGGTGATGAACCCGGACGGAACGGCAAAGATGATCAAGGCGTTTGATCTCTGGGGCTGGCGTGTTCCGTTCCTCGGCTCGATCTTCCTGCTGCTCATCTCGCTCTACATCCGCATGCAGATGAACGAATCCCCTGCCTTCAAGAAGATGAAGGAAGAGGGTGCGGCCTCCAAGGCACCTCTGCGGGAAGCTTTCGGCACCTGGAAGAACGGAAAGATCGCGCTGATCGCCCTGTTCGGCCTCGTGGCAGGCCAGGCCGTGGTCTGGTATTCCGGGCAGTTCTATGCGCTGTTCTTCCTGCAGAATGTCATCAAGGTCGATAGTTTCACTGCCAACGTCCTGGTGGCATGGTCGCTCATCCTCGGCACTGGCGGCTTCCTGGTCTTCGGTGCCCTGTCGGACCGTATCGGCCGCAAGCCGATCATTCTGGCCGGTTGCCTGATTGCAGCCCTCACCTACAAGTTCGTCTTCCCGCTGCTGACCGAAATGGCAAATCCTGCGCTGCATGCGGCACAGCAGAGCCAGGTCGTCGTCACCGCAGCGCCGAATGACTGCTCGTTCCAGTTCAACCCGACGGGAACGGCCAAGTTCACTTCGTCCTGCGATATCGCCAAGGCGACGCTCGCACGCAGCTCGGTGAACTATTCGACGGTCGAAGATCCGGCAGCCACGGTGGCGCAGATCAAGATCGGCGAAACCGTCATTCCCTCCTATGACAGCGCAACGCTTACCGGCGATGCCCTGAAGACTGCACCTGCCGGCTTTAACAAGGCTGTTACAACCGCACTTACCAGCGTTGGTTATCCGTTGTCGGCAGAAGCCAACACCACGGTTGCCCGGGCGCAGAACTTCTTCGACATCTTCACCGGTCAGAAGATCGCAGTCGTCCTGATCCTCACCTATCTGATCATCCTGGTAACGATGGTCTACGGACCGATTGCAGCCATGCTGGTCGAACTCTTCCCGACCCGCATCCGCTATTCCGGCCTGTCGCTGCCATACCATATCGGCAATGGCTGGTTCGGCGGCCTGATGCCGGCAACCGCCTTCGCCATTTCGGCGCAGTCAGGCAACGTCTATGGCGGCCTCTGGTATCCGATCATCATCGCCGGTGCGACCGTGGTCATCGGCGCGCTGCTGGTGCCTGGGAACACCCACAAGAAGGACATCTTCTCCGATTGAGCGGGATCTTCTGAAGGCATTTCAAAAAAATCGAAGGGCCGGGCAGAAATGCCCGGCCCTTCTGCATTGATCCTGCGAAACGGCATTTGCTGAAATGTGCAGCCTACTTGCGGCGCCTTTCCCAGACGAACCAACCGCCAAGGAAAACCGCGAGAATGATGGCATTGGCGATGATGCCGCAGAGAATGGAAAAGAGCCGCGTACTGCCCTCGGGATCCACTGTCGCACCCGTGGTCAGCGGCAGCAGAATAGCGATGAACACCACGCCCATGGCAAGAGGCGCGCGCATGCCCATCTCCCGGCGGGTCCTTATCGCCGTGAGGAGAAGAAAGAAAATCAGACCGATCCGAAACGGATCGATAATTTGCGAGACAAGAAACTCGGTCATACTGGAACACCCCTCCTAACACACTGACACGTTGCATGAACGGCGCTCCTGAACAAGCGCGGGTGGCACGAAAAAGCCGGCGAGGCTTGCGCCCCGCCGGCTGAAGTTTCTCGTGCAGATTGTTGGGACTCAGGCCAGCGTATAGGCCGTCTTTACCACGGTGAAGAACTCGGCGGCGTATTTGCCCTGTTCGCGCGAACCGAAGGACGAGGCCTTGCGGCCGCCGAACGGCACGTGGAAATCGACGCCTGCAGTCGGCAGGTTGACCATGACCATGCCGGCCTCCGAATTGCGCTTGAAGTGGGTGGCATGCTTCAGGCTGGTGGTGGCGATGCCGGCAGACAGGCCGAACGGCGTATCATTGGCAACAGACAGCGCCTCGTCGTAATCCTTGACGCGGATGACGGCGGCGACGGGGCCAAAGATTTCTTCGCGCGCGATGCGCATCTGGTTGGTGGCTTCGGTAAACAGCGCCGGCTGCAGATAAAAACCGGGGGTTTCGCGCTCCAGAACCTGCCCGCCAAAGGCAAGCTTGGCGCCTTCCTTCTGGCCGATCTCGATATAGTCGGTATCTTGCTTCAGCTGCTTTTCATCAACGACCGGGCCGATATGCGTGCCGGCTTTCAGCGCGTTGTCGATGGTGAGCGTCTGAAGCTTTTCGGTGAGGGCTGCCACAAAACGGTCGTGGATGCCTTCCGTGACGATGAGGCGCGAGGAAGCCGTGCAGCGCTGGCCGGTGGAAAAGAAGCCGGAATTGGCAGCCGCTTCCACGGCAACCGTGAGATCTGCATCATCGAGCACGACCATCGGGTTCTTGCCGCCCATTTCCAGCTGGAACTTGCGATTATGCTCGACGGAGGCGATTGCGACGCGCTTGCCCGTGCCGGTGGAGCCGGTGAATGTGATGCCGTTCACCTTGGGGCTGTCGAGGATCACCTGACCGACGACCGAACCGCGCCCCATGACGAGGTTCAGCACGCCCTTCGGCAGGCCGGCGCGATGCAGGATATCGACGATCGCCCAGGAGCAACCCGGCACCAGATCGGCCGGCTTGAACACAACCGTGTTGCCGTAACAAAGCGCCGGCGCGATCTTCCACGCGGGGATGGCGATCGGGAAATTCCACGGCGTGATGATACCGATGACGCCAAGCGGCTCGCGGGTGATTTCAACGCCGATATTGGGGCGCGCGGACGGCACCATCTCGCCGGTCAGGCGCAGCGCTTCGCCGGCGAAGAAATCAAAGATCTGCGCAGCACGGATGGTTTCGCCAATCCCTTCGGCAAGTGTCTTACCTTCTTCGCGCGCGAGAAGGCGGCCAAGCTCATCCTTGCGGGCCAGGATTTCATCGGCGGTTTTCTTGAGGATAGCGTGACGCTCGAGAATGCCGGAACGCGACCAAGCCGGGAACGCTGCCTGCGCTGCATCGATCGCAGCCTTGGCGTCTTCGGCACTCGCCTGCGCATAAAGACCGACGACGTCCTTGGTATCGGACGGGTTGATGTTTTCGGATGCCTGGCTGCCGACCCACTCGCCGGCAATCAGGTTCTGGTGGATGGTCATGAAGCCTCCCTTCGGCGTTTTCGCCGTTACGTTTAAACAATGTTCGGCGGACATCGCCGCCGGATGATAAAACAATGGCCTGCCACCTGCCCCGCATGCAAGGCCCGCGTGCAAGGCCCGCGTGCAAGGATTCTTCGGCGCCATAGGACGACAGCTGCCCTGCAATCACCAGACGCGCGCAGATCCAAGATAAGCATAAAGAGCCAATGCCCGCAGGCGTCAATATTATTTATCATACATCCCGCAAAAGATATATGACGACTGAGAAAATGAGCCCTGAAGCGTCAAGCGGCGGCTTCCCGCCCTTGATCCGGAGCGCTGGTTGTGGCCTTTGTAGAGCGATGGCGGCCACAGCGACGGCAGAGCGATGGCGACAAAATGATTGCCGTAAAGCCTCGATAAACAAGGGGATAACGCGAAATTTTCAGCGGATATTTTGCGCTGCAAGAAATTTTATTTCGCGAAAACTGTTGCATTTCCGTGAAATTGGCATACATTGCGCTTCATCGAACTTGGTTGTGACTTTGTCCGAGAGCTAAGGCGCTCTGTCGATTTCCTTTCAAAACATCGATCCACCCGGCGGTTTTCGCGTCGGGATAACTTACGATTGACAAAGGAGATCGTCATGAACACTGGTACCGTAAAGTGGTTTAACAGCACCAAGGGCTTCGGCTTCATTCAGCCTGACAACGGCGGCGCGGACGTATTCGTCCACATCTCCGCTGTTGAGCGTTCCGGCCTGCGCGGCCTGGCCGATGGCCAGAAGATCCGTTACGACATCGTCCAGGACAAGCGTTCGGGCAAAAGCTCGGCCGACAACCTGCAGGCGGCTTAATATTGTCATTCGCCATAGCCGACCACGGATGTACTGGCGGTCAGTTGGCTGAGTGACTTGAGGAGGTCGGGTTAACGCCCGGCCTTTTTGTTTTACCTGAGCACGTCGGGAGATGCGCAATGAGCAGACCGACTTATTCCGTCGGAGACATGATTGTCTTGAAGGCGGCAGCAGGCTCCAGGCAGGAGCGGACAGATGCGTGCCGCATATCGGCTGTGATGCCCTCCGCCTATGGCCACGCTCAGTATCGTATCCGGTTCGAGAATGAGACATTCGACCGCCGGATCGTTGAGGGCGACATCGACCCAGAGCGGTCGAAGCGCTCTGCCACAGAAGAAAAAGCCGTCTCGCCCGCAAAGGGTAATTCGTGGCTCAATCCAGCCTCGATGAAGATCGGCAAGTGACCACACCAAAGATGCACACAGTGGCCCTTGCGGCCGTGCAAAAGGAGATGTTTTGCAGGTTCTGGTAAGAGACAACAATGTGGACCAGGCACTTCGCGTGCTGAAGAAGAAGTTGCAGCGCGAAGGCGTGTTTCGCGAAATGAAGGCGCGCAGCGCCTATGAAAAGCCGTCGGAAAAGCGCGCCCGCGAAAAGTCGGAAGCCATTCGCCGCCAGCGCAAGCTTGCGCGCAAGAAGATGCAGCGCGAAGGCCTGCTGCCGATGCCCAAGAAGGTTGCAGCCGTTCGCGGCCGTCGTTAAGTTTCGCTCCGCACCGTCCGTAACCCTTTTGCGAGAGGAGCCAAGATGACTGCAACGAAAGACGTTTTCTTCAAGCCCGGTAAGGTATCTGCCCGTGAAAAGGCAGAAACGACCGATCACACGGCCCGTGCGATCATCGATGCCGAATCGGTCGCACGCGACAAGAAAACCGAACGCTTGAAGCAGGCACGGCTCGCCAAGGAAGCGGAAGAGACTGTGCAGGACGCCCCGAAGCCTGTCAAAGCCCGCAAGACCGCTTCGAAGAAGTAGCGACTGCGTGCCAAATGGCACCTTCTCCAAAAGGCCGCGCCTTCCAGGCAGCGGCCTTTTGGCGTTTGGGAGCCGCCATATTGTCCATCTTGCCAATTCGGGTCGGCCAGCGACACGGCCTTCCCGCTAAGGATTGACCGTCAGCTCCCGCCTATCTTCGACAGGCGCGTTGCGGGCAAGTGCGCACGCAATGCCCCGCCGGCGGCCAAACTGTGCGGCGATCAGCCGCCGCTCGATCCCGGAGCCGTGTTCTGCGGCAGATCCCCCGGCTTGATCACCGGCATTTGACCAACCGGAGGCGCCGGTTCGACCATGTCATGGTCTCCGACGGACGGAGCCTTGAGGACGCCGTTGCAATCGGCAAGATCTGGCGCACTGCCTTGTTGCGATCTGGCTGTCTTGCCCCCCTGTTGCCCCGGCGGTTTGGGAGCCTGGCCGGGTGGAAGCGTGCAAGTCTCGCGCGGTGGCGGGCTGCCGGCGTTCTGGGCAAGCGCCGGTTGGTTGGTCAGGATGGCGGCCGAAAGACCAAGGCCGATGAGGCTGGTGATGATTGAACGGTTCATGGGATTTCTCCTTCTGACCGGTCAACAATCTGGCCCGTGCACCGTTCCCCAAAATCCGGTCACATCTCGTCTTCACGCCGTGCCATACGGCCGTGACGGCTGCGGATCAAGCAGGGGGTGACCGCGAAAGCTCAGGGGTTCGGGCGAAAACTGTCCCGCAGCACCATCTGGGGGATGACACGCTCGACATCCGGCGCCCCCTCCGGACAGGCCACGCGCCGCTCCAGCAGATCAACCGCGCGCTGCGCCATCACATCGGGATCCTGCCGGAACGTGGTCAGCCGGTAGTTCAGCCAGGAGGCTTCCGGGACATCGTCAAACCCGATTACCGCCACCTCGTCCGGCACCCGCAGGCTTGCCTCCAGACGCAGCACGTCCATAAACCCGCAGGCGATGAGATCATTGGCACAGAAGACCGCATCCGGCATATCGTCGCCGTCGGCCATCAACTGTCGTGCAGCAATGACGCCGCTCTCATAATCGGAATCGCGACCGCGCGTCACGCGCACCGCAAAACCATGCGCTTCAACGGCGGCCACGAAGCCCGTTTCGCGCTCGAGAATGGCGGGCGTGCGGGAATTTGATCCGGCAAAGGCAAACCGCTGGCGCCCCGCCGCAATGAAGGCAGCGGCGGCCTCATGAGCGGCCTCGGAATTGCCGGCGCGGACATGGTCTGCCCCCAGTTCCGAACGCCCGATCATGACCACCGGCTGGCCGTTGCGGCGGGCCAGTTCAAAGAAACTTGCCGGAGGTGAGCCCGAAATGATGACGGTTGCCTCGGCGCGGTGCCCGATCAGGATTTTCTGCGCGGCAAGCAGGTCCTCTTCCGTTTCCCCGGTATTGATGAGGATCGGCACACTGCCCCTGCGGATCAAAAGCTTGGCCAGCGCTGCCGTCAGGTGGGCGCGAAAGCCGATCTCCGGCCGTGTTGCGACAAGGCCGATCAATCGGCTCTGGTTGTTCAGCACCCCGCGGGCGAGGTCGTTGACGTGGTAACCGAGTTCCTCGGCAGCCTGCAGCACCTTTTCACGGGTGGCTGGAGAGACGCTCGCGCCCGGCGTGAAGGTGCGAGATACAGCCGAGCGGGAAACCCCGGCCCGCAGCGCCACCTGTTCAGCACTGACGAACCGCATGCGATTGGACGCGCTCTTGTCGTTCTTCATTCCCACTTCACCGTCCAACGCGGGTAAGAGGACCGGCCTTGCGCAGGCCAAATCCGATCGCCCGGTATCGCCCTTTCCCTGCACGGGCGTGCAGGACCTTGAGGACATCTAGTGCCACTGCCTAACATCCGCATGACAGAAAATAAGGTTGATATGATCTGTGTCGCAAGATCAACCGCTCACGCCGCGCATCACCGCGAAGTCAAGGCGGCGGAGCCTTGCCGGGGTGGGCACTATCGGGTGTGGTCAGCATTCCCTACCGGTCGGCCGCACCATCGCCGGCTGATCAGATAAAATATCAGTTTTTGACCGGTCGGACGGAACCAAAATCCGGGATCTTGTGTTTGCCTCAAATCGATCCCAGCGAGGGAAGTGACGCCGATGTCGACAAATCCTGTGAACACCATTCCTCCCGCTCCGTCTTCCGGCAGCGATCGCGTTCGCGCCGAAATGATCGAGCTGATCCCGGCCCTGATGGCATTTGCGCGTCGACTGGACCGCAGCCCCAGCAATGTCGACGATCTCGTGCAGGAAACGCTCACGCGCGCACTTGCCAATATCGATAAATTTCAGGAGGGAACCAGCCTCAAATCCTGGCTGTTCACCATTCTACGCAACACATTCTGCACCAAGTTCGGCCTGTCCAAGCGCGAAGTGATCGGGCTGGACGATTGCGCCTCTGCACGCCCAACGGTGAATGCCCCGCAGGAATGGACGGTGCGCGCCCATGAATTTCACCGCGCCCTTCTCGACCTTCCCAAACATTACCGCGATGCGGTGGATATTATTCTCATCCAGGGGCAAAGCTACGAAGCAGCGGCTGAACGTTGCGGCTGCCCTGTCGGCACGATCAAGAGCCGGGTCAATCGCGCCCGGGCGCAACTGGCAAACCAGCTTGGCTGAAAAGCAGGCCCCGTCCCTGTTTTTCAGGTCTTTCCTGCGCACCCGGTCGCTTATTGCGTGATCGCGTGCGGGCTGGGCTGTCCCGGCTCGTTATCCGTTTGCGTAAACGGCCGCGAGCCGAAAATCACTATCGCGGCAAGCAAGACCACCGCTGCAATCACAATCCAGCTTTTCTTCATGACGTCACCTCAACGATCAGCAGACCGCGGCAAGTGACATGCCGCGCTTGAGAGCAAGAGCCCGGCGCCGATATGTTTGCGGCACCGGGCTCTCGCGTCTGTCGGTTTTTACATCTGCTCGGATTGAGCGCCGCTCTTCGGCTTGGCAGTGCCAAGGTTCGGCTTTTCGCCCAGCGGTTTCATTGGCATGGCCGAGAACTTGCCCTTGCCATCGATGGAGGCACCTTCCGACCAGCGGCCGGCAATCGGATCGACGCCATCGGCCTGGAAGCCAAGGAAGGCATAGGAAAAGTCCTGCTTTTCCTGTTCCTGCGGAAAGCTGTTGGGGATCGGGAAGACACCCTCGTGGCCGCCAAGCTCCTCAAGCGCGGCCAGCCACTGGTTCTGGTGCATGGTGTCGCGGGCGATCAGGAAAGACAACATGTCCTTCATGCCGGGATCATTCGTGAGGTTGTAAAGACGCACGGCAAGCGTACGACCCGTGGATTCGGCAGCCACATTGGCCGTCATGTCTGCCGCGATATTGCCGCTTGCATAGATGTGAGACATGTCGAAGGGAACCCCGTCGCTATCGACCGGCATGGCGGACATGTCCGCTGACAGGATGTTCTTCATGTTGATGCCGCCGAGCACCATGCTGGAGACCGGATCCTGCGCTACTGCTTCCTTTTCCGAAAGCGAAGCGCCTTCCAGATTAAGCGCAACCGCCGTGGCGAGCATTTCGATATGGCCAAGTTCTTCCGTTGCCGTGTTCATCAGCATATCGCGGAATTTGGGATTGCCGCGGGCACCGCAGGCCTGGAAGAAATACTGCATGGCAACCCGGATTTCGCCTTCCACGCCGCCAATCGCCTGCTGAAGCGCGCGGGCAAACAGCGGATCGGCCTTTTCCACGCGCACAGGATACTGAAGTTTGCCGTCGGTATAAAACATGTCTCTCTCCTTCATGTTGGTTCGTCAGCCCAACAAGACGCGGTTAGAGATGTTCCACCTTTTTGATGCGCCGCATCGAGACGCCCGATGCGGCGCGTCGAAATCAGCCCGCCAGAACCCGCTGTTGCGGGGCAAAAAAGCGCGGAATAATGTCTGCCTCGAAACTTTTGAGCGCCGCTCCGATCGCCTGGTGCATATCGAGATAACGATAGGTGCCGAGGCGCCCGCCAAACACCACATGCTTCTCCTGCTCGGCAAGATTGCGATAGGCGAGATAGGTCAGCTTGTCCTGCATCGTATCGATGGGATAATACGGCTCGTCGGCGCGGGTGGCGGAGCGGGAATATTCGCGCACGATCACCGACTTCTCCGTCTGGTAGGCGCGTTCCGGGTTGAAGTGGCGGAATTCGAGGATGCGCGTGAACGGCACGTCCTCATCCGCATAGTTCATCACAGCCGCGCCCTGGAAATCACCGGTCTTCACCACCTCTTCCTCAAAATCGATGGTGCGCCATTTCAGTTCGCCGGCGCGGTAATCGAAATAACGATCGATCGGACCGGTATAAACCACGGGCTTACCCTCGGGTATCTCGCTCTTCACGGCAAAATAATCGGTGTTCAACCGGATATCGATCAGCGGATTGTCGAGCATGCGCTGGAAGATCGCCGTGTAACCATCCACCGGCAGGCCCTCATAGGGGTCGTTGAAATAACGGTTGTCGAAATTGTAGCGCACCGGAAGCCGGGTGATGATCGATTCCGGCAGTTCGCGCGGATCCGTTTGCCACTGCTTGGCGGTATACCCGCGAATGAAGGCCTCGTAGAGCGGGCGGCCGATCAGCGAGATCGCCTTTTCCTCGAGGTTTTCAGGCGCGCGGTCGCCAAGTTCAGCGGCCTGCTGTGCAATCAGCGCGCGGGCCTCAGCCGGATCCAGCTGCTTGCCGAAAAACTGGCAGATCGTGCCGAGATTGATCGGCATCGAATAAACCTGGTTCTTGTGCGAGGTGAAAACCCGGTGGCGGTAATCGGTGAAGGTCGTGAAGCGGTGGAGATAATCCCACACGGTCTTGTTCGGGGTGTGAAACAGGTGGGCGCCGTATTTATGTACTTCGATGCCCGTCTCGCGGTCGTTTTCACTATAGGCATTGCCGCCGATATGATGGCGGCGATCGATGATCAGCACCCGCTTGCCAAGTTCATTGGCCGTGCGTTCGGCAATAGTGGCGCCAAAGAAACCGGCACCGACGATAATCAGGTCATAATCACGAAAGCTCACGGGCAATGCCCTCCCCGGGGACGGTGCTGTTAAAAGCGCGGGAGGACGATGCCCCGCAATCTGAACTGGATAGCCACCAAGGCTTTCGCGGCGCTTGCGAGAGTGTGCACAGCGCGCACTTTTCGTTTGCGCCGCAGCGTGGCGGGGGGCATGTTCGGGCACTATCAAGAGACACATCGAAGGCAAGTTATGGCAGCGGACGCAATCGTTCTGGGCGCGGGGATCATCGGGGTGTCCACGGCGCTTCATCTGGCAAGGCGCGGCAAATCCGTGGTGCTGGTGGACCGGCGCGGCCCGGGCGAGGAAACTTCGTTCGGCAATGCCGGCCTCATCCAGCGCGAAGGCGTCGTTCCTTACGCCTTTCCCCAGCAGATCGGCATGATACTGAAAGTGGCGCTGAATAACCGCATCGACGTGCGTTATGATTTAGGCGCACTTCCGGCGGTTGCCAAATTCCTCGGCCGTTACTGGTGGCACTCCAACACCGGCCGCCATCAGGCGATCGCCCGCTCCTATGCAACACTGATCGAACACTCGATTTCAGAACATGACGACCTGATCGAAGCCTCCGGCGCACAAAACCTCATCCGCAAGGATGGCTGGACGCAGGCCTTTCGCACGCGCGCGAAGCAGGATGGCGAGGTTGCCGAGGCCGAGCGCCTGAAGCGCGAATACGGTCTCGATTTCAATGTGCTGGATGCCGCCAAACTCGCCGCCAAGGAACCGCATCTCAGCAGCGATTTCGTTGGCGGCCTCACCTGGGTCGATCCCTGGTCGGTGACCGATCCGCACGCGCTGACGCTCGCCTATGTCAAACTGTTCGAAAGCCTCGGCGGTCGTTTCGTCAAGGGCGATGCGACAAGCCTTGCCCAGACCGCGACCGGCTGGACAGTGTTGACCGATGACGGCCCCGTTGAGGGCAAGGATGTGGTGATCGCGCTCGGCCCCTGGTCTGACACGGTCACGAAGCCGCTCGGTTATAACTTCCTCGTCGGCGT
Organism: Neorhizobium sp. PAMB6716; assembly: GCF_058242805.1. Taxonomy (NCBI): domain Bacteria; kingdom Pseudomonadati; phylum Pseudomonadota; class Alphaproteobacteria; order Hyphomicrobiales; family Rhizobiaceae; genus Neorhizobium; species Neorhizobium sp. PAMB6716. The sequence continues at coordinate 2,712,578 of NZ_CM177835.1, forward strand.
CAAGCGCGGTTATCACATGCATTACGGCCTCTCCGACAACAAGGTGCTGAACGGCTGGACCATGGATGCCGAGCGCGGTTATTTTCTCGCCCCAATGGACAAGGGCATAAGGCTGACGACGGGCGCCGAATTTGCGCTTCGCGATGCGCCGAAGACGCCGGTGCAACTGGGTCGCGCCGAAGCCGTTGCCCGCACCATCTTTCCGCTGGGCGAACGGCTGGACCAGGAGCCCTGGATGGGCGCGCGCCCCTGCACGCCGGACATGATGCCCATCATCGGCAAGGCACCGCGCCACAAGGGCCTGTGGTTTGCTTTCGGCCATGCCCATCACGGCCTGACGCTTGGCCCAGTGACCGGCCGGGTGATTGCCGAGCAGATTTGCGGCGAAAAACCCTTCATCGATACCACGCCCTACCGGCCCGAGCGGTTCGTCATCTAAGGAGATTTTTGATGCCTGAGGCAGTGCGGGGAGTGACTGATAATCCCGGCCATACGGCCTCCTGGTATGCGGCAAGTGCCAACGACAAACGGGTGCGCCCGGCGCTTGACGGCGACAGGGAGGCGGATGTCTGCGTCATCGGCGCGGGCTTTTCCGGTATTTCGGCAGCGCTTGAACTTTCCGAGCGCGGTTATTCGGTGATCGTGCTGGAGGCAGAACGCATCGGCTTTGGCGCTTCAGGGCGCAATGGCGGCCAGATCGTCAACGGCTACAGCCGCGACCTGCAGACCATTGCGGCGCGTTACGGCGCGGAAAAGGCCGTGAAGCTTGGCGAAATGTCGCTGGAGGGGGCGGCCATCATCCGCGAGCGCGTTGAAAAATACGCGATCGACTGCGATCTCGTCGACGGCGGCTTTTTTGCCGCCTTCACCGACAAGCAGATCCGCGAGATGGAGGCCCACAAGGCCGACTGGGAACGCCACGGCCATCCGGGGCTGGAGATGGTGACGCGCCAGGAGGTCGGCCACTATGTGAAGACCGACCGGTATGCCGGCGGCATGATCGATCGTCTCGGCGGCCACATCCATCCGCTGAACCTGGTGCTTGGCGAAGCCGCCGCCGTGGAAAAGCTCGGTGGACAGATTTTTGAAAACTCCCGCGTGACAGCACTGGAAGAAGGCACGCCCAACCGCGTTCGCACGGCTGGCGGCTCAGTGACGGCGCGTTATGTGCTCGTATGCGGTAATGCCTATCTTCCCCCGCAACTGCCGGAAATCAGCTCCCGCATGATGCCGGTCTCAAGCCAGGTGCTGACCACGGAACCGCTGGACGCGGATCTGGCCAAAACGCTGCTGCCGGCCAATTACTGTGTCGAGGATGCCAATTACATTCTCGACTATTACCGCCGCACCGCCGACAACCGCATTCTCTATGGCGGCGGCATCGGGTATGGCGGGCGCGATCCGAAGGATATCACTGCCGTCATCCGCCCCAATATGCTGAAGACCTTTCCGCAGCTTGCGGGAAAACGCATCGATTTTGCCTGGAGCGGCAATTTTGCGCTGACGCTGACGCGCATTCCCCATATCGGGCGGCTTTCACCCACCGTCTATTTCTCGCATGGCGATAGCGGCCATGGGGTGACGACGACACATCTTCTGGGGAAAATCTTAGGCGAAGCGGTGGCCGGCCATGCGGAGCGCTTCGACATCTGGAGTTCGCTGCCGAACCTGCCCTTCCCCGGCGGACGCAGATTTCGCCTGCCGCTGACGGTGCTGGGCGCCTGGTGGTATGGGATGCGCGACCGACTGGGGTGGTAGCCGGTCGCGCTTCAGACATGACGGTCGTCCGCCGCGGCGACCGTCAATTCCTTGGGAGGGATTTTCATCACCAGCATCGAATGTCTGCATCACGCCGGCCGATGCGCTGCATAAATAAGGGCAGTAAGGTATGGGCGCGCGACCGGCCGGGAGATGACCGGCCGCGCGTCAGGCATGACGGTCGTCCGCCGCGGCGACCGTCAATTCCTGTATTCGGATAGTGTAGGATGCGTGATCGTCAGAAGGCTCAAACCGCTGCGGCCTGACCGTTCAAACCCTTCGCCTCAATTGTCGCCGTAGCGGCCGTCGAGAAACAGGTTGATCTGGGCGCGCGTCGAGAGTTTGAAGGCAGAAATGATCTGCTTTGCTTCTTCCGGCTGCGCCTTCAGCGCCAGACGAACGACACTCACCGTCAGGTGGCACATCATGAACGTTGTCCGGCGATATTGATCCCGCAGGTGTTTGGCGATGTACAGATCCGTCGCATCGGCAAACAGGTCCGCCAACCTGCGGGTTTCGGTGAGGTCCATATCCGCCAGCATCTTGTCCGCCTGGATCGCATTGATCAGATCCTGGATCTGCGGATTGCCATGGACATAAAGATTGTAGAGATCGATCATCGCATCGGTGGCGCGGCAGAGATCCTGCGGCCCCCGCACGTCGCTCAACCCGAGCGTCATGAACTGCGAAACATTGGCAATATAGCGATCGTAAAGCATCGCGATGATTGCCGACTTGTTGGGAAAATACTGATAAACGGAAGCGATCGGCCCGCCGGAAAGCGCTGCGATCTCCTTCATCGTGACGGCATCAATGCCCTTCTGGCCAATCAGATCCATGGCGACCTTCAGGATTTCATCGATCCGGTCCCGGCTGCGCTCCTGCTTCGGAATCCGGCGCAAAACCGGACGAACGCAACCCTGCTTGGCTTCTGGCATATCGAACCTCAAACCGTCCATGCGTATTCCCCCCTCATTGGGCGCTGCCCCATCCTGCTTAATCGGACCCGCAGGCGCCTCTGTTGTTGATGGATCGCCGGACCTTCTTCATCCGGTATATCCTTTTGTCCAAGCTTCTTTCCAGTCAAAAAATCAACCGGATCTCCCGAATACTTGACGTTTACGTCATCATTCCCGCACACCGAAATACAACCTGCAAGTCCGCAAGATATATCCGGCATTCACCAATGGTTGCCCGGCCATATTACACGCCGCGCATCACGCTCCAGCCACACCATGGTGCAAGGCGAGCGCCCGCGAGATGCCCAAGCAGACGAAACCCGCACCACCTAAATCCTGATCGAAAAGCACTTCTTTAGTAAAGACACCTTCCATCCAGATCCTTTAGTGCCCAAACGATCCCGATATCCAACTAAACTGCCGACCTTATGGCATAAGTCATATTTAAATCGGCATTCAGTCTGAAGCACCGCGCCTGTTAACTGAAGACATTATTTAAATACTTCAGCCGCTACATTAGATCAATGAAAATAAGGCGCAAAATTGGGCAATCACCATCCTCAATATCAGGGGTGATAATTTATAGTGATCTGAACCTGGACAGCATAAAGGGCATGAGAACCGAGAGAAACAGCAGCCGCAGGATGTGGTGTGTGCCAACATAGGCCGGGTCCGCATGCATGATCACAGCCATGGCAGCCATGGTTTCCAGCCCGCCCGGCGCAAAGGCGATCAGCGCTGCACCAAGCGGCACATCAAGCAGATGCGAGATGCCGGCAGCGGTGATCGCAGAGATCAACCCAACGACAACGGTCACCGTCATGCCCGCCACAAAGGCATTCTTGAGATCGGCCAGGCTTACGCCGGAAAAGCGGGTGCCGATCATGGCTCCGAGCAGCACATAAACGGGGATCTGCAGCCATTGCGGGATGGTGCCGCTGACGAGGCCGGACAGATGGGCAAGGATCGATACCGCCATGCCACCAACCAGAAGTGCGGCCGGCACCCGAAGTTTTAGGAATACCAGCCCACACAGGACGGCAAGCACCGTGATGACGGCAAGCGGCAGCAAGCCCATGGCCTGCGGCAGGATGATGATGCCCTCACCCGAGGCGCCGGAAAGTTCGACGATCAACGGCACCAGCAGCGTCAAGGCGAGGACACGCACGCTCTGGATGACGCCGATACTGGCGACATCTCCCTTCGTATCGGCCGCAAGGCTCATCACGTAACTGAGGTGACCGGGACAGGCCGCCAGCAGCGCCGTCATCCGGTCATAGTGAAAAACCCGACGCAGCAGCGCCTGCGCCGAGAAGAGCAGAATGACTGAGGTCACGAGCACCATGACGAAACTTGCCGGCCATGCGGCGGCAGCGGCCATCACCTCCGGCGTCACGCCGGCTCCCATCGACATGCCAACCACGACAAAACAGCCATTGCGCACGCCAACTGGCACCAGAAGCCGGCGACCAAAAAGGCTGCCCAACGTCACGAAGACGGCCGGACCGATGAGGAAAGGGGCCGGAAGCCCCAATGCGGCAGCAAGGAAAGCACCGAAGGCACCAAGGACAAGCGTCAAGGCAAAGGGAATGAAATCGTCAGAATGTATCATGCGAAAAATTATGCGGTTTCAACAGGAACGGCCGGCCGGCCAGATGGAAACCTTTTATCAAGAATGCGCCACGATGACAGAAAACCTTGTCGCGATGCTAAAAAAAAGCGCCCCACCGGAGCGCTTTATCGTTTGGTCTGCTGTCGCCCGAATCAGGCGGCAGGTGCCACCACCGCGCGGCTTGCCGGAATATCCAGGCCGAGCAGGAAGTTGATCTGCGGACGGGCCTTGACGAGATCGTCGATCGAATAACCGGCGAGCACGTCGAAAAAGGCGTTGAGCGCCTTGCGCAGCGCGGAATTCAACCCGCAGCTATCAACCAGCGGGCATTCGACTGCGCCATCCTCAAAACATTCCGCCATGGCAAAGCTGTCTTCGGTGACCTTCACCACATCAAACAGGCTGATCTTTTCGGCCGGGCGACCAAGGCGCACACCGCCATTGCGGCCACGCAAGGTTTCCACAAGGCCGGCCTTCGTCAGCGGCTGCAGGATCTTGAACAGGAAAAGCTCGGACACGCCATAGGCACGGGCAATCTCGGGGATACGGCTCAACTGCCCTTCGTTGGCAGCACAATACATCAACATGCGTACCGCATAATTGGTCTGTTTCGTCAAACGCATGCCATTCTCCCTCGGGTCCGTTGGCGGATATATAAGCCGTTTGCCACTTTTGAACAATTCCAAATTTGAAAATTTTACTCAGCCTATCCACTTTTCACAGCCCTGTGAATTGACCGGTCGAACAAAATCATGAATTCAAAACTCAACATAAGTGAGACATCATGTTCTGATAAGAGGGGGAGACGCCTGTGAAGAAGTTTCTGATTGCATCCGCGGCCATTCTATCTGCCGCAACGGCTGGTTCGTCGGCCGCATGGGCCAATGGCGAGGTGAACATCTATTCGTACCGCCAGCCGGAATTGATCAAGCCGCTGCTCGATGCCTTCACCAAGGAAACCGGCATTACGACCAACGTGCTGTTTCTCGACAAGGGGCTGGTCGAGCGCATCCGGGCCGAAGGCGCCAACTCGCCGGCCGACGTGATCCTCACCATCGATATCGCGCGCCTGAGCGAAGCCAAGGATGGCGGCGTGGTGCAGCCGGTGAAGGGTAACGCCACCATCGACAAGGACATTCCGGCAGCGTTTCGCGATCCGGATGGAGAATGGTTTGGGCTCACCACCCGCGGCCGTGTTGTTTACGCCTCCAAGGAGCGCGTTGCCGAAAATGCCATCACCTATGAGGAACTGGCCGATCCGAAGTGGAAGGGCAAGATCTGCATCCGCGATGGCCAGCACGCCTATAATCTCGCGCTGTTTGCCTCCATGGTTGCCCATCACGGCGCTGACTATACGGAAAAGTGGCTGACGGGCTTCAAGAACAATCTGGCCCGCAAGCCCGATGGCAATGACCGCAGCCAGGCAAAATCCATCCTTGCCGGCGAATGCGATATCTCGCTCGGCAACACCTATTACGTTGGCCTGATGATGACCAATGACAAGGAGCCGGAACAGAAGGAATGGGCGAGTGCCATCAAGATCCTGTTTCCCAATGCAGCCGACCGCGGCACGCATGTGAACATTTCCGGCATGGCACTGGCGAAGAACGCGCCGAACAAAGAAAACGCCGTCAAGCTGATGGAGTTTCTGGCCTCGGGCGAAGCCCAGAAGATCTATGCCGAAGAGGTGTTCGAATATCCCGTCATGCCCGGCGCGGAACCGTCTGACATCGTCAAATCCTTCGGAACGCTGAAGCCGGATAGCCTGCCGCTGACCGATATTGCAAAGAACCGCAAGACAGCGTCCGAACTCGTCGACAAGGTTGGCTTCAACGACGGCCCGTCGAACTGATCCACTTTTCACCTCACATGCAAAGGGCGCCTTCGCGGGCGCCCTTTTTTCTGTGTGGTGTGCGGTGCTTACTTCATCGTCGGCATGACGAATTCGGCGCCGTCCTTGATGCCCGACGGCCAGCGCGAGGTGACCGTCTTGGTGCGCGTCCAGAACTTGATCGAATCCGTGCCGTGCTGGTTCAAATCGCCGAAGGAAGAAGACTTCCAGCCACCGAAGGAGTGATAAGCGAGCGGAACCGGGATCGGCACGTTGACGCCGACCATGCCGATATTGATCCGCGACGCGAAATCGCGGGCGGCATCGCCGTCGCGGGTGTAGATCGCAACGCCATTGCCGTATTCATGTTTCATCGGCAGGTCGAGGGCTTCTTCATAGGTTTTTGCACGCACGACGGAGAGCACGGGACCAAAGATTTCGGTCTTGTAGATGTCCATGTCAGGCGTCACGTGGTCGAACAGGCAGCCGCCGACGAAATAACCGTTCTCATAACCCTGAAGCTTGAAATTGCGGCCATCGACGACGAGCTTGGCGCCCGCTTCGACGCCACTGTCGATCAGGCCCTTGATGCGGGCCTGGGCTTCCTTGGTAACCACAGGACCGAGATCGGCCTTGTCATCGGTGTAAGGACCGATGCGCAGGGATTCGACCATCGGCGTCAGCTTTTCGATGAGGCGGTTTGCCGTCTCTTCGCCAACGGGAACGGCCACCGAAATCGCCATGCAGCGTTCGCCGGCAGACCCGTAACCGGCACCCATCAGCGCCTGGGCGGCCTGATCGAGATCGGCATCGGGCATGATGATCATGTGGTTCTTGGCGCCGCCAAAGCACTGGGCGCGCTTGCCGTTCATGGCAGCCGTGCCATAGACATAACGGGCAATCGGCGTGGAGCCGACGAAAGACACGGCCGAAATATCCGGATGCGTCAGGATGCCATCAACGGCCGACTTGTCGCCATTGACGACGTTGAGGATGCCGGCCGGAAGGCCTGCCTCGATCATCAGTTCGGCCAGACGGATCGGCACGGACGGATCACGCTCCGACGGCTTCAGGATGAAGGCGTTGCCGCAGGCAATGGCCGGCGCAAACATCCACATCGGGATCATGCCCGGAAAGTTGAACGGCGTGATGCCGGCGCCAATGCCAACAGGCTGGCGGATCGAATACATGTCGATGTTCGGGCCGGCGCCTTCGGTAAATTCGCTCTTCGACAGATGCGGAATGCCGATGACGAATTCGCAGACTTCCAGGCCGCGGATAATGTCGCCCTTGGCGTCTTCGATGGTCTTGCCATGCTCGCGCGACAGGGTTTCGGCAAGGCTATCCATGTTGTCGTTGAGAAGGGCGACGAATTTCATGAACACGCGGGCGCGGCGCTGCGGATTGGTGGCTGCCCACTTGACCTGCGCGGCCTTGGCGTTTTCCACGGCGGCATTCAGTTCCGCATCGCTTGCCAGCGACACTTCGCCCTGCACTTCGCCGGTTGCCGGGTTGTAGATCGGCTGGCTGCGACCGGACGTGCCGGGCACATGCTTGCCGCCAATGAAATGGCCTACCTGATACATGGATGATCCTCCTGGATTGTTATGGACCCAGTATGCGCTTTAATTTGCACAAGACAACGCGATGATTTACGCATCCATTGTGCAGAAATTGATGTGCAGCGCTTTCCCCACACCGGGTTCCAGGAGGCGCCTGAAGGAAATCCAATGGACTGGGACAATGTGCGCATCTTTCTGGCCGTGGCGCGCGAGGGGCAACTTCTGTCGGCGTCCCGTCGGCTCGGTCTCAACCATGCAACGCTTGGGCGGCGCATCAATGCGCTGGAGGATGCATTGCGCACGCGGCTTTTGATCCGCAAGCCGAGCGGCTGCGAACTGACAGCGGACGGCCATGCCTTTCTCGCGTCCGCCGAACGCATAGAGGCAGAAATGCTCGCGGCGCAGGCGCGCACCGGCGAAGTGAATGCGCCGATTGAAGGCACCGTTCGCATCGGCGCGCCGGATGGCTTTGGCGTTTCGTTTCTGGCGCCGCGCCTTGGCACGCTGATCAAGCGCCATCCGAACCTGCGCATCCAGCTGGTGCCGGTGCCGCGCTCGTTTTCGCTGTCGCAGCGCGAGGCCGATATTGCGATTACCGTGGAGCGTCCAAGCCAGGGGCGGCTCGTCTCCTCAAAGCTCACCGATTATACGCTCGGCCTTTACGCCTCTCGCGACTACCTCGCCCAGAACGGCGAACCCGCCACTCTCGAAGACCTGCGGCTTCACCCGCGCATCGGTTATGTCGATGACCTGATCTTTTCGCCGCAACTGAATTTCACCGGCGAAGTGATGCGCGACTGGGATGCAGGGTTTGAAATCTCAAGCGCGATCGGCCAGACGGAAGCGGTGCGCACCGGCGCCGGCATCGGCATACTCCACGATTATATCGCCCGCCCGGTGCCGGAACTTGCCCGTATCCTCCCAGACATCTCCATCCGCCGCGCCTACTGGACCAGCACCCACGAAAGCCTGCGCGACCTCACCCGCATCCGCACCGTGATCGCGTTCCTGCAGGAAGCGGTGGGCGCCGAACGGCATGTGTTTGTGTGAGAGGACACCTGCAGCCGGTCGGAAGATCTAGGCCTTGGCCTCTGTTATGTTACCGGGTGTCACCCTCCAGTCATGGCATACTTTTTGGGCTCCAGGGCGCGCTGACGGACCACATGCGCCCGGAATCCTGATACCCTTCATCCATCTGATGTGCTTGTTGCGGCCAAAGCAATTTAGTGGTGTAGCTGTTTGCCATGAACACTTATTTCCTCTTCATCGATGAGAGAAAACCAGACACCAATGCGGCGCCAAACAGCCGTGTACATAAGCTTACAGGCCTGCTTGTTCAGTCGAGCCTGCATCGGGAATTGAGAAGCCATTTCTACGAATCTTTAGTCCGAGCATTGCCGGCCGAAAAAAATGTAGTTCCGCAAATGGCGGAAGTTCATGCGATGAGCCTCTTTCGAGACGAACCGAATGTCGATGATGCGGACCGGTTGAGATTTGTAAATGATCTGGTGGACTTTGTAGTCGAAAAGCAGCTGCCTGTTTTGGATACAGGCTATTTTTCGCAAAGTATGGCGGGCATGATAATGGGGGAGCGTGTTTTTGCCGTATGCTTTCTCAACATGCTGTGGCGCCTAAACACCGTGCTGGACAGCTGCATCGTGTGGCCCGTCGTAGAGCGTGATAATTCCAAAATGCAGGATCAGATGTTTGCCGGCATGATCCAGAACCTAGATCACGGAATTGCCCGAGCACCATCCTTATCTGCAAGCGCCAGCATCAACTACGCCAATCTGGGAGAAGTGCTCTATTGCACGAAGCGATCAGCAATCGGCGCCACTTGTGACATACTACGCTATATTCTGCACAAGCGTTGGCTGCGTAATCGAGGACAGACGTTGTCTGGTTTCGCAAATGCTCTAGCCGATACTGCCGAGCGGCTGGCGCCCGTTCTTTGGCTGGATGAAATTATCTGGATGAATTCCGCCTGAGTTCAGAGGGTTAATCCCCCAGCCTGACGTCATGCGTAGACGCCGGCAGGTGAGTTTTCCGCCCGCCACAATTCATTCGAACGCGGATCAAACTTGATATGAAAGGCCTTCAAGGCCGCCTCAAGAACGGGGCTGAAAATCGTGAAACTGGGCAGGCGGAATGCGCGCTTTTTGTAAGCCTTCCGGGATTTCATTTCCAGATTGCTATCAAATTCCGGAATTTCCCGATCGGCTAACACAGTGATGCCACGCGGGCTACGAAATAAGGGATAAAACTGTGGAAGAATGGTACGGTTGGGGGGTCTCGAACCTCCGACCTCAGGTGCCACAAACCTGCGCTCTAACCAACTGAGCTACAACCGCACGCCACGTTGCCAACCTTGGTCGGCCGTGTCTGGGGCGTGACATAGAAGCATTGCATTTTTTTTGCAAGCCCCGAGTTTCGCCCCGAAACGAAAAAGGCCGGGATGACCCGACCTTTTCCTTAAAAAATTCGAAGGGTAATCAGGCAGCCTTGAAGGTGGTCATCGCCTTTTCGGCGGCTTCCTTGCCGGGCTTGGTCACGTCTTCGGCAATCTTCCGGGCCGCTTCCTGCATGGCTTTCGCCTGCTCAACGGTGACTTCGGCCTGCTTGCGCACGAAACCGGTCTGCAGTTCGATGAGTTCGGCAACCGACTTCACGCCCATCAGCGCTTCCAGGTGCGACAGCGACATTTCGGCATTGGTGCGCATCGCTTCGATGGCCTTGAGGCCAAACTCGACGGAACCGGCCTGCGCCGTCTGCATTGTCGTTTCAACCGTCTTGGTGGCTTCCTCGGCGGCAACCTTCATCTTGGCAAAGGCTTCGCGCGACTGCGTGGTGCCCTTTTCGGCGAAATCACGCAGGCTTTCCGTCAACCGCGTCGGGTCGAAGGCGGCGAAGGAGAATACGTCATCAGTCTTGTAAGCCATGTCCAGCTTCCTTGTTCGATCCCGGCCCCCATGATGGGCGACCTCATGACCATAAATATAGCGACAGTAATGTTGCATTGCAATATGTTTGTGCAGTGCAACATGAACTTTTCCTGATTAACCGTGTTCTGCGTTTCCTCAGCCAGATTGTGGACCTGGAGGGGCTTCGAAGTTACTAACAATGTGTTAACGTAGCGCCGGCTTGATAAAGACGGCACCGAGTGCAAGGCCCGCCATGTCTGCTGTGCAATATCCCTTCATAGACATCGCCGCGCATCCCAGGGTGCGTGATCATTTTGCGGCGGGCAAGGCGGTCGTGCTGTTTTCGCATGACATGGCGGATGTGCTCTGGGCCAATGGCCGCGGTGCGCAGCTGTTCGGCACCGACATCATCTACGACCTCATCGACCAGGGGCCGCCACGGCTGGATTTAACCGTGCGCCAGGCGCAGGCAACAGCGCGCCAGCTGCACGCGCCGGGCGACCACCGCACCTTCATGATGCGCATGACTTCCGGCTTCGAGCGGCTGGCGGTGCAGGCGCTGTGCGAGCTGATCGAACTGGCGGATGGGCAAACGGGCGTACTTCTCGCCGTGCCGGCCGCCGCCCAGCCGCCGCTTGCCGCCGAATGCGCCCGCCAGATGCTGGAGGGTTTTGACGACCCCAACACCCATGTGGCCGTGCTGGATGGCGATGGCCATGTGATTTCCTCCTCGGCCGATTTCGGCTCGATCAACCTTACCCCTCACACCGCCCGCATGCTGGTGACGCTTGCCGCAAATGACGGCGACCGACTGGTGAAACGCCCGGTGCCGACAGGCGCCGGTTATCTTCCGGCCGCCATTGCAAAGCTTTCCGATGACCCGGTGCTCAACCTGCTGTTCATCGTGGAGGCCGATGCCGGCGAGCCAGAGATCGCCAGCGAGGAACGGCCGGCGGCAGAGGCACCCGACGAGGTGGCCCCTGCCCTTTCCGTCCCTATGGCCGATCCGCGCCATGAGCCGGGTCCGGATGCCGCTGAGCAGGCGATCTCGCCTGTCATGGAAGACGCCATCGCTGAAGAGGCTGAAGACCTGCCGGAAGCTGCCGTGGCCGAAACGCCAGCGCCTGAGATGAGCGATGAGGCAACGCAGACGGAAACCGAAGACACGGCTCCCGTACTGGACGTCTCGGATGCGCCGGGCTCGCTCAATTCCGAAAGCGCCGAAGACACCAACAGCGTGGTTGCGGATGACATCGCGACCGACGAATTGGCGCCTGAACCGCCGGTTTCCGGCTTCCAGTTCCCGCGCGAGGCGCGTGCCACGCGGTTTGTCTGGAAGATCGATGCGCAGGGGGTTTTTTGTGAAATCTCGCCGGAACTGGCTGCCACCGTCGGCCCGCATGCCGCCGAAGTGGTGGGGCTGGGTTTTGGTGATGTGGCCGCCCTGTTCAACCTCGATCCCGATGGCAAGATCGGCGAGCTTTTGCAGCGCCGCGACACCTGGTCCGGCAAGACGATCTATTGGCCGGTGGAAGGCACATCGCTCTGCGTGCCCATCGATCTCGCAGCCCTGCCGACCTATACCCGCACCCGGGAATTCGATGGTTTCCGCGGTTTCGGCATCGTGCGCATTTCCGATGTCGAGGAAGATCCGCTGGCGCTTGGTCTGACCTTTGTGCCCGGTGAGCCCGAGATGCCAAGCCTTGCCGAGGACGCAGGTGCTACCGTTGTCGAAGAGGCTGACGAACCGGACAGCGTGCCTGAAGTCGCTAGCGCCGAGGCAGACGCCGGCAGTGCGGCTGAAACTGCGTCCACCCCGACACAAGAACCGGAAGAGCCGGAGACCTTTTCGTCTGCGCAGCAGCCGAAGGAAGCAACTGACGCGGCAGAACATGTCGAGGATACCGCAGAAGCGCCGTCCGAGACACTCGAGCCCCCCGTTGAAACGCCGCCGTCTTCGCCGATGCCGCTGCTGTGGCCGGCGCATGAAAAGCCCGCCTTGCGGCTGGTTGAAAATTCGCCGCGTTATTCCGACAAGGTCATCCGCATCGAAGACCGCCGTCCGGGTCCCCGCGAAGGTCTGACGCCGGTCGAGCAGGCGGCGTTCCGCGAAATCGCCCGCCGTCTGGAAGTGTTTCGCCAGAACGAGGAAGCCCCGGAACAGCCTCTGCCGCTGGCCGCCGATGAAGACGCGGCTGCCCGCGTGGAAGACAACGGCACTGACGCGCCCACCTTCGCGGCTTTTGCCGACCACGCCGAAGAGACGCTCCCTGCGTCCAGTGAGGATGCAGACCACGCCGAACACCCGGCCGAGACGGAAACCGCAGACGAGACCGACGGTTTGTCCGACGAGGCGCTTTATGCCGACATGACGGCCGATGCCGTGCCGGAAGAAGAGGCGCTGGACGTCGGAGCGACGGAAACCGGCCTGCTGGACAACCCGGCATCGCCGGAGGTTTTTCCCGAAGCGGAAGATGCAGCGATTGACGTCGTGGACAATTCCGCCCAGGACGACGCTGTTGCTCCAGCGGAAGATACGGCTGATGAAACAGAAATTGCCGATATCGCGGCTGCGCCGGAGGCAGCACCTGACGATATGGATGACGCCACGACGGCTGCGGAGACGGTTGAGGACGACGACGCCTTGGCTGCCGAAGGCACGCCCGCCGGGGAAATGCCAGCCGAGGCAATGGCGGAAGAGACCGAGCCATCTGAAATCCTGCCAGCCAACACCGCTGAGGCCGAAAACACACCGGTCGAGGACGCCGTGAATGCTGAGGGCGAGGAGCGGATTTCGCTGGCCGAGGCCTATGCGCAGGCCATGCCGCTTCGCCAGCGCCCAGAACTTTCGCCGGAAGTTATCGACCAGATGCCGGTCGCGCTTCTCGTTCACAGCGGCGAACGGCTGATCCACGGCAATCCGGAATTCCTGCGCCTCACCGGTTATCAGACGCTGGAGGCGCTGGCTGACGTCGGCGGGCTCGACGCCCTGCTGCAGCGGCAGGACCTGGAAGACAAGACGTCTGAAGCCGGCGGCATGGTGGTGGTGCGCGCCGATGACAGCCTCGTGCCTGTTACCGCACGCCTGCAATCGGTGCGCTGGGATGGGGCAACAGCGCTTATTCTGGCTCTGATGCCGGTCAATGAGGGTGTTGCGGCACCCGATACCGCCCCCGTTGACGAAACAGCACCCGCGGAACCCGACGAACACGCCCACCAGGCGGAAAAACTGTCGCGCATGGCGGTCGAGGTGGATGAGTTGCGCGCCATTCTCGACACCGCGACCGATGGCGTCGTCATCCTCGGCGGCGATGGCGATATCCGCTCGATGAACCGGGCGGCCAGCGCGCTGTTCAATTATGACAATGACGAAACGGCCGGCAAACCCTTCGTCATGCTGTTTGCCCATGAAAGCCAGAAATCCGTGCTGGATTATCTGGCAGGCCTTGCCGGCCATGGCGTGGCAAGCCTTTTGAACGACGGGCGCGAAGTGATCGGCCGGGAAGCCTCCGGCGGTTTCCTGCCGCTGTTCATGACGATTGGCCACCTCACCTCGTCCAACGGTTATTGCGCCGTCATCCGCGACATCACCCAGTGGAAGCGCACGGAAGAAGAATTGCGCAGTGCCAAGCGCGCCGCAGAAACCGCCAATGCCCACAAGAGCGATTTCCTGGCCCATGTCAGCCACGAAATCCGCACGCCGCTCAACGCCATCATCGGTTTTGCCGACATGATGGCAACCGAACGGCTAGGCCCGATCGGCCACCAGCGTTATGTCGAATATGCCAATGATATCGGCCGTTCCGGCCGGCATGTGCTGGATATCGTTAACGATCTCCTGGATATTTCCAAGATCGAAGCGGGCGAGATGGAGCTGGATTTCGCAGCCGTCGGCCTTAACGAAACGGTGGCGGAGGCGGTGTCGCTGGTGCAGCCGCAGGCGAACGGCCAGCGGGTGATCATCCGCACGGCGCTGTCGCATGCGGTGCCGCCAGTCGTGGCCGACCTGCGCTCGATCAAGCAGATCGTGCTGAACATTCTGGCAAACGCCATCCGCTTCACGCCCTCGGGCGGCCAGATTGTCGTCTCCACCGCCTATGAGGCGAACGGCAATGTCGTACTGCGCATCCGCGATACCGGCATCGGCATGACCCGCTCGGAACTGGAACTGGCCATGAAGCCGTTCCGGCAGGTGGCCGGCGGCACCCGCAAGCGCGGCGATGGCACCGGCCTTGGTCTTCCGCTGACGAAGGCGATGGTGGATGCCAACCGCGCCGCCTTCTCCATCCATTCGGCGCCGAACGAGGGCACGCTGGTGGAGGTCACCTTCCCCTCGCCGCGCGTGCTGGCCACCTGAGGAAGCCCCGTCGGGACAACAAGTTTTTTGCCAATTCTATCGGCCCGAAAACCAATTCCGGTTTCCGGGCCGATGTTGTAGAGCGTCTGGGGACGGTCTGCGGGGACAGACAAAGGATAGGCATGGCGGGGGAACCCTCTTTCAGCGCGGAATTTGCCGACGCTCCCAAGCGGGCGGGCGGGCCAGTTCGCGGGCAGGATGCGCGGCTCCTGTCTGGCGCGGCGCTTCTGGTGGCGGCCGTTGCGGTTCTGCCGGTGGCATCCGTGGTCTGGATTGCGCTTTTCGGCGGCACGGAGAGCCTTGCGCATATCCTCACCAATGTTTTGCCGCGCGCCACGCTGCGCACCGTGCAACTCGTTGTGTTCACAGGGCTCCTCACCAGCCTGTTCGGTATTCTCAGCGCCTGGCTGGTCACCGGTTTCAGTTTTCCGTTTCGCCGGCTGTTATCGGTGGCGCTGGTTCTGCCGCTCGCCATCCCCTCCTATATCGCCGCTTATATGTTTGCGGAATTCCTGGATTTCACCGGGCCGCTGCAGACGTTCTACCGCGGACTTCTAGGTTATCGCACGGCGCGAGACTACTGGTTTCCCGATATCCGCTCGCTCGGCGGCGCGGTGCTGGTGATGTCGTCGGTGCTTTATCCTTATGTCTATCTCGCCTGCCGCTCCACGTTTCTTATGCAGGGGCGCGCAGCGGCCGATGTGGCACGTACGCTGGGCGCCGGCCCCTTGCGCACTATGCTGCGCATCCAGTTGCCGATGGCGCGGCCGGCGATCATGATCGGGTTGACGCTGGTCGCCATGGAAACGCTGAACGATATCGGCGCCGTGGAATATCTCGGCGTGACCACGCTGACCTTTTCGATCTACGATACGTGGCTGAACCGGGGAAGCCTTGGCGGGGCCGCCCAGCTGGCCGTGGTGCTGCTTCTGGTCGTTGCCGGCCTCATCGCGGTTGAACGGCTGGCGCGCCGGCGGCAGCGTTTTGTGGCAAACCGCACGACCGCAAGCGTCAACGATCAGGTGCGGCCGAGGCTCCGAGGGGCCGCCGCGATGGCAGCCGTCACCATCTGCGTCACTCCGGTGGCTTTCGGTTTCCTGCTGCCGGTGTCGATGCTTGTAAGTTACGCCGTGCGCCGGCTGGAACTGCTGCACGATCCGCGTCTGTTGAAAGCCTTGTGGAATAGCGTTCTGGTGTCGGGATCGGCAGCTGTGGCAACCGTCCTTATCGGCTTCCTTCTGGCCTATAGCCTGCGCACGCGCCCGAATGCGGCAGGCGGCATTGCCGGACGTCTGGCCTCGCTCGGTTACGGCATGCCGGGAACCGTGCTTGCCATTGGCGTTCTCGTGCCGCTGGCCGCCTTCGACAATGGGCTGGATGCCCTGATGCGCCAGTATTTCGGCGTCTCCACCGGGCTTTTATTGTCCGGCACCGGCTTTGCCATCTTTTATGCCTGCACCGTGCGTTTCCTCACCATGGCGGAGGGAACGGTGGATTCCGGTTTCCGGAAACTGTCGCCGCATCTCGACATGGCGGCGCGAACGCTGGGACGCAACCGCTTCCAGACGCTGGTCAGCGTACTCCTGCCCAATATGCGGCCCGCCCTGCTGACCGCCGCCCTCTTCGTTTTTGTCGAATCGATGAAGGAACTGTCGGCCACCATCCTGCTGCGGCCGTTCAATTTCAACACGCTGGCCACGCTGGTCTATGAGGATGCCTCGCGCGCGCAGATCGAAAATGCCTCGATTGCCTCGCTGATCATCGTGCTCGCCGGTCTGGTGCCGGTGCTGTTTGTTTCCCGCTCGATGGAGCGATAGGCCGAAGCAGGAAGGGCAGCCGAAACTGCCCCCGTCAAAGCAAGGTGCCTGTTACGACTGCAGTTCGGCAAGCCCGGCAAACAGTTGCAGCGCTTCCGGATTGGCGAGCGCCTCCATATTTTTTACCGGCCGGCCATGCACGACTTCGCGCACCGCAAGCTCCACGATCTTGCCGGATTTCGTGCGCGGAATATCCGAGACGGCAATGACCTTGGCCGGCACGTGGCGCGGCGTGCAACCGGTGCGGATACGGGTCTTGATCGCCGCAACCAGCGCGTCGTCCAGCACGACGCCATTGGCGAGCCGCACGAACAGCACCACGCGCACGTCATCATCAAAATCCTGACCAATGCACAGCGCCTCCAGCACTTCCGGCATCTGCTCCACCTGATTGTAGATCTCGGCGGTGCCGATGCGCACGCCGCCGGGGTTCAGCGTCGCATCCGAGCGCCCATGGATGATCAGCCCGCCATGGGGTGTCCACTCGGCAAAATCGCCGTGGCACCAGATATTGTCAAAACGTTCGAAGTACGCGGCTTTGTATTTCTTCTGGCCGGGATCGTTCCAGAACATCACGGGCATGGATGGAAAAGCCTTGGTGCAGACCAGTTCACCCTTTTCGCCGCGCACCGGCTTGCCCTCGTCGCTCCAGACATCCACCGCAAGCCCGAGGCCCGGCCCCTGGATCTCGCCGCGCCACACCGGTTTCAAGGGATTGCCAAGCACGAAACAGGAGACGATATCGGTGCCGCCGGAAATCGAGGCGAGATGCACATCCGCCTTGATACCTTCATAAACGAAGGAAAACCCTTCCGGCGACAGCGGCGAGCCGGTGGACGTGATCAGCTGCAGCGACGACAGGTCATGCGTTTTGATCGGCTCGAGTTCGGCTTTGCGCACCGCATCGATGAATTTTGCGGAGGTGCCGAACACCTTGAACTTTTCAGCCTGCGCATAATCGAACAGAACCTTGCCGTCAGGCGCAAAGGGCGAGCCGTCGAACAGGCAGAGCGTGGCGCCGGCGGCAAGGCCTGAAGCCAGCCAGTTCCACATCATCCAGCCGCAGGTGGTGAAATAGAACAGCCGGTCACCGGGCGTGATGCCACAATGCAGCACCAGTTCCTTCAGATGCTGCAACAGGCTGCCGCCCGCCGAATGCACGATACATTTGGGAACGCCGGTCGTGCCGGAGGAAAACAGGATATAGAGCGGGTGCGAAAACGGCATGCGCGTATAGGCAATGGGGGCTGGCGCATAAGGCGCCATCAGCGCCTCCAACGTGCGGCCATCGCTGAGCGAGGCCGCAATCGCCACCGCATCGCCGGCATAGGGCACGATCACGACGGGCACCTTCAGCTCTGCCGCGACGTCGCGCACCTTGTCGGCGACGTCCTGGCGCTTGCCGTTATACCAGTAGCCATCGCAGGCGATGAACAGTTTTGGCTCGATCTGGCCAAACCGGTCGAGCACGCCTTGGCGGCCAAAATCCGGTGAACAGGACGACCAGATCGCGCCAATGGAGGCGGCCGCCAACATGGCCGCAATGGTTTCGGGAAGGTTCGGCATCATCGCCGCAATCCGGTCTCCCGGTCCAATGCCCATGGCAAGATAAGCCTGCTGCAGGCGTGAGACATGAGCGGCAAGCTCATCCCAGCTCCAGCGATAGGCCACCTTGTCTTCGCCGCGAAAGATCAGCGCATCGTCAGTGCCGGTGCGGGTCAGCAGGTTTTCGGCAAAGTTCAGCATGGCATCTGGAAAAAAGCGGGCCGCCATCATGTCGTCGCCATGGATGAGGCTTGTCGCGCCGCGCTCGCCCTTGACGCCGCAGAAATCCCAGACCGCCGTCCAGAAATCGCCGCGCTCGGTGATAGACCAGGCGTGCAGGTCATCCGTATTGGCAAAGGTGCGGCCATGGCGCTCCCCACACCAGGCCATGAAGCTTGAAAGCGGTGCAGCTGCTTTGCGCGCCTCGGACGGCGTCCACAGGGGCATTTCCATATCCATGTTGTTTACCTCCACCCAATGCGACAGCTATATCATGTTGCGTTGCACGATAAAGGGTCGCGATGGCTGCTTTACGGCCATTTGAAGCGCACTTGCCGCACCGGTTTGCATGGCGCGGGCATTTCCGCTAACGAAGCGGCACGTTGCCCGCGCCCGAAATGATTTCAGGCGCTGCACCCTGTCTGATGTCTGCAAGCACGATGGCGAAATTCGCATGAGAGCCTTCACGCCACGCAAGAAAATTGCTCGAATCGCGCTTTACGCCGGCGGCGGCCTTCTGGCGCTGACCATGCTGTTTCGTGTCGCCGCCCCGATTCTGGTGTCCTCGTCACTCGTGCGCGAGAGCATGGAAGACGCAGTAGAAAAATGGCTCGGCCATGATGTGACCATCGAGGGCGCGCCGGAACTGGAATTCTGGCCGCAGCCGGTCGTGACGCTGACGGGCATCACCATCCGGCAAGAGAACCGGCCGGATGCGCCGGTGCTTGGCCGTATCGAGACACTTTCAGCCGGCTTCAGCGTGCTGCAGGCGCTGCGCGGCGAGCCGGTTTTCCAGGATTTCAAGCTTGTCAGCCCTGACATCACCATAACCTTTGATGCGAACGGCGCGCTCGACTGGAGCAGCGACGGCATTCTGGGCGCGGCCGTGCGAAACGCGATCTCTCCACAGGAGGCGTCCGCCGCTGACATGCCCCTGCCGGATGTCGGCGATACGGTGATGGGCGACGTGACGGTCTCAGCCGGCAAATTATCGATCCGGGACCGCAGCGGACAGACCCTGCTGATCGAGGACATCAACGGCACGATCGACTGGCCAAAACTGTCCGCTGCTGCCGACATGCGGATGCGTGCCACCATCCGCGGCCAGGCAATCGATCTTGAGCTTGCTTCGCCGCAACCGCTGTTGCTTCTGGGCGGACGCGGCACGGATATCGATGCCACGATCAAATCGCCGCTGTTTTCCGGGCGTTTTGCCGGACGCGCCGACCTTGCTAGTTATGCCTTCTTTTCCGGAGACCTCGAACTTTCGATACCGAATGTCAGCGATGTCGTGACCTGGGCGAACCTGCCGGTGCATACCGCAGACGACCTGCGCAATCTTTCACTTTCGGCAAGGCTGGTGACCTTGAGCAATGTGCTGCGCTTCGACCGCCTGTCGATCGAGGCGAATGGCACGCATGGCACCGGCGTGATGGATCTGAGCATGCAAAGCGCCACATCCGCCCCGCGCGTGACGGGAACGCTTGCCTTCGACGCCGTCAACCTTGGCGCGCTGGTACAGGCAATTTCCAACGACCGGCACTCAGGCGGCAGAGCGGATGTCGCGGCCGATCCGCCGTTTGAACGACAGCTGGGTTTCGACGTGCGTTTTTCGGTGAAGACGGCAAAGCTCGGCAGCCTGACGCTTGCCAACAGTGCCGTCAGCATCATCTCGGACGCGCAGCGCGCGGAGATCGAAATTCTCGACAGCGACCTTCTGAACGGCAGCCTGACCGGCCAGATCCGCATGCGGCTGCAGCCAAAACCCTCGACGCGGGTGGTGATGTCCGCCCGCAACGTCGATTTCGAAACGCTGGCGCGGGATCTTTCGCTGCCGGGGCCGGTGCTGGCGGCGACCGGATCCGTCGATCTTGACCTGCAGCTTGAAAAACCGCTGGCCGAGGCGCATCCGGGGGACCTCACCGGAACATTCCGCCTTTCCACCGGCGCCGGCCGCATTACCGGGCTGGACCTTGCCGCCCTGCGACGGCTCGCCACCGGTTCCAGCTATTTTTCGCTGAACCAGACAACGGAGGGCACCACGAGCTTCGACAGCCTTGTGCTTTCGGCAGAGCTTGCCTCCGGCAGCGCTGAAATCCAGGAGGCTGTGCTGGCCGGGCCCCCCTATTCGCTACGCCTCTCTGGCGTCGTTCCCTACGAGACCAAAAGCCTGTCGCTTGCCGCAACTGTCATCGATCAGACGCTGCCCGATCAGCCACGCACGGTGTTCATCGGCGGCGCCTGGCCGAACCCGATAATCTGGCCGGCACCGACAGCGCCGGCACCCTCCATAGGCCCATAAATTTTACGGCGAAGAGAAATATTCGACACAACTTTTGCGGAACAAAGCCCTGCAACGCCTGTTCGATCACCAGTCAAGCCCTTGAAGGAGATCACCATGCGCGCACTCAACATCATCACCCTCATTCTCATCATTGTCGGCGGCATCAACTGGCTGCTGGTCGGCATTGCCGATTTCGATCTTGTCGCAACCATCTTCGGCGGCCAGGATTCGACACTGGCGACAATCGTTTATGTTCTGGTCGGTCTCTCGGCGCTCTGGCAGCTGGTTCCCCTCACCCGCTCGATGCAGGTTGGCGAAGCGGCAGCCCAGGCTGATCTTCGCCGCCACTGATCTCCAACCGATCATCCAATCAAAACGCGCCGGTATCCTTTGAGGATGCCGGCGTTTTGTTGTGCGGCAAGAGCTGTTTCAGGTGGCGCCGCGGATGGCGTCGTGTTCATCGCGAATGCGGCGAAGCTCGGCGCGCTTCGTGGTAATGGACGTGGCGATAACGCCGAGCGTGACGAGCCCGATCAGGATGGTGCAGATGGCGTTGATTTCCGGCGTCACCCCAAGCCGCACCTGGCTGTAGATCTTGATCGGCAGCGTCGTGGCGCCGGGACCGGTGGTAAAACTTGCTATCACCAGATCATCCAGCGACAGCGTGAACGCCAGCATCCAGCCCGATACGATGGCCGGCAGGATGAGTGGCAGGGTGATGGTGAAGAACGTGCGCACCGGCGGGCAACCGAGATCCTGCGCCGCCTCTTCAAGGCTGCGATCAAATGTCAGCAGCCGCGACTGCACGACGATCGCCACATAACACATGGTAAAGGTGGTGTGGGCGATGGTGACCGTCCAGAAACCGCGGTCGACATTCATCGCAACGAAGAGCAGCAGCATCGAAAGCCCGGTAATGACTTCGGGCATCACGAGCGGCGCATACACCATGCCGGTGAAGGCGACACGACCGGGAAAACGCGGAAAGCGCACCAGTGTGAGCGCCGCAAGCGTGCCAAACACGGTGCCGAGCGTGGCGCTGAGGATACCGACGCGCGCCGTGACCCAGGCCGCATCCATCAGCCCCTCGTTCGACCACATCACCTGATACCAGTGAAGCGAAAAGCCGCCCCAGACGGTGACAAGGCGCGAGGCGTTGAAGGAATAGATGACGAGAATGATGATCGGGATGTAGAGAAAGGCAAAGCAGAGGGTGAGGATGGTGGCATCAAAGCGCGCTGGTTTCATGGCTCAGCCCACCTTCTGCTGCTGGTTCTGGAAGATGACGATGGGCACCACGAGCGCCAGCAGAAGCAGAACCGCCACCGCAGAGGCCAGCGGCCAGTCTCGGTTGCCAAAAAATTCCGTCCACAGCGTCTTGCCGATCATCAGCGTTTCGGCTCCGCCCAGAAGATCGGGAATGACGAATTCGCCGGTGATCGGGATAAAGCAGATGAGCGCGCCGGCGATGACGCCGGGCAGCGACAGCGGAAAGGTGATCTTCCAGAAGGCCTTCCATGGCGGGCAGCCGAGATCGCTTGCGGCTTCCAGCAGCGTGCCGTCCATCTTTTCGAGCGCGGCATAAAGCGGCAGCACCATGAACGGCAGGTAGGAATAAACGATGCCGATGAAGACCGCGTAATCGGTGCGGAAGATGTTGACCTGCTCGTCCGGCCCGAGCACGCCGATCGCCTGAAACAGTAGCGTCAACAGCCCCTCCGGCTTCAGGATACCGATCCAGGCGTAAACGCGGATGAGGAAGGATGTCCAGAACGGCAGGATCACCATCATCATCAGCGTTGGGCGGATGGTGGAGCGCGCGCGCGCCATGGCCAACGCCATGGGATAACCGATCAGCAACAAGAGCAGCGTGGAAATGAACGCGATACGCAGCGATGACAGGTAGGCGTTGATATAAAGCGGGTCTTCCGTCAGGAACTGGTAATTCTCGAAATCAAGCTGCGCGAAGAAATCGCCGATGGCGCCGAAACCGTCAAAGGTCGGCGCATAAGGCGGCATGGCAATGGCCGTATCCGACAGCGAAATCTTGAAGATGATGAAGAAGGGTGCGGCAAAGAACAGGAAAAGCCACAGATAAGGCACGGCGACGACCAGCCAGCGCAGCGGGTTGGTTTGCGAGGATGCTCCGGTTTCGGCCATGTCGCTTCCCTCCCCGCTAGCGCGTCAGAACCAGGCCCGCATCGAGCGGCCAGGTGAGCCACACGATGTCTCCAAAGGTGATCGGTCGGTCGACGAGGCGCGAGACATTCGCCTGCGCCGCGCGTAAAATGCGGCCATCGTCGAGCTTGACCAGAAACACCGAGAAATCGCCGAGATACCCGATATCCCAGACCTCGCCATGGGCGGTGTTGAAGCCGGTCTTTTCCGGTTCATCCAGGGATATCCGCACCTTTTCCGGTCGCACAGCAAAGCCCACCTGATCGCCGGTGGCGACCTTGCAATCCTGTTCCACGGCAATGGCAAGGCCATCGCTTTCCAGCCGCACGACGGGCGGATGGCCCTCGCGCAGGCAATCACCGCCATTGTCGGTGACGGTGCATTCCAGGATGTTGATATCCCCGATGAAATCGGCGACGTAACGGCTGTTCGGCGCCTCGTAGATTTCAGCCGGCGTCGCCACCTGCACGATGAGGCCCTTGTCCATGACGGCGATGCGGTCGGACACGGTCATCGCCTCCTCCTGGTCATGGGTGACGATGAGGAACGTCAGCCCCAGCGTGTGCTGGATATCCATCAGCTCGAATTGGGTTTCCTCGCGCAGCTTGCGATCGAGCGCGCCGAGCGGTTCATCGAGCAGCAACACCTTGGGGCGCTTTGCAAGCGAGCGGGCAAGCGCCACGCGCTGGCGCTGTCCGCCGGATAGCTGCGCCGGCTTGCGCTTGGCAAAACTTTCCAGCTTGACGAGGTTCAGCATTTCCTCGACGCGGGCGGCGATATCGGCTTTTGGCAAGCCATCCTGCTGCAGGCCGAAGGCGACGTTCTTTTCCACCGTCATATGGGGAAACAGCGCATAGCTCTGGAACATCATGTTGGTTGGGCGCCGATAGGGCGGCACGCCCGAGAGGTCCTTGCCCTGCAGGAGAATGCGCCCCTCTGTCGGCTCCTCGAAGCCTGCCAGCATGCGCATCAGCGTGGTCTTGCCACAGCCGGATGGCCCCAGCAGCGAGAAAAATTCGCGCTCGTAGATATCGAGCGTCAGGTTATCGACGGCAACGAAATCGCCGTAACGTTTGGTGATGTTTTCAAAGCGGATGAAGGGCACCGCCGCCGGATCGGTCCAGGGCGAGAATTTGCGTTTAACCGGTCCGAGAGATTTTGCCATGCCCGCCCCACCTCGTTCATCCAACCGTCTCTTTGAAACCCGGTGGCGCAACCGCCACCGGCAGGACTTGCAGAATCGACCTTTGCAGGATCGGCCGGGCGCTTACTGGCCGGTCTTGATCGCCGTCCATTCGCGGTTGATGACGCGCTGGGCCTTGGGGTCATAGGGCGAGATGGTGAACAGCTTGGCAAGCGTCGCCTCATCCGGATAGACGGACGGGTTCTTCACCACCGCCTCGTCCATCAGCTTCTGGGCCGGAAGATTGCCATTGGCATATTGCACGTAGTTGGAGGCCTTGGCGATCACCTCAGGCTTCATCAGGTAGTTGATGAAGGCATGGGCTTCCTCGACATTCTTGGCATCCGCCGGGATGGCCAGGTTGTCGAACCACATATAGGTGCCTTCCTTGGGGATGACGTAATTGATCTCGACGCCGTTCTTGGCCTCTTCCGCGCGGGTTTTCGCCTGCAGGATGTCGCCGGACCAGCCGATGGTGATGCAGGTATCACCGTTGGCCAGTTCCTCGATATAGGCGGAGGAATTGAATGTTTTCACGCTGGGCCGGATCGCCTTGTAGACGGCAGCCCCGGCCTGCAGGTCTGCGGTTGCCTTGCTGTCGGGGTCCTTGCCGATATAGTTCATCGCAATCGCAAAAGTCTCATCGGACGCATCGAGAATGTTGATGCCGCAGCTCTTCAGCTTCGCGGCATTTTCCGGCTTGAACAGCACGTCAAAGCTGTCGATCGGCACATCGCCAAGGGCAGCTTTCACCTTTGCGACATTATAGCCAATGCCTGTCGTGCCCCACATGTAGTTGACGGCATACTGGTTGCCGGGATCGTATTTCGCCAGACGCTCCGACACGACCGGCCAGAGGTTCACAAGGTTCGGCAGCTTGGACTTGTCGAGCTTCTGGAACACGCCGGCCTGGATCTGGCGGGCGAGGAACGGGCCGGTCGGCACCACCACGTCATACCCGGAACCGCCGGCCAGAAGCTTGGTTTCCACCAGCTCATTGCTGTCGAACACGTCGTAAACGACCTTGATGCCGGTTTCCTTGGTGAAATCGGTGAGGATGTTTTCGTCGATGTAATCGGACCAGTTG
Organism: Neorhizobium sp. PAMB6716; assembly: GCF_058242805.1. Taxonomy (NCBI): domain Bacteria; kingdom Pseudomonadati; phylum Pseudomonadota; class Alphaproteobacteria; order Hyphomicrobiales; family Rhizobiaceae; genus Neorhizobium; species Neorhizobium sp. PAMB6716. The sequence continues at coordinate 2,737,891 of NZ_CM177835.1, forward strand.
TAGACATGCACCACACGCTCCTGAGACAGGGCGGTTGTCGCAGCAAAGGCGACCGTAGCGAAAGCTGCAAGCGAAATCGTCGTCAAGCGCATGATGTTCTCCTGTTCCCCTCATCCCGGCTGAAGCACATCACCGCGCCCGCCCAGAGATGATTATCTGTTTTGTTGGGAGAGTAGAAAGGAAACCTTCAGCCCACAAGCGGAAATGTGTGGCATTGCACAAAAGAGCGCCATTCTTCCAAAAGATCATTGAAAATCAAAGGCGCTGAGGCCGGTCACCATCTCGTCCAGCCCGAGCGGCCGGGTGACCGGCGGCTCGGCGCGGGAGAGACAGCCCTGTCGCTCGCAGAGCCGACAGGCAGTGCCGGCGGCGACGCGTGCGGCCGGAAGGTCGGCTGCCGGGCCATAAACGGTTTCGCCGGCAAAGCTCATGTCACAGCCGACCAGCAGCGCCGTGCGGCGCAGCCGTTCGCCAAACCCCGCCTTCGGCCCTTCTATGGTGCGGCAGACGGTGAGGAAGGCGCCGCCATCGGGCATATCGACGCGCTCCGCCAGCACCTGCCCCGGCTGGGCAAAGGCGGCATGAAGGCCAAGCTTCGGACAAAGGCCGCCGAAACGTGCTTTCGGAAACCCTTGCGCGCCGGCGCGGCGAAGGATGTTGCCGGCATGATCGGCCTCCATCAGGAAAAACGCCGGGGCTTTGTTGCCAGCCCTCTGCAGCGTGATCAGCCGCTGGGCCGCCTGCTCGACGGAGACCTCAAAGCGGGAGGCGAGCACGTCGATATCGTAATGGCAACGTTCAGCGGCAGCAAGAAAGGTGGAGAGCGGCATCATCAGCGCATGGGCGGCGTAGCGGGCCAGTTCGAACCGCGCAATGCGCAGCGCCTCGCCGCTCGACAAGCCCAGATCCTCAAGCTCCTGCGCAATCTCGTCCTTCAGCGCCAAAAGCGCCACCTCCTGCGCAATCTCGCGGGTGCGATCGGCAACCGACAGCCGTTCGGAGAGGAAAAGCCGCATGGAATGGCGGTCATAACGCCGGCGTAAGGTCGGCATCACATGCACCGGAAGCTGGCGCACCACGATGCCATGGCCGGAGCGCAGGAAGGTTTTGAGCGCGCCGGTGAGATCATCGCCCGGGGTGAGCTGCGCCAGGAAAGCTTCGGCGGCCGTATCAATGCGGGGAAATACGAATGGGCGGGTTTCCAGCGTCTGGCGCACCTCGTCCATCGGCAGATGGGCCCGGCCAAGCGAGGTCTCGTGCCCCTCGCGCGCCAGAAGGTCGGCAAGATCCGACAGGCGCGACGCCTGCTCCTTATAGGCGCGAAACAGTTTGATGACGCCGATGGCGGCATTCGGCGCGCCCTCCGCCATTTCGATCAGTTCCTGATCTCCGGGGATTTCGCCCGCCAGCAGCGGATCGGCAAACACCTCGCGCAGCTGCCCGGCCAGCCCGCCGCCCTCGCCCTGCAACTGGTCGAGATCGACCTTGTAGACGGAGGAAAGCCGCAGCAGCAGCTGCACGGTCAGCGGTCGCTGGTTGCGCTCGATGAGGTTCAAATAGGAGGGCGAGATGCCAAGCCCCTCGGCCATCGCCGTCTGGGTGAGGCCAAGGGTCAGCCGCACACGCCGCACGCGCGGCCCGGCAAAGATCTTGCGTTCGGCCATGTGACATCCTTTGACAGATTGCTCGCCCCGCCATTTGTGACAGGATTTACATCCTCACAAACTCATCCGTCAAAAGCAAGACAACCTAACCTCTTTCATCGCACTGAATACGCTTATTTTCTGGCAGCTTTTTGCAGCGCACTGTAAATTCTGTCTCAGATATCGAGGCTACCAAACAACAGCTTCGAAAGACCACATAAGCAGGGAGAGAGCATCATGACAGAATTTTACAATCTCGTGCCAACCGCCCCCAAGGGCCGTTATGACGGCATCACGCGCCCTTATTCGGCCGCCGATGTGAAGCGCCTGCGCGGCTCGGTGGAGCTAAAGTATTCGCTGGCGGAAATGGGGGCAAACCGGCTCTGGCAGCTGCTCGACAGTGAGGATTTCGTCAATGCCCTCGGCGCTCTCTCCGGCAACCAGGCCATGCAGATGGTTCGCGCCGGGCTCAAGGCCATCTATCTCTCCGGCTGGCAGGTCGCGGCAGACGCCAACACGGCGTCCGCCATGTATCCCGACCAGTCGCTTTACCCGGCAAACGCCGCACCGGAACTGGCCAAGCGCATCAACAAGACGTTGCAGCGCGCCGACCAGATCGAGACCTCGGAGGGCAAAGGCCTTTCGGTCGACACATGGTTTGCGCCGATCGTTGCCGATGCGGAGGCAGGTTTTGGCGGGCCGCTGAATTCCTTCGAGATCATGAAGGCCTTTATCGAGGCGGGTGCTGCCGGCGTGCATTACGAGGACCAGCTGGCGTCTGAAAAGAAATGCGGCCATCTCGGCGGTAAGGTTCTGATCCCGACGGCGGCCCATATCCGCAACCTGACGGCCGCCCGTCTCGCCGCCGACGTCATGGGCACGCCGACGCTGGTCATTGCCCGCACCGATGCGGAAGCCGCTAAACTTCTGACGTCAGACATCGATGAGCGCGACCAGCCTTTCGTCGATTATGATAAGGGTCGCACCGTCGAGGGTTTTTATCAGGTGAAGAACGGGCTGGAGCCGTGCATCGCCCGTGCTGTTGCCTATGCGCCCTATTGCGATCTCATCTGGTGCGAAACGTCGAAGCCCGATCTGGAACAGGCGCGCAAATTTGCCGAAGGCGTCCACAAGGTGCATCCGGGCAAGAAGCTCGCCTATAATTGCTCGCCCTCGTTCAACTGGAAGAAGAACCTGGATGATGCGACGATCGCCAAATTCCAGCGTGAGCTTGGCGCCATGGGCTACAAGTTCCAGTTCATCACGCTTGCCGGTTTCCACCAGCTGAACTTTGGCATGTTCGAACTGGCCCGCGGCTACAAGGACCGCCAGATGGCCGCCTATTCGGAGCTGCAGGAAGCGGAATTTGCCGCCGAGATCAACGGCTACACGGCAACCAAACACCAGCGCGAAGTCGGCACCGGCTATTTCGATGCCGTGTCGGTGGCGATCTCCGGCGGCCAGTCATCGACGACGGCGATGAAGGAATCCACCGAACACGACCAGTTCCGCCCCGCTGCGGAATGAAGACCCGAGAAGGCCCTCTCTGGCCTGCCGGCCATCTCCCCCACAAGGGGGGAGAAGCCGCGTGGCAGCCCTTCGCCTCCCTCATTCAAGGGCGCGTCCGGGTTAAGCCCTCCCCCTTGTGGGGAGGGTTGGGAGGGGCCTTCAGCCCAGCATGAAACGTCAAGAACCCCCGACATCAAGAGGAGAAATGCCATGAACGTCCAGACCCGCGTCAAGGAACGCGCCGAAGAACAATCGACCACCATGACCACAGAACAGCAGTCGGCCATCCGCATGCTGGCCAATGACCTGCATCGGCTGAACCATGCCGTGATGAAGGCCGTCGATGCCGGTGTCTCCGTCGAACTCGTCCGCTCCGCCCGCCACCACGGCGGCGAGGGCAACTGGGGCGACCTGCTGATCCCCGTCATCGTCGCCACGCCACGGTGAGGATGCTCCTCCGGCAAACGTAGAAAGGGCGCCCCGAACGGCGCCCTTTTCCATGAGATCATCAATGTCGAGAACGGTAAGTTAAGCCGCCCGGCGAGAGCCGGCATGCCCCATCTCGATGCGGAACTGTTCTACCAGTTGCATCAGCACGTCGGCCTCGGAGGCAAGCCTTGCGCTGGCCTGGCTGGTGTCGGCCACCATGGCGCCGTTCTGCTGGGTCAACTGGTCCATTTTGTTGACGGTGCCGTTGATTTCCTTCAGCGCCGAAGACTGGTCCTGGCTGGCGGTCGCAATCGATTCCACGTGGCGGCTGGCGCCGGAAATCTGTTCGCTGATGGCGGCGAGAACCTTGCCGGCCTGCTGAACCAGTTCGGAGCCGTTGCGCACCTCGTTGCTCGACTGGTTGATGAGGTCCTTGATCTCGCGGGCAGCACTGGCGGAACGTTGCGCAAGTTCCCGCACTTCCTGGGCCACCACCGCAAACCCCTTGCCCGCCTCGCCGGCACGCGCCGCCTCGATGCCGGCATTCAGCGCCAGAAGGTTCGTCTGGAAGGCGATATCGTCGATCACCTCGATGATCAACTCGATCTTCTGCGAGGCTTCCTCGATGCGACCCATGGCATCCACCGCGCTGGACACGACGGTGGAGGAGCTGTCGGCGGTCTTGCGGGTTGTGGAAACGGCCTGATTTGCCTCGCGGGCCCGTTCGGCCGAATTGGTCACCGTCACCGTGATTTCATCAACGGCGGCTGCGGTTTCTTCCAGCGAGGCAGCCTGGGATTCGGTGCGGCGCGCCAGATCGTCGGAGGAGGCGCTAAGCTCTGCCGTGCCCTTCTGGATCGACAGCGTGCTATGGCGGATGCGCGCCATCGTATCGCGCAGATTGGTGATGGAGCGGTTGAAATCCACCCGCAACTGTTCGAGGCGGCCGGAAAACGCGGTTTCGATGGTGCGCGAAAGATCGCCCTGCGAGAGATGCGCGAGCGCGGTGCCGAGTTCGGCCACGGCAAAATCGATATCCTGGTCGACGCGCTGCTTTTCCGCGTCGCTGCGACGGCGGTCTGCATCGGCTTCGGCGCGTTCGCGTGCGGCAGAATTTTCCACGGCCTGCTTTTCGCGCGCATTGCTGCGGAACACTTCAAGCGCCCGGGCGATATTGCCAAACTCGTTGCGGCGATCGGCATAAGGCACCGCCACATCTTCCCCGGAGGAGATCTTCAACACGGTGCCGGTCAGCACCGTCAGCGGCCGCACGAGGCGACGGATCATCACGAAACCCAGAAGCCCGACGGCTGCGATGGCAATTAGGCCGGTCACGATCATCACCCAGGCAGTGGACGAAATCTGGGCGAAATAGACTTCTAGCGGAATGCCGATGAACAGCACGCCGCTGACGGCGCCGGCGGCATCCTTCACCGGGAAATAACCTGTGACGAAGCTGCGGCCGAAGAGGACCGCCGGGCCATAATAGGCCTCGCCCCGGGCGAGAAATGCCTGGGCCGGATGGTCGGCGGCAAGTTTGGTGCCGGTGGCCCGGTCGCCATTTTCCTTCTTCACATTGGTGGAGATGCGGACGAAATCGCTGCCCTGCTTCTGGAAGACGGTGGCAACGCCGTTGATCGACTGGGCCGTGCGGTCCACCAGAGAATGATCGGGCAATTGCAGGACGCCCTGCTGGCGCACGCCCGTGACGACCGCATTTGCCACCTGGATGTCGGAGCCTTCCACCGAGGCATCGTAAAGCGTTGCCATGGCCCGCATTGCCGCACGGGCGTCGGTCGCGGTCTGCTCCATGATGTCGGCGCGCATATAGGTGTAGGTCATTCCCCCAACCGCTGCGACGGCGACGACAACAAGCGAAAGACAGAGAAGAAGAATACGCGACGTAACGGACGCGGGCAAGATTTTGGACATGAGGCCCCCTTCATGAAACCGATCACTGCTCAGTAAAAGTCAGCTTACATCAGTAAAGTAAAAGAGACATAAACTTGCGCATCATCAATTGAGGAGATCGTTTTGGGACAGGGGTCGGGCCAGCAAAAACGCTCTTTGCCCGCGCCTTGGTGCGCAGGCAGAGAAGGTGACGCTCTCGTGGATCAGCCGTGGAGATGAAACCGGGCAACAGCAATCAGGCAACCGGCGGTCAGAAACGGCATATCGCTCAAGGTCTGAGGATGGTTCAGAAAATGCCCGGAAGCGCCAGAAGCGCGGCGCTGGCGCAGACGGCCAACACGAACAGGGAAAGACGAAGGCTGGCCTTGGTACGGGCTTCAGCAATGGCAATGGCACGCGCGCGGTGTTTATGCATGGTACGATCCCCAGAACAACAGATTTTCTGCCGCGAAACGACAGACAGGCGCGACAATTCCTTCATCGGTCAGAACTGTGTGCGCATTGCGGCACCCGGTGCAAAAAACACGCACTGGATGCCACCGCAGACCTTTCTCGCAAAAGAAGCCGAGAGGCTGAGCCATCGGGATACAGAAGCGAGGCCCTCAGAATGCGACACGTTACTTAAGAAGTACTGAATAGAGACAGTGCCATGTATGCCGGGCAGCTGTCGAGCCCGTTTATGGTAAAAAGCCTGCCGGCAGGTGCTGCCGACAGGCTTTTCCTGCGCCATAATCAGGCAGCGCTGCGCTGCGCGTGACCACCCTGACCGTGCTGTTCGAGGCGGAACTCCTCAAGCAGCATCACCAACTGGTCCGCCTCTTCGGCAAGCTGGCGGCTGGCGGCGCTGGTTTCTTCCACCATCGCGGCATTCTGCTGGGTCAGCTGGTCCATCTGGCCAACGGCACCGTTCACCTCGTGCAGCGCCGAAGACTGATCGCGCGAGGCCGTGGCAATATCCTCGACATGGGCACTGATGCTGGAAATCTGCGCGCCGATCGTGGCCAGTGCCTCGCCGGTCTGCTGGACAAGATGCGAACCGGTAGCAACCTCTTGCGTGGAGGCATTGATCAGGCCCTTGATCTCCTTGGCAGCGCCTGCGGACCGCTGGGCAAGCTCGCGCACTTCCTGCGCGACCACCGCAAAACCCTTGCCGGCATCGCCTGCACGGGCAGCCTCGACGCCTGCATTCAGCGCCAGAAGATTGGTCTGGAAGGCGATGCCATCGATGACCTCGGTGATCTGGGCGATCTTCTGCGAGGCACCCTCGATGCGCTGCATGGCCGAAATCGCATTGCCAACCACCGTCAGCGAGCTATCGGCGCTGCGGCGTGTCTCGGCAACGATGGTGTTTGCTTCACGCGCCTTGTCGGCAGCAGCGCGTACATTCATCGTCACTTCGCTGACGGCTGCGGCCGTCTGTTCAAGCGAGGCCGCCTGGGTTTCGGTACGCCGCGACAGGTCGTCCGTCGATTGCGACATCTGGCGGACATTGCCCTGGATGGCCACGACATTGCCCTTGATCAGCGACATCGTCTCCTGAAGGCGGGTCATCGAGCGGTTGAAATCGGTGCGCAGCTGTTCAAGGCGCCCGACGAAGGGCGTATCGATGGTGGCGGAGACATCGCCTTCCGCCAGACGCTCAAGGCCTGAGGCAAGCGTTGCGACGGCAAACTGGATCTGCCGGTCTATGTCCTGTTTCTCCCGTTCGTTGTGCGCCCGCTCGGCCTCTGCTGCGGCGCGCTCTTCTTCGCTTTCCGCCTCGATGCGCACTTTTTCGCGCGCATTTTCCTTAAAGATGCCAAGCGCGCGCGCCATGTCGCCGATCTCGTCCCGGCGCGCTTCGCCGTCAATCGCCGTATCGAGGTCACCCGCGGCAAGGCGGCGCATGGTGGCGGCAATCTGCAGGATCGGCCCCTTGAAGGTGAAGACCAGCCCGATGCCGGCAAAGATCGCCACCAGAATACCGAGCGCCATGGCGCCGACGGAAATCTGGTTTGCCTTTTCGCGCTCGGTTCCGGCTGCATCGCGCTGGTGAGCGGCAAACTGCGTCAGGTTGTTCCAGATGGTGTTGATTTCCTGCTCGGCTGCGGAAAAGGCATCGAGCCGCTTCTTCGACAGATCGAGAAGGGTGATGGACTTGTCCTCCAGCGTGATGATCAGCGGCAGGATCGAAGACGCGCGGTCGCGTGCTTCCTTCGGAAAACTTCCATCGGCCTTCATCGTGCCCGCCGATACGTCGAGCGACATCAACGCGCCCTGCAACTCGGTCAGACCGTTGCTGTCAGGAGAAGACGTGTAGCGGATCGTCTTCAGCTCCAGAACCTTGACCGCATCGAGCACCTGGCGGGCGGACACGAGAAAATTTGTGGCTGCCGCAATCGGCGCATCGAGCTGACCGAAAACTTCGGTTGCCTGGCGTGCCTTGGTCGTGGCCGCGCCCTGAAGGCGGATGGCAGCCGGCCGCATGAGGTTGACGGCACGATCCGTCGCCCCGATCGTTGCATCGTTGACCACGCCGATGTCCAACTGCCTTGCCATCTGCTGAACGCTGTCCTGAAGCTGATCGGCAAGCACCTTCTGATCCAGCGGCAGGGCGGGGCCGATATCCGCCACGGCTACCTTCAATGCCTCGACCTGGGCTTTTGCCACCGCCATCTTCTGGTCCGGCTGGGATTGGCCGTTAAAATCCGTCACCAGCTTCGACAGGATGCCGGCGCCGCGCGTCAACTTTTCGGCGTCGCGCAGCAGCGCCTTGGCCTTGACCTCGTCGATGGCAAGGTTGTCGCGGGTCACGGTGGCATAGTTGAGGATGTCGGCCTGATGTTTGACGATGGCACCGAGATCCTGGTCGATCCCCTGGCGCAGCGAGACCTCATCCTGGTAGAGCGACCACAGCTTGCCCACCTGGGCGCCGATGGCGCTTGTGCCTGCAATTGCAGTGCCGATGTCGGTGTTGTCGCTATCGATGCTGGAGGCATCGCGCACCGCCTTCAACAGTTCGGCCTGGCCGGCGATCTGCTGGTTCAACGTCACCCGCGTTGCCTCGCTCGGATGCTGGAGGAAATCGCTCATGCCGGAATAGACCTGCTTGAAGCCGCTCAGCGATTGCAGCACCGTGTTGGACATGTCCATCCGGGTCTGCAAAAGGCGCGATGCGTAAAGACCCGACAGGCCCACCGCCGAAATACTGAGGACAAAGGGGACAATAAACGCAATGACCTTCGTCTGGATCTTGAAGCGTGCAAGCAGGCGATCGACGACCATGGAAAAAACCTCTGAAATATGCGCAGCGGAAAAGAGCATGCCCTTCAAGATGAGGGCCTGTTCTGTTTTGCCATCAGCCGCTAAACAATCTCTGAAGAATCGACCTAGAATGGTACGGTTGAATTTTCGACTATACTAAAACGAGAAAACATGCCGCGATCTGTGTCGATCCGGAACATGTTGCCGCAGCGCCAGAGTGCGTAACTCAGAGACCGCCGAGCGTCTCGCCGCAGACGTGGCCGGAAGCCCAGGCCCACTGGAAATTATAGCCGCCGAGCCAGCCGGTGACATCGACGCATTCTCCAATGAAATAAAGGCCGGGCACGGATTTCGCCTGCATGGTGCGGGAATCGAGCGCTGCCGTATCGATCCCGCCCAGCGTGACTTCCGCCGTGCGATAACCTTCCGACCCGGCCGGCTTTAATGCCCAGGCCTGCACGGCTGCGGCAACCGCGGACAGATGCCGGTCGGACTGGTCTGCCATGGCGCCGGACAGGCCCATTTCGTCTACAAAGAACTGCGCAAGCCGTCGCGGCAGGATCTCGCCGAGCGCCGTCTGCAAAGCCTGACGGCCATTGGCCTTGCGCGCCGCTTTCAGCCGCTCCAGCACATCGATGTCAGGCTCCAGCTTCAGCACCACCTCCTCGCCCTCACGCCAGTAGGAGGAGATCTGCAGGATGGACGGGCCGCTGAGGCCGCGATGGGTAAACAGCAGCGCCTCGCGAAACGACGTCTTCCCGTGACTGACCTCTGCCTCCACTGCCACGCCTGACAGCGCCGACAGTTTTTGCAAAAGCTGCGGATCAAGCGTCAGCGGCACCAGTCCCGGCCTTGTCTCGGTCACGGCCAGGCCAAACTGTTCGGCGAGCCGGTATGCAAGGCCCGTCGCGCCCATTTTCGGGATGGATTTTCCGCCGGTTGCCACCACCAGCGCATCCGCCTCCACGGCGCCGCCGTCGAGCAGGATGCGAAAGCCGCTCTCGGTCTTTTCCACCGCGTTGACGGCCTGCTGCAGTTCCAGTGTCACGCCGCCGGCGCGCATTTCCTCCAGCAGCAGGCGCACGATATCGCGCGCGCTGTCATCGCAGAACAGCTGGCCGAGTGTCTTTTCATGCCAGGCGATGCGGTGCTTTTCGACCAGCGCCAGAAAATCGCGCGGCGTGTAGCGGGCAAGTGCCGACTTGGCAAAATGCCGGTTGGCGGAGATGTAATTGGCCGGCGATGCGTGGAGATTGGTGAAATTGCACCGCCCGCCGCCGGAAATGCGGATTTTCTCCCCCGGTGCCTTGGCATGGTCAAGCACCAGCACGGAGCGTCCAAGCCCGCCGGCGCGCAGGGCGCACATCATGCCGGCCGCCCCCGCCCCCAGCACCACCACATCATATTTGCGCTTCACCGGGCCTGTCCCTGTCATCGATCGTCTCCTCCTGTTTGCGATCCCAAAGGCAAAGTCAATTGGTTCGCCTTGCCATCCCCCCTCGCCAATTGCTGTGTTCCCGCTATGATAGGACCATCGTCAACGAGATACGGTGACCCATGCCGCCTAAAAAGAAGCCGTCTGCCCCAGCACCCGGAAGCGCGCGCAAGGCTGCCGCAGCCCACCCCACCCTCACCTCGCTGCGCGGGGTGGAGAACTGGCGCGAGGCCGCCGCCTGGCTGAAGGCCCGTGGCATCGAGGACGTTGAATGCATTACGCCGGACCTTGCCGGCGTTCCCCGCGGCAAGATGATGCCGACCTCGAAATTCACCTCCAACACCTCGCTGGCGCTGCCATCCGCGCTCTACCGCCACACGATATCAGGCGAATATCCGGATGAGACGGCAAACTTCCGCTACGATTCGCGCGACAGCGACATCAAGCTGGTGCCGGATCTTTCGACGCTCTCCGTCGTGCCCTGGGAAAGCGATCCGACGGCGCAGGTGATCTGCGACATCGTCGGCACCGAAGGTGAGGCCGTGCCCTATACGCCGCGCAACGTCTTGAAAAACGTCATGCGGCTTTACGAGGAAAAGGGCTGGAAGGCCGTTGTTGCCCCAGAAATCGAGTTTTACCTCGTCGCCACCAATGACGACCCGGATTATCCGCTGCATCCGCCAAAGGGCCGTTCGGGCCGCGCGATTTCCGGCGGACAGGGTTATTCGATTGCCGGCATTAACGAATTCGACGAGTTGATCGACGACATCTACCATTTTTCCGAAAAGCAGGGTCTCGAGATCGACACGCTGATCCACGAGGAAGGCCCGGCGCAGCTGGAAATCAACCTGCGCCACGGCGACCCGGTACAGCTGGCCGACCAGGTGTTCCTGTTCAAGCGCACAATTCGCGAGGCGGCCTTGAAGCACGGCATCTATGCCACCTTCATGGCGAAACCCATGCAGGGCCAGCCCGGTTCTGCCATGCACATTCACCAGTCGGTGGTGGACATCAAGACCGGGCAGAACATCTTCTCCAACAAGGATGGCTCCCCCTCGCGCGCCTTCTTCAACTTCATCGGCGGCATGCAGAAATATGTGCCAAGCTCGCTGGTCATGCTGGCGCCTTACGTCAATTCCTATCGCCGCCTGACGCCCGACATGGCCTGCCCGGTCAACAATGCCTGGGGTTACGACAACCGCACCACGGCGTTTCGCGTGCCGATTTCCGATGCGGCCGCCCGGCGCGTGGAAAACCGCCTGCCAAGCTCCGATGCCAACCCCTATCTGGCGCTCGCTGCCTCGCTCGGCTGCGGTTTCCTTGGCATGATGCGCGAGATCGAGCCGACGGAACCGACCTATGATACGGCAAACGAAGGCTCTATCGAGCTGCCGCGCGGGCTTCTGGAAGCCGTGGCCCTTCTGGAAGGCGAACCGGCCTTCGAAGAAGTGTTCGGCAAGGAATTCATCGGCATCTATGCCGGCGTCAAACGTGGCGAGTTCGAAACCTTCATGCAGGTGATCAGTCCCTGGGAGCGTGAATTCCTGCTCTTGAACGTGTAAGGTGGCCGCATGAACGGCACCCAAAACAGCAGCCGGGAGAGATGGCAAAGCCCCATCGCGCCCGGCATATCCTGGTATCAGGACAGCGTTGTCGAGCGCCCCACCTATCCGCCGCTCGACGGATCGACAAGCGTTGACGTCGCCATCATCGGCGGCGGTTTCACCGGATTGCAGGCGGCCTATAATCTGGCCGAGCGCGGCGTCAACGTTCTTCTCATCGAGGGCGGGCGCTTCGGCGACGGCGCATCCGGGCGCAACGGTGGCCAGCTTGGAACCGGCCAGCGCGCCTGGCCGGACGAGCTTGAGCCGGAACTGGGCTACGAGCGTTCCCGCGCGCTGTTTGATCTCGCGGAAAACGCCAAACGTTACCTTCTCGATTTTGCCGAAACCCACGGCATCGACGTGGACTTTCTGCCCGGCCAGATGAATGTCTCGCATAAGAAGGGCCATGAGGATGCCTATCGGCGCTCCGCCGATCTTCTGGCGACCCGTTACGATTATCCGCATGTGACATTCATGGACCGCGAGGAAACGGCGGCCCGGCTTGGCTCCTCGGCTTATCATTACGGCGTGCGCGATACCGGCACCGGCCATATCCACCCGCTGAAACTGCTGGTCGGTCTGGCGCGGGCAGCAGCGCAGGCAGGCGCACGTATCTGCGAGATGACGCGGGCGCTGAGCATCACGCAAAACGGCGGCAAGACGCTGATCGAGACGCCCAGTGGCCGCATCACCGCCGACCGTGTGCTGATTGCCACCAATGCCTATATCGGCAATCTGGAACGCGAGACGGCAGCCCATGTCATGCCGATCCGCTCCTTCATTGCCGCAACCGTGCCGCTCGATGCGTTTCCAAAGGTCATCCCCGGCAACGAGGCCGTGGCCGATAGCCGCTTCGTCGTGCGTTATTTCCGCAAGAGCAAGGACGGACGCCTGCTGTTTGGCGGTCGCGAGGCCTATACCGCCGACAGCCCGCGTGACATTTCCCAGCACATCCGCAAGCAGATCGCCGAGCTTTACCCGGATCTGAAGGACATCGATATTACCCATGCCTGGGGCGGCTCGGTCGGCATTACGCTGACGCGAAAGCCGTTTGCGCGCGAGGTGATGCCGGGCGTCACGTCTGTCGCGGGATATTCCGGCCATGGCGTCATGCTGTCAAACTATGCGGGTAAGATGTATGCTGACGTGGTGGCCGGCAATTCCAGCGAACTGGATCTTTTGACCGACCTTCAGGTTCCGCCCTTTCCGGGGGGACAGCGATTGCGCGGCCCCCTGCTGTTTCTGGCGCTGACCTGGTTTGCGCTTCGGGACAGATTTTGAGGCCATGCCCGAAAAAGGGTCGGCACAAGGATCACATGGAATGCAGGCCGACAGGATAAAGTGGCCACCCTGCCCTTCTCCCCATGACGGGGCGCCACGCAACCAAAGCTGAAACGGCTACGCCCGCGACAAAATAACAGAAGCGGGCTGGCATTTTTAAATCGATTAGATTATGAAATCCACAACCTCGAGACTTGGAAAGTGCAAGGCATGAGCAGCCAGATCATCCCCGTGGAACCCTTTGACTATGTCGTCTTCGGCGGCACCGGCGACCTTGCTGAGCGCAAGCTCCTTCCGGCCCTCTACCACCGCCAGATTGAAGGCCAGTTCACCGAACCGACCCGTATCATCGGCGCCTCGCGCAGTGCGCTGACGCATGAGGAGTTTCGTACCTTCGCCAATGACGCGCTGAAGGAATTCCTGAAAGAGGGTGAATACGACGAAGCGGAAGTCGCAAAGTTCCTCGCCCGCCTGTTCTATGTGTCGGTGGATGCCAAGTCCGATGCCGGCTGGGATGTCCTGAAAAAGCTGCTGGATGACGGCAAGGAGCGCGTCCGCGCCTTTTATCTCGCCGTGGCGCCCGCCATTTTCGGGGCGATTTCCGAAAAAATCCGCGACCACAAGCTGATCACCAAATCGACACGCATCGTGGTGGAAAAGCCGATCGGCCGTGATCTCGCCTCCGCTCTTGATCTCAACGACAACATCGGCAAGGCGTTCAAGGAAGAGCAGATCTTCCGTATCGATCATTACCTTGGCAAGGAAACCGTGCAGAACCTGATGGCGCTGCGCTTTGCCAATGCCCTCTACGAGCCGCTCTGGAACGCTCAGTATATCGACCATGTGCAGCTGACGGTGGCCGAATCGGTCGGCCTCGAAGGCCGTGCCGGTTATTACGATACCGCCGGCGCCCTGCGTGACATGGTGCAGAACCATATCCTGCAGCTCCTCTGCCTCGTTGCCATGGAAGTGCCGTCCTCGATGGATTCGGAAGCCGTGCGCGATGAAAAGCTGAAAGTGCTGCGCGCACTGAAGCCGGTGACCGCTGCCAATGTGGAGCAGATGACGGTGCGCGGCCAGTACCGCGCCGGCGCCTCTGCCGGTGGCCCCGTCAAGGGCTATCTGGAAGAGCTGGAAGGCGGCGTATCCAACACCGAAACCTTCGTGGCGATCAAGGCCGAGATCAACAACTGGCGCTGGGCGGGTGTTCCCTTCTACATCCGCACCGGCAAGCGGCTGGCGAGCCGCATGTCGGAAATCGTCATCACCTTCAAGCCGATCCCGCACAACATTTTTGATCCCGCAGCCGGTCGCATTTCGGCAAACCAGCTGATCATCCGCCTGCAGCCGGATGAGGGCGTCAAGCAGTCGTTGATGATCAAGGACCCCGGTCCGGGCGGCATGCGCCTGCGCAATGTCTCGCTCGACATGAGTTTTGCCGCCGCCTTCAACGTGCGCAGCCCCGATGCCTACGAGCGCCTGCTGATGGACGTGATCCGCTCCAACCAGACGCTGTTCATGCGCCGCGACGAAGTGGAAGCGGCATGGAAATGGGTGGACCCGATCCTCAAGGCCTGGGAAGCCACCGGCCAGCTGGCGCAAGGATATACCGCCGGCACCTGGGGTCCGAGCCAGGCCATTGCGCTCATCGAGCGTGACGGCCGCACCTGGCACGAGGGTTGATGCCGATGAGCGCGCATCTTCACGCATTCGCCGATGCCGAAGCGCTTGCCGCGCAGCTGGCGCTCGACGTCTCGACAAAGCTTTCCGAGGCGATTGCCGCCCGTGGCTCCGCCTCCATCGCCGTCTCCGGCGGCTCCACGCCAAAGCGCTTCTTCGAGGCGCTTTCGGGCCGTGACATCGCCTGGGAACGGGTGACGGTGACACTGGTGGACGAACGTTTCGTGCCCGCAGACAATCCGCGCTCCAACCATCTGCTGGTGGCAACCCACCTGCTGAAGGACAAGGCGGCGGGCGCAATCTTCCTGCCGCTTTACGCCGATGTGGCCTCTGCCCTCCAGGCAGCCGCGATTGCCACCGACCGCACGGCTGACATCGGCAATCCCTTCGATGTGGCGATCCTTGGCATGGGAACGGATGGACACACCGCCTCGTTCTTTCCCGGTGGCAACCATCTGGAGCGTGCCATTGCGGCAGACACGCCACGCGGCGTGATGACGATGGACGCCGATGGTGCTGGCGAAGAACGCCTGACCTTTACCTTCTCAAGCCTTGCCGATGCGCGCCTTCTGGTTCTGCATATCGAAGGCGACCAGAAGAAAGAGGTTCTGGCGCGCGCAGAAGGCGGCTCTGACGAGATGGAAATGCCGATCCGCGCCATGCTGAACCGGGCCGGATCCGACCTCGAGATCTACTGGGCGCCCTGAACAGGCCCCGCACACGCGCTGCAGCCTGCGGCGCAAGTTGCAACAGAAACCTGAAAACCGGCGGGCAGTCCCGGCCCGCTGGATCCATGTATGGAGATTGGCCATGGCTGCCCATTCGAGCATCGAAGCGATCACCGCCCGCATAGTCGAGCGATCAAAGCCGCACCGCGAGGCCTATCTCGGCCGCGTGCAGAAGGCGATTTCGAAGGGCGTCCACCGCTCCACCCTCTCCTGCGGCAACCTGGCCCATGGATTTGCCGTCTGTTCCCCCGCCGAGAAGGACGCGCTGGCCGGCGATGTCGTCCCCAATCTCGGCATCATCACCGCCTATAACGACATGCTCTCGGCCCACCAGCCCTACGAGATCTTTCCGCAGATCATCCGTGATGCCGCCCGCGAAGCCGGCGGCGTGGCGCAGGTGGCCGGCGGCGTGCCGGCCATGTGCGATGGCGTGACACAGGGACAGCCAGGCATGGAGCTGTCGCTGTTTTCGCGCGATGCGATTGCCATGGCCGCCGGCATCGGCCTCTCCCACAACATGTTCGATTCTGCCGTCTATCTCGGCATCTGCGACAAGATCGTGCCCGGCCTTGTCATTGCAGCGCTGACGTTCGGCCACCTGCCCGCCATCTTCATTCCGGCAGGCCCGATGACGACGGGACTTCCGAACGACGAAAAATCCCGCATTCGCCAGCTTTATGCAGAAGGCAAGGTTGGCCGCGCCGAACTGCTGGAGGCCGAATCCAAATCCTACCACGGCCCGGGCACCTGCACCTTCTACGGCACTGCCAATTCCAACCAGATGCTGATGGAAATCATGGGCTTCCACATGCCCGGCGCCTCCTTCGTCAATCCCGGCACGCCGCTTCGCGAAGCGCTGACCAAGGAAGCCGTGAAGCGCGCATTGGCCATCACCGCACTTGGCAACGAATTCACGCCGGCCGGCGAGATGATCGATGAACGCTCCATCGTCAATGGCGTTGTCGGCCTGCACGCCACCGGCGGCTCGACCAACCACACGCTGCATCTCGTTGCCATGGCGCGCGCCGCCGGTATCCACCTGACCTGGCAGGATATTTCCGAGCTGTCGGACGTCGTGCCGCTGCTCGCCCGTGTTTATCCGAACGGCCTTGCTGACGTGAACCATTTTCATGCGGCCGGCGGCATGGGCTTTTTGATCAAGCAGCTCCTGAAAACCGGCCTTGTGCATGACGATGTGCGCACCGTGTTCGGTCAGGGGCTTGAGGCCTATACGGTCGAGGCCAAGCTCGATGAAAAGGGCGCTGTCATGCGCGAAAAGAGCCCCGAGGTGAGCGGCGATCCAAAAGTGCTCTCCACCATCGACACGCCGTTCCAGTCGAATGGCGGGCTAAAAATGCTGCACGGCAATCTCGGCAAGGCGGTGATCAAGATTTCCGCCGTCAAGCCGGAGCGCCACGTGATCGAGGCCCCCGCCATCGTCTTCCACGGCCAGCAGGAGCTGCAGGATGCTTTCAAGCGCGGCGAGTTGAACAAGGATTTTGTCGCCGTCGTGCGGTTCCAGGGCCCGAAGGCGAACGGCATGCCGGAACTTCACCGCCTCACCCCCCCGCTTGGCGTGCTGCAGGACCGCGGCTTCAAGGTGGCACTGGTGACTGACGGGCGCATGTCCGGCGCATCCGGCAAAGTGCCGGCCGCCATCCACGTGACCCCGGAAGCCTGCGACGGCGGTGCCATCGCAAAGATCCGCAACGGCGATATCGTGCGCCTCGATGCCGTCAACGGCACGCTGGAAATTCTGGCCGACGCCACCGAATTTGCCGCCCGCCCGCTGGCTGAAGCCGATCTCGAAGACAACGAATTCGGCATGGGCCGCGAACTTTTTGCGCCTTTCCGCCGCCATGTCGGCCCGGCCGATTCCGGCGCAAGCGTGTTTTTCGGGTGAGGATGAGCGGATGAGCAAGCTTGCGTCTGAAGAGGTTGTTCATCCCGTCGAAAAGCAGCTTGAGGCTTACAACGCCCGCGATATCGACGCCTTCATGGCGTGGTGGGCGCCCGATTGCCAATATTACGCCTTCCCGGATCAACTCCTCGCCGACGGTGCAGAGGCGATCCGGGACCGCCATATCGAGCGTTTTAAGGAAACCAACCTCCACGGCCACCTCATCAACCGCATGGTGATGGGCAATCTCGTCATCGACCACGAAACCGTGACCCGCACATTTCAGGACGGCCCCGGCGAGGTGGATGTGATCTGCATTTATGAGGTGACCGATGGCCGGATCACCAAGGCCTGGTTCAGGATGGGGACGGTGAGGCTTGCGGGTGTGGATTAGCCTTGGCGTCGGAATTCGGCAAAAGCGGTACGTTGAAACCCGGGTAACGATATCCGGCGGAAACACTAGACTTATTTAGACTTGGCTAGCTGTTTAGCCCACAGCCCCCTTCACCAGCTCCGCACATCCATCTTCTTGTCCCGATGTGCCGGATGGGTCGAAAAGATAAAGATCCGATCCAGTTCCTTCTGCGTCAGCAGGCGCAGGAAACGCACGTCGATCGTGTTATTGGTGTTGGTGCGCATGAGGATGCAGCCCACTTTCATGATGCGGGCGTCGGGGATATCCAGCACGAATTCGTTGGGCAGGTTATACTGCGTCAGCAGCGCCAGAACGGCGCCGCTCATGGAGACGCGCACCATGTCGCAGCGGCGGGATGCCATGTGCATGACGTGTTTTTCGGTATATTCGATGCGCGCGGCGTTCATCGTGTCTTCCATGCGAAACCGCGTTTCGCGGTCGTACATGAAGGACTCCTCCCGTTTCAGATAGTTTTTCGGGTTAACGGTCATCGCGGCCTCGGACATGAACTTGCTGGACGCGATGACTTTAGAACCGGAAGCTTAATAGAGCGTATGAAGAATAGCTCCAGATTCCGTGGCCCTGTCAGATAAGACAGATCTGATATTCCTCACAATCTGTTCAAGACTTCTCTGCGGCGCCGCGAAAACGGTGATTTCGAGAACCGGAGCAGAGCGCACTGAACGTCCGTGAGCGCTGGATAAACAAAAATCGCCATTTGCCGCCCGCCAGGGGGAATGATGGGCCAAAAATGTCAGCGCCGGTAGGTCTGGCCGTCTGCATCGAAGAGATGCATCTTGTCCTCAGTCGCGGTAAAGCGCAGCACAGAACCCTTCTCCGCCTTGAAGATGCCGGGGATCTTGGCGATGATCGGTTCTTCGTCGGAGAGACCATCGATATAAAGCAGCGTGACTTCGCCAAGCGCTTCGACGATGGCGACCTTGCCCTCGAAAAGATAATTGTCGCCCGTCGTCACCGTCAGGTCTTCCGGGCGAATGCCGAAGCTTGCGACCTTGCCCTTTTCGGAAGCGGACGTTGCCACCGGCACGGAAACGATGGTGCCGCCGCGAAGCTCGATGCCGGTGTTTTCGCCGGGTTCCTTGATGGTGGCCGGGATGATGTTCATGGCGGGAGAGCCGATGAATTTGGCGACGAACAGGTTTTTCGGCCGCTCGTACAGTTCGAGCGGCGGTCCGACCTGCTCGATACGGCCGGCCGAGAGAACCACGATGCGGTCGGCGAGCGTCATCGCCTCCACCTGGTCGTGCGTCACATAAATCATCGTGGTATCGGGCATGCTCTCGTTGAGCTTGGCGATTTCGATGCGGGTGGCGACGCGCAGCGCCGCATCGAGGTTCGACAGCGGCTCGTCGAACAGGAAGACTTTGGGATCGCGGCAGATGGCGCGGCCGATGGCGACACGCTGGCGCTGGCCGCCGGAGAGCGCTTTCGGCAGGCGCTCCAGATATTGAGTCAGTTGCAGGATATCGGCAGCGGCGCGCACACGCCGGTCGATCTCTTCCTTGCTTTCCTTGGCGATGCGCATGCCAAACGCCATGTTGTCGTAGACGGTCATGTGCGGATAAAGCGCATAGGACTGGAAGACCATGGCGATGCCGCGCTTGGAGGGCGGCACTTCGTTGACCTTCTGGCCATCGATCAGCAGATCACCGCCGCTGATTTCCTCAAGCCCCGCAATCATCCGCAACAGCGTGGATTTGCCACAGCCGGACGGGCCGACGAAGACGATGAATTCACCCTGGGCGATGGTGAGATCGATGCCGTGCAGCACCTTCACCTGCCCATAGGCCTTGCGAACATCCTTCAGAACCAGTCCGGCCATGTCTCTCTCCCCTTTTTTGTCTTCAGGCGTGGCGTGCGAAAAACGCGCCCCAGGCCGGCAGGTTTATGGTGCGCGCATCAATCACGCTGTCAAAGCCGTGGCCTTCCAGCGCCATCCAGTCGCCTTCCGGCAGGCTGGCTTCTGCCGGGTCCGCGCTCATGTTGAACAGGCAAAGCACCGTCTCGTTGCCGAACGTGCGCTCGTAAGCCAGCACATTGCCATCCACCGGCAGGAAGCGGATCTCGCCCTTGGCAAAGGCCGGATGCTGGCGACGGAAGGCCAGGAAACGGCGGTACTGCTCCATCACGGAGGACTGATCGCCCTGCTGCACGTTGACGGCGCGAATCTGGTGTTCGACCGGGATCGGAAGCCATGGCTTTTCGGCGCTGGAGAAGCCGGCCTGCACGGCATGATCATCCCACACCATCGGTGTGCGGCAACCATCGCGGCCCTTGAATTCCGGCCAGAACTGGATGCCATAGGGGTCCTGCAGGTCGGCAAAGGCGATATCGGCCTCCGTGAGGCCCAGTTCCTCGCCCTGATAGATGCAAACGGACCCGCGCTGGGTCAGAAGAATGGCGGCCAGCAGCTTGGCATAGGCATCGCGATCATGCACCTCAGCGCCCCACCGGCTGACATGGCGCACCACGTCATGGTTGGAAAAGGCCCAGCAGGCCCAGCCCTCAGGGGCAGCGGCGGCAAAGGAATGCTGCACCTCGGCCACGCGCTCGGCGGTCAGCATATCAGGCGCCAGGAATTCGAAGGCGTAGCACATCTGCATCTTGTCGCCGCCGGACGTATATTCCCCGACGATTTCCAGACCACGCTGGCTGTCGCCCACTTCGCCAACGGCGGCAATGGCCGGAAATTCGTTCAACACGGCGCGGAAGCGCTTCAGGAATTCGAGGTTTTCCGGGCGGTTCTTGTCGTAGATGTGTTCCTGGAAATTGTAAGGGTTCACCGCCGGCGCGGTGGAGGCGTTGCGGCGTTCCGGCGCGAGCGCCGGGTTATCGCGCAGCTCCCGGTCGTGAAAATAGAAGTTGATCGTATCGAGGCGGAAACCATCGACGCCGCGCTTCAGCCAGAAACGCACCACATCCAGCAGCGCATCCTGCACTTCCGGATTGTGCAGGTTCATATCCGGCTGCGAGGTGAGGAAGTTGTGCATGTAATATTGCATGCGCGTCGGATCCCAGGCCCAGGCGGACCCGCCGAAGATCGACAGCCAGTTGTTCGGCGGTGTGCCATCGGGTTTAGCATCGGACCACACATACCAGTCGGCCTTCGGGTTGAAGCGGCTGGAGCGGCTTTCGATGAACCAGGCATGCTGGTCGGAACTGTGGGAGATGACGAGGTCGATCATCACCTTGATCTTCAGACGATGCGCCTCGGCAATCAGCGCGTCGAATTCCGACAGCGTGCCGAACATCGGATCGACATCCGTATAGTTCGAGACGTCGTAACCAAAATCCTTCATCGGCGACGGGAAGAAGGGCGAGATCCAGATGGCATCTGCGCCGAGCGCTGCGATGTGCGGCAGGCGCGCGGTAATGCCCTTCAGGTCGCCGACGCCATCGCCGTTGGAATCCTGATAGGAGCGCGGGTAGATCTGGTAGATGACCGCGCCGCGCCACCAATCGGCATCCGGCGCTTCGATGGTCTGGGAAGAAGCAAGCATGGAAAGGAAACCTTGAAAATGAAAGTGCTCAACCGCCCTTGACGGAACCCGCCAGGAGGCCGCGCACCAGATAACGTTGTAGAGCGAAGAACACAAAAAGCGGCACGAGGATGGTAATGAACGCCGATGCCGTCAGAATTTCCCAATTGCCGCCGCGCGAGCCGAGCAGCGCATTGAGGCTGCCCGTCAGCACCAGCTGGTCGCGTCCCGTGCCCAAAAACACGATGGCAATCAAAAGGTCGTTCCACACCCAGAGAAACTGGAAGATGGCGAAGGAGGCAAGCGCCGGGAAGGACAGTGGTAGCACGATCTTCACGAAAATCTCGAAATCCGAGGCGCCATCGACACGCGCGCTTTCGATGATTTCCTTCGGCAAGCCAGCGATGTAATTGCGCAGCAGATAGATCGCGAGCGGCATGCCGAAGGCGGTATGGGCCAACCAGATGCCGGCATAGGTCTTGGACGAGGTGCCAAAGAAACTGCCGACCTCGTTATAAAGCCGCAACAGCGGAATGAGCGACATCTGCAAGGGCACAACGATGAGGCCGACGACCAGCGCAATGATCAGCGTGCGGCCGGGAAAATGCATCCACGACAGCGCATAGGCGGCAAAGGCGGCAATCAGAATGGGGATGATGGTGGCGGGGATCGTCACCGTCAGCGAGTTGATGAAGGCCTGCCCGATGCCCTCGGCATTCACCACCGTGCGGTAATTGTCAAAGGTGAAGGCCGGCGGCGAGGCAACCGAGAGATAGATGCGCTTGCCACGCGAGCCCTCGAAAGGGGCATTCTTGGTGTAGACGTAAGAGCCATCCGGCTTGACGGTCAGCGTCTCGCCTTCGCCGAGATCTGCCGGTTCGTCGGCCGGGAAGGCCGATGGCTCCTGCACGCGAACACCAAAGGCGCGCACCGTGCCGCCCTGACCTTCTTCGAAAACGGAGCCAGTGATGACGTAATTGGCGCCATCCTGGCGCGCGGTCGATGGGTCTCCGAGGCGCCCGGCGCTGGTCTGCGTCGAACTGCTGAATGCCGTCCACCAGCCGGACGTGGTGATCTGACCCTTGTCACGCACGGAGGTGACAAGGATGCCGAGCGTCGGCACCAGCCAGAGAATGGCGATGAAGAGAACCGAAAGGTGAACGATGAGGCGCGGCAGGCCGACGCGGCGGATGCGGGTGGCGATGTTTGCCATCTCAGTGACCTCCCTGCTCGCGATTTGCCTGGCGGATGTTCCACACCATGATCGGCGTGACGGCGGCCATGATGATGAGCGCGATAACCGCACTTCGACCGCTATCGCCGCCACCGCGGAACATCCAGTCAAACATCAGGTTGGCCAACACCATCGTGCTCCACTGGCCGTTGGTCATGGTCAGCACGATATCGAAGACCTTCAGGACGAGAATGGTGATGGTGGTCCAGACGACGGCAATCGTGCCCCAGATCTGCGGCACCATGATTTTCCAGAAGATCTGCCAGCCATTGGCGCCATCGATGACGGCAGCCTCGATGGTTTCCTCCGGAATGCCGCGCAAAGCGGCCGACAGGATCACCATGGCAAAACCGGTCTGGATCCAGATGAGGATAATCATCAGGAAGAAATTGTTCCAGAACGGCATGGCGATCCACACCTCAGGATCACCGCCGAAAAAGGTGACGATGGCGTTCAAGAGACCAATCTGCGTCTGCCCGGCACCGCGATATTCATAGATGAACTTCCAGATGACGGAGGCGCCGACAAACGAGATCGCCATCGGCATGAAAACGATGCTTTTGGCGATATTGCCCCACCAGATACGGTCGGTCAGCACGGCGATAACGAGGCCGAAGAAGGTGCAGGCGGCGGGCACCACGGCAAGCCAGAGAATGTTGTTGAAGATCGACTGACGGAAACCGTCATCGAAAATGGCCCAGCGGTAATTGGCAAGGCCGACATAATTCACGCCGGAACGATCATAGAAGGAGAGGATGAACGTGGCGATGACGGGATAAACGAGGTAGATGCCGAGCAGCAGAAGCGCCGGGCCGAGAAACAGCCAGGGGCGCACGGTGGCGCGCCGGTTGAGATTGCGCGAGGCCTGCGTCACGTCGCCGTCGCGCACCGGAAGTGCAAGGTTCAGCAGCTTGTCGGACAGCCAGTAATAGAATGCGCAGGCAAACACGCCGACGATCATTACGCCGACAGCCGAGACGATCTGCGATGCCATGTTCCCTCCTCCACGGTCCTGCCCTGGACCCGGCTTGATGCCGCTTGATTGTTTTAAGGCAAGGCACGCCGCCGTTCTTTTGAAACGGCGGCGCCTTTAATGGCGGTTACTTCAGGCCGTCCCAGGCCTTCTGGATCTCGGTGCCCACCTGTTCGCCTGACTTGCCGCCGACGAAATCGACCATGCCGGTCCAGAACGCGCCGGCGCCGATCTTGCCGGGCATCAGGTCAGACCCGTCGAAACGGAAGGTGGTGGCGGTGGAGAGAATTTCGCCCTGCTTCTTCAGCGCATCATTGGCGTAGGTTTCGATGTTCACGCCCTTGTAAGGCGTGAGGAAACCGGACTGCGCCATCCATACTTCATGGGCGATGGGGGTCTTCAGGAATTCGACGAAGGCCTGTGCGGCAGGCGAATCCTTGGTGATGGCGACCAGCGTGCCGGCACCCAGAACCGGCGTGCCAAGCTCGGGCTTCGACGCATAGGTCGGCATGTAGAAGAAGTCAGCATCCGTGCCGAGCTTGGTTCCCTCTGGGAAGAAGGTCGGGATGAAAGAGGCCTGATGGTGCAGGTAGCATTTCGGCGGAATGCCGAAGAGGCCCTTCGGGCTGTCGCGGAAGTCGGTCGAGGCCACAGCTGCGACGCCGCCCGAGACATATTTCTCGTTCTTGGCAAACTTGCCGAATTCCTCGATGACGCTGACGACCTTGGGGTCATTGAACTTCATCTCGTTCGAAACCCATTTGTCATAGGTCTCGCCGGTGTTCATGCGCAGCATCAGGTCTTCCACCCAGTCGGTGGCCGGCCAGCCGGTGGCGCCACCGGAACCGAGCCCGATGCACCAGGGTGTGCCGCCATCCTTGACGATCTGGTCGGAGAGCTTGAACAGATCCTCCATGGTCTTGGGAACCTTGTAACCGGCTTCCTCGAAATTTTCCGGCACATACCAGACGAGCGACTTCAGGTCGGCCTTGTAGGGGAAGGCGAAGAAGGCATCCTTGCCATCCTTGCCCTTGTAGGTGCCAAGCTTCACCCAGCTGTCGCCGGCACCGTAATTGGTCTTGACCCAATCTGATGTGTCCGACTTCAGCGGCGCAAGGAAACCCTTGGAGGCGAGATCCTGCAGAAGGCCCGGCTGCGGCAGGATGGCAATGTTCGGCGCCGAACCGGCCTGCGTATCGATAACGATCTGCTGCTCGTAGTTTTCAGAGGAAGAATACTGCGCGTTGGCACCGGTCGCCGCATTGAAATAGGCCAGAACCGTCTTGAAGAGGATCTCGTCATCGCCGCGCCACGGACCGAAGACGCTGAGCGACTGGCCCTTTAGGTCACCATGGGCTGCCTTGAAGTCATCATAGCTTTTCCAGTTAAATTTTGCATCCTGCCCCGGCGCAAACTTCAAATCGGCCGCCTGAACCGAAGTAAAAACCATGGAAAACACGGCAACACTTGCCAGCAATACTGATTTCACGTCGAATTCCTCCCTTAATGTTTAATTGATCTTCCCACCCAGATCTGCTTAAAGGCTTTCAAAGCGCTTTGAGTGGAAGAAAGCCATGGCGACCGCCCTCAAGTCAAGGGCTTTTTCCAATGCATGTTCCTTCTGCAAAGTGTGAATTCAGGTAGGGCGAAGGTCAGGAAAGTCCAATTTTGCGTTTCCGTCAAATAGATGCGCTGATACAGTCCGAAGCGCTTTGGGTGCGGCTTGCGGGAGAACAGCTGCATGGGACGGAGAATTTCAGGTCGTGAACCTCAAACAATTGTCTGAATTGCTCGGCCTGTCGCAGACGACGATCAGCCGTGCCCTCAACGGATACCCGGAGGTGAATGCCCAGACGCGGCTTCGCGTGCTGAAGGCCGTGCAGGAAACCGGTTACCGGCCAAACCGCGCCGCCCGCAGGCTGGCCACAGGCAAGGCCGGCTCCATCGGCCTCATCATGCCGATTGCGTCTGAACAATCAGCCGACATCCATTTTGCCGAATTCCAGCGCGGGCTGGCGGATGAATGTCTGGCCCATGAATTTCATTTCGTCATCATGCCCTCCCAGCCGGACGAGGAAGAACAGGCCATTCGCGGGCTGGTCTCAAGCGGCAGCGTCGATGCCTATTATCTCGCCTACATGCGCGAGCACGACAGCCGCATCGCCATGGCAAAATCGCTGCCGACGCCGTTCATCGTGCATGGCCGCTCTCTGGGACTTGCCGAGGATTATCCTTATGTCGACGTGGACAATGAGCGGGCGTTTCGCGAGGCAACGGAATTCCTGCTCGACCTCGGCCATCGGCGTTTCGCGCTGATCAACGGCCCGGCCGATCTCGACTTTGCCATCCGCCGCCGCATGGGCATCGAACAGGCGCTTGCGGCACGTGGCCTGACGCTCGAGGACCACGCCGTCAGCAACACGCTGATGACCGATGCCAGCGGTTACCGCCAGATGGCGCAGATCCTGGACAGCGACGTGCGACCGACGGCCGTTTTGTGTGCCAGCACGGTTCTGGCGCTCGGCGCGGTGCGGGCCATCAGCCAGGCGGGAAAGGTTCTGGGGCGTGATATCTCGCTCATCGCCCATGACGACGACCTGATGTTGCTGAAGCCTGAAAACTTCATCGTGCCGCTGACAACGACCGGCTCGTCGCTGCGCGACGCCGGCCGCAGGATAGCCGAGCGGCTGATCGCAGCGGTTGCCGATCCCGACGCACCCACGCTGCTTGGCGAATTGTGGACGGCAGACCTGATCGTGCGCGCCTCGACAGGTCCGGCGCCGGCCTGACAGGCTGCTGCAGAATTTAGCCGGCGGCCGTGGACGTCAGAAAGTCGGGATCGGACGGCCGAGCGACCGATAGGCGGCAACCACGGTATTGGCCATCAGCATGGCGATGGTCATCGGTCCGACACCACCCGGCACCGGCGTGATGACACCGGCCACATCGAGGCAATCGTCGAAGGCGACATCGCCGACGAGGCGTGTCTTGCCCTCGCCCTTTTCCGGCGCATCGACGCGGTTGATGCCGACATCGATGACGGTGGCACCGGGCTTCACCCAGTCGGCCTTGACCATCAGCGGACGCCCGACGGCGGCGACCAGGATATCGGCCTGCCGGCAGACAGTCGCGAGATCTTTCGTGCGCGAATGGGCCATGGTGACGGTGGCATTGGCCGCCAGCAGAAGCAGGCCCATCGGCTTGCCGAAGAGGTTGGAGCGACCGATGACGACGGCGTTGAGGCCGGACAGATCGGCGCCATGTTCGTTGCGCACCAGGATCATGGCGCCCGCCGGCGTGCAGGAGACGAGGCCGCTTGCCAGATCGCCGCTCGCCACCTTGCCGGCATTCACCACGTTCAGGCCATCGACATCCTTTTCCGGACGGATGGACTGGATGACCGGTTCGGAATTGAGGTGGCCCGGCAGCGGCAATTGCACGAGAATTCCATGCACGGCCGGATCGGCGTTGAGCTTCTCGACGAGGTTTTCCAGCATGTTCTGTGTGGTGTCTTCCGGCAGCGTGTACTGCATGGAATTGAACCCGCATTGCTTGGCCATGCGGCCCTTGGCCCCGACATAGGCGTGGCTTGCCGGATTATCACCGACGATAACAACGGCAAGCCCGGGCTTCACACCGGCTTCCGCCTCAAGCTTTGCCGCCGCCTGCGTCACGATATCGGTGACGGTTGCCGCCGACTGCTTGCCATCGATGATTTTCGCCACGCGCATGTCTCCTCATGGGGTTCCGGGTGCCGGCCGCGGCCCTGTCGCGCCTGCCGGAGCACGCACAACAAAGCCTGGGCCGTGTCGCTTCCCCAACGCCCTATGCTGTCAAAACGGCGATTGCAAGGGGATTGCCGCGTTTGGCAGACAGGAGAAGATGACGTGTCGCCTGGGTTCAGCCGAGAGGTCGGTGTGCGGCAGGCAGATCATCCATAGTAGCTGGTGGGCTCTTGGCATGCCCGCTGGTGCGCGACACAGTGCGTAAACAGATCCTCGGTCGGAACGATGAGGCCATGATGGAGCAGATTGGCATCCTGCTCCACCCGGCTTTCGGCCGCACTGCCTTCGCCATCGACAAGAAGAAGATCGGCGCCTGCCGAATCTGCCGCGGTGATGACCTCATGCCATGGTGCGTGGCTGCGGATAAAACGGTGCGCCGCCTCCAGGCGCTTGGCATCTGACCCGACAAGCAGGATACGGCGGCGCTCCATGTAGGTGAGGAGCGAAGAGACGACCTGAACCGGCTGGAACGTATCAACCGCATCGACCGGTCGGCGCGCGGCAACCGACAACATCAGCGCCAGGGTGCGATCTGTCGGCAGAAGAATGCGGGCCATCAGTTTTTCGCGTGCGGCAGGATCGACGATCGAGCGGCAAAACCCGGCAAATGTCAGGAAGCCAACGGTACGATTGCCGCTCCGCGCACGGGCTGCCGCATCGAGCACCAGAAGCGTTTCGCCCCAGGATAAAACGGGAAACGGCAGACCCAGCAGATGAGGGGCCAGCGAATGGGACGCTGGTGGCACGTGCGTCTGTTCCGGACCACTGGTGAAGACGCCGTTGCGCCCGTCCCGTCTTTCCGACGGCTCGAACGGCAGGCTGGATACGCGGTCCAAGGCATGATTTTGACGTGACATGAAGAAGCACCTGACATTCGTTGCAAACTGTGAAGCAGCAATATCAGGAGGCTCTAAAACTGCATTTAAACGAAAAAATCGAATCCTAACGATGGGATTCGACTTTCGTTAAGACTTCGATGGGGACGCTTTGCGGCGCATCGCAGGCCAGTTTTAATGGCCGGTCTTCACCGCCTCGACGGGGGCCACGCCTTCGACGATCTTCGTCGGCATCACCTGCTTGCCCTGCGGGCGCTCGGCATTGGCGCGGATATCGTCCTTGGAGAGGTAATCGATCTGCTCGACAAGCGGTTCGAGAACGTAATCTTCGCCGAACTTCTTGTTGAGATTGTCCTTGATGCTGGCCTTGAAGGTTTCAAGGTCAAAGGCCTTGGTATCGGAAAGATCCACCATCCGGTTGCCGACCAGCAGGGTGAAAAGCTCGTCGGTCATCATTTCGGTCAGCGGCAGGTGCAGACCCTTCACCTTTTCCTTGTCCATGAGGAAAGAGATGCGGGTGATGAAATAACCCTGCACGGCGCCGTTGGCGAGGACGGGCACGTTGATCGCCTCGCCCTTCACCAGTTCGGATTTGTCTTTCAGCAGTTGCGACTCATCCACCGGCGGGGGCGGCGCCGACATCTTCACGGAGAAATACACCGCACCCAAGGTGACGACGCAGACCCACAGACCGGTGATAATGAGCTTAACCATCAGGATTCGCTGTAATAGAATTGTTCTTGGGTATAGGTGCCGTCACCATCGGCGTCGCGCACGGCGTTTTTCAACAGGTCTGCCACGGTGCGCACGGCATTCAGATGCGCTTCCACCCGCCGCGCATTCAGCGCCAGCTTCACCTTCAACGCGTGCATCTGCTCGATGTGGTTGACGGCCAGCTCCTGCGGGCTGGTGCTGCGGAACAGCATCGTCAACTCATAGAGGCAACGGCTCTTGTGCGCGTTCGACACCTTGAGGTCGAACTGCGGATCCTTGCCGATCCGTTCATTCTCGTTGTCGACAATCATCTCCAGCCGGCCAAGAACCGTCTTGATACGATAATCGTTGGAGATAACTTCCATGTTTTCGGTTCCGCTATGCTGCATTGTCACGCCTCGCCCCGTTCGGCCGGTGCAAGGTCGAATACCTTACGTTCAAAATCGTTGATCATGGAGAGCGTCCGGCTGCGGTCATCCTCGTCGGTTTGCGCATTGACCTCACCCTGGCTGCGGGCCTTCTGCAGCGCCTGGGAATAGACCTGCTCGGCAATGCCGACGCCGCCGCTCTTGGAGATCTGGTCGGCGATCTGTTCCGACATCATGCTTTTCCAGAACTCGCCGGCCGAGCCCTTGCCATAGACCTGCTCGCTGTCACTCGGCATCATCGAGTTGACGAAGGTCTGCAGGATGGAGGCCTCGAACTTGCGATATTCCTGCGGCATCTCGGCCGCTTTCGCCTTCTTCTCGGCGCGTTCAATACCGGCCTTGGTCTCGGAACCGTCGAGCAGATCGACGGCCACGGCAAATCCGGTGCCGGCAGAGGCAAGACTGGTGGCGGCAAAGGCCGCGCGGGTTGCTTTCAATTTTGCCTGGGCGGCCTGGACATCGCTGGGGTCAGCGGCGCGCAGCACATCGAGCACCAGGTCGCTGGGAGGAGAGATCGCCACGTGAGCTTCCTTTCGTCTGAGTGGCGAGACTATGCGGGGTGAAGCTTGCTGCAGGCTGGCGTGACCGCGATCGGACAAAAACAGAGGAGGAAGCCTGACGAAGCGGTGTCGAGTAAAGAACTCAACCTTTTGTTTTTGAAAAGTATTTATGGAAATCAGGAGCCGGCGCCCTGTTTGTCTGAAACGCAGTGCTTACGCCGAGAGCCGCTGCCGGGCGCTGCGAAAAGGTCGCTTCCCGCCTCGCGGCGGCAACGAATCGGACAGATTGTCAGAAAGGTTTGGCCTTGCCCGGAAGCAGGGTCATTTCCAGGAGATCATAGATGGCGTTGTCATCACGTTCGCGGTCTTCGCTGTCGCGCGCATCCTTCATGTGTTCTTCCAGCCGGTCGCCCTTGGTGCGCTCGCGGATGACACGGGCCTCCAGCACCTGCTGTACGCCGGCAAGCTGCTTGTCCTTGACCATCAGGCGGCCGAAGCGTTCGGAATAATTGCGCGAGAACTGCATGTGCAGCGGCGTCATCGAGCCGATGGCATCGATGACCAGATCCATCTGCTGGCCCACTTCGACGCGCTGTACGGTCGTTGAGGCAAGCTCTCCCTCGGCCATCTTTTCCAGATGCCGCTGGACAGCAACGAGCCGTTTGAGCTTTTTGGATCTCGGTTGTCCGCTGCTTGCCATGGCCGCCTCAAAAGGAGTTGAAGACCGCCGGAAATCCGTCGGCGAACTGCCGCATCATCGCGGCGATGGCAAGATAGAGCATGAACACGCCCCCGGTGATCAGGTAGGGCGTCGAGATGAAGTAGACCGGGATCTGCGGCGCAAGCTTGTTGACGAGGCCGATCGCCACGTTGAACAGCAGCCCGTAGATGAGGAAAGGGCTGACGAGGCGCAGCATGATGGAGGTGGAGGCGCGCAGCGTATCGGTGAGCGTGATCAGCATTTTCTGCGGCTCGACGAGTGCGCCGACCGGCGTTGCCTTGTAGGAATCGATCAGCGCGTGAAACACCATGTGATGGAAATCCATGATGAACAGCAGCATCAGCCCGGAAAAGGTGATGAGACTGGTGACCGAGGATTCCGAGGTATCCTCGATGATATCGTGGCCGCCGGGCGCTGTGAAACCGATCGACATGCCAAGGATTGCGCCGGCATATTGCAGGCCGAGCACGTAGAAGCGGGCAATCATGCCATACATCACGCCGACAAGCGTTTCAGACGCGATGAGGCCGATATAGGTGCCCGGCGGCGCCGATGCGTTCGGATAGACACTGTCCCAGATCACCGGCAGGATCGCCATCGAGACCGCGATTGCCACCATCAACCGGATATTTGTCGGCAGTCGGGCGCTTGAAAAACCCGGCAGGGTCAGAATGCAGCCACCCATCCGGCAAAACGCCAGGAAGAGAGCAAGCATTATCCCCTGCGGGTCTGTTATCATGAAATCGAGCCCAATATCTTGATGTCGAGCCCCTTGGCGAGTTCCACATGCGACAGCACGGGAAGCGTCGAGAACAGGCGTTCGATGATCATGCGCACATAGGACCGTGTTTCGGGCGAGGTGACAAGCACGAAAGGCAGGCCACGATCCATGAATTCACGGATAACCTTGCTCGCCTGCTCGCTGAACTCCTCGAGCGCACGCGGATCGATGTCGAATTCCACCACGTCGCCCTTGGGATCGCGCTTCAGTGCCTGGTGGAACAACAGGTCCCACTTGCTGCCGAGACGCAGCACGCGCAGCACGCCATTGTCGGCGAGATCGCCGCAGAGCTGCTGGGCCATGCGCACCCGCACATGCTCGACGATCTGTTCGGTCTTTCTGACATGCGGCGCAAGTTCCGCCACCGCTTCCAGGATAAGGTGCAGGTTGCGGATCGAGACCCGCTCGGCCAGAAGCAGTTTCAGCACCGCCTGAAGGCCGGAATAAGACATGTGCGACGAGCAGATCTCGTCCGCCAGCTTCTTGTATTCCGGGTCCATCCGGTCGATCAGCACCTTCACGTCCTTGTAAGACAAAAGCTGCGGCAGGTTGTTGCGGATGACTTCGGAGAGATGCGTCAGCACCACCGAGACATTGTCGATCGGGTGAAAGCCCTCGCGCTTCAGGTCATCGGCAAAGGCTTCGAGAATGGAAACCGCCGGCATGCCGAAAGCGGGTTCGCGGATCTCGTCGCCGGGAATGCTCGGCTTGCGCCCGGAGCCGGTGACGACAAGCACATCGCCGACGCGCAGCGAATTGGAGGCGATCGTCGTGCCGTGGATGCGGATCTGGTAGGATTTTTCCGGGATCGAGATATCGTCGGCAACCTTGATCTCGGGCACAACGAAGCCATATTGCGTGGCAAACTTCTTGCGCATCTTGCCAACCCTGAAGGCCAGCTCCTGATGCGCGCCGAGAAGCCGCGTCGAGACCTGCTTGCCGAGCGCCAGCTCGATCTCGGCCGTCTTCAGCATCGACTTGACGGAATCCTTTTCGGCTTCCTTCGTCTGGATGACCTTCTTTTCCTCGGTATCGCGACGCGCCTTGGTTTCGGCTTCCAGACGACGCGGCACGATCCAGGCGCCAAACGCCATGATGCCGCCGAGCGTGACGAAGGGAAGAAACGGCAGACCGGGAACCAATGCGAGAATACCCATCAGCGAAGCTGCCAGCGACAGCGCGCGGGGATAACCACCGAGCTGGTCGATAACAGCCTTGTCGGCGGTGCCGGGCGTTCCACCGCGCGACACCAGAAGGCCGGCAGCCAGCGACACGACGAGCGCCGGGATCTGCGAGACGATACCGTCGCCGACCGAAAGCCGGACGAAGACGTCAGCGGCTTCGCCGATTTCCATGCCGTGACGGAAATAACCGATGATGATGCCGCCGAAGACGTTGATGGCGGTGATGAGGAGGCCGGCGATGGCATCGCCGCGCACGAACTTGGAGGCGCCGTCCATGGCGCCGAAGAACATGCTTTCCTCTTCCAGCTCGCGGCGACGGTGCTGCGCCTGCTTTTCGTCGATGATGCCGGCCGAAAGGTCCGCATCGATCGACATCTGCTTGCCGGGAATGGCGTCGAGGGTGAACCGTGCGCCCACTTCGGCGATACGGGTCGCACCCTTGGTGATGACGATGAAGTTCACGGTCACCAGGATCAGGAAGACGATCACCCCGATGAGGAAGTCGCCGGACATGACCAGTTCGGCAAAACCGGCAATCACGCCGCCGGCGGCGGTGTGTCCCTCGTGTCCGTGGCTGAGGATGACGCGCGTCGTCGCGATGTTGAGCGACAGGCGGATCATCGTGGAGATCAGGAGAATGGTCGGGAAGGACGAGAAATCGAGCGGCCGCTCGATCCAAAGCGCCACCATCAGGATCAGCACGGAAAAGGCGATGGAGAAGGCCAGGCCCATGTCGATGAGGAAGGTCGGGATCGGCAGGAACAGGATGCACAGGATGGCGATGATGCCAAGGGCAAAACCGATATCCCGGCCGTTCGGGGCGACCTTGGGAATGGAGAGTGAGGGTGGTTGCGCCATGGATTTCCGTCTCTTCATGAGAAGGCGGCGCAACGGAGGTCACGCCAGTTCATGACAACCCTAGAGGTCGAAGCTTGCGCGAGGATGGCTGAACCTTGCGCAGGCATCGGTGTGAAGCGGCGTCAGAAACCCGACTGCACGCGCGAAAAGACAAGCTCTGCAAACAGGTAGATCTGGCTGCCGATGAACGGAGCCGACAGCCCGACAGCGAGCAGGATGGCAACGATCTTCGGCACGAAGGTCAGCGTCATTTCCTGGATCTGGGTGAGAGCCTGGAGAAAGGCGATGCCGACGCCGACCACCATGGCCGCAAGGACCGCGGGGCCGGAGGCGACGAGGACCGTCCTCATCGCCGCCTGCATGATTTCAAGCGCATCGGCTTCATTCATTGAGCCACTCCTTCCCTGTTACATCCAGGGATGATTCGATCAGTTGCTTGTATCGGTCGATGTGTCCGACGTCGAGGATTCCGTGTCGGTGATCGGATCGTTCGACAGGATGACGCCAGCCTGCATGAGCACCTTGTCGCCGTTTTCGGTCACGGCGATGAGGCCGTCGGAATAGACCTGCGCTTCCTTGATCTTGCCGGTCACCGTATCGTCGGCACTCTTGACATATTTGCCGACGAGATCGCCGGCCCGCGTCAGCGCCTCGGCCTGCAGCATGCTCTTCAGATGCGTGTTCGTCTGGATGGTCTGCTCCACCTGCGAGAACGACGCCAGCTGCGAGATCTGCTCGGATGCATCCATCGGATCGGTCGGATCCTGGTTTTTCATCTGGGCAATGAGCAGCTTCAGGAAGCTGTCATAGTTCAGGCTGGCATTGTTCTTGTCAGTGGACGAGGCGCCGGCATTGGCCCAGGGGTTGGATGCCGCGGTCGCCGTCGTCGTGGTGACCGGGTCTACCGCCATGGTGCGATCTCCCGACGGATCTGCTCGACCGTTGCCGGCGTCATTTCCTGGTTGTTGAGAATGCGGTCCTCGATGGCATAGAGCCCGCGGATCGCCTTCAGCGCGTCGAAGGCGCGGCCGCTCGCCACCATGGCATCGATGCGCTTCAGTTCCGCCAGGACCTCGTCATCATGGAAGCAGGAGAGCAGCATGGTGATGGACTTGCGGAACATCGTCAGCGACTGGTCTTTCCCCTCGGGGTTGATCAGCATCATCTGCGCAATGAAATAAAGCTGACGCAAAGGCGTCGTGGCGTCTTCCAGCTGGAGAACGTGGTTTTCCAGAAGGAAGGTCACGTCGTTGAGGAATTCCAGCGCGACCTTGCGGTCCACCCGCAGGACGGCGCCGTTGATGAAGATTCTTTCGCCGGATTTCAGCGAGATGCGCAGCGTACTTTTCATTTAAGTCCATCCCTGATGATGGTTGTCACGTCGATGATGCCCTGGAAGTTGTCGGACTGACGACGCCTGATGCGTTCGCATTCCTTGAGGATCCAGAGGGCAATGGAGATGAGATTGGCTCGGAGTTCGAGATTCAGTTCGTTTTCCGGCTGGCGCAGGTCCTCGATGAACCTGATCCAGACGCGCCGGGTGTAGAAAAGTGCTTCGATCGTCTGACGTGCATTGGGCGGCGCATCGCGTGCCGCCTTGAGCAGATCGATGGATCGCTCGAGTGCCTGCCGCTCACGGGACTTGGCGTCAGCGACGTCGTCCTCCATGATCTCGGCATATGAAAACTGGTACATTCATGTATCCTTCATTTTCACCAACGTCCTTCGGTCATCAAAGGAAGTTCACAAGGCTCAGCTGTTGAATTCGCGAGGTCAGTGTGTAGGCCGCTTCGAGAAGCGCCTGCAGCGACGTGACCCGGGTGGATGCTTCGTAGGCATCGATGCCCTGAAGATCGTTCAGATGCGTTTCGATGATGGTTTTCTGCGCTTCGAGGGTCTCGTCCGCCTGCTTGACGCGCTGCGACGAAAGCCCGATCTCTGAGCGCTGGCTGTTGAGGCCGGAAATCGCCTTGCCGATCGCAGCCGTGGATTTCTCCACCACGACGCTGCGCACGTTTTCCGGAATTTCCTCCGTCAGGAACTTGCTGGCAACGACCGAGGCGAACATGAAGCTGCGAAAGCCGCTGCTGTTGGCATTGGTCGAAGTGGCCACCACTTCCGTTGCGCTGATGCGCGTCGTCATATTGGTGTCGCTGGCATCCGACACGAAGTTCGACCAGAAATCCTGGCCGCCAAGGCCGGTATGCGGTGGGTCGCTCAGCGCCGTCGTGCCGTTGAACTTGCCCTCGAGATCGGTGAGGAAGCTCTGCATCTGCGAAGGCGTCATGGTCTCGGCGGACGCGATGCCGTTGTTCGTCAGGTAGAAATTCAGTTCCGTATCAACCGCTGCATTGAAGGGCGAGCTGGCTTCGGAATAGGAGGTGAGCGGCTTCACATCGGTATTGGTGCCGGCAAACAGGTATTCGCCGGTGACCGAGGTGTTGGCGATATCGGTGAACGTGTCCATGGCACTGCCGATCACGGCGCGCGCATCGCCAAGCGTCGAGGTGCTGTCCGTCAGCGCCGCCAGCGAATCCAGCACTTTCTGGCTGACGTCGGAAAGCTTCGACAGCGCTTCCTCGGAGGAATCCAGGCGTTGCTCGGCAATAGAGTTGGTGGTGAGCTGCGCATCGATGCGCATGACATCGCGGCTGAGGTCGATGCTGCGGGACGTGCTGCCCCCCAGCGCGACGCCCATGTCGGCATGCACACCGGTGGTGACTTCCTCATTGGCCTTGACGAGTTCGCTCTGCGCCTTGGCCATGGCCTGGCGCAGGCTGGTCTGGATGGAAACAGTCGAGCTGAAAGAGGTTTTCATGGTTTATCCCGCCACCGACAGAAGCGCCTGCATCATTTCATCAATGGTGCTGACGAGTTTGGTCGCAGCCTTGTAGGACTGTTCGATATCGAGCAGCAGCGACAGTTCCTCATCCAGGCTGACCGCCGTTTCGCTGGAATAGGCCTGCAGCGCACGCGACTGCATGGCGCTTTTGCTTTCCTCGGCCGACGATGCGGTGCTGCGCAGGCTTTCGAGCCAGCCGGCAGAATCCGAGGCAAACGACATGACGTCGAGATTGCCGTCGATACCGGTCGAGGCATCGAAGGACTGGGGTGTCTGCATCGCCTGGGAATAACTGTCAAGAAGCGTCGAGAAGCCGGCCGAGCTTTGCGTGTTGACCACGTAGCTTGCACCATTGATGCCGCCATCGCGCAAAAGCTGCGGATTGGTCTTTACGGCGGCATTGATGGAAATGCTGCCGGCAAGACCCGCGATCACGGTGCCGCTGGAGGGCACGCTGTCATCGACGCCATTGGTAAAGAGGCCGGCCTTCGGCGTGAGCGTGCCGGTCGGACCGGTTTCGGCAAAGGCGACGATCAGGCCGCGTGCCACTTCGTCGAGCTGGCTCTGGAATTTCGGCGCGATGTCGTCGCGGATCTGCAAGAGGGCCTGGAGCGAGCCGCTGGCATCCGTATCGGAACCGTTGCCGGCCTTTATGGCCACGCCATCCACATAGATGGCATTGCCGGTGGTGCCGGCCGTATAGGTGGCCGTCGGCTGGAAGGAGACCGTGCGCGGGATCTTCTCAAACAGCGTCGTGCCGTCGCTGGTATAGATGGCAACGTCGCCGCCGGGGCGCGAGACGGTGGAGATGCCGACGATTTCCGAAATCTGCTTCAGCAACGTATCGCGTGTGTCGAGCGCATTGCTGGCGTCGGAGTTCGACACGGTCGCCCGCATCACCTCGGTATTGGCGCTTTCGAACTGGCTGAGCAGGTTGTTCAGCGTGTCGACCTGGCTCTTGATCTCGGCATCCGCACGGGTGCGGATGGCCTGCACTTCGCTCGCGGCATTGTTCAGCGTATCGACGACATCCTGCGCGGAGGAAACGGCCGTCGAGGCAAGTGTTGCCTCGTTTGGTTTTGCCGCATAGGCATCGAGATTGGTCAGAAGCGTGCTAAGCCGCGTGCTCGGCGAGGTGTCATAGTCGTTATTGCCAAGCAGGCCGCGGATTTCTTCCAGCCCGTTGAGCAGCGTCGTCTGGCCACTGGCCAGCGACGTGCTTGCAATGGTCTGGCGAAAGAGCGTCGAATTCTGCACCCGCTCGGTGCCGGCCACGAGCGCACCATTGCCCGCGGTGACCAAAACTGCAGTGCGCCGGACATAGTTGGCGTTCTGGGCGTTGGAAATGTTCGTCGACGTGACCGAGGTTTGCGTCCCGGTGTTGTTGAAGATCGACTGTGCGGTGGACAATGCTGTGGAAAGCGACATTTGACTAACCTTTTCGAGACGTTACGCGATTACCTCTTGAGGTTGACCAGCGTTTCCAAAAGTTCGGAACCGGTCTGGAAGACCTTGGAGTTTGCGGTGTAATTCCGCTGGGCCTGGATCATCTCGGTGAGTTCTTCGCCGATATCGACGTTGGAATCTTCAAGCGCGCCCGAGAGGATCTCGCCGTAGCCGCTGCTGCCCGCATAGCCCATGACGACGACGCCGGAATCGTTGCTCTGCGAGTAGACGTTGCCGGCCAGCGGATTGAGGTTGTTGGGGCTCTGCACCATGGCCATGGCGATACGATAGGAGGGAATGGACTGACCGTTTTCATAAAGGATGGACACGATGCCATCCTTGCTGATCTCGATCTTGTCGACCGAGCTTGCGCCCTGCCCGTCGATATTGCCGGTGACCGAATAGTCCGCGCCCTTCTGCGATGTGCCTGAGATGTCGAGCGTCAGGCCACTCAGCGTGGCACCGCCGATCGACTGGGCCGTCGTGGTGATGCTGGTCGGGCTTTGCAGCGCGCCGGCGCCGTCGAAGGACAGCTCATAGCCAGTGCCATTGCCATTCGACGATCCGATGATCGACGAGACACCCGTGCCAGCGCTGAGGCCGGACAGATCGACGGTCAATGCAGCAAGCGAACCGCTGGCCGTCGTCGTCATGGTGGACGAACTGGTGAGGACGCCGGACGCATCGAAGGTCAGGGACGAGGTGCCGATCGAGGTCGTGCCGTCCAGCACTTCCAGATCCCAGCCGGTCGCCGTCTTGGTGTAGTTATAGTTCAGCGTGTGGGCAGCGCCCGTGCTGTCATAGGCCACCGACTTGGTGGAATAGGTGGCGCCGGTGGCCGCCGCGGCATAGAGGTTGCCGTTGACGGCAGCCGTGGTGGAGCCGGATGCGACCTGGCCGGTTACCGAGACGCCGTTATACTGCACGTCGAGCGTCCAGCTGTTTTCGGAGGCCTTGGTGTAGACGAGATCGAGGGTTCTCGAATTGCCCTGCGAATCGTAAGCCACGAGCGACGATTTCTTGGTGTAACCGACCGCCTCGTTGCCCGGCAGGTTGCCGCTGACGGTACCGGCGCTGGAGGCCGTGGACTTCAGGCCGCCGGCGGCGACATTGATCTCGGTGAGGCCTTCGAAACCGTTGATGACGATCGTCGGATCTTCGGTCGAGGAATAGGGGTAGCCCATCAGCGTGAAGCCGGCCGCGTTCTGCAGCGAGCCATCGTTCTGGATCTCGAAATTGCCGGAGCGCGTCAGATAGTCGACGCCGTCGCTGCCCTGCACGATGAAGAAGCCTTCGCCATTGATGGCAAGGTCGGTGGCGGACGTCGTGTAGGTAAACGAGCCCTGGTCGTTGATCGAATAGCGGATCGTGGTGTTGACGCCGCCCGAATTGTAGGCACCGTTCGAAGACGGCAAAATCATCGATGAAAACTGCGTCGACGACTTTTTGTAGCCGACCGTGCTCGAATTGGCGATGTTGTCTGAAACCGTCCCCAGCAGGTTCGCCTGGGCGTTCATTCCGGACACACCGGTCCGCATCGTTCCGTAAAGGCTCATATCAAAATCCCCGTATTGCCTATGGTGTGGACACTAGATGACGGGCCTTGCGTGAAGCTGTCTGTCTTCACATTTGCGGCGGGCGCTGCCGCAGCTCGAGACAGGAAACTTTTGTCTGGCTCTTCCATAAGCCAGACAAAATACAACCCCGGAAACCGACGTCGATTTCCGGGGTTGTATATGGATAATCACGAATGAATCGAGGCCGGCTCGCAGGCGAAACTGTGTCAGTTCCAGTCGATGCAGTAGCCGAGGAAGCGCTTGGAATCGACCGGGTCGAAACCGAGCTTCTTGCGCAGCTTCTTGCGCAGCTTGCTGATGTGGCTTTCCACGACGTTTTCTTCGACTTCCTCGTCGAAGATGCCATAGATCGCGTTGAAGATCTGGGTCTTGGAAACGCGACGGCCACGGTTGGCGACTAGGTATTCCAGGATGC
This sequence comes from Neorhizobium sp. PAMB6716, assembly GCF_058242805.1. NCBI lineage: Bacteria > Pseudomonadati > Pseudomonadota > Alphaproteobacteria > Hyphomicrobiales > Rhizobiaceae > Neorhizobium > Neorhizobium sp. PAMB6716. Next base: position 2,777,463 of record NZ_CM177835.1, read on the forward strand.
GGCGCTCGCGGCGCGGCAGCGGGAAGATGTCGCCGTGGATTTCCGGATCGCGTCCGTCGGAAAACACCCGGATGGGGCCGACATCGGTGAAATTGGAAATTGCCTTGAGCCGGCGGCGGATCGCCGCGGCACGGGCCAGGATCTCCCGGGGATGAACCGGCTTGCGCACCACATCGTCGACGCCGCTGTCGAACAGGGCAAGCGTTGCTTCCAGCGAATGCTGGTCGCTGACGGCAATGACCGGTGCGGTCGTCCGCTCGCGGATGGCCCGCGGCAGTTCGAGTGCGCGTCCGGTCTGGCCGATCAGGAAAGCTTCCACGGCGTCGATATCCGTGTCTGCCGCCGTGGCGACCCATTCTCCGAATTCCTTCGGATCAAACCCAGTCGAGGGAACTCCCTCGCGTCCAAAAAGTGAGGTGTAACCCTCTTTAACAAGCTCACGCTCATCAACCACTACGATCATTCGTCCGCCTCCGAATCAGTGTGGTGCCTCGATGGACTATGGGTACGAATCGTACGAATCTTGGACAACTACACGAAGTTAACTATGCAATTTAATAGTTGCTTAACCCTTGTGTCGCGATTTGGTCCACATTTAGTGCCTCTCGTTTGCGAAAAGCACAATTCACCGGTGGAAAAGTTAACGCAAAATAAAGTTGCTCTTGCCCTGCCTCGTTTTGGTCCAATCCGTGGCAGGAATCGGACAGCATGCATGTTTTCGCGGAAAACCAATCCACGGTTGTGCTTCAACCGCAAAATTGCGAGGCGGTCTGCGTCCATTTTCCGTAGCCGGTGGCCACCAGATTGGCGATGACACGGCAGACATACCGCTTCTGGGCGGGATCGTTATTGGGCCCGGCGTGGTATCGGGCCACCGCCATCGTCCACGTCTCGTGCCGGTCGTGGAGATTGCGCAGGAATTTCGCGGCATATTCCACGTTGGATTTCGGGTCGAACATCGCCCGCATGGAGGGGAAATTCTCCCCGTGGAAGTGGTGGTTGATCTGCATACAGCCGATATCGATGAGCACCTTGCCCTCGCTGCGCGCCGCCTGGAAGGCCTGGAAGGCCGCCATGGGGCTGTCGGGAAACAGCGCCTTGCCCTCGATATTCAGCGCCCAGGGATAAAGGCTGCCCTTGCGGCCGGTCTCGGTGAGACCGACCGAATAGAGGATGCCCTCGGGGATGCCGTATTTCGCCGCAGCCGCCTGTATTTCGGTTTCACAGGCGCCTGGAGAGACGGCAAGCGCCTCAGACGTAAAGAAGGTCAGGCCGAGCGCCGTAAGCGCCAGTATCCGTCTGAGGGTCATTCTCGATCATTCCCGAAGTGCTGCCCGGCTGGCCGGACTGAGTGGCCTGCTGGTCGCGGCCGGCGCTGCCATCCTTGCCGGCGCCGGAGCCCGCCGCCTGCTGGCCGAGATCCCCCTGTTGTGCCGAGGGATCGGCAGAGGCGGCCGGCGCGATGTTGACCGACACCTGGTCGACCGAAAAACCTTGCGCGCGCAGCGCATCGAGGATGCCGCTCGTGTCCTGTGTCAGCTGCTTGTGGGCCGCCCGGTTCTCCACCGTCAGCTGGACGTTCAGCGTATCGCCGACAAGCTTCAGCGTGGCCGTGACGGTACCCAGATCAATCGGCGTCATCTGCAGCTTCAGGGTATTGACGACATTGCCGGTGCTGCTCTGTGAGGCCGCGTTGGAAAGGGCCGAACCCGGCTGCATGGCGCTCGTCCATTCCGGATCGCCCGACATCGCAGCCGTCAGTGCCGCGCCATTGATCGACTGTCCGAAACCGAGAAAGCGGCGTGAATCAAGAACGGTAATCGTCTCGGCGCCTCCCGTCGAAGCCGCCTTCGTCTCGAAACTCGCCTTACCGTCCTTGGCCGTTCCGACGATCATATCCATGCTGGCACCCTTGCCCCGCGCCGAGGCGAAGCGGAATGTCCGCTCGTCGGACGGGGTGTCGGTTGCACCGTCGCCATTTGGCATGACCAGCGTCTCGCCATCGGCAGCAAGGGCCGACAGCGGGTTTGCCTTGTCTGTCGTTGCAGCCGTGCGCTCGCTTTTGCCATCCTCGCCCTGACGACCGCCCTTGGCGGACATACCCGCCTGGCGCGCGGCCGGTGCTTCCCCGGAGGCGCCGGATCCGGCAAGCAGGGTCAGCATCGATGAAAGCTCATCGGTCAAGGCTGCAGCTTCGGCAGTTTTCTCCTCGCCTTCTGCCGGTTCACCGGCATCCTCCCGGCTGGTCTTTGCCAAGTCCTTCAGGCTTTTTGTCCCCTGACCCGCCTTAGCCGAGACCAGGGTATCGCCGGAGGCATCTGCGAGCGCCTCGCCTGCATCGACAAGCGTCTTGTCGGCACCGATTGTCGTGCGCATTTTCTGCACGGCGGTTTCGCCGGAACCGGCAGCCATGCGCGAACGGGCAAGCGTTGCGGCACTGAGATCGAGGCGTGATGTTTCTTCGCCGCTTTCCCCGCCTGCGGTTTCGCCCGGCGAAGGGCTTGTGGCATTTTCATCCTCGCCCTTGCGGCCCAGCGCCCGGCGGCCACCCTGATCGAGGCTGTCCAGCGCCGACCCAAAACCGCCTTCTCCGCCCTCTGCCCGGCCATTGCCGGACATTCTGGACGCAGATGCAGGATCGACGGCCGGAGCCCTCGTTGAAACGTCAACAGCAACCATGAAATTAGTTCTCCCCCTTCAACAGGTCGTCGATGGCATCAAGCGTCGAACGGCCCCTGTCGACATAGGTCTGGAAAGCTGGATCGAGCTTTGGAGCGCTGCCACCCGGCCTCTTGGAGGGTGCAGCGGCTTGTCCGGCCTGTTCATTGCCGGAGACTGCGGAAACAGTCTCTCCGCTGATGTCATTTTCTACATTAGCGGCTGCGTCTTGTCCGAAGCTTTCGGCAACAGGCGGGCGCAGAACCTCCTCGGCCACCCGCTGGGCCGCTGCCCTCAGCGCCTGGTCTTCAGGGCTCAGCATCGCCTCTGGAATATCGGCCAGCGCCTGGGCTGCGTCTTCAACCTTGCCGTTCGGCAGCTTGGCGACACCGCCAAAAAGACGGGCGACGGAGCGATCCCGGTCGGACATCGACGCGCCACGCGCTTTCGCCTCATCGGAGGCAAATTGCGCAAGCTCAGACTTACCTTCAATGGCTGCCTGGCGGGCTATGCGCAGGTAGATCTCACGGCTGCGATCGTCATCCATCCTCTCCAGCGCGCTCTTGACATCGTCTGCCGAGACCGCACCAAAATGCGACACGACCAGCCGCACGAACAAATCGGCAAACTGGCTGGCATAAGGCGAGTAGACAAAACGGCGCGCATACTGGCGCGAATAGGACAGCGCCTTTTCCACCATTCCCGTCTCGACGGTGATGGCAACGGAGCGACGCAGTGCCGCCTCCTCCAAGATGGTTCCCGGCGCGGTCAGGCGTGCCCAGTCGTAGAAGACCAGCGCATCCTTCGGGTTCTTCGTCACCGTGACATTGCCGGCAATCAGCGCCAGATAGGGGCCGATCCGCTGGCCGCGATATTCCGGCACCATCTTTGCCATGCCGCCGGCAATCATGGCGCCTTTGCCGGCGAGATATTTGCGCAGGGCATCGGCGACGCGCGTATCGAAATTGCCTGAACGATCCTTGGCCACGAGAAATTCGAGCGTTGCCGGATTGCCGCCGCTCATCGCGTAGATGAGTGCTGCATCGACATTGCGCGGATCGTCGAACACGGCGGGATTGATGGTGCGCAGGTTGCGATCGATGGTCGACAGCATGAAGCGCTGCATTTCGGCGGCCGAATGGTCGCCCATGACAACCGTATCCTGCAAGAACTGCAGGGAACGCAGCATCTGGTAGGGTTCAAGGCCATCGACCACCTGCTGCGCCGGCGCGACATGCGGCCAGCCGGCCACGACAACGGCGGCAGCCAGACGTTTCATCGATGTCCTGTATTTGCCCATCGTCAGCCCTTGCCGTCCTGAAGCAGGATCTCGATGCGCCGGTTCTGGTCGGCCATCGGATCGTCAAGCACCTGCGGGCGCCGGTCGGCAAAGCCGGAAATCTGCTTGACGCGCGTATCCTCGAGCCCGCCCTTCACCAGCATGAAATAGGCGCTGTGGGCACGGGCCGCCGACAGGCGCCAGTTATCGTTCTGGGTATCACGGAAGGGCCGCGCATCGGTATGGCCACGGATCACGACGTCGCCCGGCCGGCCCTTGAGCAGCCCGCCGATTTTTTCCATCGCCAGCACCATTTCCCGGCGCGGGACGGCAGAACCGACATTGAACATCGGCGTCTGGCTCTGATCGGACAGGGTAATCAGGACGCCGCCTTCAGCTGGTGTCACGATCAACCCTTCGGCGAGCTTTCCCGAGACGCCGGCAATCTGGTTCTCGATGGCCTGGCGCAGTTCATCGGCTTCTTTTTGTGTGTTTGACGCGGTCGGCGCTTCAGTGCCGCCCGCATCGGGCTGAATGTCAGCCGGATTGGGCCGCGGCTGCGGAATGGCCATGGCGATCTGCGCCTCGGTCAGTTCCCCGGGCTTTCCGGGTTGGGTTTTTTGGACGGCCACCGGCTGGTCGTCGGGCGGCGGCATGTCGGCGACGGCAACGCTCGCAGCGGACGGCGGCAGCATCTCCGGCGTCACATCCTTGGCTTCCACGGCGGCAACCTGTTCGGCCGGCGCCTTCTGCTGGCCATCGGCGCGGGTCACCTCGACCTGCTTCGTCCAGAAATCGGGATCGAACGGATCGCGGAAGGCTTCGCCGCCATCGGCGCCGGTCGCGGGGCCGGAATCGCTGGCTCCGCCTTCGCCCTTGGCGCTGACATTGGCCTGCTGGCCCACTTCCTGCGCGATTTCGGCAAGCACGGAATAGGGATTTTCAAAGAAGTCCGCTTCGGAGTAATTGGCCTCGTCGCCGGAGCTGGAGGTCTGGTCCTCGCCGGTGGCAGCCGCCGAACCGACCTTGTCGGCGTCGGCCTTCACCTTGGAGCGTTCCTTCTTTTCCTGTCCCTCGGAGGTCTCGACGGGTTTTGACAGGCCCTTTTTGGCCGGCGTCTCGTCCGACAGCTTGATCGGGTTGAAATAGCTTGCGGCCGAAGCCTTGGTTTCCTCGTTGGAGGCGTTGACCAGCCACATCACCAGGAAGAAGGCCATCATTGCGGTCATGAAGTCGGCAAAAGCGATCTTCCACGCGCCGCCATGGTGACCGCCATGACCGCCGCCATGCTTCTTGATGATGATGATTTCATTCTTGCCGTGGTGATGGTTCTGTTCGCTCATCCCAGCACCTTCTTCAGGCTGGCCGCCCAGGCAGACATACGCGTCACGAGCACAGCCTCATCAATATCAACGGACAGATCGAGATCCGGCGCCTCGACATGACGAAGCTGCGGAGCCTCCTCGCCAAGGGACTGTTGCAGGAGATCGAAAAGAGAAAGCGGGCCATGCACGGTGACAATCGCTGCCGGGCTTGCGGCAAGCGCTGAGCGGATCATCTGCGCCAGTTCACCGATCGCCTTTTGCGCCAGCGCTTCGGTCAACACCGGCGCCAGCACCTGCGCGACCTGATCCGACAGGCAGACGGCGAGCGTTTCGACCGCCGACCGGAAGCCGGTCTCGATGCGGGCGGCGGCCTGTTCCTCGAGCGAATGGCGAAGCGTTGCGATTTCCTCGGCATGGCGTGCAGCGGTTGCCGCGCGTTCTTCGTCCCAGAGCGCCTGGATTTCCGAGCGGCCCTGCGCCTCGCCCTCGGCGTGGGCCGCGGCCCGTTCTGCGTCGAGGTCAACGGGTGGTTCGGACGGCATGGTATCGAAGGAAAAGGGGCTGTCCTGCTCCTCGTCGTCAAAGCTTGGCATCACCGGCATGGCAACCGGGGCCGCGCCGAAATCCTTGAGATAACGTGCAAGCGGCGCCGTCATGCGCGCGCTCCGGTGCGGCTGTGGAAGGATCGAAGTTTCGCCAAGGCGATCATGACACTGTCCCGATTAAAGTCCCGAAGCACGAAGCCCGTCATTAGACAAAGAGCGTGAATATAGTGGGAACGTGAATATACTGGAACTTTAGGCTGCCAAACTTGCGCGAGGATGAAGAATGCCGGGCAACGACGGAGATGTCGCGGCCCGGCACGGTTTTGGCGGTAACTTTTGCAAACAGGCTTACTGCTGGAACAGCTGGAGAATGTTCTGCGCGTTGGTATTGGCAATCGACAGCGCCTGGATGCCGAGCTGCTGCTGGGTCTGCAACGCCTTCAAACGCGTCGATTCCTCGTTCATGTCGGCATCAACGAGGCGCCCCACGCCCTTGTCGATCACGTCCATCAGCGTCGAGACGAACTCGTCCTGCATGTCGATGCGGCTGGTGATGGCACCAAGCGTCGCGGCCGAATCAGTCAGCTCCTGCAGCATGGCCTCGACAGCCTTCAGCATGCCGGCGAGGTCATCGGAAGAGGTGGTGTTGTCGATGAAGATTTCGGAGCCCGTCCCCATCAGGGTGGAGTTGGCATCGAGCAGGTAATAATTGGCAACCGTGGTTCCGGCCGTGCCGTTGGGCTGCGTCACCGACCAGTCCTTGGTCAGGAGACCGCGGCCGGCGCTGTGGGTATCGATCATCACCGAACCGGCGGCGTCATATTCGAGCGTCGTCAGCGAGACGGCACCGTCGGCCGAACGGTTGAAGGACGCGACGATGTTCTTGACCGCAGCCCCTGTCGTCGTGGTGTTGTAAAGCCAGTTTTCACCGGAGAACGAGGCCGATTCGGCAATCGAGGCCAGCTGGTTCTTCAGCTCGGCCAGTTCCTTGTTGATCTTCGTCTTGTCGACGCCAGGCTCGGAAGCAGCGACGATCTTGCTCTTGATCTCGTCGACGACGGAAATTGCCGATTCAAGGCCTGTATAGGCCGTATCGGTCTTTGCAGCGCCAAGGCCCAAGGCGTCCTGCACGGTCGACAGCGCCTTGTTATCGGAGCGCATGGTGGTGGCGATGGACCAGTAGGCGGCGTTGTCGGCGGCCGTTTCGACGCGGTAGCCGGAGGAAATACGGTTCTGCACCGTTTCCATATCCTGGTTGATTGCGCGTAGGGTCTGAAGCGCAGCCATTGCGCCGGTGTTGGTAATGATACTGGTCATCGAGGATGTGCCCCTGGCTTTTGTAAAGGGACATACCGGAGGCTTGGCCGGCAACGCGCGATCAGCATCATGCTCGCTGGGAAAGGGGCTTCTGCCCACTGCCAGCTCGGCGTTCTTTAGCGATGGTGCAGGCGTGTAGAGTTAACGAGACGTTAACGCAACAGCCTTTCTCAACGACCATTAGACGTGCCGTAGCCTGCGCGAAGCTGGAGCGGGTGATCTGCAACGCAAAAAGGCCGCGCATTTTTCGCGCGGCCTTGATGAGGATCTGTCGACTATCCGGGAGGGTACCAGACCCTCCGTTCGTCTTACTGGAAGAGCTGCAGGATGTTCTGCGAGCTGGAGTTGGCGATCGAGAGCGCCTGGATACCCAGCTGCTGCTGCGTCTGCAGAGCCTTCAGGCGGGTCGATTCTTCGTTCATGTCAGCGTCGACGAGCTTGCCGATGCCCTTGTCGAAGCTATCCATCAGGTCGGCAACGAAGGTGTCCTGCATTTCGATGCGGCTGTTGAGGGCGCCGACGTCTGCAGCGGCATCCGTCATGTCCTGGAGAACCTTGTCGACAGCCTTCAGCGCTTCGGTCAGGTCGTCGGTGGTCACGTCGAGCGTCAGAACCGAGAAGCTGGTCGTTGCAGTCGAACCGGTGGCGTTCGTGTATTCGATGTTGGACGACAGGAGGCCCTTGCCGACTGAAGTGACGTAGGAACCGGACGAGTCGACTTCGACCAGCGAGGAGTTGCTGGTGTCGTATTCCAGCGTCGTCAGGCTGACATTGCCGGCGTCGTCGCGGTTGAACGAACCGACAATCGACTGCGTGCCGACGCCAGCGGATGCCGTGTGGTAGACCCAGTTTTCGCCGGAGAAGGAAGCCGACTTGGAGATCGACAGGAGCTGGTCCTGAAGCTGGTCGATTTCCTTCTGGATCTTTGCCTTGTCAACGCCCGGCTCGGAAGCGGCGGTGATCTTCGCCTTGATTTCGTCGACCACGTTGATCGACGCTTCAAGTGCAGTGTAGGCGACATCGGTGGTGGCAGCGCCGAGGCCAAGGGCGTCCTGAACGGTCGACAGTGCCTTGTTGTCGGAACGCATCGTGGTGGCGATGGACCAGTAAGCGGCGTTGTCAGAAGCGTTCTCGATCCGGTAACCGGAGGAGATGCGGCTCTGCGTGGTTTCCATGTCGCTGTTGATCGAACGGAGGGTGGAGAGAGCTGCCAGGGCAGCCGTGTTGGTCAGAATGCTCGTCATTTGAAAGTGCCCCTATGTGCGGACGAAAAAATCAGGGACATTCCGGTTTCTCTCCGGCAAGGGGTGATACGCTTCATGCTCGTCTCAGCTTTTCCGTGAAAGCGAGGCGCACCGCTTGAGTGACTTCAGTTAACCTTAATGTGGTTAACGAAGCGTAAAGCGCAGGTGCAAGATCCGTTAACGCCTCAACATTGCTGAAAGAATTTCGCGCATCCCGAAAGGCGGCGGGGCCTCGCCCAGGCCCCAAACGCAGATCGCGCCCCTTGCGGGGCGCGATCCAGTGCGAACGGTATCGGTCAATCAAAAAGCGATTAACGGAAGAGCGACAGAACGTTCTGCGAGTCGCTGTTGGCGATCGAGAGCGCCTGGATGCCGAGCTGCTGCTGCGTCTGCAGAGCCTTGAGGCGGGTCGATTCTTCGTTCATGTCGGCGTCAACCAGCTTGCCAACGCCCTTGTCGATGGAGTCCATCAGGTCGGCAACGAAGGTATCCTGCATTTCGATGCGGCTGTTGAGGGCACCGACGTCTGCGGCTGCATCCGTCATGTCCTGGAGAACCTTGTCGACAGCCTTCAGGGCTTCCGTCAGGTCATCGCTGCTGACGTCGAGCGTCAGAACGGAGAAGCTCGTCGTTGCAGTCGAACCGGTGGCGTTCGTGTACTCGATGTTCGAGGACAGGAGGCCCTTGCCGACTGAAGTGACGTAGGAACCGGACGAGTCGACTTCGACCAGCGAGGAGTTGCTGGTGTCGTATTCGAGCGTCGTCAGGCTGACATTGCCGGCGTCGTCGCGGTTGAACGAACCAACGATAGCCTGCGTGCCGGTGCCGGCGGATGCCGTGTGGTAAACCCAGTTTTCGCCGGAGAACGAAGCCGACTTGGAGATCGAAACCAGCTGGTCCTGCAGCTGCTTGATTTCCTTCTGGATCTTTTCCTTGTCAACGCCCGGTTCGGAAGCGGCGGTGATCTTCGACTTGATTTCGTCGACCACGTTGATCGAGGCTTCAAGTGCAGTGTAGGCGACATCGGTGGTGGCAGCGCCAAGGCCGAGAGCATCCTGAACGGTGCCGAGAGCCTTGTTGTCGGAACGCATCGTGGTCGCAATCGACCAGTAAGCGGCGTTGTCAGCAGCGGTTTCGACCTTGTAGCCCGACGAAATGCGGTTCTGCGTGGTCTCCATGTCGTTGTTGATGGAGCGCATGGTCGCCAGTGCAGCGGTTGCACCGTTGTTCGTGAGAATGCTGGTCATGGTGAATCTAGTCCCTTGTTTGACGGAGTACTACTGGGGGACATACCGGGCTATAAATACCGGTGATGACGTCTGGCTTCATGCCCACTCGGTTCCGGATCTTCAGGAAAACCAAACCCGTCATGTGAGAATGACAGTCGCAGACAATCATTGCAGATGTCTTAAGTGGCTATGGACAATTGCAGCTATCCGGTCATTGATTCGTCAACCGTGCGGGGCCACCGGTTTCGGGCAAGCTTGGCTCTTTAGGAATGGTAAACCGAGCGTGGATTCTTCTCGTCCGCGATCAATGATCGGCAACCCAATCCGGAGCCTGGATGTTGAGCCCGCAGACCCTGTTTTCCGATGCTTCCAAGAGCTTTCACCGCGGCCATTTCACCGAGGCGCTGACCTCGCTGAACAAGCTGCTGGACCACTCCAAGGATGCCAAGACCTATACGCTTCTGGCCCGCACGCTGGTGGCGCTCGGGTTTCGCGAGGATGCCGCCCGCACCTATGTGCTGGCCGCCGAACTTGGCGGATCGCGCGCCGAGGACTATTATGCCGAGGCGATGAAGATCTATTTCGATCTGGGCCAGGACGACCTTGCGCTGAGCCTTGGCCGCCCGCTTCTGCAGCGCGCCCAGAAGGATCCGGATCTCGCCTTCATCATCACCTCGCTGTTCATGAAGCGGGGCGAAAAAGACATGGTGCGGGTGTTTTTGCCGGCCCTGTCGATGAGCGAGAACTCCCAGCACAACAGCCTCGCCTTCCTGCTTTTGACCGGCACGCCGGAAAACGACCGCGACCGCGAATCCGTTGCCAACCTGTTGTCGCGCATGCCCAACAGCCTGATCCTGATCATGGCGCATCTGGTGGCGCAGCGCGAAATCAACAACTATGCCGAAATGGAGCGCCTGCAGCTGCGCCTGGAGCGTATCGCCAGCAACGATCGCCGGCTGCTTGGCGTGGAAACGCCATTCTATAACCTGCACTGGCTGACCGACGAGGCGATGAACAAGCTCGTCAGCTACAAGGCGGATGCCTTTCCGGCCAGCAACCCGCAGGAGCGGCTCACCATGCCGCACACATGGGGGAAGAAGATCCGCATCGGTTACCTGTCGTCGGACTTCTGGAGCCAGCATGCGACGATGAAGCTGTTCCGCGCCGTGCTCGAAGCCCACGATCCGGAGCGCTTCGAGGTGACGCTGTTCTGCTATACAGATCCCAAGCACCTGGAACACGAGACCGGTCGCGAAAACTGGGGCCGTATCGTCAACGTGCGCGACCTCAGCTACCCGGCAACGGCCGAGGTCATCCGGTCGCACAACATCGATATCCTCGTCGAGATGAAGGGTCACACCCGTGGCGGCCGGCCGGGCATCCTCAATTTCAAGGCGGCCCCGGTTCAGGTCGCCTGGCTCGGTTTTCCCGGCACCACCGTCAACACCGATCTCGATTACATCATCGGCGACCATCATGTGCTGCCGGATAGCTCCAAGCCGCATTATTGGGAAAAGTTCTGCCGGATGCCGGAGACCTACCAGCCGAACGATCCCTATGAGCGCCCGCGCCGCGACCTTTTTACCCGCGCCGATGCCAAGCTGCCGCAAGACGCCTTTGTCTTCGGCTCGTTCAACGCCACGCGCAAGATCTCGCTTGCCAATATCAACCTCTGGATCAAGCTCCTGAAGGCGACGCCGAAAAGCGTGCTGTGGATCATGTGCAAGTCGAACGACAGCCGCGACAACATCCTGCGCAAGCTGACCACAGCGGGCATCGAGACGAAACGTATCGTGTTCACCAAGGTGGTCTCCTATGAGGAGCATCTGGCCCGGCTTTCGCTCGCTGACGTCGGCCTCGACACCTATCCGTATAACGGCCACACCACGACTTCCGAACAGCTGTGGGCGGGGCTTCCGGTTCTGACGATGAAGGGCCAGCATTTTGCCTCGCGCGTTTCGGAAAGCCTGCTGAACGCCATCGGCGTGCCGGACCTGATTGCCGAGGATGAGGCCGACTACCTGAAACAGGCCGTGGCGCTTTATGAAAACCCCGAGCTGGTGAAGGCACTTCGCGCCCGCCTTGAAGAGAACCGGCTGGTGAAGCCGCTGTTTGATGCCGAGCGCTTCTGCCGTCACCTGGAGACAGGCTACGAGATCATGGCCGATCGCGCCCGCCAGAAACTGGCGCCCGATCATATCGACATCCCGGCACTTGCCGCGCGCACGCAACCTTTCCTCATCGAGGGGAACTGACCTTTCGACCGGGCGGTCCTGCCACCACCCTCCCCTCATCAAAAAGCTCTCCGGTCTATGCCGGGGAGCTTTTTGCGTTCGAGGCGCTGGAGAGAGATCTGGCCCCGCCCGACGCACAAAAAAGGGCACCGCCGGCTGGCGATGCCCTTTTTCGAATCGAAGGGTATGCGGGACTTTCGTCCCGCAGCCTTTCAAGCCATCAGGCGAACTGGGCCATGTAGTGGCGCAGCTCGAACACGCCGTCGCCCACCGGCGCCTGGGCGGCAAAATCCGGCTGCATGACCAGCCAGGAGCGCGGGCCCTGGTGACCGACCGGCGGCTGGCGCACCACATGCGGCTTCAGCGCATCGGGGATCATCTGCAGCGCCTCGTTGGTGATGATCGGATCGACCACGACAGGCCCGCCGCTATACCCCGACGCTTCCGTCAGGGCCGTGACGATGGCCGCCAGCGTGCAGATCTGGCCATAGGCCTCCTGGGTCGCCGGAGACGGATGATAAGCCGACATGCGGTGATACATGATGTAGGCTTCCGGCCAGTTGCGGAAGGCCATGTGCAGGCGCAACGCCACCGATTTGCGCACCAGCATGAACTGCACGAAACGCTCGTGGAAATGCAGCCGCTCGGCATTGGTGAGCCGCGTCGAGATTTTTGCGTGCGAAGCGAGGTATTCAAGGCCACCGAGATAGGTATCCCACTGGAACATGCATTCCTTCTTGCCCTGCTGCACGTCGCCATCGGCTGCAACGCCGGTGACGCGGGCAAAGGGTGCCGGCAGGAACAGCACATCGGCCTTGCCAAGCGCACGCGTGGTATAAAGGAAGGCCCAGAAGATGAACGGTGCAAGGCTGGAGATCGTCTGGTCGAGAATTTCGCGCCGGATGATGAGGAATTCCGGAAAGACATGATGCGTCAGCAGGAAGTCCAGCATCTGCTGGTGCTCGTCCTTGCGAAACCGTGTCGGGCCGGGAATGTGATAAAAGGGCTGCATATCCGTGCCGCCGGTCTTTTCGTTGACCAGCATCCAGGGCGCCTGGATCATGCCGAGCGCCGGATCAGCCTCCAGCATGGCCAGATATTCGGCCACCTTTTCCGGGATCAGCAGGTCATCATCGCCAAGGAACAGCGCGTATTTTCCCCGCGCCCGCTGCATGGCGAAGGCATAATTGCTGAGAAAGCCGGAATTCTTCACACGCCGATGGTGGGAGATTTCCGGGATGCCGGCAAGCTGTTCCAGATACTCATTCGTGCCGTCGGTGGAGCGATCGTCGACGATGACCATCTCGAAGGCAATGCCCATCCGGCGAAACGCCTCCAGATGAAACTTCACATTGCGTTCCAGCATCGGCCGGCGGTTGTAGGTGGGAACACAGATCGACAACATGGGTATGGTGGAAAACATCGGGCTCTCCCTGGCGAGATCATGGGTCCTTCGCGCGTGAGGACCGCTTGGACTGTCGCAATACCGCCTCTTGCTTTCGCGAGGCTGTAGCAACGCCGGCGTTTGATCTTGCTGCACCTTCAGCGCGTCAGCCCTGCACAAGCTATCGCGCATAGGTTCCAAGCTTATCGTCACCCGAAGCATTTTGTGCAGCGACGGTGGCATGGCGGTGTTTTTCGCGCCTGGGCTCAAGGTCACGGTTGGCCAGATGCCTGCGCTGACTTGGAGAGTAGTGTGAACAAGCTCGTTCTTGCACGGTATCTGGAACCGATCGACTGGATCGTCGACGTTCCCGAAGACTTCGAGATCTACATCTACAACAAGGGCGATGCGATCACCTCGCCGGCCGTGCTCGAGCGCGCCCGCAAGGTGGTGCAGCGGCCGAATGCCGGGCGAGAGTCGGAAACCTATCTCTTTCACATGATGACGGAGACCGAGGACAACGACGACTTCACCGTTTATTCGCAGGCCGACCCCTTCACCCATAGTCCGGATTTCATGCGGCTCCTGAGCGTCTGGCGCCAGTGGGATGACCTGCAGCCGCTGTCCTGGCAGTGGAAGTGCGACCATGAGGTTCCGCCATCCGGCATCCTGAAACTGTACGAAGAGCAGTTGGCCGGCCGTCTGCGCATCCGCCCGGAGCGGTTCTCGCTCTACACCTGGGCGCCGATTGAGTTTTTTGACATCGGCGCGCTGAACACCGGGCGCACCTATCGCCATGCACACGGTCAATTGCCGGAAGGCACCAACATCGCGGCGCATTTCCTGAAAATGGCGCAGTTGCCGGAGATTGCGGCAAAGGCCGAGGCCAGCTCGCTCGGGATCTTTTCCTATGGCGCGCTGTTTGCCGCACGCAACCACGTGATCAAGCAATTGCCGCAGGAGGCGGCAAAGCAGCTCTATCAGGCCTCCATGGCGCATCCCTGCTACGGCTACGTGCTGGAACGCATGTGGCTGCATTTCTTCGGCGCCGAATTCGAGCTTGCGCAATCGGCACCGATGAAACTCGACAAGGTGGAGGCCGAGGTCGCGGTTCAGCCGGCACCAAGGCCGGAGGCGACCCGCCCGACCGGCTGGGATCACCCTCTGTTTGGGCCAAGTATCACGCCTTACCGGGAGGGTCGCATCGGATGAGGATCCCCTTCTGCGACCAGTCGGATGCCGCTGGAACAATGGCGCCCGTGCAATGGACGTCCATCACGTTTATCGATGACGTGTTTCGCCATGCCTTCTGGCCCGCCAAGGAGTTTTTCTACGAACTTCTGGGCGCACCGCTTCAGGCCGTACTCGGCCAGCCGATGCCGATGAGTGTGCGGCGGCAGATGTGGCAGAACGGAACACTGCGGCAGGAAGGCTCTGCCCTTCCCAAGGGGCCGGAAACCGCCTGGCTGAATGAATACGCCACCTTAAGTCCGGACAGTCGCCGCACGCTTTCGACCTATGTCGATCCCCGTGCGCTGCATATCTGCTACGAGGCCTCGCCCGGCCTCCTCGACTTCCTGACCGAGCGTGGTGTCACCTATATCGATATCCGCCTGTCGCCGATCCGCTTCCTGCCGGACGTGGTGCTGGCGATCACCAGCAACTCCTCAGACATCAGGGCGAAGCTGTCGCGCATCAGCCTGCCGCGCCACGAGATCGTTGCCGAAGCCACCAAACTTTCGGCGGCGTTCCGCCACCGCGATCGCTATGTGCCGCAGGCCAATATCCCTCGCCGCCCCGGCAGGCAGGTGGTCGTCATCGGGCAGACCGCGTCGGATGCCAGCATCATCGTCGATGGCCGGTTTTTCCACTTCCGCGATGCGCTCAGCACGCTTCACCAGAAGCTGCAGGGCGCTCACGTCCTATACCTGCGCCACCCGAGCGCCTCGCCGGAGCATATCCGAAGTGAAACGGACCTGCTGCGCGGCATCTACCCGGCGCTCGAGGTCACCACGGCCAACAGCTACGACCTTTTGTGCTGCGACCAGTCGCTGGAGTTCCTGGGCATCTCCTCAGGCTTGATGCAGGAAGCGGCCTTCTTCGGTCGCGCCACCACGTCTCTTCTGCCTCCGGTCTGCCCGCTGGTGTTTTCCGACACGCCGGAGAGCGCGCAAGGTTATGCGCAGGTGACATTCGACACCTTCATGGACCCGCAGTTCTGGCGCTGCCTGCTCGGCGCTGCCGAACCGGACCACCGCGATACGCTGCGCAACATGGTGCCCAACCAGCTGCGCGAACTGCACAATGTCTGGTGGGGTTATCCCGCCCACAAGATCAAGCCAAACGATTTCAACCGCACGCTCACCGGCGACATCCGGCCGGAGCTTGAACGCGTCTATGGCACGACGCGTTTCGTGCTGGACATCATCGCCGGCAACCAGCCGAGCATTGTGGGTGACGACATCACCAGCAGGCACTGGCGCTGGCCAAGCGGCGGCGTGGTGAAGCTCGAGCCAGACGGCATCGTGACCCGCGACAACCGCAAGGCCGGAACATGGCGGCGACTGGCGCTTTCGGAACCGGCCTATTTCCTGCTGTGGGACGAAGGTTTCTGGGTCGATTTCGTCCGCTACGCCGGCAATGGCCGTCTGGTCTGCCGCAACAATATCGGCGGCCAGTTCGCCGTCGCCCAAGCCTAGCGCCTGTCCGGGAAAGGCGCAGGACCGGCTTTCCCGAAGGCGAACGTGAACAAGAGATCGAGAGCACCAAGCGCCAGACCCGCAGCGCGGACACTTCAAGGAGACTGACATGCATCACCCGGACGGCGCCACCCTCAAGGTGCAAGACCTCAACAACGATTCGCCAGCCGCCCAGACCGGCGAAATCGAGCGCTGCGATGCGGCAATCGATTTTCTGCGCGCCCAGATCGCCAACCTGACGGGACAACTGGCGGACAACGAACGGCGTCGCCACGAGGCGGCAAACCGGGTGGCGTCGACAGCTCCACAGACCGCTGCCGCAAGCCTTGACGATGCCGCCGCGCGCAAGATCAGCGGCGCCCTGCACGACAACGGCCAGAAGGCATTTGTCCTGCAGACCGTGCTGTCGGAAGTCGCTCGCGGCTCGTTCGTGCGTTACGCCGACCTGCTCTCGGACCTGCGCAAGGTGCCGGGTCTCGAATCCCTCATCGACCAGCACATCCTGCGCACCGGTTATGCCACCGGCCTCGACCGCTCGGCGGCCGTGCGCAACATCACGGCGAACGATTACCAGCGCCTTCACACGCAGGACGTTGCCTACCAGACCAACAACTGGATGGTGGAGCACCTGCCGTTTATCGTAGCCATGCGGCCGAAAAGCCTGGTGGAAGTCGGCTGCGGCAACGGGCGCTTCCTGCATGCCGTGGCTCCCTATGTCGAGACGCTGACGGGCCTCGACTGGGCGCGCTCGCCGCTTTTGACCACGCTTCCAAAAAACACCACTTTCCAGCAGGCCAATGCGCTGACCGATGCCATCCCATCGGCAGACGTCTGCTGCTCGGCCGATGTTCTCGAACATTTCGAACCCGCAGCGCTGCCGGCCCTGATCCGCAAGCTGCACAATTCGGCAAAGCTGAGCTATCACGTCATCGCCTGTTATGACGATGGCCATAGCCATTGCTCCGTCTTCAACCCCGGCCAGTGGCTGGCGCTGTTCCGGACCATCGATCCGGCCTACCAGCTGACAATGATCAGCCCGCGCCGCCAGCGCCCCGACCAGCTGCTGTGCGCCATCACCAATTTTGCGCCGGCCGTCGGCCAGGCCGTGCAGCTTGGCCCGATCAGCGGCAACTGGGCCACCGCCAGCGGCAAGACCGTCTCCTTCGACAAGGACATGAGCGTAAAACTGTCGGGCGTTCCGGCTGCAACCTGGGTGCCTTCTCAGGACCGTGAGACCGCCTCCGTGCGCTGGATCGAAAGTGGTGCGACGGATCTCGTTTCACTGTCCAAGGACAAGCAGACGCTCACCATCGACAACCTGAATGGACAGCAGTTCCAGGTTAGCCGCGCATGACCATCACCGCCTTGCCTCCGTTGGAGCCAATTACCTCACAGGATCATCCATGAACATGCTGATTTCGGAAAACACAGCGTCCACAAGTGCGGACTGGGGCGATGCACCGGCGCTCACCAAAGCCGATCTGGAGGGCAGCTTCTGGCAGCTTTCCAGCCTCGATGCCGGCTCCCTGTCGCCCTTCCTGGTTCTGGCGCCGGAGGGTCGCATCGGCAATTTCTTCGAACCGTCGGTGGATTACTGGCACGTGTTCCAGGATCGCCTCTGCCTCGTCAACAACCGGGGCGAGCTGACGGTGATCTTCAATGCTGCGCAGATGCAGGACGGAAAGATCGTCGGCCTTGCCGGTCGCGGCACAATCGGCGCAACCGGCGGCGTATTCATGCTGACGCGGACGCAACACCCGGCGCATCCGGTCCGCCCGACACCGGCAGGCGTCGAGCGCAAGGCAAACTTCCTCGTTCAGCTCGAGCGCCCGTTGCGCCCGAACCTTGTCGTGGTGCCAGCCAATTCCGAGACGCTGCACGGCAACTGGCTGGACAATCTTCCCGATGCCAAGCGCAGCTGGGATCTCTGCGTCGGCTATTACGGCACTGAACGCCCCTTCCTGCCGGCGCCGGCGGAATATCTTGCCCACCTGCCGCAGAAGCGCAAGTTCATGCTGCTGGCCGATCTGTTCTACGAAGGTAGCCCGCTTTGGGCCTATGATCGCATCTGGCTGCCGGATGACGACCTGATGGTGACGGGCGAAGAGATCAACCGGATGTTCCACCTGTCGCGCAAGCATGGCCTGGATCTCTGCCAGCCGGCGCTCACCGATGCACCGGGCAGCCATCCAAACCATCCGATCACCATCAAGCGTGCCGAAGGCGGCGTGCGCCACGAGCGTTTCGTCGAAATCATGTGCCCGCTGTTTTCGCGCCGGGCGCTTGAGATCTGCATCGGCAGCTTCAAGGATTCGGTTTCCGGCTACGGCCTCGATCATCTCTGGCCAAGCTTCCTCGGCCGCCCTGAAGAGCGCATGGCCATTCTCGATGATATCGGGGTTGCCCATACACGTCCGATCGGCGCCACCTACGACATCGGCTCGGCGATTGGCGAACAGAACGCCACCTTCCGCGGCTACGGCTTTCGCTACGAGCAGATCCCCGGCGTCCGCTGAACATTATCCAGCCTGACACACATGAATAACCCGGCGGTTGCAGCAACCGCCGGGTTATTCATGTTGTCTGTTGGGAAGGGAATGTTTGGCGTCAGTTGAAGGAGCGCACCAGGCTGCCGACAAGCAGGTTCCAGCCGTCGATCAGCACGAAGAACAGGATCTTGAAGGGAAGCGAGATGGAGGTCGGCGGCAGCATCATCATGCCCATGGCCATGGTGATGGCGGCAACGACCATGTCGATGACGAGGAAGGGCAGCACGATCAGGAAGCCGATTTCAAAGCCGCGACGGATTTCAGACAGCATGAAGGCCGGGATCAGCACGCGGTAATCGATAAGCTCCGCCGTGCCGACCGACTGGCCGCGCTCGCGCGCGATGTCGACAAACAGCGACAGGTCCTTGTCGCGCGTATTGGCGCTCATGAAGGTGCGAAAGGGTTCGGCGATCCGCTGCACGGCTTCCGCCTCGTTGATCTGGTTCTGCAAAAGCGGCTGCACGCCGTCGCTCCAGGCCCGGTCGAAGGTGGGCGACATGACGTAGAAGGTCATGAACAGCGACATCGAGATGAGGACGAGGTTGGAAGGGGCGGTTGCGAGCCCCATGCCGGTGCGCAGGATCGAAAAGGCAATGATGAAGCGCGGAAAGCTCGTCACCATCACGAGGATGCCCGGCGCGATTGATAGCACCGTCAAAAGCCCGAAGGTGCGGATGATCCACGCGGCAGCCGACCCGTCGATTGGCAGGTTCAGGAGATCCGTCGGAGATTGCTGGGCCAGCGCAAGACCCGGTATCGCCACAAGGGCGATCAGCAGCGAGATCAGTCGAATCATTCGATCACGAAGGTCCTAAACATCACCTTCGATACTTTGCCTTGCGAACGCAGGTCAACACGTTCCTGAATGTCGTCCTTAAGATATTGAAAGCCGCGCGGCCCTTCGATCTGCTGCAGCGAGACGGTGCGCATGTAACCCAGGATATCCTGGTGAATGTCTTCCGCCATCGCCAGTTCCGGCGGGCCGTTGAAGGCAAGCGCCACTTCGAGCCTGATCCAGCTGTCGGAGGGGTAGGCAAGATTGGTGGTGATAGGCTCCAGCTGTACGACGCCGGCAGCCGCCGTCGCGATATGGGGAAGTCCTTCTTCCTTTTTCTCGCCGTGCGCGGCGGCAGGCGCCGGGGCAGCCGCAGCCGCTTCGACGGGCGCCTTTGGCGCGATCATGCCACCCAGGACCCAGCCGGCGCCGGCGCCGACCAACGTCACGATGGCGATGGCCACGATCGTTATCACCATCGACCCCTTCTTTTTCTCCGGAGCGCCGTCCGCTGCCTCTTCCATCACCTGGTCCTTTACGATTTGCCGTCTGCTCAGAAGGGCGAGAACAGGTCGACGACCTGCTGGCCGACCGGTGGCTGCTGCACTTCCATCAGGCGGCCACGGCCGCCATAGGAGATGCGGGCCTCGGCAATCTTGTCATAGGAAATGACGTTCTTGGAATCGACATCCTGCGGGCGCACGATACCGGCGACGTTGAGGATGCGGATCTCGTGGTTGACGCGCACTTCCTGCGAGCCGGACAGCAGGAGATTGCCGTTTTCCAAGACGCCCGTCACCACCGCCGCCACCAGAAGCTTCAGGTTTTCCGAGCGCTTGGTGGAGCCCTTGCCCTTCGATGAGGAGTCGGAATCGCTGCTCATGTCGCCATCGGTGGAGGGCGTGAGCCCGAGGATATTGGCGGCCACGTTCCACGTGAGGCTTGTGCCGTTGGTGCGGCTGCGGTCGGTCTCGTTGTCGAAATTGGCCTTGTCGTTGATCTGGATGTCAACGGTCAGAATGTCGCCGACGTTGAGCGCACGGGCATCCTTGAACAGAGCGGCCTGGCTGTCGCTCCACAGCGAATAACCGCTGGCCGTCTGGTGCGGCTGCTTGGGATAAAGCGACATCTGCGGCGTCTGGGCATAATTCAGCCCGCTGCCGATCGGGCTCATGGCCGGGGCATTGCCGATTTCCTTGATCGTCTGGCTCTGGCAGCCGGTGAGCAGGAGAACGGCCAGCAGAGCGGGTGCGCGCTTGGTCATGAACGGTCCTTCGAAGTATTGGGGTCTGACGCGCTGGAGAGGATCGAGGAAATCATGCCGGCCTTTTTCGCATCCATTTCGCTGAGGATCAGGCCCGATTGGCGCGCCGGCAGTTTCATGATGATGGCGGCAGCAATGCCCGGCTCCATCGCCTCGAGCCTGGGAGCAGCGGCGTCGGCCTTCATCGTCTTGTAGATGTCGACCAGACCGACCTGGGCGCGGGCCAGGAAATCATTGCGGCGTTTCAGCCAGTCCTCGTATTCCGCCTTGCGGGTTTCCAGGACGACAATGCGTTCATCGACGCCCGATTGCAGCTTTTCCAGCTCCTGTTTCTGCAGGAGATAACGCTGGTCGCGGGCGCTGTCGGCAATGTTGGTGCAGAACTTTTCGATGTCCTGCCCTGTTGTCGTCGGAAACTGCGCGCCGTTCAGCGGGGCCGTTGCCTGCTGCGCATTCACCTGCGGCACGAGCAGCAACAGGGCGGCGGCGGCGAGGAGTCTTAGTGCGAACCGGCCTTTTGGGGCTGAAGCGCTCGAAACGGCTGCGGTCATCATGAACTTGCCCTTCGTCATTGGATCACCAGCTCTGCCTGAAGCGCGCCGGCCGACTTGATGCCCTGGAGAATGGCGATGATGCCATCAGGCTTCACGCCGATGCTGTTGAGACCGGCCACAAGGCTGCGCAGGTCCGGCCCGTTGAGGATGGCGACATTGCTGCCGCTCTTCGATACGCTGATATCGGTCTGCGGCTGCACCGCTGTCACGCCATTGGAAAACGGCTCCGGCTGGACGATCTGCGGCGTCTCGTTGACCTGGACGGTGAGTGTTCCATAGCTGACCGCCACGCGCGACACCTTCACATCCGCGCCGATGACGATGGTGCCGGTGCGTTCGTTGACGACCACCTTGGCGGGCGTATCGGTATCCACCACAAGGTTCTCGATCTCGGCCATCAGGCGCGTCAGATCCGCCGTCTTCGGCTTCTGCACGATGACTTCCTGCGAATCGCGCGGCTCAGCGATCGGGCCGCCATACCGCTGCGCGGCAAAATTGTTGACCAGATCGGCAATGCGCACGGCGGTGGAAAAATCCGGGTTGCGCAGCTGCAGCACGAGATTGACCGAATCCTTGAATTTCGACGGCAGTTCGCGCTCGATGATCGCGCCGTTCGGCACGCGTCCGGCTGTGGTGATGCCTTCGGTGACGGAGGCCGCTTGCCCTTGCGCGGAAAAACCCGAGACGATGACAGAGCCTTGCGCCACCGCATAGATCTGGCCGTCAGCGCCGGTGAGCGAGGTCATGATCAGCGTGCCGCCGCGCAGCGATGTCGCATCGCCAAGCGAACTCACCGTCACGTCGAGGCGGCTGCCGGGACTTGCAAAGGGCGGCAGGGTGGACGTCACCATGACGGCGGCCGTATTCTTGGCGCTCGACTGGCCGCCTTGCGTGGAAATGCCGAGGTTTTGCAGCATGGCGCGCATCGACTGCTCGGTAAACGGCGAGGAGCGCAGGCTGTCGCCGGAGCCTTGCAAGCCCACAATCAGGCCGTAGCCGATCAGCTGGTTGTCACGG
Source organism: Neorhizobium sp. PAMB6716 (assembly GCF_058242805.1). Lineage (NCBI taxonomy): Bacteria > Pseudomonadati > Pseudomonadota > Alphaproteobacteria > Hyphomicrobiales > Rhizobiaceae > Neorhizobium > Neorhizobium sp. PAMB6716. The sequence goes on from NZ_CM177835.1 coordinate 2,799,536, forward strand.
CCGGCCTGCAGCGAGGCGATATCCTTGATGCGCGCGGCATCCGACAGCGCCGGATCCGCAAAGGGCAGGATGGAGAGGACGGAAAGGCCGGCGGCCACGAGAAGACGTTTCATCATTTCGCCATCACCTGCACGGAGCCGTCACCCATTACGGTGCCGGAAACGGTCACGCCGGAATCCAGATTGCGCACACGGATCACGTCGCCGACCGAGGCGTTTTCGAGCGGGGTTCCGGAGGCGGAAATCATCATATTGCCAACCGCGAAGGTGAGCCGCACGGAGGCGCCGCGCTTCACCGCAAAGGGCGCGCGCAGCGTTGCCACCTGAATGGTGCGGCCGGGCAGCAGCGTGCGCGTGCTGATCATGCCGCTCACCTCGTCGATGGCCGTTGCATACCCGCCGGCGATATTGGGATTGGTCACTTCGACCTCCTTCAGCGCGGACGGCGAGATTTCCTGGCCCGGATAGATGATCTGCGTGGGCACGATGGCGACGCCCATATCCGCATGCGCAAGGCTGGCAAAGGCGCCTGCAGAAAGGTGCAGGGCCGCCACCAAGGCAAGGCGCTTCATGCTGCGTGTCCGGCGGAACATCATGTCTGCCACCCTCTTTGTTTCCGGTTACTTCAGGTTCTTCGAGACGATGGAGGCCATTTCGTCGGCGGTGGTAATCACCTTGGAGTTCATCTCATAGGCACGCTGGGCCGAGATGAGATCGGTGATTTCCTTGACGGCATCGACGTTGGAGGCTTCCAGATAACCCTGCTTCAGGTAACCGAAGCCGGGATCTTCAGGGGCGGCCACAATGGCTTCGCCAGAGGCTGCGGTCTGCTGGAACAGGTTGTCGCCGAGCGGCTTCAGGCCGGCCTCGTTGACGAAGTTGGCAATCGTCAGCTGCCCGATCTCGGTGAAATCACTGTCGCTGCCGACACGCACGCTGACCTGGCCGGTGCGGCTGATCACGGTTTCGCTGACATTGGCCGGAAAGGTGATGTTGGGCACGACGGCATAACCGTCGATCGTCACCAGCTGGCCATCGGCATTGGTGTTGAAGGCACCGGCGCGGCTATAGAGCGTATTGCCGTCCGGCGACTGGATCTGGAACCAGCCACGGCCGACGACGGCGAGATCAAGATCGTTCTCGGTCTGCGTCAGCTGACCCTGCGTGTGGATGTTGCGCACGGCCGACGTCTGCACGCCAAGGCCGATATTGGCGCCCTCAGGCACGATCGCCTGGTTTGCCCGGTTCGGCACGCCGGCGGCGCGCTCCGTCTGGTAGAGAAGATCGGCAAACTCGGCGCGGGCGCGCTTGTAGCCGGTGGTGTTGATATTGGCGATATTGTTCGCAATGACTTCAAGATTGGTCTGCTGGGCATCCATGCCCGTTGCAGCGACAGAAAGCGCTCTCATGTCTTCGTCCTAACCGTTACATCTGCATCTTTGTGATTTCGAGATAGGCGTTGACGATCTTGTCGCGGAAGGCGATCGCCGTCTGGAGCGACTGCTCCGCCTGCATGACGGCATCCACCACTTCGCGGGTATTGGCCGTTCCCTTGATGCCTTCGAAGGACATGGCTTCGGCCGACTTGAGGCTGTTGCTGGCGTCGGTTGCCATGTTGCCGAGCACGTTTGCAAAGCTCATGGCGGAATTTTCCGCCTGGGCGGCCGAACCGGCTATCGACGAGGAGGAGCTGGAGCTTTCGGTTGACGATGTGCCGAGACCACGGGTCAGGGAAAGCGAGCTGACATTCTGGATATTGTCGATCATTGCGAAGCCTTCAGGAGGTCAATGGTGGCGGCGACCAGTTCGCGCGTCTGCTTGATGGTCTGGAGATTGGCGTCATAGGTGCGATTGGCCTCGCGAAGGTCGGCCATTTCGATCAGCATGTTGACGTTCGGCATCTTGACCATGCCCTTGTCGTCGGCGGCCGGATTGCCCGGATCGTATTCCTCGACGAAATCCGACTGGTCCGTGCCGAGCTTCTTGACGTTGACCACCTGCGCACCGGACGCCTTGTCCAGTTCCGCGCCGAACGTGATCGTCTTGCGGCGATAGGGATCGGCACCGGGCGTGTCGCCGGTGGAGCGGGCGTTGGCGATGTTTTCCGACACGATGCGCAGGCGGGTGGCCTGCGCTTCGAGGCCGGAGCCGGCGATTTTCGAAGCGGCTGAAAGCGGGTCCATGATGGGTCTACCTCTTGACTGTCATCAGCATCATGCGATGGAAGGATTTGACGAGGTTCGTGCTCAGCTCATACTGACGCTTGATCTCGCCCGTCTTGGTCAGTTCTCCGGCAAGACCAACGGTGTTGCCCGATTCCTGAATACCGATTTCGTTGTTGAGCTTTTCCTCTTCCACATCCACGTTGATGCGGCTGCTGACGCCGGTGCCGGACAGGTGGCCCGGCTGCGTGCGGGCCATGCTCATGCCCGTGGAGTTGAGGACGGCGGAGAACGGCGTGACGTCCTTGGCCTTGTATTGTGGCGTGTTGGCATTGGCGATGTTGCCGGCAACAACCTCCTGGCGAATGGACAGCCATTCCGCTTGACGCGATGCCAGGTCGAACAGTTGAATGGGTTGCATGGGCTTCTCTCCATCTTGTAGGGGAAGCCTATGCCTTTAATCTTGCGTCAGACTTACGGGCCGGACGATGCGGCATCATCGTAGATCTCGCCGGTCGAGGTGATGATGACCCATTTGCCGTCGCGCTTCTCGATGATGGCGAGCCGGCTGTTGTCGGGCAGGATCGAACCGACCCGCACCATATACATGCCGGAATTGTCCTGGATGAGCGCGCGCCCGTTGGCCACATGCATCAACCGGAAACTGTTGCCGCCGGGGAAAGGCTGTTCCGGCGCCACGGCGCTGTCGGTCTGGCGGCCACGGTCGGGCTTGGCAACCGTTGCCGTCGTCAGCGTATCCAGCGGTTCCAGCATCTTGTCGGGCGGCGTCGTCTTGTCGTCGTTGTCGACGAGGGCGAGCGGCGAAACGCTGAAGACAGGGCGCGGCGGACCTTCCGGCAGGTCGCGCGTCATCTCCATCGGCGTCACACGTATGCCGAACTTGTCTTCGTTGAAGAACACGTACCAGGGGAAGGATGCAGATACGATGGCAATCAGGATGCCGGCTCCCGCCAGCATCCGGTCACTCGAAAGCCTGAGACGGCCAAAGCGGCGGCGAGCCGGCGCGACGGGCGCGTCTTCGCGTGCGTTGATGCTCATCGGCGGTTATCCTCTTTGTCTTGTCGGTGTCTGCTGCGGGGCAGCACCCGCCCGAAGGGCGGCGGCGAGATCCGCATAGGCATCGGTCACAGGCTGGTCGCCCGGCGATTGTTTCAGGACGTCGTAGATGATCGGCACCTGCTTGATCGCCATGTCGAGATCCGGATCGCTGCCGGTTCGATAACCGCCGATCAGGCGAAGGTCGCGGGTTTCCTCGAAACGGTGGATGAGCGCCTTCAGCCGCGACACCAGCTTTTCCTGGTCGCCGTTCCAGGCCTTGCGGGCGAGACGCGAGATGGAGGATAGCGGATTGATCGGCGGATAACGCCCCTCTTCCGCCAGGCTGCGTTCCAGAACGATATGGCCGTCGAGAATGCCGCGCGCCGAATCGGCGATCGGGTCGTTGTGGTTGTCACCATCGACAAGGATGGAAATGATCGCGGTGATCGTGCCCGCACCTTCCGCCCCGGGGCCGGATCGCTCCAGCAGGCGCGGCAGCTCGGTAAACACGGAGGCCGGATAACCGCGCGCAATCGGCGGCTCGCCGGAGGCAACCGCCACCTCGCGGATGGCATGGGCAAAACGCGTCACGCTGTCTGCGATGAACAGCACATTTTCGCCCTTGTCGCGAAAATGTTCGGCAATGGTGATGCCGACGAGCGGCGCCATCTTGCGCAGCATCGGGCTTTCGTCGCTGGTGGCCACGACGGCGATGGATTTCGCCATGTTGTCGCCGAGCGTATCCTCGATGAATTCACGCACTTCACGGCCACGTTCGCCGACAAGCGCGATGACGACGCGGTCAAAAGCATCGGCACGCGCCATCATCGACAGAAGCGTCGATTTGCCGACGCCGGAGCCGGCAAAGATGCCGAGGCGCTGGCCAAGGCAGAGCGGCGAAAAGATATCGATGGCGCGAACGCCGGTGCGAAACCCGGTCTCGACGCGTTTGCGCGTCATGGAAGGCGGCGCGGTGTTGGAGATCGAGCGCTTGACCGGGCCGTTCTTCAACGGCCCCTTGCCATCGATGGGTTCGCCAAGCGCGCTGATCGTGCGGCCACACCAGCTCTCATCCGGCGCGACGCGAAAGGCGCCCTTTCGAATGACGACATCGCCGATGCCGATGGGTTCGCCAGGCTCGATGGGGCAGACAAAGATGATATCGGGCTCGACGCGAACGACTTCGCCGAGATGAATGCCGGTGGCACTGCGATGGGCGACGAATTCGCCGAGCCGCACATGCCGCGACAGGCCCGCCACCGTATAATGGCCAGCTGCGATGGTGCGCACGCGCCCGCCCGGTGCCACCGCCACCGAAGGATCGGCAAACCGGCGCACCAGCTCGGCCATATGGGAAAGCTTTGCGCCGGCACCGGTCTCGGCCATTCTCGTTTCCATGCGTTATGTCCTAAAGGTCAGCGTGTGCCGCCCAGCGTCTTGATGGCTTCGCCGAACTGCTGTTCCGTGTCGCGCATCAGCGCCGAAATGCCTTCGAAGGCGCGGTTGACCTGGATCAGCTCGGTCATCTGGCCGATGGCATTGACGTTGGATTGTTCGAGATAACCCTGGGTCACGCCGACATTGAAGGCATCGACCACCGGCTGCGGCTGTTCGACCGGGATCACGCCGGCGTTTTCGTAGCGCAGGTAACCCTTGGAAATATCGGCGCTGAACACGCCAAGTGTTGCGACCGGATTGCCGTCCTGGCTGATGCGCCCATCGGCGCCGACTTCCGGCGGTCCGCCTGCCCGGTTGAGCTGGATCGGCGCGCCGCCGGCATCGAGCACCGCATACCCCATGTTGGACACCAGCTCGCCGGTTTCCTTCATGGTAAACCGTCCGTCACGCGTCAGAACCTGGCCGGCAGGGGTATCGATGGCAAACCAGGCATCACCCTTGATGGCGAAATCCAGCGCATTTCCCGTCTGTTCGAGCGCACCGCTGCGCGTCGACAGGTAATCGTTGCCCTGGGTGACGAAAGCGACCTTGGCGTTCAGCTCGTTTCGGGTCTTGCTCAAGACCTCGTCGAACTTGACTTCGGTCGCACGAAAGCCGACCGTATTCATGTTGGCCATGTTGTCGGCAATGGTATTCAGCCGGCGCTCCAGCGCGATCTGCGACGAAATACCGACATATAATCCGGACTGCATATCATCTGCCTCCGTGTCTCAACTATAGGGAACGGGGGCAACGCCCATGATGGGCACCTCTCCGCACGGGTGGAGAGGGCGTTACCCCCTGATGCAGCCGACACTAGGAAGGCAGACTTGCGCGAGGCTGTTTCGCGCCGACACAGGTTTCAGGCGCCGTTTACCCAGCCTCACGCAAGCCACGCACCGTATCCCGAAACCTGATACAACCACGGTACAGGCTCGCCATGACCATTATTATCGGATTCGTTATCACACTCGGCTGCGTCCTCGGCGGCTATATGGCCATGGGCGGCCATCTGGACGTCCTTGTTCAGCCGTTCGAGCTGGTGATTATCGGTGGCGCCGGTCTCGGTGGCTTCATCATGGCCAACCCGATGAAAACGGTGAAGGATGCCGGCAAGGCGCTGGGTGAGGCGTTCAAGCATGCCGTTCCCAAGGAACGCAACTATCTCGACGTTCTGGGTGTCCTGTATTCCCTGATGCGTGACCTGCGCACAAAGTCGCGCAACGAGATCGAAGCGCATATCGACAATCCGGACGAATCCTCGATCTTCCAGTCGGCCCCGACCGTGCTGAAGAACAAGGAACTCACCGCCTTCATCTGTGACTACGTGCGCCTGATCATCATCGGCAATGCCCGCAGCCACGAGATCGAGGCGCTGATGGACGAGGAACTCGACACCATCCTGCACGACAAGATGAAGTCCTACGATGCCATGGTGATCATGGGCGATTCCTTCCCGGCCATCGGCATCGTGGCCGCCGTTCTCGGCGTTATCAAGGCCATGGGCAAGATCAACGAAAGCCCGGAAGTGCTCGGTGGCCTCATCGGCGCCGCCCTCGTCGGCACCATGCTCGGCATCTTCCTCTCCTACTGCCTCGTCAGCCCGCTCTGCTCGCAGATCAAGATCGTGCGCAACAAACAGCACCGCCTCTACATCGTCGTGAAGCAGACGCTGATCGCCTACATGAACGGCTCCGTGCCGCAGGTGGCGCTGGAATATGGCCGCAAGACCATTTCCGGTTATGAGCGTCCCTCCATCGACGCCGTCGAGCAGGAAATGATGAACCCCGGTGGCGGCGGCGAAAGCAAGGCGGCATAACGACCATGAGCGACGACACGCAAAAATCCCCTGATCGCCTCGATCACGCGCTTCTGGCCAAGCTGACCAATGGCCTTGGCGACCGCCAGACGGTTGAAAAGATCTGCGGCGATTTCGGGCAGCTTTATTCGGTTTTCCTGCCCGACGTCTTCCACAGCGAGACGGGTATTTCGATCGAGGTCTCCTATGTCGGTTTCCAGTCCGGCCTGATGCCGGACCTCATTGCCGAGCTTGGCGATACCGTCTGCCTGACGGACGGATCCTTGCGCAACTGGTGCCCGAATTTCGTGCTCGCCTGCGGCAACAGCTTCATTATCGGCCTGATGGAACGCATGCTGGGCGCTGATCCCTCGATGGTCGAACAGCCGCCGGAGCGCCCGCTGTCGGATATCGAAATGGATCTCGGCACCATGGTGTTCGAGCGAACGGCCAATGTGCTGCGCTCCGGCGTCAATGCGCCGGGCGGTTTCGAGGCCATGCTGGAACGCCCGCACAATGCTGGCGATCGCCCGCCTGCCGATCCGGACATGCCGGTGGAATATGGCGCGACCATCCGCCTTGCGGTCGACATCGGCAAGGTCACCTCGGAAATCGCCCTCGTCATTCCCCAGCGCGCGCTTTTGAAGACGAAGGTGGAAGTGCCAAAGCCGAAAGGCCAGATCTCCAAGAACCGCAAGGAATGGCATGACAAGATCACCGAGCAGGTGCGCCGGTCCCCGGTGACGCTCGAAGCCCGCATCCGGCTGCAGAGCCTGACGCTGAAAACCATCTCCAAGCTGATGGTCGGCGATGTCATCGCTTTCGAGGACAAGACCGACGTTCAGGCTCAGGTCAGCGCCAATGGCAAGGACATGTACAATTGCGAATTCGGACGGTCCGGCGAGCGCTACACGGTGCGCGTGAAGGACAATATCAGCACCGAGCAGGAGCTGCTGCGCCACCTCATGGGTTAAACAAGAGCACTGCTCATACCGCAATGCGAAGAATGGGCAGCTTCACGCAAGTTTCAACAGGAATAGTGTTTTCATGGCTACGAAGAAAACCCCAGCACCCGATGACGATATTTTTCCCGCTGCCGGCAATGAAGCCGAGTTGGACCAGGCGATTGATGACCTGCGCGGCGTGCTGAAAGCCGACGGCGATGCACCGACCAGCGATTTTGGCGCGGAATTCGGTGCCGAGTTCGGCGCAGACACGGCAACACCGGCCGCAGACTTCGGTGGCTCCGATTTCGGCGGCGCGGATCTCGGTTCGGACTTCGGCGGCGGCGATTTCGGCGGTGCTGATCTTTCGGGCGCAAGCTTCGGCGGCAGCGATTTCGGCTCGGGTGCTGCGATGTCCGAGCCCGGCAGCGGGCTCAACTCAAACCTCGACCTGATCATGGATATCCCGATCACGGTCGAAATCGTGCTCGGCACAAGCCGCATGCAAGTTTCAGGGCTTATGGGTCTTGAAGAGGGCGCCATCATAGCGCTCGACAAGCGGATCGGCGAACCGGTCGAGATTACGGTAAACGGACGGCGGATCGCCAAGGGTGAGATCACTGTCCTCGAAAATGACGATACGCGCTTCGGCGTGAAGCTGACGGAAGTCCTGAGCACAAAGAAAGCCTGATCCTTAACGGGACAGTGAGGGAAGACCATGATGGACTTTGACGATTTCGGAGGCGCAGTCTCCACGAAACCGTTATCCCAAGCTGAAAAAGCCGCTGCCGTCCTTCTTGCGATGGGCAAGGGGGTGGCTGGGAAGCTGTTGAAATATTTTACCCAAAGCGAGCTGCAGACGATCATCGCCTCGGCGCAGAGCCTGCGTGAAATCCCGCCGGACGAGCTGTTGCAGCTCGTCAACGAGTTCGAGGACCTGTTCACCGAAGGTGCAGGCCTGATGGACAATGCGCGCGCCATCGAAGGCATTCTCGAAGAGGGACTGACGCCGGAAGAAGTCGATGGGCTGCTTGGCCGCCGCACCGCCTTCCAGGCATTCGAGACCTCCATCTGGGACCGCCTGCAGGATGCCGATCCGGAATTCGTCGGAAAATTCCTCCAGCGCGAACATCCGCAGACGATTGCCTATATCCTGTCCATGCTGCCCTCGTCCTTTGGTGCCAAGCTGCTCATCCAGCTGCCGGACAGCCGCCGCGCCGACATCATGAACCGCACGGTCAACATGAAGGACGTCAGCCCCAAGGCTGCCCAGATCATCGAGAACCGCGTGATGGAACTCATCCAGATGATCGAGGCCGAGCGCAATTCCAACGGCTCCAACAAGGTAGCCGAGCTGATGAACGAGCTGGAAAAGCCCCAGGTCGATACGTTGCTCAGTTCGCTGGAGACAATCAGCAAGGAATCGGTCAACAAGGTTCGCCCGAAGATCTTCCTGTTCGAAGACCTTCTGGCCATGCCGCAGCGCAGCCGCGTGCTGCTGCTCAACGACATCGCTGCCGATATCCTCACCATGGCGCTGCGTGGCGCACCGGGCGAGATCAAGGAAAGCGTCCTGTCGGCGATCAGCCCGCGCCAGCGCCGCATGATCGAATCGGATCTTGGCGCCACCAACGTCGCGCTCAACCCGCGCGAAGTGGCCATTGCGCGGCGCGCCGTGGCCCAGGAAGCCATCCGTCTGGCCAATGCCGGCCAGATCCAGCTGAAGGAGCCGACGCCCGAGGGCGAAAAGGCAACCGAAGCCGCCTGATCGCCAGGCACAGCAGATACGCACGGCAACAGTGCCGTGCAACCGGAGCCATGATGGCCCCGCCCTTTGGAACCGACGACGGCTCTTGCCGTCCAACGCAAGGATGAAGCCTTGTCGGACGAAGATAAAGACAGCAAAACAGAAGACCCCACAGGCAAAAAACTGCGGGACGCCGCAGACAAAGGCAATGTGGCCCATTCGAAAGAGGCGACGCTTTTTGCGTCGTCTTTGGCGTTTTACTGTTACCTCTTGTTTTACCTGCCCGGCGCCACGGCAGAGCTTGGCGAAACGCTGAAGGACCTCCTCGACAAGCCCGACCAGTGGCGTCTTGAAAACGCGACGGATGTCGTGTCCCTGTCGGTGCATCTCGGCTGGGCCTCGGCTGCTTTCCTGTCACCGGCCATGCTGATGTTCTGCCTCTTCGGCCTGTGCTCCTCGCTCATGCAGAACATGCCGTCCTTCGTTCTGGAGCGGGTGCGCCCGCAGGCGTCGCGCGTCTCGCTTTCCAAGGGGTTTGCCCGCATCTTCAGCGTGCCCGGCCTCGTGGAATTCGGCAAATCGCTGTTCAAGGTCGCCGTGGTTGGCATCTGCATGTATCTGGCCATGCGCAGCGACTTCCTGCACTCCATCGATGCGATGTTTTCAGACCCGACGGTCATCCCGAGCATGCTCTACGCGTCCACCAAGAAGATGATGGTGATCATCCTTCTGGCGACCGCGACGCTTGCCGTCATCGACTTCTTCTGGACCAAACATCACTGGTTCAGCCAGCTGAAGATGACCAAGCAGGAGGTGAAGGACGAGAACAAGCAGGCGCAGGGTGACCCGATCGTCAAGGCCCGCCAGCGCTCGCTGATGCGCAGCCGCGCCCGCAACCGCATGATGAGCAACGTGCCCCGCGCCACGCTCGTCATCGCAAACCCCACCCACTATGCCGTGGCGCTGCGTTATGTGCGCGAGGAAAGCGATGCGCCGATCGTCATTGCCAAGGGCACCGATCTCGTCGCGCTGAAGATTCGCGAGATTGCCGAGGAAGCCGGCATTCCTGTTTTCGAGGATCCGCCTCTGGCGCGCTCCATGTTTGCGCAAGTCTCGGTGGATAGTATCATCCCCGCCGCCTTCTACAAGGCAGTGGCAGAACTGATCCACCGGGTCTACGCCACCCGGTCGCCCTAGAAACGGATGCACGAGACACAATGAAAAAATGCGACTACTCGTTGGAAAGAGAAAAAATCCTTGCGCAGGCGATCAACCCGGTGGCGACCGAATTACGGCTGCTGGATGCGGGCGACCTCATTTCGCTGCTGCGGCTGGAGCGTTACGGCAGCATAGCCGACCTGGTCTCATCGGCGGCTGAGCTTTATTTCCACCCCGGCACCGTGAATTTCGGCTCGGGCGGCGAATATCGGCTGGAATGGGATGGGCCGCCGCAGATCATGCTGGATCTTGAAATCAAGCCGCGCGGCGTCTCGGTTTATGCGCGCCTGATGCTGAGCGACCAGACAGCCGGCATCGAGATCGACCACATCACCTTCCAGGACCCCTCGCAGGACCCGTTGGAAAACACCGCCTTCCTGTCGCGCAGCCTGCACGAGGCCCGCTTTGCCAAGCCGCCCCTGGAAATGGCCGGCTGAAAAAGGGCCGATGGCCTGGCCGACATCTTCTGATCAGTGAATATAGCCCAGGCGGATCGCTTTTGCGATCGCCTGGATGCGGTTCACCGAATCGAGCTTGATGGTGGCCGATCCGAGATAGGCGTTGACCGTGTGGACCGAGAGACCGAGCTTTTCGGCAATTTCTTCGCTGATCTGGCCATCGCCGGCCAATTGCAGGCAGGAAATCTCGCGTTCACTCAACGTTTCGGATGGCACGGACTTGCGCTCGTCAAGCGCGAGAAGATCCATCATGATCTGGCAGCTCCGCACATGCTGGTCGATGACGGCATCGCTCGACAGGTCGATCGACGTGCCGCAGAAGATTGCATAGCCGTTGCCGACGGCGCCCAGGCGCACGGGAAAGGCAATGCCGGCAAAGAGCATGCCGCAGTCTTCCAGCCGGCGGATCAGCGGTGCCTGGTCCACGGCAGAATCGGCGGAGCCCGGCCCTCCGTCAGGCCCCGGCCAGCTCATCGGCAGCAGCGAAACATCGATGTGGTGAATGAGGATGTCGCCGTAGGCGGCAATCAGGGCGGCGGTGTTTTCGGTCGCCGCTGCCCCCCAATTGTCCAGTTCGCAGATCAGTTTGCGCTTGTTGGGCAGGCCTGTGCCGCTGACACGGAACACGGCAAAGCTTGAGGCCCGCATGCTTTTCTGCATGGCGACGAGTTTGGGAAAAATATCCGAACGGCTGCTGGCTCGCTGAACACGAAGGTATTGCATTCCCGCTTCCGGCTCTCCCCCCGTTGTCCGCGAGTACCCCATTCAGCCTTTCCTATACAAGATTGTTGCGCACAGCATAGGCGATGGCCTCCGACCGGGTCTTGGTTGCCGTCTTGCGCATGACGCTGGTGATGTAATTGTTGATCGTGTTGCGCGAAATGCCCAGAATGACCGCGATCTCGTCGCTGGTCTTTCCCTCGGCAATCCAGAACAGGCATTCCAGTTCGCGGTCGGTCAGCTCGAAATCGCGCTCCACCCTGATATCCCGGGTCTCGCCAAGGCTCATCGCATACCCGGCCAGCAGCCCGACTTCCCGCAACCGGTCCTGCGACAGGATGATGCCTTCGATGAACAGCAGCATGACCGAAAACCGCGTGCGCCCGGCACAGAAGGTGAGCGAGCAATACTGGCGGCTCACTTCTTCCGGCAGACTGAGGTCATCGGGCAGCAGCGAAAACTGCGGCGTCAGCAGCGCCAGACATTTTTCGATCTCCGTCGAGCGCGAATAACCCTTGGCCAGATCCGCACCGAGCCGGCGCACCAGATCGAAAGGCCAGTTGGAAGCAACGATGAAATCCAGCCCCTGGTCCTGGATCAGGTCGTAGCGGGCCAAAAGATAATGTGAGGAGCCGACATAGTCGGAGAGGATGCGCATGGCCGACTGAATATTGCCCGACGCTCCAGCCAGGGACAGGCGACGCAGAACTTGCTCTCGCAACAACGCCTTGGGGGCAGCGGGCTCCAGAAAATGCCTCCCCTCCAGCGTTGGATCTGCGTTTCGCAACTCCATTTCGTTTCATCTCCCTTTCAGGGAAAACACTTCAAACGCCTGTCATTGCCCTTGGATCACGCCACGTCCGGAAAACAGGTTACAATCCCGCGATCCGATTGTCTTCAATGCGCTGCAGCGAATCATGGTCATTTTAGGAAGCTGCCACGGAATTGCCATAACCTCTTGTCGTTTTCCTAAAAAGCTTTTGCCCAACGCGCGCAAAGCTGTCGGTCAACCTACGGTATAAACACACCATAAGCAAAAGGCCGGCAAAGCCGGCCTTCGTTATCACGGTATCGTGATCGCATTGGGAACTTACGCAGCGCGGTCGACCGCCCATTTGCGCAGGATCTTGGCAGCGCGCTCCTCGCTGATCTCCACCATGCGGGCAAGCCGCTTTTCCGGGCCTTCCTTGACGCGGCGGTTGAAGCCGCCGTTCGGATCGTCGCCACCGCCGAACACATCGTCTGCGCTGTCGAATCCGAAGTCGGAGCCGAAGCCGTCCATGAGGGAGGGGCTTGCGCCGCCCGGCGAGAAATCAGGCAGCTCAAGACCTGCCGCCTCGGGCGCTGCTTCACCGGCAACCACAGTACCGGTCACACTGCGCACCACGGGGCGGACACCGAGCCAGACGACCACGAAGGCGACAGCGACGAAGGCGAGCGAGTTGATGATGCCGCCCATATTGCGCATCAGCATTTCCGAAATGCCGGGACCGGTGACGGCCTCGTCGAGCAACTGCGTTTCGAGGAAGTCCATCGCCGTCACGGTGACCACGTCGCCGCGCTCGACATTGACGCCGGCCGCCGTCGTGACAATCTTCTGCATCTCGGCCAGATAGGCATCGATCTTCTGCTGGTCTGCCGGTTCGCCGACCATCTTGGCAATGCGACCTTTGTTGACGACCACGGCAATCGACAGTTTTTCCACGACATAGCTGTTGCGGGTGGTGGCGGTGGTCTTGGAATTGATCTCGTAATTGGTCTGCTCTTCCTTCTTGTCGGTCTCATCCGACGATTCCGGGCCTGCATTGCCACCGCCCTGCGGGGCAGCCTGAGGCACGTTCTGCTCCACGGTTGCGGCGCTGTCAGACTGGCGCTGCTGCGACTTCTGCGCCTCTTTCGTCACCTTGACCGAGCGCTCGACACGCGATTCCGGATCAAACACGGTTTCCTGGATCTGCTGGCTGTCGGTGTTGAGGGCGGCCGTCGCGCTGGAGCGAAAATTGTCCATGCCAAGGAAAGGAGCGAGCGCCTTGTCGATATTGCTTTCGATTTCCTGCTGCACGCTCTGGACGACATTCATCGAACGGTTGAGCGCGTTGTTTCCATATTCGTCGCCGGAGGCAAGCAACTGACCGGTGGAATCGAGAATGGTGACGTCATCGACTTCGAGCGCCGGGACGGCAGCGGCCACGAGATGACGGATGGAAGCGGCCGCCTTGCGGCCGGTTTCGCTGGACGCGCGGATCATCACCGATGCCGTCGGCTTTTGCCCGACGCGGCGGAAACTTCCAACGTCAGGCATGACGATATGGACGCGGGCGGCGGCAATGCCGCTGATCTGCTGGATGGACCGGCCGATTTCGCCTTCCAGTGCCCGCACGCGCGTCACTTCCTGCATGAAGGAGGTGAGACCGAGCGAGCCGACATTGTCGAACAGCTCGTAGCCGGCATTGGTGCTGTTGGGCAGGCCGCGCTCGGCCAACATCAGCCGTGCCTTGCTGGTCATGCCGGCGGCAACCTGGATGCTCTTTCCGTCGGCGCCTGCCTGGAAATCGATGCCGGCCTCGGCCAGCGCCGTGCTGACCTGGTTAAGGTCAGCCGTTTCCAGTCCGACATACAAGGCTTCATAGGAAGGCTTGTTGACGTAAAGCGCCGCGGCAATGACGATCGCCATCGACACCATGCCGACACCGGCCATGGTCAATAGCTTGGTCTGCCCGAGCGAACCGAGATTTTTAAGGATTTGTGGAAATTGAGCTAACAGATTCATTCTGTTCCCGCACCGTCAAAAAGGAAAAAAGAGCCCTTTGCCCAACTGCAACCTAACGCGCGAAGCTTGTGCGAGCGTTTCGCGGTTGCGGGGTGACGGTGTTATTCCAACAGCTTGCGCCGTCAGAAGAAGTCGAAGTCTCCGGCAGCCTTGGTAAGCGGCTGCGAATGTCCGTGGCGCATGCCTTTGGTCAGCGCCTTGTGCATGTCGGCCAGCTTGACGAGGCTGAGCGCCGTTGAAACATCCACTTCCCACTCATCGGGAATGGTGCTGGTAATGGTATCGATGAACTCGGCAAGCCCGCGCGTCTTCTGCACGGCCAGGTCTATGCCCTGCAGCACCTTCATGCTGTCGGGTGAATGCAGGATGGCTGCGCCACCCACTTCGAGAAGCTGCGGCTCGACGCGCTCGATGAGATAGGCCACGTCGTAAAGCTCCGAAACGATCCGCATCAGGACCTCCGGCAGTTTCTCGTCAAGCGAAGCAGATGGCTGCGAATTGATATCGGTCATTGCTTCCTCGGTTAAAAGAACTCGATCGAACTCTCGACGGGCTTTGCAGGCTTGGCAGGACGCTGCTGTTCCATCGCCACCGTCTTTTGTGTTTCGGCACCGGTCAAAGGATAGGCACGCGCACGGCCGCTGGCCGGCCAGTATTCCAGCTTGCGGCCGAACTCTCCCCCGGTGGAAGAGCCGACCACGGTAATGCCTTCGTCGCGCAGGAACTGCAGCGCAAAGGCCGCGTTCTGTTCGCCGACATTGGAAAAGGTGGCAATGGTCTTTGCGCCGCCGAAGATCTTGGCTTCCAGTCGCTCGCGCCGCCCGCCGCGTTTGAGGATGCCGTTGATCAAAAGCTCCATCAGATGCACGCCGTAGCGGGACATGTCCCCGCCCGACATGCCACCCGGACCATTGCCGGGCAGCAGGAAGTGGTTCATTCCACCAACGCCTGCCACCGGATCCCGTAGGCACGCAGCCACGCAGGAGCCCAGGATCGTCGTAATGACGGCATTGGGTTCATCCGTTACCTTGTATTCGCCCTGGATGATGTTCATCCGTTTGGCTGCGGCCATTTCACTCATTTAAGCGCTCCGAACACCGCCTCGATGGCAGCTTTCATCTTTTCGATCGTAAACGGCTTGGCCAGCACATTGTTGGCGCCGAGCTGGGCGGCCTTCTGCACCAGCGCCCGGTCGCCCTGCGCGGTCAGAATAATGAAGGCCGCCTTCTTGGTCGCCGGGTTGGTGCGCACGGCCTGGAGCAGGCCAAGCCCGTCCATCTTCGGCATGTTGAAATCCGAGATCACCAGGTGATGTGGCTGCTCGGCCATGATCTTCATGCCCTGCTCGCCATCGCCTGCGGATGTGATCTGCTTGAAGCCGAGTTGTGTCAGGGCGTCGCTGAGCAGCAACCGGCTCGTCACCTGATCATCCACGATCAGAACTTTGATTTTTTCAGCGAGAGACATTTATTCGGTACCTTCTTTTCGGGCAGCGGTTAATTTCAAGATTTCGTCACCGATCGCGCCGAGCGGCATCTGCTGCTCGACCGCTCCTATTTCCTGTGCGACCCGTGGCATGCCGTAGACGACGCATGTCCTCTCGTTCTGGCCGATCGTGCGGGCGCCCGCGCCACGCATCTTCAGCAGTCCGGAGGCCCCGTCCCGGCCCATGCCGGTCAGGATCACGCCCACGGCGTTACGTCCGGCAAGGTCTGCCACCGAATCGAACAGGACATCCACCGAGGGACGGTGGCCATTGACGGGATCACGTTCGACGAGCCGGCAGCAGGGCGCGGAAGCGTTGGACACCTGCAGGTGGCGCTCCCCGCCCGGCGCGAGATAGATCTTGCCGATCTCGAGCCTTGCGCCATCGGTTGCCTCATGCACCACGGGAGCACAGATACGATTAAGCCGTTCTGCAAAACTTTTGGTAAACGCCGGCGGCATATGTTGCGTAATGACCGTCGGTGGGCAATTCTTCGGGAATTTTTGCAACACCGCGATCAGCGCCTCGACACCGCCCGTGGACGAACCGATGGCGACGATCTTGCGGCCGACGCGGTAATCCAGCGAAGGTGCCAGCATCGGCTGCGTCGACTGTACGGAGCGACCACGCTTGGAGCGTGCCGCAGCCTTGACCTTTTCCGCCAGATCGCCAAACGGGCGCGCATCGCCCGGCACCGGCTTGCTGACGCAATCGAAGGCGCCGATTTCGAGCGCGGCAAGCGTTGCATTGGCCCCCTGGTGCGTCATGGTCGAGACCATGATGACGGGCATCGGCCGCAGCCGCATGATCTTTTCCAGAAACTCCAGCCCGTTCATATTGGGCATCTCGATGTCGAGCGTCACCACGTCGGGGTTGAGCTGCTTGATGGCAGCCCGCGCCTCATGTGCATCGCCGGCCTGGCCGATGACATTGACCTCCGGATCGGAGTTGAGGACAGCCGTGATGAGACCCCGCATGGTCGGCGAATCATCGACAACAAGAACGCGCGCCGGCATGCTCATGTGCTCCTCCCGGCGGTCTTGCCTGTGTAGCGGTAGGTGGTGATCCCGATATTGTCGAACAGGTTCTTGGCATCGCCCGTCACCCGCTCGGAATGGCCGATATAGAGATGGCCGCCGACCGGGAGCAGCGAGGAAAAGCGCGACCAGATTTTCGTCTGGGTCGGCTCGTCGAAATAGATGACGACGTTTCGGCAGAAGATCACGTCGAAATTGCCCTTGAACGGCCACTGCGCCATGAGGTTCAGCTCGTTATAGGTCACGAGCTTCTTGACCTTGTCATCGATCTGGAACTTGCGGCGCCCGTCGATCTGCACCTCTTTGAAATACTGCTTGCGCATCGCCGGCGACACGGTTTCCAGCGCGTTTTCGTCATAGGCACCGGCACGGGCAAGCGCCAGGATCTTCGGGTCGATGTCGGTTGCGAGGATACGGAAGTCATAGTCCACGGCGTTGGGCAGAAGCGACATGACGGTGAGCGCGATCGAATAGGGCTCCTGGCCGTCCGAGGAGGCAGCAGACCAGATGCGCACGCGTCCGCCGCTCTTGGCGCGCGCGATCAGCCCCGGCAGAACCTCGTCGCGCAGGTGTTCGAAATGGTGGTTTTCCCGGAAGAAGCGGGTGAAGTTCGTCGTCAGATGCGACAGCATCTCGCGACGGGGGGCGGCCCCTTCCGGCGACGAGACCAGCGCGCAATACTCGCGAAAGCCGCGAAGGCCCAGGTTGCGGATATGCTTGGACAGCCGCGAATAAACCAGCGAAGCCTTCGTATCGTTGAGATAGATGCCGGCGTCGCTGTAGATCATAGCGGCAATTTCGGTGAGGTCGCGGCGGGTCAGCGGATATTCCCCGCTGGCCAGGACCTCGTCCGGCGATTGCTTGCTATCGAGAATGCCGAGGGCCTTCATGCGACTTCGCTTTCGGTTTCTGGGAAGAGCGCATCCAGATCGATCAGGCAGATCATCCGCTTGTCGATGGACAGGATGCCTCTGGCATACTGTTTCTCAAGCTCGGATGAGACTTCCGGCACGGGCTGGATGTTCTCGTCAGTCACGGTCAGGATGTCGGACACGGCTTCAACCAGCAGCCCGACAACCCGTTTTTTGACCTGCGCCACGATAAAGACATGGCGCTGGGTCGGTTCTGCTTTGCGCATGCCAAGGCGTGCGGAAAGGTCGATGATGGGCAGAACGGCGCCGCGAAGGTTGATCACCCCCATGACGTAGGAGGGTGAGTGGGGAAGTGCCGTGGCTTTGGTCCAGCCGCGAATTTCCCGCACCGACATGATGTTGACGCAAAATTCCTGATCGCCGATGCGGAAAGCGATCAGCTCCCGGCTTCCTTGCGCAAGATTTTTCACGGCGTACGACATGCTTCAGAACCCGTCCGTTAACCCGTTGCCGCCAGAGACATGTCGGACTTCATGCCGCTGTCCTGGCGCAGCGACTGACCGCGCGAGGCGGCCACCACCGCGTCCACATCCAGGATGAGCGCGACACGCCCGTCGCCCAGAATGGTGGCGGCGGCAATGCCGGGAACATGGGTGTAATTGGCTTCGAGCGACTTGATGACGACCTGGCGCTGGCCCTGGATGGCATCCACCATCAGCGCGCGCTGGCCACCACCTTCCGATTCCACCAGAAGTGCCACACCTTCGACCGGATTGGCCTGCGTGCCGCGGAAATTGAGGATACGGCCGACATCGACAAGCGGGCAGAAGGAATTGCGGATCGAGATCAGCCGCTGGTTGGCACCGAAGGAATGGATGGCCGAGGCTTCCGGCTGCAGCGTCTCGACGATGGCGGTCAACGGCACGACAAGCGTCTGGCCGGCAACCGTCACCACCATGCCGTCGAGAACGGCAAGCGTCAGCGGTAGGCTCATGGTGAAGGTTGAGCCATGGCCCGGTCGCGAAGAGATCGAGATACGACCGCCGAGTGCCTGGATCGACCGCTTGACCACGTCCATGCCGACGCCGCGGCCGGAAATGTCGGAAATCTTGTCGGCGGTGGAGAAGCCCGGCATGAAGATGAGGTTGTCGATTTCCTCGTCCGTCAGGTTGGAATCGGCCGCGATCAGGTCGTTGTCGATGGCCTTCTGGCGCACACGTTCGCGGTTGATGCCGGCGCCGTCATCGGCAAGCTCGATGACGATACGGCCCGAACGATGTTTTGCGGTGAGCTTGACGGTGCCTTCCGGGTTCTTGCCGGACGCCTCGCGCTTTTCGGGGCTTTCGATGCCGTGGTCGACGGCATTACGGATCATGTGGGTCAGCGGCTCGGCCAGCTTGTCGATGACCGTCTTGTCCACTTCGGTGTTTTCACCTTCGGTGACGAGGCGGATCGACTTGCCAACCATGTCGGCCACTTCGCGAACGATACGCGACATGCGCTGGAAGACCGGCTTCACCGGCTGCGCGCGGATGGCCATGACCGAGTCCTGGATCTCGCGGGTGAGCTGTTGCAGCTCTTCCAGGCCCATGTTGATGGCCGACGTGCCGGTCGTGTCGTTTTCGATGACGCTCTGCGACAGCATGGCCTGGTTGATGACCAGCTCGCCGACAAGGTTGATCAGGCGGTCGACGCGGTCGAGATCGACGCGGATGGTCTGGCCGGCGCTGTTGGCAGCGTTTGCCGCATTGGCCGCGGCAGCAGCGGCGGCGGCCGACTGGCTTTCCTTCTTTTCGACGCGGGCAGCAGCCGCTGCAAGCTTCGTGACGTTGCTGGCAGTTTCAGCGGCGTGAACGGCATCGGCTGCGGCATGATCGTCGCCATTGTCCTGATCGTCATCGCCGGCATCATCGTCCAGCGCCGACAGGTCGAACGGCACCGGCACCATCGGCAGCTCTTCCGTCGCAACCTGGGCCACCTTGACGTCGAGGTCGCAATCCCATTCGGCAAATTCGAACACCGAGCGGACATCCTGCTCGTTCTTGTCCGTCTTTACGGAAATGGTCCAGGAGAAATAGGCCTCTTCCGGATCGAGTTTTTCGAACGCAGGCAGGGTAGACGTATCGCAGTTGATGCTCATTTCACCGACGCGCGACAGGTCGCGCAGCAGCAGGGCTGCTTCATTGCCCTTGGCGTAAAGCTCGCGGCGCGGCTTGAACTGCACCTCGAACGTGGTGGGCTCCATCAGCGTTTCTTCTTCGCCGCCGAACCCGTCGAAGGTAAACGGGATGGGCTGGAAGCCGCTGTCATCCGTGGGGGCGGCAGCGGGCGCCGGTGCGGCCTTGGCCGCGGCCGGTTTGGCGGTCGGCTTTGCCGGTTCGGCAGAGCTGCCACCGGAGGGCATCTCGCCACGGGCGAGCGCCTCCAGTTCCTTGACGAGGCCACGGCTTCTGCCCTCGTCGACACTGCCACCGTCACGCGATGCCGTCACGAGGTCGGCGAGCACGTCGGCCGACTTCAGCATCACCTTCAGGACATCCTGGTTGGGCTCCAGTTTGTTGGAGCGCACGCAATCGAGCGTTGTCTCGAAGACGTGGGCGAACGAAACCAGGTCATCAAGTCCGAATGCGCCTGCGCCCCCCTTGATCGAGTGGACCGCACGGAAAACGGCATTTACCGTTTCCGGGTCACGGTCGCCATCATTCAGCTTGAGAAGACCAGATTCCAGTTCAGCGAGTTGCTCTTCGCACTCCTGGAAGAAGATCTCTTTGATTTCGTTCATATCCATCGGAGAAATTCCCGGTTGGTTCAGGCGGTTACACGCTCGATCGCATCAATCAGCTTGACCGGATCGAAAGGCTTGACGATCCAGCCGGTCGCCCCGGCCTGGCGGGCGCGGTTCTTCTTTTCCGCGTCGCTTTCGGTGGTCAGCACGAGGATCGGAACGGCGCGGTAACGTTCGTTGCGGCGCACGCCTTCGATAAAGCCGAAGCCATCGAGACGCGGCATGTTGATATCGGTGACGATGACATCGGGATTGCAATCCTCGAGAACTTCGAGGCCTTCAACACCGTCTTCTGCCTGGATCGTTTCGAAGCCGGCATTGTTCAAGGTCACCAGAAGCATGTTCCGGATCGTCCTTGAATCATCCACTGTAAGTACTTTCTTCTTCACTGCCTGATCTCCTTCGCGAGCAGATTTTCTATATTGATGCCGATGAGCTGCATGGTCTTGCGGAACGCATCGGAAACTTTTTCGAAGACGAACGTCTTCTTGTCTTCCTCCCACGCGGCTGCGGCAGCCATCAGAACCTGCACGCACTGCACGCCCATCCGCTCGACGCCCGATGCATCAATCTGAACGTCGCTGCCGCGCATGTTGGTCAGTTGGCCATGCAGAACCGATGCCTCGTTGAGGTCCAGCACTGAAACCAGCTTCAGACTGCCCTTCACTGCCTTCTTGCCTGCCATTCCTTTGTTCCTCATCGTTGCCAGTCACACGCGCGTGGCTTCTGCCATCGCTTGGTAGTCAAGGTCCGGCCGGAGCCGGTTGGTCGTTACCGGCCAAAGCCGGCCATCTGCGCCGGCAGAAAAAGGGCGGCGGAGTGCATCATGTCGTCACCCCTGCCTTCCTCTTTGCCGTCGGTTTCATTGCCCGCGTCCTGCGGTCTTTCCGACCAGACCCTCTGGCCGGTTCTCACCTCGCGCTCGATGCGGAATTCCCGCACCGTGCGGCCAAGCTCCAGAATGACGGTCTGCAGGGCGTCGGCGCCCTCGCCGATCCGGGCTGCAAACTCAGCACCCGCGGCCACCCGCCCATCGAGCGCCAAAATTTCTCCGGCCACCCGCTGAAGGCCATCGGCCTGTTCGCCGGTTGCCCGCGCAATGCCGGCGATCGCCGCATTGATATCGGTGACCTGATGCACGATGCCGCCGATGGCATCCTGCGTACGGGACACCATCTTCACGCCCGCATCGACCTGCGATTTCGTGCCGGTCACCAGCTGCTTGATTTCGCGCGCCGCGTCCGCCGAACGCTGGGCAAGTGCGCGCACTTCCTGGGCAACGACCGCAAATCCGCGCCCCGAATCCCCGGCGCGCGCCGCCTCGATGCCGGCATTCAGAGCCAGAAGATTGGTCTGAAAGGCGATCTCGTCGATGACACCGATGATCTGGCCAATCTTTTCGGCGGACTGCTCGATATCGGACATGGCGGCAATCGCCCGGCCAACGACCGCGCCGCTTTCTTCTGCCGAACGGCGCGTTTCCGCCACGGCCTTTTCGGCTGCGGCCGTCTCGCCGGCGCTCAACCGCACCTGTTCGGCAAGACCCGCCACGTCGCGTGCAGCCGTGCCCAGATCCTCGCAGGTCTGGCGGGCGGCCGAGGCTGCCTGCTGGCCTTGCTCGGCAACCAATGTGGCAAGCGCTTCAGCCGTCCGAAGCTTTTCCGAAATGGTTGCGAAAGAGGCGGAGATGGCCTCCATTGCCTGGTCGAGCAGCGCCGACAGTTCGCCGTAGACGTCCGGCCGCTCGGCTGCCACCCGCACCGTCAGATCACGGTCTGCAAGGTGTGTGGCAAAGGGTCCGAACAGATTGTTGGCTTCCGCCTGATCCTTTTCGCGCTGCGCAACAAGCGCCCGCTGATGCTTGAGGCGCAGTTCGTTGATCCGCAGCGACACGGCGATCTCGACATCGACCATGACAAGACGGATCACAGCCTTGATGGCATCGGAAGCATCGCGTTCGCGCTTGCGGCCTGCCGGCAGCAGCGATTTCGAGGTCAGCTCTCCAATAAGACAGCCGACGAGATTTTCCAGCATTACCGCGTGACCGGCAATATGCCAGCGCGGATCAAGGCCCATACGGCCCTCCGCATCGGACAGAACCTTCACCCGTTCGGCGTAGAGCGCGTCAAACCGTGCATCCGTCAGCACACTCCAGTGCGAGGATTGCAGGTCGTGCAGGCGGCCCAGCTGCTGGTCGTTTTCAAAATGGCGCATGGCCTCCGGCGAGGATTGCAGGCGGTGGAAGAAGTCGCGCAATCCGTCCTTCAGGCAGGTTTCCAGCGTCGGACGAAACCGGCGCAGCAGGTCACAGGCATCTGCATCGAGGCCGGCGAATGAAAGCCGCTCGCGCAGGCCGCCGGCCTGTGCTTTTCGTGCTTGATCCGATGGCGTTTCGTGAGCCAAGGCCCGTCCCCATATGCGACCAGCCCCCTGAGTGGGACCGGCGTTAAACCCCTCGATCACGGCCGCAGGGGTTTCCCCTTGTCGGTCGCGCATGCCATTTCCGGTCGCGTGGACAGCGTATCCGGGTAAACACCCGTTCGCCGTGCCAGAGGCCGTCTGAACCCGCCCGGTTGACGATGACCGCAACGGCGCAAACCGGCGCAAGGACGCGCAATGGCTGCGGGAGCGGACAGGTCAAAGCCATGCGGCTTCCTGAAATTTTGTGGAGAGATACCGGGTTAAAACCGGTACGGCGTGGCGGCATCATGCCTGGAAGGGATCTACCGAAGTCATCCCATTGCGCCGTGTAGGACCATTTGTATGGTTAATTCCTTGCGCGAAAGTTAATGTCGGCCAACAAGCGTGAGGAATTCCTCATCTACGTGTTTTATTCGTCAACAGATGTCAAGTCGCAAGCCACGGGCAAGTCTAGCGGTAGACAATCGGTGTCACCTTGAACATGAAGTCTTATGAGGCGAGCAATGATTGTTCTACACTTGGGGGCCGCGTTGATTGCAGGCCTGATTTTCTTGAGCATGCTGATGACGGCGACAAGCGACCCTCACCGGTCAGCGACAGCCCTGCGCGTTCTCTGACAGCCGACAGGTCGACGACAGCCCGCGCGGCCAGGCTTGGCTCCAAAACGCCGAATACGCCCTCTCCGTGCCAGATCGGAGCATTGCCGGTGGAAGGATCGCAGCTCACCGGAAGGGCACGAACGGCCAACGCGTGGCAAACCGATGCTGCATCGGGCATTTCGACATTCCAGGTGTCCACATCTTCCTGTCGACAGGCTTATCATTCTGTTTTCGCCGCCGCGTTCCGAAAGGAAAAAAGCAAGGAAACTAGCGCCAGACAGAGATTTGCCACATCTTCCCTGCACAGGAAGCCGGCAAAGGCCCTATTTTTGTCCAAGTCGGAGCGAGAGGACTAGCGCGCCGTCGCATTGACGAATAACCGTCATGCACAACGGCTAGAAGCCTAGCCACCGCATCAGGTGCCCGATGACAAGTCCACATTCCCAGACCATTCAGACGGACAAGCCCCGTCACCCGATCATCATGCTGATCGCCCGTTTCCGCCTCTACCTCACCTCCGCAGCGATGCTGGCGGTCTGTTTCATGATGGCTGTCGCCGTCTACCGGCTGACCAATGAAGTGCGCTACGACGAAGTCGTGGCAGCCCTTCAGGATACCAGCTGGCAGGCGATCGGGCTTGCCATGGTCTTTACGGCGCTGAGTTTTGCTGCGTTGATCTACTACGATCTTAATGCACTCGACTATATCGGGCGCAAGCTGCCGGTGCTGCCGGTCGCGGTCACCGCCTTCAGCGCCTATGCCATCGGCAACACCGCAGGTTTTGGCGCGCTGAGCGGCGGCGCCATCCGCTTTCGTGCCTATACGCGCCTTGGCCTGTCGCCGGAAGACGTGGCCCGCGTCATCGCCTTCGTCACGTTCGCCTTCGGGCTTGGCCTTCTCGCCGTCAGCGCCATTGCAGCGCTTGTCACCGCGCCCCGGCTTGCCGACATCACCGGTATCGACCCGCTTTATCTGCGCACTGGCGCCGTGGTGGTGCTTGTCGTGCTGGCCGCTCTCCTGTTTGCCGGGCGCAACGGCCGCAAGATCGAGGTGATGCGCATTCGCCTGCGCCTGCCCGACACGCTGACCTCGTCGCGCCAGTTCCTCATCACCGCCTTCGATCTGGCCGTCTCGGCGTCGGCGCTTTACGTACTTTTGCCGGAAACGCATATCGGCTGGCCATCCTTCTTCGCCGTCTATGCCACAGCCGTCGGTCTCGGCGTGCTGAGCCACGTGCCGGCAGGCCTTGGCGTGTTCGAAGCCGTCATCCTCGGCGCGCTCGGCGGCACGGTCAGCCTCGACCAGCTACTCGGCAGCATCGTGCTTTACCGCATGGTCTACCACGTGCTGCCGCTCACAATCGCCATCATCAGCATCGTGGTGTCGGAAGCACGCGCGCTGGCCAAGCATCCGCTGGCGGGCGATATCGGCAATGTTGCCGTGCGTATCTCGCCACCGCTTCTGTCGGCCTTTGCCCTGATGCTCGGCGCCATGCTGATCTTTTCGAGCGTGACGCCGACGCCGGAAGGCGATCTGGATATCGTCTCCAGCTTCCTGCCGCTCTCGGTCGTGGAAAGCGCGCATTTTCTCTCAAGCCTTCTCGGCCTGGCGCTCGTTATCTCCTCGCGCGGCCTTGCCCAGCGGCTGGACGGTGCCTGGTGGGTGGCGCTCGTTTCGGCGAGCCTTGCCTTTGCCTTTGCCTTCATGCGGGCGCTGGCCCTTGGCGAAGCAACCTTCCTCGGCATCTTCGTCATCGCTCTTCTTTTGAACGCCGGCCGCTTCCGCCGCCCGGCCTCGTTGTTTGGCCAGGTGCTGAGCCTTCCCTGGGTGATGGCGATGCTGGTGATCCTTGCCGGTGCGACCACCATTCTTCTGTTCGTCTACCGCGATGTGGAATACAGCCGCCAGCTCTGGTGGCAGTTCGAATTTTCCGGCGAGGCACCGCGCGGCCTGCGCGCGCTTCTCGGCGTCAGCATCCTCTCCTTTGCCATCGCCGCCTTCAGCCTGCTGCGCCCGGCCTTCCACCACCCCGATCCGCTGACACCGGAGGAGCTGGAAAAGGCCGTTGGCATTCTGGAGGGCCAGGACAATGCCGATGCCAATCTGGTGCGCATGGGCGACAAGCGGGTGATGTTTTCCGATAGCGGCCGCAGTTTCCTGATGTACGGCATCCAGGGCCGCTCGTGGATTTCGCTTGCCGACCCCGTGGGAGACCCGGAGGAACGTGCCGAGATGATCTGGCGCTTTGTCGAACGGGCGCGCGGCGCCGGCGGTCGCGCAGTGCTTTACCAGGTTTCGCCCGATCTTCTGTCATTCTGCGCCGATGCCGGGCTTCGCGCCTTCAAGCTTGGCGAGATGGCGCTGGTCGATCTGGAAAATTTCGATCTCAAGGGAGGCAAGCTTGCCGGCCTTCGCCAGGCGCTGAACAAGGGCCGGCGCGACGGCATGGAATTTTCCGTGCTGGAGACGCATGAGGTGCCCGCCGCCATGGCAGAGCTGAAGGCGGTGTCGGATGGCTGGCTTGCCCACCATGAAACCCGCGAAAAAGGCTTTTCGCTCGGCGCTTTCGAGGAAAACTATGTCGCCTCTCTGCCCGTGGCCGTGCTGCGCAAGGACGGACATATCGTTGCCTTTGCAACGGTGTTCGTCACCGCAAACCGCAGCGAAGGCAGCGTCGATATCATGCGCTTTTCCCCGGATGCCCCAAGAGGCGCGATGGACTTCCTGTTCGTCAGCCTGATGGAGCACCTGAAAAATGCCGGATATACCAGCTTCAATCTTGGCATGGCGCCGCTTTCGGGCATGTCGAAGCGGGAAATGGCGCCGGTCTGGGATCGCATCGGAGGCACCTTGTACGAACACGGCGAACGGTTTTACAATTTCAAAGGCCTGCGCGCCTTCAAATCCAAATTCCACCCGCAATGGCAATCCCGTTACATGGCAGTGGCCGGCGGCACCGGCGTCGTGCTGGCCTTGATGGATGTGACGCTTCTGATCAGCGGCGGCATGCGCGGGGTGGTTGGCAAATGAGACATCTTCTTTTTTCCCTGTCGCTTGCGGCCATGCTTGCGGCAAGCCTACCGGCCGGAGCCCAGGCACAAGGTGCCGCCACCGGCACGCCAAGCTTCGATACGGGCATGATCCCATCGCCGCACATCATCAAGCCTGAGGGCGATGTGAAGGCCAATATCTTCCTGCTTTCCGATGCCGATGGCTGGAACGCCTCGGAGGAAACGCAGGCAAAGGCCCTTGCCGCCAAGGGCGCGCTGGTGGTCGGCATCGACCTGCCATCCTATCTTGCGTCGCTTGGCAAGGATGAAGACGACTGCATCTACATGATTTCCGACGTGGAATCGCTTGCCCAGCAGGTACAGCGCTCGTTTGGAAAGGGCGGCTACCGTTCGCCGATCATTGCCGGCATCGGTGCCGGCGGTGCTGTCGTTCTGGGCATGGTGGCCCAAAGCCCGCCCGCCACCATCGGCCAGGCGATTGCCGTGGACCCCGAGGCCGGCATTGCGCTACCGAAAGTGCTCTGCACGCCCGCCGACAAACGCACCGAAGGCGACCGCACCATCTATGGCCTGACCGATGGCGCACTGCCCTCCCCCGTCAGCATCTATCTCTCCAAGGCGGCAGACGCTGCCGGTCGCGCCCATGCCAAGGAATTGCAGGACGCCCATGACGACATCGACCTTGAAGGCACAGACGATGCGGCTGCCGACGCGCTGATGCAGGCGCTGTCTGACAGCATCGACGCGGCCGGCACCGACGACGAGCCGCTCGGCCTGCCGCTCACCATTCTCGACGCCAAGCCGAAACTCGACACGATGGCGATCATCTATTCGGGCGATGGCGGCTGGCGCGATATCGACAGCGATGTCGGGGCCGTGCTGCAGCAGGATGGCATTCCCGTGGTCGGCGTCGATGCGCTGCGTTATTTCTGGGCGGAAAAGACGCCGGAACAGACGGGCGCTGATCTCAGCCGCATCATCCGCGCCTATCGCAAGCAATGGAATGTCAGCCATGTGCTGCTGATCGGTTATTCCTTCGGCGCCGATATTTTGCCTGCCACCTTCAACAAACTGCCGGAAAACGACCGCGCCAAGGTGACCCAGATGAGCCTGCTGGCGCTGTCGCATGCGGCAAATTTCGAAATTTCCGTCTCCGGCTGGCTGGGCGGACAGGGCACAGGGGCCGGTGGCGATCCGACCAAACAGCTCGAGACCATCGACCCGAAGATTGTCCAGTGCATCTACGGCACCGAGGACGAGGACGATGCCTGCAAGAGCCTTGTCCCGCGCGGTGTCGAAACGCTCGGCATCGACGGAGGGCATCATTTTGACGAGGACTACGAAAAGCTGGCCAAGTACATTCTGGATGCCCTGAAGAAGCGGCTCGGCAAATAAGCCGCGTCTCGCCTCCTTGAAACCCATGCCCATGGCGGCCTTGCCAGGGTAGGCAATCATTGGCCCAACAGCGCTCTGCCGGGCTGAAAAGCGCGGGAGATGGCGTGGCGCGACAATTTCCGCTTGCCATCCCGTTCAAAATATCCTGTAGCCAATCACGTGGACGTGACCGTTCGGGAGCCGGCAGAATATGGCCCTGGCGCGAGCGCTGGACAGCGCCATCAGGCAAAAAGGATAGGTTCATTATGGAAATACTGACTGCTGCGGGCCTTGCCGCACTTTTTCAGGTCATTGCAATCGATCTGGTGCTGGCCGGTGACAATGCCATCGTCATCGGGCTTGCAGCGGCTGGCCTTCCCGTACACCAGCGCCAGAAGGCCATTCTCGTCGGCATCATCGCGGCCACCGTGCTGCGCATCGGCTTTGCCACGATCACCGCCTATCTGCTCGGCATTGTCGGCCTGCAATTGATCGGCGGCCTGCTGCTCGGCTGGGTCTGCTGGAAGATGTGGACCGAACTGCGCGCCGCCGATCACGAAGCGCAGAACGCCATGAGCGATGCCGACGCGGAAATGACGAAGGTGGACAAGACCTTCCTGCAGGCCGCAATACAGATCGTCATCGCCGACGTCTCGATGTCGCTCGACAACGTTCTGGCGGTTGCCGGCGCCGCACAGGACCACACGACGGTGCTGATCATCGGCCTCGTAATCTCCATTGCGCTGATGGGCCTTGCCGCAAACCTCGTCGCCCGCCTGCTGCACCGCTTCCGCTGGATCGCCTATCTGGGCCTTGCCGTCATCGTCTACGTCACCTTCAACATGGTCTATCACGGCCTTGTCGAAGTGCTTCCCTACGTGCAGCAGTGGCTCGCCTGAGCCGCTTTATCCAGAGACCCACGCTCTTTTCCTTAAAGGGCGTGGCATCCGTTCTTGCGCCACAGGGCAGCAAGCAGGCTCGGCATCATGATGCCGACAGGCAGGCCGGGATGGATACGGCATGACACAGAAAAGCATCGCGATCATCGGCGGCGGCCCGGCGGGGCTGATGGCGGCGGAAGTTCTTGCCGCCCGTGGCCATTCCGTTACCGTCTACGACGCGATGCCAAGTTTTGGGCGCAAGTTCCTGCTGGCCGGCAAATCCGGCCTCAACATCACCCATTCGGAAGAGTTTTCAAGCTTTGCCACCCGCTTCGGGGCCGCCAATGCCCGGCTGGCGCGTTCTCTTGAAGCCTTCACGCCCGACGACGTCAGGGCCTGGGCGGCGGGACTTGGCACCGAAACCTTCGTCGGCTCCTCCGGCCGCGTTTTTCCAACCGTCATGAAGGCCTCGCCGCTGTTGCGCGCCTGGCTGAGGCGGCTTGCCGAATCGGGAGTAAAACTCAACCCACGCCACCGCTTCCTGCGCTTTGAAGGCAGAGACCCGGTCTTTTCGACGCCGGACGGAGAACGTGTCATCACCGCCGACGCAACCCTTCTGGCGCTTGGCGGCGCAAGCTGGCCGCGTCTCGGTTCGAATGCCGGCTGGGTCGGGATGCTGCGCGAAAAAGGCGTCGAGATCGCCGACTTCCGCCCCGCCAACTGCGGTTTCGACGTGGCCTGGAGCGAGATCTTTTCCAGCCGCTTTGCCGGAGAGCCGGTGAAATCTGTCACCATGTCCTCGGATGCCGGCACGTTGCAGGGTGAATTCGTGGTGAGCCGGACGGGCGTCGAGGGCAGCCTCGTCTACGCCCATGCCAGCGCGCTGCGCGACAGCCTGGACCAGACGGGCGCTGCCTGCCTGACGCTGGACCTGACCCCCGGTCGCAGCCTTGAAAAACTGACCGCAGCCCTTGCCCGCCTGCCCGCCGGCACAAGCCTTTCCAACCGCCTGCGCAAGGCAGCAGGCCTTGACGGGGTTAAAGCAGCACTGCTGCGCGAATGCGCCCCTGCGCAGGATCTTGCCGATCCGCAAACCTGCGCCAAAACCATAAAAGCTCTGCCCGTGCCCCTCCTGCGCCCCCGCCCGATCGAGGAAGCCATCTCGTCTGCCGGCGGCATCACCTTCGAGGCGCTCGACGACAATTTCATGCTGACCGCCGTCCCCGGCGTCTTTGCCGCCGGAGAAATGCTCGACTGGGAAGCCCCCACCGGCGGTTACCTGCTCACCGCCTGCTTTGCGACCGGCCGCACGGCAGCCAACGGCATGGATGCCTGGCTGCGACGGTAAAGACGACATCGATTTGCAGGAAACATCGGCAGCTGGCTTCAGGCCGGAGACATGACCGAACCCGACCGCAAAGCTAAAACACCGACCAAAATTACATCGCCAAACGGGCTCCATCCAGACAGGACAACACCAACCTGTCCCATTGTGCGGAACACGTTGGTAACCAGATTTTTGAATGATTTTTATCTACAACTTTTATAATGGATTAGATTTGCCTCTCCGTATTACAGTTGAACGTAATGTATTCCTGTTGTGATCGGTACTTTCAAATTGCGTGAAAATTCTGGACTGAATGTCGATATGAATAGTCACGCGAATTACCTCGGTGTTCTCAGGCGTGTTTCGATATCCCAAGGCGAATATCTGGTGCTAGACGACCCCAATGCGGTGATCACCACCGTGCTCGGCTCTTGTGTTGCGGCCTGCATTCGCGATCCTAAACTGGGCATTGGCGGGATGAACCATTTTGTTCTGCCGGAACCCAATACGAAAAGTGGCGCGCCGGTGGGCGGTGATCGGGCGCGCTATGGGCTTCATCTCATGAAGGCGCTGATTGATGCTTTGCTTGAGAGAGGTGCGCATGCTCGTCGATTGGAAGCCAAAGTTTTTGGCGGTGCCAGTCCGTGTAATTCCTATTACAACGTCGGTGAGCGAAACTCTAACTTTGCGATGGCTTTCCTTGCTGAGAGGGGAATTCCAGTCTCTGAAGCACGCTTTGGAGGGCGTTCTGGCTGTAAGCTTGACTTTCACCCCGTGTCAGGACAGGCGAAATATACGCCCTTGAATTCTGCAAAAGCAGAAAGCCCAAAGATCATCGAACTTAAAAGAGTTGTGCCATTTTAAGGGTGCGTTCTTAAGACCCTCGCCCAATCAGGATCGTGTCCCGCTGGCATCGTAACGTTAAAGGGCTACGGCCAAAGCTGGCGCGCGCCGCTTCCTCTCACGCAGGCCCTTTAACGTTACGATGCCAGCCTCCAAGCGAAGCGGGGAAGCCCTCACGCCATCTCTGGGAGCGAGGATTCCATTCCTTGCGCGATCGGCGGCGCGGGAGACTTCGAGTGCGGGTGGGAAGCATTCAGTCGCCGCGCCACGATATCGTGGTTGAGCCACAGGACGGGACCGGAGGGTTCTGAAGATTCTCCAAAAATCAGCTGCCCCGTTGCCTTCACAACGAGACCGCTCAGGAGGTCGCTGATCATCACCTTGCTATTGCGATGCATCTGAGTGATCTCGTTGGACGTGCCGATGGTCAAATCGGCCTGTGCCTGGCTGTTTGCCATGGGCCATGCCGAAAAGTCATAGAACGGACGCATGACCTCGCTGGCCTGCATGTCTGTGATCTTCTGGAACACATCCTCCATGGTGAAGCCATCTGACAGAAGCTGCTGGCAGGCCTGCCACTGCTCGTCTGCCCATGGGCCACCATTTTCTTTCTTCAACGCAAGCAGCAGCGGTATCAGGGGCAGCTCGATACCCGTGAACACATCGGACGAATTGGTCCGGATTTCGGGGCAGTTATAGACAGTTGCCTTGATCCCTGTCGCCCAGGCGTCCTCAGCAATGCCTTCGAGCCGCATCTTCGCATAACCCTGGGTGTAGTTGGTGTAGGTCTGCCAACGATAGCGACCGTCAATGAGGACCGCCGATCCGTGGTAACCATAGGCCGTATATCGCACTTGACCGCCCGAAGCTTCGACGCGCTCGCGGATCGCCGCGCTGAAATCAATGAGATGGCGAAAGGTATTTGCGGAGACGTCGTCAAAATTCTGCAGGATGAGTTTGCCCAAGTCACTGTCGATCAAGGTCTGCGACGACATGTGGCGGGGTCCGGTCCCCTTGTAGATTCGATTGGCGACGACCAGGAATACCTTCGCCTTCGGGATGCCCCCGGCCATGGTGTGGGCAAAGAAGACATTGCGGCCAGCGGCAATCATTCCGTCAAGAACGGTCATGACTTCTGAAAGCGATTCCGTAAAACGCGCCGTGGCGATGTCGCGGCATTGCGCGACATAGTCCCAGTCGAGCTTGTCGTGTTCCCAGCTCTCAAGCGTCATCTTTGCCAGGAGGTCGGTCGGAGTTGGGCCGCCTTCGGGCGCATCGAGATCGAAACCCGCCATAAGAGGAATGTTGATGATCCTGCCGCCCAGCTGGGCCTCCGCCGAAGACAGTTCCTCTGCGTCGAGCGGCCGCAGCGCGTTGTTCTCGTCGCGCCGCCCGACAGTGATCCCCACAATCTCCATTCCTGCCCGCCTGGCTTCCTCGAGCAAGCCGGTGGCGTATCCGCGGCCGAACAATTCGCCGAAGAGTACGAACACATCGCCTTTACGGAACACTGTGTTTTCGGAGAGACGATTCAGTGCAACCGGATTTTCCATGCTGACAGCTCTTTGATTCGTGTGTCGTCGAGCAATGGCCCATACGAGCTTTCAAAGAGACATGACCGCACTGGCACAGAATGGGAACTCATTTTCCGTGACCATTCATTTTAAAGCGTGATGTCGGCCTCTGCTGTTCCTCCAATGCGGCGAAATCCCGAGGAAGTTGGAGATCGGCGCGCCGATACCGAAACACGGTCGCTGGAAACGCTCGTCCCGCGGATGCTTGCGAGGTTATTGGCGCTGTCTGAGGCTCAATATTGGCGCGTTGTTGCCGAAGCCACCTATTCGGCCGCGTTCCGGGCGTGACTGCTCGGACAGCAGACCGACAGTTTCCAGGAACGAACGCGGGGGGCAAGAGCGACCGGCTTGAAGGCGCAAAGCGGAAACGATTTCTGCAACAGGGCGGGCATACGCTTTTGCCCCGTCCGTTCGAGCACGGCCTTTTCCGTCTGGACACCCATATGACACCCGCAGGACGCAACCCCGCGTTATCATCTCTGATGTGCGGCCTCGCACTGTGACCCGCATGACGCCTGGTTGCCATGATCGCGGATCGGGAAGAGACGCGGCTACGTCATCAAGATACGGTCACGGGCTTAGACCTCAGCATGCTGGCCGTTGCAGGATCAGCGCGCCGGCAGAGGCGTGGCGGCAGGCCCTTCATGATGAGTTCGGCATCGGCGACGGCCATCGAGCCCAAGGCATAGAAGGCATCCCGCGTGCCACCTGTCCTGTGCGCCGAGAGCAGAATGCCGGAGGCTTTGCGGACGGGATCATCGGCAGCGACGGGTTCGTCCGGAAACACATCGGTTGCCACCTTGATGTGGCCGGAACCGGCAGCTTCGATCATCGCCGGGAAGTCGACGACGGCGGCGCGGCTCATCAGCAGGAAGGCCGCCCCCGGCTTCATCATGGCAAATTCGCGTCTCCCGATGAACCCCTGGTTCTCGCTGGTGACACTCGCAAAAACGAAGACCACCTGGCTTTCACGCAAGAGGTCCTCCAGCGTCGAGGGCTGGCAATCCAGGCGTTCGACAATCTCATCGGGAAGCCAGGGATCGAACACGCGGACCTTGTTCTTGAACGGGCGAATGAGTTCGCGAAACTCACGGCCGAGGTCGCCGAAGCCGATGATCCCGACCGGGGCCCCGGCAAAACGGAAGGTGTTTGCATTGCCTTCGAGGCCATACCGCTCGACGCCCTGGCGAAAGTCGCGATCCGCCGCGGTGATCCCCCGGGCAAGGTCCAGCGCCATGGCCAGAGACGCCTCCGCGACAGGGGAAGCGAAGGCCGACGCCGGCGTGATCACCCATATCCCGCGCTCGACGCAGGCCTGATAGTCGATGTTAGGCAGGAAATTCGATTCGACGTTGATGATGGCTTTTAGTCTCGGCGCCCTGTCCAGACGCACCCTCGGCATGTCCGTCTGGCCGAAAATGAGCACCGTCTCGGGAAGATACCGCTCGACCTCTTCTGCGGGCATCGGACGATCTTCCGACACGATCACCTCCCCCAGCGCCTCGAGCCGCGCCCTCACCGCCGGTTCCATGATCAGATCGAGTGTTCTGGGCAGTGGATCGACCAGAATGATGTTGCGGCTCATTGTTTCCTCCCTCGAGAATCGTAGCTTGGCAGAAGCTTAACGCGAAAAGCGTATCGCCGGGCAGGCTTCAGCTTCCTGGGCAGTGACGGTCATAAAAAGCCCTCGCCGCCCGCCGGGACTGAAGCCGGCTTGCCGTCCGCACCTTCCAGGCCGCCACCATTTTCAGGGTCTCGACGAGGCTAACGGCATACGCGCTCGCCTCATCCTGAGGGAACGCCCCCGCAGTGACCAGAAAACTGCCCTTCTTGAAGGTCAGAAACGCCCAATCGTCAGGGGATGATAGCGTAGCCGAACCGGCTGCCCTTGCCCGGCCTCTTGGGGCGGAGCAAGGACAGCGCGGGTCGAATGCTGTGAGAGCAGATCAGGCGGCCTTCGTCAGGTCTCCATGGGGATCCAGCACGTATTTGACCGCTGCCCCCTGGTCAAAGCTTTCATAGCCCTCAGCGGCGTCATCAAGTGAAATGATCTTTGCGTTGACGATGTCGGCGATCGGCAGCCGGTCGTGAAGGATGGCTTGCATGAGCTGACGATTGTATTTCAGCACGGGCGTCTGGCCGGTGTGGAAGGACTGGGCCTTCGCCCAGCCGAGACCCAGTCGAAGGGACAGACTGCCAACTTTGGCGGCGTCATCGACCGCACCGGGATCTTCCGTGACATAGAGGCCCGGAATACCGATCGAGCCCGCCGCACGGGTGATCTCCATCATCTGGTTCAGAACAATGGCCGGCTGCTCGCCACCCGAATGTCCGCGCGCTTCGAAACCGACGGCATCGATGGCGCTATCGACCTCATCGGTCCCGATGACCTCAGCGATCATGTCGCCCAGCCGGTCGCTCTTCGACAGATCGATCGGCTCAAAGCCGACCCTGGCGGCATGGGCAAGGCGATCCTTGTTGAAATCACCGATCATCACGACTGCCGCACCAAGAATGCGGGCTGACGCGGCGGCTGCGAGACCGACCGGACCGGCGCCTGCGACATAGACCGTCGATCCGACACCGACCCCCGCCTTCACCGCCCCGTGAAAACCCGTCGGCAGGATGTCGGACAACATCGTCAGATCGCGGATCTTCGAGAGCGCCCTGTCACGATCCGGAAATTTTAGCAGATTGAAATCGGCGTAGGGAACAGTGACGTAACGGGCCTGCCCGCCGATCCAGCCGCCCATGTCGACATAGCCGTAGGCACCGCCCGCGCGTGACGGATTGACGGTCAGGCAGACACCCGTATCCTGCGACTTGCAGCAGCGGCAGCGGCCACAGGCGACGTTGAACGGCACGGAGACGATGTCGCCGATCTCCAGCATTTCGACGTCGATACCTTTTTCGATGACCTCGCCGGTAATTTCATGGCCCAGCACGAGACCTGGCAAGGCTGTCGTGCGACC
This sequence comes from Neorhizobium sp. PAMB6716, assembly GCF_058242805.1. Classification (NCBI taxonomy): domain Bacteria; kingdom Pseudomonadati; phylum Pseudomonadota; class Alphaproteobacteria; order Hyphomicrobiales; family Rhizobiaceae; genus Neorhizobium; species Neorhizobium sp. PAMB6716. Next base: position 2,835,030 of record NZ_CM177835.1, read on the forward strand.
ACGCACCATATGCTGGTCGGAGCCGCAAATATTGGTGGAAATGACCTTCAGGATCACGCCATGCTCGATGCGGCGACCGTTGGGTGCCTCAAGCTTGGGGTCGTCGATGTCTCTCACCTCGACCTTGCCCGGCCGCAAATACACTACACCTCTGTTCCTGCTCATTCCCATTCCTCCTCTGGGTTTTGATGAGAAGCTGCAACTTCTCGCCTGACGGCTCTTTGAACTCGGCAGTTCTTCCGTGTTCAAAATCTTTCCCTCCTCGGAAAGATCATGCCGAACAGACAATGCATCTTGGCCCCATCAGCAGATCATCAACATCACTGTTCGACTGCCGCGACTACGACATGCAGAGACGAAATGGCGACGAACGGCTATTTGCGAAGGGGCCGAACCGGTGCCTCGGCTGTCGCGACCACGCCTCCCATCAACTTTGTGGTACTCGCGGTTCGGGTTCATCCATGCCAGCGCACCGCAGCATGACAGCGTCCCGGCACCTTCCGGCTGCCGCCATCGCACGCTCCAACCGATGTTGAGGCCACGCGCAGGATGACCCCGGAGAGCTACCAGGGATTGTCCTGGCACTGGACGCTCGACGGTGTCGCTGATCCAACGCATGGCAAGAACCGACAGTGTCGGCTTAAACCTCTACAGTCTCACGGACATCGTCCAGGAGAAAATGCACAATCACATAACGCGTCGTATAGGGTCGACCGCTATCGGAGATGCTCTCGACGCTGCCACCGTCTGAGGGATGCCAATTCTGATAGTGGGGGTTGTTGGTAACCAGCGTGATGGCTTTGCCCGAAAACCGCCCATCAAGCTGATAGCGAGCCTCGGCAAGAGGCCAGATTTTCTCGAAATCCTGCTGGCTGATGCGCGCTTTCAAAGCCTTCCTGGATATCGCCTTTCCGGTTGACCCATTCTCGTCAACCATCGGCGGAATCTGAAGGTGAACCTCTTCTGCCTCATCCAACAGAAATGCATATTCGTCTGGCCACATGCGTCTCACGTATCGCTCCTCCCAAAGCTATCCGTCCTTCAACGCAGCGATTGTATCGCTTCTGCTGTAAGAGGCAATGCAGATACGAAACGAGCCATAAAACACCCCGCAGTTCTCCAAACCATCAACGAACCGGGCTGGCATTTCGAGAAAACTGGAAATCAATAGCCTCGTGGCACGGGCTGTCTCATAGCGAGAGTTTGGCGGGCTGCAAACTTTGAATCCGCCACCGGCAGTGTGGCCGAGGCGTGCCCCGAATGCTCGCTGTCACTTCATCAAACCACGTCTGTGAACAAACCATCGACATATCGGTCCGATGGAATGCAAGGGCTTCAACGATATCAATGTGATGGAATGGTGCTGCTAGAGAGATTTGAACTCTCGGCCTCTCCCTTACCAAGGGAGTGCTCTACCCCTGAGCTATAGCAGCATCTGCACCGTCAGTCGTGTCATCGGTGCGGTGAGCGGGCTATTGCCATAGCTTTGCGGGGAGTGCAAGCCGCAAATTCCACTTCGGCGACAAAAGCATTGAATTGCCTGTGGCTCTTTGGGTTTTTCAAGGTTTCGGTTATGGAGAGACCATGACCGCATCAGACGAATCGGAAAGACAGGATCTGCCGGCACGCCAGCCGAGCGAGGCGGAGCGGCGCAAGGCGCGCGCGGCGTTGAAGCTGCGTGAGAACCTTGCGCGGCGCAAGCAGCAGGCGCGGGCGCGCCGGGCCGGCGAAGAGGACGTGACGGAAGGCCTTCCGGCGGCAGGCGCGCATAAGACCGAGGATTGACCGGCGGCCAATCGCACGCCTGGCGTGTGCAATCGTTTCATTGAAGACCGCGCGGATTTCGTCTAAGGACGCAATCTTTCGCGCCACTATCAGGCTTTCGCGCCACTATCAGGAAAGGCGGGCTGAAACGCCCGTTGTCAGTCATATGGATCGCATCAGAATCACCGGTGGCAATGCGCTGCGTGGCATCATCCCCATCTCCGGCGCCAAAAATGCCGCCCTGCCCCTGATGATCGCGTCGCTTCTGACAAGCGATACGCTGACGCTGGAAAACGTGCCGCATCTCGCAGACGTCGAAAACCTGATGCGGATCCTCGGCAATCATGGCGTCGACATTGCCGTCAACGGCCGCCGCGAGCGCCAGGAAAACGATTACTCGCGCACGATCCATTTCACCTGCCGCACCATTGCCGAAACCACCGCCCCTTATGAGCTGGTGTCGAAGATGCGCGCCAGCTTCTGGGTCATCGGCCCGCTTCTGGCGCGCGAAGGCCGCGCTCGTGTGTCGCTGCCCGGCGGCTGCGCCATCGGCACGCGACCGGTCGACCTGTTTCTCGAAGCGCTCGCAGCCCTTGGTGCCGAAATCGAGATCGATGGTGGTTATGTCAACGCCACCGCCCCCAAGGGCGGCCTTGTCGGCGCGCGTTACCGCTTTCCAAAGGTGTCCGTCGGCGCAACCCACGTGATGCTGATGGCCGCAACGCTTGCCAATGGCACGACGGTGATCGAAAACGCCGCGCGCGAACCGGAAGTGGTGGATCTCGCCAATTGCCTGAACGCCATGGGCGCCAGAATTTCCGGCGCCGGCACAAAAACCATCACCATCGAGGGTGTCACCTCGCTCTCCGGCGCCCGCCACCGGGTTCTGCCGGACCGGATCGAAACCGGCACCTATGCCATGGCCGTTGCCATGACCGGCGGCGACGTGACGCTGGAAGGCACCGACGCCTCGCTTCTGGAAACGGCACTCGACACGCTGCGCCAGACCGGCGCCGAAATCACGGTGACGGAGACCGGCCTGCGCATCGTGCGCAATGGCGATCGCATCCTGCCCGTCGATGTGGTGACAGAACCTTTCCCGGGTTTTCCGACAGACCTGCAGGCGCAGTTCATGGCGCTGATGACGCGTTCCTCCGGCGTTTCCCACATCACCGAGACGATTTTCGAAAACCGCTTCATGCATGTGCAGGAACTCGCCCGCCTTGGCGCGCGCATCTCGCTGTCAGGCCAGATGGCCCGCGTTGAGGGCGTTTCGCGCCTCACCGGTGCGCCTGTCATGGCAACGGATCTGCGCGCCTCGGTATCGCTGGTGATTGCCGGCCTTGCCGCCGAAGGCGAGACCGTGGTCAACCGCGTCTACCATCTGGATCGCGGTTTCGAGCGGCTGGAAGAAAAGCTCACCCGCTGCGGCGCCATCGTAGAGCGCGTCAGCGAGTAACTGTCGCCTCTGCCTGTTGCTTATCGGCCCCTGCCATCCTATCTCCAGAACCTGACAGACAAGGCCGCAGCGCGTGCTGCGCGGCCAGGGAGATGGGATGGCAAAGATGACAGAGCTGAAGCTGCTGGCGCTGGATGACGAGGACCTGAAGATCGTGTCCGCCCATATGCAGGACAGCGTTTTCAAGGCAAGCGACATCGAGTGGAGCCAGAAGCGCGGACATTTTTCACTGGTGGTGAACCGGTTCGTCTGGGAAGTGGCCGCCCGCGGCGCAAAAGGTTTTGAACGGCGCCGGGCCGCCGTCACGTTCAAGCGGGTTTTGGCCGTGCGCGCTCTCGGCGTTGACCGGCATCATGAAGATCAGGTCTATTCGCTTCTGGCCCTGCGTTTCGACCAGAAGGGCGACGGGCCGGATGGCACGATCGAGCTGACGCTGGCCGGCGGCGCTGCCATCAGCCTTGATGTGGAATGCATCGAAGCGCAGCTGGCCGATACCGGCGGCGCCTGGGGAACCGAAAACCTGCCGAAGCACGATTGACGCGGACGCAGTCTTTCGGAACAGATGCCAAAGCGGATGCGGGGACGAGACGCGGGCGGCAAGGTAATAGTGAAGACGGGCTGCGGGCTTTTCCGCTGCCTGTCTGCAGTGTGAGGGGTTAAGTGGACGTGGCAATCTGGCTTGAGCAGGCATCTGCCGATTTCGAAGCGCGGTTTTCCGCCTTCCTGACGACGAAGCGCGAAGTCTCGGAAGATGTAAATGCCGTGGTGCGTGCAATCATCGAGGATGTGCGGGCGCATGGCGACGCAGCGCTGATCGATTATTCGAAGCGTTTTGACCGGGTCGATCTGGCAGAGGTTGGCCTGCGGGTGACGGACGCCGAAATCGAGGCAGCCCATGCCAAGGTGGATCCGGATGTGATCGCCGCTCTTCAGCTTGCCGCCGAACGCATCGAACGCCACCATGCCCGCCAGATGCCGAAGGACGACATCTACGAGGATGCCCTCGGCGTCGGCCTCGGCTCACGCTGGACGGCCATTGAGGCGGTTGGCCTTTACGTGCCGGGCGGCACGGCGAGCTATCCAAGTTCGGTGCTGATGAATGCCGTGCCGGCGCGCGTCGCCGGCGTCGAGCGTGTGGTGATGGTCTGCCCGGCCTCCGGCGGCGAGATCAACCCGGCCGTGCTGGTGGCCGCAAAAATCGCCGGCGTTTCGGAAATCTACCGCATCGGCGGCGCGCAGGCCGTGGCAGCGCTGGCCTGTGGAACCGAGACCATTGCCCCGGTCTACAAGATCGTCGGCCCCGGCAATGCCTATGTGGCCGCCGCCAAGCGTCATGTGTTCGGCACCGTCGGCATCGACATGATTGCCGGGCCTTCCGAAGTGCTTGTCATTGCCGATGGCGAAAACGATCCGGATTGGCTGGCCGCCGACCTTCTGGCGCAGGCCGAACATGATGCCGGCGCCCAGTCCATCCTCATCACCACCGACGCCTCATTGGCCAAGGCCGTGGAGATGGCCGTCGAGCGCCAGCTGAAAACCCTGTCGCGCGCAGAGACGGCCGCTGCCAGCTGGCGGGATTTTGGCGCCATCATTATGGTCAAGACCTTGGGCGACGCGCTGCCGCTGGCCAACCGCATTGCCGCCGAACATCTGGAACTGGCCGTGGCCGATCCGGATGCGCTTTTGCCCGGCATCCGCAATGCCGGCGCCATCTTCATCGGCCGCCATACGCCCGAAGTGATCGGCGATTATGTCGGCGGCTCCAACCATGTGCTGCCGACGGCGCGGTCTGCCCGTTTTTCCTCCGGCCTTTCGGTGCTGGATTTTGTCAAGCGCACCTCGATCCTGAGGCTCGGGCCTGATCAGTTGCGGGCACTCGGGCCGGCTGCCATCACCCTTGCCCATTCCGAAGGGCTCGATGCCCATGCCCGATCGGTCGCCATCCGGCTTAATCGAGAGGGATGAGCCATGGCCGAGCCCGATTTCCGGCTGTTCGACGTGGTGCTGGACGACAGCATCGGCCGGTCGACACCGGATGTCGAGCATGAGCGGGCGGTTGCGATCTTCGACCTGATCGAGGAAAACCGGTTTGAGCCGGTCGGCCACGCGGGCGGGCCCTACCGGCTCAACATTTCGCTGGTGGAACAGAAGCTCGTCTTCACCATCACCACGAAAAGCGATGAGGCGGTGGCGACCCACATCCTCTCGCTCACGCCCTTTCGTCGGATCATCAAGGATTACTTCATGATCTGCGAAAGCTATTACGAGGCGATCCGCACCTCCACACCCTCGCAGATCGAAGCCATCGACATGGGCCGGCGCGGCCTGCACAATGATGGTTCCGATACGCTGCGGGACCGCCTGAAGGGCAAGATTGACCTCGATTTCGATACCGCCCGCCGGCTGTTCACCCTTGTCTGCGTGCTCTACTGGCGGGGATGACATGGCTGAGCCCCCGGTCTTTGACACGCGGATTGCAAAGCCGGGCGCCGTCCTCTTCATGTGCGGCATGAACGCTATCCGCTCGCCGATGGCCGAGGTGATTGCAAAACGGCTGCTGCCACCCGATATCTATGTGCAATCGGCAGGTGTCAGGGCCGGCGAGCCGGATCCTTTCGTTGATGTGGTCCTGCGCGAAGTGGGCCTTTCTCTGCCGCGCCACCAGCCACGCCGGCTGGAGGAACTGGAAGACGATTTTTTCGATGTGATCGTGACGCTCTCTCCCGAAGCCCATCACCGGGCGCTGGAACAGACACGCGCGCAATCGGTGGAAGTGGTCTACTGGCCGACATTCGACCCGACTGTGGAAACCGGAACGCGCGACCAGGTGCTGGATGCCTATCGCGATGTGCGCGACGGCCTGTGGCGCCGCATCGAGGAGCGCTTCGTGCGTCCCAACGTGCAAGGGCTGCAAACCTTGTAAAGCGGGTGGTGTAAAACCGGCGGCCTGACACGTCCGGACAGCCAGAAGGCCTGCTGTTTCCATCCCGCAGCCGAAGTGCTAAAGCGGCGCCCAAGCAATGGCGAAACCTCACGCGGGCGCGCAACGACGGCTCACGACACCGCGCCGGAGATAAGCGCAGATGCTAGGTTCACAAACGGGCGGGGAACGTGTAGTTTCCGCGCAATTTTCAAGCTGCGGCCATTTTCCGGCCACATGCATCCCAAAAACAGGAAGACAAGCTCTAGATGGCTAAAGAAGAAGTCCTCGAATTCCCGGGCATCGTAACGGAACTGCTGCCCAATGCAACATTCCGCGTGAAGCTCGAAAACGAACACGAAATCATCGCCCACACCGCAGGCCGCATGCGCAAGAACCGTATCCGCGTTCTCGCCGGCGACAAGGTGCTTGTGGAAATGACCCCTTACGACCTGACCAAGGGCCGTATCACCTACCGCTTCAAATAAGCGTTTCGCCCGCACGGCGCGCCTTCGCAGGAAACCCCATGGTTCTGGACCAAAAGCTCATCCTGGCCTCCGGCTCGCCGCGACGCCTTGATCTTCTCAACCAGGTGGGGATCAAGCCGGCGCGCCTGATGCCGATGGATATCGACGAGACGCCGAAGAAATCCGAACATCCCCGGTCGCTGGCCCGCCGCCTGTCCACGGAAAAGGCGGAGGCCTCGCTTTCGGCGATCCGCGGCGACGTGGCCTGGAACCACAGCTATATTCTCTCTGCCGATACGGTTGTTGCCGTCGGGCGGCGCATCCTGCCGAAGACCGAATATATGGACGAGGCATCGTCTGCGCTCAACCTGCTCTCGGGCCGGGGGCACCATGTCTATACGGGCATTTGCCTCGTCACCCCCGGCGGCCAGTTCCGCCAGAAGGTGGTGGAAACGAAAGTGCGCTTCAAGCGGCTTTCAATGCGCGAGATCGAGGCCTATCTCGCCTCGGACCAGTGGCGTGGCAAGGCTGGCGCCTACGCCATCCAGGGCATTGCGGCAAGTTTTGTGCAAAAGCTTGTCGGTTCCTACACCAATGTCGTCGGGCTACCGCTCTACGAGACGACCCTGCTGCTGAACGGCGAAGGTTTCGACGTCGCAACGCATTGGGCAGAAGGCTAGAAAACAGACATGACATCCGAACCTATCCCCCCGGGCGCCAAGGTTGCGCCCTTGCGCAAGGCACGGCCGTGCCCGGAATGCGGCAAACAAAGCCACCGCGAGCACTACCCGTTCTGCTCGGATCGCTGCCGCACACTTGACCTTTCGCGCTGGCTGAACGGCTCTTACGCCATCCCTGTCAGCGAGGACGAAACCAAGGCCGAGCCTTTCGACGACTGACCGAAAAACCGCTGGCCAGCCTCTTTTCAGCCCCTGGGCCGCCCCTTGGCCGCCGGCTTTTTGCGAACCTTTACAGACACTTCGCAAAGTTTTTCACACAGCCGTCAAAAAAGTTCGAAACCGCGCTTGCCATGCCCGAACAAGATGTTATAACCCCGCTCGCTCCCGGGGAAATGCCCCGGCGGTTTCGAGAGAAACCGGCAGGCTTTCACAAAAAGCCGAGATGCCCGGATAGCTCAGTTGGTAGAGCAGCGGATTGAAAATCCGCGTGTCGGTGGTTCAAATCCGCCTCCGGGCACCACTTCTTCTTCACACCCTAAGTGTTTCGTTTTAAACGATTTTGCGGAAGCCGCAGGCACGATGTTCACACATCTGTCGCACAAATCGGCGAGTGTCTGGCGTTATCCTCAGTCCCTCCGGCCGCCGTTCCGGCGCTCGCTCATGCAAAGACATGCCATGTTTTCCCCCGACATTTCCCCTCGCCTTCCCGACAATGCCTCCGCACGCCTGACGCGTCTGGCCGAAGCGGCCCTTGAAGCGGGTGATCTTGCCCGCCGCTCCCTGAAACGGCGTTATGCCGATGAAATGGTGGCGAAAGCTGCGCGCGATTACCAGACCGAGATCGATGTGGCCGTTGAGGAACTCATCGTCAAGCGCATGCGTGAACACTTTCCTGATCATGCCATTACCGGCGAAGAGGCGGTGGGCAATCATGAGGCCGGCGAAGGCGCTCCGCGCATCTATATCGATCCCATCGATGGCACCACCAATTATGCCTGGGGCATTCCGCATTTCGGCATGACGATTGCCATTGTCGAGGACGGCATCCTCACCTGTGGCGTGGTGCTGGACACGATGCAGAACGAGTTGTTCTGTGCCGAACGCGGCATGGGCGCTTATCTCAACGGCGAACGGCTGTCGTGCCGTCCTGTGGCCGTGCCCGAGGATGCGCTGATTGGCGCCGGCCTGCCGATCCCCGGCCAGGTGAAGAGCACGGATGAAGAAACCTATCACGCGGCGCTGAGGCGCCTGATGGCAGAGACTTCGGGCGTGCGCCGTCTGGGCTCTGCCTCGCTGTCGCTGGCCTATGTCGCCTGCGGCCGGCTGGACGGCTTTTTCGAGGACGGCCTCTCGCTGCACGATTACGGCGCCTCCAAGCTTCTGATCGAGGAGGCCGGCGGGCGTGTGACAGGTTTTACCGGTGCTCCCATCGGCCCCCATGGCGATATCCTGGCCTCCAACGGCGCGCTGCATGCGTGGCTGATGGAAGGCTTTGCCGGGTAAATTGCGGCGATCCTGCAAAACGTTCAGCGCCCGCGCACCTCTGGAAAACGATGCGCGGGCGCTGTCATATCTCAAAGGTCATGACTGACGAGAAAGCGGGAAGCGGCCGGCCGCTCCCGTCGCGATACGATCAGACCGTTTCCACCGCACGGTCCGCTCGGCATGCAACCGGCGAGGCGGTCAAGCGGCCAGACGCGATCAGGCGATTGTCGCGGTAGACGCCATAAAGGGTCGGGGCAAGCCGTGCGCGCGAGCCCTTCTCGAAGCGCGACGCCGGGCTGGTCATTGCCTTCACGCGCACGCCACCTTCGCTTTCCAGGTCCACCATGATGTGGCTGCCGAAATCGGTGGAGCGCAGAACGGTCGCGCCCGCCTCGCCCTCTGCCTGCGCGAGGCCCAGATCTTCCGGGCGGATGGCAAGCACCGCCGGGCCATCGGCGACATCGAGCGCGATGGAGAGATCGCCGTGTCGGAACCGGCCGCCTTCCACGTTGGCGCGCAAAAAGTTCATGGAGCCGATGAAGCCTGCCACGAATTCCGTCTGCGGCTGGCGGTAGACGACATCAGGCGCATCCACCTGCTCGCACTGGCCGTTGCGCAGCACCACGATACGGTCTGCCATGGCCAGCGCCTCGTCCTGCCCGTGGGTGACGAACAGCGTTGTGATGCCAAGCCGTTGCTGGATCTCGCGCACCTCTTCGCGCAAGCGTTCGCGCAGGTGCTGGTCAAGGCTTGCAAAGGGCTCGTCGAGCAGCAGGATCTTTGGCTCCAGCACCAGCGAACGGGCAAGCGCCACACGCTGCTGCTGGCCGCCGGAGAGTTGAAAGGTCTGGCGGTTGCCATAACCGGCAAGACCGACCAGTTCCAGCGCCTCCTCCACCTTGCGGCGGATTTCAGCCCGCGGCAGGCGGCGTAGCTTGAGCCCGAAAGCGATGTTGTTGAAAACATTCATGTGGCTCCACAGCGCATGGCTCTGGAACATCATGCCGGTCGGGCGCCGCTCTGGCGGCAGCCGTGTCACGTCCTGTCCGTCGATGCGAAGTGTGCCTGAGGTCGGCTGTTCGAAGCCGCCGATCATGCGCAGGATGGTGGATTTCCCAGACCCCGACGGCCCGAGCAGGCAGACGAGTTCGCCGTCTTCTACATCCAGCGAAAAATCATCGACGGCGGCGGTCATGCCAAAGCTCTTGCGCAGGTGTTCGATGGTCAGTTTGGCCATTGTCGTTTCACTTTCCGTCTCGAAGGCGCGCTCAGGCGCCAAAACCCTTGGCGAAACCGCCATTGCTGACCACCCGGCGGGCAAACATCAGGGCGATGAAGGAGGGCACCCAGAGGATGACCGACAACACCGCGCCATACTGCACGACGATCTGGTTGTTGATGTAGCTGATCATCAGCACCGGCATGGTGCGGATCTGCGGCGCGCCGATCAGCCAGGCGCCCTCGGTTTCGTAAAACGTGGCGACGAAGGTCAAAAGCACGGCGGCAAAGATGGTGGGCCCCGCCTGCGGCAGGGTGATCGACCAGAACACGCGAAGCGGACTTGCCCCCACATCGCGTGCGGCCTCTTCCATGCGCCGGTCCACCGCCTGGAACGCCGCGACCGGGATCCAGATCATCAGCATCAGCGTGCTGACAAGCTGGATCAGCACCACACCCCAGAAGGTAGCGATGAGATCGAGCTTCAGGAAGATCGCGGCAATCGCCACCAGAAGGCCGAATTTCGGAAAGGCATGCGAGGCCAGAAACGACAGGAAAAAGATGTCGCGGCCCGGAAATTTCATCCGCGCAAAGGCATAGGCCGCCGGCAGGCAGATGATCGCCGAGAGCAGCGTGACCGTCGCCGACAGCCGGATGCTGATCCAAAGCGCATCCCAGACATCGGCGCGCACCAGGGTCTGCTGCCAGTAGCGCAGGCCGAACTGCTGGGGAATGACCGAAGGATAACGCCAGACCTCGGTAAAGGCCCAGGTGACAACGACCAGAAGCGGCACCGCAATGACGATGGTGAGGACAATGGCAAAAAACAGCCCGGTCCAGTCAAAACGGCTGGACCGGATGGCAAAGGCAGCGGAACGGCTGGTCATCGGCTGCGGCTCCCCTGGTTACGGGCGATCGACCAGACATAAAAGAGGCCGAAGAACAGGCAGATGCCGAAGGAGACGACGGCTTGCGTCTTGGCGTTCAGCGGGTCGGCGAGATCGTTGAAGGTGCGCATCATGAACGGACCCATCATTTCCGGCGACGCGGGGCCGAGCACATAAGGCAGCGTGAACGAGGAAAAGATGCCGAGCACGGTAAACGAGATGGTGACCAGCATGGAATTGCCCATGCGCGGCAGGATGATATGGACAAAAACGCGGATCGGCCCGGCCCCGACATCGCGGGCGGCCTCCACGGCGCTGGTCGAGATAGCGCCGAGACCAGCCGTCAACATCAGCACGGTCAGCGGAAGATTATCCCACACAAGCCCGATCACCGGTCCCCAGGGCGTGAGGTAGGGGCTCGGCAGTTTTGGCAGGCCGGCGGCGTTCAGCAGAAGGTCGACCGTTCCGTTCGGCCCGATGGTGCGGATCAGCGCATAAGAAAGGATGATCGAGGGCACGAACATCGGAAAGATCGCGAGCCCCTGCACATAGGCTGCAAAACGGCTGGTGGAAAAGCGCAGGTAGAGTGCTACCGGCAGGCCGCATACCAGAAGCAGCACGGCGCAGACGGCCGTGGTCCAGAGCGTCAGCGAAAGATTGGCAAGGCTGTAGCCATCGGAAAAGAAGAACCGGTAGGACGCGGTACTGAATGTTGCCCCCTCGGGTGTTTCGACAAGCAATGTCGAGACGATGGCGGCAAGGATCGGGTAGATGATCAGCCAACCGACGAGCAGGACAGGAATGGCAACGAGGAGAAGGCCGAAAAGCCCCCTCCCCCGTGCCGGCTGCGTTCCGCCATGGGCGGAGATCTGTGCCGTATCCGCCATGATCAGCCGCGGACGAGGCCCGTTGCGACATTGCGGTACCAGCCGTCATTGACCGCCGTGTTCCAGTCGCCGCCCGGGAAGGTCGGGATGGAATTGGGCACGACGTCCTTGTATTTTTCGCGAAGGTCGGCGGAGATATTGTCCCAAGTTACGCCCGGGAAGCCGCCGATTTCGGTGATGACCGCCGACTGCATTTCGCCAGACAGCAGGAAGTTTGCAAGCTTCAGGCCGGCATCCTTGTTGGCGCCGTTGGAAAAGATGGTCATGCGCGAAAAGTCGCCGCAGAGCGCCAGATCCGTCAGCTGCACGAGACCGGTGGTTTCCGGCAGCACGCCCTGCGAAATCGCCTGCAGAACCTGGTCGGACCAGACTGGAACCAGCGTGACGACACCCTGCGACAGAAGCTGGATGGACTGCGTGTTGCCAGAGGTATAGGCGCCCTTTTCGTAGAGCGACGGCGCCAGATCCTTGAGCAGCGCCCAGGCCGGCGTCAGCGATTTTTCGGCATAATCGGCGGAAAAATTGGCAAGGGTGAATTTCGACGGATCGCGGCCGTTCACTTCATGAATGGCACGGCGCACGAAATTGCCGCCGGAACCACCCTTGTCGGGACGGTTGTAGATGAACTGGCCGGGGTTCTTCTTGATCCAGGCAACCAGCTGTTCGAAGGTTTTCGGCGCATCCTTCGGGTCGAGCTTGGTCTTGTCGTAGGCGAGAAGAACCTGAGAGCCGCGATAGGGCAGACGCTGCGGGATATCCAGGGCGCGCGGATTGATCTTACCGAAATTCGGCACGTTTTCCGCCGAGAAGGTCACCCAGAGACCGGCATCGATGCCGCCGACGGGCAGACGTGCGTCAAAGCTTTCAAACACATCCGCCTGCGGGTCCGACTTCGACTTCAGGGCGGCCAGCGCGCGGTCAGCGATGGCGCGAAGGCCATTGTCGTCGCCGGCATCGATCACCTTCAGCTTGAGGCCCGGATTGGCCTTCTCGAAGGCCGGACGCACGGTGTTGTTCCAGAAATCGATGATATTGTTGTCGGAACCGCTGAACACATTGATCGTCGTGTCTGCGGCAAAAGCAATGGAATTGAGCGCAGGCAGAGCGGCAACGGCCGAGCCGGCCGCCAGGAAATCGCGTCTTTTCATGGGTCTGTCTCCGAAATGGGCGGCACGGCCCCCGCTGGGCCGGCGTCAAAGTCACGGGCGACACTAAGAATTGCAGATGACAGCTGGATGATCGTTCCATGACAGTTCGTTGTCATTGCACAGCTGTGCGAGCTTTTTTCGACCGGGGACGGCGTAACGCCACCTCGGCGTGTGCGCAGAAATTGTCTGCGGTCCTAAGATTTAATTAGTAAACAAGAATTATCCTCAAGGAATCGAGTGGCATCGATGGCATGGCATCAGAATGGCGGCGACATGATAGCGCGGCCTTTAGAGATTTGATCCCGAAGAGCCTGGAACGAGACACGCGGCATATGTTCGCACATCTCCAGTTCGGCGCATGGTCTAGCCCTTATTCTGTCAGGCAATCGATCGACGCTCCGCAACCACAGCTGGGAGACCTATCTCAATGAACGTGCAACAGACGACCAGTGACGAACTTCTCGAGATCATTGCCTTCCGGTTGCATGCGCAGGAATTTTGCGTGCGCACGACCTCGATCCGGGAAATCCGTGGCTGGGCTCCGGTCACGCCGCTGCCGCACGCACCTTACGAAGTCATCGGCGTGATGAACCTGCGCGGCACCGTGATCCCGATCGTCGATCTCGCCGTCAAGCTCGGCATGCAGAACACCGAAGTCAACGAGCGCAGCGCCATTGTTGTCACCGACATCAAGGGCATGACCGTCGGCATGCTGGTCGATCGCGTGTCCGACATCATGACCGTGCCGGCAAGCCGCCTGCAGCCGGTGCCGATGGCCGCCGGTTCCAGCGCCGCTTTTTCCGATGGCATCATCGCTCATGACAGCGGCATGATCTGCTTCCTCAACCTGGAACGCATGTTTGCCACTGATGACGCTGAAGACTGGGGCATGGTGGCGTAAGGCCTTTCAGGCTGGCACTCCCCCCGATCCTCCTCACCGTCGATCATACCAAAGGCGCCGGATTTCTCCGGCGCCTTTGTCGTTTGGTGAAAGCCTGCCTCAGAAACTTGCCGCAAGACGCCGCCGGATAACCTGCACGCCAGCTTTTCCGGGCGCGTCGAGCCCGCGTTCCCAGGCTATTGCTGTGGCAATGATGTGGTCGAGATCATCATGGACGGGTGTCCAGCCAAGGATTTCACGGGCAAGCGTGGAATCGGCAATAACAGCGCCCGCATCGCCGGGACGCCGCGGGCCGCAGTTGACCGCAAAATCGCAATCCTCCGCCCGCTTCACCGCAGACAGCACCTCCAGCACAGAATAACCCCGGCCATAACCGCAATTGGCCGTCAGCGACGTGCCGCCGGTGCGCAGATAGGCAAGCGCCTTCAGGTGCGCGGCCACGAGGTCGCTCACATGAATATAGTCTCGGATACCGGTTCCATCCGGCGTCGGGTAATCCGTACCGTAGACATCGACGGAGGCACGCCGGCCAAGCGCTGCCTCGCAGGCGATCTTGATCAGGTGCGTCGCGCCCTCGGTGGAAAGGCCGGTACGCCCCAGCGGATCGGCACCTGCGACGTTGAAGTAGCGCAGCGCCACGTAGCGGAACGGGTGGGCGGCGGCGGCATCGCGCAGCATCATCTCCGCCATCAGCTTCGACTGCCCATAGGGATTTTTCGGCTGCGTCGGGGCACTTTCCTTCACCGGCGCATCATCCGGCTGGTCGCCGTAAACGGCTGCCGTCGAGGAGAACACAAAATGCTCGATGCCGGCGGCAATGGCGGCAGCGGCAAGCTGGCCGGTCTTTGACGTGTTGTTGTCATAATATTCCAGCGGATGCTTGACCGATTGCGGCACGACGATGGAGCCGGCAAAATGCAGGATCGCATCGATGCGGTTTTCAGAAAAGATCCGCTCCAGCATGCCACGATCACCGACATCGCCGAGATAAAACCGCGCTTTATCCGGCACCGCCCAGCGAAAACCGGTGGAGAGACGGTCGAGAACGACCACTTCCTCCCCGGCATCCAGAAGGGCCAGCACCATATGGCTGCCGATATAACCCGCGCCGCCTGTCACGAGAACTGTCATGGTTCGATGCTCCTGCTTACACAACAGCGCGCATCGAACCATGACTGGGTTCAGCAAAACTTACCGAACATACGCCCAGGAAATCATTGTTTTCAATAGGGAAAACAGCGTGTTTTCGAAACCTCTAAAGTTTTAGCAATCGGCGGAGAGCCGTCACCTCAAAGCTTCAGGATGTAATCCGCCAGTCGGCCGGCGGCCTCTTCGACCTGTTTCGGATCCCGCAGGAAACAGGCGCGCAGAAAGGCGCCGCCACCCGGACCGAATGCTGTTCCCGGTGCCAGCCCCACCAGCGTCTTGTCGACGATATCGAAGGCGGCAGCACGCGGATCCTCGATGCCATCCACCTTCAGGAACGCATAGAGCGCGCCATCCGGCTTCAGCGTCTGCACGCGGTTGGTGGCAATCAGCGTATCGCAAAGGATATCGCGTGAGGTGCGCGCCCGCTCGATATTGGAGCGCAGGAAATCGTCGCCCTGATCGAGCGCTGCAATCGCGCCGCGCTGCATGAAGGGGGTAAGCCCCGAGCTGGAATACTGGATGAGGTTTTCCAGCACCTGGCCAATCGCCGGCGGTGCGACGATCCAGCCGACGCGCCAGCCGGTCATCGACCAGTTCTTGGAGAAGGAATTGGCGTAGATGATGAGGTCGTCAGGCGTCTGCACGTCCATGAAGGAAGGCGCACGCGCACCATTATAATAATAGAGCGCGTAGATCTCGTCGGCGATGATCCACAGGCCATGGCGGCGCGCCAGCGTAAGGACAGCCTTAAGATCTTCTTCGGTCGCGGTCCAGCCGGTGGGGTTCGACGGCGTGTTGATGAACAGCGCGCGTGTGCGCGGGGTAATCGCCGCCTCAAGCTTTGCGATATCCAGCGACCAGCCGCCACCGACGAAATCCACGGGCACGCTGACCGGCTTTGCGCCGGCAATGCCAACGGCTGCCACGATATTGGGCCAGCTGGGGGTGAGGTAGATGATTTCATCGCCCGGCGCCGTCAGCGCCTGCACACAGAGGTTGATCGCATGCATGCCGGAGCTTGTGGCAAAAAAATGCTCCATCGGCAGCGAGATGGAGAAATGCCGCTCATAATAGCGCGATAGCGCTTGGCGCAATTCCGGAAGGCCGCGCTGCCAGGTGTAGAAGGTTTCGCCGGCATCCAGCGCGTCTTTCGTCGCCTGATTGATGAAATCCGGGCTCGGAAGATCTCCCTCGCCGGCCCAAAGCGGAATGAGGCCCTTGCGACCACGGGCATAGTTAACCAGTTCGACAATGCCGCTCTGGGGGGCAGCAAGCGCACGGGCGCTCAAGGTTTCCATAGCTGTCATGCACAACGTCTCCATCTTTCAAAACGTCATAGCGCAGGCTCTTACCGAAATCCCATGAGTTTCGGTGAGAGCCTGATCGAATTTGGTGATGGATGACGCGTGCTTACCGCGGCGCCTTCAGGAGATCGCGGATTTCCGTCAGCAGCTGCACATCTGCCGGCGGCGGTGCAGGCGCTGCTTCCGGCGGCTTTTTCTCGTCATGGATGCGGATGCGGTTCACCGCCTTCACCATCATGAAGATGATCCAGGCGAGGATGAGGAAATTGAGCAGCACGGTGAGGAAGTTGCCATAGGCAAAGACGGCGCCCTGCTGCTTTGCCGCAGCCAGCGTATCGGCGGTGATCGCCGAATTGAGCGGAATGAAATAGTTGGAAAAATCGATGCCGCCGACGACGACGCTGACAATGGGCATCACCACGTCGTTCACCAGCGATGTGACGATGCCGGTAAAGGCGCCGCCGATAATGATGCCGACCGCAAGATCGATGACATTGCCCTTGGCTATGAAGGAACGGAATTCGGAAATCATCGACATGGCTGTCCTCTCGGTGATGCTTGCAAAGATTAAGGCAATATATCGCGCATCCGCCGGCTGGAAAGATGCAAAGGTGCGCCTGCCATCGCGATATCCCGTCTCTGGCCCTTATTGTACTTTTTGCCAACAGCCAGCTTCATTTCCAAGCCGCATGCTTTGGCGTAGATTGCAGGCGCCGGTAAAACCTGCCGGCACGCGTGGAGGGGTGCGGAGGGTTCATGCTGCCTGGCTGGGTGATATTGCTGTCGGCCTGCGCCTACATTCTGCTGCTGTTTGCCGTGGCAAGTTACGGAGACCGCAGGAGCCGGCGGCTTGGCGTGCCCAAACGCGGCCGCCCTGTCGTTTATGCCCTCAGCCTTGCCGTCTATTGCACCTCCTGGACCTATTTCGGCGGCGTCGGCCTTGCCTCGGAGCGCGGGCTGGAATTCACCGGCATCTATATCGGCCCCATCCTCGCCTTCACGCTCGGCATGCCGCTCATCCGGCGCATCGTGGAACTGGCGAAAGCCGAAAAACTAACCTCGGTTGCTGATTTTATCGCCGCCCGCTACGGCAAGAATTCCACCGTTGCCCTCATCGTCGCGATCATCTCGCTGGTCGGGGCCATTCCCTATATCGCGCTGCAACTGAAGGCGGTGTCGGACTCTGTCGCCACCATCGTTGATCCCGGCCAGTACGGCATCGGCAGCGGAAATCTCTATTTCCTCGATCTGGCGCTGATCGTCACCCTGCTGATGGCATGTTTTGCCGTGATGTTCGGCACGCGCCACACCGATGCGACAGAACATCAGGATGGATTGATCTTGGCGGTCGCCATGGAATCGGTGGTGAAGCTGGTTGCCTTCTGCACCATCGGGCTTTCGGTGATCTTCCTGATTTTCGACGGCCCGGCCGATCTCTGGGCGAAGGCGGCAGACAACGCGCTGGTCAATGCGGCGCTGACCTACCAGACGCCGCTGCCGCGCTGGCTGATGCTGATCGGCCTTTCCGGCTTCGCCATCCTGATGCTGCCGCGCCAGTTTCATGTGACGGTGGTGGAAAACCGCACGGCTGCCGAGCTGAAAATGGCCGGCTGGCTGCTACCGCTTTATCTCATCGCCATCAATATCTTCGTGCTGCCGGTCGCCGTCGGCGGGCTCATCGAGTTCGGCGGCGCTGGCAATGCCGATCTGTACGTGCTGCAACTGCCACTTTCCAAGGAAATGGCGTTTGTCACGCTGATCACATTCATCGGCGGTTTTTCGGCAGCCACCGCCATGGTCATCGTCGCCTCGGTGGCGCTGTCGATCATGATCTCGAACGACATCGTCATGCCGATCTTCCTGCGCCGCAAGCTGATGACCTCGGGCGGCCACCGGGCGGATTTTGCAAAACACCTGCTGCGCATTCGCCGCACCGCCATTTTCGGGGTGCTCATGCTGGGTTACGGTTATTACCGGACCGCCGATTCCGGTACCGGTCTCGCCTCGATCGGCCTTCTGGCCTTTGCCGCCATCGCGCAGATGGCGCCGGCGCTGTTTGGAGGTCTCTTCTGGCGGCGGGCCAATGCGCGCGGCGCCATCGTCGGCATGTGCCTTGGCTTCCTCGCCTGGGCCTATCTTCTGTTCGTGCCAAGCCTTGGCGGGCCGGACAATTCGGCGCTGGCGGCAACCGTGCTGGATTTTATCGTACCCGGCACGACGCTGTTTTCCGGGCCGGATGCCGATCCGCTGGTCAACGCCGTCCTGCTCAGCCTCATCCTCAACAGCGTCGCTTTTGTCATCGGCTCGCTGTCACGCAATCCGCGCCCGATGGAGCGCATCCAGGCCGGCATTTTCGTGAAGCGCCACCTGCGCTCGCAATTTGCCACGCGCGGCTGGAAAACCCGCGTCAGCGTCGGCGATCTGAAGGCCGCCATCGCGCGGTATCTCGGCGAGGAACGCATGCTGCGCTCCTTTGCCCATTATGAGCGCACCGCCGGCCGTCGCATTGCCGACAAGGAGGCCGCAGACATGGCCTTCATCCATTTTTCCGAACAGTTGCTCGGCAGCGCCATCGGCTCCTCCTCGGCCCGCCTCGTGCTGTCGCTGATCCTGCAGAAGGCGGAGGATACAAGCTCCGATACCGCCTGGCTGCTCGATCAGGCCAGCGAGGCGCTGCAATACAATCAGGACATGCTGCAGACGGCGCTCTCCCAGATGGACCAGGGCGTGGCGGTGTTCGACAGTTCCGACCGGCTGGCGATCTGGAACCGCCGCTTCCGCACGCTGCTCGATCTTCCCGAACAGGTGGGACAGGTCGGTTATCCGCTGAGCGACATCGTCGGCATCCTCACCGACCGCGCCGATATCTCGGCCGAGCACGGGGCAACGGTGATGGGGCGCATCAAGGCGCTGGATACGCCGTTCTCGCTGGTGCTGCGTGGCGGCGAACGCATTATCGAAGTGCGCTCCAACGCCATGCCGGATGATGGTATCGTCGCCACCTTCACCGACATGACCGACCGCGTGGCGGCAGCACAAGCATTGCGGCAGGCCAACGAAACGCTGGAACAGCGGGTGGAGGAACGCACCGCCGAACTGACACGCGTCAACCGGGAACTGGCGGAAGCGCGTGCATCCGCCGAGGAGGCAAACCTTGGCAAGACGCGGTTTTTTGCCGCTGCAGGCCACGACATTTTGCAGCCGCTGAATGCCGCACGCCTTTATTCCTCCTCGCTGGTCGAGCGGCTTGGTCAGTCGGAAAACAGCGCCATGGTGCGCAACATCGATTCGGCGCTGGAATCGGTGGAGAGCATTCTCGGTGCCGTCCTAGATATTTCGAGGCTCGATACGGGCGCCATGAAACCGCGCGTCACCTCCGTCTCGCTGGATGATCTGCTGCGGCGCATCGAGACTGACTTTGCGCCGATTGCCCGTGAAAAACGCCTGAAGTTCCGCGTCATGCGGACATCCCTCAACGTGCGCACAGACCCCAACCTGCTGCGCCGGCTGGTGCAGAACCTTGTCTCCAACGCCATCAAATATACGATCAGCGGCAAGGTGCTGGTGGGGGCACGCCGGCGCGGACGCGACGTGGTGATCGAAGTGGTGGATTCCGGCATCGGCATCCCCTCCTCCAAGTTCAAGACGGTGTTCAAGGAGTTTGCCCGGCTGGACGAGGGCGCGCGCACCGCAGCCGGCCTCGGCCTTGGCCTCTCCATTGTTGACCGCATTTCGCGCGTGCTCTCCCATCCGGTCGAGCTTGCTTCGACACCGGGGCGCGGCACGATTTTTAGGGTCAAGGTTCCCCGCGATCTTGCACGCCCGCGAGGCCTTGGCGTGAACGCAGGCGCCCAGCCGCTGCCGCAACCGCTCTCTGGCCTGAAGGTGCTGTGCATCGACAACGAGCCGAAAATCCTTGAAGGTATGGCGCTGCTGCTGTCTGGCTGGGGATGCACAGTCACGAGCGCCGGTTCGCTTGATGCCATCGACCACCTGCTGGAGAACCCGGGGGCAAGCCCGGACGTGGTGATTGCCGATTATCATCTGGATGACGGCACCGGGATCGAGGCGATCCTGAAGCTCAGAACGCGGATCGGCGGCGCTGTGCCCGGCCTGCTGCTGACTGCCGACCGCAGCCAGGATGTGCGGGCGGAGGCGGAAAAATACGGGCTCAGCCTGCAGCACAAACCGGTGAAGCCGGCGGCGCTGCGCGCCTATGTCACGCAGGCGGCGGCCATTCGCCGGGCCGCTGCCGAATAGGCATCCGCCGCAAGCTTGCCCCTCGCCTTACCATTCATTTCTGGTTAATGCCGTATTTGTGACAATCGCTTCGTTACAAGAAGTGTTGCGCTGCGGGAACCGCCCCGCTTAAACCGCGTTAAATGGCCAAACTTCCTGCCCGTAGAGGCATCACGGACCGACCGGCGCGAGCCTTCGGACGCTACGAGACGGAGACGCGACCGATGAAACGTTATGACCTCATTGACGGTATGCGGGGATATTTCCTCGTTTTCATGTTGATCAACCACCTGATCTTTGCAGGCGGCTACTGGCTGGTGAACATCAATCACAACCAGCTCGCCTTTGTGGAAGATGCGCAAGGTTTCGTTTTCCTGTCGGGCCTGCTGATTGGCATGGTCTATGTGCGCAAGATGGCGAAAAACGGCTATGCCGCGGGTCGCCAGGCGATCTATTCGCGCGCTTTCGAGCTGTATCGCTATGCCATGGGCATCGTGATCTGCGTGCTGGCAGCCCAGATGGTGCTGCCGGGCGCCTATTACATCTGGTACAACTGG
Source organism: Neorhizobium sp. PAMB6716 (assembly GCF_058242805.1). Taxonomy (NCBI): domain Bacteria; kingdom Pseudomonadati; phylum Pseudomonadota; class Alphaproteobacteria; order Hyphomicrobiales; family Rhizobiaceae; genus Neorhizobium; species Neorhizobium sp. PAMB6716. The sequence continues at coordinate 2,856,095 of NZ_CM177835.1, forward strand.
CTGGGCTACACGACGTTTGATGATCCGTGGCGTCTGGCGGCCATTGCGAGTTTCGTCTTCCAGCCGACCTTCATGGATATCCTGCCGCAATACATCATCTACATGCTGTTTGCGCCGATCCTCGTGAAGCTCGTCATCGACGGCAAGTGGGCGCATGTCATGGCAGGCTCCCTGATCCTCTGGATGGCGGGACAGCTTGGCCTGCAGAAGATCGTTACTGATCCGATCAACAGCTTTTTCATGCGGCCGGACGACCAGGGTATTCGCGCTTCGTTCAACCTGCTCGGTTGGCAGATCGTGTTTTATTCCGGCCTGGTGCTGGGGGCGCTGACGTCGCTCAACCGCATCAACTGGGGTAAGATCTTTTCGCCTGAGAATACGTTCATTCCGACGATCTGCGTGCTCATCTGCGGTTTCTTCCTGCCGCTGCGCATCATGACCGCTCATGGCATGATGCCGGCTGAACTGGCGGGCAAGTTCGCCACGATGGAAATCCGCGCCGATTTTGGCCCGGTTTACCTCATCAACTTCGTCGCGGCCGCAACGCTTCTGACCTGGATGGTGATTGCCGGACCGAAACACAAGGCGCAATGGGTGCAGCGCATTGCAAACGGCATCATCTGGGTGCTCTCGCTCAAATTCCTGCAGCTGCTCGGTCGCCATTCGCTTTATGTCTATGTCTGGCATGTCGGCATCGTCTACGCGGTCTATTATTTCGATGGCCGCACGCCGGAGCTTTCGGAAGTGACGAAAACGATGATCGCCTTCAGCTGCATCGGCCTTCTCGCGATCCCTGCCCTGTGGCGCGAACGCGACAAGTGGCTGACGCTGGACGCCGGCGGTGCTTCCCCCCAGACGGCCAAGGCGAATACATCAAAGGTCGGACTTTCCCCCAAACCGGTCCTCGCCTCCAAAACGGCGCCCAAGACCGCCTGAGCAAAGAGGCCAGACACGTGATCAAGCGGCGGCACCGGCAACGGTGGCGCCGTTTTACTCTTGCGGGCAGTGGATAACCGAAGCGCGTTTGGCGGCGCCTATGACGATCAGGCCTGAACGTTCTGCGCGCGCATCTCGAAATGCACGACGAGCCCTGTCGGCTCATAGGACAGACGGCATTCGCCGCCGAGGCTTGCCGACATGCGGCGCACGAGATCGGTGCCAAATCCCTGGCTTGTCGGAAGGGCAACCGGCGGACCGTTCTGTTCGCGCCAGACGAGATCGATGAGGTCGCCAGCTTCAGCAGGATCCTGCCCCTCTGCCGAACGGCGGTGCCAAGACACGACGATCTGCCCGACATCCTGCGACAGTGCACCGTATTTCAACGCATTGGTGCCAAGCTCGTGGATGATGAGGCTGAGCGAGATGATGGTGGCGCCGTTGAGGTTGAGTCTTGACCCCTCGAATGCCAGCCTCTCACCTTCCGACAGACCGAGCGGTTCCAGCGCGGCAAGGATCGCCTCGCGGATATCGGCACTGCCGCCATGCAGCGAGCCGCGCAGCAGCGTGATGGAATGGCCCATGGCCTGCACCCGCTGGCGCAACTGGCTGCCCAGTTGCTGCGGGGTCGTGGCATGGCGCTGCGACAGGGCGATCAGGCCACTGGTGGTGGCCAGCAGGTTCTTCAGCCGGTGATCCACCTCTTCCGAGACAAGCTGCTGCAGCTGCAGGTTATAAGCGAGATCATCACGCACCCGCACCTGCGATCCGTAGGCGGCCAGCAGCAATTGCAGGAGGCCGAGATCGATGGCGATGACGAAGAAATAAAACGCCAGTGCCGTAATCGCCGGAACCGTCAGGGCAAAGGAGGCCACCGGCGGAATGAACCAGTACCAGGCGACGAGCCCGCAGATCATCGTGTTCATGAGGGCCGGATAGATGCCAAAGCAGAAACCGGTGAGGATCACGGCCGGGAAAAACGTCAGGTAAGGAAAACCGGGCGGCAGGTAATCATCCACGAGGAAACGTAAGGCAACGGCAATGACTGCGATAACCAGCGAGATCAGGTAGGCATAAACCTTCTCCCGCACAGTCGATTGCTGTGTGGTGGAGCGGAAGGCAGGCAGGCGCGACAGCAAGCTCACGACGCGATTGTCTCGCGCGGCAAGCCGGCTGAAAGCCAAGGCCGCCCGCGAGGGTGCCTCGCCCTTGCTTCCCATGAACATCCATCCCCCTTGCGGCCTTGCGCTTTGGCAATTCCGACTGTGTGCCCCACGCCGTATGCGACTGTTTCTTATGTAGAAATGCGACAGATACCACTATCGCAGGCGCCACCGAAACCGCAACAGGAAAACGTGAGCCTTCACGATGCATTTCCGCCTCTTCTCATAAGTGTGGCAGGATCGCTGCCCTCCCACCGGGGGATGCGTGACGTATTCCCGCAACCGGGCTAGTCTCGCGCCATTCACACCCCGTCGGAGACCATCATGTTACGCGGCATCGCGGCTCTTCTTCTTTTCCAGCTCCTTGGCGAAAGCCTTGTTTTCCTGACCAAACTGCCGGTTCCCGGACCTGTTGTCGGGCTGGTTCTGCTGTTTCTCGCCCTCCAGCTCGGCCGGCGCACGGGACGTGCGCCTTTTCCCCAGGTGGAAGGGGCAGCCGGTGCACTTCTGTCCAATCTGGGCCTGCTGTTCGTTCCGGCCGGTGTCGGCATCGTATCGCTCTGGGGCGTCCTGCAAGCGCAGCTTGGCCCAATTGCGGTGGTTCTGATCGCCTCGGCCGCCTTCACCCTTGCCGTCACCGTCTGGACCTTCATCGCCGCACGCCGGTTCTTCGATGGAAAGTGGGGAGCCTGATGCGCAGTCCCGTCGATCTCTGGGTCTACCTTTCCACCTCGCCGCTGATCTGGCTGACACTGACCGTCTGCACCTGGATTGCCGCCTCCGAACTGTCGGTGCGCCTGAAGCGCAATCCGCTGGTCAACCCGGTTCTCACCTCGGTCATCTTCCTGTCGGCGGTGATGACAGTGTTTCACATCCCTTACGAAAAATTCTTTGCCGGCGCGCAGTTCGTACATTTCCTGCTCGGACCCGCAACGGTTGCCATTGCCGTTCCGCTTTACCTGCAATGGGATGAGGTGAAGCGCGTTCTGGCACCGATCGGGGTGGCGCTTGCCGTGGGGTCCGTTGCCGCCGTGCTTTCCGTCGTGGTGCTTGGAACGCTGGTTGGCCTGCCGCGCGAGATGATGATTTCCTTCCTGCCGAAATCGGCAACGGCGGGCGTTGCCATGGCGATCTCCTCGTCGCTCGGCGGCAATCCTTCGCTGACGGCGGTGCTGGTGATCCTCACCGGCATTATCGGCGCCCTCATCGTCACGCCGCTGATGAACCGTATGGGCATCCGCGATTATGCCGCGCGCGGCTTTGCCGTCGGCCTCACATCGCACGGCATCGGCACGGCCCGCGCCTATGAAGTGGACCCTACAGCCGGCCTTTTTGCCGGTATCGCCATGGCACTCAATGCCATTGCCACCTCTCTGATCGTGCCCATCGCCGCGCGGCTGCTGCTGGGGGCATGAATTGTCCCGGCGGCGCACCGCAAATGGGTGCGCCGCCGGGCACCAAGCTTGTGTTCGAGGCGCCCCGGAACGATCCGCAGAACGCGGTTTCAGGGAGCCGGCTTCAGCGAGGAGATGATCGCCAGCAATTCGTCACCGTGCTTCTCCTGCTCGCCCTTGGTGCCCCAATAGGTGATCAGCAGCAGCTTGCCGGGCTTGGGCGACAGAACCGACAGACCAACATTCACCGGCCCATCCCTGTCAGTGCCCGTCCAGTCGAAATTGGACATGCTCATGCCGTTGATCATCTCCTCCGACTGCTTCTGCGACGACCCATCTATGGTGACACCGGCCTCCTTCAGAAAAGCCAGGGCATCATCGATCACCTTGTCGCTGGTCTTTTCATCGGCGATATCGATGGCGAGATAGATCGCGCTGTCATCCGAGGTTGCCTGGATGCCGCTTTCGGTTTCTTCCGGACCCCAGCTTTTGGGGATCGAGATGCTGGCAATAGGAGCATCGCTCGGAAATACCAGGGTTTTCATGGCAGCGAAGGACGCAGATGGAAACAGCATGGCTGCGAAAGCGGCAGCGACAATGATTTTCTTCACGGAACGTGATCCTTGTGAGAAGAGAGGCTGAGTGGAAAGAGAGGCCGGCGTGTCGGCACAGTCTGAAGCGCACCGGTTGCCCGCTGTACTACACGAAATTGCTCAGCCAGCCGTGAACAGGCTTGGTAACCGGAAGGACAATTTGGGGCGGCCAAGGAAAGGTGTGCCTGAAACGGCAAACAGGCCCCTTTCGGAGCCTGTCCACTAATCCAATAAAGTCCGATGCGGATCACGCCGCCTTCTGCGCCGCGCCATAGGGATCGAACCGCGTGTAGAACGTGTCGCCCTTGGCAGCCATGTCGAGAAGCAGCGGCGTCGGCTTGAAATGCTCGCCGTATTGCCCGGCCAGCGTTTCGCAGAGCGCCACAAACGTCTTCACGCCCATGCCATCGATGTAGGACAGCGTGCCACCGGTATAGGGCGCAAAGCCGAAGCCAAGGATGGAGCCGACATCGGCCTCACGCGGGTCCGTCACGATGCCCTCTTCCATGGTGCGGGCCGCTTCCAGCGCGATGGTGACGAGAAGGCGCTGTTTCAGCACATTCACATCGACCTCGGAGGCGGGCTTCTGGGGATAGAGATCCTTGAGGCCCGGCCAAAGAGACTTTTTCGCGGGCTTTGCCGGATAATCGTAGAAACCGCGTGTGTTCTTGCGGCCGCGACGATCGAGATCGTTCACGAGCTTATCGACCAGCGCCATATGCGCGGGCTTGACCGAGGCTTCACCGAGATCGGCAATCGAGGCCTTCATGATCTTCTGGGAGAGATCAACGGCCACCTCGTCATTGAGCGACAGAGGCCCGACCGGCATGCCCGCCATCTTGGCGGCATTTTCGATCATGGTGGCCGGCACGCCTTCGATCAGCATGTCATAGGCTTCGTTGATATAGCGGAAGACGCAGCGGTTGACGTAGAAGCCGCGGGTATCGTTGACAACGATGGGGGTCTTCTTGATCTGGGCGACGTAATCCAGCGCCACGGCCAGAGCCTCATCCCCGGTTTCCTCGCCCAGGATGACTTCCGTCAGCATCATCTTTTCGACCGGCGAGAAGAAATGCACGCCGATGAACTGTTTTGGACGTTTTGAATTCTTCGCAAGGCCGGTGATCGGAAGCGTCGAGGTGTTGGAGGCAAAGATCGCGCCTTCCGGCAGCACGGCCTCGACCTTTTCGATGACATCCTTCTTGACCTGACGGTCCTCAAAGACGGCTTCCACGACGAGCGAAACATCCGACAGGGTGGAATAATCGGCGGTGGGGGTGATGAGGGAGAGCAGCTTTTCGCCGTCTTCCTTGGTCATGCGGCCCTTACCGATCTGGTCTGCCACCAGCTTTTCCGAATGCGCCTTGCCCTTGGCGGCGGCCTCTTCATCCCGGTCGATCAACGAGACGGCAATGCCGGCGGCGGCCGTCACATAAGCGATGGAAGCGCCCATGAAGCCTGCGCCGACGACGCCGATTTTCGAAAGCTTCTTTTTCTCGATGCCGGCGGGGCGGCGAGCACCCTTGCCCAGTTCCTGCATGGAAATGAACAGCGAGCGGATCATCGAAAACGCTTCTGTCGTGCGCAGGATTTGTGTGAAATAACGCTGCTCGACCTTCAGTGCCGTATCGAAGGGCAGTTGCAGGCCTTCATAGACGCATTTGAGGATGGCAAGCGCGCCTGGATAATTGCCTGCGGTTTCGCGGCGGAGGATGGCGGGAGCGGCCGGCCAGAGCTGGGCAGCGGCCGGTGTCCAGATGCCACCGCCGGGGACTTTGAAACCTTTTTCGTCCCAAGGGGCGACGGGCTTCAGGCCGTCCTTGATCATCTGTTTGGCGGCAGCAACAAGTTGGTCGGGCTCGACCACCTGATGCACGAGGTTCATCGCCTTGGCGCGGGCGGGCGTCAGGGTCTGGCCCGTCGTCATCATCTGCAGGGCATCCTGCGTGTTGGCAAGGCGCGACACACGCTGCGTGCCGCCGGCGCCCGGAAAGATGCCGACCTTGACTTCCGGCAGCGCGAGCTTGACGGACTTGGCATTCGAGACCACACGGCCATGGCACGACAGCGACAGTTCCAGCGCGCCGCCCATGCACACGCCATTGATGGCGGCCACCCACGGCTTGCCATTCGTCTCGATCTTGCGCCACAGCCAGGTCATGCGACCGGCCTCCTCGAACAGCTTTTGCATGGCCGTATCGGGGTTTTTCGTCTGCTCTTCCTGAAGAAGCGTGAACATGCCGCGGATCATGGTGAGATCCGCACCGCCGGAAAAGGCGGACTTGCCCGAGGTGAAGACGACGCCCTTGACGGCCTCGTCCTTGACGGTGGCATCGACGATGGCATCGATTTCCTGCATCACCTCGACGGTGAAGACGTTCATCGACTTGTCCGGCATGTCCCAGGTGACGAGGGCAATGCCGTCTGCGTCGGTCTCAATGGTGAAATTCTTGTAGGTGCTCATGATGGGGTACCTCTTCCCTTAAAATTGTGCCGATGGGCGTATCGCCCCCTCACCCCGCCTCCGCTTCGCTCGGCGACCCTCTCCCCGAGGGGAGAGGCGATCCGCAAGCGCTGCGGCTCCTGCCCCCTTCTCCCCAGCGGGGAGAAGGTGCCGGCAGGCGGATGAGGGGGCCTCGCCATCAAACGCGTTCGATGACGGTGGCCGTGCCCATGCCCGCGCCGATGCAAAGGGTGACGAGCGCGGTATTGAGATCGCGGCGCTCCAGTTCGTCGAGCACGGTACCCAAAATCATCGCGCCGGTGGCACCGAGCGGATGGCCCATGGCAATCGCGCCGCCATTGACGTTCATCTTGTCGTGGGAGATGTCGAAGGCTTGGCAGTAGCGCAGGACGACGGCGGCAAAGGCCTCGTTGAGTTCGAAGAGGTCGATATCGGAGATCGACATGCCCGTGCGCTTCAACAGCTTTTCCGTGACATCGACCGGGCCGGTCAGCATCAGCGCCGGATCAGAGCCGATATTGGTGAAGGAGCGGATGCGGGCGCGCGGCTTCAGGCCCATGGACTGACCACCGGCTTTCGAGCCGACGAGAACGGCGGCGGCGCCATCGACGATACCAGAGGAATTGCCGGCATGGTGGACATAGGTGATGCGCTCGACTTCCGGATGCGCCTGCAGGCCGACGGCTTCGAAACCGCCCATTTCGCCCGGCATCTGGAAGGACGGATTGAGCGCTGCCAGCGACTGCATGTTCGTTTCGGGCCGCATATGCTCGTCGCGGTCGAGGATGGTCAGGCCGTTCTGGTCTTTGACGGGAATGACCGATTTGGAGAAATAACCGTTTGACCAGGCGTGTGCGGCGCGCTTCTGGCTTTCAACCGCATAGGCATCCACGTCATCGCGGGAGAAGCCATACTTTGTGGCGATGAGATCGGCGGAAACCCCCTGCGGCATGAAATAGCCGGGGAAATTCACCGAAGGGTCCATGTACCAGGAGCCGCCGGACATGCCCATGCCGACACGCGACATCGATTCCACACCGCCGGCGATGACGATATCATCCGAGCCCGCCATGACCTTGCCGGCGGCGAAATTGACGGCATCGAGACCCGACGCGCAGAAACGAGAAATCTGCATGCCCGGAGCCTTCACCGAATAGCCGGCCTCGAAGGCGGCAGCCTTGGGGATGACGGCGCCGGCATCCATGACCGGATCGACGCAGCCCATGATGATGTCATCGACGGTTGCCGTGTCGAGCCCGTTGCGGTCGCGGATGGCTTCCAGCGTTTTCGCAGCGAGACGGACGGAGGGCACCTCGTGCAGGGATCCATCCTTCTTGCCACGGCCGCGCGGCGTGCGCACGTGGTCGTAGATATAGACTTCGGTCATTGTGTCTCTCCCTTGGGCGCGCGGGGCGCCTGAAATTTTCCATCTCTCCCTTCTCCCCAGCGGGGAGAAGTGCCGAGCGCATGCGAGGCGATGAGGGGGCCATTGGCGCTTTCGCCTGCCGCCCCCTCATCCGGCCTTCGGCCACCTTCTCCCCGAGGGGAGAATGGACCATCAAAACGCTTCGGCGGCCAGTTCCATCAACGTGTCGCAGCCGGCTTCGATGCGGACCTTGCGAAGCGCCGTTTCCGGCATGATCTTGTCCATGTAGAAGCGTGCCGTGACAAGCTTCGTCTTGAGGAAATCATCCCGCTCGTCGCCTTCGGCCAGAAGATCCTGCGCGGATTTCGCCATCTTCGCCCACATGTAGCCGAGCATGACGAGGCCGAAGAGGTGCATGTAATCGGTAGAGCCGGCACCGGCATTGTCGGGCTTTGCCATGGCGTTCTGCATGAACCACATGGTGGAGGCCTGCAGGTCGTTGAGCCCCTTCTTCAGCGCCTTGGTATAGGGCGCCATGGCTTCGTTTTCGCGGTTTTCCTCGCAGAAATCGCCGATTTCCTTGAAGGCGGCCATGACGGCGCGGCCGCCGTTCAGCGCGAGCTTGCGGCCAACCAGATCGAGCGCCTGGATGCCGTTGGCGCCCTCATAGATCATGGCAATACGGGCATCACGGACATACTGGCTCATGCCCCATTCTTCGATATAGCCATGGCCGCCATAGACCTGCTGGGCCATCACCGCATGGTCAAACCCCTTGTCGGTCATCACGCCCTTCAGGATCGGGGTGGCAAGGCCGAGCAGATCATCGGCGGCCTGGCGTTCTGCGGCATCGGAGGAGCGGTGGGCGATATCGGATTTCAGCGCCGTCCACAACATGAAGGCGCGGCCGGCCTCGTTGAAGGATTTGATGGTCATCAGCGTGCGGCGGATATCCGGATGCACGATGATCGGATCGGCCGATTTTTCCGGCGCCTTGGGGCCTGACAGCGAGCGACCCTGAAGACGATCCTTGGCATAGGCGACGGCGTTCTGGTAGGCGATTTCGGAGATCGCAAGCCCCTGCAGGCCGACGCCGAGGCGGGCCTCGTTCATCATGACGAACATGGCGTTCAGACCCTTGTTCTCCGCGCCGATCAGGTAGCCGGTGGCGTCGTCATAGTTCATCACGCAGGTGGCATTGCCGTGAATGCCCATCTTGTGCTCGATGGCACCGCAGGCAACGCCGTTGCGCGCCCCGACCGAGCCGTCCTCATTGACCAGAAACTTCGGCACGATGAACAGCGAAATGCCCTTGGTGCCCGCCGGCGCACCCTCGATGCGGGCGAGAACCAGATGGACGATATTGTCCGTCATGTCGTGTTCGCCGGCGGAGATAAAAATCTTCTGGCCGGACAGCTTATAGGAGCCATCGCCCTGCGGCACCGCCTTGGTGCGCAAGAGGCCAAGATCCGTGCCGCAATGTGGTTCGGTGAGGTTCATGGTGCCCGACCACGTGCCCTCGATCATTTTCGGCAGATAGGTCTTTTTCTGCTCATCGCTGCCGTGGACGAGAATGGCGGCAATGGCGCCCTGCGTCAGGCCCGGATACATCATCAGCGACATGTTGGCGGCAGACGTATATTCGCCGACGGCGGCATGCAGCGTGTAGGGAAGGCCCTGCCCGCCAAACTCCTCCGGCACGGCAAGGCCGATCCAGCCGCCTTCGCAATAAGCATCATAAGCCTGCTTGAAACCTTTTGGCGTGGTCACCGAACCATCGTCGGCGCGCACGCAGCCTTCCTGATCGCCGGAGTAATTGAGCGGAAACAGCACCTCTTCGGACAGGCGTCCGGCTTCGGAGGTGATGGCCTCGATCATATCAGGCGTTGCATCGGCAAAGCCCGGCAGGTTGTTGTAACGCTCGATGCCGAGCACGTCTTTCAGGATAAACAGCGTATCGGTGACCGGGGCCTTGTAGACGGGCATTTTCGCGAACTCCTCCAAATCGGCGGCCGGATCAACCGGCATTCATGACCGTATAAAATATTGACGTGCGCGTAAACGTCAATGGAATAAATTGTCGCTCTGCGTCGATGAAATTGCCGTCATTGAAGCCGCAAATTGCGGCGTTTCCGGCACGCTGTGCAAACTTCGTTAAAACTTTGCTCTCTCTTAACACGGTATTAACTACGTTTCGCGAAATGATGGGGAACGCCGTGGCAGCAGTGCTTCGGTCATTGGGCAGGGACGGTGCCAGACGCGGAAAAGTTCAGCCATGGGACCACGTCCATGGTGCAACCGGCTGAAAGAGGCGCCGTCAGGCATGCCTTGACCAGTGGCTGGACGGATCCATCCGATGCAACGCGACGTGCGCAGCAAAACGAGTAGAAGATGAACGGATCACGCCTCAACACCAACGCCCGCGGAGAACGCTCTTCTCTCGATGCGCTGAACCGTACCATCGAGGGACTGGAAGCGCGCATCGAAGGCCTGCTGAAGGCATCGACCCCGCGCGAGGCGCAAAAGGCGGCACCTCTGCCATCTGAGCCGACCCCGCGAATGCCTGTGAGCGAACCGCCCGCCCGCCCGCACTCCGATGCGCTGGCCGAAATACGCGAGCGCCAGCGTATGCTGGATGCCGCCCGCGAACGCCGCACCGCCAGCGCCGATTTTGCGCCCCGTCTGCCCGCCCAGCCGGTCCGGGAAAGCGAAGGCCGTGACGAGGGGAGACCCGTCGAACCGCGCCGCCCAGCCCATGCCCCGAGCCCTGCTTCGGCCCTTGCCCGCGCCTTGGACACCCGCCCAAGCCCGCGCCCGGCCGCAGAAAGCAACAATACCGGCACCATTGCCCAGGCGCTGCATGATTTGCGGCGCGAGTTGCGCCAGGATATTTCCGAAAACATTGCCCGCGAAATGCAGGCGCTGCGCGATGACGTGCAGTCCATGCGCGGTTTTGCCGATGGCCGCGATCTCGGCGCGGACCTGCGCGACGAACTGGCGCGGCTGGCCGATGGCATCGACATGCTGTCCAGCCGCACGCCGTCTGCCGCCTCCGACCTGCGCGGCGAACTGGATGACCTTCGCGCGCTGATCGATGGCCTTGCCCGCCAGGACAGCCTGCACAGCATGGAAAACCGCTGGAGCGCCGTGGAAGAACGGCTGGAGGAATTTGACGCGAGCGGCATCCAGAAGGAACTGATCGCGCTCGCCTACCGCATCGATGGCGTGAAGGCCGAGCTTGGCACCATGGCCGACAGCCCGGCGATCCGCACGCTCGAAGACAAGGTGCTGATGCTGGCCGCCGTGGTGGAAGACCTTGCCCAGCGCCCGCTGGAGAGCGAACATGTGTCCGGCCAGTTTTCCCATATCGACTACCGGCTGGACGAGCTGAGCCGCGCCGTTGCCGCCAACAACACCCGCCCGCGCAACGAAGCGGCCGAACACGAGGCGCTGCGTCGCCTGGAGGAACGGCTGATCGGTCTTCACGACAAGATCGAAAGCCTTGCCCATGTGCAGGATGCCTACCGGCTGGAAGAACGGCTGGAGGAACTGGCCGAGTTCTTTGCCCGCGGGCCGCAGCAGAACATTGCCGGCTCGCTGGCCGATCTCACCGCCCGGATCGAGGCGCTGGCAAGCGAACACACAAGCGACGGCCTTGGCCGCCGGCTGGAGGATCTGACCCATCGGATCGACACTCTCGCCACCGCGCCGGTTGTCTCCGATATCGGGCTTGGGCGGCTGGAAATCCGGCTGGACGAGATTGCAGCCCGCCTGGAAGAGGCAAGTGCCGCGCCGCAGGGCGACAGCCTTTCGCTTCTTGGCCTCGAAAAACAGATCGCCCATCTTTCCAGCCTGATGAGCGAGCCGAGGCGCGAGGCAAGCCTTCCCGACGACTTTGACCAGCGCATGGCCGCCATCGAAGGTTATATGGCGACCAGCGACGAATATGTGCTGGAGGCCGCCCGACAGGCCGCCGAAACCGTGATCGAGGCCTATTCCCGCAACGGGCGCGGCACCGGCAGCGATGCGACACCCGATACCGCAACGCTTCTGGCGCTGGCCGAAGACCTGCGCCATCTTGAAGAACTCGCACGCGGCTCGGAAGAGCGCACGCAGCAGACATTCACTGGCCTGCACCGCACGCTGAACGAGATTGCTGAGCGGCTGGACAGCATGGAAGGCCGGATGGAAGGCCGGATGGGCGAGCGGCAGACGGCGCTGTTTGGCGGGGCGCCGCTTGCGCCCCCCCGGACGGACACCCAGACCGCCGTGCGCCCGCCGATGGCGCAGCAAAAAACAGGTCCTGCCCCGACGACACCCGAAGCGGGCGAGCCGCGCGGCATGCTGGCGCGTGCCAACGAGCAGTTGATGGCGCAAACGGCCGGCAGCCCTGCCGTGATGGAACCCGACGCCGACGAGAGCGACGCCACAAACGGGAAAGACACTGCCCGTGGCGGCCTTCTTTCCGGCCTTTCCAGGCGCTTTCGCAGATCCGGGCGCGCATCGGCCCAGAAGAACAAGCGCACGCGGGTAGACCCCACCCCTTCGCTCGATCCCGGCACAGCAGTTGCTTCCGACGAGGCCGACGAGAGCGGCGACAACGCCCTTCTGGAGCCGGGCTCGGGTACGCCTGATGTGCGCAAGATCCTTGAGCGGGTGCGCGCCACGCAAGCGGCTGCCGACGCTGCCCTGGCAGCTGAAGCCAGACAGGGCGAAAGCGCGCCTGATGGCACCGAAGGCGAGCGGATGGATTATATCGCCGCTGCCCGCCGGGCCGCAAAGGCTGCGGCGCTGGAAATGGGGCAGGCCCCTGCGGACACCGTTTCGAAGGGGAACGCAAACGGGATCACCGCGCCTTCCGGGGTTCGCGCCACCTTTGCGCGCCACCGCCGCCCCATCCTGATGGCGGTTGGCGCCGTGCTTCTGGCACTGATGGCCATGCCGCTGTTCAACACGCTGACACGCAGCGAAAAGGCGCCCGCCGCATCCATCACCACCGGCGAGGCAACCCGCCCAGCAGCGACGTCGGATGTCGCAGCCGTCGCTCCCCAGAAGCTTGTGGCGCCGGCTGTCTCCGAAACTGGAACGGCCGCAATACCCGCTGCGGCGCAGGTTGCCGCCCCGGCACCGCAAACATACGCAATACCAGGCGCTGGCCTTCAGGCGCCGGCCGAAGCATCCGCGAATGCCACGACACCGGCCGAGGTTGCCGCAGTGCAGCCGGCACCGCAGCCGGATGTGGTGAGGCAGTCCCTGCCCGTAGAAGCCGCAGCCCCGATGGACAGCACCGGTGCTGCCGAGATCGTCGTTCCCGCAGGTCTTGGCCCGCAGCCGCTGGCCGATGCCGCAGCAGAGGGCAATCCGCAGGCGCTGTTTGAGATCGGCGCACGCTTTACCGAGGGACAGGGCGTCGCAGCCGATCCGGCAGAGGCTGCCCGCTGGTATCGCCTTGCCGCCGACCGCGGTTCTGCGCCGGCGCAATACCGCCTTGGCAGCCTTTACGAGAAGGGAACCGGGGTCACCAAGGACCTTACCCGCGCCGTCAGCCTCTACGAACAGGCGGCGAATGCCGGCAATGCCGGCGCCATGCACAATCTGGCCGTGCTCTACGCCTCCGGCGCCACGGGAGGCGCCGATTACCGGGCGGCTGTCGAATGGTTCGGCCGCGCCGCCGATCTTGGCATTACCGACAGCCAGTTCAACCTCGCGATCCTGTTTGCACGCGGCAATGGCGCGGAACAGAACCTGGAAGAATCCTACAAGTGGTTTGCCATTGCCGCCAATGGCGGCGACCGCGATGCCGCCGCCAAACGCGATGAAGTGGCCAATGCGCTGAAGCCGGCGCAGCTGGAAAGCGCCAAGGCACGGCTTGCCAACTGGAAACAGCAGCCGCTGGACGCCAGGGCAAACGGCACCAACATTCCCGCCGACTGGTCAACCAGGGCAGATGCTGCCGCCGGCATCGACATGGGCAAGGCGATCCGCAACATTCAGGCGATCCTCAACCGCAACGGTTATGACGCCGGCCAGCCGGATGGGTTGATGGGCAAAAAGACGGTCACGGCCATTCGCGCCTTCCAGCGCAGCAACGGGCTTGCCGAAGACGGCAATATTTCCGAAGCGCTGGTGCGCAAGCTTCTGGAAAAGAACAAGGTGCAGGGAGCCTGAGACAAGGCCGAAACCGATCCGCCACAGCGGGCCGAAATCCTTGTTTTCCGCGGCTTTTCAATTGACTCGAAAAACGCGGCAGCGCATGACGGAAGCCTAGCACCGGTGCGTGACAGCGTCCGGTTAGACCGTCGATTTCATGCGCCGCACGGGTGGTCCCTCGCGAAGCCGCCCGCGACGGCGGAGCCATTTCTGCTTAAGGAACGCCCGTGACTGTGTATCTGCCCATCGCAGAGCTGTCGGTGAACATCTTCATCATTCTCGGCATGGGCGCAGCCGTCGGTTTTCTGTCCGGCATGTTCGGCGTCGGCGGCGGGTTTCTGATCACGCCGCTTCTGATTTTCTACAACATTCCCCCGGTGGTTGCCGTGGCAACCGGCGCAAACCAGGTCGTCGCCTCCTCCGTCTCCGGTGCCATCAGCCATTTCCGCCGCGGCACGCTGGATGTGAAACTCGGGAGCGTGCTGCTGATCGGGGGTCTGGCGGGAGCCACCGTCGGTGTGTGGATCTTTTCCTGGCTGCGGCGGCTCGGCCAGCTCGACCTGATCATTTCACTGCTCTACGTCGTGTTCCTCGGCACGATCGGCAGCCTGATGCTGGCGGAAAGCCTGCGCGCCATGCGCCGGGCCGCCCGCAACGAGGCGCTGCCGCTCAAACGTCCGGGCCATCACAACTGGGTCCATCGGCTGCCGCTCAAGATGCGCTTCAAGAAATCGAAGCTTTATCTCTCGGCCATTCCCGTTGTGGCGCTGGGCTTCGGCATCGGCATCCTCACCTCCGTCATGGGCGTCGGCGGCGGTTTCATCATGGTGCCGGCGATGATCTATCTCCTGCGCATCCCGACAAATGTCGTTGTGGGCACATCGCTGTTCCAGATCATTTTCGTCACCGCCTACACCACCATCGTGCAGGCCGCGACGAACTATTCCGTCGATATCGTGCTCGCTACGATCCTGATGGTGGCGGGCGTCATCGGCGCGCAGTACGGCGTGCGTGTCGGCCAGAAGCTGCGCGGCGAACAGCTGCGCGCGCTTCTCGGCCTGCTGGTGCTGGCCGTTGGCCTGCGGCTGGCGATCGATCTCGTGGTGACGCCGGCCGATATCTATTCGATCGCCGTCGGAGGCTTTGGCAACCGATGATCCGCGCGCTCCTGCTGCTGCTTCCCTTCCTTCTGCTTGCCGAGACGGCAAAGGCCCAGGTGCCGCTTGGCCAGGGGCCATCAGCCGTGCGCGAGGGGCTGGAAATCGGCACCTCCACAAGCGAAATCGCCATCACCTCGGATTTTCGCGGCGCAGATCTCACCGTGTTCGGGGCGCTCAACAATGCCGACGAACTGTTTCTCGCTATCGGCCAATATGATGTGGTGGTGACGCTGGAAGGCCCGGTGGATTATGCGACCGTGCGGCGCAAGCAGCGTGTGTTCGGCATATGGATGAACACCGATTCCATGACCTTCGAGCAGGTGCCGGAATCCTATTCCATCGCCAGCACGCGCCAGCTTGAGGATATCCAGACCGCGCCCTCGCTCAACCGCCTCGGCGTCGGCATCGATCACCTGACACTCTCGCCCACCGGCTTTGTGGGCAATGGCACCGAGATTACCGAGTTTCGCGAGGCCTACCGTCGCCTGAAGCTCTCAAACGGCCTTTACCAGCGCGATACGAGCGGCGTGCGTTTCGTCAGCCCCAGCCTGTTTCGCGCCACACTGCGGCTGCCGGCCAATGTGCCGGATGGCGTGCATGTGGTGCATGCCTATCTGTTCAAGAGCGGCGAGTTGATCCAGAGCCGCGACCTGCCCCTGCGGGTGGTGAAGACCGGTCTTGAGCAGACCATTACCGATGCGGCACACCAGCAGCCGCTGGCCTATGGCCTGTTCAGCGTCTTTGTGGCGCTCATCACCGGCTGGGGCGCCAGCATCATGTTCCGCAAGGATTGAGTGCGGAAACGCCGGGTGCCTGGCACCCGGCGTCCTGTTTTCGAGATAAAGACGCCAGCTTACATCGCCGGCAGCACGGCAATGTCGCGCACGGAGCGGTTTGCGCCGGTGATTTCGCCGGACTTGGTCGCCTTGCCGGTTTTAAGATCGACGGTGTGGACGACATTATCAGCCACAAGCCATGCGGTATTGGTCCCGTCAGCCGTCGTCTGGATATCGAAGGCATAGGTGGACGGCGTGGCGGCAAGGCCAAGCTTGCCGACGGCCTTCAGCGTGCCATCGTTCGGCTTGGTCTGCTGGATCAGCCCGCCGATAGTGGCATCGATATTGTACATGGCCGTCTTTTCCGGCTTGCCATGCGAATTGGTATAGGCGGCGGCAACGATGGCCGGCGTCTCGCCCTTGTGCATGTCGCCCTCCTCGAAGGCGAGGCTGCCATCGACGGTGACGGCACCGGTATCGGGGTGGACGCGGTGATTGGTCGTGCCGGTCATGAAACGCAGGCGGTCGGCAGCCGGGTTGAAATCGACGATGACAGGCGTTTCACCGATGGCAAGCGGCTTGTCCATGCGCGCAAGTTCCGTCGTGCGGCCGGTTTCGAGATCGATGGTGACGATGACGCCTTCCGGGGTGACACCAACCAGCGTGCCGTTGGAGGGGCGCAGATCAATGCCGACAAGGCTCTGGACGCCCTCGACTTCGAGCGTTTCGGTTACCTTGGGCGTCTGCGTATCAAACATCACCAGCGTCTTTTCACCGACGAGCCCGACGGCAGGCGCTGCGAAGACAGAGCCGGCGGAAGCGGCAAGCACGGTGGATGCGACAAGCAGGGTCTTGGTCAGTTTCATCATCGGTCTCCCGTTGTTAAATGGATGGTAGAGCACGCCCTGGCGGGGTTTTCCTGAACGCACTCTCCAACCCCTAGACACACGGGGACCGGCCCATGGATGCAGCGGCCAAAAATATTTTTTCAGTTTTTTCGCAGCGCTTGCATCCCGACAGGGCTTTCGTGCGTATTGGGAAGAGACAGCAAGAGATGGAGGACCAGGCCTTGGCGGCAGCGGAAATGGCAGCGGACGGGCTGGACCGGGAGCTTTTTGCTTGTGCGCGCGGCGATGCGCTGGCGCTGAAGCGCATTTTCGACCGCGAGGCCGGGCGCCTGACTGCCATTGCAGAGCGGATCGTCCGGCGACGGGACCTCGCCGAAGAGGTGGTGCAGGAGGCCTTCATCAACATCTGGACCAAGGCCCACCAGTATAGCCCCGACCGCGGTTCGGCGCGCGGCTGGATCCACGCCATCGTGCGCAACCGCGCGCTCAACCTGCTCCGCGACGGCAGCCGCGAGGATCTGGTCGATGCCGAGCGGCTGGATGCGATGCGGGAAGCCGACCAGATGGACGATGTGCTTTCCGCCTTTGCGGCGCTTGACCGCGACAGCCGGCTGCGCGCCTGCCTCGACACGCTGGAGGAGACCCGCCGCCGGGGCATTCTGATGGCCTATGTCGGCGGCTACAGCCATGGCGAGATTGCCGGACGCCTGCGCCTGCCGCTCGGCACCGCAAAAAGCTGGATCCGCCGCGGCCTTGCCGCCCTTCGGGAGTGCATGGCATGACCTTTGAAGATGTCCACGCCATCGCCGACGATTACATGCTGGGGCTGCTGGAACGGTCCGATGAACTGGCCGTGGAGGCCGAGATGGCGCGCAACGACGACCTCGCACGCGCCGTGGCCGCCGCCCGCGATCGTTTTCTGCCGCTCGACATGACGGCCACGCCCGTGCCCGTCAGCAGCACGCTCTGGCAGCGGATCGAAACCCGTCTGCAGGAGACGCCGGCAGGCGATACGTACAGCCGGATGAACCCGGATAGCCCGCCGCAAGCCTCACCTCTCGCGGCAAACGACAATGCCGCCACCCGCGCCGCCAGCCGTTGGCGCCGTGCAGCCTTTGGCGGGCTGGCCGCCAGCCTCCTCATGGCGGCGGGCCTTGCCTTCAGCCTCACCCGCACCGTGGAGCCTCTGGTGGTGGCTGTACTCGTCAACGAGGCCGGCGCCGTGCAGGCGGTGGTTGAGGATTTCGGCTCCGACCGCGCCGTGGTGCGACTGCTCGAGGATCTCAAGGTTCCGGCAGACCGCACGATGCAGGTCTGGACGCTTCCCTCGCGCGAGATGGGGCCGGTCTCGCTCGGCCTGCTTGATGATGGCCGCTCGACGCGACTTGCGCCGCCACCCCTGCCACGCCCGCAGGATGCGCAGCTGTATGAGATCACGCTGGAACCTGCCGGCGGCTCGCCGACCGGGCGTCCCACAGGGCCGATCCTTGCCAAGGGTTTTGCCAAGCTGCCACGCTGAGTCCGCACGAAAGCCGCTTCGCAACCGGCGCGTTCGCCGCATGCGTTACCATAAAGAGATGGCCACAGAGGAAGAGAGCGGACGGGCGCATTTCGGCCACAAATTTGTCGCGGCACGTTCATGTAACCTTATTACAGCGAACGCCGGGAGGACGCCGGATGGCGCCTCCCCTGCGCGACGCGGCCCGCCGCCAATCTTCCTCCCGGAGCCTCCATGGTCTGGAAATCTGCTCTTCGCCTTGCCCTTAGCTTTCCGCTTTGCCTTCCGCTTGCCCTGCCCGCTGCCGCCGCCGGCACGCAAGGGGCAGCGCTGACGCCGGACAAGTATATCGCCATCATGCGCCACGGCGTGCGCCCGCAAACCAGCAGCAAGGAATTGTTGCACTATTCCGCGAAAGCCTGGCCGGTCTGGGATGTGGCGGATGGCATGCTGACGGCGCATGGCGCAAAGGCTGCCGAAAAGCTGGCGGGCTGGGAAATGTCCATGCTGCGCGACAAGGGGCTTGTGGCGCAGAGCGGCTGCCCGGCACCCGGTGACGTGTTCGGCTGGGCAAATGGCTCGGTCCAACGCACCATCGATACGGGCAATGTGATCCTCTCCACCATGTTCCCCGGCTGCGGCCTTGCCGTGGGTTTCAACAAGACCGGTGACGTGGACGTGCTCTATGCCGCTTCCGATGCTAGCCTCGGCGCGATCGATCCCGAACAGGCAAAGACCGCCATTCTGGACGCGGCCGGCGGCAATTTCGATGCGATGAAGGCGAAGGCCGCACCGCTGATGAAGGAGCTTGATGGCATTCTCGGCTGCGAAACGAGTGCCTGCTCGATGGCGGATCGCCCCTGGACGATCGACATGAAGGAGGCCAAGGGCGAGAAACCCGCCAGCGTCTCCGTCAAGGGACCTCTTGCCGAAGCCGGCACGCTGGTTCAGGTGTTTCTGCTGCAATATGCCAACGGCTTTCCGGCAGATCAGGTGGCCTTCGGCAAGGCTTCGACATCCGCCGACATCATCCGCCTGTCAGAGCTTCGCCAGTGGAAATATGACGTGGGCAACCGAGTGCCCTATCTGGCGCGCCGCGATGCCTCCAATTTTCTGAACCAGATCCTGCTCGCAACGGCGGCCGGCACGACTGAGGCGACAGGCACCGAGGGCCCTCCGGACGCAAAGTTCCTGCTGTTCATGGGAAGCGACACGCAGCAGGCGGAAGTGGCGACCCTTCTCGGGCTGCACTGGCATATCCCACCCTATGTGGACGATGAAACACCGCCAACGGGCGCGCTGACTTTTGAGCGGCTGCATGATGCGACGGGCAAGGCCTATGTGCGCCTTGGTTTTGTTGCCCCGACACTCGACCAGATCCGCGAGGCTTCGACGCTTGACGCGAAAACGCCGCCGCTGCAGGCCATGGTCACGCTTCCCGGTTGCGAGAGCGAGCTGGTGGAAGGCGCCTGCCCGCTGGAGAGCTTTTTGAAGATCGCGCGTGCCACGCTCGACATGAGCGCGGTGGCAAATCAGGCCTACCAGTAGGGGTCAGCCGATCAGGCTGTCGAAACGGACCGAATAGATCCGGTCCCGGCCGAGAAGATGGGCAATGAGGGCGGCACGGTCGAACAGGCCGTGCATGGCCTTGTGCTTGAGGTCGATCCCGCCGGTGAGCACCCCGAAGGCGGGCATGACGAGGCGGTTGCCATCCGTGGCAAAACAGGGCCGGCGCACATATTTGCCGCGCCGGCCAACGGTTGCCGACGGATGCAGGTGGCCGGCGACCTCGCCCTTGCCGGCGACAAGGCTCGGTTCGTGGCGGAAGACGAGACCACCATAGACGAATTCGTCGGCACACTGGCCCGGCAGGTCGACCGTGCCATCCGGATCATGGTTGCCGTTGATCCAGATCCAGTCGCGCCCGCGCGCAAGGCCATTGATCGTGTCGCGAAACGGCTGCGGCATCAACTGCGAGCCCCGCCGATCATGAAAATTGTCGCCGAGTGAAATCACGATCTTCGGATCGTAGCGGGCGATGACGGCCGACAGGATGTTGAGCGTCGCCAGCGTATCGTAGGGCGGCAGCATCATGCCGCGCCGGGCAAAGGCTGCGCCTTTTTCCAGATGCAGATCAGAGACGACGAGCACGCCATGATCCGGCAGGTAAAGCCCGCCAAGGGGATCGCAGACGGCCACGACGCCATTGACGAGGATCTCGGCACCGGCTGCAAGGCTCGTGATGTCTGCGGCGGCAACCGCCAGTCTCTGGTTCATCATCGTCGTCTTCTGTGGCGAGCCCCGGTCCCGCCGTTCCCCGTCTCTGTTGACCCCGCCTAGCCCATGGCCTCGGCAATCAGATCCTCGGCAGCCTCTGCCAGCACCGCATCCTGCGCTTCGCCGGCGACCGGCTCGCGGCCTATTTCCAGCATGACTGGCACGGCAAGCGGCGACACCCGATCAAGCGGACGATGCACCACATGGTCCTTGATTCGCGCCAGCATAGCGCCAAGCCGTGCCAAATCCAAAAGCCCTGATGCCGCATCCCGCCGTGTGGCCTCCAGAAGCACATGGTCCGGCTCGTGGCTGCGCAGCACGTCATAGATGAGATCGGTGGAGACGGTGACCTGCCGGCCGGTCTTTTCCTTGCCGGGATGCCGCCGCTCGATGAGGCCGGAAATCACCGCGCAGTTTCGAAACGTGCGTTTCAGCAGAAAACTTTCATCCAGCCAGGCCTCCAGATCGTCGCCCAGCATGTCCTCGTCAAACAGGTCGGCAAGGCTCAAACGCCCCCGCGCAATCATCTCGCCGATGTCGTTGAGGCCCCAGATGGCGAGCGAATAATCGGTGGCAACGAAACCCAGCGGGCGGGCACCGGCGCGTTCCAGCCGGCGCGTCAACAGCATGCCGAGCGTCTGGTGCGCCAGCCGGCCTTCGAAGCAGTAGGCGATGAGAAAGAAGCGCTGGCCACGGGGAAAGGTTTCGACCAGCAGTTCGTCGCGCGCCGGCAGCATGGATTTTTCCCGCTGCAAGGCCAGCCAGTCGCGCACCTGATCGGGCAGCACATGCCAGCGGGCGGGATCGGCAAGCATGGCCCGCACCTGATCGGCCAAGTAAGTGGAGAGCGGAAACCGGCCGCCGGCGTAAGCGGGGATCTTTGGATCGAGCGAAAAGGCGTTGGAGACGAGGCATTCGTTTTCGCGGATCCCCTCAAACCGCAGCACCTTGCCGGAAAACAAGAACGTGTCGCCCTGCACCAGCTGCTCGAGGAAATATTCCTCGACCTTGCCGAGCGACATGCCACCGCGCCCGATCGCCCCTGCTTTCGCGCCGCGCTTGACGAGCCGCACATTGAGTTCCGCCGCTTCCACGATCGTGCCGAGGTTCATGCGGTATTGCTGGGCGATCTGCGGATTGGAGACGCGCCACCGCCCCTCCTTCGTCCTGCGGATCTTGGCATACCGTTCATAGGTGCGCAGCGCATAACCGCCGGTCGCGACGAAATCGACGATGCGCTCGAACATTTCCCAGGAGAGTTCGGCATAGGGCGAGGCGCTGGTGATCTCGCCGAAAAGCTCCAGCGGCTCAAAAGGTTCGGCGCTGGCCATGCCGAGCACATGCTGGGCCAGCACATCCAGCGCGCCCTCACCGACCGGGGGCGTATCCTGCGCGCCGAGATAATTGGCATCGAGCGCTGCCTGGCACTCCATCACCTCGAAACGGTTGGCGGGCACGAGGATCGCCTTCGACGGCTCGTCCATGCGGTGGTTGGAGCGGCCTATGCGCTGCGCAAGCCGCGAGGCGCCCTTGGGGGCACCGACATGGACGACCAGATCGACATCACCCCAATCGAGGCCCATGTCGAGCGTCGAGGTGGCAACGACGGCGCGCAGGCGGTTGGCGCTCATGGCGGCTTCCACCTTGCGCCGCTGCCCGGCATCGAGCGAGCCGTGATGGAGGGCGATCGGAAGGTTGTCCTCGTTGATCGTCCAGAGTTCCTGAAAGATCAGCTCGGCCTGAAAGCGCGTGTTGACGAAAATCAACGTCGTCTTGTGGCGGCGGATTTCCTCGTAGACCTCGGGGATGGCATAGGTCGCGACATGGCCGGACCAGGGGATGCGCTTTTCGCTTGAGAGGATCTTGATATCGGGTGCTGCACCGCCCGTGACATGCACGAGGCCGGCCGGCGGCGCTGGCGCATCGTTTGACCCGCCGTTTTGCGGCACCAGCCAGCGCTGCAGGTCCATGGGATCGGCAACGGTTGCCGACAGGCCGATGGTGGTGAGGCCGGGGGCAAGACGGCGCAGGCGCGCAAGGCCGAGCGACAGAAGATGGCCGCGCTTGGAGGTGACGAGCGAATGCAACTCGTCCAGCACAACATATTTCAAATCCTTGAAGAAACGTCCGGCATCCTTGTTGGCGATCAGCAGCGCCACCTGCTCCGGCGTTGTCAGGAGAATATCCGGCGGGTTGAGCTTTTGGCGCTGACGCTTGGATTGCGGCGTATCGCCGGTGCGGTTTTCCACCGAAACCGGCAGCCGCATCTCCTCGACCGGCTTCATCAGGTTGCGCTCGATATCGACGGCGAGCGCCTTCAAGGGCGAGATGTAGAGCGTGTGGACGCCGGTAAAGGCCGCACCCGGCGCAAGCTTGCCCCGCCGGGTGAGATCGGTGAGCGAGGGCAGGAAACCGGCGAGCGTCTTGCCCGCCCCGGTCGGCGCAATCAGCAGCATGTTCTCGCCGCCGCTTGCGCGCGCGAGAAGCTCCATCTGGTGGGCGCGCGGGCTCCAGCCCTTCAGCGCAAACCAGTCCGTGAACGGGCGCGGCAGGAGATCGACGGTCTGGCTCAAGGGTTCGGCAGGGCTGTTATCCACGAGGCCTAAGGTAATGTGTCGCGCGGGAATGAGAAGGGGCGTCCCAGCCTATCCCTCAATTCCCTCGGACGGGCTGCAAATGGCAATTTCTGTGCTTCCGGTGTCACGTGCCAAATGTGCGCTCCGCTCCGGTTCTCGAAATCACCATTTTCGCCGCGCCCGAGAGAATTCCGGAACAGGCTGTCACCGCACGATATAGCGATCCGTGCGGTGGTTGATCGCAAGCGTGAGGTTGAGTGTCAGCGCCGCAAGGATGGACAAAATAATCACCATCGGCGTGGCAACGAAAAAGGAGAGCGCCAGCACGACGCCATCGAGCCCCAGTTGCACGAAGCCGGCGCGCCAGCCGAAGCGGTCCTGCAGATAAAGCGCCAGGATGCCGAAGCCGCCGAGGCTTGCGCGGTGGCGAAAGAGGGCGAGCATGCCGGTGCCGATCAAAAGCCCGCCAAAGAGAGCGGCCACAAGCGGATGGATGTCCTCGATGTGGATCAGGCCGGGCAACACTTCTGTCAGCACCGAGGTGAGCGCCACGGCGGAAAAGGTTTTGAGCGTGAAGGCAAGACCAAGGCGCCGATAGGCGATCCAGTAGAACGGCAGGTTGATGAGGAAAAACACCACCCCGAAACTCAGCCCGCTGGAATAGCGCAACAGGAAGCCAAGGCCGGCCGTGCCGCCGATCAGCAGGTGCGCGGAGGAGAGCAGCGTGACGCCGAGCGCTGCCAGCATTGAACCGGCGGCGATGCCCTGAAAATCCTCGATGAGCGAATGGCGATCGGGGCTGGAGGCCCAGAGGCCGATCGGGGTCTTTTCGCTGCCTGTTTTTGCCATCAGCGCACCACGATATAACGATCAGAGCGATGGTTGATGGCGAGAAACAGGTTGAGGATGACGGCGCCGAGAATGGACCACATCACCACCTGCGGCTCCAGCACCAGAAAGGCTGCCGCCATGACGCCCGTATCGAAGGCAAGCTGGATGAGGCCGGCCTGGATGCCGAAACGCTCCTGGATATAGATGGCGAGAATGCCGACGCCGCCAAGACTTGCCCGGTGCCGATAAAGCGCCAGAAGCCCGTATCCCAGCAGCAGCCCGCCCATCAGCGCGCCCCAGAACGGGTGCAGGTAATCGATGACGAGGAAACGCCCCTCGATTTCGGTGATGACGGAGACAAGGCCGATGGCCAGAAAGGTCTTTGCCGAAAAGGCAAGGCCGAGACGGCGGAAGGAGAGGTAATAGAACGGCAGGTTGACGATGAAAAACAGCAGGCCGAAAGAGATGTGGAAGGCATAATGGATGAGGAAGGCGACACCTGCCGTGCCGCCGGTCAAAAGCCCGACGCGGTTCAGCAGGTAGAAGCCAAGGCCGGAGACCAGCGCGCCGGTGAGCAGACCCTGGCTATCCTCCAGCAGCGTATGCTGGGAGGGATCGGCGCTGTAGAAGCCGAGCGTTTTCTTCTGCGAAAGAACCGTTGCCTTCTTTTCCGACAAGACTGCTTTTCCCCTTTTTGATGGGGGCAATTGTGCACCGCAAAACCCGCCCCTTCAAGATGGTGCGGAGGGTCCCTGTCAAAAGGAAAGAAAGCGCGTGCTCAGGCGCAAAGCCGGGCAAGAAACAGAATGCCGAACACGGTTTTTCCGGCATCCATGCGAATGTCGGTCTTCATCAGGTCGAGAACCTCGAACCCCGTCTCGGCAAGACTGTCCCGCACATAGGCCTCATGATGGGCGTAGCGCAGCGATGGCTGCAGGCAAAAGCCCGGTTCGGCATCGCCGCCATCTTCGATGGTTTCAGCATCTTCGACGGAAAAGGCAAACAGCCCGTCCGGCTTCAAGAGGTCACGCGCAAGGGAGAACGGCGTGTCGAGGCTGCCGAGATACATCATGACATCGGCGGCCGAGACCAGATCGGCGCGGTGTGCTGGCAGATCGGCGGAGAACAGACCGGAGCTTTCCGCGGGTTCGGACAGATCAGCCTGACCAAGATGCTGGTACAGCCCCTTCTCTCCGGCTTTTGCCAGCATGTTGGCGGAGAGATCAAAACCTTCCAGACGGTCGCTTGCCGGCGCCACCTCAAGCCCGAACAGGCCGGTGCCGCAGCCGAGATCGACGGTCAGCGCAAAGGGTGCGTGCGGGCGCACGAGACGAAAAAGCTTTTGCGGCACGCTGTAGTTCAGTTTTTCGATCAGCGAGGCTTCGAACCGGTCGGCATAATCGTCAAACAGGCCTTCGACATAGGCCGAAGGCGGGCTCTCGGGCGTGGGAGCTGCGCCCAGCAGTGCAAGTTTCAGCGGCGCGCCAAAAATGCCGGGTTCGTCGAGGTCGGCGGCGCGGCGATAGGCATTAACCGCCTCAGACGTCAAACCCGCCTTCTCGAAGAATTCTCCCAGCTGAAACCAGCCGGCGGCCCAGACGGGGGCAAGCTCCAGCGCCTGCGCCATCAGGTCGGCGGCAGCACCGGCATCGCCAGAGTCCAGCAACATGCGGGCATAATCGGCGCGGCGATCGGCGATCACGTCGCCGGACGAGAATTGGATGGGGGTCATTGGTTTCGATGCGCAAGAGGATGCGCGCTTCTGGCTGAAGCCACAAAAAAATACAAGTTCTATCGCAGGACGAGACCGGGCTGCTTGCGACAGCCGGGCGGCGGACCTATGTCTCTCACCACGTAACCACAAAGGAAAAACGGCATGGCCGACCAGATGAGCAGGGTTCTCGGAGACAGTCCGGGCCGCACCATCGTCAAACTGATCGTCGTGTCGCTGATCGTCGGCTTTGTCATGGCCGTGTTCGACGTGCGCCCTTGGGATGTCTTTTACGGCATCCGCGATTTCGTCATCGATCTCTGGCATCGCGGTTTCAGTGCGCTGGGCGCCGTGGGTGATTACCTGATCCTCGGCGCCACCATCGTCATTCCCGCCTTCATCATCCTTCGTCTTTTAAGCTACAGGCGCTAATGTCCCGTTCGATAGACCTTCTGGCCCGCCGCGGGTTTCTGCTTGTCTCGGGCGGCGCTCTTGTGACGCTTGCCGGCTGCACGCTGACCCGCCCCGCCATTTCGATTGCCGGCGCCACCGATGATACGCGCGCAGCGCTGCCGCTCGTCAATGCGCTGCGCCAGAAACACGGCCTGTCCTCCCTCTCCGCCAGCAGGCCGACGGGGCAGGCTGCGGCCGAACAGGCAGTGCGCATGGCAAAGGCCGGCGAGATGAAGCACCTGATCGGTTTTGGTGACGATTTCGGCGACCGCATGAAACGCAACGGCGTGCCGCTGCCGGCGGCTGAAAACATCGCCAGCGGCCAGTCGAACGTCACCGATGCGGTGCAGGCCTGGATCGATTCCCCCAAACATCTCGTCAACATGCTCGGCAATTACCGCGCGGTCGGCGTAGCCGTTGCCCGCGCACCTGCGACATCGCGCACCTATTGGGCCATGGTGCTGTCGGCCTGACGCGGCTTGGTTCCAGGATTTTCGCAAGGACAGGATGACGTCAACGCAACCTTACCGCGTCATCTCGGGGGAGGTGGCGGAGGCGTGCCGATGCTGATGTCACGTGGTTTAGAAACGCGTTGCCTCGGCCACGGGATCGATCCACATCAGCAACCGGACCAGCAGCACGGCCAGAAGAAGGTCAACGATCACGGTGATCGGCCGGCTATTCTTCAAGATCATCAGGCACCTTGCGACAAACAGCGGAAGCGCCAGGCGCAACCGAAGATACACGAGAGATGCAACAATAACCCTAGCGTGCCACTTTACAAGGGGTAAGCGTTCCACTTTTCCAGATGGCGTGACTTCTCCTCGAAAATCGAGGTTGCGCCTATGCGTTGCATCTCCGCAGACAGTCCGCGCACGATCTCGGCGGCAAGACCGGGACCGCGATAGACCATGCAGGAATAGACCTGCACCAGATCCGCCCCGGCGCGGATCTTTTCGAGCGCCGTCTCTGCCGAGGACACGCCGCCAACGCCGATGATCGGCAGGTCGGGGCCGATGCGTTTGCGCATGCGGGCGAGCACCGCCGTGGAGCGGGCAAACAGCGGTTTTCCGGAAAGCCCTCCCGCCTCGCCGGCCTGGCGGACATCCTTCAATCCATCACGGGCAAGCGTGGTGTTGGACACGATCAACCCATCGAGCGCATGGGAGAGAACCTCGGCGGCGATATCGTCCATGCCCTCTTCGGTGAGATCCGGCGCGATCTTCAGGAAGACCGGAACCCGGCGCCCGGTGCGTACCGCCTCCTCATCGCGTGCCAGAAGCACCGCCGACAGCAGCGCCGACAGGCTTTCCCGCGCCTGCAGGTCGCGCAGGCCGGGCGTGTTGGGCGAGGAAATGTTGACGGTGAAATAGGAGGCGAGCGCGGCAAACCGGTGAATGCCGGCGACATAATCGGCGATGCGATCGACGCTATCCTTGTTGGCGCCGATATTAACGCCGACGATGCCGCGTGTCTTCAGGGCCGACAGCCGTGCATGGGCGGCCGCATGGCCTTCATTGTTGAAACCCAGCCGGTTGATGACGCCTTCATCCTCGACAAGGCGGAAAATGCGCGGGCGCGGATTGCCCTGTTGCGGCTTCGGCGTCAGCGTGCCGACCTCCGTGAAGCCAAAGCCGAGCCGCAGGATCGCCTCCGGCACTTCGGCATTTTTGTCGTAACCGGCTGCAAGCCCCACCGGATTTTGAAATTGCAGCCCGGCAACCGTCACCTTCAGGCGCTCGTCCGGCACGATCCGGCACGATGGCACAAGACCGGACTTCAGCGCGGCGATGGAAACGCCATGCGCGGTTTCCGGATCGAGCGTGAACAGCGCGTTGCGGGCAAGGTTAAAAAGCGACATCAGACAATCTCCGGGAACTGATGGGTACCATCGGCAAGAAGCGGCAGCGGCGTCTCAAAAAGCACGGCCGAGAGCGGCAGAGGGGCGTAAAGATGCGGAAACAGCGCACCGCCGCGCGAGGTTTCATAAACGAGGTCTGCGCCGAGACGCGCGCCATCCACCGCCACCAGAAGCAGGCCCTGCTGGCCGGCAAAATGGCGGGCTGCGGTCTCCTGAAGCTGTGATGCGGTGGAGAAATGAATGAAGCCATCGGCGAGATCGACGGCTGCCCCTTTGAAAACACCAGTTTCCCGTGCCGCCTGCCATAAAACATCCGGCACGATCTTATATATGATACCGCTCATCCTCGGCCCCTCTGCCAGTGGAGACGAGGCAGGCTTTGCCGCAAACCGCAACCATTGTCCATGCCGGCGAAGCGAGGGCGACGAGATCACGCCCGAGACGGGCCAGAAAAAGGCCGGCACGCGGACCAGGGAAACGGGAGCATGATATGCGGATAGGATTATTTACCTTGGCAACCCTCATCACGTTTGGCGCGGGTCCGGCACTCGCACAGGACGCCCAGGCGTCGCTGGCGGATACGGCGCGCTACCGGCTGGAAAAGACCGAAACCGGCTTCATCCGGCTTGACCAGAAGACGGGGGCCATCACATTCTGCCGCGAGACGGCGTCTGAATTGACCTGCCGCATGGCCGCCGACGAACGGGCCGCCTATGATCAGGAACTCGACATGCTCGCCAAACGGGTAACCGCCCTGGAAGCAAGATTGGACCGCCTCGCCTCGTCCGGCCCCCCTGCAAGCGAGGCGGAAATCGAACATTCGCTGTCGATCATGGAGCGCTTCATGCGGCGTTTCATGGGCCTGGTCGAAGAATTCCGCCATGACGGCGCACCCCAGCCTGACCGCAGCTGATGCCGGCGCCATCCCGGATCACAATGGTCCGGGTGCGATGGCAGCAGCGCGTAAATGTACCCGCTGAAACTTAGACTTGTTTCACCATGGCATGCGGTTTAAGAATGGCTCGGGACGGACGCAGACTATGCTCTTGGGAGGGGGCGTGGACATGCAACAGCTTAAAATCATCATTGCAGACGATCATCCACTGTTTCGCGGCGCTTTGCGCCAGGCGTTGCACGACATCGCCGACGGCTCCTCGATCACCGGTGCCCCGTCAATCATTGAGGCCGGCACGTTCGAGGCGGCGCGCGAGGCAACACAGGCCCATCCGGACGCCGACCTTCTGCTTCTCGATCTTTCCATGCCCGGTGTCAGCGGCTTTTCCGGCCTGATGTCACTGCGCAGCGACATGTGCAGCCTGCCGATCATCATCGTCTCAGCCAGCGACGACACCGCAACCATCCGGCGCGCGCTGGAGCTTGGCGCCTCCGGCTTCATCTCGAAATCCTCCGGTCTCGACGACATCCGCACCGCCATCCGCACCGTGCTGGACGGCGGCATCTGGGCCCCGGACGAGATGGCTGGACGCTGCGACCAGGACCCTGCCCTGGCCGAACTGGTGGAACGGCTGAGAACGCTGACACCGCAGCAGAACCGCGTTCTGTCCATGCTGGCCGAGGGGCTGTTGAACAAGCAGATCGCCTATGAGCTTGGCGTGTCCGAAGCCACGATCAAGGCCCATGTTTCCGCCATTCTCCTGAAGCTTAATGTCGACAGCCGCACGCAGGCGGTGATCAAGCTTGGCAAGGTCAACATGGCGATGGTGGCCTAAGAGGCTTCCGCTTCCTTCCTTCAAGCGGACGGTGGCGGCGCGACCAGGGCGCCGTGAGGATTTTATTCCTTTTCTTCTTTACTCGGGCACAGGCATTCATTAGAGATAGGCAGACAGGCGGCGTGAGTTTCACGCGGCTTCGACTGTTGTTTTGGATGCAGGCGTCGTTTCATTGCGCGAGCGGATCAGGTCCGGTGACTGCGCCGGCAGGTTTGACCTTGCGACGCTTGCCGCAGGAGGCGCCTGTTGAAGGCGCGGAGCAAGAACGGTGATGTTGTCGCACGATACGATCTGGAAGGCGATCGATACGCTGGCCGAGCGTCACCGGATGACCGCATCCGGCCTTGCCCGCCGCGCCGGCCTTGATCCGACCTCGTTTAACAAATCCAAGCGCCTTGGCCCCGATGGGCGGCTGCGCTGGCCCTCGACGGAATCGATTGCAAAGGTTCTCGAGGCAACCGGGGCTTCGATCGACCAGTTTTTAAGCTACCTGCCGGCGGAGATGGAGCATGGAAGCCTGCCGGAAGGCGCGTTCCCTCCCCAGCGCGGCGCCATTCCGCTTCTGGGCTTTGCCCAGGCCGGCGCCGGTGGCTTTTTCGATGATGGCGGTTTTCCAGCCGGCCAGGGCTGGGATGTGGTGGATTTTCCAACCGACCCGACACACAAGGCCGGCGTTTACGCGCTGGAGGTTCAGGGCGATTCCATGCTGCCGCTTTACCGCGATGGCGACCGGCTGATCGTCGAGCCCGGCGCACAGATCCGCCGCGGCGACAGGATCGTGCTGAAAACCCGCGAGGGTGAAGTGATGGCCAAGGTGCTGCTGCGCCAGAGCGCCCGCACCATCGAAATCAGTTCGCTGAACCCTGCCCATCCCAACCGCGTATTCGACATGGCCGAGGTGGAGTGGATTGCCCGCATCATCTGGGCAAGCCAGTGACGGGCGCCGGTCCGTATAAAGTCAATAAAACCCGTTGGGGAAATACCGCAGGTAAATCTCCTGCAGCCGTCCCTTGCGGGAAAGCTCAGCCAGCGCATAATCGAAAGCGGCCACCACCTGCGGCGTGTTGGGGCGTGCCATCAACATCAAACCCTCGCCGAGAAAGCGCTCGGACAGATAGGCGCCGCCAAACAGCGTGCAGCAGTTTTGCGAGGCCGGACTTCCCACCCAGAAGGGAAGCCGCAGCGCATCGGAAAACACCGCATCGAGTTTTGCCGTCTTCAACGCCTCCAGCATGGCCTCCTGGCTGTCGAAGGAAACGGCGCGGATTTTCGGGAAAAAGGCCTTCAACATTTTCTGATGGACCGTGCCCTCGACCACGCCGACCGGATGGTCACCCAGCGCTGCGGCATCCTCTCCGGTGAGCGCCACCGACCGGTTTTTCGCAAAACGCGCGGGTATCGTGATGTAGGGACGCGAGAAGGCAAATTTTTCCCGCAAGGCCGGCGTCACGGCGATGCCGGCAGCCACCGCCTCCCCATCTCCCGCCAGCAGCGCCGCCTCCAGATCGTCAAACGGCATGGCCTGGATCTGGCATTTCGCCTCTATGGCGAGTTCCGCACAAATTTCCCGGATGAGATCGACATGAAAACCGGAGAGCTTTCCCGTCTGGTCGACAAAACTGAAGGGCGGGAAGTCCACCGTCATCAGCACCCGCAGACGCGGCAGGGTTGAAAGATCCGGTTTCGCCAGCCGCTCGTTCGCATCAAACAGCACTGGCATGTCCGACGTCTGCGCCGATGCCCAAACGGGGACAAATACCGACAATAACATCAAAATCCGGAGAAACAGGCTCTTCTTTCCAAGAGACCCCTGAGATTTGATAGGTGAAACCATGGCGTGTGTGTCTATGATCCAAGTGGGGAAAAGTCGGCGAAGAACTCAGTCAACGGTGTATCAGCTTGACGGACATGGGGGAATATCCGCCCACGATGGCGGATCTACGGAATGTTGTCCTCACACATGGACAATGGCCGGCAATCTTTCGGGCGAAAACCGAGGTGGACATTCTGTCGGCGCTCGGTTTTGCGACATCGACCATTGCGCGGCTGGCCGAGAGGGCCAAGCACAACGGCACGACCGTCGAAAACGAGATGCTGTATGATGGCACGGTGGAGGAAAACACCTATTACCGCACGATTGCGGACTACTTCCACCTCGCTTTTCTCGACACCATCGATCCGGCCCACCTTGTCGACATGGCGAGCATGGACACGCAGCTGGTCTTTCCCTACCAGGTGCGACTGACCTATCCCAATCGCATGCCGCAGATCGCCATGGTGCCACGAGCGGAAAAACTGCCGGAGTTTGCAAGCCTTCTGACACGCCTGCCGGAACTTGCCAGCACTCTGGTGGTCACCACGCCGAGCGCGCTGCGCCGTGCCGTCTGGGAGGCAGGCTCGGCCCGGCGGGTGCGCAAGGCAGCCAGTGAGCTTTTCGAACTGCAGCCGGATCATTCGGCGCGCATCGTGGCGACGGGTCGCCAGGGACTGGTTGTCGGCACGTCCGTTACAGCCACCGTCTGCGCCTGCATCATGCAGCCACAACTCCTGCTGCCACTCGTGCATGCCACCGTGTCGCTTGCCTATCTTGCTTCGCTTTCGCTGCGCTTCGTTGCCCTGTTTCAACAGAAATACCGCAAACGACCGCCAAAACCCGCAGCCGTTCCCACAGGCCCGCCGCCGGACTATACGGTGATGGTGGCAATCTACCGCGAGGCCGGCATGGTGGGTCAGCTGGTTTCCAGCCTGGAGCGGCTGGAATGGCCCCGGTCGCGTCTTGATATCAAGCTGGTCTGCGAGGAAGACGACACAGACACCCTGGCAGCGCTTGCCGCCCTCCACCTGCCGGTTTATTTCGAGGTGGTCACCGTTCCCCCCTATCATCCGCGCACGAAACCGAAGGCGCTCGCCTATGCGCTTCCGGCAGCCAGAGGCGAGTTTCTGGCCATCTTCGACGCGGAAGACAGGCCCCATCCGCATCAGCTCATCGAGGCCTATGAACGCTTCCGCGCCAGCGGCCCGGAGCTTGCCTGCCTGCAGGCGCCGCTGATCATCGCCAATGTCGATGAAAGTTATGTCAGCACGCTGTTTGCGGTGGAATATGCAGCCCTGTTTCGCGGTCTCCTGCCCATGTTGTCCCGTTACCGCATGCCGCTGCCGCTCGGCGGCACGTCCAACCATTTCCGCACCGCCGTGCTGCGCAAGGTCGGCGGCTGGGACCCGTTCAACGTGACGGAGGATGCCGATCTCGGTCTGCGGCTCTACCGGCTCGGCTACCGGTCCGAAACGCTGCGCTGCCAGACGCTGGAGGATGCGCCGGTGTCACTGCCGATCTGGACCGGCCAGCGCATCCGCTGGTTCAAGGGCTGGCTGCAGACCTGGCTGGTGCTGACCCGCAACCCGATCCTGACCGGCCGGCAGATGGGGCTCAAAGCCACCATCGTCTTTCACCTGATGATCGGCGGCATGCTGCTGTCTGCCCTCCTGCACCCGCTGATCCTGCTGTTCATGGTGAACGCCGGGCTGACGCTGATCCACACGCCGCTGTCAGACATCCCCGGCACCGATCTTGTCCTGATGCTGCTCGACACATCAAACGTGCTCTGCAGCTACGTCACGTTTCTCGGTCTTGGCGTCGGCTCGATGATCGGCATTGAAAAGCTGAAGGTCGGCCATCGCTGGCTCGCCGTTCCGCTGCACTGGATGATGACCTCCTATGCCGCCTGGCGGGCGCTGAACGAGTTGCGCACCAACCCCTTTTTCTGGAAAAAGACGCCCCATCGGCCAACCCGCAAGCGGTGAGCCGGCCGAACACTCAGCGGTGGCGCCATACCTTGCGCTTGGCATTGAGCTTGCTCAGCCACGAGCGCTGGCGCGGTTCGTTGCGGCGCACGAAGATCGCGGCATAACCATACCGCGTCCGGCGTCGCGCTGCCTCCATGTCCTGCCCGAGAATGAAATTGAGGAAGGCGGCAAGTTCGTCGCGGCGACGTGCCGGATCATTGCCATCGGCAAACACCGGTTCGTTCAGCATGGCGACCATCCGATCCGGATCCTCCGCCAGCGCCATGACATGGGCGATGCAGCTGTCATCGTCTTCGAAATCATGCCGGTTGATGAAGGCGCGCGGATTGAAATCGAGAGCCACCTTCGGATTGCCCCAGTAAATGGGAATGCAGCGGGCGGCAAAGGCGTGAAAAAGTTTTTCGGTGGTGTAACCGGGGGTGCTCGAATTTTCAAAGGCCATGGAAAAATTGAACCCGCTCATTACCGACACCTTGGCGCTGACCGGATCGAGCCCCTTCACGTGATCGAAGCGATCATCGTTGCGCAGGTGCCGCCCGAGCGAGGTGACCGGACGCTGCGCTGACAGGCGATGAAAAAACCCGTCTCGCACCGGATCGGCCCGTCCGTTCGAATAGATGAAGGTGCAGAAGCCGCGCGCCTCAAGCAGAGTGGCATCCACCGGCGCCCGCCGGTGCGCCGCCTCGGCACGCTCAGGATCGCAGAAATACAGCGGATAACGCAGATGCCGGTCTTCGAGCACCAGATAATCGAAACCGATGGCATAATCGCAGATGTTGAAATCCGGGCGCACATTCTCGCCGGTAAAAAACACCCGCAAGCAATCATAAGTGCGATGAACGGTTCCGAAGCACGAATAAAACACGATATCCGGATTTTTCTCATCGAGAACGACACGGATGTCAGGCGAGATCACATCCATCAGGAACAGGCTCTGCGGATCGAACTCGGGCCAGAAGTCGGTGTACCAGATTTTGACTGTCTTCATGACCGCTCCCGTTGCGACCCTCCATCCGGGATATCGCTCGCGCGCGGTGATAATGCCTTTGTACGCCAGATGACAAGAGCCTCGTAACGGTCTTGCAAGACGCTTGCTGCCCGCAGAACGGAAATGGTATGGCCGCTGTGGCGCGGCAGGCAATGGTTGCTGCCGATTCTGGTGGTTGTGCTGCAGGATATACGGAGGTTTGCGTGCTGATCGGTTTCAACGGCGGAGAGCTTTGCGAGCGCGGCACATCGGTTGCGCTCTTCGACTACGCCGAAGGCAACGAGACCATTCTCGGCAACAGGAGCCTGATCTTCTATGACCGGGACGCCAAGGCCAATGTTGCCGAAGCCATCCGGAAATTCGAGGCCCGCTTCGAGGTCATCGCCTATTCCTCCGTTTCAGACCTGCATGAACGGCTTCGGTCGCACCGGGTGGATGCGTTCTACACGATCAAGAGCGGCGCCCGCGACGCAGTCGATTTTCCAGACATTCCAACCATGGTGCATGCCGTTTTCCCGACAAAACCATCAGAAATCCACGGCCATGCCTATGCCTATGTGTCGCCGTGGCTTGCGCGGTTGTGCCGGCGGCAGAAGGGCGCCGCCGTTCCCCATATCGTTCACCCGGCACGGACAGCCGACGATCTGCGCGCGATGCTCGGCATACCCTCAGATGCCGCCGTGTTTGGCTGTTACGGGGGACGGCAAAGCTTTGACATCGATTTCGTCAAAGCCAAGGTCATCCCGCATGTTCTCGCCAAATCGAAGAACACGTTTTTCATCTTCATGAACATCGAGCCGTTCCTGTCGGACCCGCGCGTGCACTTTCTGCCCGGCACGACGGATACGGATACCAAGGCACGGTTCATCCAGACAGCAGACGCCATGCTGCATGCGCGCAAGCGCGGCGAAACCTTTGGTCTGGCTTGCGCCGAATTCCACGCCGCAGGGCGCAAAATCATCACCTGCGGCCGCAGCCGCGAGCGCGCCCATATCGAGCACGCAGGCACGGACGCCCTTGTCTATAAAAACCGCTTCGACCTGGCCCGCATCCTGCTGACCTTCGACCGGTCGCTGCGGGCAGAGCCTGCGCACTTCCTGCAACGCCACACGCCGGCAGCCGTGATGGAGGATTTCAAGGCGCAACTGCTGGACCCTGCCCTTTTGCGGCAGGAGGCTCCACGCCCGACAGGCATCGAGGCCAAGATCGCCGACAAGATTTTCTACCTGAGACGAAAACGCTTTTTGCCACAGACTTGAGCGGCTGGGACGCGACGGGAGCGGGAGGAGGTTGGAGCGGGTGAAGGGAATCGAACCCTCGTATTCAGCTTGGGAAGCTGCTGCTCTACCATTGAGCTACACCCGCTTGAGCGCAAAAGCTCTAACATCAAGCTGCTTTGCCGTTCAAGTGGAAACCACGCGAAAAGCGCCAGCTGTCAGCTGCGAAAATGTTTCGACAGCTTCAGGCCCTGCGCCTGGTAATTGGAGCCGAGGCCGGAGCCGTAAAGGCCTTGCGGGCGCTCCAGCATGTGTTCGTAGACGAGACGGCCGACGATCTGGCCGTGTTCGAGGATGAAAGGCACCTCGTGGCTGCGCACTTCCAGAACCGCGCGGCTGCCGGAGCCGCCGGCTGGTGCGTGGCCGAAACCCGGATCGAAGAAGCCGGCGTAATGGACGCGAAATTCACCCACCAGCGGATCATAGGGCGTCATTTCGGCGGCATAAAGCGGCGGCACGTGAACGGCCTCGCGCGAGACGAGGATGTAGAATTCGTCGGGATCGAGGATCAGGTCGTCGCGGCCGCGGCTGTAAAGCGGCTCCCAGAAATCGAGCACATCATGGGCGCCCTTCTGGTCGACATCGATGACGGAGGTGTGGTGCTTGCCGCGATAACCAATGAGCCCGTCCGGACCGGTACCCTTGAGGTCGATGGAGAGCGCGATGCCGCCGCCCGAAACGTTCGGGGTTTCACTCGCCACCAGCGTTTCCGCCTCGTGCAATGCCAGAACTTCCGGTTCAGTCAGAAGCGCATGGCCGGTGCGGAAACGGATCTGCGACAGCCGCGAGCCGCGTCGCACGATAACGGGGAAGGTGCGCGGCGAGATTTCGAGATAAAGCGGGCCTGTGTAGCCGGCCGGGATCTTGTCGAATTCCTGGGCGCGATCGACCATCACGCGGGTAAAGATGTCGAGGCGGCCGGTCGAGCTTTTCGGATTGGAGGAGGCCGAGAGGTCAGCTGGGAGATCAAGGCTTTCCATCAGCGGCACGATGTAGACGCAGCCGGTTTCCAGCACGGCTCCGTTTTCGAGATCGATCTCGTGCAGCGTCAGGCGCTGCAGCTTGTCGGCCACCGTGTGGTTGGGGCCGGGCATGAAGCTTGCGCGCACGCGCAGCGCCTTTGCACCGAGACGCAGGTCGAGACTTGCCGGCTGGATCTGGTCACCATCCAGCGGCGCCTGGCTTTTCAGCCGGCCCGCCTCGAAAAGGGCGCCGATGGCGCTATCCGCCAGAATGCCTGATGTGCGTGTCATAAACCCTATCCTTCAATCGCAGGACAAAAGCAAAACCGGGGAATTGACGCAAGCGCCAGACGGGCGTAAGGCAGGTTTATCCCGTGGTGATTTGGCCGGTCGGCTTGCAGCCACGTTAAACAAGTGGCTAAAAAGACCGGGTGCGAAACCGGTCTGCATATGCGACCGGTTTTTTTGTTACGAGATGGTGACACGCATGAGCAAGACCTGGCGCCCCGCAACCCAACTGGTTCACGAAGGCACGCTGCGCTCGCAGTATGGCGAAACCTCCGAAGCGATCTATCTGACGCAAGGGTTCGTCTATGAGAATTCCGCCGCCGCCGAAGCCCGCTTCAAGGGCGAGACGGACGGCTTCATCTACGCCCGTTACGGCAGCCCCACCAACGACATGTTCGAAAAGCGCATGATTGCGCTCGAAGGCGCTGAAGATGCGCGCGCCACCGCATCCGGCATGGCAGCCGTTGCCGCAGCCATCCTCTGCCAGGTGAAGGCCGGTGATCATATCGTCGCTGCCCGCGCTCTGTTCGGCTCCTGCCGTTATGTGGTGGAAACGCTTGCCCCGAAATATGGCGTCGAATGCACGCTGATCGACGGGCGGGATCTCGCCAACTGGGAAGCGGCGATCCGCCCCAACACCAAGGTGATGTTCCTCGAAAGCCCGACCAACCCGACGCTGGAAGTGGTCGATATCGCCGGCGTGGCAAAGCTTGCCAACCAGATCGGTGCCAAGGTCGTGGTGGACAACGTGTTTGCGACCCCCCTCTTCCAGAAGCCGCTGGAACTGGGCGCGCATGTCGTCGTCTATTCCGCGACCAAGCATATCGACGGCCAGGGCCGGTGCCTCGGTGGCGTCATCCTCTCCGACAAGCAGTGGATCGACGAAAACCTGCACGATTATTTCCGCCATACGGGCCCGGCCATGTCGCCGTTTAATGCGTGGACGCTGCTGAAGGGGCTTGAGACCCTGCCGCTGCGCGTGCGCCAGCAGACGGAAAGTGCGGCCCGTATCGCCGATTTCCTCGCCGGCGAGCAGAAGGTGGCCAAGGTCATCTATCCCGGCCGCAAGGACCATCCGCAGGCCGATATCATCGCCAAGCAGATGACCGGCGGCTCGACGCTGATCTGCATCGAACTGAAGGGCGGCAAGGATGCAGCTTTTGCCCTGCAGGATGCGCTGGAGATCATCAAGATTTCCAACAATCTCGGCGATGCAAAAAGCCTGATCACCCATCCGGCGACCACGACGCACAAGAACCTGACGGACGAGGCCCGCGCCGAACTGGGCATTTCCGGCGGCACGTTGCGCCTCTCCTGCGGCATTGAAGACACCGATGACCTGGTGGACGATCTGACACGGGCTCTTGCCGCCGTATCGGCGTAAAAATCACCGGGACGTTTCGGTCAGGCGCAGTGGAACAGGGTTAATCGCCAGTTCGTGACTGTAAGGATGGGTGCATTTCTTGACCTTGCGCCCATCCTGTACGATATCCCTCATTGTATAGAGTAAAGGTATCGCGCATGTACCGGGCCCGGACGAAGGATATCGAAGTCGAGGTGGAACCCTATTATCTGGAGGAGCAATCCGATCCGGATGACAGCCGCTATGTCTGGGGTTATCGCATCGTCATCTCCAACCACTCCAACCTGACCGTGCGCCTCATCCATCGCTACTGGAACATCACCGACCAGAACGGGCTGGTGGACGAGGTCGAGGGCCCCGGCGTGGTCGGCGAACAGCCGCGCCTGAAGCCGGGCGACACTTACGAATATTCCTCCGGCTGCCCGCTCGACACGCCCTCCGGCGTGATGTTCGGCCACTACCAGATGGAAACCGACGAGGGCGAGATTTTCAACGTCGATATTCCCGCATTTTCGCTGGATAGCCCGGGGTTGATGCGGGTGCTGAACTGAGGCCATGCGGCCTCGTTTGGTTATAGGTGGCGACCAAACCGCTATTTGTCGTTTTGATGAGACAGGCACAGATTTCTCCGGTCCAGTGGTCTTTGGGAGGAGAACTGATGCGACAGATGATACCGCTGCTATGCAGCGCCGCGATGATTTTGGCCACCGGCGGTGGCGCAAATGCCCAGAACGCCAGTAGCTTCAGAGACCAACCACCCGGCACCCCTTGGGCACCTGCTGCGGTTTCCCCTCAAATGGGATGCGAAGCGCTGAGCCGGGCAAGTTTCGGCGAGATTACCCAGTTGATTGCGCGCCACGTCGCAGAAAACGGCGACGTGCCCGGGCATTGCCATGTGACCGGCTTCATCCGGCCCCAGATCGCCTTTGAGGTGACGCTTCCGGACAATTGGAACAAGCGGCTCTACATGTTCGGCAATGGCGGATATGCCGGCGAAGATCTGGCCGCCCCCTCGCGCGTGGCCACCCGCAACGCGGCTTTGGCGCGTGGCTTCATGACAGTCCAGCAGAATACCGGCCATGATGCCCGCACCTACCAACTCGGCGATTTTGCCGATGGCAATATGGATCTGCTGATCGATTACGCCTCACGGGCCGTGCATGTGACTGTGGCCGCAGCCAAGGAGATGGCAAGCCGCTTTTATGACAAGACGGCCGCCTATTCCTATTGGGATGGTTGCTCGACCGGAGGACGCCAGGGATTGATCGCAGCGCAGCGTTATCCGGCCGATTTCGACGGCATTATCGCGGGTGCACCGGTTCTGAACTTCACCGACACGCAGGTGTGGGGCGTCTGGAACGCCCGCGCCCTTCAAAAAGCACCCATTTCCCCGACACAGCTGCCGGTTCTTGCCAAGGCGGTGATGAACCAGTGCGACGGGCTGGATGGCGCATCCGACGGGCTGATCACCGATCCCCGTCAATGCAAGTTCGACCCGCGCAAAGACCTGCCGATCTGCGCGGCAGGAGAAGGTGGCGACCAGTGCTTCACCGAAGCGCAGGCACAGGCATTGCAAACCATTGCCGATGGCGTTCAGATCGGCGGCAAGACGGTGTTTCCAGGCGTTCCCTGGGGTGTCGAGGGACTGGACCCAAAAGGGGAAAGCGGCTGGAACCTGTGGATCGTGTCGCAAGACGGCCCCAGCCGGCAATTGGCCTATGGCGAAACCTTCCTCAAGAACATGGCAATGCTGCCAGCGTCCGGCAAGGACATCGACTGGAAGACCTTCGACTTCGACGCGAAGTATCCGCAGATCAAGGCCATTCGACAGATCCTTGATGCCACCGATCCGGACCTTTCGGCCTTTGCGACGCGTGGCGGACGCATGATCACCTATTTCGGATGGGCAGACCCTGCCCTCAACCCGATGATGGGGGTGAATTATTATGAGGCCGTGCGCAAGACGATGGGCGAGGAGAAGACCGAAGACTTCTATCGGCTTTTCATGGTCCCTGGCATGAACCATTGCCGGATGGGCTACGGAACGGATACCTTCGACGCGCTGACACCGCTGATGAACTGGGTGGAGCGCGGCACGCCGCCGAAACAGATCCTGGCAAGCCAGATGGAAGGGTCGAAAATCGTCCGGGAGCGGCCTCTGTGCCCTTATCCGCAAGCCGCGAAATACAATGGCAGCGGCGACCTCAACCAGGCGGAAAGCTTTGAATGCTCAAGCCCCTGAACAAGGCCGCCTTGATCACTCCCGTTCACGGCATCATCGTGAACGGGAACGGCACATCACCGTCCCGATCAGGCCGGCGTGAGTTCTGATGGATCGTAGCGATAGGTGGTCGAGCAGAATTCGCAGGTGACGGAAACCTCGCCCTCTTCGACGCTTGCGGTGATTTCCTCGGCGGTGAAGCCGGAGAGCACGCCCTTGATCTTGTCACGCGAACAGCTGCAGCGATCGAGAACCGCCTGCGGTTCGAAGATCCGCACGCCGCGTTCGTGGAAGAGACGGAACAGCAGCCGCTCGATGCCGACCACCGGATCGGTCAACTCGTCGGTGTCCACGGTCTGCACCAGCATGCTGGCTTCGGCCCAGGCATCGTCGGAGGCAAGGTGGTCGGTGTCGCGCTCGTCGCCATCGCCGCCGTGCAGGTCCTGCTGGCGCATGCGCTCGGGCGCCTGCGGCAGAAACTGCGCCAGAACGCCGCCGGCCCGCCAGTTGTGGCGGGGTTTGCCCGCCTCATCACGGTCGATCAGTTCGGCCACGCCGAGGCGCACCTTGGTCGGGATCTGTTCCGACTGGCGGAAATAGACCCCGGCGATTTCCTCGAGCGACGAACCGTCCAGCGGCACGATGCCCTGATAGGGATGCATGCCCTGGCCCTGGTCGATGGTGAAGGCGAGAAATCCCTCTCCCAGCAGTTCTGGCGGCGAAATGCGCCCAGCCTTCACCGCAGCCTCCAGCGCTTCCTCGTCAAAACGGGCATAGGCGCGCAGGCTTTCAGGGCTCGAAAAATCGGCAACCAGCAGATCGACGGGACCATCCCCCTTCGTCTGCACGGTAAAACGGCCGTCGAATTTCAGCGATGTGCCGATCAGCGCCGTGAGGACGATGGCTTCGGCGAGCAGCCGGGCAACCGGTGCCGGATAATCGTGACGACCGAGAATGGTGTTCAGAAGCGGCCCGAGCTGTACGGCGCGGCCGCGCACATCCAG
The DNA here is from genome assembly GCF_058242805.1 of Neorhizobium sp. PAMB6716. Classification (NCBI taxonomy): domain Bacteria; kingdom Pseudomonadati; phylum Pseudomonadota; class Alphaproteobacteria; order Hyphomicrobiales; family Rhizobiaceae; genus Neorhizobium; species Neorhizobium sp. PAMB6716. The sequence goes on from NZ_CM177835.1 coordinate 2,897,789, forward strand.
TCCCTCGACCTGGAACGGGATAACGCGGTCATCGCCCGCCAGATTAAGTTCACTCACGTCCACTACAGCTTCTGCCATGACTTACTCCTTCGCGCCGGAGCACCCATTTCGCACATAAGGCGGCCGAGCGGAACCGCTGACCGGGCAAAGAGGCCGACGATGTATCTTGAAACGCCCGAACCGGCAGGGGTGCGGGCGCGATTGGAAAGCCGACAGATGGGGTGGCCCGACCGTCAAATCAAGCCGCTCGCCCAAAAGCGTCAGACGGCGCCAAAACACCAGGCCAGGATCGACTTCTGCGCATGCAGGCGGTTTTCCGCCTCATCGAACACGACGGACTGCGGACCGTCGATCACCTCGTCGGTCACCTCTTCGCCGCGATGCGCCGGCAGGCAGTGCATGAACAGTGCATCGGCATTGGCGCGCTGCATCAGCTGGCTGTTGACCTGGTATGGCTGGAAGACATTGTGGCCGCGCGCCTTGTGTTCCTGGTTCATCGAGATCCAGGTATCGGTCACCACCATGTCGGCGCCATCGACGGCACGTTCGGCATCATGGAACAGCTTGACGTCGCCGCCATTGTTGCGCGCCCAGTTGAGATATTTGTCGGAGGGTTCAGAACCCAGCGGCACGGCCATGTTCATCTGGTAGCCGAAACGGGCAGCGCCTTCCACGAAGGAATGCAGCACGTTATTGCCATCGCCTGTCCAGGCGAAGGTCTTGCCCGCCACCGGCCCGCGATGTTCCTCGAAGGTCAGGAGGTCGGCCATGATCTGGCAGGGATGCGTTTCGTCGGTGAGACCGTTGATCACAGGCACTGTCGCGTGCTCTGCAAGCTCCAGCAGGCGCGTGTGGTCGGTCGTGCGGATCATGATGGCATCGACATAACGCGACAGAACCTTGGCGGTATCGCCAATGGTTTCGGCACGCCCGAGCTGCATTTCCGTGCCCGACAAAAACAGCGTTTCGCCGCCCAGCTGGCGCATGCCGACATCAAACGAGACGCGGGTGCGCGTAGACGGCTTTTCAAAAATCATCGCCAGCATCTTGCCGGCCAGCGGCTTGTCCGCCGTGCCGGCCTTGGTGGCCTGCTTGCGGGTGCGGGCGTCATCGAGAATGGTGCGCAGCTCCCCGGACGAAACGGCCGAGAGATCGAGAAAATGCTTAGGTGATGCCATGGTCCAATCCATCGGGGCGCCGTCCGGCGGCCCTTGCGTTACGAAAGAGCCCGTCAGGCCGTTTTCTTCAACTGTTCGCGGCTGAGCTTTTCGGCCGCACGCTCGATGCGCGCAATGCCCTCACGGGCCTCTTCCGCCGTCACCACCAGCGGCGGCAGCAGACGAATAACGTTATCGCCGGCGGGAACGCCCAACAGATGTTCCTCGCGCATGGCCAGCGCCAGTTCGCCGGCGGGCACGCGGGCTTTCACGCCCAGCATCAGGCCTTCACCGCGGATTTCCTCGATCACATCGGGGAAACGGTCCTTGAGCGAGGCAAGGCCCTGGCGGAAAACCAGCGCCACGTCGCGCACATTGTCGAGGAAGCCATCGGCCAGCACCACGTCGAGCACGGCATTGCCGACAGCCATGGCGAGCGGATTGCCGCCATAGGTCGTGCCGTGAACGCCGGGCTTCATGCCGGAGGCGGCCTCGGCGGTGGCAAGGCAGGCGCCGAAGGGAAAACCGCCGCCGATGCCCTTGGCCACGGCCATGATATCGGGGGTAATGCCGGTTGCCTCATAGGCAAAAAATTTGCCGGTACGACCAACGCCGGACTGCACCTCGTCAAACATCAAAAGGATGCCGTTGTCGTCGCAGATCTGGCGCAGTTCACGCAGGAATTCCTTCGAGACCACACGGATGCCGCCCTCGCCCTGGATTGGCTCGATCAGCAGCGCTGCGGTGTTTTCGGTGATGGCCGCCTTCAGCGCGTCCATGTCGTCAAACGGCACCTGGTCGAAACCGGGCGCCTTGGGCCCAAAACCTTCCATGTATTTTTCCTGGCCGCCGGCAGCGATCGTCGCAATCGTGCGGCCATGGAAGGCGCCTTCGAAGGTGATGATGTGGAATTTTTCCGGGTGGCCCTTGGAATAATGGTAACGACGCGCCGTCTTGATAGCGCATTCCAGCGCTTCCGCACCGGAATTGGTGAAGAACACCTTGTCGGCAAAGGTCGCCTCGGTCAGGCGGCGGGCAAGCCGTTCCTGCTCGGGAATTTCATAGAGATTGGACAGGTGCCAGACCTTGTCGGCCTGGTCCTTCAGCGCCGCGACCAGATGCGGATTGGAATGGCCGCAGGAGGTCACGGCAACGCCTGCGCCGAAATCGAGATATCGCTCGCCCGTTTCCGTCACGAGCCAGACGCCCTCGCCGCGCACGAAACGCAGCGGAGCCCGTGCAAAGGTGTCGAAAAGTGCGGCTTCAGCCATGGCGACATCACTCCTTGGGCAACGATAATCCCTTGTGGCGGCACGGCCGCCGGAATTCAAACCAGAAACTAAAAATGCCGCCTTAAGCGGCGGCTGGCGCACTATCGGCATTTCAGGATCAACTGTCAACAAATCGCTTGAATTTCAGGGGATTTCCGCTGCGTGAGGCTGGCTTGCGCGAAGCTTTTGCGCTGTGACAAAAAAGACTCGCCTTAAAAGCAAGTTGGGGAAAACCCTGAAATCGATTCGCCGCGATTCCGCCGACTCTTGTCAGCGAGTCCCGGGGTCGATAGGTTAAAGATCAATTACTAGACTGCATGCGGCGGAACTAGTCACCAAGCACATATATATGGTATGTCCGGCAGGAAATCTTCCCGCCGGCAGGTGAGCGATTCTGTCCGCACAGCCCCTACGGCGGAGAGATGGCATGAACTGGACGGACGAGCGCGTCGAGAGACTAAAGCGGCTTTGGGCCGAAGGCCTGAGCGCAAGCCAGATCGCAACACAGCTGGGCGGCGTCAGCCGCAACGCCGTGATCGGCAAGGTACACCGTCTCAACCTGCCAGGCCGCGTCAAGGCCGGCGGCACGCAGGCAACGGCGCGCACCGCGCCCAAGCGCACCACCTCTGCTCCGCGCGCGCCGAACTTTGCGGCCCGCACCACGACCAATCCTGCCCGTACCACGCCCCATGCGGTTGGTGTTGCCGTGGTAGCGCCGGAAGTCGAGGCCGTACAGCCGACGGAATTCCGCGCCCCGAGCAATGTCGTGGTGCCGATGTCGCGTAAGCTTTCGCTGACGGACCTGACGGAACGCACCTGCAAGTGGCCGATGGGCGATCCCCTGAAGGACGACTTCCACTTCTGTGGTTCGGATTCTGCCGATACCTCGCCCTACTGCAAATATCACGCTCGCCTCGCCTACCAGCCGGTCAACGAGCGCCGCAAAGCTGCCAACATCTCGGCTGCCGCCCGCGCCTGAAATCGTCTTCGAGCGCTTGCCGCTCAGCAATCTGAAAACGGGCCTCGCGCCCGTTTTTTTGTGCCTGGAGACACTTTGAAAAAAGCCGACAGAAAGAACGCCCGAAGCACAAGCCGCCGGGCGTCAAAACCGTGTCTCATCAGAAGTGACGAACGCGCGTTAAGCTTCCATCGAATATCCGGCGCCGCGCACGGTGCGGATCACATCCTGCATGTTGGAAAAGTTGAGTGCCTTGCGCAGGCGCCCGACATGCACGTCGACGGTGCGTTCATCCACGTAGATATCATGGCCCCAGACGCCATCGAGCAGTTGCGAGCGCGAATAGACGCGGCCCGGCGAGGCCATCAGAAATTCCAGGAGGCGGAATTCCGTTGGCCCAAGCCGCACTTCACGGCTTTTGCGGTGAACGCGGTGTGTCTCGCGGTCCAGCTCGATATCGCCGCAGCGCAGAACGCTGGAGAGAACCTCCGGGCGGGCACGCCGCAGCATGGCCTTCACCCGTGCCATCAGTTCCGGCGTCGAGAACGGCTTGACGACGTAATCGTCGGCACCGGTGGCAAGGCCGCGCACCCTCTCGCTTTCCTCACCGCGTGCCGTCAGCATGATGATCGGCAGCCGTTCGGTTTCTGGACGCATGCGTAAGCGCCGGCAAAGCTCGATGCCCGATACGCCCGGCAGCATCCAGTCGAGGATCAACAGATCCGGCAACCGCTCCTGGAGGCGGATTTCCGCCTCGTCTCCGCGCAGGATCGTCTCGACCTCGTAGCCTTCGGCCTCGAGATTATAGCGCAGGAGGACGCTGAGAGCTTCCTCGTCCTCCACAACCGCAATTTTGGGCAGCATGGTTCAGGCACTCCGTCAGTATGGCCTTACTCGGCCACAGCACCAAGCGTGTTGGACGTATCGTCCTTGGGGCGCTCGCCTTCAGGCTGGGCACCTGTTGCGATGTAATAGATGGTCTCGGCGATGTTGGTGGCATGGTCACCGATGCGCTCGATGTTCTTGGCGCAGAACAGAAGATGCGTGCAGCTGGTGATGTTGCGCGGATCTTCCATCATGTAGGTCAACAGCTCGCGAAACAGCGAGGTGTACATCGCGTCGATTTCCTCGTCGCGCTGGCGGATGGCTTCGGCCTTCTGCACGGAACGGCTGGAAAACACGTCCAGCACTTCCTTCAGCTGCACCAGCGCAAGCTCCGACAGGTGTTCCAGGCCACGGGCAAGCTTGCGCGGCACGCCGGTGCCCTGCACGGCGATGACGCGCTTGGCGGTGTTCTTGCCAAGGTCGCCGACGCGCTCCAGATCGGCAGCGATCCTGAGCGTGCCGATGATTTCGCGCAGGTCCGCAGCCATCGGCTGGCGCTTGGCGATGGTGATGATCGCCTTTTCCTGGATCTCGCGCTCGGCGTGATCGAGGATCACGTCGTCGGAGATGACCTTCTGGGCAAGCGCGCCATCGGAATTGACCAGGGCGCGCACGGCATCGCCGCACATCTGCTCGGCAAGGCCGCCCATTTCGGAAATCCGGCGGTTCAGATATTTCAGGTCTTCGTCATAGGCCGAAAGGATGTGCGAAGGCATATTTGGCGTCCTCGGATAGGGGTGTCAGCGCAAGGGCATGGGTGTAACGGCAATCAGCCGAAGCGGCCCATGATGTAGTCCTGCGTACGCTGATCATCCGGGTTGGTGAACATCTTGTCCGTATCGTTCTCCTCGACCAGCTGGCCGAGATGGAACATGGCGGTGCGCTGCGACACGCGGGCCGCCTGCTGCATCGAGTGGGTGACGATGACGATGGTGTAATTGCTGCGAAGTTCGTGGATCAGCTCTTCCACCTTGGCCGTTGCGATCGGATCGAGCGCCGAGCAGGGCTCGTCCATCAGGATGACCTCAGGCGAAACGGCAATGGCGCGGGCAATGCAGAGGCGCTGCTGCTGGCCACCGGAGAGGCCGGTGCCGGATTCCTGCAGGCGGTCCTTTGCCTCGTTCCAAAGGCCCGCACGCTGCAGGCTTGCCTCGACGATCTGGTCCATATCCGCCTTGTTGCGGGCAAGACCGTGGATGCGCGGGCCGTAGGCGATGTTTTCGTAGATCGACTTCGGGAATGGGTTCGGCTTCTGGAACACCATGCCGACGCGGGCGCGCAGTTCCACCACGTCGATCGACGGATCGTAGATATCGTCGGCATCGAGCGTGATACGCCCGGTGACGCGGCAGCTTTCGATCGTATCGTTCATGCGGTTGAGGCAACGCAGGAAGGTGGACTTGCCGCAGCCCGAAGGGCCGATCAACGCCGTCACCGTGTTCTCGCGGACATTGAGATTTACGTCGAAGAGGGCCCGCTTCTCGCCGTAATAGACAGAAACGTCCTTGCCCACCATCTTGTAGGAAACGTCATTCATTTTCTGATCCAGAGCCTTTTCAACTGCTGCTTCCGACATCATGTTCATGGTCCGGGTCCTTCTACCAACGCCGTTCGAAGCGACGACGCAAGAGGATTGCGCCAACATTCATTGCGATCAGGAACAGGAGCAGGATGATGATTGCTCCCGAGGTGCGCTCCACGAAGGCGCGTTCCGCCTCGTTAGCCCACATGTAGATCTGCACCGGCAAGGCCGTCGACGGATCGAGCGGCGTGGTCGGGTAGTTGGCGACGAAGGCGACCATGCCGATCAAAAGAAGCGGCGCGGTTTCACCGAGCGCGTGTGCCAGACCGATGATGGTGCCCGTCAGGATGCCCGGCATCGCAAGCGGCAGAACGTGGTGGAAGATCGTCTGCATCTTGGAGGCGCCAAGCCCGAGCGCTGCTGCCCGAATGGACGGCGGCACAGCCTTCAGCGCCGCACGCGTGGCGATGATGATCGTCGGCAGTGTCATCAGGGTCAGCACCAGGCCGCCGATCAGCGAGGCCGAACGCGGCAGGCCCATGAAGTTGATGAACACCGCAAGACCGAGAAGGCCGTAAACAATCGAGGGAACGGCCGCCAGATTGTTGATGTTGACTTCGATGAGGTCCGTGAAGCGGTTCTTCGGCGCAAACTCTTCAAGATAGATGGACGCGGCAACGCCGATGGGCAGCGCCAGTACCAGCACGATCAGCATCATGTAGAACGAGCCGATCAGGGCGACACCAACACCGGCTGCTTCCGGACGGCTGGAGGCGCCGTTCACAAAGATGCCCGTGTTGAAATGCTTGGCAAGCGTGCCGGCCTCGGCCATCTGCTTCATCCAGCCAACCTGCTGGTCGGAGATCTTGCGGTTGCTCTCGGTCACGTCGAGATCGATCTGCCCCTTGAAGGCGGAGTCGAGATCGCCGGCTGCCAGAAGACGCACACTCTGCGTCGTCCCGATAATCGAGGGATTGGCAACCACGAGGTCACGCAGCTGGGCACGCACGCTGTCTGACAGCATCTGGCCCACTTCGCGCATCTTGGTGCGGTCGTTTTCGGCAACACCAAGCACTTTGGCGAGCGCATTGCGGGCCAGCACCGGATAGTTCGCCGTGAGGAGTTTCTGCGGATTGGTTGCCCGCTCATTGTTGGGATCGATCACCTGCTCGGAAAACTCGATCGGCACCGTGATCATCGTCTGCTGGAAAGCTGTATAGCCCTTGGAGACGACCGAGGTCAGCAGCATGAACAGGAAGATGAGGCCGAAGAGAATGGCGGCGATACCATAGGCGCGGAAACGACGTTCGGCGGCGTAACGACGCTTGATGCCGATGTCGCGGCGCACGCGGGGGCGTGCGGCGGCCGGAGTGGCCGAAGGCGTGACAACCTGGCTCATTCGTACTGCTCCCGGTATTTGCGCACGATGTAGAGCGCGTAGATGTTCAGGCAAAGCGTGATGGCAAACAGCGTGATACCCAGCGCAAAGGCAACCAGCGTCTGCGGCGAGGTGAATTCCAGATCGCCCGTCAACTGGTTGACGATCTTCACCGTCACCGTTGTCATCGGCTCGAAGGGATTGAGCTGCATGCGGGCGGCAACACCGGCGGCAAGCACCACGATCATGGTTTCGCCGATGGCGCGCGAGGCGGTCATCAGGATGGCGCCAACGATGCCCGGAAGGGCGGCCGGCAGGATGACGCGCTTGACCGTTTCGGATCGTGTGGCACCAAGACCGAGCGAACCATCGCGCATGGCACGCGGCACGGCGGTGATGATGTCATCCGACAGCGAGGACACATACGGGATCAGCATGATGCCCATGACGAAGCCGGCGGTCAGCACGCTCTGCGCCTGGATAAAGCTGGTATAGTTTCCGGTGGTCAGGCCTGCGATCTGCGCGGAGATATCGCGCAGGAAAGGTCCAACCGTCGTCAGCGCGAAAAAGCCGTAGACGATGGTGGGAATACCGGCGAGGACTTCGAGAAGCGGCTTCACGATGGCGCGCAGGCGCGGCGAGGCATATTCAGCCATGTAGATGGCCGAGAACAGGCCGACCGGCACGGCAAACAGCATGGCCACAAAGCCGATATAAAGCGTGCCGAGCAAGAGCGGAATGAGGCCGAACTGGCCTTCCGAGCCACCGGAACCGGCCGCTGCAAAACGCGGATCCCACACCGTTCCGAAGAAGAATTCCCAGGCCGGCACGGCATGGAAGAACTGCGTCGCTTCGGTGAGCATCGAGGCCACGATGCCGACAGTGGTGAGGATGGCAATGGAGGAGGCAACGATAAGGCTGCCCAAAATGACATGTTCGACGCGGTTACGCGCCCGGAAGCGTGGCTTGATCATCCGATAGGACACGAACCCGCCGATGAGCGCGATGATCGTGACGATGAAGGCGGTTGCCCAGCCATTCAGTGCGCGCAGACGGTTCAGGTCGACTGCGGCCTTGACCATATAAGGTTGCGGCTCGCCGGCGATGGCCACGCCGCGGCTGCCCATCAGCGCGCGAAGTTCATCCGGATTGCGCTCAGCCTGCGCCGTTTCTTCGGCAGACAGCGCATTCAGACCGCGCGCGATGCCCTCGATCATGCCGAAGTTGAGGCTCTGCGTCGCAGCCGATTCCGCCAGCGCATCCGCCGGAAAATCGTTGCGCACGACGTTATTGATGACCGCTGGCGAGACAATAAGCCAGATGGCAAGCACGAGGAGAGCCGGAAGGCCCGCCCAGACGGCGACGAACGAGCCGTAATAGCCCGGTCTTGAATGCATGTTCGACGACCGGCCACCGGAGAGTGCAAGCGCACGCCGCGTGCCGGCAATATAGCCCAGAATGGCTATCACCGCCGTCGTCAGAAGGAGCATTGATGTACTCATTAAATCCCCCAGCCACCGCCTGTTCGGCAGCATGTGCCATGCGCCGTTCGCCTTCATTCATTGAAGCAGACTAAATTTTGGTAAAAACAGGTGTTAGCAAACAGTCAGGTTTTCATCCGGCCAATGCCGGACGGCGCCATCAGGCAATTGCCGGCGGAAGGATCTTCCGCCGGCAAGCTTGGCAATTACATGGTCTTGCCAGCAGCAAAGGCCTTGCGAACAGCTTCGCGCTCTGCGTCCGGCGCAGCAACCAGGCCGTATTCGGCCAGCGGCGAGTCAGGGCCGACCATGGCGTCGGAGATGAAGAACTCGACGTATTCCTTAAGGCCCGGGATAACGCCCAGGTGTGCCTTCTTGACGTAGAAGAACAGCGGACGCGAGACCGGATACTTGCCGGAAGAGATGGTTTCCGTCGACGGAACAACGTCCTTGACGGTTGCAACCTTCAGCTTGTCCATGTTGTTTTCGTAGAAGGCCAGGCCAAACACGCCAAGGCCGGTCTTGTTGGCCGAGATGCGAGCGAGCGTTTCGGTGTAGTCGCCGTCGATGTCAACAGCAGCACCGTCCTTGCGGATGGCGACGCACTTGGCAGCAGCCTGCTTGGCATCGGTGATGGCAGCCTTGATGACTTCAGCAGCGCCGGATTCCTTGCAGCCTTCCGTCATGATCTTCTCTTCGAAGACTTCGCGGGTGCCGTGCTTGGAGCCGGGAATATAGGCAGCGATCGGGCCCTTCGGCAGCGTTGCGTTAACGTCCGACCAGTTCTTGTAGGGGTTGGCAACGAGCTTGCCATCGACGACGACTTCAGCGGCCAGCGCCTTGTAGAGGTCCTTCGGCTCGATCTTCATGTCGCCATTGCTGGAAGCGGCGGCAAAAACGATGCCGTCGTAACCGATGCGAACTTCCTGAACGTCAGTCACGCCAGCAGCCTTGCAGGCTTCCAGTTCGGACTTGTTGATCGGGCGCGAGGCATTGGCGATGTCGATGGTGGCTTCGCCGACGCCCTTGCAGAATTCCTTGAGGCCGGCGCCGGAACCGCCCGATTCAACGACCGGGGTCTTGAAGTTCGGGAAGGTCTCGCCGAAAGTTTCAGCAACGATCTTGGCATAAGGCAGAACGGTGGACGAGCCGGCAACCTGGATCTGGTCGCGTGCGGCAGCGGCGCCTGCAAATGCGACAGATGCCACCAGGGCAGCTGCGGAAAGCTTCAGGATGTTCATTGTGATCTCCCGTCATGGGCTTGTGTGAATTCTGGCTGCAACCGGCTTTTTAAGCGTGCCGGCCATCAAGCAGCCTTGTCTTAGCCGCCCGAGCCTCACCTTTTATGTCATTTCGGTGAAACATTTGTGACAAGTCAAGCCATTGAAAATACGTCGTTATTTTTCAGCTTAACGCGTCTGAACCGTTCTTTGTGTCAAAATCTCACGGTAAAGTCCGTTCCCTTGCCCAGCTCGGATTTAACGATCAGGCGCGCGCGGTGCCGCGTGAGGATATGTTTGACGATGGCAAGGCCGAGGCCCGTGCCCTTTTTCGACCGGCTGTCAGCCACGCTGACGCGGTAAAACCTTTCCGTCAGGCGCGGAACATGCTCGGCGGGAATACCCGCTCCCCGGTCGATGACGCTGAATTCCACCGGCTGTTGTGGCTCGCGGCGCAGGTGAACGTCGACGATCTTGCCCTCCTGGCCATATTTGCAGGCGTTCTCGATGAGGTTTTCGATGACCTGCACCAATTCGTCGCGGTCACCGGTGACCTCCACCTTGCCATCAGGCAGATGCATGCGGATCTCGACACCCAGTTCGTGGGCAAGCGGCACGAGGGAATCGCGCACGCTGCCAACGAGCGGCACCAGATCCACCATCTGATTGGGCGCGATATGCGCCTTGGATTCCAGACGCGACAGCGACAGAAGGTCATCCACCAACCGGCTCATGCGGGTTGCCTGATCGAGCATGATGGCCAAAAACCGCTCATGGGCGGCGAGATCGGATTTCGCCGGCCCCTGCAGCGTCTCGATGAAGCCGCGCAGCGACGCAAGCGGCGTGCGCAACTCGTGGCTGGCATTGGCCACAAAATCGGAGCGCATGCGGTCAATGCTGCGAAGCTCGGAAATATCCCGGAAGGACAGCGCGAAATAACGCTTGGCGAAACCGCTGCCGCCATCCTCGATGGGCGCCACCCGCAGGATATAGACCCGCTCGGACGGATGGCGTTCGGAATGTTCGATCTGGTTCGGCTCGCCGGTGGCAATCGTTTCGCGCACCATATCGAGTATGCCGGGTGTGCGAAGTCGCGCCGACAGGTGGGCACCGGGCGTCATGGCACCAAATGCCTTCGTCGCGGCCGGGTTCTGAAAGAGGACGTTGGCATCGGCACCCAGCACGATCACCGGCATGTCGAGCGCGCCATAGGCATCGGCGACATCCTCCAGGGGATCGCGCCGCAGGGGCGCAGGGGCCGGCGCCGGCATCGACGGTTCCTCGGCAATCGGAAGCGAAGGGCCAAGCAGCAGCGACAGCACGATCAGCAGCCAGCCGGCCGCGACGAAGACCGGATTGATCTCGGCACCAAGCGCCAGGGCTGCCAGCAGGCTTGCCGCCGTCACGACCAGCCAGCCGCGACGCAACTGTTCGACACGCCCTGCCCTTACCCCATGCGTCATGCATGCCTCTCCCCGCCAAGTTTCTGGTGCAACACCAGCCTGACGGATGGTGATAGCCTTCTCGCATGACAGATATACATCGCCACGTCCCGGCGTTTGACAAAATTGGAGCCTGTTTTGTTTTCTCAACAGGCAAAGCGGATTTTCCGCTGCAAAGCCTTACATAGAAGAAAGACGCAAAGGACGAGGAGACACAGATGGACGAGCAGGATGGCCTGGGCAAAATCGGCAGCCGCATTGCCGAGATTGAAATTGACGGAAAGAACCGCCGCTTCGACATCGATGATCCGCATCTGCCAAAGTGGATTTCCGAAAATGCGCTCGGCTCCGACAATTACCCCTACGACAAGAAATTGGACGACGACCGCTACCACGAAGAACTGGAAACCTTGCAGATCGAGCTGGTCAAAGCGCAGATCTGGCTGCAGAAAACCGGAAAGCGGGTGATGGCGCTGTTCGAGGGCCGCGATGCCGCCGGCAAGGGCGGCTCCATCTTTGCCATCCATGCCTGCCTCAATCCGCGCTCGGCCCGCGTGGTGGCGCTGACCAAACCGACCGAGACGGAAGCGGGGCAATGGTATTTCCAGCGCTACGTGACGCATTTCCCGACCAAGGGCGAACTCGTGCTGTTTGACCGCTCCTGGTACAACCGGGCCGTCGTGGAGCCGGTCATGGGCTTTTGCACACCCGCACAACACAAGCATTTCCTGAAGGTCACACCGGCCTTCGAGCAGTTGATCGTCGACGAAGGCATTCACTTCTTCAAGTTCTGGCTGAACATCGGGCGCGAAATGCAGATGAAACGGTTTCACGACCGGCGCCATGATCCGCGCAAGATCTGGAAACTGTCACCGATGGATATCGCGGCCCTGTCGAAATGGGACGATTACAGCGAAAAACGCGACCTGATGCTGGACAAGACCCACACCCAGGATGCGCCCTGGATCATCATTCGCGCCAACGACAAGCGCCGCGCCCGGCTGAACATCATCCGGCAAATCCTGACCACTCTCGATTACGACGGCCGCAACGACGAGGCTATCGGCGATATCGATTACAAGATCCTCGGTTTCGGCCGCAAGGCCTTCGACTGACAGCCTGATCCGGGATGAACCTTTGGCCCGGCCTCACTGGCCGGGCAGAACCCGTACCGAATACAGGAAGATCGGGGAACGGCCGCCGAGAATGTCGCTGTTGATGTAGATGCGACCCGGCTGGGTGGGGGCAAGTGTGCGATCGAAGGTGACGCGAAACAGCGTATCGGCGCGCTCCTGCGAGGCCGCAACCCGGTGGCGAGAGCAATTACCAAGGCTTGCGAAGCCGCAACGCACCGCCACCTGCACCGATCTGTCCGCTGCCGATTGCAGGGTCAGCGCGATGGTCGAGGTCTTGCCGGACAGTTCACGCAGAATATCGACGGGGACTTCGATGGCAACGTCGCCGCTCTCGTCGGCGGAAGCCGACGTGATACGCAGAGCCGGACCATCCGCCATGGCAACGGTTTCCACCGTGGCCGACGCGCCGGCCGAAACCGCCGCCTTGCGATCGGGACCATACACTTCCAGCCAGTCCGCGGAAAAACCGTGCTGCGGGTCGAAGCCGGCGGGGGTGCCGGCAGGCGTTCCGGAAAAGTCTTCCTCGCTCACGGTCGCCGGCGGATTGGGAACGCTCGTATCGCGCTGGGCTGCCGTCAGAAACAGGCCGGACGTCCAGGCCCACCAGCCGCCCATCACGATAAAGGTCAGCATGATCAGCCAGATGAACAGGCGCGAGATCAAACCGCGCCGGCGGCGCTTGCGCTTTTCGCCGGGGATACCGGGCGCGGCATCGCCGTTAGACAAACCGGATGCGGCATCCATATTGCCCTTCCGGCCGCGCGCCGGCTTCACCTTGGCCTGCCGGCCTTTACGCTCGGGCACGGGCGGCGGCGCAAGCCGATCATCACGGCGTTCGGCGCGCATGCCTCCGAGGTCGGCAAATCCGCTCTCTGACGAAGGTGCCGGCTCTGCTGCATGGCTCTCCGGTGCGCGCATGGCATTGTCCAGGCTCGGTTCGGATATCCGCGCATCCACAGTGGTGTCGCTTGCCGAGCGATCCTGCGGTGCCACAGTTGGCGCCATGACAGGATCGACGCGGCGGGGCCGCGAAGCGGCAGGCGCATCAGGCGAGACGGCGGAAATCTCCGGCGGGAACGATGGCTGGACAGGCGCACGAGACGCAGAGGCTGGGGACGCGGGCGATTGGGGAGTGGGCGCGGGCGAAACCGGCGGCTCCTGCGCGCGCGCATGCGGCGCCGACTGTGAAAGATCAGTTGCGCGCGCCCGCTCCTCGCCTTCGATTTCGCGGATTTTCAGTTCCAGACGCTGCCGTTCAGCCGCGATGACATCAGGATCAGTCACCGCCTGGCGCGTGAGGCCCGCTTCCAGAGCCTGCCGGGCCGTCTGATAAATACGGGCGCGAATGGTGGCGTCGCCGCGCTCGGAGCGCGACAGCGCGTTCCTGATTGCCGTTTCCAATCCACTCACTGCGTCGCCTTCACTTTCGCTGTCCGTCCTGCAGTCCGCCCGGTCGTGCCATGGGCTTAATCCATGCCCGGCAAACCGATGAGCGCCTGTGCTTTCGGTAAACGCTCAGAGGCAGAACTGCAAGTCCGGCGCTCTCGCCTTCCTTTGGCGCCAGAGAAGGCACTTCCAAGGCAGTTTGGCAAAAGAGATCCACAGGATGTGAAAATCCCCGCTTGAAATCTCTGCGCAATGCCTGTATCAGCCCCGTCACACCGCAAGCCCCACCGGGTTTTGCCGGCGCCGCTTTAGCTCAGGTGGTAGAGCACATCATTCGTAATGATGGGGTCGCAGGTTCGAGTCCTGCAAGCGGCACCATTTTTCTCTCCCTGCATGACACATTTGTTTTCGATTTGTTGAGGCTCGGCTATTGCCTGCCTTCTCGCTGCAGCCGTTCGTTTTTTCGGAAACAATTGCAGCGTCACGCGGTTGGAAATCCTGAAGGTCGGCAAAAACTGTCGGCCGAAGGAGGAAACATCATGATGAAAAGACTTTTGACCGTCGCCATCCTGTCTGTCGGCCTTGCAGGCTCAGCCTTTGCACAATCCGGCTCCGGTTCGGGCGGCTCCGGTTCTGGCGGCGCGGGTTCGGGCGGCGCGGGTGGGGCGGGCGCCTCGTCCGGGGCTGACGCAGGCAGCGGTTCTGGCGGCACGTCAGGCACGTCCGGTTCCACATCCGGCCAGACCGGCGGCAGCACGGATACCAATAATACGGCATCAGGTGCTGGCGGCACGGCGAGCCATAACTGCAGCCCGGACACGTCCACGCCCAATGCAAAGACGCAAGGGACGTCTGCCCAGACGGCACCCGTGCAGAATTGCTGATCAAGGCCGGCAGTGCCGATCGAGAACTGGCCCGGGAGCACGCTCCCGGGCATTGTTTTGTTCTGAAGATAGCCCATAAAAAAGCGGCCCCGCACTGAAATCCAGGGCGGGGCCGTTGTGTTATCGGTCATTCAGGGCACGATCTGCACCTTACATCCAGTAGGGCGGAACACCGTAATAGTCGTAGATCGTGCGGTCGTTCTCGCGGTAGAAGCGATCATCGTCGCGATCCTGATAACGCGGTGCGCCTGTGATCTGGTCCTTGGTCAAGTCGATACGATAGCCGTCAAGCTGCTCATCATACTGAAGCTTTTCCCAGGGGAGCGGGAAATAATCGTCGCCGATCCCGAGGAAGCCACCGAAGCTCAAAACGGCATAAGCAACCTTGCCGCCGCGCTTTTCGAGAAGCAGGCGCTCGACCGAGCCGATCCGCTTGCCATCCGCTCCATAAACACTTGTCCCTTCGACCTTGTCGCTCGCAATCAGCGCATAGCTGTCCTTCACGTAAGGATCCTGGCCGGCTCTCGGTTCTTGATGCAACATGGTTTGCCTCCTTGGTTGTTTCCTCTGAAAGACCAACGCCGGGCTGTATCGAATGTTCCGCTCCACAGGCGGTTTGCCATCGATACGTCCCGGCAAATGTCCTCAAAATGCGCAGCCGCAGTCCGTGCGGCATCAGGCCTGCTTTCTCTTTATCCGGCTCCACGGGATCAATTGACGTTTACGTCAAAGTTATTTAGCTTTGCCGCAAAGCCGGTGTAGGATGACCGGAAAAAGCATCAAGCGGTCACGCGGCTGGAGTGGAGGCCACGCGGGACTTGCCATTCGAGGAGGAACACACCGCCATGTCAGCCGTCACCCCCGCAGTTTCGGAGCCGAAAAAAATCTGGCTCGCATCCTATCCGCCCACTGTGCCAGCCGAACTTCCGCCACTTGCCCATCGCTCGCTGGGCCAGCTATTTGAGGAAAGCTGCACGCGGTATGCGGATCGCACCGCCTTTTCCAGCATGGGCAAGGCGATGACGTTTCGGACGCTCGAAGAGGAAAGCCGCAAGATCGGCATCTGGCTGCAGGGCCTTGGCCTCGTCAAGGGCGACCGCGTGGCGGTGATGATGCCGAACGTGCTGCAGAACCCGGTCGTGGTCTATGGCATTCTCAGGGCCGGCCTCGTGGTGGTCAACGTCAACCCGCTTTACACCCCGCGCGAGCTGGAGCATCAGCTGAACGATTCGGGCGCCCGCGCCATTTTTGTGCTCGAAAACTTTGCCCATACTGTGCAGCAGGTCGTGGCGAAGACCGATGTCAAACATGTGGTGGTGACGGCGCTTGGCGATATGCTCGGCCTCAAGGGCCATGTCGTCAATCTGGTCGTGCGGCGCGTCAAGAAGCTGGTGCCTGCCTGGTCCATGCCGATGGCAAAGAGTTTCCGGCAGGTTCTGTCAGCGGGTGCCCGAGGCACGCTGCGCCCCATCGAGGTGGCGCTGGATGACCTGGCTTTCCTGCAATATACCGGCGGCACGACGGGCGTTTCCAAGGGCGCGATGCTGACGCACCGCAACCTTCTCTCCAACAAGGACCAGATGGGATACTGGCTGGAAAGCGCCTTCCTGAAACGCCAGCGGCCGGACGTTCTGGTGTTTCTCTGCGCGCTGCCGCTTTACCATATCTTCGCGCTGACAGTGAATTCGCTGATGGGGATCGCGACCGGCAGCCATAATGTGCTGATCGCCAACCCGCGCGACCTGCCGGCGCTGGTGAAGGAAATCCAAAAACACAAGATCCACATCTTTCCCGGCCTCAACACGCTGTTCAACGCGCTTTTGAACAATGCCGACTTCCAGAAGCTCGATCATTCCGCGCTGACGCTGGTATTTGGCGGCGGCATGGCCGTTCAGCGCCCGGTTGCCGAGCGCTGGTTCGAAACGACGGGATGCCCGATCACGGAGGGGTACGGCCTTTCCGAAACAGCACCTGTTGCCACGGCAAACCGCGTCGATACGACCGAGTTTACCGGCACGATCGGCCTGCCCGTCTCCTCCACCGAGGTCAGCATCCGCGACGAGGACGGCCATTCTCTGACCCATGGCGAAGTCGGCGAGATCTGCATTCGCGGTCCGCAGGTGATGGCCGGTTACTGGAACCGGCCGGATGAAACCGCAAAGGCGATGACATCAGACGGCTATTTCCGCTCCGGCGACATGGGCTTCATGGACCAGCGCGGCTACGTCAAGATCGTCGATCGCAAGAAGGACATGATCCTTGTCTCCGGCTTCAATGTCTATCCCAACGAGGTGGAAGAGGTTGCCGCCATGCATCCGGGCGTTCTCGAATGCGCCGCCATTGGCATACCCGATGGCAATTCGGGCGAAGCGGTAAAGCTTTTTGTGGTGAAGAAGGATCTGTCACTCACGGAAGCGGCGCTCAAGGCGCATTGCGCCGAAAATCTCACCAATTACAAACGGCCGAGATCCATCGAGTTTCGCACCGAACTGCCGAAATCGCCGGTGGGCAAGATCCTGCGGCGCGAGCTGCGGCCGAAGTGACGCATTTTAAAAACCGTCACGAAAGAGCGCGTGCGGGATGGACGGCGAAGCAGCCGGCGTTTATGAGTAAGGCATGAACGCGGGCTATCCGGCCCGTCAGCCTCTGATTGACGGAACAGGATTTGACCAGGCTCCTCAACCTCACAGTCCGCACGCCTGTTTCGCCCCGCCTTAAGGGGGGCTCGCGGGCGATTGTCCTCCTTGCGCTTCTGTCGCTGGTGTCCGGCTGTGCCAGCCGCGCCGAGGGTGTTCTCGTCCCCACCACGCTTGAGGCCCGCGGCACGTCCAAGGTGGATGTGCTGGTTGCCACCACCCGCAAGGCATCCGATAATCCCGGCATCCTGTTTTCCGGCGAACGCGGCAAGGAACCCCAGGCCACGGAAATCGAGGTGTCGATCCCGCCGGAAAAAATGCGCAAGGTTGGCCAGGTGCAATGGCCAAAGCGCCTGCCGGCCGATCCGGCAAAGGAATTTGCAACGCTTGCCGTCAACGAGCTGACGATTCCGCAATCACGCCAATGGCTGAAGGCCCATATGCCGAAAAGTCGGCGTGTGCTGGTCTTCGTCCACGGTTTCAACAACCGCTATGAGGACGCCGTCTACCGTTTTGCCCAGATCGTGCATGACAGCGGCGCCGATGTGGCGCCCGTTCTTTTCACTTGGCCGTCGCGTGGCAGCATCTTTGCCTATAATTACGACAAGGAAAGCACCAATTATTCGCGCGATGCGCTGGAAACCATGCTGCGGCGGGTGTCCGAGGATCCGGGCGTTGGCGAAATTACGGTGATGGCCCATTCCATGGGTTCGTGGCTGACCATGGAGGCGCTGCGCCAGATGGCGATCCGCGACGGGCGGGTGTCACCAAAAATCCAGAATGTCATACTGGCCTCTCCTGATCTCGACGTCGACGTGTTCGGCCGCCAGTTGGACGAGATGGGCAAGAAACGGCCCAACATCACCTTGTTCGTGTCGCAGGACGACCGCGCGCTGCAACTGTCGCGGCGCATTTCCGGCAATGTCGATCGCCTCGGCCAGATCGACCCGCGCCAGGAACCCTATCGCTCGCAACTCGAAAAGGCCGGCATCACGGTGCTCGATCTGACGGCCCTCCAAGGCGGCGACCAGTTGAACCACGGAAAATTTGCCGAAAGTCCCTATGTGGTCAAACTTCTCGGCAACCGGCTGATCGCCGGCCAGACGGTCACCGATTCCTCCATCGGCCTTGGCGAAAGCATCGGGGCGCTTGCCGTCGGCACCGCGCAGACGGTGGGTGGCGCGGCAAGCGTTGCCGTCAGCGCCCCCATTGCCGTTTTCGATGCCCGCACGCGGCGCACCTATGTGGAACAGGTGGACCGTCTGGGCCAGACGATCGGCGGCACGGTGCAGACGGCTGTTGGTCAATAACAGCGATCTGCCGACATCCACCCCTCGCCAGCCTTGATTTGATCGGGAAACCAAATAGGTTCCGTCATCTATCATTGATGACCCAAGAGGAATGCCATGCAGGCGATCGTTGAACAGCTGAAGTCCACTGCCGCCGCCACGGAGGCGACGGATCTGCGTGCCGCATTTGCCGCCGACCCCTCCCGTTTCGACCGGTTCAGCGCACGCTTCGATGACCTGTTGATGGATTATTCGAAATGCGCCGTGAACGACAAGGTGATGGCGCTGCTCGAAACGCTGTTTGCCGAAGGCGGCGTGGCGGAAAAGCGCGCGGCCATGTTTGCCGGCGAAGCGATCAATTTTACTGAAAACCGTGCCGTACTGCACACCGCACTGCGCAACCGCTCCAACACACCGGTGCTGGTGGACGGCAAGGACGTGATGCCGGATGTGAACGCCGTGCTTGCCGCCATGGCCGCGTTCGCCTACGGCATCCGCTCCGGCGCGCTGAAGGGTGCCACCGGCAAGGCCATCACCGATGTGGTCAATATCGGCATCGGCGGCTCGGATCTCGGCCCGGTCATGGCAACGCTGGCGCTCGCTCCGTTCCATGACGGCCCGCGCGCGCATTTCGTCTCCAATGTCGACGGCGCCCATATTGCGGACACGCTGAAGCTGCTGGATGCCGAGACGAGCCTGTTCATCGTCGCCTCCAAGACCTTCACCACCATCGAGACCATGACCAACGCGGCGTCCGCGCGCGCCTTCATTGCCGATCAGCTGGGCGAAGAGGCCGTAAAACACCACTTCTGCGCCGTCTCCACCGCGCTCGACAAGGTGGCGGCCTTCGGCATCGACAGCGATCGCATTTTTGGCTTCTGGGATTGGGTTGGCGGACGTTATTCCATCTGGTCAGCCATCGGCCTGCCGCTGATGCTCGCCGTCGGCCCGGAGAATTTCGGAAAATTCCTCGATGGCGCCCATGCCATGGATACGCATTTCCGCGAGGCACCGGTGCGCGAAAACCTGCCGGCCCTGCTCGGGCTCATCGGTTATTACCATCGCAACGTGCTGGATTACCCCTCGCGCGCCATCCTGCCCTATGACCAGCGCTTGACGCGTTTCCCGGCCTATCTCCAGCAGCTCGACATGGAATCGAACGGCAAGGGCGTCACCATCGACGGCACCCCGGTCGAGGGCAATTCCGGCCCGGTCGTGTGGGGCGAACCCGGCACCAACGGACAGCATGCCTTCTACCAGCTGATCCATCAGGGCACGACCGTCATCCCGGCCGAGTTCATGATCGCCAAGACCGGCTTCGAGCCGAACCTTCGCCACCAGCACGAACTGCTGATCGCCAATTGCCTGGCCCAGTCGGCTGCCCTGATGAAGGGCCGCACGCTGGACGAGGCAAAGGCCCAGCTCGTAAAAGCCGGCATGGATGCCGCCAAGATCGATCACATCGCGCCGCACCGCGTCTTTACCGGCAACCGGCCCTCGATCACCTTCGTCTATGACCAGCTGACACCGTTTGCGCTGGGACGCCTGATTGCGCTTTACGAGCACCGGGTGTTTGTCGAAGGCGTGCTGTTCAAGATCAACTCGTTCGACCAGTGGGGTGTCGAGCTTGGCAAGGAACTGGCAACCGGCCTTCTGCCTGTTATCCAGGGCAAGGCCGCGGGCGAGGGACAGGACGGCTCGACCACCGGTCTGGTGAAGGCGCTGGTCGGCTGAGATTTTCAAGCGGGGCCAGCCCGGCTCCCGGAATGAAAAAGGGGTGGCAACGCGACGTTGCCACCCCTTTTTATGTCAGAGCCATTTTGCGTCAGAGCCCGAGGCTCGAACGGCTTTTAAAAAACGTCAGAGCCCGATTTCGTGGGCGTAGGGCGGGTTGGCGCCCGCGCGCGACACGGTGATGGCCGCGGCCCTGGCGCCCAGTGCCAGCGCATCCTTCACAGCCTGTTCGGAAAGGCTTGCGACCTTTTCCTTCGACAGCAGGTTCTGGCGTTTGAGCGAAGCAAGAATGCCGGCATCAAACGTGTCGCCGGCACCGACCGTATCCACGACCGTGACGCGCTCGGCTGGCACCACAACCTTGAAGCCGGCGGTATAGCCGATGGCGCCTTCAGCACCGCGGGTGATGACGACAAGCTTTGCGCCCTGCCCCAGCCAGTATTTGGCCAGCGTATCGTGATCGCCTTCCATGCCGAACCACTCAAGATCCTCATCGGAAAACTTGATGATGTCGGACATGGCGGCCATGCGGGCAACGCGGCCGTGATGTTTTTCGCGGTCCTTGATGAAGCCGGGGCGGATGTTGGGGTCAAACGAGATGACGCGTGTCTTGAATTCCCGCGCCATCAGCGTTTCGTAGGTTTCGCCGCAGGGTTCCGGAATGAGGCTGATCGCGCCGAAATGCATCGCCTCGATCTCGTCCCCAAGCTCCGGCAGGTCCTCGCGCGACAGCATCCGTCCGGCCGTGCCCTCATCGTAGAAGGCATAGGTGGCCTGGCCGTTCACCAGCTTGACGAAGGCAATGGTCGTCGGACGCGACGAGATGGCGCAGAAGCTTGCATCCACATGGCTTTTCTTCAGCGTCTCGCGCAGGATATCGCCCATCATGTCGTCGGACAGGCCGGTAAAGAAGCCGGTCGGCTGGCCGAGCCGGCCCAGAGCGATGGCGGTGTTGAAAATCGCGCCGCCTGCGTAAGGCGCAAAGCCGTTTTCGCCAAGCGTTGTTTCACGCGGCAACATGTCGATGAGAGCCTCACCGCAGCACAAGATCATTTGAATTCTCCTCGAAGGCGGACCGGGTCTTCAATCGATTAAATCAGGTTTGCGAAAAAGGCCAGCCTCACGCCTCGGGCAATTCGCTGACGCCACCATTGCGGGCCGACCAGGCAAGCGGCGCATCGAGGAAGCTTTCGACTTCCGACAGCGTCTCTGCATCGAACAGCTTTTGCGCCCGCGCCGCCGCCAGAACCTCGCGCCAGGTGGCGATGTGGTGCAGCGTGACGCGACCATTGGCGAAACGCGCCTCGGCCTGCGGGAAAAATCCGTAATAAAACAGCGCGATGGCATGATCGACGACACCGCCAGCCGCCCGCACCGCATCGATGAACTGGAACATGCTGCCGCCGACCGTCGTCAGGTCCTCGATCACGAGCACGCGGGCGCCTTCCGGCATATGACCCTCGATCTGGGCGGCGCGGCCATGGCCTTTCGGCTTCTTGCGCACGTAGATCATCGGCAGAGCCAGCCTGTCGGCGAGAAGAGCGGCAAAGGGAATACCTGCCGTCTCGCCACCGGCAATGCAATCGAACCGTTCAAAGCCCGCGTCGCGGGTCACGGTGGCGGCGGCAAAATCCATGATGGCGGAGCGGATGCGCGGATAAGACAGAAGCTTGCGGCAATCGATATAAACCGGGCTCGCCATGCCGGAGGCCAGCTTGTAGGGCTCCTGCGGGCGAAAATGCACCGCGCCGATTTCCCAGAGCATTTTCGCCATCAATTCGGCCATCACGCCGCGCTCGGGATACATCAAATGAACCATGCTCATCTCCACCGGTTTGCGTTGCGCGCAAATAGCAGCAACAGCGCCGACTGACCAGCGGGCGACACGGTTTATCCGGCGGCAGCGCGACAGAAAGATGCTTTTGCACCGGTAAGACGGCACCGGAAAAACCAGCGTCACGCGGTGGTCCGGGTCCCTTCATGGTCACGCTCGACGACCCGGTGCACGCGGTTGCGGCCATTGCGCTTGGCTTCGTAAAGGGCGGCGTCGGCGGCGTTCAGGATGCCGTCGAAATCCCGCCCTTCGGTGAAGCCATAGGCAATGCCGGCACTGACGGTGACGCGGAAGCGGGCATCTCCGGCGCTCAATTCGCGCTCGGCAAAATTGCGCCGGATGCGTTCGGCCAGCCATTCGGCATAACCGGGGGCGGCGCTACGAAGAACCGCGGCAAATTCCTCGCCGCCCAGCCTGGCCGCCGTGCTGAGACCCACGGCATCCTTCAGGTCTTCGGCAAGGCAACGGATCACCTCGTCCCCCACCGCATGGCCATACTGGTCGTTGACCGCCTTGAACCGGTCGATGTCGAAGACGATCACCGCCATCTCGTCGGTAAACAGGTCGCGCTGATGCAATTCAAACAGCGCGCGGCGGTTATAGAGCCCCGTCAGCGCATCGGTGATTGCCTCGCGACGGTGGCGGGCGGTGATGCGCGCCTGATGCACCATCAGCGACATGGCGCCGATACCGGTCATGCCGGCAATGCTGACGCCCGTATTGATCGCTTCGGAAAAATTGTCCGGCGCCTGCCCCATGACCCACTGGCCGTTTGCCGTAATCACCACGGCACACAAAACGAAGGACAGGCCCGTCAACGCATAGAGGACCGCCATGCCCACGAGCGCACCCGGCGCCTCCTGGCGTCCGCGCAGATATTCGAGGGCGGTGCCAAACAGCATGACCGCACAGGAGAGATTGAGCAGGACGAAACCGATGCCGTCATAACCGATGGCAATCGGCGACAGGGTGAGGACAAGCGAAAAGACGCTTGCAAAGACGGCACGCCGCACCGGTGATTGGTCCGTGCGGAACTGGAACGCTGCCGCATAGATAATGGCAAACCCCACCAGCATGGTGCCGAAGCTGATACCAAGAATAAAGTTTGACGGGTATTCGGTATAGTAGCTGTAGCAGAATATCGCGACGACCAGCCAGGCCAGCCCCACCACCCAGGTCAACAGAAAACCATCACCGCGCCGGCCAAACCATGTGGCAAACAAGGTGACCAGCAGGCAAAGCGTGGATACGCCCAACGAAATCAGTAACGTTCGGTAATCAAGCATCATGCCCGCCGGATTTCTAAGGCGAAGGTGTCTTAAAAGAAATTGACGCCGGTGGAGATTGTTCCGGCGGTAACTGCACTCAAACTACTAAAGCATGTATGTCGAAAGTGTTAAACGGTTTATGACCGGAAAATATAACCGGGCAACCAGCTGTCTCTGGCCTCGGGGACATGTCTTTATAAAAGCTGCAGCCCCAGTGTGGGGCGGCAGCCAGATCTTGGATCCAGATCCTGGATAGTGTCTCGGGACGGCCGAAACCTGGCCGGAACGCTAGACGACCTGCCAGTGCAGCGGGAACATCGGGTCGAACACCGTCACCGGTCCCGCCTCCGTATCGCGCTTTGCCGGATAGTCCACCGGCTCGTCCTGTTTTTCCAGCACCATGATCTCCTCGTTGGCGGCAAGGCCGTACCAGGCGGGGCCATTCAGCGAAGCGAAGGCCTCCAGCTTATCGAGCGCGTTTTCCTCTTCGAAGACATGGGCAAGGCAGCTCATGGTGTTGATCGAGGTGTAGATGCCGGCGCAGCCGCAGGCGCATTCCTTCAAGGGATCGACATGCGGGGCCGAATCCGTGCCGAGGAAAAAGCGGGCATCGCCCGAGGTTGCCGCCTTGCGCAGCGCCTGGCGATGATGTTCGCGCTTGGCAACCGGCAGGCAATAATAATGCGGGCGGATGCCGCCGACGAGCAGCGCATTGCGGTTGATGATCAGGTGATGGGTGGTGATCGAACCGGCCAGATTGCGGTCCGCGCCGAGAATGTAATCCACCCCGTCCTTCGTTGTCACATGTTCCATGGTGATGCGCAGGTCCGGCAGGCGGCGGCGGATCACATCCAGCTTCTCGTCGATGAACACCGCCTCGCGGTCAAAAATATCCACCTCCGGCGTTGTCACCTCGCCATGCACGCAGAGCGGCATGCCGATCTTGGCCATGCGCTCCAGTGTCGGCATCGCCTTGTCGAGGTCGCGAACGCCGCCGTGCGAATTGGTGGTGGCACCGGCCGGGTAAAGCTTGACGGCGGTGATGAGGCCGCTCTTCAACCCCTCCTCGACATCATCAGGGTCTGTGTGTTCCGTCAGATAGAGCGTCATCAGCGGCTGAAAACGATCCCCGGCCGGCAGTACATCCAGAATGCGTTGGCGATAGGCCTTGGCATCCGCGGTGGTCACGACGGGCGGCACCAGGTTCGGCATGATGATCGCGCGGGCAAAATGCCGGCTTGTGTCTCCGATCACGGCTGCCATCACCGCGCCGTCGCGCAGGTGAAGATGCCAGTCATCGGGGCGGCGAATGCGAATGCTGTTCATGGCGTGCTGTTCCGTGTGATCCGTCTTATCCCCGCCATAGCACCCGTTGGCAAAGGCCGACAACTGATCGGGCCTTGGTTTTTTTCATTGCTGACGCCGGAACGAAGGCCAGCGCTGATCATCAAGCCGTGATCGGCACAGATCGACGGAACCGGCTGTCAAGTCCTGCGTTCATTAATCAAATATAAAGTTTTGAACCGGAGAGAAGAATGAACGCCCGTTCTTCACAGATCAGGAATTTCGCAAGTGTGTGTGCCGGAACCGTCGTAGTTCTGGGAGCGCTGACTGTCGCGCCGAATGCCCGCGAGCCCGCACAGGTGGTTCTTGCCGCAGCCATGCAGGACCAGTGCGACCGCATGGCCGGAAGCCCCTACGACCAGAACCGCAACATGGCCTACGCTCCTGTCGGAATCGAAGAAATCGATACGCAGGCCGTGACTGCCTGCCGGATCGCCTTCGAATCCACCCATAATCCACGCTTCGCCTACCAACTCGGTCGCGCGCTGAACAAGACACAGGAAGCCGACCAGGCCATGACCGCCTATGAGACGGCAGTCAATGCGGACTATTCCGCCGCAAAGGTGAACTTCGGCATGCTGCTCGGCCGCCTTGGCGACACCACGCGCGAGTTCACGATGTATAGCGAGGCAGCGGCGGCCGGCAATGTGCTGGCCTCCTATAATCTCGGCGTTGCCTATCGTGACGGTCTCGGCACCGACAAGAACGGCACAGAAGCCCTCAACTGGTTCGAAAAGGCCGCTGCCGGCGGTGATGACACCGCAGCGTTCAACATCGGCGCGATGTATGACGAGGGCGATCTCGTGCCGGAAGACAACCAGCTGGCAATTGCCTGGTACGATATCGCCGCCAAGCGCGGCAATGCCGATGCCATGATCAATCTCGGCCTGATGTATCAGGTCGGCGAAGGCATTGCCGCCAATCCGCAGGCTGCCGCGGAAATGTATGCTGAGGCCGCCGCCACCGGCGATACGTTCGGTGCGCTGAAGCTGAAGGAAATGCAGGATGCGGGCGTCGTGCCGGCTCCGGCACCTAATGTTGCCTCCAATGACGCAGCGCCCAATAACGGCCTCGACATGCTGGTGCTGCAGGAAGGCGACGTGGAAATCCCCTCGTCGCTGCTGTCGATCTGAGGTTTAGCCGGGAATATCGCCGGCTGACGGCCCCCAGACATCGGTCATGGCAAAGCCCGATGCCAATGGATCGAATGGATCAAGCGCCACCGTCTGCTGACCGAAGGTAAATCCGCGCCCGCTGATGGTGGGGATAACCGCCGGGCGCCCTGCAATTTCAGTCACGCCCGACAAACCGACACGGAATTCCGAACCGATGATGGAGCGCGAGGTGAAAACCTCTCCTTCCTTCACCTTGCCGCGCGCATAAAGCGTTGCAAGGTTGGCCGAATTGCCGGTGCCGCAGGGCGAACGGTCGGCGCGTCCCGGCCACATGGTGGTGCAGGTGCGCACGGCTCCGTCAGGGTCGATATCGCGGAACATCACATAAGCGACGCCGGAAACGGCGGGGATTTCCGGGTGGACGACGGGGAATTTCTCGTTCACCGCAGCCTTCAACTCCATGCCGGCGGCAACCAGCGCTGCGGCATTGTGTTTTTCGATGGTAAGGCCGATCTGGCCCACATCCACCAGCGCATAAAACACGCCGCCATAGGCGAGATCGAGGCTGATTGCTCCCCATTTCGTCTCAAGCGACACATCCAGCGCGTGGACGAAGGACGGCACCATGGTGAGTTCGACGCGCTCGCAGCGACCATCGCGGCAGGTGGCGCGCGCCCGCACCAGACCAGCCGCGGTTTCCAGCACCACTGTCGTTTCCGGCTCGTGCATCTCCACCATGCCGCTTTCGAGAAGCGCCGTCGTCACGCAGATGGAGTTGGAGCCGGAACTGGCATGGGCCTGATCCGGCTGAAGAATGATGAAGGCCGCATCGGCTGAAGGGTCGCTGGGCGGCACCAGAAGGTTGACGGAGCCGATGGGGTTTCCGCGTGGCTCGAGACACAGGAAGCGCCGCAGCTCCTGCCCCTTCGGATCGCTGTTCAGCCAGGCAAGCTTGTCAGCCGTGGTCACACCGGGAATTTTCGGCACGCCGCCGATGGCCACCTTGCCGATTTCGCCTTCGGCATGGACATCCAGCAACTGCATCGTCCGTTTCCATCGCATGGTACTTGTCCTTCCTGCCTGACTGCTGCCGGCCTTCGTTTCGAAGCACGGCGGCGCGACCATAGGACCAGCCGGCCCGGCCCGGCAAGGCGGCGGATTTGCTTTTTCGCGCCCGATACCGCATCACCACACGAAGACCCATGCCATGGACATGCCAATGCTTGCTCTTTTCGAAAAGGCCGCCCTTGAGGCCGGCCGCGTCATTCTGGATATCTACGCGCGCGGCTGCGCGGTGGATACCAAGGCCGATGCGACCCCGGTGACGGAAGCCGATATCCGCGCCGAAGAGATCATCCTGTCGATCCTTGCCCCGGCGCTTCCCGATCTTCCGATCATTGCGGAAGAACAGGTGGCCGCCGGCATCGTGCCGGATATTTCAGGCGGCCGTTTCCTGCTGATCGATCCCTTGGATGGCACGCGCGAATTCATCAGCCGCAATGGCGAGTTCACCGTCAACATCGCGCTGATCGATAACGGCGTGCCGGTGGCAGGCATTGTTCATGCGCCAGTGCTCGGCACAGCCTATCTGGGCGGGCCGGATGGCGCTGTCAAACTGACGCTCGACGCCGACCAGCAGGTTATCTCGCGCCATGCCATCAGCGGGCGCGCGGTCGCCACGCCGCCGATTGCCATGGCCAGCCGGTCGCATCAGGATCCGGAAACCGCTGCCTGTCTGCAGCAGATGAATGTGTCGGAGTGTCGCCACATCGGCTCGTCGCTGAAATTCGGCCTGCTCGCCGAAGGACTTGCCGACGTCTATCCACGTTTTGGCCGCACCATGGAATGGGATACGGCTGCCGGCGATGCCGTGCTGCGGGCCGCCGGCGGCGCCACACTTCTCACCGACGGAACGCCGCTGCTCTATGGCAAGCGCCGGCGCCCAGACATGGCCGATTTCGCCAATCCCGCCTTTATTGCCTGGGGCAAACGCTGATCGTCAGACGGCCACCGAATGGCGCGCCTTGCCGGCGCCGAAATAACGGTCGAAGCGGGCCGCGATCGTGCGCACGAACAGCCGCCCTTGTGGCAGAACCTCGAAACGGTCGCCATCGAAACGGATGAAGCCGTCCGTGTCATCCGCCTCGATGCGTTCGGCATCTGCCCGAACGCTTTCGGCGGCGGCACCGTAACGCGCCCTGAGAGCAGAGACGGAAAACTCGTAAGCGCACATCAAGCCTTCGATGGCATCGCCGACCGCCCGGTCGATCGGGGAAAGCGCAAAGCCCTTGGCAATCGGCAGGCGCCCCTCGCGCACGGTGCGGATATAGTCGCCCGTCGCCACGATATTTTGCACATAACCGCCTTCGACCCGCCCGATGGAGGAGGCGCCAAAGCCGATCAGGCTCGGCGCGCGGTCGGTCGTATACCCTTGGAAATTGCGCTTCACCTCACCCCGGTCCAGCGCCTGCGCCAAGCTGTCGCCCGGTCGCGCAAAATGATCGATGCCGATGGCCAGATAACCGGCGGCACTCAACTGCTCGCCGATCAGCTGCAACATCTCCAGCCGCCCCTCGACACCGGCAAGCGCTGCCTCGTCGATCAGCGTCTGGTGTTTCTTCATCCACGGCACATGCGCATAACCAAAAATGGCAAAGCGGTCCGGCTGCATGGAGAGCGAGAGCGTCAGCGTTTCCTTGAGGCTCTCCTTGGTCTGGTGCGGCAGGCCGTAGACGACATCGAGATTGACGCCGCCAATGCCGAGTTCCCTCAGAAGGCTGACGACACGCTCCGTCTGGTGAAAGCTCTGCGGCCGGTTGATCGCTGCCTGCACCGCCGGATCGAAATCCTGCACGCCGACACTTGCCCGCGTCATGCCGAAATCCCGCCACGCGGCAAGCTTGACCGCATCCACGTAGCCCGGATCGATCTCGACGCTGATTTCTGCCGTCGGGTCGATGTCGAAATGTGCCTCCAGCACCTGGCGAAGCCGTGTCAAATCCGAGGGTGACAGGATGGTGGGCGAACCGCCGCCAAAGTGGATCGTGCCGACACTGCGCCGTTTCGGCAGGTGGGATGCAACAAGCGCGATTTCCGCCGCCAGCGCATCTACATAGGCGCCAACCGGATCATACCGCTTCACCTGTTTGGTGTGACAGCCGCAATACCAGCACAGCCGGTCGCAGAAGGGCACATGCAGGTAAAGCGACAGCGGCGCATCGCCGTCCTCTTTGCCAAGCCAGCGGGCATAGGCCTCGGACCCGACGCCCGGATGGAAATGCGGGGCGGTCGGATAGCTCGTGTAGCGCGGCACGGGGGCGGAATATCGGGCAAGAAGATCTGGCTGCATGGTCCCATCCTTTTGATCCTTTCCAGAATACAAAGGGAAAAAACGGGCCGCCTTGATCAAGGTCAAGCCGGATGGCGCAGCCGCGCCGGAGGAGTTATATCTGATAGGCCATGGACATAACCCGCCGCGATATCCACTCCCTCGACATCCCCGTGCTCTGCAAAAGCTGCGACGTGCGCCACAAGGGCATGTGCGGCGCGCTTGCCCCGGAAGAACTGCTGCAGCTTTCGCGCCAGACCCGGCAGATCGAACAGCCGGCCGGCACGGAACTTGTGGGCGAAAGCACCGATGTCGATGCCTATGACAATGTGATGAGCGGCGTGGTCAAACTGTCGAAAACGCTGGAGGATGGCCGCCAGCAGATCATCGGCCTGCAGTTTGCGCCGGATCTCGTTGGCCGCCTTTATGCCAGCGAAAGCCCGATGACGGCGGAGGCTGCCTCCGACATTACCATCTGCCGCGTTCCGAAGTTGACGCTGGAACGGCTGGTCGAGCGCAATCCGGTCTTGCGCAAACGATTGATGGACCAGGCCTTGCGCGAACTGGACGAGGCGCGTGACTGGATGGTGACGCTGGGGCGCAAGACGGCGGCAGAAAAGGTGGCAAGCCTTCTGCTTCTGATCGCAACCCATCTCGATCCGGATGCACGGGGAGAGACCCGCGTTTTCGACCTGCCGATGTCGCGCCTCGATATTGCCGATTACCTCGGCCTCACCATCGAAACCGTATCGCGGCAATTTTCGCGGCTGAAATCGGATGGCATCATCACCATCACCGCCAATCGTCATATCGAGATCGTCAATCTCGCCCGGCTGAAAAAACGCTGCGGCTGACGCGCTGTTTTCTGCATCTGGAAACGACGCCCGTTTCAGCGCCAGTATCTGACAAAGATCAAAAAACAGCCAAGCGCCTGCCTATTGGCCGGGCACGCCGCCGCATTTTTATTGATCGGACGGTAAATTTTTGACCATCTGATAAATTTTCTGGAGATCAAATTTCTAAGCCTTTGAATAAATAGAACATATTCATTCTGGCACGCGGATTGCTTTTCTGTTGTCATATCGAGGCCGGTCGTGCCTCGCGACAGAGGGAGCATGAACATGGAAATCGGTGTCTTCATTCCAATCGGCAATAACGGCTGGCTGCTGTCGGAAAACGCGCCGCAATACAAGCCGAGCTTCGAGTTGAACAAGGCGATCACGCTGAAGGCCGAAGAATACGGCTTCGACTTTGCGCTCTCGATGATCAAGCTGCGCGGCTTTGGCGGCAAGACGGAATTCTGGGACTATAATCTCGAAAGCTTCACGCTGATGGCGGGCCTTGCCGCCGTCACCTCCAAAATCAAGCTGTTCGGCACCGCCGCCACCCTCATCATGCCGCCGGCGATCGTGGCGCGCATGGCGACCACGATCGATTCCATCTCCGGCGGCCGTTTCGGCATCAACCTCGTCACCGGCTGGCAGCGCCCGGAATACAGCCAGATGGGCCTCTGGCCCGGCGACGACTATTTTTCCGACCGCTACGAATATTTGTCGGAATACGCGACCGTTCTGAAGGACCTTCTGACATCAGGCCAGTCGGACCTGAAGGGCAAGCATTTCCAGATGGACGATTGCCGCATGAAGCCGATCCCGGAAGGCGATGTGAAGCTGATCTGCGCCGGCTCGTCCAATGCCGGCATGGATTTTTCGGCGAAATATGCCGATTACAGCTTTTGCTTCGGTGTTGGCGTCAACACGCCAAAAGCCTTTGCGCCCACCAATGATCGCCTGCTGGCGGCAACCGCCAAGACCGGCCGCGAGGTGCGCTCCTTCGTGCTGACCATGGTTCTCGCCGAAGAAACCACGGAAGAGGCCTTTGCCAAGTGGGAACATTACAAGGCCGGCGCCGATGAGGAAGCCATCAAATGGCTGGGCTTGCAGAGTGCCGCCGACACCAAGTCCGGCTCCGACACCAATGTGCGCCACATGGCAAACCCCGTTTCTGCCGTCAACATCAACATGGGCACGCTGATCGGCTCCTATGCCGAAGTCGCCGCCATGCTGGACGAGATGAGCGAAGTGCCCGGCACCGGCGGCGTGATGCTGACGTTTGACGATTTTCTCGAAGGCATCGAAAAGTTTGGCAAATATGTGCAGCCGCTGATGAAAAGCCGTGCCCATGTGACCGAAATGCTGGAGGCCGCCGAATGAGCGACACAGTTGTTGCAGGTTATCAGCCGCGCCCGGAACGGACGAAAAGCGTCACGCTTCCCGCCCGCCCCGAGCCGATCACGCTGAAACCCTCGGAAACCGCCGTCGTCGTCGTTGACATGCAGAACGCCTATTCCACCGAAGGCGGTTATGTGGATCTCGCCGGTTTCGACATTGCCGGCGCCAAGGGCACTATCGCAAACATCAAGAAAACACTGGATGCGGCCCGCGAAGCGGGCGTGCTCGTCGTTTATTTCCAGAACGGCTGGGACAAGGATTATGTCGAGGCCGGTGGCCCGGGCTCGCCCAACTGGCACAAGTCGAATGCGTTGAAAACCATGCGCGCCCGGCCGGAACTGCAGGGCCAGCTTCTTGCCAAGGGCACCTGGGATTACGCGATCGTTGATGAGCTACAGCCGCAGCCGGGTGATATCCTGGTGCCGAAGACGCGGTATTCCGGCTTCTTCAACACCAATATGGACAGCGTGCTCAGAGCCCGCGGCATCCGCAATCTCGTCTTTGTCGGCATTGCCACGAATGTCTGCGTCGAAAGCTCGCTGCGCGATGCCTTCCACCTCGAATATTTCGGCGTGATGCTGGAGGATGCGACGCATCACCTCGGCCCTGAGTTCATCCAGCAGGCGACAGTCTACAATGTCGAAAAATTCTTCGGCTGGGTCTCAACCGTCAATGATTTCTGTGGCGCGATCGGTCAGGCAGCCCCTGCCGATGCCGCCGAATAATCCCTTTCATCACCTCAAGGAGTTCACGCATGCCGAAAACCATCGTCGTTCCCGAAGGCACATCCAAGCCGCTCGCCCCCTATTCGCCCGGCACGCTGGCCGATGGCATCCTCTACGTCTCGGGCACGCTGCCCTTCGACAAGAACAATGACGTCGTCCATGTCGGCGATGCAGCCGCCCAGACCCGCCACGTGCTGGAGACGATCAAATCCGTCATCGAAACCGCCGGCGGCACGATGCAGGACGTCACGATGAACCACATCTTCGTCACCGACTGGGCCAATTACCAGGCGGTGAACAAGGTTTATGCGGAATATTTTCCAAGCAACGAGCCGGCCCGCTACTGCGTGCAATGCGGCCTGGTGAAGCCGGATGCGCTGGTGGAAATCGCAACGGTGGCGCATATCGGGAAAAAGTGAGCGGGCGTTAAACCCTACCGCATCCGCCTGCCGGCACAGTCTCCCCGCAAACGGGAGGGCCATCGCATTTGAAATAAGACCCTCTCTGCCCTGCCGGGCATCTCCGCCCACAGGGGGAGATACTGCGCAGCAAGCGCCCGGTTCCTGCACCAGGCGGTGCGACCGGGTTAAGCACTCCCCCTCGTGGGGAGGGTTTGGGAGGGGACTTGTCTCATAGGCGATTGCCCTGCCGTACGCGGGCAGAGGGACAGAATGCAACCACTCCACACCCGAGGCTCTCCCCTCTCCCCGCGGGGAGAGGGCCAGGGTGAGGGGCAAGCCAGAGCAAAAAACACATGCATTACGACATCCACGGCAACACCGCTCCCGATGCCCCGACCATCCTCCTCTCCTCCGGGCTTGGCGGCTCCGGCGCCTATTGGGCACCGCAGATCGAGGCGCTGGGCGAACATTTTCGTCTCGTGACCTATGACCACCGCGGCTGCGGCCGCACCGGCGGCGAGGTGCCTGAGGAGGGCGGTATTTCCGCCATGGCTGACGACGTGCTGGAGATTGTCGATACGCTGAAGCTGACAAAATTCCACGTCATCGGCCATGCGCTGGGCGGCCTGATCGGCCTCGACATTGCGCTCCGCCGCCCCGAACTGATCGAAAAGCTCGTGCTGATCAATGCCTGGAGCAAGGCCGACCCGCATTCCGGCCGCTGCTTCGATATCCGCCTGGAACTGTTGGAAAAATCCGGCGTGGAAGCTTTTGTGAAGGCGCAACCGCTGTTTCTTTATCCCGCCTGGTGGATGAGCGCGAACGCGGCCCGTCTTGCCGACGACGACAAACACGGCGTGTCCCATTTCCAGGGCAGAACCAATGTTATCAGGCGAATTGCAGCGCTGCGCGCCTTCGACGTGGATGCGCGGCTTGGCGAAATCACCGCACCGACGCTGGTGATGGCGACGCGCGACGACCTTCTGGTGCCCTATACGCGTTCAGAGCGGCTGGCCGAAGGATTGCCAAACGCCACCCTGTCACTCAGCGACAGCGGCGCCCACGCCATGAACATCGTTTTCCCGGATGCGTTCAACCGCACGGTCATCGATTTCCTGAAGACAGACCATGTGGGCTCGACCGCCTAGCCCCCAGACAAGATTTTGTTGGCGGGCGGATGAACCCCTGCCCGAAAAACATCGTAGACTGCCACGCACACGCCCTCTGGAGATCCGCATGCCCCCTGCTCAAGCGCCGACCCTTGCCGCCCCCGAAGAGACCGCAGGCGAGGACCGTCGTCTCGCCTTCCGCAACGCCATGGCTCGCCTTGCCGCTGCCGTCACGATCGTGACGACCGATGGCCCCGGCGGCCGCGCCGGCTTTGCCGCCACGGCCGTCTGCAGCGTCTCCGACAACCCACCGACGCTGATCGTCTGCCTCAACCGCGGCTCGTCTGCCTATCCGGCCGTCTCGGCCAACCAGGTCGTCTGCGTCAACGTGCTGTCAGCCGATCACATCGAACTCAGCCGCCTCTTCGGCGGAAAGACGCCCGTCGACGAACGTTTTGCCGCAGCCAACTGGTCCACCAGCCCGACCGGTTGCCCGCGTCTGGAAGGCGCACTTGCCTCCTTTGACTGCCGCATCCGCTCGGTGGCCGACGGCAACACCCACGACGTGCTGTTCTGCGAGGTGGAAGACATCCATTCCCAGACAGAAGGCCAGGCGCTTGTCTATTTCGACCGGGGATACAAGATCGTCTGAACGGCTAAACGCCAGCTTGCACTTTTTCATTTTGCATCCAGACTATCGTCACATGCATACCAGATGTGACGATGGGAAGCTTTATGAACGCAGTCGATTTCTTTCAGGAAGTGTGCCGCCCCAATATCGCCCTCGCCATCAATGACGACGGCGACTACAGACACGCCGTTAATGCGATATTGGGCCTCGATGCTGCTGTTGGACTTCTATTTGTTCAACTTGAGGACGAAAAACACCCTTATCTGGATGAGGTAAAATGCGAGAACACCAGCCGCGGCGGCTTACAAGACAGCGATCTAAAGAATCACTTGGCCCAGATCTCACAAGAATTTCGCGTTGCACGAGACGCAGCATACGCCCTCAAGCATGGTCGCTTGACCTCAAGGGCACGTCTCGTCAGATCGGCTCGTGATGTTTCCCTTCATGAACTCGTTTGCGGCACCTTCAGTTGTGGTGACGCGCTTGGTAGCTCTGCTGTATTCATACAGATTAGCGGCGAGGAGTTGGAAAGGGCTTGGATCATTATTCGTCGGGCGGAGATGTTTATTGAAGCCTTGCTAGGCGAATTATGCTTGATGCCGTTGGCATGCGCCGTTCCGAGCTATCATGCGATCTTTACCGCGGAATCGTCTCAGCAGCTAAAAGCCGGCTGAACGGTGCCTTTCCGGCGCCGTTCCAACTTATCTCTTAAAGAAAGTCAACGGCGGCACGCCTCGCAAGCGGACACGCTTACATCGCCTTGCAGGCGAGCAGCGACTTGAATGGTATGATATTTTCCAGCTCGACCGCAATGCGCGCACCGAAACAGTAAAGCAATAGCCAGCGATGCATGTGCATTCAACTCTGACTGTTATTGCTGTCCATCTATTTTTTATATAGCGAAAAGAGTGGCGCACCCGAAGTGGGGGAGAGCGCCAAACCAAAACCCATTGACCCCAAAATTAGATCAACGCTTTCAGGGCGTTAGACATCCGATCCGATTAAACCTCAGAGGGCGCGTGGACCTCTTGTGGCCCTATTGTGGACCGCGCTGGTGAGCGTAAGCGGACGCATGACGCTTGGCAAGGTTCTGGCTATAGTCCAGCATCAACATCGTATTGATTGGGTGATGCGAGGGATAAAATCCATGCGCTTTGTGGCTAACTTTGAGGTCGCCTCGGACGTGTCGGTTGTGGCCGACGGTCAGGTGTTGAAAATCTCCGACCCACGCGAGGCGTTCAAAGCCCTGATCAGGAACATTCCTCGCTCGGAGTTCACCACGCCGTTCTTGCTTGCAGTTCATGTCTACTTCGATGCGGAGGCATTGGATGAGGCGACTGATACGGCAGACGACCACCTAGCGACCTGCCTAAACATGCTCGCATTCACGACAGGCTCTGCATTTCGAAAGCACCGGATCAGGCAGATCGTCAATGCAGAACCGTCGAAAGGCGGAATGAGAGATGTGCGCATGTGGGGCGATAGGATTGAATACGATGATCCGCAGCCGTTCCTGGATAATGATCACGCACATACGATAGAACGTCTGCTCGAATTTGACATTCCGCCCGCCATCAGGCGCGCCCTGCGATGGTATCGAAGAGGAATAGACGCCTCAGCGCCCGACGACCAATTCACCTACTTCTGGTTTGCGCTGGAGATCGTGGCTGAATTCCAGAAGCCCGCTGCGAAGGTAAATGACAAATGCCCGCACTGTCAGTCTGCCCTCTATTGCGAAAAGTGCGAAACCCATCCGCAGCATAGGCCCTACGCCAAACAAGCTATCCGCGCCTTGCTTATGGATGCGGATGAGGGGTGCGATGATGCAACGGTGGCGCTACTCGACAAAACCCGCAACAGCCTCATGCATGGAGCTACGCTGAAAGAAATAGAAGGTTCGCTACCTGATCCCCATGAAAGCGTGATCGACACTCTAGGGCGACTGCTGTGGAAGGCCCTAGCCAAACAGTTCCCCAGAGAAATGTTTGATGGTTCCTTGGTGATGGGGATGCCGTCTACGTATGTGCATTACAAGGCCACAGCCGTAGCCCACATCCAAACTGTTGTCCCGGTTGACGCCGACGGCCATTTCGACCTCAATTTCACAGGAATGGTTATGGCGATGAAGCCTTTTGGTCCCCCGCAAAGTGCTTTGCCATCTGCGGTGAGAATGACGAGTGAGCAACTGGACCAACTCACAAGTCTTAGCTACCAAAAGGGCGATCAACAGGAAATGCTGGAACGTGTTCGGCAAAATGTAAGGGAACAAGGTGGCCAAATCTACGCGCTGGTCATTTCCACTGACATGGCAACGATCCGCAAGGCCTTGGAGAGACGTGAGGTGGGCGAATGGCAGGATTTGTTCCGCCAGTTCATCGATACCGCGCAGGTTGTTTGCTGACCGTGTCAGGTAGCCTAGCGGCCCCGTAGTTTTGCGAGGTACGTTACGCACGGCCGTTTGCGGCTCTGACGCAGGGTTTCCTGCCCAGCCTCTTGACCCATTATCCGCCAATTGAGATCGGGGCAGAAAGCCAAATGCTACATGCTACAGAGGACGAGAAGGCTGATATCGTCCGTTACTTTCTTTCGCAATCGTCGGCAGATGCCCGTGTTGACTTCCTCCAGAAGGTCTATGCTGAAACGGTGATGGGCCATCGGCACGATGTCTGGGATTTGCACACAAGCGACGGTCGGTGGTGGGTCATCACCAATCCAACCAACCTCTACTCTCAAGACCAATTCCCGAACATGGACTTGGCCGTCACTTTCCACATGGGGTTGTGCCTCCGTATCCCACGTACGCAGCAACAGCGCATCGAAAGCCGCCGAGTGCTGCCCTTTGGGGAAGTGTTCAACAAGTTACGCGAGGCGAACGATGCGCTCCATCAGGCGCAGAATGTGTCGGACTATCAGGCCATCGGTGTGCGAAGCCGAGAAGCCCTTCTTGCTTACGTCGCCGCAGCACAAGACGCCTCAGAGTGGCCCATAGAGCAGCCGCCAAAGCGAGCAGACTTTCGGGGATGGAATGATGTGATCTGCGACACAATCCTCTCTGGAGGCTCCCAGAAGGACCGCAGACACCTATTCAAGTCTCTCCTCAGCGACGCATGGGTGTTCGCCAATTGGTTGACACACGCACACTCAGCGACATGGCACGACGCAGAAGCCGCTCTGTCGACCGTCGAGCATGGCCTTGGCTTAGCGACCTCTTTAGTCCTGCGACACATCCGTATGGTCCCCGAAGAATGCCCAGAATGTGGCTCGCCACACCTGTCTCCACAGGAAGGCTACAACGAGGAGCTTCCAGAGGTGGTTTGGGAGCGTCCCACCTGCGAGGACTGCGGGTGGACAGGCAAGCCCGTTCCAGTGGGTGAGCTTGATGCCGACGACGAGCTATTCCGCAGGGAGGGCGGGTCTGATAGCGACGAGTGCATTGTGATGGGGGTTCCCTTACGCGATCTCAAGAAGCCAAGCACCTAGCCCATGTTTAGTGCGGTACGGGTATCAGGATAAATTGAGCCACCTAAAAATTGCCGAAATTTCCGAGGCACCCAAACTAGACATTTCTGGAGGCGCTTGTCCCCCCATGCGGTCGCCGCCCTATTGCCTCACAGATGCGGTTCGCATTCCTGGCAAACGCTCTTCCCGCCAGAAGCGATGCCACCTCTCGTCTCAAAAACTATACATTGTGAGAATGTCTCTTGACGCGTCTCTTATCATGTCTCATATCTCAAGGATGGAAACGTCTTAGAGGATTTGAGACATGACACTCATCGCCTACATTCGCGTCTCGTCGGTAGGGCAGAGCCTTGAGGTCCAGCGCGACAAGATGTTAGCGGCTGGCATCACCCCCGACCATATCTTTGAGGAGAAGCGGTCTGGCGTAGACAGCAATCGTCCCGCCCTCAAGGAGGCTCTAAGGTTTGCCCGCAAGGGCGATACCTTCGTCATCACCAAAATTGACCGGCTGGCTCGTTCTGCCACCGACCTCCTGTCAATCGTGAAAGAGCTTGAGGGCAAGGGTGTGGGGCTGATGGTGCTGGATCAAAGCATCGATACAAGCAGTCCGGCTGGTAGGGCCATGCTCCAGATGCTTGCAGTCTTTGCTGAGTTCGAGACAGCCATTCGGTCGGAGCGTCAGATGGACGGCATCGCCAAGGCGAAGGACAACGGGACGAAGTTCGGCAGAAAGGCGCAAGCCACGCCTGACGTCATTTCAGACATTCGGCGGATGCGAGACGAGGGATTGCTGATCAGGGAAATCATGGCGAAGGTGGGCATGAGTAAGGCGAGTGTCTATCGGGCGCTCGGCACCACGACCGGCGAAGACGTAACTGAGGAGGTATAACGATGGACGCCATTGTTGTTGTCGGCAGTTGGCTGGTGATCGGCGCTTTGGCCGTGGGCGGCATCTGGTCTGTCCTGAATAGTCTGTTCGGCCGGTAGGGTGCGACAATTTGGCATGTCGTCGCCTTCGGGTGACTGCCTTGGCACAAAATGCGCATCCGGCTCCGACCCCATCTGCCCCCAATCGTCACCCCCGAGTGACCACCACGAACGGCCACCTTCGGGTGTCCTTATCCCTTGTTGTGCCGGTTGTTTTCCTGGCTATTAAGGGGGCCTCGTTTCTCAACAGGGGCTTCCAATGCAAACCAGCAGACAGCAGAAATCCGCCACCCCGCTCGACTACAGCATGTCGGACATGACCATCGCCGCAGAGTTCATCATGTCGGCCATGCGGGCGGCAGTGAATGGGCATCCGGTAGCGAGCGCCGACGTGGTGCGACCGCTGAAATGGGCACGGTCCAAGATCGATGAAGTCTTGGCACAAGCAGAAGCCGCAGCCTCAGCCGCCGCCGTCGTTCCTCTCGCCAGCCGGGAGGCGTAACATGGCACGGCAAAGAGGTAACAAGTGGCAAGCCGACGTCACCCTTGAGGACGGCAATCGCTTCCGGCCCACGTTCCCGACCGAGGAACATGCAGTCAAATGGGAGGTAGCGGCCCGTGACGCGATAGAAATGGGGAAACCTCTCCCGCCTGTCAGCATTCACATCAGCGGCTCCAAGACCCGCGATCTCTCCCTCCTCGGACCATGCTTCGACTTCGTGAAGCGCACCGTCTGGTCCTCTCAGGCCCGTGGAGGTGTCGCCCAAATCCGCAACGGGCAAACCGCCGTGGACCATTGGGGGCGCAATAAGCCCCTGAACGAGATCACTTCGGCGGATATCGCAGACTGGAAGTCGGACCTCGCTGACGAGGGGCTTTCACCTTCCTACGTGAACAAGAAGATCGCCGCCCTCTCCAAAATCCTCAAGACGGCGCACGACGCCGGGGCCATCGACAAGATGCCCTCGATCAAGTGGAACGCTGTCGAGAAGACCCGCTTCCGGTTCTTGGATGAGCAGGAGGAGCGCGTCTTGCTGGCCTACTGGTCGGCGCAGAACGATCAGGACAACTTTGACCTGACCATCGCCCTCATCGACACCGGGGCGCGTTGCTTCGCGGAAATGATGACGGTTGCATGGGAGGACTTCGGCCCTCAGTTCTCGACCGTGACCTTCTGGAAGACGAAGACCAAGAGGCCCCGCACGGTCCCCCTGACGAAGCGCGTGAGGGAGATGCTCACCCGCCGCCAAAGGCTGGAAGCTCGGGGCAACAAGGGACCGTTCACGAGCCAGAACGAACACAAAATGCGGTCATGATGGGACACAATGCGGGCGGTCTTGGACTTCCATGACGTCACCCCGCACGTCCTCCGGCATACCTGCTGCACCCGTCTGGTTCTGGCTGGTGTCGATATCAAGCGCGTCATGGAGTGGATGGGCCATTCGGCCATCGTCACCACCATGCGCTATATGCAGATGAAGCCTAGGGGGCTGGAGGATATCCTTCACGTTCTGGAGGGGACACCTCAGAAGCCCAAGCGGAAGCTTTCCTCGCGTTTGCGGGAGTAGCTTGTAGCCTCCAACAGGACCGCAGGGAGGGCCGTGAGGGGCTTCTGTCTGTCTGTGAGGGCGATCCCGAAGGTGTAGGTGTTCCTGGTGCCTGAGGCCCCCCTAGGTGCCGGAGCTGGAGGGTTGATTTACTTCGGACCTCCGTCCTCCGTCGTCGGTATTCCCTTCCGCCTAGCTGCCCCCTAAGGACGGCTCTGTGTCCTTCCCAATCAATTACCCCACACACTAGGATGCGCCCCCCTGTGCATATACCTATTAGTATAGGAAGGTTCATAGCGACCACCTACACGGTCCCTCCCGTCGCTGTATTGGTTCCCGCAATAGCGACGACGAAGGACGGAGGTCCGAAGGAACAGGAAGGCCATATGGCTATCTGTGTCCATCACCGGGGGCATCTGTTTCCACCCCGAACTCGCCACACCTGACCCCAGACAGCTTGCCGGAAAGCGCGCCGCAAATCGGGAGAAGTCGAAGAATGGCCGGTGTCCACGATCATTGAGTGCCCAAGTTCCAACAAACACCTGAAACCGCCCGCGACCAAAGCAGGGCAGACTGTTCCTTGAGAAGGGAGTGAACCGAGTTGAAAGAAGCAAGAGACAACGCGCCTTACGTCCGAGTTTGGCGTATCGAGGACAAGCACGGCAGGGGGGCGGGTGTGACTGGCTTTGCCAAGCTCCACTTCCTCGCACATGTTCGGGCTATTCAGAAGTTTGATGAGCCGGAACCGCGACCGGGAACCCCGCATGTCAGCCATGTCGCCGGGGCGGACGGTTTGAGCGACCACGTTGCGGAGCATGACAGGTTCGGCTGCACTGACCTGCAAACGCTACGCCGTTGGTTCCCGTCTACCGCAGGATGCCAAGCCATAGACAAGGCGGGGGGCTTGCTCGTCGCATATGAGGCCCCTGCGGATCGGGTTAAGGTGTCGGATGTTCGCGCATATTTCGACCACCGTCATGCGACGAAAGTGGAGGTGTTGCCGGTCACCACATTGAATGAGTTTTCGGTGTTAACGTGAGGGGCTGGCAAGCCGTTGCGCTTAGCGTCATCAGCAAGCTCGCCAATGCCCTACCCGCCTTCAAATCGCGCTACGCTTTCAGCGCCGCCTTCACTGCCTGTTCCGCCACCTCAAGTCTCGCGTCTGGGCCACCATACCGCTCGTTCATTGCGCCATCGGAATGGCCTAACACCAGATTGCGGACGAACTCGTCCACCCTAGCCCGAAGCATTCGGTCTTCCATCGTATGCCTAAGCGAGTGGACAACGAGTTTCGGCTCCTTAGTTACCTCACGCACATGCTTCATCAGCGCGTTTGACGCGAAAGTGGCGTCCTGCTTGCCCTTGCCCTTACCGCCCTTCGTTGTGATGACCCCGGCGTACTGGACGAATAAATAAGGATTACCCCCGGCGGCTTTCACGGCTTCTCGGGCGGCACTCAGAGCCTTCCCGATCAGAGGCACCCGGCGGATGGACCCTCTATTCTTGAGCCTCCTATGGGGATGGAAGATCAGGTTGAGATAGGGAATAGGCCCCCCTAGCTTCACGTCGTCGACCATCAGCCCAGTAACTTCCGACAATCGGCATCCGGTCCCCTCTATGATGGACCAAATGCGCGACAGATCGGCCCCAGCGTGACCGGCAATGCGGTCATTCAAGGCGTTGACCATGTCCTCTGGGAACGGCATTCGCTCATCTTGAGCCGCCTCCTCGATCTTGATCGCGAGCCCATTGAAGGGATTGACCGCCGCGCGCATATCATTCTCGCGGAGGCCGAGGTTTATCATCGATCTGATGTCCGCGATGTATCGCTTGACGGTATTCGGGGCCATGCGAAGATCCCGATGCATGTAGTCCCGGACT
Source organism: Neorhizobium sp. PAMB6716 (assembly GCF_058242805.1). Lineage (NCBI taxonomy): Bacteria > Pseudomonadati > Pseudomonadota > Alphaproteobacteria > Hyphomicrobiales > Rhizobiaceae > Neorhizobium > Neorhizobium sp. PAMB6716. The sequence goes on from NZ_CM177835.1 coordinate 2,939,968, forward strand.
TCTCTGGCTTCCTTGCGAGTAAGGCGATCTAGCGGCCTTCCGGCATCAACCGAATGGCTGAGAAGCTCCATAGCCCGATCAAGGCGGAGAGTTCGCCGCCCTTCGTTTGTAGTGCCTTTGATCTTTTCCTTGAAGTAGAGCCGCTTCGCGTCCTCAACGGTCGGAGTAGGTCGGGAGAGCTTGCCGCCAGAAGCGAGGATACTCAGAGCCTGGCGCTCCACAACGTCAGTCGATCCAGACGCCTCAAAACCGTCCAACAGCAGATCAACGGCCTCTTCGTCAGCCCCCGTTAGTCTCCGTCCTCCGATGGAAGCGACCCACTCATTGGTAAGATCGGCGGCTTTCCGCTCGGCCAGTTCATGAGCCTCAAGAGCGGTAAGATTGGCCCTGTCGCGGGCGAGGTTCCTGAACTCCTCGATAAGTCGTTCATGAAAGGCATGGGTCTTGGGGTAAGTTCGCAGAGCTTCACGTTCGCTCTTGCCCAAGAACCTCTTGAACTCAATCTGTCCCGTTGAAGACGCCATGTCCTTGGGAACGCGCCTTCGATAGTGAAACGTACCCGCCTTGGTGACCTTAACGTACTTCAAGGTTAACCCCATAACTGACCTTCCGTGGACCCCGTGTGGACCCCGTTGTGGACCGGAATGATAGCCAAAGCCTTGAGGCCGTTGATAAATTTGGGATTATTAAGAAGGAATGGCGCACCCGAAGAGATTCGAACTCCTGACCCCCAGATTCGTAGTCTGGTGCTCTATCCAGCTGAGCTACGGGTGCTTGCCTCACCGACTGTCCGTCGGCGTTGGCGATCCTCTAAAGCGTCCTTGGGGGGATTGCAAGCGATTTTGCCGAGGCTGCTGTCATTTTGTTGAAACAACTTTTCAAGTCTTTGAAAAACATGGATAAATTTCATGCACGAACGCGGTAGGCGTCAAGAGCCACTGGGCGGTCGGGAATTTCGATGCGGAAAAGCGTGCCGGGGCCGGGCTTTTCCACGAGTGCAATCGTGCCGCCATGGGCGAGCACCAGTTCGCGGGCAATGGCAAGGCCAAGGCCGGTGCCGCCGGAACGGGCGGAGCCGCGGAAGGCCGCAAAGAGGTTTTCGCGCGCCTTGCGCGGCATGCCGGGGCCGTTGTCATCCACGGTGATGCTGACGACGCTGCCGACGCGCTGGGCGGTCAGCGACACCCGGTGCGGCTGGCCGTCCTCGGGGGGTGGTGCATGCATCAGCGCCTGTACGGCATTGCGGCAGAGATTGTGGATGACGCGAAACAGCTGCTCGCTGTCGGCGTCCACTTCCAGCATCTCATCGATCTGGTCGATGAACTCGATGCCGGCTTCCGGATCAAGCGCCAGGATCTCGCGCACGTCCTGGCAGAGCCCTGCCAAGCGCAGCAGCCGACGCCGTGGGGCGGCTTCCGAAGCCTGCCCATAGGCCAGCACTTCATTGGTATAGCCCACCGCCCGGTCGATGGTGCGCAGCAGCTTTGGCGCAAAGCTGCGCACCATCGGATCCTCGACATCCACCAGCCGGTCCGACATCAGCTGTGCCGAGGCCAGGATGTTGCGCATGTCGTGGTTGATCTTGGAGACGGCAAGGCCAAGGTCTGCGAGGTTCTTCTGCTGCTTCAGCGTGCGCTGCAACTGGCGCTGCATGGCCGCCAGATGGTGGCCGGCCACCTGCAGCTCTCCCTTGGCGCGCCCGGGCACGAACACCCGCTCGGGATCTTCCGGATGCTCGGAAAACACCTGCATGCCATGCGTGAGGCGCCGTATCGGGCCGATCATCATGCGGTTGATCGCGAGATAGATCAGAAACGCCGTCACCAGCGAAATCAGCAGCGAGATGACGAACATCAGCCGCGAGAAGCCGATCATCGCCTTGCGCAACGTGTCGTCGTTCATGACAAGTTCGATGATCATATCGGTATCGTTGATCGGACCGTAGACGCGCATGGCGCGCCCGCCACCGAAGATCAGCGTGTCGAGCGCGTTGGCCATGGCATGGAATGGCGTCTCATGGGCCAGATCCACCTGCACATCCACCTGCGGGGGAACATCGATGGCCGCGAGCAGGCGCGAAGTGCCGTCCTTGCGCAGCGCCAGAACTTTCGTGCCGGTCGCCAGCAGCGTATCGTCCTGCACTTCGCGCGGCAGCTCGGCCGGCTGCAACCCGTCGATGACAATGCCGGCGGCAGCGGCCGTATCCAGCCGGTCGCGCAGCCAGGTGGTGCGCATCACGGAAATCGAGGGGACAAAAATCAGCACTTCGGCAAACATGACGAAAATGACGGTCAGCCAGAGAAGACGTCCCGACAGGCCGCGAAAGCGCCGGGGCATCCGCTGAAGGGGTATGTCCGCACCCTCTGCCGGGGGCGATCCCAGTGGGGCGGAGCCCTCCGCCTCATTCGTCATGCGGATCTCCGTTCGTTCAAGCGGCTTTGCGACGCGCTCCCGCGCCGCTCGTCATGTGCCTTATCATAAAGATGCCCGAGGGTTTTTTCCAGCCCTCGGGCATTGGGGGCGGTTCAGGCCGTTGCACCGGGTGTCGAAAACCGGTGTCGCATCAGAACTCCTCCCAGTTTTCCCCGCGTGGCGCAGCTGCCGCCGCTGCCGGTGCCGCACCGATGGCGCGGGCAAGATTGCCCATCATCCGGCGCGCAGGCGATGCCTTGGGGGCGGCACGCTCGTCGGCCGCACGGATGGCCGCTGCACGGGCTGGCGCCGCGCGCACGGGAGCCGCCTCGGAGGCGCGGCGCGGTGCCTGCCCGCCGTCGCCGATGTTGAAATGCGACAGCAGCGAAAACAGGCCATCGGCTTGCTGAGACAGCCTGTGGGTCGCCGCAGAGGTTTCCTCCACCATGGCAGCGTTTCTCTGGGTCACCTGGTCCATCTGGTTGACGGCGGTGTTGACCTCGTGCAGGCCGGTTGCCTGCTCGCGGGCGGCCGTTGCGATCGAATGGATATGATCGTTGATGCCGAGAACCCGGCTTTCGATCTCATGCAGCGATTCGCCCGTCTTCTGGACAAGCTTGACGCCACCGGCCACTTCCTCGCCAGACTTGGTGATCAGCGCCTTGATGTCCTTGGCCGCATTGGCCGAGCGCTGGGCAAGCTCGCGCACTTCCTGGGCAACGACGGCAAAACCCTTGCCGGCCTCACCGGCGCGGGCCGCTTCCACACCGGCGTTGAGCGCCAGGAGGTTGGTCTGGAAGGCGATCTCGTCGATGACGTTGATGATCTGCGAAATCTCGCGCGAGGCCTGTTCGATACGGCCCATGGCGGCCACCGCATCGCGCACCACAATGGCAGATTGCGCAGCACTTTCCTTGGCTTCGCCCACCATGCTGCTGGCTTCCTGGGCACGTTCCGTGGAGGATTTGACGACTGCTGTGATCTCGTCGAGCGCTGCAGACGTTTCCTCGAGCGCTGCGGCCTGCTGTTCGGTGCGCTTCGACAGATCGTCAGCTGCGGTGCGTAGTTCGCCGGCATTGCCGTTGATGAGGCTTGCGGCCCCGCGGATTTCGCCCATCGTGTTGCGCAGATTGAGGATGGCTTCGTTGACATTGCGTTGCAGATCCGCAAATGCGCCGTGGAAGCTGCCATGCATGGTGTCGGTGAGATCGCCGGCGGCAAGCCGCTTGAGGATGTCGCCAGTCTGGGTCAGGCCGCCATCGACGGTCGCCAGCAGCTGGTCGACATTGTTGGCAAACCGGTCCAGTCCGGCATTGCCGAACTGCTTGTTGATGCGGGCCGTGAAATCGCCCTCGGCAGCGGCGGCAACCACGGCTGCCATGCGCGCCTGCAGATCGTCGGAACGGGCGCGCGACACGCCATCCTCGGCGTTCATGCGCTGCACCTCGACGCCGTTCTGCTTGAACACTTCGACGGTCGAGGCCATTTCGCCGATCTCGTCCTTCTGCCCGACACCCGGAACGGCGGTGGCATAATCGCCTGAGGCAATACGCTTCATCGCATCCGTCAACGCAAGGATGGGCGTGATCAGCGCGCGGCGGCTGATGAAAGCGGCAAGCCCGGTGCCGAGTGCCACGCCCGTCAGCGTCACGATGCTGATGAGCAGGAACAGGGTATCGCCAAACTGGTTGATGCCGGCGCTCACCTTGTCCAGTTCCGCGCGATCCTGGCCGACGATGGCGTCGATTTCCTGCTGAAAGGCCTTGCGGTTGTTGCGGTTGGCTTCGTTATTGCCTTGCTTGTTGGCAACCTCCGGCCCTTCCGTCTTGCCAAGCCGCACCGTCTCGGAGCGGAATGCCTTGAACTCTTCGGCTTTCTTTGCCATCGCTTCAAAGGCTGGCCGCTGCTCGGCCGATACCATCGGGCGCCATTTTTCGAGCAATGCGTCCATCTGGGTCAGGCTCTTCGTCAGGCCTTCGCCGAATTTGACCGTGTCTTCCGCCGTCTTGGCGGCATAGATCCCGCGCGCCTCCATCACCACGGCCGTCACCAGCCGGTTGAGGTTCTCGCCCTGATAGGCGCGGTCGGCGGCGGAATGGAAGGCATCGATGCGCCGACCATATTCCGAGATCGCAAACAGCGAAATGCCGCCGACGACCAAGGAGACCAGCGCCATCAACCCGACGAGCAGGTTAATCTTGCCTTTGATTTTCATGTCAAACCCTCGTGTACCAACACCAGATCTGCAAGGCTCCCCGCCCTTCTGGTATTCCAACATTCGCACAGGCGAATTAATGAATGCTTGAATTCGAGACCGTGAAATGACAGGCCCGGCGCGCAGGCAATGCGCGGGAAAAGCCCGGCGCCAATTGACTTTTGCGATGGCTTGCTCTTATAAGCCGCCCACGTCCGGCTTTCGCAGGCGCGCGTGAGCGTGTTCCTGTGCCGATACGTTATCCATCAACGCTCTTGTCCCCCAAGGGACAAACCCAAGAAGGGCCGCACACCGCGGTATTAAAAAATGAAGCGTACCTACCAACCGTCCAAGCTTGTTCGCAAGCGTCGTCACGGCTTTCGCGCCCGCATGGCAACCAAGGGCGGCCGCAAGGTTCTGTCCGCCCGTCGCGCACGCGGCCGTCAGAGCCTGTCGGCTTAAGGCCGGCATGCCCGGCGACTGTGCCGGAAATGACGATTGAAGACCAGAAGACGAAAACTGTCGGGCGGCTGAAAAGCCGGCCGCAGTTTCTTGCTGTCCGGGATGGCGAAAAACGCCGCGGGCGTCTCTTCCTCATGGAAGTGCTCGACCGCAAGGAACCGGACGCCGAGGCCCGTGTCGGTTTCACGGTGACCAAGAAACAGGGCAATGCCGTCGAACGCAATCGCATGCGACGCCGGCTGCGCGAAGCGGTCCGGTTGTCCGGCGGCTTTGCAATGAAAGACGGTCATGACTATGTCATTGTCGCCCGACGCGAGATGTTGAATGCATCCTTCGCCGATATCACGGCGGCGCTTTCCGAACGCCTGGGAAGCAGACCGAAACACAAGCGGTCCGAGGAGACCCGTTCCAGGAAAGCATGATGGAAAAGAACCGCAATTACTTCATCGCGATCGCGCTCTCGGTGCTGATCGTTCTTGCCTGGCAGTTCCTCTATATGAACCCGAGGATGCAAGCGCAGCAGCGCGCCGAAGAGGCGCGACGCGCGCAGGTTGAACAGCAGCAGGCTGCCAATCCGCAGGCAAATCCCACCGTTGGCGGCACGGCCACCGGCACGCTTCCCGGCTCCACCCAGGCGCCCGTCGGCGCGACGCGCGAACAGGCGCTTGCCCGTTCGCCGCGCGTGGCCATCGATACGCCCGCTCTTGCAGGCTCGATCAACCTTACCGGCGCCCGCTTCGATGACCTGAAGCTGCGCGAATACACCGAGACGGTTGATCCGGAGAGCCCGACCATCACGCTGCTCTCGCCGGCCGATACCAAGGACGGCTACTTCAACGAAATCGGCTATATCGCAGGCGACGCCTCCGGCACGGTGCCCGGCCCCAACACGGTCTGGACGCTGACCTCCGGCGACAAGCTGACGGTTGCGACCCCGGTGACGCTTTCCTTCACCAACGACAAGGGCGTGGTGTTCAACCGCACCATTTCCGTTGACGACCATTACATGCTGACGATCACCGACAGAATCGAAAACAAGACCGAGGCTGCCGTCAGCCTTGCAAGCTATGGCCGCGTGACGCGCTACAACAAGCCGGCAACACCCTCCGTCTACGTCATTCACGAAGGCTTCATCGGCGTTCTCGGTGCCGGCAATGGCGTGTCCGAACACAGCTACAGCAGCATCGAAAAGGAAGCCTCGGTCAATCCGAAGGCAGCCGGCGGCTGGCTTGGCATTACCGACAAATACTGGGCTTCGACCATCGTACCGCCCCAGCAAGTGCCGTATGAAGCGCGCTTCACGCACTTTACCGATGGCCAGCCACGTTACCAGGCCGACTACAAGACCGATGCGGTCACCATCCAGCCCGGCCAGTCGACGGAACTGAAGAACCTGATATTTGCCGGCGCCAAGGAAGTGCCGCTGGTCGATGGGTACGAGCAGAGCTATTCGATCCCGCGCTTCGACCTGCTGATCGACTGGGGATGGTTCTACTTCATCACCAAGCCGATGTTCAAACTGATGGACTTCTTCTTCCGCTATTTTGGCAATTTCGGCGTGGCAATTCTCTGCACCACGATCGTCGTGAAGGCACTGTTCTTCCCGCTCGCCAGCAAGCAATATGCCTCGATGGCCGCCATGAAGCGTGTCCAGCCGAAGATGGCCGAGCTGAAGGAAAAGCACGGCGACGACCGCATGGCGCTGCAGCAGTCGATGATGCAGCTCTACAAGGAAGAAAAGATCAACCCGATTGCCGGCTGCTGGCCGGTGGTTCTGCAGATCCCGATCTTCTTCTCGCTCTACAAGGTCATTTACGTCACCATCGAAATGCGCCACGCGCCGTTCTTCGGCTGGATCCAGGACCTTTCGGCTCCGGACCCGACGTCGCTGTTCAACCTCTTCGGCCTGTTGCCTTATGCCGTGCCGCACGCGCTGATGATTGGCGTCTGGCCGATTATCATGGGCATCACCATGTTCCTGCAGATGCGCATGAACCCGACGCCGCCGGACCCGACCCAGGCGATGATCTTCACCTGGATGCCGCTGGTGTTCACCTTCATGCTGTCGTCCTTCCCGGCCGGCCTTGTCATCTACTGGGCCTGGAACAACACGCTCTCGATCACCCAGCAGGCGCTGATCATGAAGCGTCACGGCGCCAAGGTCGAACTTGTCGACAACATCAGGGACCTGTTCAAGCGAAAACCGGCCGAAACAAAATAGCCGAAACCTTTCAAGACCCCGGCATTCCCGGGGTCTTGTCGTTTCGGGGCAGACGCCCTGACAACAGGGCCAATGCTTGACATTACCGGCCAAAAGCACGAAGCCGGACCCTCAAAACAGACAAATGGCGATAAACGACATGGCGACAGATCAGAAATTCGAGGAAAGGCCGCTTTTCGGCCACCCGTGGGTTTTCATCCGGGGCGTTCCGGCGATGAAATTCCTGCCGCCGGAAGGTCCGCTGGAAGTGGCCTTTGCCGGCCGCTCCAATGTCGGCAAATCCTCGCTGATCAATGCGCTCGTCGGCCAGAAGGGTCTGGCGCGCACGTCCAACACGCCAGGGCGCACGCAGGAGCTCAATTATTTCGTGCCCGACGGTTATTCCGGCGCCGGCAATGACCTGCCGCCGATGGCGCTGGTCGACATGCCCGGCTACGGTTATGCCAAGGCGCCGAAGGAAAACGTCGATGCCTGGACAAAGCTGGTCTTCGATTACCTGCGCGGTCGCGCGACGCTGAAGCGCGTTTATGTGCTGATCGACAGCCGCCATGGCATCAAGAAGAATGACGATGAAGTGCTCGACCTTCTCGACAAGGCCGCCGTTTCCTACCAGATCGTGCTGACCAAGACCGACAAGATCAAGCCGCCAGGTGTCATTAAGCTGCTTTCCGAAACACGCGAAAAGATCCGCAAGCACCCGGCAGCCTTTCCGGAAGTGCTGTCCACGTCGTCTGAAAAATTCGAGGGTCTGGATGAACTGCGCCAGGCCATCGGGCTGACGGTTGGAAAACCGGTCTGACGGGTTTCAGGGGACGACAAGGAACACCGCCAGACCGGCAGCGGCGCCGCGACCGTCAGTGATGACGGGGACTTCGGGCGCCGTTTGCCAGGGCCCTCACCCTGTGGTGAAGGCCAATCTTTTCATTACATCTTCGGCAGAAGCACGTGATCGACCACATGGATCACGCCGTTCGACTGCTTGACGTCGGCAATCGTCACATGGGCGACACCGCCGGCCTCGTCGGTGAGCGTGATCTTGCCCTTCGATTCCTTGGCCTTCAGCACGCAGCCACCGACCGTCTTCACGTCATGTTCGCCGCCATCGTCCTTGATCATCTTCTCGATGGTCTTCGACATGGCATCGGCGGCCACCACGTGGCAGGTGAGGATCTTGGTGAGCTGCGCCTTGTTTTCCGGCTTCAGCAGCGTATCGACCGTGCCCTTCGGCAGCTTTGCAAAGGCTTCGTTGGTGGGCGCAAACACCGTGAACGGCCCCTTGCCTTCCAGCGTCTCGACAAGGCCTGCTGCCTTCACGGCCGCCACAAGCGTCGTGTGGTCCTTCGAATTGACGGCATTTTCAACGATATTCTTGTTTTCATACATCGCGGCACCACCAACCTTGGGATTGGCGGCCTGGGTGGCGACGGCACTTGCGGACAGAAGGGCTAGGATTGCGACGCTGCGCATTGCGGTCTTCAACATGGGGTGATCCTCTTCCTGTACCTTGAGACGGCAGGGTGTTCACCCTTGGCCGCCGCTCCCAGTCATCGGGAACAAAGCCAAGGACGAGAGGCAAGACGAAAGAGTTTCAGGCGCGACGGAAAAAGATGACCTGCGCGGCGGACCATGCGTTCGGATTTCGCAACCGCCCGGCAAGACTTCCGTCCGGCCAGGCGGGCAAGGCCATCAGTGCATTTGTGCCCTGCCCTTCGCCAGCACCGGGCCGGTCGGCGCGCCGCTTGGCGAACCGCCATAAGGCTCAAGGCTGACGGCAAGTGTGACGCCGTCCTTCAGCTTCGGCCGAAGCGTTTCCGGGACGGACAGTTCACCCTCTCCCGATTGCGGCAGAATGCCGAGAGACACGGCCGGATCAGCACCATCGATCACCCAAAGCTCCAGTGAATGCTGATCTTCGGCGGCAGTGGCGACCGGCGTCAGCCGCAGGCGCCCGTTTGCGGCATCATAACGGGCCGCAAGGCTGACCGCATTGTTCTCACCGGAAAGCTCGGCAAGCGGACGAAGCGGCTGTGGCGTCACCGCCACCGGCTGGCGTGCGTTAAAGAACATCGTGCCGGCAAACAGGAAAAGCGAGGCAAGCGCCACAAACCGCCAGAGCGCCAGCGATCCCCAGAGTGCGGCAAGCATGCCACCCTGCTCCTGCCTGCGGCGGGCCGAAAGAACCCGGCGCTCCACCATCGGCAGGATGAAATCGGGCGGCGCAATCGCCTCGTATTCCTCGTTGAGCGGCGACAGGTTCTCCTCCCAGCGGGCAACGATGGCCGCAAAGGCACGGTCGCGGCGAATGCGTGCCTCAACGCGTGCGCGGTTTTCCGCAGACAGCACGCCCAGCACGTATTCTCCGGCAAGAACCTCATCGCGGGCGCGGTCGCCTTCGCTCTGGTCGGGATTGTTCATCGCTCCATGCACTCTCTCAACGACAATAGGCTTCGCCTGAGCCAGGTGCGCATGGTGTTCAGCGGAACCTCATGGCGCTTGGCCAATTCCTGGTAACTCAGGCCCTCGACATAGGCACTTTTCACGGCCTCGGCGCGATGAGGATCCAACTCTTGCATGCACCTGTCAATGCGCCTTCCTTCACCTTTCAGCACCGCGGAGGTTTCCGGGTCCGGGGCCCCATCGGGAAACTGCCGCTCCTCGTCATCAAGGCTGTCTGAGGGCGGGCGGCGGGCGCGCAGCACATCGATGGCGTGATTGCGCGCGATGGCACACAACCAGGGCATCGGTCCGACATTGGAGCCGGCAAATCGTGGGGCATTGCGCCAGATTTTCACATAAACCTCCTGCAGCGCATCCTGCGCATCTTCGCGATCTCTAAGGATACGAAGGCAGACGCCAAAAAGTTTTGGCGAGGTCTGATGATAAACCGCCCGGAAAGCGGCTCTATCCTGCAGCGCAATACGCGCCACCAGGTGAGAAAGCTCTTCGTCCTTGCTCTTCACGTGGTCGGTCTCCCCGTGCCGAAGCCTGTCTTTTTTGAGTTCATCGTGACAAGTACGCGGATTTGTTGGCGCCGGATTATTTCCTCTGTCAAAAACATGCGTTACAAGGCCGCACTGAGTTTCCCAGAGGTAATTCGATGTCCCCTTCCGAAAGTGAAATGCAGGCGCAGCTGCTCGCGCAGGCACTGCCCTTCATGCAGCGTTACGAGAACAAGACCATCGTCGTGAAATATGGCGGCCACGCCATGGGCGACGCGGCGCTTGGCAAGGCCTTTGCCGAGGATATCGCACTCCTGAAGCAGTCAGGCGTCAACCCGATCGTGGTCCATGGCGGCGGCCCGCAGATCGGCGCGATGCTGTCGAAGATGGGCATCGAATCGAAATTCGAAGGGGGCCTGCGCGTCACCGACGCCAAGACGGTCGAGATCGTCGAAATGGTGCTGGCCGGTTCCATCAACAAGGAAATCGTTGCCCTCATCAACCAGACCGGCGAATGGGCAATCGGCCTTTGCGGCAAGGACGGCAACATGGTGTTTGCCGAAAAGGCCCGTAAGACCGTCATCGATCCGGATTCCAACATCGAGCGCGTGCTGGATCTCGGCTTCGTCGGCGAAGTGGTGGAAGTCGATCGCACGCTGCTCGACCTCCTGGCGAAATCGGAAATGATCCCGGTCATCGCGCCCGTTGCCCCCGGCCGCGACGGCGCGACCTATAACATCAATGCCGATACCTTTGCCGGCGCGATCGCCGGTGCGCTGCGCGCCGACCGCCTGCTGTTCCTGACGGACGTTCCAGGCGTGCTCGACAAGGACAAGAACCTGATCAAGGAACTGTCGGTTGCACAGGCGCATGCGCTGATCAAGGACGGCACGATTTCCGGCGGCATGATCCCCAAGGTCGAGACCTGCATCGACGCGATCCGCGCCGGCGTGCAGGGCGTCGTTATCTTGAACGGCAAGACCTCCCATTCGGTGCTGCTCGAAATCTTCACCGAAGGTGGTGCCGGAACGCTGATCGTTCCCTGACCTCAGACGTCAGAAAAACAGAAGACCCAGGATGCCTGCAACGATGAGCAGGCATCCGAGAACCTCCAGGCGGTTGATCTTCTCGTGGAAGAGAAACACCGAGGCCATGAAGGTAAAGACCAGCTCGATCTGGCCAAGGGCGCGCACATAGGCCACCTGCTGCAGGGTCATGGCCGTGAACCAGCCGGCAGAGCCCACCACACCCGCAAGCCCCACCAGCGCCGACGTTCTCCACGAGCGGATGACCTTGCCGATTTCGCTTCGGTCGGTCGCCAGCATCCAGATGAGCATGAACAGCGTCTGGAACCCCGTGACGAAGGCCAGTGTGAAGCCCGCCTGCATCACCGCGTTCGGGCCATCGAGCGACAGCGACGCCGAGCGATAGGCAACCGCTGAAATCCCGAACACGCCGCCGGAGGCAATGCCGATCAGCGCCGTGCGGGTGGCAAGCGAGCGGAACAGTCCTGAAAAGGTGAGCGGCGAGCGCGCCACCGAAATCGTCATGACGCCGACAATGCCGATGAAGATCGCAACAACCGTGCCAAGGCTCAAGCGTTCGCCGAGAATAACGAGGCCGAAAAGGGCCGCCTGCATCGGTTCGGTTTTCGAATAGGCCGTGCCGACGGTGAAATTGCGCAGCGAAAACAGGTAGACCAGCATGATCGTCGCATAGATCTGCGCAAGTCCGCCGATGATCGCCCAGACGGCAAAACCAAGCGTTGGCTGCGGCAGGCGAAAGCCGCCGATGAAATGCAGCCCGACGACATAGAGCACCGCCACCGGAAAGCCGTAGCCGAAGCGCACGAAACTTGCGCCCCGCGTGCCGAGCGAGCCCTGCAGGTGTTTCTGCAAGGCCGAGCGCAGGTTCTGCAGGAAGGCGGCGGCAATGGTGATGGGGATCCAGAGTTCCATGATAACGGCGCTAGCACGCAGCTTCACCGTCGCCAAGGCCGGCAAAGGCTGCGGCGGTACGCCGTGCATTGCCGGCTTTCCTTTCGCCGCTGACAGGTGCATAAAGCCGCCATGCCACAGCTCAACGCCACGCCCGATCCCGCCGATTTCGCCCATGTCCGTGACTGGGTCTTTGATCTCGACAACACGCTTTATCCGCACCACGTCAATCTGTTTGCGCAGATCGACCGCAACATGACGGCCTTCGTGGCTGAACTGCTGCAGATGGAGCCGGAGGAGGCGCGGCGGCTCCAGAAGCAGTATTATCACGAGCATGGAACGACGCTGAAGGGCCTGATGACCCACCACGGCATCGACCCGAATGCGTTTCTGGAACGGGCGCACGCCATCGATTATTCGGCGCTGCTGCCGCATCCGGAACTGGGCGAAGCGATCAAGGCGCTGCCGGGGCGCAAGTTCATCTTCACCAATGGCACCGTTTCGCATGCGGAAGCGGCCGCCCGCGCGCTTGGCATCCTTGACCATTTCGACGACATATTCGACATCGTGGCGGCCGAATATGTGCCAAAGCCCGCCGGCGCCACCTATGACAAGTTCGCCAGCCTCAACCGGGTCGATACACGCCATGCGGCAATGTTCGAGGACCTGCCGCGCAATCTGGAAGCGCCCCGTGCGCTTGGCATGAAGACCGTGCTGATGGTGCCGCGCAATGTCGGCGATTTCATCATCGAGCGCTGGGAACAGGCCTCCGACGAGGACCCGAATGTCGATTACATGACCGACGATCTGGTCTCTTTCCTGGGCGCGATCCTCAACCGCTGATGCGGTAACATTACCAAAGCTTCATAGAGATTACCGATGTTTAAGTGGTGAAGGCCACCGCGCGTCCCTACCTTGGTGTCACGACAACAGGGAAAAGGAAGCACATCCATGACGGTCAAGAAATTCGCCCTCGCAGCCCTCGGCGCGACATTCATCGTCGGGGCGCTGGCGCCGGCAAGCTTTGCTGCTCCCGGCGGTCGCCCCGAGCATGGCCCCGGCCGCCCCGGCCCGCAGCGCGCCATGATGCAGGACATGATGTTCATCCGCCTGCTGAAGGATGCCGACACCAACAAGGACGGCAAGATCACCAAGGAAGAAGTCACCGCCTGGGGTGATGGCCTGTTTACGGCAGCCGACGCCAACAAGGATGGCGTGCTGACGCCGGGCGAAATGCGCAAGTTCCACGAGGCGCGCATGGAAGAGTGGCGTGAAAAGCGCCGCGCCGAGCGTGCCGCCAATCCCAAGGGCCCCGGCGCCGAGCCTGACGAAATGGCCGATGACGAAGGTGGCCCGCCGCCGCCGCCGGAAGCCGGTGGCCCCCGCGGTCCGGATGCCATGAAACATCACGGGGATATGGCCGCCAATGATGACGGCCCCCGTGGCGAAGGCCCTCGTGGCGAAGGTCCCCGTGGCCCGCACGGAAAACATCACGGCATGCGTGAAGGCATGGGCCCGCGCGGCATGATGCCGGGCATGGCTCTGATCCGCATGGCCGACACCGACGAAAACGGCCAGATCAGCAAGGCGGAAGCCACAGCTGCCATGGACAAGATGTTTACCCGCATGGACCGCAACAAGGATGGCGTGATCACCATCGACGACCTGCCGGATCGCCCGTTCTGATCACCGCGCATACGCTCTAAATGAAATGGCAAGCCCGCTCCTCACGCCTGAGGGGCGGGCTTTTCCATGTCGTAGAAATCGGCCATCACCTGAAACGCTTCGTCGGCGGTTTCCACGAAGTTCAGAAGCTCCATGTCTTCAGGCGCAATGGTGCCAAAATCGGCAAGCGCCTGGAAATCGATGATCTTGTGCCAGAACTTTTCCCCGAACAGGATGAGCGGAATGCGCGCCATGCGCCGCGTCTGGATCAGCGTGACCGCCTCAAACAGCTCGTCCAGCGTGCCGAAACCACCCGGAAACACCGCGATTGCCCGCGCCCGCATGAGAAAGTGCATCTTGCGGATGGCGAAATAGTGGAAGTTGAAGCTGAGCGCCGGCGTCACATAGGGGTTCGGCGCCTGCTCGTGCGGCAGAAGGATGTTGAGGCCGATGGTGGGTGCGCCGGCTTCCGCAGCACCGCGATTGCCCGCCTCCATCACACCCGGCCCGCCGCCGGTCACAACGACATATTCCTGGTGGTCATGGCGTGCCGATTCTGCGGCACAGAGGCCGGCAAACTTGCGCGCCTCCTCGTAATAGACGGAAGCCTCCGTGAGGTTCTTGCGCTGCACCTCGTTGCGGGCCGCCCAGGGCTCCGTGCCGGGGGCGGGAATGCGTGCGCCGCCAAACAGCACGACGGTGGACTTGATGCCCATTTCGGTCAGCGCCATTTCCGGCTTCAGCAGTTCCAGTTGCAGGCGCACCGGACGCAATTCGTCGCGGCAGAGAAAATCCTCGTCTACATAGGCCAGCCTGTAGGAAGGCGATACCGACTGGGGGGTTTTTGGGATGGCGCGGGCACGCAGCTTGTCGACGGAACTGTCCTTCAGCGGATCAAAGACACCGCCCTTGCGTCTCGTCGTGTCATTCTTTCCTGCGGCCATCTGTCGTGTCCTTCGCAATTGTCGTGTCTCTGCTCTTTTGTAATACGCAATGGATTGAGGAAGTGTGCGGTTCCCCATTCACATGCGGCGCATTGCCTCGCATCGCTGTGCGGGCCTACCCACCGGCACACCAAACCACATTGACGCTCGGGAGGCGGTCGCTTAGAGCAAAAGGCAGGAATTTGCCAGCCGGCAGCACGCCTGCCCTCATCACGATCCGTGTGACATCCAAGGACCCCCTCTATGACCAGCCCCGAGCCCAAGGACTTCTCCGCCCTCGCAGCGACCATCGAACAGGCCTTCGACAACCGCGACAGCGTCAACCTTGGCACCAAAGGCGAGATCCGCGATGCTGTCGAGGAGGCGCTGAACCTGCTCGACGCCGGAACCTTGCGGGTTGCCGCGCGCGGTGAAGACGGCCAGTGGACCGTTCACCAGTGGCTGAAGAAGGCGGTTCTCCTCTCCTTCCGCCTCAACGACATGGAAGTGGTGAAGGGCGGTCCCGGCACCTCCACCTGGTGGGACAAGGTGCCCTCAAAGTTCGAAGGCTGGGGCGAGAACCAGTTCCGCGCCGCCGGTTTTCGCGCTGTGCCGAATGCCGTCGTGCGCCGCTCGGCTTACGTCTCCAAGGGCGTCGTGCTGATGCCGTCCTTCGTCAATCTCGGCGCCTATGTCGGTGAAAACACCATGGTCGACACTTGGGCGACCGTCGGCTCCTGCGCCCAGATCGGTTCGAACGTTCACCTGTCCGGCGGCGTCGGCATCGGCGGCGTGCTGGAACCGCTGCAGGCCGGCCCGACCATCATTGAAGACAATTGCTTCATCGGCGCCCGTTCCGAAGTCGTTGAAGGCTGCATCATCCGCGAGGGCTCCGTGCTCGGCATGGGCGTCTATATCGGCAAGTCCACCAAGATCGTCGACCGCGCCACCGGCGAAGTCATGTATGGCGAAGTGCCGCCCTATTCGGTCGTCGTTGCCGGCTCCATGCCGTCTGCCAATGCCACCATGGGCAACGGCCTTCCCGCGCCGCATCTCTATTGCGCCGTCATCGTCAAGCGCGTCGATGAAAAGACCCGCTCCAAGACCGGCATCAACGAACTGCTGCGCGACTGACCGGAAGGCTTTAATCGATGTCTGCGACCGATCCCGTCGAAAATCTTGGCACCCTCATCCGCTGCCCTTCCGTGACACCTGCGGAAGGCGGCGCGCTGTCCGCACTGGACGCGATGCTGGCACCGCTCGGCTTTGCCGTCGAGCGGGTGACGGCAACGGAGGCGGGCACGCCCGACATCGAGAACCTTTACGCGCGCCTTGGAACATCGGGCCCGCACCTGATGTTTGCCGGCCATACCGACGTGGTGCCTGTTGGCGACGCGGCCGCCTGGAGCCATCCGCCCTTTGCTGCCGAGATCGAGGGCGGCGAACTGTTCGGCCGCGGTGCGGTGGACATGAAGGGCGGCATTGCCTGCTTCATTGCAGCCGTTGCCCGCCATGTGGAAAAGCATGGAGCCCCAAAAGGCTCGATCTCCTTCCTCATCACCGGCGACGAGGAAGGCCCGGCCATCAATGGCACGGTGAAACTTCTGGAATGGGCCGCCGAAAAGGGCGAGCGCTGGGATGCCTGCCTGGTGGGCGAACCGACCAATCCCGACAAGCTCGGCGACATGATCAAGATCGGCCGTCGCGGCTCTGTCTCCGGCTTTGTCACCGTGCATGGCGTGCAGGGTCATGTCGCCTATCCGCATCTCGCCGACAATCCGCTGCGCACCGCAACGGCCATGATGCAGGCGCTGATGAGCCCGCGCCTGGACGACGGCACCGAAAACTTCCCGCCGTCGAACCTCGAGGTCACCGGCATCGATACCGGCAATACGGCCACCAACGTCATTCCGGCAAAAGCAAAATTTGCCTTCAACGTACGTTTCAACGATCTCTGGAGCGCCGAAAGTCTGCAGGCGGAGCTGATCCGCCGGCTGGATGCGGCCGCCGCAGACGAAAACCTTCGGCCCGGCCGGGCACCGATGCGCTACGACATCACGTGGTCCGAGCGCCCGAGCCACGTCTTCCTGACGCGCAATGATGCACTCGTCTCCTCGCTCTCAGGCGCCGTCGAAAGCGTCACCGGCAGCACGCCAAAACTGTCGACGACAGGCGGCACCTCGGATGCGCGTTTCATCAAGGATTATTGCCCGGTGGTGGAGTTCGGCCTCGTCGGCCAGACCATGCATATGGTGGATGAGCGCGTGGCGGTGGCGGATCTCGAAACGCTGACGGAGATCTACGGCGTCTTCATCGAGCGCTGGTTCGCGCATGCTGCTGCTTGACCAGCCACAACGCCATCTCGCGGGCCTTCTCCTGCTGGTGCGGGGCGATGCGCGTGGCCTGTCGCTGTTCGATATCTCCGATGACGGGCTCGCGCGCTCCTTCAGCGCCTATCTCTTTACGCTTCCGGCGATCGCACTTTATGGCCTTGCCCGCCGGCTGGTGGAACTGGGGATGGCGCCAGAAATCAGCGGCACCTTGTCCTTTTTCTTCAAATTTGCGCTCAACGAAGCAGCCGGCATTGTGTTGCCGATCTTGGCTCTGGCGCTCGCTTCACCGCTTCTCGGCTACCGGGTTCTGCTGCGCACGCTGATCGTTACGTGGAACTGGTCGGCGCTCGTTTATCTGCCGCTCGTCCACCTTGTCGCCGCACCCTTCTTTCTCCTGAACCTGCAAAGCTGGAGCCTCGGCGGCCTGACCTTCGTCACCTTTGCCCTGATCGGCGCCGGTGTTGCTCTGTTTGCGCTGCAATGGCGCATCCTGGCAATCGTGGTTGGCGGCAATAGCCAGATCCGGTTGCTGATCCTGCTGATCCTTTTGCTGTCACCTCTGGCCATGCTGCCGCTTCGCACCCATCTGTCATCCTGACACCCTCGCCTCCCCGTCTCAACCGATACGAGATCCCCTTGCCTCCCTTTTCCGAAATCAAGCTTTACCTTCTCGGTCTCTGGCTTCTGGTCAAAGGCAACCGCGCAGGTTTTCAGTATCTCGACCTGACGGACCGGGGCATGATGCGCTCGTTCTGGGCCATCGTCTGGTGCCTGCCGGCCATCGGCCTCTCCTGGTTCTGGTGGCGGCTCGCCTATCAGCAGGGCCTGCCGCCCAGCCAGTCCATCGGCGGCATCTTTTTCGTGCGCATGGCCATGCTGGAGATGGCCAACTGGCTGGTGCCGCTGGTTCTCGCCGGCGTGCTGGCGCTTCTGCTCGGTATCGGCAGGTATTTTCCGGCGATCGTTTTCGTCACCAACTGGTTGTCGGTGCCGTTTTCCTATCTTTACGGGCTGCTCAGCCTGCTGCTGATCGCCGTTCCTGGCCTCACCGGCCTGATCGCACTGGTTTGGCTCGGGGCCATCATGGCGCTCATTATTTCCCTGAGCCGCATCTTTCGCATGCTGCTGGGCGAACAGCGGCTGATGATTGCGACACTGACCATGGTGCTGATCGTGCCGTCACTCCTAATCTCCGATGTTCTCGAGCGGTTTCTCGACGTCTATCCGGGCTGAACTGGCACCGTCAGGATAATCCACCTGCATGAAATAAAGCCCGTCGGGCGGCGCAACCGGCCCGCAGGCGGAGCGGCTGCGGGCTTCAAGGGCGGCGCGCACATCGGCTGGCGTCATCTTGCCCTGGCCCGCCATCTTCAGCGTGCCGGCAAAGGAGCGGATCTGGTTGTGCAGGAAACTCTGCGCAGACGCGCGGATTTCGATGAGATCGCCGGATCGTGTCACGTCCAGCCGGTCGAGCGTGCGCACCGGGCTAAACGCCTGGCAATGGACCGAGCGGAAGGTGGTAAAGTCATGACGGCCGACCAGCATCTGCGCAGCCTCATGCATCACCTCGTGATCGAGATCCTTCGACACCCACCAGGCCCGTTTCGCCTCGACGGCCAGCGGCGCAGGGCGACAGATGATGCGGTAGAGATAATGCCGGCGCGACGCCGAAAAACGCGCATCAAAGCCATCTTCCACGCGCTCGGCGTCGATCACCGCCACCTTTTCGCCTGCCGTCATCAGATGGGCGTTCAGCGCATTGCGCAGCTTGTGGGGCTCCCAGTCGCGCGTAAGATCCGTGTGGACCACCTGCCCCAGCGCATGCACGCCGGAATCGGTGCGGCCAGCGCCACGCACGACGACCGTCTCCCGCGTCAACGATAACACGGCTTTTTCCAGCGCCGCCTGCACCGAATGGCCGTTTTCCTGCCGCTGCCAGCCGACATAGGGCGTGCCGTCATATTCCACGGTCATCTTGAATCGGGGCATCAGCCGATCCTTGAACCGGCGGCCAAGGGCATGCCGCGCAGGAAATCAACAGCCGCAAGCGGCTTGCCGCCCGCCTTCTGCAGCCGTGTCAGGCTCACGGCACCCTCCCCGCAGGCGACCGTCAGCGCGTCATCCAGCAGCGTGCCGGCAATACCGTCCCCTTCTGCCATCTCGCTTCCCAGCACCTTCACCCGCTCCATCCGGCCATGAATGTCCACCTCGAACCAGGCGCCGGGAAAGGGCGACAGGCCGCGGATATGGTTATGGACCTCGCGGGCGCTCTTCGAAAAATCGATCCGCGTCTCGCCCTTGTCGATCTTTGCGGCGTAGAGCACGCCGTCCTCCGGCTGCGGCACCAGCGGCAGGTCACCGGCCTCAAGGCGCGCCATGGCCTCCACCATCGCCTCGGCGCCGACCTGCATCAACGCGTCGTGCAATTCGCCTGCCGTGGTGTTTTCGCCAATCTCCACCTCGCGCGTCAGGGCGACGGGGCCGGTATCCAGCCCCTTTTCCATCTGCATCACCATCATGCCGGTTTTTTCGTCGCCGGCCATGATCGCCCGCTGGATGGGGGCAGCACCGCGCCAGCGCGGCAGAAGCGAGGCATGGCCATTGTAGCAGCCGAGCCGCGTGCCCTGAAGCACCGCCACCGGCAACAGCAACCCATAAGCAACGACCACGGCCACATCCGCGCCAAAACCGGCAAAGCGAGCGCGCTCCTCCTCATTCTTGAAATTGAGCGGTGTCAGCACCGGAATGTCCAGCCCTTCGGCCGCCTGATGCACCGGCGATTTCTGCAGATCGAGCCCGCGCCGGCCGCCCGGCCGCGGCGGCTGCGTATAGACAGCGACGATCTCGTGCCCGGCCTTTGCCAGCGCCTGCAGCGTTGCCACGGAAAATTCGGGCGTACCCATGAAGATGATGCGGAGTGCCATGTCACCGGTCCTGTTCGTCAGGCGTCTTCAAACGGGTTCACGAGGCGAAGATCAAGCCCTTCGAAGTCTTTTGTGTTGCGCGTGGCAAGCGTTGCCCCATGCATGAGGCAGATGGCGGCGATCATGGCGTCCTGCACGCTGATGGGGCGGCCCATGGCGTCGCGTCTTGCGCGCACCTCGCCCACACGCAGACAGGCGTCGATCGTCAGCGTGAGGATCTTGCCCTCAAAGAGCTTCAGGCTCTCGACAAGGCGATCATGATACCGCCGCGAGCCGGTTCTGCGAAAGAAACTCTCGGCACCATAAGCCTGCTCCATCACCACGATGTCGCACAAAAAAAGGTCTGCCGGTTCAACAGCCTCCATCCACGCATGAACATGGGGGTCGATCTGGATCTTGCTCAGTTCAGACAGGATGTTCGTGTCGAGAACGATCATTCCGCGTCATCGAATGGTCGGCCGAAATCGGATTTTCGCCTGGCCTCGACGCCATCCATGATCTCGCCGTAGAGATCCGCTTCGGTCTGGCTATCGGCCTTCAGGATTTCACGAAGAGATGACAGGCGCGAACGCTCCGCTGCGTCCAGCTGTGGCGGGAAACTGCCCAGTTCTTCACTGAGAATTGCGGTTACTTCTTCCGACACACTGCGCCCCGAGCGCTCGGCTCGCTCGGCAAGACTTTGCCGGATGGCATCAGGGATATTTCGGATCAGCAGGTCACCCATCGGCCATCCTCCTTGATATCGATGATATCATAGGCTCCGAAAGGTCCTGCTTCAAGCGCCCGTCAAACAGCCTTGCCCTTGGCGGCCTTGGTGAATTTCTTGATCACCATCTCGCGCTTCAGCCGGGAAATATGGTCGATGAACAGCACGCCGTTCAGGTGGTCGATCTCGTGCTGCAGGCAGGTGGCGAGCAGACCGTCGGCTTCAAGCAGATGTTCCTTGCCGTCACGTCCGACATGGTTGACGGTAACCGCGGCCGGGCGCTCCACTTCCGCATAATAATCCGGAATCGACAGGCAGCCTTCCTCATAAACCGACACATCATCCGAGGATTTGACGATCTCCGGGTTGATGATGACGAGCGGGGTCTTCTCTTCGCCCTCGCGCGAAAGATCGATCACCAGAATGCGGCGGGCCACGCCGATCTGGATGCCGGCAAGACCGATGCCGGGCGCTTCGTACATGGTCTCCAGCATGTCGTCGGCAAGCTTCAGCACGGCGGCGTCCACACGCTCGATCGGCTGCGAAACCTGACGCAGGAGAGGGTCGGGAAGGATGATGAGGGGCTTGATCGTCATGAAATCCCCATAACCCATCTTTTGGAACGATGAAACAGGCCAAACCACCGGAATCCGCAGGGAAATGCAGGATGTTCATGTTTTGATCTTCCGGAAAGCGTGGTTGTCCGCTAGTCTCGCGCCATGCAGAACCAGAATTTCGCGCTTTTTGATCAGATCCTCCTCTTAGCTCAGGGAACGGGCGGCCTTGTCGTTGTCGCAGGTCTTGTCCTTTCGCTCCTGCTGGTG
Organism: Neorhizobium sp. PAMB6716; assembly: GCF_058242805.1. Taxonomy (NCBI): domain Bacteria; kingdom Pseudomonadati; phylum Pseudomonadota; class Alphaproteobacteria; order Hyphomicrobiales; family Rhizobiaceae; genus Neorhizobium; species Neorhizobium sp. PAMB6716. The sequence goes on from NZ_CM177835.1 coordinate 2,961,508, forward strand.
CTCGTTTTGCGCCGCACATCCCGGCGCGGCGAAGAACAGGCCGAGGAGCGGTTTGCCGATCTGATGCGGGCGCAGATGGAAATGCAGGGGCGCGTTTCGGCGATGGCCGAGGCGCTGGCGAGCCGGCAGGCGGAGTTGAACCGCGGCATCAACCAGCGGCTGGACGGCATGACGCACCGGCTGGGCTCGACGATTGCCGAACAGACGAAATCCACCCATGACAATCTGCGCAAGCTGCAGGAACGGCTGGCGGTAATCGATGCGGCGCAGAACAATATCCAGACGCTGGCCAAGGACGTCGTCGGGCTTCAGGCAATCTTGTCCAACAAGCAGACGCGCGGTGCCTTCGGGCAGGGTCGCATGGAGGCGATCGTTGCCGATGCCCTGCCGCCCGGCGCCTTCACCTTCCAGCCGACGCTTTCCAACGGCATGCGCCCGGATTGCACCATTGCCATGCCGAACGGCGCAGCGCCGCTCGTCATTGACGCAAAATTTCCGCTGGAAGCCTGGCACGCCTTTCGCGATGCCACCCAGCCGGAGGCACGCAAGCAGGCCGGCGCGCAGTTTCGCCGCGATCTCGAAACCCATATCCGGGATATCTCGGAAAAATACCTGATTGCGGGTGAAACGCAGGATACAGCCTTCCTCTTCGTACCCTCCGAATCGATCTTTGCCGAAATCCACGAGCATTTCGAAGCGGTGGTGCAGAAGGCGCAGCGTGCCCGCCTCGTCATTGTTTCCCCATCGCTGCTGATGTTGTCCATCCAGGTCATCCAGGCGGTGCTGAAAGATCAGCGCATGCGCGAACAGGCGCATCTCATCCAGGGCGAAGTGGCGCTTCTGATGGAAGACCTTTTGCGGCTGGATGAGCGAACGCGAAAGCTGCAGGGACATTTTTTCGCCGCCCAGAAGGATGTCGAGCAGATCCTCACCTCTTCCGAAAAGTTGACGCGGCGCGGAGTGCGGATCAGTTCGCTCGATCTGGAACCGCCGCCCGGTGCCACTACCCCGACATCAGAAATACCGGCAAAAGAGCGCGGCGTCGAAAGCCGCACCGGTCTGTTGAAGCTGAGGGTGGTTGACGAGGATTGATCTCGTCGGGCAGTGTCCGGCGCACATCTTTTGCGCAACATCAAACAGCAGGCCGCCTTTCATGATCACCGTCTTCGGCTCCGTCAACATGGACCTCATCGCCACCACGGCGCGTCTTCCCGCGCCGGGGGAAACGGTTGCCGGCACCAGCTTTGCAACGGCCGCCGGCGGCAAGGGCGCCAATCAGGCACTGGCCGCCGCGCGCGCCGGAAGTGCCGTGCGGATGGTGGCAGCTGTGGGTCAGGACGAGTTTGCAACCCCCGCTCTTGCCCTCCTGAAGGAGGCCGGCACCGACCTCTCCACCGTGCAACACGTGGCAGGCCCAACCGGCACGGCGCTCATTCTCGTCGGCGGCGATGGGGAAAACATGATTGCCGTTGTGCCCGGCGCCAATGGCACGCTCCAAGCTGAGGATGGCACGGCCGCCGTTGCCGGCATGGGCGAAAATGACATCCTGATGCTGCAGATGGAAATTCCGGCCGACGCGGTGGAAAAAGCCATGATGGACGCAAAAGAGCGCGCCATCCGCACCCTCTTCAACACCGCGCCACTGACGCCTGACGCCATCCGGCTGGCGCGCCTTGCCACCATCGTCGTTGCCAACGAAACCGAGTTCGAACTGCTGATCGGGAAAAACTATCTCGATGACGAAAGCCGGCTTGCCGAAATGCGGTCGCTGCACGCCGAAACGGCGCAGACGCTGGTGGTGACACTGGGCGGCGATGGCGTGGTAGCCCTGCATGAGGGCGCGGTCTTGCGGGCCAAGGGCCTCGTCATCGAGCCGGTCGATACGGTGGGCGCCGGTGATACATTCTGCGGTTATCTAGCCGCCAGCCTCGACCAGGGACTTGGTTTCGAGGTGGCGCTGCGCCGTGCCGCCGTTGCCGGTTCGCTCGCCTGCCTGAAACCCGGCGCGCAGCCGGCTATTCCCCTTTTCGGCGAGGTGGATGCCAAGGTCTGAAGAAGACATCGCCGCGCCGCCCACAAGGGCCGGCGCGGCTTGCGCTTGCCCTCGGCACTTCCCATATTGGGCTCTGAAAAACGCATGCCTTTGCGGGTGCGAAAAAGTCGCTTGATCTCAAGGACTGGACAATGAGCCGAATGACGCCGTTCACCAGCCCGCTTCTGCTGGGCTTCGATACCATGGAAAAGACCCTGGAGCGCCTTGCCAAGGCGAATGACGGTTATCCTCCCTATAACATCGAGCGCATGGCGCCCGACGGGGCCGGAGAACCGGAGCGGCTGCGCATCACGCTGGCCGTCGCAGGCTTTTCGCAGGACGATCTGGATGTCAGCGTCGAGGAAAACCAGTTGCTGATTCGCGGGCGTCAAAGCGAAACGGGCGAGCGCGACTATCTTTATCGCGGTATTGCGGCGCGCCAGTTCCAGCGCATGTTCGTGCTCGCCGATGGCATGCAGGTGTCGGGCGCACGCCTCACCAACGGTCTGCTCAGTGTCGATCTCATTCGTCCCGAGCCGGAACGCATGGTGCGAAAAATTAACATTTCCGTCTCAAAGTAGCGTCGTGGCAGAAATGCCAGACATTTCGAGACGGAGGCTCAAATGCTCCTCAAACACGCAACCGCCCGCCTGACGGAATCCGAGCTTGCCCATCTTGGCTCCGGTGAAGTCGGCTATATCCGCAAGATCCGCTCCGAAGACGTTTCCCGTTGTTTTCCCGAGGCGCCACAGATCGATCCGACATTGGATCTCTGGGCCCTGTTTGGTGCCGATGGCACGCCGATCCTGCTCACCGACAACCGCTCCAGCACCTTCTTCAAGGCTGCCGAAGACGATTTGAAGACCGTCAGTCTGCACTGACGGTTCTTTTGCGCCGATTGCGGGCGCAAACGCAGGCGGCGCCCTGACAAAGGGCGACCAGCGCGCGAAAAGACAAAAAAACGATCAGATACGGTGGAATGTCAGATAGGCGGATGACCGGCCTTCGCGGCGGGCCTTTGCCTCATAACGCGTGCTCGGCCAGTTGGCATAAGGCGTCAGCCAGTCCGCAGGTTCCTCGGCTGTCCATTCAAAGCCGCCATGGGCGGCACAATGGCCAAGCGTCCAGTTGACATAGGTGTCGATGTCGGAGGCAAAGCAGAACACGCCGCCGGGCTTCAGCACGCGGTGGAAGCGGGCGAGATTGACGGCGGATACGAAGCGCCGCTTCCAGTGTTTTTTCTTCGGCCATGGATCGGGATAAAGCAGGTCGATATGATCGATCGAGGCTTCCGGCAGCCAGTCCAGCAGCGCCGTTGCATCATCCTCATAGACCCGGATATTTTTCAGGCCCAGTTCTTCGACGCGCGCCAGAAGCTTTGCCATAGAATTGACGAAGGGCTCGACGCCGATAAACCCGACATCGGGGTTTTCCACGGCGCGATGGACGAGATGCTCGCCGCCGCCAAAACCGATTTCAAGACGGATGGATTTGACCGGCAGGGGAAACAGCGCGGAGATGAGATCTGGCGCGGGTTGCGCCAGATCCACTTTCAATTCGGGCAGGAACGAGGCCATCATGTCGGCCTGGCGTTCCCGCAATGGCTTTCCCTTGCGCCGCCCGAAAAAGGCCTCGGTGGCTGGCGAACGGCGCTCGGATTCCATCAGTCTGACGTCCTTAGTTCTTCAAGGCTTCCTTCAGCGGCTTGACGAGATCGAGCTTCTCCCAGGAGAAGGACCCGTCGCGACCGGCCTTGCGGCCGAAGTGACCGTAGGAAGAGGTCTTGGCATAAATCGGCTTGTTGAGATCGAGATGACGGCGGATGCCGGAGGGTGACAGGTCCATCACCTTGCGGATTGCCGCCTCGACCTGATCTTCGGTTACCTTGCCGGTGCCATGCAGGTCAACATAGATCGACAGCGGCTGTGCAATGCCGATGGCATAGGAGATCTGGATCGTGCATTTTTCGGCCAAACCAGCGGCCACGACGTTCTTGGCGAGGTAACGCGCGGCATAGGCAGCCGAACGGTCGACCTTCGTCGTGTCCTTGCCGGAAAACGCACCGCCGCCATGGGGGGCAGCCCCGCCATAGGTATCCACGATGATCTTGCGGCCGGTGAGGCCCGCATCGCCATCCGGGCCGCCAATCACGAACTTGCCGGTCGGGTTGATGTACCAGGCGCAATCCTCGGCAATCTTCAGGTCGCCCAGCGCTTCGCGGATGTAAGGCTCCACAACCTCACGAACCTTCTTGCTGTCCCAGCTTTCATCGAGATGCTGGGTGGACAGAACGATGGAGGCGGCCTCGTAGGGCTTGCCATCGACATAACGCACCGTCACCTGGCTCTTGGCGTCGGGGCCAAGCTTGCCGACATCGCCCTCGCCCGTCTTGCGGGCAGTGGACAAGAGCTGGAGAATGCGGTGCGAATAATAGATCGGCGCCGGCATCAGGTCCGGCGTTTCGTTGCAGGCGTAACCGAACATGATGCCCTGGTCGCCGGCGCCTTCATTGCCCTGCTGGTCGGCGGCGTTATCGACGCCCTGCGCGATATGGGCGGACTGCGAATGCAGGAGCACATCGATCTTGGCGGTCTTCCAGTGGAAGCCGTCCTGCTCATAGCCGATATCCTTGATGGCGCGGCGTGCCGCCGTCTTGAACTTGGCGGGGTTGATCACCTCGTTACCGTTCTTGTCGGTCTTCATGAGGCTCGGCGGCAGACGAACTTCGCCGGCAATCACCACGCGATTGGTGGTGGCAAGCGTTTCGCAGGCGATGCGAACCGTCCAGGGATCGACACCGGTCTTGGCGGCTTCCCGATAGACCAGATCGACGATTTCATCGGAAATGCGATCGCATACCTTGTCGGGATGACCTTCGGCAACGGATTCGCTGGTGAACAGATAATTGGCGCGCATGCTGGGATTCCCCTCAAGAACAAACCGCTGAATGTCGTAGTCAGTTCGCCATTCAAAAACAAGGACAGAACCACATAAATATATCTTTATACGACAACGAAAGGTTTATGCCGGCGGCCTTCCTCGTGATTTTCATAAAAAAAGCGGCCAATGCGGCCGCTTTTCGGGGGATATGCGGTTTCAACCGTTATTCGACGTCCGCCTCGGCCGCCAAGGCCTTGACCAGATCAACCAGCTTGCGGCGCACCTTGGGGTCGGAAATCTTCACGAAAGCGCGGTTGAGCTGCAGCCCTTCGGAGGAGGACAGGAAGTCAACGACGTAATTGGAGCTGGATGCCTCGGCCATGCCGGATGGGCCGGTCGCATGGTCGCCGGGAGCATCTTCGAAGAAAAACGAGACCGGAACATTCAGAATGCTGGAAATGTTCTGCAGCCGGCTGGCGCCGACGCGGTTGGTGCCCTTCTCGTACTTCTGGATCTGCTGGAACGTGATGCCGAGGCTTTCGCCGAGCTTTTCCTGGCTCATGCCCAACATGGTGCGGCGAAGCCGGATGCGGCTCCCGACGTGGATGTCGATCGGGTTCGGCTTCTTTTTGTTTTCAATCATCGTGAATGTCCTAGGTTGCTCTTCAGTCCCCATAACTCGCATTACGTGCAAACATATGCTTTCGCTCATACAATCGCTGCCCAGGCGATACACGGAAACATACGATTCAACGAAAGGCCGCAGCACTATGCAATTTTAGGGGTTTCTGGTCAATTGAGGCCATTTTTTAAACCCATGCGCGAAACTACCGCAATCAGCGCCATAACTGCGATCAACAACCAGAAGTGCGTTTCTCGCGTATAGTTGTTCCAGGTCGGGACGATAACGCTACCCAAAGTGGAGTCGATCACACCCTTTTGATCGAAGTCAAGTGCATTTTCGACGACGCCTTTCGCATTTATGATTGCGGAAATGCCGGTATTTGCTCCGCGAATCAGTGGCAGACCCGATTCGACCGCCCGTAACCTCGCCTGCAGGAAGTGCTGGTAGGGGCCCGGCGTATTGCCGAACCAGGCATCGTTGGTGATGTTCAAAAGGGCGGATGCGCGGCTGACGTCTGCGCCGATTTCTGCGGGGAAGATCGCCTCATAGCAGATCAGCGGATAAAAGGACCGGCCACTCGGCAGCGTGATCAACGACCGGCTGGCACCGGCGGTAAAACCCCCCGGCATTTCCACAATATTGCCCACGCCGAGCAGGTCCCAAAAGCTCTGAAACGGCAGGTACTCACCGAACGGCGTCAGATGCACCTTGTCTGAGGCAGCGATGATCTGCCCCTGGCTGTCGATGGCGTAGATGGAATTGTAATAGCGCGTCGTATCGCCAGGCGAGGCTTCTTCAGCCCGCACCACCCCTGTTATCAGCACCTGTCCATCTTGCAGCGTCTCGGCAATGCGGGTGAGCGCACCGGGGTTCTCTGTCAGGATGAACGGCACGGAGGTTTCCGGCCAGACGATGATATCCGGCCGCCTTGCGCCATCCTTCGGCGGCAGTGCCGAGAGTGCCAGGTGCTCCTCGAACACCGCCCGACGGTCGGCATTGTCCATCTTGCGCGCCTGATCGATCACCGGCTGGACGATGCGCACCGAAACGGGCGGGTCGTTCGATGGGGTCGCGGCAACGAAGTGCATCCGGTAGGCGCCGTAGCCGAAATGGGCGGCGATCAGCACCGCGGCAATGCCAAGCCCGCCTGCCGCCCCCTTGCGCGTGCCAAACAGGGCAGGCGCCCCCACCACGAAGACAGCGAGCAGCGTCACGCCAAAGATCCCGATCGCCTGTGCCGACTGCATCATGATCGGCACCGGCATCACGCCATAACCGATCGCGTTCCACGGAAAGCCGGTGAACAGGAAGCTGCGCAACCATTCGGCCAGCGCAAAGCCGACGGCAAGGGCTGCCAGTCGCCCGAACCCGTCCGACCAGAGAAGGCTGGCGATCAGCGTTGCAAGCCCGTAAAATACGGCGAGCACGGCCGGCAGACCGAAAATGGCCAGCGGCAGCGCCCAGGCAAATTCATCCGCATCGACCAGCAGCGCGTTGCCGAGCCACCAGAGGCCAGCGACGAAATAGCCAAATCCGAACAGCCAGCCGAGGGAAAAGGCGGCACGAAAACGGCCGAGACGCCCGGCCTCCGGGGCAGTTGCCGTGCCATCCATCAGCCAGACAAGAAGCGTGAAGGACACAAACAGCGAGGCGACAAACGAAACGGGGGGCATGGAAAGGGCTGCAATTGCGCCAGCGGCCACGGCAAGCCCCGCGCGACGCCAACCCCACAGAAGCATGACCTTGCCGGCGAGACGCTCCATGGACATCCTTTCCGATCTCTCGGGCAGCAAGGGAAACCGCATGCCGGCGCCCGACGCTACATTTCATCCCGCGTAAAATGCGTTTTACTCATGAACACGCCTACAGCATCGGCCCGCAAACCGGAATCGATTTCCGGAAGACGCAAGCGTCAATTGTCAATGAGACCCTTCCGCACGGGATTGGTGCCAAAACCGCGCGGCCGATCCGCAAAATTCCGGCCGCCGGCGCAGGCCGTTTGGCGTGATGCACCCCAGTCGCTGCCGGAAATCAGATCTCACGCCGTCCGTCTTCATCCTGCTGCGGGTCCGGCGCCTGCGATGTCTGGGCCATCTCCACCGCCACTTCGGTGGATGCGGGCGCAGCCTCATGTGCGGGACCATCGCCCTTCAACTGGCGCCGGCGCGTGACCACATGGCGCTTGCGCATGATGCGCACCCGCTTGATGCGGCGCGGGTCGGCGTCCAGGATCTGGAACTCGAAGCCCGGCACCGCCTGCACCAGCTCGCCGCGCACGGGAATGCGCCCGAGCGCCGAAAAGATCAGGCCGCCCAGCGTATCCACGTCTTCCAGCTGGTCGCGCACGTCGAAATCGGGACCGATCGCCTCGGCAATGTCTTCCAGTTCGACACGGGCATCGGCAATGAACACGTCCTCGCTGGTGCGCGAGAACATGGCCTCGTCATCGTCGTGTTCGTCCTCGACATCGCCGATGACCATTTCCACGATGTCCTCGTGGCTGACGAGACCGTCCGTGCCGCCATATTCATCTATGACGAGCGCCATCTGCGTGCGCGCAGCCTGCATGCTCTGCAACAGGTCAGAGGCCAGCATCGAAGGTGGAACGAAGAGAATCTGGCGGATGAGGCCCGCTTCAGACACGGTCTTCATCAGATCGACGCGACCGAGATCGAAGGCGGGGCGCGGCGTGCGCACGGTCTTTTCCTTCAGCACGGCGCCGGAGGCTGCATCCATCTGCACCGCCTTTTGCGGCGCGCTGCGGCGCTTGTTGCGCGCCTGCTTGGCAAGATAGGACAGAAGGTCGCGAATGTGGACGAAGCCGCGCGGATCATCCAGCGTGTCGCAATAGATGGGCATGCGCGAGCGACCGGTTTCCTCGAAATGGATCATCAGGTCGCCGAGCGTCATGGTCATGTCGACGGCTTCGATATCGGCACGCGGCACCATGATATCCTCGACGCGCACCTCGCGGAAACGCAGGATATTGTGCAGCATCGCCCGCTCTTCCGGCGAAAAGGCGCTGCTGACGGAGGTGTCGGTCATCAGGGCGTCGGCGAGATCCTCGCGAAGGCGCTCCCCTTGCGAAGGCCGGAGCAGCCGGATCGCCCGTGCCCAGAAAGTGCTGTGCGAGCGGCCGTGGTGTTCGCGTCGTAACGGACTGCCACCCTCTTCGGAGGAGGACTGCTCGGATTCGGTGCCGCCGCGCGCGGCCTGAGTCGAAATCTCGTTCATGGTTCCAGTGTTATACCAGCGGATCCTGTCCCGCATAGGGATCAGATAGGCCAAGGGTGGCCAAAATACGAGTCTCCAGCGCTTCCATTTTTTCCGCCTCGTCCACGTCCATGTGGTCATAGCCGAAAAGATGCAGGAAACCGTGGACCATCAGATGCGTCAGATGATCGTCGAAAGACTTTTCCAGATCAACCGCCTCGCGCTCCAAAGTCTCGCGCGCAATGACGATATCGCCGAGCATTGGCCCCGGCATTTTCCCGGGCGTCACCGGAAAGGCAGGGAAGGACAGCACGTTCGTCGGCTTGTCCTGGTCGCGCCACTCGGCATTGATCTCGCGGATCGCCGCGTCGTCGGTAAACACCAGCGACAGTTCTGCCGGATGCGGTTGGAACGGCTGCTTTTCGTGGACCGCCAGATAATCGGCGGCCGCATGGATCACCCGTTCGGCCATCGTGGCCAGCGTGTCTTCGTCGGCCCAGCGTTCGTCCTCGACGCTGATCTGTATGTCTAGCTCTGGCATGGGATTAAAGGCCGCCTTAGCGGCTCTCGTGCTCGCTTTCCTCATGAACCGCATATTGCGCGTCATAGGCCTGAACGATACGGCCAACCAGCGGATGGCGCACGATGTCGGTATCCTTGAAGCGCACGACGGAAATGCCCTCGACGGCGCTCAGCAGCTGAAGCGCTTCCACCAGCCCGGATTTCACCCCGCGCGGCAAATCCACCTGGCTCGGGTCGCCGGTGACGATCATGCGGGCGTTTTCGCCAAGGCGCGTCAGGAACATCTTCATCTGCATGGATGTGGTGTTCTGCGCCTCGTCGAGGATAACGGCGGCATTGGCCAGGGTTCGCCCGCGCATGAAGGCAAGCGGCGCGATTTCGATGACACCGGCTGTGATCGCCCGCTCCACCTTATCGCCAGGGATCATGTCGTAGAGCGCGTCATAAAGCGGGCGCAGATACGGATCGACCTTTTCCTTCATGTCGCCGGGCAGGAAGCCGAGGCGTTCGCCAGCTTCGACAGCCGGGCGCGACAGGATGATCTTGTCGACGGCACCGCGTTCCAACAGCTGGGCGGCATGGGCAACGGCCAGATACGTCTTGCCAGTACCGGCAGGGCCGACGCCAAACACCAGTTCGGAGCGTTCCAGCGCTCGCATATAGGCATCCTGCGTCGGGGTGCGGGCCGCCACCGTCTTCTTGCGGGTGGAGATCTGCGCCATCGACAGCTTTGCCTTGCGCTCGAGCGTCGGCAGGATCAACTGGTCGTCTGCGGCAACTGCCATGCGGATTGCACCTTCCACGTCCGAGGTTTCGACAGAGGCGCCCTTCTGCAGGCGTTCATAAAGGAAATCGAGAGCGCGCCGCGCCTGATTGGTGGCGGAAAGTTCACCGGAAATGCTGACCGAATTGCCGCGCGCCCGCGCGTCGATGTTCAGACGCGCCTCGAGGAGCTTCAGGTTCTGGTCAAATTGTCCGAAAAGTTCGCTGGCCAGCCTGTTGTTCTCGAACGTCAAGACGAAGTGATTGGCATCGATCGCGGCGGTGCGGGTGTTGCGCGAGGGTGAAGAAACCAATTCCTGTCTGTTCAAGTAGCAAGGCTCCTATATCTGGCTTTGAACCATTTAACGCTCGATCCTCTCGGCAAACAAGCTGTTTGGTCCCGTGCCTGTGATTCGTACCTGGATAATGTCACCGATTTGCGATGTTTTTGCATCAACATTCACAGACTGCAGCCACGGCGAGCGACCGATCAGCTGGTCGGGCATCCGGCCCGGCTTTTCAAGCAGCAGATCAATCGTCTTGCCGACGCAGGTTTCAGCGAACGCATGCTGCTGTTTCAGGAGAAGCGCCTGCAGCCGTTCCAGCCGCTCAGCCTTGACAGCATCATCGACCTGAGAACCGAGATCTGCGCCCGGAGTTCCCGGCCGCGTCGAATATTTGAACGAGAAGGCCTGGGCGTATTCGACGGTTTCCACAAGGCGCAGCGTATCTTCAAAGTCCGCGTCCGTTTCGCCGGGAAAGCCGACGATAAAATCACCTGACAGCGCGATATCGGGGCGGGCGGTGCGGATGCGCTCGATGAGGCGCAGATAATCGGCCGCCGTATGGCGCCGGTTCATCGCCTTCAGGATCCGGTCGGAGCCCGCCTGCACCGGCAGATGCAGATAGGGCATCAGGGTGCGCAGGTTGCGATGCGCGTCGATCAGCCGGTCATCCATGTCGCGCGGATGGCTCGTCGTATACCTAAGCCGCGCAAGGCCTGGAATTTCGGCCAGCCGATAGAGAAGATCGCCAAGGCTCCAGGCATCGCCGGAGGGACCGGCACCATGCCAGGCATTGACGTTCTGGCCAAGCAGCGTCACCTCGCGCACGCCCGCATCCACCAGGCGTTTTGCCTCGTCGAGGATCTGGGAAAGCGGCCGCGAGACTTCCGAGCCGCGCGTATAGGGCACAACGCAGAAGGTGCAGAACTTGTCGCAGCCTTCCTGCACCGTCAGGAAAGCTGTCACGCCGCGCGAGCGGATGGCGGAGCGTTCTGCGGCCGGCAGATGCTCGAACTTGTCTTCGACCGCATAATCGGTCTCGATCACCCGCTCGCCGGCACGCGCGCGTTTCAGCGCCTGCGGCAGCCGGTGATAGGTCTGCGGGCCGATCACCACATCGACGGCTGGCGCACGGCGCAGGATTTCCTCGCCTTCCGCCTGCGCGACGCAGCCGGCAACGCCGATCATCATCTCGCGGCCGTTGGCATTGCGCTCTTTTTTCATGTCGCGCAGCCGGCCAAGCGCCGAATAGACCTTGTCGGCGGCCTTTTCGCGAATGTGGCAGGTGTTCAAAAGAACGAGATCGGCATCCTCCACCGTCTCCGTCGTCACATAACCTTCGCTCGCCAGCGCATCGCCCATGCGCATGGAATCATAAACGTTCATCTGACACCCGTAGGTCTTGATGAACACTTTTCGCGCATTGCCCACAGGGCTTGCCTGCGGGATGGCGATGTCGCCGCCGGAGGGCGTGGCGGCTGAAAGGGTGGCTGTAAGGTCGGTCATGGCCGCCTCTTTACTGCAAGACGGCCTGAATTAGAAGGGCTTCGTGCTTAACGGCTGCGCGGATAAAGCCTGTCGCGCAGCATGGCGCGCAACCGGTCCACCACGGTTGCACCCGCCGCCTTGCGATTGGTCTCGGCGCGAAACTCCACCACCTCGCCGAAATCCACGTCCACTTCCATGGCTTCCGCCTTCAAGACGCCCATCAGATGCGGCACAAGTTCGACATCGCCGGGCCAAGCGGCAATCGGCCGGTGATAACGGCCCATCGGCATGCCATAGATGCCCGTATAGGCAATCGACACCGGCTGGACATAAACGACGCCATCGGGCGCGGAGGCGACGGCGGCGGAGGCTGCGCCGAACAACGATGATTTCACCTCCATCAACCGGTTGCCATCCGATGTCGTGCCTTCGGGAAACAGCACGATGATTTCCGATGCAGCAAGGCGAGCGGCAATCTCGTTCACCTGCTCGCCGGCTTTGCGCTTCTGCTCGCGCACCACGAAGACCGATTTCTGCAGCTTGGCAAGCCAGCCGAACACCGGCCAATCCGCCACCTCGGCCTTGGCGACAAAAACGACATCGGCAATCGCGCCGAGCACGAGAATATCCTTCCAGGAGGCATGGTTGGCGGCCAGCATCAACGGCCGGCGGCTTTCAAGCCGCCCATGCTGGCGAATGCGGATGCCGAGCAGATAACAGGCGCAACGGTGCCAGAAACGTGGCAGGCGGCGGCGCAGCGTCCAGTCGAATTTCAAAGACAGAAGCTGCACCGGCAAAAGCACAAGCGTCAGCACCGAGAGGAGCAGGAAGACCAGCCCGATCCGCAGCCAGTTGATCACGGATCGTCCTTGTCGAGCGGGATGCCGTACAGCTCCAGCCGGTGGCCGACGAGACGGAAGCCGTGCTCGCGGGCAATGCGCTCCTGCAGCGCCTCGATCTCGGCAGAGCGGAATTCCACCACTTCGCCGGTCTTCACATCGATCATGTGGTCGTGATGTTCTTCCGGTACGGTTTCATACCGCGAGCGCCCATCGCGAAAATCGTGCCTCTCGATGATCCCGGCATCCTCGAACAGTTTGACCGTGCGATAGACCGTGGAAATGGAGATACGCGAATCGACCTTGGTGGCGCGGCGGTAAAGCTCCTCCACATCGGGATGGTCGTCGCTGTCCTGCAGGATGCGCGCAATCACGCGGCGCTGATCGGTCATGCGCATGCCACGCTCGGCGCACAGCTCCTCCAGGGATTTGGAAAGGTCTGTCATGTCGTCAGGGGCCTTGCGTCGCAGAATTTTATCTTTACCGGACTAGCGAAGATCGCGCCGCATGACAAGCGCTGCGGTCCGCGTGCCATCCGTACCGGTGTAGTATGCCGGGCGTCGCGCCACCTGCAAAAAGCCCAGACGCTGGTAAAGCCCGACGGCCGCGACATTGTTTTCCGCGACCTCCAGAAACATGGTTTCGGCGCCGCGAACCTCCGCTTCCCGCAGTGCCGCCTGCATCAGACGCCAGCCAAGCCCGGTGCGGCCGAGTTTTTCACCGACGGCAATCGTCAGGATTTCCGCCTCGCCCGCCACCTCGCGCGACAACACGAAACCACCGAGCGGACGGCTGAAAAAAGCGTTGGATTGCAGGGCGGAGAAACCGAACACGCCGTCCTGAGCCAGCAGCGCCAACATTTCCTCCTCGCTCCACTGGCGCGAAAAACGCTGGCCATGCAGCTCGGAGGCAGGGCGGCAATCGCTGTCCTGCATCGGCACGATATCGAAAAAGGGCTTCCAGGTCAGGTAATCGTCAAACATTGGGAATCGTCAGGCGCGGGAAAGAGCAAATCCGTCCTGCGGTTTAGCATCCGGCCCGCGAAGGTAAAGCGGTTTCGGCCGCGCCGCATCCGCCTTTGCTTCCGCACCGATGCGGGCGACCATGGCAATATCGAAGCGATCCGGCTCACCGGCAGCAACGTCGCCCGCCAGAAGCGCTGCGGCAGTGCCGGTAACGGCTGCACCATGGATTTGCGCGAGATGGCGTAGATCCTCAAGCGAAATGGCGGCAGCCTCAGTCAGGGCAACACCGTCAGCGCCAAAAACCTGCGCATAGATCTCGTCGCGCTTGGCATCCATCGCGGCGATGACCGGACGGGTTGCATCCTGCGCCAGAGAGGCCCGTGCCATGACGGAGAGCGTGGTCACGCCCACGGCATCGGCTGACAGGGAGAGCGCAAAACCACGGGCGGCGGCCACGCCAACGCGAATGCCGGTAAACGAACCCGGCCCGATGGTGACGGCAATGCGGGTGATATCCGACAGCGCAACGCCGGCCGTCTCCAGCACATCATCAATGATCGCCATCAGCCGTTCCGCATGGCCCTTGCCGATGCGTTCCGTCACGGAGGACAGGATCTTATCCTGCGAAGCGTCATAGACCGCGGCGGAACAATCCACCCCGGCCGTATCGATGGCGAGCAGCATCATGAAGGATCAGAGCGCCTCGACCGACTGCACTTCCGGCACGAAATGCTTGAGCAGGTTCTGCACGCCATGCTTCAGCGTTGCCGTCGAAGACGGGCAGCCCGAGCAGGCACCCTTCATGTTGAGGTAAACCGTGCCATCGCGAAAACCCTTGAAGGTGATATCGCCGCCATCCTGGGCAACGGCCGGACGCACGCGGGTTTCAAGCAGCTCCTTGATGGTGGCAACGATCGTTTCGTCGCCGTCCTCGAAGAACTCACCTTCCTCGTCGGTTGCTTCCGCCATGCTGGCCGAACCGCCCATGACAGGCTGACCGGACATGAAATGTTCCATGATGGAGCCGAGAATGGCCGGCTTCAGGTGCTGCCATTCCTGGGATTCCTTGGTCACCGTGACGAAATCATAACCGAAATAGACGGCCGTAACGCCATTAATGGTAAACAGGCGGGCGGCCAGCGGCGAGGCCTCGGCTTCATCGGCATTGCGAAAATCCGCCGTGCCCTTTTCCATCACCACCTTGCCGGGCAGAAACTTCAAGGTTGCCGGGTTCGGCGTGGATTCTGTCTGGATGAACATCTGGGGATCTCCTTGGCAGCCGTGGCAGCGCCAGTTTAGAACTCTTCAAAAGAAGATAATCGGGTTCATGTTTTTATTCAAGTGCGTATTTGCACGGCTGCGATCAAGACCCCGTCAGCAGAGCGCATCGATCTCGTCATTGGTCAGCGTATCCGGGAGAACGGTGACCGGAATGGGAAATGCCGCGCCGCGCGCCGCAAGTGAGGTCACCAGCGGCCCCGGCCCTTCCTTGGAAGAGGAGCCTGCGGCCAGCACCAGAATGGCAATATCGCGGTCTTCTTCGATCACCGCGTTGATCTCGTCAGAGGCGCTTCCCTCGCGGATCACCACTTCCGGATCGATGCCGATGGTTTCACGCACGCGCTGGGCAGCCTTTGCCATCACGGCTTCGGCTTCCTCGCGCGCTTCGGCACGCATGATCTGTTCGACGCCCAGCCATTGCTGGAAATCACCCTCGGGAATGACGAACAGCAGGATCAGCCCGCCGTTGGAATTTTTGGCACGACGCCCGGCATAATGCACGGCACGTTCGCATTCCGGCGTACCGTCGATGACCGCCAGAAATTTGCGGCGATGCCCCTCGAGCCGTGAAAGACGCTTTGAAACCATGGACGCTCCCCCTCATCTCGACCGGATGTATCGCGTTTGAGAACTTATACCAATCGGCGAAAATGAAAACCCGCCGTCCCATGAGGGGCGGCGGGTCATCCAATCACGCGCCAAAAGCGATCAGCGCAGGAAGCCGACGATATCGAACACCTCGTTCATCACCTTTTCGGCGCGGGCGCCGGCGCGTTCGCCACCATCGCGCAGGATGGCGTCGATATGGCTGGTATCGTCCATCAAGCGGCGCATTTCGCCGGTGATCGGCGACAGAACATGCACGGCAAGATCCGCCAGCGCCGGCTTGAACACGGAAAACTGCTGACCGCCGAATTCGGAAATCACCTGTTCCTTGGTCTTGTCCGACAGCGCCGCATAGATGCCCACGAGGTTTTCCGCTTCCGGACGACCTTTCAGGCCCTCCAGTTCAGACGGCAGGCCTTCCGGATCGGTCTTTGCCTTGCGGATCTTCTTCAGGATCTCGTCGGCATCGTCCATCAGGTTGATGCGCGAAAGATCCGACGGATCGGATTTCGACATCTTCTTGGTGCCATCGCGCAAGGACATGACGCGCGGCGCCGGCCCATCGATCAACGGCTCGACCAGCGGGAAATAGCCGTGGATCGGCTCTTCACCGACGACCATGTCAACACCCGTGCCGGTGGCGCGGATTTTCTCCTGGAAGTCGATGTTGAATTTTTGCGCGATATCGCGGGCCAGTTCCAGATGCTGCTTCTGGTCGTCGCCGACAGGCACATGGGTGGCACGATAGACCAGAATGTCAGCCGCCATCAGGCTCGGATAGGCAAGCAAGCCGAGCGAGGCGTTTTCGCGGTCCTTGCCGGCCTTGTCCTTGAACTGCGTCATACGGTTCATCCAGCCGATGCGGGCAACGCAATTAAAGATCCAGGCAAGTTCCGCATGCTGCGGCACGGCCGACTGGTTAAAGACGATATGTTTTTTCGGGTCGATACCCGAGGCGATGAAGGCGGCGGCAATCGAGCGGATCTGGCCGCGCAGATCGTCATGGACAAGCTGGGCGGTGATCGCGTGCAGATCGACGACGCAATAGATGCAATCATTGTTTTCCTGCAGCGCGACAAACTTGCGGATCGCGCCGAGATAATTGCCGAGATGGAGATTGCCGGTCGGCTGGACGCCGGAGAAAACAAGCGGCTGGAAGGTATTCATATCGTCCTCATTCAGGCTGGTGGAGGGCCACAGGCTTTCGGGAAAACGCGTCATCGGAAAGGGTGAAGATCTTTCCGCCCGCGCCCCTGAGGGCCATGGTGCTAACGGCGCGCTTGAAGCACGGCTTGGGCCTTGCGATCAAGAGGCTCCGTCCGTGTTGTGCTGGATCAGATCCCAAAGATTGCCGTAGAGATCGGAAAACACCGCAACCGTGCCGTAAGGCTCATGCCGCGGCTCTTCGATGAACCGCACACCCTTCGACATGAAGGCTGAATGGTCACGGGCAAAATCATCCGTTGAGAGGAAGAAGCTTACGCGGCCAGCTGTCTGGTTTCCAATCGCTGCCTGTTCGACCTCGCCATCGGCGCGGGCCAAAAGCAGCGAGGCACCCTCGCCGCCCTTCGGCTTGATGACCACCCAGCGCTTGCCCTCTTCCGGCAGGGGCGTGTCGAACACGGGTTCGAAGCCGAGTACCCCACAATAGAAATCTTTCGCGCGGTCATAGTCATCGACAACAAGGGTCACGAGAAACAGGCTCGGCATGCATCTCTCCGTTAAAAAAGTTACGCCCGGCAGAACCGGGCGTATCATGACTTCGCTTAATGCGTGAAGGCGGCTGCAATCAGCGCCTTGGTATAATCCTCGGCGGGACTGTCGAAAATCTCTTCCGTCGGCCCCTCCTCCACGATGCGGCCGTTCTTCATGACAACCACATGGTCGGACATGGCGCGCACCACCGAAAGATCGTGGCTGATGAAGACATAGGAAAGATCATGCTTAGACTGCAGGTCGCGTAGCAGTTCGATCACCTGCCTTTGCACCGAACGGTCGAGCGCCGAGGTCGGCTCGTCCAGAATAACCACCTTGGGCTTGAGGATCATCGAACGGGCAATGGCGATACGCTGGCGCTGGCCGCCGGAAAACTCGTGCGGATAGCGGTTGCGGGCGGCCGGATCGAGCCCGACCTCCTTCAGCGCCTCGATGGCCCGCTTGTCCCGGTCGGCCTTGGAAAGCGCCGGCTCGTGGACATAAAGCCCTTCGGTGATGATCTCACCCACCGTCTGGCGCGGCGAGAGCGAGCCATAAGGGTCCTGGAACACCAGCTGCAGCTGGCGCCGGTAGGGCCGCATCTGTTTGCGATCGAGGCTCGAGACATCGGTCGTCTCGAAACGATAACGCCCGTCCGATTCCAGCAGACGCAGGAGCGCGCGGCCGAGCGTCGACTTGCCGGACCCGGATTCGCCGACGATGCCGATCGTCTGCCCCTGCCGCAGCCGCACCGTGACATTATCCACGGCGCGAAAGGTCTGGTTGCCCTTGAACAGGAACCCGCCGCCAATATCGAAATCAACGACGACATTGCGGCCTTCCAGAATGACGGGAGCCTCCGCAGGCGGCGCGGGCTTCACGCCGGCAGGCTCGGAGGCGAGCAGCATCTTGGTATAGTCATGCTGGGCATTGCCAAAAATCTCGTCGCGCGTGCCCTGTTCGACAATCTCGCCACGCCGCATCACGACAACGCGGTCGGCGACATGCTTCACCACACCCAGATCATGGGTAATCAGCACGATGGCCATGCCGAAGCGCTTTTGCAGGTCGGCGAGAAGATCCAGAATCTGCGCCTGGATCGTCACGTCGAGCGCTGTCGTCGGCTCGTCGGCAATCAAGAGGTCCGGCTCGTTCGCCAAGGCCATCGCGATCATCACGCGCTGGCGCTGACCGCCGGACATTTCATGCGGGTAGCTGTCGATGCGCCGCTCCGGGTCCGGGATGCCGACGAGTTTCAACAGTTCCAGCACGCGGGCGCGGGCCTCACGCTTACCCATGCCGCGATGGTGGATGAGCGGTTCGGCAATCTGTCGCCCGATCGTGTAGAGCGGATCGAGCGAGGTCATCGGTTCCTGGAAGATCATGGTGATCTTGGAGCCGCGCACGCTATTGAGCGTCGAAAGGCTGGCGCCGACCAGTTCCGTCTCGCCATACCGCGCCGAGCCGGACACACGGCCATTGCTGGCCAGAAGCCCCATGATCGCCATCATCGTCTGGCTCTTGCCGGAACCGGATTCGCCGACGATGGCGAGCGTTTCGCCCTTCTTCACCGAAAAGCCGGTGCCCTTCACCGCATTCACATCGCCATCAGGCGTGGTGAAATCCACCTTCAGGTTGGCAACCGTCAGCACGGTGTCGTTGGTCTCAGTGGTATCCATGCTCAACGGTCCTTCGGATCGAGCGCGTCGCGCAGGCCGTCGCCGACGAAATTCAGCGAAAACAGCGTGATGACGAAGAAGATCGACGGGAAGATCAAAAGCCAGGGTGCATTCTGCATGTTTTTTGCCCCTTCCGAGATCAACGTACCCCAGCTCGCCAGCGGCGCCTGAACGCCAAGGCCAAGGAAGGACAGGAAACTTTCCGTCAGGATCACCTGCGGCACCACCACAGTCACAAACACGATGACCGGCCCGATAGTATTGGGGATGATGTGGCGGCGGATGATCTGCCAATCAGACAGACCCAGAGCCTGCGCCGCACCGACGAATTCGCGGCGTTTCAGCGACAGTGTCTGGCCGCGCACGATACGGGCCATTTCCAGCCATTGCACCGCGCCGATGACGGCAAAGATCAGGATGACCGAGCGGCCGAAGAACACGACGAGCACCACGACGAGAAACACGAAGGGCAGCGAGTAGAGGATTTCCACAAATCGCATCATCACATTGTCGACGCGCCCACCGAGATAACCCGACGTTGCGCCGTAGACGACGCCGATGCCGAGCGAGACGAGCGAGGCCGCAAGCCCGACGGCAATGGAAATCTGCCCGCCGAGCATGACGCGCACCATCAGGTCACGGCCGTTGCTATCGGTGCCGAAGAAGAAATATTTCTGGTCCACCGTGCCTGACAGCACCATGGAGAGCTGGTCGGGGGCGGTTTCCTTGACCTCCGTCGACTTGAACTCGTTCACCCGGTCGAAATACCGCACCGAGCGCGGATCGATAGGGCTTGAGGAGGTGACTTTGGCTGTAAACACCCCCTTTTCGATCTCGAAGCTTTCGAGCGTCAGGCGGGCGCGCCTTGCAGCCGACGAGGCGACATCTTCCAGCGTCTTCGGGTCCGGCCGGGGCGAAAGGCTCGGCGGGATCGTGACATAGGAGGCAAACACCTGGTCATAGGCATGCGGCACGAAGAGCGGGCCGGCAAAGGAAAAAAGCCCGATCAGCAGCAGCACGAGGCAGGAGACCATGGCCGCCGTGTTGCGGCGAAAGCGCATCCAGGCCAGCTGGCCAAGGCTTCGGCCTTTCATCTCGGGTGCTGGTGCGGAAATAGTGGTCATGTCAGTCATGGCGAACCCTCGGGTCGAGCAGGCCATAGGCGATATCGACCAGGAGATTAAAGAGGATCACAAAGATCGCGACGAGGATGACGGTGCCCATCACCAGCGGATAATCGCGGTTCAGCGCCCCCAGCACGAAATAGCGACCGACGCCCGGAATGGTGAAAATGCTTTCCACCACGGCCGAACCGGTGAGAAGTGCTGCCGCACACGGCGCCAGATAGGACACGACCGGCAACATCGCCCCGCGCAGCGCATGGGTGACGACCACGACCCGGGACGGCAGGCCATAGGCGCGGGCCGTGCGGATATGGTCGGTATGCAGGGCCTCGATCATCGCGCCACGGGTGAGGCGCGCAAAGACGGCCAACTGCGGCAGCGCCAGCGCGATCATCGGCAGGATAAGATATTGCGCCGAGCCATCACCCCATCCGCCGGCCGGCAGCCAGGAGAGAAGGACGGCAAACACCAGCGTCAGCACCGGACCAACGACGAAATTGGGAACGGTGACGCCAACGGTTGCAAACGCCATCAGGCCGAAATCGAGCACGCTGTTCTGGCGAAGGGCGGCAATCGTGCCGAGCAACACGCCGCCGACCAGCGCAATCAGGATGGCCATGGAGCCCAGCTGCATCGAATAGGGCAGCGCCTTGCCGATCAGCTCGGCAACGGTATTGTCCTTGTAGATGAAGCTCGGGCCAAAATCGCCCGTCAGCGCATTGCCGATATAGGAGAGATATTGCCGCCAGATCGGCTGGTCCAGATGGTAGGTCGCCATCAGGTTGGCCATGGTCTGGGGCGGCAGCGGACGTTCCAGGTTAAACGGACCGCCAGGCGCAAAGCGCATCAGGAAAAACGAGATCGTCACGACGACGAACACCGTGGGAATGGCGCTCATCAGCCGGCGCAGGACAAAGCTGATCATGGGTCAAAAGCATGACGCGCGACGACCTTTCCAGGTTGCCGCGCGCCATTCTCCCTCAAGAGTTATTCGGAGACGCTCAAATACTTGGACAGATGCTCGTTGACGGCATTGTCGGTCCAGCCGGAAATGCGCGACGATACCAGCCAAAGGTCGGCTGAGTTCATGAACGGTGCAATCGGCTGGTCACGGCTGAGAATGGCTTCCGCCTTCTTCAGGATTTCCATGCGCTTTGCCACATCCCGCTCCTCGTTCGACTGCTGCATCAGCGCATCGAACTCGTCGTTCTTGTACTTGGCGTAGTTGAAGGTGACGTTGGAGCCGACATTTAGGGTCAGGAAGTTTTCCGGATCGGCATAATCGGCCGTCCAGCCGGCGCGCGCCACGTTGAACTTGCCGCCTTCCTGCAGGTAGGCATAATGCGAGGCGACATCGAGATTGATCAGCGAGACATTGGCACCAAACGTGTTCTTCCACATGTCGGCAACAGCCGTTGCAACGCGCTCGTGGTTGGCGTTGGTGTTGTAGCGGATCTCGATGTTGAGCGGCTTTTCGCCCTCACCGTATCCCGCTTCCTTCATCAGTTCGATGGCCTTGTCCTCGCGGTCGATCTGCGACAGCGACGCCCAGTCCGGCACGGCACCCTCGCCATACCCTTCCATACCCGGCGGCACGAGGTGATAGGCCGGCAACTGCGCGCCGGAATAGATCTCGTTTGCCAGGAAGTCGCGGTCGACGGCCATGGAGAGCGCATTGCGCACGCGCACGTCGCTATAGGGCGCCTCGCGCGTGTCGAACGTGTAGTAATAGGTGGCAAGCGTCGGGCTGACATGCACCTGATCGCCATAGCTTTCGCGCAGGCGCTTGATCTGGTCGGCGGAGAAATTATAGACGAGGTCCATTTCCTTCGCCTCGAAACGGCGCACGGATGCGGCATCGTCATCGATCGGGTAGAAGATCACCTTGTCGAGCTTGACGTTGGCGGCATCCCAATACTGGTCGTTCTTCACCACCGTCAGCGTGTCGTTCGGCACGTGGCTCTCAAGCTTGAAGGCGCCGTTGGAGACCATGTTGCCCGGCTTGACGAACTGATCGCCGAACTTTTCAAAATTGGCCTTGTTGATCGGCAGCGCCGTCTGGTGCGCCAGAAGCTGCAGGAAGAACGGCGTCGGGCGCTCGAGCGTGATTTCCACCGTCTTTACATCCACGGCCTTCACGCCGAGCTGATCCACGGGCACTTCGCCCTTGTTGACCTTCTGCGCATTCTTGATCGGGTAGAGAATGTTGGCATAACCGGCCGCCGTCTTCGGGTCTTCGACGCGGCGCATGGAGAACACGAAATCCTCTGCCGTCACGTCAGAGCCGTCAGACCATTTGGCATTGTCGCGCAGCTTGAACGTATAGACAGTGCCATCGTCGGACATGGTCCAGCTTTCAGCGGCACCCGGCACGATCTCGCCCTTGGCATCATAAATCGTCAGGCCTTCGAACAGGTCCTTGACCACGAAGCTTTCGATGTTGATGGAGATGTGGGCGTAATCGAGCGTCTGCGGCTCGCCGCTGTTGCCGCGATGAAGAACCGCCTCGGCCAGCGCATTGCTCG
Organism: Neorhizobium sp. PAMB6716; assembly: GCF_058242805.1. Taxonomy (NCBI): domain Bacteria; kingdom Pseudomonadati; phylum Pseudomonadota; class Alphaproteobacteria; order Hyphomicrobiales; family Rhizobiaceae; genus Neorhizobium; species Neorhizobium sp. PAMB6716. Next base: position 2,984,028 of record NZ_CM177835.1, read on the forward strand.
CGCCGAACAGAAGCGATCCGACGAGAATTGTGGTCGCCAACCTGGATTTCATGAATGCCATTTTTCTTTTCCTTCCCCCCAATTTCCTGGGTACAGGGCACCGTACAAATGCGAATCTTGATCGCAAAACAAGTGGAGCGTCAGCACATTCGACAATATGCAGGCATTTTTGCGACATTAATGCGTCATCCACAACCTACGATCTCCCACATGATGCGTCATCAGACGCTGACGTTTTCAAAGCGGCATCGATGAGCCGAAAAAAGCGATGGTCTGCGAAGTGGTTAACGGAAATTAGGATCAAAGGCAGACATATCTAGAATTTGAGCATTTTTGTCCTTACTGACGTCACTTTATGAAACGAAATGCTCCGCCAGTTGAAATTCAGCTCATCCTCATGGGCATCGAACTGACGGAGACATCATGCGCACATTGTTCTGCGTCGCGCTGGCCAGCATAATGACCATTTCGTCCGCCATGGCTGCGGACACCGAAACTGTGAAAAAACGCCGCGCCAACCTGTTCAAGCACGATTATAGCGCCGCCTATACGGTGCAGCGGGTGAGCGTCAAAACCGAATGTTTCCCGGAAAAGCTGGAAGCCATCCTTGCCCATATCGCGGTGGAGACGGGACACAAGCCGGTGGTTACCTCCGGCCACCGCCCGCGTTCCGGCAAGTCGCAGCACAGCCATTGTCTGGCCGCCGATATCCGCGTGCCGGGTGTGTCCGATCGCACTGTCATTGCCGCTGCGGCGACGGCACCGGGCATCGGCGGCATCGGGCGTTATTGCAACGGCATCATCCATGTCGATGTGGGGCCAAAACGCCGCTGGGTCTATTGCTGAGGCAAGAAGCTCATCAGCCGGGCTGCTTCGGCTTGCGCTTGAGGTTGCGGCGGATCATACCGAGATCGGCACCACCGACGGCAAAGGCCGCGGCAAAGTAGACCAGCATTGCCACGCCGATCAGCGCAAACAGGGCAAGGACCTTCTCGATCAGCCGGGTGCCCGGTGCAAGCCAGGGAGCCGCATGGCCAAGCGCATAGCTGAGGGCCGCACACATGATGCCGGTTGCCACGAGCAGCAGGAGGGTGCGCCGGGCAAGCCCCCACTCCCAGACCAGATGGCCGCGCCGCAACAGCATGGTAAACAGCAGCGCCGTGTTGATCCAGCCGGCGGCGGCTTCTGCCGTTGCAATGCCGCGTTCGGCAATCAACGGGAAAAGCGTGATGGCAAGACCTGAATTGACGACTACCGACAGCATGGTGAAACGCATCGGCGTCTTGGTGTCCTCGCGGGCATAAAAGCCCGGCTGCAAAGCCTTGATCAGCACGAAGCCCGGCAGGCCGAGCCCGTAGATGGCGAGGATGGAGGCAACCACCGTGGTGTTTTCGGCGGAAAACGCGCCGCGCTCGTAGAGAACGCGGATAATCGCATCCGACAGCATCCAGAGCCCACCGGCGGCCGGCAGCGTCAGGAACAACACGAATTCCAGCGACCGGTTCTGGATATTGCCGGCCTCCTTCATGTGGCCGGATTTGAGCGCCCTCGACAGTTCCGGCAAAAGCACGACGCCAACGGCCACGCCGACGACGCCGAGCGGCAGCTGGTAGATACGGTCGGCATATTGAAGCGCTGCAATCGCGCCTTCCTTGCTCGACGCAATTGCCTGGCCGATGATCTGGTTGATCTGCGTCACGCCACCGGTAACGGCTGCCGGCACGGCCAGCACCAGCAACCGCTTCACATTCGGGGTGATGCGCGGCATGCGAAAGCCGATGCTGATGCCGGCATGGCGCACGCCGATATAAACCACGGCCAGCTGCAAGAGCCCGGCAACCAGCACGCTCCAGGACAGATACCATGCCGTCGACAGCGGATCGGCACCGCTCCACAGCGCATAAAACAGCGCGCCGATCATCACCACGTTCAAAAAGACGGGCGCAATGGCGGCGGCAAAAAAGTGATGCAGCGAGTTCAGCATGCCGCTCATCATTGCCGTCAGTGACATGCACATCAGATACGGAAACATCACCGCGGCAAGGCGGATGGTGATCGACATCTTGTCCGCATCATCGGCAAAACCGGGCGCGATCACGAAGCGCACCAGAAGCGGCATGGAAAGCTCCATGACGATGGTGATCAGCAGGAGAACGGAAAAGAGAACGCCAAAAACTTCCTCGGAAAAGCGCTTGGCGCCATCGATGCCGTTCGCTTCGATTTCCTTGGAAAACAACGGCACGAAGGCGGCGTTGAAGGCGCCTTCGGCAAACAGCCGGCGAAAGAGGTTCGGGAACCGGAAGGCGGCGTAGAATACGTCGGCCATCGGGCCGGTGCCGAGCGCTGCCGCCATCAGGGTTTCGCGGGCGAACCCGAACACGCGGCTGCCGAGCGTGGCGCCGCCAACGGTTGCAAACTTCTTGACGAGGCTCATGCTTGTGTCCGTGACTTGGCCAGAGCGGTGTTGGACACGGCGGCCGGATCCGGCGCGATGATGCCCGACGGCATGCCGCGCCGCAACTCGTCCTCCTGCTCGGAAATAACAGTCTTGAGCCGCGTGACGATGGTGCCCTGACGGTTCTCGTTGGTGACTTTCTGCCCGACGAGATCCGTCACGTAGAAGGTATCGATGACCTTTTCACCAAACGTGGTGATGCGTGCCGAGTGAATGTCGAGCGACAGGTCCGCCAAAACAACCGTCATGTCTGCCAGGAGACCGGTGCGGTCGAGCCCTTCCACCTCGATGACGGTGAACTTGTTCGACAGCGTGTTGGAGAGCGTCACCGAAGGATGGACGGTAAACGTCTTGTTGCGCTTCTTGGAGCGGGCGCGGGTGGCGATCACCTCCGGCAGGCGTTTCTTGCCCGACAGCACGTCCTCGATCATGCGGCCAATCGTGGCGGCGCGACGCAACTCGTCCTCATCGTTCTGGAACTCGCGGCTGATGAGAATGGTGTCGAGCGCGCGCCCGTCGGTGGTCGTATAGATCTGCGCATCGGCAATGTTGGCGCCGGCTGCCGCGCAGGCGCCGGCAATGATCGACAACAGGCGCGGATGGTCGGGTGCCAGCACCGTGATTTCGGTAATGGCGCGAAAACTGTCGGTGCGCACCATGGTGGCAAGCGCATGGCCGGCCTTGTCCGTCTCACGGATGAAGCCGACATGGCGCACCTGATCTTCCAGCGGAACCGACAGAAGGTAAGGCTGGTAATGCAGCTTCGAATAGGTCTTGCGTTCCTTCTGGCTCCAGTCGGAGAGCGCCTTGGCCAGCGCCTCCTCGGAAGCTTTCGCCCGCTCCTTGCGCGATACTTCCGAAAAGCCACCCGACAGCAGCAGCTCGGTCTCGTAATAGAGCGTGCGCAAAAGCTGGCCCTTCCAGCCGTTCCACACGCCGGGGCCGACGGCACGGATATCGCATATCGTCAGGATCAGCAGCATCTTCAGCCGGTCGAGCGACTGCACCTTGTCGGCAAAATCGGTGATCGTCTTGCGGTCGTGCAGGTCGCGGGTCTGCGCCACCATCGACATCAGCAGGTGCTGGTCGATCAGCCAGGCGACGAGTTCCGTCTGTTTCGGTTTCAGCCCGAAGCGCGGGCACAGCTTGCGCGCCACACGGGCGCCGGCAATCGAGTGATCCTCCTGGCGGCCCTTTGCGACATCGTGCAGCAGAACGGCGACATAAAGCGCCTGACGCTCCTCGATATGCGGCATCAGCTTGTTGGCGAGCGGATGCTCGTCGGCAAAACGGCCCTTGTCGATGTTGGAGAGGCCCTCGACGGCGCGGATCAGGTGCTCGTCCACCGTATAATGGTGGTACATGCTGAACTGCATCATCGCGACGATCTTGCCGAATTCGGGAATGAACCGGCCGAGCACACCGGCCTCGTTCATGCGCCGCAGCGTCAGCGCAGGCTCCAGCCGCGAGGTAAGGATGGAGAGAAACAGCCGGTTTGCCTCGGTATTTTCACGCAACTCGTCATTGATGAGATGCAGGCCGCGCGTAATCGCCTTCAGCGCATCCGGGTGGTATTCCAGCCCGTGCAGGTCAGCCACATGGAACAGCCTGATAATGCTGACCGGATCCCGCTTGAAGACATCGGGAGCGGCGAGCGCAATGCGGCCCTGATCCTCGACAAATTCGGCGCTGCCGGGGATCTTGCGGGTGCGCTTGCGAAAACGCGAGATGACGCCAGTAATGCCGGGCGCCGGCTTTGCCTGTTCTTCCTCAAGCGCTGCGCACAGAATGCGGGTGAGATCGCCGACATCCTTGGTGACGAGGAAATAGTGCTTCATGAAACGTTCGACGGCCGAGAGGTTCGGCCGGTTGTGATACCCCAGGCTTTCGGCAATCTCGCGCTGGATATCGAAGGACAGGCGCTCTTCGGCCTTGCCGGTCAGAAAATGCATCTGGCAGCGCACGGCCCAGAGAAAATCCTCGGCCTTCTGGAACAGCCGCCACTCCTGGCGCGACAAGACACCGAGCTTCACCAATTCGGCGGGATCACGCACCCGGTAATGATACTTGGTGATCCAGAACAGCGTCTGGATATCGCGCAGGCCGCCCTTGCCTTCCTTGACGTTCGGCTCGACCAGATAACGGGTATCACCGGCTTTCTGATGGCGCTGGTCGCGTTCGGCCAGTTTTGCGACGATAAAATCCGGGCCGCTGTGGCTGACGATTTCTGCTGCGAAGCGTTCCTGCAACTCGTCTGCCAGCGCCTCTTTTCCGCAGAGCAACCGCATTTCTAGGATCGTCGTGCGGATCGTCATGTCCTGTTTGGAGAGCGCAATGCACTCTTCCACCGTGCGGGTGGCATGGCCCACCTTGAAGCCGAGATCCCACAGCACATAGAGCAGGAATTCCACGGCCTTGCGCACTTCTTCCGAATTTTTGACCGGAAGCAGGAACAGAAGGTCGATGTCCGATCCCGGCGCAAGCGTGCCGCGCCCGTAGCCGCCAACAGCCGTGACAGCCATGCGCGAGCCCGATTTCGGATAGACATGACGGGAGACAAGCGCGTGGATGATCGAGATCAGCTGGTCCTGAACCCAGGATATGCGCTCGGCGCAATTCAGCCCGCTGCCATCCTCGGAGAGTTTCATCCGTGCCTTGTCGCGCGCCTCGCTGTTGGCGCGGCGCAGGAGAGGAAGAAGCGCTGCCCGGATTTCCAGCATATTGCCGTCACCGGCGTTGGCGATCGCCTCGCATTCGTCTCTGAGGCGGTCCACATCCAGAAGTTCTGAAAAATCAATCTCGTGTCTTGCCATCTTGCCCTGCCGGTGCCGCTCCCGCAAAGCGCTATAGCTTTTCCGGGCCGGTTTCACAATGAAATCGGCGTCAAACCAAGCGCAACGGCACAATGAACCGCAGACCTTGCCAAGGCGTTTCGCAGCACAGGCTTTTGCCTGTCAGCGGATGCCGGGAGGCTATTTTGCGTCGATCTGCTTTTTCAGCGCATAAAGCGCATCCAGCGCCTCGCGCGGCGTCATATCGTCGGGGTTGATCGCCTTCAGCGCGTCTTCCACCTTGGAGGGTCCGCGCCGTTCCTGCTCCTTGCGCACCGCCACCTGGAAGAGCGGCAGATCGTCGATCAACTGGCTTGCCGGGTTCTTGCGGTCGGCATCCTCAAGCTTGTTCAAGACGTCGCGGGCGCGCGAAACGACCGCCTCCGGCAGGCCGGCAAGTTTGGCCACCTGAATGCCGTAGGAGCGGTCCGCTGCCCCCGGCCCCACCTCGTGCAGGAAGATGACGTCGCCATCCCATTCCTTCACCCGCATCGTGGCATTGGAGAGCCGCCCGAGCTTTTCCGACAGCGCCGTCAGCTCGTGAAAATGCGTGGCAAACAGGCCCCGGCAACGGTTGGCCTCATGCAGGTGTTCCACGGCTGCCCAGGCAATCGACAAGCCGTCGAAGGTCGCAGTACCCCGGCCGATCTCGTCGAGGATGACGAGGGAACGGTCGGTCGCCTGGTTGAGGATGGCCGCGGTCTCCACCATTTCCACCATGAAGGTGGAGCGCCCACGCGCCAGATCGTCGGATGCACCGACGCGGGAAAACAGCCGGTCGACGACACCGATCTGCGCGGCGGCTGCCGGAACGAAGGAGCCCATCTGCGCGAGAATGGCAATCAGCGCGTTCTGGCGCAGGAAAGTGGATTTACCGCCCATGTTGGGACCGGTGAGCAGCCAGAGCGCGCCGAACCCGCCATCGCTTTTCGGCGAGAGATCGCAATCATTGGCGATGAACGCACTGGACGACTGACGCCGCAGCGCCTGCTCCACCACCGGATGGCGCCCGCCCTCAATGTTGAACTGGCGCGAGCCATCCACCTGCGGGCGGCAATAATTCCATTCATCGGCCAGAAGCGACAGCCCGGCGGCGACATCAATGACGGCAAGCGCACGGGCACCGGCCTTGATTGCCTCGGCACTGGCCAGCACCGCCTTCGTCATCGTCTCGAAAGCGGCAAGCTCGATGGTCAGCGCCTGGTTTGCGGCATTTGCGATGCGGCTTTCGAGATCGGCAAGTTCCGTCGTGGTAAAGCGCATGGCGTTTGCCATGCTCTGGCGGTGAATGAAGCGGGCCTTTGCCTCTGGCGTATCGATCATCGGCCCGGCATTGCCGGCGGTCACCTCGATGAAATAACCGAGCACATTGTTATGCTTGATCTTGAGCGACTTGATGCCGGTTTCCTCGGCATATTGCAGCTGCAGGCCGGCTATCACCCGGCGCGACTGGTCGCGCAGCGCCCGCACCTCGTCCAGATCCGCATCTGCGCCATCGCGGACGAAACCACCGTCGCGCTTCAGGAGCGGCAGATCCTCGGCCAGCGTCTCGCCCAGCTGCTGTTCGAGCGCGAAGGGCAGCGCCTGCAGGTCCGTCAGCGCCGCCGACAGTTCCTCCGGCAACAGCGCGCCGGAAAGGTGCTCGGCCACCTGGCGGGCAGCGGACAGCCCCTGGCGGATGCCACCGAGATCGCGCGGGCCGCCGCGATCAAGAGCCAGCCGCGACAGCGCGCGTGGCATGTCAGGCACATGCTTCAAGGCCGCCCGCAGGTCGGAACACAGCGACGGCTCGTCGATGAGGAAGGCGACGCTATCCAGCCGGCCATTGATGATGGCGGGGTCGGTGAGCGGCGACATCAGCCGCTCGGCAAGCAACCGCGCGCCGCTGCCGGTGACGGTGCGGTCAATGGCCTTCAGCAGCGAGCCGTCGCGATCTCCCGACAGCGTGCGCGTCAGCTCCAGATTGCCGCGCGTTGCCGGATCGATGAACAGCGTCGAGGCGCCGTTTTCACGCTCGGGCGTGCTGAGCGGCGGGCGCTCGGCGATCTGGGTTTTTTCCACATAAGCGACGGCCGCAGAGGCGGCGGCGAGTTCACTGCGCGAAAACGTGCCGAACCCATCCAGCGTGCCGACGCCGAAATAACGGGTGATGCGCCCTTCCGCAGTCGCGCTATCAAACAGCACACCCGGCTGCGGCACGGCCACGCGGCCGAGAATATCGAAGGTGGCCTTCAGGTCGGGGTCGTGGAAGACGGTATCCGGCACGATCAGTTCGCGCGGCTCGATACGCAGGATATCGGCGAGCAGTCGCAGCGGTGTGGTTTCCGCCACGCGAAAGACGCCCGTGGAAATATCGATCCAGGCGAGCGCCATCTGCGTGTCGGTGCCACCGCGAATACGGGCCAGCGCCATCAGATAGTTGGATTCCGATGGCGACAGCAGCTTTTCTTCCGTCAGCGTGCCCGGCGTCACCAGCCGCACCACATCGCGCTTGACGACGGATTTGGAGCCCCGCTTGCGGGCTTCCGCCGGATCTTCCACCTGCTCGCAGACGGCGACGCGATACCCGAGTGAAATCAGCTTCTGCAGATAGTCGTCAGCCGCATGGATCGGCACGCCGCACATCTGGATATCCTGGCCCATGTGCTGGCCGCGCCGGGTGAGCGTGATGCCGAGCGCCCGCGAGGCCTCCACGGCATCTTCGAAGAACAGCTCGTAGAAATCGCCCATGCGATAGAACAGCAGCGAATCCGGGTTGTTCGCCTTGATCTCGATAAACTGCTCCATCATCGGCGTCGCAGAAGCCCGGCTTTCCGCGGTGATGAGTTCGGCTGTATTCCAGACGTCTGATGTAAGGCGTTCCAAGGCGTTTCCGGCCGTTTTCTGTTGCGTGGCGTGACCTGCGACTCTATCGGTTATGCCCCTGACAATACAACAGAGCACGCCCGAAACTTGGGCGATGCCCACAACATGCTGGAGGAGACATGTCTGCCAAGGAGACCCACCCGGCCTCGGGTGCGAACCACAAGCGCGCTTCGGTAACGGAGCAGGAAGCGCTCGATTTTCACAGCAGCGGCCGCCCCGGCAAGCTGGAGATCACACCCACCAAGCCGATGGCGACCCAGCGCGACCTGTCGCTGGCCTATTCGCCCGGCGTTGCTGTGCCGGTCAAGGCCATCGCCGCCAACCCCGATAGCGCCTACGACTATACCACGCGCGGCAACATGGTGGCTGTCATCTCCAACGGCACCGCGATCCTCGGCCTTGGCAATCTCGGCGCGCTCGCCTCCAAGCCGGTCATGGAAGGCAAGTCCGTCCTCTTCAAGCGTTTTGCCGATGTCGATTCCATCGACCTTGAGGTCGACACGGAAAATGTCGACGAATTCGTCAACTGCGTGCGTTATCTCGGCCCCTCTTTCGGCGGCATCAACCTTGAGGATATCAAGGCGCCGGAATGTTTCATCATCGAGAGCCGGTTGCGCGAACTGATGGACATCCCGGTGTTCCATGACGACCAGCATGGCACGGCCATCATCGCCGCCGCCGGTCTCATCAACGCGCTGGAACTGACCGGTCGCGACCTGAAGACCACAAGGCTCGTCTGCAACGGCGCCGGCGCTGCCGCCATCGCCTGCATCGAACTCATCAAGGCCATGGGCTTTGCGCCCGAAAACATCATCCTCTGCGACACCAAGGGCGTCATCTACCAGGGTCGCACCGAGGGCATGAACCAGTGGAAGAGCGCGCATGCGGTGAAAACCGACCGGCGCACTCTGGAAGAGGCGATGAACGGCGCAGACGTCGTGCTCGGCCTGTCGCAGAAGGGCGCCTTCAGCGAAGAGATGATCCGCTCCATGGCGGACAAGCCGATCATCTTTGCCATGGCCAATCCCGATCCGGAAATCACCCCGGAGGAAGTCTCGCGCATCCGCGACGATGCGATCATGGCGACCGGGCGCTCGGATTATCCGAACCAGGTGAACAACGTTCTCTGCTTCCCCTACATGTTCCGCGGCGCGCTCGATGTGCGTGCCCGCCAGATCAATGACGCCATGAAGATTGCCGCCGCCAATGCGCTGGCCGACCTGGCTCGCCAGGACGTGCCGGATGATGTGGCCGCCGCCTATCAGGGCGTGCGTCCCCGTTTCGGGCCGCAATACATCATTCCGGTGCCGTTCGATCCGCGTCTCATCTCGGCCATTCCGGTGGCCGTTGCCAAGGCTGCCATCGAAAGCGGCGTGGCCCGCAAGGTGATCGAGGATCTCGACGCCTACGGCCGCGATCTCTCGGCAAGGCGGGATCCGATTGCCGCGACCACGCAAGGCATCTACCAGCAGGTGCGCCGCAGCCCCAAGCGGGTGGTGTTTGCCGAGGCGGAAGAAGAGCAGGTCATGCGCGCTGCCGTCTCCTTCATCGCACAAGGGCTCGGCACAGCCATTCTGCTTGGCCGCGACGACGTAATCCGCTCTACGGCAGAACGGGCCGGCATCGAGCTAGATCGCCCGGGCATCGAGATCGTCAACGCACGCCTCTCCACCCGCGTCGAAACCTATATCGATTATCTCTATGCAAGGCTTCAGCGCGAGGGTTACCTGCTGCGTGACGTGCAGCGCCTCATCCACAACGACCGCAACCACTTTGCCGCCTGCATGGTGGCGCTGGGTGATGCGGATGCGATGGTGACGGGCACGACGCGTAATTATGCAACGGCGCTCTCCGACGTGCGCCGCTGCATCGATGCAAAACCCGGCCACAAGGTCATCGGTGTCTCGCTCGTCGTGTCACGCGGCCGAACCGTCTTCGTGACGGATACCGCCGTCCACGACATGCCCTCCGCCGAGGATCTGGCTGATATCGCCGTGGAAGCCGCCCGCATGGCGCGCCGTATGGGATATGAGCCGCGCGTCGCGCTGCTTGCATATTCCACCTTCGGCCAGCCGCGCGGCGAACGCTCGGAACGGGTGCGCGAGGCGGTGAAAATCCTAGACCAGCGCCGTCTCGATTTCGAATATGACGGCGAGATGGGGGCCGATATTGCGCTCAATGCTACCCGCATGGAGCAATATCCGTTCACGCGTCTCTCCGGCACCGCCAACGTGCTCGTCATGCCCGCCATCCACTCGGCGGCCATTTCCACGCGCATGCTGGAGGAGCTTGGCGGCTCGACGCTGATCGGCCCGCTTCTGGTCGGCCTCGACAAGTCGGTTCAGATCACCTCGATGGGCGCCAAGGACAGCGATATCGTCAACATGGCCGCCATTGCCGCCTATAACGCCGGGTCCTGAACTCCCGTCACACCAAATAAAAAGCCGGCGGACTGAAAAGTCCGCCGGCTTCTAATCGGAACAGGCGGCCAGGGCTCAGCTGGCAAAACGCCCGGCATCGGCCCCGTAATAATTGATATAGCGGCCTGAAATCGCTTCGATCGGCAGGATGACCAGCACATCGGTGGTGTTGAACGCCTGATCGACGACGGCGCCGCGGCCGACCATGGCACCCAGCCGCAGATAACCCTTGACCAGCGGCGGCATCGACATCAGCGCCCGCTTGGGATTGATCGCTTCGGCCGGCATCAGGTCCATTTCGCAAAACAGATCGGACTTGGCAGAGGCTGCCCAGTCGCCCTTGGCGCAGACCGTCTGATGCAGGAAGGACAGCGCCAGCGCATGCTCCTCCGGCCGCACGCCCGGAAACGAGGCGCAACCGAACATGGCATGGATATTGTGCTTCAGCGCATAGGCCCAGTTGCCCTGCCACAGCAGTTCCACCGTGCGTTTGGTGCGATAGTTGGGCAGCACGCAGGAACGGCCAAGCTCCATGAAGCGTTTGTCGGGATGGCGCGCCAGAAGCGGATCGATATCGAATTCGCAGGCGGAATAGAAACCGCCATGGTTGACCGCCACGTCCTGGCGCAGGAGACGGTAGGTGCCGACGATCTGGTCTTCCGGATCGCCATAAAGCGCCGTATCGACCACCAGAAGATGGTCGCAGATATCATCGAAGCTATCGATGTCGCGACCGCGGCGCATGGCCTCGGGCGGCAGCTGGGCATGCATTTCCTCGACGAACACCCGGTAACGCAGCGCCTGGGCTGCATCCACTTCGCGGGGGTTGCGGGCAAGCCGGGTTTCCAGGCTGCCGATCCGGCCCAGAACATCGGTGCGGGCCTGCGGGCGCGACGGGCTCTGCTCGGCACCAAACGCGATGTCGCGATCAAGCAATTCGATAGTCATGACGTTTCGTCCGTCTCTGATGATTGTCTTCATAGAACATCAAAGTGCAACAACAACGTGACAAACCGAATTCCGGCAAAAGAAAGGCTGAAACGCATTTTATGACAGCTGTCAGGCGGAGGCCGCCATGACCAGTTCCACCTCACGCAGAAGGACCTGCGGATCGATGGGCTTTTGCAGGACCCGGCGCGCGCCTTGCGCCAGCATCTTGTCCTGGAGAACGGCATCCATTTCGCCGCTGAGCACAAGAACCGGGGCGATCATACGGCGAGCGCCATTGTGGCCATTGGCCAGCAGCGGCAGCACTTGCGCCAGGTCGCCACCGGGCATGTGAATATCGGAAATGATGAGGTCTGGATGCCTCTCACCCAGGGCCGCCTCCTGCAGTGCGGCAAGATCAGACACATGATGAACGACACATCCGGCCTTCTGGAGGATCGAGCCGACCATCATGGCGCTCACCGGATCGTCTTCGGCAAGCAGCACGGAAAGCTGCCGGCGCGTCAGGATCGGGGCCTGTGGCCGCGCCTGCGTGCGCATGTCGGAGGGCGAACGCCCTTCGCCGCCGCCAAGCCTGCCGCGCAGCACGTCGACCAGCGACTGTTCGCGCAGCGGCCGGATCAACCAGGCGTCATAACTGTCCCAGGGTTGGGCTGCACGCTCCTCGGGGCTCACCAGAAGGATGCGGCGCATGCCGTGCGCTTGCGTCAGCAACGCAACGGAGCCCTCCGTGCGATGATCGACGATCATATCGGTAAAGGCCATGCCCTGCCGGGCCAGCTGGCCAATGGTCTGCTCCGCTTCGGCGGGCGTGCGCGCATGGCGACAACGGCCGCCCAGTGTTTCGATGGTGGCGATGGTGGCCGCCGCCGCCGGCCCCGTCGGCGCAATCAGAAGCACGCGCGACGAGCGCAGCAGCAACATGCGGTCATTGCCTTCATTGCCAGCCTTGACGAAAACGGCCGGGAACCGGATGGTGAAGGTGGTGCCCCTGCCCTTTTCGCTGTCGACAGACAGTGATCCGCCGAATTCGTTGAGGATTCGGGTGGCAATCGAAAGGCCAAGGCCGGTGCCGCCGCTGCGGTCCATGGCCTCTCCGGCCTGTTCGAATTCGGCAAAGATGTGCCGCTGCGCTTCCGCCGTCATGCCCGGTCCCGTATCGGCAACGGTAATCACCACATGGCCGCCATCCATGCCGACACGGGTCAGTACACCCCCCTCATGGGTGAACTTGACGGCATTGCCGATGACGTTGAACAGCACCTGTCGCAGGCGTGCCGGATCAAAATCCATCAGCGTCGGCACATCGAAGGCAACAGTCGAGCCGATCTCGATCGATTTTTCATGGGCGCGCGGGGCGAGCATTTCCACGACGCTTTCCAGCAACTGGCGCAGGTTTTCCGCGCGGCTGTTCAGGCGGAAACGGCCGGCCTGCAGGGTGGCGAAGTCGAGAAGATCATCGACAAGCTGCGCCATCGCAAGGCCCGCCTGGTGGACGCCGCCGATATAGTTCTTCTGCTCAAGCGTCAGGCTGGTCTGTTCCAGCAGATGGCTCATGCCGAGAATGCCGGTCAGCGGCGTGCGCAGTTCATGCACAACGGTTGCCATCTGCCGGGTTTTCGAGGCGCTTTCCTCCTCCGCATGCAGGCGCGCTTCTTCGCGCTGATGGGCAATATCCCGCTCGGCTGTCACATCCCGCCCCGTGCCAAGCACGAGGATTGCCTGCGAGATCGGATCCTGCAGGACAACATCCTGCCAGGAAAAGATGCGCATGCCTTCAACTGTGGGGACCTCGATATCCTTCGGCTGAAGCAGCGGTTCCGGCGCAAGCGCGATCCCCAGTTCGTCGGGCAGACGGCCCTCCGGGGCGGCACAGCCGGTCAGCAGGCGGAACGTCAGGTTGGATCCCTTGACCACCCCGTTTTCAGCGCGCACCAGAGCGGGATGGGAAAACAGATCCTGACTGGCAAGAAAGGCAAGCGGCGTCATGGCGGCGTGAACATCCGGCACGTTTGCCGATCCGTGTTCAAGATAAACCCCGCCATCTGTCAGGAATCGGCTCATCGCGTTCGTTCACTCCGCAGGACCTGCTTCACGACCCCTCCTGCCCATCTGGTCGTCGCAAGAAAGCGATTCGAGGCCAGCAGTGACGATCGGTGAATACGCGCATGACGCATAATTAGCACAAGTTCCTTCTCAAAGCTTATCACTTCAAGCGTAAAGATTATGCGCGCTTGCGTCTAGATCCTAGCAGTTCATCAAGAATGACGCATCCGGCACCTATTGTTATAAAGCTGTCTGCCAGATTGAATACAGCAAAAGACCATGTTTGGGTATGAAAGAGAATATAATCTACAACATGCCCATAAAACAGGCGGTCAAGAATATTACCGATTGCTCCCGAAATGATCAGCGCAAAACCGAGATGCGCAAACATCCGGTCTTTTGGCGTGCGGTGCCAGAGCCACAGCACAAAGACGACGATGACGAGGCGCATCGACACGATGAACCAGCCTTCCATGTCCGACAGCATGGAAAAGGCAACGCCGAGATTATAGGTGCGGTAGAGCGCCAGAACCGGCAGAAGCGGAACAGCCTCCTGTAATGGCAGGAAAGCCTCCACCGCCACCTTGATCAACTGGTCAAGGAGGACGGCAACGACAATGAAGATGGCAATCGGCACGGGCCGCGACAGAAGCGTCCGGGTTGTAACAGGCTCTGTCATCGGGCCTCCAGGCTGAGCAGGTGCCGGCGCGCCTCAAACAGCATGACGGCGGTGGCAACGGCAAGGTTGAGCGAATCGGCAAGCCCCTGCTGGGGAATGCGCGCCAGCCGGTCGGCCGCCTTCGCCAGCTCATCCGGCAGGCCGGATTGTTCGTTGCCCATCAAAAGGATGGTCGGTTTCGGCTTATAATCGATCGTGCGGTAATCGACGGCGCCAGCCAGATGCGTGGCCACCACCTGCGCACCGGATTTTCTGGCAAAACCGATGAACTCACCGACAGACGCCCGGTAGAGCGGCATGGCAAAGATCGAGCCCATCGTGGCCCGCACCGTCTCCAGCGAAAACGGATCGGTGCATTCGCCAACGAGGATGACGCCAGATGCGCCGGCGGCATCGGCCGTGCGGATGATCGTGCCGAGATTGCCGGGATCGCGCACCCGGTCGAGCGCCACGAAGGTTTGCCCCAGTTCCGGCCGCAGATCGGACAGACGTTTCCACTGCTGCTCGAAAATGCCGACGACCATCTGCGGATTGTCGCGCCGCGTCACCGAAGACAGCACCTTTTCGCTGACTTCCAGCACAAGCCCGCCGCGCGCCACGGTTTTTACCGCGACCTGCTCGACCAGCGGCTTGCCCTTGGCGGCTTTCGCATAAACCAGCGTGCGGATTTCAAAGCCCAGTTCCAGCGCGTCAATGACGAGTTTTAAGCCCTCCGCCATGAAGGTGCCGGTTTCCTCGCGGTCCTTCTTGTTGGAGAGCGCCTTGATGTCCTTGATGATCGGGTTGGAAAGGCTGGTGACTTCCTTCACCTGCCCTACCCGGCCGGTACCGGTCCGGCGGTCTTCGTTTGTCATGTGCGCACCCAGCGGCTGAAGAGAGAGGTGGAAAGCGTGCGCCCGGGCGTGTGGCCGTCAAGGCCTGCCTCGCGGATCACAAGCTCACCGGATTCGACGGCGCCGCCCGCGCCGCGCATGGTCTCGCGCATCAGCTCGTGGATCGAATAGAAGCTGGCGCGGATCGAATAGGCCGTCAGCACCAGGCCGATGGCGTTCGGCGACAGGATCTCGCGGCACACATCGAGCATCAGCGGCAATTGTTCGAAGAGATGAAACACTTCGCCGTTCGGGCCGCGACCGAATTTCGGCGGATCGGCGAGAATGATGTCATAGCGGTTGCCGCGACGCTCCTCGCGCAGGATGAACTTCATGGCATCCTCGCAGATCCAGCGGATCGGCGCCTTGTCGAGCCGCGACAAAGCCTGGTTTTCGCGCGCCCAGCCGATCGCCTTCTTGGAGGCATCCACATGGGTGACTTCGGCGCCAGCTGAAGCTGCCACCAGCGAAGCGACGCCCGTATAACCAAAGAGGTTCAAAACCTTGATCGGCCGGCCGGCCTTTTCGGCCTGTTCCTTGACGAAGGCCCAGTGGACGAGTTGCTCGGGAAACACGCCGACATGGCGAAAGGCGGTGAAACGACCGAGAAAATCGACGCCGAGCAGCGCCATCGGCCAGGTTTCGCCAAGCGCTTCCCTTGGAAACCGCCAGCGGCCCATGCCGTCTTCGTCGGTGTCGCCGGTAAAGATCGCATCGGCGTTTTCCCAGACATGGGGGCCAAGCGTCGGTTGCCACAGCGCCTGCGCTTCCGGGCGCACGATGCGATACGGTCCGTATTGCTCCAGCTTCAGTCCGGCACCGCTGTCGATCAGGTGGAAATCGCCGGCGGCCTCAGACGAAAGAATGACCGGCACGCGCTCGGCCGGCAGATCACCGCTGCGCTTGAGAAGCGGGCGTACCTCCACGGGCTGCAGCGCCGCTGGTTCAGGCCGTGCAGGCTTGCTCTCCGAGCTTGCCGGCGATTTTGCCGATGTCTTTGCCGGCGCACGGCTTTCTGCCCGCACGCGGTTTTGCGGGTCGCCGGCATTTTTGGATAGGGATCTCGGCTCGCGCCGTTCAAATTTCTTCTTCAACGCGTCTCGTCCGCTGATGTCTGGTCTGACGGCAGCAAATAGCATTGGCCAGCCCCTTGGCAAAGCGCTTTCCGGTCTGCGATACAGGAAGGTGAACGGTCGTTAGAGGAGCACGGCCGGCACGATCGGCAATATGGAGCGCCCCAAGTGCGCCCACAGGGACGCACGGCGCTTTGGGAGGAGAGCCATGGACATTGTTGGAGAAGAACGCATTGCGGCAACGCGTCCGGTGGTCTGGGCCGCTCTGAACGATCCGGAGATTTTAAAACAGTGCATTCCGGGCTGTCAGACGCTGGAGCAGGCCTCGCCGACGGAACTTGCGGCCACCGTCAAGATCAAGATCGGCCCTGTCTCGGCCAGTTTCAGCGGCGAAGTCACCCTCACCGACATCAATGCGCCCGAGAGTTATCGCATTTCCGGTGAAGGCAAGGGCGGCATTGCAGGCTTTGCCAAGGGATTTGCCGATGTGGTGCTGCGCGAAGACGGCAATGACACGATCCTCACCTACAAGGCGGAGGCGCAGGTGGGCGGCAAGCTCGCCCAGCTCGGCTCACGTCTGATCGGTTCCACCTCGCAAAAGCTGGCGCAGCAGTTTTTCGCCAATTTCAACGCAGCGGTGGGAGAACGCGTCAGCGACCTCTAAAAACCTTCTCGACTGGCGTTTCAGCCCTTCGCGGGCGGAAGCGTCAGCGCCGGAGATGCCGAGTTTCTCGCCGGTGTGGTGGCATTGCTCGCCGGCAAGCCCTGGTGGCGTTTCAGCGCCTCGCGCGCTTCAATGCGGGCCTGGCGACGGTATTTGCCCTGGGCGATCCAGGTGGCGACAGAGCCCAGCAGCATGCCGAAGATCACCGCCAGAAACAGGAAAACGAAGAACGGGCCGCTCAGCGCAAGCACGGTATCCTGAGGTTCGAACGGGTTCAACGCCAGCGTCACCACCTGCCGGTTGGCCACGCACAGCACGATCAGCACGATCGCAAGCGGCACGAAAACCACCAGACTGACGATTTTCTTGACCCGGTTCATCGATAGCTCCTGGCGAATCTGAACGGCGAAGCGCCGCCGGTTGCGGTGCTTTCAAGTGTAACGAGGATAGCGTCCGAACCGGCGCTTTCAAGGCAGGCTCAACGCCGGAGCGCTGCAAAGACGCAATCAATCGGCGTCTTCGTCTTCCTCGTCGGCCAGATCGGGGTTCAGCCGCTCGCGCAACTCCTTGCCGGTCTTGAAGAAGGGCACCCATTTTTCCTCGACGAACACCGTTTCACCGGTGCGCGGGTTGCGGCCGGAGCGTGACGGCCGGTTTTTCACGGAAAATGCGCCAAAGCCACGCAATTCGACCCGATTGCCCCCCGCCAGCGCATCGGTGATCTCGTCCAGAACCGCATTCACGATGTTCTCGACGTCGCGGTGATAGAGGTGCGGATTTCGTGCCGCGACGATCTGCACCAGTTCTGACTTGATCACGATTTCCCCCTGAAAGGATTAGACTTTCACTGCCGCCCAACCTGCCAAACCGAGACCAGACCGTCAAGGAACAAGTTTCCCGCACCCCATCCGCGCATGGCATTGGATAGGCTGCTTACGTCAAGACCCATCAGTCCGGCAATGCCTGCTGCAGAGGCAAGCGACAGGAAGGAGGATTGCTCGGCCTTCTTCCACTCGACGATCGGCAGCTTGTCGTCCACGCCGCGCGAGGCCAGATACTTGCGGATCTCCGGCGTTCCGCCCAATTGATCGACCAGTTTCACCTTCAGCGCCTGGCGGCCGGTAAAGATGGTGCCGTCGGCAAGTTTCAGCACCTCGTCGCGCGTCATGCCGCGCCGGTCGGCCACCAGATCGACGAACCAGTCAAAACTGTCCATCACCATGGCGCGGATCATCGCCTTGGCGTCGTCGCTGGCCGGATGGAAGGGCGAAGGCTCGGCCTTCAGCGGCGCCGACTTGATCTCATCGAGCGATACGCCAAGCTTTTCAAGCAGCGGCTGCACCTGCGGATACTGGAAGATGACGCCGATCGAGCCGGTGATCGAGCTTTCACCGGCGACGATATTGTCGCCGGCAGAGGCGATCATGTAGCCGGCGGAGGCGGCAAGGGTGCGAATGTCGGACACAACAGGCTTTTCGGCCGCCACCGCGCGCAGCGCCTTGAAAATACGCTCGCCGCCATAGGTCGTGCCGCCCGGCGACGAAATGGAAACAACGAGCGCCTTGGCCTGGCTGTTCTTGGCGATCGCCTCCAGCCGCTCGACCAGTTCGTCGTCATCGGTGATCATGCCGGAAATTTCAACGCGGGCCACGTGCGGCGCAACGGTTCCGCCGCCGCCTGCGGCATACCGGTAGACGGAAAAACCGATGGCAACGAGGAGCAGGGCTGCTGCCACGCGCCAGAAGGTAAGCTTGCGACGCAGCATCCGCCGATCGGCAATGGCCAGTTGGTCCATGGATTCCTCGCTTGTTTCACTCTGTCGGGCCTGCCGTTCTGAAAAAAGGCTGCCCGGGTCGATCCCGACCACGTGCCTTGCGTCATAACACGGCAGGTCGGTCGCATAAATCCTTGTCGCGCAGAGCACGCCAACCGTGTCCTTCGCGCCGCACACAGGCAAGAATGGCGACCGGGCAGGCCTGCATTACACGAAATTGTGTCGGCCTTTATTGTTTCTTGATGGATAAAAGCCATATTGGAGTTGGAGGAAGCCCATCCTGTTCCGCCTCCGCCTGGCGCAGACATTCTGCACTGGGAGGCCCCTAAAGGTTTCAATGCTGCAGAAAACAACAACACAGCACGGATCGACGCTCATGGACGCGCGCACCAATGCCTATATGGCGGCGATGGCGCATTCCAGACGCGTGCGCAGACTGCGCGTGCTGCTGCCAGTGGCAGCGACGATCATTTCGGCGATCTTCATCGCTGTCTCCGTCGTGCGCACCTACCTGCCCGAAAATCTCACCATCCAGAGCGCCACCATTGAAGATGGCAAGATCGTCATGGAAAGTCCGGCCATTGCCGGGCGCAACGAAAAGGGCATCAGCTACTCGCTGACGGCCACGCGCGCCCTGCAGGATCTGACCGACCAGAACATGATCACGCTCGAAAACGTCAAGGCAGCCATGCCGATGAATGAAGACGTGATTGCCCGTGTGACGGCACAAGGCGGCATCTTCGATCGGTCCAAGGACCGGCTCAACATGACGAAGCCCTTCCAGGTGAACCTCAGCAACGGCATTACCGCCGATTTCCAGACCGCCTTCCTCGATGTGCCACAAAGCACGATGGAAACGACCGACCCCGTGAAGATCACCACGGACAAGGCCTCCATTGTTGCACAGACGATGAAGATGTCGGATAAGGGACGTACCATCACCTTCGCGGGTCAGGTCCAGGTCAATCTGGCAGGCGCCGCTCTCACCAACCAAGGCAACCAGAGCCCGGCCCCATGACCCTTTGCCGCCCCTTCGCACACCCCTTCGCCGCCCGGCTCATCACCGGCCTGGCGCTCGCCTGTCTTGCCACAACGGCATCGGCGCAGACGACGACGAAAAAGATGGACGGCATGAAGCTGTCCAAGGATCAGCCGATCCAGATCCAGAGCGACCAGCTCGAGATCAAGGATGAGGAAAAGAAGGCCTATTTCACCGGCAATGTGCAGGTGGTCCAGGGCGCCACAACCATGCATTCCGGCACGATGGTTGTGCTGTACAAGGGTGAAGGCAGCACTGTGTCTTCCGGCCAGACCGATATCGACAAGATCTTCATCGACAACAAGGTTCTGCTCACGTCGGGCACGCAGCAGGCAACCGCCGATAGCGGCGTCTTCGACATGGCCTCGCAGACCTTCGTTCTCACCGGCAAGCAGGTTGTGCTGTCGGATGGTCCCAATGTTTTCAAGGGCTGCAAGCTGACCGTGCTGATGAACACCGGTGAAGCCAAGCTCGACAGCTGCGGCGGCCGTGTCGAGATCATGCTCGACCCGAAGTCCCGCCCGCAGCAGCAGCCGAAGCCTTAGAGAAACCGAACATCACGATGTCCCTGTTTTCAAGGCGCCCCAAGGCGGGCGCGACCGAAGCTTTCGACCCGCGTGACAAGGCGCGGTACGAAGGCACGTTGATTGCGCACAGCCTGTCGAAGACCTATGACACGCGCCGTGTGGTAAACGGCGTATCGATGATCGTGCGCCGCGGCGAAGCCGTGGGTCTGCTGGGTCCGAACGGCGCCGGCAAGACCACCTGTTTCTACATGATCACCGGTCTTGTCGGTGTCGACGAGGGCATGATTGCCATCAACGGCAATGACGTCACGCATATGCCGATGTACCGGCGGGCTCGCCTTGGCGTCGGTTACCTGCCGCAGGAAGCCTCGATCTTCCGAGGCCTCACCGTCGAGGAAAACATCCGCGCCGTGCTGGAAGTGCATGAGCGCGACCGCCAGAAGCGCGAGCGCAAGCTCGACGAGCTGCTGGAAGAATTCCACATCGAGCGCCTGCGCAAGTCGCCGGCCGTCGCCCTTTCGGGCGGTGAACGGCGTCGCCTGGAAATTGCCCGCGCGCTTGCCACCGACCCCGCCTTCATGCTGCTCGACGAACCCTTTGCGGGCGTCGACCCGATCTCCGTTTCCGATATTCAGAATCTCGTGCGTCACTTGACGGCGCGCGGTATTGGCGTTCTGATAACGGACCATAATGTGCGCGAGACGCTGGGACTGATCGATCGCGCCTACATCATCCATGCCGGTGAAGTGCTCACGCATGGTCGCGCCGAAGATATCGTCAACAATGCCGATGTCCGTCGTCTCTATCTGGGCGACAAATTCAGTCTCTGACACAAACCTGACAAGAAATTTACTTTCGCGTCACCTCTGTGCTTGACCAAATCTATTAAAAAAGCAATTTTTGGGCCAAGTGCTCTGCGTGATCCTGTGTGTCGGTGACAAAGGGTGCGAAAGGGGGATTTGTACGGGAGTTCAGCGTCCGCCATGGCATTATCCGCCAGCCTTTTCCTGCGTCAGAGCCAATCGCTCATCATGACGCCGCAGCTGATGCAGTCCATCCAGCTGCTGCAGATGACCCATATCGAGCTTAATCACTTCATCGCGCAGGAAGTGGAAAAGAACCCTCTGCTGGAAATTGCGCCAAATGAGAGCGAAACAGGCAGTGATTATGCCGATT
Source organism: Neorhizobium sp. PAMB6716 (assembly GCF_058242805.1). Classification (NCBI taxonomy): domain Bacteria; kingdom Pseudomonadati; phylum Pseudomonadota; class Alphaproteobacteria; order Hyphomicrobiales; family Rhizobiaceae; genus Neorhizobium; species Neorhizobium sp. PAMB6716. The sequence continues at coordinate 3,005,397 of NZ_CM177835.1, forward strand.
CTGCCGAATCCTATGGCGACGGCGCCGCATCCGTGGGCGACGGGCATGGCGAGGCATCCGATGGCGGCAGCGATGCCGACTGGTTCGACAACGGATCTGCCCGCCACGAACAGCTGAGCGAACGTCTGGACGCAAATTTCGAAAACGTCTTTCAGGACGATGTCGCCCCGCGTGGCGCCGATGCGCCCGAACTGATCAGCCAGTGGAAATCCATGCCCGGCGCAGATGCCGGCGAAAGCTACGACCTTGACGATTTCGTCGCCGGTGTCGTGACGCTGAAGGACCACCTGACGCAGCAGGCCCCGTTCCTGCTGTCAAAGCCCTCCGACATGCTGATTGTCCAGCACCTCATCGACCAGCTCGACGAAAACGGCTATTTCCACGGCGATATCAACGATATGGCCGTGCGGCTCGGCACCTCTGAAAGTTCCATCGAATCTGTGCTGACCGCTGCCCAGACCCTTGATCCACCGGGCGTGTTTGCCCGCTCGCTCAGCGAATGCCTGGCCATCCAGCTGCGCCAGAACGACCGGTTCGACCCGGCCATGCAGGCGCTGATCGCCCATCTCGACCTGCTTGCCAAACGCGATTTTGCCAGCCTGCGCAAGATCTGCGGCGTCGACGACGAAGACCTGATGGACATGCTTGCCGAAATCCGCGGCCTCAATCCGCGCCCCGGCGCCAGTTTCCAGACGGGGATTTCCGAGGCGATCATGCCCGATATCGTCGTGCGCGCCGGTTCCGACGGCGCCTGGCTGGTGGAGCTGAACCCAGACACGCTGCCGAAGGTGCTGGTCAACCAGGCCTATTTCCAGACGGTCTCGAAAAAGGCGACGCGTCAGGGCGAGGACCAGAACTTCCTCTCCGAATGCATGCAGACGGCCAACTGGCTGACCCGCAGCCTCGACCAGCGCGCCAGGACGATCATGAAGGTGGCAACCGAGATCGTGCGCCAGCAGGATGCCTTCCTGCTCCACGGCGTCGATCACCTGCGGCCACTGAACCTGAAGACGGTCGCCGACGCCATCAAGATGCACGAATCGACCGTCAGCCGCGTCACCTCGAACAAATACATGCTGACGCCGCGCGGCCTGTTCGAGCTGAAATATTTCTTCACGGTGTCGATCAACTCGGCCGAAGGCGGCGACAGCCACTCGGCAGAAGCGGTGCGCCACCGCATCCGGCTCCTCATTGAAAAGGAGAGCCCGGATGCCGTCTTGTCCGACGATGACATCGTCATCAGCCTCAAAAACGGTGGCGTGGAGCTTGCCCGGCGTACGGTCGCCAAGTACCGGGAAGCCATGAACATTCCCTCCTCCGTGCAGCGACGGCGCGAAAAACGTGCCCGCGCCAAGCTTGCCGCCTGCTGATCACGGCTCTTCACGATTTGACCGCCCGATAAGGCAGGGGCGTGCGCGCCATGCGCCGGCATTGCCCCTGCCGGCCATCTCCCGCTGCCGGACCAGTCGAGCCAAAGCGTTGACTTTCAGGGCGTGCGCCGCTAGAAGCGCGCCGCACCGGCAATTCAGGTCAGGGTCGCCCCGAAGGTAACGCTTGATAAAGGGCAATCGAGATTGAAATCGGCTTAGCCATGCGAGAGACGCTTGGATGAGTGGACCGCTTGACGTAGACTGGCAACGCAAGTCACGACAAGAAGGAAAGAATTCCATGAGTGTGCGTGTATCCGGAAAGCATATGGAAATCGGCGAGACGTTCAGAAAACGGATCGAGGACCATATCGGGGAGGCGGTTACAAAGTACTATGACGGAGGCTATTCGGGGCAGGTGATCGTTGAGAAATCCGGCTCCCGTTTTGCAACGGACTGCAAGCTGCACCTCGATACCGGGGTCGTGCTGCATGCCGCAGGCGAGGCCAATGATCCGCAGATAAGCTTCGACGCAGCGGCCGTGCGCATTGAAAAGCGCATCCGCCGCTACAAGCGCAAGCTGCGCGATCACCATGCTGGCGAAAGCCAGAACGGTTACGCGGAAATCTCCTACACGGTGATGGACAGCGTGCCGGATGAGGCAGACGAAGTGCCTGAGGATTTTGCGCCAACCATCGTGGCGGAAAGCTCCAAGCCTCTGAGGACCATGACCGTCGCAAGCGCTGTCATGGCGCTCGACATGACTGACGAACCGGTGCTGTTTTTCCAGAACCCGGGCAAGCAGTTGAACATTGTTTACCGCCGCAACGACGGCAATATTGGTTGGATCGACGCCGCCAGTATCAAGGGATAGCCTGACGGGAGTGCCTTCGGGCACTCCCAATCCCCTTCGGGGGCAGAAGGATGAAAAGAATGGCGTTGGCAGACCTGTTGCAACAAGATGCGATCCTCCCGGCCCTGAAGGTGAATTCCAAGAAGCAATTGCTGCAGGAACTGGCGCTCAGGGCCTCCAAGCTGACCGGCGTGCCGGAGCGGGAAATCTTCGACGTCATCTTGCAGCGCGAGCGGCTGGGCTCTACCGGCGTTGGACACGGCATTGCCATTCCGCACGGCAAGCTCGGTACGATCGGCTCCATAAAGGGCCTGTTTGCCCGTCTGGAAACGCCTGTCGATTTCGAGGCACTGGACGATGAACCGGTCGATCTGGTGTTCCTGTTGCTCGCCCCTGAAGGCGCTGGCGCCGATCACCTGAAGGCATTGTCCCGCATTGCCCGCGTGCTGCGCGACCAGGAACTGGTCGCCAAACTGCGCGCCACCGATTCGGCCTCCGCGATCTACGCCTTCCTCAACGAAGAACAGGCCTCGAACGCCGCCTGATTTTTGTCGCCCTGCCTGCGGCCGCTGGCCGCACCGTGCGACCCCCAAGCTTCCCTCACGTCACAAAAAAGGCCCGCCTCCTTATCGGAAACGGGCCTCTTGTTATTGCAAGATGACAGCGATCAGTTGGTTTCGCCAGCAGCTGCCGCGGTGTCACCGGTTTCCACCGCCTTCGGGCCGCCCTTGGACACGCCGACCATCGCCGGGCGCAGCACGCGCTCACCGATGACGTAACCGGCCTGCACCACCTGCATCACCGTGTTGTTGGCAACGGTCGTGTTGGGGATCTCGAACATCGCCTGATGGAAGTTCGGGTCGAACTTCTGGCCTTCCGGCTCGATCTTTTTCACGCCGTGGCGCTCCAGCGCCGAAAGCATGGCGCGCTCGGTCATGTCGACGCCTTCGATCAGCGCCTTCAGGCCCGCATCGCCGGTGTCCTTCGTTTCGTCCGGAATGGAATCGAGCGCCCGGCGCAGGTTGTCGGACACGGCCAGCATGTCGCGGGCAAAGGCCGTCACGGCATAGGACTTGGCGTCCTTGATTTCGCGGTCGGTGCGCCGGCGCAGGTTGTCCATCTCGGCTGCAAGCCGCAGGAAGCGGTCGCGCAGTTCGGCATTCTCAGCCTTCAGGGTTTCGATCGGATCGGGCGCCTGCGCTTCGGTGTTCTCCGTCGCGCTCTCGTCCAGCGCCGCAGCCACGGCTTCGGCCGTGTTCTCGTTCGCTGTTGCGTCAGGTCCGTTTTTGGTCGTCTCGTCGGTCATGACGTTCTCCGGTAGAGGGTTGGGATTTGTGCCCGATATCGAGGTTTGCGCCTCAAAAATCAAGACGCAAGGCCGATTAAGCGCAAGGAGAGCGACATGGGCGTGAAGGCGGTCAGAGCGGCTTGCGCGTCAACCGGGCCAGAAGCTGGGCGGTATAGTCCACCATGGGGACAATACGGGAATAATTCAGCCGCGTCGGGCCGATGACGCCGACGGCCCCGACGATACGGTCTTCCTCGTCGCGGTAGGGGGCGACGATCAGCGACGAGCCCGACAGCGAAAAAAGCTTGTTCTCAGAGCCGATGAAGATGCGCACGCCCGGCCCGCTCTCGGCCAGTTCGAGGATTTCGATCAGGCTGTCCTTCTTTTCGAGGTCATCGAACAAAAGCCGCAACCGGTCGAGGTCTTCGGCACCACCAAGGCCTTCGAGCAGGTTTGCCCTGCCGCGCACGATGAGGCGGGTGGGTTTTCCCTCCTCATTGTCTCCAGACCAGATGGCAAGGCCGCGCTGGACGAGATCCTGCGACAGGGCATCCAGTTCCGTCAGCACCTCGTCCTTCAGGCTTTTGAGCTGCGTGCGCAGTTCCGGCAACGTCTGGCCGGCCAGATGCGCATTCAGAAAATTGGCCGCTTCCGTCAGCTGCGAGGAGGTCACGCCGGCGGGAAGCTCGATGATGCGGTTTTCCACCTGGTTATGTTCGCCAACCAGGATCGCCAGCGCCTTCGTTGGCTCAAGCCGGATGAACTCGACATGTTTGAGCACAGAATCGCTTTTGGCGGTGATGACGATGCCCGCCCCGCGCGAGACGCCCGAGAGCATGCGGGTTGCCTCGGTCATCAGGCTTTCCATCGGCTGCGCCCGGTCGACGGCGCGGATCTGCCGCTCGATATCGGCCTGTTCCTCGATGGAGAGATCGCCCACCTGCATGAAGGCATCGACGAAGAAACGCAGGCCCGTCTGTGTCGGCAGCCGGCCGGCGCTGACATGCGGCGCATAGATGAGGCCAAGCTCTTCCAGATCGCTCATGACATTGCGCACGGAGGCGGGAGACAGAGACATCGGCAACAGCCGCGACAGGCTGCGTGAGCCAAGCGGTTCGCCGGTATCGAGATAACTTTCCACGATGCGGCGGAAGATCTCGCGCGAGCGGTCGTCCAGCAAAGCTGTGCTGCCCTGCCCTGAACCCGGTGTATGAACGCCCATCTGCCGCATGTCTTCCGATCAATGACTTTTCCATGACAAATATAATGTCTCTATGGCCTTTGGCAAAACGGAATCCGCTTAGGTTGCCGCAAACAACCCTTTCGATACCGGGTTTTTCTTTGCAAAAGCGCGGGCAGCGCCTTAAGACGCCTGCACAGACCCTTCAGGAGAACCCCATGCGACCCTCAGGCAGAAAAACCGACCAGATGCGCAAAGTCAGTTTCGAGCGCAACGTTTCGAAACACGCGGAAGGCTCCTGCCTGGTGAAATTCGGCGATACGCATGTTCTGTGCACCGCAAGCCTTGAAGAAAAGACGCCGCCATGGCTGCGCAATTCCGGCAAGGGCTGGGTCACAGCCGAATATGGCATGCTGCCGCGCGCCACCGGCGACCGCATGAAGCGCGAAGCCGCAACCGGCAAGCAGGGCGGCCGCACGCAGGAAATCCAGCGCCTGATCGGCCGTTCGCTTCGCGCGGTGATCGATCTGGAAGCGCTTGGCGAAAAGCAGATCACGGTGGATTGCGACGTCATCCAGGCCGATGGCGGCACCCGCACTGCTGCCATCACCGGCGGCTTCATTGCGCTGCATGATTGTCTGAAGTGGATGGAAACGCGCCAGATGATCAAGCTCGAGCGCGTGCTGAAGGATCATGTGGCCGCCATTTCCTGCGGCATCTTTGCCGGCCAGCCGGTGATCGATCTCGATTACCTCGAAGATTCCGCCGCTGAAACCGATGCCAATTTCGTCATGACCGGCTCCGGCGGCATTGTCGAAGTGCAGGGCACGGCGGAAGGCAAGCCGTTTTCCCGCGAGGAACTGCTGAAGCTCCTCGATCTCGCCGCCGCCGGCACTGCCGAACTGGTGGCCCTGCAGAAGCAGGCAATTGGCTGAACCGGAGGGCGCTGCAATGATCGAGGGCATTCTGGAAACGGCACTTTACGTGGACGATCTCGACGCGGCCGAGGCCTTTTATGGCGGCGTGCTCGGGCTCGAAAAGATCACGCGGGCCGATAACAGACATGTGTTTTATCGCTGCGGCCCCGGTGTTCTCCTTGTATTCAACCGGGCAGAAACGGTGAAACCGCCGCCGGAAGGCGCCCTGCCGGTTCCCCCGCATGGCACGACCGGTGCGGGACACGCCTGTTTTCGCGTCGAGGACCGGGCGCTCGATCATGTGGTGGAAAACCTGATTGCATCAGGTGTCGCCATCGAATCCGATTTTCACTGGCCGGGCGGCGCCCGCTCGATCTATTTTCGGGATCCCGCCGGCAACAGCCTGGAATGCGCAAGCCCTTCGCTCTGGAACATTCTATAGGACATCTGCGATGCGCAAGCTTGAGACCCGCACCATCGTCGTTGCCAGCCACAATGCCGGCAAGATCCGCGAAATCGCCGACCTGATCGGCCCCTTCGGCTTTTCGGCAAAATCCGCCGCCGAACTGAACTTCGTCGAGCCGGACGAGACAGGCACGACATTTGAGGAAAACGCCGCGATCAAGGCGCTAGCTTCGGCCAAGGCCTCCGGCCTGCCTGCCCTCTCCGACGATAGCGGCCTCGTCATCGATGCGCTGGATGGCGCCCCCGGCGTCTACACCGCCAACTGGGCGGAAACCGCCGATGGCACCCGCGATTTCCAGATGGCCATGCAGAAGGTGGAAACGGCCTTGGCAGACAAGGGCGCTGTCGCCCCCGAGCAGCGCACCGCCCGTTTCGTCAGCGTGCTCTGCTTGGCTTGGCCGGATGGCCATACCGAAATGTTCCGCGGCGAGGTGGAAGGCACAATCGCCTGGCCGCCGCGCGGTAAGGCCGGTTTTGGCTACGATCCCCTCTTTCAACCGCAAGGTTTCGACACCACATTCGGTGAAATGAGCGCCGACGAAAAACATGGCTGGAAGCCGGGCGACGAACACGCCCTCTCCCACCGCGCCCGCGCCTTCAAGATTTTTGTCGAAACCTGCCTGGAAGGCTGACACGCCCGTGCTGACCGACGCCCCTCTGCTGCCCGATACCGGCGAACCGGGCTTTGGTCTTTACGTCCACTGGCCGTTCTGCGCGGCCAAGTGTCCGTATTGCGATTTCAACAGCCATGTCCGCCACCAGCCGGTGGACCAGCCGCGTTTTGCCGCTGCCTTCCTCAAGGAAATGGACACGATGCGGGCCCTGTCAGGCCCGAAAACCGTGACCAGCATTTTCATGGGCGGCGGCACGCCTTCGCTGATGGACCCGCGGACGGTGGAAACCATTCTGGACGGCATCGCCGCGCGCTGGCATGTGCCCGCCGGCATCGAAGTCACCATGGAAGCCAATCCCTCCAGCGTCGAGGCGGATCGGTTTCGCGGCTATCGGGCCGCCGGTGTCAACCGCGTGTCGCTTGGCGTGCAGGCCCTGAACGACCGCGACCTAAAATTTCTGGGCCGGCTGCATGATGTCGCCGATGCGCTGAAAGCCATCCGCCTGGCGCGCGAAATTTTTCCGCGCATGAGTTTCGACCTCATCTATGCCCGCCCCGGCCAGACGGTGGAGGAATGGGAGCGCGAGCTGAACGAGGCGGTCTCTTATGCCGTCGATCACCTGTCGCTCTATCAGCTGACGATCGAGGAAGGCACGCCGTTTTACGGGCTGCACAAGGCCGGTAAACTCGTGGTGCCCGATGGCGACCAGTCGGCTGAGCTTTACGAGGCAACACAACAGATCACCGAAGGGTTCGGCATGCCGGCCTATGAAGTGTCGAACCATGCAAAACCCGGCGCCGAAAGCCGCCACAACCTCACCTACTGGCGTTACGGCGATTATGCCGGCATCGGCCCCGGTGCCCATGGCCGCCTGACGACGAGCGGCTCAAAGCTTGCAACCGCCACCGAACGCAGGCCGGAAGCCTGGCTGGACCGGGTGGAAGCCGAAGGCCACGGCATGGTGGACGAGGAAATGCTCGACCTCGAAGCGCAATCGGACGAGTTGCTGCTGATGGGCCTTCGCCTGCGCGAGGGCATCGATCTCGTGCGCTGGCGTTCTCTGTCTGGCCGCGACCTTGATCCGGCGCGGGAAGAGTTTTTACTGGGACACGGGTTTCTTGAACGGCTCGGCAATTCCCGCATCCGCTGCACGCCATCGGGCATGCTGATCCTCGATTCCGTCGTCGCCGATCTCGCCAGCTGACGAGCAGGAGGCTGGCTGCCGATCAGGCAGCCCGCTGCCGTTTCCCGACAAGACGGCGCCAGAGCCTGCCGTCAATGGCCGCAAGGCCGATCCCGATCAGAACGAGACCGACAAGATGGCGCAGCGCCAGCTGCTCGCCAAGCACCAGCGCGCTCAGGAGAATAGCGCTCGGCGGAATGAGGATGGTCACCAGCATCAGATTGGTGGCACCGGCGGTGGCAAGAATGCGGAAGAACAGCAGATAGGCAACAGCCGTGGAGAGCAGCGCAAGACCGAAAAGGGCTGCCCATGTTTCCATCCCGGCGGGCGGCAGGGTCCAGGGCTTTTCGAAAAAGAGCGCCAAGGGCAGGAGCAGGATGGCAGACGTCGTCACCTGCCCTGCCGCCGGCATGATCGGCGCAAGCCCCATGCGCTTGAAGCGACGGCCGAAGAGACCCGCAAAAGCATAGGAGACAGCGGCCGCCAGCACCGCAAGTTCGCCGCCAAGATCGCCGCCGACATGGCCGAGCACGGAAGGCCCGATCATGGCGACGACCCCGGTGATGCCGATCACCACACCGGCGATGCGGTTGGTCGTCAGCTTTTCATCCGCCGTCAGCCAATGGGCAATCAGAACGCCAAACAGCGGTGTCGTGGCGTTCAGGATCGCGGCGAGACCGCTTGCAATCTGCGTCTGGCCCCAGACGATCAGCGTGAACGGAATGGCATTGTTCAAAAGTCCCATGCCGAAGAAGGACAGCCACACGGTGCGCCCGCGCGGCACGGCAAGTCCAGAGAGTTTCACCACCAGCCAGAGCGCGACGGCGGCCAGCATCACGCGCGCCGTCACGATCGTCAGTGGCGGCCAGGCCTTCACCAGAATGCCATTGAACAGGAAGGATCCGCCCCAGAGCAGCGACAGGGCACCCAGCATCAGCCATTCCAGCCCGTTCATCTGTCTCTGCATGGTGTTTTCCTGTCCCTGTTGATGGCGGCCTGCCAAGATCTATAGGCCAGCCAGGGCACAGCGCCACCCGTTTTCCACCGGTTCACCCTTAGAGGGTGCGCCTTGGCGAAAATATTCTGCAGCGAAAGGATTGCGGGCGCCCTGGCCTTACGCCGCGCGGCGCGCCGTCACATGCAGCCAGCGGGTCGGTATGCGGTCATATCCCGAACCGTCGGTGGCCTCGATGGTGATCGATGACCACCCCTCGCCATAGGCTTTGCGCAATCCGTCCTCATCCAGGTAATTGTAATAGCGGCCCAGCGCATCAAAACCTTCCGCCTCGCCGGCCTTATAGCTGGCGTAAAAGAGGCCATCCGGCCGCACTGCCCGGCAAACGGCCTGGAGCACGCCCGGCAAATCTGCGCGCGGCACATGCAGAAGGCAGGCATTGGCCCAGACCGCATCATAGGCGTTGATCGCCGCAATCTCGGAAAACGGCAGGATGGAGACCGGGATGCCGAGCCGCCGCGCAGCTTCCGCCGCCATTTCGGGCGTGCCGTCTGTCGGGGTGACGGCAAAACCTTGCGAAAGAAGAATGGCACTGTCGCGGCCGCTGCCGCAGCCAAGCTCCAGCACCAGAGCGCCGGCAGACAGTGCCGCCATGAAGGCGGTCAACTGCTGCGATAGCGCACTGTCGTCCGTGTCGGCGGCATAACGCGCCGAATGCTCGGCATAAAAGGTGCGGGTGGCCCCCGGGTCTTCACGCATCGTCCACCCCTTACCAGATCAGGCGTTGTTTTCGTTGATCAGGCGCTTCAGAAGCTCAACCTCGTGGGAAAGCTTCGTATCGCCGGTGATCAGGTCCTCGATCTTGCGCACGGCGTGCAGAACCGTGGTGTGATCGCGCCCGCCAAAACGACGGCCGATTTCCGGGAAGGAACGCGGCGTCAGCGTCTTGGCCAGATACATGGCGATCTGGCGCGGCTTGACGATGACGCGGGTGCGCCGGTTGGACACCAGTTCCTGGCGCGACACGTTGTAATGACGCGCCACGATGCGCTGGATGTCCTCGATGCGCACACGCTTGGCTTCACCTGCCCCCACGAGATGGGCAAGCAGTTCGTCGACCCGCTCCAGCGACAGTTCCGGCTCGAAGGAGCGGCGGAAGATCAGCTGGTTGAAGGCGCCTTCCAGATCGCGGCCGCTATTGGCGACGTTGCGCGCAACGTGGGCAAGGATGGCATCCGGAATATCGAGCGCCGGATCATCGCTGCGGGCGATTTCCAGGCGACGCTTCAGCATTTCGAAGCGCATCTCGTAATCGGGGATCTCCATCTCGATGGCAACGCCGCCCTGAAGGCGCGACCGCACCCGCGGGTCAAGCGATTCCAGCTCCCACGGCGCGCGGTCGGCGGCAACCACGACCTGCTTTGCGCTGTCGAGCAACATGTTGAGAAGATGGCAGAATTCGTTCTGGATCATCTTGCCCTGCAGGAACTGCATGTCGTCGATGATCAGAAGATCGATATTGCGCAGGGTTTCTTTCAGCGTCAGCGCGTCATTGTCGCGGATGGCGGTGGCAAAGCGCCACATGAAATATTCCGCCGTCAGATAGACCACGCGCGGCATGCGCGGCGAACCGACGGCCGCATTGGCGATGGCCTGCAGAAGATGCGTCTTGCCAAGGCCGACGCCCGAATGGATGAACAGCGGGTTGAAGCGCACGGCGCTCGCGCCGGCTTCGGCAATGGTCTTTGCGGCAGCAAGCGCCACCCGGTTTGCCGGGCCTTCGACATAGGTATCGAACGTATAACGGCCATCGAGCGGCGAGCCGAAAAACGGGCCGGCAGCCGAAGTCGGACGGGATGTCGCCTGGGAAGACTGCTGCGGGCCGGGAAAGGCGGCAATCTGGCCGATCTCGCGCGGGGCGCTCATGCGGCGGGGGGCTGGCGCCGGGGCGGTCTCGCTTGCAGGCACCATGCGCTGCTCTTCGGTGACCGGACGGGCCGCGCGGCTTGCCGTGCGCACCAGGATTTCAACCTTCAGGATTTCACTGTCTTCCGCCTGGAAGATGGTGGTGATCAGATCGAGGTAACGGTTGTTGATCCACGATTTCAGAAAGGTCGTCGGCACCGTCAGGCGCACGACACTCTTGGAAACCGAATGGAGCTTCAGACGACCAAACCAGCTTGCGTATACTTCAGGGCCAACCTGCGCCTTGAGACGTGCGCTGAACCGCTCGAAGAGCGCATCTGGCTTCATTTCGGATTTTTCCCCCGCCGTCTTGGCGCAAACTGAATCGAAAGCCTCAGACACCTGGTTCCCACTCTCCAGCGTCCGGGCTGTAACCGTATTCATCTGCATTCTGTGCCGCCTTCTCATGTTTCATCCGTCGGTCGGCGCATGCCGACCGTCAGGTCATTTTTTTCTATTATCGTCGTTGAAGCCGGTTCTCCTCGTCAGAACCCGCTGCAGCCGCCTTTGTTCATTTTCCCGCAGAACTGCAGGACCGACGTTCCGCAAAAACGGATCGCCGGGTCGGCGCTCCCCTTGCGCCATCGTCAGGTTCGACACCCTCGCAAGGTCGAACCTGAAGCACTCCTTCTTCCTCATGTCCGTGCAACGCCAATGCACGGGCACAAAGAGACTGGCCCGGAATCTTGTCAGATTACCGGCACACAACCTCAAGTTACGTGAAAGAACGGGAAGTCTCCTTAACCCGTCGCAAGAGCCGAAAGACGACGAACCGGTGATCCGGCCCCATCAGATGCTTTCTGGAGAGTTCTCCGCGCCTCTTGCTGGAGTGTATTAAGGCAGGATCGGGGGGGGAGATCAACGATGAATTTTACGCAAAATTAATGGCGCGGCGTTGACTCTGGAGGCCCGATTTGACTCGGAATGGGCCATTCCAAAAGAATCTCAATCGAATCAAAGAGATTCAAAAATGTCACAGTCGAGAAGGGTGCGTGAACGGCCCAAATAAAATTTCGCTTGACTCGCAAGCCGGATGAACGGGTCCGTCACAAACGTCGAGGCCAATGAGCCTCCTCCCGCAAGCCATTGAAAATAAATAGTAATTTCTGTCACGACAATGTCATTGGCCTGCCGGAGGGCCAGACAACAAGTTCTTGCGGGTAAGAATCACAAAAAGCCCGGTCAGGGACCGGGCTCGATTTGTGACAGTCGTTTTGGACGAAATTAAGCCGTCAGGGACTTAACGCGCTGGGCCAGACGCGACACTTTGCGCGATGCCGTGTTGCGATGCATGACACCCTTGGTGGCTGCGCGCTGGATCTCCGGCTGAGCGGCCTTCAGGGCCTCAGCAGCGATCGCGATATCGCCCGTTGCGATTGCTTCTTCGACCTTGCGGATGAAGCCGCGAACGCGCGAACGGCGTGCCTTGTTGACTGCAGTGCGGCGTGCGATCTTGCGGGTCGCCTTTTTCGCCGAAGTTGTATTGGCCATTTCTGCCTCTCTTCGAATTCGAACAAAAACTCCGCCGTCGCCGCGCCTGGTCCTGCGACCTGTCTTCCAGCAATTCGGGAGCAATGGAGGAAGCCGTCAATGGCTTTCCCAACTGTGGGCGGCGATATAACTGGAATATGAAGGCCCGTCAACGCGCAATTTGCGCCCGCGACATGAACCTTTGCCCGTAAGCTGCTGATCGCCGATTCATTTCTGGCAAAGGGCACAGAAGAACGACGACCGCCCGGACTGCACGATGCGCGAGATGGTGCCGCAGCACCCGTCACGCCGGCAGGCCTCGCCCTCCCGATCATAGACTGAAAAGCTGTGCTGGAAATAACCGAGCGAACCATCCGTCTGGATATGGTCGCGCAACGAGGAGCCGCCAGCCGCAATCGCATCGACAATCACGGCGCGGATGGAATCCGTCAGCAAAATCAGCGATGCCGATGGCTTGCCCGCCTTCGTCACCAGCGTTCCAGCCTTGCGCTGAGGCGAAAGCCCTGCCCGCCACAGCGCCTCACAGACATAGATGTTGCCAAGCCCTGCAATCACCGTCTGGTCGAGCAGAACCGCCTTTAACGGGGCTGCGCGTCCTTCAAAACGAGCAGCAAGGGAGGCGGCCTCCAGCGTATTGCCGGTGGGCTCCGGTCCAAGCCCGGCAAAGGCCGGATAAAGATCGAGATCGGCCCGCGGCCACAGGTGCATGAAGCCGAATCGGCGCGGGTCGTTATAGATGACGCGGACGCCGAGGCCGTCACGCTCCAGATGGAAAAGCACGTGGTCGTGTTTTTCGTCTTTCGAGCGGGCATGGTGAAATTGTCCCGGCATCTCCTCAAGCCGCCGCTCCTCGATGCGAAAGGAGCCGGACATGCCCAGATGCGCGATGATCGTCATGCCGTCATCGAGATCGATCAGCAGATATTTGGCCCGCCGGCCAAGGCCCGCGATGCGCCGGCCCGCCACCCGCTCGGCAAACGCCTCCGGAAAGGGAAAGCGCAGATCGGCGCGGCGCGTCTCCAGCCGGCCGATCACGGCACCCTCCATGCTGGGGGCAAGGCCGCGTCTGACAGTTTCCACCTCTGGCAATTCAGGCATGGGCTCCCTAACTTCCTGTTTCCAACAGTGTGCTGCGTGCTCTATAGACCAGCGCCACAGTGTCGCAAGCACGCCAAGAGATAGTATCGCCCCGCCGACTTCGCTATGGTCGGCGAAAATCGACAGGATGGAGCATTCCCATGGCCGAAAGCCGAACCTCTGCCAATGGCGGCATGGAAACGTCCTATGGCTTCCGCGACGTAGGCGAAGGCGAAAAGCAGGCCCTCGTCAACGATGTCTTCCACAAGGTGGCAAAACGCTACGACATCATGAACGATGTGATGTCGGCGGGCCTGCACCGGGTGTGGAAGGATGCGCTGATCGCCGCCCTCAACCCGCGCAAGGACCCGTCCTATAGCGTGCTGGATGTCGCCGGCGGCACCGGCGACATTGCCTTTCGCATCGTGGAGGCATCGGGCCGACAGGCGCAGGCGACCGTGCTCGACATCAACGGATCGATGCTGGCCGTCGGCGCCGAACGGGCCGCCAAGCGCAAGCTTTCCGACAATCTCACCTTCGTGGAAGCCAATGCCGAGGAACTGCCCTTCGAGACCGGCACGTTCGACGCCTATACGATCGCCTTCGGCATCCGCAACGTGCCGCGCATCGATGTGGCGCTGTCGGAAGCTTTTCGCGTGCTGAAGCGTGGCGGGCGGCTGCTGGTACTGGAATTTTCCGAGGTGGACATGCCGCTTCTCGACCGGATCTATGACGAATGGTCGTTCAAGGCCATTCCGCGCTTCGGCAAGATGATCACCGGCGATGCCGAACCCTACCAGTATCTGGTCGAATCCATCCGCAAATTCCCCAACCAGGAGGATTTTGCCAAGATGATCCGTACCGCGGGTTTTTCGCGCGTCACCTACACCAATTACACCGGCGGCATCGCGGCCCTTCATTCTGGCTGGAAGCTTTGAGCGGTATGACACAGATCTGGCAGAACGCTGAGGCCAAGGCATGAGCACGCTTGGCGCCTATTTTCGCCTGACCCGCGTCGGCTGGGTTCTGGTGCGCGAAGGCGTGGTGGCAGCGCTTCCGACGGAAGGCCTGCCGCCCATCGTCGGGCTTGCCAAATCCGTCGCACAGCTTTTCACCCGCCCCACCTCCATCCAGGAAAGCCGCAGCGTGCGGCTGACGCGCGCCGTCGACCGGCTGGGGCCGTCCTATGTGAAGATCGGCCAGTTTCTGGCGACACGGCCGGATGTGGTCGGCGTCGATTGGGCGCTCGATCTCTCCATGCTGCAGGACCGCATGGCCTTTTTCCCGACGGAAAAGGCAAAGGCCGCCATCGAGACCTCACTTGGCCGCACGATGGACGATCTTTACGTCCGCTTCGATGAGCCGCTGGCGGCCGCTTCCATCGCGCAGGTTCACCAAGCCCGCGTGCGTTATCCCGACGGCGAGCGCAATGTGGCGGTCAAAGTGGTGCGCCCCGGCGTTCGCCAGCGTTTTGCCCACGATATCGAAAGCATGTACCTCATCGCGCGCATGCAGGAGCGCCTGATGGCGTCGTCGCGGCGCCTGCGCCCCGTCGAGGTGACGCGCACGCTGGAACAGACCACCAAGCTTGAAATGGATCTGCGCCTTGAGGCTGCAGCCCTGTCGGAAATCGGTGAAAACACCAAGGACGACCCCGGCTTTCGCGTGCCAAAGGTCGATTGGGAACGCACCGGTCGCGACGTCATCACCATGGAGTGGATCGACGGCGTCAAGATGTCCGATATCGAGGGGCTGCGCGCTGCCGGACACGATCTCGAAAAACTTGCGGAAACGCTCATCCAGTCCTTCCTGCGCCACACGCTGCGCGACGGCTTTTTCCACGCCGACATGCATCCGGGCAATCTGTTTGTTGATCCGGACGGCATGATCGTTGCCGTCGACATGGGCATTGTCGGGCGGCTTGGCAAAAAGGAACGCCGGTTCCTGGCCGAAATCCTCTACGGCTTCATCACGCGGGATTACCTGCGTGTCGCGGAAGTGCATTTCGAGGCGGGCTACGTTCCGTCGCACCACGACGTGGCGAGCTTTGCCCAGGCCATCCGCGCCATCGGCGAGCCGATCCATGGCCAACCGGCCGAAACCATTTCCATGGCCCGCCTGCTCGCTTTGCTGTTTGAAGTGACCGATCTCTTCGAGATGCAGACCCGGCCGGAACTCATCATGCTGCAAAAAACCATGGTGGTGGTGGAAGGCGTGTCGCGCATGCTCGATCCGCGCTTCAACATGTGGAAGGCGGCAGAACCTGTCGTCGGCAGCTGGATCCGCGATAATCTCGGCCCGAAACGCATCGCAACCGACCTGCGCGACGGGCTGAAGGCCGCGATGAAACTGGCCGAAGCCGCGCCTGAAATCGCCGCCAAGACAGAAAAATTCCACCAGCAACTTTTGCACATGACCGAACACGGTGTGCGTTTCGACGACGCCACGGCGGAAGCCATCGGCAAATCGGAAGCCAAACACAACCGCGGCGGCCGTGCTGCCCTTTGGGTGATTGCGGCAACGCTCGTTTATATTGCTATTCAGCTGAGTTGAGCGGGACCACGCGCAAAACGCGAACCGGGCCTTCATTTTGCCCGCTTCTTCATGGTTTGTTAAGAAAACATTCCTCGGAGAAAATCATCCATGGCGCTTGGCGCTTCGCACCGGCTGCATGACGGGGTTGCCGCCGTCGAAACCATGACGCGATTTGCGCTGGCCGTGCTGGCGCTCGCCTCCGGCGTCTATACCTATCTCGGCGTGCGCAGCATTCTCGATGGTTCGCCGACCGCCGTGTTTTTTGCCGCCATCATCTATTCCGGCTCTGTCTCGGTCGCTATCTATGCCTTCTGGTCCTATATGGCGCGGTTTTTCCCGCATGTGACGGGTCCGGCCGCGCGCGGCGCCATGCTTGGCGTCATGGCGCTCGGTTGTGCCATGATCATTGCCATGTCGAGCTGGCTGAACGCGGCAGCGCTTGCAGGTTCCGCAGCCCTTGAACAGCATCTGGCCGAAACCGTCGAAGGTTATACGGGCGATCTCGACCGCGCGCACCAGAATGCGCTCGCCGCCCAGAGCCTGCTGCCCGATATCCAGCGCGCCGCAGAACGTTTTGCGCAGTTGGCGGACGCCGAGCGCCAGTCCGGCGCGCTCACAGGCACGACAGGGGCCGGCAGCGTCGTGCAGCTGCTGTCGCAGATGTCGGCGCAATTGAAGGAGCTGGGAACCGGCATCGTCGCCTCGCGCGAGCAGGTGGCAAACCTCTTCGAACAAGGCCAGACGCGGCTGGAAACCATGCGCACGCTGGTCTCCGCCCCCGGTGCCGTCGCCCCGCGCGCCGACCAGTTTTCGTCCGAAGTGGTGGCGCTGACGGGCGTTATCACCTCGCTCAACCAGACCTCGATTGCACCTTCCATCCGCCGCGCCGCCGATGACCTGTCGCTCGGCTTCATCGCCCCTGTTGCCGATGGGCAGGCAGCCGATCTCGCCAGCCGCCAGGACCAGGTGATGGAAACCATCCGCGCCTCGGTTACCGCACAGTCAAAAGTCCTGTCTCAGGCCGCCGACGAAATTCTGGCCCGCCCGCCGGTAGCCGAGCGGCGTTTCGTGCCGCTGTCCTCGGCCGAGGCCGTGCTGCGGTATGCATCCGATTTCATTCCCGCCTGGGCGGGCGCCATCTCGATCGATCTCCTGCCGGCCGTCCTCGTCTTCATTCTGGCAACCGTGCATGGCGCGATCCGCCGGCAGGAGGAAAAGCTGCCCTTCTCCCATCGCATCACGGCGGCCGAGCTTCTGGAGGCGCTTCAGGTGCAAAGGGCGCTGGCCGCCCATGGCATCGACGTGGAGGAAGCTGTTGCGAGCGCCGACCGGCGCGACGCGGCACGCTTCAAGGCAAGGGACGATGTGCCGCCGACCGAGACGACCGATCCCCTCCCGCCTGATGTGGCGGCGGCAGACAGCACCCTGACGGCGGATGACAACGTCACCAGCCTCGAGCGCAGCAAGCTGCCGCGCAAAGGCCCGCCCGCATGAGGCCGGGACAGGCCTTTTCCGGTGCATGGCGCGCCCTTGCCCGCGCCGATGACGGCGTGTTGATGCGGGGTGCCTTCTACGGCCTGCTGGCAACTGCCGCCATCTTCCTTTTCGTCGATATCCGCGAGTTTGCCAAGGAAACAGCCGCAGCGGGAGAGGAATACGGCCCCGGCTACGATCCGACGACCGATCAACCGGTTCTGCCGCCGGCACTGACCGATGGCAAGCCGCAGGACGCCCCGGTGGCGCCGAAAACCGACGCGGCGGCGCTGCGCCAGCCGATCCGCTTCGAACTGACCGGAGGCGGCGTCCTGAAGGCGGAAGGCGCCATCGACCCGGGAGCGGCCGGGCGTTTCAAGGCCGAGATTGAGGCGCGCGGCGAATATGTGAAGATCGTATCGCTGAATTCGCCGGGCGGCGCGGTGGATGATGCGCTCGCCATGTCCTCCCTCATCCGCGAAAAGAAGCTCACCACGCGCGTCGCAACAGGCGCGCTCTGCGCCTCCTCCTGTCCGCTTATCATGGCTGGCGGCACGGTGCGCGAGGCGGAAAAGGACGCCGTGATCGGCGTCCATCAGGTGTTTAATGGCGGCACCACACGCCCAACCGCCGAAGAGGCCATGGCCGGCGCGCAGGCCACCACGGCCCGCGTTGCCCGCCATCTGGATGCCATGGGCATCGGCGCGGGCCTCTGGTTCCACGCACTGGAAACCCCACCAGACCGGCTCTATTACCTCTCGCCGGCGGAGTTGAAGGAGTTCAAGCTGGTGACGGAGCCCCCGCCGGCCGTGGCGCGCAAGAAATGATCGTCAGCTTTTGACCGCGCGATCGGAGAAGATGATCCGGTTGCTGAACGGGTCTGTCACCATCATGTCGAGCCCCCATTGCATCTGCTCCAGGCTTGGACGCGTGAAACGGCACCCCTTTTCCGTCAGCTCGCGGTGAAAGGCGTCCACGCCCGAGACCGGCACATAAACCTTGGCACCCGGCGAGGCATCGCCGGCATGTTCGCTGAGGTGCAGGATGAGCGCGCCACGCGACACCTGCATATAGACCGGGAAACCGGGACCATGGCGATACTCCCAATCCAGCCAGAAGCCGAGAAAGTCGCGATAAAATTCCAGCGCCATGTCGACGGCAAAGATCCGGATCACCGGAATGCCCGGCTGAAGCAGCACCGGCTCCGGTTTTGCCTCGCCCGCCTCGGCGATCCTGGCGGCCAGAATGTTCCAATCATCATAGCCGAACTGGCTGGCAACCAGTTCCAGCGCCCTCGAATGGCTGATGGAAATATTTTGTTCTTCAAGTCCTGCCCGAAGGGCCTTGGCCATGGCCTTTGCATCGCGAAAATCGCGCATGTCGTCATCTCCGTTGACGAACGGCACTATCAGGGCCCGCATTGCTGATCCGTTCGTCGCTGAAAATGAACGCATGTTCGATGCGCGGGGCGACACAGTTTCAAGACGCGTTCACCGGGCGCTTTTTGACAGCGCTGCGGGCGGCAGGCCGCGTCCGGGCCTTCTGTTCTTCTAGCGCGACATCGGGGCTGTTGCAACGCGCTTGCGCCGCAACCTTCTGAAGCGGCAGGGCGAAACAGCGCTTGCAGTTTCCCGTCTTTTCGGTTCAACTGCGCGGCATCGCCAAAGAATTTGAGGCTTCAACAAAGAAGCCCGGGAACAGCTGAAACCAACCGGAGCCCGTGAAGATCATGCGCCTTGCCCGCTACGTCCTGCCCTTGGCCCTTGCCGCCTCTGCCGCCCTCCTGTCTGCCACTGCATCCATGGCAGAGACGCTCAACATGGCCAACTGGCTGCCGCCCACACATCCGCTCGTAACCGATGTCATGAAGCCCTATGCGGACGCCGTGAAGAAGGCGACCGAAGGCCGCGTGACGGTCAACATCATGCAGGCGCCGCTCGGGCCGCCGGCCGCCCATTTCGATTTCGCCGTCAATGGCGTCGCCGATATCACCTACGGCGTTCAGGGTTATAATCCCGGCCGCTTCAAGACCACGAACATCGCCGAAATCCCCTTCCTCGGCGATACCGCCGAATCCATTTCCGTTGGCTACTGGCGCGTCTTCGACAAGACGCTGCGCAAGGCCGGCGAATATGACAAGGTTCATGTGCTCGGCGTCTTCACCCACGGCCCAGGCCAGATCTTTCTGAAGGGCCGTGACGTTTCCGGGCCGGAGCCGCTGAAGGGCGCCAAGATGCGCGTCGGCGGCGGCATTGTCGCCGATCTCGTCAAGGCGCTCGGCGGCGTGCCGGTCGAGGGCCCCTCCTCCAAGACCTATGAGATCATGTCCAGCGGCGTGGCCGACGGCATTACCTTTCCGTTTGAATCGGTTGCCTTCTTCAAGCTGATCCCGATGCTGGATACAGCGCTTGTCGTGCCCGGCGGCCTTTACAATACCTCCTTCTACGTGGCGATGAACAAGGCCAAGTGGGACGCGCTCTCGGATGCCGACAAGAAAGCGATCGACAGCGTGTCGGGTGAAGCGCTGGCGCGTCTGGCCGGCAAGGCCTGGGATGCCGCCGATACCGCCGGCAAGGCTGCCATGGACGGCAAGATCAAGTTCGTTCCCGCAACGCCGGAACAGGTGAAGGCGATCGAGACGAGCCTGAAGCCCATCGTTGATGCCAAGCTTGCAGAAACCGCCTCCACCGGCATCGATGCGGCAGCCGCCGTCTCCGCCATGAGGGAAGAGATCGCCAAGGCGGCCAAGGGTCAATGAGCGGCGCGGCAGAGCCTGCGGTCGCAGGCAGCCGGCAGCTGACGCGAACGCATCTGGCCCTCTCGGTGATCTGTGGCCTAATGCTGCTGGCGATGATGTTCGTGACGCTGATCGATGTCGTCGGGCGTTACCTGTTCAACTGCCCCTTGCAAGGGGCAACCGAACTGACGGCGCTGCTTCTGGTCTCGACCATCTTCATCGGCCTGCCGGCCGTTTGCCTGGACGAGGAAAACGTCACCGTCGACCTCGTCACCGACCACCTGCCCGCCTTCATCCACCCGGCGCGCCGGTTCGTCGTGCGGCTGCTGTCGGCGGTGGTGCTGATGCTGGCCGCCTGGCGCATTTTTGCCTACGGGCAGGCGCTCTCCTCCTATGGCGAAACCACCGTCAGCCTGCATCTGCCGGTGGCGCCCTTTGCCTATCTCTGTGCGGCCGCGACAGCTGTTGCGGCGCTCATAACGCTGCGGCACGCCGTTTCCCGTTCCTGACCTGAAAGAAACGCCATGAGCTGGCCGATCGGATGCCTTCTCTTCCTGGTGCTGATGTTTGCCGGCGTGCCCATTGCCTTTGCCATGGCGCTCGTCGGCTTTGTCGGCACGCTATCGATCATCGGCATGGCACCGGCACTGTCCCTGCTCGGCCAGACCTTTTTCGACAATGGCCGCGAATATTCGCTCTCGGTCCTGCCGCTCTTCCTGATGATGGGCAATTTCGTTGTCCAGTCGGGCGTGGCGGATGATCTCTACAAGGCAGCCCATGCCTGGCTGCGGCACCGCAAGGGCGGCCTTGCCATCGCCACCATTCTCGCCTGCGGCGGCTTTTCCTCGGTCTGCGGCTCCTCGCTTGCCACGGCCGCAACCATGGCCAAGATCGCGCTGCCCTCCATGCGCCGCTACAATTACCCCGATAGCCTGTCGACAGCCTCGATTGCCGCCGGCGGCACGCTCGGCATTCTCATCCCGCCCTCGGTGATCTTCGTTTTCTACGGCATCATTGCCCAGCAGGATATCGGCAAGCTGTTTCTTGCCGGCATCATTCCCGGCATCATCGGCATGGTCGGTTATACGATAGCCGTGATGATTTCGGTGCGCGCCCGTGGCCTTGACCTGCCGACCGAGGAAAAGCTGCCGCTGCGCGACCGTCTTTTCGCCACGCGCGGCGTCTCCGGCGCCCTCCTGCTCTTTGCCTTCGTCATGGGCGGCATCTATCTCGGCGTCTTTACCGCCACCGAATCGGCCGGCATGGGGGCTGCCGGCGCCCTGTTGCTCACCATCCTCAAGGGCCGCTTTCAGCTTCAGGACACGTTCCGCACGCTTTATGACACGGCCAAGAACACCGCCATGATGTTCTTCATCCTGTTCGGTGCGCTGACCTTCACCAATTACGTCAACCTGTCGGGCATGACGGGAGACCTGCAGGCAGCCCTGTCCGGCTTTCAGAACCCCTGGGCGATCATCTTCATCATCCTTGCCATCTATCTCGTGCTCGGCTGCCTCCTGGAAAGCCTCTCGATGATCACGCTGACCGTGCCGATCTTCTATCCGGTGGTGGCGGCTGCCGGTTTCGATCTCATCTGGTTCGGTGTCTTCGTGGTGGTGGTGACGGAGATCAGCTACATCACGCCGCCGGTCGGCATGAATGCCTTCGTGCTGCGCTCGGTGGTGAAGGACGTGCAGCTCTCGACCATCTTCCGGGGCCTCGTGCCCTTCGTCGCCCTGGATTTCGTGCGCATCCTGCTCCTGATCTTCATCCCCGCCATGGCCCTCTTCATCCCGTCGCAGATGTGAACGCGGCGGACGCGATTGCATGTTTGCCGTCAACCGCTTAGGGTCCGGGGCAAAGAGATGGCCGGTCATTCGGTGAAGCTTGCCGCCCCCTCATCCGCCTGCCGGCACCTTCTCCCCGAGGGGAGAAGGGAGCAAGAGCCGCAACGGCTGCGGTTCCCCTCTCCCCTCGGGGAGAGGTCCGCCGAGCAAAGCGGAGGCGGGGTGAGGGGGCGCCACGGCATGACCAGCCCTCATACACCCGGGAGAGGCCCATGGAGCTTCAAGACAAACGCATCCTGCTGATCATTTCCGGCGGGATTGCCGCCTATAAGAGCCTCGACCTGATCCGCCGGCTGCGCGAACGCGGGGCAGCCGTGCGCCCCGTCATGACGCGTGCGGCGCAGGAATTCATCACGCCGCTTGCCGTTGGCGCGCTTTCTGCCTCCCATGTCTACACCGATCTTTTTTCCCGCGAGGATGAGCAGGACGTGGGCCATATCCGGCTGGCGCGCGAATGTGACCTCGTTCTCGTGGCGCCGGCAACCGCCAGCCGCATGGCGAAGATGGCGCATGGCCTTGCCGATGATCTGGCCGGCGCCGTACTTCTCGCCACAGACCGTCCGGTGCTGATGGCGCCCGCCATGAACCCGAAAATGTGGGATGCGCCCGCCACCCGCCGCAACCTTCAGACCCTGCAGAGCGACGGCATCCACCTCGTTGGCCCAAAGAGCGGCGAAATGGCCGAAAGCGGCGAGGCCGGCACAGGGCGCATGGCCGAACCGCTGGAGATTGTCGCCGCTGTCGCGGCACTTCTGACGCCCGGCGAAAAGCCGCTGGCCGGCAAGACGGCCATCGTCACGTCAGGGCCAACGCATGAACCCATTGACCCCGTGCGCTACATCGCCAACCGCTCCTCCGGCAAGCAGGGCCATGCGATTGCCGCTGCCCTTGCAAAACTTGGCGCCGAGGTGACGCTCGTCTCCGGCCCGGTGACGATCCCCGATCCGGCAGGCGTCAGGACCGTGCATGTGGAAACGGCGAAGGACATGCTCTTGGCCGTCACCTCTCACCTCCCCGCCGATATTGCCGTGATGGTCGCAGCCGTTGCCGATTGGCGTGTGGCGTCCTCCTCCGGCCAGAAGATCAAGAAACAGCCGGGCGAAGCGCCGCCGCCGCTGCAGCTTGCGGAAAACCCGGACATCCTCAAAACCGTCGGCCACCATGAAAACCGCCCGCGTTTCGTTGTCGGTTTTGCCGCTGAAACGCAGAATGTCGAGGAAAACGGCCGCCGCAAGCTTGCCGCCAAGGGCGCCGACCTCATCGTCGCCAATGATGTCTCGCCGCAGACCGGCGTCATGGGTGGCGACCGCAACCGCGTCATGCTGATTGCGCAAGGCCGCATCGAGACCTGGCCGGACCTCGACAAGACCGACGTGGCGCAAAGGCTGGCGGCAACGATTGCAGAGCGGCTGAACGCTCTCTGAGCCTCATCAGAACCCGCCAAATGCCAGCCCCGCCGCCGCGCCAAGCCCCAGCACCGCCAGCGGGTGCGCGCGGGTGAAGGCCGAAAGGCCGGCGGTGACGCCGGTAATGGCGGCAAGCAGCCACGAATGCACCGAGGCCACGGTAATGACGGCGGCACTGGCCGCCACCAGCCCTGCCGTGACCGGCACCAGCCCCGCCTGCACGACGGCTCGCCACGGCCGGTCGCGAAAGCGGTCCCACAGCGTCACGGCAAAGCAGGCAATCAGCGAGGACGGCAGGAATTTTGCCACCGAACTGACGAGAAGGCCGGAAAAGCCCGCCACATGCCAGCCGATCAGCGGCACGATCATCATGTTCGGGCCGGGTGCCGCCTGCGCCAGCGCAAAGAGCGCGCTGAATTCATCGGCGGTGACCCAATGCTGCACCTCCACCACGCGCCTTTGCATTTCCGGCAGCACGGAATTGCCGCCGCCAAAGGCAATCAGCGACAGTTCGGTAAAGATGACGGCAAGCGCAATCAGGGTCGCACTCATCGCGAAAGCCTCCACGACAGGAGAATGGAAACGGGCGCCATCACCAGCATGGTGGCCAGCAGCGGCAGGCGCAGCACGGCGATGGCAAGAAAGAGCGCCGCCACGATGACAAGGGCCGCCGGCTTCTTGAGAAGCGGTTTCATCACCTTCCAGGCAAGCGCCACCAGCAGGCCGGCAGCGGCCGCCGCAAGCCCGGCAAACAGATGTTCCACATGCGGATCCTGCCGATAGCGGTCGTAGATCGCACCAAGACAGATAACGATGGCCGTGGGTGCCGCAATGATGCCGAAGATGGAGGCAAGCGCACCGCGCCAGCCCTGAAATTTCATGCCCACCGCCACCGACATGTTGATGATATTGCCACCCGGCAGGAACTGGCAAAGGCCGAGCAGATCGGTAAATTCCGCCGCCGTCAGCCAGCGCCGGTCATCCACCATCATCCGCCGCGCCATCGGCAGCACCCCGCCAAATCCCATCAGTCCGAGCCCGAGAAACCCTGTGAACAGCGCGCCGATGCCCGGCCTCTGCGTCCTGTCTTCGTCTGTGTCGATCATCGTCATGCGCATGCCTCTGCCTGATGAGAGCCCAAGAGGTATCGTGCGTCTGGCACGATGTCCAATATATGGATATGATGTTTGCCATATGCTGGAGATATGATGATGCTGGAGATCCGCCATCTGCGTTATGCCATTGCGGTGGCCGAGGAAGGCCATATGACGCGGGCGGCCGAACGGCTTGGGCTCCAGCAGCCGCCGCTCAGCCAGCAGATCAAGGCGCTAGAGGCTCTGGTCGGGTCTCCTCTTTTTCGCCGCCTGCCGCGCGGCATGGAGATGACCGATGCCGGCCGCGCCTTCGTGGACCGGGCCCGCCAGGTGCTGGCCGATCTCGATGCCACGGTCGATGCGGCCCGCCGCGCCGCACGCGGCGAAACCGGAGCGCTCGCGGTTGGCTTTACCAGTTCGGCAGCGTTTCATCCGCTCGTCTCCTCCGTCTTTCGCGGGCTGCGGCAGGCCCTGCCGGACCTTGCGCTGCGGCTGGAGGAAGGTGCGACAGACGAACTGACCGGCGATCTTCTGGCCGGCCGGCTGGATGCGGCCTTCATCCGCTCGGCCAGCGACACCCAGTCATCGCTGGTGATAAACCATGTCGACACGGAGGAAATGCTGCTCGCCATTCCCGACGTCCACCCCCTGGCGCACTCATCGCAGAAGAAGCGCCGGATCGAGCTTACCGATCTCTGCGAAGATGTCTTCATCCTCTACCGGCGCCCAAGCGGCCAGGGGCTCTACGATCGCATCATTGCCGCCTGCCAGAGGGCAGGGTTCAGCCCGCGCGTTGCCCAGGAAGCGCCGAAAATGGTGTCCACCTTAAGCCTTGTGGCCGCCGGCCTTGGCGCCTCGATCATTCCGGAATCCATGGCGCGGCTGGAAACATCAGGCGTTGTCTATCGCCGGTTCACGCAAAGCTCGGGCCTTGTCGCGCCGCTGTATCTCGCCTTGCGGCGGGATGGACAGGCGGGCGCCCTTGCCCGTTTTGTCGAGGAAGTCAGCCGCAACGTCAAAAACCCCGGCAGCGCCCGCCAAGGTCCCGCATCAGGTTAGGCCGTCAGGCCGCTTCCAGCACGGTGTGCGGCTCAAAGGCAACGCGCGAAAAACCCGTCTGCGACACGATGACCGCGCTGCCGTCAGGAATTTCCTCCCAGGCGTCCACATCGTCGTTCAGCGGTTCGGAGACAAGACAGTGGCCGGCAGTGCCGCCCATCGGGGCGGCATAGAGGGTCGGCGGGCGGTGATCGGTGGCATAACGCACCGCATAAAGGCTTGCGCCATCGGAGAAGGCCGCCGTGAAGCGCACCAGCGGACTGACCTCATGGGCGCGCGACAGATCTTCGACCGTCGCAATGGCGCGCGCCATGGCGCCGAGCGGGTCCTCTGCCATGCCCATTTCGAGCGCCAGCAGGAACAGAAGTTCGGAATCCGTCGTGCCGGAGCGCGCCTCGAACAGCTCGTCCGACAAAAGCGCCTCCATGCGCCGGCGGATGCGGTCGAAACCGGCGATCTGGCCATTGTGCATGAACGACCAGTTGCGGTGAACGAAGGGGTGGCAATTGTCGCGCCGCGTTCCGCCATGGGTTGCGGCGCGCACATGCGCCAGAAACAGCGGCGAGCGGATCTGCCGCGACAGGCTTCGCAGGTTGCAGTCCGACCAGGCCGGCAGGATATCCCGGTAACGGCCGGGTTCCGGGTGATCGCCATACCAGGCAATGCCGAACCCATCGCCATTCGTCGCGGTCTTGGCGCGGCTGGCGCAATGGCTCTGCTCAATGAGCGAGTGCGCGGGCGAGGAGACAAGCTCCTCCAGATATAAGGGATTGCCGCGATAGGCAGCCCAACGGCACATGATCTCGTCCTGTTGCCAAACGTGCCACCGGAACGGCGGCTCTCACTGTTAAAAAGATCGACCTAAAAACTTAAGCGAGGGTTACCATGAACACGCCCTCTTTCAAGGGCGTTCAGCCAGCATGATGTCGAATTCATGACAGCCCTCTGCGAAGGGCGGGCGCCAGAGGCGGTGCTGCGACCCTTGCCTTTCGGGACGTGCCGCCTAGATAGGTCCTCATGTTACCGACCGAAACATCACGTGAAGACGAGGCTGCCGCTTCGCAACCGGATGGACAGGCACTCGGCGTGCTTCGAACCGAGCCTCATGCCTGGGCGGTTTTCCTCGATATCGACGGCACACTGATCGATCTGGCGGATACGCCGCAGGGGATCGTCGTACCGCCGGATCTTGGCGCCCATCTTGAGGCTCTGTCGAAACGGCTGGATGGCGCGCTGGCGCTGGTCACCGGCCGCGCACTCACCTATGCCGACCGTCTTTTCACCCCCCTGACACTGCCGATTGCCGGCCTGCACGGCGCCGAACGGCGCCGCGTCGATGGCACAATTGACGCTGTCGAGGACAATCCCGCCTTCAACACCCTCAAACGCTCGCTGGAACGCGTCACCGCCGATTGGCCGGGCGTCATCATCGAGGACAAGGGGGCAGCGGTTGCCGGCCATTACCGGCAGGCGCCGGACAGGCAGGAGGCCCTCCTCTCCGTCATGACATCGGCGCTGGAAGAGGCCGGACCGGACTATGCCCTGCAGCGCGGCAAGATGGTGATCGAGATCCGCCCTGCCCGCGCCAGCAAGGGCGCAGCCGTGCGCGCGTTCCTTTCCGAACCCGCCTTTGCCGGACGGAAGCCCATCACCATCGGGGACGACCTGACCGACGAGGCCATGTTTAAAGTGGCAAACGAACTGGGTGGCCTTTCCATCCGCATCGGTGAGGCCGGTGAAACCGCAGCCCTTCACAGCCTTCCCTCAGCCGAAGCCTTGCGACAGATCCTGAAGCAACTGGCATCCGCCTGACAACACCAGCGTCCAAAGCCTGAACAGGAGTATTTACCTTGAGCCGTCTCGTCGTCATTTCCAACCGCGTTCCCATGCCGGAAAAAAACGGCAATGCGCCCGCCGGCGGCCTTGCCGTGGCGCTGCAGGCCGCACTGGAAGAGCGCGGCGGCGTATGGATGGGCTGGTCCGGCAAATCCAGCGGCGGGCGCGAGCCTGCCCCGCTGAAGCTGACCGAGCGCGGCAACATCACCTATGCGCTGACCGACCTCACCCAGACGGATGTGGACGAATATTACCACGGCTTTGCCAACCGTGTTCTGTGGCCCATCTGCCATTACCGGCTGGATCTCGCCGAATACGCCCGCAAGGAAATGGCCGGTTATTTCCGCGTCAACCGCTTCTTTGCCCATCGCGTTGCGCCGCTGATCCAGCCCGACGACGTGCTGTGGGTGCATGATTACCACCTGATCCCGCTTGCCGCCGAACTGCGCCAAATGGGCTTCAAGAACAAGATCGGCTTTTTCCTGCACATCCCCTGGCCGCCGGCCGATGTGCTGTTTGCCATGCCGGTGCATGAGGAAATCATGCGCGGCCTCTCCCATTACGATCTCGTCGGCTTCCAGACCGATCATGATCTGGAAAACTTCCGCGGCTGTCTCGTGCGCGAAGGGTTCGGCAATGCCATCGGCGATGGCCTGTTCACCTCCAACGGGCGCACCTTCAAGGGCGATTTTTATTCGATCGGCATCGAAACGGCAGCCTTTGCCGAATATGCCCGCAAGGCCGCCAACAGCGTCATGGTGCGCAAGGCCCGCCAGAGCATGGAAAACCGCGACCTGATCATCGGTGTCGACCGTCTGGATTATTCCAAGGGCATCACCCAGCGCATCGATGCGTTCGAATCCTTTGTGCTGCGCAACCCCGCCCATCAGGGAAAGGTCACCTATCTGCAGATCACGCCGAAATCCCGCTCGGAAGTGCCGGAATACGAACAGATGCAGCGCACGGTGGCCGAGCAGGCGGGCCGGGTCAACGGCGCGCTCGGTGCCGTCGACTGGGTGCCGATCCGCTATATCAACCGCTCGATCGGTCGCCCGGTTCTCGCCGGCCTTTACCGGCTGGCAAAAGTCGGCCTCGTCACGCCCCTGCGCGACGGCATGAACCTCGTCGCCAAGGAATTTGTCGCAGCGCAGGACCCGGATGACCCCGGCGTTCTCGTCCTGTCGCGCTTTGCCGGCGCCGCCCGCGAGCTGAAAGGCGGCCTTCTGGTCAACCCTTACGACATCGAAGGTACCGGCAATGCGATCGCGCGCGCCCTCAACATGGGGCTGGAGGAGCGCCAGCAGCGCTGGCGCGGCATGATGGATCATCTGCTCGAAAACGACGTGAAACACTGGTGCGACACGTTTCTCGATGACCTCGTCAGCGATCATCCGACGGAAGCGGCGGAAAATCCAGAAACGAGCCAGGCGCAGAGTTGATCGGTTTCCGGTGTCGCCTCCTCCGGCGGCAAAATCCAGTATCCCCGTTCCGGCACCTCAAGCACCGGCCCCGTCTGAATAAGGTGGCCCGCCTCCAGCAGGCCATCGACGAGGCCAAGCCAGCCAAGCGCCAGCCCTTCCCCGGCAAGGGCCGCCTGCACCACCAGAGCATAAGTGTTGAAGCACAGTTCTCCCCGACCGGGAGCAAGGGCGTGGCTGGTGCCGAGATCGTGCAGATAGGCCGGCCAATCATACCAGGGGGAAGGCCCCTGCGTATCGAGATGCAGGAGCGTGGCGCGCCCGATCTCATCCGGGCTCCGAAGCGGCCCGTTCTCTTTCAGGAAGCCCGGCGCGCAGACAGGCACCACGCGCTCCGGCAACAGCAACGTGCCGGTGCGCCCCAGTTCCTCGCGCGTGCCGAACACCACCGCCACTTCGCTTTCGGCGGGCCGTGCACGCTCCTCCCGATGCGTTGCGACAAGCTGAATATCGACGTCGGGGTAAAGTGCGCGGTAGGCATGCATGCGCGGCATCAGCCAGAGCGCGGAAAAGGCGTAATCCGTAGAAAGCCTGAGCGCTGGCCGCAGCGGCCGGCGCCGAAAACTCTCAACCACGCCATCCACATCCTCCACGGCGCGCCGAACCACCTCGAACAGCCGCCTCCCCTCCGGCGTCAGCACCACGCCGCGATGGCGCCGCTCAAGGAGAGCGACCTGCAACTGCTCCTCAATGCGGCGGATCTGGTAACTCACCGCCGGCTGGCTGAGCCCCAGCCTTGCGGCGGCCGCCGTGAAATTACCGGCACGGCCCACCTCGAAGAAAATCCGCATCCAGCCAAGGTCGAGCGGGCGCACTGGCATAAACAATCCTTTTGGCAACCATCGAAAAACGCCCTCTTCACAAGCGAACGGGGCTTCGTGATCAATAAACTGCTCGAATAGAAGGGGAACCGCAATGAAAACCGTTTCGTGCATCCGCCGGCTGATCGCCGGCCTGACGATTTCCGCCTGTGCAGCCGGCAGTGCCATCGCCGCCGACGATGCCGCCTGCAAGACCATCCGCCTGTCCGATCCCGGCTGGACGGACATCACCGCCACCAATGCGGTGGCCTCCGTCGTGCTTGATGGCCTCGGTTACACACCCGACGTGAAGACACTGTCCGTGCCGATCGGCTATCAGTCGATGAAGAACGGCGAGATCGACGTCTTCCTCGGCAACTGGATGCCGGCTCAAAAAGCCTTCATCGAAGACCTGACGAAAGCAAAAGCCATCGAGCAGATGGGCACCAATCTTGAGGGCGCGAAATTCACGCTCGCTGTACCAAGTTATGTCGCGGAAAAAGGCGTCAAGGATTTTGCCGACCTGCAGAAACAGGCCGATGGGTTTGGCAAGAAGATTTATGGCATCGAACCCGGCGCACCCGCCAATGCCAACATCCAGAAGATGATCGACGCCAATGATTTTGGCCTCAAAGGCTGGGAACTGGTGGAATCGGGTGAGCAGGCCATGTTGGCGCAGGTGGAACGCGCCGGCCGCGACAAGGGCAATATCGTTTTCCTCGCCTGGGCCCCGCACCCGATGAACACCAAGTTCAAGCTGACCTATCTCTCCGGCGGCGACGCCTATTTCGGCGCAAACTACGGCGGTGCCGAAGTTCACACGCTCGCACGCACCGGCTGGCCGGCCAAATGCCCGAATGCCGCAATGCTGTTTAAAAACATGCGCTTCGAGATCGGCATGGAAAACGAGCTGATGGGCGCAATCCTCGGCGGCGAGGAGCCGAAGGCTGCAGCAAAAACCTGGCTGAAGGCCAACCCGAAGACCATCGAACCCTGGCTTGCCGGCGTTTCGACGCTGGATGGCAAACCCGGCCTTGCAGCCGTCAACAAAAGCCTCGGCCTCTGATCCAAAACCTTAAGCAGCAGGATATCCGCATGACCCGGCCGAACATTCTCATTTTGATGGTGGACCAGCTGAATGGCACGCTGTTTCCGGACGGGCCGGCGGATTTCCTCCATGCGCCGCACCTGAAAGCCTTGGCGAAGCAGTCCGTCCGCTTCGCCAACACCTATACGGCAAGCCCCCTTTGTGCGCCGGCGCGGGCAAGTTTCATGTCCGGCCAGTTGCCCAGCCGCACGCGCGTTTATGACAACGCTGCCGAATTTGCCTCCGACATCCCGACCTATGCCCACCACCTGCGCGCCAGCGGCTACTACACGGCGCTCTCCGGAAAAATGCATTTCGTCGGCCCCGACCAGTTGCACGGTTTTGAAGAACGTCTGACGACCGACATCTACCCCGCCGATTTCGGCTGGACGCCTGACTATACCAAGCCCGGCGAGCGCATCGACTGGTGGTATCACAATCTCGGCTCCGTCACCGGCGCAGGCGTTGCCGAAATCACCAACCAGATGGAATATGACGACGAAGTGGCCTTTAACGCCACCGCGAAGCTCTACGACCTCTCCCGCCGCGCCGACGAGCGCCCGTGGTGCGTGACCGTCAGCTTCACCCATCCGCACGATCCTTACGTGGCGCGGAAAAAATACTGGGATCTCTACGAAAACTGCCAAGAGCTTGATCCGCCGGGCGATATTCCCGCCTTCGAGACGCTCGATCCGCACTCAAAACGCCTGCTGGAAGCCTGCGATTTCCGCGCCTTCGACATCACGAAAGATCAGGTGCGCCGCGCCCGCCAAGGTTATTTCGCCAATATTTCTTATGTCGATGACAAGATCGGCGAGCTTCTGGACGTGCTGGACCGCACGCGGATGGCCGACGATACCGTGATCCTTTTCGTCTCCGACCATGGCGACATGCTCGGTGAAAAGGGCCTGTGGTTCAAGATGTGCTTCTTCGAAGGCTCCGCCCGCGTGCCCTTGATGATCGCAGCGCCCGGCTGGCAACCGGCGCTGGTCGATCAACCCGTCTCGACGCTCGATGTGACGCCGACGCTTGCAAGCCTTGCCGGCATCGACATGGCCTCGCTGGCCCGCTGGACCGATGGCGAGGACCTTTCGGCACTGGCCAAGGGCAGTGGTTCACGCAATCCCGTGCCGATGGAATATGCCGCCGAGGGCTCGATCGCGCCGCTTGTTGGGCTTCGCGACGGCCGCTTCAAGCTGACGCTCTGCGAGGCCGATCCACCGCTGCTGTTTGATCTGGAAGCCGATCCGCACGAGCGCGAAAACCTTGCCGGCAATCAGGACCATGCCGCAACGATGATCCGCATGACCGGCGCCATGCTTGCCCGCTGGGATCTCACCCGTTTTGACGAGGCCGTGCGCGAAAGCCAGGCGCGCCGCTGGGTGGTCTACCCGGCACTGCGCAACGGCGCTTATTTTCCCTGGGATTACCAGCCGCTGCAAAAAGCATCCGAGCGCTACATGCGCAACCACATGGATTTGAACGTGCTGGAAGAGAACAAGCGCTTTCCGCGCGGCGAATAATTCTCAAGCGCCAAAATCAACGCGATATCATTCCGCCTTGGCGAGATGATATCCAGACCGCTGACGACCCCTCGTGCATCGCGATTTGAGTGGGCGGGTGGCCGTGGTTATCCTTCTCCCCGTCATGACGGTAGGGCTATCGCATTTGAATAGGGCCCTCTCTGCCCTGCCGGGCATCTCCCCCACAAGGGGGGAGAAACCACGCGGTAAGCGTCCCGTTCCTGCGCAAAAGCGCGCGGCCGGGTTAAGCCCTCCCCCTTGTGGGGAGGGTTTGGGAGGGGACTTCTCTCACAAGCGATTGTCCTGGTCATGACGGGGAGAGCGACTGTCTTGGCAGTCAAGCGTTTTGCCATGGTTTTTGGTCCCGGATGATGGCGTTGAGCATGGTGAGAAGTTTGCGCATTGTGGCGACGATGGCGACGATCTTGGGTTTGCCGGCTGCGACGAGACGGTCACGAAAGGCTTTGAGCACGGGGTTGTGCCGGCTGGCGACGAGGGCTGCCATGAACAGCACGGCCCGCACTTTGCCCCTGCCGCCGCCAATGAAGCTCTTGCCTTTCCACGTGCCCGATTGTCGGGTAAAGGGTGCCAGACCCGCAAGCCATGCGATCTGACGTCGATCGAGACTGCCCAGTTCCGGCATCTCGGCGAGCAGCGTGCGAGCGGTGGCGGGCCCCACCCCCGGCACCGATGTCAGCAGCTGCTCGCGCACCCGCCACAGCGGCGACTTGCGGATATGTTCATCGAGATCGGCGTCGAGACTTTCCAGCTCGCGCTTGAGGGCTTTCAACAACCGCGTAATGCTCTTCTGGGCCTCTTTCGCCAGAACCATGCGCGCCCGGTTTTCCTCGGCCACGATCATCTGGACGATCTGCCGCCTGCGGGCCACAAGTGCCGACAAAGCCTGGGTTTCCAAGTCTTTGAGCGGTCTCAGCTCTGGCTGGGTCGCAATCACGAAAGCGGCAATCACTGCCGCATCGATCGGATCTGTCTTGGCGCGACGGCCGATCGCATTGGCATAAGAACGCACCTGCGCCGGATTGACCACGAGGACGGCAAAGCCCGCCGAAGACAGCGCCGCCACCGCCAGCATCTCAAACCCGCCAGTTGCTTCCATGGCAACGGCATCGGCTTTGATCGATTGCAGTCGCGAGACCAGATCTTCGACGCCCGCATGCGTATTTTCCACCGCAAACGTCACACCGGATGGCGCCACGGCGATATCCAGACGATCCTTCGAAACATCGATCCCAACAACGATATCCATCTTTTCCCATCCTGCCTAAACGGACTTTGCCTGCGCAAGCGGTCCTGGCGACTGTTCGGGTTCGATGGAACGGCGGACGAAGACCCTTGCTCTCCCGCGGGCTTGGTGTCCCAAAGGTTTGTCGGTCTCCCATCCGCCACCGCATCGGGCAGTACACACCCAAATGCGGCTATTGGGAAGTTACAAAGGTCGCGGCAGCGGGATGAGGGGCAAACTGGCGCCCGACATCACGTAACCCCTCCCCCCGCACGCGGGAGGGGTAGAGGCATCACGAATGCTACGGCCGGAGCGTCGCTGGCGTTGCCCGCAATCCGATATCACGCCGCCTTGGCGACGTGATATTCCTTGATGGCAACCATCTTGATTGCCGGATAGCGCTCCGATTCATAGCGCAGAGAAAACTGGTCCTGCGCCAGAAACACCGGATCGCCATCGAGATCGCGGGCGATATCGCCGCGCTTGACGGTCAGGAACTTTTCCATTTCGGCAGGCTGATCCGACGAAATCCAGCGGCAGACGGAAAAGCGCGACATTTCAAACGACACCGGCAGCGTATATTCGCCTTGAAGCCGTTCCTTCAGCACGTCGAGCTGCAGCGCGCCGACGACGCCGACAATGGCGGGCGAACCGTCTTCGGGCGAAAACAGCTGCACGACGCCCTCTTCGGCCATCTGCTGCAGCGCTTCCTTCAGCTTCTTTGCCTTCATCGCATCTTCCAGCCGCACGCGGCGCAGGATTTCCGGCGAAAAGTTCGGCACGCCCTGGAACACCAGCGATTCGCCTTCCGTCAGCGTATCGCCGATGCGCAGCGTGCCGTGGTTTGGAATGCCCACCACATCGCCGGCGTAAGCCGTGTCGGCCAGCTGGCGCTGCGAGGCAAAGAAGAACTGCGGCGCCGTCAGCCCCATCAATTTGCCCGTGCGGGCAAGCTTTGCCTTCATGCCGCGCTCGAGCTTGCCCGAGCAGATGCGCGCAAAGGCGATGCGGTCGCGGTGATTGGGGTCCATGTTGGCCTGGATCTTGAAGACGAAGGCCGTCATCTTGTCTTCAGAGGCATGAACCTTGCGCACATCCGCCACCTGGTCACGCGGCGGCGGCGCAAATTCACCCAAGGCATTGATAAGATCGCGCACGCCAAAATTCCTGAGCGCCGAACCGAAGAAGACCGGCGTCAGATGCCCTTCCAGAAACGCCTGACGGTCGAACGGGCGGCAGGCCTCGCGGGCAAGCTCCAGTTCGTCGATAAACGCATCGCGTTCGTTTTCCGGCAGATGCTCGGCCACGCTCTGCGCACCATTCACCGGCAGGCCCTCGACCTGCGTATCAGAACCGCGATAGGTGTTTTGCGCCAGATTATAGGAGCCGCAGAAATTCTTCGAGCGGCCGACGGGCCAGGTGATCGGCGCGGTATCGAGCGCCAATTTTTCCTCGACCTCATCGAGGATCTCGAACGTGTCGCGCGCTTCACGGTCCATCTTGTTGACGAAGGTGATGATCGGGATGTCGCGCATCCGGCACACTTCAAACAGTTTTAGCGTGCGCGGTTCGATGCCTTTGGCTCCGTCGATCACCATGACGGCGGCATCCACCGCCGTCAGCGTGCGATAGGTATCGTCGGCAAAATCTTCGTGGCCGGGCGTATCGAGAATGTTGAAGACATTTCCGCCGAACTCGAAGGTCATGACCGAGGTCACGACCGAGATGCCGCGCTCGCGCTCGATCTTCATCCAGTCGGAGCGCGTCTGGATACGATCCTTCTTCGCCTTGACTTCACCGGCAAGCTGAATGGCACCGCCGAACAGCAGCAACTTTTCGGTGAGCGTCGTTTTGCCGGCGTCCGGGTGTGCGATGATCGCGAAGGTGCGGCGGCGGGAAACCGCCTCTGCAATGCTTTCGGCCATTGGTCAAAAATCCTTTGAGTTGCCGCGTATCTAGCGATTTAAGGCCGAGTATGCAATTGACCTCGACAACAGGAATGGCGCGAGGCGCCGCAGATGGAGAGCCCCCATGTCCGCCACGTCCGACACGAGCCTTGCCCAGCACGCGGATCTCGGGTCCGACATTGGCGGCCCGACCCTCAACCTGGTGCGCCTTGCCCATGGCGAGGGCCTGGATCTCCCCTCCTATGAAACGGCAGGCGCTGCCGGCATGGATATCCGCGCCGCCGTCACCGAACCCATGACCCTTGCGCCGGGCGCCCGCGCACTCGTGCCAACCGGCTTCATCTTCGAAATCCCGCAAGGCTTCGAGGTGCAGGTGCGCCCGCGCTCCGGCCTTGCCTTCAAGAATGGCGTGACCTGCCTCAACACGCCCGGCACCATCGACAGCGATTACCGCGGCGAGGTGAAGGTGCTGCTGATCAACCTCGGCGAGGCCGATTTCGTCATCGAACGCGGAATGCGCGTGGCCCAGTTGGTCGTTGCCCCCGTGGTTCAGGCCCGCGTCTCCGAGGCTGACACGACAAGCCAGACCGCCCGCGGCGCAGGCGGTTTCGGCTCGACGGGCGTCTAAGGTTGTCTGGCGCAATCGACAATTCCGGGCTGTCACTGCGGTCCGATTATTTTGGCGATCCCCTTGCCTGGCGTGCCTTCTGTGATCTGCTCATGGATATTTTCGGCATCGACGTGACGCCGCTGGAGATGCTCGGCGGTCCCGATCCGACCTGCATGCCCACGGGCTTTTTCGATGATGACGGCTGCTGCATCGCCAATCTCAGCGCCTTTTCCATGCCGCTGATGATCGACGGCGAAATCGTCCGTGCCGCCGGCTGGCAATCCGGCGCGGTGCGCCCCGCATGGCGTGGCCGCGGCCTCTTTCGGCAACTCATGGACATCACCTTCGAACGTTGCAGCGCCGCCGGCTACGACGCCATGGTGCTGACCACCCGACACCCCGGCCTCTATGAGCCCTATGGCTTCAGAACCCTGCCGCAGGCGCATTTTTCCGGTCCCGCTCCGGCTATCGCGGAAAAGGTGCCGCGCGCGCGCCGCCTCGACATCCGCAACCCGGCAGACCTTGAGCTGATCCGCAGCCGGCTTTTGCAGCGCGCACCGGTTTCCAGCCACTTCTCGGTTGTCAACCAGTCCCACATGTTCCTGCTGAACGCCTGGCTCTCAAACGCTTCGCTGCACTGGCTGGAGCCGTGCCACTGCATCACGGCAAGCAGGCCATCGGCCAGCGGAGGCCTGGCGCTGATCGACGTGGTCGGCAACATCATCCCGCCGCTTGCATCGATTCTGGCCGCCATTGCGCCTGCAGCCAAGCATGTCGCGGTGCATTTCCCGCCGGACCGGCTGGATTGGCAGGGACAGGCAGTGCCTGACGACAGCGGCATGGTGCTGATGATGTGGAGCCGTGACGGGAGGCGTCCGGGTGCGCCGGTGCAGCTCTCGCCCATGGCAGATTTCTGACCGGCTTCATCTTTGCCCCGACGCTTTTGCGGTGCTCCGGCCATGTCTTCCGGCATGGCGCGACATGGCTTGACCTGCCCGGCACCCTCGACGGCAACCAGTGCGGAAAGGAAAGATGCCGCCGGATCAATCCCGGCGAGGCCGGTTTGATCGTCTTTTCGGCTCCAGGCAGTGCGGCACCGGAACGGGTGATAACCCCTCGATGGAGCCAAACCTATTTCGCGGTGCTCTTGTCTGCCCAGGACGGTGGTGCGCCGACAGCGCTTGCTACGAACCCACCCACGCCCGGGGCGCGCCCGAAGGCATCGCAGGCGGCATATTTGGGGGCGCCGCCCATCTGCGACGTCAACCGCTGGCCCGACGGCAGGTTGAAACTCACGCCGGTCGGCTCTTTTCCCTTGACCATCATGCTGGAAAACGTGTTCGCAAACGTGCCAGCCAGGCCGTAGGCGTCACCGATTTCCGAGACCCGCGGACTGTTGGTGATGGAATTGGCACCGCGCGACCAGACGATGGCGGCACGCTGCACGCCTGACGCATCGAGAGCCTCGCCTTCGACAGCCAGCCCGCCAAGGCCGATCGGCAGGCGCGGAACGCCGACCGGCAGAACGGCAGAAGTGCCAAGTGTGGCAACCTTGGATATGCCCGCGGCAACCTTGCCGGTCGGGACGATGTCGGTAATCGTTGCACGCACGGTAAGATCCGCCCCCTGACCGGGCGGGACAACCCGGTACTTGTCGCTGAGCCCGATGCACAATGCCCGATCAAGCGCATTCGAAACCAGTTTTTCCTGAGCGGGATCGTTCACCCTGGCAGCGGCGGCCGGAGAAACCGTGGCGGGCAGGATGGCAACCGATGTTGCCGAAAGAAGCGCCGGCCCATCGGCAAAGCTGCGAGATTTCGCTATGCGCCCCTCCACCGGGCCAAGGCGGCTGTAGGACGATAACGAGCCCGCCTCTGTCAACGGCACAGAACTGCATCCGGCAATGGCGAAGCTGAGAACGGCAAGGGATAAAGCAACCGGCGAGTAATGGGGAAGCCCAAGTGGAAGCTTGGGGCGGCACGCGATTGCAGCGGAAACGGAGGCCATTAAAATTTACCTTGTTGAGGGCGTCTGAAGACAAGTTTGCGCATCGGAAACCAGCATGAGGTCCCGGCAGCCGCCTGCAAGGCCTCGCTTTTCCGGAGGTGGCCGATGCAAGTACTACTTAGTACCGCAATTTACTCGCTTCTACGTATCAACATTTGGCTTTTTTCGGGGCGGCATACGTGGGAAGTGCCGTGGCAGATGCGGCGTCATCCTTGACAGTTGCCCGCTGGTCGGTGATCAGGCATGAAACGGGTGGGAGGCCTTTCATGACACTGACGACCCTGCTGACTTATGCCGCTGCGCTCTTCGTCGCCGCTGCCATTCCCGGCCCGGGCATGACGGCAATCGTTGCCCGCGCGCTGGGATCCGGCTTTCGGCCGACCTTCTTCATGGGGCTCGGCCTCATTCTCGGCGATCTGGTCTATCTGACGGCGGTCATCCTTGGCCTTGCCATCGTTGCGCAGAATTTTACGACCCCGTTCCTGATCCTCAAATATGCCGGCGCGGTCTACCTGATCTATATCGCCTGGAAACTCTGGACTGCCGGCCTTCTGGCGCAGGATATTGTCGCCAAGTCGGCGCCCGGCCTTGGCCTTTCCTTCCTGTCCGGTCTGCTGGTGACGCTCGGAAACCCGAAAACCATGCTGTTCTACGTGGCGCTGGTGCCCACACTCATCCCCCTCACGCAGATTGGTGCGACCGACTACGCAGCCCTTGTCGCCCTCACCTTCGTCGTGCTGATGGCGGTTCTCATTCCCTATATCCTGCTGGCCTCCAAGGCCCGCATCCTCCTGAAGAAACCAACAGCGCTGATGCTTCTCAACCGCTCCGCCGCAAGCATCCTGGCTGGCACTGCCGCCTATATCGCCGCCCGCTGATCATAGAAATCCGCTCACCCCCTCGCCGGCATCCTCTCCGATACGGTGTGCCGTTGTCGCCTCAGGCCGCTGCCGTCAACCGTTCGCCGGCAATCCGGTAGGAAATGGCTTCGGCGAGATGAATGCGGCCCACCCGCTCCTGACCGTCGAGATCGGCAAGCGTGCGGGCAACCTTCAGCACCCGGTGATAACCGCGCGCTGAAAATTTGAGTTTTTCGGCCGCATCGCGCAAAAGCTGCAAGCCCCCGGCATCCGGTTCGGCAAACTGTTCGATGAGCGCCGTCGAGCAGCGGGCATTGGTGCCAATCAGGGGAAAGCCGGCTTCGGCAAACCGTTCGCGCTGGCGGTTTCGGGCCGCAGCAACACGCGCCGCAACCGTCGCGCTGCTTTCGGCAGGCCTCGGACGGATGAGATCGGCAGCCGACACCGAGGGCACGTCGATGCGGATATCGATGCGGTCCATCAGCGGCCCGGAGATGCGGTTCTGGTAATCGCTGACGCAGCGCGGTCCACGTGCGCAAGTGTGACCGGGCTCGCCCGCCATGCCGCAGCGGCACGGGTTCATTGCCGCCACCAGTTGGATGGCGGCGGGATAGGTCACGCGATGGTTGGCGCGCGCAATCACGCATTCGCCGGTTTCCAGCGGCTGGCGCAGCGCATCGAGCACCTGCGGCGAAAACTCGGGAAATTCGTCGAGGAAAAGTACGCCGTGATGCGACAGCGAGGCCTCGCCCGGTTTTGCCCGGAGCCCGCCGCCGACAAGCGCTGCCATGGTGGCCGAGTGATGCGGCGTGCGAAACGGCCGGCGGTCGGAGAGCTTGCCGCCGGAAAGCTGACCGGCGATCGAATGGATCATTGACACTTCGAGCAGTTCCACCGCCGAAAGCGGCGGCAGGATAGAGGGAAGCCGTGCCGCCAGCATCGATTTTCCCGAACCGGGCGGGCCGACCATCAAGAGGTTGTGGCCGCCGGCAGCTGCCACTTCCAACGCCCGCTTGGCGCTTTCCTGGCCCTTGATGTCGGCGAGATCCGGCAGGTTGGCGGGTGCGGCCCGCACCGCCGGCTGCGGTCGCGACAAAACCTGCGTGCCACGAAAATGGTTGGCGAGCGCAATCAGGCTGCGCGGCGCCAGAATATCGATACCGCTGCCAGCCCAGGCCGCTTCCGCGCCGCTGTCGAAGGGGCAGATCAGGCCCTTGTCCTGCGCATTGGCGCCAATGGCTGCCGGCAGCGCACCGGCAACGGCGGCCAGCGTTCCATCCAGGTTCAGCTCACCCAGCACGACGTAACCGGAAAGAGCCTCGGCTGGAATGGCGCCAAGCACCGCCATCAGCCCCAGCGCAATCGGCA
Organism: Neorhizobium sp. PAMB6716; assembly: GCF_058242805.1. Lineage (NCBI taxonomy): Bacteria > Pseudomonadati > Pseudomonadota > Alphaproteobacteria > Hyphomicrobiales > Rhizobiaceae > Neorhizobium > Neorhizobium sp. PAMB6716. Next base: position 3,045,622 of record NZ_CM177835.1, read on the forward strand.
AATCGAAATGCGAGCCTTCCTTAGGCAGGTCGGCGGGCGCCAGGTTGATGGTGATCTTCTTCGGCGGAAGTGCCAGACCGGACGCATGAAGCGCTGCCTGCACCCGCTCCCGGCTTTCGGCCACCGCCTTGTCCGGCAGGCCAACGATATGCATTCCAAGCTTGCCGGGGCCGACCATGACCTGCACATCCACAGGCACGCCCTCTATGCCCTGGAACGCCACCGTGCTGACGCGCGCCACCATGCCCCTGCCCCTTGTGCGCCTGTGTTCCACTCACTGAAGTTGTTGTGGCGCCTAAATACAATCAAACACAATCACGGGACTAAAACAAGAACATTCGCGGAACAATTTTATCCGGCTACTGTATTAGATTTTTCTGTATTTCAGGAATGGGAACAAAGGAGAACAGGCGCGTGGTCAGCCCCGCTTTTCTTCGATAGCGTCCCACAACAGAGCTGCAACATCGGCACCGCCGAATTTCTTCACCTCGCGGATGCCCGTCGGCGAGGTCACGTTGATCTCCGTCATGAAGTCGCCGATGACGTCGATGCCGACGAAGAGGAAGCCGCGCTCACGAAGGGCCGGGCCGATGCGGGCGCAGATTTCTTCTTCGCGCGCCGTCAATTCAGTCGCCTCGGCGCGCCCGCCCACATGCATGTTGGAGCGCGCGTCATGCTCGGCCGGCACCCGGTTGATGGCGCCGACGGGGTTGCCGTTTACCAGCAGAATGCGCTTGTCGCCCTTGCGCACGGCCGGCAAATAACCTTGCGCGATAAAGGGTTCGCCGCGATACATCTGGGAGAACATTTCCAGCAGCGAGGTGAAATTGCGGTCATCGCGGGTGGAATGAAACACGCCGGCGCCACCATTGCCATAAAGCGGTTTCAGGATGATATCGCCGATCTCGTCGCGGAAGCTTGTGATTTCGCCGACATCGCGCGAGATCAGCGTCGGCGGCATCAGGTCGGCAAATTCGGTGACAAAAATCTTTTCCGGCGAATTGCGCACCCAGGCCGGATCGTTCACCACCAGCGTCTTCGGATGCAGGCGCTCCAGCAGATGGGTCGAGGTGATATAGCCCATGTCGAAGGGCGGATCCTGGCGCAGATGGATGACATCCATCGTCGAGAGATCGACGCGTTCGCGTTCGCCGAGCGTAAAATGATTGCCCTTTTCGTCGCGCAGCGCCATCGGCTCGATCGCCGCGAAAATGCGGCCGTCGCGCATGGTCAGCCGATCGGGCGTATAGTGGTAAAGCTCATAACCGCGCGCCTGCGCTTCCAGCGCGATGGCGAAGGTGGAATCACCCGCGATGTTGATGCTGGACACATGGTCCATCTGGAACGCGACTTTGCGGATCTTGGCCATACCCTGCCCCTTGTCAAATTGCCCGCCTGATGTAGGACGGCGAACCTTCAATGGCAACGGGCTTGCGGTTTTCAAAACGCATCCGGGAAATGACGGGGGATCCGCCACGGCCTGACGGCAATGATGTCATACCGTTGCGACAGCTGGTGGGCATCGCTGCGGCGAGAGAGCCATAGGTCGCTTGCCGCCCTGATGCGCTGCTGCGAGAACCCGCCAACGGCATCAACGGCCGCCGTCTCAAGCCGTCTCGCCTTCACTTCGACAAAGGCGACAAGGTCGCCCCTGCGCGCCACGATGTCGATTTCGCCAACGGGCGTGCGCACCCGAAGGCCCAAGATGCGGTAGCCCTTGGCCAGCAGGAAGGCGGCGGCAACGTATTCCGACAGGCGCCCGCGGCGCTCGGCTTTTCGGCGCTGTCGGTTGCCAGCCTTAGCCGCCATCGCCGTCCTTCAGCTCGATGAGGCGCTGGTAGAGATCCTTGCGCGACAGGCCGGTGAGGCGCGCCGCCTCGGCTGCCGCCTTGGTCGCGGGCATGGAGAGCGCCAGTTCGCGCAGCATCACGTCCACATCGACGGCGGCTGGAATATCGTCAAAGGCGGGCGGGCCGATGACCAGCACGATTTCACCTTTGACCGTACGCTCCTCGTCATAATAGGCAGAGAGGTCGCCCAGCGTTCCCCGGCGAAATTCTTCGAACGTCTTGGTGAGTTCGCGGCACACGCAGGCCGCCCGCGTCGGCCCCAGCACGTCGGCGGCAATGGCCAGCGTATCGCCGATGCGGTGGGGGGATTCAAAGAAGATCAGCGTTGCCGGAATTTTGGACAATTCCGCCAGCCGGTCGCGCCGGCCCTTGTCCTTCACCGGCAGGAAACCGGCAAACAGGAAGGCATCAGAGGGAAGGCCGGAGCCAACGAGGGCGGCCAGCGGCGCTGAAGGCCCGGGGATCGGCACGACCCGGTGGCCGGCCTCGATGGCGAGCTGGCCGAGCCGGTAGCCGGGATCAGACACCAGCGGCGTGCCGGCATCCGAGACCAGCGCCACGGATTTACCCGCCGCAAGCGCCGCGATCAGGCGCGGGCCGGCCTCGTTGGCATTGTGTTCGTGATAGGCGTAAGGGCGGTTGACGATGCCGAACCGGTCGAGCAGCACGCGGGTGACCCGCGTATCCTCGCAGGCGAGAACATCTGCACCGGCGAGCGTCTCCAGCGCCCGCAGCGTGATGTCGCCGAGATTGCCGATGGGGGTCGCCACCAGATAGAGCGCCGGCTCCAGCGGGCGCGCCGGCACCGCCACATTGGCCACCCGATAGGTGCGGCCCGAGGTGTTTTCGTCTTCAGTCACGGTCTCATCAGGCCTTTCATTCATAGGAAGCCTTTATGCGGGAGCCGTCACCATTCAGCAAGCGCGGGTGGCGACGTGCGGAAAGCTGTGAGCCGAGCCGCTGCCAGCAGGAAATAAAGCCGCGCAGATCCGCCCACCCCTTGCCTTTTCGTTAAAAACTCTGCCATTTTGCCCGTCCACATCGTCCGACCAGACTGCGGACAGAAATAACATGCAAGGTCCCTCGCGGACCGGCACGGTCGAAAGCGGTAGCGTCCATGCGTATAACTCTTGAGCGGTCCAACCTCCTGAAGTCGCTGAACCACGTCCACAGGGTCGTGGAGCGGCGCAACACGATCCCGATCCTGTCGAACGTGCTGCTGAAGGCTTCCGGCAACGATCTGGCGCTGAAGGCGACGGACCTTGATCTGGAGATCACCGAGGAAGTGCCGGCCATGGTCGAACAGGCGGGCGCCACCACGGTGCCGGCGCATCTGCTTTATGAAATCGTGCGCAAACTGCCTGATGGTGCCGAAGTCCGGCTTGCCACCAATCCGGATGGCGCCGGCATGACGGTGCAGTCCGGCCGCTCGAAGTTTTCGCTGCAGTGCCTGCCGGAATCGGATTTTCCGGATCTGACCGCCGGCACGTTCAGCCACGGCTTCAAGATCAAGGCGACCGATCTGAAGATGCTGATCGACCGCACGCAGTTTGCCATCTCCACCGAAGAGACCCGGTATTACCTCAACGGCATCTTCTTCCACACGATCGAAGCCGGCGGCGAGCTGAAGCTGCGCGCGGTCGCAACCGATGGCCATCGCCTCGCCCGCGCCGATATCATCGCGCCCTCAGGCTCGGAAGGCATGCCAGGCATCATCATTCCGCGCAAGACTGTCGGCGAACTGCAGAAGCTCGTGGACAATCCGGAGACGATCGTTACCGTCGAGGTGTCGGACGCAAAAATCCGCCTCACCATCGGCCAGGTGGTGATGACCTCCAAGCTGATCGACGGCACCTTCCCGGATTACCAGCGCGTCATCCCCACCGGCAATGACAAGGAAATGCGCGTCGATTGCCAGAGCTTTACCCGCGCGGTTGATCGCGTTTCCACCATTTCGTCGGAACGTGGCCGCGCCGTGAAACTGGCGCTTAGCGAAGGCCAGCTGCTGCTCACCGTCAACAACCCGGATTCGGGCAGTGCGACGGAGGAAGTCGCCGTCGGTTACGACAACGACGCCATGGAAATCGGCTTCAACGCCAAGTACCTGCTCGATATCACCGCCCAACTTTCAGGCGAGGATGCCATCTTCATGCTGGCCGATGCGGGGTCCCCGACATTGGTCCGGGATACCGCCGGTGATGACGCACTTTATGTTTTGATGCCCATGCGGGTATGATTTTCAAAGGGATCGGTTCGCCGGTCCCTTTTTTTGCCGCATTTTGGATGCGACATTTTTTAGATCTTTTGCGTCATCAGGGCGCGATCATATCAGGCCATGAGCGCCGGGAGACCATGCATGGAGTTGCGTTTGAAAGAGCGGCTTGGCCGCAAATTCGATGAGGAAATCCGCTTCTTCAAGGGATGGATGGATGGGCCGAAAAGCGTCGGCGCCATTTTGCCCACTTCCGGCGTCACCGCCCGGCGCATGGCAAGCGTCATCACGCCGCAATCGGGCCTTCCGGTCCTCGAACTGGGTCCCGGCACCGGCATCATTACCAAGGCCATCCTGCAAAAGGGCATCACGCCGGAAAATCTCGTCTCGATCGAATTCTCGACGGATTTCTACCAGCACCTGGCCAAGACTTTCCCGCGCGTCAATTTCATCAACGGCGATGCCTTCGATCTGGAAAAGACGCTTGGGAACTTCCGCGATCGGCAGTTCGATTCCGTCATTTCCGCCATCCCGATGCTGAGTTTTCCAATGGAGCGGCGCATTGCGCTTCTGGAAGACCTGCTTGACCGCATGCCGCGCGGCCGCCCGGTCATGCAGATCACCTATGGCCCGGTCTCGCCCATCGTCGCACGTCCTGATCGTTACCAGATCAAGCATTATGATTTTGTCGTGCGCAATATTCCGCCGGCGCAGCTTTGGACCTATACACGGCCCTGACAGTTGCACGGGGTGCCCATATGTTTGCCGTCTACATCACCCACCCGCAGGTGAAAATCTCGGCCGACGTGCCGGTGCCGCAATGGGGCCTTTCCGATCTCGGGGTTGAACGGACCCGAAAGGCTGCGGCATTGCCCTGGGTCAAACATCTCGCCCGCATCATCAGCAGCGGCGAGACGAAGGCAATCGAGACGGCTGATATTCTTGGCGAGGCGGCATCGGTCACACCCGAGATCGATGAGACCATGCACGAAAACGACCGCTCGGCGACCGGTTTTCTGCCGCCGCCGGCTTTCGAAGCGGCCGCCGACTGGTTTTTTGCCCATCCGACCGAAAGTTTCAAAGGCTGGGAGCGGGCGGTGGATGCGCAGGCGCGCATCGTCTCCGCCGTCTCCCGCGTGCTTGCGGATCACGATCCGGCGCGTCCCATTGCCTTTATCGGCCATGGCGGCGTCGGCACGCTGCTCAAGTGCCATCTGGCGGGAAAGTCGATTGTCCGAGACGGCGACCAGCCGGGTGGCGGCGGCAATCTTTTTGCCTTCCGCCCGGCCCGCTCCCTTGTCGATTGCCGCCTCACATGCGACTGGACGCCGATGGAATTCTGGCAAGGAGACAAGTGATGACGCCACGCGACCGCCTGATCGTCGGGCTCGACGTTCCAACCGTTGCAGAGGCGGAAAGCCTTGTCACAACGCTCGGTTCGGACGTCTCCTTTTACAAGATCGGCTATCAGCTGGCCTTTGTTGGCGGTCTGGAACTGGCGCGTGACCTGGTGGCCGATGGCAAACAGGTCTTTCTCGACATGAAGCTGCTCGACATCGACAACACGGTGGCCAAGGGTGTCGAAAACATCATGAAGATGGGTGTCACGATGCTGACGCTGCATGCCTATCCAAAAGCCATGCGCGCGGCGGTGGAAGCCGCAAAGGGCTCGAACCTCTGCCTGCTCGGTGTCACCGTGCTCACCTCCATGGACGACGCGGATCTGCGCGAGGCCGGCTACGAATACGATCCGCACACGCTGGTGCTGACGCGGGCCGAACAGGCGCGCGCGGCCGGCATGGGTGGCATCGTCTGCTCGGCAGAGGAATCAGCTGCCGTGCGAAAGATCATCGGGCCGGATATGGCGCTCGTCACCCCCGGCATCCGCCCGAAGGGTGCCGACGCCGGCGACCAGAAGCGCGTCGTTACCCCGTTTGATGCGCTGAAGGCCGGCTCCAGCCATCTCGTCGTCGGACGCCCGATCGTGAAGGCTGACGATCCGCTGACGGCTGCCCGCGCCATCCTTGCCGAGATGGCAACGGCTCTTTAAGGCTTGCTTAGCACCAGAAAACACAAGGGAGACGGCAAAATGGCCAAGGGATACTGGATCGCCCGCATCGATATCAACGAGCCGGAGCGCTACAAGGATTATGTCGCGGCCGCAAAGCCGGCGTTTGAAAAATACGGCGCGGTGTTTCTCGCCCGCGGCGGCGAGGCCACCGAACTGGAAGGCACGGCGCGCGCCCGCAACGTCGTCATCGAGTTTCCCTCCGCGCAGGCCGCCATCGATTGTTTTCATTCGCCCGAATACCAGATCGCCGCAAAGATCCGCCAGGAAGTGGCAGATGGCGAACTGGTGGTCGTCGAAGGCGTCTGATGCCTCCCGGCGCCGGCCTTGCGGCCGGCGTCCCGCATTGCCTGCGGCTTTTTGGTGTCCCCGCGTCCGAGTGCCTTACAGGACACTTCACCTTGCCGGACGGATCGGCTAGAGACAGAGGAAGATATCTCTCTCCCAAGGCTTCCGGAGCACTGCCATGACCATGTCCAATCTTCCGCCGCTCGTCACCGTGTTCGGAGGCTCCGGTTTTGTTGGCCGGCATGTGGTGCGTGCCTTGGCCAAGCGTGGTTATCGCATTCGGGTTGCCGTGCGCCGTCCCGATCTTGCCGGTTTCCTGCGCCCGGCCGGTTATGCCGGACAGATCCAGCTGGTGCAGGCCAACCTGCGTTACCGCGCCTCCGTCGATCAGGCCGTCGCGGGCTCCACGCATGTCATTAACTGCGTCGGCATCCTGTTTGAAAGTGGCAAGAACTCGTTCGATGCCGTGCAGGAATTTGGCGCCAAGGCCGTGGCGGAAGCGGCCCGTGCCGCCGGCGCAACGCTCACCCATGTCTCGGCCATCGGCGCCGATGCGAAATCTGCCTCCTCCTATGGCCGCTCCAAGGGCCGCGCCGAGGATGCCATCCTGTCGATCCTGCCGGGCGCCGTCATCCTGCGCCCCTCGATCGTGTTTGGCCGCGAGGACGGTTTCTTCAACAAGTTCGCCGATATGGCGCGCTCCATGCCGTTCCTGCCGCTGATCGGCGGCGGCCATACAAAATTCCAGCCGGTGTTTGTGGAAGACGTCGCGGAAGCCGTGGCGCTCTCCGTCGATGGCAAGGCCAGACCCGGCACGATCTATGAGCTTGGCGGCGCAGAAGTGCTCACCTTCAAGCAGTGTCTTGAGGAAGTGCTGCGCGTCACCTATCGCAAGCGCCCGTTCGTGTCCCTGCCCTTCGGCATTGCCTCCTTCATCGGCAGCATCGCCTCCAAAATCCCCCTCATCACGCCGCCGCTCACCAGCGACCAGGTCACGCTCCTGAAGAACGACAATGTCGTTTCGGGCGCTGCCGAGCAGGAAGGCCGCACGCTGAAGGGCCTCGGCATTGCGCCGACGCTTATGTCCAGCATCCTGCCGAGCTATCTCGTGCAGTATCGCGTTCAGGGACAGTTTACCGGCAGCGGCAAGGCCGCCTGAGGCGCTTACCGGCCTAAAGTGATCCGGGATGCTACAGAAACAGGCAGGCCGATGGTCTGCCTGTTTTCATATCTCCTAATGTGACACAAAAGTCGCAGCCATCGACAGGCTTCCATTAACCGGCGGTTCATCAAAATGGCCTATTGATGTCTTGAGGCTCGGCCCGTAAACCGCAGCCTCTCGCAACGACGACTCGTATGGCCGTGACACAGATTTCATCCTCCGAAAGGCATTCTTCCATGGGCAAGTCCATCGCACTGTTTTTCGCGTGTGCGGCACTCGTCATTGTTGCCGGCTCCTTCCTGGCGCCGGGCACGGTTGCAGCAAACAAGGGCTCTTGCGCCCCGGCCTACGGCGTCGATCCGTGCAGCACCACGGGTTCGATCCATCGCTGATCATCCGGCTGTAAAGCGCCCGCCCGTCTCCCAAGGGGCATGAGGCGCACAGTTTGCAAACACAATCGATCCCATTGAAAAAGCCGGGCCGCTTCTGCGACCCGGCTTTTGTTTTGGCACCGCGGCATGTGTCTTTCAGGCGATCATGCCGAAGGAGGCAAGACCGAGCAGGAAAACGCCAAGAATGATGCGATAGACGGCAAACACGGTGAAGCGGTTGGTCTGGATATAGGAGAGCAGCCATTTGACAGCCACGAAGGCAACCACCGTCGAGGTGACGAAGGCAACACCGAGCGAGGTCCAGTCTTCACCCGCCAGGCCCTGGTCCTTCAGCGTTTTCAAAAGCTGATAGGCGCTGGCCGCATACATGGTGGGAATGCCGACGAGGAAGGCAAACTCGGTGGCGGCGGCGCGATTGCCGGTGCCGGCCAGCATGGCGACGAAGATCGTCGCCCCCGACCGCGACGTGCCCGGAAAGATCCCCGCCACCACCTGCGCAATGCCGACCAGAATGGCCGCAAGCCAGGTGATGCGCGTGCTCTGCGGGCGCTTTGCAGCCGCCCATTCGGCAAAGATCATCCAGAAACCGCCGATGATCAGCGCCCAGGCAATCGGGCTTGCATCCTCCGGCAGTTCGAAGCCAAGCTTCTTGACGAGGAGACCCAGCACGGCGGTGATCAGGAAGGCGACGATGAGCTTTAGCGCATAGTCGCGATTTTCCGGCTCACGCCAGCCGAGAAGGAGGCTCATAAGCCGGCGCCAGTAGATGATGGTGACGGCAAGGATCGCGCCGGCCTGGATCACGATGTTGAACGTGTCGGACCGGCTGCCCAGCCACTGCTCGGCAATAATGAGGTGGCCGGTGCTGGAAATCGGTAAAAATTCGGTGATCCCCTCGACCACCCCAAGAATGAACGCGCTAAGTATGCTCTGGTCCGCCATTCTTAATCCTTTATTGAGTAGATGACGACAGTTTGATGGAGTTGGGTCGGCATTGCTTGTGCTGGGCTTATCAAACCCATATAGCTGGCATACGTCAGGCCAGCGAAAGATGCGAGCCATCCTCCCTGTCGAATCAGCATAAAGTTCATGTGTCCATGCCCACCCTCTATCATCACCCGATGTCTTCAGCGTCGCGTTTCGTCCGTCTGATTTTGGCGGAATACGGCTTTCAGACGGATCTGGTCGAAGAGCAGCCCTGGGAGAAGCGGCGCGAGTTTTTAGCGCTCAATCCGGCAGCGACGCTTCCCGTCTATGTCGATGACAGCATGCGGGTTCTCTGCGGCCCGAACGTGCTTCTCGAATTCCTCGACGAGACCCATGGCGTCTTGAAGCGTGACCGCAGGCTTCTGGCGGAAGACCCCTTCCAGCGCGCCGAAATCCGCCGCCTCACCGAATGGTTTCTCTTGAAGATGGAGCAGGACGTGACGCGGCCTTTGACGCGTGAGCGCGTCTACAAGCTGCAGATGACGCAGGCCCAGGGCGGCGGCGCGCCGGATTCGAAAGTGCTGCGCACCGCGCGCGCCAACATTCGCCAGCACATGAAATATCTCGCCTGGCTTGCGGGCTCGCGCACCTGGCTTGCCGGCGGGCGCCTGAGTTATGCCGATCTTGCCGCTGCCGCCTCGATCTCCGTGCTCGATTATCTCGGCGAAATCGATTGGCAGGAGACACCGGTTGCCAAGGAATGGTATCAGAGGCTGAAATCGCGGCCTTCGTTCCGCCCCATGCTGGCGGAACGCATCCGCGGCATCACGCCGGTATCTCATTATGCGGATCTCGACTTCTGAGGCGAATAAGCCCGCCGACACCGACAAGCAGGCCCTGCGGCGGTGCAAGCTGACCGACTTCCTGCGCAAGGAGGCCGAGGCGCAAGGCTTCGATCTCTGTCGCATCACACTTCCCGATGCCATTCCGCAGGCCCCTGCCCGTCTTGCCACCTTCATCGAAGCCGGCCGCCACGGCACGATGGCGTGGATGGAGGAGACCTATGCCCGCCGCGCCGATCCGCGCACGCTGTGGAGCGAGGTGCGCTCCATCGTCATGTTCGGCCTCAACTATGGCCCGGACGAAGACCCGCGCAGCCTTCAGGCCAAGCCGGACCGCGCCGCCATTTCCGTCTACGCCCGCAACCGCGATTACCATGACGTCATCAAGGGACGTCTGAAGGAGATCGCCACCCGCTTTGCCGCCCGCGCCGGCGAGGATGTGAAAGTGTTCGTCGATACCGCCCCGGTGATGGAAAAACCGCTGGCGGAGGCGGCCGGTCTCGGCTGGCAGGGCAAGCATACCAATCTCGTCTCGCGCAGCCACGGCTCCTGGCTGTTTCTCGGCAGCCTGTTTACGACGGCAGACCTTGAAATCGACGAAGGCGAGCGCGACCATTGCGGCTCCTGCCGCGCCTGTCTCGACGCCTGCCCGACCAATGCCTTTCCGGCGCCCTACCAGATCGACGCGCGCCGCTGCATTTCCTATCTCACCATCGAGCACAAGGGGCCGATCGATGCGGAATTTCGCCCGCTCATCGGCAACCGCATCTATGGCTGCGACGATTGCTTGGCCGCCTGTCCATGGAACAAGTTTGCCGCCAGCACGTCTGAAATGAAGTTTTCCGCACGCGAGGACCTGAAGGAGCCGCGGATCGACTTTCTGCTCGGCCTTGACGACGGCGCTTTCCGAACCTTCTTTTCCGGCTCCCCGGTCAAGCGCATCGGGCGTGACCGCTTTGTGCGCAATGTACTGATTGCGGCCGGCAATTCGGGAGATCCGGCCCTTATCGAACCGTGTCTGGCCCTTCTGTCGGATGCAGCGCCGGTGGTACGCGCCATGGCAGTCTGGGCGCTGTCGCGCCTGATGCCGGCAAAGGCCTTTTCAGACCTTGCCGCCGGGCGCGGCCACGATGACGACCCTGAAGTGGAAGCGGAATGGCAGATGGCAGGAGCATGACGATGCAGATGATGATCTTTGGCGCCGGTTATTCCGGCCAGGCGATTGCCGCAGAGGCCCGCGCGGCAGGCGCCTCCGTCTCCGGCACCACCCGTAGCGCGGACCGGCTGGAAGCTTTGGCCGCGCAAGGCATTTCCCCCTTCCTGTTTGACGGCGAACACCTGTCGGAAGCCCTTCTCGCGGAAATGCAGAAAACAACACATCTGGTGCAATCGATCGCGCCGGGAAAAGCCGGCGATCCGCTGCTGATGCTGACCGGCGGCGATCTCAAACGCTTTTTTCCAAACCTCAGCTGGGCCGCCTATCTCTCCACCGTCGGCGTCTACGGCGATCACGCGGGCCAATGGGTGACGGAAGAAACGCCCTGCCGGCCCGTCTCGGTGCGCTCGGTGGAGCGGGTGGCAGCGGAAGAGGCCTGGATGGAAGCGGCCGACAAAGCCGGCACGCCGATCGCCGTGCTGCGCCTCTCCGGCATTTACGGTCCCGGCCGCAATGGTTTCGTCAATCTTTCGCAAGGCACGGCACGCCGGCTGGTAAAGCCCGGCCAGGTGTTTAACCGCATCCGTGTTGAGGACATCGCCTCAGCCACGCTGTTTCTCGCGAACAAAAATCTGGGTGGCATCTTCAACATCACCGATGACGAACCCGCCCCGCCGCAGGATGTGGTGAGCGAAGCCGCCCGCCTGATGGGCATTGCCCCGCCGCCCGAACAGGCCTTCGAGACGGCCGAACTCAGCCCCATGGCGCGCTCCTTCTACGGCGAGAACAAACGCGTCTCCAATGCGAAGATCTGCAATCTGGGGTTTCAGTTCAAATATCCGGAATATCGCGTTTCGCTGATGGACCTCTGGGCGTCCGACCGCTGGAAGCCCTGATTTCCGGGGCCGGGAGTCTCGTTTTGAAACACGCGATTTCGGATGAAAATTCCATCCTTACGGCTCTTTCTGGTCATTCTTTCTTAATCTAATGGGCAAGTTGCCATAAAATCTGTCCAAATATGGCGTTTCGGGCAGGCGGACGATAAAAAAATTTCGGCCGTTTTCGTGAAGCCGGGAATGGCCCGAATCCACCCGGTACAGTTTTCCAGTTTGTTACTGATTCGCTTAAATTTTTTCCAACTTAACTGGTCAAACTCGTTAGCCGGCTTTTCATCACAAATGTTACAGTCGTTAACATTGCGTGATGACAAACCCCACGTTTTCGCCTTTTTTGGCCGTCCCTAAGCCTTCCACACGCCAATTGCTGGCGCAGGTCTCAGGGGATAACCAAATTTGACGCTCGTAAAACGCACGACTTTCGCAACAGTTGCCATCGCCACCTTAAGCCTTCTCGGTCCCATCAACGCCCATGCAGCACCCGGTTGTGGTCACGCCTCCTGGTATGCACTGAATTCCAAGACAGCCTCCGGTGAACGCATGAACCCGTCCACCCTGACGGCCGCCCACAAGTCGCTCGGTTTCGGCACCAAGGTGAAGGTCACCAACAAGCGCAACGGCAAGACCGTTGTGGTGCGCATCAACGACCGTGGACCGTTCATCAAGGGTCGCGTCATCGATCTCTCCAAGGCCGCCGCCCAGAACATTGGCATGGTTGCCGCAGGCACCGCCCAGGTCTGTTACGAAGTTCTCGGCTGATCGGCAGCCTCTGCCGGCCTTGCCCCCGTCACGCCCTGCCCTTGCTCTTGCCATGGATCGCGGTTAAACGCGCTGATACACCGTAGGAGAGCAAAAGATGCGTTTGGGCGGACGAATGGCGGCAGCCATCGAGGTTTTGGCCGATATCGAGACGCGCAAGCGTCCTGTCGCCGATGCCCTCAAGGACTGGGGCCTTGCCCATCGTTTCGCCGGCTCCGGCGATCGCGCTGCCATCGGCAACATTGTCTATGACGCGCTGCGCATGCGCCTGTCGCATGCCTATCTCATGCAGGACGATGGCGAAGCCGCCCTCGTCTACGCGGTTCTGCTGCGCCAGTGGGGTTTTACCCCGGACACACTTGCCGCCGAACTGACGGACGACAAGTTTGCGCCCGAAGCACCGGATCTGACAGCTTTTCTGGCCCGCGACCTTTCCGAGGCACCGCTTCATGTGCAGGGCGACATTCCCGAATGGCTGGTTCCCTCCTTTGAAACCGCATTCGGCGCCGATTGGCTTGCCGAGGCGAAAGCCATGGCCGAACGCCCCTCGCTGGATCTTCGCGCCAACACGCTGAAATCCAACCGTGACAAGGTGGTGAAGGCGCTGGATCGTTCCGGCGCACAACCCACCCGCATTGCCCGCAACGGCATCCGCATCGACAGCGGCACCGGCGCCTCGCGCCTTCCCAATGTCACGGCGGAACTGTCCTTCCAGAAGGGCTGGTTCGAGGTGCAGGACGAGGGATCGCAGATCGTTGCCGATCTCGTCCAGCCCGCCGATGGCCAGCAGGTGCTGGATTATTGCGCCGGCGGCGGCGGAAAGACACTGGCGCTTTCGGCGGCCCTTCACAACAAGGGCCAGGTTCACGCCTATGACGCCGACCGCAAGCGTTTGGCGCCGATCATCGAGCGCCTGCGCCGCGCCGGCACCCGCAATGTGCAGGTGCATGATGACATCGCCCAGTTGAAGGCCTTCGAAGGTCGTCTCGACGTGGTTCTGGTCGATGCGCCCTGCACCGGCACCGGCACCTGGCGTCGTCGGCCCGATACGAAATGGAAGCTGACACAGAAAAATATCGACGAGCGGCTGGACCAGCAGCGTGATGCGCTGACCTCCGCCTCCGCCTATGTCAAACCGGGCGGCGCGCTGATCTATGTCACCTGTTCTGTTCTGCCGGAAGAAAACGCCCGTCAGGTCGAGCGGTTCTGCACGGAAAACCCGCAGTTCCAGCCGGTGGCAAGCCTGCCGGCCTACGAAAAGCTGTTCGGGGCAGATGCTGCAAAACCCTATTCCACCGATGGCGCGGGCCTGACGCTGACGCCGGCCAGCACGGGCACCGACGGCTTCTTCTTCTGCCGGTTGCAGCGCAACGTATAGCCTCAGTTGAGGCCGGGCTCTGCGCTTGATCAAAACACGCGCAGAGCCCGGCCAACACTTCAAACCGTTCTAATCTAGATTGTTTGACACTGGTTTTTGTTTGCGCCATGACACGGGGATCGCGATCCGCTGACGCAGGAGAAACCATGATCCGTAGAACGCTATTGAACGTGAGCCTTGGAGCGCTGGCCGCCTCCGCCGCTTTCATCGTGACACCGGCAAGCGCTGCCGAACCGGCAGCGGTTCTCACCCATTACGCCGATCTCGCGCATGCCAAATATGAGGATTCGCTGACGACGGCGAAGGCCCTCGACAGCGCTATCGACGCGCTCATCGCAAAACCTTCCGAGGCGACGCTGACGGCGGCGCGCAAGGCCTGGATTGCTGCCCGCGTTCCCTACCAGCAGTCGGAAGTCTATCGCTTCGGCAACCCCATCGTCGATGACTGGGAAGGCAAGGTCAACGCCTGGCCGCTGGACGAAGGCCTGATCGATTACGTCGATGCCTCCTATGGCACCGAAAGCGATGCGAACGCCTTCTACACCGCCAACATCATCGCCAATCCCAAGCTGAAGGTGAACGGCGAGGAAATCGATGCCTCCAAGATCACGCCGGAGCTGATCCGCAGCCTGCATGAGGCGGGCGAAGTGGAAGCCAATGTCACCACCGGCTATCACGCCATCGAATTCCTGCTCTGGGGCCAGGATCTGCATGGCACCGGCCCGGGTGCCGGCGAGCGGCCCTATACCGATTACGACAAGGCCAATTGCACACACGACAATTGCGACCGCCGCGCCGATTACCTGAAATCCGCCTCCACCGCGCTGGTCGAAGACCTCCAGGAAATGGTCACCGCCTGGGCACCGGATGGTGAAGCCGCAAAGGCCGTCGAGGCCGATCCGAAGGCTGGCATCACCGCCATCCTCACCGGCATGGGCTCGCTGTCTTACGGCGAACTTGCCGGCGAGCGCATGAAGCTCGGCCTTCTCCTGCACGATCCGGAAGAGGAGCATGATTGCTTCTCCGACAACACGTTCAACTCGCATCTGAACGACGCCATCGGCATCGCGTCCGCCTATAACGGCACCTACACGCGCATCGATGGAACGAAGATGGCGGGACCGTCGCTGTCGGAAATCGTCAACGCCAAGGACCCGGCGCTCGACAAGGAAATGACCGCCAAGCTCGACAAGACGCTGGATGCCATGCACGCCATGGCCAAGCGCGGCGAAACCGTCGAGGCCTATGACCAGATGATCGGCGAAGGCAATAAAGAAGGCAATGCCGTGGTGCAGGCTGCCATCGACGGGCTGATCGACCAGACCAAGACTGTCGAGCGTGTCGTCACCGCGCTTGATCTCGGCACCGTCAAGCTCGAAGGCTCCGACAGCCTCGACAATCCCAACGCCGTCTTTAAATAACCAGATCGGAGCGGGCCGGATATTGTGCGCAATGTCCGGCCCGAACCCCAGATGATCCTGCGCCCCGCAGCCCTCACCCTTTTATCCGCCGTCTTCGGCGCGGTGTGCCTTGCTCCCGCGGTCATGGCTGGCGATGGGCGCCGCGCAGATCTGTCGGCAAAAGACCGTCTTCGCGTCGAGGCCGTCACGGCCGCCGCCACCGACTTTTCAAAACCCGAACCCTTCGAGGCCATGGCCGGCGGCGGCGCTACATCTACGGCACCCGTCGATGCCAACGCCCTTTCGGACTTTTCCGCCAATCTGGATTTTGCCGCGCGCGAAGAATTTTCGCTCGGCAATGCGCTGTTTTCCAAACTCTGGGTCGCCGCCCCCTCTTCCACGCAGGCCTCCGATGGGCTGGGGCCGCTCTACAATGCCCGCGCCTGCCTCAGCTGCCATGTGCGCGATGGCCGCGGCCATCCGCCGGAGGGATCTGCCGACGCCACATCCATGCTGCTGCGGCTGGCGCGTCCCGCCCGAACGCCTGCCGAACAGGCGATGATCGACCGTCATGATGTGCTCAATTTCCCCGATCCGACCTATGGCGAACAGCTGCAGGATCTGGCCGTGCCCGGCCTTGCCGCCGAAGGCGAGATAAACATCCGCTACGAAGACCTGTCCGTGACACTCGGCGATGGCACGGTGGTCATGCTGCGCAAGCCGCATTACACCGTGGCAGACCTTGCCTACGGCCCGCTAGATCCCAAAACCACGCTTTCCCCCCGCATCGCCCCGCCGATGCCCGGCATGGGCCTGATCGAGGCCATCGCCGAGGCTGATATTCTTGGCCGAGCCGACCCTGATGACCGTGACCATGACGGCATTTCCGGCAAGGCGGCGCTGGTGAAGGATCACCGGACCGGCCGCCTGACGCTTGGCCGCTTCGGCTGGAAGGCGCAGAATGCCACGGTGCGCGATCAGGTGGCCGCCGCCTTTTCCGGGGACATGGGGATTTCCACGCCTGATCGGCTCGATGCCTATGGCGACTGCACAAAAGCTGAAACCGCCTGCCATGCGCTTGCAAACGGCGTTCAGCCGCGCCTTGGCGACAGCGAGGCGCCCGATCCGGTGATGGATCTCGTCACCTTCTATTCCAAAAACCTCGCCGTCCCCATGCGCCGGGATGTCGATGCGCCGGATGTTCTTGCCGGAAAATCACTCTTTTACGCCTCGGGCTGCGCGTCATGCCACACGCCAAAATATGTGACGCGGCGCGATACGGACGACAAGGCGCTCGCCTTCCAGCTGATCTGGCCCTATTCCGATTTCCTGCTGCATGACATGGGCGAAGGGCTCGCCGACGGCCAGCCGGTTGGCCTTGCCGATGGCCGGGAATGGCGCACCCCGCCGCTCTGGGGCATCGGCCTCACAAAAACCGTGAACGGCCATAGTTTTTTCCTGCATGACGGACGCGCCCGCAACCTCACCGAAGCCATTCTATGGCATGGTGGAGAAGCGGAACGGGCGCGTACCGCATTTTCTGCCCTTGCCCGGCACGACCGGGACCTGCTTTTGAAATTTCTGGAGACACTCTGATGTCGAGATGGTTGTCCGCTCTCGCTCTCACCCTCATTTCGGCCACCACGGCCCTTGCGCAGGAGGCCGACACGGCCCCGCCCAAGACCTTGAGCGAGGAAGCGACGAGGCACGTGATGGTCAAGGTGGTGGATGATTTCATCCGCCCCGGCTATCGCCAGTTTTCCGGCCAGAGTGCCGTGCTGACCAATGCCATGGCAGATCTTTGCGCCACCCCCTCCGACAAAACCTATGCGGCGGCGCAAACGGCCTTTGCCGATGCCGCCACAAGCTGGGCGCAGATCGAGATCGTGCGCGTCGGCCCGGTGCTCGATGCCTACCGCTTCGAGCGCATCCTGTTTTACCCGGACCGCAAGGGCACTGGCCTTCGCCAGGTGCAGGCGGTGCTGGCAGGCGCCGATGAAGGGGCAACCACGCCGGCCGGCCTTGCGCAGAAAAGCGTTGCCGTGCAGGGGCTCGGCGCGCTGGAATTTGTGCTTTACGGCACCGGAAAAGAGCGTCTCCTCAGCGAGAAGAACAGCTTTCGCTGCCGTTACGGCCTCTCCATCGCCGGCAATGTGCAGCGCATCGCCACCGAACTGACGCAAGCCTGGGACGAACCTGACGGCATCCAGCAGGACTGGAAAAACCCCGGCAAGGACAGCGCCGTCTTCCGCGACGGCCATGAGGGCGTTACCGAAGCGCTCGGCATCCTCGTTCACTCGGCAGAGGCTGCGCGCGACCAGCGCATCGAAACCTTCTACAAGGGCGAAGCCAACAACACCTTTCCGCGTCAGGCGCTGTTCTGGCGCTCAAAACTCACCTTCCCCATGCTGGCAGGCAACCTTGAAGGCATCCACCGGCTCCTCGATGCCTCCGGCTTCCGCGACCTGCTCGCCCCCGACCAGCAGTCGATCATCGGCTCCATCGATTTTGTGCTGAAATCGCTGACAAAGGTGACAAACGACGTGAACCCGGATGTGGAAGTAGCCGTGGCAGACGAAAAGGAACGCCAGAAGCTGGATTTCCTGCTGATGAACAGCCGCGACCTCATCCTGCGCCTGAATGACGGGCTCGGCGGCGGCCTTGGCCTTGGCGCCGGCTTCTCCTTCTCGGATGGCGACTGACATGGTGCGCACCGGCGACATCGACCGGCGCCAGTTCATGCGCGCCGCCGGCATCGGCTTTCTCAGCACCCTTTCGCCTCAAAGCCTTTATGCGCTGGAGCGGGCGGAGGCCGTGTTTGCCGCAGGTTTTCGCAGCCCCGACGGGGCCTATGGCATCGCCACCACCACTGCCGATGGAAAGATCATCGACCGCATCGCCCTTCCCGCCCGTGCCCACGGCCTTGCCTATTGCCGCGCCACCGGCCGCGGCGTCGCCTTCGCCCGCCGCCCCGGCACATTTGCCATGATCTTTGATCCAAAAGGTCTCGAGCAGCCGGTGCTGATCCATGCGCCGGAGGGCCGCCATTATTACGGCCACGGATATTTTTCGCCGGATGGACGCCTTCTCTACGCCAGCGAAAACGACTTTGACGGCAATCGCGGCATGATCGGCCTTTACGACGCCACGAACGGCTTTGCCCGCATCGGCGAATTCGAGGCCGCTGGCATCGGCACCCATGACATGACCGTCTCCGATGACGGGCGCCACCTGATCGTCGCCAATGGCGGCATCGAGACCCACCCGGATTTCGGCCGCACCAAGCTCAATCTCGACCGCATGCAGCCGTCGCTTGCCATCCTGGATGCGCAAACCGGGCATGTGGTGGAGCGCCATGCGCTGCCGCCTGCCCTCAGCCAGCTCTCCACCCGGCATCTCGACGTGGATGAAGGCGGGCGCATCTGGTTTGCCTGCCAGTATGAGGGCGCCCGCAGCGATCTGCCGCCGCTTGCCGGTTCGTTTGCGCTCGGGCAAGACCTGCGCTTCGTGTCGCTTCCGGATGAAACCACGCAGCGGCTGGGCAATTACGTCGGCGCCATCGCCGTCAACCGCAAGGAGCGGCTGGTTGGCCTCACCTCGCCCAAACTCGGCGCCGCCGTCATTCTGGATGCGCGCACCGGCAAGGTTCTGGCCGAGCAGGCAGTGCCGGATGCGGCAGGCGTGGCAAGCGCGCCGGACGGACTTGCCGTCTCTTCCTATAGGGGCACGCTGGCCGGCACCCGCTCTCCCCTTGCCTGGGACCAGCATCTGGTGCATCTCGCCTGAAGCGCTCCCTCTGCCCCCTGTGGTTATCGGCAACAACCGCCCTAGTTAGGACGCCATGAAGAAACTTCTCGTCCATCTCCTGTTCATTCTCGTCGTCGTCGGCCTTGGCGCCCTGATCGGGGTCTCCAACATCCCCGGCCAATGGTACCAGTCGCTGGAAAAGCCGCCGTTCAACCCGCCGAACTGGATTTTCGGCCCGGTCTGGACCGCCCTTTACGTGCTGATCGGCATTGCCGGCGCCCGCGGCTGGCTGGAAGCGCCAGCCTCCAGCCGCACGCAGCTGTGGTTTGGCCAGATGGCGCTGAACTTCCTCTGGACACCGGCCTTCTTCGGCATGGAAAGCACCAGTCTCGGCCTGGTCGTCATCGTGCCGCTTCTCATCTCCATCCTCGTTTTCATCCGCATCAGCTGGCGGCCGGACCGCCTGAGCGCGATCCTCTTCCTGCCCTATGCCGCCTGGGTCGGTTTTGCGACGCTGCTCAACCTGTCGCTTTTCCTGCTGAATTAGCCATAGATGGCCCAATCGGCCTTAAGCCCCATCTCAATTTCAAGGCCGCGCCTGCAGATCCAGCGAACGGATGCCGGAGCCGCACCCTATGATCCATGCGGATCATCAGGTCCGATCATTCGAGGGCCGCCCTATCTCGCTGTCGAAAGGGCGCACGTGAGACCACGGCCGAAAGGCGGCTTCCGCTTTGCGCCAAAATCGGACATTGCGGCTGCCGCAAAACTCCCTGTTGTGCGACATCGCAAAAATCAGAAAAACAGGTGTCGCCTTAATTGGGATTTCCGCGACAAAATCACGATCCGCGGGTAGAGAGGAAATGCCGTCTCACAGGATTTGAGAGATATGTTTCTGAGATTTATGTCCGCACTGATCTTTCTTACCCTCTGCACATCCTATGTGAACGCAGAAGATATTGATGGCGTAGGTATCAAGAGGCTTGAAGTCCTCGACCCAATTGACCAGCTCCCAATGGACGCAGTGGCATTTTTTCCAAGTTTTGAACCGTCCGGTAGCACTAGAATTGGACCCTATGAGGTAGAAGCTTCAAAATTAGGGACCATCGGGAGCGGTTCCTATCCATTAATTCTATTATCACACGGCAACATGGGCAGCATGTGGGGGCATCACGACCTCGCTACGTCCCTCGCCCAGCAAGGACACATTGTCATCAGCATAACTCATCCTGGCGATAATTTTCAGGATACGAGCCGGATCGGCGCGGCGAGCAGCATTTACGGGCGGCCGTTGCAGATATCTGCCGCCTTGTCGGCAGCACTAAAAGACCCGATCCTTGCATCGCATATTAATGCGGATCGAATAGGGTTCGTCGGATTTTCAGCCGGTGGAACCGCAGGCTTGATCCTCGCGGGGGCCAAGCCGGTTCTCACCCGTCTTGAGGACTATTGCGCAAAGCGTCCCGACGACCGCCACGTTTGCGAAGCGCAAGGACGTATCAGAACCGATCGTCCCGAACTTAGACCGTCTCCCGACGCGCGCATTCGCTCGTTCGTTCTGCTCGCGCCCTTGAGCGTCGTATTCTCTCCTGAGGGATTGGAGCCTATCAAGGCACCGCTGCTGGTTTTCGTTGGTGAGAAGGACGAAGAATTGTCCCCTGACGATAACGCCATGTCACTAGCGCATGAAAGGCAGGGGGCCGCCGTATTACAGGTCATTCCCAATGCAGGCCACTTCACCTTTCTGGCCCCATGCTCACCAGATTTGAGCCGTGAGATGCCTGCCTTGTGTCTCGACGGCAAAGGTGTCGATCGTGTTGCGGTCCATAAAAGCATCAATTCCGAAATTGGAGCCTTCTTCAAAAATACGCTTGGCGCGGCGTCTCCATGAGCCTTTTGCGTCGCAAATATCCTAAGTTTTGCGATAATTGACCACCAGCCAAATCTTAAGGGAAATTCCGTCGCGAAAGCCAGGTGCAAAAGTTAGCCTTTGGCGACCGACATATGCGACACTTTTGGACTATTCGTCCAACGGTAGATGTCCGCTTCACGCCGACTGCGCACAATGATCTTGCATCGTCCCACCCAGGACACAGCACGAAGAGAGCTTGACCCCGCCCCGCCGAAGAGAGAAGCACCACCTCCGGCTTGCGGCATCTCCTCTGCCATGCCACTTTCGCAGCCGCGAAAGGATGGCAGGCATGGACGACATAGATCCCGGCGATTTCCGCGAGCGCGTTCGGCGCAGTTTCGGACGGCAGCAGGCGATGGTCACCATCGGCGCGCAACTGACGCGCGTCGAACAGGCCATGGTCGAGATCGAAATGCCGTTTGATGCAAAGCTCACCCAGCAGCACGGCTTTCTGCATGCGGGCGTCATTGCCGCCGGTCTCGATGCCGCCTGCGGTTATGCCGCCTATACGGTGATCGAGCCGGAAGCCTCCATTCTCACCATCGAATTCAAGGTCAACCTGATGTCGCCCGGGCGCGGTGAACGCTTTCTCTTTCGCGGCGAAATTACAAAACCCGGCTCCACCATCATCGTGGCCGACGGCCGCGCCTATGCACTCAGCGATGGCCCGGCCAAGCTGATCGCTTCGATGAGCGGCAGCATGATGGTGATCCGCGGCAGGCAGGATATTTCCGGATGAGTTTTGAGCTTTTAATCGTCGCCAATCGGTCAGTACTTTTCGTCATGGCCGTAGATGCGGAATACGGACCGCATCTGAAGGCGCGCATCCGCCCGCTGATGACGGGCGTCGGACCGGTCGAGGCGGCCATTGCCGTCACGCGAGCACTCGCCCAGCTGGAAGCGGAAGGCCGCCTGCCGCATCTTCTCGTCTGCCTCGGCTCGGCCGGCTCGCGAGAACTGGAACAGACCGCCGTCTACCAGGCCTCCTCGGTCGGCTACCGCGACATGGATGCCTCGCCGCTCGGGTTTGAAAAAGGCCGCACGCCCTTCCTCGATCTGCCGGCCGCAGTGCCCCTTCCCCATGCCATTCCCGGCATCCCATCTGCCCGCCTTTCCACCGGCGGCCATATCGTCTCAGGCTCTGCCTATGACGCGATCGAGGCCGAGATGGTCGACATGGAAACCTTTGCGGTGCTGCGCGCTGCGCAAGGGTTTGGCGTGCCGCTGATCGGCCTTCGCGGCATTTCCGATGGCAAGGAAGAGTTGCGCCATGTGGGAGATTGGACCGAGTATCTGCATGTGATCGACGAAAAACTGGCAGACGCCGTCGATCGTCTCGCACAGGCCCTGATTTCCGGCGATTTGGCGCTCTGACCCGGTTGCGAAAAGCGCAAGTTTTCATTAAAGGCTCGCCATGACCCAGATAGCGCATCCCGACAGCATCCTCATCATCGATTTCGGCAGCCAGGTGACGCAGCTGATCGCCCGTCGCATCCGCGAGGCCGGCGTCTATTGCGAAATCCACCCCTTCCAGAACGCGCGCGACGCCTTCCTGAAGCTTTCGCCGAAGGGCGTCATCTTCTCCGGCGGCCCGGCCTCCGTGACGGCCGAAGGCAGCCCGCGCGCGCCGCAGGAAGTGTTTGAGACGGGCGTGCCGATCCTTGGCATCTGCTATGGCCAGCAGACGCTGTGCACCCAGCTCGGCGGCACCGTCGAGGGCGGCCATGCCGCAGAATTCGGCCGCGCCGATGTGGAGATCAAGAAGGGCAGCCCGCTGTTTGACGGTTTCTGGACCGCCGGCGGCCGTTATCCGGTCTGGATGAGCCATGGCGACCGCGTGACCGAACTGCCCGACGGTTTCGAGGTTATTGCCACCTCCGAAAACGCCCCCTTCGCCATCGCAGCCGACGAGAAGCGCCGCTATTACACCACCATGTTCCACCCGGAAGTGGTGCACACACCTGACGGCGCAAAACTTCTCTCCAATTTCGTCCACAAGATCGTCGGCCTCAAATCCGACTGGACCATGGCCGCCTACCGCGCCGAAATGATCCGCAAGATCCGCGACCAGGTCGGCACCGGCCGCGTGCTCTGCGGGCTCTCCGGCGGTGTTGATTCGTCCGTTGCCGCCATCCTCATCCATGAGGCGATCGGCGACCAGCTCACCTGCGTCTATGTCGATCACGGCATGATGCGCATGGGCGAAAGCGAACAGGTGGTCGGCATGTTCCGCGACCACTACAACATTCCGCTCGTCCATGTGGACGCTTCCGACCTCTTCCTCAACGAGCTTGCCGGCGTCACCGACCCGGAAGTGAAGCGCAAGACGATCGGCCGCCTGTTCATCGAGGTGTTTGAATCCGAAGCCGCCAAGATCGCCGATGACGGCAAGGGCGCACCAAAGTTCCTCGCCCAGGGCACGCTTTATCCCGATGTCATCGAAAGCGTCTCCTTCTCCGGTGGCCCGTCCGTTACCATCAAGAGCCACCACAATGTCGGCGGCCTGCCCGAGCGCATGAACATGGCTCTGGTGGAACCCTTGCGCGAACTCTTCAAGGATGAAGTCCGCGCGCTTGGCCGCGAGCTTGGCCTGCCCGAAAGCTTCATCGGCCGCCACCCCTTCCCGGGCCCCGGCCTTGCCATCCGCTGCCCCGGCGCCGTCACGCGCGAAAAGCTCGACATCCTGCGCAAGGCCGATGCGATCTATCTCGATGAAATCCGCAAGGCCGGCCTTTACGACACGATCTGGCAGGCCTTTGCCGTGCTGCTTCCGGTCCAGACCGTCGGCGTCATGGGCGATTACCGCACCTATGATTTCGTCTGTGCCCTTCGCGCCGTCACCTCCGTCGATGGCATGACCGCGGATTTCTACCCCTACGACATGAACTTCCTCGGCCGCACCGCCACCCGCATCATCAACGAAGTCCGCGGCATCAACCGCGTCGTTTACGATGTGACGTCGAAGCCGCCGGGCACGATCGAGTGGGAATGATCCCACCTCGTTCACAGGCGCATTCGTCCCGATAAATTCACGCCCTGCTGATGGGCGGAAACAGCGGCTAACAGACGTTAGCCGCTGTCGTGCTCTTAAAGGCGCACGGCGTGCCGCGTGCGATGATCCGGCTGCAACGGCAAGACATTGTTATCGTATGCACCCCGCGCGCCGACAGTTGATGCGGCCCCACCGCGCCTACTGTGTCTCCATTCCCTGCACGCGCAGTTCAAGCGAACGCGCCTGCATCGAACGGGCGCATCGCAGCGCCTTTGCGAAAAACCTTTCGGCCTCTGCCGGCCGGCCGCGAGACGCCCGCAGCAGCCCGGCAAGCCGTAATATCTCCGGATGGCACCAGCGTTCCTGGCGCAGGCACCGGCTGGCGAGGGCCTGCTCAAGGCCATGCTCGGCTTTGTCCGTCTCGCCTGCCTGAAGCAGCGCTTGCGCCAGGATGCAGCGATAGAAGGCGACGCGCGTCAGCCAGCCGCCGCCGGCAAGCTCGTTTATGCCGTCCTGCATCATGGCAAGGCCTGCGTCATCGCCGCGGGCGGCTGCGATGGCGCCGGCGAAAAACTGGCTTGTTCCCGGCCACACGCTGATGTTTTCCTGGGTGCTGATCTCAGAAAGCTGGCCCTGCAGCCGGGATGCCGTCTCGAGGTTGCCGGTGAGATAGGCGATCGGCAGGGCGGCCAGCGAGATCGCGTTGCCCTGCGAAATCAGATGGCCGAGCCTGTTTGCTCGGGAAACCGCCGCCATTGCCATGCCGGAGGCACGGTCCGGCTCGCCCGTCAGCCAGAGCAGAAACGACCGCGACATTCCGATGGCGACGCCAAGGTCCATCTGGAACCGTGACAGGCCCGGACGATCCTCAAGCCCCTCCCAGGCCACGGCAAGCGCCTCCAGCCGGCGTGACGCTGACGACAGGCGGCCTGCATAGACTTCGATATGCGCAAGCAGCCGCTCCGCATCGGGCGCTGCTGACCACTCCAGACCGGACACGGTCCCAAAACGTTCGAGCCCCTGCAGCGCCTCTCGCGGCCGGCCCGTATAGGCAAGGTGAACCGCCTGGCCCCAGACGGCCCGCATCTGATAGTCCACGCTCCCCGCCTCGGCGGCATGCCGGATGCTGTCAGACCATGCCGCACCGGTTTCGGGCCTCAGCCGCAGTGCCAGGGTCAGCGCCCATGCCCGGGCAATCGTCAGCTTCACCGTTGCAAGTGCTGTTTCGGGGGAGGGATTGCGGCGCGCATTCAGCGCCAGATCCACGGCCGTCAGCATTTCCTTGAAGGCCGACAGTTCCTGCCACAAGGGCAGTGCGCTCACCACGAGATCGACGCCGATCTGCGCATCACCGTCAGGGCCGAATGCCCAACCAATCGCCGCCCTCACATCGTCGATCCGGCCCCGATATTTGCGCAACCATGGTTGAGAGCTGTCGGTGGACCAGGCCTGCTCCGCATGGCAAAGCCACTCCCGCATCCGGCCAGCAAAACGCCGCTTCGCCCTTTGCCTTTCGGGGGCTGCGGCCAACCGCTGTCTTGCATAGGAACGGGTGCTTTCCACCAGGCGATAGTGGAGGACGCCATCCTCGGGCTCGGCGGAGACCATCGACTTTGCCACCAGTTGCGCCAGCGCGTCGCGACCGGCCAGCGGATCGAGATAACCGGCGGAAAACAGCGCATCGGCATCGTCGGCGACAAACCGGCCGGCAAAGACCGACAAAAGACGCAGGAGAACAGCTTCGCTTTCCGGAAGCAGGCGGTAACTCCAGTCCAGCGCGGCCTCCAGGGTCTGGTGGCGAAGCGGCGCATGTCGAGGCCCGCGCCCCAGCGTGTGGAGCCCCTGCTGAAGCGCCGTGTCGAGAGCAGACGGCGTGAAGATCGCCGCATTGCCCGCCGCAAGCTCGATGGCAAGCGCCAGGCCCTCCACCCGCGTACAGATCGACACGATGCTCTCGACATTGTCGTCGGTCAGCTGGAATGTGCCGGCGCTCTTTGCTCTCGCGACGAAAAGCTGCACGGCTGGAAAGGTGTGGGCTTCGGTGGCGCGCAGGCGCCGTTGATCTTGCGGATAGGCGAGCCCGGCAAGAAAATGGACATGCTCGTGCCGGGTCCGCAGCGGCGCGCGGCTGGTCGCGATGATGGCGGCCGACGGGATGGCAGCCGCGATCCGGTCAATGGCGGCGGCGGCCATGGCGCTGACATGCTCGCAATTGTCCACGATCAGCAGCGTCCGGTTTTGTCGCAGCACCGCGATCACGCCGCGCAAAGGGTCTTCCAGGCCGAGCGACACGCCGACCGCCGTGGCAAGCGCCGGCACGACGAAGCGGGCATCGTCGATTGTCGACAGATCCACAAAGGCGATGCCGCCGGGAAACTCGCCGCGCATCCGCTCCGCAATCGCGATGGCAAGCGATGTCTTGCCCACGCCGCCAGGCCCTGCAATGGTCACGTAGCCGGGGTAGACCAGCTTTTGCGCAATGATGCCGGTGACCTCTTCGCGACCATAAAGCTGAGGCACATCAGGCGGTCCGGCAGGCTGCGGCCGATCGTTTCCAGGCGCGTCCCGCCCGTCGTCGCCTTCCACCCTTGCAATGAACTTGTATCCCCGCCCGGCAATGGTTGCGATATAGGCTGTATCGCGGTCCCGGTCGGCCAGTTGTCGCCGCAGTGTCGCAACATTCACCTTCAGATTGTCGTGATGGACAAAGCAGTCGGGCCAGGCATGCGCCACCAGTTCAGCCTTGCTGACAACATCGCCGGCCCGGCTCACCAGCAAGGTCAGCAGATCAAAGGCCCGGCCGCCCAGATGGACAGGCTCGTCTTGGTGGAGGAGAAGCTGACGTTCCGGCAACAGGTGAAAGGGGCCGAACCGGTAGCTGGAACGCAGTGGTGCCGGCCCGGAGCCAGCATCCTTTCCCCCGCCGTCGCGCGTCTCTTGCATCAGATATCCCCGCATGCGCCAGCGTTCGTCACAGTGTATCGCCTGCACCGGCTGCTGACAGACAAAAACTGATCGGTGTCACCAACTATCGGTAGCAGGATGTGCGCTCATCGTCATGCCCGGCCAGCAACGATCGATGTCTTGCAGCAGGCCGGAAAAACCCGGTCTTCCTCAACGCAACCGCCAATCCCTACCCCTCTTCTTTTTACCTCAATTAACTCGTGGTGCGAAGAACCCGATGCTACCTCAGGTAAGGAAGGGCGTCCATCAGGGACCGCCCGCATTGCCTGGCGAGGGGACAGATATGAAACACATCATGATGATGGCAGCGACGGCCCTGCTGATTGCGACACCTGCAGCAGCCGAGACCCGCTGCGAAACAGCGACCGCAAAAACGAATGCGGCCATGGTCCCCGTCACGCACTACAACACGCGCATGATCGACGGTGTGAAGATCTTCTATCGCGAGGCCGGGCCTGCCGATGCCCCTGTGCTTCTGCTCCTGCATGGCTTTCCGACATCGTCGCACATGTTCCGCAACCTCATCCCCTTGCTTGCCGATCGCTACCACGTGATCGCGCCGGATTTTCCCGGTTTCGGGCACAGCGATGCGCCGGATCATACCCGCTTCGACTACACTTTCGCACACCTGGCTGATGTGGTGGAGAAGCTGACGGTATCGCTGGGCGTCGATCGTTACAGCATGTATGTCATGGATTACGGTGCCCCGGTCGGATACCGGCTGGCGATCAAACATCCGGAGCGGGTGCAGACGCTGGTCGTGCAGAACGGCAACGCTTATGTGGAAGGCCTCGACAATGCCTTCTGGGCGCCGGTCAAGGTCTATTGGGCGGACCCGTCACAGGCGCGTCGGGAGACGCTGAACGGTCTGGTGACCCCTGAGATTACATATTTCCAGTACACCGATGGCGTCGGTGACCTCTCGCGCATCAGCCCGGACAACTGGACGATCGACCAGGCCCTGCTCGACCGTCCCGGCAATCGCGACATCCAGCTCGACCTCTTCCGTGACTATGGCGCCAATGTGCCGCTTTATCCGCAATTCCAGGCCTTCTTCCGCGATAAAAAGCCGCCGACGCTGATCGTCTGGGGCAAGAACGACAAGATCTTTCCCGAGGCCGGCGCGCATCCCTACATGCGCGACCTGCCCGACGCGGAAATGCACATCCTCGACACCGGCCATTTCGCCCTTGAGGAAAAGCTCGATGTCATGGCGCCGCTGATCCGGGATTTTCTCGATCGCAAGCTCTGCAAGTGACGAAAAGCTGAGGTTCAGCGAGAACGGCACCTTTGGAAGGACAGGAACCATGGTCGGCAATGATATTGCGTCCGCAGTCATTCCCAATGAAACAGGCACGTCCATCGTGCTGGTCCATGGGGCCTTTGTCGATGCCTCGGGTTGGCAGCCTGTCTTTGAGTTGCTGACCCGGCGGGGACATGAGGTGCTGGTGGTCCAGAACCAGACCCTGACGCTGGAAGGTGATGTCGAGGCAACGCGGCGGGCCATCACGGCTGCACGGCATCCTGTCGTTCTGGTTGGCCACAGCTATGGCGGGGCGGTCATCACCGAGGCTGGACATTCGCAGAAGATCAAGGCTCTCGCCTATATCGCAGCCTTCGTGCCGGATAGCGGGGAATCGGTTGCAGCGCTGAATGACACGCCTGCAGAAGCCATGGAGGCAAAGGCGCCGGTCATGCCGCCGCAGGACGGTTTTCTTCTGGTCGAGCCGGCAGGTTTTCCGCGCGCATTCGCAGCCGATGTCGATCCGGAAAAGGCCCGCTTCATGGCGGCCGCGCAAGTGCCCTGGGGTCTGCAAGCCGCCACGACCCCGATCAGCCGGGCGGCCTGGAGGGAGAAACCAAGCTTCTATCTCTTGGCCACCGCCGACCGGATGGTGCCCCCCAGCGCCCAGCGGCGCATGGCGCAGAGAGCCGGGGCGACCATATTCGAGATCGACAGCAGCCACGCGGTGATGCTGTCCCACCCGCTCGAAACCGCCAATTTCATCGCGACGGCAGCAGATATTCCAGCCTGAGGGGAGCCGCTGCCCTTGCGTGTCTGGCTGGCAACGTGATCCGATGGCAGACACCCGGTGCTCGCGCGGTTGGAGCCAGCGTGCAGGGTGGGGGATTTCAACGATCGTTTCGCTGCATGGCCGGTTTCAGGCGATGCAGCCAAGGAGGAGCACGCGATGACATATGGTTTCATGAGCATTGCTCTCACGCCCAGCGTGCGCGCCGCCCAGGCGGAGATGGGAGCCGAAGATCTCTGGGTCGATTTCAGGGGCGACCGCGCCTTTGACCGGTTCACCGCAAATGAAAAAGCCTTCATCGCGGAGCGTGACAGCTTCTATATGGCCTCGGTCTCCGAAAAGGGCTGGCCCTATGTCCAGCATCGCGGCGGGCCACCCGGTTTCCTGAAGGTGCTCGATGACCAGACGCTTGCCTTCCTCGACTATCGCGGCAACCGGCAATATATCAGCACAGGCAATTTCAAGGCAGACGACCGCGCCTGCCTCATCCTCGTCGATTATGGGCGGCGCGCGCGCCTGAAGATCTTCGTGCATGTCGAAACGCTGTCTCTCGAAGCCAATGGCGAACTGAAGGCTGAGCTGACCGACGCCCATTATCGCGCGGTGCCCGAGCGGATATTCCGGCTGCGGCTCGAAGCCTTCGACTGGAACTGCCCCCAGCACATCGCGCCGCGCTTTAGCGCCCGGGAGATTTCCACGGCCACACACCCCTTGCATGAGCGCATCGCCACGCTGGAAGAGGAAAACGCCGCATTGCGCCGCAAGCTCGACGCTCTGACGAACGGCGCAGTTTGAGCAGAAGAGACCACACGGCCCGAAAACTCCGGACTATTCTGTGGGCAATTCATCCCACGCGCATGAACCAGCACAAGGGCATGGACGGAACCATTCGGTGTGATACGCTCACCAACACTGAAAAGTTGCGCACCTCATGAAAACGCCCTTGTGAAGCGGAGTGGACATGGCAGCACACATGCTTGCAAAACTGCATGAAATGAGGCCGTTTCTGAAAAACGTGGCGGCCATGCGGCCTCGATCGCTGTTTCAGTGGATCGCAAAGGCGACGGCGCCATTGCCACAGGTTTCCGCATTCACCAATGCGTTTGGCTCGTTTACCGGCCTTCGCAACGACTATCTGTTCCAGTCGATCATGGCGAAGGGGATCAACGAAACTCACTTCGAGGATCTGGCCCGCCGCCTGCTGCAGCGCGACTGGAACGTCATCGATCTCGGTGCCAATCTTGGAAGCCATTCCGTCCTGATGTCGAGGCTCGTTCCGCAGGGACGGGTGTTTTCGTTCGAGCCGCAATCGCTGACGTTTTCACTGCTGCAGAACAACCTGCTTCTGAACGAATGCCACAATGTCCGCTCGTTCCGCTTCGCGATCTCGGACCGCGATCTGGACGTCCTTGCCATGGAACCCTTCAGTTACACGGGCGAGAAAATCAACAATGGCGCGCTGAGGGTGAGTGCCGGGCGTTCCACGGGCGATCTAACGATCAGCAAATGCCTGGACGATCTCCACCTGCCGCCGGTCGGCTTCATCAAGATGGATATCCAGGGATCAGAACTGAAGGCGCTGAAGGGCGCTGCCAAGACGATTGCCCGCGACCGGCCCCTGATGTTCATCGAGATCGAGGAGCAACACCTGCAATCGCTCGGGACCAGTTCGAAGGACCTCATCGAGCATCTGCTCGGTCTCGATTACATCCTTTTCCGCATCATGACGGATTATCCCTGCGATCATATCTGCGTGCCACGAGAAAACGCCGCTGCATTTTCCGCCGCGCTGGGCCAGGATTATCCCTATCCGCTGCAGCGCATCGAAGGACGGCGCGTCAAGCTTCTCTTCAATCGCCCAAGAGACCAGAACTACCAGAACATCGACGTGATCGGCTGACACAAAAGGACCGCCGAATGCTGATCCATCCGGCGGCCTTGCCCTGTTCGGGCCTGAACCCTGCCCTCTCCCGGACGGTCAGAAATTGGCCGAGACTGTGAACAGGAAACGCGGATTGGACACGTCGATATTGTCGTTCATATCAGGGTCCACCGGCCAGGCGACGGAGAGGTCGCCGTTGAGATGGCCGCCGATATCGAAATCATACCCCACGCCGAAATCAGCATAGAAACTGCTCGGTTCGCCGCGCAGGTAATCGTCAAACACCGCGCCGACATCGAAAAAGGCCCGCACACCGGAATTGAACGGCGTGCCAAGCGCCTTTCCGACCGCCTCGTTGATCGGCACGGAGCCGTAACGCACCTGGTTTGCCAGATAAAAACCGGTATCGCCCGATAGAGACGACAGTTCATAGGCCGGCAGCGAAGTTGAGCCGCCGAGATACCACAGCTCGCCGGACACATCCAACTGCAGGTTGGTCGTTCCCGGTTTTTCACCGGGTTTCAACCCTGCCGTCACACGGAAGTTACGGTTGGAATTGACCGACGACAGGCGACGCTCCAGAAGCTGGATGGTCGGGATGGATCCCGGCAGCACCTCGACACGATCGATCACGAAGGACGATTTGACGCGCTGGTTGCCGGAGATGATAACGTTGCCGATCTTGCCTTCGACAAGCTCGATGCGCGCCACGCCACCGGCGATCTGCTGCGACGTTCAACTGTCAGAAAATGGCGCCGTCGAGACATCGGCGGTATCAGTTGAAATATGGTCACCGCGAAAAGCGCTTCGGCCACCATTATCCCTCTTTCAGGCACTTGCACGAAAGCCGCACCGGTTGCGGTGTTGGCGATCATTGCCTCTGCCGGGCTGCGAAATGAAGCGGTGTGGTGCAGCCGCTCAGGCTTCCTGGGACAGTCGGGAGGCCGAGGCCAGCATCTCCCGCAGCCACTTGTGCGCCGGGGAATATTCGCAGCGTCCATCCCACAACTGATAAAAGTGCGCCCGCGGGTAGGGCACGGGACAGGGGAGCATGGCAAGCGGCAGTGTGCGGACAAAGTGCCGCGCAAAACCGCGCGTTACGGTTGCCACAAGATCGGTGCCGATCAGCAGATGGGGCACAACCAGGTGGTCGGATGCCACCACCTTGCGTTCCCGCGCGATCTGCAGCGATGCACCGCGCACCTCCAGCGCCTCTGCGCCATCCTCGGCGCATTCATGCACCACCACATGGCGGGCATCGGCATAATCGGCAAAGGTCGGTGCCGTGCGTGTAAAGGCATGGCCGCGATCAACGAGGCAGACGAACTCCTCCTCGAACAGCATGGACCGGTGCAGATAGGCTGGTGGATCGCTCCAGCAACCGATCGCCACATCAGCCACGCCGGAGGCAAGCAGGCCTGCGGCATCATTGCCGCTGCGAGCCGGGCGCATGACCAGCCGCACCGCCGGCGCAAGCCTTGTCACCTCGCCGACAAAAGCCGTCAGCAGGGCAGGCGACAAAGTCGCACAAAGCGCCAGCGTGAAGGTCTGGCGCAGGCTTTCAAGGTCCACGGCGCCGGGATGGGCGATCAGCGCATTCAGGTCGGCCAGCGCCCGTGCGGCGCCATGCTGCAGCATCAGCGCCCGCTCCGTGGGCACCATTCGTCCATCACTACGGATCAGCAGCGGATCACCGAAAATCTCTCGCAACTGCTTCAAGACGAGGCTTGTCGCCGGCTGTGACAGCTGCAGCTTGGCCGCCGCATTCGTCACATTCATCTCTTCCATCAAAGTACAGAAGACCCGCAAATTGAATGCAGTCAGCGGATTATCCAATACGCGCAATCCAGCCCCTCCAGTTCCGGCACCCGATCAACCTCCGCTGGATGACCGATAACCGCCATTGCGCTCCCCCAAGCATCGCCGGCAACCACCAAGCTCTTGAATATCAAGGCACAAATTAATTTTCACCACACCGCTCGTCAGTAATACGTCAACATAGGAAATAAAGTCGAGTTGTATTTTGCAAAAAACGGCGATTTAAAAAGCAGTACTTCTGTTTTTTATGATATAATTGGCAACAAATATGGGAAAAATCATACTATAAAATTATTGTTCACCGTATTTTTTGTCGATATCCCCGCCGAAACGAAAAAAGCCGGCATGACTGCCGGCCCTGGTATTTCAAATATAGAATTTTACGCCTGGCGAATATTCAGAGCGGCTCGTAGGCAAACATCGCAAAATCGGCCGGCATGGCACGTCCGGTAATGTCGAAGGCGAACATGCCGGTGAAGGCACCGGTGAAAGAGCCATGCTCCCCGCGTCCGCCCTCGTCGGAAATCACGCCGGCATCGAGCACCGGACCAAAAGGCTGCCAATTGCCGCCGGGAGACGAGCGCTGGAAGAACTGCAGGTCGTTGTCCTTCACCTCCAATGCCAGATGAACCGGCCCCTCCGCCACCGCCTCGCCGCTGCCGACGGGAAAAATCATCCGCGAATGCGGGTAATCGCCGGGGCAGGAGAACAGCGTGATCACCCGGCCAAGCTGCTCATGCAGGGTGACGGCGACCGCATGGAACTTGTGCCGGTTATAATAATGCGTAAGCCCCGCCGCCTGCTGGTAAGTGTCGGGTGAAAACTCCACCACCGTCTCGGCGCGAAAGGCATGGTGTTCCTGCCGGCGTGCCACCAGCGCCTGCTCGAACCACGAACCGATGCTTTCGCGGCCAAAAAGCCGCAGGAAGCCGGGGCGCTCGGCAAGGCTGAAGATCCGCTCCGGCTCCGGCGTGCGCAACCACTGGAAATCTGCGGGCAGGTCCGGGCCATCAAACGCGCTCTCGACGCGGGACGGTTTTGCACGGGTCTCGGCACCCTCCGGCGCCTCCACCTCGACGGCCGGCACCACGCCGCCGTGCGAAAGATACAGCCAGTCGTCGCGCCAGACGCATTTTTGCAGCGCCGTCTCACGCCCCAGCGTGCAGCGGCGCTTTGGCGCGAGCGGTCGCCCGCAGAGATGCGTGTGATAGGCCTCGCCGTCTGGCGTTTCCACATATTGCCCGTGGCCGGCCCGCTGAAGCGCCGCCTCCGGGTGATCCTTGGAGGTGATCAGATGCGTGTCGGGATGCATCTCATACGGACCGTCGATGGTTTTCGAGCGCGCCATGGTGACGGCATGATCGTAACCGGTTCCGCCTTCGGCTGTCGTCAGGTAATACCAGCCATTGCGTTTGAAGAGGTGCGGACCTTCCACCAGCCCCAGCGCACTGCCGGCAAAGATGTTCTTGACCGGCCCGATGAGCTTGCCCGTCGCTGCATCCCATTCCTGCAGCAAAATACCGTCGAAAGCCGGCGTCTTCGGCGCGCCGCCATAACTTTCCGTGCGGTGGTTCCACTGCATGTTGAGGAACCACTTTTTCCCGTCATCATCATGGAACAGCGACGGATCGAAGCCGGAGGAATTGACGTAGACCGGATCGGACCATTCGCCCTCGATAGTCTCAGCCGTCACGATGTAGTTGTGCGCGTCCTTGAAATTGCCGTCCAGCCGTTTCACGTCCGTATAAACGAGGTAAAACAGGCCGTCGGCGTAAGACAGGCACGGCGCCCAGATGCCGCAGCTATCGGGGTTGCCGCGCATGTCTAGCTGTCTCTTGCGGTCCAGCGGCCGGCGCACCAGCGTCCAGTTGGCGAGGTCCTTCGAATGGTGGATCTGTACACCCGGAAACCATTCGAACGTGGAGGTGGCGATATAATAATCCTCGCCCACCCGGCAGATCGAGGGATCGGGGTTGAAGCCCGGCAGAATGGGATTGCGGATCATGGTCGCTTTGTCTCCTGCACATCATCACTCGTGTTACGGCCGGCCGCGCCCCGTCCCGAAGGCGCGGCCGGCGTCCGCTGTCAGCGCAGCAGTGCCAGGGCCTCATCGATGCCCAGTGCTGCCGGCTGCGTGCAGGTCGTGCTCATGTCGATAAACCGCCCTTCCTCGCCGGATTTCAGAATACCCGTCATCACGTCGATACCGTGCAGCGTGCGTTCCAGCGAGCAACGCGGATCGCGCCCGTCAATCAGCGCCATCGCCATATCGGCAAGGCCGGCGGTGCGATAATTGGCGCGCGGGCCGTTCGGGCTTTCCTGGTTCGCCTTGCCGAACGGATGATCCCAGGCCTCCAGCGGCTGGATATCCTTGTTGCGGCCCGAGGCCTCCACCGTGCCGCCGAAGAAATTCGGGTCAGGCACGTAAAGCGAGCCTTCGGTGCCATAAAGCTCCATATTGGCATGGCGGTGCGACCAGACATCCCAGCTTGCCGAGAGCGTGATCGTCGCGCCGTTTTCAAACTCCAGCAGCGCATGGATATTGGTCGGCGTCTCCACCGGGATCTGCTGACCGGCCAGCGGCTGGCTGGAAATCGTGCGTGTCGGGTTTGCCATGGAGGTGAGCGCCCCCACCCGCTTCACCGGTCCAATGAGATTGATGAGGTTGGCGATATAATACGGCCCGAGATCGAGGATCGGCCCGCCGCCGGCGAGAAAAAAGAAACCGGGGTTCGGGTGCCACATTTCCATGCCGGGGCTCATCACATGGCAGGTGCCCGACGTGATGCGGCCGACGCCGCCCTCATCGATATATTGCCGCGCCTGCTGGTGCGAGCCGCCGAGAAACGTATCCGGCGCGCAGCCGATGGAAAGGTTTTTCGCCTTCGCCAGCGCCCGCAGCTCCTCGCCCTCTTCCAAGGACAGCACCAGCGGCTTTTCCGAATAGACGTGCTTGCCCGCCTGAAGAATAGCCTTCGACACGGCAAAATGCGTGGCGGGAATGGTGAGATTGACGATCACATCCAGCTCATCGTTTGCCAGAAGTTCATCGATCGACTGCGCCACGACGCCATATTCCTCGGCGCGCAGTTCGGCGGCGCTGCGATTGATGTCGGCGCAGGCGATAATCTTCAGGCCCTTGAACAGCGGGGCAAGCGAGAAATAGGTGGTGGAAATATTGCCGCATCCAATGATGCCGACACCGAGTTCCTTGGCCATGGGGCGCTCCGGATGAAGGTGAATTGCGTGTCTGGGGAACATCTGCGGACGGGATCCTGAAAATGTCCTGCCGGCAGATTTCGACGGGAGAGGTTCGGACCTGAAGGCCCGAACCCTTGAAAAATCGTCAGTAGCTGTCGAAGGCCGCAATCGAGCGCGTGATCAGCCGGTCGAGATTGTTCGGGTTGTCGTGCTCAACGACAAAATACTCGACGGGCGTCGATTTCAGCGCCGCCATCAGGTCCTTCCAGGCCACCGTGCCGTGGCCGACATCGGCCCAGCCATCCTCATCGGCATTTTCGCCGGCGGGTGCGATGTCCTTCACATGGACGGCGCTGATGCGCTTTCCGTAACTTTCGATCCAGGCGAAGGGATCGGCGCCACCGCGCACCACCCAGGCAATATCAGCCTCCCAGGAAAGCTCCGGTCCGCCCGCAAAGATCTGCTCCTGCGGCGTCGAACCGTCGGCAAGCGCCTTGAACTCGAAATCATGGTTGTGCCAGCCGAACACGTAACCCGCATCGCGAAACCGCTTTCCCGCTTCCTGCAGGCGCTGGCCGAAGGCAAACCAGCCGCTGGCATCGGTGGGACGCAGGTCCGGCAGCAGATAGGGGCAATAGATCGCCTTGATGCCGAGCGTATCGGCCACTTTCAGCGCCCGCTGCGGTTCCTTTTCCAGCATGTCCAAACCGAAATGGCCTGTGGGCATGGTGAGTCCCGCCGTATCGAGATCGGCGCGCAGCGCCTTCAGCGCCGCATCGTCCATCGTGGCATAGATGCCGCCATAACCTTCCACATGCGCGTAACCGGCGGCCGAAAGTTTGGACAGCGTTTCCACGAGCGGGGGAAAGTTGCGGGCGCTGTAGAGTTGGAAACCGAGCTTGGTCATGTCATCCTCCCGGGCCGGATGGCCCTTTTCTTGACGTGTGGTTCAGCCTGCAACCGAAGACGAGTGCAGGTCATAGATGCGAAAGTGTGGAGCCTCCGAAAGCGCCTCGGAAGCGGTGGGCGAAAAGGTGATCCGCCGGCTTTCGCCCGCCGCCAGATCAAACGCGTTGTCGGAGAAGCGGCCGGGCGTTTCGGTCTCGATCATCACGAAGAGCGCCAGGCCATCCGATTGCACCAGAAGATCAAAACCGCCCTCCGGCGCCGGCGAAACGCTGAGCGTCAGTTGTGCTGGCTGAAGATCGAGCCCCTTGTAGGTGCCGGGCACGAAATGCCCCTCGCCGCCCATGCCGTTGCCGGCCGAAAAGTGCCAGGCAAGCAGGCAATCGGCGGGAATATCTTGGGCGGGCACGGTGATCGCCGTCACCGCGGCATCCCGACCGACCACCGCATCCACCGACAGAAGGTCGCGCCGTTCGCCTGTAAGCGTCAGCAGCGACAGGGCAAGGCTCACCGTCACGTCGGCCAGCGTATCGTTCACCAGCGAAAGTCTGATCTCGGCGCCATCCTCGGACGGGATCGCCGCCACCGCCACCGGCTGAAAGAACCGCCGCGCCAGATAATGCAGCACTTTCCAGCTGCCGCCGTAATCAAGGCTTGCCCAGGAGGCGACCGGCCAGGTGTCGTTCAGCTGCCAGTAGAGCGTGCCCATGCAATGGGGTTTCAGCGAGCGCCAGTAATCCACCGCCGTCTGGATCGCGAGCGCCTGCTGCACCTGGGAGACATAGACGAAATTGGCAAAACCTTCCGGAAACCGGAAATAGCGGAACATTGTCGCTGCAATCCGCTCATTGCCGCCGACATTTTTCTGGTGCCACTCCATCACGGGCGAGGCGATGTTCATGTCGGTGTCGGCGGCATAGGTCTTGATGACAGGCAGCGACGTATAGGACTGGAAACCGAATTCCGAGCAGAAGCGCGGGCGAACCTTGCGGTATTCCGCAAACGGCTTGTTTTCGTGCCAGACGGACCAATAATGCATGTCGCCGGAACCATCCGCGTGCCAGGCATCGCCGTAATCGAGATAACCGGAGGCGGGGCTCGACGGCCACCAGATCGCATCGGGTGCGGCCTTTTCCAGACCCTGTTCGATCACCCGGTTCAGGCGGTCGTAGGAGACGAGATAACGGTCGCGGTTCTCGATGGATTGCTTGAACCAGGTCAGCGCGCCGACCAGTTCATTGTCGCCGCACCAGAGCACGATGGACGGATGCGAGGAGAGCCGGCGCACCTGATAGTCCACCTCGGCTGCAACATTCTGCAGAAAATCCGGCGTCGAGGGATAGAGGTTGCAGGAAAACTGAAAGTCCTGCCAGACCATCAGGCCGAGGGTGTCGCAGAGATCGTAAAACCAGTCGGCCTCATAAAACCCGCCGCCCCAGACGCGGATCATGTTCATGTTGGCGTCGACAGCCGATTGCAGCAGATCGCGCGTCTTCGCCTCAGATGTAAGCGAAAACAGCGCATCGGCGGGGATCCAGTTTGCCCCGCGGCAAAAAATCTCGCGGTTGTTGATTGCAAAGGCAAACCGGCTGCCGGCCTCGTCCTTGTCGGTCAGAAGCTCCACCGTGCGAAGGCCGATCTGGCGGGTGATTGTTTCGCTCGGGCTCTCCACCGTCAGCGTATAAAGCGCCTGTTCGCCGCTGCCAGCCGGCCACCACAGCCGCGGTTCGTCAATATGAAAGACGTAAGCGACCTGTGTCTCGCCGGGCTTTACCCCGCAATCGAGTTTGACCCGTTCCTCGCCCAATTCCAGCACAAGGGCAACATACCCTTGAGCTTGCGCAAAAAGCGTCACCGTCACCGTCACGTCGACACCGGTTTCGCCATGCACCTGATGGGTCACCACATGCTCGATGCGCGCCGTCTCCAGCTTTTTCAGCGCAATCGTGCCGTAGAGCCCAAGCGGCGCCAGCGCAATATTCCAATCCCAGCCGAAATGGCATTGCGGCTTGCGCAGCATGTTACCGTTGGGGATCGGCGAATTGGCGGTGGAATAGGGAATGTAGAAGGGCTGGCGTGCCTGCCGCTCGGCCCCTTCGCGGATGCTGGATGAAAACACGATACGGATGCGGTTGTCGCCCGCCTTCAGCGCCTGCGTCACATCCGGACGGTAACGGCGAAAGGCGTTATCGGCCTGAAGCACCACCTGCCCGTTGATCTCGATGGTCGCCACCGTATCGAGATCGGTCACATCGAGATACCAGTCGCCGCTTGCATCCGTGAGCTGGAAATCCTGCTCGATCTGCCAGTCGGTTTGCGCCACCCAGCCAAGATCCAGCTCGTTGCGCCCGACATAGGGATCGGCGATCAGCCCGGCATTCTTCAGTGCCGTATGCACGTCACCGGGAACCGGCATCAGGGCCGTGGTTTCCTCGTCCAGAGAAGACAGGCGCCAGGTGCCTGAGAGATCGATCATGGTCATGCGGTTCTTGCCTCCGCTGCACTTTCAGGAGGGAGATAAGGGCGCACCAAAGCCCCCTCTGCCCTGCCGGGCATCTCCCCCACAAGGGGGGAGACAGATTCCCGAAAGCGCCCCGTTTCCTCCGGTTCATGCCGGCAAAAGGTCATTGGAAGGATTGCTCGGCGGCCCCATCGGTTCTCCCCCCTTGCGGGGGAGAGGGTCGGCAGGCCAGAGAGGGCCTTCTGTCTGCACGGCACAGGCATCAGATGCGGTCTTCCGTCTCGGCGTCGAACAGCGAGGCCATGCTCATGTCGAAGGCCATGCGCACCTTGGAGCCCGGCGCGTACCGGCGCGCGCCGCCGATGCGCACGGACATCAGGTGGCCGGCATGTTTCAGCCAGAGCAGGTTGTCGGCGCCCATTGGCTCTTCGATATCGACGACGGCCTCATGCGCCTCGCCGCCCATGACATCGCTGTCAATGGCGATATGTTCCGGGCGCGCCCCGAGCACCACCTTGCGCCCGGCCGAGAGCGGTTCCGATGCCTGATAACCGGCAAGCGAGAAATTGACGCCGTGCGTGGAAAACACCGGCTGGCCGTTCACCTCGTTGATCTCCCCGCGCAAGAAGTTCATCGAAGGCGAGCCGATAAAACCTGCAACGAAGAGGTTTCTCGGGCGGTTATAGATGACGATCGGATCGTCCAGCTGCTGGATGACGCCGCTTTTCATGATGGCGATACGATCGGCCAGCGTCAGCGCCTCGATCTGGTCATGCGTCACGTAGATCATGGTGTTCTTCAGCTGCTGGTGCAGCCGCTTGATTTCCACGCGCAGTTCAGAACGCAGCTTGGCATCGAGGTTGGAGAGCGGCTCGTCGAAGAGAAAAACGTCGACATCGCGTACCAGTGCCCGGCCGATGGCGACGCGCTGACGCTGGCCGCCGGAGAGTTCGGCCGGCTTGCGCTTCAGGAGCGGCCCGATCTGCAAAATTTCGGAGGCGCGGGCGACGCGCTTGTCGATATCGGCCTTCGGCATCTTGGCCACCTGCAGGCCGAAGGAGAGGTTTTTCTCCACCGTCATCTGCGGATAAAGCGCATAGGACTGGAACACCATGCCGATGCCGCGATCCTTGGGTTCTTCCCAGGTCACGTTGCGGTCCTTGATGAAGATCTGCCCTTCCGTCGGCTCCAGCAGGCCGGCAATGCAGTTCAAAAGCGTAGACTTGCCGCAGCCGGAGGAGCCGAGCAGCACGAGAAACTCCCCGTCGTGGATATCGAG
Organism: Neorhizobium sp. PAMB6716; assembly: GCF_058242805.1. Lineage (NCBI taxonomy): Bacteria > Pseudomonadati > Pseudomonadota > Alphaproteobacteria > Hyphomicrobiales > Rhizobiaceae > Neorhizobium > Neorhizobium sp. PAMB6716. The sequence goes on from NZ_CM177835.1 coordinate 3,086,147, forward strand.
GTTCAAATCCTTCAGCACCGTCACGGCACCGAAGGAAAGCGAGAGATCGCGAATGGAAACGCTGGTGGCCATGGAGTTCAGCCCTTTACTGCGCCGGCGGCAATACCGCGGACGAACAATCTGCCGGAGACGAAATAGACGATCAGCGGCACCGCGCCGGTCAGAAGCGTGGCGGCCATGTTGACGTTGTATTCCTTCACTCCCTGCACGGAGTTGACGATATTGTTGAGCTGCACGGTCATCGGATAGCTGTCGGGCCGGGTGAACACGACGCCGAACAGAAAGTCGTTCCAGATGCCGGTCACCTGCAGGATCATTGCAACAACGAAGATCGGCAGCGACATGGGCAGCATGATGCGCAGGAAGATCTGCCAGAAACCGGCGCCATCAATGCGCGCTGCCTTGAACAGTTCTTCCGGCAGCGAGGTGAAATAGTTGCGGAAAAGCAGCGTCAGGATCGGCATGCCGAAGATGGTGTGGACGATGACGAGGCCGGTCAGCGTGCCGTAGATGCCAAGTTCCCTGAGAAGAATGACGATCGGATAGATCATCACCTGATAGGGAATGAAGGCGCCGACGATGAGGATCGAGAAGAACACGTCCGATCCCTTGAAGCGCCAGTTGGCGAGCGCATAACCGCTGACGGAGGCAACCGCGATGGAGACGACGACGGAGGGCACGAGGATGCGCACCGAATTCCAGAAACCGCGTGACAGGCCGTCGCAGTTCAATCCGGTGCAGGCGCTCGCCCAGGCTTTTGCCCAGGGCTCGAAGGTGATTTCCAGCGGCGGGGAAAAGATGTTGCCCATGCGGATCTCGGGCATGCCCTTCAGCGACGTCACGATCATCACATAGAGCGGCACGAGGTAATAGAGTGCCGCGACGCCCAAGAGGCCGTAAAGAATGATGTTGCGCTGCGAGATGACCTTGCGCGGCTTGCGGCCGCTTGGGCCGGAACCGACCCGGTCGGACACGGCATCGATGCCGGCGGCGGTGGTGTTGAGGGTGGAAATATTAGCCACGCTTCTTTCCTCCGAATTCCAGATAGGCCCAGGGGACGACGATGATGGCGACGGTCAGCAGCATCATGGTGGAGGCGGCAAAGCCCTGGCCGAGATTTTGTGCCTGAAACATGTAGTCGTAGACATATTTGGCCGGCACTTCGGACGCGATGCCGGGACCGCCGCTCGTCTGCGCCACCACCAGATCGTAGACCTTGACGATGCCGCTTGCGATGATGACGAGCGTGGTGATGAACACCGGCCGCATCATCGGGATGACGATGAAGAGATAGGTGCGCCACATCGGAATGCCGTCGACGCGCGAGGCCTTCCAGATATCCTCGTCGATGCCGCGAAGCCCCGCCAGCATCAGGCACATCACAAGGCCCGTTCCCTGCCAGAGACCGGCGATCAGCACGCCATAGATGACGATGCTCGCATCATAGAGCGGATCGAAGGTGAAATCCGCCCAGCCGAGGCTGCGCACGATGGACTGCACGCCATATTCCGGGTTGAGGATCCACTGCCAGACAAGGCCTGTGACGATGAAGGAGAGGGCAAAGGGATAAAGAAAGATCGTGCGAAACGTGTTTTCGAAACGGATCTTCTGGTCCATCAGGGCTGCCAGAAGAAAGCCGATGGCGAGGCTGAAAATCAGCGATAGAATGCCGTAGATGGCCAGATTCTGGATGGAAATCACCCAGCGCGGCGCATCCCACAGGCGGTAATACTGGTCGAGCCCGACAAAACTGAAGCGCGGCAGAAGCTTGGAATTGGTGAAGGAATACAGCACCGTCCACAGCGTACCGCCGAGAAACACGCAGACCGCGACAAGGATCATCGGGATCGAGGCGATCTTGGAATTCAGGTTTCGAAAAAGCTGGTTGGGCCGGCGGGCCACAGGCCTTGCAGGGGCCAGGCTTGCATGGTTCTGGCTTGCATGGGTCGGGCCGGGCGCCTCAGCGCGGGTGCTCATGGGGCATCCTCCTTCTCAATGGCTGCCGTCAGCGGCAAAGCGGTCGTCATCCGGTCAAGGCTTCGCCGTTGCGATGGCCCGTCCATGACGGGCACAGCCGTTGGTCAAACACGTCGATGTCACATACGTCGATGATTGTGATTGGCACCTGCGGGTGAAGCCGCACACAGTGCGAGGCCATTTGCGCAAGCGGGCCGTGCCGGCCCCCCTTAAGGAGGGCCGGCACGAACGGGATCAATCGGCGGCGGCAATGATCTCGGCAAACCGCTTCTGCGCGGCGTCCGGGGTCATCGAGGACTTGGCGAAGAATTCCGAGAAAAGATCCTCGAGCTGCTTCTGGCTGTCGGCCGACATCATCTGGTTGGTGGAGCGCACCACATTGCCCTTGGCAAGGATTTCCAGACCCTTCTTCATGCAGTCATTGGCGGCTGCAAGGTCGATATCGCCACGGATCGGCAGCGAACCCTTTTTCAGGTTGAACGCCACCTGCACGGCCGGGCTGACAATGGTAGAGGCCAGCACTTCCTGCGCCTTGGACTTGGCTTCGTCCTTCAGAAGCGGGAAGTAGAAGGCATCGCCATCGGTGGAGATGACTTCGTTGACGCCGAGACCCGGCAGGCAGGTATAATCGACGCCGGCTGTCTGGTTGGCGAGCGCGAACTCACCCTGCGCCCAGTCACCCATGATCTGGCCGCCAGCCTTGGCGGTGATGACCATGTTGGTGGCCTGGTTCCAGTCCTGAACATTGCTGCCCTTGGACATGCGGCGCGCATCGTCAGCAGCCTTGAACACCTTGGCGATTTCAGGCCCGGCCGCCACCTTGGCGTCCTTGTCGGCAAACACCTTCTGGAACACGTCCTTGCCGCTGATGGCGATCATCAGAACGTTAAAGGCGCCGGTCGATTGCCAGGGCTGGCCGCCGATGGCAAGCGGAATGATGCCGGCCTTTTCGAGCGCCGGAGAGGCTGCGACGAACTCGTCCCAGTTTTTCGGCACCGCGACACCGGCCTTTTTGAAGGCGGCGTTGGACAGCCACAGCCACTGCCAGGAGTGGATATTGACCGGCGCGCAATAGATCTTGCCATCAATCGTGCAGCTGTCGAGCAGGCTCGACGGCTTGATGATGTCCTTCCACTTTTCCTTTTCGGCAACCGCCGTCAGGTCACGCATCAGGCCGGATTGCGCCAGTTCCTCGGCCTGTCGGCCATGGTTGAACTGGGTGGCACCCATCGGGTCACCGCCGGTGATGCGCGAGATCATGATCGGGCGGGCGGTGCCGCCGGATCCGGCAATCGCGCCGTCGACCCATTTATTGCCGGTGGCGTCAAACGCCTTGGCCAGCTCCTTCACCGCCGCGGCCTCCCCTCCCGAGGTCCACCAATGGGTGACTTCCAGGTCCGCAGCCCCTGCATAGGTGGCGGGTACCATCGCGCTTGCCACGAGAATGGCCTTTAATGCACGCATACTCATGAGTCTCCTCCCTCACTGAAACGTTGCCGTAAAAAAACCTATGACAATATCAGAACGCTTGCAACCGGCATCGGCGGGATTTTTTCATCTATTCCGACGAAACAACCAATGGGTGTGCCTTAGATGGTATTGAGCAGGTGCGAAAAAGACTGATAAGGGCCGTTTATTGAAGGTATTTTGCGATCTTATCGGAAAAATGCGTTTCCTTCTTTTCGCAGATGCAAAATAAATACCGCGCCTGCGTTGTACAACCGTCGCGCAATCCGACAGCGTCCGGTGGTAAAAAAGGCCTCGACATTTTTCCTGTAACGTTACAGTTTCAGTCTCCGGAAAATCTCCGGCCAGGAGGAGGCATTCGTTTCCAGGGACTACGAAGACCGCTATAGTCGCGCGCCTGAACCGGATGGATGTGCATGAACGACAGTATTGTTACCAAGAATGCCGAGCGGAGTGCTGCCGGTGGCGGGCGCCCGACGCTGAAGACGATCGCCTATATGACCGGGCTCGGCATTACCACGGTTTCGCGGGCGCTGAAGGATGCACCCGATATCGGCGCCGACACGAAAGAGCGCGTGCGCCTTGTGGCCGCCCAGCTCGGTTACCAGCCGAACCGCGCCGGTGTGCGCCTCCGAACCGGCAAGACCAATGTCATCGCACTGGTGCTGAGCATCGAAGAGGAGCTGATGGGCTTCACCAGCCAGATGATGTTCGGCATTTCCGAGGTTCTGGCCGGCACGCAATATCATCTGGTGCTGACCCCGCATGCCCACCAGAAGGACCCGATGGCACCGGTGCGCTACATTCTCGACACCGGTTCGGCCGATGGCGTGATCATTTCGCGCACCGCCCCTGACGATCCGCGCGTGGCGCTGATGACGGAGCGCAATTTCCCCTTCGCCACCCATGGCCGAACGGATATGGGTATCTGCCATCCGTTTCATGATTTCGACAATGAAAGCTTTGCCTTTCAGGCGGTGGAAAAGCTCGCCTCCAAGGGCCGGCGCCGCATCGCGCTTCTAGCGCCCCCGGCAAAGCTTTCTTATTACCTGCACACCCGCATCGGTTTCGAGCGAGGCCTTGCGCAGTTCGGCGCGACGGAAGTGGCCATGGGTCGCCTCACCAGCGAGGCGCCTCTCGATACGATCCGCACCCATATGCAGGCGCTGATGGCCTCGAGCGAACCGCCGGATGGTATAGTGACAATCAGCGGCAGTTCCGCCATTGCACTTGTCGCGGGGCTTGAAGCCGCGGGCGCCAAGCTGGGTGAAAATGTCGATATGGTGTCAAAACAGTCGGCGGAATTTTTAAACTGGATCCGCCCGGAAATTTACACGATCAACGAAGATGTACGCCAGGCCGGACGGGAACTGGCCAAGGCGGTCATCGCCCGTATCGACGGCGTGGCGCCGGAGCTTCTGCAAAGCGTCAGCCGGCCGGTCTGGTCGGACATGGCGCCGAAGGATTAGGCGCCTTTATCCTATCGGGCAGTCCTTCATCACGGCGCGACGACGCCGCATAAGCCGGGGCGTGGGCCGACACTCAAGAGTGCCATGGCCCGCCCCCTCGGCATCAGGCCATGCGGTCGAACGCCTTCGGGTCGATGCCGAGCGTTACCAGATCGCGGGACTGAGGCTTGCGACCCCCTTCAACGGCGGCGGAAGCGGCTGCGGCTGCACCGAAAACAGCGATGGCACGACCAATGAAGCCACCGCGCATGCTGTTCAAATTCGTAGACATGTTCATCTCCTTTGTGATGACCCCAATATGGGAGCACCTCCCCTTCGCTGCAACGCACAAGAGAGGATGGGAGCCATGCAGCACTCGCATGCCGGATGAACAAGGCTTTACCATTTGGCATTTTTGTAGACATTTGCGCACCGAACGCAGCTGTCCAACCCGGAGAAAACGATGATCACCCTCTACGGCATCAAGGCCTGTGACACGATGAAGAAGGCCCGCGCCTGGCTGGACGCAAAAGGCGTCGCCTATCAGTTCCACGACTACAAGACGCAAGGTATCGATCGCGCGCATCTGGAGGGCTGGACGGAAAAGCTTGGCTTCGAGACCGTACTCAACCGCGCCGGCACGACGTTTCGCAAGCTCGATGAGGCCGACAAGGCCGATCTCACCCGTGAAAAGGCCATCGACCTCATGCTGACGCAGCCCTCGATGATCAAGCGGCCGGTGCTGCAGGGCGAAGGTGTCTTGACCGTCGGCTTCAAGCCTGAAACCTATGCAGCGCTCTTGTCAAAACCCTGATCCCGCCTTCAGAAAACCAGCGATCCTGCCATGTCCAAAACCACCCGCGCCACGCAGGCGCTTGCCAAAGCCGGCGTCTCTTTCACCGTCCACACATATGAGTACGATCCGAACGCCGAGCGCATCGGCCTTCAGGCGGCCGAAGCCATCGGCGAGGAACCGCATCGCGTCTTGAAAACGCTGATGGCGGAAGTGGATGGCAGAGCGGTGTGCGTCGTGGTGCCCTCGGATCGCGAAGTGTCGATGAAGAAGCTTGCGGCCACTTTTGGTGGAAAATCCGCTGCCATGATGAAGCCGGCAGCGGCCGAAAAGGCAACCGGTTACGTTGTCGGCGGCATCAGCCCGTTTGGCCAGAAAAAAACGGTGCCAACCGCCATCGAGGCCGCCGCCATGGAGGAACCGCTCGTCTACATGAACGGCGGTCAGCGCGGGCTGCAGGTGCGCCTTTCGCCGTCGGATGCGAAAGCGGTTCTGAACGCCATTATCGCCTCCGTCGTTGCCGAGGGATGAGCGACGCACCATCTCCGGCCTTATATCCTATTCCGTAAAACCCTGAGAACAGGCAGATCATGACCCAGAATTTCGATATCAACAGCGCCATCGACCCGGTCAAGCTGGAGAAGCTGGCAGAGGTCGCCGTCAAGGTCGGGCTGCAATTGCAGAAGAACCAGGATCTCATCATCACCGCGCCGATTGCCGCCCTGCCGCTGGTGCGCTTCATCACCAAACAGGCGTATATGGCCGGCGCCGGCCTCGTCACCACCTTTTATTCCGACGAGGAAACCACCCTTGCGCGGTATGCCCATGCGCCGGATACCAGTTTCGACAAGGCGTCGGGCTGGCTTTATGAGGGCATGGCGAAGGCCTATGACGGGGGTGCGGCGCGCCTTGCGATTTCCGGCGACAACCCGATGATGCTGGCCTCCCAAGATCCGGACAAGGTGTCGCGCGCCAACAAGGCCAATTCCATCGCCTACAAGCCGGCGCTCGAAAAGATCTCCAACTTCGACATCAACTGGCACATCTGCTCCTATCCGAACCCGGCCTGGGCACGTCAGGTCTTTCCGGATCTTCCCGAACAGGAGGCCGTGCGGGCGCTGGCCGAAGCGATCTTTTCCGCCTCGCGCATCAACACGCCGGACCCGATTGCCGCCTGGAGCGAACACAATGCAAACCTCAAGAAGCGTTCGAGCTTCCTCAATGGCGAGCGCTTTTCCGCCCTCCACTTCACCGGCCCTGGCACGGATCTGACGGTTGGCCTCGCCGACGGCCATGAATGGCATGGCGGCGCCTCCAAGGCGAAAAACGGCGTCACCTGCAACCCCAATATACCCACGGAAGAAGTGTTCACCACGCCGCATGCGCTGAAGGTGGAAGGCCATGTCTCCTCGACAAAACCGCTCTCCCATCAGGGCACGCTGATCGACAATATCCAGGTGCGTTTCGAGGCTGGCCGCATCGTTGAGGCGAAAGCGTCGAAGGGTGAGGACGTGCTGAACAAGGTTCTCGATACCGACGAAGGCGCCCGTCGCCTGGGTGAAGTGGCGCTGGTGCCGCATTCCTCGCCGATCTCGGCCTCCGGCGTGCTCTTCTACAACACGCTGTTTGACGAAAATGCCTCCTGCCACATCGCCCTTGGCCAGTGTTATTCCAAATGCTTCCTCGACGGAGCCTCGCTGACACCCGACCAGATCAAGGCACAGGGCGGAAATTCCTCGCTCATCCACATCGACTGGATGATCGGCTCCGACAAGGTGGACATCGACGGTCTTCGCGCCGACGGCACGAAGGTGCCAGTCATGCGCAAGGGCGAATGGGCGTAAGCCTTTTCAACATATAACGTCAGGTCGCCGGGCTCTTGCGCCCGGCGGCCGCAGCGATCCTCTGGCTTGCCCAGACGCTCAAGAGCACCACGACAACACCCACCACCTGCACCGCATCGAGCGCCTGCCCCAAAAGGCTCCAGCCGAGAAGCACGGCAACCAGCGGGCTCAGAAAACCAAGGGCCGAGGCCGCCTGCGGGCCAATACGGCCAAGGCCGCGGAACCAGAGAATATAGGTGAAGGCCGCCCCGATCAGGCCGAGATAGAGAAAGCCCGCGTAATTTTGCGCGGTCAGCGCCGGAAGGCCCGGCTCCAGCAGAAACGCTGCCGGCGCCAGCATCAAGCCACCCGCCGTCAACTGCCATGCGGTAAAGGTCAGCGGCGAAACATCCGGCTTCCAATGGCGGCTGAGCACCGTTCCAAAAGCCATCGACAGCGCCCCGCCAAGCCCTGCGGCAACGCCCAGCGGATCAAGCGCTGCCCCCGGCCGCAGCACCAGAAGCGCCACACCGCAAAGACCTGCAATGCCCGCAACAATCGCCAGCGGCCGTATCGGCGTTCCCATCACCAGTCGCGACAGACCGATGACGATCAGCGGCTGCACCGCGCCCACGGTTGCCGCAACGCCACCCGGTAATCGGTAAGCAGAGACGAACAGAAAAGCCCAAAACAGCGAGAAATTCAGCGCGCCGAGCACAAAACTTTTCCACCACCACGCGCCTGACGGAAGCTGACGCACCAGCAGGAGCAGTAAAAACCCCGCCGGCAGTGCCCGCAGCATGGCAACCGTCAGCGGCACGCCCGGCGGCAGAAGCTGGGTCGTCACGATATAGGTCGATCCCCAGATCGCGGGGGCAAGGGCGGTGAGGCCGACATCGCGCAAGCGGGACATGGCAAATCTCCATTTATCTTGACGTCAAGATAGATCTATAAATCTTGACGTCAAGATAAATCTATAAATCTTGACGTCAAGATAAATTCTGCCATAGTTGCCGCATGGATCACGTCGACAGAATTTTAGCTCAATGGCAGCGCGAGCGGCCGGACCTCGACACCGCCCCGATGGGCCTGCTCGGCCGGCTCGGGCGGCTTCACGCCCATCTCATACGGGAAACCGAAGCGATGCTCGCCGCCCATGGCCTGTCGCGCGCAAGTTTTGACGTGATGGCAACGCTGCGCCGCTCCGGAAAACCCTACCGCCTCTCCCCCGGCGATCTCCTCGCCGCCACCATGGTCACGTCAGGCACCATGACCAACCGCATCGACCAGCTGGAAAAGCAGGATCTGGTAGAACGCATCGCCAACCCGCAGGATGGCCGCAGCGTGCTGATCGGCCTCACCGACAAGGGCCTTTCGCTGATCGAGAATGTCGTCACGGCCCATGTTGAAAACCAGCACCGGCTGACGGCCATGCTGGATGAGGCGGAATTTCGCGCGTTGGATGCGCTTCTGGCGAAATATCTGGCGGCGTTCGAAGGGTAAGGATCGACAGGGGAGCCGTCAAGGCAACACGCACGCCGCGGCGGGCGCCCCGCCTCAAAGATCCAGATCGACCCAGACCGCCGCATGGTCGGACGCGGCGAACGCCTTGTTGGTCAGCGTCGGCAGCACATCCCACTTCTTCGGGCGCGTGCGCGGCCACATGCCAATCCGCTCGACGCCACCCTTCACGACCTTGTCGAACAGGGCGGGCGAAAGCAGCAGATAATCGATCTTGTTCGATGCGCTGCTGCTGCCGAAGGTGCCGGGAAACCCGCCATTGTCGAAGGACGGATGCTCGAAGGCATCGGTGAGCAACCCGTCTTTCGTCAGGGCCTCGAGGGTGCGGCTATCGGGCGTGTCGTTGAGATCGCCGATCACCGCAACAAGCGTGTCGCCCGCATTGATGAGGTCCTTGACGATCTTCCATACGGTCTGCGCCTGTAGCACCCGGCGCGCCTCTGACTGGCGCGGATCGCCATAGCCCTTGCTCTTGAAATGGTTGACGAGGACATGCAGCACGGCGCCGGATGCCGTTTCGATACGGAAGTCCGGGCAGTCGCGGGAAAAGATCAGCTGGCCGTTCGCCTCGTCGTCCACGTGGCTGCGCATCGAGGTGATGGGAAAGGCAGCGCGCGTCATGATGCCGACATCGATGCCGCGCGTGTCGTTGCCGTCGATCAGCATGACATGATCGAAGGGCACGCCGCCGACATGGGTGATGATCTGCCGGTTGAACTGCAGGAGCACCGGGCGGCTTTCCGCCTCCACCACACCCAGCACATCCGCCTTCAGCGCATCGATTACCCGGGCGGTATTGAGCATCGCTTCGTGGTCGACAGGGGCTTCCTTCAGTTCCAGCGATCCGACCCAGTCCGCCCTGCCGGAGGCGATGATCTCAAGGCCGCCGGTGCGCGGACGCTTCAAAAGCTCGCCCCGGTTGCGCCGCAGGATCGTGTAAGGGCCTTCGTCGGATTTTTCGAGACCCAGTTCAATCAGCAGTTCAGCCAGCTTGTCCTTGGCGGCGGCATCATAGTCCTGCCGGCCCAGAATTTCGTTCGCCTCGGCAAAGTCCTCCAGCACATCGCGGCCTTCGGACCAGTTGTCGAGTGTCATGACCTTGGCGCGGTCGAACAGGTTTTCCACGTTGTAGGAAGCAAGGCGCATGGCAGGATCCTCCATCGATGATGGCAGAGCATGCGCCCGGTTTGTGACAGGCATTCGGCGCGGGGGGCCGCATCACCTTAAAAGGCTTGCCATCAAAAAAGGCTGCCCTGCTCCGTTCCGTCAGGGGCGGGCTTTGGTGCCTTCTTCTTTGGCGCGGGCGAAGCGGCTTGTGGCTGCGCAGGTGGAACGGCAGCGGCCATCTCCCCCGTATCGCCGGCGGTTGCCGACACCGCACCATCGGCAAACTGGATGGCGAGCGCCTGACCGCTTGCCACCTCGGCAGCGCGCGTCAGAAGCCTGCCGTCAGCATCCTGGATGACGGCATAACCGCGCTTCAGTACATTCTTGTAGGAGAGCGATTGCAGCACGCGGTCCTGCGCCATGACGGCGGCCTTGCGCCGTCCCATGGCATTTTGAAGTGCGCTGTCGGCGTGGCGCATCAGCGAGGCAAGCTGCAGGCGCTCGCGGCCAATATGGGTGAGGAAACGACCCGGCAGCCCGGACAGAGACACCTGCGCCCGCTCGATGCGGCCACGCTCGCGCAAGACCTGCCGCTCCACGCAGCGGTCGGTGCGCAAAACCTGCTCCACCAGATGGCGCCGACGCTCCGTAAGCCGTGTCGTCAGGAGATCGAGCCTCAGGCCGGCGCTGGCCCTTTCCAGGCTGCGGCGCTTGGCAATCGCGGTCTTTTCAAGACCACGCCCGAGCCCGGTTGCCGCCTCATCGAACCGCCGGCGCGGCAATGCCAGCAGCTGGTCGAGCGAAGGCAGTGCCCGCACCAGCGCGCGCAGCCCCTGGCGGCGATTGTCCATCTGGCGCGACGTCGAGCCCTGCAGGCGGGCGCCGAGATTGGCAAGCTGCGCCTGCAACTCGGCCTTGACGGGCACCGCCATTTCGGCCGCCCCCGTCGGTGTCGGCGCCCGCACGTCTGCGGCGTAATCGATGAGCGTCCAGTCGGTCTCGTGGCCCACCGCCGAGATCAGCGGAATGTCGCTGGCTGCGGCCGCGCGCACCACCGCCTCATCGTTAAAGCTCCACAAATCCTCAAGACTACCGCCGCCGCGCGCCACGATCAGCACATCCGGCCGCCGGATCGGGCCTTCCAGAGAGAGTGCATTGAAGCCGCGGATGGCGTTTGCCACCTCGTCGCCCGAGCCCTCCCCTTGCACCTTCACCGGCCAGACGATGACATGCACCGGAAACCGGTCGGCGATGCGGTGGAGGATATCGCGAATGACCGCGCCTGTCGGCGAGGTCACCACGCCGATCACCTCAGGCAGGAAGGGCAGAAGCTGCTTTGCCGCCGGATCGAACAGACCTTCGGCGGCAAGCTTGCGCTTGCGCTCCTCGATCAGCGCCATCAGCGCACCGGCACCGGCCGGTTCAAGGTTCTCGATGACGATCTGGTATTTGGAAGACCCCGGAAAGGTGGTGATCTTGCCGGTGGCAATCACCTCCATGCCCTCTTCCGGCCGGAAGCGCAGCTTTGAAAACGAGCCCTTCCAGATGACGGCATCGATGCGCGCCTTGTCATCCTTCAGCGAAAAATAGGCATGGCCGGAGGAATGCGGCCCGCGATAACCGGAAATTTCGCCCCGCACCCGCACATGATCGAATGCGGTTTCCACCGTCCGCTTGATCGAGCCCGAAAGCTCCGAGACAGTTTGCTCTGCAAGATTGGTCTGGGGGTCGGAGGAGGACAGCCTGTTCATTCAGCGGTTTTAGCGCAGTTCTGGCGCGAATTCACCTGTCTGGCGGGCAAAATCAGCCATTCTCCCCCGATGCTACAAGAAACCAATGACGACAATTCGAACTATCCGCTTTAAGGCCCGTTAAAGCTAGGAACGATCTTTTAGGGCCTACCGGACATCGAACCGGACTCTGTTAGCGTTTTCCCGTCTAATCGTGGACGCAACGCACAGGGACAGAAAAGGAGACCGAGCGTGCTCTTACTGACGGCTACCTGCATCGGCTTTGCCACCGGCGCTTTGCGCTCTGCCTTTTCGCTCGCCATCGTTGCGACACTGATCGTGGTGGCGTTTGCCATTGCCTGGCTGGTTTCGCCCGCGCCCGTGTCCTTCCTCAACCTGCTGATTGCCATCGGCGGTTACAATCTTGGCATCGTCGGCCTGATGGGCGCCGTCTTCGTCACCGAAACCCGCAGCCAGACCGCCTAATATCGAAACAGTCAGCGGGGGCGAACGACGAACAGCTGCAAACCCCGCATGTTCGGCGCCACCGGGCGCAGATAATCCGGCAGATCCCCCCGCAGAAGATGGGCATAGAGACCATCCGGCTTCATCCGGATCAGCTCTTGCGTCTGCGGGTCCGACGGGCAAAATGCGATGATGGCAACATCGGCGCCATAAAGAAAAGCCTTCGCCTCCTCAGGTGCCGCAAGCCCGATATGCAGTTCCGTCAGCATGCCCGCCTGGTTGCGATGGTAAGGTGCCGAGAGCACCCGGTGATGCGTGTAGCGCAGGATTTCCGCGCCGCTGTCCGAGGGTGCTGCGACCGTGCGTGCCGGCACGCGGGCGAGAAGCGCCATATCGTCCTTGCCCTGGCACCCGTTCACCTCCTGCATCGGGGTAACGCTGCGCGTCAGCGTGCCCATGCTCAACGCTGCCTCCAGTCCGCGCGCGCCAACAATGCCGACGAAGAACCACACGACCGGCACCGAGACCAGAACGGTGATGATATAGGCAAAGCCGGCATTCATGTTTTCCGGCTCACCATGCGAGAGACGACGCAGGTCGTTGATCAGCAGCGATAGCGGCAGGATCGCCAGCGCATTGGAAAACAGGGCGCCGCGCACCTGAATAAGCGCAATGGCAAGGGCTGCTGCCACCAGCACGCCGAGCAGCAGGTGATGGCCTGCTCGCGCGCCATCTTCATGCCTGAAATCGAAGAACCGGAACAGGCAGACCGCCACCGCAAACAGGCCAACCGCATAAAACCCGCCCGCCGTTTCCGCCGCGATGCGGATCTGTGACAACACCGGCTGCGCCTCGCTCACCTTCTTCAGCCAGAGTTGCGATAACATCGGATCAAGGCTTGCAAGGGGGCTGCCAAGGCAATCGGGCGCAATCACCACGGCGGCCAGCAGAACGACTGCGGCCAGCAAACCGAGGAGGACAAAACGGTTCCGCATCCCCGCCTGGCCTCCAACCGTCGCCACCAGAAACAGGCCTGCCCCGCCGATCACCGACAGCGCGTAAAAGCCGAGCGAAAGGTTGTCGCAGGTCACCACGCCATAGGCAGAGGGCGGCACGGTGGCAAGGAAGAAGGCGCTGACCGACAGCGCCAGCGACAGCCCGAACAGCTGCGCCGAGCGCCGGAAGCGATGCCCCTCTACGGCCCATTGCACGGCAATCGAGGCCGATGCCACCGCCACCAGCGGCACGGTTTCGGCACCGATGGCAATGGCAAGCGCTGCCATCAGGCCAGCCCCGGCATGGGCAGAGCCGGAGCCTTGCGACCCCACCATCAGCGCAGCCATAAACATCATGACGACGAGCTGGACATTGTGGTGGTCAATGGCGCCGGGATGGAATTTGATGGATGTGAACACTGAAAGCGCTGCAAGCCCGAAAGCGATATGCATGGTGGCAACGCCGCCAAGCCGCCGTCCGCCAAGTCCCGCCGCGGCCATGAACAGCACGGCAAGCGACAGCGGCCAGATCGCAAGCGCCAGCGCCTCGGCCCTCTCCTGCCCTTCGCCCAGAAGCAGAAACAGCCGGATCAGGCCGGCAATCGGCAGGTCCACAAGCCGCGACCAGTGCATCAGCGTGCCGCCGGCAAGCCCCAGCCGGTATTGCGTCAGATCGAACCAGCCTTGCCCGGCGAGAAAATCGCGCACCTCGACGAGGCGCATCACGTCGTCATTGTCAGGCCCGACATAATCGCCGCCGCCCTTGATATGCAGCGCAAGAATGGCCGCGACAGTGACGATCGCATAGGCGCACAGCGAGGGAAAGAAGCGCGACCAGGCACTGACCGCCGCTATGCCTGAGGCGGGCTTCCGAGCGGCCGTCTTCGTGCTCAAACTCATGTCTCTTATCCCGCCTGAGCCGCCCGGGCGGGCCAATCCCGGACTTTGTGCCCCTCATGTCCGGCATCGAGCCGGGGAATCATCGCGCCGAAACCTAGCCTTAACCTTCTCAAGAAATAGTAAAGCCGGGGAGCGGGCGCCGTATCCCGGATTGATGTGTAGCCGAGTAGAGATCCATGGACAGCTTTGCCACCGGCCATCGCAGGCCCGCCTCCGGCTATCGAAGAATCGCCGTGCTTCTTCCCTGTTATAACGAAGCGCCGTCCATCTCAGCCGTGGTACGGGGGTTTCGCGCCTGCCTGCCTGAAGCGCGCATCTATGTCTATGACAACAATTCCACCGATGGCACTGCCCTTGCCGCCATGCTCGCCGGCGCAGACGTGCGCCGCGAACGCCGCCAGGGCAAGGGCCATGTGGTGCGCCGCATGTTTGCCGATATCGATGCCGATATCTACCTCATGGCCGATGGCGACGGCACCTATGGGCCAGACGATGCGGAGGATCTCATCCGCACCCTCATCACCGAACGCGCCGACATGGTCGTCGGCACCCGCCGTGGCCTTGCCGACACAGCCGGTCGTCACGGCCACGCGCTCGGCAACCGCCTGTTCAACCATCTCTACCGGCATCTGTTCGGGCCGGATTTTACCGACATCTTTTCCGGTTACCGCGCCTTTTCCCGCCGCTTCGTCAAAAGTTTTCCCGCCGTCTCCGACGGGTTCGAGGTGGAAACGGAAATGTCGGTGCATGCCTTTCGCCTGAAAATGCCGGTCTGCGAACTGGCGCTGGATTACGGGCAACGCATGGAAGGCTCGCATTCGAAGCTTTCGACGCTGGGCGATGGCGCCCGCATCCTTTTAATGTTTGCCATGCTGATGAAGGAAACCCGGCCCTTCGCGTTCTTCTGCGGCATTGCAGCGCTCCTGATGGCCGGCGGCCTTCTGGTCGCCGCCCCGGTTCTGGCCGAATATCTCGCCACCGGCCTTGTGCCGCGCCTGCCCACCTGGGTGCTGGCGCTGGCGCTGATCGGCCTCTCCTCCATGGCGCTGACGGCGGGCATGGTGCTCGACAGCGTGGCGCGCGGGCGCAACGAACTGCTGCGCCTGCATTACCTCAACCAGCCGGACCACAGCCACCTTGAAAGGGAGATGGCGGATCTCACCGATCCGCAGCCCGCTGTTGCGCCGTCTGCCCACCTCGGAAAGAACCGTGTCGCGTGAAGACGATCGTCGGGTTTCTGGTCGCCGGCGGCTTTGGTTTTGCCATCGATGCAGGGCTGACGCATGTGCTGATCACGGATGCGGGCTTTAGCCCCTTTGCGGCGCGCATGCCGGCCATTGCGGCGGCGCTGTCCTTCACCTGGGTGTTCAACCGCACCTTCACCTTTGGCCGCTCGCCGCATTCTCTCGCCCGCGAAGGCTTTCGCTACTGGGCCGTCGGTGCCACGTCTGCGGTTCTCAACTACGGGATCTATTCGGCGCTCATCCACCGCCTGCCGATGATCCAGCCCGTGGCGGCGGTTGTGCTGTCATCCGCCGCCGCCACGCTCTATTCTTTCTTCGGTTATTCCCGCTTCGTCTTTCGCCACCGCAACGGCCAGGCGAAAGACGATTGATCTTTTAAAGTCAGTTCAAGAATTCTCCTTGGCGCGGCGAAAATGGTGATTTCGAGAACCGGAGCGGAGCGTACGTTTGGTACGTGAGCACCGGATAAGCAGAAATTGCCATTTGCAGCCCGCCAGGGAGAATTATGGGACAGACTTTTGGTGATCAGACGGTTTCCCAGCCGTCCTTGGCGCTTGCCCGGTAAATGGCATCGATGAAGCGTTGGTTGGCGGCAGAACTTTCCAGCGAAACGACCTCGGCATCCCCGCCCATCGCCTTTTTCGCAAAGGCTTCCGCCTGTCTGCGGTACTGGCGGCTGTCGGGAAAACGGAAGATTTCCGAGCGGCCATGTTTCTGGTCGCTGAGTTCCACCTCCTCGGCCCCCCAGCGGTCGGCATTAAACGGCGATTTCACCTCGATGAACCCGTCGGTTCCGTGAAACACCATCAACTGGCGCGCCGCAAGCTGGGTGGAAATGTAGAAGGTCAGGTCGAAATCGCCGAAATCGGCCTTCACGGTCGAATAGATATCCGTGCCGAATTCCTTGTCGCGCTCCGTCGTCGCCTGCACCCGAAGCGGCTCGCGCCCCGTCGAGAAGCGCGTCGCAATCGTCGGATAGACGCCGATGTCAGGCAGGCCGCCGCCGCCAAGTTCTGGAATGTTGCGCATGTTGCCGGGATCGCGGTTGAAATAGGTGAACGATCCTTGCACGTGGCGCAGCGTGCCGATTACGCCGGAGGCCAAGAGTTCGCGCACCTTCAGCCACACCGGTGCATAGGTCACCATAAAGGCTTCGGCGATCAGCACGCCATGGCGGTCACGCGCCGCGATCAGCTGGTCGATCTCGTCTGCCTTCAGCGAAATCGGCTTTTCGCAGAGCACATGTTTGCCGGCAGCGGCCGCCTTCAGCGACCATTCCACATGCTGGCTGGTCGGCAACGGAATATAGACCGCATCGATCACGTCGGACGCCAGCATCTCCTCGTAGGAGCCAAAGGCATGCGGCACCGAAAACCGGTCGGCCATCGCCTGGGCGCGGGAAAGATCGCGGCTGGCAATGGCGCTCACCACGCAGTTTTCCGCATCCTGAATGGCCGGCACCACGGCATCGCGACCGATCTTGGCGGTGGAAAGAATACCAAAACGCAACATGAGTTCCTCCTGATCATTGTGCGGCGGCACCCTAGCGCATGTCACCCGCGTCTGGGCAGCCAATTTGTCGGACTTTTTGCGCACGCAGCGTTTTCAGCCTGCATGCACGCGCCTTCCCGGCGGCCGCCATCGCCGCAGCGCCCTATCCAGACTTCGGCGAAAATGGCCGAAAATGTCCGCACTTCGTCCGAAGGCTTGCTTTTGC
The DNA here is from genome assembly GCF_058242805.1 of Neorhizobium sp. PAMB6716. Taxonomy (NCBI): domain Bacteria; kingdom Pseudomonadati; phylum Pseudomonadota; class Alphaproteobacteria; order Hyphomicrobiales; family Rhizobiaceae; genus Neorhizobium; species Neorhizobium sp. PAMB6716. The sequence continues at coordinate 3,103,334 of NZ_CM177835.1, forward strand.
CTTTTGAGCAGGCGGCTATTGTCATGTTATCCTTGCAATCTGGAGAACAGAAAATGTCCGACACGGCCCTTCTCGTCATCGATGTACAGCAGTCATTCCCGCATCGCCCCTATTGGGATGCGACGGACGTGCCCCGTTACCTCAAATGCCAGCAGGCGCTGATCGACGGTGCGACAGCGGCCGGCCTTCCGGTCATCCAGATCTTCCATGTCGAAGATGCCGGCGCCTTCTCCATGGAAAGCGGCAACATACGCACACTCGACGGCATCACCCTTCAGCCGACCCGCACGTTCAGGAAAAACCGCCACTCCGCCATGGTCGGCACCGGGCTGGATGTCTGGTTGACGGAAAACGGCATCCGCAACCTCATCGTCTCAGGCATCCGCACCGAACAATGCTGTGAAACCACCACGCGCCATGCCTCCGATCTTGGTTTTACCGTCACCTATGTGGCGGAGGCGACGCTGACCTTCCCGATGACCGATGCCGATGGCGTAACCCATTCGCCCGAAGACATCCGGCGCCACACGGCCATGGTGCTGAAGGATCGCTTTGCCCGCATCGCAAGCGTCGAGGAAGCCCTCTCCGCTGCCGGGGCCCGCTCATGAGCCTTGCCGGCACCGCCACGCCGCAGACTGTTCCGGTGGTGATCGTGGTGCCGCCGCAGGCGCTGCTTCTGGATATCGCAGGCCCCATGGAGGTCCTGCGTTATGCCAACCAGCATCAGGATGCGCTGCGGTTCGACTGCCGCTACGTCTCGGCCAACCCGCGCCAGACGACCTCGATCGGCCTCATGCTCGATGGTCTGGAACCGCTGCCGCAGACGCTGGCACAAGGCACGCTTCTGGTGGTCTCGGGCGCAACCGAAGGGGAGGAAAAGCAGGCGATGGCGGCGGAACGCGCAAGACTTGCGCGCTGGATGCGCGATGTCGTGCGCCCCGATACCCGCATTGCCAGCATCTGTTCCGGCGCGCTTCTGGTGGCGGAGGCGGGCCTGCTGGACGGCCGCCACTGCACCACCCATGCCGATTGCATTGCAGAACTTCGCCTGAAGGCACCGACCGCGCAGGTGCTGGAGAACCGGCTTTATGTCGAGGATGGCCGCTGCTTTTCCAGCGCCGGCATTGCAACCGGCATCGATCTGATGCTGCATATCGTGGCGAAGATGACGTCTGCCCCGGTGGCACTGGCGGCCGCCCGCAAGATGGTGATCTACCTCCGGCGAAACGGAAGCGATCCGCAGATCTCGCCCTTTCTGTCGGGCCGCAACCATATCCACCCGGCCATCCATCAGGTGCAGGATGCGATCATGGCCGATCCCGCCGCCGACTGGCCGGTTGCCCGTCTGACGGCTCTTGCGCATGTAAGCGAGCGGCACCTGTCGCGCCTGTTTCGTGAGCATGCCGGGCTGTCGCTGATCGATTACGTCAACCGGATGCGGGTGGCGCTGGCGCGCGATCTCATTTCCCAGACGCGGCTGGATCTCGAAAATGTTGCGCTCCGCTGCGGTTTTTCCTCGGCACGGCATCTGCGCCGTGTCTGGCGCCAGCACTATGAGGAACCGCCAAGCCTCCACCGTACGCCCGGCTGATCGATCCATCACGGAAATTGAGTGGCGCAACGCTTTCCCGCACCCTAGGTTAACCCCAGGTCACCCATTCCTTTACCCCACGAGGTCTCCCATGCATTTGCGCCCGCTCGGCCGAACCGGCCTTTCCATCGCCCCCGTCGTTTTCGGCGGCAATGTCTTTGGCTGGACGGCGGACGAAAAGACCTCGTTCGACCTGCTCGATGCGTTCTTCGACGCCGGCTACAACACGATCGACACGGCAGATGTCTATTCCGCCTGGGTCGATAGCCATGTCGGCGGCGAAAGCGAAGAGATCATCGGCAAATGGCTGAAGCGCGGCAGCGTCTCGCGTGACAAGGCGGTCATCGTCACCAAGGTCGGCTTCGACAACAAGGGCAAAAAGACCGGCCTGTCCAAGGGCTGGATCGCAGAGGCAGTCGAGGCCTCGCTGAAGCGTCTCGACACCGACTATATCGACCTTTACCTCGCCCACAAGCCGGACACGGAAACGCCTGTCGAGGAAACGCTGGAAGCCTTTTCCAAGCTGAAGGACGCCGGAAAAATCCGCGCCATCGGCTGCTCCAACTATGATGCGGGCGAGCTGAAGACCTCTCTCGATGCTGCCGAAAAATCCGGCCTGCCGCGGTTCGATGTGCTGCAGCCGGAATACAATGTCTACACACGGCAGAAATTCGAAGGCCCGATTGCCGATCTCTGCATTGCCGAAGAGATCGGCGTCATCAGCTATTATGCGCTGGCCGCCGGCTTCCTCACCGGCAAATATCGCAAGGTGGAAGATGCCGCCGGCAAGGCGCGCGGCGGCCGTGTCGGCGATTATCTCAATCCGCGCGGCGAAAGCGTTCTTTCGGCGCTCGACCAGGTGGCGCGCGAAACCGCAACCAGCATGGCAACCGTTGCCATCGCCTGGGTTGCCGCCCGCCCCGGCATCACCGCCCCCATTGCCTCGGCCACCAGCCTCGACCAGCTGCAGGCGATGACCGCCGCCGGCAAGCTCGAACTTTCGGATGCGCAGATGACCCTTCTCAACGAGGCTGGTCTCAACGAGGCCGGCGCATGAACACCGAGGTTCTGGTCCGCGATGTCACCCCGGATGACGAAGCCGCGTGGAGAAAACTCTGGGCGGATTATCTTGCCTTCTACAAGGTAACGCTTGGCCCTGACGTGACCGATTACACCTGGGCCCGCATTCTCGATCCCGCCTCGCGTGTTGCCATGCGCTTGGCGGAGGTGGAGGGGCAGCTTGCCGGCTTCGCCATCCACCACTTTCACGATTCCACCTGGGTGAAGACGCCGGACTGTTATCTGGAAGACCTGTTTCTCGATGAAACCTTTCGCGGCAAGGGCATCGGCCGCGCGCTGATGGAGGATCTGGTGGCAATCTGTGCAAAAAACGGCTGGGCGCGCCTCTACTGGCACACCGACGAGGGCAATGTCACGGCGCGCAAACTCTATGACAGCTTCGTCGCCTCCGATGGACACGTGCGTTACCGGATAAAGCTCTGAGCCTGACCATCACGCCCGAAAGCGGAAGAAATCGATGAAGGCGCGCAGCGACGGGCGCATCTGCCGGCGCGAGGGATAGTATATGTAGAACCCGTCGAAGGGCGGGCACCACGCTTCAAGCACCCGCACCAGCCGTCCCTCGGCAATATCGGTCTCGACGGCCGGATCAAACAGGAAAGCCAGCCCGACGCCGTCGCAGGCGGCGCGGCGCATCAACCGCTGGTCCGGCAGGATCAGCGGACCATCCACATTGACCACCACCGGCTTGCCATCCTTTTCCAGCTCCCAGCGATAGACGCGGCCGCTCGCAAACCGGCGCCGGATGCAGCGGTGGTCAACGAGATCGCGCGGATGCTGCGGCACCGGATGCTGTTCGAAATAACCCGGCGATCCGACGATGACGCCCTGCCAGGGGCCGCTTGCGCGCACGGCAATCATGTCTGCCTGCAGATGCTCGCCGAGCCGCAGGCCCGCATCGCATTCCTGCTGGACGATGTCCTCGAAACGGTCGTCGGTGCGGATCTCCAGCTCGATATCAGGATAAAGCGCCAGAAACGCGCCGATCCGCGGCGCCACGATCTCGTCAGCCGCCAGCATCGGCATGGTGATCTTCAGCGGGCCTGCCGGCCGTTCGCTGCGCTCAGACAGGGCCCGCATCGCCGCATCGATATCCGACAGCGCCGGCGAAAGGGCTGCGATCAGAAGCCGCCCTTCCTGGGTCGGCGCAACAGACCGCGTCGTGCGCTGCAACAGGCGCACGCCAAGGCTTTCTTCCAGCGCCGAGACCGCATGACTGACGGCCGAGGGCGCAATGCCAAGATCGGCCGCCGCCTTGCGAAAGCTCTGGGCTTCGGCAACGGCTGCGAAAACGGCCATCTGGGACAACTGGATACGGTTCATTGTTCTATCCCATAGAACAGCCCGCGCCCAATTGCAGCGGTTTTCACCGATGCCCGAACGCCCTAGATTGTTCTGGACGTTGGCGCCTTCGCCGCGCCGCGCCTATCTCGATGACCCCTTGAGGAGAACCCATGCACACCCGCACCCTTGGAACGCTCAATGTTTCCGCCCTTGGCCTTGGCTGCATGGGCATGACCCATGCCTATAGCCCGGTGGCCGATGAAACCGGCGCGCTCGCCACACTTGCCCGCGCTGTCGAACTGGGCGTCACGCTGTTTGATACGGCCGAAGTCTACGGCCCCTATACGAATGAAATCCTCGTCGGCAAGGGGCTGAAACCCTACCGCGACCAGGTGCAGATCGCCACCAAGTTCGGCTTCACCATCGGAGACGAGGCCAAGGCCGCCCGCCCCTCCGGCACCGACAGCCGGCCGGAAAATGTCCGCGCGGTGGCAGAAGCCTCGCTGAAACGCCTCGGCGTCGAGGTGATCGATCTTTTTTACCAGCACCGCGTCGATCCGGATGTTGCGATCGAGGAAACCGTCGGCGCCATGGCCGATCTCGTCAAGGAAGGCAAGGTGCGCGCACTCGGCCTTTCGGAAGCGAGCGCCGAAACGCTGCGCCGCGCCCATGCCACCCACCCGATTGCCGCCATCCAGAGCGAATATTCGCTGTGGACGCGCGATCCGGAAGAAAACGGCGTGCTGGCCACCTGCCGCGAGCTTGGCATCGGTTTCGTGCCCTTCTCGCCGCTCGGCCGCGGCGCACTGACCGGCGCGCTCAAAAACCTCGACGGCCTCTCCGACACGGATTTCCGCCGCGGCCTGCCGCGTTTTCAGGCGGAAAATTTTGATGCCAATCTGGCGCTCGTCTCGGCACTGGAACAGATGGCGGCGGACAAGAACACCACGGCGGGCCAGCTGGCGCTCGCCTGGGTGCTGGCGCAGGGCGATTTCATCGTGCCCATCCCCGGCACCACGAAGATCGCCAATCTCGAAAAAAACGTCGCCGCGGCCGATATCAAGCTCTCGGCAGACGAGGTGACGCAACTCGGCGCACTCCTCTCGCCGGACAAGGTGAAAGGTGCCCGTTATCCGGATTCCATGGCAAAGATGGCCAACCGGTAGGGTTCGGCAAGGCAATAGGCAATAGCCAGTAGAAACGCTGCGACACACCCCTTCTCCCCGCGCGCGGCAGGACAATCGCATATGGGAGAGATCCCCTCCCAAACCCTCCCCACAAGGGGGAGGGCTTAACCCGGCCGCGCGCTTTTGCGCAGGAACGGGACGCCTGCCGCGTGGTTTCTCCCCCCTTGTGGGGGAGATGCCCGGCAGGGCAGAGAGGGCCTCTCTCTTACAAATCCCCTCGCCAAAAACATTTCCCGCGTCAGCGCGCCGTTTCTGCGCTATGACACCCGCAAAGACCTGCGCTCGCGCCACGGAAAGCTTAAAAACCCATGCCCGCTTCTTTTTCGCCCCAAAACCTCCGGATGGCCCGCCTTTGACGGGGTTTTTCGAAACCGCAGCGCTTCAGCGGCTGGGCTGGACGGATTTCTTTGCCGATCAGGTCACGCCTGAAGAGACAAACCTTCTGGTGCGGCGCATATCGTCCGTCCACCGGGCGCGGCTTGATGCCATCGATGCCAGCGGCCCTGTCGCCCTCGAACTTGCGCCCAACGCCAATACTGCCGATTATGCGGTGGGAGACTGGGTTCTCGCAGATCCCCTGACCGGCCTTCTCACGCGACGCCTTGCCCGCCACACCGTTTTGCAGCGGCGCACCGAAGGCGCCATCGGCCAGCAGCTGGCGGCCGCCAATGTCGATACGCTGTTTATCGTCACCTCCTGCAATGCCGATTTCAACCCCTCGCGGCTGGAACGGTATCTCATCATGGCAAACGAGGCCGGCACGCGCCCGGTCATCGTGCTGACCAAGGCCGACATGGTGGAGGATGCCGAAACCTATGCGACACAGGCAGCATCCCTCCAGCGCGATCTGCCGGTCGTGGTCGTTAATGCCCGCGCAGCCGATGCCATCGATCCTCTAAAACCCTGGTGCGGACCGGGCCAGACGGTGGCGCTTGTCGGCTCGTCCGGCGTCGGCAAATCGACGCTGGTCAACACGCTGGCCGGCCCCTCTGCCGAAAGCCCGCAAAAGACCGGCGAAATTCGCGAGCATGACGCAAAAGGCCGCCACACCACCACGGCCCGTTCCCTGCATGAAATCGCCGGCGGCGGCTGGGTCATTGATACGCCCGGCATCCGCACGCTTTATGTGAGCGACGTCACCGGCGGCATCGATACGCTGTTTGCCGAAATCATCGAGCTTGCCCCCGATTGCCGGTTTCGCGATTGCACCCACGCGCATGAACCCGGCTGCGCCGTGCAGGCCGCCGTCAAGGCCGGCACGCTGTCAGCCGAGCGGCTGGAGCGCTGGCGCACGCTCACCACCGAAAACCGCGACCGCACCCCGGTCTACAGCGGCCCGAAGGGCAACAAGACGCTGCGCAAGAACAAATATTGAGCTTTTGCGCCGCAATCCCCATATAGAGGCCTCAAGGCTCAAACGGCCATTTTTCGCGCGCGACCTGCATCTTGACCGGGCGCGCCCAAAAAACTCCCTCGACACACATTCCGAGGTACGCACCCCGAGGCAAACCGGCACCCCGCCGGCGCCCTCACCATTGGAGACAGATCATGTCAGACCCGAAAGCCGCAGACGCGCAAAAAGCCTATGAACCCGTTGCCTTCGCCAAGAAGCACCGCATTTCCGTGGAAGATGCCAAGGCGATCCTCGAAAAGCACGGCAGCGACCGCAAGAACGCCGACAAGGAAGGCCGCCGCGTCAGCCTCTGACCGCAGCCACCAACCGCGTGCCCCCTTCTCCCCCACGGGGAGAAGGTGCCGGCAGGCGGGGGCGGCATCTTTGATACGTTGTACAACACAACGCCATGTTTGGGACTGAGACTGGAAATTCACACAATTCTAGGCCCGTGCCGCAAAATTAATTGCACGAGTTCTGCTGAATACTTCTTTTTAAGCCGTACGATGAATTCCGGCTCGGCATCAGCTGCAAATGCGAGCAACCCGGCCAGTTTCGCCCAATCCTCGGAAATCAGAGTGTTGAGTTCAGCTCGATGTACCATGGCGGTTATAAGTCGCTTACGTTCACGGCCCAAAGACACCTTGCTGTCCGGGGTGAGCACCAGACCAGTCACACGTCGGGAGTATTTTTTTGACAGCAAAATAGTCTTGCCGCGATTGACCGTTATCGACGTGTTACGCGCCTCCGATAGTGCATCTCTGACAGTTTTCAGGATTTCCTCATAGTCCAACCAGCCTTTAGAAGAAAAAGTTATGTCGTCGGCATATCTTGTGTATTTTATGTTCCGACTTTCAGCATATTTTGACAAAACTATATCTACTTCATACAACATTGCATTTGATAAAATTGGCGATGTTGGCGACCCGATGGCCAAACATTTTGGACTGTAAGTGCCCGCACCCCAAAAAAGTATGTGGCGGCTGAAGTCCAATTCTTCCTCTGACCAATCCGGAAAATGCTCTGAAGCAAAACGCGTCCAATTTCCGACTTTTAAACTATTGAAGAAATCAGCGAAATCGATTTTCATTATTACGCGCGAACCCTTATGGGCCTCCGCGTTCTTCTTTATTGACCCCCCTGCAACGTAAGCCATTGCCGCCGAATGGATTGGGAGATCCATCAGCACATCGTGCAGAAAATAATATTGAACATTTTTCAGCTCGCGCGCCGGATGACAAAGTGTCCGTTTCCCGCCTCCTGAGCGCTTGTCTACCTCCCAAACGAAATATCGTTTTGGAGCCGTCTTTGCGATCGTGGCCAGTTCGCCGACCGTAAGAGCAAGACTGTTTGCACAGTCCCGAATGAGCTTTGGGGGAGGGCTAATCATCACGATGCCCCTTAAACATTTCAATGCGAAATTTTTCCTCGGTATCCTTGGATATTTCCTCGACAATTCGAGTTATCCAACGCGAAGTACTTCGATCTCTAGCAGCTGTTCCGTCACGAAAAGCAATTTCAAGCGGTATTTTATCAACAAGAGCGACGTAATAATCGAGTTTTCCATGCCGAATGGACTTCAGAAGTTCACAAATCTGAAGAATATCCACACAATGCCTTAACTTTTTCTCTGAAATATCAATAGATGAAAATTCAAAACATCGCTTAATATCGATCTGCTTCGCGGCTCGGAGAAGATGACAAAAAGCAAGCGTGAGGTATATGAGGTGCCCATCTAAATCTGCTTTAAATAGCTCTGTAGCGTGTACAGTGTGGACGCGATCCATCGCCTCAGGCAATTGCTTCAACATTTCTTCAATAGCAAAGTCTGGTATATCGATAACACGTGTCTCTGGGTCAATTTTCCAATCGTACCCTTGAATTTGTGCGTCCTGCTGATTCTCCTCAAAATATTTGATTGCGCCAGTTGTGATGAATGAGGCTCGAGGCATATGGTCACTTTGCATAACCACAATAAGCTTCTCGCGAATCTCCGGCGCCATTACGAAAGCGCCGAGTTCACACATTGATCCCGGGCTCTCCACGATCAGAATAACTGCATGAACAGCAGCTGCAATAAATCTTTCCAAATCTAAAAGGTTGCTGAAACTACTTCTAGCTAGAAAATTTACAGCAGCCTCCGCTAGAATTACCTTTGACGGCCCTATGTAGCCAGAATTTCCTAAAGCTGCTTTTGCAAGCAGTATCTCCCGCATTGATGTAGGGGCGCTAGGGTTGTCACTCTTTTGTCCTCCACAGACAAATACGAGCCTCTGAGGCTGAACGATCTTCGATTTCTCGAAGTCAATCTTTCCCAGAAGCTCGCCTGTTAAGTCGAGGAAACTCACGCTTTACCTTTGAGAGTCTCGGATTGGACTCGGTTTTTCTTGAAGCGAACGAGTGAGCGGCCCAAAGGGTCAAGGAAAACCGAGTCCGATCCGAGACGCCATTATCGTTCAATAAGTACATGTCTGGCGAAGCGCCCGACAAGGCTTGTAAGCCTATCCGCGTAAAGCAATTTCAATATTCATGGTCAGCGTCGGAGTGTCAATAATCATTCACGTATTTGCATCATGAAGTCATGAATACGATGACGCGAATACTCTCCTCTCTCGCTGAGAACGGTGGCCCAAAGAGCCACGTCTCCAAAAATAGAATCCCCACCCCATCATGCCTCCCCACACTCTGCCCTACAATGCGCTGTCTCGCAGCGGATAAACCAGAATGCGTTCTGGCGATGCGGGATCTGGCCGGGCATGGGGCATATCGACGCAAAACCAAGTGTTCCCTATTCACAGCAATTGGTCTCCCCGCGACATGGGAAAGAGCAGACCACCGGAAGATCCCTATTGCCGAAACCGCCCTGCCCTCTGCCCCCTGATGGAACCAATCCCCCTCCGACCAGTTGCCTGACATAGACCCCAAAGCGCGCTCGGCACGGTTTACCCGGCGGCCAGATCGCATCATATCGCAGGAGACAACATGCTGAAGTTCATCGGTGGCACCGTCGGAGTGATTTTTCTCATTGGGCTAATCGTGGTCGTCCTGCTGCTGAAGCTGATTTTTTAACAGGCTGCATATCGCTCGTTTTCACGCGTGGCGAAGCCACGACCGGCTGACAAAAACCTGCCGGCACCGCGGCCCGAAAAATAAATCCCACCCCCATTATCCTCACCCCCCACACCCTCATCTACAATGCCCTCGTCTCGCAGCGGATACACCAGAAGGCGTTCTGGCGATGCGGGGCCGGCGCGGGGCATGAGGGGGTGACGCAAAACCTCATGCACCGGGTTCGCGGAAATTGGTCTCCCTCCGGCGACACGGGGGAAATGGCAGGCCCCGGACAGGCCTTGCCGTTTCATCTCCCAGCAAGCGCGCCGGGCGTGTCTGTGCGGCACACATGGGGCGGGAGGTTTTTGGGTTTCATCGCCCGCTGTTCGCTCCCGACTTATGGGAGTGCGGCGATGGCAAAAACCCCAAGAATCTCTCGTCAGGCAGAGGGACCCCACGCGCGAGCAAAAACCGCTGAACGGGGCGCTGAAAGGTGTCACTTATAATAAAATCATACGAGGCAGCTTTCAGCGCCCGGTCTGCATTCTCTTTGAACACGGGCTTTTTCCGCCGCGTGGCAGCAGTTGCATGGCCTTTTTTGCGCATCATCAATCCGCATGCCCGTTCTTTGGCAGAGCTTGAAACGAAAGGCCGCGCGCCGCAGCGCGCATAAAAACGCCCCTCTCTTCTTTCGAACAGAGGGGCGCACGATAGGCTTAAACGCCATCCGGGGATGGCGATGTCACCTGAGACAAAACCTCAGGCGCGCAAAATGCCGCCGGTCGATTTTTCAACGTTGGCGACGATCTTTTTCGTCAGCGCATCAAAATCCTCGTCCGTCAGCGTCTTGTCGACGGGCTGGATCAGCACCTCGATGGCGATCGATTTCTTGTTTTCGCCAAGCGATGCGCCTTCGAACACGTCGAACACCGAGACGCCTGATACCAGCTTGCGGTCTGCCGTGGTGGCGGCCTTGATGAGGGCGCCGGCGTCCACCGTGCGGTCCACCACGAAGGCGAAATCGCGCTTCACCATCTGGAAGGGCGACAGTTCGAGCGCCGGTTTTGTGCGGGTCGCCTTCTTCTTCGGCTCGGGCATGGCATCGAGATAGACCTCGAAACCGCAGAGCGCGCCGGAGACATCAAGGGCCGACAGCGTGTTCGGGTGGAACTCGCCAAAATGGCCAAGCACCACTTTCGGGCCCATCTTGATCGTGCCGGAACGGCCGGGGTGATACCAGGCGGGGCCGCCCTGCTCCACCTGCACATTGCCCATGGGAAGCCCGCAGGCCTCGATCACGGCCAGCGCATCGGCCTTGGCGTCATAGACATCGACGGGTTTTCCGCCGCCCTTGGCTGCGTTCGACCAGAATTTGCCAGCGCCGGCAAGCGAGGCCGTGCCGCGACGGATGCCGCCCGCCACGCGCCGCTGCGCCTCTGGTGTGTCGCCCTCATAGGTGCCGGACACCTCGAAGATCGCTACATCGCCAAAACCCTTGTCGGCATTGCGCTGGGCCGCCGTCAAGAGGCCCGGCAGAAGCGAGGGGCGCATGTCCGACATGTCGGCCGCAATCGGGTTTGCCAGTTTCAGCTGCGGTTTGCCGCCGCCAAACAGCTTTGCCTGATCTTCCGGAATGAACGACCAGGTGACGGCTTCCAGCATGCCGCGAGAGGCAAGTGCGCGTTTTGCCGTGCGGGTGCGGATCTGCAGCGTCGTCAGGATGCGGCCATTGACGGCACCCTGGCTTTCCAGCGGCTCGGGGCGGATCTGGTCCACACCGTGGATGCGCATGACCTCTTCCACGAGGTCGGCCTTGCCATCCACATCCGGGCGCCAGGAGGGCACGGCAACGGTTGCCCGCGCCTCATCGCCCGAAACGATCTCGAAGCCGAGGGCGGTGAGAATTTTCTGGCTCTCCTCGACGGAGACATTCAGCCCCGTCAGGCGCTTCACCTCGGAAAAGGGGAAATCGACCAGCCGGGCGTCATAACCCTTGTAGCCGGCAACTTTGGCTTTTGCCGCGGTGCCGCCGCAGAGATCCAGCACCAGCTGCGTCGTGCGCTCCAGCCCCGGCATCATGTAATTGGGGTCAACACCGCGCTCGAACCGGTACCGGGCATCGGTGATGATGCCGAGCGCGCGGCCGGATTTGGCGATGTTGATCGGGTCCCACAGGGCCGATTCGATCAGCACGTCCATGGTGTTTTCATCGCAGCCGGAATGCTCGCCGCCCATGATGCCGCCGATGGATTCGACGCCGTTATCATCGGCAATCACCACATTGGCGGGAGAAAGCGTGTAGGTGCGTGTATCGAGCGCCAAAATTTCCTCGCCCTCGTTTGCCCGGCGCACCGTGAGGTTGCCGGCAACCTTTGCCGCATCAAACACATGCATCGGCCGGCCCTGGTCGAAGGTCATGTAATTGGTGATATCGACCAGCGCATTGATCGGGCGAAGGCCGATGGCCTTCAGGCGCGTCTGCATCCAGGCCGGGCTCGGGCCGTTCTTCACACCACGAACGAGGCGCAGCGCAAAACCGGGGCACAGCTTTTCGTCGTCGAGATCGATCTTGACCTCGACCGGCGTTTCGCCGGACACGGCAAAATCCGGCGCCTTCGGCTGCTTCAGCGTGCCAAGGCCAGACGCCGCCAGATCCCGCGCGATGCCGAAAATGCTCGTGCAATCGGGACGGTTCGGCGTCAGGTTGATCTCGATGATCGGATCGTCAAGCCCGGCATAAGCGGCAAACGACGTTCCGACAGGCGCATCCTCGGCCAGGTCGATAATGCCGTCATGGGCCTCGGACATGTTCAGCTCCTTTTCGGAGCACATCATGCCGTGGCTTTCGACACCGCGAATATTGCCGACAGCAAGCGTCACATCGAGACCCGGCACATAGGTGCCCGGCCGCGCCAGCGCACCGACGAGACCGGCCCGCGCATTGGGCGCACCGCAGACAACCTGCACCGGTTTGTCGCCGCCGGCATCCACCATCAACACCTTCAGCCGGTCGGCGGACGGATGCTTTTCGGCCGAGAGAACTTTGGCGATGACAAACGGCTTATACGCCGCCTTGTCATCGACATCCTCGACCTCAAGGCCAATGGCCGTCAAGCGTTCGCAGATCGCATCGAGGGTCGCATCCGTTTCCAGATGATCCTTCAGCCAGGAGAGTGTGAATTTCATCGATCTATCTCCTCTTTACGCGCTCAGACCGCCGAACAGCGTCGGCATGTCGAGCGGGCGGAAACCGTAATGGCTCATCCAGCGCACGTCGGCGTTGAAGAAGTCGCGCAGGTCAGGCATGCCGTATTTCAGCATGGCGATGCGGTCGAGCCCCATGCCCCAGGCAAAACCCTGGTATTCGTCGGGATCGAGCCCGCCGGCGCGCAGCACGTTCGGATGCACCATGCCGCAGCCCAGAATTTCCATCCAGTCAGTGCCTTCGCCGAACTTGACGATCGGGCCGGACGAGCGGTCGCACTGGATGTCCACCTCAAAGCTCGGCTCGGTGAAGGGGAAGAAGGACGGGCGAAAACGCATGGTGACATTGTCCACCTCGAAGAAGGCCTTGCAGAACTCTTCGAGCACCCAGCGGATATTGCCGACATGGCTCTTCTTGTCGATGACGAGGCCTTCGACCTGATGGAACATCGGCGAATGGGTGGCGTCACTGTCCTGGCGATAGGTCTTGCCGGGAATGACGATGCGGATCGGCGGCTTCTGGGCTTCCATGGTGCGCACCTGCACCGGCGAGGTATGGGTGCGCAGAACCTTGCGCTCGCCATTCTCGTCCGGCTGGAAAAAGAAGGTGTCGTGCATCTCGCGGGCCGGATGGCCTTCCGGGAAATTCAGCGCCGTGAAGTTGTAATAGTCGGTCTCGATATCGGGGCCTTCCGCGATGGAAAAACCCATGTCGGCGAAGATGGCGGTGATCTCATCAACGATCTGGCTGATCGGATGGATGCGGCCGCGTTCAGCCGGCGAGGAGCGCACGGGCAGGGTCACGTCGAGCGTTTCGGCGGCAAGCCGTGCGTTGATCGCGGCCTCGCGCAAAACCGTCTTGCGGGCGGCAAGCGCCTCGGTCACTTCGGTCTTCAGCGCATTGATCGCGGCACCACGGCTCTGGCGTTCCTCCGGCGTCATCGAACCGAGTGTCTTCAGCAGCTCGGAAACGGAGCCCTTTTTGCCAAGGGCTGCCACACGCACTGCCTCGATGGCCGGTTCGTCGGCGGCAGCGGCGATTTCGGCAAGAAGCGAGGTCTTCAGGTTTTCCAGATCGGACATGATGGTTTCCGTGTGAAGATCGGGTGGGTTTGGCCAAGCCTGCCGGAAGCGCGACGGCGAATAAAACATGAAAAACCCGCGCCAGCCCAGACCAGCGCGGGTTTCCCAAATCAGTGAAGCAATAAGCTTGGGAAGCGCTGGTTACTTGACCGCGCTTTCAAACTCGTTGGTGGTGCCGGCATCCTTGAGGTACTCGAGAGCCTTCTTGGAGGCTTCGACCAGCGCGCCGAAAGCGGCCGGCTCATGGATGGCCATGTCGGAGAGAACCTTGCGGTCCACTTCGATGCCGGCCTTGTTCAGGCCGTCGATGAAGCGGCCGTAGGTCAGGCCGAATTCGCGAACGGCAGCGTTGATACGCTGGATCCAGAGAGCGCGGAAATTGCGCTTCTTGACCTTGCGGTCGCGGGTGGCAAACTGGCGCGAACGATCCACAGCCGCCTTAGCGGCGCGTATGGTGTTCTTGCGGCGTCCGTAGAAGCCCTTGGCTGCCTTGAGGGTCTTGGTGTGCTTGGCGCGGGAAGTTACGCCACGTTTTACGCGTGCCATGTCATGATCTCCTTAACTGATCCAAAAAGCGAAAGGGTCTCAGAGACCGTTCGGCAGGTAGTTCTTGATGACCTTCTTGCCATCCGGTTCGGCCAGAACCATCGTACCGCGAGCGTTACGAATGAACTTGTTGGACCGCTTGATCATGCCGTGGCGCTTGCCGGCGGCAGCCGCAACGACCTTGCCGGTCGCCGTGATCTTGAACCGCTTCTTGGCAGCCGATTTCGTCTTCATCTTGGGCATTTTGCTACTCCATATCTTGTATCGAAACCCGCTGACGAATGGCGGATTTCAAGCTATTCGAGAACGGCCACGGCATGCCCTGCCGGACCGTTCGGACGCGCGCTTATACCGACAGGCGGTTAAAAGCGCAATGGGGGAACACGGGGTTTTAAGGGGCACGGCAAACGGGGGGCTTGTGCGCCCCCACGAGCGGCTCTCAAAAAAGTGCCGGCCTCAGCGAGGGGCCAGCACCATCATCATCTGGCGGCCTTCGAGCTTGGGCTCCGCTTCCACCTTGGCAATCGTTGCCGTGTCTTCCTTGACCTGAAGCAGAAGCTTCATGCCCAGTTCCTGGTGGGCCATTTCACGACCGCGGAAGCGCAGCGTGACGCGAACCTTGTCGCCGTCTTCGAAGAAACGCAGGATCGCCTTCATCTTCACCTCATAATCATGGGTGTCGATGTTCGGGCGCATCTTGATTTCTTTGATTTCGACGATCTTCTGCTTCTTGCGCGCTTCGGCCGCCTTCTTCTGGTTGGCGTATTTCAGCTTGCCAAGATCGAGGATCTTGCACACCGGCGGATCATTGTTAGGCGAAATCTCGACCAGGTCGAGACCGGCCTCTTCCGCCATCTTGAGCGCCTGATCTGTCGGCACGGGGCCGAGGTTTTCGCCCTCTGCGTTGATCAGCTGAACGCGAGGTACGCGGATTTCCCGGTTGGAGCGCGGCCCGTCCTTGACTGGAGCGTCGGCTTTGAAAGGTCTGCGAATGGTCGTATTCTCCTCGAATTATTTCGAAATGCAGCGGCGTGCATCGGCGCCAGGCACGATTGCGGGTCAATGTCGTCAACGCTGCGGCGAAGTCAATAGCATAGTCTGCACAGGAAATCACCTGCTGTCGGCGTTTCGCGAATCTGTTTTATAGGCGCATCAATAGTATCGAGGAGAACGCCATGACAAACGACCTGCAGCCGGCCGAACTTTCGCACATCAAGGTAGGTCAGCCGGATGACGTGCGCTCGATTGCCATGCTTCACCGCAAGGCCGCAAACGGGAATGATGGCCCCATGCTCGTCTGGCTCGGCGGCTATCGCTCCGACATGACAGGCACCAAGGCGCTGGAGATGGACCGGCAGGCCGCAGAACTTGGCCTTGCGGCACTGCGGCTCGATTATTCCGGCCATGGCCAGTCCGGCGGCGAATTTCGACATGGGACGATCAGCCGATGGCTGGAGGAAAGCCTTGCCGCGATTGCTGCCTTTCCGGCCCGCCAGGTCATCCTCGTCGGCTCCTCCATGGGGGGATGGATTGCCCTGCGGGCCGTTCAGGAACTGAAGCGCCGCGCTGACGCGCCGAAGGTCAGCGGCATGGTTCTCATCGCCCCGGCACCGGATTTTACCAGCGCACTGATCGAACTGGCGCTTGGCGATGCTGAACGTCGTTCCCTGGAGGAACGCGGTTATTTCGAGGAACACTCCGAATACAGCCCCGAGCCGAACATTTTTACCCGCGCCCTCATCGAGGACGGCCGGGAAAACCGGGTGCTGACCGGTATTATCGAGACCGGCTGCCCGGTTCACATCCTGCAGGGCATGCAGGATGCCGATGTGCCATACAAACATGCGCTGACGCTGATCGAGCACCTGCCGGCAGACGACGTGGTGCTGACGCTGGTGCGCGACGGCGACCACCGCCTGTCACGGCCACAGGATATCGAGCGGATGCGCGCGGCCATCGCAGCCCTTGTCTGAGAAGGCGTTCAGGGAATGAGACCGGCGGCAGTTGAAACTGCCGCGCGGCCACTCGTCCATAAGCTGCGACTGAAAAGCCGCAATCTTAACCATAAATGCAGAGCGCCGCTGTTAAGACTCTGTTCATAATTGACACTCCCGCCTCTCGGGCCTTAACCTTTTGTTAGGATTTAGAGGGACGGATCCATGATAAATGCCCTGAAGGCGCGGCACGTTGCGTTGCTGCTCATTGCGATGTTTGCGCCGGCGACTGCTGCGGTTCCGGCCCCGCAACCGACCTCGCATATGGTGACGGGCAACATCACCTCCCAGCCCATCGGCCATTACGAATTCTGCCAGTTGCACAAGGATGAGTGCAACATTCGCTTTGCCTCCTCGCCCGCGCCAAAAGTGACCGAATACGGCTGGCAGGCCATCCACGAGATCAACAGCTCGGTGAATTCCCGCATCACCGCCCGCACCGACATGGAAGTTTATGGCCGCGAGGAAGTCTGGGCCTACCCCGTCGATGCCGGCGACTGCGAAGATTATGTGCTGCAGAAGCGCAAGGAGCTTTCCGAGCGCGGTTTTTCGCTGGCCGACCTGCTGATCACCGTGGTGCGCAAGCCCGATGGCGAAGGCCACGCGGTTCTGACGGTGCGGACCTCGGAAGGCGATTTCATTCTGGATAACCTCAACGACGACGTAAAACTCTGGACCCAGACGCCCTACACCTACCTGAAGCGTCAGGCCTCGTTCAACACAGGCCGCTGGGTGACCATCGAGGATGGCCGCGAAATCGTGGTTGGCGCCGTCCGCTGATTGTTCGAGCCTGATACGACATGGCCGGCGTGATGCCGGCCATTTTCGTTTGCGGTGTTTTTGTTTTGGAGGGGCAGCAGTCTTGGGGCTGGGCTGCGCCCGGCCCTTCGCTTTCGCTCAGCGCCGTCGCTCTTCACGCGTGCCCGATCAGAATGCCAGCGGCAAGCACCAGTGAGCCGCCGAACACGACCTGGAAAACGGCGCGTAAAAAGGGCGTTTCCATGAAGCGGTTCTGGATGAAGGCGATCGCCCACAATTCGAAAAAGACGACGATGGCGGCAACGATCGTGGCGGTCCAGAAATGCGGAATGAGGTAGGGCAGCGCGTGGCCGAGGCCGCCGACGGCGGTCATGATACCTGAGGCAAGACCGCGCTTCAGCGGCGATCCGCGGCCCGACAGCTTGCCGTCATCATGGGCCGCTTCCGTAAAGCCCATCGAAATACCGGCGCCGACGGAGGCCGACAGGCCGATGAGGAAGGTCGACCAGGTATCGCCGGTGGCAAAGGCTGCCGCAAAGATCGGTGCAAGTGTCGAGACGGATCCGTCCATCAGGCCGGCAAGCCCCGGCTGCACATAGGTGAGGATGAACTGGCGACGTTCGCCCGCCGTTTCTGCCTCGCGCACCTCTTCCGGCGTGTGCTTGTCGCCGAGCATTTGGGCGATTTCGCCGTGCCCCTGCTCGGCCAGCGCCAGATCCCCGAGCAACTGGCGGGTCGAGGCGTCGTTCACCCGCTTCATCGCTTGCGTATAGAAGCGAAACGCCTGTTCTTCCATGAGTTCGGCCTGGGCGCGAATGGTGTCCAGCGACAGGTTTGTCATCAACCAGTCGGGCCGGCGCTGGTAAAAACCGCGCACATGCTCGCGACGGATCAGCGGAATGTCCTCGCCGAAACGCCGGCGGAACTGGCCAATCAGCATATTGCGGTGCGACTGTTCAACTTCCGCCATATCGCGAAACACCTTGGCCGAATCCGGCGCACGCTCGGCAAGCGACGCCGCATAGGACTGGTAGATCCGCGCATCCTCTTCTTCGGAGGAAATGGCAAGCGCCAGGATTTCGGCCTCGCTCAACGTCTCGAAGGCACGGCGTCCGCTGGCGCGAAACATCTCGAACATAGTGGTGATCCTTTTTAGAATTATTCTAATCTAATTCGATGGCGGGTAAAATTCAACCCCGCAGGAGCCTTAAAATCGCTGTTCGCAGACAGCCCCACCGCGCGAAACGAACCGTCCGAACAGGGTTGTCACTGCGCAATCTTTTGCCATTTTTCCTTGCAGGAACTGCAACAAAATGGTTTAGGGGCGTCGAAAGCATGCCCGCATTGTCATGAAATCAAAGGCCGAATGCCATGAACCGCAGATCCTTCTTTCGCCAGGCCGGCGTTGCCGGTGTCGGCGCCGCAGCCCTTGCCGCCCCCGCCATCGCGCAGGAAAGCCCCGAGATCACCTGGCGTCTGACCTCTTCCTTCCCGAAGAGCCTCGACGTGCTGTTCAATTCTTCGACGGAGATTGCAAAAAGCGTCTCGGAAGCGACGGACGGAAAATTCCAGATCCAGACCTTTGCGGCCGGCGAAATCGTGCCGCCGCTGCAGGCTGCCGATGCGGTGGCCGCCGGTACTGTGGAAATGGCTCATACCTGCGCCTATTATTACGTCGGCAAGGATCCGACCTTTGCGCTCGGCACAGCCATTCCCTTCGGCCTCAATGCGCGCCTTTCCAATTCCTGGTTCTCGGTCGGCGGCGGCACGGCGCTGCTCAACGAGTTTTTGGCCGGCCATAACCTCTATGCGCTTCCCGCCGGCAATACCGGCGCGCAGATGGGTGGCTGGTTCCGCAAGGAAATCAAGACCGTTGACGACCTGAAGGGCCTGAAGATGCGCATTGCAGGCCTTGCCGGCCAGGTGATGAGCAAGGTTGGCGTGACCCCGCAGCAGATTGCCGGCGGCGATGTCTACGCAGCGCTTGAAAAGGGCACGATCGACGCGACCGAATTCGTCGGCCCCTATGACGACCACAAGCTCGGTTTCTACAAGGTTGCGAAGTATTACTATTACCCCGCCTGGTGGGAAGGTGGCCCGACGGTTCACGCCTTCTTCAACCTCGAAAAATTCAATGCCCTGCCGAAGCGTTACCAGCGCGTGCTGACGGATGCCTGCGCGCGCGCAAACGCCCTGATGCTGGAAAGCTATGATGCGCTGAACGCCAAGGCGCTGCGCCAGCTGGTGGCGGAAGGTGCCGTGCTGAAGCCGTTCAGCCAGGACATTCTCGACGTCTGCTACAAGGCAGCGCAGGAAACCTATGCCGAAATCTCTGCCAAAAACCCGGCCTTCAAGAAGATCTATGACAGCCAGCAGGCGTTCAAGAAGGACGGTTACCTCTGGCTGCAGGTGGCCGATTACAGCTTCGACACCTTCATGATGATCCAGCAGCGCAACGGCAATCTCTGAAAAAATTGAAGCACTTCAACAGCAGGCGGCGGTTCCCGGAAGGGGGCCGCCGTTTCCGTTTATGCCTGCAGCAGGCTCGGCCGGGGCAGTCTTTTTAACATTTGATATTGCGCCATGTGCCTCCTTGCCTATGCTGGAGGCTTGAAACGGAGAGAACCATGCCTCATCCGGACGTGCGGTTTTACCCGAACATTCTGGTTCCCAGCGATTTTGCGGTGATCGACACGGTCATCCGCTCCGTGCTGTTTTCCTGCGCCAGCAAAACGAGCCGGACGGAGACAGAAAAGGTCGCGCGCATCGTGCTGCGCCTTTACCGCATGGGGTTGACCGATCCGGACAAACTTTCGGTGCTTGCCGCACGGCTCGCGGAAAAAGCCAAGGTTGCCGGAAGTGCCGCCGACCGCTTTTCAAGCAGCAGAACACCAGGCAGCAGTGAGGCCCCACTCTGCGCAGGGCCTCGGCCGTAAAGATCGTCTTCAATTGTCGAAAGCGGCCGGAGGCAATCAGTTATTGCCGTTGTTTGGCCGCGCCTTGGAGCCCACCCTGTCATTGTCGCTGGTGGTCTTGCCGTCCGGCTCCTGCCCGTAATAGGTGCCGCCCAGATGGCCGCCGGAGCTGGTATTTTCCACCTGCGCCTTGGCACGTTCCTGCTGGGCCTTGATATCGGTCTTGGTCATGTTCGCCTCCATTGTTTTCGGGAGTTGAACAAGTCTAACCACGACAGGCCGACGAGGTTCCGCAATTTCTAGCCAATGCGCTTGTAAAACAGCGTGGTGCCGCAGAAGCCGCCTTGCGGCCAGAGTGCATAATCCGGGATGACACCGACGCGCTGCCAGCCGAAGCGCGGATAGATCGCCTCCGCGTCGCTGCCGGTTGCGGTGTCGAGCACAAGCAATGAGCGGCCACGCCGGGCGGCCTCCTCTTCCACCGCCTCCATAAGCTTGCGCGACAGGCCAAGGCCACGCGCATCGCGATGCACAAGCAGCTTCATCAGGTCGCCGCGATGGGGCTGGTTGGGTTTGGAGGCAAGACCCACCTGCACGGTGCCCACCACCCGGCCCTCCACCTCGCCGACGGCAAGGATCGTCTGGCCCAAGCGCACGGCGTCCACGACACCGCGCCAGTACTCGCGCCCGTCCTGCGGCTGGAACGGCAGCATGAAGCCGAGCGAAGCGCCGCCATTGATGCAATCGGACAAAACCTCGCAGAGGTCATCCAGCGCGTGCTCTGCGGTTTCGGCATCAACAATACGGATCGTGGTCATAGAAGAAATCTCTTTGTTGTGAAGGTTTTAGCGGTTGGAATTTGGGCCGCGATCAAGAATGACAGCGTAGCGGGCGGGTTCATCCGACGGGTTGAAGAAGGCAAAGGCATCGCCGATATCCATGAACAGGCAATCGCCCGGCTGAAGCCGATGCGTTTCATTTTCCAGCTCCATGTCGAGCACGCCGGCAAACAGCCAGACATGCTGCGTCATGAACCGGCTTTCCGGGCGCGGCGGAAAACTGACGCGAGCACCGGGCGGAAACTCCACCTCGACGATATCGACCCGTGACGGCGTTCCGGGCGGCGAGACCGAACGGCGCAGATAACCGGTTGTCGGATCGCGCCAGAGCCGTTGCGACGTTCGGCGGGAAAGCGGCGAGCGATCCGGCGCATCGGGCGCAAAAAAGGCCGACAGCGACAGGCCCAGCGCCTCGCAAAGCCGCGCCAGCAGCGCAGCTGTCGGGCTCGCCTCCCCCCGCTCGATCCGTGAAATCATCGCGCGGCTGACGCCGGCAGCACTTGCAAGCTGGTCCAACGTAAAGTTTTGGCCAAGCCGCAACGATTTCAGCCGCTCGCCGATGGCACCCTCGAATTCCTGATCAGTCTTTTCCATAGGCCGATCCTGCATTTCTCTTATAGTGGAGTCAATAGTCCTTATAGTGGATATCTGCTCTTGCCGGTGAAGAGCGGGCGGCCGACGTTTTCGCGATAGCCAGCACCCCGCTCCTCTCGCTAGACTAGGGCCAAGCTCCCGGATTTGTGCGCCCCGTCGTGCGGTCTCGTTGTGCGCCTGCTCATGGAGTTTTTATGCACGACAAGCCCGCCTCCGGCACAACATCACCGCTCTCGATTGCCAGCATCGTTCTGTCGATGACGACGGCGGCCGTCGGAAGCGGGCTGATGTTCGCCTATAGCCCCTTCATGCTGGCCCGTTCGGAAGCGGCAAGCTGGGCGCCGGGGGCTGCCGTCACCGCCGTTGCCTTCGGCGGACTTGTCGGCTGCGTGGTGACTGGACCGCTGATCCGCCGCGTCGGTCATGCGCGGCTCTTTGCCTGCTCTATGGCCTTTGTCATCATCGCCGCCGTCATCATCGCCTCAGGCTTGTCGGTCGGCTGGTGGATTCTGGCGCGCGGACTTTATGGCGCCGCTGCCAACTGCAATTTCATCATCGCCCAGAGCTGGCTGAACCATGCCGCCTCCAATGCCTGGCGCGGACGGGCGATGTCCTTCTTTTACATGGCCTATGTGCTGGGGCTTGGCTGCGGCGCCTGGCTGTTCGGCCAGATTTCCACCATCGGCAACCTGACACCACTGCTGACGGTGCTGTTTACCGCCCTTGCTATACTGCCGATCGGATTGACCCGCCTGCCCAACCCGCCGGCGCCGGCCCGGGTCAATGTCGATCTTCGCATGGCCTGGCGCATTTCGCCGGTCGGCCTCATCGGTGTGCTCGCTTCCGGGGGCCTCTCCATGGTGGTGCAGGGGTTCGTGCCGATCTATGCCGCCGTCAACGACGTGTCGCAGACGCAGGTGGCGCTGCTGATGTTCGTGATGCAGACCGGGCTTCTCTTCGTGCAATATCCGCTCGGCATTCTCTCCGACATCATCGACCGGCGCCGTGTGCTTCTGATCACCTGCGTCCTCATCGTCTGCGCTGCGTTCGCCGCCCTCTTTGCGTCCTTTACCCAGATGCTGGTGCTGATGATCGTGTTTCTGGTGTTCGGCGGCGCCATCGAGACGATCTATTCCATCGCCAATGCCCATTCCAACGACCGCGCCGACCCGGAGGATTACGTGCCGCTGTCAAGCACGTTGCTGGTTGCCTGGTCGGCGGCGGCAACCGTCGTGCCGCTTACCGTGACGGCGCTGACGCCGGCGCTTGGCCAAAAAACCTTCATTCTGGCCGCCATGCTGGTGGCGGCAGCCTATGGGGTCTTCGTGCTCTGGCGCCTCAACGAGCGCGACCCGGTGCCCTCCACCGAGCGCGAGAATTTCGAACTGCGCAGCGCGCAGGTGCCAAATGCTGCGACGATGACCGATCCGGATGCCGGTGTCACCGGACCATGAGCACCGCCGGCAGCTGACGCGCAGGGTGCATTTTCCCCTCGATACCGCCAGAATCTGCTGCTCAGCCGGTGTTTTCGCGCGCCATGGCTTATTTTCCCGCTAGGCGATGAAACGGGCCGCTGCTATATGCGCGACCATGAGCACCGATCGCACGCCCTTAAGCCATATCCGCAATTTCTCCATTGTCGCCCATATCGACCATGGCAAATCCACGCTGGCCGACCGCCTGATCCAATCGACCGGCGGTCTTGCCGAGCGCGACATGTCGGAACAGGTTCTCGATTCGATGGATATCGAGCGCGAGCGCGGCATCACCATCAAGGCCCAGACGGTGCGTCTGCACTACAAGGCCAACAATGGCGAGACCTATGTGCTGAACCTCATCGACACGCCCGGCCATGTCGACTTTGCCTATGAAGTCTCGCGGTCGCTGTCGGCCTGCGAAGGTTCACTTCTGGTGGTCGATGCCTCCCAGGGCGTGGAAGCCCAGACGCTGGCCAACGTCTATCAGGCGATCGACAACAATCACGAGATCGTCACGGTCCTGAACAAGGTGGACCTGCCGGCCGCAGAACCCGAGCGCATCAAGGAACAGATCGAGGAAGTCATCGGCATCGATGCGTCTGAGGCCGTTCTCATCTCGGCAAAGACCGGCCTTGGCATTCCCGATGTTCTCGAAGCCATCGTCCACAAGCTGCCGGCGCCGAAGAGCGAAGTCGGCGAAAAGGGCCCCCTGAAGGCGCTGCTGGTCGACAGCTGGTACGATACCTATCTTGGCGTCATGGTTCTGGTGCGCGTGCTCGACGGTGTGCTGACCAAGGGACAGGTGATCCGCATGATGGGCACCGACGCCAAATACAACGTGGAACGCGTTGGCGTTCTGACGCCGAAAATGCTCGCCGTGGACAGCCTCGGCCCTGGCGAAATCGGCTTCTTCACCGGTTCGATCAAGGAAGTGGCCGATACGCGCGTCGGCGATACCATTACCGAAGACAAGCGCCCGACCGCCAACATGCTGCCGGGCTTCAAGCCGGCGCAGCCGGTGGTGTTCTGCGGCCTTTTCCCCGTCGATGCGGCCGATTTCGAAGACCTGCGTTCGGCCATGGGCAAGCTGCGCCTGAACGACGCCTCCTTCTCCTTCGAAATGGAATCGTCTGCCGCACTCGGCTTCGGTTTCCGCTGCGGCTTCCTTGGGCTCCTCCATCTGGAAATCATCCAGGAACGCCTCGAGCGCGAATTCGATCTCGATCTCATCGCAACCGCCCCTTCGGTCGTCTACAAGCTTTTCATGACTGATGGCAGCGAGCGCGAGTTGCACAACCCGGCCGACATGCCGGATGTGGTGCGCATCTCGGAAATCCACGAGCCGTGGATCAAGGCGACGATCCTCACGCCGGACGACTATCTCGGCGGCATTTTGAAGCTTTGCCAGGATCGTCGCGGCATCCAGACCGAACTCACTTACGTCGGCAAGCGCGCCATGCTGACCTATCAGCTGCCGCTCAACGAAGTGGTGTTCGATTTCTACGACCGCCTGAAGTCGATCTCCAAGGGTTATGCCTCCTTCGACTACCATCTCGATGCCTACCGCGAGGGCAACCTCGTCAAGATGTCGATCATGGTGAATGGCGAGCCCGTCGATGCCCTCTCCATGCTGGTCCACCGGACGGCTGCGGAAAAGCGCGGCCGCGACATGTGCGAGAAGCTGAAGGACCTGATCCCGCGCCACATGTTCAAGATCCCGATCCAGGCTGCCATTGGCGGCAATGTGATCGCGCGCGAAACCATATCGGCCATGCGCAAGGACGTGACGGCAAAGTGCTACGGCGGCGATGCCAGCCGCAAGCGCAAGCTTCTCGACAAGCAGAAGGCCGGCAAGAAGCGCATGCGCCAGTTCGGCAAGGTGGAAATTCCGCAGGAAGCGTTTATCGCAGCGCTGAAGATGAGCGACGAATAGGCTTCTCAAGCCAAAATATCTGCCGCATAATCCAGCCTCTCACAGGGAGGCTGGAGCAGCCGTGGCACAGACATCGCGCAAGCAGAATGGCATTTCCAATGTCGTTGAAGTGGACGAGCGGCTTCTTCTGGAAGCGCGCGACCTGAAGCTTGATGTGTCGCAGGCCGCAGCCGACGGAATCGCGCGGGCCGTGAAGGCTGAAAAAGAGCGCCTGTGGAAGATCGAGAACGCCGAGGCGATCAAGGCGGCGAATGATTACGTGGAGAAGCACGGGCTGCCGCTCGCCAAATACCGGCAGTTCTGATGGCGCGTTTCAAGGTCTATCGCATGGATGACCAGGGGGCTTTGGCCATCGACCTCCAAAGTAACCTCTTCGATGGGTTACAGACCCGCGTCATGGCACCCCTCGTGCTCGCCGATGATGTCTCAACTCTCGTCGCCCGTCTCAATCCTCGCTTCGAGATTGACGGTATGCGCTACGTGATGATGACGGAGTTTTTGGCCTCAGTTCCCATGAGAGAATTGGGCATGGCCGTCGCCGATCTCTCTGCGCGGGCCGATGACATCACGGCAGCAACCGATTTCCTGTTCCAGGGGTTTTGACGCCCATACGGCAAAAACCCCGCAGGGCTGACCTGCGGGGCTTGAAAGGTGCGAGGAACGGCAGCGTCCCCCCTCCGACCCGGATGGCACGTTAACGGGCAGGCGTCATGCCTTCGAAGGCCGGTGCGTCCTGCAGCTGTTCGCGTGTCACGTTGAGCACGATGCGCTGCGGCAAACCATCGTCGCCGATCTGGGCGGCGTCGTTGTTGGCCGTTTGCGTGGTGTCGGTGTTATTCGACGTTGCAGCACCCGGAGCGGCCGTCTGGTTGCTTGCGGCGCCCATGCCGGTTCCGGCCGGATCCGTCGTGGTGCGTGCGGTGCCCGCAGCTGGCGGCGTGGCGCCGGGCGTTGTCGCAGCACCGGGCTGGGTAGCCGCCGTGGTTTCATTGGAGACGGCGTTCGACTGGGCAGCGGCCGCGTTTGCCTCGTCCTGTGACATGCCGGGGCCGAGCTGCAATGCGCTCATATCCACGGCGACATCCTTTTCACCGATGCCGAGGAAGCCGCCGACGCCGATGATGACGGCATTAACACTGCCGTTCTGGCTGACGAGCACATCGTTGATATCGCCGATGCTTTCGCCTTCGGCGCCATAGACGGCCTTGCCTTCCAGATCACTGAAGCGCCAGGCGCCCTGCCCCGGAACTGTGACGAACGGGCCAGCGGTGGTGGATTCGGTCATGCGGTCCGTGGTGGCCACGCCACCACGGGCGTTATTCTGGTTGGCTGACTGCGCGGGTGTCACAGGTGCCGTTGTGGTCTGCGCCATTGCGGCAAACGGCAGGACGGTCGAAAGAGCCAATGCGGCGATAAGCTTGCGTGTCATGAGTTTCCTCCATGTTTCATTTGCACTGGTTGGCTAACCCCTGCACGCCAGCGTTGTTCCGACATTTTTTGACTAAAGCGAAGGATCAGCTTTGGTCAGGCAGCGAACGGCGGCATCCATATCCGCCGTGTCTGGCGCCTCGAAGTCCAGAAAAAATCCGTTATCGCGAACTTTGCGCGTTGGCGTTATGTCTTGATGCATCCAGCCAGGCGGCGTGCAACAGATGAGCCCGTCGTCTGGAGCGGGGCAGCTGAGGTGAGAGAGCAAAAGGGGCAGGCATGACGCGTGAAACGATCGGCATTATCGGGCTCGGCCGCATGGGCAGCGCCATGGCCGGGCGGCTGGCGGCCGAGGGCTTTTCCGTGACCGGCTGGAGCCGGAGTGGCATCGATCCGGCCCGGGCAAAGGCGCTCGGTATTGCCCGCGCAGAGGATCTGCGGCAACTTGCGGCCTCCTCAACCATCCTGATCCTCTCCCTGATGGATGATGCTGCCGTGTCCTCCATCCTCTGCGCACTTGTCGACACCGGAGAGCTTGCCGGGCGGCTGATCGTCGAGACGAGCACCGTCAGCCCCAAGACACTGAGCCGCCATGTGGGCGCCCTTGAAGCAGCCGGCGCGCGCGCCATTGATGCACCGGTCTCCGGCGGGCCGGAGCAGGTCCTTCAAGGCCTCATCGGGCTTTATATCGGTGGAGCGGACGAGGATTTTCGTCGGTTTCAACCGGTGGCCGAGGCACTGTCGGACCGGATCCATCATATCGGGCCGCTCGGCCAGGGTGCTGCGGCAAAACTCGTCAACAACATGATGCTGCTCGGCCTCTGGCAGACGCTGAAGGAGGCGCTGCAGCTCGGCCAGGCCGCGGGCCTCAGCCGCGAGACCATGCTGCGCTTTCTGGAAAGCAGTCCGACCGAAAGCCCGGCGCTCAAATCCCGCCTGCCGGTGATCCGCGGGGACAGTGATGCGGTCGGCTTTTCGCTGTCTGGCGTGGTGAGGATGCCCGCGTTGTCGCAGGTCTTGCCGAGCAGTTGAATGTTTCCCTGCCGGCCATTCGGGCAGCACTGGAAAGTTTCGAGGAGGCGCAACGCGCAGGCCATGGCGAGGCGGACCTCGCCACCATGGTGCGTGCGGCGACAGATCTGCCAAAGGAGTGAGACGATGAGCGAAAAAGCCCGGATTACCATTCACTACTGCACCCAGTGCAACTGGCTGCTGCGCTCCGCCTGGATGGCGCAGGAACTGCTGCACACGTTTGGCGACAGCCTTGGCGAGGTGGCGCTGATCCCCGGAACCGGCGGCATTTTCGAAATCCGCATCAACGACGCACTCCTCTGGGAGCGGGTACGCGATGGCGGTTTTCCAGGCCCAAAGGACCTCAAGCAGCGGGTGCGTGACGTCATCGCGCCCGATCGCGATCTTGGACACCTTGACCGTTCTTCCAAGGAAAACAAGGGAGATAGCAGCGGAAGCGTTTAATCCCAAGGCTTGCGCGTTTCTGCTAATACACAAGGCCTTGAGAAAAATCGCAGCTGACACAGAAACTTCAAAAAGGCCGTTGACAGGCACCCCCCGGACCAGTACATCGCTCCTCGTCGCCCAGATGGCGGAATTGGTAGACGCGCCAGCTTCAGGTGCTGGTACTCGAAAGGGTGTGGAGGTTCGAGTCCTCTTCTGGGCACCAAATTCCAGTTTCAGACTGTGTCGCACAGTCCGGAAACACATAAAAAAGCTCGGTTCGCCGGGCTTTTTTTGTGCCCGGCGTTTCGAGCAGCAACTCGCTGCGGCCCGGCGTTTGAAGGCAGACCTTTCGGCCGAACTGGTGTAAGGGAGGCGGCATTCGGGCTTCGAAAAGAGAACGCCGTGCGGCGCCCGCCTTTCGGCTACCGCTTGCCGGAAACACCATAACGCGCGCGCGGCATGCAGCCCGCCATGTTGATCAATTGTCGTTCAATCGTTGCTCAGGAGACCACCCGTGCCGAAACCCGTCTTCATCGCCCTCGTCATCCTGCTTGTGCTGTCCATCGTGTTCAGCTTTGTCGGCGTGCTTTCGGTGTGGGGACCGTTTGCGCATCCGCAGGCGTAACAGGGGCAAGGCGGCGGCGACGGTTCAGTCGCGCGGCAGGTCGTAAGGGTTGAGGCCGGGCACCCAGGGGCGGTTGGGCATCTGGGTTCCGGAATAGGTAAAGCCACCCTGCTCGCAGCGGTAGACCTGAACCGGGAGGCTGTCTGACCCGAGAATGCTGTCGCTGCGCCAGCGGCGGTATTCGACGCCGGTGGTGCAGTCGGGGCTGTCGGCGGCCTCCTTGCGCACGCGTGCCTCTTCCGGCACGACGCCCGGCAGGTCCTTGAAGGCGGGGGCGGGATTGGTCCAGTTCGGTTGCGGCCTTGCATCGGATGCCTGCGCGGACACGGCCGGCATCAGGCCAAACGCCACAAGCCCGAAGGACATGAGCCCGACCGACATGAGCCCATGCGCGGCAAAGACACCCGAGAGCCTCACGTGTGATTTTCCAGCCATGTCCCTGCTCCGATCCTCGTCATGCCCCTTCATGTAGTTCGCCCGAGGGGTGATCGCCATCGGCGGATAATACATTTACGTGATCGCTGCGTCCTCAGACCCGCAGGCTTCAGGCAAGCGGTCGGCGAAAACCGGTCGGCTGCTGGTAGAGCCAGCCGATCCGCTCGATGGCGGCATCCAGATTTTCACGCGCTACCGTCATCGTGTGGCCGTTGGCATGCAGCATGGTCTTTTCATCTTCCATGATGCCGACATGGCCCTTCCAGAAAACGAGATCGCCACGCACAAGCTCCTCGCGGGCAATCGGCGTGCCGAACCCCGCCTGCATGTCGCTATCGCGCAGGATTTTTGTGCCCGCCATCATCATGGCGAGTTGTACAAGGCCCGAACAATCGATGCCGAAGCCGGACCGGCCGCCCCAGAGATAGGGCGTCTCCAGAAAGCTCTGGGCAATCGTGACGTAATCTTGCGAGAGAACAGCATCTTCGGGAATGCAGTGGCGGGCAATGACAGCACCGCCGGTCGAGAGAAGGAAATAGCGCGTACCGCGCGTTTCCGCCTCGCCCGTCACCGCGATGCGGCTTCCCATGGACAGCGCATGAAGCGGCACCTTGCGCAGTTCCGCCTCCGGATAAACGAAGGTGCGCGGCACGGCGATGCGGTGCGTCGGCACGGTTGCCGAGGTCAGCTGCGCCTCTGGCAGATAACCGACATAACCATCCTCCAGCGCCTGCACCCAGGCAAAACCCTCCCGCGCCTCGAAGACTTTGACCGGCTCGCCGAACAGCAATTGCGTATCGATGCCGCGCGAAAAGTCCGGGGCGGGCCGAAGATCGGCAACCGGCACGGCGATGGAGGCCATTTCGCCGCGCACGAAGGCGGTGGCATCCACCGTGCCGCGCAGGGTCTCGTCGGCAAGGTCGGGCCGGAAGGCGTTGAGGCGGCGGTCGAGCGCCGGGGTTGCGGTATCGGTCATGGCGGCCCCTCCTCAGGGCGTGGGTCGGCGGGCCTCGTTGCGCACGAGGTCGCCCAGTCTTTCGAGATAAAGCGCGCCGGCAACCGTGCGCTTGATGATGACATTGCGCCGGTCGCGCTCGTCGCGCGCCCGGTCCACCAATTGCAGGGTGCCCATCGTATCCAGCGCGCGGGTGATCACCGGCTTGGTGACCCCCAGCACAGCTGCAAGCCCGCGCACCGTATGAGGCGGCGGCACGAGATAGATGTGCAGGAGAATGGCCAGCTGGCGCAGGCTGAGGTCAGGCCCTTTCTGGCGCACCTGCTCCAGCGTCACGCGGTGGAAAAGGCCGAGCGCTTCGGTGGCGGAGAGGTCAGCTGGCATTCAAACTCCCCGGAATGGGCTTTTTCCTATCCTCAACCGAACGCTGGTCAGCCGCAAGCCCTCCGGCACGCTCAAACCTTCAGCACAGCGACGCAATGTGGCGATAGAGCGCGCGGATCGCCTGCGCCTCGCCGCCAACAGGCGCATGCGGCTTTTCGCCGGGCACCCAGGCAAAGATGTCGAAATGCACCCAGCTCTGGGTGTTTTCGACGAAGCGCTTTAAGAAAAGCGCCGCGGTGATAGCGCCCGCCATGCCGCCGGCCGGCGCATTGGTGAGATCCGCCACCTTGGCGCGCACATCCTTTTCATAACCCTTGTAGAGCGGCAGGCGCCAGATCGGGTCATCCTCGGCAAGGCTTGCGGAGGAAAGACTTGCCGCAAGCGCATCGTCGTCGGTGAAGAAGGGCGGCAGTTCCGGGCCGAGCGCGACGCGGGCAGCGCCCGTCAGCGTCGCCATGTCCACCATCACGTCCGGCGCTTCCTCATCGGCATAGGCGAGCGCATCGGCAAGGATCAGGCGACCCTCGGCATCGGTATTGTCGATCTGGACGGTCAGGCCCTTGCGGCTGCGATAGATATCGCCGGGACGGAAGGCATTGGCGGAAATCGAGTTTTCGACCGCCGGCACCAGCACGCGCAGATCGATGTCGAGGCCGGCATCCATGATCATCAGCGCGAGGCCGAGAACATTGGCCGCGCCGCCCATATCCTTTTTCATCAGCAGCATCGAAGCCGACGGCTTGATGTCGAGACCGCCCGTATCAAAGCAGACGCCCTTGCCGACGAGCGTCACCTTACGGGCGCCCCTGCGGCCCCAGCGCATCTCGAGAAGCCGCGGCGCCTCAGCACTGGCGCGCCCGACGGTGTGGATGAGCGGAAAATTGCGGGTGAGCAGATCCTCGCCGACGATGGACGAGGCCTCGGCGCCATAATGATTGGCAAGCGCGAAAAACACCCGCTCCAGCGCTTCCGGGCCGAAGTCGTTGGTCGGCGTGTTGACGAGATCGCGGGCCAGGAAGACGGCGGCAAGCCCGCGCTCCATCCGGTCTGCATTGAGCCCCTCCGGCAGGGCGAGAAACGCTTCCACGGGCTTTGCCGTGCGATAGGTGTCAAAGCTGTAACCGCCAAGGCCGAAGCCGAGTGCCAGGCGTTCAGGGGCAAGACTTGAGGTTTTGATCGTCCAGGTGCCGGCGGGCAGCAGGCGGGCAAGCTTGCCGGTGAGGAAGGGCTGGTCGGCAGGCGCCTTGCCGAGGCCAAACAGCGCGCCGGCAAGTGTTCCCGCCGGTCCCGGCAGCAGAAGCAGGCTGCCGGCATCGGCCACAAAACCTGCCGCCGTTGCAAAGGCCTTCACCTCTGCCGGAAGGTTAGCTGCCTGAAACTCGTTCGGCGTCAGCGCGTGAACGGTCAGCGCATCTGCATCATGAGGGCGAAACGGGGACGGTCTTTCGATGAACTGGTAGGGAACACGCTGTGCGGGGGCCATGGCTTAATGCTTTCAGAATCGGGCACTTAACGGGTTGTTAGGGTTAACAGACTATTGCTTGAGACAAGAGAGCGCCACCCATGATCTGCATGTCCCGCGTCAGAAAAATGGCCGGCAAGGATAGCTTGCGAGAGACCACGATGACGGCACACCCTTTTTTGCTCCAACCGCACCGGCGCCTGCGTCTGGCGGCGTGCTGCGCGCTCCTGTCGTTTGCCCTTGCCTCCTGCGCCACCGAACGACACGACCGGATGACGACGGGATCTATCCCCTCTGCCGGCTCTGCCCCTTCCCTGTCCAAGCCGCTCGACACGATGACCGGGCCTGAACTTGCGATGGCGGAACGCAGCATGGGAGCGGCCTATGAGCGCAGCCCAAGGGAACGCGCCACCGGGCTTGCCTATGCCAATATCCTGCGCATGAACGGCAAGAACACGCAGGCGCTGGCGGTGATGCAGCAGGTGGTGATCGCATACCCATCCGACCGCGCGGTGCTTGCCGCCTATGGCAAGGCGCAGGCCGGCGCAGGCCAGCTGGAACAGGCGCTTGCGACCATTACCCGTGCCCAGACACCGGATCGGCCCGACTGGCGGCTCTATTCGGCCGAAGGTGCCGTTCTCGATCAGCTTGGCCGTTCCGAGGAAGCACGGCGCAAATATCGCATGGCGCTGGAGAGCCAGCCGAACGAACCGAGCGTGCTGTCAAACCTTGGCATGTCCTATGTGCTGTCGGGCGACCTTAGCACCGCCGAAACCTATCTGCGCACGGCAAGCCAGCAACCGATGGCCGACAGCCGCGTGCGCCAGAACCTCGCGCTCGTCATCGGCCTGCAGGGGCGGTTTGCCGAAGCCGAGCAGATTGCAAACCGCGAGCTTTCACTGGCGCAGGCACAGGCCAACGTGACCTATCTGCGCGACATGCTGGCCCAGCAGAACGCCTGGGCAAAACTTGCCGACAAGGACGGCAAGCCGAAACAGGCGATCCGCTAAAAATCCCGGCGGCGGCTTCGGGAATTTCAGCAAAACTGCGATGCGGTTTTTCGCGCTTTAAATGCAGTAAAACAAAGAGATACAGCATCGAAGGCGACTCTGCTTTCGCCGGCAATGCTCTAGAAGCGGTCGGCGATCTGGATGCCGGCCGGGCCCAGAATGACGGCGATCAGCACCGGCAGGAAAAACAGGATCATTGGCACGGTCAGTTTCGGCGGCAGGGCGGCCGCCTTCTTTTCCGCATCGTTCATGCGCTCGTCGCGGCTTTCCTGCGCCAGAACCCGCAGAGCATGGGCGATCGGCGTGCCATAACGGTCGGCCTGGACAAGCGCTGAGGTCACGGCTTTCACCGTATCGAGCTGCGTGCGGGCGGCAAGATTGTCCAGCGCCATCCGCCGCTCCGGCAGGAAGGACAGTTCCGCCGTCGTCAGCACCATTTCCTCGGCAAGCGCCGGCGATTGCGACGCGATCTCATCGGCCACCCGGCGCATGGCCGCCTCCAGCGAAATCCCCGCCTCGACGCAGATCAGCATCAGATCGAGCGCATCCGGCCAGGCCCGCCGGATGGAGGCCTGCCGTTTGCCGACCCGATTGCTGATGTAGATATTGGGCGCGTAAAAGCCGATATAGGCGGCCACCACAGCTGCCAGCAACCGAATGCCGATTGGATGCCCGGCCAGATTGTTAAGCCCGAAAATCCAGATCAGTGCCAGCGCCAGACACACAAAGGGCAACACGAAACGGCAGACAAGAAAGATATTAAGGGCGTTTTGTGAACGAAGCCCCGCCGCCTTCAGCCGGTTGACGGTATTGTCATCCACCAGGGCCTTGCGCAGATTGAAACGCTCGACGATCTGGCGCACCGACTTGTTGTTCTGGGCACGAAGCGTTGCCTTGGAATGTTCAGCCGTCATGCGCGCCCGTTCGCGCGCCCGCATCTGCTCGCGTTCGGTGGACACCGCCTTCATGCGCTTCTTCAGGTCATCCCCTTCGAAAAACGGCAAAACGACCGTGTAGAGCGTGGCAAACACGGCAATGGCAACCAGAATGGCCACCAGCGTGGCCGGATCGGCAAGCGCGTTTATCAACTGCGTCGGCATGGCCCTTGCCCCTCAAATGTCGAATTTGATCATGGTGCGCATGACAAAAATGCCGAGCGACATCCAGACGGCGGAGAAGATCAGGATCATGTGGCCGCGCGGATCGGAAAACAGCACGTCCAGATACCGCGGCGAGGTCAGGTAGACGAGCACGGCCACAATGAAGGGAAGCGACCCGATAATGGCGCCCGAGGCCTTTGCCTCCATCGACAGCGCCTGCACCTTGGCTTTCATCTTGCGCCGCTCGCGCAGCACCTTGGCGAGATTGCCGAGCGCCTCCGACAGGTTGCCGCCCGCCTGCCCCTGGATGGCGATGACGATGGAAAAGAAGTTGACCTCCGGCAGCGGCATGGTGAGGACCATGCGCGCGCAGGCTTCGGACACGCTAAGCCCCACCTGCTGGCTTTCCACCACCCGGCGAAATTCACCCTTCACCGGCTCCTGCCCGTCGCTTGCAATCAGCCGCATGGCGTCATGCAGCGGCAGGCCGGAGCGGATGGAGCGCGTGATCACATCAAGCGCATTGGGAAACTCTTCCAGAAACCGGTTCTGACGCCGGCTGATCAGCGATGCGAGGACCCAGCGCGGCAGGCCGGCGCCTGCTGCAAAACCCGCGCCGAGGGCCGCCAGCAGCGGCAGGCCGGACAGGAGAAAAAGCAGCCCGACCAGCACGCCAAGCCCGAGAGTGAGCATATGGAAACGACGCGGCGACAACGACAGGCCGGCGCGCGACAGTTTTGCCTTGATGGTGCGGTCTCCAACCTTCCTCGATTGTTCCAGCTGTTTCTTTTCCAGTTCCTTCAACTGGTCCTGGACGGATTTGCGCCGCTTGGACATTTCCTGCACGCGATCCCTGGCCGCCTTCACTTGGCCCCGATCAGCTTCGTTGGCGGCCAGCCGTGTCACCCGGCTCGCAATCGTCCGGTCGGCTTCGAAACCCGGAAATAGAAGCACGTAGCCGAAGGCCACGACGGCAATGGCAACCAGAGCCGCAAGTGCCAGGACCGTCACATCCACTCCGAACATCGCTTCAATCCTAGTTGCTCAGTTTTTCCATCTGGTCGAGGGCAGCCGCCAGGCGCCGTTCCTCGTTGTAATAACGCGCCCGGTCCCAGAAATGCGGCTTGACGATGCCGGTGGAGACATGGCGGCCGATCAGACGGCCGGCCGCATCCTCGCCCTCGATCTCGTAGCGCATCAGGTCCTGTGTAATGATCACATCGCCTTCCATGCCGACCACCTCGGTCACATGGGTGATGCGGCGCGATCCATCGCGCAGGCGCGCCGCCTGAATGATCACATCGACGGAGCCGGACATGATTTCGCGCACCGTTTTTGCCGGCAGCGAAAAACCGCCCATGGCAATCATCGATTCCATGCGGCTCAGGCACTCGCGCGGCGTGTTGGCGTGGATTGTGCCCATGGAGCCGTCATGGCCGGTGTTCATCGCCTGCAGGAGGTCAAAAACTTCCGGCCCACGCACTTCGCCGACGATGATGCGTTCCGGGCGCATGCGCAGGCAGTTCTTGACGAGATCGCGCATGGTGATTTCACCCTCGCCCTCGATATTGGGCGGGCGGGTTTCAAGGCGCACCACATGCGGCTGCTGCAATTGCAGTTCGGCCGTATCCTCGCAGGTGATGACGCGCTCATCGAGATCGATATAACGGGTGAGGCAGTTCAGAAGCGTCGTCTTGCCCGAGCCCGTGCCGCCGGAAATGACGACATTGCAGCGCACCCGGCCGATGATCTGCAGGAGGATTGCGCCCTCCGGGCTGATCGCACCGAACTTCACCAGCTGCTCGAGCGTCAGCTTGTCCTTCTTGAACTTGCGGATGGTAAGTGCCGGGCCATCAAGCGCCAGCGGCGGGGCAATGACGTTGACGCGCGATCCATCCGGCAGGCGCGCATCGCAGATCGGGCTCGATTCATCGACGCGCCGTCCGACCTGGCTGACGATGCGCTGGCAGATGGAGAGAAGCTGGGCATTGTCGCGGAAGCGGATTTCCGATTCGATGGTCTTGCCGGCGACTTCGATAAAGGTCTGGCCGGCGCCGTTCACCATGATGTCGGCAATGTCGTCACGCGCCAGAAGCGGCTCCAGCGGTCCATAGCCGAGCACGTCGTTGCAGATATCCTCGAGCAATTCCTCCTGCTCGGAGATCGACATGACAACGTTCTTGATCGTGATGATATCGTTGACGATATCGCGGATTTCCTCGCGCGCGCTTTCGTTATCGAGACGGGAAAGCTGGGAAAGGTCGATCGTGTCGATCAGGGCGGAAAATATCTGGCCCTTGGTGTCGTAATAGCTTTGCGTGCGGGCCGGGCGGCGGCGGGCACCACCAACGGCCGGTGGCGTTGGCACCGGCGCCTGCTGGCGCGGCTGGCCGGTCCGCGGGCCGGTATCCATCAGCACATCCGGTGCCGAACGCGGTTCCGCAGACAGGGCCGGCGTCGGCACGGATGACGGCAATACCGCCGTTTCGAGCCTTGCAGACTGATCGTTGCCGCGTTTTCCAAACATCGTTTGTGTTTCCAGTCTCTTCAGACAGACATGATCATGCGCGCGACAGAAGGCCGAGCATCCGGCCGAGCCCGCCCTTCTTCTGTTTCTTGATCGAGACGCGGCCGGTCAGGATATGCGCCAGCTGCGAAAAGGTTTCCGCCGTCGGGCATCGCGCATCGATCTCGCAGATCATCCGGCCGCTGTTGGAGGCATTGCCGAACAGCTGCGCCTCGAAGGGAATGATCGCCGTCGGCTCGATTTCCAGCGGCTCGAAGAAATCCGCAACGGGAATTTCCGGGCGCCGCGGCATGCCCACCTGGTTCAGAACCAGATGCGGCGCCCGGTCGTTGGGGCGCAGCTTCTTCAGGGCATCGATGAGGTTCTTGGCGTTGCGCAGATTGGGCAGATCCGGCACGGCGGTAATCACCACTTCGTCCACATCCGACAGCACCGTGCGTGTCCAGTCGGACCAGGCATGCGGCACATCGAGGACGGCAACCGGCGCGCTGCGCTGAAGCACGTCGATCACCGGCTGGAAGGCGCGGGCCTCGAAGTCATAGGCGCGGTCGAGCAGCGAGGGGGCGGCCAGAAGCGACAGATGCTGCGAACATTTGGTCAGCAACCGGTCGAGAAACACCTCGTCCAGCCGCTCGGGCGCATAGACCGCCTCGGCAATGCCCTGGGCGGGGTCCTGATCGAAATCGATATTGGCCGTGCCATAGGCGAGATCGAGATCGGCAAGGATCGTTTCGGTCGAAAACAGCGAGGAAATGCCGAAGGCGCAATTGTGCGCGATGGTGGAGGAGCCGACGCCGCCCTTTGCTCCGATAAAGGCGATGGAGCGGCCGAGCGGTTCGGCATCCGGATCGATGAAGATGGTGGCGATGGCCGACATGAGGTCTGCCATCCGGACCGGACCGACCAGATATTCGGAAATGCCGTTGCGGATCAGTTCGCGGTAGAGGGTGATATCGTTGTGGCGGCCGATGAGGATGACGCGTGTCGTCGGATCGCAGACGGCGGCAAGCGGTGCCAGTTCGCCAAGCAGGGTATCCGGCGCCGCATCGGTTTCGAGAATGATCAGATTGGGCGTCGGGGCTGCGGCAAACATGTTGGCGGCCGCCGACGTGCTGCCGCTCGTGACGCGCAGGTTGACCTTGGCCATGCGCCGGTCCTGCCCCAGCCGCTCGATCACCGTGTGAAGGGCCTCGCTGTCGCAGAATGCATGCACGGAAATGCGCGGCAGCGGTCTCAGCGCATCCATGTCACCCGGCCGCAGCGTTTCCTCGTCGCCCGGTGGGCGATCGGCTGTGCGGATATCGTAATCGATGGCGCTCATCTTTCTGGTGTCCTGCAATGCCGCATTAGTCTGAAGACGGATCGCCGCCGGACCGGTAAAGCCCGATGACGGTGGAGCGGCGTGCCGCATCGATCGGGGTTACCCCGCGCGGTGCAATCAGGTCCGACGGATTGGCGATCTGGGCGGCGAGATTGTTCTGGCTGGCGCAGCCGAAATTATACCAGTTGCGATTGCCGGCCGTATCGTTGGACAAATCCTCCGGCCATTCGCCGCAAGGGGCGGTCACCGCACGGGTGGCGACGAAGGAAAGCCGGATCGGCGCCGCATCGCCCTCCGCCTGCGCGGCATAGCCGGTCAGCACGATCCGCTGGCTGCGAATGCCGGAGGCGGCAAGCGTGGCGCGGATATCCTGTCCGAGACGGGCTGCTGCGGCCGCGTTGGGCGAACCATGCGGCATCTGGATCTGCATCTGGCCGGCCGAGGAGGCGGCAAAGGTCTGGGCAAAACCCTTGATCGTATCCTTCATGCCGATGGTGAGCCGCGTATCGTTTGGCCCGACGGGAATGTCGAGCGCGTTCTGCGCCTCGGTCAATACGATCGGATGACGCTCGCGGTAATCCATCGGGATGGAGCCGGTGGTCATCTCCTTGTTGGCGCAGCCCGCCGTGAGGCCAACTGGCAGGGCAAGCGTTGCAAGGCAGGCGGCGCGAAATGCGATGCGGTTCATGTGCTTGCGCCTCTCATTTGTAGATGAAGCCGACGGCGCCGTGATAACGGCCGGCGACGGCCTGATCCTTGCGCCCGTAGAGCTTGTTGACCCGATTGAGGAAAAACATCGCGCCGTCCGCCTCCGGGTTAAAATTGTCGTCGGGCCGGGCCAGCTGGTTGCGCGCCACCGGCCGCACCAGATAGGGCGTGGCGATGATGACCAGTTCGGTTTCGTTGCGGATGAAATCCTTGCTGCGAAACAGCGTGCCGAACACCGGCACCTTGGAAATGCCGGGAAGCCCGGACATGGCTTGCCGCACATTGTCCTGCACGAGGCCGGCAATGACGATCGAGCCGCCGGAGGGAAGTTCGACGCTGGTGGACGCCTCGCGCTTGCGCAACGAAAGATATGTCGAGCCGGGGATAGAGTTCGACGTGCCGTTGCCCGTGGCGATGGAGCCCTCGTAGGTCGGCTCCGAGACATTGGTCTCGATCTTCAGGCTGATGCGGCCGGCCGACAGCACGACCGGGCGGAAATTCAGTTCGACGCCGTAATCGACGGTTTCCACCGTGCGGCTGACGGTCGCCTTGCTGTCATCGTCGATATCGACCTCCTGCTGGCCCGCGAGGCGATACTGGCCGCCGACATAAAATTTGGCCTGTTCGCCGGAAATCGCCGTGAGGCTGGGTTCGGCCAGCGTGCGCATGACGCCCGCCTGTTCCATGGCATTGACATAACTTGCAATGCTGGTGGTGCCGATCGATCCCACCACGCCGCCGATGCCGCCGGCATCGATGGCATTGCCAAGATTGGCCGGATTGGCAAAGGAAATGCCGCCGCTGGCGCGCCCGCTGGTGGAGACCGAGCCATTAAAGCCGAGCTGTTTCAGCACCTGACGGCTGACTTCGGCGACCGTGACCTTCAGCGTCACCTGGTCCTCGCCCTCGATGGTGAGAAGGTTGACGATCTGCGACACCTGGCGGTCCTCGGCAAAGATCGCCACATCGCCGTTTTCGGCCGAACTGCTGGCCGTCTGGTTGCGTGTCGTCGCCTCGCCGCCCTGCAGGAAGGCGCGGGCGAGCTTTTCTGCCTGCGCCGCATCCTGCGGTGTGCGCACCGTGCCGGTCAGCACGATGTTATCGGAGATGATTTCGACCTTGATATCGGATTCCGGCAGGAACCGGCGCAGGTTCTGCTGGAGACCGGTGATATCGCGCTCGATCTCCAGATCGAGACTGACGATCTCCTCGCCGCCCGGCCCGAAGATAAAAATGTTCGTCTGTCCCACCGACTTGCCAAACAGGTAGATGCGCCGCGACGTGCGGGTGACGGCGTCCGCCATAGTCGGGTCGGCGACAAGAATATCATGCGCGTCGCTCGGCAGGTCCACCACCAGCGCCTTGTTGAGCCCAAGATTGAGGCGCTTGCGCACCCCCCGTCCCGCTTCGGTGATGCGGATGACGCTCTGTTCGGCAGCAACGGCCGATATGGGAGCGCCGGAGAGGACTGCGACCGGAAGATCGGTGACAGCAAGGCTTGCTGCAAGCACGGAAACGGCAAGGCAACGGACGCGTCTGGTTTCAGGCTTCATGGCGATGTTTCCTGCCCCCGTCATCGCTGCACCGAAGCCGTTGCACCGGCCCTGACGATGGTGCCGGACTTGATCACCTGCACCTCGGCCTTGCCATCGCTTCCGGCAAGAAGGTAATCGGCCACTTTCGTATCGGTCTCCTGCGCATCGGCGACAGA
Organism: Neorhizobium sp. PAMB6716; assembly: GCF_058242805.1. Taxonomy (NCBI): domain Bacteria; kingdom Pseudomonadati; phylum Pseudomonadota; class Alphaproteobacteria; order Hyphomicrobiales; family Rhizobiaceae; genus Neorhizobium; species Neorhizobium sp. PAMB6716. Next base: position 3,143,389 of record NZ_CM177835.1, read on the forward strand.
GCGCAGAGCCAGCGTCAACCGCTCGGCCATCTGCTGGGCAACGGTGATGACGCGGGCCTGGTCCGGCGTCAGTTCCAGCGTTGCGGTCGTTCCGATCACCGAGCGGGTGCCATCATCCTTTTCCTCGACATTCTGGTCGATGGCGAGGATGCGGATATTGTTGAGCACGGTCTCCGTCAGATAACGGCCCTCGTCATTGCGCCTGACCATGATGACATCGACGCGGTCGTTCGGCAGCACGAAGCCACCGGCACCGGTGGCAACGGATATTTCGGTGGCAACGGCCCGTTTGCCCGAGGGCAGCAGCGACGACATGATGCGGTTGGAGGAATCGGCAACCTTTTCGGCGCGCACGGGTTCACTGGCAAACATCGGCAGGCGCACCACAAGCCCCACCAGCTCCTGAATGGCCTGCGGGCGCGCCGCATCCGTGATGAAGCCTTCCGCAATGCCGCCCTGGGGCCAGGCCATCCAGCGAATCGAATTTTCCGTGAGCCTGCTGCCGACCGCGAGGTTTTCGGCCGAGACCAGCACATTGACCGTCGGCTCCCGGCGGATGACATCCGCCACCTGCTGCGAAACGCCCTTGTCGCCCGCCAGCCGCATGGCGAGCACACCGGCAAGGCCGGCCGCAACGATAGCGACAATGAGGATGACGAGACGGGCGGGTTTCATGACATGACCTTGTACGGGGCAGAATTAACCCCCGCAGGATGGTCGTCATTGGTGGAAATATAGTTAATGCAGCCCTTAGGGAAATGGTTAATAACCGCTAACCATTGGCCGACACTCTTAACCTTTCGTTAGGATATCCGGCATTTCGCCCTCACAGCACGGCCCTCACGAGGGTTGCGATCGGTGTGCTGCCGAAGGTGAGAAAACCGCCGATGGCAATGGCGATGCCATAGGGGATCTTGCGCGCCGTCACCAGCGAGGCGGGTAGCCGAAGGCCGAGCGACTGGAGACGATGCGCCTGCGAACGGATGAGCAGGATGACCAGCGTCAGCGCACCGCCGACAAAGGCGACGGTCACAAGGTATTCGAAAAGCGACATAGTAAAACCGTACCAGAGCGCGACTGCCGTCAACAGTTTGGCATCGCCGCCGCCCATGGCATTGAGCGCAAAGAGCGCAAAACAGGCGCAAAAGACAGCCATGGCGGCAAGGCACGACCAGCCGATGGCAGAAAACCCGAGCCCGGCAAGGCCGGCAACGGGGAAGAACAGCAGCACCAGCATCAGCGGGATTGCGTTCGGGATCTTCATAGTCAGAAGATCGCTGACCGCCGCAAGAGCGAGGCCGAAAGGCAGGATGCCAAGGACAAGGCTTGCGATCATAGACCTATCCCATTGTTCAGGCGTGCGCATGGGCTGTCATGGCGGGCGGAAAAACACAAAAAAGCCGCCACGCGGCGGCTCCCCATCCTGCGGAAACGCGTGGACCGTCAGTGGGCGGCGTTTGCGGTGGACATCTTGGTGGAGATACCGTTGAACGTGTTGCTGAGGTTGTTGCCGAGCGTGCTGGCGCCAGCAATCAGGGCCACGGAAATCAGCGCTGCGATCAGGCCGTATTCAATCGCTGTCGCACCCGATTCATCCTTCAGGAAACGTGCGAAAATCTTGGACATCATTCTCTCCTAGTCAGGGTCTTATGCAGCAAGCAAAGCCGACAACTGTTGTCCGCTGTTCGGTGACCGACAAATTACGAGGAGTGCATTTCCATGAGCTTAAGATTTCTGGTTAGCAAAACTCTAACGGTGAAAGTGGGGCGTGCATGGTGAAGGACGACTGAAGCATTTTTTGACGGCAACCCGGCTGCATCGGCGCCAATGAGGCATTCCTGATACACCTTGCCGAGCAACGCATCCCGCCATCTGCTTGTCGGCAAAGCGCGACCGGTAAACGAAAACTTGCGCCAAGCCCCTGTCCCAGAATGAAAAAGCCGAGCGATAACCACGCCTTCACGCTTCATTCACCATTAACGCCCATGCTTTTGATGGACGTTATCCCCCACTGAAGGCTGCTTTTTCATGTCGCGCATGCCCCGCTTCCTCCTGGCTTGCCTGTCGTTGCTCTCCACGACCGGCTTTGTCCCTGCCGCGCATGCGCAGGGCGCAGATGGGCTCTTGCGCGTCTACATGAACCAGGCGCGGGTGCTGAAGCTCGACCGGCCGGTTGCCAAGGTGATCATCGGCAATGCCGAGGTGGCGGATGCGACGGTTGCGGACCCGACGACGATCGTGCTGACCGGTCGCTCCTTCGGCACGACCAATCTCGTTTTGCTGGATGCGGCCGGCGATGCCATTGCCGACGAACGCATTCTGGTCTCGATCGACGAAGGCAATACGGTGCGGGTCTATCGCCAGACGGAGCGCACCGTGCTGTCCTGCACGCCGGCCTGCGAGCAGAACGCCAGGACCGCCAGCAACTGATCCCCGAAGAAACTTGGGACACAACATCTGATCCTGTGTCGGATTGCTGCAAATCGCGGTCTCCGGGAAACGGAATCTCAAGACAATGTCCCTAGCCTTTGTGAGGCGGCATCGGTGCAAGGCAGCGTTCGCTTTGCCAAGCCGCACAACAGAGGCAGCACGCAGCATGGTACGTCACACGTGACGCTCCGCCTTCAGGATGACACGGGACCGGGAGAGGACGGATGGGCCAGACTGACGATCATCTTCCCGCCCGACCAGGCCCGTCCCGGCGGGTGTCGCGGCGTTTTAACGATCGCAGGCCAGGCTTCTGGCGCGCTGAGGATGGGGCGGCGGCCATCGAGTTTGCCATTCTCGCCATTCCCTATTTCCTGATCGTCTTTGCCATCATCGAGACGTTTGTGGCCTTCACCGCCGAACAGCTGGTGTCCAATGCGGTGGAGAACGTCTCGCGGGACTTGCGCACCGGGCGTATCACCTATGGCCTCAACCGCACGACAGACAAGGATGAAACCGCCTTTCGCACGCGCTTCTGCGACGAGATTTCCATTCTCATCCACTGCTCGCCGGCCGAGATTGCAACGCCGAGCGAGCTTTATCTCGATGTGCGCAGCTTTTCCTCCTTTGCCGCGATCCCGAAAACGATCCCGCGCGTCTCGGCCGATACCTATGCCGATCTCGATACCACGTCCTTTGCCTATCGGCCCGGCGGGGCCAAATCGATCAACATGGTGCGCGCCTATTATCGCTGGCAGGTGATCACCGACCTGGTGCGCCCCTATATCACCACGATCCGCCCGAGCGACGGCTCGCTGCCGCGCGACTTCCTTATCATCGCAACGTCCGCCTTCCAGAACGAGGATTACCCGTGATGGATGGCAGGCAGCGTCGCGGCATCCTCCTTGCGCTCAACCGGCTGATCAAATGCCGGCGCGGCGTCGGCAGCGTGGAATTTGCCATTCTGGCGCCGATCCTGATCTCGCTCTACATCTGCTGTTTCGAACTGACGATGGGGCTTTCCACCGCCAAGCGCGTGACCCGCTCGGCTGCGACCGTCGCCGATCTCGTGACCCAGCAAACCTCTGTCAACAAGACCTTCCTTGCCACCATGCTGGATGTGACGCAGGCGATTTTCGTGCCCTATGACGCACGCGGCATCAGCCTGAAGATTACCGGCATCACCATGGACCAGTCAGCGGCCCCGAAGGTTTTATGGTCGTGGCAACAGGATGGCAGCAGGCCCTATGCGGCCGGCACCGTGGTGAACGATGTGCCTGATGACCTGAAGAGCGCCAACAGCTTTCTGGTTCGCGCCGAGCTTTCCGTGCCGCACACGCTGCTGATGTTTTTGCCCGGGCTGCTTTCAGCAGAGACACGCAGCATCACCATCCGCCGGACCTATTTCTACCGGCAGCGTGTCGGCGACAGCATTGCATGCTCTGATTGCTGACGGCAGGCTTTGCCAACCGCACCGGTCCTCTGTATGAGAAGGTTTTGACACTGGCCCGGCTGACACCGCGTGCCGGACGCCCTTTGAGACCAGGTGAACGATGGCCCGTGCCTTTCTTTTTGTCCTCGATTCCTTCGGCATCGGTGGCGCGCCCGACGCAGAACATTACAACGACCTTGGCGCCAACACGCTGGGGCATATCGCCGAATTCTGCGCAGCAGGTGCTGCCGATCGTGCCGGGCTGCGCAAGGGGCCGCTGAGGCTGCCCAACATGTCGGCGCTTGGCCTTGTGCATGTGGCAAAACTTGCCAGCGGCGAGCTGCCGGCGGGAATGGCCGTGCCGGAGCGGGTGTTTGGCCTGCATGGCGCTGCCAGCGAAGTTTCGCGTGGCAAGGACACGCCATCGGGCCACTGGGAAATCGCTGGTACGCCGGTAATGTTCGACTGGGGGTATTTTCCCGCAGAAGGTGATGCCTTTTCGCCGGAGTTGGTGGAAGCCATCTGTCGTGAGGCCGACCTTCCCGGCATTCTGGGCAATTGCCACGCCTCGGGAACCGACATCATCGCGGCCCACGGCGAAGAACACATTCGCAGCGGAAAGCCGATCTTCTACACCTCGACCGATTCCGTTTTCCAGATCGCCGCGCACGAGACCCATTTCGGCCTGGATCGGCTGATTGCGCTTTGCCAGATCGTACGCCGGCTGATCGACCCGTTGAACATCGGCCGCGTCATTGCCCGGCCCTTCCTCGGCGAAACCGCAGAAACCTTCGAGCGTACAGGCAATCGGCGTGATTTTTCCGTGTTGCCACCGGAGCCGACATTGCTCGACCGGCTGGTGGAGGCCGGCCGCACGGTGCATGCGGTGGGCAAGATCGGCGATATCTTTGCCCATCAGGGTGTGTCGCACGTGATCAAGGCCAACGGCAACAAGGCGCTGATGGATGCCACGCTTGCCGCCATCGAGGAGGCTCAGGATGGCGATCTCGTCTTCACCAATTTCGTCGATTTCGACATGCTCTACGGCCACCGCCGCGATGTGCCCGGTTATGCGGCAGCGCTCGAAGCGTTTGATCGGCGGCTGGTCGACGTGCATCGGCGCATGAAACCGGGCGACCTGATGCTGCTGACGGCCGACCACGGCTGCGACCCCACCTGGCGCGGCACGGACCACACCCGCGAACGCGTGCCGATCCTGACCTACGGCCCCGGCATCGGCGCCGGCGCCATCGGCATCCGCGACACGTTCGCCGACATCGGCGAGACGGTGGCGGCCCATCTCGGCATCGCGCCCGGCCCCCATGGACGGAGTTTCCTGTGACGGATCATCTGCTGAAAGCTGAAATCCACTGCCACATCGAAGGGGCGGCCCCGCCCCATCTGGCCTTGCTTCAGGCGGAAAAATACGGCGTCGACCCACAAGGCTTCATGCACGGCGACACCTATGCCTGGACCGATTTTGCCGAATTCATCCTGGCCTATGACAAGGTGGCGGCGCTGTTTCGCACGGAGGAGGATTATGCCATCCTCACCGAAAGTTATCTGACCGAGCTTGCCGCCATCAACACGATCTACAGCGAGATCATCGTGTCGCCCGACCATGGCGACCGCATCGGCCTCGGTGCCGACGCCTATCTCGCCGGCATTACCGACGGAATTCTGGCGGCGAAGCAAAAGACCGGCATCGAAGCCCGCATCATCGTGACCGGCGAGCGGCATTTTGGCCCTGATCGCGTGATTGCCGCCGCCGACTATGCCGCACGCAGCAAAAACTCGCTGGTGACAGGCTTTAACATGGCCGGCGAAGAGCGCATGGGGCGGGTCGCCGATTATGCCCGCGCCTTCGACATTGCCCGCGATGCAGGCCTTGGCCTCACCATCCACGCCGGCGAAGTCTGCGGCGCCTTTTCCGTCACCGACGCGCTCGATCTCGTCAAACCCTCGCGCATCGGCCATGGCGTGCGCGCCATCGAGGACGACGCGCTGATTGCGCGGCTCTCCGAAACAGGCGTGGTGCTGGAGGTCTGCCCCGGCTCGAATGTCGCCCTGTCGGTTTATCCCGATTTCCAAAACCATCCGCTACGCCGGCTGTTTGATGCGGGCGTTCGCGTGTGCATCAATTCCGACGACCCGCCGTTTTTCCGCACCTCGCTGAAACGCGAATACGAGGTGGCCCACGCGGTGATGGGGTTCAGCGAGGCCGAGATCAACAAGATGACGCGCACGGCGCTGGAATGTGCCTTCGTGGATGAGGAAACAAGAGCGAAACTTCACGCGCGTTTCGATGCCGCTGGGGATGATGCGCCAAACAAGCCTTGAGCGCTTGCGGTCTTTCCGGTTTCCGTGGAAGAAAGAATGAAACGATCAAGAAGAAGAGCGAAGGCAGGTTCTCATGGACGGCGTTACAGTCATCAATCATCCGCTGGTGCAGCACAAGCTCACCATCATGCGTCGCAAGGAAACCTCGACCTCGAGTTTTCGTCGCCTGCTGCGCGAAATCTCGACTCTGCTTTGTTATGAGGTGACGCGCGATCTCGAGCTGACGATGGAAACCATCGAGACGCCGCTGACGGAAATGCAGTCGCCGATCCTCGAAGGCAAGAAGCTGGTCTTCGCCTCCATCCTGCGCGCCGGAAACGGCCTTCTGGAAGGCATGCTGGAACTGGTGCCGGCCGCTCGCGTCGCTCATGTCGGCGTCTACCGCGACCACGAGACGCTGCAGGCGGTCGAATATTACTTCAAGGCGCCGGACGCCCTGTCGGAACGCCTTGTCATCGTCGTCGATCCGATGCTGGCGACCGGCAATTCCTCGATTGCCGCGATTGAAAAGCTCAAGGAACGTGGTGCAAAAAACATCCGCTTCCTCTGCTTGCTGGCCGCCCCCGAAGGCATCAAGAACTTTCAGGCCGCGCATCCGGACGTGCCGATCTTCACGGCGTCCATCGACAGCCATCTCAACGAGAAGGGCTATATCATGCCCGGCCTCGGCGATGCCGGCGACCGCATGTACGGCACCAAGTAAGAATTTTTTCGATTTTTGTGAACTTTTCAAAGCCCGGGGCCATCGCCTCGGGCTTTTTGGTTCTGGCAGACTGTGAGACCTCAGCCGATCTTCTTCAGCACCACTGGCCGTGCGGGCGGGCGTTCATCGCCAATGGTATAAAGCGCGGTGACAGCGGCAACGGCGCGGGCGGCAGAGGGTTCATCTGCGGCATGAACGAGCGCAATCGGATCGCCCTTTTCGACCGCCGTGCCGAGCGGCAGCAGGCGCGAAAAGCCGACACGGTGATCAAGCGCATCCGATGGCGTCTTTCGTCCGCCGCCGAGTTCCACCACGGCAAGGCCTAGCCCGCGCGTATCGCAGGTTTCCAGATAGCCGGAGCGGCCCGCTGGAACCTGAACGATGACGGGGGCCTTGCCCAGATAGTTTTCCGAGCGTTCGACGAAATCAGCGGGGCCGCCAAGCCCATGCACCATGCGGCCAAACACGTCCAGCGCGCGGCCGGAGGACAGCGCGTCTCGTGCGGCCGACAGCCCTTCGCCCTCACTGGAGACGACGCCGGCCTGCAGCAGCATCTCGGCGGCAAAGGCAAGCGTGACGGCTTCCAGCCGCGTGCCGGCCTTTTGCCCTTTCAGGAAATCGAGGCAATTGACGATCTCGACGGCATTGCCGGCGGCATCCGCCAGCGGTTCGTTCATGTCGGTCAGCAGCGCCGCGGTTTTGACGCCGGCGCCATTGGCCACCTCGACCATGGCGCGCGCCAGTATCTCGGCATCCTCCACCTTCTGCATGAAGGCGCCATTGCCGAATTTCACATCCAGCACCAGCGTCTGAAGGCCGGCGGCGAGTTTTTTGGAGAGAATGGAGGCAGTAATCAGCGGAATGGAATCAACCGTCGCCGTGACGTCGCGCACGGCATAAAGCCGCTTGTCGGCGGGTGCGAGATCGCCAGTCTGGCCAACGATGGCGCAGCCGACAGTTTCGATGACACGGCGAAGAAGGCCTTCATCCGCCATCACCCGGTAGCCGGGAATGGCTTCCAGCTTATCGAGCGTGCCGCCGGTATGGCCAAGGCCACGACCGGAAATCATCGGCACGGCAAGGCCGCAGGCGGCAACGATGGGCGCAAGCATCAGCGAGACATTGTCGCCAACGCCGCCGGTCGAATGCTTGTCGGAAATTGGCTTTTCGATGCCGGCCCAGGAGAGCACATCACCGCTGTCGCGCATGGCAAGCGTCAGTGCCACGGTTTCATCCCGCGTCATGCCGCGAAAGAAGGTGGCCATGGCAAAGGCAGCCACCTGCCCCTCGGATATGGTCTCCGCGGTCAAAGCCTCGATGAAGGCGCGGATCTCGCTTTCGCTCAGCACCTCGCCGTCGCGCTTGCGCCGGATGACTTCCTGCGGGATCACGGCGATCAGTACCCGGTCGCCACGCGCGCCGAGGGAGCGCCGGCGATGACGCCTAAAATATCGTCCAGCAGGCTTGATGCGCCGAAGCGAAAGGTGGATGGCATCAGCCAGTTGGCGCCCATGATGGTTTCGGCCAGCCGCAGGTAAAGGTCGGCATCCGAAACGGTGGAAATGCCGCCGGCGGGCTTGAAGCCAACCTTGTTGCGGCTGTCGCGGATGGCCTGCAGCATGATGTCGGCCGCTTCCAGCGTCGCGTTAACGGCAACCTTGCCGGTGGAGGTCTTGATGAAATCGGCGCCGGCTGAAATGGCAAGCTCCGAGGCAAGCCGGATCTTGCCGCTGTCGCGGATCTCGCCGGTCTCGAGGATCACCTTCAGGCAGGCATGTGGGCAGGCCGCGCGCACGGCCGTGACCATCTCAGTCACGCAGGCTTCGTTTCCGGCAAGAAACGCCTTGTAGGGAATGACCAGATCGATTTCGTCGGCACCGTCGGCAATCGCCTGTTCGGTTTCGGCAACGACCTCTGCGACCGGCAGATCACCGGAGGGGAAATTGACCACCGTTGCGATGCGCACGGGATGGCCGGCACCCAGAATGCCACGCGCTTGCGCCACAAAACGCGGCCAGATGCAGATGGCAGCGGCATGGCCGTTCGGCGTCTGCGCGCGCTGGCACAGATGCTCGATGGCAGCGGAATCACAATCGTCGCGCAGGTTGGTCAAGTCGAGCAGAGACAGGGCGAAGGTCGCGATTTCGCGCGGGCTCAACAGTTCCATGGCTTTCCCTCCCGGCTGTGTCGGAATGTGCATAGTTAACCTTCAATCGATTAGACGCAAGCCGAGACAGCAGCATGACACCACGCCGCCGGCCAAGCTTCTCATTTCATTGGATGTTCAGCCGAGGCTTTCCTGGGCAAACAGGTCGCGCAGGATGGCTGCGAGCCTCAGCCCGCCCTTCGGCGCCATTTCCTTGGTTTCCGCATGGCTAAGCTCCGAGCCTGTCATGCCCGCCCCGTAATTGGTGATGACGGAGCAGGCGGCAACCTTCAAGCCCGCATAACGGGCGAGGATCACCTCGGGAACGGTGGACATGCCAACGGCATCCGCACCCAGAATGCGCGCCATGCGCACTTCCGCCGGAGTCTCGAAGCTCGGGCCGGAGAACCACATGTAGACGCCGCCATAAAGCGGGGTCGTGGTGCGGATGGCCGCATTGCGGATGGCAAGCGACAACTCGGCGTCATAGGCGGTGGTCATGCCGACAAAACGGCGATCACCGCTTTCGCCGATCAGCGGGTTCATGCCGGAATAATTGATATGATCGGTGATCTGCATCACCGAGCCCGGTGGCATATCTTCGCGCAGCGACCCCGCGGAATTGGTGAGAATCAGCGATTGCACGCCGATGCCCTGCAGCACCTCGATGGGAAAACGCATGGCGGCGGCATCGCCGTGTTCGTAATAATGGGCGCGGCCAGACAGCATGATAACCGGGTGACGGCCAAGCTTGCCGGCAACCAGTTCGCCCGCATGGCCGGTGACACCGCTTGCCGGAAAGCCCGGCAGGTCCGCGTAGGAAATGCGGACCGGATCCGTAACCTCGGCCACCAGCGAGCCGAGACCAGAGCCAAGGACGATGGCATGACGCGGCATCAGCCCGTCGAGGCGATCCACCAGATGATCGATGACCGACTTCATCCGAGTATATCAGTCTTGAACGAGAAGGGCAGAAGCTCCTCCATCGTCATGGTCTTCTGAACGCCCAAGTCGTCGCAGAGATAGATGCGGGTTTCAGGCCCGGCAAATTCGGCGATCTTCTGTCGGCAGCCGCCGCAGGGCGGGCAGCAGGCGAGCTTTTCGGCGATGACGGCCATCTCGACGATCTTTTTGGCCCCGCCCATCACCATGGCGCCGATGGCCGTGGGTTCCGCGCACCAGCCTTGCGGAAAGGACAGGTTTTCGATGTTGGCGCCGAGATAGATTTTTCCGTCATCGGCGCGGATGGCCGCACCGACGGGGAACTTGGAATAAGGCGCATAGGCGCGTGCCATGGCATCGCGGGCTGCTTCAAACAGGTCGTGCGACATGGTTTTAACGCTCCTTGGAATAGGGCACGCCACCGGCCTTCGGCGGGTGGGCGATGCCGATAAAGCCGGCCAGCAGAATGCAGGTCAGCACATAAGGCATGGCCTGGAAGATCTGCACCGGCACTTCGCCAATGCCGGGCACGGCCTTGCCCTGCATGAAATTGGCAAAGGCATCGAGGAAACCGAACAGAAGGCAGGCGAACATGACAGGCACCGGCTTCCACTTGGCAAAGATGAGGGCGGCAAGCGCGATATAGCCCTTGCCGGCCGACATATCCTTGATGAAGGCGGCCGACTGGGCAATCGACAGATAGGCGCCGGCAAAGCCACAGAGGAAACCGGCAACGATCACCGCGCGGTAACGTAGCCATGTCACGGAAATGCCGGCCGTATCGACAGCGCCGGGGTTTTCGCCAACGGCGCGCAGGCGAAGGCCAAAGCGCGTGCGAAACAGCACCCACCAGGACAAAGGCACGGCGGCAAAGGCGAGATAGGTCAGGATATTGTTGCCGGAGATCACATTGACATAAAGCGGACCAAGCACCGGCACGTCGCGCATCAGATCGACACCCGGCAGCGTGATCGGCGAAAACCGTGCTTCGCCGGCAAGCTGCGGCGTGCGGCCACCCTGGCTGAACCAGGCCTGCCCCAGCACGATGGTAAGGCCCGCGGCGACGAAATTCAGCGCCACGCCCGAGACGATCTGGTTGCCGCGATTGGTGATCGAGGCAAAACCGTGGATCAGCGAAAAGACGATGGAGACCGCGATGCCGCCTAAAAGGCCAAGCCACGGATTGCCGGTGAGATAGGCAACGCAGGCCGAGGCAAAGGCGGCCGCCAGCATCTTGCCTTCCAGCCCGATGTCGAAAATCCCGGCGCGCTCGGAAAACAGGCCGGCAAGGGCGGTAAACAGCAGCGGGATCGACAGGCGGATGGTCGAGCCCAGAATGCTGACGAGGATATCGAAATAATCCATGATCGTCTCCTCAAGCCCGCTTCAGGCGCTGGTACAGGTGAACCATGGCAGGCCGGAACATATATTCCAGCGCGCCGGCAAACAGGATCACCAGCCCCTGGATCACCACGATCATCTCGCGCGTGATATTGGGCATCTCAAAGGAAAGATCGGCACCGCCCTGATAGAGAATGCCGAACAAAAGAGCCGCGAGAATGATGCCGACCGGATGGCTGCGCCCCATCAGCGACACGGCGATACCAACGAAGCCGGCGCCACCGACAAATTCCACCTGCAGGCGGGCCGAGGAGCCCATGACCGGGTTCAGCGCCATCATGCCGGCAAGGCCGCCTGATATCAACATGGCGATGATGACCGTGCGCGAATAGGGAATGCCGGCATAAACGGCAGCGGACGGGCTGATGCCGAGCGTGCGCATTTCATAACCCAGCTTGGAGCGCCAGATCAGCAGCCAGACGAGGAAACACATCACCAACGCGATGAGGAAGGACACGTTGAACGGCGCCGGGCCAAGCTTCAGCCCGAACCAGGCCATCAGCCAATCGAGCTTCGGCAACTGCCCGCCGGGCAGGAAAGTGCGCGTTTCCGGCGCCATCTTGCCGGGCACGATGAACACGTTCACCAGAAGGTACACCATCAGCGCTGCGCCGATGAAATTGAACATGATCGTGGTGATGACGACGTGGCTGCCGCGTTTTGCCTGCAACCAGGCCGGAATGAAGGCCCAGGCCGCGCCAAAAATGGCAGCCCCGATCACGGCAAACGGCATCGTCACATACCACGGCACGTAATGGTCGAGCGACAGGGCAACAAGCGCTGCTCCAAGGCCCCCGATATAGGCCTGACCTTCCGCGCCGATGTTGAACAGGCCCGCATGGAAGGCAACCGCGACCGACAAGCCGGTGAAGATGAAGCTCGTCGTATAAAACAGCGTAAAACCGATTGCATCGCCGCGACCAAGCGCGCCTTCGATCAGAAGTTTCAGCGCCGCGACGGGATCTTCCCCGATCGACCAGACAACGAGGCCCGAAATCAGGAAAGCCATGAGAAGGTTCAGAAGCGGCATCAACCCGTAGGTGATCCAGTTGGGCAGGGGTACGGAAGCGGTACTCATGAACGGTGCGTCCTCATGCGGCGATGCCTGCCATCATCAGGCCGAGCGTCTGTTCGCCAGCCTCTGCGGTCTTCTCGCCGACAACCTTGCCGGCAAACATTACGAGGATACGGTCGGACAGCGAGCGGATCTCGTCGAGTTCGACGGAGACGAGCAGGATCGCCTTGCCGGCGTCGCGCATTTCGACGATCCGGCGGTGAATGAATTCAATGGCGCCGATATCGACGCCGCGTGTCGGCTGGCCGATGATGAGCGCTTTCGGATCGCGCTCGATCTCGCGGGCCACCACGATCTTCTGCTGGTTGCCGCCGGAGAAGTTGGCGGTTTTCAGCCGTGGGTTCGGCGGGCGGATATCGTATTTCTCGATCTTTTCGGCAGCTTCCGCGCGGATCGCCTTCAAGTCCAGCAGCGCGCCGCGGCCATAACGCGGGTCGCGGTGATAACCGAGGACAGCGTTTTCATATTCCTCGAACTTCAGCACGAGGCCCATGTGATGGCGGTCTTCGGGGATATGGGCAAGGCCCAGCGCGCGAAGCCGGGCCGGATCGGCCCCGGCAATCGGCTTGCCATCAAGCAGGATTTCGCCCGAGGCCGGCTTGCGAATGCCGGCGAGCGCCTCCAGAAGTTCTGACTGGCCGTTGCCCGCAACGCCTGCGATGCCGACGATCTCGCCCTCGCGCACCTCAAACGAGACGTCATCGACCATGGTGACGCCGCGGCTGTCCTTAACCGTCAGGTTCTTCACCGACATCAGCACCTTGCCGGGTTTTGCCTCGCCTTTTTCGACGCGCAGGAGAACGCGGCGGCCAACCATCAGCTCGGCCAGTTCCTCCACGGTCGTCTCCGCCGTCTTGCGGGTCGCCACCATCTCGCCGCGCCGCATGACGGAGACCTCATCGGTGATCGCCATGATCTCGCGCAGCTTGTGGGTGATGAGGATCACCGTTTTGCCCTGGTCACGCAGGACCTTCAGCACCTTGAACAGGTGATCGGCTTCGGCCGGCGTCAACACGCCTGTGGGCTCGTCGAGAATGAGAATATCGGCGCTGCGATAGAGCGCTTTCAGGATTTCCACCCGCTGCTGCTTGCCCACCGGCAGGTCTTCGATAATGGCATCGGGATCGACATCCAGGCCGTAATCGGTTTCCAGGCGCTTCAATTCCTTGCGCGCACCAGAAACGCCCTTGGCGAGCAACTGCCCGCCTTCGGCGCCGAGCATGATGTTTTCAAGCACGGTGAAGTTCTCCACCAGCATGAAATGCTGATGCACCATGCCGATGCCGGCGGAAATCGCCGCCTGGCTGTCGCGGATGGTGAGCGGCTTGCCATCGATGCGGATCTCGCCGCGATCGGCCTGGTAAAAGCCGTAGAGAATGGACATCAAGGTCGATTTTCCGGCACCGTTTTCCCCGATGATGCCGTGGATCGTTCCCTTTTCCACCTTCAGATTGATATTTTTGTTGGCATGAACGGTACCGAAACTCTTGTCGATACCCACCAGTTCGATGGCAGGATGCTGGCTCACACGCCTTCGCCTTTCCTTATTCCGGAAGCCGGACATGAAGAGGGCGTATGACGGATGCGCCATACGCCCTTCTGTCGCTCAATTACATCGGGCAGGTATTGTCCGACATGTAATCGTGAACCTTGACAGTGCCGGAAATGATGTCGGCCTTGGCCTTTTCGACGGCAGCCTTCATTTCAGGGGTCACCAGCTTGGCATTGTTGTCGTCGAGAGCATAGGCCACGCCGTCTTCCTTGACGCCATTCGACTGGATGCCGGCGGTGAACTTGTCAGCGGCCGTGTCCTTGTAGGCATTGTAGACGGCCAGATCGACGCGCTTGACCATCGAGGTCAGCACCGAGCCCGGATGCAGGTGGTTCTGGTTGCTATCGACGCCGATCGACAGCTTCTTGTTGTCGGCTGCCGTCTGCAGCACGCCGAGGCCCGTGGCACCGGCTGCCGCATACACAACGTCGGCACCCTGATCGATCTGGTTCTTCGTCAACTCGCCGCCGCGAACCGGGTCATTCCAGGCAGCGCCGGTGGTGCCGGTCATGTTCTGGAGAACGCTGATCTTGGCATTGGCAGCCTTGGCGCCCTGGGCGTAACCACAGGCAAACTTGCGGATCAGCGGAACATCCATGCCACCAACGAAGCCGACCTTGCCGGACTTGGAGGCCATGCCGGCCAGAAGGCCAACGAGGTAGGAGCCTTCCTCTTCCTTGAAAACGACCGAACGCACATTCGGCAGGTCAACAACCGAGTCCACAATCACGAACTTAGTGTCCGGGAATTCTTTGGCGACCTTTTCCATTGCCGACGTCCAAATAAAGGACACTCCCACGACCGGATTGAAACCCTTGGAGGCGAAGTTGCGGATCGCCTGCTCGCCCTGCGTATCGCTGGTCGGCTCGAAATCGCGGAAGTCCGTGCCGGTTTCCTTCTTGTACTGTTCGGCGCCGTGGAAAGCCGCTTCATTGAAGGATTTGTCGAACTTGCCGCCGGTGCCGTAAACCAGGGCCGGCTTGATATCCGCGGCGAGCGCCGTGGTGGAAAGCGCCGCCATGGCGATCAGAGTCAAAAGGGTTTTCTTCATCGTGCAGCCCTGTTTTTGATATTCATGATGGGTCCCCCCGCACGCCCCTTGAAGGGCATGTCTGCGGTTGCCAGTGTCGTTTCATTATGCCTGGCTGGCCCTTATCCTTGCATGGCTTGCAGCGAAATTCACCAGAAATTTTTCATTTGGTCAAAAACGAAAAAACTGCCGAAGACTTACACAACAACGCCGCGGATCTGCTCAGATCCGCGGCGCTTTGCCGTCTAAATGGTCATTTCAGCGTTCGATGGGGCAACTGACGCCCGTGCCGCGCAGGCCGCAATAGCCGCCGGGGTTCTTGGCCAGATACTGCTGATGATAATCCTCAGCGTAGAAAAACTCCTCCGCCGGGGCAATTTCGGTGGTGATCGCCGCCTTGTGCCCTGCCGCCGTCAGCGCCGCCTGGAAGGCATCCCGCGCCGATTTTGCCGTGGCCAGCTGTTCGGGCGTCGTCGTATAGATCGCCGAGCGGTAGGTGGTGCCGATATCATTGCCCTGGCGCATCCCCTGGGTCGGATCATGTTCCTCGAAGAAGGTCTTGAGCAGCGCCTCGAAGCTGACGACGGCCGGATCATACACCACCTTGACCATTTCCGCATGGCCGGTCAGGCCAGTCGTCGTTTCATGATAGGTCGGGTTGGGGGTCAGCCCGCCCTGATAACCCACGGCCGTGACCCAGACGCCAGGCATCTTCCAGAACAGCCGTTCGGCACCCCAGAAGCAGCCCATGCCGAGATAGGCGACATGCAGGTGATCGGGATATGGTCCTTTCAGCGACCGCCCGTTGACGAAATGATGGTCTGCGGTAGCAAGTGGCTGGTCACGCCCCGGCAGCGCCGCATCTGGCGCTGGCATGACCGTCTTCTTGTTGAACATATCGATCAGAAACATGCGTGCCTCCTCGAGCCCGGCCGGTTGAAGAGCATCAGGTCCGCCTCATGCGGACATGGCTCCAAGCGTCGCCCGCCGATAACAGATCATCCACAACAGCAGCGACAGCACGAGAAAAACCGCAAAGGCCGGCTGCTGGATGATGACGGCAAGGCCGCTCTGCCAAGCTTCGGCATGAATATAGTGCGTGACCCAGGCTTCCACCAGAGCAAGCGAGCTCGGATCGACCGCAACCCAATCCGCCTCCAGGCTGGTGAGCACCACCGACGAGGAGGAGACCGACAGAACGGCATCGATTGTCCCGGCCGCAATGGCGGCGACAAGTGCCAGGAAACTCAGAAAGCGGAAGAAGAAAGCCATGTGCGACCCGTTGTTTGGCAGAAGCCGGCTCCTGGTGTCACAACTTAAGGCGTGCGCTGCGGCTTTGCAATCAGGCGGAGAGCGGCAGTAGGCAGTAGGCAGTAGGCAGTAGGCAGTAGGCAGTAGGCAGTAGGCAGTAGGCAGTAGGCAGTAGGCAGTGAAAAATGCGCTCCGGCATGCCGCGCGGCGCAATCTTTTTTCTCAGCCTCTGCGCACGCCTTTCGGCGACAGGTCATAAATCTTTCAGATTCCGGTTGCCTCCCTGAAATTCATCGGTATATATCCGCCCCGACCGCTGCTTCGCCAATTGTGCGACGCAGCCCTTGGATCAAGGACAGGTGGCCGAGTGGTTGAAGGCGCACGCCTGGAAAGTGTGTATACGTGAGAGCGTATCGCGGGTTCGAATCCCGCTCTGTCCGCCATCTGCCTTTTCCCGATTGTCATTTTCAGTCTCGGCCCGTAGGCCATCCGCTTGCGGGCGGGCGATACAGCGCAAATTTTTGCGCCGTATCCTGATGCCTTGTGACATAGGCGGGCCTCAGCTGCCCAGCGTGCGCTCCAGAACCGATAGCCAGTTGCGGTGAGCCACAGACGCAATCGCGTCGGCGTCAAAGCCGCGGGCTTGAAGGGCCGCGATGAGACGTGGCAGGCCGCTTGCGTCCTTCAGGTCGTCAGGCACGGTCGTTCCGTCGAAATCCGAGCCAAGGCCGATATGCTCGATGCCGATGCGATCGGCGATGTAGACGACATGATCGACGATACGCTCGATCGGGGTCTGCGGGTTCTTCACCCCGTCCTCGCGCAGGAACAGCACGCCGAAATTGATGCCGACGAGGCCACCGGTGTCGCGGATGGCGTCGAGCTGGCGGTCGGTGAGGTTGCGGCTGTGCGGGCAAAGCGTATGCGCATTGGAATGCGAGGCAACAAGCGGTGCATCGGAAAGTGCTGCAATATCCCAAAAACCCTTCTCGTTCATGTGCGACAGGTCGATCAGGATTTTCAGCCCGTTGCAGGCGCGGATGAGGTCCTTGCCGGCCTCCGTCAGGCCCGGCCCGATATCGGGCGAGGAGGGAAAGCGGAACGGCACGCCATGGGCAAAGATGTTCGGCCGGCTCCAGACAGGTCCAAGGCTGCGCAGGCCCGCCTGATGGAGCACGTACAGCGCATCCAGATCCGCCCTGACAGCCTCTATGCCTTCGATGTGCAGGACGGCGGCAAAGGCACCCGCGTCCATCGACCGGCGGATATCGCCAGCCGAACGGCAGACGTTCACGGCGCCCTTCGAGCGCGTCTCGAGATCAAACAGCAGCCGCGCCATCGCCATCGTATCGTTCAGCGCATCCTTCTGGGCGGGCGCGACGAAATCGCCGTTTTCATCCGGGCGCATGGTGGGCGAGGAGACGTAGATGGCGCAGAGGCCACCGGCAAGCCCGCCCGCCCGGGCCCGCGGCAGGTCGATATGGCCACCGTCCTCGCCTGCCAGGAACCCACCGACCGCATCCGCCTGGCCGGGACGATACATTCGCGCCAGCACGTCGTTGTGGCCGTCAAACACGGGGATGGAAGAAACTGGCATCATGATGATCTTTCGAAGTTGAACTGACGACAGAGGTAGGCACGGCCGGCGCGTGGAGCAATCCTTAACTGCACGATGCGCTGGCGGCAGGCCGGTTATCCGTAGATTGCCTTGGCGCAAAAGCGGCGAAGGCTGACATTGCGCCAAGCCTTGGCGGTCCCGGCACTTTCCACCCTGCAAAGCCGGGCAATCTTCGCGTGCCGGATCGGAATTGCCCATTATTTCAGCGTAGGGCCTTGCATTCGGAGAAGAAAGGCAATTGGCTAGGTGAACGGTAACAATTGTGCGCTATGGGCCTGGACACCGGAGAAGTGTCATATGCAAAATGAACAATGATGTGTTTCAAATAAAGTTCTGGGGGACGCGGGGCAGCATCCCCGTCTCAGGCAAGGAGTTTGACAAGTACGGCGGCAATACTCCGTGCATCGAACTACGCTGTGGGATGCACAGACTGATCTTCGATGCCGGATCCGGCATTCGCGAGGCCGGCCTGGAAATGCTCGGTGACGGCACCGACCATGTCGATCTGTTCTTTTCGCATTGCCATTACGATCACATCATCGGGCTGCCCTTCTTCAAGCCGATCTACAATCCCGCCATCGTCGTCAATATCTGGTCCGGCCACATGGCGGGCCGGATGACGACAGCCGAAATGATCCGGCAATTCGTCAGTCCGCCCTATTTTCCGGTCGATCTCGACATCTGCAAGGCACGGCTGAATTTCTTCGATTTCCACGCCGGCGATATCCTGACCCCGCGTCCGGGTATTTCGATCCGCACCTTCTCGCTCAACCATCCGGGCGGCTGCATCGGTTACCGTATCGAATGGGCTGGCCGGTCGCTGGCGCTGGTTTTTGACATCGAACACCAGCCGGGCGTTCTTGACGAGACGGCGCTGGAACTGATGGCGGGCGCCGATATTGCCGTCTACGACAGCGCCTTTACCGAATCCGAAATGGACCGTTACCGCGGCTTTGGCCACTCCACCTGGGAACAGGGCGTGAAGCTTGCAAAGGCTGCCGGCATCGGAAAGCTCATACTGTTTCATCACGCGCCCTCGCGCACGGATGGCGAAATGGCGCTGATCGAGCGACTAGCACAGGAAGAATTCCCCGCCTGCTTTGCCGCCCGCGACGGTATGGTGCTCGACATCTGATCCAGATCTGCTTCAGCAAGGCGGAACGGCAAATGCCAGGTTGAGCCGGAAAACCCCTGCGCGCAAAAAGATCTGCAGTGATCACGGCGATTTACAGATTGGCCTAAAGCTGCGATTCATCCTGATTGAAGAGCTGATCAAAGCATTGGACCCCATGGCTTCGGACGTGAAAGAACGCCTGTTTTCGCAGCGCCGGATCCGTATGGCGCGCCTTGCCTCGGGGCTGGTGATCTTCCTGTTCATGATCATGCATCTGAGCAATCACACGGTTGGCCTGATCTCGGTCAACGCCGCCGACGATGCCCGGCGCATCTTTCTCTTTGTCTGGCGCAATCCCCTGGGAACGCTGCTGCTCTACGGCTCATTTCTCGTTCATATCGCGCTGGTGCTGCACGCCATCTATCGGCGGCGCAGTTTTGTCATGCCGAAATCGGAAGCGGCACAGATCATCTTCGGCCTGATGATCCCGCTTCTGATTATCGACCACATCATCGGCACGCGCATTGCGTCCAGCCTGTTTCACCTGCGCGACAGCTATGAAACGCTGGTCCATATCATGTGGACGAAATCGCCCTTCGACGGATTGCGCCAGTCGATCGCCATCGTCGTAGTCTGGGTGCATGGCTGCATCGGCATCCATTTCTGGCTGCGTTATCGCCCCTGGTATCAGAACGCCACACCGTTTCTCATGACACTCGCCATCCTGCTGCCGACACTCTCCTTGCTCGGCTTTGCCCAGATGGGGCGCAATATCGCCAGCCCGGCCTTTATGCTGAGCGGTTATCCCGGCGGTTATTATGATCCGACGGTCTTGTCCACGTCGGCGCAGGAGACGCTGAACGCCATCAAGATCGCGCTTTATGCCGGCTTCGGGCTTTCGCTTGCCGCAGCGCTTGGGCTTCGCGGCGTGCGCTGGCTGCGCGAGCGCGCCCATCTCGTCACCATCCGGTATCCGAACGGCCAGACCATCAGCGTGCCGCGCGGCTTTACCGTGCTGGAAGCAAGCCGTATGGCCGGAAAACCGCATTATTCCGCCTGTGGCGGCAAGGGCCGCTGTTCCACCTGTCGCGTGCAGGTGATCGAGGGGGAGGAGACGCTTCCACTGGCCGAACCGCTGGAACAGCGCACGCTGATCCGCATCAAGGCCGGCCCCGGCGTCAGGCTTGCCTGCCAGTTGCGCCCGAAAACCGATGTCACGCTGGCGCCGATCCTGATGGCGCTTCCGGAGACGGACGAGGTGGGCAACAATTACGAGGCCATGCCCGGACGGGAGCAGGAAATCTGCGTCCTTTTCTGCGACATCCGCAATTTTACAGCCCGCACCGAAACACGGCTGCCGTTCGACATCGTCTTCCTGCTGAACCGCTATTTTGCCGTGGTCGGCCGTGCCGTCGAGGAGGCGGGCGGACGCATGGACAAATTTATCGGCGATGGCGCGATGGCCCTCTTTGGCGTGAGCGCGGATCCGGAACTTGCCGGACGCCAGGCACTCGAGGCGGCAACGAAGATCATGGTGGGCATCGAGGAGCTGAACCGCAAGCTTGCCGACGAACTGACCACACCGCTCAGGATCGCCATCGGCATCCACACAGGACCGGCCGTGGTCGGCACGCTCGGCTATGGCACCGTGCGCAACCTGACAGCCATCGGCGATACCGTGAATGTCGCAAGCCGGCTCGAAAGCGTTGCCAAGGAATTCGACGCACCGCTGGTGATCTCCGAGCCGCTGGCACGGCTTGCAGGCCTTGACCTGTCGCGGCACACCGCGCGCGAAGTGCCGATCCGCGGCCGCACGCTTCCCTTGCGCGTCTTTGTACTCGACGAGCGTGTGGGCGACGATCTGAAAAAAGCCCCGGTCCCTGCCCTGGCCCCGACCCCGAACGACATGCGCGACTGACGCAAAAAGCCTTGATGCGCCCGCCTTCGGCCCATGCTACCTTGATGGCATGAACGCCATGACGGACGCTTTTTATCAGTCTCTGCCGATCTTCACCCGGTTTGAAGGGGTGGCGGATGCGCGCAACTATCGCCCCCTGCCGCAAGACTGGGTGCTGGCGGTGGCTGATATTGTCGGCTCCACCAAGGCCATTGCCGACGGGCGCTACAAGCAGGTCAACATGGCCGGTGCCAGCGTGATCTCCGCCGTCCTCAATGCGCTGGGCCATGAGGACCATCCGTTCAGCTTTGGCGGCGATGGGGCGATGATCGCACTTCCCGGACGCCATGCCGATGTGGCCCGGGCAGCCCTTGCCTCCGTTCGGACCTGGGTCGCACGCGAGCTTGGACTTAACATGCGGGTGGCGTTGGTTCCGGTCGGCGATATTCGCGCACAGGGCCTTGATGTGGGCGTCTCCCGTTTTGCCGCAAGCCCGCTCGTTTCCTATGCGATGTTCACCGGCGGCGGCGCAAGCTGGGCCGAACGGCAGATGAAGGCAGGCCGCTACGCCATTGAGGAGCACACCGAGGCGCCACCGGATCTCGACGGCCTTTCCTGCCGCTGGAGCCCGATCCAGGCCCATAACGGCGAAATCGTCTCCATCATCGCGCAGCCGACATCACCAGCCACCATGGTGGAATTCGAGGCTTTGGTATCGGCCATCGTCTCGGTGACGGCCGAGCAGAACCGCAATGGCCACCCTGTTCCCGAAGAGGGACCGCAGCTTGCCTTTTCCTCGGGCGGGATCAGGGCCGAGGCCTCCACCGTTGCACCCGGGCAGCGCCTGTCGAGGACCTTGCGTATTGCCGGCCTGGTGGGGCTCACAACCCTTCTCCACCGGCTGAACATTCCGTTCGGCCGGTTCAATGCGCGCCAGTATACGCGCGACGTTGCTGCCAATTCCGATTTTCGCAAGTTCGATGACGGGTTGAAGATGACGGTGGACGTGGACGAACCGCATCGCCTGCGCATCGAAAAACTCCTGGCCGAAGCCGAGGAAAAGGGCGTCTGCCGCTACGGCATTCACCGGCAGGACAGCGCGCTGATGACCTGTTTCGTGCTGAGCCCGATGACGCGCAATCACATGCATTTCGTCGATGGTGCCGGTGGCGGTTATGCGCTTGCCGCAAGCCGGCTTTCCGCAAAGGCGACCGATACGGCACCGGGATATGCAAGCCCGCCTTTGCTCTGACGCTTTTGCAGCGCAAAACAAAATCCGCAGGCACCCTTGCAAGAACGCCTTTCCGCACCGATTTCTAAAGCTGTATCTTTTCACCCGAGGATGGCATCAAAAGCGCGCGCGCCTAGAAGCATGACGGGAAAAATCCCGATCACGGCCTGCGCGATCGGCTTTCACAGACGGCATCCCCGCCCCCCCCCCGGGACCCTTGCGCTCGTGCATCGCCCGACAGCGGGCCTGTCACGGGAGAGCGGCATGCCCCATACGAGCACGAACCGGCGCCTTTCGGCCGCCATCCACACGAGAGGCCTTTCATGACAACCGCAACGGGACAGGTGTCCTCCATTCTTATGGAGAAGGTCGCGGACTGGCTGACGCAGGCAGCCCTTTCCGGCAGCACGCTCGAAGATATCGTGCGGGGGCTCTGCGACCGGATGGCGGCGGCAGGCCTGCCGATTGCCCGCGTCCACCTGTCCTTTGCCATGCTGCATCCGCTTTATGACGCGCTGGGCTTTACCTGGCGTCCGGCAAGCGGGCTGACCGTGGAAGGTTATCGCCACGATGTCGGCAATCCCGATGTGTTTATGCGCAGTCCCTATTACCAGCTTCTCGCCCGAAACCTCGACCACATGCGCCGGCGCATTCCCCGCGAAGGCCCGGTGGAGTTTCCGGTCTTCGAGGACCTGCAGAAGGAGAAGATCACCGATTACATCGCCTTCATGCAGCCGTTCGGCGATCACACCGTGCAGGGCATGATGGGCTCCTGGTCGACCGATGCGACCCATGGCTTTACCGACGACATGATCGCCGCCCTGCTGCGCATCCAGAATTATCTGGCGGTGGCGGCCAAGATGGCCGTGCTCGACAAGCTTGCCAACAATATGCTGACCACCTATCTCGGCGGCGATGCGGGAAAGCGTGTGCTGAACGGACAGGTCCGTCGCGGCGACGGCGAAACGATCCGCGCCGCACTTGTGGTCGGCGACATGCGCCAGTCCACCATCCTTGCCGAAAAGGAAGGTCGACAGGCCTATATCGACACGCTGAATGAATTCTTCGACGCGATCGCTGCCCCGTTCAACCGCAATGGCGGGCAGATCCTGAGTTTTCTCGGCGATGGCTTTCTGGCTGTCTACCCCTGCGACCGTCACCGTGATCCCTCGCGCGAGGCCTGCCAGTCCGCGATGGCTGCCGTTCGCCATGCGCAGGCGCGGCTGTCCGGCCTCAATGCGCGCCGCGCGGCAAAAAGCCTGCCGACCATCGGTTACGGCATCGGGCTGCATGTCGGCAATGTGATGTTCGGCAATGTCGGCCTGCAGGAGCGGCTGACGTTTTCCGCTTTCGGCTCGGCCGTCAACGAAGTGGTGCGCCTGCAATCGCTGACCAAAAAATACGGCTGTAATGTCGTGGCAAGCCAGGCCTTTGCCGGCTATGACGGTGGCGAATGGGACAGGCTTGGCGAGGAAAAGCTGCGCGGCGTGCGCCAGCGGGTCACGCTTCTGCAGCCGAAAACGCGCCCCGACGAGACCCTGGTGGAGGAAACGCTTGCCGATATCGAACGCAAGGCCCTTTCGGAGGCCGAACGTCTGATCCTCCTCCACCGCGACGCAACCGAAATTGCCGTCAAGCGGCGCACGGCGCCGTTTCTCGACAAGCTGTTGCAGTAGAAACAAAAAACTCTAACATTCGCCAGGAAGAGTATTGGTGGCACCGGTCATTGCAGCTACCGTCCGAAGCGGCGGTTCATGAACCGTTGGTAAAGGAGCGGGCGGTTTGACGCGCACCGGCTGCCAAAAGAGGCCGAGGAGCGGCAGGTTTCGCGGGGGATGATGGAAAAAAGTCTGGCGCGGTACATCTGGTCCAACACCTATAAGCAGCAGGTGTGGATCCTCCTGGTGGTTGCGGCCTCGATGGTCCCTTACTTTCTCGCTTTCGACCTGCCCAAACGCATCGTCAACGGCCCCATTCAGGGCCAGGGTTTTGAAGAACCGGATACCACGCAGCGGTTCATGGCGATTGCCTTCGACCTGCCATGGCTCGGCCATGTCGAACTTTTCGAAGGTTTTCCACTCGGCCGCGTCGGCACGCTGATGGCGCTCAGCACCGTTTTCCTCGGGCTGGTGGTGCTGAACGGCCTGTTCAAATTCTACATCAACACCTACAAGGGCCGGCTTGGCGAGCGCATGCTGCGGCGTATCCGTTTCAGCCTCGTCGACCGGGTGCTGCGCTTTCCACCCATCCATTTCAAGCGGGTGAAATCGGCCGAAATCGCCACGATGATCAAGGACGAGGTGGAGCCGCTCGGCGGTTTCACCGGCGACGCCTTTGTGCAGCCAGCACTTCTGGGCGGCCAGGCGCTGACAGCGCTCGGCTTTATCATCCTGCAGAATTTCTGGCTGGGCATGATTGCCGCGTCCATCGTTGCCCTGCAGGCGCTGATCATCCCGCGCATGCGCAAGCGGCTGCTGGAGCTTGGCCGCCAGCGGCAGCTGACCGCACGACAGCTGTCCGGCCGCGTCAGCGAGATCGTCGACGGCATCCACACCATCCGGGGCCACGATGCCTCCAATCTCGAGCGCGCCGACATCGCCGACCGCCTCGCGACGATCTTCTTCATCCGTTACGACCTTTACCAGTGGAAGTTCATGGTAAAGTTCATCAACAATTTCCTCGCCCAGGTGACGCCCTTCCTGTTTTACGCGATCGGCGGATATCTGGCGCTTCAGGGCCGCCTCGACATCGGCCAGCTGATTGCCGTCATCAGCGCCTACAAAGACCTGCCGGGACCGCTGAAGGAACTGATCGACTGGGATCAGGCGCGCCAGGACGTGCAGGTGAAATATGCCCAGGTGGTCGAGCAGTTCGACGTGGACACGCTGGTTGGCCCGCATATCCAGACGCTGGTGACGACGCCTGTCGAAAAGCTGTCCGATGCGCTGGTGGTGAGCAACCTCGTGCTGACCGATGACAGCGGCGCACCCTTGCTCAACCGTCTTTCGCTGGAGATCGCACCGGACGCGACGGTGGCAATCGTCGGGCGCAGCAATAGCGGGGCCGAAGCGCTTGCCGAGGCTTTCGGGCGCATTCTCTGGCCGACCTCCGGGCACATCACCATCGGTGGCACCGACATTCTCGAACTGCCCGAAAGCGTCACCGGGCGGCGCATTTCCTTCGTTTCCTCGGAAACCTATTTTTTCCACGCCACGTTGCGCGACAACCTGCTCTACGGGCTGAAGCATGCCCCGTTGAAAACGATCGAATACGGCGGCCAGAGCCAGCGCAAATACAAGCGCAATCTCATGGAAGCCCAGCGATCCGGCAATCCGGCGCTCGACCTCAACAGCGACTGGATCGACTATTCGTCTGCCGGTGCAAGCGGTCCCGACGATCTCCTGAAGGTCATCCGCCCCGTTCTCGATGCGGTGATGATCTCACAGGATATTTTCGACCTTGCCCTGCGCTCGCAGGTGGATGTCACCGCCCATCACGCGCTGACCGACCGCATCGTCGAGATCCGCCAGGCCATGCGCCGCCGGCTGCAGGACGCCGATCTCGAGGAGATCGTCGCACCGTTCGAAGCGCATGCCTACAATCTGCAGGCAACCGTCGGCGAAAACCTGCTGTTCGGCACCATGCGGCAGGGCATGACGGGTCAGGCGCTGGCCGCCCACCGCTATTTCCGCAAGGTCATGGGAGAGAGCGGCGTCTCGGCGCAACTTTACGCCATGGGTCTGGCGATTGCTGAAAACGCGGTCGAGCTTTTCCGCGACCTGCCGCCGGACCACCCGTTCTTCCGGCAGCTGACCTTCATGAGCGCCGATGACATCCCGGCCTATGAAGCCCTGCTGCAGAAACTGCAGAACACGCCCTTCGAAGAAGCCTCCGCGACAGACCGCACGAGCATCATTCGCCTGAGCTTCTCCTATGTCGAGCCGCGCCATCGCTTCGGCCTGCTGACGCAGGAACTGATGGCGCAGATCGTTAAGGCGCGCGAGGCATTTTATGCCGACATTCCGGCCGACCTTGCCGAGCGTATCGAACGCCACGACGCCGAACAGTTCACCGCCTCGGTCTCGCTGATGGACAATGTGCTGTTCGGCCGGCTGTCGTTCCAGGAAGTCGATACGACCGAGCGCATCCGCCAGACGATCCGCGACCTGTTCGAGGAACTGGGCCTTGCCGATCACGTCCTGTCCATCGGGCTCGATTTCGATGTCGGCTCGCAGGGCCGGCGGCTGAACACGGTACAGCGGCAAAAGCTCAACCTTGCGCGCGCGCTGCTCAAGCGCTCGGACTATTTCATCTTCAACCGGCCGCTTTCGGCGCTCGACCAGAGGGCGCAGGACAGGATCGTCACCAACATCCTCAAGGACCTGCATGAAGAAGGCCACCGCCCTTCCATCGTCTGGGTGCTGCCGAACGCGCAAATCAGTGAACTTTTTGACCGCATTCTGGTTTTTGAGAATGGAAATCTGGCTGAAAGCGGATCTTTTGAAGAACTTTCAGGCAAAAATGGGATGTTCAATCAACTGCTCTCATAATATCGTATGGGTGTGAGACGGAAGGTGAAACACCGATGCTACTCAAGGACGAGGTTGACATGTTGCGGCGCGTGCCGCTGTTCTCCCAGATCGCGCCGGCAAAGCTGAAGCTTCTGGCGTTCGCCTCCGAGCGCATGACCTGTCGCGAAGGGCAGAACCTGTTTCGCCAGGGTGACATCGGCGATGCGGCCTATGTGATCCTGTCCGGTACGGCCGACGTGCTGGTGCAATCGGAGGCGGGAGAGATCCGGGTTGCCGAAGTCGACAAGAATTCGATTGTCGGCGAGATCGCCATCCTCTGCGATACGGCGCGAACGGCAACGGTGCGTGCCTCCTCGCGGCTTGAAGTGCTGAAGATCAGCAAGGAAAACTTTCTGGAGCTGATGAGCGATTTTCCCGACATGGCGGTGGAAATCATGCGCGTTCTGGCAAACCGTCTCAACCACACGACGAACGAGCTGACCGAAGCCCGCAGCCATCAGCAGCGCGTGCCGACCTGAATTTCAAGACAGCGGGTGGCACCCGAATTGGCCTGAGGAATGGCATGGCGGATGCCGTTTAATCCCGTGACGGTTCAGCGGAGATATAACGGCGCGCCACAAGCCAGCAGCCCACCGCCCAGCTTGCGCCGGCGCACCAGCCGCCGAGCACATCGGTCGGATAATGCACGCCGAGATAAATGCGGCTGAGGCCGATGATCAGCGTCAGGAACAGCGCTGCACCCATCATGAACAGGCGCGTTGTCCGCGTCGGCTGGGTGCGCGACAGCAGTGCGCCAAGCGTGAGATAGGTCACCGCCGACAGCATGGCGTGGCCGCTGGGAAAGCTCAGGTCCTGCACATTGACCAGATGCGGCACGATTTCCGGCCGCGGCCTTGCGATGAGGATCTTCAGGACTGTGCTCGTCGCCCAGCCGCCCACGACCGAAAACAGCATAAAGGCGGCAATCTTCCTGCGGCGTGCGAGGACGAGATAGAGCGTTGCCAGGGCCGTCATGATGGAAAGTACGGTTATGCCGCCAAGGCTGGTGATATCGTCCATGGCATGTGACAGCCAGTAAGGGCCTATGGGGGTGGACAGGTCCCCTGTCTGGCGCAGCGAAAGCAGGACCGCCTCATCCAGCGCATGCGTGTCTCCCTCCAGCACCTCGCCTGTCAATTGCGCGAAGAGAAACAGGCCGCCGGCGAAGATGGCAAAAAACAGGAGCGTCACCATTTCCATCGTCTTGACCCGGTCGATGACGTGGCTTGCAATCCGGCGCGGCTGCATGGCGGCCCTTTCAAGACGAGGAAATGTTCAGGTGCGACAGGAAACCCGGATCAAGCCTGGCTTGATGTCAGGGGCTTGCCCGGCGGCATTCAGACCGGGATGGCGCGGCGCGCCTCAGCAAGGCTTGGTGGATTGACCCTGCGGTAACGCGCTTCGATGAAGCCATAAATGCCGAAGCACAGCAAGCCAAGCCCCATGGCAAGATAGAGCGTCGCCCCGAACGGCAACTGTCTGATCCAGGCCAGCGCATCGGCCATGCTGCCGGCTTCATCCGGATTTACCGCATAGGCAGCATAAAGAAAGAAGCAGCCGATGATGAGGAAAACGATGCCCTTGGCGACGAGACCCGCCACGCAAAACAGATCGAGTGAGCCGTGGCGCCTCGCATCGAAGGACAGGTAACGGTGATAGCGCCGACCGACGCCCTTGATGATCAGGGCGGTTCCCGCCCCCAGGATACACAGCGCCACGCAACCGACCAGATAAGGGCCGAAAGGCTGTTGCATCAGCCAGGCAGTCCAGCTTTTCGATCCGCCGCCGCCAGATCCCTCTGCCATCTGCAGCGCATGGCTTGCGGCATAAAAGGCAAGACCGGTGTAGGTTGCAGCGCTGACCAGCATGCCGGCACGCACCACATAACCCTTCAACGTTTGAGGATGACCATCGGCATTGGCGACTGCCTGGCAGATGCGCCAGGCAACAAACCCCATCAGCGCCACTGCGACTATGCCGAGCCAGACGCGGCCGAGCGGCTGGCCAAGCACCAGTTGCAGTGCCGACTTGGAATCCGGACGGCCACCGCCGAGGCTGCCGAGCAGGACAAGGCCCGCAACCAGCACGTAAACAAGGCCGCGCGCCACGTAACCTGCCCGCGCAAGCCATTCGAGTTTACGTATCGTATCCATGAAAAGTCCTCGTGGTGATCTGTCAGACAAAAGAGACGGTCAGCGACGAGGAAACCGCAGGAGCGGGCAAAAGGTTCAATCTCTTTGCGACCGTTCTCCTCAAAAAGTGCAAGCAACCGGCAAAGCTTACAAAAAAGCCCGCCGGAGATCCGACGGGCCTTGTGTTGAAATGCGCACGGGATCAGTGCGGGCGGGTCGCCGGATCACCGTCACGATAGGTGCGGGTCTCCTCGACGATGCGCTCGCGGGCAGTGTCATGAAGATCTGCTGCGACCTCTGCAGCCTTGCGTGACACGTCGGCGGCCACATGTTCGGCCCGGTCCATCGTTTCCGAAGCACGGGTTGCGACCTGCTCCTTCAGATTGTCCGAGAGGTCGCCGACCATTTCGTCTTCCCGGTCGGTGCGCGGCAGGGCTGCACCGATGGCGGCCCCCACGGCAAAGGCAAGCGCGCCCCCGATCAGCGGCTGATCCTTGAACTGGCGCAGGATCGTCTCGTTGATCTGGGCCGACTGCTCCTTCAGCGACGCCCCCATATCCATGGAACTGCGACCGGCCGAGCGACCGGCTTCAGACACGGTGCGTGCCATCTTGCTGGCGCCATGGCCGAGACTGGCCCGGGTGTCGGACAGCCAGCCGGACGCTTCATCGAACATCTTGCCGGTTTCATCGCGCACATCCTGTACGCGGCGACCTGTGCTGTCGGCAAAGCCACGATAGGTCTTGCCGGTCTGATCGACAAAATGGCCGGCGCGCCGTCCCGATGCATCGGTCAGCGCCTTGAAGCGACTTCCGGTGTCATCAGCGAAATGGCTGTAACGGCCGGATGCATGGTCTTCCACCGGCCCGACACGGCGAAGCGGTCCGGACACGGTTGCAAGCGGATAATCCTGCTCGTCATCCGCGACGCGGGTGGTCTGCTGCGATGGCTTGTTCTGGCTTGCCATCAGCCAAGCCAGACTGACGCCCATCAGCGCCATCGGCACCGGATTGGTTTTGACGGAGCCGGCGAGATTGGAGAAAAATTCCCCGCCGCCGCTTGACTCTGCATAGGCGAGCGCCTCATCCACCAGCTGACCTGGCGACATGCGGTTCTGGATTTCATCCAGCTTCGCGCCGATCCGCACGCGATCCTTTTCGATTTCGCGCTCGATATCTTCCGGGCGCGCATTATCGGTAGCATAAGCCATCACGTTCTCTCCTTGAGGACCTGCGCATCACGGCGAAGCGAGTTGGTGGTGCGATCGAGATTGAGGTTATTGCCGCGAAGCGCCGAAAGGCCCTTGGAAATCATGCCCCAGGCAATAAGGGCAACGATGACGCCCACCACGACCGAGGAAATGGCATCGGCATTGTGTTCGGCAAAGCCGCGCGCAACGAGGAAGGCGGTGAGGCCGTTGACGACAGCTGCCAGCAGAACGCCGACGGCTGCGATGGCAAACACCAGGCCGGCGGCAAGCGTTTCGACGCCGGTCAGTGCATGCGAAACCTTTTCCGAGGCTTCGGCCTTGGCAAGATTGATTTCCTTGCGAAACAGGCCGGAGATATCACCGACGAGGCCGGTGACCAGTTCGGAAAGCGGACGGTTTTCAGGTGTATTAGACATTGGAGCCTCCCGTGACTGGTGACGTGCTGGCCATGGTGGGAGACGCGGCCGGCTGGACGGCAGCAGGCGCCGGACGCCCACCCTCTCCACGCCCCGCGCGTGACGTCATCGCGGGCTGGCGGCTGGCCGAGGCGCCAATGAAACGGCTGGCGGCAAGGCCCGCAATGGCGGCAATGCCGAGGAAGGCGAGCGGCTGGCGGCGGCCAAAATCTTCCGCCATGCCGGCAATTTCGCCAAGGTCACGGCCCTTGATGTCTTCGGCAAAGCGTTGCACGCTTTCGCCCATCTGGCGTGTCATGCGGCCAAGCTCGGGCTGTTCGCCTTCAAGCTCGGAGCCGACCTTTTCGATGGCGGTTGCAACGCCAGCCACGCGGTCTGCCGCATAGGTTTTCTGCTCGTCGGCTGCTTTGTTTGCCGCAGCTGACGCCTTGGACATGCCGTCTTCAGCGACATGGCGAACGGAGGCAAGATCGTCCTTGGCCATCTGGCGCAGGTCGCTGCCCGAGGCGGCTCGCGTGCCTGTCTTGTCGTCCTGCGGGCCATCGCCTGGGCGATTGTCTGAGCCGGCCTCGCTGCTGCGGCGGCTGTCGGCCTCATAGAGGCTTGCGCCAGGCTCTGTCGAAGATGCGGCTGCCGGTCGGGCCGATTGTTCTCGAATGGATGAATAGGTGGAGCCGGTCTTGCCGCTCCCGATATCGTTTTCTGCCATGGAACTCTCCCTTCAATGACGGGTGATCGGCTTTTGCGAAGAGTTCGCTGCGATCAGGGAGACAACCGGAGGCACGCGGGATTGTTCCCGCCTGATCACACAACCAGACGGAACTTACGGCGTAAAAAGCTGAAAAGCGGCCGTAAAAAGGGTGCTAGCCGATGAATTTCCGGGTGACCCACAAGCCCACGGCAGCAGAGGTGCCGGTCAGCAGCGTGCCCCAGGCAAGATCCACCAGCGTCATGGCAAGGGGCCAGTTCTTCAGGGTGGCGAGATTTGTCATGTCATAGGTGCCGTAGGCGATGAGGCCAAGGATGGCACCGGACAGAAGCGCCTGCGCCCAGGTGCCCCCCTGCAGATGTGGATGCACGGCGAAATAAACGATGCCGGCGATATAGACGAGATAGAAGGCGCCGGCCGCGGCAAAATCCGGCCGCTCGCGCATCATGTCGCCCAGCTGGCTACGGTAGAAGCTGGTTGCAACCTTGCCAAGCCAGAGCAAATCAAGACCGAAGAACACCACGGCCGTCGACAGGTAAGCCACCACATAGACGACCATCGATCTTCTCCGTTTTTATCCTCAGATCTTGAGGATGGGCTGGATCATCCGCACGATCCAGCTGCTGAATTTCAGCGGCGCTTCGGTAACGGCAAGGCAGATGCAGTCCTCGCCTTCGGTTGCCGTCGGCGTATGCAGCAGGCTGCCATCGGCCTCTTCCAGATCACCGCGGGCAAACACGTCGTCGCCATCGCGGAAGCTGCCGGCAAGAACCAGCGTCAGCTCGCGCCCCTCATGGGTATGTTCCGGCACCGGTTTTCCGGCGGGAATTTTAAGGAGGCGCACCTGCGTGGCCCGATCCGCCGTTGGAATGCGGATCTGATAGGCGCCACGCCCGAGAGCCTGCCACTTCAGCGTCTCGACATCGCCGCCGAGATAGGATCGCAGCGGTTCCGGGATGACGCTTGCCACACCCTGGCCGGCAGAGGATGCCGGTTTGGCTTTCACGGACGAAGGCGCGGTCATGGTGGCAGGTGCCTCGCCGGTGATACGGGCACGCAGTGTATCCCAATCGGATGTCGTGACAGGATGGTCGCTCACCACCTTGTCCAAGAGCGCGCCGGCGGCCCCTTCCATGGCCTCCAGCGTGCGACGACAGGACGGGCAAAGCGCCAGATGTGTGGCAACGGCAATGCTCCATCCTTCCGACAGATTGCCGGAGGCATAATCGAGCAGCAGTTCATCGCTGATATGATGCTTGACGTTCATCGCCGGCCCTCCAGCGTGGTGCGTAACTTGTCGAAAGCCAGCCGGATGCGTGATTTCACGGTACCCAAGGGAATTCCCATGTCTTCTGCTATGGTTGAATGAGAGGCTTCATCGAAGAAGGCGCGCCTGAGAACATCGAGCTGTTCGGGCGGCAATGTCTCCATTGCCTGACGCAGGAGTTCGGCATCCTGGCGCCCTTCCAGTTCCACATCGGCGAGCGGCGCGTTGTCGGCCACGAAAACCGGATCGTTTTCATCAAACACCGGGCGCTTCCGGCGAAAGGCATCGATGCGCTGGTTGCGCGCGATCGTGAAGATCCAGGAGGAGACGTTGCCCCGGCTCGGATCGAATTGAACGGCCTTGTTCCACACGGCCGTCATGGTTTCCTGCATCAGCTCTTCGGCCAGCTGCATGTCACGCGTCTTCATGGCCATGAAGGACCGCACGCGCGGCCCGTAATAGCGAAAGATCGTCTCGAACGCGGTAACGCTGCGCTCTGCGCCGACGGCTGCAAGCAGGCTGCAAAGCTCTTCCTGAGAAAGATCCGGTTCCGGTAGGTTCCTGTCAGTCCGTTTCATCTTAAGGCCATGCTTCACGCGGGAAAGCGGGAAGACACCCGCTTTTTTCTCGTTGTGGCACGTCCTTGCCGATATGGAAATACTGAAGCTCATGCGGCCAATTACGCCACCCTCTTGCGGCCGGATCACCGACAAAAAGAAATTTCAGACGAAACCATTTGCCCCCAGCCTTCGTAGAGGCCAATCGTAGGCTAACAAGAAACATGGGGAATTGTTTCAGTGAAAACAGAACATCGTCGCATTGCCGTCGTCGGCTCCGGTATCAGCGGTCTTTCCGCAGCCTGGCTGGCCTCCCGGGAAAATGACGTGGTGCTCTATGAAGCAGCAGACCGGCTCGGCGGCCATTCCAACACCGTTCTGGTTCAGACGCCAGATGGGGAACTTCCCGTCGATACCGGCTTCATCGTTTTCAATGACAAGAATTATCCCAATCTCGTGGCCCTCTTTGATCATCTTGGCGTGGCAACGGATGCCTCCGACATGTCCTTTGCCGCCTCCATCGAGGATGGTGCGTTTGAATATTCCGGCACCGGCTTGAAGGGTATTCTCGGCCAGCGCCGCAATGCCGCACGCCCGCGCTTCTGGCGCATGCTGTCGGATGTGCTTCGGTTCTATCGCGAAGCCGAAAGCCTGATGGGACGCCCCGACCTGCAGGCGATGACGCTTGGCGACTATCTCGACCGCGAGAACTATTCCAAAACCTTCATCGACGACCACCTTCTGCCGATGGGCGCTGCTATCTGGTCGATGACGACGACGGATATGCGCGCCTATCCGCTGCAGGCCTTCATCCGCTTTTTCGTGCATCACGGCCTGATCCTTCTGTCGGGTCGGCCGCTCTGGCGCACCGTGTCAGGCGGAAGCCGCCAGTATGTGCGCCGCATTGCCGAGGATTTCAAAGGCGAGATCCGCCTCAACTGCGGCGTTGCCCGCATCGAGAGACTTGCCGCCGGTGGCGTGTCGATCACCGACAACAAAGGTGACGTGGATCGTTTCGATACCGTGATCGTTGCAACCCACGCCAATGATGCGCTGGGCATGCTTGGCGATGCCGACGAGATGGAAACGCGGATCCTTGGCGGCTTCCGCTATACCGACAATGTCGCCGTGCTGCATTCCGACGCGCAGCTGATGCCGAAGCGAAAGGCCGTCTGGTCGAGCTGGAACTACATTGGCGGCAAGCGCGAGAACGACAGCGCTCCGCTTTGCGTCACCTACTGGATGAACCGGCTACAGAACCTGCCGGAGCGTCATCCGCTGTTCGTGACGCTGAATGCGTGTCGCGACATCCGCGAGGAGAGCGTGATCGGCACCTATCACTACACCCACCCGCTGTTCGATCTTGCCTCCATGGCAGCGCAGCGCGAAGTCTGGGCCCTGCAGGGGCGGCGTGACACGTTTTTCTGCGGCGCCCATTTCGGCAGCGGTTTTCACGAGGATGGCCTGCAGGCCGGCCTTGCAGCGGCAGAAGCGGCAACGGGCCTCAAGCGGCCGTGGCAGGTGAAGGACCAGTCCGGTCGCATCTTTGCCGATCCCCTGCTGGCGGCGGCAGAATGACGGAGGGATCCGCCCTCTATTTCGGCACGGTGGTGCATGCCCGCCACCGTCCGAAAAAACACAATCTCACCTACCGCGTGTTTTCCCTGCTGATCGATCTTGACGAACTGGAGGCGCTGGACCGCCGGCTGAAGCTGTTCGGTTACAACCGCGCCGCCATCTACAGTTTTCACGACAAGGACCACGGAACGGGCGAGCGCGGGGGCTTGCGGAAATGGGTGGAAGGTCATCTGGCTGAGGCCGGCATCGATCACCGCGACGTCACCATCCGCGTTCTCTGTTATCCGCGCATCCTGGGTTATGTCTTCAATCCGCTCACCGTTTATTTCTGCACGGATGCAAACGGAAATCTGCTGGCCTTGCTTTATGAGGTCTGCAATACATTCCATGAACGGCATACGTATATCATACCCGCGAAAGCAGCCCATCCGGACCGTGTGCGCCACACCTGCGCCAAGGCCATGTATGTCTCTCCTTTCGTTCCCATGGATTGCCTCTACGACTTCGACATCACCCCGCCGGGAGAGCGCGTGAAAATCGCGATCAGCGAGCGGGACGCCGAAGGTGACCTTCTTTTCGCAAGCTTTGCCGGCCGCAGGAGCGCGCTCAGCGACCGCACGCTGGGGCGAGCACTGTTTTCATACCCGCTGATGACCATGAAGATCATGGCGGGCATCCATTTCGAGGCGGTGCGCCTCTTCCTGAAGGGCGTGCCGCTCCATCGGCATCGTCCTGCAGCAAGCCGCATCGCAAGCTCGGTGGAACCGGTCGTTGTGAGTGGAGGAACTGAAACATGAGCCATGCCGGAGAGCGGGAAACCAGCCTCACTGCTGACCGCGCGCCGTTTTGGCAGCGCATCCTCGTGCGCATGCTCTCGGGCACGCGACACGGACGCCTGACCGTCGTGTTCCCCGGAGGGCGCGAGCACCATTTCGGTGACGGGGCGAACGGCCCCTGCGCCACCATCCGCATCCACCGGTCGCGCATTCTGCGCCGGGTGATGACGGGCGGCGGGCTGGGCTTTGCCCGCGCCTATATGGATGGCGACTGGGAGACGCCTGATCTCGGCCAGGTGCTGGATCTGGCGCTGGCCAACGAACATGGCTGGGAGAAGCTTGACCGGCCGATGGCGCTGATGGCGCGGATCGCGCATCTGCGCCACCGTCTGCGGCGCAATTCCAAGGCCGGCAGCCGGCGCAACATCGCCTTCCATTACGATCTCGGCAACACATTCTACGAGGTCTGGCTGGACCGCTCGATGACCTATTCCTCGGCCATCTATGCGACGCCCGAGATGAGCCTGGAGGCTGCACAGCACGAAAAATACGCCCGCATCATCCGCGAACTCGGCATTACCCATAACGATCACGTGCTGGAAATCGGCTGCGGCTGGGGCGGCTTCATGGAGCAGGCCATCCGGGAAACGGGCTGCCGGGTGACAGGGCTGACGCTTTCGCGCGAGCAGGCAGCCTTTGCGACGGAACGGCTGGCAGAAGCCGGCCTTTCCGCAAACGGCGAAATCCGCCTGCAGGATTACCGAGATTGCACCGGCCAGTTTTCGAAGATCGTTTCCATCGAGATGTTCGAAGCGGTTGGCGAGGAACACTGGCCGATCTATTTCGAGCAGGTGCGCGACCTCCTGGTGCCCGGCGGCGAAGCGATGATCCAGGTCATCACCATCGATGAAAGCCGCTTCGAGCAATACCGCCGCCATGCCGATTTTATCCAGACCTATGTGTTTCCCGGCGGCATGCTGCCGACGATCAGCGGATTTGGCGCGATCGCATCCAAAGCCCGCCTGACGGTGAAGGATTGCTTCCGCTTCGGCCGCGACTACGAGCGCACGCTGCTCGCCTGGGACCGCACCTTCAATGCCATGTGGCCGAAGATCGCGCCGCTCGGTTTCGACGAGCGGTTCTTCCGCACCTGGCACTATTACCTGCATTACTGCGCCGCAGGATTTCGCAGCGGCCGCATCGACGTGGCGCAGTTCCGGCTGGAAAATCCGGCGCGCTGAAGGCCTGTTTCCTGGTGAATGGAAGGTTCGGGGCGCACGTCCCCGAACCTTTTCAGCGCTGTTATTTGCGCAGCATCCTGCGAGTGATCTTGAACAGAAGCGCCTTCGGCAAGGCCGCCAGCAGTTTGATCGACAGCGCCATCTTCCACGGAAAGATGATTTCGTAGCGGTTCGTCTTCAGCCCGTCGACAATCGCATCGGCGGCCTCTTCGGCGGAAATCAGGAACGGCATCGGAAAATCGTTCTTTTCCGTCAGCGGCGTATCGACGAAACCCGGATTGATGATGCGAAGCCGCACCCCTTCCCGCTCCAGCTCCGGGCGAAGCGCCTGGCAGAGATTGTTGAGCGCTGCCTTGCTTGCCCCGTAAAAACCACCGCCCGGAAGCCCGACCAGACCGGCAACGGAAGCGACAACGGCAATCTCGCCCTGTCGTCGCGCAATCATCTGCGGGATCACGGCTTCCAGCGTGTGGCCGGTGCCGATGACATTGAGGTTGAAGGTTTCTGCCAGATTGCCGCTATCGAAATGGCGCACACTGTCACGTTTGTAGGTGCCGGCGGAAAAGATCGCGAGATCGATGGCCCCGAGTGCTGCACGCACCGCATCCGCCACACCGTTTGCGGCCACGCGGTCGGTGATATCGAGCGGAAACGCAAAGATCCGCCCCGGATGGAGGGCGGCCAGTTCATCCAGCTTGTCGGCACTTCTGGCGCTGACCGCAACCCGCCAGCCATCGCGTGCCAGACGTTGCGCCACCGCCCGCCCGATGCCGGAACTGGCGCCGGTGATCCAGGCGAGCCTGCCATGGTCGATCGTTCCGGTTCTGTCGATATCGCTCATAATAACCTCCGTTTATCTCTCACTACGTGCAGCCGCCCGTTTGGTTCTGTGGCGCCTGGTCGTCTGTGAGATTGCAGCGACTTGCCCGGACCGGCGCGACGTGGCAAATCCTTGAGCCATCACGAATGCCCTAAAAATTTCCCAGCAGTCGGAAAAGAGATGCCATGCCCCAGAAGATCATTATCGATACGGACCCCGGACAGGACGATGCGCTGGCCATTCTTCTGGCTCTGGCAAGCCCGGAACTGGAGGTTCTGGGGATTACGGCTGCGGCGGGCAATGTGCCGGTAACGCTCACCTCGAAAAACATCCGCAAGGTGTGCGAACTTGCCGGCCGTCGCGATATTCACGTTTTTGCCGGCTGCGAAGGCCCCATGCAGGGCAGCCTGTTCACCGCCGAATATGTGCATGGCGCAACCGGCATGGACGGCGCGGACCTGCCCGAACCCACCATGCCGCTCGAGGCCCAGCACGGCGTCGACTTCATTATCGAAACGCTGATGGCGCATGAACCGGGCACCATCACTGTCTGCACGCTTGGGCCCATGACCAACCTTGCCACCGCCCTTTCGCGGGAGCCTGCACTCGCTGCGCGCATCAAAAGCGTGGTACTGATGGGCGGTGGCCTGTTCGAAGGCGGCAATGTAACGCCAGCTGCCGAATTCAACATCTTTGTCGACCCAGAAGCGGCCCGCATCGTGCTGTCGTCAGGCGCGCCCATCGTGATGATGCCGCTCGATGTAACCCATCAGGTGCTGACCACGGCCAAGCGTGTCGCCGCCATCAAGGCACTCGGCACGCCGCTTGCCGATGCCGTCACCGGCTGGCTGGAATTCTTCGAGCGCTTCGACGAGGCAAAATACGGCACTGACGGCGGCCCGCTGCACGACCCGAACGTGATCGCCTACCTGCTGAAGCCCGAGCTTTATTCCGGCCGCCTCTGCAATGTGGAGATCGAGACAGCATCGGAACTCACCAAGGGCATGACGGTTGCCGACTGGTGGGGCGTGACGCAGCGCCCGAAAAACGCATTTTTTGTGCGCGACGTGGATGCAGACGGGTTTTACGCGTTGCTGACGGAGCGCCTGGCCCGGCTGCCGGCCACGGCATAAACTTTTGTTCGGCAGACGGCGGACAAAGGCCGCCGTCTGCATTTTTGCTTCTTAGTGCCCGGCCTTCTTCAGCGCCGCATAGGCAACCGCCATGCGGGCGGCCAGCGCTGCGTTGTTCTTGACCAGTGCGATATTGGCCTTCAGGCTCTCGCCCTTGGACAATTCGTTGATGCGGCCGAGCAGGAAAGGCGTCAGGTCCTTGCGGCCGATGCCGCGTTCTTCGGCTTCGCGCACGGCGTCGGCAATCGTGCCATCGATGAAATCGGGCGAGAGGGCTGCCGTTTCCGGGATCGGGTTGGCGATCAAGAGGCCCGTACCGGTGCCGAGGCGGTGGTGCAGGTGCATCGCCTCAGCAATCTCTTCGGCCGTATCGAGGCGATGGTCGGCCTTGTAGCCGCTTTCGCGGGTGAAGAAGGCCGGAAACGCATCCGTGCCATAGGCAATAACAGGCACGCGCTGGGTTTCCAGATATTCGAGCGTTTTTGCGATATCGAGGATGGACTTGACGCCGGCGCAGACGACGGCGGTTTTCGTGCGGCCAAGCTCGGTCAAGTCAGCGGAAATATCAAACGTCTGCTCGGCGCCGCGATGCACGCCGCCGACGCCGCCGGTCGCAAAGATGTCGATGCCCGCGAGATCGGCGAGCAGCATGGTCGCAGACACCGTGGTGCCGGCAGACGCCTTGCGCAACATGGCAACGGCAAGATCCCGGCCGGAGGCTTTAACCACGCCTTGCGCCTTGGCCAGCGCTTCGAGTTCGGCATGTTCGAGACCGGCGCGCAACTCCCCGTCGATGACGGCGATGGTGGCGGGCACGGCGCCGTTTTCGCGCACCACGGCTTCCACGGCAAGCGCGGTCTCAAGGTTTGCCGGATACGGCATGCCGTGGGTGATGATGGTGGATTCGAGCGCCACGACCGGGCCACCGGCGCGGATGGCTTCGGCAACCTCGCGGCTGAGTTTCGGCTGAAGAAGGGTCATGAGATTATCCTTTGTGCTCGGCAAGCCGGTGCATGTTTGCTTCAAGGAAGCGCGGTGAAAGGTCTGGGTGAACGCTTGCGGCGCTTTCGGTGGTGAGCGCGCCCAAGAGAGCGCCGATGCGGGCGGCGGCAAAACTGTCCTCACCGGCCATCAGGCCATGCAGGGTGCCGGCAATCATTGCATCGCCGGCGCCGGTCATGTCGCGCGGATTTGCCGGCACGGCGGTTGCAGTGCGAACCCCATCGGGGCCTGCAACCGCAATGCCGCGCGCGCCCATGGTGACGACCACCTCGCCGGCGCCAGCCTGCCGCAGCAGACGGGCTGCCTCGGCCGCATCCTGCAGATCTTCTGCGCCATGGCGAAACAGGCGTGCATTCGCCTCATCGATATTCATGAACAACAGGTCGATGCCCGACAGGTCCTGCGGCAGGCGCATGACCTTGTGGGTGGAGACCGCATCGATTGCCAGCCGAAAACGGGCGCTACGGCGGCGCTGAATGAGGTGGTGCAGCGTCTCTGCCGGCAGGTTGCAATCGGCAAAGACTAGGCTTGCGGAGGCCAGATGCGACCAGGCGCGATCGATATGGCCGGGCTGCAAGAGATCGAAAATCCCCATATCGGCCAAGCCCACGACCAGATCGCCGGCCGGATCGAGAATGGCAGCATATTCGGCCGTCGGTTTTTCGTCCGTCACCACCACCTGGCTGACATCGATGCCGCGGTCGCGCAGATGCGCGAGAAGCGCGGCTCCCGTCTCGTCATTGCCGATGATGGACATGAAGCTGGTGGGCGTTTCGAGGAGCGACAGGTTTTCCGCCACATTGCGCGCGACACCGCCAAAGCTGCGCATGCCATCAACGGGATTGGAGGTTTCCAGAACAATAGCCTGGCGCGCCCGATATTTGCGATCAAACACGGCGCCCCCGACCAGCACCGCCCGGCGCGGCTCCGGCAGCATATAGCCGCGCCCGAGCAAATAACCCTTCTGAACCAGTTGCGCGATATGCGCGGCCACCGTGGAGCGGGCAAGCCCGAGGGCGTCTGCAATTTCCTGCTGGCCGACAAAGGGATTGTCCTTGATGAGGGCAAGCACGGCGGCTTCCTGCACTCCCAGTTCGTCCATGTCGCTTTCCCCTGCTGGCTTTCCTCTTCATTTAAAACATTTGACTACCCTGTCAACAGGTGTTTTGGTTTGGAGGGCTTGGGTGCGGTCCAGCGCCATGAAACCTCACGGCATGTGACAAACCTTTTCCGGGGGTGAACGCTAAAAGCGGAACGTTTTCAAGGCTCGTGAATTGACGCCCCAGCAACATCACAGGAAGAGGAAACAACTATGCGCAAGTTCATTATCGCCTCCGCCACGCTTCTGGCGGTCGGTCTTGCCACCACAGCTTCTGCCCAGGACGGCACGACGACGGGTGCCGCCGGCGGTGCCATTACCGGCGCCATTGTCGGTGGCCCGATCGGCGCTGCCGTGGGTGGTATTGCGGGCGCTGCCCTTGGCACCGCCATCGATCCGCCGCCGGCCGAAGTCGTGACTTATGTGCGCCAGCAGCCGGCCCCGGCGCCTGTTGTGGTCGAGCGCCAGATCGTTGTGGGGGAACCCATTCCGGAAACGGTCGTGCTGACGCCGGTTCCCGAGCATCGCCAGTATTCCTACGCTGTCGTCAACGAGCAGCGCGTTATCGTTGATCCGAAGACGCACACCGTCGTCCAGATCATCGAGTGACCTTGGCGAAAGCCAGACAACAATACAGGCTCGCCGAAAGGCGGGCCTGTCAGACTGCTGACAAAGGGCGTTCAGCTTTTTTCCGTCATGCTCGGGCCTGTCCCGAGCATCTACAAACGTTTGATTTTATTGGATCTTAGTAGATCCTCGGCACAAGGCCGAGGATGACGTCGTGGTGGGAGACAGGTTTGTCAACAAACTGACACGCTCGCCGAAAGGCGGACCTGTTTTATGGTGAGCAAGAGAAGGGATATCCGGTAACGGAAGCCCGTCGGATCAGACGAGGACAGCCTGTTCCACGCGGTCCTGCTGGCCGAAGAAGCGCAGGTAACGCTGCACTTCATCCGGCTCGCCGGTCGCCTTCTGCGGATTGTCAGAGAGCTTGACCGCCGGGCGGCCATTGGCTTCACTCACCTTGCACACCACGGAAATCGGCTTCAACCCGTCGATTTCGCTTGGCGCGCAGCCGGCGAAATCATTGGTGAGGTTAGTTCCCCAACCGAAGCTCATGCGCACGCGGCCTTCGAAATGCCGATGGGTGTCAATGATGGCATCGACATCGAGGCCATCGGAAAAGATCAGCAGTTTCTGCTTGGGATCGCGCCCCATTTTCTCCCACCAGGCAATGATCTTTTCGCCACCTTCGATGGGCGGCGCACTGTCTGGGCGAAAACCGGTCCAGTCTGCCACCCATTCCGGCGCATCGCGCAGGAAGGATGCAGTTCCGAAGGCATCGGGCAGCACGATCAAAAGGTTGCCGCCGTAAAGCCGGTTCCAGTCTTTAAGCACCTGATAGGGAGCGGCACGCAGTTCCGCGTCGGTATTGGCAAGCGCTGCCAGAACCATCGGCAGTTCATGGGCATTGGTGCCGACGGCTTCCAGATCGGAATCCATGGCCAGAAGCACATTGCTGGTTCCGGTAAAACCGGAGCCAACGCCTTCCTTCAACGCCTCCACGCACCAGCGCTGCCACAAAAAGCTGTGGCGACGGCGGGTGCCGAAATCGGAGATGCGAAGACCCGGCAGCGTCTGCAGGCGCTCCACCTTTTCCCACATCTTGGCCTTGGCGCGGGCATAAAGCACATCGAGCGTGAAGGGCCCAAGCGAGCGCATGGCAGCGCGCGAACGAAGCTCGTTGATGATGGCAAGGGCTGGAATTTCCCAGAGCGTCGTATCCATCCAGCGACCGTGAAAGGTCAGCTCATACTGGCCGTCGCGCTTGGAAAGCTCGTATTCCGGCAGCCGGTAATTGGCGAGCCAGGCCAAAAATTCCGGCTCGAAGATCTGCGCCTTGCCGTAAAAGCTATTGCCGGCAAGCCAGATCATTTCCTTCTTGGAAAGCTTAACTTCACGGGCATGATCCAGCTGCTCGCGCAGTTCCATCTCATCGATTTCATCGGCAAGACGCACCCGTTTGGTGCGATTGATGACGGAAAAGGTCACATCCGTGGTCGGATAGAGTTTCCAGATCATCTGCAACATCAACAGCTTGTAAAAATCCGTATCGATGAGGCTGCGGATGATCGGGTCGAGCTTCCACGTGTGGTTATAGACACGCTTGGCGATATCGGTCTTCGTTGTCATGGCTGCCTCTGCCCAGCGCTCCTCCCGGGGAGCGGGCCCTGCATTGCGTCGAAGGGTGAAGGCATCCGTTGAAAACCTCCGGCGACGTTATCGAAAAAACGCAAGGCAAAGTCCACTGCCTAATGCGCAAACGCCGCCGCAGGGACGGAGAAAAGGCAGACAGGGCAATGCAAGCTTCCAGAGCTTGCGCATCGGGGCCAGAGGCAAGAGGCATCGGTGCCGCAGCTTTCACCGCGGCACCCGGCTGAAGCCTTACGGCGTGGAAGGAGGCTGCGTTGCGGGATTGGCCGGCGTCGTATCCCCAGCCGGCGGCGTTGCCGTCTGCTCGGCCGGCGGTTCGGTCGATTGGCCCCACCATTCCGATCCGCCCCAGGCGAGCATGGCCAGCACGAGGCCCGCGATCAGAACCATCAGAACCGGGCGACCGGTGCTTCCCTGGCGCGCCTCTGTCGGGCTCATCGGTTGTTCAACGGGGGACTGCTCCACCGGGCGCGTTGCACTTCGAGTAAAATTCGGGTCCTGCAGATGCGCCGGCGGAGCGTCGGTCAGCGGATCGGAGCGAGTATCGTTGGGATCGATGCGGTTGTTCATGCGCGTGGTCCTTTTCAGGTTCCGCAGGGTGAAGGCACCCGGTGGTTGTTGTGAAAAGGCAACGAGTCGTCGGCAGCTTTGTTCCAAGCTCTGGCTGTAACGCCTGAGAACCCGGCGTTATTGCTGGAGGTGTGCTGCTTCCACCGCCTTCAGATTGAAGGCCGCCGCCAGAAGTGCCCGGGTATAATCGTTGCGAGGTGCCTCGAAAATCTGCCGCGACGGCCCCTCCTCCATCACCTTGCCGGCGCGCATGACGATGACGTGGTTGGCAAGCGCCTTTACCACCTTCAGGTCGTGACTGATGAAGAGATAGGCGAGATCGTGTTTCTTCTGCAGATCGCGCAACAGATCCACCACCTGCGCCTGCACGGTCATGTCGAGCGCAGACGTCGGCTCGTCCAGCATCACGAAGCGCGGCTTCAGCACCATGGCGCGAGCGATGGCGATGCGCTGCCGCTGGCCACCGGAAAATTCATGCGGGTAACGCCAGCGCGTGGCCGGATCGAGCCCCACCTCTTCCAGCGACCAGGCCACCTGCCGGTCCCGCTCATCCGCCGTCATTTTCGGCTGGTGAACCGTCAGCCCCTCGGCGATGATATCGCCCACCGACATCCGCGGCGACAGTGACCCGTAGGGATCCTGAAACACCACCTGCAGCTTGTCGCGCAGGGGGCGCATTTCACGGAAGGAATAGGCGCCGATATCGCTGCCGACGAAGCTGATCTTGCCGCTGGACGAGATGAGGCGGGCAAGCGCCAGCCCGAGTGTCGTCTTGCCGGAGCCGGATTCGCCGACAATGCCGACGGTTTCGCCGGCCCGCAGCGTCACATCGATGCCATCGACGGCCTTCACATGATCCACCACGCGGCGCAGGAAACCCGCCTTGATGGGAAACCACACCTTTACATCTCGCCCTTCCATCACGACGGGGCGGGTGGG
The DNA here is from genome assembly GCF_058242805.1 of Neorhizobium sp. PAMB6716. NCBI lineage: Bacteria > Pseudomonadati > Pseudomonadota > Alphaproteobacteria > Hyphomicrobiales > Rhizobiaceae > Neorhizobium > Neorhizobium sp. PAMB6716. The sequence goes on from NZ_CM177835.1 coordinate 3,187,782, forward strand.
ATCGGCAAGCGGCGGTTCGCCGCGCGGCTCGGAGGCCAGAAGATGGCGCGTATAGGCATGCTGCGGGCGCTCGAACACCTCTTCCACCGTGCCGCGCTCAACGATTTCGCCCTTCGTCATCACGCAGACCCGATCTGCAAAGCGCCGGACGATGCCGAGATCATGGGTGATGAACAGGATGGACATGCCATATTCCACCTGCAGCCGCTTCAGAAGCTCCAGAATCTGCGCCTGCACCGTCACATCGAGCGCGGTCGTCGGCTCGTCAGCGATCAGCAGTTTGGGACGGTTGGCAAGCGCCATGGCAATCATCACGCGCTGGCGCTGGCCACCGGAGAGTTCGTGCGGATAGGCTTTCAGCCGTTTTTCCGGCTCGCGGATGCCCACCTGGTTCAACAGCTCCAGCACACGCGTCCGCGCCGCCGCCCCCGTCAGCGCCTGGTGCAGCTCAAGGATTTCCGATACCTGCTTTTCGATCGTGTGCAGCGGGTTGAGCGAGGTCATCGGCTCCTGGAAGATCATGGTGATATCGTTGCCGCGCACCGCCCGCAATTGCTGTTCGGACGCCTTCAGGAGATCGCGCCCCTCAAAGAAGATTTCGCCGGACGGATGGCTGGCCGACGGATAAGGCAGAAGCTTCAGCACCGAGCTTGCCGTGACCGATTTGCCGGACCCGGATTCACCCACCAGCGCCATCACCTCGCCCGGCGCGATATCGAACGAGACGCGATCGACGGCCAGCGACTGCGCGCCGCCCTGATGGAAGGCGACCGAGAGGTCACGCACGGAAAGAAGCGGCTTTGTCATGCGGATATGCTTTCAAGAAGGACGGATAGAGAGGATTCGTCGGGGCGCAGGATGGTGAGCGGTTCCATGTCGACAGGCCCGAGAAACGGGTGTTCGAGCGATGGGATATCCAGCAGTGCCAGATCCGCCGTCAGCAACCGTTCGCAGCGGCAGACAAGGGCCGATGCGAGATGAATGGCATCCGGCAATTTGAGGCGCGGTCTTTGCGCCCTGAGCAGCGGCGCCAGTTCAAGAACCGGCCCATCGACCTCGCAAACCGAAAGCCATGCACTGGACATGGCCCAGGATGCATAGATGGACGCCATCATGCGGTCCTTGTCGCGTAGCGGCTTCACCATCAGTTCAGCAAATGTCAGCCGGCTGGTCAGAAACAGCGGCGCCTGCGCACCATTCTGCAGAGCAATGATGCGGGGCAGGAGACGCCCGACCGCGCTGCCCGCATCCCCGAGACTGATCAGCACATTGGTGTCGAGGTAGATGGGAGCGGTGCTCCTCATTCATCCGTCCATTCGTCACGAAGTTCCCGGATACGGGCGACTGCCTCTTCCTGCGAGACCGGCGGATAACCGGCGGTTCTCAAGAGCCGAAGCTGTTCCAGCAGGCCATCGGGAGAGACCGGCACGCGCTCCTCGGGCTTCTGCGCCCAGAAGTCTCCAGACCATGCCTCAAGCTTTGTTCTGGCGGAAGCCGCACTCTCTTCCTCCACCTCCAGCACCACGCGCACGGTAGCCCCCGCCTGAAGCCCCTCGCGCAGGTCTTCCGGCAGGTTCTCCACGGGGTAATGCTCACGCACGATCTTGTTCATGGCGTCCCTCTTCCAAGGCTTGTCCAGCGATCATGCCATAAAGGACCGGCAAAGACGATGCGCCTCACCGGAAGGTCTTTCGCGGATCGAACGCATCGCGCACGGCCTCGCCGATGAAGATCAGCAGCGACAGCATGATCGACATGGTGAAGAAGGCGGTGAGCCCGAGCCAGGGTGCCTGCAGGTTGTTCTTGCCCTGCGCGATCATTTCCCCAAGTGAGGGCGAGCCGGGCGGCATGCCAAACCCTAAGAAATCGAGCGAGGTCAGCGTTGCAATCGAGCCCGACAGGATGAAGGGCATGAAGGTGAGCGTTGCCACCATCGCGTTGGGCAAGAGGTGGCGGAACATGATTGTCCAGTCGCCGACGCCAAGCGCCCGGGCGGCGCGCACATATTCGAAATTGCGGGCTCTTAAAAATTCAGCGCGCACCACGCCGACAAAACCCACCCACTGGAACAGCAGCATGATGCCAAGCAGCACGAAGAAGCCGGGCGGCAGGATGGCGGCGATGATCAGCAGGATGTAGAGCACCGGCATCGAGGACCAGATCTCGATGAAGCGCTGCAGCAGAAGATCTGTCCAGCCGCCGAAAAAGCCCTGGATGGCGCCGGCCGTCACGCCGATGAGGGCCGAGAGCAACGTGAGCGCCAGGCCAAACAGCACGGAGATGCGGAAACCGTAGATCAGCCGCGCGGTCACATCACGCGCCTGGTCATCGGTGCCGAGCCAGTTGAGATTGCCGAGCGTGCAATTGGGATCGGCTGACCCTTGCGGATAGGCGCTGCAGCGTTCTTCGGCACTCATCAGCCAGAAAGGTGCGGTGGGCGCCGAATGGGGAATTTCGGAATTCACCGTCTGGTAGGAATAGCGGATCGGTGGCCAGATCATCCAGCCATTGGCGTTGATCTCGTCCTGGATATAGGCGGAGCGGTAATCGGTGGTGGCCAGAAACCCGCCGAACTTTTCTTCCGGATAATTGACGACCACCGGAAACAGCATCTCGCCCTTGTAGGAAACGAGGATCGGCCGGTCATTGGCGACAAATTCGGCTGCAAGCGACAGGCCGAACAGCACCATGAAGATCCAGAACGACCAGTAACCGCGGCGATTGGCACGAAAATTCTGCAGGCGCCGCCGGTTGGTGGGCGTCAAAAATGCCTTGCGCGGCGGCTTGTCCGTGGCAGGCGCCAGCGATGATGTGGTGGCGGGAGCGTTCATCACACTTCCCTCTTTTCAAAGTCGATGCGCGGATCGATCCAGGTGTAGATGAGATCGGACACCAGCCCGACGACAAGGCCGAGCAGCGAGAAGATGTAGAGCGTGCCGAAGACGATTGGATAATCGCGGTTGACGATGGCGAGATAACCGAGACGACCGAGGCCATCGAGCGAAAAAATGTTCTCGATCAGAAGCGAACCGGTGAAGAAGGCCGAAATGAACGAGGCGGGAAAACCGGCAATCACGATCAGCATGGCATTGCGGAACACATGGCCGTAAAGCACCCGCCGCTCCGGCAGGCCTTTCGCACGGGCCGTCACCACATACTGCTTCTTGATCTCGTCGATGAACGAATTCTTCGTCAGCAACGTCGTTGTGGCAAAGGCCGAAAGCGACAGCGCGATGAGCGGCAGCGTCAGGTGCCAGAAATAGTCGATGATCTTCTGCCACCAGGACAGGTCGGCAAAATTATCCGACACGAGGCCGCGCAGCGGAAACCAGTCGAAGAAGGAACCGCCGGCAAACACCACGATCAGCAGGATGCCGAAGAGAAAGCTCGGCACCGCATAACCGACGATGATGATGCCGGAGGTCCAGACGTCGAAGGCGGACCCGTCCTTCACCGCCTTGCGGATGCCAAGCGGGATCGACACTACATAGGAGGCCAGCAGGATCCAGACGCCAAGCGAGATCGACACCGGCAGCTTGTCGATGATGAGATCGATGACAGGCGTGTTGCGAAAGAAGCTCTCGCCGAAATCGAAGCGGATGTAATTCCACATCATCTCGAGGAAACGTGTGAGCGGCGGCTTGTCAAAGCCGAACTGCTTTTCGAGCTTTGCAATCAGATCCGGATCGAGCCCCTGGGCCCCGCGATAACGCGATTCCTCACCGCCGCCGCTTTGGGTGAAATCGCCACCGCCAGACAGCCGGTCGCCGGAATCGGTGCCCTGGATCTGGGCAATCACCTGTTCCACGGGGCCGCCGGGCGCAAATTGCACGACCAGAAAGGAAATGCCCATGATCCCGACAATGGTCGGGATCATCAGGAGAAGACGGCGTAGGATATAGGCGCCCATCAGGCGTTTCCGCTTCGGCCGGCAAGGCGGCCTCTGGTGTCGATCAGCATCAAGGCGTTTGCATCCTTTGCATCTTCGAGATCATGAGAATCACTGCATAAAAGCGCATTTGGACCCGGTGCATGCCCCGGCGCAAGGTTTTTACGGGGAAGCCTTGGACCACCAGATCGTCGGGAAGCCGATGCCATATTCCGGCAGCTTGTCCGGATGCGTGATCCGGTTCCAGTAGGCGATCTTCGCCTCGCCCGAATAAAACAGCGGCATGACGAAATGATTGGCGAGCAGCACCCGGTCGAGTGCATGAACCGCCGCCACCTGTTCGGCGCGATTGGGCGCGGTATTGATCATGCGGATCAGCTGGTCGATGGCGGGATCGGCGATGCCGGCATAATTGCGCGAGCCCGGCTGGTTGGCGGAGGTGGAGCCCCAATAATTGGCCTGTTCGTTGCCGGGGTTCATCGTCTGCGCCCAGACCGCCCAGATCACGTCGTAATCGAAGCTTCTGATGCGATTGACATATTGCGAGGAATCGACCGTGCGGATGCTCGCTTCCACGCCGATCTTTTTGAGGCTCGCCACATAAGGCAGCACCGAGCGCTCCTGCGAGGCGCTGCTGAGCAGGATCTCGAAGGCCATCGGCTGGCCGGTCTTCGCGTTCACCATCCGGTTGCCCTTCAGCTCCCAGCCGGCGTCTTTGAAGAGGCTGATCGCCTTGCGGAAATTGTCGCGCACCTTCTGCGGATCGCCGCCGACAGGGTTGGTGAAGGGCGTGGTGAAGACGGAAGCCGGCACCTTGTCCTTCAATCCATTCAGGATTTCCAACTCACGCCCCTCGGGCAGGCCGGAAGAGGCAAGCTCGGTGCCCCAGAAATAGCTGTCGACGCGCTTCAGCCCGCCATAGGCGAGGTTCTTGTTCAGGTCCTCGAAATCAAACGCATAGTTCAGCGCCTCGCGCACCCGCGCATCCTTGAACTGGTCGCGGCGCATATTGGGCACCATGGCCTGCATGATGCCGGTGGCGCGGAAGGGGTTGCTCAGTGCCTCGCGGATCACCCGGCCATCCTTGACGGCGGCAAAATCATAACGGGTTGCCCAACGGCTGGAGCTGTTTTCCTGCTGGTAATCGATGGTGCCGGCGCGAAAGGCTTCGAACTCCACGTCGCGGTCGGCAAAATAGGTATAACTGATCGCCTTGAAATTGTTCTGGCCGACATTGATCGGCAGGTCCTTGGCCCAATAATCATCGCGCCGTTCGTAGCGAATGGTCGAGCCCGGCTGCACGGCGGCGATCTTGTAAGGGCCAGACCCCATCAGCGGTTCGAGCGTGGTGCGGGAAATGTCGCGCGGCTTGCCGGCGCCATCCTTGCCCTCCCACCAGTGTTTTGGCAGCACCGGGAAATCGCCGACGATGGAGGGCAATTCCTTGTTGTTCTTCTCGTCGAAGCGGAAGGTCACCTCGCGCTCGCCGGTCTTTTCGGCGGCCACCACATGCCGGTAGTAACTGCCGAACAGCGTGCTGTTTTCCTTGGCAGAATTGAAGCTGAAGATCACGTCGTCAGGCGTCACCGGCTCGCCATCCGCCCATTTCGCTTGAGGCCGCAGCCGGAAGGTGACGGAGGACATGTCGTCGGGATAGGACAGCGCTTCGGCAAGCAGGCCGTAGCTCACCGATACCTCGTCTTCCGACTGCTTCATCAGTGTATCGAAGACGATGCCGACGCCGACAGCCGGATTGCCCCGGTCGACCAGCGGGTTGAGACTGTCGAACGTGCCTTCTTCGGAAAGACGCAGTTCGCCGGTTTTGGGCGCATCCGCATTGACATAAGGCAGCTGCTTGAAATCCGGGGCAAGTTTTGGTGCCTCCAGAACGGAGACGGCATGGCGCCAGACCGGTTCCTGCGCCAGCCCCGGCTGGCCGGCCAGGACCGTTGAGGCAAGGATGAAAATGCCGGCTTTCAGGCGTGCCAACGTCATGCGGTGATCCCTTTGTCGCTTGTTCTTGTTTGGCAATGATAGGCAAAACCCGGCCAAAATACAGCCTGCCCTGCTCACAAGCTTTTTATCGTGGCGCCATGCTTGCGCCCTCATCGTGATGCGACGGATTAACGGCTGGCGCAAATCAGTCTAGACTTACGCCAAAGCCCCCATCTCCCAGGTGTTTGAACATTGATGCTGACTGCCGATTTTGCCCGCTGGCGGGCCGCTCTCATGACAGGCCTTGCAACGCTTGGCCTCATCACCTCCGGGATCGATGCCGCCGCGCTGGCCGATCAGCCGGCAAAACAGGCCTTTGGTGGTGTGACGTTGCCAAGTGCTGGCCCTCCTTATCCGATCGGCTCCTATGCCAAGGGCTGTATTTCCGGCGCCATTCCGCTTGCCGATGACGGGCCGCACTGGCAGGCAATGCGCCTATCGCGCAACCGCCACTGGGGTATGCCCCAGACGATCTCGATGCTGGAGCGCCTGTCGAACGATGCCGCCCGTATCGGCTGGGGCAACGGCATCCTCGTCGGCGACATGTCGCAGCCACGCGGCGGGCCGATGGCATCAGGCCATGCCTCCCATCAGGTCGGGCTTGATGTCGATGTCTGGTTCACGCCCATGCCGGCCAGACGGCTGACGCCGCAACAGCGCGAAACCATTCCCTTCACCTCCATGCTGGACAAAACCCGGTTCCTCACCGTGAACGAGCGCCGCTTCACGCCAACGGCGGCCCGCCTCGTGATGATCGCGGCAAGTTATCCGCAGGTGGAACGCATCTTCGTCAATCCGGCCATCAAGAGGAAGCTCTGCGAAGCCTGGACGGGCGACCGCTCGGCGCTGGGCAAGGTGCGCCCGATGTACGGCCATGACGAACATTTCCACATCCGGCTTGCCTGCCCGCCGGGCATTGCCAGCTGCAAACCGCAGGCGCCCGTGGCCGACGGCGACGGTTGCGACAAGTCGCTGGCCTGGTGGTTTACGCCCGAACCCTGGGCAAAACCGAAGCCTGACCCGAACCGCAAGCCGCCACCGCCTCCCCGGCCGGTCATGGTGTCTGACCTGCCAAGAGCCTGTGCTGCACTTCTGGGGGCACCGGCGTCTTCGGCTGCTGCCGCCTACCGGGCCGCACCGGCGGACGCTATCCCCTTCGATGCGCCTGCCGAGCCCTCTGAGATGGACGGGGTGCCTGATGATATGCAGACCGTTCCGATGCCGCGTCCCCGCCCCTGACGGCGGGATGAGATGCGCCTTTGCAACGATATAAACGGTTTAATCCCTTCCCTTCCGGCCCGTCTTCGGTATAGAAATCGCGGCCCGCTAAGCAAATCCGAGGAACATGTGCGTGCCGGACAAACCCTGTATTGCCCTGATCGCACATGATCAGAAAAAGGATGAGATGGCGCAGTTTGCCAAGCGCCATGAAGCGGCGCTGTCGAACTTTCGCATCGTCGCCACCGGCACAACCGGTGGGCGTGTGCTGGAGGCGGCGCCCAGCCTTGACGTGACGCGGCTGAAAAGCGGTCCGCTCGGCGGCGACCAGCAGATCGGAGCCCTGATTGCGACCGGCGAGGTTTCCATGCTGATCTTCTTCACCGACCCGCTGACGCCGCTGCCGCATGACGTGGACGTAAAAGCGCTGACACGCCTTGCCACGGTCTATGACATTCCGATGGCGCTCAACCGGGCGACCGCCGAAAAGCTGATCGATTTCCAGTAAGACCCGCCCACCCGGATGACGGAGCCCTTTGATGGCAAGACCTCAGGACAGTGACAAGCCCGCCTTCCCGATCCTGATCGGCGATATCGGCGGCACCAATGCGCGCTTCTGGATCCTGACGGATGTATTTGCCGAACCGCAGCAGTTTCCCAATATCCATACCGCCGATTACGAAACGATCGATGCGGCGATCCAGGCCGAAGTGCTGGACAAGACGGCGCAGCAGCCGAAATCGGCCATCCTCGCCATCGCCGGTCCCATCGAAGGTGATGAAATTCCGCTGACCAATTGCGACTGGGTGGTGCGCCCGAAGCAGTTGATCGACGAGCTGGGCTTTTCCGATGTGCTCGTCATCAACGATTTCGAGGCGCAGGCGCTGGCTGTCGCGTCGCTTTCGGAAGAATACCGCGATCCGATTGGTCCGGCTTCTTCGGCCCCGGTTGCCTCGCGTGTGGTGCTGGGCCCTGGCACCGGGCTTGGCGTTGCCGGCCTCATCCATGCGCAGGAAACCTGGTTTCCGGTGCCCGGCGAAGGTGGCCATGTGGATATCGGCCCGCGCAGCGACCGCGATTACCAGGTCTTTCCGCATATCGAGCGCATCGAGGGGCGTGTTGCGGGCGAGCAGATCCTGTGCGGCCGCGGCCTCGTCAATCTCTACCGCGCTATATGTGTGGCCGACGGCGTCGAGCCCGTATTGTCCATTCCAGCCGATGTGACGGCGCATGGCCTTTCCGGCAGCAATGTGCAGGCCGCCGAAACGCTGGTGCTGTTCGTGACCTATCTCGGACGACTGGCTGGCGACATGGCGCTGGTGATGATGGCAAAGGGCGGCGTTTATCTGGCCGGTGGCATTTCCCAAAAGATCCTGCCGGCCCTGAAGCGACCGGAATTTCGCGCCGCCTTTGAAGACAAGGCGCCCCATAAGGCGATGATGAAACATATCCCGACCTTCGTCGTCACTCACCCGCAGGCAGCCCTTGCCGGCCTTGCCTCGTTTGCCCGCACGCCCCAGCATTTCGGTATTGCCACTGATGGGCGCCGCTGGCGGCGCTGACACGCCAGCGTCGCCCCAAGGCTGGAATGCAACAGACGGCGGGAATCTTGCCCAGCCGCTAGCCAACCATGCGCCGAGTGGTTAAGACCGCGAATGGTTTTGACCGCGACGGGGCATGAAGGCCGCGTCTCTCTAAATGGGAACGTCTTGTTGGAAGCAGTTGATACAGCCACGGAACGCAAGCCCCACGTCGATTCCGGCACCGTGACGAGCGTGCTGAAGCGCATCATCTCGGAAAATGGTCGTGAACATGTGCGCGGTTATGTGTTTGCGATCTTGTGCCTCGTCGTCGTTGCGCTTTCCACGGCTTTTACCGCCTGGATCATGGAATCCGTGGTCAACGAGGCTTTTGCCAACAAACGCGCCGATCTCGTCTGGCTCATCTGTGGCGCCATTTTCCTTGCCTTCGTGCTGCGCGGCCTTGCGACCTACGGGCAGGCGGTCACGCTCTCGAAGATCGGCAACAACATCGTCGCCGAATACCAGAAGCGCCTCTTCACGCATCTGATGAAACTGTCTGTGGGCTTCTACAGCGAATCACGCTCGGCACATCTGGCCGCCCAGATCAGCCAGAACGTCAACGGCATCCGCGACGTCCTGAACCTGACGGTCACCTCGACCGCCCGCGACCTGCTGACGCTGGTGGCGTTGATCGGCGTCATGGTCAGCAAGGATCCGCTTCTGTCGCTGATCGTGTTCGGCGTTGCACCGCCGCTGCTCTATGCTTTGCGTTATGTGTCGAAGCGCCTGCGCAGCGCCACCCGCGAATCGGTGGAACTGAACAGCCATGTGGTCGGCGCCATGCAGGAAACCATCCAGGGTATTTCCATCGTCAAGGCGTTTACGATGGAAGAACAGCTGAGCACCAAGGTCAACGGCATCATCGGTTCTGCCGAAAACCGGGCAAACCGCATCGCAAGGCTTTCCGAGCGGACGTCGCCGCTCACCGAAACCTTTGCCGGCCTCTCCATTTCCAGCGTTCTGGCCTATGCGGCCTTCCGTTCGATCTATGACGGCGTGCCGCCGGGCGCCTTCTTCGCCTTCGTGGCTGCCCTGCTGATGGCCTATGATCCGGCCCGGCGCCTTGCCAAGCTGCAGGTGCAGATGGAACGTGCCGTCGTCAATGCCCGGATGATCTACGACATTCTCGACCTGCAGCCGCAGCAGCGCGAGCGGCCGGACGCCAAGGATCTCGTCGTCACCGAGGCAAAGATCGAGCTGCGGGGCGTCAGCTTCCGTTATGGCAATGGCGAAAAGATCCTGAAGAACGTCGATATCGTCGCCGAAGGCGGCAAGACCACGGCACTTGTCGGCCCATCGGGCGCCGGCAAATCGACGATCATTTCGCTTATCCCGCGTTTCTACGATCCGGCCGAAGGCGCCATCCTCATCGACGGACAGGACATTTCGCACGTGACGAAGTCGTCGCTGCGCCATCACCTCGCCTATGTCTCGCAGCAGCCTTATCTCTTTGAGGGCACCATCCGCGACAACATCCGCTATGGCCGCCCGGAAGCGACGGACGCCGATGTGGAACAGGCCGCCCGGCTCGCTTACGCGCATGACTTCATCATGGCCCAGCCGGAAGGTTATGATACGCCGGTTGGCGAAAACGGCGTGACGCTGTCCGGCGGCCAGCGCCAGCGGCTGTCCATTGCCCGCGCGCTGGTGCGCAATGCGCCGATCCTGTTGCTCGATGAGGCAACGTCTGCGCTCGACAACGAATCGGAAGCCGCCGTCCAGAGGGCGCTCGATACTGCCATGAACGGCCGCACCGTCGTCGTCGTCGCCCACCGCCTCTCCACCGTCGTCAAGGCCGACAAGATCGTCGTGATGGCGGAGGGACGGGTGGTCGAAGAGGGCGATCACGAAAGCCTTGCGCGACGTCCGGACGGGCTTTACGCTCGCCTCAACAATCTCCATACGCCCATCTGACGGCGTCCCCCTTCTGAAACGGAGCCGAATTTCCGCATGAGCGAGCATGACATGAAACTGGTGGTCGTGGGCGCTGCCGGACGTATGGGCCAGACCATCATCCGCGTCATCCAGGAAACGCCGGGCGTGAAACTGCATGCCGCCATTGGACGCGAAGGCTCGCCTTTTATCGGCAAGGATGCGGGGGAGATTGCCGGCACCGGATATCTCGGCGTTCCCGTAACGTCTGATCCGCTGGAAGCGCTGCTTCATGCCGAAGGCGTCATCGATTTCACGACGCCGACCTTAAGCGTTGAACTGGCAGGCCTTGCGGCGCAGGCCCGCATCGTCCACGTCATCGGCACGACTGGCTGCACCGAAGCCGACGAGGAAAAGTTTGCAGCCGCCGCCCGTCATGCCCGTGTCGTCAAATCCGGCAATATGAGCCTTGGCGTCAATCTGCTGGGGGTTCTGGTCGAACAGGCGGCAAAGGCCCTGCCGGCCGCCGGCTGGGATATCGAAGTGCTTGAAATGCACCACAAGCATAAGGTGGATGCGCCCTCCGGCACAGCTCTTCTTCTCGGGCAAGCGGCGGCCAAGGGGCGCGATATCGATCTGAAGACACAGTCGGTCCGGGTTCGTGATGGCCATACCGGCGCACGCGAAGCTGGCACGATCGGTTTTGCGACGCTGCGCGGCGGTTCGGTGATCGGCGAACATTCGGTCATTCTTGCCGGCGAAGGTGAGCTGGTAACACTCTCCCATTCGGCGCTCGACCGTTCCATCTTTGCCCGCGGCGCCGTGGCTGCAGCGATCTGGGCGCGGACTGAAAAGCCCGGTTTCTATTCCATGCTCGACGTGCTCGGGCTCTCACACTGATCTCTTACCCGTTTTCGGAGGAATACATGAGCGGAACTCTCGTCCTTGTTCGCCACGGTCAGAGCGACTGGAACCTCAAGAACCTGTTCACCGGCTGGAAAGACCCTGAACTGACCGAGCTTGGCGTGGAAGAAGCCACGACCGGTGGCAAGGCACTGGCCGACACCGGCATCAAGTTCGACATCGCCTTCACCTCGGTTCTGAAGCGTGCGCAGGAAACCTGCCGCATCGTTCTCGACAAGGTCGGCCAGCCGGATCTCGAAACCATTCGCGACCAGGCGCTGAACGAGCGCGATTACGGTGACCTCTCCGGTCTCAACAAGGATGATGCCCGCGCCAAATGGGGTGAGGAACAGGTGCATATCTGGCGCCGTTCCTACGATATCCCGCCTCCGGGCGGCGAAAGCCTGCGCGATACTGGGGCCCGCGTCTGGCCTTATTATCTGACCGAAATCCTGCCTCGCGTTCTCCGGGGAGAGACTGTCCTCGTGGCAGCCCACGGCAATTCGCTGCGCTCGCTGGTGATGGTTCTCGATCGCCTTTCCAAGGAGGAGATCCTGAAGCTCAACCTCGCGACCGGCGTGCCCATGGTCTACAAGCTGAACGCGGATTCAACCGTCGCATCCAAGGTGGTGCTGGGTGATATGTCCGGCGCCCACTAAGCGCCCGAATTCTTTGAGGCTGATCGAAGCGCTGCCGGCATCCGGTGGCGCTTTTTTTTTCGAATGATGCGTGCGTTCTTAACGGCTGTACCAGTAGGCGCTCAGCAGTCCGCTTGCGGTAAACACCGAGAGGAAGGTGGCGATCAGAATGCTCGTTTCCATTGTCCTGTCTCCTGTTCTGCCCGGTTAACGCGCGAAAACCGCAATAGGTTGCGAAAGGGCTTAAACTGGCCGCGGCTGTTTGACGATTGACATGCTTGCGTCACAGCTTTCCGCTAGCAGCAGGCACTTGATCCGCTAGACTTGCCAAAGCAACAGAAGTGATTCCCCTCCGTGCGTTACGCCGTCTATTTTGCCCCGCCCCAAGATGATCCGCTGACCCGTGCTGCCGTCGACTGGCTGGGCCGCGATGCCTTTGCCGGACCTCTGATGACGCCCCCCGCCGATGCCGGCATGGCGCTCTCCGAGTGGGAGGTGCTGACGGCAGATCCGCGCCGTTACGGGTTTCATGCGACGCTGAAAGCGCCCTTCACGCTTGCAGACGGGGTGTCGCTGCCGGCACTGGAGGCGGGCTTTGACCGGTTCTGCCTGATAACGGCACCGGTTGTCATACCCCGGCTAACGCTTGCGCAACTCGGACCGTTCTTTGCGCTGGTGCCGGATGGCGATTCGCAAGGCGTGGATGGACTGTGCGCCGCCGTGGTCGAAGCCTTCGAGCCGTTTCGCGCAGCACTCTCGCCGGACGATGTTGCCCGTCGCAAGCCGGAGCGCCTCACGGAGCGCCAGCGCGCCTATCTCGACACGTGGGGATATCCTTACGTCTTTGACGAATTCCGCTTTCACATGACGTTGACCGGGCCCGTCGCGGCCGACGATCAGCCGCGCATGCGCGATCTTCTAACGGAACGCTTTTCAGCCTTTACCAACCGCCCCCTGCCTGTTGCCCATCTCGGCCTTTCCGTCGAGTTGCAGCGTGGTGCGCCTTTCATGATCGCGCAGCACGCCGCCTTGCGCGGTGCCGCAGAAACCGGAGAGACCATCGCATGAGCCACGAACTGATCCTGACCAATGCCCGCGTGGTGCTTGAAGACCGGATGTTTGACGGCACCGTTCAGGTCAAGAACGGGCTGATTGCCGATATCAGCGAAGGTCGCACGTCAACGGGCGAGGATTTCGACGGCGATTACCTGATCCCCGGCCTCGTTGAACTGCACACCGACCATCTGGAAACGCATTATTCGCCGCGCCCCGGCGTGCGCTGGGATACGACATCCGCCATCCAGTCACACGACGCGCAGATCGCCACATCAGGCATCACCACCGTCTTTGATTGCCTGCGTCTTGGCTCCGACGAGGATAGCGGCTTTGCCCGCGGCGACATGCGTGCGCTCGCCGATGCCATCGAGGCTGCCGAAAATGCCGGGCGTTTGCGCGCCGAGCACCTGATCCACCTGCGCTGCGAGGTGCCCTGCGCCGACGTGCTGGAGCAGTTTTCCGACTTCGAAGGTGACCCGCGCGTGCGCCTTGCCTCGCTGATGGATCACGCGCCGGGCCAGCGGCAGTTCCAGTCGCTCGAGCAATATATCTTCTTCTACAAAAAGAAGCGCGGCATGAGTGACGAGGCCTTTGAAGCCTTCATCGAAAAGCGCATGGCAGCGTCCGCGCAATATTCCGCAGCCCACCGCGATGCGCTGGCAGAGCGGTGCGCCGCCCTTGGCATCACCGTTGCAAGCCATGACGATGCAACGCTTGCACATGTGGCAGAAGCTGAAGGACACGGCGTGCGGCTTGCGGAATTTCCGACCAGCAGAGAGGCGGCGAAAGCCTCGCATGCGGCCGGCATGAGTGTGCTGATGGGAGCGCCGAACGTGGTGCGCGGCCAGTCGCATTCCGGCAATATCGCCGCGCGCGATCTGGCAGAACTGGGCGTGCTCGACGTTCTCTCCTCCGATTACGTGCCGTTCAGCCTGTTGCATGCGCCCTTTATCCTCGCCGATACGATCGAGACGCTGGACCTGCCGCAGGCCATCGCCATGGTCAGCGCCACCCCGGCAAGAACGGTCAACCTTGATGATCGCGGCCGCATTGCGCCTGGCCTTCGGGCAGACCTTGTGCGGGTGCATCGCAGCCATGGCGTGCCGATCACCCGCGCCGTCTGGCGCAGCGGTCGGCGGGTTGCCTGATGGAACAGCGATCAGACGATGAGGCGGCGACAGGTCGCGGCACGATGGCTGTGGTCGTCGGCCCAAGCGGTGCAGGCAAGGATACGCTGATCGGCTTTGCCGCCTCGCATTTCCACGCCGAGCCGCGCATCCGGTTCGTGCGTCGCTGCATCACCCGCGATGCGGCAGCCGGCGGTGAAGACCATGAGGGCATGACGCCCGAGGCTTTCGAGGCCCTGGAGCAGGCCGGTGGCTTTGCCGTGTCCTGGAGCGCGCACGGCCTGAACTACGGCATTCCGCACCGCACGAAGGAAGAGATTGCGGCGGGCCTGCTGCTGGTGGCCAATGGCTCGCGCTCGGCACTGCCGCTGTTCAAGGCGGCCTATGACAATCTCCTGGTGATCAACATCACCGCGCGCGCGGAAATCCTTGCAGAACGGTTGATGGCGCGCGGGCGTGAAACCCGCGACGACATCCTGGCGCGCCTGCAGCGGGCACAGCTTTTGGTGACCGGCGACTACCGTGTCGCCACCATCGACAACAGCGATAGTGTCGACAAAGCCGGAGCGGAACTGGTGAAAATTCTCTACGAAAACCTGATAGCCCCTCGAATCGACTAGTGGCAGCGTCTCCGAACTCGCGTTAAGGTGTGCAAGATCAATTGATGCGCCCACTGGTGTATACGCGAAAGGGAACGACATGACCTATCTGAGAGCTGTCGACGGCCCCTCCCACGACCCTGTTGCGGCGCTGGAAGCACGCATGGTGGTGCTTGAGATCGTGACCATGTCGGCGCTTGCGATGGCGCTCGATACGTCCGATCGGACGCAGGCAACCGGCATTGCCGGACTGATTCTGGAAACGGTGGACCAACGGTGTGGCGAACTGCGCCTGTCGCAGGAGTGCCGCAGCGCGGCAGCAAGTTATGCCCAGACCCTGCTTGGTACGGCGCTGATGTCGCTTTATCCGTCCCACGCGCATTAAGCAGGAACGGTTGTGAAGCCATCAAACGATGGCTTCACGCCAACTCAGTGCGCCTCGTCCCAGTTCAGCGCCGCGCGGGCATCCACCTTCAGCGGCACGCGCATGTCGAGCGCCGGAAGCGCTGCGTGCTCCATGGTGCGCACGATGAGCGGCATGGCATGATCGATCGCGTCATCTTCCACCTCGAAGATGAGTTCGTCATGCACCTGCAGCAGCATGCGCACTTTCTCGCCAAGGCCGGCCTTCTGCAGCACGGGCTCGACCTGGATCATCGCCCGGCGGATCACATCGGCGGCCGATCCCTGGATCGGCGCGTTGATGGCCGCACGCTCGTTGAAGGCACGCACCGACGGGTTGGAGGACTTGATCTCGGGATAATGCGCCCGGCGGCCAAAGATGGTTTCGACATAACCATGCTCGCGGGCAAAGGCCTTTGTCTCGTCCATGTAATCGCGGATGCCGGGGAAACGCTCGAAATACTTCTTGATGTATTCGCCCGCTTCCGATCGCTCGATGGAAAGCTGGTTGGCAAGACCGAAGGCGGAAATGCCATAGATAATGCCGAAATTGATCGCCTTTGCCCGGCGACGCACTTCCGACGGCATGCCCTCCACCGGCACGCCGAACATTTCAGATGCCGTCATGGCGTGGATGTCGATACCATCGGCAAAGGCCTGGCGAAGCTGCGGGATATCGGCGACGTGGGCGAGCACGCGCAGTTCGATCTGGCTGTAATCGGCCGAGAGCAGCTTGTGACCGGGCGTCGAGATGAAGGCGGTGCGGATCTTGCGGCCTTCGGCGGTGCGCACCGGAATGTTCTGCAGGTTCGGTTCCGACGAAGACAGCCGGCCCGTAGACGTGGCTGCCATCGAATACCCGGTATGGACCCGCTTCGTCTGCGGATGCACGTAACCGGGCAGGGCATCCGTATAGGTGCTCTTCAGCTTGGTCAGCTGGCGCCAGTCGACGATTCTGCGGGGCAGGTCAAGGCCTTGCGCTGCCAGATCTTCCAGCACCTGCGCCGAGGTGGACCATTGGCCGGTCTTGGTCTTGGCGCCACCCGGCAGGCTCATCTTGCCAAACAGGATATCGCCGAGCTGCTTGGGCGAGCCAATGTTGAAACGCTCACCGGCCAGTTCATAAATCTCGTCCTCAAAGGCGGCCGCCTTCTGGGCAAGCTCGCCGGACAGTCGAGACAGGATCTGCCGGTCGATGGTGATGCCACGCTCTTCCATCTGGGCAAGCACCGGCACCAGAGGCCGTTCCAGCCGCTCATAAACGCGTGTCAGGCCATCGGCAGCAAGGCGAGGCTTCAGGACAAGCCAGAGCCGCAGCGTCACATCGGCATCTTCGGCAGCATAGGCGGTTGCCTTGTCGATCTCCACCCGGTCGAAGGTGACGGAGGATTTGCCCGAGCCTGCAACGTCCTTGTAAGGTATGGGCGTATGGCCGAGCCAGCGCTCCGACAGGCTATCCATGCCGTGATTGCCCTGGCCGGCTTCCAGCACATAGGAAATCAGCATCGTATCGTCGAAACCGGCAAGGGTGATGCCGTGCCGCTTCATGACGAGGTAATCGTATTTGAGGTTCTGCGCGACCTTCAGCACCGAGGGGTCCTCGAGCAGGTCCTTCAGAAGCGCCAGCGCCTCGCCCATCGGGATCTGGCCATCGACGAGCTTCAAGCCCTCGCTGAACAGATCCTCGCCGCCGCTTCGATGCGCAAGCGGCACATAAGCGGCGCGGATGGTGGCGGCGGCCGGCGAGGTGCGATTGTCCTGCACGGCCAGCGAGACACCGACGAGTTCGGCCTGCATCGGATCAAGCGAGGTGGTTTCCGTATCGAAGGCAACCACGCCGGTTTCGCGGGCGCTCGCGATCCACGCCTTCAGCGTTTCCACGTCACGGATCGCAACATAGCTGGAATGATCGATCTTTGCGGCCGAAAATGCCTCGTGCCGGGAGGCAGCGATCTCGGCTGCTCGCGAATTGCCCTTTGCCGTGTCACTTGAGGCAGGCTGCGAGGCCGATGTCGCAGCGCTTCCATTGGCAAGAAGGTCCTGCGAATGTTCGGCGCCCGGATCAAGATCCGGCCCATGGGCCGCCGGTCCCCATTCCACCTGAATTTCGGAGGGTTCGATGGCGCTGGCATCACAATCGCAAGCATCTGCCACGCGCCGCGTCAGCGTGCCGAATTCCATCGCCTTCAGGAAGCCGACGAGCTTTGGCCCGTCCTGCTTTTCCAGAACCAGCGCATCAAGCGGCATATCGAGCGGCACATCGGTGCGCAGTTCCACCAGCCGGCGCGACAGGCGGGCAAGATCCGCGTTGGCGACGATGTTTTCGCGCCGCTTGACCTGCTTGATTTCGGAGGCGCGCGCCAGAAGCGTTTCCAGATCGCCGAATTCTTCCAGAAGCTGGGCTGCCGTCTTGGGGCCGATGCCGGGAATGCCGGGCACATTATCGACGGAATCGCCGACCAACGCCTGCAGGTCGATCATTTTTTCCGGCGCCACGCCCCATTTCTCGATGACATCGGGAATGCCGATCTGCTTGTCCTTCATGCTGTCGTACATGTGGACATTCGGCGTCACCAGCTGCATCAGGTCCTTGTCGGAGGAGATGATGGTGACATCGGCGCCGATGGCTTCGGCGGCCCGCGCATAGGTGGCGATGATGTCGTCGGCCTCGAAACCATCCGTTTCGATGCAGGGCAGGTTGAAGGCGCGCGTCGCCTGACGGATCAGCCCGAACTGCGGCACCAGTTCTTCCGGCGGCGCCGAGCGGTTGGCCTTGTAGTCCGGATACAGTTCCTTGCGGAAGGTCTTGGACGAATAGTCGAAGATCACGGCGAAATGCGTCGGCGTCACACCGACATTGGTGTCACGCGCATTGGTCAGAAGCTTCCACAGCATATTGCAGAAACCGGAAACGGCACCGATGGGCAAGCCGTCGGTCTTGCGCGTCAGCGGCGGCAAAGCATGGAAGGCCCGGAAGATGAAGCCGGAGCCGTCGACAAGGAAAAGATGATCGCCTTTTTTCATGGCCGATGGATAGCGCGATGTGGCGCAAAGGTCCATTGCGGGCAGGCCGTGGCCTCTATAAAAGTAGCCATCCACTTGCCGGAACACAGCCTCATGACATCACGCGATATCGTTTCCGCCTACGCGGCTCCCGCGGGCCTTGCCGTCCTTGTCGGCCTGCTGTGCCGTCTGGAGGGAGACCCGCCGGCCATGACGTTCCACAAGATCCTGATCGCGCTCGTCTTCCCCATCGCCTGGCGCGGCCTGCGCAGCTTTTTCCCGCCCGACACGGATGGATCCCGCAGCTGGCCGGCAGAGGTGGAGTTCCAGATCCTCTCGGCTTGCGTCACGGCCGCCTTCTTCGTTCTCGTGGCGACACCGGAGATGGCGCATGACGTCACGCGCCAGATCCTGATGTTCCTGCTGTTCATCGGTCTTGCCGCACCGTTGCAGGTTTTTTTCGCCTGGCGCAGACGCCGTTCCTGAACACGAAATCCTCACCGGAACGTGACTGCAAGCGGCCAGCCACCTGCCTTGAAAAGGCGCAGATGCGGCGCCATTTCAAGGTCACCGGCATTGATCACGCCGCAACCTGACAGCCGGCTTGTCCCCTGCCGCGTCAGGTCGGGCAAAGGCCTTATCCCCCTCTCCGGGCCTTTGTCCCTTTATCTGACCGCCACGGCTGCCCCTCCCGGCCGTGGCGGTTTTACTTTGCTGATCTCTGCCGTTGCTGTTGCAAGACAATCCATCGAAGGATATCGTGCTATTGATCATGCCGTTGCACTCATTCGGCATCCTGTTCATTCGCACAGACTGTCGTTATCGATAGAGCGCAGAGGGTCCTCATCCGATATGAGCTTCGAGCGCACGAATTCCGCTCTCTACCTTTCCAGCCAGCTGGCCAAGGGTCTCGGGCGCGCCCTGCACAGGCGTGCCTCGGCACTGGGTTTTTCCCCTGGCCAGTTCCCGGTTCTGCTGGTTCTCTGGCACGAGGACGGGTTGACCCAGCGCCAGTTGCTCGATCGCATGGAGGTGGAACAGGCAACGCTTGCCAATACGCTGGCGCGCATGGAGCGCGACGGCCTTATCCTGCGCGCACCACATCCGTGCGACCGGCGCGCCCAGATCGTGACGCTGACGCCGCGCGGACGTGAACTGGAAACGCTGGCAACAGAAGCGGCAGCCCTTGCCGAAAACGAGATCTTTGCCGGCTTTCGCAACTTCGAACGCGAGCTGCTGATGGAATACATGCGCATGGCGCTTGCCAATGCCCGCAGCCTGCAGCGCGACTGATCCGCCCACTCTGCCCTTGCGCCTCCAAGAGCCGGCGCTCTCCACATTCCTTTGGCCCGGCCGGTTCCCTCCCGCGCCGTTAGGGTCTAACGTGGCCGTCTTCCATCCGATGACCCCGCAAGGCTCTCCCCATGACAGAACTTTCCCCGATCCTCGCCCAGGCCGACAGCAATCTTTCCTCAAGCCTCGAGCGGCTGTTTGACCTGGTGCGTATCCCCTCGATTTCCACCGATCCCGCCTACAAGTCCGATTGCCGAAAGGCGGCAGAATGGTTGGTCGGCGCGCTGACGGAGCTTGGATTTGACGCTTCGTTGCGTGACACGCCCGGCCATCCGATGGTTGTTGCCCACCATGCCGCCGACAGTTCCGACGCACCGCATGTGCTGTTTTACGGCCATTATGACGTACAGCCTGTCGATCCGCTCGACCTCTGGGAAAGCGATCCCTTCGACCCCAAGGTGAAGGAACTGGCCAATGGCCGCAAGGTTCTGACCGGGCGCGGTACCTCCGATGACAAGGGACAGCTTCTCACCTTCGTTGAGGCCTGCCGCGCATACAAGGAAACCGTGGGCTCGCTTCCGGTGAAGATCACCATCCTGTTCGAGGGCGAGGAGGAATCCGGTTCGCCGTCGCTGAAACCCTTCCTTGAGGCCAATGCGGACGAGTTGAAGGCTGAATATGCACTGGTCTGCGACACCAGCATGTGGGACGGCGAAACGCCGGCGATTGCCGCCACGCTTCGCGGTCTCGTCGGCGAGGAACTGACGATCACGGCTGCCGACCGCGACCTGCATTCGGGTCTCTTCGGCGGGGCCGCCGCCAACCCCATCCACATCCTGGCAAGCGTGCTGGCCGGCCTGCGCGACGAAACGGGCCGCGTGACGCTTGCGGGCTTTTATGACGGGGTGGAAGAAACGCCTGAGAACATCAAGGCAAGCTGGCAAACGCTTGGCCGCGACGCCAAAAGCTTCCTCGGCGAAGTGGGGCTTTCAGAACCATCAGGCGAAAAGGGCCGCTCGGTACTGGAACTGACCTGGGCGCGCCCGACCTGCGAGGTCAACGGCATCTGGGGCGGCTATACCGGCGAAGGCTTCAAGACCGTCATCGCCGCCAAGGCCTCGGCAAAGGTATCGTTCCGCCTCGTCGGCGAACAGGACCCGCAAAAGATCCGCGACAGTTTTCGCGCCTATGTGCGCCAAAACATCCCGGCCGATTGCAGCGTGGAATTCCACGAGCATGGCGGCTCGCCGGCCATTCAGCTGTCCTATGATTCCCCGGTTCTGACCAAGGCAAAGACGGCGCTGTCGGATGAATGGCCAAAGCCGGCGGTCGTCGTCGGCATGGGTGGCTCGATCCCCATCGTCGGAGATTTCCAGACCTATCTGGGCATGGATTCGCTGCTGGTCGGCTACGGCCTGATCGACGACCGGATCCATTCGCCCAACGAGAAATATGACCTCATCTCGTTCCACAAGGGCATCCGCTCCTGGATCCGCATTCTCGCGGCCCTCTGATAGACCTATGCCTTGCGCCCTGCTCGCTTGGGCGGGTCGCAAGGTGTTGCGGCGAAAAAACTCCAGAAAGCAAAAAGGCCGGGACAAGCCCGACCTTTCATTCCCGTCTCAATGCCTGCCAGTACATCCGTGGTCAAACACGAAACGGGTTTGGCATTTCGATAGCGTCGGCTCTTCACCGCCGCCTGTGCCTTCATCATCTGTCACGAAGGTTAATATCCGGTTAAGATATTCGCACTTCCTGATAAACGGCGCGATCATCATTGACCGCAGGCACAATCGTCATGCCGCTTGATCCTGAAATGGGAATGGCGCCCCGCAATTGCAAGGGCGCCATTCAATCTGTGTCTGATTTTAACGTCAGAAGCCTTTAAAGATCAGGCTGCGCGCAGGTTGTCTGCGGACATGCGGCCCGAACGCTTGTCGGAAACCAGGTCGTAGGAAACCTTCTGGCCGTCGTTGAGGCTGGAAAGACCAGCGCGCTCAACAGCAGAGATGTGTACGAACACGTCCTGTGCGCCGTCATCCGGCTGGATGAAACCAAAACCCTTGGTGGCGTTGAACCATTTTACAGTACCGGTAGCCATTACGATTCCTTTCGTTCGCAACGTTGACTCTGTTCCTCGCCGCGGGCGGCGGGGAACGCGGATTTCGTATTTGAAGAAAGGTCGTCGTCAGCGCTTTTGGCGCTGTAGTGCCACTTGTCAAACAAATATCGATGCGCTGAGGTACCCCCGCAAGGGGTCTCCTGTCAAGGCTGAGATGACAGTGCCACTGAATGCAACCTGGCGGACAAGCCGAGCGATCGCAAAAGAAGCTTTTTCAAAACAATGATTTGGGATTTTAAAATCAAAGAAGCCCGGCGCGGGAGGAGGTGCACCGGGCTTCTGAAACTGACCAGCAACCGGGAGGAGGAGGTGTTGCCAGTCCCATCGTTCGGCGCTGGGAGGAGGAGTGCGCCGTGCGATGATTTAAATATACATTCGGCTCGCTCAAAAAACAGTCAGTTTTTCGCAGTGCAGCAATGCAAGAATTGCATATCTCTCAGGCGTCTTGCCCTGACGCGAGCGCTTGGCTAGGCTGACGACATGAGCCTTTCATCCGTCAAAACCTTTTTCGCCACCCACGCCCCGGATATTTCCGTGATCGAGACCGAGGCAAGTTCTGCCACGGTGACCCTGGCTGCCGAAGCCCATGGCGTCGATCCCGACCAGATCGCCAAGACCATCTGCCTGCGCGCCGGTGACCGGGTCATCCTTGTTGTCGCATCGGGGACAAGCCGGCTCGACAATCGAAAATTCCGCGACCGGTTTGCGGCAAAACCGCGTATGCTCGGCGCCGAAGAGGTGGCGGAACAGACCAGCCACCCCGTCGGC
The DNA here is from genome assembly GCF_058242805.1 of Neorhizobium sp. PAMB6716. Taxonomy (NCBI): domain Bacteria; kingdom Pseudomonadati; phylum Pseudomonadota; class Alphaproteobacteria; order Hyphomicrobiales; family Rhizobiaceae; genus Neorhizobium; species Neorhizobium sp. PAMB6716. The sequence continues at coordinate 3,210,250 of NZ_CM177835.1, forward strand.
GGCGTTTGCCCCTTCGGCTTACCGTATCCGCTTGCCATCTATCTGGACGTGTCGTTGAAACGGTATGCGCAGGTGGTGCCGGCGGCGGGCGCGATCAATGCAGCCGTCCGGATTTCACCGGACCGCATGGCAGAGCTTGTTTCAGGCGAATGGGTGGATGTCTGCCAGGCCCCGGCGACTGAGACAGAAAACGCGACAGCCTGAGGCTTCCGTCGGCCAAAAAAATACCCTGCAAGCCGCCGTTACGCCTTGAACAGCGAACGGCGCTTGCGGGCATGACTTGAGCCTGCGGCGGACGGTCGAGGCCCGCCCTGCCGCCAGCTGTCAGGAATAATAGCGACGATACCAGGCCTGCTTCTGCTCGAAGGAGGTCGAGGCGACGAGATAACCGATGGCAAAGCCGATGCCGCCGACAAGCGTCATCAGCGTCGTGGCCGTTGCCGGATGCTGGCGAATGGCGCCTGCGACCGAGCTTGCCTCATCCTGCACATAGGCGGCGGCGGTTCCGGCGCTGCGGGCAACATTGTCATAGGCCTCGCCGCTGTATTCCGTCAGCTTTTCGCGGATGCTGGCGATTTCAGCGCGCAGGGCGGAAATCTCTGAGCGCACGGCAGCACCTGCATCGTCGCCGGCTCTCTGCGGGTTGAAGCCCATGCCTGTCTCGGAATTTTCCATGCGGATCTCCTTGCTGGCGGCCCGTCAGTCAGGCCGATGATGTTCAGGAGCCGGGTCAACTTGCGAAGGGCCGATAGGTTCCAGCCGTTTTCGCGCAGCGGGAAACAAACGCCGGGATGGATGGAAACTGGGGGTGGTGACGGATTTTCAGCGGTTCCGGTAGTCGATGCGCCCGGTCAACGCATCTGGTCAGCGCGCGTGGTCAACGTGACTGGGCGAGCGCCTCGGCCAGCGAAGCCAGTGCTTCCTTCTCGCTCATTCCCTTTTGCAGGGAATTGACGAGGATCAGGGCCAGCGCCTCGCCGTCCGGGCTCGCCTTGCTGATCTGATGCTGCGCACACGCCGCATCGAACACCTGCTGAAGCAAGCTCAGCTGGTCCGGATGGACGGGACGTCTAACAACCGGTGCGCGCATCAAAACCTCCTGTTATGGCAGCCTGCCTGCCGCCGCGCCTCTATTTCGCATCCATTCCTTGAGTGTGGCCACCAATGACGCAGGTAAACGCCCCTCAGACGGTTGCCTCTCAGAAATCCGGCTCCTCACATCGCCGGAACTCCAAAGGTCCTGCCGGTCAACTCTCCATTATACACGCCGGCGAATGTCCGTTTTGACAAGTTGTATGTCACTCTTCCAAAATGGCAACTCTCATTATTGGTAGGTAACTTAGTATATCTTCATCTTGGCATCTTTTGGACCATATGGCACTGCACCGCGTATTATTTATCTGCACAACATGGCGGGGATGCGGCCTTGCGAAAGAGGCGGACGCAGCCCCTTAACCTCCCCTTAAATCGCCGCATTTAAGGTGCAGCGAACGTCTGGATACCGGCTACCCTTGCCGGGGCAGCCGCCATGATCCACTCTCCGCCTTCCATGGAGACCGCGTTGCCCTGACGGGAAGGGCCGGGATCGTACGCAAAGAGACGGGGAGCACAGCCGCAGTTCATGGCATCGTGGAAAAAATCGCGCCACCGCGTCGATCCTTCGTTTGACGAAGACGAGGTCGAGGATGACGTGCACATCGATGCCGACGACCGGATCATAGGCCATGGAACGCGCAAGACCGCGCGGAAATCCGCCCGCGCCGCAGCAGCAAAGCCGGAACGAGGCAATGGCAGGGGGCGCCGGGAGCCACAGGGCCGCGGCTTTTTCGGCACCATCCGCGCCTTCATCTACTGGTGCATCGTCATCGGCATCTGGGGGGCAATCGGGGTCGGCGGGCTGGTGGTCTATTATGCAGCCCAGATGCCGAGTGCCGGCTCGTGGTCCATTCCAGACCGTCCGCCCAACGTCAAGATCACAGCACTCGATGGCACGCTGATTGCCAACCGCGGCGTGACCGGCGGCGAGGCGCTGGCGCTTGAGGAAATGTCACCCTTCATTCCCCAGGCGGTGATGGCGATCGAGGACCGGCGCTTTTATTCGCATTTCGGCGTCGACCCGCTGGGGCTTGCGCGCGCCTTCGTCAACAACATGACCGGGCAGAGCATCCAGGGCGGCTCGACGCTGACTCAGCAGCTGGCCAAGAACCTGTTCCTCTCGCCCGACCGCACCTTTGAGCGCAAGATCCAGGAAGTGATGCTGGCCTTCTGGCTGGAGCACAAGTTCACCAAGGACCAGATCCTTGCGATGTATCTCAACCGCATGTTCTTCGGCTCCAACGCCTATGGTGTGGAAGCGGCCTCGCGGCGTTATTTCAACAAGTCGGCGCGCGATGTGAACCTTGGAGAGGCCGCGCTTTTGGCTGGCCTCCTGAAGGCTCCGACGCGACTTTCCCCGGCGCGTGACCCGCAGGCCGCCGAGGCGCGGGCGCAAGTGGTGCTCGGCGCCATGCGCGAAGAGGGTTATATCACCGAGGAAGAAGCAAAAACGGCCATGTCGCAGCCGCCGACCAAGGCCCGCAGCTACTGGTCCGGCGCCGAGCATTATGCCGCCGATACCGTGATGGACGAGGTGAAATCGCTGATCGGCGAGGTGAAGACCGATATCACGGTGGAAACCACACTCGACATGCGTCTGGAAAAGGATGCCGAAAAGGCGCTGGACGACATCCTGACGAGCGAGGGCGGCAAGCTTAACGCCTCGCAGGCAGCACTTGTTTCGGTGGATGCGACCGGGGCCGTTCGGGCGCTGGTCGGCGGGCGGGATTACGCCGCAAGCCAGTTCAACCGCGCTGTGCGTGCCAAGCGCCAGCCGGGTTCGGCCTTCAAGCCCTTCGTTTATGCCGCAGCGCTGGAAGCAGGCTTCACCCCCGATACGGTGATGACCGACGGGCCGGTCAAGATCGGCAACTGGACGCCGGAAAACTACGACCAGAAATATCGTGGCAATGTGACGCTCGCAACAGCGCTTGCCAATTCGCTGAACACGATTGCTGCCCAGCTCGTCATGCAGGTGGGGCCGGACAAGGTGATCAGCATGGCGCATCGGCTGGGCATCGAATCGGAACTTCAGCCAAATGCCTCGATCGCGCTTGGCACGTCGGAAGTCTCGCTGATGGAGCTGACGTCTGCCTATGCGCCCTTCATGAACGGCGGCTTCAAGGCAACGCCGCACACGGTGACCCGCATTCTCGATCCCGATGGCAAAGTGCTTTATGAAGCCGACTTTTCCAATCCGCCCAAGGTGTTAAACGACGGCGTGGTGGCCACCATGAATGGCATGCTGAACCGCGTGATGGTGGAAGGCACCGGCAAGGCGGCCCGTCTGTCCAACTGGGAAGCCGCCGGAAAATCCGGAACGACGCAATCGTTTCGCGATGCACTGTTCGTCGGTTATACCAGCACGCTCACGACAGGTGTCTGGTTCGGCAATGACGATGGCTCCTCGATGAAGAAGGTGACCGGCGGCGGGCTTCCCGCAAAAGCCTGGAAAAACTACATGACGGCAGCACTGAAAGGCTACCGCCCCACACCGCTTTATGGCGTCGGCATACAGCCGGCCCTGCCCCAGGCGCCGGATTCCGGTTCGATGTCGATCGGCGACATTATTTCGGGCGTTCTTCCCGGCCATCGCAGCGAAGAGGCCTACCCGCCGGCGCCGACGGCACCGGCCGCGCAAAACCGCCCCTTGCCACCATCAAATCGCCGCGACGGGCAAGGTCAGGCTGCACCCTCCGACCAGCCGGTGCGCGACTACCGCGAATACCGTGGCCCCTATGATCAACCGGTACCGCCGGGAGATGTGGGCGACGGGATGGTGCCACCTGCAGACGTCGGCGGCGGTCGTTACGAGCCCGCGCCGCGTCAGACGACGCTTTTCGACCTCATCATGGGCCAGTGACCCGCGTTTACTCCCGGCGCAAAAGGCTTGCTTTTTGCTGATCGGCACGCTCTTTCCCGCCTTGCAGTCGGAAAAACCGGTCCTTATATACGCCGCATGACAGCAGCCCACTGCTGAAAAATTATCCCAGTCGAGGAACTGTCTGCGGAATGCCTTTGAGGGGGTTCCGACAGTTCGCTTAAAGGAGAGAGAAAAAATGGCAAAAGTAATTGGCATCGACCTTGGCACAACCAATTCCTGCGTGGCCGTCATGGACGGCAAGGACGCAAAGGTGATCGAGAACGCCGAAGGCGCGCGCACGACGCCTTCCATGGTTGCTTTCTCGGACGATGGCGAACGTCTGGTCGGCCAGCCGGCCAAGCGCCAGGCTGTGACCAACCCGACCAACACGCTGTTTGCAGTCAAGCGCCTGATCGGCCGCCGTTATGAAGATCCGACCGTCGAAAAGGACAAGGGCCTCGTTCCCTTCGAAATTTCGCGCGGTGACAATGGCGATGCCTGGGTGACCGCCAACGGTAAGGGTTATTCCCCCTCGCAGATCTCGGCCATGATCCTTCAGAAGATGAAGGAAACGGCGGAAGCCTATCTCGGCGAAAAGGTCGAAAAGGCCGTTATCACCGTTCCCGCATACTTCAACGACGCCCAGCGCCAGGCCACCAAGGATGCCGGCCGCATTGCAGGCCTTGAAGTGCTGCGCATCATCAACGAGCCGACGGCGGCTGCCCTTGCCTATGGCCTCGACAAGACCGAAGGCAAGACCATTGCCGTCTACGACCTGGGTGGCGGCACGTTCGACATCTCGGTGCTCGAAATCGGCGACGGTGTCTTCGAAGTGAAGTCCACGAACGGCGACACCTTCCTCGGCGGCGAAGATTTTGACATGCGCCTCGTCGAATATCTGGCCGGCGAATTCAAAAAGGATCAGGGCATCGACCTGAAGGGCGACAAGCTTGCTCTGCAGCGCCTGAAGGAAGCTGCCGAAAAGGCAAAGATCGAGCTGTCCTCGTCGCAGCAGACCGAAATCAACCTGCCCTTCATCACGGCAGATGCATCTGGTCCGAAGCACCTGACGATGAAGCTGACCCGCGCCAAGTTCGAAAGCCTGGTCGACGATCTCGTCCAGCGCACGATCGCACCGTGCAAGGCAGCGCTCAAGGATGCGGGCGTAACGCCTGCCGAAATCGACGAAGTCGTGCTCGTCGGCGGCATGAGCCGCATGCCGAAGGTGCAGGAAGTCGTCAAGCAGCTGTTCGGCAAGGAGCCGCACAAGGGCGTCAACCCGGATGAAGTCGTGGCTCTCGGTGCCGCCATCCAGGCCGGCGTTCTGCAGGGCGACGTCAAGGACGTTCTGCTGCTCGACGTGACCCCGCTGTCGCTCGGCATCGAAACGCTCGGTGGCGTATTCACCCGCCTGATCGATCGCAACACGACGATCCCGACGAAGAAGAGCCAGACCTTCTCGACCGCTGACGACAATCAGCAGGCCGTGACCATCCGCGTCTCCCAGGGTGAGCGCGAAATGGCCGCAGACAACAAGCTGCTCGGCCAGTTCGACCTCGTTGGCCTTCCGCCGGCACCGCGCGGCATGCCGCAGATCGAAGTCACCTTCGACATCGACGCCAACGGCATCGTGCAGGTTTCGGCAAAGGACAAGGGCACCGGCAAGGAACAGCAGATTCGCATCCAGGCCTCTGGTGGTCTTTCCGACGCCGACATCGAGAAGATGGTGAAGGACGCCGAAGCCAACGCCGAAACCGACAAGAAGCGTCGTGCCGTGGTGGAAGCCAAGAACCAGGCCGAAAGCCTCGTTCACTCGACTGAGAAGTCGCTGCATGAATACGGTGACAAGGTTTCCGAGGCGGACCGCAAGGCCATCGAGGATGCCATCACTGCCCTGAAGGCTTCGACCGAAGTATCCGAGCCGGATGCAGAAGACATCACTGCCAAGACGCAGACGCTGATGGAAACCTCCATGAAGCTCGGCCAGGCGATCTACGAAGCCCAGCAGCAGGCGGAAGCCGGTGCTGAGGGTGGCAAAAACGAAGACGGCGTCGTTGATGCCGACTACGAGGAAATCAAGGACGACAAGAAGTCGGCCTGAGGTTCGCCCTGTAACCCTGTAATCGCGTAGACATCCGGCTGCCCCAGTGCAGCCGGACCCCTTTCGGGAGCCGTTACCTCCATGGCAAAAGCTGACTTTTACGAAACGCTGGGTGTCGGCCGCACCGCTGACGAGAAGGAGCTGAAAAGCGCCTTTCGCAAGCTTGCGATGAAATATCATCCCGACAAGAACCCCGGCGACGCTGAATCCGAGAAGAAGTTCAAGGAACTCAACGAAGCCTACGAGACCCTGAAGGACCCGCAGAAGCGGGCAGCCTACGACCGGTTCGGCCATGCAGCCTTCGAACAGGGCGGCATGGGTGGCGGCGGTGGCGGCGGCTTTGCCGGCGGCGGCGGTTTCTCCGACATCTTCGAAGACATTTTTGGCGAAATGATGGGTGGCGGACGTGCGCGCCGTTCCTCCGGTGGACGCGAACGCGGCGCCGACCTTCGCTACAACATGGAAATTTCGCTGGAAGAGGCCTATTCCGGCAAGACCGCGCAGATCCGCGTGCCGACAGCCGTGACCTGCGACGTCTGCTCCGGTTCCGGCGCCAAGCCCGGCACGCAGCCAAAAACCTGCGGCACCTGCCAGGGTTCCGGCCGCGTGCGCGCAAGCCAGGGCTTCTTCTCGGTCGAGCGCACCTGTCCGACCTGCCACGGCCGCGGCCAGATCATTCCGGACCCTTGCGTCAAGTGCAACGGCCAAGGCCGCATCACTGAAGAACGGGCGCTTTCGGTCAACATCCCCTCGGGCATCGAGGACGGCACACGCATTCGCCTGCAGGGCGAAGGCGAAGCGGGCGCACGCGGTGGCCCGGCCGGCGATCTCTACATCTTCCTGTCGGTCAAGCCGCATGAGTTTTTCCAACGCGACGGAGCAGACCTTTATTGCGCCGTGCCGATTTCGATGACCACGGCAGCGCTTGGCGGCACGTTTGATGTCACCACGCTCGACGGCACGAAATCGCGCGTCTCGGTGCCGGAAGGCACCCAGCCGGGCAAGCAGTTCCGCCTGAAGGGCAAGGGCATGCCGGTTCTGCGCTCGTCGCAGACGGGGGATCTTTATATCCAGATCCAGATCGAAACCCCGCAGAAGCTGACAAAACGCCAGCGCGAACTGCTGCAGGAATTCGAGGAAATCTCGTCCAAGGAAAACAACCCGGAATCATCAGGCTTCTTCGCCCGCATGAAGGAATTTTTTGAGGGGTGAGCTGCGACCGGGCGCATAGCGCCCGGTAAAATCGATCCAGTGGATCGATTTTAGCAGCGAACGCCCTGAGCCTAAAGCGAAGGGCCGGGACACGCCAGCGCCGATCCGCAGCCCCTCCTCAACCCATCAATCCCAACGCCGCCGCATCACACCGGCGGCGTTTTTCGTTGGTTTTTTCTCAATAATGCGGCGGCTTGGTAATCGCCGGCGCATCCAGCGAGCTTTCCTCGAGCGACAGGAATCGCTCCGTCAACCGGTCGAGCTTGGCGCGGGTCTGCTCCAGCACCTTCCATTGATCGGCCAGCTGCTCGGATAGCTCGTCGATGGTCTTCGTCTGATAGGCGACGATTTCCTCGAGCTTGAAGAGACGCTCGGCTTCGGGTGGGACGTTTTCAGTCGGGATGATATCGGACATGGTGCCTCCTCTACTGCAGGTGCGGTGGAATGGAAAGCGTCGTTCCGGTCTTCAAGAGGCTGTCAGACCTGCCTCTTGGCCTTGTAGGGCATCAGCATGACGGCTGATGCGGTGACGGCGCCGCTGAAGGTAAAGGCCATCGGCACCGACAGGATGAAAATCACCATAAGCGGTGTCTGCGAGCGGGCAACCCGCGTGCCGAGACCGCCAAGATCGAACCAGAGCAGGCAGAGCGCAACGCCAAGCCCCACCAGAAAACCGAAAGAAGCATTGATGGCGAGGAAACGCAGCATGCTGACATGGTCTGCCCGCGCCTCCTCAGCCGACATCGGTGACGGACTGCTCTCAGATTGATGAATGCGCTCGCTTTTCATGGCCCGCTCTCCCCACGGACTGGTGAATTTGAGAAAATCCTAACATGATTTTCCGCAACCGGTTCCATATTTTTCGTGCAGGCGTGAGCCTGCGGGAGGACCCCTGTTTTAAGGGCGGCAGAGCTGCAAAAATCCGGCGCAAGCTTGCCTTCGTCAGACTGAAGGATTAGCTCCTAGTCACGATCAATGCAAAACATCATGGCGCAGAAAACCTCCCTTTCGACACTGAAGCTTTCCGACTTCCGCAATTATGCGGCGGCCTCGCTGTCGTTCGACGCGCGCCACGTGGTGCTGACGGGCGACAATGGTTCGGGCAAGACGAACCTTCTGGAAGCCATCTCCTTCCTGTCGCCCGGGCGGGGGCTTCGCCGCGCCGTGCTTTCGGAGGTGACGCGGGTCGGCGCAAGCGGCGGTTTTTCCGTGTTTGCCGATGTGGATGGGCGCGAGGGCGAGGTTGCGATCGGCACCGGCATCGATGGCGGCGAGGAGGCTGTGAGCCGGCGCCTGCGGTTGAACGGCACGCCGGTCAAATCCGTTGAGGAACTGACCGACCATCTGAACGTGCTATGGCTGACACCGGCGATGGACGGGCTGTTTACCGGCGGTTCTTCCGATCGAAGGCGTTTTCTCGATCGGCTCGTGCTCTCGCTCGACCCCGCCCATGGCAGACGGGCTGCCGATTATGAGCGCGCCATGCGCAGCCGCAACAGGCTGCTCTCCGAAGGGCGGTTCGATCCGGCGTGGCTGACCGGAATTGAGGTGCAGATGGCCGAGCTTGGCATGGCGATGGCGGCCGCGCGCTCGGAAATGCTGGATCTTTTGTCCGCCCTCATTGCCCGCGCCGCCTCGCCTTTTCCAACGCCGAGCCTCACGCTCTGCGGTTTCAACGATGAGGCTGCGGGGCGTCCGTTTGCCGAGCTGGAAGAGGAATACCTCGCGACCCTTCGCGATGGCCGCTACCGTGATGCGGCCGCGGGGCGCACGCTCATTGGCCCGCACCGCGCCGATCTTCTGGTGCGCCACCGCGAAAAGGACATGGATGCCGGGCGATGCTCCACCGGCGAACAGAAGGCGCTGCTGGTTGGCCTCGTGCTTGCCCATGCGCGGCTGACGGCTGACATGACCGGCCATGCGCCGGTGCTGCTGCTGGACGAAATTGCCGCCCATCTGGACGAGGGTCGCCGCGCCGCCCTGTTTGACCTTGTCGATGATCTTGGTGGCCAATCCTTCATGACCGGCACCGACCGCGCGATGTTTTCAGCCCTTGGCGCACGGGCACAATTTTTGACCGTCGCACAGGGTGCCGTCCATGCCTGATGTTGCAAACGCCTTGGCCATGTTAGGTTGCCCCCCATGGATGTACTGACCCCTGATGAAATCGAACGTTACAAACGCCATATCCTGCTGCCGGAAGTGGGCGGCGAGGGCCAGCGCAAGCTGAAGGCGGCCCGCGTGCTGGTGATCGGCGCTGGCGGCCTTGGCGCGCCGGTGCTGCATTATCTGGCGGCCGCCGGTGTCGGCACGCTCGGCATTGTCGATGATGACCGGGTGTCGCTCTCCAACCTGCAAAGGCAGGTCATCCACGACAGCGGCACGCTTGGCGGCATGAAGACGCAGAGCGCGGCAGACGCCATTGCGCGGCTCAACCCGCATGTGCGCACCCTGCGTTTCGAAGAGCGGTTTGGGCCGGAATTTGCGGCCATGCATCTGGCGCGCTTTCATCTTGTCATCGACGGATCGGACAATTTCGACACCCGATATGCGGCAGCCGACGCCACGCAGGCTGCGAAAATTCCGCTGGTCACCGGCGCCGTCGGCCGTTTCGATGGCACGCTGACGGTGCTGAAACCCTATGAGACCGATGCGGAAGGCCGTCAGAACCCCAGATATCGCGACCTCTTCCCAGAGGCACCCCCCGAGGGCATGATCCCCGCCTGCGCCGAAGCCGGCGTGATTGGCGCACTCACCGGCGTCATCGGCACGCTGATGGCGATGGAGGCGATCAAGCTGATTGCCGGCATCGGCGAACCGCTGGTCGGCCGGCTTTTGATCTACGATGCCCTTTCCGCCAGTTTCAACACCATCCGCTACAAACGCCGCACAAAGACCTGACAGCAATGATCACGATCAACCCTATCCGCCCGGACTTTGCCGATTGGCAGGGCCTGCTCGCGCTTATCATGGACTCCTTCGCTTATATGGATGGCGTCATCGATCCGCCCTCCTCCGCCCATCGGCTGACGCCGGAGACGCTGGCGCAAAAGGCGCGCGACGAGATTGCCTTTCTGGCACACGACGGCGAAAAGCTCGTCGGCTGCATGTTCCTGAAGCCGGAGCCGCCCGCCTGCCTTTATGTCGGAAAACTTGCCGTCTCGCCGCAAGCGCAGGGGCGCGGTATCGGGAGAAAGCTGCTTCAGGTGGCGCAGGCTGAGGCCGCCCGCCTTGGCCTTCCTGCGCTCCGGCTCGAAACACGCATCGAGCTTGTCGGCAATCACGCGACGTTTTCAGCCTGGGGTTTTGAAAAGACCGCTGAAAAAGCCCATCCGGGTTTTCAGCGGCCTACCTTCATCGAGATGCGCAAGGGGCTTGTGCCCTCGGCCTGATCTGACTTACCGGCTGAAGACCACGCGGGTTTTGGCAACCGGAAACAGGTATTTCGTCACCCAGGCGGTGTTGATGACCCTGCCGTCCGGCTGAAGCACCATCGTATCATGGAAGCGCACCGTGTTCGGTTTGGCCGCAGTGCCGAGATTGACGAGATAGGTGAAGCGGGCGGTTTTTCCGTCGATCACCACGTCGGTCGTTCCGATCACATCCTCGCGGGTGCCCGTATAACGGCCCTCTCCGGTCTTGGTGAAACGCCAGGTCTTGGTGTCCTTTTCGCCGTCGGAAAACACGAAATCTTCCCGCAGCACCAGCGTCTTGCCGTTCCAGCGTCCGGTGAGATCGACGTTAAAGTCGCGCTTCACCCCGTTGATGGCGCTGAACGAGCCCGTCGCCGTGGTTTTTCCCGCAAAATATCGTTCGAACACCAGGTCGGTTGCCTGTGCCGTCCCCGTCAGTGTCAACATCGAAAGCCCCATCGTGAGCGAGAGCAAAGCCTTTTTCATGACTGCCTCCTTTCATCTCTGATGAGGGTTTACGGCGCGTGTTCCCGGCTGGATCGATGGAGCCCCCAAGAAATACGGTCAAGTTTTCGCGAGGCCCGCAGATCAAACGCTAGCCGTGGCGATTTTTACCGTGGGAGCACAGAAACGATGTTCAGAGACGGCTTGGCAGAACGCGGTTTGGCGGGCGATGACCGTCGAAGAAGGTGCGGATATTGATGATCACCTTGTCGCCCATGTCGATGCGACCTTCGATCGTTGCCGAGCCCATATGCGGCAGAAGCACCGCCTTGCCTTCATGCGCAAGCTTCAGCAGCTTGGGGTTGACCAGCGGCTCGTTGGAGAACACGTCGAGGCCGGCACCGGCAATCTTTCCCTCGCGCAGCAGCTGGATCAGCGCTGCCTCGTCGATAATGTCGCCGCGCGCGGTGTTGACGATGATGCTCGATGGCTGCATCAGCGCCAGCCGCCGGGCCGACAGCAAATGGAAGGTGGCGGGCGTGGACGGGCAGTTGACCGAGACGATATCGACGCGGGCCAGCATCTGGTCAAGACTGTCCCAGTAGGTCGCCTCCAGCTCCTCCTCGGTTGCCGGGTTGACGCGCGAGCGGTTGTGATAATGGATCGACAGGCCAAACGCCTTGGCGCGGCGGGCAACGGCCGTGCCGATCCGCCCCATGCCGACAATGCCGATGCGCTTGCCGCCGATGCGCCGGCCAAGCATCCAGGTGGGCGACCATCCGGGCCAGCTTCCCGGCGATTCGGTCAGGACCCGCGAGCCCTCGATCAGCCGGCGCAGCACCGCAAAGATCAGCACCATGGTCATGTCGGCAGTGTCTTCGGTCAGCACATTCGGCGTGTTGGTGACGGTAATGCCCTTTTTCGCCGCGGCATCCACATCGATGTGATCGACGCCGTTGGAAAAGCTGGCGATCAGCTTCAGCTGCGGCCCGGCCGCCTCGATCATCGCCGAATCGATACGATCCGTCACGGTGGGCACCAGCACGTCCGCCGTTTTCATCGCCTGCATCAGCTGTTCGGGCGTTCGCACGATGTCATCGATGTTCAACTGCGCATCGAACAATTCGCGCATACGCGTCTCTACCGCATCCGGCAGCTTGCGGGTGATGTAAACCTTGGGCTTTTTCCTGGCGGTCATGGGCGTCCTGCAAGAAGCTCGTTCAGAAGTCGTTAACCAAGATAGGCGACATTCGACGGATCAGGCGTTTTCTACCAGACCCACCGGCGAAGACAAATAAAACCTCACTGAGGACCGGCAGCCGATTCGCCCGACCGGCTTGGGTCTGCCAGCGCCTGAAGACCACACAGAGAAGAAATATGAACCGCTCCATCCGTATCGCCTGTCTTGCAGTCCTGTCCATGGTGGCCGCAGCCGGCTCGCTTCCGTGGACGGCACCGGCCTTTGCCCAGGGTGCCTCGAAAGGCGCAAGCGGCCTGCCCCTGCCGCGTTTCGTCAGCCTGAAGTCGCGCCGCGTCAACATCCGCATCGGCCCCAGCACCGATTACGCCGTGTCATGGATGTACATGAAAGAGGGGCTGCCGATGGAAATCATCCAGGAATACGAAAACTGGCGCCGTGTGCGCGATGCCGATGGCACGGAAGGCTGGGTCAATCAGGCGCTGCTGTCGGGCGAACGCAGCGCGATTGCAGCGCCCTGGATGCGCAGCAAGGGCCAGGATGTGTTCGTCAACATGCGCCGCGATCCGCAAAGCTCCGCCCAGGTTCTGGCAAAGCTCGAACCCGGCGTCATCATGCGCCTGAAGCAGTGTAACGGCACATGGTGTCAGGCCATTGCCGGTTCCATGGAAGGCTGGGTCTCGCAGGCCGAGATCTGGGGCGCCTATCCTGAAGAGGCCTTCAAGTAGACCTTATCAGGTCTAAAGAAGGCCGGCCTCTTCGCCAGCTTCCTTCAGCGACACCATCGGGCGTGGCCCGAAATGCTGGATGACGATGCCGGCGGCAAGGCATCCCAACTTGCCACACACATCGAGCGGGCGGCCGGCCGTGTAACCGGCAAGGAATCCGGCGGCAAACAGGTCGCCAGCGCCGGTCGTGTCCAGCACCTTGTCAATCTTCAGCGCCTCGATCTTGAAGCGCTCGGTGCCGCGCACGACAATCGCACCCTCTTCGCTCAATGTGACGCAGGCAAGCTTGCAATCGGCCGCGATGTTTTTCAGCGCCAGTTCCAGATCCTCGGTCTCGTAGAGCGACAGTGCCTCCTGCCGGTTGGCAAAGACGATATCGACGGTGCCGGAGCGCATCAGATCGAGAAACTCGTCGCGGTAACGGCCGACGCAGAACGGGTCCGACAGTGTCATCGACACTTCCCGGCCGTTTTCGTGGGCAATGCGGGCGCATTCGCGGATGGCTTCCTTGGCGCGCGGCGGATCCCAGAGATAACCCTCGAAATAGGTGACCTTCGACTGGGCCACCACGTCCGGCTCGACATGTTCGGGGCCGAGATCGACGCAGGCGCCGAGAAAGGTGTTCATCGAGCGTTCGCCATCCGGCGTCACAAAAATCATCGAGCGGGCGGTTGGCGGAAACGTGCCGTCGGGCTTGGTCTCGTAATGCACGCCCTGGGCGCGAATATCATGGGCAAAGATCTTGCCCAGTTCGTCTTCCGCCACCTTGCCAAAATAGGCCGCGCGCGCGCCAAAACTGGCCACGCCTGCCGCCGTGTTGCCGGCGCTTCCGCCGGAGGCTTCATGGGCCGGGCCCATCAGCGAATAGAGAAGTTCCGCCCGTTCCGCATCGATGAGGTTCATCGCGGCCTTGATTATGCCGTTCTCCTCAAGAAACCGGTCATCGCACCGCGAAATGATATCCACGATGGCATTGCCGATGGTCAGAACGTCGAACTTGCTCATGAAGCCTTCAATCTCCGCGGTTGGCGTCAGTCTCCTCATATAGCTTTCAGAGTTGAAGAAAAGGAAAAAACCGCTGCAGAATGCGGCATGCCCCGTCATCCTCCCGTCACGAAACCCCGCTATATCCGTAGTCATCGAATTGCTTCCCGGACCACGGATGAACTGGCAGGGAGCGATATCGAGACCCGGTTTCGGGTGACAAGCGGGCTTGATGCCCGCTTTCTTTTTTTGGGCGATACGGCAGACGCGAGGGTTTGTCCCGCGGATGCGAATGGGCTAAACGAGGTATCTCCTCTTTGAAAGCCCTCCCCCAGTGTCAGCTGTCTTCATTAATGTCGCGCCCGTTTTCCTGTTGATCCTCATCGGTTTTCTGGTGGCGCGCACCGGTCTGATGCGCGAAGAAACCGGCGATGCGCTGGCCGAATTCGTCTTCAAGATCGCGCTTCCGACGCTCATTTTCCGCACGCTGGCGGAGGCGCATTTCGAAGGGGCATCGCCGTTTCGTCTGTGGATCGCCTATTTCGGCGGTGTCGCCGTCACCTGGACGGTCGGGCACCTCATCGCAAAACACCTGTTCAAGCGTGACGAAAAGATCGGCGTGATCGCCGGCATGTCGTCGGCCTTTGCCAACAATGTCTTCATCGGCCTGCCGCTCGTCGGCCGTTCTGTCGGCGATGACGGGCTTGTCGCCATCTCTATCCTGCTTGCCATCCATCTGCCGCTGATGATGGTGGCCGGCACGATCCTGATGGAACATGCCAGCGCCAAGGTGGACGGCGGCGGACGGCGCAGCATTGCAACGGTTGTCAAACAGGTGGGCGCCAATCTGGTGCGAAACCCGCTGGTGATTGCGCTGACGCTGGGCATTGCCTTTAATCTCTCAGGCCTCGGCGCTTTGCCGGTCGTGCTGAAGAGCGTGGTGGATCAGATCGCCGCCGTTACGGCCGCCTCGGCGCTGATCTCGCTTGGCATGACGCTGAAGAAATACCCGGTGCGCGGCAACCTCTCGCTTGCCGCCATGATGGCAGTTCTGAAGCTGCTGCTGCTGCCGGCGGCCGTCTTTGGCCTTGCCCATCTGCTCGGCCTGTCAAAACCCTGGACGGCGGCCATGGTGCTGACATCTTCGGTGCCGACAGGCATCAATGCCTGGATCATTGCCACCCGTTTCCGCTCCGGCCAGAGCCTGGCCGCCTCGGTGATCAGCATCACCACCATCTTTGGCGTTGTCTCCGTCAGCTTCTGGGCCTGGCTGCTCAGCTGAACCCCCAACGCGAAAAGGCCCGGACAAGCCGGGCCTTTACTGGAAATTCGTTCGAAACGATCAGTTGGTCGCTATCAGTTGGTCGCAGGCGGTGCCGCGGCCGGATCCGGCAGCGGTGCCGGGCTGTCGGACAGCGAACGCAGATAAGCGATGACGTTTGCCCGCTCCTGATCGTTCTTCAGGCCGGCAAAGCCCATGGCCGTGCCCTTGATGTAAGCCTTGGGTGCTGCCAGGAAGTGGTTGAGATGTTCGTAATCCCACTTTTCCGCGCCACCCTTGGAAAAGTCCTTGATGGCTGCCGAATAGCTGAAGGCTTCATGTGCTGCGATCGGCCGATTGACGACGCCCCAGAGGCCGGGTCCGACCTTGTTGGGGCTGCTCGGTTCGGCCGAATGACAGCTCGCACATTTCTTGAACGAGGTTGCACCGGCTGTCGGATCGGCACTGGCCAGAAGCTGAGCGATCGGCACGGCAGCAGGCGCTGCGGCCGCGGAACCACCGTCAGCAGGCGCTTCTTCGGCAACGATTGCGAACCCCGGCTTCTCGGGCGCTTCCGCATGGAAGAGGCCTTCGGAGGCGATCGAGACCGACATCATCACGAAAACAGTGCTGAGCAAGGCCCCCGCGGCCATGTTCGTATAGGAATTCATCCGAGAAAAGCTCCTTCCCGCCCGCCGGCCCACCCGCCGGAATCACAGGCGTCCCACCTTGAAATCCATTGAAAGCTATGTCTTTTGCAGGATCGGTGCAACCTGAATCACATTGCCGCCCCTGAGACCTTTTGCCATCCCATCGGCAATGCCAGAAGAGAAACCAATGCACAATACGGCTTTTGACAAGACGCTCGTTCTCATTCCGGCCCGCATGGCCTCCACACGCCTGCCGGGAAAGCCGCTTGCCGACATCAACGGCGCCCCGATGATCGTGCAGGTGGCGCGCCGCGCACGGGAAGCCAATGTCGGCCGCGTCATGGTGGCTGTCGACGATCAGGACGTCTTCAACGCGGTGAAGGCTGCCGGATTTGAGGTTGTGATGACCCGCGCCGACCATCAGTCCGGATCAGACCGCATCCACGAAGCCATGGTTGCCGCAGACCCCGATGGAAAAGTCGAATATATCGTCAATATCCAGGGCGATCTTCCCACCATCGAGGCGTCAGCCGTGCATGCCTCGCTGCGCCCGATGGAAGATCCGGCCGTGGATATCGCCACGTTGACCGTCGAGATCGACAACGAGGAGGACAAGGTTCTGCCGCACATCGTGAAAGTGGTGGGTTCGCCTCTCTCCGCAAACCGGCTGCGCGCCCTCTATTTCACCCGTGCCACCGCGCCTTACGGCGAAGGCCCGCTTTACCACCACATCGGCCTCTACACCTATCGGCGTGCAGCGCTCGAACGTTTCGTCTCGCTCGGTCCCTCCGTTCTGGAGCAGCGCGAAAAGCTTGAGCAGCTGCGCGCGCTGGAAGCCGGCATGCGCATCGATGTGGAGATCGTTGACTCGGTGCCGCTCGGCGTCGATACTCCCGCCGACCTTGCAAAGGCGCGCGCGATCCTCGCCAGCCGCTCCCTCTGACCGGACATCCAAACATGGTTTCGACGACCAATCGCATCGCCTTCCAGGGCGATTTCGGCGCCAACTCCGACATGGCCTGCCGGGACATGTTCCCGACCATGGAACCGCTGCCCTGCCCCACATTCGAGGATGCCTTTACGGCGCTTGAAAGCGGCGAAGCGGATCTGGCGATGATCCCGATCGAGAACACGCTGGCCGGGCGCGTCGCCGATATCCACCACCTGCTGCCGGAATCGCGCCTGCACATCGTCGGCGAATATTTCATGCCGATCCGCTTCCAACTGATGGTGTTGCCGGGGGTGAAGCATGACGAGATCCGCACCGTTCACAGCCACATCCACGCGCTTGGCCAGTGCCGCAAGATCATCCGCGGAAACGGCTGGAAGGCCGTGGTCGCCGGCGATACCGCCGGCGCTGCAAAGCTTGTGGCCGAACGCGGCGACCGCTCGATGGCAGCCCTTGCGCCGCGTCTGGCCGCCGGCCTTTACGGGCTTGAAATCCTGCAGGAAAATGTCGAGGATTCCGAGCACAACGTCACCCGTTTTGTCGTTCTCTCGCGCGATGAAAAATGGGTCAAGCGCAACAGCCCGGACGAACTCATCGTCACCACCTTCGTCTTTAATGTGCGCAACATTCCAGCCGCCCTCTACAAGGCGATGGGCGGTTTTGCCACAAACGGCATCAACATGACGAAGCTCGAAAGCTACCAGATCGGCGGCAAGTTCGTGGCAACGCAGTTTTATGCCGATATCGAGGGACATCCGGAAGATGCGCCGGTGCGCCGGGCGCTTGAGGAATTGCGCTTCTTTTCCGAAAAGGTCTGCATTCTCGGCAGCTATCTCGGCCATCCCATGCGCCGGTCGCTGAACGGCGGCTGATTTCACTCCCTTCCCGGCGGGATCATCGGTCCCGCCCTTTCTTTTCACGCGTCAGCCGTCGTGCCAGCATCGTCTTGGACTGCGGCAAAGGAGATCGCATGCTGCTTGGAATCCTCGCCGGCCTGCTGACGGGCGCGCTCTGGGGCCTCACCTTCGTTGCCGCGCGCCTTGTGCATCCTTTTTCCGTCTGGGACATCACGATCGGCCGCTATTTCGTCTTCGGCATCACCTGCCTTGTCACCATGCTGCATCCGCGCTTTCGTTTGCAGGGCGTGGGGGTGAAACGCGCGCTGATCGGCATGGCGCTCGGCGTCATCGGTTATGTCGGCTATTTTCTGCTCGCCTCGCAGGCCGTGCTTCTGGCCGGTCCCGTCATTCCGCCGTTGATCATCGGCGTGACGCCCGTGGTTCTTCCGGCAATTGCCAACCTGATGGAGCGCACCATCGCCTGGCGCCGGCTTGCAGCCCCTCTGGTGATGATTGCCGCCGGCATTCTGGTGGTCAATCTCGAGCTGGTGGCAAAGCTTGACGTTGCCGGACAGCGCATGATGCTGGCCGGTGCCGGATGCGCGGTGGCAGCGCTCCTCGTCTGGGTGATCTACGGCATCGTCAATTCCCGCCTGATGCGGGCAGAAAACCCGCCAAGCGCCATGGACTGGACGACCCTTCACGGTCTTGGCGCACTGATCGGCTCGATTTTCCTTCTGCCCATGGCGTCTGATGCCTATCAGACAGTCTCTTCCGATGTGCTGATGCGCTTCATCGTCTGGGCGCTAGTGCTGGGCATGGCCGCCTCCTGGCTTGCCACCTGGTGCTGGAGCTTTGCCTCCAACCGGCTGCCGCTGGCGCTGACGGCGCAGCTGATCGTGGCGGAAACCGTGTTCGGCCTGATCTTCGGACTTTCCATGGACCTGCGCTGGCCAACACCATCGGAAGGGTTTGGCTGCCTCCTGCAGGTCATCGGCGTCTCGCTTGCCGTGCGCGAATTCACCCGCCGCGCAAAACCCGCCTGATCAGCGGCTCCATTCCACCCAGTCACGCAGCAGGCGGTGGGCAATGGCACCGCGCAGCGGTGCAGACGGCCCCTCGCCTGCAGGATCTGCCGCAAGCATGGCGACAACCTCGGCACGCGAAAACCAGCGGCAATCCTCCAGTTCCTGGGTGTCGATACCGATATCCTCGCTCAGCGCCTCGGCATAACAGCCGATCATCAGCGAATGCGGCATCGGCCAGGGTTGTGATGCATGGTAGCGGACCCGGCCCGTGACGATGCCCGATTCCTCGCGCGTCTCCCGGCGCACGGCATCCTCGATGGTTTCGGCCGGCTCAACAAACCCGGCAAGCGCCGAATACATGCCCGGCGTAAAGTGATGGCCGCGGCCGAGCAGCACGCGATCACGCGCCTCGTCCACCGTCAGCATGATGACGACGGGATCGGTGCGCGGAAACATCATATGCGCGCAGGCCGGGCAGATGCGCTTGTAGCCGGCAAGGCGACTTTCGGTCCTGGTGCCGCATTTGCCGCAGAAACGGTTGGCGTCGTTCCAGTGAAGAAGGCTGACGGCCTGCGCCACCTCGCCCAGCACCTCCTCCGCGACCAGACCATCACGCAAGGCAGAACGCGCATCCGTCAGCCGGAATGACAGCGAAAGTTCCTCGGCCGGGCGCTGGACCGGAACGGCAAGGCGCGGCGAACCATCCTGGCGCATCCCCAGCAGAATGGCGCCGGCCAAATCCGGCAAAAGAGGCTCAAGCTCCGCACGGTCAAACAGCGGATCAAGCGTGCCCTCGGTCTCCTTCAGCAGGAGCCGGTTGCCGGAAAATGCAAGGATCGTCGCGCCGCCAAGCGCCAGCGCCTGACCGAGACTGTCTTCCGTGCGGTGTTCGGCATCGCGGTCCAGCCGGTTGCCGGTAAATGCCGTCAGCCGGCTTGGCTCGCCGTGCGGCGCATCGGTATCGAAAAGGGAATGGGTCATGGGGTCAGATCTTGGAGGGTCAGAGGGCTTGGTCGAGGGCGGCAAGGAAGGTGCGTTTCTTGTCTTCATCGTAAGGTACGGCAGAACCATGGCCCCAGATCGGCCCCGGCCAATTGGCATCGCCTTCGTTGCGCGCCACCACATGGACATGAAGCTGCGACACAACATTACCGAGCGCCCCGACATTGATTTTTTTTGCGCCGGTGACCCGCTTCAGCGCCTCCGCCACCAGATTCGTCTCGAAGGTCAGCATGGTCTGGTCGAGCGGCGTAAGCTCGAAGATTTCACTCATTCCGGGCCGCTGCGGCACCAGCATCAACCAGGGCCAGCGGCTGTCGTTCAAGATGCGCAGCTGGCAGAGGCCCAGCACCGTCACCAGATCAGAATCGCGCGCCAGCCGGGCATCCAGTTCGAATGGGCTCAAGGTTTCCTCCTGCTTTTTCCTCTTGCTAGCAGTTTTTTGGAAGGTTGGCTTGCATTTGGTTCCGTTATTGCCGATATGTCGCCTCGGGAGGTTGGTGGTGGACGAGCCACTCGCCAACCGGGTCAGGTCCGGAAGGAAGCAGCCCTAACGAGCCAGGCACGGGTCGCCGTGCCAGCCTCCCACCTCATTCCCTATATGGCCAGCGTCCGGTCGGTCCGCATTCCGGCAGAGGCCGGGGCGGCCTTGAAGAAGGCTGGCGGAACCTCATGAGCGACATAGAGCCGCCGGAACACAGGCCGACAGTTTCGGGCACCACCACGCAGCCGAATGCCGGCTACCGGGTCCTGGCGCGAAAATACCGCCCGAAGGATTTCTCCGACCTGATGGTCGGCCAGGAACCGATGGTGCGCACCCTCACCAACGCGTTTGAGACAGGCCGCATTGCCCAGGCCTATATGCTGACCGGCGTGCGCGGCGTGGGGAAAACCACGACCGCCCGTATTCTGGCCCGCGCGCTGAATTACAAGACGCCTGAAATCGACAAGCCCACAATCGACCTCCGTATTCCCGGCGAACACTGCCAGGCGATCATGGAAGGCCGCCATGTCGACGTGATCGAGATGGACGCCGCCTCCCATACCGGCATCGACGACATCAGAGAGATCATCGAGCAGGTGCGCTACCGCCCGGTTTCGGCACGCTACAAGGTCTACATTATCGACGAAGTGCACATGCTCTCGACGCAGGCCTTCAACGGGTTGTTGAAGACGTTGGAAGAGCCGCCGGAACATGTGAAATTCATCTTCGCCACCACCGAAATCCGCAAGGTTCCGATCACGGTCCTGTCGCGCTGCCAGCGGTTTGACCTGCGCCGCATCAGTGCCGCCGATCTGGTCGGACTGTTTTCCACCATTCTCGGCAAGGAAGGCGTGCCCTTCGAGCCGGAGGCGCTGGCGATGGTGGCGCGTGCGGCGGAAGGTTCTGCGCGTGACGGCCTGTCGCTGCTCGACCAGGCGATTGCCCATGGCGGCGGCAGCGTTCAGGTGGACACCGTGCGCGGC
Organism: Neorhizobium sp. PAMB6716; assembly: GCF_058242805.1. Classification (NCBI taxonomy): domain Bacteria; kingdom Pseudomonadati; phylum Pseudomonadota; class Alphaproteobacteria; order Hyphomicrobiales; family Rhizobiaceae; genus Neorhizobium; species Neorhizobium sp. PAMB6716. The sequence goes on from NZ_CM177835.1 coordinate 3,231,481, forward strand.
ATGCTGGGCCTTGCCGACCGCGCCCGCATCGTCGATCTGTTCGAGCATGTGGTGAAGGGCGATGTGACGGCAGCCCTTTCGGAATTTACCGCGCAGTATGAAGCAGGCGCGAGCCCGGTTGTGGTGCTGACGGATCTTGCTGATTTCACCCATCTCGTCACCCGCGTCAAATATATCCCCGATGCCGCCGACGACCCGTCGCTCAGCGAAGTCGAGCGGGTGCGCGGCGCAGAATTTGCCGGCACGGTGGCCGTCAGCACGCTGTCACGCATCTGGCAGATGCTGCTGAAGGGCCTTCCCGAAGCGGAAAATTCTTCCAGGCCTGCCGGCGCTGCCGAGATGGTGCTGATCCGCCTGACCCATGCCGCCCATCTGCCCTCTCCGGAAGATGCCGCGCGCCGCATGGCCGACCTTCTGTCCAACGGCGGCGGGGATGCCGGTGCCTCCGCTTCGCCCGCCGGCAATGGCGGCGCGCGTGCGATGGCAGCACCGCAGGTAAACGCGATGGCGCGCGGGCCAGACAGTGCTCCCGCCGCCCGCATGCCCTCCGGCGGCGCGACCGCCATGCTGGCAGCCGTTCCCGCATCCTCCCAGCCGATGGCGATGGGGCAGACGGAAGCGCGGCCGGCAAGCAACCCGGCACCGCAGCAGAAACAGCAGCCTGAGCCGAAGGTGCCTATCACCTCGCTCTCGGATATTGCCGATCTCTGCACCAAAAACCGCGACCCGAAGCTGAAGGCGCTGTTGCGCGGTTTCGTGCGGCTGGTGAAGGTGGAGCCCGGCCGGCTGGAAATCAACCTGCCGACCGACGCGCCGAAAAGCATTGTCGGCGACCTGCAAAAGCGTCTCGAAGAGTGGACCGAAATCCGCTGGATGGTGATTTTGAGCCGCGAGGCGGGATCGCAGACCCTGTCGGAAGTGGAAACGGAAGCCCGCGAGGCCCGCCTCACCGATGCGCGATCTGACCCGGATGTCGCGGCCATTCTTTCGCAGTTTCCCGGCGCCCGTATTACCGATGTGCGCATCCGGATGGCGGAGTTGATCGACGATGCCGACGAGGCACCGCCGCCGGCCACCATCGAAAGTGCCGAGGGCGACATCCTGCCCGGCGACGACATGGAATTCTAACGACAAACGATAAGGAGCGACCCGATGCGCGACATCATGGGCATGATGGGCAAGGTCAAGGAAATGCAGGCCAAGATGGAAAAGGTGCAGGAGGAAATCGCTGCCCTTGAAATCGAAGGCCGGGCCGGTGGCGGGCTCGTCACCGTGATCCTCAACGGCAAGGGCGAAATGCGCGGCCTGAAGATCGATCCCGCGCTCTTCAAGGAAGACGAGGTGGAAATCCTCGAAGACCTGATCGTTGCCGCCCACAAGGACGCCAAGGACAAGGGCGAGGCGCAGGCCCAGGAAAAGATGGCGGCCCTGACCGCCGGCCTGCCTCTGCCGCCCGGCATGAAGCTGCCGTTCTAAGGCAGATACGGGGCCGTAGCACAATGCTGCGGTCCAGGCTGTTGCTACACAAGTCTTTGCCTGGGCGAAAGGATCGCCGGAATTCCTTCTCCGCGCCTGCGGTAAAGCTATCGCATTTGAAGTAAGCCCCTCTCTGCCCTGCCGGGCCGACCTGGGTCGAGCCACGGGTCTCGCCCCGTCCTTCGGACCCCCCACAAGGGGGGAGATATCATGCGGCAAGCGTCCCGTTCGCGCATCAGAGGGTGCGGCCGGGGTAAGCCCTCCCCCTTGTGGGGAGGGTTTGGGAGGGGACTTTCTTCATATGCGATAGCCCTGCCCACAAAGGGAAAAGGTGCCGGCAGCGGGATGATGGGCAGGCCCGCGCCTCAACTGCCCGTCTTTTCCAGATCCGCTCGCAGCTTCGTGTGGATCGGTGCTGCGAGATACCGCGCCCGGTCTTCCGGCGTCAGCCTTTTGCCAAAAGTGCGCATCATCTCCGGGATCGGCACTTTTTCTCCGGAAAATGCTTCGAACCTCACCGGCTCCTCAGGGCTTACGGTTCCCGGCACAAGAACACGGCAATAAATACCCGGCCTGCCCGCTGCCATATAACGCTTGGCGAACTTTGCATCTCCCATGCGGGCGGAAAACGTGTTGCAGGGGATGCGGGCAGACGTCGCCTCCAGCACCACCCCGCCTGAGAGGTAAAACCGGTCACCGGCGCAGACCTCGAGGTTGTCGAGGCTCTCAATGACAAGGTTTTCGCCGAACAGGCCCGGCGCCACCGGATGACCAAGCGCTTCGGCCCACCACTCCAGCGTCAGGCTGCCCTCCACATAGACCGCCTGATCCGGCCCGCCGTGATATTTGCGGTTGCAGATCGCATCGCCGATGAGGCCGTTTTCATCAACCAGCACGGCACCCGCAACGGAGTGTTTGTTGATGCCCGTCTTATAACTTTTTCCCGGCAGTTTTTCCGCCTGACCAAGACAGATGGCGCTGACTTTCATGGGGCAAGCCTCACTTTGCGAGTGCGTTTTGGCGATTCCGTTTTCCAGACATATGGTCTAAAAGCGGCGCATGGCAAAACGTGTGACCGGTCCCGAAATCGAAAAACTCATCCAGTTGCTGGCAAAGGTTCCGGGGCTTGGGCCCCGCTCCGCACGCCGCGCAGCCCTGCACCTCATCAAGAAACGCGAGCAGTTGATGGGACCGCTCTCGACCGCGATGGGCGAGGCCTATGACAAGGTGAAGGTCTGCTCCCGCTGCGGCAATGTCGATACGGTCGACCCGTGCACAGTCTGCACTGACGAGCGGCGCGATCAGGCCGTCATCATCGTGGTGGAGGACGTGTCCGACCTCTGGGCGCTGGAGCGGGCGGGCGCGATGAACACCGCCTATCATGTGCTCGGCGGCACGCTCTCGCCGCTCGATGGTGTCGGACCTGACGATTTGAACATCAAGGGCCTGATCGACCGGGTGAGCGAAGGCGGCATCCGCGAAATCATTCTGGCCGTCAACGCCACCGTCGAAGGGCAGGCAACGGCGCATTACATCACCGACCGGCTCGGCGATCTCGAGGTGCGCATCACGCGGCTGGCGCATGGCGTGCCTGTTGGCGGCGAGCTTGATTATCTCGACGAGGGAACACTGACGGCCGCACTTCGTGCCCGCACCGTGATCTGAGGAGGATGACGCTCATGGTCAAAACAACCGCCGCCAGACGGCACCTCTGCCGCGCCCTTGCACTTATTGCCCTGTCGCTGCTGCCGCTGCCGGCGCTTGCCGCCCCCTCGAAAGCTCAGGTGGAAGCACAGTTCCGCGCCTGGCTTGCGAAGGAGATTGCACCGGAGGCGCGAAAAGCCGGGGTTTCGGCCCGCACCGCCGACAGTGCGCTGAAAGGTGTCAAACTTTACTGGGATCTGCCGGATCTGGTGCCACCCGGCACCACGCCGCCGAAAGAGCGTGACCAGAGCCAGGCGGAATTTTCATCGCCCGGCGCCTATTTTTCCGAACAGCGCCTGCAGGGGCTTGCTGCGGCCGGCCGGTCTCTCGCCGCCACCCATGCGGCCACACTGCGCAAGGTGGAGCAGACCTACGGCGTACCGGGGTCCGTCGTGCTTGCCGTCTGGGGTCGCGAATCCGGTTATGGACGGGCAAAACTGCCTTATGCCGCGCTGGATGTGCTGGCCACAAAAGCCTTCATGTCCACCCGCAAGGACATGTTCCGCGCGGAACTGATCGACGCGCTGCGCATCATCGAGCATGGCGACATCACCGCAGACAAGATGATGGGCTCCTGGGCGGGCGCCCTTGGCCAGCCGCAGTTCATGCCATCGAGTTATGCGCGTTATGCGGTGGATTTCGATGGCGATGGACGTGCCGATATCTGGAATTCGGTGCCGGATACGCTGGGCTCGATTGCCCATTATCTGGCGCTGAAAGGCTGGCAACGCGGTCGCGACTGGGGTTTTGAAGTGTCCATTCCGCAAAACGTCTCCTGCGCGCAGGAGGGGCCGGATCTGGCAAAGCCGATTTCCGCCTGGGCCGGCATGGGCATCACCCGCATTTCGGCCAAGCCCTTTCCGGCAGCGGAGCTGAGGGTGGACGGCATGATGCTGGTTCCCGCCGGCCGCCACGGCCCGGAATTCGTCGTCACGCCGAATTTCTACGTGCTGAAGGAATATAATAATTCCGATCTCTATGCCCTCTTCATCGGCAATCTCGCCGACCGCATCGCCCATGGCGCCGGCGCCTTCGAAGGCCGCTGGGGCCCGGTCGGCAAAATGCTGCGCTCGGATGTTCTTGCCATGCAGAAAACCCTGCAGGCCAAGGGTTATGATGTTGGCAATGCCGATGGTCTCGCCGGCTTCAAGACCCGCCGATCGCTGGGCGACTGGCAGGCGAAGAACGGACTTTCTCCCACCTGCTTTCCCGATGAGAGCCTGAAGGCAAAGCTGCGCTGAGCGCACCTCAAGGGCTCACAGTCTGTTCCAGAATTCCCTCTGGCGCGGCGAAAATGGTGATTTCGAGAAGCCGAGCGGAGCGTACGTTTGGTACGTGAGCACCGGACAAGCAGAAATTGCCATTTACAGCCCGCCGGAGGGAATTTTGGAACAGACTGTCAGAGGGAAAGCTTGAACCCTTCGTGTGTCGGCTCGAAGCCGAGCGACCGGTAAAAGCGGATCGCATCGTCGCGTCGTTTGTCCGAGGTCAGCTGCACGAGTTTGCAGCCGCGCGCGCGGCATGTGTCGATGGCCCAGGCGAGCATCTGACGGCCGATGCCGCCTCCCCGCGCATCTGCTGCCACCCGAACACTTTCGATCTGACCGCGCCACAGGCCAAGGCGCGACAGGCCGGGAATGAAGCTCACCTGAAGACAGCCAAGCACCTGGCCCTCCGGCGAAACGGCAACCGCAAGCAGCTGGTTGTCATCCGCCTCGATGGCCTCGAAGGCTGCAACATAACGCCGGTCGACCGGATCCGACACCACTTCGCGGGCAAGCCCCAGCGCGTCATCGGCCAGCATGGCAACGATGGCGGACAGGTCGTCGCGGGTGGCCGTGCGGATCTTGAGCAATGCGTCTCTCCCAATTGCGGTCAGTGATGAAGGTCAAGCGCCGACTTGTGGAACACGTCGTCACGCGCATCGTGCGGGGGAATGGCCTGGCGCTCGATCATGCGGTGAACGCGCGGTCCTTCCGGCCCGGCGTGAAGGGCGCGGATGCGCGCCCAGACCTCCGCATCGGCCTGCGTGCGGCGCTGATTGTGGCGCACGTAATCGGCCCAGGTGGCGGTATGATAGGTTTCCGTCCAGACGTCAGGATTTTCCAGATCCCGGAGCAGCCCCCATTGGCGGGCACCATCGCGGATACGGATGCGCCGCCGCTCCGACATCAGCGTCAGGAATTCGGCCACGTTTTCCTCGCGGATCGTATAATCGATGAGAAGAACGATGGGTCCGCTGCGCGGTTGCAGATCAAGTCGCAGCGAGGGTTCGCGAAACGTGTTGACGGGATCGAGGTTCAGCGTTTCCAGCGAGGGCAGCCACAGCTTCCAGCCAATGGCGGCGCCAAACACCATGGAAAGGCTTGCCAGCATCAGGGCCGTGGAAACGCCATGCTCTTCGGCAAGCGAGCCCCACAGCCAGCTGCCGACCGCGATGCCGCCAAAAGCTGCCGTCTGGTAGAAGGACAGCGCACGCCCCACCACCCAGCGCGGCGTCGACAGTTGAACGGTGGTGTTAAACAGCGAGAGCGCCAGCACCCAGCAGGCGCCGGGGATCAGAAGCACAAGACAGGTGAGCCAGGTCGCGGTGGAAAGGGCAGCCACGACGGCGCTGAGAGCAAAGCCGGTAAACGAGATGCGCACGATCATCTCGCTCGAAAACATCTCACGCAGCCGCGCATTGAGCATGGCACCGCCAACGGCGCCGACGCCAAACGCCCCCAGCATGAAGCCATAGGTCAGCGGGCCGCCGGAGACGAGATCGCGTGCGACGAGAGGCAGGAGCGCAAGGATGGCACTGGCGGACAACCCGAACAGAGTGGACCGGAACAGCACATTGAGCAGTTTTGGCGACATCGCCACGTAACCGAAGCCGGCAGAGAGCGCCCGGCCCAGCGTTTCGCGTGGCAGCCGGCTTTCCGGCTCCTCCTGTTTCCAGCGCGAAAGCGCATAGATGAGCGCAAAATAGCTGGCGGCGTTGACGGCAAAGGCAGCCGCCGCGCCGAAAGCTGCAACGATGGCGCCGCCGATGGCAGGTCCCACGCTGCGGGTAATGTTGAAACCGACACTGTTCAGCGTCACGGCCGCCGGCAGCACCGGGCGCGGCACGAGATCCCCGACAGAGGCCTGCCAGGAGGGATTGTTGAGCGCCGTGCCGCAGCCGATGAGGAAGGTGAAACCAAGAAGCGCCCAGGGCGTCAACCAGCCGAAGAAGGCAAAAAGCGTCAGCAGAAGCGAGACGGCAAGCATAAAACCTTGCGCCGTCAGCATGATGCGGCGGCGGTTGTAATTGTCGGCAAGCGCGCCTGCCACCAGCGAAAACAGCATGATCGGCAGCGCTGTCGACGACTGGACAAGCGCCACCATGTTTTCCGACGAGGAAATCGCCGTCATCATCCAGGCGGCCCCGACAGCCTGGATCAGTCCGCCGAAATTGGAGGCGATGCTGGCAATCCAGATGGTGCGGAATGTCTGGTAACCGAAAGGCGCCAGGGGTGAGACCCGCTCGGGCACGGTGAACCTCTTCATGCTCTTGATGCTGCCGGCTAAACTAGTCGGGCGGGCGCCAACGGCAAGCGCAAAAGCGAAGCGGGCCATCCTCTTGTCGCGATCCCTTAGGATATCCCGCAGACCTTGCCAGACGCTCGCGCCGGCTTGACCGGCACAGGCGCAGGACGCATCTTTGCCCTCCAGCCCCCGCCTCTGCCGCAACGCTTGCAATTGCGGCTTTGAAAGCGTATATGGCTCTCATATTCTTGATCGTCAGATGAAGGGTGGGGCCGCAAGGACCCGCTCTTTTTTGTTAGGCGGTCAGGCTCGCAGCATCATCGCCGGGACGGCGACAGCGCCGAAAGACCAAATGCAGGACAACGCCAAGGAACCGCGTCTCCTCGTCGAGACAGGCCTCGACCTCCGGGTCGCTGAAATCATCGAGCCGACGCTCGAGGCAATGGATTTCCGTCTCGTCAGGGTTCGTCTGATGAACCAGAACGGCCTGACTTTGCAGATCATGTGTGAACGAGATGACGGAACCATGAATGTCGAGGGCTGCGAAGCCGTTTCGATGGCGGTTTCTCCGGTTCTCGATGTGGAAGATCCGATCGATAAGGCGTATCATCTGGAAGTGTCATCGCCCGGCATCGACCGCCCGATGGTGCGCAAATCCGATTTCGTCCGCTGGACCGGGCATCTCTTGAAGTGCGAAACCTCCGTCATGCTCGACGGCCGCAAGCGTTTTCGCGGCAAGATCGTCGAAACGGACGACAACGGCTTCACCCTTGAACGGGACCAGGTGGCCTATGGCGAAGAACCGCGTGTGACGGTTCCTTATTCGGCACTGGCTGAAGCCAAGCTGATCCTGACCGACGACCTGATCCGCGATGCGTTGAAGGCGGACAAGCTGGCCAAGGCCGAAGCCGCCAATCAGAACGACGAAGACCTGACCGAAGAAGATCAGGACTAACCGATAAACGTTCTTGCTTCCGCAAGGGCGAACCAATTCGATCTACGGAGACCGACGACAATGGCAGTGAGTGCGAACCGGCTAGAACTTCTGCAGATCGCAGATGCAGTGGCGCGCGAAAAGGTCATCGACCGCGAGATCGTGCTGGCCGCAATGGCCGACGCGATCCAGAAGGCCGCCCGCTCGCGTTACGGCACCGAAAGCAACATCCGCGCCGACATCAATTCCAAGACCGGCGAAATCCGCCTGCAGCGTCTTCTGGAAGTGGTCGACCATGCGGAAGACTATACAACGCAGATTCCGCTGGCGCTGGCCCGCGACCGCAATGTCGACGCCAAGATCGGCGACTTCATTGCCGATCCGCTGCCGCCGATGGACTTTGGCCGTATCGCTGCCCAGTCGGCCAAGCAGGTCATCGTGCAGAAGGTGCGCGAAGCCGAGCGTGACCGCCAGTTCGACGAGTTCAAGGACCGCGTCGGCGAAATCATCAACGGCACTGTCAAGCGCGTCGAATATGGCAACGTGATTGTCGATCTCGGCCGTGGCGAAGGCATCATTCGCCGTGATGAAATGATCCCGCGCGAAAACATGCGCTACGGCGACCGCGTTCGCGCTTACGTCTACGACGTGCGCCGCGAACAGCGCGGCCCGCAGATCTTCCTGTCGCGTACCCATCCGCAGTTCATGGTGAAGCTGTTCACCATGGAAGTGCCTGAAATCTACGACGGCATCATCCAGATCAAGTCGGTGGCCCGTGACCCGGGCTCGCGTGCCAAGATCGCCGTTATCTCGAACGATAGCTCGATCGATCCGGTCGGCGCCTGCGTCGGTATGCGCGGTTCGCGCGTTCAGGCCGTTGTCGGCGAGCTTCAGGGCGAAAAGATCGACATCATTCCGTGGAGCCAGGATCCGGCTTCCTTCATCGTCAACGCCCTGCAGCCGGCTGAAGTCGCCAAGGTCGTTCTGGATGAAGATGCCGAGCGCATCGAAGTGGTGGTGCCGGACGAACAACTGTCGCTCGCCATCGGCCGTCGCGGCCAGAACGTACGTCTGGCCTCGCAGCTGACCGGTTGGGATATCGACATCATGACGGAGGCCGAGGAATCGGAACGCCGTCAGAAGGAATTCAACGAACGCACCAACCTCTTCATGGATGCGCTCGACGTGGACGAAATGGTCGGCCAGGTTCTGGCATCGGAAGGTTTCGCGCAGGTCGAGGAACTGGCCTATGTCGAACTGGACGAAATCGCCTCGATCGACGGTTTCGACGAAGACACCGCCAGCGAAATCCAGATGCGCGCCAAGGAATACCTCGAGCGCCTGGAAGCCGAAATGGACGCCAAGCGCGTTGAACTCGGCGTTCTCGATGAGTTGAAGCAGATCGATGGCCTGACCGGCAAGATGCTGGTGGCGCTTGGCGAAGACGGCATCAAGTCGGTCGAGGACTTTGCCGGCTGTGCCGCCGACGATCTCATCGGCTGGTCGGAACGCAAGGACGGCGAAACGAAGAAGTTCGAAGGCCTGTTCTCCAAGTTCGACGTGTCGCGTGTCGAGGCTGAAAACATGATCGTGCAGGCCCGTCTGATGGCCGGCTGGATCACCGAGGAAGACCTCGCAAAACAGCAGGCTGAAGCGGAAACCGAAGAAGCCGACATGGCTGACGAGGAGGCGGACGCCGCAGTTCAGGAATGATTGCGGCAGCTGTTGCCGGTGACGGGAGCGCAGACGATGCGGAATTGGTTGTGAACGACCGGACCTGCATCGTGACGCGTGAAGCCGTTTCGCCGGAAGAGCTGATCCGCTTCGTCGCAGCACCGGATGGAACCGTTGTGCCGGACCTGAAGCGGCAATTGCCGGGTCGGGGATGCTGGGTCAAGGTGGATCGCGCCCTGGTGGAAACCGCCATCAAGCGCAAGATCTTTGCCCGCGCCCTGAAGGCGGACGTGAAGGCGGCCCCGGATCTTGGTGATCTGGTCGACAAACTGCTGGTGGCAGACCTGACGGGAATGATGGGCATGGCGCGCAAGGCGGGCCAGTTCATCTCAGGCGCCACCAAGGTGGATGCCGCGGTCCGCTCGGGCCAGACGCTGGGCGTCTTCCATGCATCGGACGCGGCAGCGGACGGTGTGCGAAAAATCGACCAGGCCCGCAAGGCCTGGCGGCTGGGGACAGAGAGCGAGGAGGAGATACCCTCCTTCATGCTCTTTACCGCGGCCGAAATGGACGAACTGATGGGCCAGAGTGCTTTTATCCATGCTGCGGCGCTTGCCGGACAGGCGGGTGAGGGTGTAGTGAAACGCGCAACCATGCTCGATACGTACCGCAATGGCGGTCACTCCAGAGCAAATGGCGGCGCTGGCCGGTCAGAGACATGACGTGGTCACCGGCATTCGCCGGCAGCCGCACTGGAAAAGTGTATTGAACGACAGGATCTGATGGTTTCCATCTCTGTTCCTGTCGGAAGGAACAGGAACGGATGACCGACAACAAAGACGACAAGACGCTCAGCGTTACGGCTAAGAAGACCCTCACCCTGAAGCCTTCGGGGATGAGCCAGGGTACCGTGCGCCAGGAAATGGGTCGCGGTCGCACCAAGGCGGTCGTGGTGGAAACGCGCAAGCGCCGCCCACTGCGTCCGGAAGATGAAAAGCCAATCACCCCCATCACGACGCCTGCGCCGGCAGCCCCTGCTGCACCGCGCGCAGAACAGCCGGCACCCCAGCCCGTGGCCGCAGCACCTGCGTCACCGCCGGTTGCACAGGCCCCGGCACCCGTCGCAGCGCCGCCGGTTGCAGCAGCACCGGCTCCGCGTCCGGCTGCCCCGCAGCCGCAGCGTCCGGCGCAGAATGCAGGCTACGGCGCCGGCCAGAACAACCAGCAGCGCCCGAACCAGCAGGGCAACCGCCCGCAGCATTCGCAGCAGCGCCCGTCCTCGCAGCAGCAGCCGCGCCCGTCGCAGCCGCAGCGCCAGCCTGATCGTCCGCGCGGTGGCACCGTACTGCACGACCTCTCGGCCAGCGAAATGGATGCCCGCCGCCGCGCGCTTGCCGAAGCGCAGGCCCGCGACATCATCGAGGCCAAGCAGCGTGTCGAGGACGAAGCCCGTCGCAAGATCGAGGACGAGCGCCGTGCCGCCGAACAGGCAATCGAAAACGAACGTCTGGCCGCGGAAGCCAAGCTTCGCGCCGAAGAGGCCGCAAAGGCTGGCGTGACTGCGCCTGCCCCGGTCGAAGCTCCGGCTGAACGTGCAGCCACAGCCCCAGCAGCAGCCCCCGCCGGTGCCCGCGCACCCGACGGCCGTCCGCAGGCGCCGCGGGCGCCGGTTGCAGCTCCAGGTCTTCCGGGTGCTGTGCGTAGCCGCAAGAGCGGTGAAGAAGACGATGATCGCGGCCCGCCGCGTGGTGCGCCGAACCGTGGCAAGATCACGGCACCGGTTCCGGCAAAGGTGCCTGCCCGTCCGAAGGTCGAGGAAGATCGTCGCCGTGGCAAGCTGACCGTCACCACCGTCAGCACGGATGATGACGGCAACGCCCGTGGCCGTTCGATGGCCGCGACCCGTCGCCGCCAGGAAAAGTTCCGCCGCAGCCAGATGCAGGAAACCCGCGAAAAGGTTATGCGCGAGGTCATCCTGCCGGAAACCATCACCATTCAGGAACTGTCGCAGCGCATGTCCGAACGCGCCGTTGACGTCATCAAGTACCTGATGAAGGAAGGCCAGATGATGAAGCCGGGCGACGTCATCGACGCCGATCTGGCTGAACTGATCGCCACCGAATTCGGCCATACCGTCAAGCGCGTGTCGGAATCCGACGTTGAAGAAGGTATCTTCAACGTGAAGGATGATGAAGTCGAGCTGGTATCGCGTCCGCCTGTTGTCACCATCATGGGTCACGTCGACCACGGCAAGACATCGCTGCTCGACGCCATCCGCAAGACCTCCGTCGTATCGGGCGAAGCCGGTGGCATTACCCAGCATATCGGTGCCTATCAGGTTGAGCAGAACGGCCAGAAGATCACCTTCATCGACACCCCCGGCCACGCCGCCTTTACCGCGATGCGTGCCCGTGGCGCCCAGGCAACCGACATTGCCATTCTGGTGGTTGCGGCCGACGACAGCGTGATGCCGCAGACGATTGAATCGATCAACCACGCCAAGGCGGCCGGTGTGCCGATCATCGTGGCGATCAACAAGATCGACAAGCATGAGGCAAACCCGGACAAGGTTCGCCAGCAGCTTCTGCAGCACGAAGTTTTCGTGGAATCGCTCGGCGGTGAAGTGCTCGACGTCGAAGTGTCGGCGAAGAACAAGCTCAACCTCGACAAGCTGCTCGAAGCCGTCCTGCTGCAGGCGGAAATCCTTGACCTCAAGGCCGACCCGACGCGGACTGCCGAAGGCACCGTCATCGAAGCGCAGCTCGACCGTGGTCGTGGTGCCGTGGCAACCGTGCTCGTCCAGAAGGGTACACTGAAGCCCGGCCAGATCATCGTGGCCGGCGACCAGTGGGGCCGTGTGCGTGCGCTGGTCAACGACCAGGGCATTCACGTCAAGGAAGCCGGACCTGCCATGCCGGTTGAAATTCTCGGCCTGTCCGGTACGCCGGCAGCCGGCGACAAGTTCGCCGTGGTCGAGAACGAGGCCCGCGCGCGCGAAATCTCCGAATATCGCCAGCGTCTGGCCCGCGACAAGGCCGCTGCCCGCCAGTCCGGCCAGCGCGGTTCGCTCGAACAGATGATGAGCAAGCTGCAGAACACCGGGTTCAAGGAGTTCCCGCTGGTCATCAAGGGCGACGTGCAGGGTTCGATCGAAGCCATTATCGGCGCGCTCGACAAGCTCGGCACCGACGAAGTTCGCGCCCGCATCGTACATTCGGGTGCCGGCGCCATCACGGAATCGGATATCGCACTGGCTGAGTCCTCGGACGCTGCCATCATCGGCTTTAACGTCCGTGCCAATGCACAGGCGCGCACGGCAGCCGAGCGCGGTGGCATCGAGATCCGCTACTACAACATCATCTACGATCTGGTGGATGACGTGAAGGCAGCGATGTCGGGCCTCTTGTCTCCGGAACGTCGCGAGACCTTCCTCGGCAATGCCGAAATCCTGGAGGTGTTCAACATCACCAAGACCGGCAAGGTCGCGGGTTGCCGCGTCGTCGAAGGCAAGGTCGAGCGTGGTGCGGGCGTTCGCCTGCTGCGCGACAACGTCGTCATCCACGAAGGCAAGCTCAAGACCCTCAAGCGCTTCAAGGACGAAGTGTCCGAAGTGCCGATGGGCCAGGAATGCGGCATGGCCTTCGAAAACTACGAAGACATCCGCGCCGGCGACACGATCGAGTGCTTCCGCGTGGAACATATCACGCGCACGCTCTGATCGCCGTCAGCCGTCAGACATGATCAACGCCGGGCCCTCAAGCCCGGCGTTTTTTTTGCGCCATGCCGGCGAATCTCTCTCCTGGAAACGGACTTCGGCAAAAGTTGACCACTTCAATCGGCTTTCACGGCACAATATAGTTGCCAAACATACTCAAGTTTATTATCGGGTAGGCAACTGGCGTGGCCGCGCAGGACGACTGTGTGCGGCACCGCTTTCGGCGCCCGCCTTCTGCAGCAACGACCAGACCGGCCGGGGGCCCTTGCCTGCGTAAGATCATCCGGAGTTTGCCTGATGCCGATCCCGTCCCTCCCGTCGACCGCTTTTTCCAGCCGCGTAAAGACCGGTGCAACCGGCGGCCTTGCCGCTGCGGCGATCGCGGTCTCGCTTTTGGCCACCCCCGCCATGAGCCAGACGCCGGCGCCGGCGCAGCAGACCCCCGCCGTGGAAGCGCCGGCCGTGGAACCATCTGCCACGCAGCCGCGCCTGGCCCAACCGGCAACGCCTGCTGCTCCGGGCGGAGAGGGCGCAGGCACGCAGACCACGCAACCAACAGTCCCCGCCCAAGCCCAGGCTCCCCAACCTGCAACGACTGCACCAACAGCCCCGGCTGCCGAACCGTCTGCGCAAGCACCCCAGGCGCCACAAGCGCCCCAGGCGCCGGCCGCCGATGCTGCAGCGCCCGATAATACGGCGCCGCAGGCTCCAGACGCTGCACCGGGCGAGGCGCCGGGTGGCATGCTGAACTCGCTTGTCGATCCGCAGGCACGCGGCGACATTCCCCACAATCTGTCGCCCATGGGCATGTTCCTGGCGGCTGACTGGGTGGTGAAGGGCGTGATGATCGGCCTTGCGATTGCCTCGCTGATCACCTGGACCGTCTGGCTTGCCAAATCGCTGGAACTGATCGCGGCCCGGCGGCGCGCCAAGGGGGTCATCAAGGCCATCGGCAGGGCACGGACCTTGTCGGATGCCTTGTCTGCCACCGAACGGCGCGGCGGACCTGCCGCCCTGATGCTGCGCGAGGCCGCAACCGAACTGACGCTCTCGGAAGGCGCGCTGGACCACGCGGAAAACAGCGGTGTGAAGGAGCGTGTCTCCTCGACGCTCGGCCGCATCGAGGCGGGCGCCGGGCGCCGCATGATGCGCGGCACCGGCGCACTTGCCACCATCGGCTCCGTCGGCCCGTTCGTTGGCCTGTTCGGCACCGTCTGGGGCATCATGAATTCGTTCATCGGCATTTCACAATCGCAGACCACCAACCTTGCGGTCGTGGCACCTGGCATTGCCGAGGCGCTGCTCGCCACCGCCATCGGCCTTGTCGCCGCCATTCCGGCGGTGGTGATCTACAATATCTTTGCCCGCTCGATCACCGGTTATCGCCAGCTTCTGGCCGATGCGGCAGCCGGCGTGGAACGGCTGGTGAGCCGCGACCTCGATTTCCGCAAGGTGCCGCCGGGCGCGCGCAAATCCTCCGTCTCGCTTGTTGCAGGAGAATGAGCCATGGCCGGAGGCATTCGCGAAAATAGCGGCGATGATCTGCCGGAGAACCATGAAATCAACGTCACGCCGTTCATCGACGTGATGCTGGTTCTGCTGATCATCTTCATGGTGGCCGCACCGCTTGCAACCGTTGACGTGAAGGTGGACCTGCCGGCATCGACCGCGAAACCTGCGCCGCGTACCGACGAGCCGCTTTATCTCACCGTCAAGCAGGATTTGACCCTCAGCCTCGGCAATGATGCGGTCAGCCGCGAACAGCTGCCGGCCATGCTTGCACAAGTGACCGGCGGCAACACGGATGCGCGAATTTTCCTGCGGGCCGACAAGTCGGTCGATTACGGGCAATTCATGGAGGTGATGAACCTCTTGCGCGACGCCGGCTACCTGAAGATCGCCCTTGTTGGGCTTGAGACGCTGCCTGCAGCGCCACAGGCGACACCGGCACCGGCGCCGGCCGAAGAGGGAGCAACCCCATGAGCCAGATGCTTCCCCGCAGCCGATGGAGCAAACTTGGCGAGGCAGCTCTCTGGTCCAGCGCCTGTACGGTGGTTCTTGCAGCACATCTGGCGGCTGCCGCCGTGATGCTGCGCGAGGATGAGGTCGCTTCGGCTGACGCTGCGCAGCCTGCCGCGATCATGATCGAGCTTGCCCCGGAGCCGGAGGCTGCGGAAACCGAGGAGACGATGGTGTCCGAGGAACAGCAGGATTCGCAGGAGGTGAAGAGCGAATCAACCGAGCCGGTGAAGGAGCCGCCGCCCGAACCGGTTGTCGAGCCAACACCGGAACCGCCGCCAGAGCCGCCGCAAGAGGTTGCCGAAACCCAGGAACCGCCGCCGCCGGAGCCCGTCATTGAGGAACCGGCGCCGGAAGAGCCGGTCAAGGAAATAACGCAGACCATTCCGGAAAAACCGCCGGAACCCATCGAGGAACCGGTGGACGAAATGGTCGAGCAGCAGCTTGCCCTCCTGCAGAATGTGGAAGTACCGCTTCCCGTGGTGCGCCCGCCAGAGGTTGAGGAGCCGAAGGAGGAGGCCGTGCAGGAAAAGCCGAAGCCGGTTGAAAAGAAGGTTGTTCGCGCTGAAAAGCCGAAACCGAAGCCGCAGGCTGCAAAGGCTACCCAGCAGGCCAAGGCCGACGTGCAGCAATCCAACCGCACGGCAGCGGCCGCTACCTCCACCAGCCTTGGTGGCAATTCGGTCGCGCCGGCGCGCTGGCAGGCAAAGCTTTATGCACATCTTAGCCGCAAGAGGGGCGGACGTTGCCCGGCGTCTGGGGGCGGCAGCACCGCCTATGTCACCTTCCTCATCGATGATGGCGGCAATCTTTCCGCCGTATCGCTGTCAAGATCGTCCGGTTATTCCGATTTCGACAGCTACATGGTCGATTTTGTCCGCCGTGCCTCACCCGTTCCGCCGCCGCCGGCTGGCGTCAGCAACAAAGTCACGGTTCCGCTCGCCTCTAAAAACTGCTAGTTCAGGCCTTCAGGGGTTTGCGCTGCTCGCAAGAAGGCGCGGCCCGCCCGCCTCAGGACATAAGCAGCATGCACCATACCCTTGCCGACCTTGAACGGCAGATCACCGCGGTTTTCGAGACAAGCGGCGTTCTGCCTGCGTCCTCACGCTCGGTTGCCCGGGCACTTATCGCGGCTGAAGCCGCCGGCCAGTCCGGCCATGGCCTTCGCCGCGTGCCAGCCTATGTGAAACAGGTGAGAGCCGGCAAAGTGGATGGCAGCGCGCAGGCAACCGCCGCGCACCCGCGCCCCGGCGTTCTGTCTATCGATGCCCGCCACGGCTTTGCCTATCCGGCGCTTGATCTGGCGGTGGCCGAGCTTGCGCCGCTTGCCCGCACCCAAGGCATAGCGTCTGCTGCCATCTTCCGCTCGCATCATGCCGGCGTGATGGCGCTGACCGTGGAGCGTTTTGCCGATGAGGGGCTGGTGGCCATGATGTTTGCCAATGCCCCGGCCGCCATGGCGCCCTGGGGCGGCCGGAAGCCACTCTTCGGCACCAATCCGATCGCCTTTGCCGTGCCCGTTGGAGAGCCGGCGGACGGCATCGATCCTATTGTCATTGATCTGGCACTTTCCAAGGTGGCGCGCGGCAAGGTGATGGAGGCCCAGCAAAAGGGCGTCGCCATTCCCGACGATTGGGCCCTTGACCCAGAGGGGCGCCCGACGACCGATCCCGACATTGCCATGCAGGGCACGATGGCGCCGGCCGGTGGTGCCAAGGGTGCCGCCCTTGCCATGATGGTGGAAGTTCTCGCAGCCGGCATCACCGGGGCGCATTTTTCGCACGAGGCGTCTTCGCTGTTCGACGACAAGGGACCGCCGCCGGAACTTGGCCATTTCATCATCGCCATCGACCCGCAGGCAACGGCAGGTGCCGGCTTTGGCGCGCGCATGACAGCACTTGCCACGCTCATGGCCAGCGAAGACGGCGTGCGCCTGCCCGGTCGCCGCGGCCGCTCGCTGCGTCGTGCAGCGCTCGAGACGGGCATTTCCATCGATGAGAGCGTGATGCAGGCGATCGCAGCACTTTAAGCGCGATCCGTGAGCATGTGGAAACGCCAGACGCCGCCGCGACACGATCTGCGGCGGCTTTGCCGGTGTCGCACCTCAATCGCCAGGATGGACGCCTTCAGGATGATGTAGGGGATAGCCCTAAACAGAAAAAGCCTGCCGCGGGAGGAGGTGCGGCAGGCTTTTAAACTTGATCGGCAATTGGGAGGAGGAGGAGATTGCCGATCTCAACGAAGCAGCACTGGGAGGAGGAGTGCGCCGCTTCGATGCTTGACATATAGGCCGGTCCTTCGATTCGAACAAGGCCACCGCTGCAACGCAGCAATGCACCTGACGCACAGCTACCTTCCCACTTGATGTCCGAAGGGGCAGATAAAGAGCATATTCAGAAACCATGGCTTGGTTTATAGCGGGAAGACGGAAACGCAAAGAGGCAGGCCATGAGCAAGATCCGGACGCACGAAGGCGATATTTCCGCAGAGGATGTAGCGCGTTACACCGACGCCATCGCCATCGACACGGAAACGCTGGGGCTTGTTCCACGCCGTGACCGGCTCTGCGTCGTGCAGCTATCGCCGGGCGACGGCACCGCCGACGTGATCCGCATTGCCGCGGGCCAGACGCAGGCGCCGAACCTTATGGCGATGTTGGCCGATGCGGGCCGCGAAAAAATCTTCCATTACGGCCGCTTCGACATTGCCGTGCTCTACCAGACCTTTGGCGTCACGACCGCCTCGGTGTTCTGCACCAAGATCGCCTCTCGCCTGACGCGTACCTATACCGACCGGCACGGGTTGAAGGACAACCTGAAGGAAATGCTTGACGTCGACGTGTCGAAAGCACAGCAGCAGACCGACTGGGCAGCCGAAACGCTCAGCCAAGCACAGCTCGACTATGCCGCCTCCGACGTGCTCCACCTGCATGCCCTGCGTGAAAAGCTGATGGCCCGGCTGGTGCGCGACAAGCGGCTGGAACTTGCACAGGCCTGCTTCGACTTCCTGCCGACCCGGGCCAAGCTTGATCTTCTCGGCTGGGAAGATACCGACATTTTTGCTCACAGCTGAAAGATGTCGCCCTCTACGGTTAAGGATCACTTAACCGCACATCCATAGATTTTTTTTGAGCTTCTACAGTCTATGGGCGAGATCATGTTACTTCCAAGCCTGCAATCTACCAGCATGATCGCGGTCGATACGATGCGCTCCATGCTGGACGGGATCGAGAAGCGCCGCAAGGAAGAACAGCAGGAAATCTCCGGGCAAAAGCCGGACCCGATCACGCAAGCAAAGATTTCGGCAAGTGAAGAGGCAAAACAGGCGCGCGAAAAGATAAGTGCCGCGCTGTTTTCTGCCAACAAGGTCGATCTGAACGCCTTGAAAGTCGAGCTTTTCGAGAAGCTCGGAAAGTCGCTCGGCATCGAGAGAACCGACAGCATGTCGTCCTACGCCTATGGACGCGCAATCGAGAAGGCGGTGGAGCAGTTGTCTCCGGCCGATCAGACGCGCCTGACGAAGGATCTCGGACTTGACGCGCTGGACGTGTCGCTGGCAACGGTGATCGAGGCGATCAAGAACCCGTATGCCGATGGCAGCGCCAAGCTCGACAAGGCACTCGAAAAACACCACGGCGACGGAAAAGCCACAAGCGCTGACACCCGCAAAGTGCTGCAGCGGCTGGAGGATGCGGCCGACCCCAAAACTCTTAGCGAGTTGAAGCTTGGCGATGTGACCTATGATCCGACTCGGGTGGTGGACGCAGAAACCCGCAAGGAGCGCGAACAGGATATCGCAGCACAGGAAGCCGCTGAAAAACTGGATGACGTGAAGGACATGCGCGACGCCGTGAGCGAGCGCAACGAGCCGGTCTTTCGCGGTGAAGCGGTTGCTCCGACCGATAAGGAGGGCGCAGCAGACCAGTTGCTCGCGGTGTTGGCTGGTGCTGCGGAGAGCATTGACGACGAGACGGCGGAACAGGAAGCAGATCCTTCCGATACAGCCGACACAGAAGGGGATGATAGCGCTGAAAGCCAAAAGGGCGTCGGCACCTCCCTCGACACAGTCGCAACCACCGACGACCTGCAGACGATGCAGGTGATGCGACAACTTGAAGAGGAGATCGGGTTCGATGCGACCGGCTCGTCTCAGGCACTCGCAATCACGGTGGACGATCTGGGCATCTACGCTCTGCTGCGGCCAAAACCCGGACAGAGCGCGGGCCAGGGCGGATCTCTGAAGGCTGCGGCCTGATCCGCGGGTTAATCAAATTTTAAGTAATTTCATTTCTAATTCTAACTTAATCGGCTTTAGATGACGCCATGAGGCGCCGCGGTTGCGGCCCGTTCGGTCGCAATAGACGCCCCGCCAGCCGGTCTGCCCTTCAACCGACACAAGCGTGGAGCAGACCCATGTTGACGCCTGTCGCCGCATCATCAGACACGTCCTTCAGCGCCTATGGCCAGCCCGGCATCGTTTTGTCCGCGCAGAGGGGCGATGTGCTTTTGTCCTCAACAAGCGTGGATCCGCGCATGCTGCGGGAACCGTCGGTCAGCAGCGGCAGCCGGCTCGATTTGTTGTCTTTGTCTGGCCAGCTGCAACTGGCGCAGGGGCTTTCGGTGGTCGAAACCATCGGCGCGCTCCTCTCCGTCAGCCGTAACCAGGGCGAACCGCTCACCGATTATGCCGATCGGATCGCAGAGGTAATTTCCAAGCTTTCACCCACGGAACGCCTCTCGTTGCAGCGTGCGCTCAACCAGCTGATGCAGGGGTTTACGCTGCGCCTGCTGACCGAAATCCTCAAAAACCCCGTCGGCCCCGACGCAACCCGGCTGGCGCTGAAGCTGGAGGCCGCCGCCTATCAGGAGCGAGACCCGGTGACGCGCCAGGTGGTAACCTCCTATCGGCAGAATGCCGGGGCCGAGGCACAACCGCCAGCCAGTGGCCGGCCGGTCCCGAGCAGCGCAATCGCTGGCTCAGCCGCCCGGCAGACCGCGTCGGCCGGCGGAAGCGCCACGGAAGCCTCTCCAACAGATACCCGCGATGATGCAAAGCAACCCGCGCTCCGGCAGAATTCCGACGAGACTGAACGCGAAGGCGAGGCGAGAACGAGCGCTCGCCCGGGCGCCCCTCTCACGCTTCTGAACAGTCGGACAAGCGCGCAGCCGGGCATTCCCGCGGCTCCCGCCCCGGCCAACATTCTTGCTGCCGGCGCCGATCTGCTCGGGCAGGCGGCAACCCTCTCCCTCACCGATCCCGAAGAGACAGGCCTGCCGCAGGCGGTTGCCACGACGCCCGAAACGAAAGCTCCGGCAGAACTCCGGCCGGACGCGCAAAATGCTGCGGACGCAGCATTGGATGACGTGACCTATGACGGCCCCGCCCTTGCGCGGCTGGTGCAGGCCGGTGGCGAGCCGCCGATTGCTTCCGCAGCGACACGGGCGGCAAGCGCCAGCCAACAACCAGTACTGCCGGCCTCTGCATCCATGCCGGCAGCCGTGCTGATGACCCTTCCAGAACCGGAATCGGTCCCCGTCGCCTGGATCTCCGGGCTTTACGCCGATGAAGGCGGCGCCTCCTGGCTGCTGGCCAATGCCGCACCGCAGGCCATGGCGGATGCGGCCGATCCCCTTGCCGCCCATGGCTTTGATGGCATGGCAGCGAGCGGGGACGAAGGTTTGCCCAATAGCCTTGGCGCCGGTCCCGGAACCGCTTCGACACCGCTCCCGGCAGCCGCTGCGCAGAACACCGGCACGCCGACATCCGCTGCCACGCTGAACCCGGCACAGCAGACCGCCGCCCTGCAGGCGCTCGCAGCCCAGGGAATGCTGGTCCGTGAGGGTGTGCTGCCCGCCTACGTTCCTTATCCCGCACCGGGCGGCATCGATGAAAAGCCAAAACCGCTTGTTCCGGCCGTCGAGCCCGATGACGAACACCGCGAGCGCGGTCGTCGCTCTGGGGGCGATCCCGGCACCGGCGAGGATGGGCAGGATGAGCGGAGGTCGGCCGAATCAGAAGCGACCATGGCAGGCGATGACGACGTGATGCAGGAACTTGCCCTTTTCGATGAGCGCGCGGCAGAACAGGACATCGTTCATCTGGCGACGGCACCCGCTACCGGCGACGATGCGCAGGCCTATTACCAGCGCATGGCCGGCTGGTAAAACGCCGGCGCGCCCACCCGCCCCTCGCCCGAAAACACGTCAAAAATCAGCCACGAAAAAACCCGCCGGATTTCGCATCCGGCGGGTTTCTTTATTCAGTCAGCGTCTAACCGAAAACGATTAGTCGTTGGTGCGGTTCTTCAGGGCTGCGCCCAGGATGTCGCCGAGCGAGGCGCCAGAGTCGGACGAACCGAACTGAGCCACGGCTTCCTTCTCTTCTGCGATCTCGAGAGCCTTGATCGACAGCATGACCTTGCGGTCCTTCTTGGAGAAGTTGACGACGCGGGCATCGAACACCTGGCCAACCGAGAAACGCTCCGGACGCTGATCGTCACGATCGCGTGCGAGGTCGCCACGGCGGATGAAGGACGTGATGTCTTCGTGGGCCACGAGCTTCACTTCAACACCACCGTCGTTAACGGCGATGACTTCGCACGAAACGACAGCGTTCTTGCGCAGTTCGCCAGACGTTGCAGCTTCACCAACCGCATCGCGGCCGAGCTGCTTGATGCCGAGCGAGATGCGCTCCTTGTCGACGTCCACATCCAGAACGACAGCCTTGACGACGTCGCCCTTGTTGAACTCTTCAATGACCTGTTCGCCCGGACGGTTCCAGTCGAGATCCGACAGGTGAACCATGCCGTCGACATCGCCGTCGAGACCGATGAAGAGACCGAATTCGGTCTTGTTCTTCACTTCGCCTTCGACTTCAGTGCCGGCCGGATGGCTGAAGGCAAATGCCTGCCACGGGTTTTCCAGCGTCTGCTTCAGGCCAAGCGAGATACGGCGCTTGGACGGATCGACTTCGAGAACGACAACGTCGACGTCCTGCGTGGTCGAAAGGATCTTGCCGGGATGAACGTTCTTCTTCGTCCAGGACATTTCGGAGATGTGGATGAGGCCTTCGATGCCCGGCTCCAGCTCAACGAATGCACCGTAGTCGGTGATGTTCGTGACGGTACCGGAAATCTTCTTGCCGACCGGGTACTTGGCCGAGATGCCATCCCACGGATCCGACTCGAGCTGCTTCATGCCGAGCGAGATGCGGTGGGTTTCCTGGTTGATGCGGATGATCTGAACCTTGACCGACTGGCCGATGTTCAGGATTTCCGACGGATGGTTCACACGGCGCCATGCCATGTCGGTGACGTGCAGCAGGCCGTCGATGCCGCCGAGGTCAACGAACGCACCGTAATCGGTGATGTTCTTGACGACGCCGTCAACAACCTGGCCTTCTTCGAGGTTCTGCACGATTTCCGAACGCTGTTCGGCACGCGATTCTTCCAGAACCGTACGACGCGAAACCACGATGTTGCCGCGACGCTTGTCCATCTTCAAGATTTCGAAGGGCTGCGGGTTGTGCATCAGCGGGGTAACGTCGCGGATCGGGCGGATGTCCACCTGGCTGCGCGGCAGGAAGGCAACGGCACCATCCAGATCGACGGTGAAACCACCCTTGACCTGGTTGAAGATGACGCCTTCGACGCGTTCGCCGGCTTCGAACTTGGCTTCGAGCTTGATCCAGCTTTCTTCGCGGCGAGCCTTTTCGCGCGACAGAACAGCTTCGCCCAGCGCGTTTTCGATGCGCTCGACATAAACTTCGACTTCGTCGCCGACTTTCAGCGTGCCGTCTTTGCCCTTGGCGCCGAATTCCTTCAGGGGAACGCGGCCTTCAACCTTGAGGCCGACGTCGATGACGGCGACGTCCTTTTCGATCCCGGTGACGATACCCTTGGCTACATAGCCTTCAGCAAGGTCGTTCGTGACGAAGGATTCTTCGAGGAGGGCTGCGAAATCCTCCCGCGTGGGGTTTGCTACTGACATGATATCTCCTGGTCGTGTCCCTTGTTCGGACACGGATGGCGCCGGGGGGTTTGTGTTAAACATACCCAAAGAACAAATCCGCCCGTCTTCGATGAGAGGGCAATCCGGCGCGGGGATCCGAGCTTTGGGTCAGGCACTGCAATTGCGCGCGCCGGAAACCCGGCAGGTCGTCAATCTTTTTTCAACGCGGCGCCGATGATGACCGATGCTGCCTCAAACGCGGCCTCTATACTCATTTCCGAGGTATCAAGCAAGTGCGCATCGGCGGCCGGTTTCAAGGGGCTGTCGGCGCGGCCCATGTCGCGCTCGTCCCGCAGCTTCACATCGGCAAAGATGGTGTCGAAATCCGCGTGCTTGCCGGAGGCGACGATCTCATCATAACGGCGGCGCGCACGCACTTCGGGTTTCGCCGTCACATAAAGCTTTACCGGAGCATCCGGGCAGACCACCGTGCCGATATCGCGCCCGTCGATCACCGTTCCCGGTTCGCGCTGCGCAAAGGCGCGTTGCGCCTCCACAAGCGCCCGCCGCACCGCCGGCATGACGGCAATCTTGGACGCCGCCTCGCCGATGGCATGGGCCGAGAGGACCGAGCGATCAAGACCGGCGAGATCCACCTTCCGCGCCATCGCTTCCGCCACCGCCTCGTCATCGAGCGGAAGACCGGCGTCGAGAAGCGCCTTGGCGGTGGCGCGATAGGTGAGGCCCGTATCGAGATGGTGGAAACCATAGGTTTGCGCAATATGGCGAGACAGCGTTCCCTTGCCGGCGGCTGCCGGTCCGTCGATGGCAATGGTAAAGGTCATCAAAAACTCCGGGGCGGATCTTTTTCCTGCAGCACTTCGCTTAGCGGAAAACACGCAGGCGTGCACGCCTTCTATACCGTTGGCGATCCCGCTTAAGGGATGATGCAAAGCCTGCCTTTGAGGCGCCTCCGGCATAAAGAAGAATGGCGGGCATCAATGGTTTTCCCGGAAATCCGGGCGTTTGGCAGGCAAAGTTTGCCTTTGACATGCTCTGGGACAAGCATTAAGGGGACCGGCTAGCATTTTAGCGCCGCCTTTGCGGCAACGCCGAATTGATCGGCCATTCTCACGGGGCATCGACAGTGGCAAAAGCGGAACTTGGTACCAAGCGCACCGACCCGGATACGGGCAAAAAATTCTACGACCTCAACCGCGACCCGGTTGTGTCGCCTTATTCCGGCAAGTCCTGGCCGCTCTCCTTCTTTGAAGAGACGACGGCCCAGATGAAGATGGAACAGGCTGAAGAAGAAGAAGTCGCCGAAGTCGATACGGAAAACACCGATGTCGAACTCGTCTCGCTCGAAGAGGGTGACGAAGCGGCAGCCGGCGACGACATTCCCGATATCGGCGACGACGACGTGGAAATCGACGGCGACGACGACGACACCTTCCTCGAAGCCGATGAAGATGATGATGACGACGACGTCTCCGGCATTATCGGTGTCGGCGGCGACGACGACGAGGTCTAAGACCTTGATTTTTGGGCCCGGACGAAAAAAACGTCCGGGCTTTTCATTTTTAGGCTTGCGCTCCGAAACCACCGGAAGTAATAAGCCGCCACCCCGACGAAAGCAGCGCTTTCAAGGGGTTCCCGGAACCGGTTAATTCCCGGTACCCTGATGGGGCTATAGCTCAGCTGGGAGAGCGCTTGCATGGCATGCAAGAGGTCAGCGGTTCGATCCCGCTTAGCTCCACCAAATCTTTTCCCGCCGAAATGCGAAACCACTACCAAACGGAACAACGCGATAGCATTGTGCGTGTAGACGCTTAACCGCGCTTGCGCTGCGCGGTACGCTTTCGGTTTGCCTGATTGCTATTGCTTGATTCGGCGCCCGCCTCAGCGCCGCGGTTCGCCGCCCGGCGCATACACGCTTTTGCGCGCGAACAGGAACTTGTGGCCGCATTGGCAGCGCAGCATGTATTTTTTGGGGTCGCGGGCGGCAAATTCGGTGGTGAAGCCCTTGGGCATCTCGTCGATGGCAAAGCCCGGGTCCTTGCGGCGCGGGTCGTCGTCTTCCGACACCTCGGCAAAGCCGGAGTGTCCGCATTGCGGGCATTCGAGTTTTCGGGAATATCGGTCGCGTGCAGCCATGCCGGGGTCATTAGACGCTCGCTCCTTGCCTGACAAGACCAGACGCCGGAGAGATCGGCCAGAAGCGGCTCCCGTTCGATGCGGGAAACCTTACGTATCGCGGCAACTCTTGCCCCGGCACTTGACGTGGGAAGCCTTGCATCCTGGATCAGGTCGGGCGAAAACGCCGGTCAGCGACCGGAGCATATCATCATGCAGCATCACGCTTTTTTTGACCGAAGCGCCGTCACCGTTGCGCAAGACCTGATAGGTGCAACGCTGACCGTAGACGGTGCAGGCGGCATGATTGTCGAAACCGAGGCTTATGAGCCGGATGAGCCGGCTTCCCATAGTTTTCGCGGGCCAACGCCGCGCAACCGCACCATGTTCGGTCCGGCGGGCCATGCCTATGTCTACCGGTCCTATGGCATTCACTGGTGCCTGAATTTCGTCTGTCGGCCGGGCAGCGCCGTCCTCATCCGGGCCCTTGCCCCCGTGACCGGGCTGGAGGAGATGGCAAGGCGGCGCGGGCGCAGCGACCCGTTAACGCTCTGTGCTGGCCCCGGACGGCTGGCGCAGGCGCTCGGTATCGACATCGCGCTGGATGGCGCGCCGCTGGATGAGCCGCCGTTTGTGTTGGACGCGGCCACCACCCCTCCCCTTGTCGTCAGCGGGCCGCGAATTGGCATTACCAAGGCAATCGACCTTCCGTGGCGTTTTGGCCTCAAGGGATCAGCGCATCTCAGCCGCCGTTTCCCGCCGGAGGGGCGGGCGCTGCCATCCGGTGCATAAATCGGACGATGAGACAGAATATCTAGTTTAAACTTAAAATGTTTTGGGTATCATGCTGGAAACGCCCGATGCGGCGGCAGAAAACAAGGGCATGAACATGGACCGGTCGGGGGCGGCAAAATCCTCCTGTGGGGCGACGAGAGAATGACGGATTTCGAAAAGACGCGCGCGCTGTTTCACATGCCGGACGGCGTGATTTATCTCGATGGCAATTCGCTTGGGCCGCTGCCCGTGGCCGCAACCGAACGCGTGCGCGCCCTGATGGTGGACCAGTGGGGCGAGATGCTGATTCGCGGCTGGAACCAGGGTGGCTGGATGGCGACGCCACGCCGGATCGGCGACCGGGTGGGCCGGCTCATCGGCGCGCCTGCCGGAACCGTCGTCATGGGCGATACGCTGTCCATCAAGGTGTACCAGGCGCTGGCGTCTGCCCTGCAACTGGCCGCAGAGCGCGATCCCGCCCGGCGCGTCATCCTCTCCGACAGCGGCAATTTTCCCTCCGATCTTTACATGGCCGAAGGGCTGATCAAATCGCTCGACCGCGGTTATGTGCTGAAAGTGGTCGATCCGCTGGCGGTGGAAGAGGCCATCGACGAGACGGTGGCGGTGACCATGCTGACCGAGGTCGATTACCGCACCGGACGCCTGCACGACATGAAGGCGCTGACGAAAAAGGCGCATGACGCCGGCGCGCTCACCGTCTGGGATCTCGCCCATTCCGCCGGCGCCATTCCCGTCGATCTCTTTGGTGCCGACGCCGATTTTGCCGTCGGCTGCACGTACAAATACCTGAATGGCGGGCCGGGCGCGCCGGCCTTTATCTATGTGGCCCCGCGTTTTGCCGATCAGGCACGCCCTGCCCTTTCCGGCTGGCTTGGCCATGAAAAACCATTCGCCTTCGATCTTTCCTATCGCCCGGGCGAAGGCATCGACCGCATGCGCGTCGGCACGCCGCCGATCCTGGCACTTGCCGCCCTCGACGCGGCGCTTGACGCCTGGGACGGCGTCGACATGGCTGATGTGCGCGAAAAATCCATCGCGCTCTGCGACCTGTTCATCGCTGAGGTGGAGGCACGCTGCCCGTCGCTGACGCTTGCCTCACCGCGCGACGGCAAGAGCCGCGGCAGCCAGGTCTCCTTCCTGCATGAAGAAGGTTATGCCATCATGCAGGCGCTGATCGGGCGTGGCGTGATCGGTGATTTTCGCGCACCGAACGCCATCCGCTTCGGCTTCACGCCGCTTTATATCGCCGAGCGGGACGTGGTGTCTGCCGTCGATGTTCTCGCAGATATCATGGACAACAAACTCTGGGACGCGCCCGAGTTCAAGCAGAGAGGCGTTGTGACGTGACGACAAAGCCCTACAATCCGGCTGAGGACGGCGCCGAAATGTCGTTCCGCGAAAAGATGTCCTACACCGACTACCTGCAGCTTGACCCGATCCTGTCGGCGCAGAAGCCGCTGTCTTCCGCGCATGACGAAATGCTGTTCATCATCCAGCACCAGACCTCGGAGCTTTGGATGAAGCTTGCGATCCACGAGATCCGCTCGGCGATTGCCGCGATCCGCCGGGACGAGCCGCAGCCGGCCTTCAAGATGCTGTCGCGGGTGGCGCGCATTTTTGAACAGCTGAACAATGCCTGGGACGTTCTGCGCACCATGACGCCGAGCGAATATACCGATTTTCGCGATGCACTCGGCCAGTCCTCCGGTTTCCAGTCGGCGCAGTACCGCGCCATTGAGTTCCTGGCCGGCAACCGCAACCTTGCCATGCTCGGTCCGCATAGCCACCGGCCGGATCTGCTGGCCCACCTGGAAGATATTCTGGCCCGCCCCAGCCTTTATGACGAAGCGATCCTGCTTCTTGGCCGCAACGGCTTTGACATCGGCGCCGATGGCGAGCGGACGAGTTTTCGCGAAAAGCGCACGGAAAGCGAAAAGGTGCTGGAAGCCTGGCGACAGGTCTATGCCGCGCCGTCGCGCTACTGGGATCTCTACGAGCTTGCCGAAAAGCTGGTGGATTTCGAGGATTATTTCCGCCGCTGGCGGTTCAACCATGTCACGACAGTGGAGCGGGTCATCGGCTTCAAGCGCGGCACCGGCGGCACATCCGGCACGCATTACCTGAAGAAGATGCTGGAAGTGGAACTGTTTCCAGAACTTTGGCGGGTGCGCACCGTTCTCTGACCGATCAACGCAACTTCTGGCGAGGCCATCTTTCATGCTCTTTCACCGGATCGACGACTGGGACGACGCCTATACCAATGGCGCCAATATTCCGCGTGGCGAGGAATGGCCGAACCACTGGGTGGCGCCGGCCCTCGCCTATCGTGAAGAACTGGCCGCCGAGGGCCGCGCGAAGCTCGACCTGTCCTATGGTGACAGGCCGCGCAACCGGTTCGATCTGTTTCTGCCGGAAGCCACGCCAAAGGGCTTGGTCGTCTTCGTCCATGGCGGCTACTGGCAGGCGCTCGACAAGAGCTACTGGTCGCATCTGGCCAAGGGCAGTGTCGACAGCGGTTTTGCCGTCGCCATGCCGTCCTATACACTCTGCCCCGAGGCGCGGGTCGGCGATATCGTTCAGGAAATCAGCGCGGCAATCTGTGATGCCGCAACGGAGATCGATGGTCCGATCCACCTCACCGGCCACTCCGCCGGCGGGCATCTGGTGACGCGGATGATGGCCAGGACCTCGCCGCTGCCGGGCGAGGTGCGGGCGCGGGTGAAAAATGTCGTGTCCATCTCCGGCGTGCATGATCTGCGCCCCCTCGTCCACACCGGCCTCAACACGAAGCTTCAGCTTTCTCCGGACGAGGCTGCGGCCGAAAGCCCAGTTCTCATGGAACCCGGCACTGGCGGGCGGTTGTTCTGCTGGGTGGGCGGCAACGAGCGGGCGGAATTCATCCGCCAGAATGCCCTGATGGCCAGCATGTGGCTGGGGCTTGGTGCGGAAACCGGCGCCTATATCGAACCCGACCGGCACCATTTCAATGTCATCGATGGTCTCGCCGACAGCCACCATCCGCTGACGCTCACGCTGCTGTCATGATGCGACGCAAACTGTGAGCCGGCGATATCGCCAGGACATTTCCTTTGGGCAGTTGGACCGGCTAGGCTCTCGCGAAACATCACCGGCCCGATGATTCGGGCTGCAGAGGGCGACATGACACGGGAAAGACGGCGCAGGATCATTCGTGTTCAACGAACGGGCATGGGGCTTGCGCTGGTGGCGGCGATTTCCTTCATCGCCGGCATGACCGATGCGATCGGCCTGCGCCTGTCCGGCGATTTCGTCTCCTTCATGACGGGCAATACCACGCGTGCCGCCATTGCGATTGCCGATGGCGATGTGCATCACGGGCTGGTGCTTCTGGGTGCCGTCTTTGTGTTCGTGCTGGGCAATGCCGCCGGCATCATCGTCGCGCATCTGGTCAGACGGCGCATGTTCGGCGTTCTCTCAGGCGTTGCAATGTTACTGTCGCTGGCCTCCATGCTGCAGGATCCGGCCCTGCATCTCCTGCGGTTCTACGTCGTGGTTCTTGCCATGGGCATGGTGAACGCCACCGTGGAGCACATCGAGGGCCTGCCGATCGGGCTGACCTATGTGACAGGCGCCCTGTCACGCTTCGGACGCGGCATCGGGCGTTACATCATGGGCGAACGCAAGATGGACTGGACCATTCAGGCGGTTCCGTGGCTTGGCATGATCAGCGGCGCGCTGTGCGGCGCCGTCCTCGGGATCGCCCTGCCGGATGATGCCCTGTTCATCGCCGCAGTGCTGACACTGTTGGTCGCTCTATCGACGCTTCTGATACGTCGCACGCTGCATCATCGCTACAACCAGCGTATTTCCCGTAGCCCCAGCGCCAAGTGAGTGAATGTTTTATCTGTCGAAAATCTTCTGGCTGCTGGTGCAGCCGTTGTCGCTCGCCTTCTTCCTGACCTCGCTCGGGGCTCTCGCTGCATTTTCCGGCATGCGGCGAACAGGTGGCACGATGGCCGCTGCTGCGGCCCTTGTCCTGGTTGTCACGCTCTACACCACGACCGGAAATCTTCTGCTGCAATCGCTGGAGAACAGGGTGGTGCGGCCACAGACGGATCCGGTGGACATATCCTGCATGATCGTGCTGGGCGGCGCGATTGAAAACGAGGTGATGAGCGGCCGTGGCGGCATCGAGCTGAACGCGGCAGCCGATCGTTATACGCAGGCGCTGCGGCTGGCGCTGATAAACCCCGCGGCAAAAATCCTGATTTCCGGCGGCGATGGTTCCTTCAGCGGCGCCTATGAGGGCGAGGCCGGTGCCGCCGAGCGTTTCTTTTCCGCCTATGGCATTTCGCCGGCGCGGCTGATCAAGGACAATACCTCGCGCAACACGTTTGAAAACATGTTGAACACGCGCGACCTTCTCGCCCGCGAAGGACTTGGCCCCTGCCTTTTGATCACCTCGGCCTTCCATATGCCGCGATCAATGGCGCTGTTTGACAAGGCGCGCCTGACGGTGACGCCGTTTCCGGTCGATTACCGTACGAGCGGTACGGTGACAGCCGGTTTCGATTTCACCCAGCCATCGCTCAACGCACAGAACATGTCGACGGCCGTGCGGGAGTGGCTGGGCCTTTTCGGTTATTACGCGGCGGGCCGTATCGACTGGCCATTCTGACACCTACTTGCGCGAAATCGTCGTCATCTTTGCGCCGCGAACGCGCACGGTCATCTGGCAGGGCACGTCATCGCTGCGGTCGCAGAATTTCGGGTTCATCTTGAAGACAAAAACCATGTTGCCGAAGCGTTTGACGAAATCGTAGCCAAAGATCTGCGCGGTCGCCATCATGAAATACCCGCCTTCCTTGACCTGAAGGTAGAAATTATGCGGGCAACCATCGGCGTCGCAGCCGACGCCTTTTTCTCCATTGCAGGTGATGGCACCATGATTGGCGATGGCATCGATGATGCCGTCATTGTTGATGTCCATGCGCGTGATGAAATCGTCATCGTAGGCAACGCTGTCGCATTGCGCCTTGAAATGATCCTTCTCGTAGATCTCGGGATCGCTGAGCAGGGATTGCTGGGCAACCGCTGCCGCAGGCAGAAACGCCAGCAGGATCGCCTGCAGAAGGATGATCAGTATTTTCGCCACGCCTTGGTCTTTCCCGCTTGTTTGTCTGTAGACAAGGGCCCGGCCGCGATGGCGGCAGGCCTGATGCGAGGATATGATGCAGCATGCCGCTTGCGCGACGCTGGCGTGCCGGGGGAGGCGAAAATTTCATGTCGCTGCTGATGATACTGGATTATGCGGGCGTTGGCCTGTTTGCCGCGACCGGCGCACTTGCCGCCTCGCGCAAGCAGCTCGATCTCATCGGTTTCCTGTTTTTTGCAGCCGCAACCGGCATTGGCGGCGGAACGCTGCGCGATCTGGTGCTTGGGCGCACGCCGGTGTTCTGGGTGATGGATCCGACCTATCTGGTGATCTGCGCCGGCGTCGGCATCTTCGTGTTCCTGACGGCCCACCGGGTGGAATGGCGCTATAAGCTGCTGATCTGGCTCGATGCAGTCGGGCTGTCCGCCTATAGCGTGATGGGTGCCGCCAAGGGCTTTGCCACCACGGGATCGCTCACCATCGCGATCGTTACCGGCACAATGACGGCAACTTTTGGCGGCATCCTGCGCGATCTCATCGCCAACGAACCGTCGATCCTCCTGCGTCCGGAAATCTACGTGACGGCAGCGCTTGCGGGGGCAACGGTGTTTACCGGCGCAAACCTCATCGGCCTGCCGCTGCCGGTCAGTTCCGCAGCAGGATTTGCTGTCGCTTTTGCCCTTCGCGGCGGGGCGCTGTATTATGGCTGGACCTTGCCACGTTACCGCGCACGGCCGGGACGGCCGCCGGACGAGGCGTTGAAAAAACGGAAGAAATAGAGGTTTTGCGCAGGCGAAACGCCTTAAACCTTCTTCTCGCGCAGCCGGATGATCACATCGACATGGGCGATTTCCATGCCGTCAGGCGCCTCCGGCAGATTGCCGATTTCGAGGTTGCTGACGGGAATATCGAGAACCTCGTTGCGGCCCTCGACGAAGAAATGGTGGTGATCCGACACGTTGGTGTCGAAATAGGTCCGCGCGCTTTCCACCGCGAGAACGCGGATCAGGCCTGCCTCGGTAAACTGGTGGAGCGTGTTGTAAACGGTCGCAAGCGAAACAGGCACGCCGGCGGTGCTCGCCTCCTCGTGCAGTTCCTCGACGGTGAGATGGCGATCGCCCTTGGCAAACAGAAGGTCGGCCAGCGCAACGCGCTGCCGCGTTGGCCGAAGCCCGCAGTGGCGCAATCTGGTTTCCACATCGGTGATGGCATCAGCCATGGGTGAGGCAAGCTCCTGTAAAGCCGGTATTCTCGAGTTTTGCATATAACTTTTAAACGCGGTGCTTTCAATAGCACGCAAGCTCCAGTCATGAAGCGGCTGCCGAGGAAAATGCGAAATTTTGCATCAGAAGCCTCTGGTTTGCCGGGTCTCGTTCCTATATGCCGACCTGAATCAATCTGGATCGGCCCCCTTGGTAAAGACCGGGGAGCGGATTCATGCGCTTCAATTTCCGCCGCTCTTGCTTTAAACAGGCGCAAGGACCGGCGAAGAGGGGGAACGGACAGGCCTCATGGACAGCAGACAATCGAGCTTCTCTTATGAAGAAATACTGACCTGCGCGCATGGAAACATGTTCGGACCAGGCAATGCACAGCTGCCCCTGCCGCCCATGCTGATGTTCCACCGCATTACCGAGATCTCGGAAACCGGTGGCCCGAACGACAAGGGCTTCATCCGGGCAGAATTCGATATCACGCCGGACCTCTGGTTCTTCCCGTGCCATTTCGAAGGCGATCCGGTGATGCCGGGCTGCCTTGGCCTTGATGCCATGTGGCAGCTCACCGGCTTTTACCTCGGCTGGCTTGGCGAACCCGGCAAGGGCCGCGCCCTCTCCACCGGCGAGGTCAAGTTCACCGGCATGGTGACGCCGAAGACCAAGCTTGTCGAATACGGCATCGACTTCAAGCGTGTCATGCGCGGCCGCCTCGTTCTCGGCATCGCTGACGGCTGGATGAAGGCCGATGGCGAAGTCATTTACCGCGCCACCGATCTGCGCGTCGGTCTCTTCCAGGAAAAGGCCGCCTGACGGCCAGCCGCCTGCTTAAAACGAACTGAAAAGGTCAATCTCATGCGACGGGTAGTTGTCACAGGTTTGGGTGTCGTTTCCTCCATCGGCAATGATGCCGCCGAGGTCACCGCTTCTCTGCGCGATGCGAAATCCGGCATCTCCTTCTCCAGCGATTTTGCCGAACATGGCTTCAAGTGCCAGGTCTGGGGCAAGCCGCAGCTCGATCCGACCGATCTGGTCGATCGCCGCGCCATGCGGTTCCTCAGCCAAGGCGGCGCCTGGAACCATGTGGCCATGAAGCAGGCGATTGCCGATTCAGGGCTTGAAGAAACCGATTACGCCCAGAACGAGCGCGTCGGCATCATCATGGGTTCGGGTGGTCCCTCCACCCGCACGCTGATCGAAGCGGCCGACATCACGATCAAGAACAACAGTCCGAAGCGCATCGGCCCGTTTGCCGTGCCGAAGGCCATGTCCTCGACGGCGTCTGCCACGCTTGCCACCTGGTTCAAGATCCACGGCGTCAACTATTCCATCTCGTCTGCCTGCTCGACGTCTGCGCATTGCATCGGCAATGCCGTGGAAATGATCCAGTGGGGCAAGCAGGACATGATGTTTGCCGGCGGCCACGAGGACCTCGACTGGACGATGTCGAACCTGTTCGACGCCATGGGTGCGATGTCTTCGAAATACAACGACACGCCCTCCACCGCTTCGCGCGCCTATGACGTCAGCCGCGACGGTTTCGTCATCGCCGGTGGCGCTGGCGTTCTGGTTCTGGAAGAGCTGGAGCATGCCAAGGCCCGCGGCGCCAAGATCTATGCGGAAGTGGTCGGCTACGGCGCCACCTCCGACGGTTATGACATGGTGGCCCCATCGGGCGAAGGCGCCATCCGCTGCATGCGCCAGGCGCTGGCAACGGTTGACGGCAAGGTTGACTACATCAACACGCACGGCACCTCGACGCCCGTGGGCGACGCCAAGGAAATGGGCGCCATCCGCGAAGTGTTCGGCGATGCGATGCCGCATATCCAGTCCACCAAGTCGCTGACGGGCCATTCGCTGGGTGCGGCCGGCGTGCAGGAATCGATCTATTCCCTGCTGATGATGCAGGCCGGGTTCATCGGTGAAAGCGCTCATATCACGGATCTCGATCCGGAATTTGAAGGCATGCCGGTGGTGCGCTCGCGCATCGACGACGCCAAGATCGACATTGCCCTTTCCAATTCCTTCGGGTTCGGCGGCACCAACGCCACGCTCGTCTTCCAGCGTTATAACGGATAAGACCATGAGCGGACTAATGCAGGGTAAGCGCGGCCTCATCATGGGGGTCGCGAACAATCATTCGATTGCCTGGGGTATTTCGAAGGCGCTGGCCGCCCAGGGTGCCGAGCTTGCCTTCACCTACCAGGGCGATGCGCTGGGACGTCGGGTCAAGCCGCTGGCCGCCGAAGTGGGCTCCGATGTCGTGCTTCCCTGCGACGTGGAGGATCTTGCCTCCGTGGATGCCACGTTTGACGCCATTAGGGAGCGCTGGGGCAAACTCGACTTCGTCGTGCATGCCATCGGCTTTTCCGACAAGAACGAGCTGAAGGGCCTCTACGCCGACACCACGCGGGAAAATTTCAGCCGCACCATGGTGATTTCCTGCTTCTCGTTCACCGAGATTGCCAAGCGGGCCGCCGAGCTGATGGGCGAAGACGGCTCCATGCTGACGCTGACCTATGGCGGCTCCATGCGGGTGATCCCGAACTACAATGTCATGGGCATCGCCAAGGCGGCACTGGAATCCTCCGTGCGGTATCTTGCCGCCGATTACGGCCCGAAGGGTATTCGCGTCAACGCGATCTCCGCCGGTCCCGTACGCACGCTGGCCGGCGCCGGCATTTCGGATGCGCGCGCCATCTATTCGTGGAACCAGAAAAATTCCCCGCTGCGCCGCACGGCGACCATCGAGGATATCGGCGGCTCCGCACTTTATTTGCTGTCGGACCTGTCGCGCGGCGTGACCGGCGAGATCCATTACGTGGATGCCGGCTACAACATCACGTCGCTGCCCTCGCTCGACCGGCTGCGCAACGCCGATTCGGAATGACCGCTTCGACATCGTTCATGAAAAAGGCCCCGGGATCATCGATCCCGGGGCCTTTTTCTATGGGTCTCGCGTCAGCGTGAAGCGTTACTTCTTCGCCTGAAGAACCTTGAAACGGGCGTTGCGGCAGACTTCGCCGCTTTCCTTGAACTCGGTGGCCAGCACCGGCTCATAGGGCAGGCCACGATTGGCCACCATCAGCAGGCGACCGCCGATGCGAAGCGCCGATGCTGCCGCCTTGATGAAGGATTGGCCGATTTCCGGATCGGCCGCATGGCCTTCGTGGAAGGGCGGGTTCATGATGACGAGATCGTATTTTTCCTTGACCGGCTCGGCCGTCAGGTCCTGCCAGAAGAAACGCGTCGGAAGCTCCGGGCAATTGCGGGCAAGATTCTTCTTGGCGCATTCCAGCGCGCGGTGATCGGCCTCGAACAGGTCGATGCGGTTCACCCGCGGCGAAGCATCCGCCAGCATCACCGAGAGATAACCCCAGCCGGCGCCGAGATCAGCGGCATTGCCATCGAAATCGCGCGGCAGGCGGCTTGCCAGAAGTTCCGAGCCCGCATCGGCATGTTCGTGCGAAAATGTGCCGGGCACGGCTTCAAAGCGCGCGTCGATGATCGAGACGGGACGGCGGAAGGATGCAAGGGCCGCATCGACATCATCAGGGCGCTGGAACCACACAACGACGCCGTGATATTTCGGCATGTAATCGATGGTAAAACCGAGGTTGAGCAACTGCTTGCGCAGCGGCTGGATGCCATCTTCCTTGGAACCGGCAACGGTGATCATGCCGCCCGGCTTCACGCGGGCAAGCGCTTCGGCCATGTTGTTGTCGTTCTCGCCGCGATGTTTGCCGCAGAGCACGAGCGCACCGTCATAGTCCTCACCTTCCGGCTCCGGCACGATATGCGCGCCAGCGACCGACAGCGGGCGGTAGAGAGGCCGCAGCGGCTGGACATTGGTGATTGTGGCGCCAAAGCCTTCCGGCAGGCGCGGGCCGCTCTCGGCGGCCAGAAACAGGATGCGGGAGCCCTCGCCGGGCATCGGCAGCGTGCCGGTGGCGAAGGGATGGAACAGCGTTTTCACGGCGTCGCGGATCATGAAGAGTTTCCGATCTGTGGAGCGTGCGCCATGAGCCTGGCCGACAAACGCTCGATCTTTGAGGTTGGGGCTGATGCCGCTCACCGATGAGAGTGCCGCGACTGCCCGAAGTGGGCCAGAAGGCCCGAATAGGAAAAGGGCGCGGAAACTTTCCGCGCCCCAGAGGTCATCCGGATGCGAGCGCCTTATTCGGCGGCTTCGCCTTCCTTCTTCTTGTCGGCGGCGATTTCCTGGCCGGTCGTCTGGTCGACAACCTTCATGGACAGGCGAACCTTGCCGCGCTCATCAAAGCCCATCAGCTTGACCCAGACCTTCTGGCCTTCCTTGACCACGTCCTGCGTCTTGGCAACACGATCGGAAGCCAGCTGCGAGATGTGCACGAGGCCATCGCGGGCGCCGAAGAAGTTGACGAAGGCGCCGAAATCGGCGGTCTTCACAACCGTGCCTTCGTAGATGGCGCCGATTTCCGGTTCTGCGACGATCGAGTGGATCCACTTGCGGGCCGCTTCGATCTCCTTGCCGGAGGACGATGCGATCTTGATCGTGCCATCGTCTTCGATGTTGATCTTGGCGCCGGTCTTTTCAACGATTTCGCGGATAACCTTGCCGCCCGAACCGATGACTTCACGGATCTTGTCGACCGGGATGTTCATCACTTCGATGCGCGGGGCAAATTCGCCGAGCTGGCTGCGGCCTTCGGTGATGGCGTTCGCCATTTCGCCGAGGATGTGCTTGCGGCCACCCTGAGCCTGGCCGAGCGCGACCTTCATGATCTCTTCGGTGATACCGGCGATCTTGATGTCCATCTGCAGCGAGGTGATGCCGTCAGCGGTGCCGGCAACCTTGAAGTCCATGTCGCCGAGGTGATCTTCGTCGCCGAGGATGTCGGAGAGAACCGCAAAGCGGTCGCCTTCAA
This sequence comes from Neorhizobium sp. PAMB6716, assembly GCF_058242805.1. Lineage (NCBI taxonomy): Bacteria > Pseudomonadati > Pseudomonadota > Alphaproteobacteria > Hyphomicrobiales > Rhizobiaceae > Neorhizobium > Neorhizobium sp. PAMB6716. Next base: position 3,268,648 of record NZ_CM177835.1, read on the forward strand.
GGATGAGGCCCATGGCAATACCAGCCACCGGCTTTGCCAAGGGAACGCCGGCATCCATCAGGGCAAGCGAGGTGCCGCAGACGGTTGCCATCGAGGACGAGCCGTTCGACTCGGTAATCTCGGAGACGACGCGCAGCGTGTAGGGGAACTGGTCAGCCGAGGGCAGCATCGGGCGAATGGCGCGCCAGGCAAGCTTGCCATGGCCGATTTCGCGGCGGCCTGGGGAGCCCATGCGACCGGTTTCGCCGACCGAGTAGGGCGGGAAGTTGTAATGCAGAAGGAAACGTTCCTTGTACATGCCGGTGAGGCTGTCGACATACTGTTCGTCTTCGCCGGTGCCGAGCGTGGCGACAACGATCGCCTGCGTTTCGCCGCGGGTGAAGAGGGCCGAACCGTGGGTGCGCGGCAGGATGCCGACTTCCGAAACGATCTTGCGAACGGTTTCGAGGTCACGACCGTCGATGCGGCTCTTGGTGTCGAGGATGTTCCAGCGAACGATCTTCGCCTGCAGGTGCTTGAAGACGGCGCCGATCACTTCGGCAGTGTACTTCGGCTCAGCGCCCTCGGGGAAGAAATGTGCCTTCACCTTCGCCTTGACGGCGTCGACGGCAGCGTAACGTTCAGCCTTCTGGGTGTTCTTGTAGGCGGCGCGCAGTTCGGCTTCGAAATGCTGCAGCATTTCGGCTTCGAGAGCGGAATGATCTTCCGGTTCGAATTCGCGCGGCTCCTTGGCGGCCACTTCAGCAAGCTTGATGATCGCATCGATCACCGGCTGGAAACCGCGATGACCGAACATGACAGCGCCGAGCATGACGTCTTCGTTCAGTTCCTTGGCTTCCGATTCCACCATCAGGACGGCGTCCTGGGTGCCGGCAACCACGAGGTCGAGAACCGATTCGTCCATCTCGTCGAGATGCGGGTTCAGAACATATTCGCCGTTGATATAACCAACGCGCGCACCACCGACCGGGCCCATGAAGGGAACGCCCGACAGCGTCAGCGCAGCCGAAGCAGCCACCATCGACAGCACGTCCGGATCGTTTTCAAGGTCATGCTGGATGACGGTGACGACGACCTGGGTGTCGTTCTTGTAGCCTTCCGGGAAAAGCGGGCGGATCGGACGGTCGATCAGGCGGGAAACCAGCGTTTCCTTTTCCGACGGACGACCTTCGCGCTTGAAATAGCCGCCCGGGATCTTGCCGGCGGCATAGGTTTTTTCCTGGTAGTTGACGGTGAGCGGGAAGAAGTCCTGGCCCGGCTTCGGCGACTTGGCCGACACGACGGTGGCGAGAACGACCGTTTCGCCGTAGGTGGCGAGAACCGCGCCATCAGCCTGACGGGCGATCTTGCCGGTTTCCAGCTTCAGCGGGCGGCCTGCCCACTCGATTTCGACGGTATGGGTATTGAACATGGTATGTCCTTCGTAGCGCGGCGGTGCGGCATCGGCCTCCAAAAAGGGGAAACCGGAGGGCCGCGCGGCCAGCGCAATGCGACACGATCACGGGCAAGACAACGGGAGGCTTTCAGGGTCGATGCGGTGTCTTCCGCAGCGCGCTTGGCAAAGGCCCGGCCGGTGACGGCATTAAAGGCATTGCCCGCTGGCGCCCGTACTCGGGAACGTCAGCGAAAGCATCCGGCAATCCTGCCCCATGACAGGTCATCGGTTACGTTCGGCGGTCCGGCCATCCGGCCCACCAGTGCCGTTCGGTATCGAACGGTTCATGTGTTTGCCGGGCACGTCAGGCCCGGATCGGAAACCGGCGGACCGTCTGTTCGACGGCCCGCCGGAGATGTGTTAGCGGCGGATGCCGAGGCTGGTGATCAGCTTCGTGTAACGAGTCTCATCCTGCTTCTTGACGTAGTCGAGAAGCGAACGGCGGGTCGAAACCATGGTCAGAAGGCCACGACGCGAGTGGTTGTCCTTCTTGTGACCCTTGAAGTGTTCCGTCAGGTTGGTGATACGCTCGGTCAGGATTGCGACCTGAACTTCCGGCGAACCGGTGTCGCCTTCCTTGATTGCGTATTCCTTGATGAGGGCGGCCTTGCGCTCTGCAGTGATCGACATCGTGAATCCTTTCGATGTGAGGATGGAAGGGGTCGCCATAGGCCGGGATGTCGTCCAGCCTTGGCCATGAAGGCAAGAGTGCAAAATTAGCGCATCTCTAGCTGGCGGTGCCTATAAACCATTCGGCCCGCCTTGGGAAGAGGCATGTTTTTCAGGGCTTCTCAGCCGAAGACGCGCTTTGGCCGGAACTCGCCTTCGCCGATCTCGCCAATGGCGATCAGCTTGCCGCCGGCAAGCGCCACCGCTTCCGGTTCCGCCACCGGCGCATCGCGCCCGCGCAGAATGATCGGGTTGCCCATGCGCAGACGGTGCGCCTGATCGTCGGTGATGCGGATCTGCGGCAGCGCCGACAAGGCCTCGCTGGTATCGACCAGGAAAGCATCGAGTGCTGCCAGCCGCTCGTCGCGATCCTCGATGGCTTCGAGTGCGATGAGATCGGCCAGCGGCACCATCGTCTCTTCGGCAAACGGGGCCACATAAGAGCGGCGAAGCTCGGAGATATGGGCGTAACAACCGAGATCGCGACCGAAATCGCGCGCCAGCGAGCGCACATAGGTGCCCTTGCCACATTCCACTTCGAAGAAGGCGCGGTCGGTCTCTGCCTTCAGCAGCGTCAGGCGAAAAACTTCCACCTCGCGGGCTGGAATGTCCACCACCTCGCCGTCGCGCGCCAGATCATAGGCGCGTTCGCCAGCAATCTTGATGGCCGAGAACTGCGGCGGGATCTGGCTGATCGTGCCGGTATAATTGGTCAGGATTTCGCGGATCTGCTCTTCGGACGGGCGGTTGTCGGAGGAATGCGTGACATCGCCCTCCAGGTCGTCGGTTGCCCGCTCTTCGCCCCAGGTCACGGTGAATCCGTAGATCTTGCGGCCATCCATGACGTAGGGCACGGTCTTCGTCGCATCGCCAAGCGCAATCGGCAGCATGCCGGAGGCCAGCGGATCGAGCGTACCGGCGTGTCCCGCCTTCTGGGCGTTAAACAGCCACTTGATCTTGCCGACGGCTTCGGTCGAGCCGAAATCCACCGGCTTGTCGAGGATCAGCCAGCCGGAAATCGCCCGGCCCTTGGGTTTGCGAGGTTTGGACATGGATCTCTATTCTTGTTCGTCGTCACCGGCCTCGCGCCCGAGGTCACGGCTGACTTCCGGCGAGCGCAAAAGGGCGTCGATCTTTTTGTAATTGTCAAAACTGGTATCGTCGCGGAAGCGCACTTCCGGCATGTATTTCATCTGGCGCAGTTGGCCGCCGATGCGACCGCGGATGAACTTGGCATGGCGGTTCAGCGCCTCGATGATCTTGACATGATCGGCAACGCCAAGCGGCGTCACATAGGCTGTCGCCAGCTTCAGGTCTGTGGACATGCGCACTTCCGAGATCGAGATCACCGTCTTTTCGATGATGTCGTCGCGCACTTCGCCACGCTGGAGAACCTGGGTAATGGCGGCGCGGACCTGCTCGCCAACACGCAGCATCCGCTGCGACGGGGCGGAAGATGTGGGTTTGCTCATTGTTGTTTTTCTTTCCTTCGGGCCGTTTCAAGGCACGCATCATAACAGAAACGCGGTCGAATGGCGCGGGCAGGCGTGCTCCATGCCCTGCCAATGTCAAAAGGTCAAGGTGACGAGGCGCAAGGCTTCAAGGCAAGTGCAGGCGCTTCAGGCCCGCAGACAGGCTGCCGGCATTGTTTTTAGGCTCTTGACGTTTGCCCGGAATTGGCCACTTTTAGTCCTGTCTCCCCACGCCAGTTGCGCCTGGGGACGGAACACTGGTGCCGGGCCCCTCTGGCGAGAGTTTTACGGCGCTCTCGCGATGTCGGTACCGCCTGCAAAAAAGCCGGCGGATTGAACCCCATGAAATCTCTCAACATCCGAATTCCGGATGCCGCTCACCGCGCGCACCCGCTTTTTGCTGATCCGCGTTCTCTCCTTCTGGAGGTGCGCGCATGAGCCAGCCCCAAAGCTCCACCCTCGGTTATTTCCGCTGGGCCTTCATCGTTACCATTATCGGCCTCATCCTCGGCGGCGTACTGGGTTGGCAGTCGAGCGGCACGATCAGCGGCATGCTGACCGTGTTTTTCATCTGTGCGGTCCTTGCCGTTCTGGAAATCTCGCTGTCCTTCGACAATGCCATCGTCAACGCCAACAAGCTGAAGGACATGACGCCGGTCTGGCAGCAGCGATTCCTCACCTGGGGCATCCTGATTGCCGTCTTCGGCATGCGCATCGTCTTCCCGCTGCTGATCGTCGTTATCGCCGCCGGCATCGGCCCGATCGACGCCATCATTCTGGCGGCGGCCAAGCCGGAAGAATATGCCCGCATCATGAACGATGCGCATCTGCCGATCGCAGCCTTCGGCGGCACCTTCCTGATGATGGTCGGCCTCACCTTCTTCTTCAATCATGAGAAGGACGTGCACTGGATCGAGGTGCTGGAAAGCCGCGTTGCGCGCTTTTCCTCCATCAAGGGCATCGAGATTGCCTTCGTGCTTCTGCTGATCATGCTGTTCTCGCAGCTTCTGCCGGAAGCCGATGCTTCGACCTTCGTGCATTCGGCGGTCTACGGCCTTTTGACCTTCCTTCTCGTGGAAGTTCTGGGCGGTGTGCTGGATGCCTCGCAAAAGACCATGAGCGAAGCGGCCAAGGGTGGTCTCGGCGCCTTCATCTATCTGGAAGTGCTCGACGCCAGCTTCTCCTTCGACGGCGTGATCGGCGCGTTTGCGCTGACGCAGAACCTGTTCATCATCGCCATCGGCCTTGGCATCGGGGCAATGTATGTGCGTTCGATGACCATCATGCTGGTGGAGAAGGGAACGCTTGCCGAATACCGCTACCTGGAACACGGCGCCTTCTATGCCATCCTGATCCTCTCGGTCATCATGTACGTCCAGACGCTGTTCCATATTCCGGAAGTCATTACCGGTCTTGGCGGCGCAGGCCTCATCGGCCTCTCGCTCTGGTCATCCATCCGCCACAACCGTAAGGAACAGGCCCGCGAAGACCATGCGGAGTTGAGCAGCAGCCACATCTGACGCACACTGCAAGAAAGACGACGACAGGCCCTTCGGGGCCTGTCCTGTTTATGGGAGGAGACAACATGACAAAAACCGATCATGCGGCCGTGAAACTGGCGCCGCTGGACACCATGGCCGACTATAGCCGGGCCATCCTCAGGGCTGCAGGTGCCGATGAGGCAACCGCCGAGGCTGCGACGCGCGCCATGCTGCATGCCTCGCGGCTTGGCGTCGACAGCCACGGCATCCGGCTTCTCGCCCATTACGTCACCGTCATCGAACACGGCCGCGTCAATGGCCGGCCTGACATGCATTTTTCCGGTGAAGGCGGCGCGGTTGCCGTGCTTGAGGCCGACAATGCCCATGGCGCACGCGCCACCTATCACGCGATGGACAAGGCAACAGCCCTTGCCGACCGCTTCGGCATCGGTGCCGTCTCCATCCGCAACAGCTCGCATTTCGGCGCGGCAGGCGCCTACGCGCTCGATGCCGCAAACCGCGGTTTTATCGGACTTGCCGTGTGCAATTCCGACAGCTTTGTGCGGCTGCACAACGGTGCCATGCGCTTTCACGGCACCAATCCGATCGCATTTGGCGTTCCGGTGGCCGGACAACAGCCCTGGCTTCTCGACATGGCAACGAGCGCCATCCCCTATAACCGGGTGAAGCTTTACGAAAGTCTTGGCGTGTCGGTTCCGGCAGGCGTTGCCTCGGATGCCCAGGGCCATGATACGAACGAGCCGCAAAAGGCCGAGATGCTGGCCCCTCTCGGCGGCGCCTTCGGCTTCAAGGGAGCAGCCCTTGCCGGTCTCGTGGAGATCCTGAGTGCCGTTCTCTCCGGCATGAAGCTGAGCTTCGATATCTTGCCGATGGGCGGGCCGGATCTGTCGACACCGCGCGGGCTTGGCGCCTTCGTGCTGGCGCTCAAACCTTCCGCCTTTCTCGACGAGAAAACCTTTGACGCCGGCATGAAACATTATCTCGAAAGCCTGCGCCAATCGCCCGCCCGTGCTGATAGCATGAGCGATGCCGGCGCTGATACGCATGTGATGGCGCCCGGCGACCGCGAATGGAGCGTGGCTGAGGCGCGCGAGCGCGAAGGCATTCCGCTGGATCCGGCAACGCAGGAGGCGTTTCGCGGGTTTACCGTGCGTTATGGCATTGCCCTGCCCTTTGCCGATCAGGCGTGACGGCGCTACAGAAGCATCCGGCACGATAAAACATGACTTTAATTTGAAGGTATAACGCGCTATCGGTTGAGCCAAAGCCGCAGCAGCAATGGTGCGGCGACACCGAAAAGGATTTACTTCATGGACCAGCCTGTTTCCACGACCACCGAACCGCCCCGCCAGCGTCCGAACCTGCCCTCCTGGACACTGACCGTCATGGACGCCTTCGATCTGTCGCCCAAAATGCGCCGCGTGCTTCTGGCCCCGGATCGGATCGAGGAATTCGCCTACAAGCCGGGACAGGACATCGTGTTTTTCCTGCCGCTGGACAATGGCGAACTGGGCCGTCGTCATTACACCATTCGGGCGCTCGACCGGGCAACGGGCACGATCGCGGTGGATTTCGTCATGCATGGCGATACCGTCGGCCCGCGTTTTGCACGTGCTGCCAAGGCCGGCGATACGGTCGAGGTGAAGGGCCCGCGCGGACGCATCGTGTTCAACGAGGCGGCCGACTGGCATCTTCTGACCGGCGATGAAACCTGCATTCCGGGCATTCTGCACATTCTGGAAACCATGCCCGCCACCGCCCGCGCCTTCGCTTTCATCGAGGTTCAGGATGAAAGCTGGCATCAGCCGGTCGAAACGTCGAGCCAGGCCGTTGTCGAGTGGATCTATCGCGGAGACATTCCAGCCGGCCCGAGCAGCGTCATGCTGGACCGCCTCAGTACCTTTGCCCTGCCGGACGGGCGCGGCCAGGCGCTGATCATCGGTGAAACGAGCAATGTACGCGCCCAGCGCCACCACCTGATCGAGCGCGGGCTTTCCCGCGAACAGATCGCCTCGGAAGGTTACTGGCGTCCGGGCCGCAATGGCGGCCACGACCACGTGGACGACTGATATTCCGTTTGCATCGGCCCAACCGTCGACAAGACGGTTTTGGGCCGATGGTCCGGGTTGAAGGCGCTAGAACAACGCGTCATCCAGATCGTCGTCGGAGAGCACGGTGAGCGGCGCTTCCTGCGGAAGTTCGGTGCCGAGTATCTGGGCGTGCAGTTCCCGCTCGGTTGCCATCGTATAAGTCTTGGCGATCCTCGGCCCGATCGTGGCAAGCGCCTCTTCAAGACCTGACGCGGACAGATCCTGCTGCGGGTCAAAGGCAATATCTTCAGCGCAGGCGCGCAGGATGGCGCCGAGTTCGGCGTGGAAATCCAGGCGTGCCAGCGAGGCATTCATGGCATCGACACCGGCGCGACCGTCCTCGGCCATGACCTTCAGATCCGCATCCATGCCGTCGCCGACGGCGCGGATGCGGGCAAGCGCCCGTTCCAGCCGCGCATCGAGATGTTCTTCATCCGAGAGCGCCTGCGGATCGCTGAGCAGCTTCTGCGCGGCATTTTCAAGCCCATGCAGTTCGGCCAGGATCTTTTCCGCCGCCTCGTCCAGATGGCCGGCAAAGACGCGCAGTTCGGCCGTCACGACATTGATCGCCTTGCCCGCTTCACCGATCTTGCCGCAGCGCAGGTTGGTGTTGAGCGCCATGTAGTGAATATCGCCGCGCACCACCTGCACAAGGCTGATGCCATCCAGGAGATCGCGCACGGTGCCAACCGTGGTGCGGCTGAGATTGGCGGCGGCATGCGCTACCGTGTCGATTTCCGTTACCGCCGCGCGGGCTTCCGAAACGCCCTGTTCCAGTTCGCGCAGCGCATTGGTCGATTGTCCCTCGCCCTCGCCCATCATCGACTGCTGGATCTGGGTAATCTCCACGAGATCCTGGCGGAAGCTGGCGATCGTTTCGACGATCTTCTTGGTGTCGCGGTCGAAATCGCCGCGCGTCTGGTCAAGCTGCAACGAAACGAGGCGGCGAATGATGGCAGACAGGCGCGCGCGTTGCTCTTCGCTGAGGCCTGCCGATTCGGGCGATGCCAGATAGTCTTCGAGGATCTCGAAGCTCGACTGGCAGTGCTCGACACGCTGGCGGGTGATGTCGCCGACCTGCATGGCCGACAGTGTCGAGGCAAGCTTGTTCTGGATGCCGCGCGCAATGGCACGCACCTTGTCGGCCCGTTCGGCCAGATGGCGACGCTGGTCACGGATCTGGTCGACGCCAACCGAGAGGCTGGCGACGATCTTCGGCACCGTCTGGCCATAACGCAGCAGAATGGCATCGCCCTTGACGATGACGGGCGCAAGCCCGGCACCGAGATCGCGCAGCTTGTCAGAAAAACTGTTGACCTGCTGGGCGCCTTCCTGGATGCGCTGAAGGATTTCCTCGGCAAATCCGGCGAAATCATCGATGCCGGCGCCGGTGATCTTTGCGGTGACGGCAAACGTGCGCAGGTAGCGCAACGTTTCCTGCATGCTGGTCACGTGGGGGCGTAAAACCCGTTCGGTGGAGGAGATTTCGCGGAAGCGAACCTGGCGATCGCCTTCCGCCGCCGTCAGCCGTGACAGCGCCGTCACGGTGGTGTTGAGCTCCTCCATCGTTGCCTTCGCCGTCCCCTCGTCCAGGGAGCCGGTGAGATTGTCGAGGGAGCCGATCATCTTGTTGAGGATATCGAGAACCGAAAGCAGCACGCCGCCGCCATCCAGGAACCGCTGCTCGATGCGCGAGCGAGCTTCCTCCATCCGATCGACGGTATGCCGGGCGCTGTTGCCCCTGAAGACCGAGACCTGTTTCGCCGCTGCTGACAATGCCACTACACCCTTCTTTCACCATCAAAGAATTCCGCTGAACGGCCTGACAGGAACCCGCTTCACGCAGGCGCCGGAAAGCCGATGAAAGGTCTGCTTGCGGCGCGTTTCCTGTTTTGATGCCTCGGCGTTAACAGGCACAAAATCGACGTTTAGTTTCGAATAGATTGGTTAATTTTCCAGGCGAGCCCGCGTGCGGGAAACGATGATGAATCTTTCCACATCATAACTAGTACCGGCAAATTAGGGGTTCATTAATCGCCCGGGAGGAGCTTTCGAGGGCAAATTGCACCAATCACTAGAAAACGAGGAGGCCTTGATGCTTTCCGACACGGCTGCCTCCTTCACGATCACCTTTCCCGACACATTGACGATCAGAAACATTTCGTCTGTTCGGGACGATTTACTGCAAGCCATTCAAGAACAAGACAACGTCATCGTCCAATTGCCGGCCGATGTGCAGGCAGACCTGAGCTTCCTGCAGCTGATGGAATCGGCGCGAATCTATGCCGGGACTGCCGGCAAGCGGCTGGGCCTGGAACGACCTGTCGAAGGACGGCTCCTCGACCTTTTGAAGCGAGCGGGTTTTGCCGAGGACATGTCCGCGGGCGATGCCGGATTTTGGTTACATCAAGGGGAAATTCAATGACTGCCAGCATCCTGACCGTGGATGATTCCGCCAGTATCCGTCTCACCACGCGCGTTGCCCTGTCCAACGCCGGTTACAAGGTGACCGAGGCCGTGGACGGCAATGACGGCATCACCAAGCTCAAGGGCGGACAATACGATCTGATCGTCACCGACCTCAACATGCCCGGCATGGACGGGCTGACGATGATCCGCGAACTGCGGAAATTGCCCGCCCATATGGGCGTTCCCGTCATTTTCCTCACCACCGAATCCGATGCCGCGATCAAGCAGCAGGCCAAGGCCGCCGGCGCGACCGGCTGGCTGACCAAGCCTTTCGATCCGGAAAGCCTGGTGAAGATTGTCAGAAAGGTCCTTGGCCGATGAGTTTTCCAGATCCAATAGCCGTTTTCAGAACCGAGGCGGCCGAGCTGCTCGAGCAGATCGAGACCGGTCTACTGGATCTGAACCATGACCTGGCCGACAAGGAGCAGGTGGACGCGGTGTTTCGCGGCCTGCACACGTTGAAGGGGTCCGGGGCCATGTTCGGCTTCGAGGCCCTTGCCGCGTTTACCCACCACTGCGAGACCGCCTTCGATCAGGTGCGCAAGGGCATCGTGCCGGCAACCCATGATCTGGTGACCGCCGTTCTCGGCGCAACCGACCACATGCGCGCGCTGGTTGAAACGCCGAATGGCGATTATGAAGCGGCAAGCGAAGTGCTGCTGGCCGGCCTTCGCGCCGCCGTTGCCGCCGCAGCCGATCCCTCGCATGCGCCGGAAACGGTAGCGCCCGCAAAGGCAACCGGCTACCGCATCCGCTTCAGCCTGCCGGCCAATGCCATGGCCAATGGCACCAATCCGCTCGGCCTTCTCGACGAGCTTGCCGAACTCGGCACCTGCCGCATCCGCGCCGACAAATCCGACATCCCCTCGCTCGACATGCTTGTGGCCACCGACCTGCATGTGCGCTGGGACCTGGAACTGGTGACGGACAAACCGCGCTCAGACATCGAGGACGTGTTCATCTTCGTGATGGACGAAATGCAGCTCGAGATCGAGGCCCTCGATGGGACGGCCGCAGCGCCCGCAGTGGCAGAGGCAGTTGCAGCCCCCACGCCATCTGCCGCACCCGTTGCCGCAGCGCCGGCTCCTGTCCCGGCCCCCGCCCGCGCGCCCGCACAGCCAACACCGCCGGCCGAGCCGCGCCAGAACGAGGCGAAGCAGGCAAAATCGGCCGAAAACGTCCGTGTTCCCGCCGAACGCCTGGACGAGCTGATGGACCGCGTCGGCGAACTGGTGATTGCCCAGTCGCGGCTCAGCCAGCTTGCCAATTCCAGCGCCGACCTGCAGCTGCGCGCCGTCTCGGAAGACGTGGAGCGCCTGTCGGGCGAGCTGCGCGACACGATGATGGTGCTGCGCATGGTGCCTGTTGCGCATCTCTTCAGCCGCTTCCGCCGCCTTGTGCATGATCTTGCCATCGAAACCGGCAAGAAGATCGAGCTGATCACCGAGGGCGAAAGCACCGAGGTGGACAAGAGCGTCGTCGAGCGCCTGGCCGATCCGCTGGTGCATCTGGTGCGCAATTCCTGTGACCATGGACTTGAAACACCGGAAGAGCGCATCGCCGCCGGAAAACCCGCCGCCGGTCGCATTTATCTCACCGCCCGCCAGCAGGCCGGCGAAGTCATCATCACCATCCGCGACGATGGCCGCGGCATCAACCGCGAGCGCGTGCGCGCCAAGGCGGAAGCCTCCGGCCTGATTGCCCCGAGCGCCAACCTCAGCGACCAGGACCTGTTGCAACTGATCTTTCAGCCGGGCTTTTCCACCGCCCAGCAGGTCACGAACCTGTCTGGCCGCGGCGTCGGCATGGACGTGGTCAAGCGCACGATAGACGCGCTGCGTGGCACGATCAATGTCGCGAGCCAGAACGGCGAAGGCTCCAACATCTCGCTCGCCATCCCGCTGACGCTTGCCATCATCGATGGTCTTCTGGTGCGCGTCGGCAATGGCCGCTACGTCATTCCGCTCTCGGCCGTTGAGGAATGCCTGGAGCTGTCCCTCGACGAGGACATGCGCTCGCGTGGCCGCTCCTTCATTTCGCTGCGCGACAGCCTCGTGCCGTTCATCCGCCTGCGTGATCTCTTCCGCACCGGCACAAAGCCCGATCCCTTCCAGAAGGTCGTGGTCATCTCCACCGGTTCCGAGCGGGTGGGCCTCGTCGTCGACCAGATCATCGGCGACCACCAGACCGTCATCAAGGGCATGTCGAAGCTGCATCACGACGTGGACACCTTCTCGGGTGCCACGATCCTCGGCGACGGCGGTGTCGCTCTCATTCTCGACGTCGGCCATCTGGTCACCGAAGGACAGCAACAGGAGGCGCATTTGCGCGCTGCAGGATGACCCAAGCCCAGAGAAAAATGCCTGACGATCTGTGGAACGGCCGCGCGGAAGTCGAGGTACTGACCTTCGACATCGCCGGCGAAATGTTTGCGCTGGAGGCCGTCAGGGTTCAGGAAATCCTCGATCTCCTGCCGGAAACCACGGTTCCCGGTGCAAAACCCTTCGTCGGAAGCGTCATCAACTTTCGCGGCAAGGTCATTCCGCTCGCCGATATCCGGCTGGCCTTCGGCATGGAAGCGACAAAGCCGACGATCGACAGCCGCATCATCGTGATCGAACTCGACATCGACGACGAGCCAACGCTGACGGGGCTGCGCACCGACAAGGTGAACGAGGTGACCACGCTCACAAAAACGGCCGCCGAGCCGCCGCCGAGCGTGGGCATGCGCTGGCGCCCGGATTTCATTGATTGCCTGGTGCGACGTGGTGGTGAATTCATCATCATTCCCAACCTGCACACCATTTTTTCGGCTCAACAAGAGCGGCCGACAACCCAGCCGTCGCAAGCGTAGGGCTGCAAAGGAGATTTCAGATGCGTGCCTCCATCAAATTAAAACTCACTCTGTCCTTCGGGTTCGTGATCCTCATGCTGGTTGCAACGGCAACCCTTGGCATCATCAGCCTTGGTAGCCTGAACGATCGGCTGGAAGGCGTGGTGGAAGGCCCCGCAGAGCGCCTGCAACTGGCTCTCGAGCTGGATGTCTACCAGCTTCAGCAGCTTCGCCAGCAAAAGAACATGCTGCTTGCCCCGAACCCGGAGGCCGCACGCGAATATGCCGGGCGCATCGACACTTACCGCCAGGAATTCGACAAGAATTTTAGCGCCGTCATGCTGAAGGCCACCGAGCAGGGCAAGGTCATCTGGAACAAGCTGCAGGGCCTTACCGGACAGTATCGCCAGCAGGACGACCGGATCCGCGCCTTCGTCATGGCCGGTGACCAGCCTTCGGCTCTCAAGATTTCCACGACAGACAACCGGGCAACCGCAGCCGAGATCGACACGCTTCTGGAAGAGGTCGTGGCGCTGGAAGTATCCCGCCTTGGCCAGGCCAAGACCGAAGCCCATGACGATTATCTCCAGACCCGCACGATCATGCTGGCTGTCACCGGTACTGCTCTTCTGGTGGCCCTTATTGCTGCCTTCTGGATTGCGACCTCCATCAACCGCGGCCTGCGCAATGCCGTCAGCTCCGTCCAGGACGTGGCGAATGGCGACCTGACCAAGCTTGCCCCCATCACCACCCGTGACGAGATCGGCGATCTCCTCGGCTACGTCAACACCATGATCGAGCGCCTGCGCGGTGTCGTCGGCGATGCGCTTTCCGCCTCCGACAATGTCTCGTCGGGCAGCCAGGAACTTTCGGCAAGCTCCGAACAGCTGTCGCAGGGCGCCACCGAACAGGCGTCTGCCGCCGAAGAGGCATCCGCCTCGATGGAACAGATGGCGGCCAACATCAAGCAGAACGCCGATAACGCCGCCCAGACGGAAAAGATCGCCCGCCAGTCCTCGCGCGATGCAGAAGCGTCGGGCCAGGCCGTGACCCGTGCCGTCGGCGCCATGCGCACGATTGCCGAAAAGATCTCCATCGTGCAGGAAATTGCCCGCCAGACCGATCTGCTCGCCTTGAACGCTGCCGTTGAAGCCGCCCGCGCCGGCGAACACGGCAAGGGTTTTGCTGTCGTCGCCTCCGAAGTCCGAAAGCTTGCCGAACGCAGCCAGGCAGCCGCCGCTGAAATCTCGGCCCTTTCCGGCGATACTGTGCAGGTTGCAACCGATGCCGGCGAGATGCTGAGCCGGCTTGTGCCCGATATCCAGAAGACGGCGGAACTGATCTCTGAAATCTCGGCCGCCTGCCGCGAACAGGATATCGGCGCCTCCCAGATCAACGAGGCGATCCAGCAGCTCGACAAGGTCACCCAGCAGAACGCCGGCGCTTCCGAGCAGATGTCTGCGACTTCTGAAGAGCTGGCCGCCCAGGCCGAAGAACTGCAGGCCTCCATCGCCTTCTTCCGGGTGGATGGCGCCAGCCACAAAACCACGGCACGCCCGGCACCGGCCGCGGCCCAGCGTAGCGCCAAGGCTGGCACTCCGTCCAGATCCGCCAAGCCCGCACAGACGCAAGGGCGCTCGCAGAACAATTCGGTGTCAGGCCAGCAGGCCCGCGCCAAGGGTTTTGCGCTCGACATGTCGATGGGTGGCCCCGATGACGACGACCACGATTTTCGCCAGAGCGCCTGAGGCGCTCCGGCAGACCCCAATGCTGCGACAGATCCCGACCGCCAACGGGTGATCTGAAGCGACCCTATGCCTCACGAGGAAACGCTGTCATGCGGATAACGATCAAGACCAAGCTAACCGCTACATTTGGGCTCCTGCTGTCGTTGATGCTGGCGATGGGAAGCTATGGCATCTATGCGATCGACGATGCGGGCGAAACGCTTCATCACACCTTGACCGGTCCCGTCGCGCGTCAGGCGAACGCGCTGACCATGACCAATCTGCAGCTGAGGATCGCGCGCAGCCAGTTGGCGCTGGTGGAGGCAAAGAGTGCAGACGATGCCTCAAACCTGATCCGCACCAGCGATGCGGATCGCCAGGAATTGCTGAAGGCGGCCGAATGGGCGGCAAACGCTGCCGAAACCGATGCCGGCAGAAAAGCCTATGCCGACATCTTACTGATCCTTCGCGAGCTTTTCCGGATCGACGACCAGCTGCGCGTGCTTGTCAGGACGGGCAATGGGGAGCAGGCGCTCCAGCTGGCAAAAGGCGAAAGCGGCGCGCTGATGGGGCAGATCGAGACGCTGCTCCAGGCACGCCTTGCCAACAACACCAGCCAGATGCAGCAAGCGGAAGCCCACGCCTCGGCAACACGGGAGATGACGCAGCTTGTCGTGGGTGTCGGCCTTGCCGCAGCCCTTCTGGTGGGGTCGCTGGCCGCGTTTCTCATCCTGCGTGGCATCGGCCGGGGACTCGGCGCGGTACAGAAGGCCACCAGCGCAGTGGCGCTTGGCGACCTCGACCAGGAAATCAGGCTCACCGGCAATGACGAGATCAAGGATGTCGTCGATACCGTCAACAGGATGGCCGCAAACCTTCGCCAGACGGCGGGAATTGCCAGCCGTGTCGCAACCGGCGATATCAAGGTGACCGTAACACCGTTGTCCGACAAGGATACGCTCGGCAATTCCATGCGCGACATGGTGGACTATCTGCGCGCAACCGCCGATCTTGCGGAAAGCATCGCAAGCGGCGACCTGACCACCGATGCGCGACGCCAGTCGAAGGATGACGTGCTGGGTTTGGCGCTGGAATCCATGGTCGAGCGTCTGCGCGGTGTGGTTGGCGATGCACTGGCCGCCTCCGACAACGTCTCGTCGGGCAGCCAGGAACTGTCGGCCGGTTCCGAACAGCTGTCGCAGGGCGCAACCGAACAGGCCGCTGCTGCTGAAGAAGCCTCTGCCTCGATGGAGCAGATGGCCGCCAATATCAAGCAGAACGCCGATAACGCCGCGCAGACGGAAAAGATCGCTCGCCAGTCCTCGCGCGATGCCGAAACATCGGGCAAGGCCGTGTCGCGGGCGGTCAGTGCGATGCGCACGATCGCCGAGAAGATCTCCATCGTGCAGGAAATTGCCCGCCAGACCGATCTGCTTGCCCTGAACGCTGCTGTGGAAGCTGCGCGTGCCGGCGAACACGGCAAGGGTTTTGCCGTCGTTGCCTCCGAGGTCAGAAAGCTTGCCGAGCGCAGCCAGGCGGCAGCGGCCGAAATCTCCTCCCTCTCGGGCGACACAGTTCAGGTGGCAACGGAGGCCGGGGAGATGCTGAACCGGCTTGTTCCCGATATCCAGAAAACCGCAGACCTGGTGTCGGAAATCTCGGCCGCCTGCCGTGAACAGGATATCGGCTCCTCACAGATCAACGAGGCCATCCAGCAACTCGACAAGGTCATCCAGCAGAATGCCGGCGCATCCGAGCAGATGTCGGCGACATCGGAAGAGCTGGCAGCGCAGGCCGAGGAGTTGCAGGCCTCCATCGCCTTCTTCCGCGTCGAGCGCGCAAACATCCGTCAGCGGCCGACAGCGGCCGCGGAACCGACACGCCAGACGAAGCCTAAAACCGCAACCGCCAAACGGCAGACAGTTTCAACCCAGCTTTCGCGTGCAAAAGGCTTTGCACTCGATATGTCGATGGGCGGCCCTGACGATGACGATGCGGACTTCCAGAAAAGTGCCTGAGTGAACGTTCGGCTTACGCCGAAAAACGGTCCAGCGCATGCAGGCGCTGGAAGACGCCCGGGGGACGGGCCGCAGAAGGGTGAATGCACTCGGTCTTCTGCATCATAGCCCGCAAGACGCGGGGGATTACTAGAGGATATGATGCGGTTCACCATCAAACTGAAATTGACGCTGATCTTCGGGCTCATTCTGCTCGCGATGTCGGGCATGGCAACCCTTGCGATCACCAACCTGTCGAGCCTGAACTCGGCCATCACCGATATCGTCGATGGACCGGCCGAAAACCTGCGCAATTCCAGCGATCTTTCCGACACGGTCTATCTTTCGATCCGCGCCGAGAAGAACGCGATCCTCAACACCGATCCCGCGCAGATCAGCGCCTATTTCCGCGAGGTCGAGGACGCCCGCGCCCGGATCCAGACGCTGCTCACTGCGCTTGATGCGGAAAAGGCCGACGCCATTCGCGCGAAGGTCGCCGAATTCCGCGCGGCCTATCCCAACTGGCTGCAATTGCAGGACCAGATCCTGGCACTGGCCCGGGAAAACACCACGGCGTCCAACACACGCGCCGGCGAGGTTTCCATGGGCGAAGGCGCAAAGATCACCGCTGTCCTGCTGCAGGCGCTTGGTGGCCTGAACGAGGCGATTGCCAAGGATCTTGCCGCAACGGATGCCGCCACCAACGCGCAATATGATGCGTCAAAGAGCCTGCTGCTCGGTATCGTTGCCGCGACCATTCTTCTATCGGCTGTCGCAGCCATCTGGATTTCCCTCAACATCAGCCGCGGCCTGCGCCGCGCGGTGGACCTTGCCGACGCAGTGGCCATCGGCGACCTCAACCGGGATGTGAACCACGCGGCGAACGATGAAATCCGCGACCTCGTCACCTCCATGAAGACCATGACGAGCAATCTGCGCAACACCGCAGACATTGCCGATCAGATTGCCAACGGCAACCTCACCGTCTCGCCAAAACCGCTGTCCGACAAGGATACGCTGGGCAAGGCGCTGGAGAGCATGGTGGCGCGCCTGCGCGGCGTCGTCGGCGATGCGCTCGCTGCCGGTGACAACGTCTCGTCGGGCAGCCAGGAACTGTCGGCAAGCTCCGAACAACTGTCGCAAGGCGCGACCGAACAGGCGTCCGCTGCCGAAGAAGCCTCGGCTGCCATGGAACAGATGGCGGCCAACATCAAGCAGAACGCCGATAACGCCGCCCAGACGGAAAAGATCGCCCGCCAGTCCTCGCGTGATGCCGAAGCCTCGGGCCAGGCCGTCACCCGCGCCGTCGGTGCCATGCGCACGATTGCCGAAAAGATCTCCATCGTGCAGGAAATCGCCCGCCAGACCGATCTGCTCGCCCTGAACGCCGCTGTGGAAGCAGCGCGTGCCGGCGAACACGGCAAGGGTTTTGCCGTCGTCGCCTCGGAAGTCCGAAAGCTCGCCGAACGCAGCCAGGCAGCAGCCGCTGAAATCTCGGCTCTGTCGGGTGACACGGTTCAGGTGGCAACGGATGCCGGCGAGATGCTGAGCCGGCTTGTGCCCGACATCCAGAAGACGGCGGAACTGATCTCGGAAATCTCCGCTGCCTGCCGCGAACAGGATATCGGCGCCTCCCAGATCAACGAAGCGATCCAGCAGCTCGACAAGGTGACCCAGCAGAACGCCGGCGCCTCCGAGCAGATGTCTGCGACTTCTGAAGAGCTGGCCGCCCAGGCCGAAGAACTGCAGGCCTCCATCGCCTTCTTCAAGGTGGAGCAGAGCGGTGGCGGCCGTCGGGCACCGGCACGTACACCGTCAAAGCCGATGTCCTCGCAGGCGCATAAGGCAAAACCTGTCCATCGCCCGACCAATGCCCAGTCCGTTGCGGCCCAGCAGGCGCGCGCCAAGGGTTTTGCGCTCGACATGTCGATGGGCGGCCCGGACGAAGATGATGCCGATTTCAGGGAAAGCGCGTAAAACCATGGCGACACCTTCAGAAGCCCAGTTCGTGACCTTCAGTCTCGGTGAGGAGATCTTCGCCGTGCCGGTCGAAGTGGTCCGGGAGATCCTGGACCATGAGGAGCCGTTCAAGATCCCCCATGGCCCCGACTATCTGCTGGGGCTGCGGGATGTCCGCGGCCAGGGCGTTCCGGTGATTGACCTGCGCCTGCGGCTCGGCCTCAGCCGCACGGAAAAAACGCCGCATACGCGCATCCTGGTTCTCGACGTTCCCGTCGGCAACAAGGTGCTCGTGCTCGGCCTTGTGGCGGATCGCGTCTACGAAGTCGTGCCGTTCCAGCGTGAGCAGATCGAAGCGGCACCGGATATCGGCATTCGCTGGCGCTCCGATTACATCTCGGGCGTCGTGCGACGCAACGGCGGTTTCGTGGTCATCATCGATCTCGCCCGCCTGTTTTCAGACCAGAGCCACGCGCTTGACGGGGTGACCTCTGCCCTGCAAGTGGCGTGACGGGAGACGATTTTGGCACCTGCCTCGGGACTTGCACGCCAACCGCTCGATGACCACCTGAGCAAGCGGAATTTCGAACGGCTGGCGAAATACATTTATGATTACAGTGGCATCAAGATGCCGGTCACCAAGGTGACGATGCTGGAGGGGCGTCTGCGCCGACGGCTGCGCGTCACCGGCATCGCAACCTTCGACGACTATTGCGATCATCTTTTCAATCACGATGGCCTCGAAACCGAACAGGTCTACCTGATCGATGCGGTGACCACCAACAAGACGGACTTTTTCCGCGAACCGAAGCATTTCGATTATCTGACCCGCTCTGTGGTGCCGGAACTTCTGAAGGCCGGCGAAACGATGATCCGCGCCTGGAGTTCCGCCTGTTCGACGGGCGCCGAACCCTATACGATGGCCATGGTGCTCTCCGAATGCCTTGGCCAGAAGCAGGGCGCTGACTTCCGTATCATTGCCACCGATCTCTCCACCGACGTGCTGCACACCGCGCGCCGGGCAATCTATTCCAGCGAGATCGTCAGCCCCGTCTCCAAGGAGATGCGCCGAAAATACATCATGCAGGCCGTGGATCCGCGCCGCGACGAGGTGCGTATTGCCCCGGTGCTGCGTCAGCGGGTCGGCTTCGGACGTCTGAACCTGATGGACGACGCCTATGCGATCAAGGACATGCAGCACGTGATCTTCTGCCGCAACGTGCTGATCTATTTCGATAAACCAACACAGCAGCACGTCCTGAGCCGGCTATGCGACTGCCTGCTTCCGGGCGGCTACCTGTTCATCGGCCATTCGGAAACGGCAACCGGCTTCAATCTGCCGATCAGGCAGGTGGCCAATACTGTGTTCAAGCGAGTGTGAGCCATGGGCACCACGATAGGCAAAAAGATCCGCGTCCTGATCGTCGATGATTCCGCCAGCATCCGCCAGACGCTCACCATGCTTTTGTCGGAAGATCCGGAAATCGAGGTGATCGGTGCCGCTTCCGATCCGTTCATGGCAGCGCGCAAGATCCGCGAAGATATACCCGACGTCATCACGCTGGATGTGGAAATGCCGCAGATGGACGGCATCACCTTCCTGCGCAAGTTGATGTCGCAGCATCCGATTCCGGTTGTCATGTGTTCGTCGCTGACGGAAGCGGGTTCGGAAACGCTGATGCAGGCGCTGGAAGCCGGCGCCGTCGACATTATCCAGAAGCCGAAGATCGGCGCTGCCGACCATCTGGCTGAAAGTGCCGAGCGGGTGCGCAGCGTCGTCAAGGCTGCCGCCGGCGCGCGGCTTGGCAAGTTGCGCCGTTTCCGGGGGACCGGGCCGGTGTCGGCAAAGCTGACGGCCGATGCCATCCTGCCGCCGCCAAAAATCGGTGCCATGGCAAAAACCACCGAAATGGTGGTGTGCATCGGCGCGTCGACAGGCGGCACCGAGGCCTTGCGCGAATTTCTGGAGGCGCTGCCGGCCAATGCGCCGGGCATCGTGATCGTGCAGCACATGCCGGAAAAGTTTACCGCAGCCTTTGCCAAGCGCCTGAACAGCCTTTGCGAAGTGGAGGTCAAGGAAGCCGAAGATGGCGACCCGGTTCTGCGTGGCCATGTGCTGATTGCCCCCGGCGACAAGCATATGCTGCTGGAACGGCGCGGTGCCCGCTATCAGGTCTCCGTGCGGGCCGGGCCGCTGGTCAGCCGCCATCGTCCCTCCGTCGACGTGCTCTTCCGTTCGGCTGCCCGCGCAGCTGGCAGCAATGCCATGGGTGTCATCATGACCGGCATGGGCGATGACGGCGCCCGCGGCATGCTGGAAATGCATGAGGGCGGTGCCTTCACGGTGGCGCAGGACGAGGCCAGTTCGGTGGTGTTCGGCATGCCGAAAGAAGCGATTGCCCGCGGCGGCGTCGACCGGATTGTCTCGCTCGACCAGATCGCCCGCGAAGTCCTGGCCGCCGACAAGCGCCATTAAGGCAGGCCGCCGGCAACAGAAGGCTGGCCGCGATAACTGCCGCTCTTGCACCGGTGCGTTTCGCCTTTTTTAACCATGTTGCGCGACAGTGCGAGGGCACCATGATCGTCGTGCCTTTGAGAGCAATGCCGGCTCACGAACCTTTTTTTCAGGGATCGACGATGCCCGTCATTACCTTTGCCAATACCAAGGGCGGGGCCGGCAAGACCACTGCCGTGCTGTTGCTTGCCACAGAGCTTTCCCGCATGGGTCACCGCGTCACCGTTCTCGATGCCGATCCGCAATACTGGATGTCGCGCTGGTTCGATGCCTCGCCGCCAATCCCTGGCCTTTCCGTAACACCTTACGTGACGCAGGCCTCCGTCGAGCGCCATCTGGAGGAAGCCCGGGCAACCAGCGATTACGTGCTGATCGACCTGCCCGGCGCGCGAAGCCCGCTTCTGGCCAAGGCCATTGGCCTGTCCGACCACGTGCTGATTCCCATTCAGGGCTGCGCCATGGATGCACAGGGCGGCGCCCATGTGCTGGAACTACTGCAATATCTGGGTGAAAAGCTCGGCATGCATGTGCCCCATTCCGTGGTGCTGACCCGCGTCAATTCCATGGTGACGACGCGCGCGCTGCTCGCGGTCAAGGGGCTTCTCGCCCAGCGCAATGTCGACGTGCTGAATACGCCGATCATCGAACGCTCGGCCTTCCGCGATATCTTCGATTGTGGCGGAACACTGTATACGATGGATGCAGAGCGCATCAGCAATCTCGACAAGGCGCGCGAGAACGCAAGGCTCTACGCCGAGGAAATTCTGCGCCGCGTGCCCGCCGCAAAAGCTGGCGCCGCGCGCACGGCGGCCTGAGCCTGCCCGGCATCACCGAACGGGAAAAGCCGCCGCCCCTCAAGGGCGGCGGCTTCGGAACCGAAATCGGTTAGCATTCAAGGCCTTGGTTGATCGTCCTCGTCCAGCACGCGCCAGGCGGCACCATCGAGATCATCATATTGGCCATTGCGCAGCGACCAGAGGAAGGCGCCAAGGCCAAGCCCGCCGAGCAGAAGCGCAACCGGGATGAGGTAAATCAGCATATTCATGCCAGTGATGCCTTTCCTGGGAGCGGTCCGGCGCTGACCCGATCCACTTCGGGACTTTTAACCTTCGCCCGCCGCACATCGTTCAGCCGCAGCGAGTTTGCGACCACGATCAGCGACGAGGTGGACATGGCGATGGCGGCAATCAGCGGCGTCGCATAACCGGCAATGGCAATCGGCACCGCAATGACGTTATAACCGATGGCGAGCGCAAAATTTTCGCGGATCAGCCGGCCGGCTTTGACCGAAATGCGGATGGCCATCGGCACCGCCTCAAGGCTGTCATGCATGAAGACGAAATCCGCCGCCTGTCGGCCGATATCGGCAGCCGTGGCCGGCGCCATCGAGACATGCGCGGCACTGAGCGCCGGCGCATCATTGATACCATCCCCCACCATCAGCACACGCCCGCCAGCCCCTTGTAATACCTCGATGGCCTTTGTCTTTCCGCCGGGGGACAGTTCCGCCTCGAACGCGTCGATGCCAAGCCTTGCGGCCATGGCAGCGACCACCGGCTGCCGGTCTCCGGACAATACCCGCGTTTCAAAACCCTTCTGCTGCAACGTTTCGATGGCCGTCTCGGCATCCGGCCGCAGACGGTCTTCCAGGTGAAAGCGGGCGATTTCCACCGTGTCGAGCGACAGCACCACTTCGGAGCCACCGCGCTGGGGGCTGATCGAACCCGGGCAGGCAAACGCCCGCTTGCCGAGCCGGTATTCTCCCTCCGGCATTTTGGCGAGCAGGCCATCGCCGGCCATTTCCGTAACCGCCCCAAGGCTTGCAACAGGGCCCGGATAAGCGTTGTAGATGGACTGCGAGAGCGGATGGCGTGAGTGTGCGGCAATTGCTGCGGCCATGGCGATCCGGGCAGGCGTGCCCACCGTCTCGACAAGCTGCGGGCGGCCAAGCGTCAGCGTGCCGGTCTTATCGAATACCACGCTATCGATTTCGGCGAGGCGCTCCATGGCCGAACCGTCCTTTACCATCACGCCGTTCTGGAACAGCCGCCCGGCCGCCATCACTTGAACAACGGGCACGGCAAGTCCGAGCGCGCAGGGGCAGGTGATGATCAGCACGGCAATGGCAATCAGCATGGCCTGTTTCCAGTCACCGCCGAACATGCCCCAGCCGAGGAAGGTCAGAAGCGCCAGAAGATGCACGGCGGGCGAATAGATCTGTGCGGCCCGATCCGCGATGCGGCGATACTGTGCCCGCCCGCCTTCGGCCGCTTCCATCAGCGTGATGATTTCCGACAGAAACGACTGGCGCGCCGTCGCTGTGGCCTGAAGCAGCAGCGAGCCGGTGAGGCTGACAGTGCCCGCCTGCACAAGCGCGCCCGCGCGAACGGCAACCGGTGCGCTTTCGCCATTGACGATGGAAAGGTCGAGATCGCTTTCCCCCTCGATGACCAGCCCATCCACCGGCACGCGATCACCGGCGGCAATGGCGATGCGGTCTCCCGGTACGACATCCTCGACTGCACGATACTCCCGGCTTCCATCCTCCGACACCACCATGGCGCCACGCGGCGAAATGCGGGCAAGGCCGGTGATGGCGGAGCGCGCGCGGTCACGCATGATATGATCGAGCGTGCGCCCGATCAGCAGGAAGAACAGGAGCGATGCCGTCGCATCGAACCAGGCGTGTTCGCCGTGGTGAATGGTTTCCCACAGCGACACGGCATAGGACAGCGTGATGGCGAGCGCTATCGGCACGTCCATGTTGGTGCGGCCGCGGCTCAGCGCCGCATAGGCCGACCGGTAAAAGAAGCGTCCGCCATAGACGAGGGCGGGTGCTGCAATCATCGCCGAGATCCAGTGGAAGAGATCGCGCGTGGAGGCTTCCGCCCCTGACCAGACGGAGACGGACAGAAGCATGATATTGGCAGCTGCAAAGCCGCAGACGGCAACGCCGCGAATAAGCTGCGCCTTCAGTACGTCGCCGGCCTCTTCGGCGGCCGAGAGCAGATGCGCGTCATAGCCCGTTGCCCGTTTGATGGCGCGCACGAAATCGACCGGATCCATCGCCCCATCGCGCTGCGGCTCCTGCCAGACGATGGAGACGCGGCGGGTCGACAGATTGACGCGGGCTTTGCGGACGGGGGAAAGCGCTATCAGCGCCTGTTCGACGGCGCTGATGCAGGTGCCGCAATGGACGCCGGGCACGCTGAGATCGAGCTGGCGCAGGCCTTCACCGAGATCGCGGCTGGCCAGCATCAGCTCCTCGGCAGAGGGCAGCGCCAGCGTGGCGCGCGCCATGTCCAAAGACGCTTCCGTGCCGGGCGCGCAGCAGCTCATGACTTTGCTCCGATAACGGCAATGCGCCTGTTGTGGTGGAGAATGCGGTCTCCGTTGCGCATCGCGCTCGTATCCACGATCCAGTGGCCGGGCAAGACATCGCGCACGGCCTCATAGGTGCCATTGCCGACATCCGTCAGAGCCACCGAAAAATCCTGGTGATCGCCGACGGGCCGCTTGAAGGTTGCCGTTACCGTATCGACGGCAACAGGTTTTCCGTCAGCTCCGGAGATCACATAGCGAATCACGCCCTGTTCCACTGTCAGCGTTCCCGAAATGCCGCTCGCGCCCAGTGCCTTGGCTTCCGCCACCTTGGAATTGAACTGCTGGCTGGCGACATAGGTATTTTCCACGACAAGCCCGCTCCAGGAATGGACCGCCTGATAAGCCATGTAGAAATTCACCGAAATGATCGTGCCGAAGAACAGGCCGACCACGCCGGCCATGTGCCATCCGGTAAAGACGAAACTCTTCGTATGGGTCATCACTTGGCTCCCGGAGTATTGAAGTTGGCGCGGTAGACATCTTTTTCACTGCTGGCCCGGTCTTCCGCGATGAAGCTGAAGCCTTCGCGGGCATCGCCCACGGCACCCTTGGGCAGGGTGACAAAGACCTTCAGCGTGGTCACCTTGTCCGGCTCTACCGGAATGGCAAAGACGCGGTCGGAGGCATCAGTCAGTGCCGGGATCTTCATCTCGGCGCCGGCAAGCCCCATCATCGACAACAGCACCGTGCGCCGTTCGGGGATCATGTTGAGAAGCCGGATCGTATAACCGTTGCGGATCGACCCATCCGATTCCAGCACATATTGCGGATTGCGGTCATGCAGCACATTGACCTCCAGCCGATCGCGGCTGAGGAGGGCCACGACGAGGCCGATGCCGACAGCCGTCCAGACACCCATATAAAGAAGCGTGCGCGGCCGAAGGATAATGCGCCAGTTGAAATGGCGTACGCTGTCGCTGAACGCGCCGTCTGCCTTGCTAACCCGGACAGGCTCGATGCCGGTGCGGCCATTGTCGGTCGCCAGCGCCATGTTCGACTCGTATTCATTAAGCGTGGCATAGGCGATCAGCCCGCGCGGGCGCTCCAGCTTGTCCATCACGCTGTCGCAGGCATCGATGCACAGCGCGCAGGTTATGCATTCCAGCTGCTGGCCGTCGCGGATATCGATGCCCATGGGACAGACCGCAACGCAGGCATTGCAATCGACGCAATCACCGGCCGCGTTGCTGTCGGCAGCCACCTTTTTCTGATGCTTGCCACGCGGCTCGCCCCGCCAGTCGTTATAGGTCACAACCAGCGAATTATCGTCCAGCATGGCGCCCTGGATACGCGGCCAGGGGCACATGTAGATGCAGACCTGCTCGCGCATCAGCCCGCCCAGCACATAGGTCGTGGCGGTCAAAAGCGCGACGGTCGAATAGGCAACAAAGGCCGCATGGCCGGTGAGGAAATCAAAGGCGAGCGATGGCGCATCGGCAAAATAGAAGATCCAGGCACCGCCGGTGGCAATGGCAATCAGCAGCCAGATCGCATGTTTTGTGACCCGCTTATAGACCTTGTCAAAGGTCCACGGGCCGGCATCGAGCTTCATGCGGGCATTACGGTCACCCTCGATAAAACGCTCGACGACAAGAAACAGGTCGACCCAGACCGTCTGCGGACAGGCATAACCGCACCAGGCACGCCCGACGGCGGACGTCAGCAAAAACAGGCCAAAACCCGCCATGACCAGAAGGCCCGCGACGAAGAAGAACTCCTGCGGCCAGATCTCGATGAAGAAGAAATAAAAGCGCCGGTTGGCGAGATCCACAAGCACCGCCTGATCGGGCGCAAACGGGCCGCGATCCCACCGGATCCACGGTGTCAGGTAATAGATGCCGAGCGTGATCAGCATCACCAGCCATTTGAACCGGCGAAAACGCCCTTCGGCGCGCTTGGGAAAAATCTTCTTGCGCGCCGCATAAAGCGGCTCGTCCGGCCCGGCTTTCGGTGCGCCGTTTGCGGGTTCGGTCTTCGGCTTTTTGGCGGTGTAAAGGTTCATGGGGGCTGATCCACTTCTCATCGCCGCCTTTTTCACACCGATCCGCCCGGCAATCCTTGACTTGGGTCAAGTTCCAGCCCGGCGCGCGCCGATGTCGCACCCACGCCTCGAAACGAAAAAGCCGCGCCCAAAGAGCGCGGCTTGAAAGTTTTCGGGTGAACAGAGGCAGAAAATTATTCGCCGCCGCCGAGCGAATGGATATAGACGGCCAATTCCTTGACGGTCGCATCGCCGAGACGCGCCTGCCAGGCCGGCATGACCCCATGCTTGGGCTGGCGAACCTGCGCGGCGATCTGGTCCTCGCCCTTCACCTTCAGCCAGATGGCATCGGCAAGGTTCGGCGCGCCGAACTCGCGATTGCCCTTGGCATCCTCGCCATGGCAGGAGGCACAGTTATCGGCAAACAGCGCCTTGCCGGGCTCGACCATGGCCGGATTACGCGGGGTGCCGGTGAGGCTTACGACATAAGCGGAAACCTCGCGGATTTCTTCCGGTTTCAGGATATCGGCAAAGGCCGGCATTTCGGACACGCGGCTTTCCGCATCGTCCGCATAACGGATGCCGTGGGCAATCGTCTGGTGGATGTCCTCGGCCTTGCCGCCCCACAGCCAGTCGTCGTCGTTGAGGTTCGGGTAACCGGCACCACCGGTGGCGCCGGAGCCATGGCACTGCACGCAGTTGACCTTGAAGGCGGCCGCACCGGCAGCGGTGGCAAACTGTGCCATCTGCGGATCGGCAAGGATTTCCGGCAGCGACGAGGCCGAGATCTTTTCAACGATCGCCCCTTGCGCGGTTTTGGCGCCCGCCATTTCGCCCGCCAGTTCGGCGCGGCTGGAATAGCCAAGCAAGCCCTTTGTCGCTCCCGTCAGCATTGGCACGGCGGGATAGACCACCATATAACCGAGAGCCCAGACGATGCAGGCATAAAAGGTCCACAGCCACCAGCGCGGCAGCGGGTTGTTGAGTTCGCGGATGCCATCCCACTCATGACCGGTGGTTTCGACGCCGCTGACGTCATCAATATGTTTGTCCGCCATGATCAATCCTCCTTCAGAGGGATTTTTGCGGCTTCGTCGGCAGAGATTTTCGCGCCGGGACGAAGAGTTGAGAACACCACGGCGAGGAAGAACAGGGCCATGGCGAGCAGGCCCCAGCTATCTGCGAAGTGGCGCATTGCGGTATAGACTTCCATCTTCGCATCTCCTCAGCGGTAACCGGTTGCATCGTCATAGGTGGAGAAATCGACCAGCGTGCCGAGCATCTGGAGATAGGAGACAAGCGCATCCATCTCGGTCAGCTTTGCCGGATCGCCGTCGAAATCGCCCACCTTTGCCTTCGGATAACGAGAGAGAAGGCCGGCCGTATCGGCATTCGGATCGGCCTGGGCGGTAAGATCCGCCTTGGCGCTTTCCAGCATCTCGTCGCTATAGGGCACGCCGACGGCACGGTTGGCCTTCAGCTCCATGGTGACGTCGGTGATCTTCAGCGGCGTTTCCTTAAGGAATGCGTAGCTCGGCATGATCGATTCCGGCACCACGTCGCGCGGGCGGATCAGGTGCTGCACGTGCCACTGGTTGGAATAACGGTCGCCGACGCGGGCCAGATCCGGCCCGGTGCGCTTGGAGCCCCACTGGAACGGATGGTCGTACATGGATTCGGCCGCCAGGCTGTAATGTCCGTAACGTTCCACCTCATCGCGGAACGGCCGGATCATCTGGCTGTGGCAGACGTAACAGCCTTCCCGGATGTAGATATTGCGTCCGGCAAGCTCCAGCGGCGAATAGGGCCGCATTCCCTCCACCTTCTCGATGGTGTTTTCGAGATAGAAGAGAGGTGCGATTTCCACGATGCCGCCGATGGACACGACCAGCAGAGACCCCACCAGCAACAGCGTCGCGTTACGCTCGATGAATTGATGTTTGTCGAGAATGGACATGGGTTCTTCTCCTTATTCGGCCGGCTGGAGGCTGGCGGGCACGCTGCCCGGCAGCTTTTCCTGCCGCTCGTAACCGAGAATGGTCATGGTGATGTTGAAGGCCATGATCAGCGAACCGGCGAGATACATGATCCCGCCCACGGCACGCAGCACGTAATAGGGGAACATGGCGGCGACGGCTTCGGCGAAGGAATAGACGAGGAAACCCTGGTCATCATATTCGCGCCACATCAGGCCCTGCTGCACGCCGGCAACCCACATCACGGCCGCATAAACCACGATGCCGAGGGTGGCGAGCCAGAAGTGCCAGTTGACCATGGCAAGGCTGTAAAGCCGGTTGCGGTGCCAGAGTTTCGGGACGAGGAAATAGATCGCGCCGAAGGAAATCATGCCGACCCAGCCGAGCGCACCGGAATGCACGTGACCGATAGTCCATTCCGTATAATGGCTGAGCGAGTTAACCGCCTTGATCGACATCATCGGGCCTTCGAAGGTGGACATGCCGTAGAAGGCAATGGCAATCACCATCATGCGGATGATCGGATCAGTGCGGATCTTGTCCCAGGCGCCCGACAGCGTCATCAGGCCGTTGATCATGCCGCCCCAGGAGGGCATCCACAGCATGATCGAAAACACCATGCCGAGCGTCTGCGCCCAATCGGGCAGAGCCGTATAATGCAGGTGGTGGGGGCCGGCCCAGATATACATGAAGATCAGCGCCCAGAAGTGGATGATCGACAGCCGGTAGGAATAGACCGGGCGACC
Source organism: Neorhizobium sp. PAMB6716 (assembly GCF_058242805.1). Classification (NCBI taxonomy): domain Bacteria; kingdom Pseudomonadati; phylum Pseudomonadota; class Alphaproteobacteria; order Hyphomicrobiales; family Rhizobiaceae; genus Neorhizobium; species Neorhizobium sp. PAMB6716. The sequence continues at coordinate 3,297,403 of NZ_CM177835.1, forward strand.
AGCCTGCTTGGGCACGAAATAATACATCATGCCAAGGAAACCGGCTGTGAGGAAGAAGCCCACGGCATTGTGGCCATACCACCACTGCGTCAGCGCGTCCTGCACGCCGGAGAAGGCAGAATAGCTTTTCACGCCGAGGAAGGAGACCGGAACCGCCAGGTTGTTGACGATATGCAGCATGGCGATCGTCACGATGAAGGCGAGATAAAACCAGTTCGCCACATAGATATGCGGCTCCTTGCGCATCAGGATCGTGCCGAGAAAGGCAACGAGATAAGCGACCCAGACGACGGTCAGCCAGAGATCGACATACCATTCTGGCTCTGCATATTCGCGCCCCTGGGTGATGCCGAGCAGATAACCGGTGGCGGCCATCACGATGAACAGCTGATACCCCCAGAAGACGAACCATCCGAGCCCATCACCGCCGAACAGCCGTGCGCGCGATGTGCGCTGCACGACATAAAGCGACGTACAGATCAGCGCATTGCCGCCGAAGGCGAAAACCACCGCTGATGTGTGGAGCGGGCGCATGCGGCCAAAATTGAACCAGGGGCCAAAATTAAGATCCGGAAAGGCCAACTGCAGCGCCACGACGACACCAACCAGAAAGCCCACCACGCCCCAGAAGACGGTGGCAATGGTGCCATACTTGACCACTTCATCGAAATAGGCGGGCGGATCGCCCTGCTTTGCCGGCAAAAGCACGGCCGCAGGCGCAAAACGCACCCGACGCAAGAGCACCACGGTAAACGCGGCAAGCGTAAAGAAAAGCACCCACATATGGGCAGAAAACAGATCGTCGTGAGCAAAACCTGCACCGAGAAGCGCCAGGAAGGCGCCCACGGTCAGCGCCACGATTGGTACGGTATTGTTCATCTTGAACATCCCCCAGGAGGCGAACAATGGAAGAGGGGTTTCATCGATCGACCGACAAACCCCGTCTGATGGGGAGAGTTCTCATTTTCGTGAAGAGGAGGCCTTGATCTGAATCAACAAGCCCGAGAACAAGCCACAGGGCGTGCTTCTCGAGGTCAGCCGGATCGAGCTTGTTGCGGATGCAGCGGAACTGGTGATCGTGCTGCGCGGCGATCTTGCCGCCCCAAAACACCAATCACGTCTGGGACGAGCAATTCGAATCCGACGCAGAGGCGTGGGACGTCGCGGTGACAACAATCAAGGCAGACCGTGCCCTCGCATTCATGCGCGGCAACAACGTCATCCAGTTCCGTCAATCATAAACCCACGTGCCCTCAAATCAGCTTCACGCGATAGGCATGAATTGCTTGTGCTAAGGCTTTCTCCTTAGCTTTCGCGGCTGTGAAGCGGCGGTAATCCCCCCGTTTTTAACGGGTCCGATCAGTAGAATTTACGCTGCCATTTTCAGTTTCTGCCTCGGCGTGATGCCGCCGATAGCCATATTGGGTCGGTCATTGTTGTATGTCCAGAGCCAGCGTGTGGCGTGATCCTGCACCTCCTTGATGGTATCGAATATCAAGCATCCCAGCCATTCATGCCGAACCGTGCGGTTGTAGCGCTCGATGTAGGCGTTTTGCTGCGGCTTGCCCGGCTGGATATGGGCGATGGTGATGTTTCGCTTCTCGGCCCACGCCAAAAGCGTGCCGCTGATATATTCCGGGCCGTTATCGACACGAATTATATCCGGCTTGCCACGCCACTCGATGATCCGGTTGAGGGATCGAACGACCCGCTCGGCTGGCAACGAGAAATCGACCTCGATGCCAAGCCCCTCACGGTTGAAGTCATCGATGACATTCAAGGTCCGGAACGAGCGGCCGTCGGCAAGCTGATCGGCCATGAAATCCATCGACCAGGTCCGGTTCGGGTGTTCCGGCACGGCCAGCGGTTCGGGACACTCTCGAACCAAACGCTTCCTGGGCTTGATCCGAAGGTTCAATTCCAGTTCGCGATAGATGCGGTAAACCCGCTTGTGATTCCAGGTGAAGCCCTTGATGTTACGAAGATAAAGGAAACAAAGGCCGAAACCCCATGTCTTCCTGGCTGTCGTCAGACGCAGCAACCAGTCGGCAATGCCTTCGTTCTCGTTGTCGAGCTTGCGTCCATATCGATAGCATGTCTCGCTGATCGAGAACGTCCGGCACGCGAGGGCCACTTTGATATTATGCTTCTGGACCGCTTGCATGGCCATCTCCTTGCGTTGAGACGGCCTCAGCGCTTTTTTCCGAGAGCTTCCTTCAAAAGATCGTTCTGCATGCTCAGTTCCGCATACATCTTCTTCAGGCGCCGGTTCTCCTCTTCCATGCTCCTCATTTGGCTGACCATGGACGCATCCATGCCGCCTAACCGGGCCCGCCACTTGTAAAAACTCGCATCGCTCATGCCATGCTCCCGGCAAAGCTGTGCAACCGGAATGCCGTCCTCTGCCTGCTTCAGGATTGCCATGATTTGCGCGTCGCTGAATCGTGATATCTTCATCGGAATCTTCTCCAAAATCTTGTGAGAAAATTCTACTTTTAAGCCCGTTTAGTTTGCGGGGGGATTACCACTGACAAGTGGAATCGAAGAGATCAAGGATATCGTACTGGTATCGGCGCGCGTCCTTCGCTGCGTATGGAATTACACCGTCAATGTGTGGTCGGAACAACGGTTACTCCCAAACGCGAAAACCGCCCCTGATGTACAGAGGCGGTGAGCATCATTGGCGCTTAAGCCTTGTTATATAATCGCGATGAGCGAATTATGCTGGAATTGGTTGCGGGGGCAGGATTTGAACCTGCGGCCTTCAGGTTATGAGCCTGACGAGCTACCGGGCTGCTCCACCCCGCGTTGTCAAAGTTTTGCCGTCAGGCAAAATCTCGTTACCGGGTTTTTGCCGTTAGGCAAAATACCCACAGAGTTTTGCCGTCAGGCAAATCTCGTTACATGCGTAAATCCGTTTTGGATTTATCGCGCCTGCGTCACAGCGCAGCTGTGATGCATACTGCCGGAGCAAATTGCCGAATGCAATTTGTCTCCTGTAAGGGTCGCACCATTGTCTATTCGGTACGCCAATCTTTCCTGTATCCCAAACGACGAAAGGCCGCTTTGAGCGACCCTTTTGTTATCGGCTGGGCCGTTAGTGTTTGTGACGAGAAGATTGGCGGATTTGCAAAGTTCAAACCGCGAGGTATTTGCGAGTGCAAAACCTGGGTATTTGCTTTCGCAAAACCCGACGGATTTGCAAGTGCAAACCGTGACAACATTGCCTTTAGCAGACCTGGCAGCGACCTACTCTCCCGCGTCTTGAGACGAAGTACCATTGGCGCAGGGGCGTTTCACGGCCGTGTTCGGAATGGGAACGGGTGCAGCCGCCCCGCCATGACCACCAGGTCAGCTAAGGGCAATGTGTTGAGAAGCTGGTAACTAGGGCTTAGCCAATAGGCAGTAGCCAATAGTTTTTTTTGAACACGTCTTTTTTCTTTCATGCGGCCGTATGAGCAGGTCACCCATACAGGCCTTTGGCCGTCGCCAATCGTTTGGCGCGCCGTCTGCAGCGTAGCATCCGAAGGATGCGACAGCGTGAAGACTGAAAGAGATGGCTCATCTTCGATGAGCATTATCAATGAGAACGATCAAGCCAATCGAGCTATTAGTAACGGTAAGCTTCATGCATTACTGCACGTCCACACCCGTCCTATCAACGTGGTCGTCTTCCACGGCTCTGATAGGGAATACTCGTTTTCAGGTGGGTTTCCCGCTTAGATGCCTTCAGCGGTTATCCCTTCCATATATAGCTACCCTGCTATGCCCTTGGCAGGACAACAGGTCCACCAGAGATATGTCCATCCCGGTCCTCTCGTACTAGGGACAGATCCTGTCAATATTCCTACACCCACGGCAGATAGGGACCGAACTGTCTCACGACGTTCTGAACCCAGCTCACGTACCGCTTTAATTGGCGAACAGCCAAACCCTTGGGACCTGCTCCAGCCCCAGGATGCGATGAGCCGACATCGAGGTGCCAAACAACCCCGTCGATATGGACTCTTGGGGGTCATCAGCCTGTTATCCCCGGCGTACCTTTTATCCGTTGAGCGATGGCCCTTCCACACGGGACCACCGGATCACTATGACCGACTTTCGTCTCTGCTCGACTTGTCAGTCTCGCAGTCAGGCGGGCTTATGCCATTGCACTCGACGACCGATTTCCGACCGGTCTGAGCCCACCATCGCGCGCCTCCGTTACTCTTTCGGAGGCGACCGCCCCAGTCAAACTACCCACCATACACTGTCCCGGATCCGGATGACGGACCGCGGTTAGACATCCATGACGATAAGGGTGGTATTTCAAGGATGGCTCCACGAGAACTGGCGTCCCCGCTTCAAAGCCTACCACCTATCCTACACATGCCGACACGAATGCCAGTGTAAAGCTATAGTAAAGGTGCACGGGGTCTTTCCGTCTGACCGCAGGAACCCCGCATCTTCACGGGGAATTCAATTTCACTGAGTCTATGTTGGAGACAGCGGGGAAGTCGTTACGCCATTCGTGCAGGTCGGAACTTACCCGACAAGGAATTTCGCTACCTTAGGACCGTTATAGTTACGGCCGCCGTTTACTGGGGCTTCGATTCAAAGCTTGCACCTCTCCTCTTAACCTTCCAGCACCGGGCAGGCGTCAGACCCTATACGTCGTCTTGCGACTTCGCAGAGCCCTGTGTTTTTGATAAACAGTCGCTACCCCCTGGTCTGTGCCACCCTGACATACTTGCGTACAGCAGGGTCACGCTTCTTCCGAAGTTACGCGTGCAATTTGCCGAGTTCCTTCAACATAGTTCTCTCAAGCGCCTTGGTATACTCTACCTGACCACCTGTGTCGGTTTCGGGTACGGTCTATAATGATGGAGCTATTTCCTGGAACCGCTTCCTCGCCCATCCAATCCAATAAGAATGAACAAGTTACGCAATCCGTCACTACCACCAGGCCCACGAATATTAACGTGGTTCCCATCGACTACGCATTTCTGCCTCGCCTTAGGGGCCGGCTAACCCTGCTCAGATTAACTTTAAGCAGGAACCCTTGGTCTTTCGGCGAGGGGGTCTCTCACCCCCTTTATCGTTACTCATGTCAACATTC